>NZ_JAASRY010000001.1 GCF_011761345.1 Thalassobacillus devorans
GGGGAGGAAATAAGCTCACAATGAAAAAACCACGAAGAAAAACAATTTCTTCGTGGTTTTTTCATTTTAAAGAGGACTTTTGGGACAGCCTCTTTTTCTTAATTAATATTATTCAGTGACTTCAATCGAGTTAAGTCCACCTACGCGTGGTTTCTCAGCTGCCTGATCTTGTACATTACTTTCAGCCAGACCAAGACCGAAAACTGCAGCCAATCCCAACACTAGAATCAATTTTGTCGCTTTTTTCACGTTAAAAACCTCCTTCAAAATTAATTTTTTTTGTAGCTTGTATCGTCTTTTGATAGTACAAACTTGATTGTTTATAATTACCCTCCTGGAAGTGATGATCTCCAAGAGTTTTGTAAACTTCAATTAATTCATCATGCTGGTTTGAATTCTCATAGATATCAATTGCTGAGAATAATTTATCAATGTATTCTTCATCCTTGTTGAATTGTAAAATAAATTCAACAAAATAAATTATATAATAAGAATCAAATCCATCCTTCTTAGATATCATTGCAAATAAATTTTCAGCGTGAGCATCCTGCTTTGTTGTTAGGTATATTTGCATTAAAGAGTAATAAGTTTCCCATATCGAGGTTCTGCATTCCTCAATATCAATACTGCTAGATTTCTCTAAGTAGAAAACGGCATTATCATAGTCTTCGAGGTATTTATAAATGAGCCCTTTATTATAAAAAATATCCGCAAGAAGGTGATTATATTCATATTTTTGGGCTGTCAATTCAGCTTGTTTCAGGTATTGTAATGCTTCCTCATATTGTTCAACGTATAAATGTTGAGCACCTAGTAAATTATTAGTTTTACAAAGAAGGCTTTCATATTTCTTTGTATATTCGAACATGAACTTAGCTTTTAAGCCGAACTGGATTGCTTTACTATGTAAGTTCAATTCGCCGTATAATAAAGCAATATTATAGATGACTGCAGCTTTCATAGCTCCCTGCTCTACAGAATCAACAAACATTTCCATATAATAAGTGCTTTCCTTGATCATGTTCTCTGAAAATGTCTTGAGTGCCATCATATAATTGAAGCTTTCTCTCACAAGCTTTGGATAAGAGCGCAACTCGGTTTCATCAATATAGTTGATGATGTATTCTTCATACAGGTCAATGGCATTTTTCGTATCATTGATCTTGTAGTAATAAGCACATTTCAAGCAAAGATAAGTGGCTTCGAGACTGATCGGTGACAGGTATTCGAAGTAGTTCTCTTCAATGACTTCAATAACTTCTTTCGCCTTATCCGGGTGAAGCACTATGTTGGAGAGCAGGAGACGCAGAATATATTCCGCATCCTCATCCCGTTGTTCGTAATTTGTAAGAAACCCCGGGTGTACTTCGAATTTTCGTTCTAATGCTTGCAACACATGCGGCCTGGGAGGGTAGTTGCCTTCCTCAATTTTAGCCAGATAGCTGGAAGAAGTAATAGTGTCTGCTGTTTGCTTTAAGGTTAGCTTCCGATTGTTTCTCATGATTTGAATGCGATTACCAATGTGCATAATCAGACCCCATCGTGTTTTTTTATTCAAAAGACTCAGATTAGCGAATCTTAATTATTTTCATATTATACCAAAACAGGAAAAAAGGAAATATTCCTTACTGTTTTTGTGAGAAAACTATCATAAAAAACAGGTGAAAAGACCTACTTGTTAAATCTTTTTTCTTATAACCCGCCAATTATTTACATCTTTTAGAAGGTGTATTTATCTATTAACCGTTAAAAAGAAAGATGGGTAAAAAGTTATCCTTTTCAAAAATTCTGAATATGCTATAATGGTTGAACAAATCTGAAGAAGTAAGGAGCGATCTTGATGAAACAGCCTTGGGGAATACAACATGCAGGTCAACTTAATCATTATCGTTCCTTTATTTACAGGAGAGCATAGGCATACCCAGCCTTGCTCTTTTTTTGTATGTTAGGAAGTCCTGCTGCATGTTTGGCTCAGGGGAATAGGAGGAAATGGTATGAGGTACCAGCGCGTTTTAGTTAAGATCAGTGGCGGTGCGTTAGGTGGAAATAATAATGAAAACTTTGACCATGATCGTTTAAACCATATAGCCAATGAGATATTATCACTTATAGATGCAGGTGTGGAGGTAGCAATAGTAATCGGCGGAGGAAACATTTTCAGAGGTCGGACGGCGGAAACCTAGGGGATCGATCGGGTGGAAGCGGATAATATCGGGACGATGGGAACGGTCATCAACAGTTTGATGCTCCGGGGTGTCTTGAAAAGTAAAACCAATCAGGAAGTCAGGGTAATGACGTCCTTCCCGATTGCTGCAGTGGCTGAACCTTATATACGTCTTAAAGCCATGCATCACCTGGCAAAAGGTTATTTAATCATTTGTGCGGGAGGTAATGGCCAGCCGTTTGTGACGACAGACTATCCAGCTGTCCAGCGTGCTGTTGAACTGAATTGTGATGCCATCCTTGTAGCAAAACAAGGGGTAGACGGAGTCTTTACAGCTGACCCTAATAAAAATTGCAAAGCGAAAATGTATACGAACTTGAATTATGATGATATATTACTTAAAAACATTCAGGTGATGGACCAAACCGCATTGCTGTTAGCAAGGGACCATCAGTTACCCGTGCATATATTCAATTTTGACCACCCGGGTATCATGAAGGAATTATGTTCAGGGAAGGATGTCGGTACCATCGTATCTAATCATCCTTCCACGCTGAAAGAGGATGCATAGGAATTTCTATAAAATCCGTGCGAATTGGGAGACTATAATATAAGATACGCTTTAAATGTAAAGGAGAGAGAGTACATGGCAATCAAGCCTATCATTTTGTCAGGGAAAGAATTTGTGAATCACGATGAACTGAGCTATCCCTTTGAGGAAAGAGGATTGCAGTTTGGCGATGGCGTTTATGAGGTAATCCGCGTTTATAGTGGCAGCTACTACCTGCTGAATGAACACGTTGACCGTTTATTCCGCTCAGCAGCGGCAATTAAAATCGCTCTTCCATTTTCAAAAAACGAACTGAGAGAACTGCTGGATCAACTGTTAGAAAAAAACATGGTAGATATGGATGCGAAAGTGTATCTGCAAGTTACTCGCGGTTCAGCTGCCAGGGACCACGCTTTTCCGGCAGATGTGGCAGCTAACTTTTATGCGTATGCTCAAGAGCTGCCGAGAAACCTAGTAGCAATGAAGAGCGGCGGATCTGTTATCTCACATAAAGATCTTCGCTGGGACTGGTGCTATATCAAGAGTTTGAATCTTCTTCCAAATGTACTTGCCAAACAGGAAGCAAAAGAGAGTGGCTGTGTGGAAGCAATTTTGCATAAGGATGGTTTGGTGACAGAAGGTAGCTCTTCGAATGCCTATCTCGTCCGTGATGGGAAAGTTTTTACCCATCCGGCAAAAGAAAATATTCTCCATGGTTGTGTGCGGATGCGCGTAGAACAATTTTGTCGTGATTTAGATATTCCGTTCGTTGAAGATGCATTCCGTGTGGAAGATATCCAATATGCTGACGAGATGTTCATCTCCAGCAGTACAGCAGAAATCACACCTGTCATTGAGTTTGACGGGAAGAAAATAGGTAACGGCGTACCGGGTGAGGTTACGCAAAAGCTGCAGCATGCCTATGAGCAAGACGCAGGAATTCCCATGGCGAATTCACTATTTGAAAGTATGGAAAGACAAAACGCCTAGTATTAGTATCAAAAGTCATGAATTAAGCAGAAGCGGCCAAACTATCATTGGCTGCTTTTTTTGCATTTTAAGAAAGTTTAATCATGTGAAAGGATTAAAGTATAAGAAACACTTAGGCTTTCGCCGTATGGACTTGGCGACAGGCTATGGTTTCTCATGTACAATGAAAGAGCAAGACATTTAAAGGAGGAAATGATGATGAAGAACCTTCAGTTGGATTTAACTCCATTGCAGTACCAAAAGCTTGTAGAAGCCTTGTTTTTAAGTGGCTGGATGATCAACACTACAAGAGAAGAATTAGATGAAGAATTTGAAGCGCTTCGTGATCATGTGTTCCAGTATTATAAGGAAGCTGGGATGGAAGGATTGATTGAAGAGAATGAGGAAATCGATTGTAAAGACTTGAACGTAGATTATGAATCCAGACTGCTCTCCCGTTACATTGAAAATTATGATGAGCAAGTATTTTGGGAAAAGCTCGCGGAAAAGCTGGCTGACTGCGAACTAGTCAAAACAGAAGGGCCGGTTGCTGTTCCCCTGAATGAAGGGCAGATATTAAAGAAGCTATCATTAGAAGAAGAGATAGAAGAGGATCTGAAAATGAATGGGCTTCAACATGTAAAATGGGAGCGCGAATAAATTTATTAAATAATTGGATGTCTATTTCTTAGACTTCCTTTTTCTTTTTATAAGCGCTCCTGCTAACACCAATAATGGAATAAACAAGCCATGGGTCAAGGCGTATGGAAACCAGGCAGTGCCTACAAAATTTTCGAAGTAAGCGACATCTGGATAGGCGACAATCGCTAAAACGACCATTCCCATCCCTAATGGCAACAATAAGGTGCGATAGTCGTCAATCATAAGAAATTGAGCGATTCCTTTTGTGGAGGCGTAATAAAGGATGAGTAATTTGAAAAAAATAGTCACCATCCATACGATAGCCACAATAATCTCGATCCCTTCCCAAAAACCTGCAATATTAATTTTGCTCGCCAACTCATAACTTGGATAAGCATTCAAGGCTGTAAGATCGCTTCCGAGAACGAGAATACTTATGAGGGTGATCATTGTCAAAAACCCCCCGCCAATCAACAATCCAAAAAACCAGGCGTGTTTTGCTTTATTCTTTTCTTTAACCTCGGGATAGATCATTAATAAAACGACCATCTCAAGAATAGGAGTACCAAGCATGGTGAAAGAGGTACTGATGATCGGTTTCAGGCCACTTCCAAAGATTGGCTGAAAGTTATCTGTTTCTATTTGTGGTGTTACAAACAAGAATAAGAAAAATAGAAGCAGGACGATGAAGGTGATGAACATTTCAGAAGAACGCCCGATTGTCTCTATGCCTAAACGAGCTCCCATAATGACAACTAATAGAAAAAGGATAAGGGTAAATTGCAAAGGTGTTTCAGGCATGATTTGAGTGGTCATGAAATCTCCAATATTCCTTAATACCAGTGCGGCAAGGATATAGATGAATAAAATGTAAAACAAACTGATACCTCTTCCAATCCAGGGACCAAAAATATCGATAGTGACTTCTATAAATGTTTTGTTTTCATACAGGATACCGATTTTATGATATAAGAATATCAATAACATGCCGACAGCTAAGCTAAGCAATGCAGCAATCCATCCGTCTTGCTGTGCTCCAGCTGCTAATGGGCCAGGAACAATAAGGATAGAACTTCCAATAATAAAAAGGGTGACTAAGTACATGAATTGACGCGGGCTGATTGTGTTATTCCTGTACATTTCTTTCTACCTTTCCTTTTGGGGCAGGCTTCCCTTTAGTATTAGTTTTCTTTTTTATTAAGGCTCCAATTAAAAGCAGGAGTGGCAGTAATAACCCATGCATTATTTTATATGGAAAGACATTTCGGACAAATGTTTCAAAATAAGCTACATCCGGATACACAATGATAGACAGGACGACCAGTCCCATGCCCAAAGGTAACAATAATACCCGGTAATCATCTATATTCAAGAATTGAGCTATCCCTAAAGCCGCTCCATAATAAAGTATTATCAGCTTGAAAAATATGGTGAGCATCCATACAATTGCAACGATGATTTCTATTCCCTCTAAAAATCCCGCAATGTTGATTTTGCTTGCCAGTTCATAAACCGGATATTCATTCAACGCCGTCAAATCACTGCCAAGTACAAGGATGCTGAAAAGGGTGATCAGCGACAAAAATCCTCCTCCAATAAGTAACCCTAAAAGCCAAGCCTGCCTTGCCTTTGTTTTTTCCTTTACTTTTGGATAAATCATCAATAAAACTACCATTTCAAGAACTGGGGTATTCATAACCGTAAACGAACCTTGAATCATAGACTTTATCCCACTGCCGAATATAGGCTGTATATTATCCATCTCCAATTGTGGGGTAAGAAATAGAAATAGGAAAAGTAGCAGCAGGGAAATCCAGGTAATGAACATCTCTGCTGATCTTCCAATCACTTCAATTCCTAAACGGGCACCCAGAATCACCACAAGCATGAACAGTATATGGGTGAATTGAAGCGGTGTTTCTTCAAGGATTTGTGTGGTCATGAAATCCCCGATATTTCTCAACACCAGAGATGCCAGGATATAAATGAACGCAAGATGAAAAAAACAGATGACTCTCCCAAACCATTTTCCAAAAACATCAATGGTAGCCTCAATAAAGGTTCTATCTCCAATAGTGACTGCTATTTTATGGTAAAGAAGGATGAATAACACACCCACGCTCATCCCCAGAAAAGAGGCGATCCATCCATCTTGATCTGCATTTTTTGCTAAAGGGGTAGGAACGATGAGGATGGAGCTTCCGATCAGGAACAGACTGACAAGGTACATGAATTGACGTGGGCTAATTACATTATTGTCCATTACTCTCCTTCCTCACTTTCCATTTAAAGATCAAGTGAATATATTTTGCAGCCACGCATTGAAAGGTGCATAGAAAGCCTGGATCAAATCTAGAGGGTTCCACAGGTTTTTACCCATACTTTCCAAAATGCTGATAATTGTGGCTGCTGTTAAAAATATACAAAAATATGCTAAATCTTTCTTTTTATTCTTCTTTCTTAGTTTAGGAACTTCAATGAAAAAAACGGCAGTTGAAACAGATAGAATACCCAAAATCGGCCACATTACACACTATCCTTTCTTTTGAACTGGCTGTACAATTGTTCCTTTTCTTCTGATTTCCAATTTCACTTCCACTTTTACATCCATATCTACGAAATGTTCATCCCAGTCTTTTTCGACTCGTTTCCAATAGACAGGTTCCTTCCTGCTTAGGGCATTGCCGAAGCCGAATATATCGGTTTGGTACTGTTCCTTGGCAGCTGTTATGGCAGCTGTTAATTTTTGTTTGATATCAGTTTCAGCTTTATCAGCAATCTTTTTAAGGGTGTCCGGTTTTGTCAAATCCAAGTCGCATTGGATTTCACCTACGTTCCCTTCTGCTTCCACTGTCACAGTGATACTGGGTTTGCTGCCTGTCTTTGTTGCATCAATAGCGGCGTTAGTCCGTAATATTTCTACCCCTATCTTTCCACTCTCTTTCTCTTCACAGGGAAAATTGATCAAGGTGCTTTTGACATTCCCGACGATATAATTATAGCCTTTGCTTTCATCTTCGTTCAGCCATCCAAGCATCCGGTCACCTTTGAAAACACTGAGGTGGTCGACATGGATACGAGCAGGAGAATCGACGTTCTCAACATTGGAAACATTATTCCCGGCCTCTTCACTTCCCTCTAAAAGTATACCTGTCAGGACCGGACTTTTTCCTGGACTCCTTATATCGGAGACAATTTGGTCGATATAAATCCCATGAGTTGCAGCCCAATGGGATTCTGCTGCTATAATACTATCCATAATTTTATTGGCTGGGATTTTCTCATATGCCGTTATTACACTAAGGAGATCTTCTACCTCTACATCCTTAGCTACAGTCACTAAAAAGCTGGTTCGGAATTCAGGATCCCGGTAAAGCAAGTCCAGTGTAGGTAAGATTCCCTCTTCTGCAAGCCCAGGCCCGATTACTAACAACCGTAATTGTGACATGTAAATTTTTCTTGGTGCATTCAAAGTCATTTTTCGCAATGCTTCAAAAATGGTTTCTCCCTCGGATTGATAAAGAGATACCGGTGGGCGTGTTGAAGGAGCTTCTGTAGCAATTTCAGAAGGATTGATCATTTGTACCACAAGTAAGTAGTTTCCTTCCTCTGTCTTATCAATGCCCAAAGCTACCGCAATACCAAGTTCGTCCAGTTCCCGGCTGTTCCAGCACCCCGTGAGAAATAACAGACAAGCTAGAGTTATGGACAGCCGTTTGCTAATAGGAAGAAAAGAGAAATTATTGGTCATTTTCCTTTCTCCTTTCGACCGCTGGTCCGTTTTTCATTTTGATGAGAGCTGGAGGAAGGTCTTGATAACAATCCCCAATGAGGAAAGCGAACCAGCACATCCTTTTGATCTTTAGGTACCAAAGGAGCAAGCGGAGACATATAAGGAACTCCGAATGACTGTAAACTGCAGAGGTGGAGAACTAGTGCAATTAATCCAAGGATGATACCATACAACCCAAAAGTCGCTGCTAAAATCATTAAAGAAAATCGCAGCATCCGAACAGGGATAGCCATATTATAGGAAGGGAAGACGAAACTGCTTATTGCAGTAATTGCTACTACAATGACCATAGCAGGTGATACAAGACCTGCCTGGACAGCTGACTCTCCCAATACAAGTGCTCCAACAATCGATACGGCGGAACCGACAGCTTTCGGCAACCGGACCCCTGCTTCGCGGAGAATTTCAAACGTAGCTTCCATGAGGACAGCTTCCACAAAAGCAGGAAAAGGAACACCTTCCCGCTGGGCAGCCAAATTGATTAATAGAGGAGCAGGAATCATTTCCTGATGAAACGTCGTGATAGCAATATACAAAGATGGCATGAACAAAGCGATACAAAAAGCGAACAAACGCAACAGACGGATGAATGTACCGATATCGTAGCGCTGATAGTAATCTTCACTTGACTGCATGAAATTGACGAACAAGGCAGGTACGAGCAATACATTAGGTGTGCCATCTGTAATGATTGCTACTTTACCTTCCAAAAGCCCGGCAGCAATCGCATCGGGACGCTCCGTATAATAAACTTTTGGAAAAGGAGAATAGGGAGGGTCCTCAATGAATTCCTCCAGATAGCCACTTTCGAGTACACCATCGATATCGATGTTATCTAATCGGGCATGTACTTCTTTCACAACGCTTTCATCAGCTGTATCTTGTATATAAATGACACTGACATCCGTCACTGTCATTTTTCCTACTTTCTTGGCGTCTATTCGCAGCTTTGGATCTTTGATCTTTCTTCGAACCATGGCGGTATTCGTTCTTAAAGTCTCTGTAAAAGCCTCTTTAGGACCACGGATGACACTTTCTGAGGTGGTTTCCTGTACACCACGGTCTTTCCAGCCTTTTGTGCTTGCTGCAATCGCCCTGGTTTCATTGTCTAGCATTACAATTGTTTCTCCGGAAAGAAGTCGGAGTATCAATTCATCCATTTTTTTCAGCTCATATATTTCCCCAATAGGGAGGGTGGAATCTTTTATTGCTTCATAAATAGGCGAGATAGATAAATCCTCAGGCGGTACTTCTACCATGACAACTTCGAGGATAAAATCTTGTACAGTATTTTTATCCACCAGTCCATCTATGAAAATGACAGCCCCGCTGATTTTGGCTTTTTTGTTTAGAATCATACGTCTTGTAACCAAATCGGAGCCGTTTCCTAAAGTATCTTTTATGAAGGCCAGGTTACCATCAAGATCGCTGCTGATTGCTCTTGTGTCTAGTTGAACATCTTCTTTTGGTGTCTGGTTCTTTTTGCGCCGTTTCATGGAACTTGCTCCTTCTCTCGGTACTTTACCTCTTAGTTTATACATCTATGGTTAATTTATTTATAAGGTGGGAATGCAGGAGCTTTTCGTTAGCTGTAGAAATTTTTGAAGGCGAGGGAAAAAAATTACAAGTAAGCGATTGCTCTGTTTTTGTTTGAATTTCTTGATTTTTATAGTAAAATATATTTGCTGCATAAGTATTACTTTCTATGCAAGAAACCTATATAGAAAGCCGATGAAATGTTTGAATATTTCATCTATTTTTGCTAACATTATTTTACTAAGCAACTATTTGAAAGAGGGGGCTAATTATGAAAAGAAGAAACTGGTTTTTAACTATGGCTATGTTGTTAACGCTTTCCTTGTTCCTTGCTGCCTGCGGCGGTGGGGAAGCTGGCGGCGGTGAAGAAGGCGGAGGAGACGAAGGTGGCGGCGATGAAGGCGGCACATCCTTCATGAACATTTTGACTGGCGGGTCTCAAGGTACATATTACCCGCTTGGAGGAAGCTTTGCTACGATCATCAATTCGAACGTAGATGGAGCAGAGGCTAACGCAGTTTCCACTGGCGCGTCTGTAGAAAATATGAAAAAATTGCGTGATGGCGATGGAGAATTGGCATTTACACAGACAGATATTGCTTCCTATGCAGCAGACGGCGAAGTAATGTTTGAGGAGCCGATCGAAGGAATTCAGGCTATCGGAACCCTATATCCGGAAACAATTCAAATTGTAACCACAAAAGATACTGGCATTGAGACAGTGGAAGACTTGAAAGGAAAAGTCGTCTCTGTCGGTGCACCAGGCTCAGGTACGTACGCGAACGCCGAGAACATTCTGGAAATCCATGATATGACGATGGATGACATCGAAAAGCGCGATTTGGAATTTGGTGATTCAACTTCAGGAATCCAGGACGGATCTATTGATGCTGCATTTATCACTGCTGGTACCCCAACAGGTGCGGTAGAAAGTCTTGCAGCAACAACGGATGTTAACATCGTGAAATTCGGCGATGGAAAGATCCAGGAGTTGATGGATAAGGTACCTTTCTATTCTGAAGACGAAATACCTGAAGGCACTTACGGATTAGATGAAGCGATCCAGACCGTTGCTGTACAAGCAATGCTTGTTACAACTTCTGACATGGATGAAGATACTGTTTATGAAATCACGAAAGCTATTTTTGAAAACACAGATCAGATCACACATAGTAAAGGTGAAGTGATTACAGCTGATTCTGCCCTTCAGGGTGTTGGTATCGATGTACATCCCGGTGCACAAAAATACTTTGATGAAGCGGGCGTTTCTGCCGAATAATAAAAAGCCTTAAAGAAGATTATGGCTTGTGATAGACCGATATGATATCGGTCTATCTTTTCTTGTGAGAAAGGATTTTCGGAATGCGAAGAGCAGATAGGAAGAGGGGAACTGCTGCTGGTTTACTAGTATTATTTGTTTTTGCCGGTCTTGCTGTTTGGTTATTTTATCCTTACCAATATGTCCTTTCCTTCCAGAATAAAGAGACAGAGGAATTTGCGGTTTTTGTTCCCTTAAAGGAAAGTGAGCATTTTCAAATCAAATTTACGCATTCGATTCATCTAAGTGATGTTATAGAGGAATACAAAGTGAAAGACGATAAACTGGTACCCGTCCAGCTGATTTACGAAGATACAGCAGTGGGGATGCCTGGGAATGCATCTGAGGGAGAAGCTTTTGAATCAAAAGATGGAAAGTATTATATAACGGGGTTAAAGGGAGAACACGATTACATCGATCTTTCCGTCGGACAGGTTAAAGCGAACCATAGGATCATCTACAATGACTTGCAGTTTGCACTGAAGGACTATGTAGATGGCGGGACAATCGTTCGTATTCAGCCCCTCTATATCAACAACTGGGAACTTTTGAGAGGAGTGAACGTGCATGAGCAAGAAAGATGAGACACTATCTACAGAAAAACAACAAGAAATCATGCAGAAGTACGATCCAGAGTCTTCCGTGCGTGAATTGACCGGTCTCTTGGCAAAGATCGTATTTTTTATCTTATTAGCATTTTCCATCTATCAATTATATACCACCACGCTCAATCCACTGCCTGCCCAGATTCATCGATCCATACACGTAGGGTTTGGCTTGGTATTAATATTTCTTTTATTTCCTGCAACAAAGAAAAACCGTATCAAAGGGAAAATAGCATGGTATGATTTAGTCCTTGCTATACTTGGCTTTGGGGTAGGTGCTTACTGGCCATTATTTTATGAAGATATTATTACTCGTGCCGGTGATATGACTACACTCGACTTTTATGTAGGGCTTTTAGCAGTCTTGCTCGTTTTGGAAGCGACAAGAAGAGCGGTTGGTTTGCCGATCACAATCATTGCCGCGCTTTTCCTTGTCTATGCCTATTGGGGAAGACAAATGCCAGGCTTTTTAATTCATCGTGGTGTTAACCTGGACAGCCTGGTGCAGTCCATGTTCTTCACGACAGAAGGAATCCTGGGTACACCAATCGCGGTATCATCCACCTTCATATTCCTGTTCTTATTATTCGGTGCTTTTTTAGTGAAGACAGGGGTCGGACAGTACTTCAATGATTTGGCTGTAACACTTGCCGGGAAACGGACAGGGGGTCCTGCAAAGGTCGCCATCTTTTCCAGTGCCTTGCAAGGGACAATCAGTGGTAGTTCTGTTGCCAATGTTGTTACTTCCGGTTCCTTCACAATTCCAATGATGAAACGGCTGGGATACCGTCGTGAATTTGCCGGCGGGGTTGAAGCTGCTGCCTCTACAGGTGGTCAGTTAATGCCTCCAATCATGGGCGCTGCTGCGTTCCTTATGATTGAGTTCATCGGAATGGATTATTGGAGTATCGCTAAAGCTGCTACAATACCGGCTTTGCTATATTTTACTGGTGTCTGGATCATGACCCACTTTGAAGCGAAGCGTACTGGCCTAAGAGGGTTGTCTGATGATCAAATGCCGAATAGAAAAGAAGTTTTTAAGAAAATTTATCTGCTCCTGCCAATTGTGGCAATCGTTTTCTATTTGAGCAGTGGTCTTAGTGTTATGCGTGCCGCTATTTATGGGATTCTTACAACCATTCTGGTCGGTATGATGCGAGAAGAGAAGTTTCGTAAAATTTACCCAATTGTATTTGGAATTGTAGCAGTTGGTATGGGTATTTATGGCTCACTTACAGGGGCATTTTCTGCTACGAGTTCACTGGTTACAGCAACGATCATCACCATCCTGGTCAGTTACCTGTTTGATGGAAACTTTAAGGAATCAATTGAAGCATTGGTTGATGGTGCTCGCACAGCACTTGGCGTAGTGGCTGCTACAGCAGCTGCTGGTATTATTGTCGGCGTCGTTACTAAAACCGGACTTGGCTTGAAGCTTGCAAACAGCTTAGTATCATTAGCCAATGGGGAAATTCTGTTGACGCTATTCTTTACCATGCTTGCGGCTATTATATTAGGGATGGGTTCACCAACGACGGCGAACTACATTATTACATCTACGATTGCCGCACCAGCTCTTATCCTGCTCGGAATAGCTGACCTGCCGGCGCATATGTTTGTTTTCTACTTCGGTATTGTAGCCGATATTACGCCTCCGGTAGCGCTTGCTGCATTCGCTGCATCCGGGGTAGCGAGCTCAGAGCCGATTCGAACCGGGGTGAATGCCGCAAAGCTTGCCATTGCTGCCTTCATTATTCCATACATGTTTGTATTGGAACCGAAACTATTGATGATCGATACAACCACTATGGAATTGTTATGGATCATCTTTACCGCTATTTGTGGAATGCTTGCTATTGGTGCCGGATTAATCGGTTACTGGTTCCGTGAACTGATGTGGTTTGAGCGGATCATATCTTTGGCAGGCGGACTGACATTAATTTATCCTGGCGGTTATTCTGATGTTATTGGTCTATCCGTATTTGCTCTAATCCTTGGCTTGCAGTTCCTGCTTAAACGGGACAAGCTTGGTGTTCCAGTAGAAAGAAGAGGAAGAAAGGCAAGAGCATAAGAAAGCGGCCTGCGCGTGCAGGCCGCTTTTGTGCTTTACTAGGAAATCATAAAATTTTCTTTTAACTTTACGTGGTTGGTCCCATCCAGCTCCAGCGCCTACCCCCTCGAGGTCTTAAGTCAATCCTCTCTGTGACAAAAAACGTCACGGCGAGTCTTGCCTTAAGCTTGTCGGGGGTGAGCAAGGCGCCTGCGCTTTTGTTCTTTCCTATAACATTTTTTCCCGTTCGTGGATGCCCCAGAGTTTGATAAGCGGTCGAAATAGGACGAAAAACATTTGAATCACCGGTCCAGTTGATAAGGCAACGATAAGTGTTCCGATACCAACAGGCGCACCAAGTAAATACCCGACCAGGGCAAGGCCTGATTCGGCAAATATACGAACAGAACTTTTGGATTGGTTTGTTCGTTTGTTGACAATCATCATAAAGTGATCCAATGGAATTCGTGGAAACGGTGTGCGCAGATATAGCGCGATTCCTGCCCCCATTGCCAGCAATCCGAGTGTGAAAACAAGCCATTGAGACCACCAGAGGTCATAACCCTCAGGTAATACGTTGTAAAGAAAAATATCTAATGTCCATCCCCGGACCACGATAGGAAGAATCGATTCATAAACGGGACGTTTTCTTTCAATCCTGGCGTTGATTAATAATAAAATGATAAAGCTTATGATTAATACAGTACCGACCGAGACTGGGAGATGCATGGAGATTCCGACTGCCACACTGTCGCCTGGACCTACGCCTAACCCTGACTTAATAATCATAGCTAAACCAAGGCTGGAAATTACGATTCCTGCCAGGTAAATGATAAAAAGAATCAAGTGTTTCATTGTGCTGGCTCCTTAAGCTAATAACAATAACTGATGCTTTCCTAAGCATATACTTACCCTATTGGGATGTAAAGTTCGACGATAGGTTCTATTTATTTTATGGTAAAAGGGAAGCAATTATTTAACTGAAAAACGGAGGAGATAAGATGCAGTTTGCAATAGTAACCGGTGAATCAAGAGGACTAGGGGAAGCCATCGCTAAAGATTTTATGGAATATGGAATAGATGTCATTGGCGTTTCCCGTTCAGGAAGTGAAGAATTAAAGAAGTTTTCAAAGAATGAGAAAGCGGATTACCACCATTATTCCTGTGATTTGAGTGACAGTGCGCAAGCGAAAGAATGCTTTGAGAAAATAGCTGAGCAGCACTTTAACAAAGAGACCTATCATATTTATCTGATTAATAATGCTGGCATGATTGAGCCGATCGAGACGGTTGGGAATTTGGATACGGAGCAGGTGACGAAGCATGTCCAGGTTAATCTGGTGGCGCCAATTGTATGGACGAACAGTCTCCTATCTTATGCCGAGACTCATGATGTAAAGCTGACAATGGTCAACATAACTTCTGGTGCGGCTGAGAAATCAACACCTGGATGGAGTACGTATAACAGCACTAAAGCGGCAATCAATCAATTTACAGCCACTGTTGCAGCGGAACTTGAAACGAAAGACAGCGATCATCAAATCCTGGCCTACAGTCCAGGGGTGATGGACACAGACATGCAGGATGTCATTCGTTCCGCCCCTAAAGAGGCTTTCCATGATGTCGAGAAATTCAGACAGCTGAAAGAAGAAGGGCAGCTTCGTGACCCGGATACGGTATCTGCTGTGTTAATGGATCTTTTGAATAAACCAAATGACATAGAAAACGGAAAGGTTTATAAACTTTATGATTTAATTAAAGAATAGACCGACTTACAAAAATTATAATTGCGTTAGTATATAGGAAATGTGAGAGAGGATATGCCGAGACTTTTGCGTGAATGGTCAGGCTGGCAAGACCCTATAGAAGACAAGTACGAATAAGCCGCCCATTAAAAGGAAGTGATTTTTCCTGTTAATGGGCGGCTTATGTAGCGAGTATATAGCCGGGAAGTGAGAGTTATTTCCTAACCATTTATTTTTATGAAAAGTAATAGATTTAATCCCAGAAAGGTGGAAGGTTTTCTTTTTGCAAAGTAAATAAGAGGCCGGTAATCGCCAGATAATAATGGGTATACGTCAAAAACTCATAGAAAAAGTGCTGGCACCTGAAGGCCAGCACTTTTATAATAAACAGCTTTTTTAGGCTGATAGTTTTTTAATGATTGGATAAAGATGCATCGGCTTTATGATAAACCCCGAGACGTTTAACAAGTTTTGAACTATCTTCGTTTAATCCGGTGATTTCCACATCTTTATCATGTTCACGAAACTTGAGGACGAGCTTATCAATTGCTGCGACTGCGGAATCATCCCAGATATGGGAGTGGCTGAAGTCGATTTTAACGTAATCAGCATCCGCATTGAAATCGAAATGCTTGATTAAATTATCGACAGAAGCAAAGAATACTTGTCCTTTTACGGTATACGTCAACGTACGTGTTTGTTCTTCGAATTTCTTAGCTACATGGACGGAAGAAATTTTTGCAACGAAGAAGATGGCACTTAAGATGACACCAGCAAGGACACCTTTGGATAAATCATGTGTTTTAACTACTGTTACAACGGTAACAATCATAACGGCGGCATCTGTTTTTGGCATGACATGAAGCTTTGTCAACGAACTCCAGTCGAATGTGCCGATGGATACCATGATCATGACTCCGACGAGCACGGCCATTGGAATTTGTACTAATACATTTTGGAACACGATAATCAACAACATCAGGAACACACCGGCGACAAGGGTGGATAACCGGCCTCGTCCTCCTGATTTTACATTGATGACCGATTGTCCGATCATGGCACAGCCTGCCATTCCCCCGAAGAAACCAGAAACGACGTTGGCAACCCCTTGTCCACGTGCTTCTTTATTCTTATCACTTGGTGTATCCGTCATATCGTCGACGATTTGAGCCGTCAATAAAGATTCCAACAAACCGACAAAGGCTAAAGCTAAGGCGGTTGGGAAAATGATCTGCAAGGTTTCGAATGTCAATGGAATGTCAGGGATCAAGAAGATTGGCAAGGTACTTGTCAATTCTCCCATATCTCCTACAGTCTTAACATTGATGCCTGTTGTTGTGACGAGAATCGTCATAGCGATGATAGCTACTAACGGAGCTGGTACTGCTTTAGTGATGCGAGGGAATAAGTATATGATTCCTAAAGACCCTATTACTAAAGCATACATAGGCCAGCTCTCACCGACAAAGTGAGGAAGTTGGGAAGTGAAAATCAGAATTCCGAGTGCGTTTACGAAACCGATCATAACGGAACGCGGAATGAATTTCATAAATTGTCCGATTTTTAGAGCGCCTAATGCGAATTGGATAATACCTGTCAATATAGTGGCGGCCAGCAGGTATTGCAATCCATGCTCCGCAACTAAGGTTACCATCAATAAAGCCATGGCTCCTGTCGCGGCGGAAATCATTCCTGGACGTCCGCCCATAAACGCGATAACGACAGCGATACTAAAGGAAGCATAAAGACCCACCATCGGATCTACCCCTGCGATGATCGAAAAAGCGATCGCTTCTGGAATCAATGCCATGGCTACGACCAGACCTGCCAGTACATCGTTCTTTACGTTTCCAAACCATTGATTTTTTATTGTTTCTACGTTCAATGCTGCACCCCTTTTCTACTATTTAAAAACTGACGCACTGTCCGTAACAGTGCTATTTCCGGCAAGAACGAAACTGATTATATCACTCAAGTACAATTAGTGGTAATTGCATGTAAGCGCATAAATTCGACACATACTTACACATACTTTTATTTGCTTCTGTATAGTAGAGGAAATCAAGTTTCTGCTATTTTTATAGTAAAAATTTCATGAGAAAAAATCTTTTGTCTGTATCAAAACGTGATAAAATGAAAGGACGAATTTAAAGAGAAGGAGAAAGCTATGTACAAGAATATTTTAATTGCTGCTGATGGATCCGATCACTCTATCCGTACAGCCGAACAAGCAGCAGAGCTTTCAAGACTCCAGGGAAATGCTCATATTACTGTCATTTATGTAGTCGATGGAGATACTTCCAAGCACGATGTGCTCGCGGGAGGAAACCAGGCAACAATCGATATGAAACGACTGGAACGATTGAAGCCGATAGAGGAGCGCCTGCAAAAAGCAGACGTCAACTATGAAGTAGTATTAAAGCGGGGAGAACCAGGACCAACAATCGTCAAATATGCCAATGAAGAGGATATTGACATCGTTATTATCGGAAGCCGAGGTCTTAACACGCTTCAGGAAATGGTATTAGGAAGTGTCAGCCATAAAGTGGCGAAACGCGCGGAATGTCCAGTCATGATTGTAAAATGAATCATACAAAAACGCTTGAACCTCTACAGGGATCAAGCGTTTTTTAAATTTATCGAGTTTTAAGAAACTTAGTACCGATTAATTTCCGGAGAGCTACGTGGCTGATGCCAATAGCAATTGTCAATAACAAGGCAAGTAAGAGCGATGTCATCCACAGACTTTGAAGAGAGTCAATATTCCATAACAGCAGGACGATAAATCCAAACGTCCCCATTTCAATTAATAATGCTATCAGGCTGATAAAGCGTGACTTGAATACTTCCTGTTCATCTGTCCAATTTAGCTTAGGGTCGTTCAAATCGAGTGACGTACCTACCAGACTGGTGAACCAGCTTGCTAGAAACGTCAAGATAATCCAGGCAATAAACAATGCAGGAGGCATCTGAATGACAGCAAGGCCTACTGCCGCTAATAAAATGATTGAAAGCAAATTTATCAGCCAGGCTGTCATCACTTTGCTGAAAATCACAGTTTTTGCCGGGACAGGCAAATACAAATTAGCGGGCCAGCTTCGACCATCTCTTGATATGGAGGAGTAGGAGGCTGGATTGACCCCCAAAATGAACAACGTCAAGATAAATAATAACAACAGGGGAGCTTTACCATCGAACTGTTCTAGCATAGAGCCAAGTGCTCCAATTGATCCCGAGGAACTTTCAAAAACCAGGATAACGACCAAAAAGACTGGCCCAAACAAGCTTTGCACCACAATCTGCATAAAGAATGTCGGTGTTCTGAAAATGATACGTAACTCTTTCAAAAGTAATGCCAAAAACACGGGCTGAGTTTTAATTTTTTTAGATACCTTACCAGAATTAAATTTTTTCGTACTTCCTGCTGTAAGGCCAAGCACTCCTTTGAAATAAAGCTTTTGACCGGCGGTCAGGAATAAGAAGATAGTTCCTACAGATAAAGCGAGCAACAGCAACAGAAAAAATAATCCATTCAGAGCTTTTGCATTTTGTAATGCCATGGTGCTGAAATAAGCGGTAGGGATCATGCCAGTTATTATATTTAATAATCCATTTTGCTGTTGAATGAGCTGTGCGGCTCCTTCAGCGGTCTGTTCGGGATTTTGATTAAGACGGATGATAACGTTGAAGCCGATTATAAAAACAAAAGTAAGCAGACCGGCGAACACTTTTGTGCGATCTTTATTTTTTGCGATATTGGCAAAGCGCATGAAAAACATCAATAGGATGGCCATCATCGTAAAAGGGATGACTGGAAAAATAAGGAACAGCAACAGTGCATATATGTAGTAGATGAATCCTGCACCACTATGAATGCCGTACAACGTCAAGATAGGGACCATCAGAACACCGCTTGTTACATAAAGGTTGATGAATGGTGCCGCGGCTTTCCCGGCTAGCAGCTGGTAGGGATGGAAAGGGTAGGGAATAAAACCCTCAATGTCTTCAGCAAAATAAAAGGAGCTTAAAACCGAGCTCAAGCTGACAAACAACAGAACAATAGTCATACCTACGAACAATAGACCAAGCAGTGCGTTTTCATTTCCTGACGGTGCCAGCTGGTCGTATAGTGTTTCTACGATGGAATTCAGCACACTGATGATAATACCTGAAAAAGGAATCAAAAATATCGCTAATAAAACATATCCGATTTTTTCTCCGCTGCTTTTGCCTGCCAAAGAATACTGCATTTTTAACATCGTTCGGATTAAACGGAACGTTTTATTCATTACTGGTCAGCTCCAGAAAAACTTTTTCCAATGTTTCATCTGCTTCAAATTGTTCTTTCATTTCCTTCATGTTACCTCTGAATTGGAGTTTACCTTTATTAATGATGGCTACTTCATCGCATAATTGTTCCACTACTTCGAGGACATGGGTGGAAAAAAAGACAGTATTACCTTTCGCGGCATGTTCTCTCATCATTTCTTTTAACGTATAGGACGATTTTGGATCCAGACCGGACAACGGTTCATCGAGTATCCACACGTCAGGATCGTGTAATAATACGCCACTGACGACTATTTTTTGCCTCATCCCGTGAGAATAGGTTTGGATATGGTTGTCAAGCGCTTCATATATTCCGAAACTTTTCGTCAAATTCTCGATTTTTTCCTTGCGGATATCTTTGGGAATATCAAATATGTCTCCGATGAAGTTCAAATATTCGATCCCTTTTAAGCGGAGGAAAATGTCCGGGCTATCTGGTACGTACCCAAAAAGCTTCTTCGCTTCAATCGACTGGCTGGCAATATCATAACCGTTCACGGTAATTGTCCCTTCGTCGATTGGGAGTATACCGGTAATCATTTTAATTGTCGTTGATTTTCCTGCCCCATTTGGACCAAGGAACCCGAAAATCTTTCCGTCGGGGACGACTAAGTCCAGGTTTTTGACTGCTGTTTTCCCAGCATATTCTTTCGTTACATTTTTAATGGTAATCAATTGAATCCCACCTTCTTTGTGTTCCTGTATATATACGATTTCCCTGGAAATAAGTTTCATTGTGAAGGTTATTAATGGTTAGGAAGTAGCAATTAAGTCAAAAATAGAACCATCATATATTCATCGAAATAGATATTGCCATCTTTAATGGCGTTTTTTTCAGTTCCAAACACAGTAAAGCCGAGGGATTGATATAAACGGACAGCTGGTTCATTAGTAGACACAACGCCTAAAAGTAACTGTTCTATATCTATTTGTCTTGCATCTTCGATAGCTTGCTGCAACAGCCACTTCCCTATATTCTTTCCGCGTGAGCGAGGAGAGACATACATGGCTAGGATATCAGCTTTATGAGAGAATTTTTTGTGGGATTGACGAAGCATGGTAACTGTACCGACCAGACCGGAATCTATAAAAGCTCCGTATGTAAAATTATTATCACTAGTCATTCGGTCGGCTGCCTCCGAGACGGGGTTTTCCCTGGCTACAGCATCTTCATAGGTAGTGATAAACGCATCGGGAGAAGTTTTCAGGGCTTCTAAGCGTAGGGTCCAGTACGCGGAAGCATCTTCTGATTTTAAACGACGTATTTCCATTGTTATCCACCTCTTTTAATTTTATTGAATACAGTAGCCTATCTTTTTGTTATTGTAAATAGAGGAAATGAAAAAAATTGAGTAAGATAGTGCGTTCCCAGGTATGTCAGCTGGCCGTATTATGGCGTTTCTCACTCAATCTGATACAATAGCGTATGGTTAGCCTATCACATTATATTTCGTTATTATCTATAATAGTTGAAGGATATTGATATATAGGAAAGAGGGGAACAGAATATGATAAAAAGAAAAAGCAAACGGGAAATCGAATTAATGCATGAAGCTGGTAAGCTGCTGGCACAGGTGCATAAGGAATTGCGGAATTTTATCAAGCCTGGCATCACGACGATGGATATAGAAAATTTCGTCGAGAAGTATTTAGAGAAGCACGGAGCTACAGCTGAACAGAAAGGCTACCAGGGCTATGAATTTGCTACTTGTGCTTCGATCAATGATGAAATCTGCCACGGTTTCCCGAGAAAAGATGAATTGAGAGATGGAGACATTGTGACGGTCGATATGGTCATTCGTTTAAACGGCGGATTGGCGGATTCCGCCTGGACCCATCCAGTCGGTACCATCAGTGAAGAAGCCGGGAAATTGATGGACGTAACCAAAACATCTTTATATAAAGGGATTGAGCAGGCTCGTGTCGGCAACCGTATTGGTGATATCGGTCATGCGATCCAAAGTTATGTGGAAGGCGAAGGATATTCGGTGGTCCGCGATTTCACCGGTCATGGTATCGGGGAAACGATTCATGAGGACCCGTATATCCCTCACTTTGGAGAAGCTGGAAAAGGCGCTCGCTTGAAAGAGGGTATGGTAATAACCATTGAACCGATGGTGAATATCGGAGGCTGGGAAAGCAAGATGGACACCAACAATTGGACGGCACGGACGGTTGATGGTTCTTTGTCTGCCCAGTATGAACATACAGTTGCCATCACCGCCGATGGCCCCGTAATTTTGACTGAACAGGAAGATTAAATAAAAAAGCTGTTTCCAAAAGGCTGGTCGAAGCCAGTGGAAACAGCTTTTTTTAGCGGTTCTCAACCGTTTGTTTTTCAGCTGCGGCCTTGGTGTGCTCCTGCAAAAAGTCCAGACGTTTTCGCCAGACAGCATTTGCGTGTTCTCCAATCCAAATTAGGTGGCTGTCTGCCGGGACTTCATAAACTTCACTATGAGGGATAAGTGATTGCAGTAGAATAGCATTCGAATAATGAACACTGCCATCTTTCTTGGCGTACATTCCTAATACAGGGACAGTTAGTTTAGATAAATCAATCGGCTGGTGATCCAAATCAGTGGAAAACCCCTTTCCGGAATGGGAAGTGGCTAACATCTCATAGACGAACTTACGATCTTGATTGGATAACTGTTTTAATAATTTTTCAGGATCTTCCGTCGTCAGTTCTTTGAGCATCATTTTCATTACGAAGTCCGGGTGCACTTTCAACAATCCTCTGAGTCCTTTCCAGACGAGTGTCCCCGCCGTGCCAAATAACAGCTTTCCTTTGCGTTTAAACCTTACCTCCCAAGGGGTTACAAGGGCAGCTTCTAATATAAGCGAAGTAACACGCTCAGGGTAATAAAAAGCAAGGGCAAGTCCTGATGGACCGGCAGCGGATACAGCGATAACCTGGACAGAGGGGATTGCCAGGTGATCTAGGATTTCTATCAGTGTATCTGCAAAATCTTCCGGCGTCTTTCCGGTTTTAATATCGGTTTTATCATAACCTGGACGGGAAACGGTCAGCAGTTTATAACCTTCGTGGATCAGGCTTTGGTGGGAAAGGTCCGTATCACGGCTGCAATGGCCGCCTTTCAGTAACAAAATCACTGGTCCTTGTCCTTCATACCTGAATTCAACCAGTCCTTTTGAAGTTTCCAATAATACCGGCTTCATTCTTTCACCCTTTCCTTTCGTTTATTGATACTTTAAATATAAGCTATAATGGAAGAAAATGAAATACCTGACAATTCAGAAATGGGAGGAGATTTTTTGCGTATTGTATCGATTTGTCCCAGTAATACAGAATTACTTGAATATCTAGGGAAAACAGAGTGGCTGGTCGGAGTAGATGACTATTCGGATTGGCCGGAAAGCGTTAATCAGCATCCGCGCGTCGGTCCTGACTTATCAATTGATATCGATAAAGTCGCAGCGTTGAAACCTGACCTTGTACTGGCATCATTGAGTGTGCCAGGGATGGAAAGAAACATCGAAGGCTTAAAAGAGAAGGGGCTGCCGTTCATTATTCTCAATCCTAATACATTAGAAGAGATCGCAGAGGATCTTGTCACTGTTGGGAAGGCGATTGGAATAGAAGCTGAGGCAAGATATAGGAAAGAAGAGTTTTTACAAACGATTACTATCTACCGTAACAAGGCAGAGGAGTTAAAAGATCGTCATTCTTTGTATTGGGAGTGGTGGCCGAAACCAATTTTCACTCCTGGCAAAGCGAACTGGCTGACAGAGATCAGTGAACTTGCCGGAGGGTATAATATTTTCCGTACAGAAACGGAAGCGAATGTTAAAACAGATTGGGATGATGTATTAGAACGTAACCCGGATCATATTTGTATGGTTTGGGTGGGTGTGAAAGAAGAAAAAATGAACCCGGCGCTTGTGAAAAAACGACCGGGTTGGATGGAGATGGCTGCAATAAAGGAAGGTAGAATTCATGTCCTTGAAGAATCTCTTTACTGCAGGCCCTCTCCACGGCTATTGGAAGGCTTAAAAAAGCTTGCCGAACTGCTTCACCCTGAAACAAAATGGAACTAATGGATGTTCCGCTTGTGTTTAGGAATCGCAAGCTCGCGAAAATTATCTGCTAGTTCATTCAGTTGCTTGGTAAGGATTTCGCCTTCCATTGGAAGACCATGTCCGGTAATGGCGACAGAAGGATCGAGTTCCGCCAGACGTTTGACGGATGCTTCTGCTTCCCTCCAGTTATGCGTATAATACGCGGGTGGTCCGTGGACATGCTGGGCCTGGGTGAAAACAGATAAACTGGATTCCGTTTTTTCGGTGGTGAATGCATCACCTGCGATCAAGGCTCGGTCCTTTTCCCGGAATAATGAAATGTGCCCTGGTGTATGCCCAGGGGTATGGATATAACGCCAATCCGGTAAAAATGGTAATGTCCCGTCTTCTGGCAATTTTTCCGCAAACTTGGCAAGGTTTTTTCCACGTGATGGGAAGAACGGAGAGAGTAAAGCGATCGTCCCGCCTCCTACAGTTGAATCCCCGACCGGATAATCCCGTCTTCCAATGACATAATCCCATTCCATTGGATGGACAAACAAAGGGACATTCCAATGTTTGCATAGGTATTTGGCCGATCCGACATGATCAAAGTGACCATGGGTCAGAATGATTGCTTTAGGAGGACGGTTTCCGAACCGCTTTTCACACGCTGCCTGTATCCGCTCACCGTAGCGGGCAATACCGGTATCAATCAACACCCAATCGTTTGATCCTTCAGCACCAATCATACAAACATTGGCAACCAGCGTCTGGTAAATCGCCAGATCCTCTTTGATGATATCGGGTTCCGCATGGTCCATTTTCCAGCCTTCTTGTAAATGTTCCTCATGCTTATCCATGTCTCATACTCCTTGTTTTCTTTTAGTCTTCATAGAAAACAAAGATGTTATACATAAGAAAAGCGCAAGCGCCCTGAAAGACACGGCACGCATAAGCAAAACGACTGGAGGAAGGAGTCCTTCCCTTCCGCAAGACGGGTTGCTTATGTCGCGAGTGTCTGGGCGCTGAAGCTAGCCAACTAAGATTTTATACTTTCTTATCTTTTAAAATAAACGCTATGCTTGTTTTGTAATTGTTTTGCCGGTCAGTCCATAGATGATTGTCAGTATTGGACTTAACAGACAGAAAAACGCAAATGGAAGATAATCAATGACAGCTACTCCCAGGACATCAGCAAGGAATACACCACAGACGCTCCAAGGGACAAGCGGATTGATTACTGTTCCAGCATCCTCCAGTGTACGTGACAGATTTTTTCTGGCAAGCTTTGCGCGATCATAGACGTCCTGATAGGCTTCACCCGTCAACAAAATGGACAAGTACTGTTCACCAATAAACACATTGATGCCGATTGCAGTAAAAGCAGTCGATAAAGTAATTGTCCGTACGGATTGAAGCAGGCGCTGAACATGGAATAAAACAGCTGGAATGACGCCGGTCACAAAGAGTAATCCTCCAAGTGCCAGAGCAATAATGACAAGTGATATCGTAAATAGCATGCTCTCGATTCCACCACGGGAAAGCATTTCGTTTACCATTTCATTATTTGTACTGGCACTGTATCCGGCGAACCACGTGCTCCATAATTCTCCCCATGGCAACACGCCGCGAACTCCCGCGATGAGTGTCGCTGTTATACTGCTTACAGCTAAGGCAACGAATGCCGGTTGTTTGGTAACAGTCATGGCAAGTAAAACAAGTACCGGTATCCATGAACTCCAATGGATCAGGCCAGAATCATTCAATGCCTGGTGGATCGTATTTAAATTTTCTGATTCTACCTGTTTTTGAGGAGACAAGGCAGCAAATAAAATAAAGCTAATAATGAAGGCCGGGACTGTCGTCCAGGTCATATTTTTGATATGTTCAAATAAATCTACTTTGACCACTGTAGAAGCAAGGTTGGTCGTATCGGATAGAGGAGACATTTTATCTCCGAAAAATGCTCCAGAAACGATCGCTCCGGCAGTCATGGCAAGAGAAGCATCCATAGACTGGGCTACACCAAGGAAAGCGACGCCTAAAGTTGCACTTGTTGTGAATGAACTGCCGAGAGCAACGCCGGTGATGGCTGTAATCGTAAATACGATTGCTAAAAACCAGGAGCCGCCTGCAAGAGCAAACGATACATCCATAAGCGCTGGGATTGTCCCGCTTGCCATCCAGCTGCTGATCAGAATACCAATCAGGAAAAAAATCAGCACAGCTCCCATCCCGGATTGAGCCCCCTGCACCATACCTTCCTGGAGGTGCTTAAAGGAAAACTTTCTTACAAAACCATACGTAATCATAATAAGCACCGCCAGTAAAATCGGTACATGGGGCACACTTTGCAGTTCGATAATGAAATAACTGATCAGGATAACAATGACGGCCAGCATGCTGACAGATTCCATTAACCGAGGTAAGTTCTTAGGCTGTAAATGTAACATGACAATTCCTCCCACTAATAAATATGTTTATAAAGCGAATGTACCAGGAGGGTATTTGGCACGCAGACATAAAAAAAGCTCCATCCCTCTGTAGGGACGAAGCTTACTCCGCGGTACCACCCTGATTGATGACAAATGATCATCCACTATCGAAAAAGAAAAACACGCTTAATGAATGCTGTATTTCGTAATAGAAAGAAACCTGGATTTTCAGCGGACACCCAGTCTCTTACTGCTGTTCCTAACCATACTACTGTGGCATTCCTGTGCAAATCTTTTATACTTAAACGCTTTTATGCTGTAAAGTAAATATAAAGGAAAGCAATGATTGTTGTCAATGCAAATTCTGATGTCAAATTTTTCTTATTGAGCGTAATTACTATAAATTCTTTCAAGTTCCGTTATAATTGTGTATAATAGTGGAAATTTTCTATCGACAATAAGAAAACCAATTTATACACAAAGAAGGCATATATCATAAATGTTTACTTTAAAAAGTTTAACTTTTGCTTTCACTAAAATCAAAGGCGATATGCCAAGTTTTTTCAAATGATTGCGGGGGAATGTCGTGGAACCTAATGCTGTTGCTGTAACCAATCAATCTGCACGCTTGATGATGATCAAACGGGGAATTGCTGCAGGATTTCCTATCATGCTCGGCTATTTGCCGATTGCGATTACATATGGAGTGCTGGCAAGACAATCAGGGCTTACTAATCTGGAACTGACATTGATGAGTATTCTGGTTTTTGCTGGTGCAGCCCAATTCATGGGGGCGAATATGATTGCGCATGGAACTGGCATGGCCGAAATTGTTATCGCTACTTTTGTATTGAATTTCCGTCATTTTGTTATGAGTTTGTCCTTTATGAACCGCCTTCGTGACATTAGCTTGAAGTGGAAGGTGCCCTTGTCACTTGGCCTTACCGATGAGACGTTCACCGTTTCTTCCTTGCATAATAAAGAAGCGAAGGAACCTTATGGTACCTGGTTCTACGGAGCTTTAATCTTGACTGCTTATATATCCTGGGTAGGCGGATCATTCTTAGGCGGGGTACTGGGAGATGTTATACCAGACAGACTCAGTCAAAGTATGGGAATTGCCTTATATGCTATGTTTGTCGGTTTGTTGATCCCTTCCGTTAAAAAAGAGACGAGGGTAGCACTCATAGCCATACTCGCCATGCTTATCAATTTTCTATTTTCCTTATTTATGAGTGATGGCTGGGCGATTGTGCTTGGTACCATCATCGGTGGAAGCTGTGGGATTTTCCTGCTGAAAGGGGAGGAAAAACAATGATCTGGGTGATCATAGGTATGGCAGTTGTAACCGCAGTGCCTCGTCTTTTGCCGGCCTTCATTGTAGATAAACTGAATTTCCCTGCCTGGGTAGACAGGTGGTTGAATGCTATTCCATATGCAGCCCTTGGTGCCCTCATTTTTCCAGGTATAATGACGGTAAAGCCCGATGCTCCTCATGTGGGACTGATCGGTGGAGCAGTAGCCATTGCGTTGTCCTGGTTTGGATTGAACATTATCCTTGTGGTAGTTGGAGCGATTGCTACTGTCTTTTTAGTAACGCTCTAGTCACACGCCTTGTTGAGATGCATATAGTGTAGAGATTATTCCTATAAAGGAGTTTGATCGTATATGGATCGACAACAAGGAGGATTTTTTTCTAATCTGCCAGGATTTGGCGGTCAAGGTCAGGGACCTGGTGGATTTCCTGGTTTAGGCCCAGGAGGAGGCGGATTTCCCGGTCAGGGCCCTGGCGGTTTTCCAGGGGGGCCAGGTGGCTTTCCCGGTCAAGGACCAGGCGGATTTCCGGGGCCGGGAGGCGGAGGACCAGGTCAGACAGTGCAATTGCCACCACCGCCATCCGATGTCCCTCAATTTGGTCCGCAGACATTTCAGGGAGGACCTGGAGTTTATGCAGTGGACCCAGGAGCGTTTTATGGGTGCCTGTTCCGACTGACACGAGTGAGATTACGTAACGGGCAACGGTTCTGGTTCTTTCCGGTTTTCATTGGACGGCAGTCTGTTGCAGGATATCGTTGGCGTCCGCGCCGGAGGCAATGGGTTTATTTTGGTATCGACACTGACCGTATTGTCAGCTTTCAGTGTTAACATGAATAATCGCTGGCAGCGTTTTTCAAATGCTGCCGGCATTTCTATTTCCATATAAGGAGGACATTCCATGTTTCATGTAAGAAAGGCTGTATTTGAAGATGCAGAAAAAATAGCTCATGTACACGTGAGCAGCTGGAAATCTACATATAAAGATTTGATAGATGAAAAAGATGTAAGTAATATTACCGTTGAAAACCGAATTGCCTTGTGGGAAGCTGTGTTGAAGGTGCCGGTGAACGGCCAGGTCGCCCTTGTCGTTGAGAACGACCAGGGAGAAGTGGTTGGGTTTGTTTCCGGCGGGAAAGAACGGACCAAGCATTACGGTTATGATGGGGAAATCTATGCAATATATTTGCTCGATTCCTATCAAAGAAAGGGACTTGGCGGAATGCTATTAGAAGCATTTGGGAAAGAGATGAAAGGAGCTGGTTATCTCTCCCTGCTCGTTTGGGTGCTCACGAATAACCCATCCAGCAACTTTTACCGCAAGTACGGAGCGAAGCAGGTTGAAGCCGAAATGGTGACAATTGGAGAAGGTACTTATGAGGAGACCGCTTTTGGCTGGAAGAATATCGATGAGCTTGTAGACCGTTTTACCAGCGAAAGAAACCACCAAATCTGACACCCCCCGTTTGTCTTTAAAGGGCAAGTAACATATAGTGCTGTCTAGAAAAAGCCATGTCCCTGGGGAAATGACCTTCCTGGCACATGGCTTTAATTTTCTTCATATGGTTCGATATGGATCTGAGCATATCGGATATTCAACTCGTTCTCCAGCATATCCTCGATTTCATCCGTGATATTATGGCCTTGCTGAACACTGATGTGTGGATCGACAAGAATGGTCACATCAATCAGGATGATGTTGCCCTGCAGCCGTCCTTTAACATCTTTTACTTCCCAGACACCTTGATTTCTGGAAATATGATACCGGATATCCTGCAGCAGGTCTTCATCAAATCCATCGGTCAATGTATGTGTAGAATCGTAAAAGATATCCCATGCTGTTTTACAAATGATGACACCGACAATGAATCCGGCTAGTGGATCGAGCCAAAACAGGCCGAATTGTGCTCCAATGATACCTGTGAATGCTCCAAGACTGACAAGGGCATCGGAGCGGTTATCCTGAGCTGCGGCATAAAGGGAAGAACTGTCGATCTTCTTTGATAAAGATAGATTGAAGCGATAGACGCCGATCATGACAATAGCCCCGCCTAAAGCTGTCCAGGCGGTCAGCATGCTTGGCTGAGTATATTCATTTAACCACATCGCCTGGAAGGTACCGAAAAGTACTTCGAGCCCCACGGTCATCATAATAAAAGCCGCGATCAGTGAGGCGATTGTTTCTGCGCGGAAGTGGCCGTAATGATGGTCTTCATCCGGGGGTTTTCGTGAGATTCTCAACCCAATCAGGACGGCAAGTGACGCGATGATATCGGTCGTATTATTTAATCCATCGGCACGCAGAGCTGAAGAGCCCCCGATATAAGCGATGGTCAATTTTACTGCTGCCAGAACAAGGTAGGCAATGATACTAAGCCATGCCCCTTTTTCTCCTCGTTTCAGGTTTTCATATTCATTCATCGTAATGCCTCCGCAATTTAGGCTGTCGAGCATAAATAGCTTACCAAAGCCTTCGTGGATAAGTCTAGAGAAACAATAATAGCCTCTGTCACAGTATTTGCAGCATTGCAATATTCTTTGTATGAACCAAACAAATCATCCATTAATTTAAAAGATGATTACTTTTTTGTTACAAGGGTATATACAAATCAACAGAGCAATAATTATAATATTTAAAATTTTCTGGAAAGAGGTGGGTGTGTGATTATTAAAGAAACCATTATTATAGAAGGCGCAGTGGATGGAATGAAATTTTCTAAACCAGTCCTATTATCTTATAACCCCGATTTAGAAACACCGGAACAAGCATTGATTGATTTTTATGGCAGCCAGGCAAGAAGTTTTGAAGAATTATCCATTCAACGAGGCTGGACGGATGCTTATTGGACATATCCGGCCTATTACGAGTTGGCGATTTAAGGGAGTCCTCCTGTTAATAGAGCTGTTCCACAAGTCTAGTAGAGACTTATTGGGGCAGTCTTTTTTTGTTTGCAGCCAAGGTATATCTTTAATTGAAGATTCTTTAGTTTGAAAGGTGTAACATACGGGAATGTAGTTAAAATGTGGAAAGGGTAGTTTATACTGCCTGTGAAATAAAGAATGAAAGTGAGGAGAGATCAGTTATGGCAAATGTAAAGGTAGCAGTAATCTATTATAGTTCAACCGGAACCAATTATAAGATGGCCAAGTGGGCCGAAGATGCGGTGAAGCAGGCAGGGGCAGAAGTCAAATTAGTAAAGGCACCTGAGCTTGCACCAATGGAGGCGATCGAGCAAAACCCCGCTTGGAAAGAACATTACGAAGCGACCAAAGATGTTCAAGAAGCAAAAGTGGATGATCTGGAATGGGCGGACGCCTATATTTTCAGTGTACCGACCCGTTTCGGTAACGTTCCGGCACAGTTCAAGCAGTTGATGGATCAGGCTGGCGGTCTTTGGTTCCAAGGAAAATTGGTGAATAAAGTAGCCAGTGCAATGTCTTCAGCGCAAAACCCCCATGGCGGCCAGGAAGCTACTATTTTGAATCTATATACGAGTCTCTTCCACTGGGGAGTGTTGATTGCGGCACCTGGATACACAAACGATGCAGCATTCTCATCAGGTGGGAATCCATATGGAACAAGTGTAACCGTAGATGCTGAAGGCAATATGCAGGAAGACGTAGAAGAAGCCGTCCGTAACCAGGCGCTGCGTACGCTTCAAGTAGCTGAAATGGTAGTAAAAGGTCAGCAATAAGGATAAAAAATAGTTAGTAAATTTCCTGCTCAGAGTAAAAAAAACGCTCTTTTTAAATGAATAAACAGAGGTACGAGTGAAAATTGAGCTAAGAGACTCAAATAACTTGTCCCATCTGGCTGCATCCGGGTGGGACTTTTTGATTTATCTACTTCCAATATTTACATAATAATAATCGTTAAGTTGAGGTTTAAATAGATCATTAGCGGGGAATTGTATAGTAAATATTCAGAAAATTGTTGCAAAACGCGGCGATTTCCTGCATAATAGAAAAAAGTCATTAGGGGGTAAGCCACATGAAAAAGCAAAAAATCAATTACGTGTTGCGAAGAAGCCCTGTTTATGGAAATAAGACAATCACAGCTAAACGAGAATTATCCTTTGGTTTACAGCTAGCCTCCAGATTGATTCTTGATGAATTAAGTTACGAGTTCAATAAACATAGATTGGATGAAAAGATCAATGAGGCAATCGCGAATGAAGACCGAGATAGTTTCGATCGTTTAAGCAAGCAGTACCAGCCTTATACTTGGGAATAATGATGAGATATCAGACCGGTTCACCATAAAGGTGAGCCGGTCTTTTTGAATTAAAGGCTGTAAAAATATTCTTTTTCCATGTTATAGTTGTCTAGTAGATTTTTATACTATATTGACGACCAGCTAAGTTTTTGAAGAAAGGATATTGACCATGAAACGATTTTACAGTCTGATGTTTGTATCTTTATTGCTGCTAGCGGCCGGATGCAGCGGGCTCAGTAATGAAACCGGCAATGAGTCGACGCCTGCAGATAACGATTCCCAACAAGAATCACCCGAGAAACATGAGCAAGAAGGCGAATCCAATGAAGCTGGTGAAAAAGGTAAGAAAAAACAGAACGAGAGTAAAGGCTCGAACAATAAAAAGGATGACAATGATAATAAAGAGAAGGATACTGCAGATAAACCTGCTTCAGGAAAGGGAGATGAAGTAGTGACTGTAGATGAGCCACATGCTCTTACAGTAGTGGTCAATAAAAGCAGGAAGCTTCCGGAAGATTTTGAACCGAATGATCTTGTTGTGCCGGATGTCCCTTTCCCATTTGATGAATTTCATGAGAAAAAACAAATGCGCCTGGAAGCTGCCGAGGCATTGGAAGAATTATTCAAGGGAGCGAAGCAGGACGGAGTGGAACTCGTTGCAGCATCTGGATATCGCTCTTATGAACGTCAGAAACTGATCTATGAAGATAATGTGAAAAAAAACGGGGAAGAACATGCTAACCAGTTTTCTGCCAAGCCAGGTACAAGTGAACACCAGACCGGCCTTGCGATGGATGTAACATCAGCTGCAGCAGCCTTTAAGCTGGATCAAGACTTCATCGAAACGAAAGAAGGTCAGTGGCTGGCAGATCATGGCCATGAATATGGTTTCATCATCCGTTACCCAGAAGGAAAGTCAGATATCACTGGCTATGCCTATGAACCATGGCATTTGCGTTATGTAGGCAAAGAGCCAGCCGCAGAAATCCATCAACAGGAAGAGACATTAGAAGAATTTTTCGGCCTGTATCCATAAATAAAAACCACCACCTGAGGCTAAGGCATTGCTGTTAGCTGATGTGGTGGTTTTTATTAGCATTGTCTCTAATAATAGGGCGGTTGTCTCAATTATTTTTAAAAGCTTCTCTCTTTTTCCAATTATTGTCTCTCTTATTTCCTGAATGATCTCTCATACCGTCTTCAATTTCTCTCATCCGTTAGTATTTGTCTCCTATCCATTTAGATTGTCTCTCAAAAACCCACCATTAATATTCAATAGCAAATACCAATCCGTTGACGGACAAACTGGTTGTCGTGAAGTACCCGAAAGGCGAATCGGGCTGTATCGCCTACGGTTATTTTTGTACCATCTTCTGGCAGCAGGTCCGCTTCGTAGCGAACCTCACCCGTTGGCTCACCATCAGGCAGGTAAGTGGGACAGACATACGTCCATTCCAGACCGCTTGCTTTCCATATTTGATAGGCCTTCAAATGTTCCTCAGCAGCCGTGGTGGTTTTTCGTTTGCTTTCTGGTGTTTCAAACCGGTATTTCCCTGGTTGGTGGCGGCTGTCTAAAATGCCTGCGGTGCCTATGATCACTGCTTTCATGACTCCGTGTTTTTTCATTGCTGCAACAATGTGAGGAGCAGAGGTAGAAAGTGTATTTGTTTTATCAGTGCCAAGGCCGACAAAGACGGCGTCACAGCCTGCAATTGTTTTTTCTACTAAATGCTTATCGAAAATGTCTCCTTTGATTACTTCAGGTTCAGGTGTTTTTTGAGTGGTTTTTTCGGGAGTTCTTACGAGAGCCTTAACTTGCCAGCCTGCTTCTAAGGCAATTGTCGTCACATAAGATCCGACTCTCCCGGTAGCTCCGAATACAGCAATTTTCATTCGCTTCCTCCTAAGAAAATATTCAGAAAAAATTTTGCATCACAGCAGTACAATTTTGCTATGCTTAGTATAACAAGTCGTATTCAGATGGGGGAAGCATATGAAAAAGAAGCCGGTCTTTAGCTGGGTGTTTTATGATTTCGGTAACTCTGCTTTTGCCACAACCATGATGGCGGCCGTACTGCCTGTCTTTTATTATGATGTAGCAGCGGCAGGGCTGAAAGAGTCGCTTGCCGCCAGCTATTGGGGATATACCCAATCCATTGCCGTATTGATCGTTGCTGTACTTGCGCCTGTCCTTGGGGCTATCAGCGACTACTCTGCCGCTAAAAAGAAGTTCCTCATGTTCTTTGCATTTATGGGGATGGTTGCCAGTATGCTGATGGCTTTTGTAGGGGAAGGGGATTATCTGCTGGCTTCTGTGCTGATGGTATTCGGCACGATTGGCTATTCAGGAGGCAATGTCTTCTATGATGCTTTCCTGCCGGAAGTGGCCGAGGAGGATACGATGGATAAAGTATCAGCCTGGGGTTTCGCTTTCGGTTATATTGGCGGAGGTGTGCTTCTCGCTATCAACCTGTTAATGATTATGCAGCCTGGGCTATTCGGCATCGCAGATACATTGATGGCAACCAGACTCGCTTTTGTATCTGTTGGTATCTGGTGGCTGTTTTTTTCCATCCCCTTATTTAAAAATATTTTTGAAGAAAAGAAGGTCAAACCGAAGCGGACGAAATCTTTCGCGAAGATAGGCTTCCAGCGGGTCGGTACCACTTTCAAGGAAATCAGGCAATATAAGCAGCTGTTACTGTTCTTAGTGGCATTCTGGCTGTTCAATGATGGTATTTCTACTATCATCAAAATGGCGACGGTGTACGGCAGGGACATCGGTATAGGTAGTAACGACCTGATTCTTGCTCTGTTAATCACCCAGTTTGTCGGTATTCCTTTCACTTTCTTTTTTGGATGGATTGCAGGGAAAATAACTGCAAAAAATGCGCTGTCGCTCAGTTTAGTCGTATATATTATTATCGTCATCATTGGCTTTTTTATGACATCAGCACTTCACTTTTACCTTTTGGCCACCTGTGTCGGTATGGTGCAAGGCGGAGCTCAATCATTAAGCCGGTCCATCTTTGGCCGTATGGTACCTGGTGATCGTCATGCCGAGTTCTTCGGCTTCTATGGGATTTCTTCCAAATTTGCTGCTATATTTGGACCGTTCCTGTTCGCTTTAGTTGGTCAATTGACTGGTTCAAGCCGCCTGGGCATCCTGGCGCTTGTCGTCTTTTTTGTAGCAGGATTGATATTATTGCAGAAAGTTGATATCGAGCAAGGGGCAAAAGATGCAAAAGATCAGACAAAGTTACAGGATAAAGTGGAAATTCATACTTAAAAAAAGCAAGTGGACGTTTGGAACTGTCCACTTGCTTTTTTTATACAATCGGTTCACTATACTGGTTTGTCAGTTTTCTATGCAGTGGTTCTCCAGTGTCATAAGATATATCTGCAAGCTTCTCTTTCAATAGCTCAAGGATTTCTGCCGCCCCGGTTCTCCAATACTCTGACAAAAGGGAGAGAATATCTTTCCCTTCTTCAAACGCATTAGTGTAAAGGGTGTCAAAAGAATCCTGTCTTGTTTCTCCAGTAGCCGGATGCCGCCATATTTGTTCCTTCGTATTGAGATAATCTTCCGTTTCCTCAACCGGCTGGTGAGAGAAGGAGGAAACGAGCGAACCGAGCAGCTTGTTTTTCCAGCCTGCCGGGTCATATAAGACGCGCATGGCAGTCTTCATATCATGATAAGATGCCTGGATATAATCATTAGGAAGTTCAACTGTCAAATCGGGGAAATATTGCTCGATGGTGTTGTCTAGCAGATGGATCAATCCTTTATCCAGCTGTTTGCCCACATTGATTTCTTTATGGACCGGATTGCACCATGTCTTCAAATTTCTCTCACGATCCAGGAGAAGGGTATCGATGATCACTTCCAGCTTCTGGTGCTTGTTCCCCTCATACCCGGCACGATAATGTATGTAAGGATGGGTATTTCGGTCTAAGATATGGTGGGTGACATATCCGAAAATATAAGCCTGTACAGGGGCGGCAGCATTTTTCCCTTGATCAATAAGCTCCAGGAGAAAATCCCCGCAGTTTTCCGTATGGAGTCGCATACCGACTTCCTCGACTCCTTCACTTTTCAGAAATGGCCAGAACCGATGATAGAAAAAAGGATCGGGTCCCTGGGATCCTAAATTGATAAATGGGGAAAGAACCTTGAAACGTTCCGTATTCTCAAGTGTATCCAACAAGGATTGTGCGAAGTGAATATGTGTCCATATATTTGGCATGGTCGACCCTCCAAACGATAATATGCTTTAAGTATACAGGAGAAAAACCGGTATTGTCGCCAAGTCTTTATGAAGTCAGCCTTTTTACATTAATAAAAAAGAAGCCCTCCCACAGGGCTTCTTTCACCACTAATCCATTATTTAACCCATTGAAAAATCGAGCAAGAAAATCAGCTACTAAACGTGTTTCGGTAACCATCCCTCCTTCACGTTGTATGTAGTGCCTTCCTGCCTCCTTTCCGAGTTGATACTTATACTATACATTTGTTTCTGAATAATGTAAATAGTCGGAAAGTTGCTTATTCTCATAAAACCTTTTGTACTATATGATGCCGTAAGAAGATTTTTGTTATAATTGGACGTGTACTTTAATAAAGTTAAACTTTTTAAAGGATGAAAGGAAAAGAAATACTATGGCTATCCCCATCCAGTACTTGGTGGCAAGCAAAGTGTTTCTAAAGATTATTTTCAAAAGGCGAGGGAGGATATTACATGGACTATCGTATTGAGAAAGACACATTAGGTGAAATGAAAGTACCAAAAGACAAATACTGGGCTGCCCAAACCCAGCGCAGTAAAGAAAACTTCCCAATCGGAAAAGAAAAAATGCCCGTGGAAGTGGTTCATGGGTTTGCTGTTTTGAAAAAGAGCGCTGCACGCGCGAATAGTGAATTAGGCCTATTGGAGCAGGAAAAAGCGGAAGCTATCGCTCATGCTGCCGATCGTATCACTGGAGGAGAATTGGTTGATCATTTTCCGTTAGTCGTTTGGCAGACCGGAAGTGGGACACAATCCAATATGAATGTCAACGAAGTCATTGCCTATGTGGGGAATGAATGGTTGAAAGAGCAGGGTTCGGAAACAAGATTGCATCCAAACGATGATGTTAACAAATCCCAGAGCTCTAATGATACTTATCCAACGGCCATGCATATTGCCGCTGTCTTGAAAGTAGAAGAATACGTATTGCCTTCTTTGAAACAATTGAAGAACACGTTAAAAGAAAAAATGGAAGCGTTTCAGGATATTGTTAAGATCGGTCGTACCCATTTACAGGATGCGACACCGTTGACGCTTGGCCAGGAAATCAGCGGCTGGCACCGTATGCTCGAGAAGACGGAAAGCATGCTGGAAGACAGCCTGCAGTATGTGAAAGAACTCGCTATTGGTGGTACAGCAGTCGGGACAGGTCTAAATGCTCATCCTGATTTTGCCGAAACTGTAGTGAAGAAAATCAACGAGGAAACAGGGAAGACATTCATTTCCGCTCCTAACAAGTTCCATGCGTTGACTTCTCACGATGAACTCGTCCATGCCCATGGTGCTTTGAAAGCATTGGCTGCGGATGTTATGAAAATCGCCAACGATGTCAGATGGTTGGCAAGTGGACCACGCTGTGGCATTGGTGAAATCACCATTCCTGCCAATGAACCAGGAAGCTCGATTATGCCAGGTAAAGTCAATCCGACACAGAGTGAAGCAGTTACTATGGTGGCAGCTCAAGTGATGGGAAATGATGCAACGATCGGCTTTGCGGCGAGTCAAGGAAACTTCGAATTGAACGTATTCAAACCGGTAATCGCTTATAACTTCCTTCAATCTGCACAGCTGCTCGCTGACAGTATGGTGTCATTCGATGAACGTTGCGTCAGCGGATTGGAGCCTGATCACGGTAAGATCGAACAATATTTAAAAGATTCCTTGATGCTGGTAACCGCATTGAACCCGCACATTGGTTATGAAAATGCTGCTAAGATCGCGAAGACTGCTTTTGAAAAAGACCAGACATTAAAGGAAACAGCAGTAGAATTAGGAATTCTATCTGAAGAAGAATTTGAAAAATATGTAGATCCAAAGGCCATGACAAAACCGACTGCCAAGTAACTGGTTTTTGTACAAATTTACCAAAAAATTTTTGTGATACTTCCTGAATTGTGGGTCAAACTACAATTACACAGGAGGTGAGACAAAATGGCTCAAAATAACTCTAACAACTTAGTAGTACCTGGTGTACAACAAGCTCTTGATCAAATGAAAATGGAAATTGCCCAAGAATTCGGAGTACAACTTGGACCAGACACTACTTCTCGCGCTAACGGTTCTGTTGGTGGAGAAATCACTAAGCGTCTAGTTCAAATGGCTGAATCTCAATTCGGCGGTCAACAACAACGATAAACGAATGGTAAACAGGAGAAGCGGCCTACGCTTCTCCTTCCTTTTATTTAAAAGCTCCCTTTAATGGAAGACTCAGTTTCAAGATAGTTGGGTCCGTTACCGTAAGGGAAAAGGGATGGGCTGGGAAACGACTCGCTTTCCTGCGGGGGACCTGGCAAGCTTCCTCGGGCTAAAGCCCTGTGGGATCTCGCCTAGCCCCTTCTCCCGCGGGAGTCTCCCCGTTTCCCTGCCCATCCAACCATTGTTAAAGTAAACGGACCCTTCATAAAAGAAAGAGTGTACAGCTCAAACCTTCATCTAAATGCATTTACAAAGGATGTATAGGCAAAAACATCTTCATTCTATAATCGTGGAGGAGGTTCCACAAGTGTGATTTCGAGAACTTCTTATGGCAAGGGGAGTGGGGGAACGACGAGACTCCTCGAAAATGCTACGCATTTCCTTCGTGCGTGGGTTAATTCAGGACGATAATTCATAGTCCTGTGGGATACGCGTGTTAGATGAGAGCCCGCAGAGCGTCAGCTCGAGGAGGCTCATCACTCGCCCACGGAAAGCGAGTTGTTCCCCAACGACCCTTCCCCTCACACAATATCTCGAAATCAAGTCTTCGACTTTTAGGCCCTTTTATGGAATAAGTATCTTATTAATAATAAAGAAACAGAGTTTTTTAGAATGTTGTTAAATGGGAATGGAAGCGGGAAGAATTAAAGATTTTTATGATGAGAGGGATGGGTATGGTCATTTGTCCGATTTGTAATGGGATAGAAGAGATCGAGGACCGCTGTCCAGATTGTTCGAACCAAATGGTCGACCAAGGAAAAATTGTGGATTACTTAGACGATTACAGTCCGTATTTAGAAGTAATGATGACGAAGATGGTAGACGGAGATCCAGATTCAGCTACCGTACAGCAGTGCATTCATGTCATTCAATGTGTGGAATGCGGGAAAATAATGACGAAAGAAATACAAGAAGCTTCCTATTAAAAAGGATTGTCACCTTTTAACAGATGACAATCCTTTTTATAATTTTATTATTTGATGCGTTCTTCTGTTTCTGCATCGAAGAAGTGGGCTTTATTCATATCCATCGCAAGTACAATGTCTTCGCCGCCTTTGATATCGGTACGGGAGTCGACACGAGCGATAAAATCCTGGTTGTTCACTTTCGAGTAAAGGTAGGATTCAGAACCCATCAGTTCTGCTACTTCGATATGGGCAGTGATTTTGCTTTCCGGATTAGCGTCAATGAACAATGGCTCATCGTGAATATCTTCTGGACGTACGCCTAAGATTACTTCTTTATTCAAGTAATTTTGTGCACGTAACGGTTTCATCTTTCCTTCTGGAACTTTGATATTAACATCACCGACTTCAATGTAGCCTTCTTTTAGTGTGCCAGTCAGGAAGTTCATTGCTGGCGATCCAATGAAGCCGCCAACAAAAACATTGTTCGGTTTGTCATACACTTCTTTCGGGGCACCAACTTGCTGGATATAGCCATCCTTCATGACAACCAGACGTGTTGCCATTGTCATCGCTTCTGTCTGGTCATGTGTCACGTAAATGGTAGTTGTCTGCAGACGTTGGTGAAGCTTTTGGATTTCCGCACGCATCTGTACACGTAGCTTGGCATCGAGGTTGGATAATGGTTCATCCATCAAGAATACTTTCGCGTCACGAACAATAGCACGTCCCAAAGCGACACGCTGACGCTGACCACCCGAAAGCGCTTTAGGTTTACGGTCAAGCAATGCTTCGAGGCCAAGAATTTTGGCTGCTTCCTGGACACGGCGGTCGATTTCTTTTTTGTCCATTTTACGTAACTTCAGTCCGAATGCCATGTTATCGTACACGTTCATATGAGGATACAAGGCATAGTTCTGGAAAACCATCGCAATATCCCTGTCTTTTGGCGCGACATCGTTCATACGCTTTTCATCAATGTAGAAATCACCACCCGTAATTTCTTCAAGACCTGCGATCATACGAAGGGTTGTTGATTTCCCGCAGCCGGATGGTCCTACGAAAACAACGAATTCTTTATCCTTGATGTGCAAGTTGAAATCTTCAACCGCTTTGACGTTTTTGTCATAAACTTTATCAATATGTTCCAAATTAAGTACTGCCATATTAAATTCCTCCCCGAGTTAATGTAAGCGTTTTACAAGCTATGTATATAGTCTATCTAAGTCGACAAAAACCGTAAATGGACAACATGCACAAAGATACACACACGCTTTGTGCACGTTGTACAGCAGAGGTGATTCGGTTGCTATTCTTTATCGGCAGCTTTCAGCTGTAGTAATGCCATGTAGGTCGGCAGGGCATCGTGAAATTGCCGGACATCGATTCCCGTCTTTTCAATAAACTTATCAATTCGGTATTGAAGGCTGTTTCGATGCATGTACAACTTTTTGGCAGTCATGGTAGCATTTGAATTACACTCCAGGAAGACTCTGACGGTTTCCAGCAGTTCAGGTTCGTCAACGACTGCCTGCAGTGTTCCGGTTATGATTCTTTCTCCTTTTTTCCCAGGCATATGATTTAAATATAGGTAAGGTAAGACATCCAAAAAACTAGTGACGTCTTTATTCAGGTGTCGGTTAGCGGTTTGGAAGCAGTGTTTGCTCCAAGTGAAATGGGCAGGAGCGTCATCTATCTGGTAAATGTATTCACTGACATAAAAGGAAAGCCTCATATAAAAGTCACTCATCAATACGTCAATAATCGGTTCATAAGAGAGGTCTTCTTCCTGGTTTGCAACTACCATTTCTTCGATGATGAAACCAGACTGGGCATTTTCCCAAATAATCGGCATTTCGGAAGAAAACAACCCCTGGATAGCTTCACGGAAAGTTTCCTGGTCCGTGTCACGCTCTGACAACTGAAAGAAGACGAATCGGAAACTCTCAGGTGGGTTATTTTTTTGTAAGCTGTCTATCTGGTTGTGATAAATCGCATCGAGCCATAGCTGCTCCCGCTCTGTGATATAGGGAGTATCATAACGGTATGGTTTGAGGAATAGATCAAGCATGTGCATCTCCCTGTCAGTGAGATCACTTTTTTTAATTCCGACTATTTCATCGGTATTAGTCTGATACCACTTGTATTCTTTGACTTTCAGCGGCTGGTCGCTTGGAAGACAGACGAGAGAAGGGTATATCGCTTGCAGCTGATTCACAGTTATCATTTGTATCTTCCTTTTTTATAGGTTATTCTTTATTATATCAATAGGAATACTTATACCAAGCAAAAGGGTTTATTTTTTCCGGAAAAATAATTATAATATACCTATGAGGGTACATTGATAATAGGGATGTATGTTTCACGATATAACCCTGAGGAAAGGGAGGTACAAGCATGGAAGAGATTAAAACGGGCCAATATAACCAGGAAACAAAAAACCGTTTAAAGCGTATAGAAGGTCAAATCCGCGGAGTGTTGAAGATGATGGAAGAAGAAAAAGAATGTAAAGACGTCATCACACAACTATCAGCCGCTCGTTCTGCGATGGACCGTGCAATTGGCTACATCGTTGCTAAAAACCTGGAATCTTGCATTCGCACCAGCAATGAGAATGGTGACTCAGCAGAGCAGCTAATCAACGACGCAGTACAAATGATTGTCAAAAGCCGATAATGACCAAAAGATTTTTATAAAAAAAGTACGCCCGCAGCAATTGCTGCGGGCGTACTTTTTAGTTTGACTGTCAGTCATCCTTTTGTTCAGGTATCTCATGGACTTGTCCTAACTGTTCTCTCCCGTAAACGGATCGTTCCATGCCGCCGGCCATCCCTTCATTGATCATCCGGTCGACATCGAGTTCTAATTTCCCTTTTCCTTCTGTTGCATGATGCCTTTCCTTCTTTTCCCTCATTGTTTCACCTCCAGGCTTGGTAGTTTTATTTTTTGCCAGGAGATTTTTTTCATGCAACAGGAATTGTCAGTCCTAGTTCATTAAATATTGACCATATCTGTAAAGGTAGGAAAAGTAATCTGGCATCTGCTCTCTTAAAACAGGATGATCGAACAGGTGGAATCCGGGCTTGGCATTCACTTCAAATATCCACAATCCTTCCTCCTGATCGATAGCCATATCAATCCCTAATTCACCTAACAGGTAGTCATGTTCCTTATCTAATTCTTCACTGATCAATAGCGACGTCTTTTCGAGTCGTTGTCTGATTTGACGACATTTTGATTCTGAAAAAATTTCCTCCAATACGTATATATTACCTCCATAAACATGGTGGGTGGTTGGGTTAAGACCATTTCCTGTTTTAACGGCAATAAGTGTCAATTTCCATTTGCCGGTTTCATCTTTATTCGTATGAACGCGGAAATCTAATGGTTTTCCTCCGGTCTCCAGTAAATTGATTTGCGGCTGGATTAAATACCCGGCACTCCCTTTTGGAAAGAAAGCCTGAAAAAAGGAATCCGTAGAAGGGAAGCGATGCGGATGGCGAGCGTCAGCTTCTAGTACATCAAGAGTACCATCATGATTTCGCTTCACTCGGCACAAGCCTTCACCTCGGCTGCCGTGGGTGGGTTTAATATAGACAGCATTCTGTTTTAGCATTTCGCTGACCATCTGTTTGGAAGGGTTGAAAATAGTTTTAGGCAGAAAATGGTCAAGCTGGCTGCTTTCCAGCAAATATTTAAGGATGGTCGCTTTATTAAAGAATCCGGGATTAAATATACGTGATTTCTCTTTCAGTGTTCTCAGGGCCTGGACAACATGCGGGTGGTGTTCCGTTTTTCTATTGGTGATGCGGTTATAGATTACTTCTGGAAGGGGAGATTCCACCTTACGCCATATATCGCGATCATAAATGTAGCCAGTCATATAAGCAGGGAGGGTGGCGAGGTGCTGGTGTCCAAAGAACAGAGCCTGATAGCCAAGTTCCCGGCCAGCATCACTGAAAGCTTCGAAATATTTGGTGCGGGGGCCAAGAAGTGGTCCTTCCTTTTCAAAACCCGCGGTAAAAACACCGAAAGGTACGGATAGGCGCGCTTCATCGCCTTTAATGTGACACATAGCCATCCGGTGATCCGGCAAGTTCAGCTGTTTTTTAGCCTTGGTCGATATCATGATGAAATTATCATGTTCCCGGTGTGTCAGACAGCGAATGGCACAGGAGTGTTTTCCGAAGGTAATGGACCGGATCGATTGGAATTCTTTTTCGTAAGCTTTTGGAACAATAATTCTGGCATGCGCACCGGTATAATATCGAATGGCAAAATACATAGTACAGCCCTCCCCATCTTTGTATTTATATATGCAAGTCTTATTCGTGGCATGACCTTTTCTCTATTCGGGAAAATGATATATACTGATGACGGATAAGGAAATGAGGTTGATGTTATGGACGTAGTGTTATTAGTACTGATGATGATGGCGATTGGAGCACTGATCGGCGGGCTGACCAACTCCTTGGCAATAAGAATGTTATTCCGCCCTTATGATGCAAAATATATCGGAAAGTACCGGCTTCCGTTTACACCTGGTCTCATTCCCAAGCGGCAGCAGGAACTTGCCCGTCAGTTGGGCCGGATGGTCGTGCAGCACCTTTTGACAGCGGAGGGTATCCGCAAGAAGCTGGAGGAAAGTGAATTCCAGCACCAGATGACCGTTTGGGCACAGGAGGAAGTCAAACAGCTTTTGAGGCAGGATAAAAAAATCAGCGAACTGCTGGCTGCCTTTGAGGTAGAGACAAATGAAGCGAAGATAAGGCGGAAGGTTTCCTACTGGGTTGAAACCCAATATGAGGAAGTGATGGAGCAATATCGTCCGATTCCTCTCCGTGATGTACTTTCGGAGGACATGATCAAAAAGACGGATAAGGCCACAGATAAACTGGCTGGCAATATCCAGCTGAAGATTGGCAGCTATATCGACAGCCCAGAAGGGAAACGAAAAATTGCTGACTTGATTGAACACTACCTGACAGGTCAGGGGTTTTTCGGGAATATGATTTCTTCCTTTATTACCCCACAAGGGCTGACAGATAAAGCCCATCCCGCAGTACTCCAATATGTACGAGCTCCTGAAACGAAAGCGTGGCTGGTGGAGCTGATCGGAAAGGAAAAAGAGTATTGGCTCCATCAGCCCGTTGGTACCATTGAGGGAAGAATCGGAAAAAATGCTATCAAGCGTGCATTGGGAACCGCAGTTTCCAATGCTCTTCCACTTGAAAACTGGCTGAACCGAACCGTCGCAGAGTGGATGCGGCCGATCCGCTCGAAAATTATCCAGGATGCTGTCCCCGTAGTTGTGTCACAACTGGGAACTTTACTTGCCGAACGGATTGAACCAATGATGAAAAAATTGCATCTGGCAGAAATTGTTCAGGAACAAGTAGAGGCTTTTTCAGTGGGAAGACTGGAAGCGATGGTACTAGATATTTCCAGGCGAGAACTTAAAATGATTACCTATTTAGGCGCATTACTCGGCGGTTTAATTGGTATTATACAGGGAATGATCGTGATCTTTTTAGGATAATGACTCTATTCCTATACACAACCGTCCACGTTTGTTATAGTGGGGAAGGAATCAAAGTAAGTGAAACAAACAGGAGGTAATTTTTTACAATGGCAAATATTTATGATAACGCGTATGACTTGGAGAAAGCGATTCGTAATAGTGATGAATTCCAAGGATTAAAAGAAGCATATGAAGCAGTAATGGCTGATGAAGCAGCAAAGAAAATGTTCGATAACTTCCGTGAAACTCAAATTAACTTGCAGCAAAAGCAAATGCAAGGACAGGAAATCACAGAAGAAGAAGTACAGCAGGCTCAACAAGTAGTTCAGCTTGTTCAGCAGCATGAAGTGATTTCTAAGCTTATGGAAAAAGAACAGCAATTGAATACGGTCATCAATGATGTCAGCCGTATTATCACTAAGCCGTTGGAAGAACTATACGGCACTCCAGAAGAACAGTAAATGTAACGAAAAGTCAGGCCCCGGGTCTGACTTTTTTTTTGCCTTCTACACACTTGTTTTAATTTTACGATTAACTTCCCAATTGCTGAAGATAGGTTTCAATATAGTTGGGTCCGTTACCATAAAAGTAAAAGATGGGCTGTGAAACGACTCGCTTTCCTGCGGGGGACCTGGCGAGCTTCCTCGGGCTTGCGCCCTGTGGGATCTCGCCTAGACCCTTCTCCCGCGGGAGTCTCCCCGTTTCCCTGCCCATCCAGCCAATTTTGTTACAAACGGACCCTTCGAGAAGTGTATAAGTAAAACCTTCATCCTAATGCGCTTATAAGACTTTTTCTAGCAATACAAGTGGCCATATAAGACGGTGTCCACAAGTGTGATTTCGAGAACTTCCTATGGCAAGGTCCGGTGGGGAACGGCGAGACTCCTGCGGGATAAGCATGACAGGTGAGACCCCGCAGAGCGTCAGCTCGAGGAGGCTCAGCGCATGTCCGCGGAAAGGGAGTCGTTTTCCACCGGACCCTTATGCAGGAAATATCTCGAAATCAAGTCTTCGACTTTTCGACATTATAAGATATTTTTGTGGTTTTGGTGTTATTGCATCGAAACTGGCAGGATTTTGCAGGCAGATTAGCGAATGAAATTAAGAGGTTTTATACAAAGAGGGGGATACCATGAATTACTTTGAATTAGCGAAAAATGATAACGTAATCGAGCTGAAGATGGCCCGGGGAGAACGATATAATGCCTTAAATGTGGCGATGCTGGAAGAATTCGTAGCCGCTCTCGAGGAAGTGGAAGCAAGTGATGCACAAATCGTTGTCCTTTCCGGGAAAGGTGACGGGTTCTGTGCCGGCGGAGATGTCACCATGATGACCGAAGTCAGTGATAAAGAAAAGTTTAATGACGTGATGAGCAATATCGAGGCAGTAGTGACAAAGCTCTATACGATGCCTAAGGCTGTCGTTGCTTCCATCCATGGTCCTGCTGTCGGGTTAGGTCTCAGCATCGCACTTGCTGCCGATTATATTATTGCCGACCCTGATTCACGTTTTTCGATGAATTTCATCGGTATCGGACTGCTCCCGGACGGAGGGGGACACTTCTGGCTGCAGGAGCGTCTTGGTACCCATCGTGCCAAGCAGTTTGCCTGGAATGGCGAAGAATTGTATGCCAAGAAAGCATACGATTACCATCTCGTTGACCAGGTTGCCGGAGAAGACCTTCAGGCAGAAACACAAGCTCTGGTCGCTCATTGGAGTAAGCGCCCGCTGCAGTCCATGATTGCTACGAAGCAATTATACCATCAGCACGGTGTGGAAAAGTTGAAACAGTACCTCGAGGAAGAACGAAAAGCCCAGTGGAAACTGCGACAGACCAAGGATCATCAGGAAGGCGTTCAGGCTTTCATGGAAAAACGAAAGCCAGAGTTCACTGGAAGATAAAAACAGGCTCCTATCAATGATTTCTGATAGGAGCCTTTCTCTTTTTACCTATGGAATAAGACAAGATGGCCTTCTGGTGCTACACAACGATGCGTGTGCTCTTCATAGCCGTGGTCTTGCAATTTATTCTGGCCGATCTGCTTTGCATCGTGATCATCAGCAGCTTCGAAGTTTTCATCCAATAGTTTTTCCCCATCTTTTGCGAAGACAGTCAATGCGTATGCTTTCATTTTAAACCTCCTCTTCATTTCCCACTTTCTACTATTTGATATGGCAGATACAAATTCCTGCTTGTTTCTTATTTCTTTTTCCCTATCAATCATGCGGTTAAAAATACTTCCAAGAAATGAAACTATTTTCCTAATTCAATCGTATAATTGGAGTAGTGAAAAGGGGGAGAGGAAATGACGCTTCAATTGGGAGAAGTGACCAAGCGTTTTGGCAGCACAGTAGCTGTAGATGACTTGTCGCTTACGATACCAGAAAAAGAAATGTTTGGATTTTTAGGAGGTAATGGAGCAGGAAAGACGACAACTTTCCGGATGATTCTTGGATTAATGACTCCCACGAAAGGATCGATTGTCTGGAACGGGGAAACGATTAGTTACGAGAAGAGCCATATTATCGGCTATCTGCCAGAGGAGCGGGGGCTTTATCCTAAGTTGAAAGTGAAAGACCAGCTTGTCTATCTGGCACGGCTAAGAGGAATGGATAAGCAGGCGGCACTTCTTGAACTCGATAGCTGGCTGGAACGCTTTCATATACCGGAGTATAAAGAGAAAAAGGTAGAGGAATTATCCAAAGGGAATCAACAGAAAATTCAATTCATTTCCGCAGTTATACATAAACCGGAACTGTTGATTTTAGATGAACCATTTTCAGGATTGGATCCTGTCAATGTCGAGCAATTGAAAAAGGCTGTTATCGACTTGAAAAAAGCAGGTACTACTATCGTATTTTCTTCTCACCGCATGGAACACGTCGAAGAACTATGTGAACACTTGTGCATACTTCAAAAAGGACGGCCAGTTGTACAGGGGCAGCTAAAGGAAATCAAACGGTCATTTGGAAAGAAAAACTTGCGCATCCATGCTGATTTTGACTTAACCTACTTAAAAGAATTGCCGGGTGTAGTGACATGCAAATCGGTGAGTGAAGGCTGTGAACTGCAGATAGAAAATGAAGCAGCAGCTTCCCTTGTTTTTGAAGCCTTACAGGGGAGAGGTTTTGTCCGTCTTTTTGATTTAGAAGAGCCTTCCTTGAACGACATATTCATTGAAAAGGTGGGTGCTTCTTATGAATAAGTTTTTTATCATGCTGGCCCATACGTATTTGAATCGGTTAAAATCGAAATCGTTTCTTATTACGACAGGTGTCACGCTGTTACTTATTATAGGTCTTGCTAACTTTGAAACGATAACCGAACGGTTCACCGGAAAAGAATCAGATGGTAACCAGCAAGTGGCCGTTATCGGGGAGCGGGAGGGGTTGCAGCAACCATTGCAGAGTTATTTGGATCAGCAGGATAGTTCGATTGAACTTGCTGCCTTTGAAGGGACGAAAGAGGAAGCCGAGCAGGCAGTGAAAGATGGACAATATACGGCTTTCATCGACATCGCTGAAACGGATGGAATCCCTCACGCCAACTATTATGCCAACCAAATCGCCAACACAAGTGTAAGCAATCAGATCCGCGAAGCGCTTCAGCAGGTGAAGGTCACGATTGCTGCAGAACAGGCTGAGATAGACCCGCAAGTATACCAGCAGATTTCAGCACCTGTTGAATTTGAGACCGTAGCTTTGGAAGAAAGCGCGAAAACAGAGGAGGAACTGAGTGAAGCGCGCGGCCTTGTCTATGTCATGCTGTTTATCATGTATTTTGCTGTAATTATGTACGGCAATATGATAGCCATGGAAGTAGCAACAGAGAAATCAAGCCGTGTGATGGAAATATTGATTTCCAGTGCTTCTCCAGTCGCCCAGATGTTTGCTAAGATTTTCGGTATTGCTTTACTCGGACTATCGCAAATCACGTTATTCATGGTTGTGGGTTATCAGGCAGTTAAAATGAATCAGGACACGATGAGGGACGGTGTTTTTGACTATTTTGGATTGAATAATTTGGAGATAAGTCTGTTCGTCTACTTGGTCGTTTTCTTTATTCTTGGGTATCTTCTTTATGCTACGCTCGCTGCTATGCTCGGTTCACTTGTGAGCCGGCTCGAGGATGCTCAGCAATTGATTGCACCAATGACACTGGTCATTGTCGCAGCCTTCATGATTGCGATGTTCGGCCTTAATGCGCCGGATTCAGGGTTTGTTACGGTTACTTCGTACATCCCGTTCTTTACACCGATGCTGATGTTCTTGCGGGTCGGCATGCTGGATGTGCCAATTTGGGAAGTGGGACTATCCATTGGTATTCTAATCGCCACGATTGTGCTGCTTGCTGTAATTGGTGCAAGAATCTATAGCGGAGGAGTACTATTGTATGGGAAGTCTTCTTCGCTGAAGGACATTAAAGCTGCCTTGCAGCTGTCAAAAAAAGAATAATTGGTTAACCGCCGGGGTAAGTCCTGGCGGTTTTTCTTGTAAAAAAGATTCATTTTCCCGTTAGGTAAGAAGTTTATTGAGATAGGGTAGAACATTTATGAGACAGGTCGGAACATCCCTCACTTAAGTCAGAAGTTCTTCCCGTTAAGTAAGAAAATTAGCAGCCAAGGCAATATACACCCTGGCTGCTATAAGTTACTCTCCCATATTCTTTTTGCCATACTGCATATTCGTTGTCTGATGTTCGGGTTCATTTACAAATGGATCGACGGGACCCTGGTTTTTCCTTCCCTTGACACTAGCCGCACTTTTAGCGCGCTCGGATGGGTTTTTCTTTTGTTTTGGCATCGGAAAAGCACCTCCTTGTACTTAGCATTTCCTAACTTCCTGAAAAATTGCTATCGAACGTGCATTCGTTTTTTTGCTTTGCTACAATGAAAGGAAACAGGGAGAAGGAGAGGTACACGCATGAAAACTAAACCTTATCTTAAGTTCATTCATTGTGCTGATTTACATATAGATAGTCCATTCAAAGGGGTGGGGGAGCTGCCACCTCCATTGAACAAACACGTAAGGGAAAGTACATTCTTTGCTTTGGATAGGCTGGTCGATCAGGCGGTAACCCATAAGGTTGATTTTATTTTGATGGCCGGAGACTTATTTGACGAGGAAATAAGGAGTTTACGGGCGCAAATCAAGCTGCGGGACGCTTTTCGTAAGTTAAAAGACAACGGGATCAAGGTGTATACCAGTCATGGGAACCATGATTATTTGTCAGCCGATTTCCACCCGGTCACTTACCCGGACAATGTTCATGTCTTCCAGGAAGAACAGGTAACCCACGAAGCTTTTAGCAAAAATGGAGAAACACAGGCCATCATTTATGGATTCAGCTATCATAACCGGGCGGTCACGGAAAGAAAAGCAGCGGAATACATACGTACAGACGATCATGCCTATCATATTGCAATGCTGCATGGCAGTATTGAAACCAACACGGAACATGACGTCTATGCTCCCTTTCGTCTGAGGGAATTGCAGGAAAAAATGATGGATTATTGGGCACTTGGTCATATTCATAAACGGACTGTTTTAACTGAAAATCCACCGATTATTTATCCTGGCAACATCCAGGGAAGGTCTATCAGGGAACCAGGTGAAAAAGGCTGTTACCTCGTAGAAATGGGGGAGACCGGAACGAATTGTAGCTTTCTGCCACTTCAGGCATTCCAGTTTGAAACGTTCCACTTATCTACGAAAGCAGAAAATTTTGATGAACTTGAACAAATGATAACAACAAAGAAGGAAGAATGGAGAAATACGGGGCCGGCAATCATCCATTTACATATTACCGGAGGGGAAGGGCTTGCCACTCTCCGGCATCATAATCAAGAGATGGAAGAGCTGTTGGATGTTATCAATGAACAGGAACAATCGGAAGAGCAGTGGTTGTGGGTTAGAAAAATTGATATAGAAGCTGTTTCTCCATGGGATGAAGGGCAGTTGATACAGGAGAAGCACTTCGTGGGGGAAATGCTCCGCCAATTTCAGCAGTCTGAAAGGATGGACTACTGGCTGAAACCACTGTACCGTCACCGTAAGGCCCGTAAACATTTAGAAGTTTTGAGGGAGGAGGAAAAAGAGAAAGTGCTCCAGGAGGCCAAGGATTTACTGCTTACGGAATTATTAAAGCGTTGAGAGGAGGGACAAGTGTATGAAAATCACCTATATCCATATTTATGGCTTCGGAAAATGGCAGAATTTCACGTTGCATCTGGAAAAAACGAATTTTCCAATTATGATTGGGAAAAACGAAGCCGGTAAGTCGACAATCCAGAAGTTTATCTTATTCGTACTTTTTGGATTGCCCCCGAAGCAACGGGAATTTTATCAGCCGAAAACAGGGGGAACGGTAGGAGGCAGAATGGAACTTCTCTTAGACCATGGAGAGAAAATGATGGTTGAGCGTCTCCATGATCGGAATAATGGAGCTGCTGTCTGTTTGTTTCCGGATGGGACAGTGAAAGATGAAAGCCACTTGCAGGCATTGTTAGGAATGGGACGCAATACGTATGAGGCGATTTTTTCCTTTGAGGCTGCTGATCTCACTGACCTTCATAAAATAGACCAGAATGATCTTGGAGAAACATTACTTAATATCGGTTTGACAGGATCGACTCGAATCAATGAAACTGAAAAAACGTTGGTGCAGCAACTCTCCGAACGATTCCGTCCACAAGGAAAGAAACCGCCAATCAACCAGCGGCTGCAGGAACTCGACAAGATAAATGAGCAGCTGAAAGAAATGGAACGGGAAGAAGCGTCTTATCAGCAGCTGAACAATGAACAGCAGGAAACAAAGGGTCACCTGGAATTGTTGCGGCATCAAAAAGAAACAATACAGGAAGACTTATTTCGTCTGCAACGATTGCTGCAAGTGAAAGATGTAGTGTTAGCCTACCATCAGTATGCGAATTCCAGCACAGACAATCCGATAGAATTCCCTGTTGATGGAAAAGAAAGACTCCACGCACTTAAGGATCAGCTTCTGCCATTAGAAAGTGAGCAGCAGCTACTCCTACAGCGTATACAAGAAAATGAGCAGAAATTGAAAAAACTCCATAGTGCCAGTCTTTCTCAAGAACTGATAGAAGACATGGAGCAGTTATCGGCTGCTCTTCCTGGCATTCAAGACTCGATAAGGAAAGAAGAGCATCTGAACGATCGCATCCGGGAATATGAATATAACGTTGGTCGCGAGCTGACAGAGTTGGATATCGAGCTCACCCAGGAAGCGTTAGCGAACTATGATTTTCCATTCTATTTAGAAGAGGAATGGGTACAGGCTGCCAGACAGAAAGAACGCCTGGAAGGTGATGAAGAGCGGCTGAAGGAACAGGAGCGTCATCTGTCAGCTGAGGAAAAGCATATAGAAGACAGAAGAGCCGTATGGGAAGGTCAACTCCTTGAGGAACGCTCTTATCATCACTGTATAGCTGACTTGGAAGCTTTTGAGCAGAAGCAGCGTCGTGGAGGGGAAAATGAAGGTCCATCGTCGGATAAACGGCAGCGACAGGCAAAGCAGACATTTGGCCTGACTGTTGGCCTGGCAGTGATTGGACTTATAGCTGCATGGCTGCTGTCCTCTCTGCCTGTTGCTATGTTTGCTCTTCTGATGCTTATTGGCGGCTATTATATTTATAGACAGTCAACTTCGTTGGGAGCTGAGTTGTCCCAGGACTCGGGTGTTTCTAATCTTTCTGAAGAAGAATACCATTTAAATCGTCAGAAATTAGACCAGCATGAAAAAGCCTCCTATGAACTGGAGCACCTTCAGGAGCAATGGCAGCGTTCTTCTGTAGAACGAATGAAGCTGGAAGAACAAAAGCAATCCCTTCGTAGCCGGCGTGAGCGACTGAACCAGCTGATAGAAGAGCAGCGCAAGCAATATCCTTTTCTTTTAGAAATATCACCAGTTCATTGGGTACGACTCTACCATGCAGTAAAACCGTTACAGGAACAGTACCGCCAGGCCCTGGAACTGAAGCAGGAAGTTGCTTCCCTTGAAAATGAACAGAAAAAGTATACGGTGCAATTGGAGACGTTTTTAACGAACGCTGGATGGGAATGGAACGATAATCAGCTTTCTGCGTTGATTGGTTATTTTCATGAGGGAGAAAAGGTAATTCAAGAAATAGACCGGGATCGTGTACGCTTAGAGACTGATATAGAAGACCTGCGGGAGAAGAAAAAACAGCTGGAGATAAGGATGCTTCCGTTCAAAAGGGAAAAGAACTCCTTATTGGAGGCAGCGGGATCAGATAAAGAGCAGGCCTTTTTACAGATTGCTGAAGCAGCCGAAGCAGAAAGGAAGCGTCGGGATAAGCGGGAAGACTTAAGGAGGCAGCTGACAACGATACTGAAAAAAGACGATATCGAGGATTATCAAGTTTTGGAGAAAGTACCGGACTATCAGCTGCTGGAACAACAACTAACAGAGCTCCAAGAAAAAATACAACAAGTAGAGGTAGAGCGGGATAGCAGAAGACAAGAGCTTGCTGACCTCCATAATAAATTATCTAAGCTGGAACATGCGGCTACTTTTTCTGAGCAACGTCACCAGCTGCAGGCAAAGCGCGATGAACTGCAGGCAGAAGCAAGAGAATGGGCTGTTCTGCAAACGGCATACAAAATGTTGCTTCAAACGAAAGAAGTATATCAGCACACGTACTTACCTGATGTATTAGACCGGGCGAGCGACTGGTTTTCCCGGCTGACCGGAGACGCCCATCACCGAGTGTATTTTCACCCCGAGCGTGGGGATCTGCAAATAGAATCGTCTGACGGTTTCAGATTCAGTGCTTCTGAACTTTCCAGAGGTACGGCAGACCAGCTTTATGTCGCTTTACGTCTGTCGTTGAGTGCAGTCCTATCCAGGGAAGATCGACTGCCATTTCTTATTGATGATGCATTTGTTCATTTTGATCCTACAAGAACCGGAGTCATGATGGATATCATCGAGGAGCTCACCGTTTCCCATCAGGTATTTTTGTTCACGACAAGAGGGGACTTGGCTGATAAAATGTCAGGGGCTGTAACGATCAAACTCTCGGACCGGATTGCTGGAGGGTTAGCTAATTGAAATTATTAATGGTAAAATGTTTTCAGATTAGATAGGGATGGATGAATGGAGGGTTTTCCTGTGGCGAAAAAAGGACAACAGACAGAGTGGGGCAAATATGAAGAAACAGTGGAAAAGTTCATCCAGGTGATTGCGAAAAATATGAGCCTGTATGGGGTTACTCCTTCCATCGGCCGTTTGTATGGAGTTTTGTATTTTGCAGACGAACCTATGACGTTGGATGAAATGCGAGATGCCCTGGCGATGAGCAAGACGAGCATGTCGACAGGTGTCCGTGCATTATCCGATATGAAAATGGTCGAGCCAGCGTTCAAACGCGGGGTACGGAAAGACCTGTATAAGTCAGAAGAAGATTGGTATAAATCATTCACCACATTATTCGGGAGCCGTTGGCGGCATCATACCGAAACGAACATCGAAGAAGCGGAGGAAACGATTGCCAAGCTCGAAAAGATAGCAGAAGAATCCGAAGATGAAGAGTTGCAAGAAAGAGTCTTAGCGGACATTGAGCGACTGCGTTACGCCAAAAATTATTATCGATGGCTGATGGAGTTTATCCGCGTTGTGGAATCCGGTGAAATTTTTCAGTATGTACCAAAAATCGATCAGCATGAAGATGATTGAATGATGAACATAACTGGGCACGGGAAACCCTGGTTGGGTGAATTTATATTAACCGATTCCTGGTATATTCAGAGAAAAATAAAACTGGAAACAGGTGGCTTTGTTCTTTTTTTGTTGGTAAGCGGGGAGGAGATTCGATGAAGAAAGGGATAGCTAATTATAATGTTGGGGATGGTTTTGACGGATTTATGATGATTAAATCCGCTTCTAAAGGAGTGGCGAGCAATGGGAAGCCTTTCCTGACGTTAATATTGAAGGATGCATCAGGAGAAATTGAATCCAAGCTTTGGGAAGCTACATCCGAAGATGAAGCTGTATTTCAAGCCGAAGAACTCGTGAAATTAAGTGGAGAGGTAACCAGCTTTCGGGGACGTCCCCAGTTGAAAATCCAGTCGATCCGACCCGTTCAGGCGACAGATGGGGTAGCGCCGGAAGACTTTGTGGAGAAGGCTCCTATTAAAAAGGAAGCATTGATGGAGCGGATCACCGAAGCGGTTTTTGAGATGAAAAACCCGAATATTCAGCGCCTGGTGAGATACTTCGTGCAAAAGTATCAAGAGGCATTGTTGACGTTTCCAGCCGCCACTAAAAACCACCATGCTTATGTTTCAGGACTCGCTCACCATATCGTATCAATGCTTAACTTAGCGCGGGAATTGAAAGAGCTGTACCCTTCGCTGAATAAAGATTTGTTGTATGCCGGCGTGATACTTCACGATTTAGGCAAGCTAAAGGAATTATCTGGAGCGGCCGCTCCTAACTATACAATGGAAGGAAAGCTGATTGGGCATATTCCGATGATGGTACAGGAGATCGGTCAGGCTGCGGAAGAATTGAAAATCACTGGTGAAGAAGTGACCATCCTGCAACACCTGGTCCTCTCGCATCATGGCAAGAGTGAATGGGGAAGCCCGAAGCCGCCACTCGTACGGGAAGCAGAAGTCCTTCATCTAATTGATATGCTCGATGCCAAAATGAATATGCTGGATCGCGCTCTTGGTAAAGTACAGCCAGGGGAATTTACCGAGCGGTTATTTTCTATGGAGCAGCGCTCCTTCTATAAACCTTTGTTCGAGGATAAATAAGGCATATCCGTCCGCTTGTCCGCATAAATATTAGTACAAAGCGGACAGGGAGGATCATGCCATGTTATTCGGAATTCCAATTTGGGTTTACTTTTGCATCCTGTTCATCTTCCTGAGTGGTTATATGGCTTATAAAGCAATGCGAGCCGAGAAGAAGCTGGAACACCAGTTTATCGAACGCGAAGGCCAGGTATATATCCAGCGTATGGAAGAGGAGCGCGAGCAAAGAAAACATAATAAGTCTGTGGCTTCAGGTTAATTATTGTTTTTTCCTCCTTTATGATGAAGCTGTCTGAACTTACATGTCAGGCAGCTTCTTTTTGTTTGAAAACAAAGCGCCAACGAAATATAAAAACAGCCAGGCATAGTTGCCTGGCTGTTTACTTCTGTCATCAACCTTCCGCGGGTTGTTCTGGCTTATCGAATAGTCCCTCGAATTCATCAAGTTTCACGTCGATTTCAGCATCTTCCATCATTTTATCCATTTTGGCCTGAAGTTCCTGCTGGTCAATTTTTTCTGAAGCCAGCTGACGTTTGATGGTATCTTTTTCTTCTTCAAAAGAACCAACATCTTCTGCTTCTCGTTCATCGGTTTTCTTTATGATGTGAAAACCAAATTCCGTTTCGATTGGCTCACTGATTTCTCCGACTTCCAGATCGTAAGCAGCGTCTTCGAATTTAGCAGTCATCTCACCTGTTGAGAAGAAGCCGAGTTCGCCACCCTTTTCTCCTGAGCCGGGATCAGTAGAATGCTCTTTGGCCAGTTCAGCAAAATCTGCTCCTTCATCCAGTTGCTTTTTAATATCTTTTGCTGTCTCTTCATCTTCGACAAGAATGTGGCTCGCTTCTACTTCTGTTTTCATTTTATCGTAATAAGCCTGCATTTCGTCTTCCGCTACTTCGACATCTTCCATTGCTGCTTTTTCTTGGAGCAGGCTTAGTCTAAGTGTATCTTTGAAATCTTCTTCATCTTTGAAATTATTTTGCTGAAGGATCATTTCGAACTGGTCACCGTATTGCTCCTTCATTTTCTCAAGTTCTTTATCTACTTCTTCTTCAGAGACTTCATAGTTGGCAGATAGAACTTCAGACATGACCAGCTGCTGAAGCACTGCTTCACCGTTCTGATCTTTTAATGCTTCGTAAAATTGTTCCTTTGTAATATCTCCGCCACTTGTTTCAACAACGACTTCACTATTGTCTTCCGCATCTGAACTGCAGGCAGATAAGGTTAATACTCCTGCTGCAAGTGTGGCAGCGACTGCAAACTTTTTCATTCCTCAAACACTCCTAATATGTAATTAAATTCTAGACGTAGGGCATTCAACAACCTATGACATAATATAACATAACCGAGTTAGCAAAAACTAGTACGTTTTTCAAAATATTAGGGATAGGGGGCATGCGCCTATCCAAAGGGTGGGGCCGCTGCATAGGATACTGTATGTATCAGATAAGGGGGTGAGGTTATGAGTCGAGGATATGGTGGCGGTTTCGCTTTGATCGTCGTGCTATTCATTTTGCTCATTATTGTAGGGGCAGCATGGCTGTAATCCCTGACAGGTGAATTAGAAAAGCCAGACGCTGGTTTAAGCGTCTGGCTTTTTTCATTTATTTATATGGAAGACAATCATGAAGTCAGACCGCGTTCAAGACCTCTACATAGGAGGAAATCAATAAAATCGTTATTAGTACATTTATCGTACGGAAGACACGCGGCTGCTTCTCTTTAGACATGTTCGTCTTCGTACATAACGAATGAGTCAGAGAATTTATGATGAGTAGAATGACTAAGGCGTAGATGATAAATACGAATGCCACAGCTGGATTACCCCCTTTATTCTTATCCATTACTTTAACAAAAATTAATGTTTTTGAACAGGATTTAATATTTGTAAAACAAGACAGAAAGGAAACGTAAATCAAAAATCGAGTACAAAACCCTGCGGGGTTTTATACTCGATAATCTGTCTTTTTCAATTAGGAGCTTTTTTGTTTAATTAAAATATCATAACCATCTTTTGCATTTTCAATGATACAACGACGAGGTGCCCGGATAAATTGGTTCAAATACAGGAAATCGGTGAAAGATAACCCGATGTTTACAGCTGCAAACAGAACAAGATATGCGAAATATCCAGGGAATATGAAGCTCATCGCCAAGGCTGGCATAGTAATAAATAAAGTCGGTGCCAGTGCCATGAAAATAGATGTTTTTTTAGATAATTTGGATTGACACCGATAATCAAATGTCGGAATCAATCTTCTTTTGAATGACCATTTCACCCTTACACGCTTATTAGCAAGTACTAATGGCAATATATGCATCATCCGGTGCAATGACGGTAAGAAGAACAGAATGACCAGCAAAGGGATGAACCCATGGTCTTTTACATCATGTGTCAAATGAACCAGTGAAAAAGCCAAATACAATATCAGAAATGCCAACAACCCTGTAAGAAAGGATGTGAGATAAATACGATTATTACCGAAATCCTTAGTGATGTTTACTGTTTTCCAGCAATTCATCTCAGAATCCCCCTTTGCTGCAAAAATGACTGAAACATTGTAATGAATGTTTCTATGATATTTGGGGTGAAACCATATGTTTTAGTAGCACAAATGGAATAATAGTATGTTTTCATTGAAAAAGCAATAGGTTTTTACAAAAAAAATAAAAGAGTTTTTGGACTGCCATGACAAGGCTTGATGCAGATATGTTTACAAGGTTTGAAAAGTGTTAAACGGGTTATGGAAAAAGATATTCAAAAAGTCATACCATTCTTTATAGAAGAACTGACTGAAATGGGGAGATGTACATGGGCAAATATACAGAAAAGCTGAAGCAATATAAACCAGATCGTACCAATGCAGATGATCCAGTTGATTCACTAGTTACCGCCCGGATTAAGCAAAGGCTGCGTAAGCTGGAAAGAAAAATTGACGCGGACAGCAGGCATCATATTGCAACAGACCATCCCGGTATTAAAGGGGACGGAAAGCATAATGACACTTCAGGTATCCAGCAATTACTGGATGAAGCAAAAGACAAACCGAATGGAATTTCTATTTATTTCCCTGCAGGCGTATATAAACTTACATCGACCCTCTTCATCTACGAAGGGACACGGATGGAGTGTCATCCAAAAGCGGTTTTCAATAAAGTGCACCATCGCGGGATGCTGCAGAATATAAAGAAAGACAGTACGGACAACGGTTATAATGGAAATGGGAATATAACTATTATTGGAGGGATATGGGATAATAACGGCCATCGTTACTTAGGAGGGACGTGTTTTGTATTCGGCCATAGTAAAAATTTAATATTTCGTGATCTAATTATAAAAGATGTATCCCCGGGGCACGGGATGGAAATAAACTCATCTAAAAATGTCCTGATTGATGGTTGTAAATTTATTGGAATGGCCCCAAAGAAAAAGAAGCTTTATTCCGAAGCCGTGCAGCTGGATTTGATGAAAAGTAAAGGAGTTTTCCCTTGGAAAAAAGGCCATTTCGACCATACCCCCTGCAAGGATGTTATGATTTCGAATTGCTACTTTGGCCCGAGTGACAGGCTGGGAAGCTGGGGGAGAGCAATCGGGTCACACTCAGCAACCTCAGACCGCTGGCACCAGCGAATTATCATTACGAACAATATCATAGAAGGAACGTTGCAATGGGGAGTCCGGGCTTATTCCTGGGAGGATGTCACGATTACAAGTAATATTTTCAATGGATGTGGTGCTGGTCTCTCGATTGATCCCAATCATGTAGGGGAGGGGGAGGTTGATAGCGAAGATATCGATGGCAACCAGACTTACAGCAGTAACCAGGTCAAACGTATCACCATTCAAGGCAATCAATTTACGAAACCGGGCCGGCATGGCTCAGTAATGAGTATTACCGGCGATAAACATCACGATATGCTCGAGGTGAACGTCACGGGTAATACGATCGAAAATTCCGCCCCCACTTATAGCATCTATCTTGCGCACCTCGCCAACTCTATTATTTCGGATAATATTGTGACCGGTGGTGATAAGGGAATCAAACTAGTGGCATGCAGGCAGGTGAATGTCATTGGGAACAACATTAAACAGACAAAGGCAACAGGAATTGAGGCATTTAGTGGTAATAGAGATTTAACGATTGCTAATAATGCAATGTCATTGGTAGGAGGCCATGGGATCTGGATTACTGGCAATGATATGACGGCGGTCAATAACAACCATCTGACCGGAATAGGTGGTGAAGGGAAAGTAGACGCTCAGGGCATACGTGTGACATCTTCGTGTGAAAGAATTTCCATCATTGGCAACATGTTCAGTAATCGGGAGCCTGGATATCGAATGACGTGCGCCATTCATACCGCTTCGTGTACCAAAAATACGTTAGCTGCTGCTAATAACGCATTCGGTATAGGTTTCGATTTTTGCGGAATTGTTAACGAAAATGGAAACGCAGGATAAACAAAGATAAAGAAGGAGAGAAACCGGCTTAATTATCGGTTTCTCTCCTTCTTTACGGGAAAATCCGGCGGCTGCTAAACCAGGTCTTTAGCTGTTGGTTTCATCGCTTTGAAGTTATCAGTAATCAATCGGTGGAAGCGAATCATTTCCCCGAGCCGCTCATGCAATTCCTCAATCTTTTCCATGTCGGCAGGTTCTTCTATCTGCTTTACTTCTTTCCTTATAGAGGATTCAATTTGTTTTAACGAATGTGCTTGTCTGTTGGCAGCATCAAGCCATTTTTGTATATAAGAAGTCATGAATTGCCGATATAAGTTTTCATCTGCACGGTAAAGGTCTTTGCGAACCCCTTTTTTCCAGACACTTTCAACTAGGTTGAGGTCGAGGAGACTTTTAATACCATTGCTCATGGAAGTTTTGCTTTTTCCGAGCGCTTTACTCATCTCGTCGAGCGTCATTGGTTCACCATGCAGGTACAAGGTCACGAATAATCGAGCTTCGGTTGGGGTCAATGCGAACATTTCTAACGTCTTAGAAAATTCATGAATCACCTGGGTATGCAATTCTTCGATTGTATGTGAATAAGGAGCCATAAAATCCTCCTTTATAATAATTGGCTAATTAACACGTTATATCAAGGTGAGAAAAAATTAAAATGAGTGATAGCGGTTTAATTGAAAGAAAAATAGAGGAAAACTACGAAATTCACTTTCTAAATTTTGTACAGAATAAACTGTACGTTATTTTCATACTTTTTTAACTGAGTTTATTGTTTGTACTTTTTGTTATATATGCGTTACAGTATGTAGGGTGAGTGCAGAGAAATGGGCAATACTAATCATAAAAATTAGACAAAAAGTTATAGTGAGGTGAATTAAGTGCCTGTTATTAAAGTAGATAAGTTATCCAAAATCTTTGGTAAGAACGCCAAGCAAGCGACTAAAATGCTTGATCAAGGCTTATCAAAGGAAGAAATATTAAAAAAGACAGGTAACACAGTAGGTGTCAATCGTGCTTCTTTTGAAGTAGAAGCAGGAGAAATTTTCGTCATTATGGGGCTATCCGGTAGTGGTAAATCAACGTTGGTCCGCCTGATCAATCGTCTGATTGAACCGACAGAAGGCAGTGTCATGATTGACGGGGAAGACCTGGCCAAGATGAATAAACAGGATTTAAGAAAAGTACGACGTGAAAAATTGAGTATGGTATTCCAAAAGTTTGCTTTATTCCCGCATCGTACGATTATTCAAAATGCAGAGTTTGGCCTTGAGGTGCAAGGTATCGATAAGACTGAACGTGAAAAACGTGCCAAGGAATCTTTAGAAATGGTTGGCCTTGGCGAGTACATGAACCAATATCCTTCCCAGTTATCTGGCGGGATGCAGCAGCGTGTCGGTCTGGCGCGGGCATTGGCCAATGATCCAGAAGTTCTGCTGATGGACGAAGCTTTCTCAGCTTTGGATCCATTGATTCGTAAAGAAATGCAGGATGAACTATTAGAACTGCAGGAAAGTATGAAGAAAACGATCCTTTTCATCACCCATGACCTGGATGAAGCGCTTCGGATTGGAGACCGAATCGCATTGATGAAGGACGGAAAAATTGTCCAAATCGGCACACCGGAAGAAATTCTGGTCAATCCGGCTAATGATTATGTCGAGAAGTTCGTTGAAGATGTAGATCGCTCTAAAGTGCTGGAAGCCCAGCACATCATGAAACGTCCAGAAACTGTGGACATCGAAAAACATGGGCCACGCGCTGCTCTGGAAAGAATGAGAAAAGAAGGATTGTCCAGCATTTATGTGGTCGACAGAAAACGAAAGCTATATGGCTATGTAACAGCAGATGATGTTTCTGCTGCCGCAAAACAAGAAAAGAAAGATTTGCGTGACATTCTTCATACGGACGTACCGAAAGCGGAAATGCATACGAGCATGCACGAGATTTTCGATATGATTCATGACTCTCCTGTACCGATCGCAGTTGTTGAAGAAGATAAGTTGAAAGGTATCATCGTCAGGGGAGCTGTCATCGCAGCATTAGCAGGAAGCGAGGTGTCAATCAATGGAGATCATTCCTAAGCTGCCTGTTGCCGAGTGGATTGACAACGCCACGGAATGGACAACAGATACGTTTGAGTTTTTATTCGATTTTATCAAGCAGGATTTTGGAGACTTTATTGAATTTTTCGCAGAGGATCTTTTGATGGCGATACCGATCTGGTTATTTATCGCTGTCATCGCCGTATTGGCTTTCTTTGTATCAGGAAAAAGGTTTGGTTTAGTTGCATTCTCGGTGATCGGGTTATGGTTTATCAGTAACCAGGGATTATGGGAAGAATTGATGAACACATTCACTCTGGTCATATTTGCCAGTCTGATTTCTGTTATTATAGGTGTTCCATTTGGTATTTGGATGGCGAAGAGTAAGACAGTCCAGACTATTCTTACACCGGTACTCGACTTCATGCAGACAATGCCGGCATTCGTCTACTTAATTCCAGCGGTGGCGTTTTTCAGTATCGGAATGGTACCTGGGGTATTCGCATCCGTTATTTTTGCAACACCTCCTACCGTAAGGTTCACTAACCTTGGTATAAGACAAGTATCGAAGGAGCTGATTGAAGCATCGGATTCATTCGGTACTACAGGTGCACAAAAGTTATTTAAAGTACAGCTGCCGATGGCTAAGACAACGATCATGGCTGGTATCAACCAGACAGTTATGCTTTCCTTATCCATGGTGGTTATCGCATCTATGATCGGGGCAAAAGGTCTTGGACAAACCGTAATTACCGGGCTCCAACGTGCGGATGTCGGTACGGGTTTCGTAGCGGGACTGGGAATTGTTATTCTTGCAATTATCATTGATCGCTTCACACAGAACTTAAATACACAAAAAGGTCAATAAGGTCTAATTAAAGGGTAAAAGACCAGCATCTGCTGGTCTTCTCATAAAAATTCTATTAAAAGGGGAGAATTAATTATGTTTAACTTAAACTGGAAGCGGCTTGGAATAGCAGCGGGTCTATCATTGTCACTTGTCGCAGCAGGTTGTGGTTCTGATGAGAATGAGGGTGAAAGCAACGAAGCGTCAAACGGAGATAATACACCTGACTACAGCGAAGAAGTCAACTACACGATTACTGGGATCGAAGCAGGAGCAGGTGTAGTGGCAGCAGCAGAGTCAGCGGTAGAAGAATATGAAAACTTGAGCGGATGGGAAGTATCAACTTCTTCCAGCGGTGCAATGGCACAGGAACTCTCAAGTGCTTATGAAAATGAAGAACCAATTATTGTAACTGGCTGGACTCCACACTGGAAATTTGCGAAATATGACTTGAAATATCTTGAGGATCCAAACGAAGTTTTCGGCGGTGAAGAGGAAATCAAAACAATGGTGCGCGAAGGATTAGAAAAAGACATGCCGAACGCCTACAAAATTTTAGACCAATTCCAATGGGAAACAAGCGACATGGAGGAAGTCATGCTTGAGATTTCTGAAGAAGGAGCTTCCCCGGAAGAAGCGGCACAAAATTGGGTAGATAACAATGCGGATAAAGTAGAAGCGTGGACGGAAGGAACAGAAGAAGTTGATGGGGAAAAAGTTACACTAGTATATGTTAACTGGGACTCTGAAATCGCATCAACGAATGTCATCAAGTACGTTTTGGAACAACAAGGTTTTGATGTGACGATTACTGCTTTGGATAATGGACCAATGTGGGAATCCGTAGCATCAGGCGAAGCGGATGGCATGGTTGCTGCATGGCTGCCAGGTACACACGGTGCTCAATATGAACGTCACCAGGACAGCCTTGAAGATCTTGGAGCGAACTTGACCGGTGCTAAGATTGGTCTGGTCGTTCCAGAATACATGGAGGTAGACTCCATTGAAGACCTACAGCCAGATGAATAAGTAACTTTTCTCACCCCCGCTTTCCTGTGAAAGCGGGGGTTTCTTTTAATTGTTGAGACATCAAAAGGCTGCCCCGTCGAAGTCTTATTCGACTTATGGGACAGCCCTTTTAAAGTTATGATTTCGGTTTGTCTGGATCTTCCATAGGTGGTGTCTGTTGAGAAGTGTTTTGTTCTTGTTTCGCTTTTTCTTCCAACTCTTTCAGACTTTCTTCTATTTGCTCGAGGTATTTCTGGATGTTTTTCTGATGAGGTTCTACTGTCTTTTTCCAGCTCTCAATGGACGACTTCACATCTTCTGAAAGGTCTTTAATCAATTCAGCGCCTTCTTTGGAGGTCTGGGCAATTTGCTCTTTCAATTGCATGCCGTCATCTTTCAGTTTGAGTACAGTATCTTTCAGCTGTGCACTTTTGGCTTTCGCGTTTTCGCGGAATTCTTCTCCGGAAGTCTTTGTATTCATCAACGTGTAAGCGGCACCAGCTACTCCACCCACAAAAAAGCCCAATAGTAACGATTTACCGTTTGCCATAACATAACCCCTTTCAAACATCTTCTTTTGTTATTTTCTCTTTCTATGTAAAAATGAAACCCTTTTTAAAAGAATATCGGTGACCTACCATTATTATGTCCGTTTATCGTTTAAAAACACTTTGCTTATCGCTGGACCCTTATAGCGAGAGCCTTCCTTTTTATTATACTTTATTCTACTCAGAAAATTAACCGTTCCTAAAGTGTAAAAAACCTCCAGCCTGCCAGCCAGAGGTTTATGAATGTTATTGATAACTCGCGCTTAGTTGTGACCGTTTCATAATTCCCTGGGTTACAGGATATATGACCATCATTGCACTGGTATTGATCGCAGCTGTCGGCAGCACGATAGTAGCAAACATGACAGGGAAACTTCCTTCCATCAACCCGATGATGAATAGAATGACGCTAAGGAAAATGGTTCCACTGATCATGGTGCCTAATGCTGTCAACAAAGGAGCGTAGATGTTCTGTTTCACAAATTTGCGCCCTGCGATGAATAACCCGAAGAAAGCTAATGCGGTCAACGGCTTATCAATAATGTTCGCTATCTGACCTCCAGGTACTGTTGTCGTAAGTGCAGAAATGATTCCTGTCGCCAAGGATAGGATCATCACATATTTGAATTTAGGAAATAGAATAATTCCCAGAAACATCATCGCCAACAGCATATCAGGACGCATTCCTAAAAAAAATGGCGGCATGATTGCATGTAAAACGGCACCAATCCCAACAAGTAATGAAAGCATGACTAAAATACGAATATTCACTTTATTCTCTCCTCTTCTCTACTGATCTCTTCTAAATTTACTTTTCCAGACGTGTCCTCGTGACCGTCTGCGAAAGTATAGGTACATTATATCAAAACATCATCAATGAGCAAAGTATATCTATTTATGTGGAAGAGATGTTCTGATTGATTTCTTCCGCAATTTTTTGCAGATCATCTGTGTTGTATTCATCAGAATGGACTTCCCAGTTGGAGCTGTATCCATCTCCTTTGCCGTATCGGGGAATCAGATGAATATGTAGATGGAAGACTGATTGATCGGCTGGCTTTTCATTGTTGTTCAAAAGATTCATTCCAATTGGCTGATATGTTTCTTTAATGGCAGAAGCAATCTCTGGCAAGCGAGTGAACAGTTTCCCTGCTGTTTCAGCGTCGGTCTCATAAATGTTTTTCGTATGTTTTTTTGGAATAACAAGCGTATGACCTTTCGTTACCTGGCTTATGTCCAGGAATGCGTATACATCTTCGTCCTCATACACTTTTGCAGAAGGGATGTCGCCTGCTACGATTTTGCAGAAAATACAATCTTCCTTATGACTCATACTACTCACTCCTTTATAATAGTTGTCTGTATTGTATCATAATCTTGACATCGGTAAGAAACCACTCCGCTTATAAAATAACTCATAAGAAAACAGAGCACCGTTTCCGGTGCTCTGCTATAAAAGGAGTGAAGCTAATCATTGATCGAATTGTTACCTATTTTGTCAAAAAGAGAAGCCATTCAATTGGAAAAGCTTCCGGAATTTTGGATAGGAAACCGCTGATAAGCCTTCTGTCAACACCTCATTTGTCATGGGGAATCTGGATCTGGCTCATGAATGATCTTTCACCGACACCTCATTTCGTGGTTGAACCACTAGTTGATGTTGTCATTGTGAAACGGGGTACTGCCTCACTCCTTATTACGTAGTTTGGAGGAATGAGTCGAAATTATGCACATGAATTTTTTGGCATAGTTTAAGGGTAGTGGTAAAATTCTATAAAGAAGGATTGCAATGGAGAGGATGATTAAATGGAACCTTTATTACATATTGAAAACCTCCACGGAGGTTATACACATAAAAATGTTCTGCATGGAATTTCTTTTGATGTACATCCCAATGAAATCGTCGGTCTGATCGGTTTGAATGGGGCAGGGAAAAGTACAACAATCAAGCATATCATCGGGATGATGCAGGCGAAAAAAGGACAAGTAGCCATCAATGGCAAACGCTTTGAAGAAAACCCGGAAGCTTATCGCCAGCAGATGGCTTACATACCTGAAATGCCCATCCTTTATGATGAACTTACATTATATGAGCATTTGCATTTAACGGCGATGGCTTATGGCATCGAGGAACAGGAATTCAAAAAACGTTTGGATCCTTTGTTGAAGGAATTTCGCATGGAAAAGAAATTAAACTGGTTCCCGGTGCATTTTTCGAAAGGAATGCGTCAGAAAGTAATGATTATGTGTGCATTTTTGATTGAGCCTTCCTTATACATCGTGGATGAACCTTTTGTCGGACTTGATCCTCTTGGTATTCAGTCTTACCTGCAGTTGATGGAGGAAATGAAACAAGAGGGGGCAGGCGTTTTAATGTCCACGCATATATTAGCAACAGCCGAGCGCTATTGCGACCGTTTTGTCATTTTACACGATGGGGAAATCCGTGCCAAAGGAACACTGGAAGAATTGCGGGAAGCTTTTCAAATGCCTGGATCAACATTGGATGACCTGTATGTTCAGTTGACAAAGGAAGAGAACCATGATTGATGCGAAGGCGTTTTGGCAGAAGCGATTTAATGAGCATACAAAAGAAACAGGCAGGTACTTAAAATATATTTTCAATGGGCATATCGCTGTAGCGATGATATTCTTCCTTTCGGCATTAGCTTATTACTACCAGCAGTGGCTGACGGAGCTTCCGGAAAACTTCCCGACAGCTATGATTGTCGGCATCGCATTTGGTTTAATCGCAAGTTATAGTCCGGTTCGCACGCTCTTAAAAGAGCCGGATCTTGTTTTCCTGTTGCCGGCAGAACACCAATTGGATGACTATTTCAAGCGCTGCCTCTATTACAGCTATGTCATCCAGCTGTATTTAGTGCTGTTGGTTGCTGCTGCGTTAGGACCATTGTATTTTGCCAGCTATCCGGAACAGGGCACAAGATATTATTTGATGATGATGCTCGTGGTCCTTGTATTTAAGGGCTGGAACATGATGGCGAACTGGTGGATGCTGAAAGAAAGGAATCTGAACACCAGGTTATGGGATCAGCTGATACGGATTCTGCTCAGTATTGTCGTGTTTTATTTCTTTGCAGCGGGCGAGCTAATGTTTGCAGGAGTTGTTACCCTGCTTTTGTTTGGCGTAACGATGTACAATTATTCTCTGGCAAAGAAAAAACCCGGTCTTGTCTGGGATGTTCTTGTCGAAAAGGATCAGGCGAGAATGCGTACTTTTTACCGGATTGCAAATATGTTTACCGATGTACCCCATTTAAAAAACACAGTAAAGAAGCGCCACTGGCTGGTAGGACTTCTGCTCAAGCCGGTTACTTATAAACAGTCCCAGTCGTTTGACTATTTATATCGGATTACCTTTGCCCGGAGCAGCGACTATGTCGGCATGTATTTCAGACTGCTGGTCATCGGCGGGCTTGCAATCTACTATGTGCCGAATGTCTGGGTGAAAGTCGTTTTTGCAATTCTGTTCCTGTATCTAAGTGCGTTTCAGATGATGACGTTATGGAATCATCACCGGACAATTGCCTGGATGGACTTATATCCATTGAAGCAGGAATGGCGGCAAAAGGCCGTGCTGAAATGGCTGTTTCAACTGATGTTATTCCAAACATTCCTGTTCGGTTTGCTGTTCATTGTCCAATGGAATCCATTTGGCCTGCTTCTCGTCTGGGGAGGAGGAGCGATCTTCAGCTGGCTGTTTACACAGAGCTATATCAAACCAAGACTCACATAGGAGCCTGTCCCAGGCTCCTTTTTTGAAAAAGGCTCTATTAAATCTCAGTGTTACTGTTACAGATAAGCCCCTTTTACTGAAGACTCAGCTTCGAGAGAAACTGTTTATGTTATGGTGTTGAGGATTGGGAGGTCCGGAAAAGGAGGAGAGATTCTTTGCTATCGTCTTATGAGGAACAGGTGCTTCGGGAAGCGAAGCGTTGGGAAAAATCTTTAAGCAAACGCGACACGCTGATCCAACGGTCTTCCAAGCGGATCCAAACAAAGATAAACAAGAAAATACCAGAGCGAGTGCACCATGTCGTAACAGAAAGTATTCGTACAATGATTGAGGCCGCGCTGACTACTTCCGAATACATCGACCCAGTAGAAGTGAGGCAGGATGCTTCTTTTCGAGAGCGGGAAGGTATGGTACGCGAGCGAATGAAGCGGTATAAACGTACTGCCGCTGTTGAAGGAGCGGGGACAGGGGCAGGTGGACTGCTGCTTGGTATGGCCGATTTTCCGTTATTATTGAGTATTAAAATGAAGTTCTTATTCGATGTTGGGCAGCTGTACGGTTATGAAGTTCGTGATTATCAAGAGCGTATGTACATCCTCCATGTCTTCATGCTTGCTTTTTCCAGTGATAACAGGCAAAGGGAGATAGCAGATATCATTAATAAATGGGAACAGGAACAGCGGAAATGGAAAGAAGTCGATTGGAAGTCCTTGCAGCTGGAATACCGAGACACCATTGACTTTGTTAAAATGCTTCAACTGGTCCCTGGGTTCGGGGCTGTAGTAGGAGCGTGGGCGAATACAAAATTGTTGGAGCAGTTAGGGGAGACGGCGATGAATTGCTACCGTCTCCGGACGCTCCGAGATCGTTAAGATGAATATTTCTCCTGGTACGAACGGTAAGCCTGCAGCAGTGTTTTGGCCGCATGAGGGAGGGCCCGCTCATTGATATCAAATTTAGGGTGATGATGAGGGTATTCGTGTCCTTCTATCTTGGCACCGGTAAAATAAAAGGCGCCTGGTTTCTCTTGTAAGTAGTAAGCGAAGTCTTCTCCTGCCATGCTCGGCTCGATTTCTCTGGTCGTCAAGGAGGCCTCAGCTTCAGGCGCTTCATCAAGGATTAGCGCTGCCTCCTCGGCGTGATTGATCACTGGCGGATACCCTTTATAATAATCGAAATAATAATCAGCTTCATAAAGGATACAGGCAGATTTCGTAATTCTCTCCATTTCCTTGATTATCGTTTCCTGCACTTCAGGGTCGAATGTACGGACGGTTCCGGTAAGCTTGGCGGAATCCGCGATGACATTGAATGCTGTGCCAGATTCAAACTGAGCGACCGTGACGACAGCTGTCTTCAATGGATCAAGACGCCGGCTTACGATCTGCTGCAAGGATGTCACCAATTGCGATCCGATGACAAGTGCATCTTTGGTGAGGTGGGGCTGTGCGCCATGGCCGCCTTTTCCTTTGATGGTGATTTCGAATCGGTCTGCTCCGGCCATGAAAGCGCCTTTGGTCGTTTCGATGGTGCCGAGTGGGGTCGTCGCCCATAGGTGGGTACCAAACACCGCATCAACATCATCGATTGCACCGCTTTCGAGAATCGGCTTTGCACCTCCTGGCGCGTATTCTTCGGCGTGCTGATGCAGGAATACTACTGTGCCCGGGATTTTGTCCTGATAGTTGACGAGTACTTTAGCAAGTGTCAGAAGGACGGCAGTATGACCATCATGTCCGCACGCATGCATAGCACCATCGTTTTTGGACTTATAAGGTACATCATTTTCTTCCTGGATCGGCAGGGCGTCAAAGTCGGCACGAAGGGCGATTGTCCTGCCGGGTTTACCACCTTTTAGCCTGGCGATGACTCCGTTGCCGCCAATATTGGCTTCGTACGGGATACCTAGCTTTTCGTATGTATCAGCAATGTATTTTGCTGTCTTTTCTTCCTGAAACGACACTTCGGGATATTGGTGTAAATATCTCCGGGTTTCAACCATTTCTTTGTAGGATTCATCAATAGCGGTGTAGATATCTTTCCACATGAACAGGTTCCTCCTCCGTAGGATAGCTTGCTTTTTATTCTATCACATTCACCGCCATTGTCAGAATATGTGGACATAAAGAAAACGCCCGGACGGGGATTCCGGACGTTTTCATTCTTTAATTATTAAGATAAACGCGGGTCAGCCAGCAGACGTTCCATTTCTTCCATGTGCTGGGTTTCATCAGCAATCATATCCTCAAGCTTGACTACTAATTCAGTCAAACCAAGTTCGTCTGCCTGCTGTTTGCGTTTTTCATAACGGTTAATAGTATCTTCCTCTGACTTGCGAGCTTCTTCCAGCATATCCTTGACGTTCGTCAGCTGCTTTACTTCTGCTGGAGTGGTTGTAGGGGTACCTCCAAGAATTTTAATTTTTTCAGATAGATAGAGAGCGTGTCCCTGCTCGTCAGCGATTTCTCCTTCGAAAAATGGCTTCAATACGGAATAATAAAGGCCATCAACGGTTGCTGCATTATACGTATACATAATTGAAGCTGCATATTCATGTGCTAGGTCCTCATTAAGACCTTCAATCAATTCTTTCATATTTTGATCCATATCCATTCATCCTTTCCAATAAAATATTCCATGGTTACTATTCCCTGGATAGTTTTTCATAAACGTCTATGTGGTATCGTAAGGAAGAATGGAGGTACAGTTAATGAGGAAAAAGCAGCGCTACTTTTTGACAGCCATGCTTGTGCTCGCGTTCCTATCGGTTATCATATTCACGTTCCAAGTAGCTTCAGAAGGGACACCGAATCTTGACCGCTGGGCAAGTCCATTTGTTGCTGAGGTCGAAGGAACTGCTGTGGAATCTATGTTCCGATGGATTACCGAGTTGGGTTCGAGCTGGTTCTTATATACGATAGCGATCATAACAGGGTTGATTCTCTGGTTTTACTATAAGGATATCCTCGCAGGGATTATGCTTGTGGCAGGCGTTGCTGCAGGTTATGGCGCTAACTTTGCCATTAAGCATCTTGTTCAGCGGGAACGACCACGTATTTTGGAAAGTGTCGATGGTACAGGGTTAAGTTATCCCAGTGGTCATGCGATGGTATCGATGGTCACCTATAGTCTGCTTGTTTATTTTTTGATGATACAAATGAAAAGTATGAAGGCAGCCGTCTGGATCCTTGCGGTGGGTCTGATATTGATTCTGCTGATCGGATTCAGCCGTTATGTGTTACGGGTGCATTATTTAACGGACGTGGTGGCAGGTTTCAGCTTTGGAATCCTTGTTGTCGCGGTGTGGCTTTCTTTATATCATAGGTGGAAAGGAAGAAGAGAATCATCTCCGACTTGAGACGGAGAAAGAACCATTCCCCCGAGCGTTACGGCTCGGGGATTTTTTTGTGATAATGGAGCCAGGAAAATAAAAGATAACCCTGTAAAAAGAAGGGATTAAAGACAAGGTTGTCTAATTTTAACAAAGATAGAGACAAAAAGGGATGAGCGATGATGAGAAAAGGATGGCTGCACTTCTTGCTTGCTTTCTTGCTGATAGGAACAGGCATTGTGCTTATGTTGGAAAATCTAGGGGTAATTGATAAGACGTTATATATATCATGGGGAATGATATTAGCTGCAATCCTTATGCTTACCGGGCTGAAGCTCTGGTGGGACAGGTTGGCTGGCCACGGGGGTTCCTGGATGTTCGGTTCTTTTTTTACTATTTATGGGCTCCTGGTGCTGCTGGGAGAAATAGGCGTTATTATATTTACGTTTAGCGATGTGCTCAAGCTCTGGCCGCTTCTATTTATCTACATTGGATTTGGTATGTTTCTCGGAGGCAGCCGGAAACGGTTCCGGGTGAATGTCGATACGGAAGACCTCAGTGGGTCTTCATTTGAAAAGAAACATAACAATAAGAAAATGCACACGGTAATCGGAGACCATCAATATAATGCAGAAAATTGGAAAGTGGAACCGATGCAACTGTGGAATGCAGTAGGGGATTACCACTTTGATTTTACAAAAGCTTTTATACCTGAAAAGGATACCCCTATTTCTGTTAAAGGCTGGGCTGGAGATATAAAAATGCTGATGCCGGAGAACCTTGATTACCGGATAGAAGCCTTTGTTAAAGCCGGCAGTATCAATCTTTTGGGAAAGACATCTGACGGCATCAATAGATCGACGACATTTGAGACTCCAGGTTATCAGGATGCAACAAGGCGATTGACGATCGATATTGATCTTAAGGCTGGCGATGTTCGGGTCGACAAGGTATAGGAGCGGATAGTATGTTGAAACGATTAAGCAGTATTAGATATACGTTTATACGATCTCATTTATTTGGACTGATACTGAATACCTTTGTGCTGCTGGCTGTCCTGCTCTCCATCCATGTATGGTTCACACCGGAGTGGCTGGCAGCAGGAGCAATTCTTTTATTTATGGGCATTTATTTTCTGCTTGGCCTGTTCATGTCTTTTTATGCAGGCTTCCGCTCAAGCGGAGATTTAAAGGACCGTATCGATAGTCTATCGACAGTGATTACCCATCTGGCAAGAGGGAACTTCAAGACGAAAGTTTTGTTCAGTGAAGAAGATGAAATTGCGAGAATTGCCAGTGAGTTAAATGAGCTGGGCGGAAAATTGCAGGAACAAAAGGACTCTTTAGTGCGTCTTGCGGATGAGAAAGCAGAGCTCGCCAAAAAAGCCCATAGTGCTGCGACCATGGAAGAACGCCAGCGGCTGGCCCGGGATTTGCATGATGCGGTAAGCCAGCAGCTATTTGCATTGACGATGATGTCCCAGGCGGCAGTAAGGGTGTTCGATAAAAAACCAGATCAGGCGAAACGGCAGCTGGAGGAAATTTCTGCAATGGCTTTACAGGCACAGACAGAAATGCGTGCATTATTGCTGCACCTCAGACCTGTTCATTTATCAGGGGAACCGTTGACCAAAGGGATCGAGCGCCTGGTTGAAGAACTGGAGCAAAAGTGCCCCATCCATTTTCACGTGCAAATGGAGGAAACAGGAGGTCTCTCTCAAACAAAAGAGGAGCATCTATTCCGGATTATCCAGGAGGCGTTATCCAATATACTGCGGCATTCGAATGCCACGGATGTCAATGTCAGCCTGAAAGAGAAAAACGAAGAGCTTTTTTTACATATTGGAGACAATGGGGTGGGGTTCAATATGAAGGAAAAGGAAACGATTGTTGCTTCCTATGGATTGAAAACAATGCGAGAAAGGACTGGGGAGATAGGGGGCAACTTTGCACTCCGCTCACGGGAAGGGGAAGGAACGCATATTGATATACGTGTGCCGTTGCAGACAGTTAAGGGGGAGATAGGATGATAAAGGTTGTGGTAGTTGATGATCATGATGTTGTCCGAAAAGGAGTCATCGCTTATTTGAATACCGAGGATGAGCTTGACATCATCGGAGAAGCCTCCAGCGGGAATAAAGGAGCGAAGCTGGTTGCTGACTTGAAGCCAGACGTCGTGCTGATGGACTTGATCATGGAAGATGGCACCGGCATTGAAGCTACAAAACAAATCATGGCCGAACATCCCGGTTGTAAAGTGATTATTCTCACCAGCTATTATGATGATGAAAAAGTGTTCCCGGCGCTTGAGGCAGGAGCATTCAGCTATATGCTGAAAACTTCATCAGCCGATGAAATCGCCGATGCTATCAAGAAAGCCTATCGTGGTGAAAATACGATCGAACCAAAAGTGGCGGGGAAGATGATGAACCGCTTCCGATCATCCGAGAAGAAACCCCATGATGAACTGACGCAGCGGGAACTGGAAGTGTTGTTATGTATCGGAGAAGGGATGACCAACCAGGAGATCAGTGATTCTCTTTATATAGGCATCAAAACCGTGAAAACCCATGTCAGCAATATCCTCAGTAAACTAGGTGTCCACGACCGGACACAGGCGGCGGTCTATGCCCATAAAAATCAATTGCTGAAAAAAATTTAAGGGAGCAGGGCGATTCGTTCGTAATTATTGACAAATGTCTGAGTGATGTAAAAGTGTGAGTAGGATCTGTATGCCTGCTCACTTTATTAGCATTGAAATCGAGTAGGAAACTGAAAAAGGTTTCCTACTCGATTTTTTAACTTTTTAAAGTATCAGGCAGCTCAGGGAACGGTTCACTTGGGGGCGTGCTGTACTCCTAAGCCTACTCATGAACGCTATATGAGACAATTTGCAAATATGAGAGACGCCCCCATAAGGAAGAGTGACAATCTCTTATCGATAGGAGACAATTTTGAAGAAAAGAGAGACAAAAACGAAAAAAAGAGAGACAAATTTTAAAAAAAGAGAGAATTAAATCTTATAAGAGAGACACTCCCTCTTAGGGTAAGAAACAGAAAGTATTAAGAAAGTATTAAGGTTTTCGACACAGGTACTTAGCGAGAAGTCAATTATTCTTCTTCAAATTGTACCATTCGGTATTTGGTGATATAAGCGTCACCGTCGATAAAGGAAGGTTTTTTGGTATGCTTTGGTCCGGAATTTTGATGCGCCTGTTCAAACGACTGGGAGTTCTTCCAGTCTTCAAAGTCATTTTCATTGCGCCATTGCGTGAGAACTACATAAGTGTTTCCTTTTAAAGGACGGAGAATGCGCAGTGCCTGGAAGCCTTCCATTTGTTCCACTCCGCCTTTGCGGTTTTTGAAACGGTCTTCAAAAACAGGGCGACCTTCGTCACTGACAGGAATGTTGTTCATGACGACAAACCCCTCGGGCTTCATCTCGCCGACTGCGTCTACTGTTTCATAGTCCCGGCCTTCTTCGAAAATGCCAGGCTCACCTTCATGGTATGCAACAGTTTTATCTTGATCCTGCATGAAAAAGAGTGTCGTTTCTGGGTGTTTCTTATCTAGCTTTGCTAAATAGTTTGGTGTACCATTTGTCATAGAAACTTTCATTTGCACATATCCCCTTTCCATTATAAATTCAGTTTAGCAATGAAAGAAAAGAAAAAACAAGTTATAACACATAGAGGAAAGTTATAAGAAAGGATGCGCAACCCTTGAAACTTTGGAATAACAACGGTAGACCGACGACCAGAATGAAACGTCTGAAGAAAAAGCGTTATAAATGGGCCGCAATTATCGCATTAAGTGCTGTCATACTGGCTGTGCTTGGCTACTTGACGATTTTGTTTGGCGGCATGCTGGTGGCAGATAAAGAAAAGCTGGTATTGAATGATGCCACGACAGTAGAACTGGAAAACGGAGAAGTGATCGAGCGAATCTACACAGAGAATCGTACGCTTGTTTCAATCGATGAAATACCGGATCACGTCGAGGAGGCGTTTATGGCTGTTGAGGATGCCCGTTTTTATGAACATGGCGGGGTGGACCCACGGGCAATTTTCCGTGCCGTCTATAAAGATTTGATAGCAATGAAGAAGGTAGAAGGCGGCAGTACGATTACGATGCAGCTTGCCAAAAACCTGTTTTTGACCAATGATAAGACATGGATGCGAAAGACAAAAGAAGTTATGGCTGCACTGTATTTGGAGCGTAATTACACGAAAAAAGAAATACTGGAACTATACCTGAACCGGATTTACTTCGGGAAAGGGATTTATGGGGTCGAGCAGGCCTCCCAAGTCTTTTACAACAAGCCTGCCTCAGAGCTGACTATTTCTGAAGGGGCAATGCTCGCGGGTATGCCAAAAGCACCGAACACATACTCGCCAGTTGATAATCCTGAAGAAGCCGTGAAGCGAAGGAACGTCGTGCTCGATCGTATGCACAGTGTTGGTATGATTACATCCGAGCAGTTACTACAGCTGCAAGGTAAGACGCTTGAAGTGAATTACCAGGAGCGCGAAGATCAGAAATGGTCCAATAGTTACGTGGATCTGGTCATCCGGGAAGCTGCAGCCCGTTACAATATCAGCCGGGATGAACTGAAGCGCGGAGGATACCGGATTATTACCGGAATGGACCCTGACATCCAGAAAATCGCTTATGAGGAGATGCAGAATGGCGAATATGCACCAGGCTCTGTAGAAGGAGTGCAAGGTGCATTCACATTGATGGATGCGGACAGCGGAGCAATTGTTGCCGCTATCGGAGGACGTGATTACGAGCACGGTACCATGAACCGTGCCAACGTACGGCGTTCCCCAGGTTCAACCATCAAACCATTGTCAGTCTACGGGCCTGCGATGATGGAGGCAGGGTATGATCCGTACTCCTTACTAGTTGACCGCCCAATGAAATTTGGTAATTACGAACCTAAAAACTATGATGGTAATTATGAAGGGCTTGTCTCCCTATATGATGCGCTGGTGAAGTCAAAAAACGTCCCAGCGGTATGGCTGCTTGACCAAATTGGTATTAAGACTTCCAAAGAATACTTGAAGAAGCTTGGCCTGGAAACCAATGACAGCGGCTTGTCGCTGGCGCTCGGCGGACTTGAGCATGGCTACTCACCAGTGGAGATGGTAGAAGCTTACCGTGCTTTTTCGAGAGGCGGAAAGGCGATCGACGCTTACGCCATAAAGAAAATCGAAGACCGAAACGGAGAAGTCATCGAAGAAATGGAGCCGAAAGAACGAACTGTTTTTTCTGAACAGGTGGCCTGGAATATGACCGAGATGCTTCAGCGTGTCGTTTCCCACGGGACCGGGACATCAGGCAGTTATGGAAAAGCTCTAGCGGGCAAGACAGGTACCCAGCAGCATGATTCCGTCCCAGGTAAAAATAAAGATGTATGGTTTGCCGGCTATACACCGGAATATGTCGGAAGTTTGTGGATGGGTTATGATTCATCCGGGAAAGATCATTATCTGGAAGGGGGAAGCAGCTACCCCACTGCTATGATGAAATCGATTCTGACAAAAATCGATCAGCAAAAAGGGTTGAGCGCCAGCTTCCAACAGCCTGAAGGAGTAGAAGAGGATGTCGCCCCTCCAGTAAAACTTCCAGTGATTGACGACCTTAACGTAAAGTTCGAAGTAGGAGGTTCATCGCTTATTCGAGGCAGATTGTCCTGGACACCTGGTGAGGATGACCGAATTGTCTATCACATTTATAAAGAGGAGCCTGGAGTTGATACCCGTGTAGGGGAAGTAACCGGCAAAGGGACGTTCAAGGTGGACATAAAGAACGTCTTCCAGCGCCATACCTATTATGTTGTTCCTTACGATCCATATACAAAGATGGAGGGACAGCAGTCCAATCGGGCAGTATTGGAATGGTAACCGGAAAATCGCACAAAATGGTGACAAAAATCCTCAAGTCCTATGTAGATAGTAAAAAAGTGTTATAGTGGTATACGGATAAAAGTATGACAGTTATTGGTGGAACGGATAGCAGGCATGTGCTGACAGATCCGGTTCCAGTTATGGTGAACATATAGTAAAGGGGTTATTTAGCATGACAAGACAGATCAACGATACGATTTTGAGAGCCTTCCGTGGAGAAACGACGGATTACACACCAGTATGGTATATGCGTCAGGCTGGCCGTTCTCAGCCGGAATACCGCCAGCTGAAGGAGAAGTATTCTTTATTTGAAATCACTCATCAGCCGGAGTTGTGTGCCTATGTAACGAGGCTGCCAGTGGAACAATATGACGTTGATGCGGCAATTCTCTATAAAGACATTATGTCGCCGCTTCCTGCTATTGGGGTGGATGTCGATATTAAAAAAGGAATTGGTCCGGTCATCGATAATCCGATCCAGTCGAAAGCTGATGTCGAGAAATTAGGCACGATTGATCCAGAATCCGATGTCCCCTACGTGTTGGATACTATCAGACTGCTGACAAACGAGCAGCTGGACGTCCCGTTGATCGGTTTCAGCGGGGCACCGTTTACCTTGGCAAGCTATATGATTGAGGGTGGCCCTTCAAAAAATTATAATAAAACCAAATCCTTGATGTACAGCGACTCGGAAACATGGTTTATGTTGATGGATAAGTTGGCCGATATGACGATCGAATATGTCCGGGGACAAGTCAATGCTGGAGCAAAGGCGATTCAGATTTTCGACTCCTGGGTCGGTGCGTTGAATCAGGAAGATTACCGTACATTCATCAAGCCAGTAATGCACCGTATCTTTTCTTCGCTTCAGGAAGAAGGGGTACCGTTGATCATGTTTGGTGTCGGAGCACGTCATTTGATCACAGAGTGGAATGACCTTCCAGTTGATGTGTTAGGCCTGGACTGGAGAATGTCTATTGCAGAAGCAAGAAATCTTGGCATCACGAAGCCGCTTCAAGGCAACCTGGATCCTTCCTTACTGTTATCGGACTGGGAAGTTATCGAGGAGCGTGCCAAACGGATCATTGATGAAGGAAAGGAAAATCCTGCCCATATCTTCAATCTTGGTCACGGGGTGACACCTGATATCAAGCCGGAGACACTAAAACGGTTGACCAGCCTGATTCATGAGTATTCCAGCAGAAATTAAGAGGTGAATGATTGATGGCAAAGAAACAAATGGGGCTGCTGGTAATGGCTTACGGCACTCCTTATAAAGAAGAAGACCTTGAACGTTACTATACACACATTCGCCGGGGGCGCAAACCTTCGGAAGAAATGCTGCAGGACCTGCGCGAACGTTACGATGCTATTGGCGGGATATCTCCGCTTGCACGGATCACAGAAGATCAGGGAAAAGCGATCGAAGCGAAACTGAATGAGCTTCAGGACGAGGTAGAGTTTAAACTCTACCTTGGTCTCAAACATATTGAACCGTTCATAGAGGATGCAGTAGCACAAATGGTGGAAGACGGTATCGAAGGGGCAGTCTCCCTTGTACTGGCACCGCATTATTCTACCTTCAGTGTCAAATCCTACAATGGTCGTGCTCAGGAAGAGGCAGCAAAACATGGATTGACAATCAAGTCCGTGGAGAGCTGGTATGATGAGCCAGGATTCATTGACTACTGGAAAGAACAAATAGATTCTGTTTATGAGCAAATGGATGATGCGGAAAAGGAGAAAGCCTGCCTGATCGTGTCTGCGCATAGCCTTCCGGAGAAAATTCTGCAAGGCGGTGATCCATACCCGGATCAGTTAAAAAAGACAGCAGACTTGATTGCCGAAGCTTCTGGTATCACCCAATACGAAATTGGCTGGCAGAGTGAAGGGAACACCCCGGATCCTTGGCTTGGACCGGACGTACAGGATTTAACGAGAGACTTATACAACGAAAAAGGCTATCGTTCCTTTGTCTATGCACCGGTAGGTTTTGTATCTGACCACCTTGAAGTTCTTTATGACAATGATTACGAATGTAAAGTTGTCTGTGATGAAGTAGGTGCGAATTACTATCGTCCGGATATGCCTAATACCCATCCTAAATTCATTGATACTTTAGCAAAAGTCGTTTTGGAAAAAGTGAAAGAATAGGGGATGTCCATGTCTGAAACTAAACAAATTGTAGTAGTCGGCGGCGGAATTACAGGTCTCGCTGCCGCTTACTATTTACAAAAAGAAATCAAACATCAGCAGCTTCCTTATGAGGTTAAGCTGTTGGAAGCGAGTGATAAATTAGGCGGAAAAATCAAAACGGAACAGAGGGATGGCTTCACGATCGAACGAGGACCGGATTCCTTTTTAGCCCGAAAGAAAAGTGCATCGGAGCTCGCTTCTGAAGTCGGTCTTGGCGATAAGCTGGTTCCCAATGGTACTGGTCAATCGTATATTTTAGTGAAAAATAAGCTTCATAAAATGCCGAGTGGCTCTTTTATGGGAATTCCGACGAAAGTACGTCCGTTTCTGTTTTCCGGTTTGTTTTCCCCAGTCGGGAAAGTGAAAGCCTCAAAGGACTTCGTCAAATCGAAAGGCGCTCAGCAGGACGACCAGTCACTTGGTCATTTTTTCCGTAATCGTCTTGGAGATGAAGTAGTTGAAAATCTGATTGAGCCGTTATTATCCGGAATATATGCCGGCGACATTGATAATCTTAGCCTAATGTCCACGTTTCCAAATTTTTATCATCTGGAACAGGAATACGGGAGCTTGATTAAAGGCTTGAATAAAACGATGCCTGCCCGAAAACCTGTTAAAAAAGGCAAAAAGCCAAGCATGTTTTTAACGTTGAAAGATGGTTTGGAGTCGTTGGTAGAGGCGGTTACTGACCATCTTGACGAAGGTACAGTCCATACGAATAAAGCGGTAGATCACATTGAAAAGAAAGCCAGCCATTATAACCTGTTATTAAATGACGGAACTGTCATGGAAGCAGCCTCCGTGATTTTGGCTACGCCTCATTTTGCCGCGGAGCGGATGTTAAGTAAACATGATTTTATGAAGCCGTTCCAGGGGATGCCAGCTACATCTGTCGCGAACGTGGCGCTGGCTTTCGATGCCTCTGCGGTCAAAAAAGACATAGATGGAACCGGATTTGTGGTGTCCCGTAACAGTGATTTCCGCATTACTGCCTGTACATGGACGCATAAAAAATGGCCTCACTCAACGCCGGAAGGAAAAGTCCTGCTCCGCTGCTATGTCGGGAAACCGGATGACCAGGAAGTCGTTGACCTATCTGATGGAGAAATTGTTGATATCGTCCTGAAGGATCTCAATAAAACCATGAACATTACCGCTGATCCGGAATTTTCCGTTATTACCCGCTGGAAAAATGCGATGCCGCAATACACGGTTGGTCACAAACAGCGAATGAATGAAATACAGCAAGCAATGGAACAGGAACTTCCAGGCGTGTACCTGGCAGGAGGGTCCTATCACGGCGTCGGTGTTCCCGACTGTATTGACCAGGGAAAGGAAGCAGTCGAAAAAGTATTGAAATACCTGAAATAATAATTTTCATGAATGCAGTATAACGCCAAGCTCAGAATTTAATTCTGGGCTTTTTTCTTCCTCTATAACCGTTCTAACATTAGTTATTATTCTTTCCATTTATAGGTGCGGTTGAAGCACATTGTTACCGCTAATACTACAGATGACCATCGATATAAGAAAAGAGGTTATCTTATGAAAAAGCTTATCACACAGGGATTTTCCCTGTTTTTAATGACATTTCTAATTGCTTGTGCCGCAGGAAATGACGAGGGAATGCGCGATGTAAACAATGATCCGCAGCAGGTTAACTTTGGTCCTGATGATTTTACTCCAAGGCAGGATAACATCCAGCGGGATGAATATCGCTTTTTTACTGACTATGATCTTGGAGAATATACACAACGGGACAACTATGAGAATCCTAATGGCAGTAACTATCCGAACGGGGATAACGTAACGCCGGACAATCGTAATGACGAAACAGATCAGAACCAGCCGCAACAGCCTCAGGGAGATTCAAACGTTAATGATATCCAACAGCAAGTTGTTGATCTTACCAACAAGGAGCGGGAAAAGAATGGTCTTAAACCGCTCAAAATTGATACGGAAGTGATGGAGGTCGCACAGGAAAAGTCAGAAGATATGGCGGAAAATGATTATTTCAGCCATAACTCTCCGACTTATGGCAGTCCTTTTGACATGATGAAAGACTTTGGAGTCGACTATCAAAGAGCGGCAGAAAACATTGCAGCCGGTCAGCAGACGCCTGAAAGTGTCGTAGAAGGATGGATGAACAGTTCTGGACACAGGAAAAATATTTTAAATGGACAGTTGACACATATCGGTGTCGGTTATGATGCGAATGGGGATTACTGGACCCAAATGTTCATCAGAAAATAAATATGAATAAAAAGAATTCCGCTAACTGGCGGGATTCTTTTTTCGTAAAGAAATGTTTAGAACAGAGGCTGAATTTTTCTTGAAGAGATGAAAATCTGTTATAGTCATGTTAATACAAAACATAAAAAATAGGACAGCTATATAACAGCTGTCCCAAGGTGAAAGGAAATCATCGCAAAGGATATTCGATTAACAGCACTTAGCGTGCTGGATGATCGCATTCATCACAAAGGTTGCCGTAGCAGTCTGCTTTCTCATCAATGGCATTACCACAGCTTGCACACTGTTTACGTGGAAGATTTTTAAAGAATTCAACAATACTCATCATGAAAATCGCCTCCTGATTTTGTGTTTGAAGTTAGTATACCCATATTGTAATATAACAAAACACAGAATACAATAGGCTGTTATAAAACAATTTTAAAATAGTAAATATGTTGGAAAAAGGAGGAACTCATATGAAAGTGACTGTCATTGGCTATTGGGGAGCTTATCCGGCAGTTAAAAGTGCGACATCATGCTATTTATTCGAACAGGATAACTTTCGTTTGCTGGTGGATTGTGGCAGTGGGAGTATGTCCAGATTGCAGAAATTTACTGATCCTTTTCAGTTAGATGCAGTACTTATTTCCCATTATCATCAGGATCACATTGCGGATGTTGGCGTCCTGCAATATGCCTGGCTGGTACAGAACACCTTACAAGACACTAATAGGAAACTGCCAATTTATGGACATCCGTTTGATACAGCGAAGTTCAACTCGTTATCGCATCAGTACACAGAAGGAAAAGCGTACGATCCAGCGGAAACTCTAAGTATCGGACCGTTTACGGTGAAATTTCAGGAGACGAACCATCCTGTTCCCTGTTACGGCATGGCAATCTCTCATGGTGAAGATAAAGTCGTTTATACAGCTGATACGAGCTTTTCCGAAGAGTGGATTCCTTTTGCTGAAGGCGCCGATTTATTAATTACAGATACAAATTTTTATAAAGGAATGGACGGGGCTGGTCCAGGCCATATGACGAGCGAGGAAGCAGGTGCTATTGCAGAAAAAGCAGGAGTTCATAAGCTATTGCTCAGCCATCTTCCTCATTTTGGTGAACACGGCCAGTTGGTCAAGGAAGCGAAAGAGAGGTATGAGGGACCGGTTTCGCTTGCAAGGGAAGGGTGGACATGGAAGAGCCGATGAATTGTTTCTTTTGAGGGATTTAATTACAATGGTAGGTGGCAGAATAAATGAAAGGGCTGATTGTCATGCTATTTATTGATAATGAGGGAATCAATGACCCGCGAATCAATCTGGCTATTGAAGAATACGCACTGAAAAATTTAGATATCAACGAAACATACTTATTGTTCTATATCAATAAACCATCGATCATTATTGGAAAAAACCAGAACACCGTAGAAGAAATCAATACCGACTATGTAGAAGAGAACGGAATTCATGTGGTTCGTCGTTTGTCAGGCGGTGGTGCTGTTTATCACGACCTTGGTAACTTGAACTTCAGCTTCATTACGAAAGATGATGGGGATAGTTTCCATGATTTTGCGAAGTTTACGGAACCTGTAACAAAAGCGCTTAAGAAACTTGGCGTCGATGCTGAGCTTTCCGGACGAAACGATATTACGGTTGATGGCCGTAAAATTTCCGGTAATGCGCAATTTTCCACGCGCGGCCGTATGTTCAGCCATGGAACCTTGATGTTCGACTCGGAAGTTGAGCATGTAGTAAAATCATTAAATGTAAAAACGGAAAAGATCAAATCCAAAGGCATTAAGTCGATACGAAGCCGTGTTGCTAACATTGCCGAATATCTGGATGAAAAAATTACGATGGACGAGTTCAAGCGTCTTATCCTTCGTTATATTTTCGATGTGGAAGATGTAAAGGATGTGCCGCAATATAAATTGACTGAAGAAGATTGGGAAGCCATTCACAAGTTGTCAGAAGAGCGCTATCAGAACTGGGAATGGAATTATGGCAAATCACCGAAATTTAATATCCAGCATACGAAGCGGTATGAAGGGGCAGGCAGTTATGATGTCCGCCTTGATGTAGCGAAGGGTATGATTAAAAACGTGAAAATTTACGGGGACTTTTTCGGCGTAGGTGATATTAGTGAAATCGAGGAGCGTCTGATCGGTACAAAGTATGAGAAAAATGCTATCTCGGAAGCATTGGCTGATGTAGATATTTCCCATTATCTTGGCAAAATTACAAAAGAAGATTTTCTCAATATCCTTTATTAATACCAGTGAAAAGACTCCTAAATACGGGAGTCTTTTTATTTGACCAAAATCTATAATAATTAATCCCTTGTTGCAGGAAAGTTTTCGGTATTTTATAATTAGAATGAATATTTTTTACAGAATGGTGAATGACCATTCATTCATTTTATTGCGAAGGGGGACGCATTATGAATATCAGTGATCAATTATCATTGACGGCTAAGCAGCAACCAGACAAGGCAGCGTACATATTTCAGGATAAGGAAACCAGCTATCAGGAATTAGAAGTAGCCGTCACAAAGTTTGCTTCCAGTCTTAAGCAGCTTGGTTATGGAAAAGGGGATCACATCGCATTGGTCGTTGGTAATAGTCCGTTTTTTGTTATTGGTCTGTATGGAGCTTTGCGAATCGGAGCCACGGTAATCCCAATCAATCCGATTTATACGGTTGATGAAATGAGCTATATTTTGAAAAACGGAGACGTAAAAGGCGTTATTACGATGGATGTCCTGCTCGAGAAATTTGAACATATGGATGCAGCCATTCCGGGAATCAGGCATTATTTTGTTGGAGAGACCGGAGGAAATCCGGACTGGGAACAGGCTTCTTTAAGTGGAAAAATGAAACCGTTTACAAATGCTGTCGGAGCAGGAAGTTTGGAGCTGGAACGTCCGGAGCTTAACGACGAGGATACCGCTGTTATTCTCTATACTTCCGGAACGACCGGAAAGCCGAAAGGGGCGATGCTCACCCATAGAAACATCTATTCTAATGCCAAAGATGTTGCGGACTATCTGGAATTTACCAATGATGACAGGGTGATTGCTGCACTGCCAATGTTTCATGTTTTCTGTCTGACTGTTGCCTTGAACGGTCCTTTGATGAATGGGGGGACTGTACTGATTGTGCCAAAATTCTCTCCGCAGGATGTTTTTACAATTTCTCAAGAGAGGAAGGCTACCGTATTTGCGGGCGTGCCGACAATGTATAACTACCTGCTGCAAACCGGAGATGACATGGAGGAAACGTTCAAGCATAACCGTCTCTGTATTTCCGGCGGTGCTTCGATGCCAGTTGCACTTTTGAAAGCATTCGAGAAAAAATTCGATGTCATCGTTTCCGAAGGCTACGGTCTTTCTGAAGCCAGCCCTGTTACTTGCTTCAACCCGCTTGACCGCCCTCGGAAACCAGGATCGATCGGCACGAGTATTAAAAATGTCGAAAATCGTGTCGTGGACGAGCTCGGAGAAGAAATAGCACCAGGGGAAGTCGGAGAGTTGATCGTTAAAGGCCCGAATGTGATGAAGGGCTATTACAAATTGCCCGAAGAAACCACTGTCGCTATTCGAGACGGATGGCTGTATACCGGGGATATGGCGAAAATGGACGATGAAGGGTACTTCTACATCGTCGACCGCAAAAAAGACATGATCCTCGTTGGCGGCTACAACGTTTATCCGCGCGAAGTGGAAGAAGTGTTGTATGATCACCCTAACATTTCGGAAGTAGCAGTCATCGGAGCCCCTCATCGGGATTCTGGTGAAACGGTGATCAGCTTTGTCGTATCCGATAATCCTGACTTGAATGAAGAACAGGTGATCACATATTGTCAGGAACACCTGGCAAAATATAAAGTACCAACCAGTGTGGAATTTTTAGAAGAGCTCCCCAAGAATACGACAGGTAAAATTTTACGTAGAAACCTGCGCGAAAAGATCACTCAGTAAGAAAAACGAGGCCCCGGTGCGGGCCTCGTTTTTGTAGGAGAATATCTTCTTGTTGATTGTCTCATATATTATGATGCTGTCTCATAAAATTTTAAATTTGTCTCATAAAAATTCCAATCTGTCTCTCTTATTTTCGAAATTGTCTCTCATCTTATTGTGATTTCTCTTATCTGGTAAGATTGTCTCTTATAGCGTGGTTTTATCTCAAAAAATGACTGCCGCGATTGCAGCTTGAAATCAGTCAACGTTCCTCATAATTCGTTTGAATACTTTTTCTTTATCGAAGCCTTCCCCCATGGAAAACTTCTCCATCAGGTAATTATCCTGGTCGATCAGGTAAGTGAACGAATCGTGTACAATATAGTCGGTGCCACGGTCTTCAAAGCGGAAGCGGAAAGGTTCTGCGAAAGCTTTCGTGTCGTCTAACGAGCCTCTTAAGAAAGTCCAGCCATTTTCATCCGGGCTTATGGCGTACGTCTCCATGTATTTCTGAATGCGTTCTGGCGTATCTTTTTCCGGGTCGATCGATATAGAAATGAATTCCACTTTATCTCCATAAACGCCTTCTTCTTTCAGCATCTCTCGAAGGTGCATCATCCGTTGGGTGGTGAGTGGACAGACATCCGGGCACTGGGTGTAATAAAATTCGATAAGCCGTACTTTCGGTTCCATGTTTTCAAACTCATAGCTTTCGGCTGAGGCCGTTTCAAGCAGGACATCCTTCGGCAGCTGGACACCGGAATCACGCCAAACCTCAATGTACAGAATACCGAGTGTGATTCCGATGGCAATGATCCCGGCAAACATGACATAATATCTTTTTTTCATCATAACTCCCCCTGCATCATTACGAATAGAATATACTTTTATCATACAATGTTCTGGTAGGGGAAATAGGGGAAACTCGTGACGAACTGATGACAAAAATTTGAAGACAAATTCACAATTTCAACTGAAATCCGAATTAATTTCAAATAAATGAGAATTTTATGACAAAAACTAACAATAGCGCAAACGTTTTTGCGGTGTACCGCAACACTTTTTCGGTGAAGGAATACCAGGTATATATTAAAATAAAATCATGAGTTAGTTGTTAATCACCTCGGTGGTTGACAACAGATTGGAAAAGCTTCCCAAGCTTTTTCATGGATTTAATTCCCTCACTCAAAAGTTTAACCAGTCGTCTCTTTGGCCAATATCCACCGTTTGGATATTGGTCCTTTTTTTATCTCTTTTTTTACATAGTCTCTGTTCAAGTAAAGCTCCCTTTAGTGGAAGACTCAGTTTTAAGATAAGTTGTTTCCGTTACGTTAGTAGCGGTTTGGAGGTCCGGGAAATCACTCGCTTTCCATGGGCGTACGGTGAGCTTCCTCGGGCTTAAAGCCCTGCGGGACCCCACAATATCTCGAAATCAAGTCTTCGACTTTTCGTCCCTTTAATTGAATAATTCTCTTATGAGAAATCAACAACAACGCTCAAAAGAGTTGTTGCATAAAAAAACTCCTCAATATGCCGTGAGGAGTTTGTGGTCATTTTTTTGATGGTGGCTGGTAGGTGATTAGGAATTCTTCGTCCGTGATGTAAAAGTCGCGGTCAGGACGGTAAGGCAGCAGTTTTAACGTTTCGAGTTTGTAGTAGCTGACTCGTTTGTAGGGATCGTTTTCTATGATGGGAAGTTCCTTTGTTGCTTTCATATATTGGTCGACGGCGCGCTGGACATGGTCGAGATCTAGCGCGAGCTGTTTTTCTTCTTCCGGAAAAATTTCATAGGTCTCCCGCGACATATAGTAGGTCTCTACCGGGATACCTTTCAGGTAAGGGGCAATCAGGTCGTAGTCGATCGTCAAGTCTTCTTTAATAATGACACTCAGTTCGACGCCTTTTGGAAGCTGGCTGGCATAGACATTGACTGCCTTTCGAACTTCATGGATTGGAATACTGCGCTGCTCATAAACTTCTGTCGGTTTTGGAGCAGGCTTTGATTTCTTTTTCTTCCACATAACCATCCCTCCTTGTTTAAAAACGATGTAACAGGCACACACTAACAGTGGAGGTGTGTGCGAAATGGACAATAGCCAATTAAATGAACGGGAACTCGATATCTATACCTGTATCAACCCTGAGTTCGGATGGCCGGATGATGACTGTTGGCATGACGGCCATAAAGAAGAATTAGAGGCGAGGCAGGTTCCTTCAGCTCAATTATAGCAGACAGAAAAGCCACTCCCTGATAGATTGAAAAAATTTTGTGAAAAATTAGGACTTTTTTCATGTTTAGTGGTACATTTAAAGAGCACGAATTCTTTTAAGTCAGAAAGGAAGATGACATGAATGAGTCCGATTAAAAAAGATACGTTTGAGATTACAGCGCAGACCCTTGCTCTGGTGGCAACAGCTACGTCTTACGGAAAGGTTTTGACAGAGGTAATTGAAACCGGTGCAAGGCATGAGCTTCCCGTCCACCCAAGCCGGCTGGTTGACGAAGCATGCCGCTATTTCGCTTCCAGTCTGCCGGGACGCTTAGCCGGTACGAAACAAGTTGCCGGGTTTACTCATAAACCTCCGATTGTAATTTCCCAGTCGATGGGCATTTACTTCTTTCCTACAATTTCTCCGAAACGAAAAGACTGCTCCTGGATTTCCCACAGCCATATCCGCTCTTTTGACAGCCTTGACGGCTACCAGACCACTATCGAATTCACCAATGGATCCTCCATCGTTGTCCCTGTTTCACCGGGCATGATTGCCAATCAGATTCAACGTACCGCCCAATTCCGTTTCCTTCTTGAAAATCGGATCAAGCATTCTTCTCTGTATACTGCGGAGCAGATCGCAGAGCCTTTTGCATAAGTTCGTACAGGATATTTTCTACTTTCTTACGGATTGCCGGATTGAAATAATTGCGTTTTTCTTCATAGCCATGTGCGAGGAACAGGAAGGAAGTGAAGGAATCGTTCTTGCTGATCTGGACGACCTGAAGTTTTTCCCGATCCATTCGGGCACGCAGGTTTCTTCTTTCTGTGCGGGCCTCTGATTCCATTTTTCCTAACAACTCCAAATAGTGTTCCTTGATTTTGAATTGTCCTTTTTCGATGTGCCGCCGATCCTGCTGGATGACTACTAGTGCCATCGAAAGAAAAAGGTAGCGGGAGGTGACCTCCAATTCTTCTTCTTTTAAATAGCGCATGACGTTTCCCTCCGTTGCGAACATGTGTTCTGTTATAAGTATTATAGCACGAACGGAAAAAAAGTATGCAAGTTTTTTCTGGAAAATTTGGAAGCACTCCACTGAGCGAGGGAAATTTAGGGTAAGCTATATACGAGAGCAGCTATTGCATCAATCAATAGTCAAAGCGGCTGTTTTTGATTAAAATGGAAACATAGGAATGAATTGTACAAGCTAAGGAGCTACTTTCGATGTATATCTATACCCTGAATTTTGATAAATTCCAGCAGATGTATGAAGATGATAAACTGTATGAATATATCATGGCCCAGTTGGAAAGGTACGAAGCACTCGGTCCCCTGCCTGGTATCCTGCTGCCGATGATTGAGGCATTCCTTCCAATCCTCCCCCTGGTTGTATTCGTTTTGGCAAATGCGGTCGCTTACGGATTGCTGAAAGGCTTCCTTTATTCCTGGATTGGAGCCAGCGTCGGAGCGGTTATTGTGTTTACGATAATCCGCAGGCTGGGAAAGAAGCGATTCATGCAGTTCATTGCCAATCATAAACAGGTGAAAAAGGTCACGACCTGGGTGGAGAATCATGGCTTCGGTCCATTATTTTTATTAATGTGTTTCCCGTTCTCGCCTTCCGCGATCATCAATGTCGTGGCTGGATTGTCGGGAGTCAGCAGGCAGCAGTTCGTGCTGGCGGTCCTGCTTGGAAAATCGGTGATGATTTTCACAATTGCCTATGTCGGAGAAAGCATTACATCTTTCGCCCAGAATCCGGTGAAAACAATTGTAGTTGCTGTGTGCATTACGTTATTCTGGGTGCTTGGAAAGTTTCTGGAAAAGTGGCTGCAGAAAAAAGCAGAACGGAAACGTTACCAAAACGATTAGATTATGTCAAAAGCGGGTAAGATGTTGTTAGCACACACCGTGGAGGCATAAAGAATGAAAAAGAAGAATTTTTGGCGAGTTTTCCGTACTGTTTTGTTTGCGCTAGTGATCGCCTTTTTGTTCCGGTCGTACTTGTTTGCCAGTTATGTGGTAGATGGAGAGTCGATGGAACCGACGCTGTATGATGGAAACTTGTTGATGGTCAATAAAGTGGTTTATGACTGGCAAGGAATCGATCGGCAGGATGTCATCGTATTTCACGCCAACGAAAAAGAGGATTATGTGAAACGAGTGATCGGCCTACCAGGGGATCACATCGAATTCAAAGATGATACGTTATATATCAATGGTGAGGCACAGCCGGAAGAATATTTAGAGGCACTCCGCCCGGATGACGGTAAATTATTTACGAAAGACTTCACGCTTGAAGAAGTGACTGGTAAAAGTGAAGTACCAGAAGGCCACATGTTCGTGATGGGCGACAATCGTCGCGACAGCCTGGACAGTCGTTACTTCGGATTTGTATCGATGGACACCGTCGTTGGGAAAGTCGATGTCCGGTACTGGCCAATGTCGCAATTAGCGATTCAATTTTAAAAATAAAATAACATGATCAAACGAGCAGCCCTGCAGGCCGATTCATTTCGCCGGCAGGGTTTTTTCCTGCTTAGAATATATCTGATAAGATACCAGGGTGAAACAGGCGAACAAGACGGCTATGACATAAACAGCCGATTCCAGAGGCAGGAATGGAGCAAGGAAAGAACCGACGCTTGCACCGGATAACAATACGAACGAGTAGATGGATAGGGCGCTTCCTCTGTTTGTGACAGTACTAGTGCCGATCAGGACGATAACCATCGGAATCGTCACCGAAGTGGAGGCGATCATCATCACCGAAGCCCAGATAAGTGTGGCGGTTGACAGACTGACCATAGCAGGGATGAATGCCCCCATCATCAAGCTTAAAAATAAGCATAACAGGATAGCCGGATGGAGGTGTTTTTGCATACGACTGACAAAAAAAGCAGGAAGAACTCCGATCAGACTGAGCATCCGGAATTGCTGCAGGGTCAAGGGCAGCTGTTCCGATCTTTCTTCCATATACCATTCAAAACTGCTGTAGAAGAGCATGATGGTAAATAGTAGAAAGAAGCTGATCAGGTAGAGTTTTCGCAAGGAAGATTGCTTGAAAAATGATAGAATGGTAGTAAGTGAAATCGAGGCATATTTCCTATCTACAGCATCAGCCGGACGTAAAGCTGCTACCATGAATAGAGCACAGCATAAGTAGGAGATGCCGAAAACGACAAACACCATGGGATAACCGTAGGATGAGCCGAAAAAGCCCGAAACCAGCTGGCCGAATATCCCTGCAAACAAAAATCCGGTGTTGATCATGGCAATGACAAAAGCCTGGTGCGACCCAGAAAAACGTTTAAACGTATAGCTGAATGCAGGCGGTGCAAAGCTCGCGGCAAAGAAACCCTGCACTGCCCGCAGTACCAGCAGGATTCCAAGGGAGTCGGTCAAGGCGATCAGAGCGGTGACGAATGTGACAGCAAACATGCCGGACTTAAGAATTCGTGCATTGGAATAGAGGTCAGCGAGGACACCAAAGCACAGCAGCCCGCATGCATAGAAGATGATGAACAAGGTGCTCGTCAGAGAGGTTAAGGCAGGTGTTGCCGCAAAATGTTCGGCAAGGGCAGGGTGAAGGGGCAGCATCGTGTACAAATTGCTGGCGATGAATATCCCGGAAACGATCAGCACCATCGCCTGGAAGGTTTGCTTCATGATCTGTCATCCTCTCATAAGCGATAATATAATTCACGATATGTAAAAGGTATCACTATGTGCATAATGAAGGGGGAAACCATTCGATGGGAATCCGATTCATACTCGGACGGTCCGGAGCAGGCAAAAGCTCGGCCGTCATGGAAGAAATCGAAGCAAAGTTAAAAGAGGACCCAAAAGGCCCGCCGATTATCTACCTAGTCCCGGATCAGATGACGTTCCAGCAGGAATATGCTCTATTACAGCGGGATGGCATTGAAGGTTCGATCCGCGCTCAGGTTTTCAGTTTTTCCAGGCTGGCATGGCGGGTGCTGCAGGAAACGGGAGGGAATACCCGGAAGTACATAAGTTCTACCGGCATCCAGATGATGCTTCGGAAAATTACGGAAGAGCGGACATCGGACTGGCTTGTTTTTCAAAAAGCGATCGAAAAGCAGGGGTTCATGGAACAACTGGAAGGGATGATTACCGAATTTAAACGTTACCGGATTACTCCGGAGGTGCTCCATGGGCAGATGGAAGCTATTGATCAGTTCACACACCAATATGTCAGTGAAATCGCTTTGCGCAATAAGCTTGACGATTTAAGCTATATATATGATCGCCTGGACCATGCGCTTAGAGATCAATATATGGATGGGGAGGATCAGTTGCAGATGCTGGCGGATAAAATTCCGACGGCGCGTTTCCTGGAAGGCGCGGAAATTTATATTGACGGTTTCCATAGCTTCACCCCGCAGGAAATGATGGTCATCGAAGGTTTATTGAAGCGGACGAAGTGTGTACATGTCGCCTTGACGCTTGATAAGCCGTCTGTGGCTGATCGCTCCGAGCTCGACCTATTTCATGAAACGGGAGAAACTTATGAAACATTAGCTGCCATGGCTGAAGAACAAGGCATTAACTTTGATGGGACGACGATTCTTGATAACAAGCAAGGCAGGTTCAAAGACAGGCCGCACTTTTTGCATATGGAAAACTATTTTGATGAACGCCCGGCTCCTCCTTATGAAGGGGAGGCACCGATTCAAATCGCAGAAGCAGTCCATCCTCGTGCCGAGGTCGAGGGGGTAGCACAGGAAATCCTTCGCCTGGTCAGGGATGAAGGTTACCGTTACAAAGACCTTGCTATTTTGATGCGGGAAGCAGTGACGTACCATGACCTGATTACAACTGTTTTCAAAGATTATGAGATTCCAGTCTTCCTGGATGAAAAGCGGACGATGCTCAATCATCCTTTGATCGAATTGATCCGTTCCGGGCTGGATGTTGTCGAAGGAAATTGGCGTTATGATGCGGTGTTCCGACTCTTGAAGAGCGGCTTCAGCCTGGCAGACGACCGCCAGTATCCGCTTAACGAGGATGCCATTGATGAATTGGAGAACTATGTCCTTGAATATGGCATTCGGTCCCGTGAGCGCTGGTGCAGCAAGGAACCATGGGTATACCAGCGTTTCCGCGGCTTCGATCAGGCTTCCCAGACCGATGAGGAACGGGCGAAACAGAACCGGCTAAACCGCTATCGCAGCCAGGTAACTAACATTCTCGAAACATTTGACGAGGGGTTGAGAGAAGCGAAGACGATTGGGGAAAAATGCCGCGTCATCTACACTTGGCTGGAGGCGATGAATGCCCCAGGGCAGTTGGAAAAATGGCGGGATGACTTTGATGAAAACGGTCAAATTGAGCGCGGTCGGGAGCAGGAACAGGTATGGGATGCGGTATTGCAGCTTCTTGATGAAATCGTTGAGATGGCTGGTGAAGAAACGATGTCTCTCCAGGTATTCCGCAACACGGTGGAAAGTGGTCTCGAGTCATTACGGTTTTCTCATGTTCCGCCAAGTATGGATCATGTCATCGTCGGTACTGTCGACCGATCAAGAATCTCTGGTATCAAGGCCGCCTTTTTGCTTGGAGTAACCGAAGGCATCTGGCCAATGAAGCCTTCAGGTGATGGGATGATCAGTGAGGAAGAACGTGATTTATTAGCGACACATGGCCTGAAGCTCGCTGACGGCAATAAACGGCAGCTGCTGGATGACCGCTTTTATGTATATCTGGCGCTGACGATGCCGCGCGACCGGTTGTGGATCAGTTACCCGCTCAGCAATGAGGAAGGGAAATCGAAAACGCCATCACCGATTATCCGCCGGGTGGAAGAATTGTTTCCTTGCTGTCACGATCATATCCTGCTTCAGGATCCTGACGACCTGGAAGATGCTGACCGTTTCATTACTACAAAAACAAAGACAAGAGGGGCACTTACGGCACAACTGTCCCGTTATTTGAAAGGGTACAGCATGCGTCCGATCTGGTGGGATGTCTTCAACTGGTACGTCCGGCATGAACAAAAAGGCGGGCTCACCAACCGCATTCTTGAGAGCCTTTTTTATCAAAATAAGCCGGTGAATTTAAGCAGGGAGACGACAGAACAACTGTATCCGAAGCAGGTAAAAGCGAGTGTGTCAAGGCTTGAAATGCATAACCGCTGTTCTTATCAGCACTTTGCCAGGTACAGCCTGCAGCTGGAAGAGCGGAAAACCTATAAATTGGACGCCCCTGACATCGGTCAGCTTTTCCATGAAGCCTTGAAAAAAATCACCGAGTGGATCCAGGCAGAAGGAAAAGACTTCTCACAACTGGATAAACGAACGAGTACCCAGTATGCGACCCGTGCCGTTACAGAATTGGCACCGATTCTTCAGCATCAGATTCTGCACAGCTCCAACCGGTATCAGTACTTACAGCATAAACTGCAGAACGTCATTGCAAGAGCGGCGTTTGTATTGAGTGAACAAGCAAGAAACTCGAGATTCTCGCCTGTTGGAATGGAACTTGGCTTCGGACCGAAAGACGAACTCCCACCGCTGACACTTGATTTGCCGAATGGATTTGAATTGATGCTCAGGGGCAGAATCGACCGGGTTGATAAAGCACTCAATCAGGACGACTTGTTTCTTCGGATCATCGATTATAAATCAAGCGCCAAAGGGTTGAACCTGGTGGAAGTCTATTATGGATTGGCGCTTCAGATGCTGTCTTACCTTGATGTCGTGCTCACTTATGCAGAACAGTGGCTTGGTACCAAAGCATCGCCTGCCGGGGTGCTATACTTCCATGTGCATAATCCAATGATTTCCGGCAAGCAGAAAATGGAAGACAGTAAGATTGAAGATGAAATCCTGAAGAAATTCAAAATGCAGGGCTTACTGTTGGAAAATCAACAGATTGTTCAAATGATGGATACGAGCCTGGAAAAAGGGACAAGCAACATGATTCCGGCTGGCCTCACGGCTAAAGGCGGGTTTTACAAAAGTTCCAAAACGGCGGACTTGGATATGTTTGAACGCCTGCAGGGCTATATTCGCGACATCATGATACAGGCAGGTACGAGTATCACCAATGGAAAAGTAAAGCTGGACCCATTCCAGCATGACCAGCAGACAGCTTGTACGTATTGTTCATTTCGCTCTGTCTGTCAATTCGATCCAACATTAGAAGAAAACAAATTCCGCAAGCTGCAAGCTATGAAGGATGAGGAAGTCTTAGAGCGGATTGCGAAACAAGAAAGAGAGGGGGATGTCTAATGGTACGCTGGACAGAAGAACAAGAACGGGCGATTCATACAAGCGGCAGGGATGTACTTGTCTCAGCAGCGGCAGGCTCCGGTAAGACCGCTGTTTTGGTTGAACGGATCATTCAAAAGCTGCTGCATTCAATAAAACCGGTTGATATCGATTCCCTGTTAGTCGTAACTTTCACCAACGCAGCTGCCCAGGAAATGAGAAGCCGTGTCGGTCTGGCGCTTAGCAAAGCCCTCGAGGACAATCCAGAATCCAATCACTTAAAGAAACAGTTATCCCTGCTTCAGACGGCATCCATTTCCACCCTGCACTCCTTCTGTATGGAAGTCGTGCGCCGGTATGCTTACCTGCTCGATATCGATCCCAACTTCCGGATCGCGGATGATATTGAAGCCGATCTTCTGCAGCAGGAAGTGCTGGAAGAATTATTCGAAGACTGGTATGGAAAAGAAGGAGAAGAGAGGGAAGCATTCTTTGCAGTCGTCGACCGTTTTTCCAACGATCGCAGTGATTTGGAAGTGGAGTCATTGATCATCGACTTATACACGTTTGCGATGCAGAATCCATCCCCGGAAAACTGGCTGGATCAGATGGCGGCGATGTATCATATTACGGGAGATACCGATGAATCAGACCTGCCTTGGCTGAAAATGCTGAAGAGGGAAGTGGACAGCCAGCTCGATGCAATTCAGCTGGAGGCGGAAAAAGCGTTGGAAGTCACCAGGGAAGCAGATGGTCCTTATCATTACGCCGAAACAATCGATGCCGACCTTGCCATGATTCAGGAAGCGAAAGGGCTTGCCGGCATGTCATGGGAAAAACTTCAGGAATTTATGCAGACGAGCAAGTTTGCCCGGCTATCCGGTAAAAAGGCGGATTGCGATGAAGCAAAAAAAGATCAGGTGAAAGCGATACGGGACAGCTACAAGAAGCGATGGAATGACATGGCTGGCGAGTGGTTTACGCGTTCATTAGACGGTCATCTTGCTGATATGAAGGAATTACATCCTGTCATTGCCCAGCTGGTGACATTGGTCAAAGACTTCCGCGACCGCTACACTCGCCTGAAAAGGGAAAAAGCGATCGTCGATTTTTCCGACCTGGAGCATTATTGCTTAGACGTCCTGCGTGACGATGCATCTACCGCGGATCATCTAATTCCATCAAACGTCGCGTTTGATTTCCAGGAAAAGTTCTCCGAGGTACTCGTTGATGAGTATCAGGATACGAACCTTGTCCAAGAAACGCTTCTTTTACTACTGACTGGTGGAGACCGGGGTGGAAATCTATTCATGGTCGGTGATGTGAAGCAAAGTATTTACCGGTTTCGCCATGCCGAACCAACTTTGTTTTTGGACAAATACCAGCAGTTCAAAGAAGATGAGCATCCTGGGGAGCGAATTGATTTAGCTCGTAATTTCAGAAGCCGGAAGCAGGTGCTGGCAGCAACAAACTATATATTCCGCCAGATTCTCGATGAAGAAGTCGGCGAGATGAACTATGAGGCCGATGCCGAACTTATTTACAGCAATACCATCTATGATGAACTCACATCATCGGATACGGATGCAGAGTTATTAGTGATTGACAGGGAGGCGTCGGACGACCAGCCGTCAGAAGATGGGGAAGACTATCGTGACTTGGAAAAAGCACAGATTGAAGCCCGTGCATACGGCCAGCTAATCAAAACGTGGATCGGTCAAAATGAACAGGAGCCGCTACAGGTCATTGATAAGGAAACTGAATTTCAGCGCCCGGTCCAGTACCGGGATATCGTGATTTTGATGCGCTCGATGACGTGGGCGCCTACGATTGTCGATGAACTGAAACAGCAGGGGATTCCGGTTTACGCTGAATTGTCCTCCGGCTACTTTGAAGCGATTGAAATAAAAATCATGTTAAGCCTCTTAAAGGTCATCGATAACCCACAGCAGGATATCCCGCTGGCATCGGTGCTTCATTCACCGATCGTCGGACTCGATGAAGAACAAATGGCGCAAATCAGGCTTGCTAAACAGCGCACGACTTACTATGATGCGATGAAAGTTTTCAGTGGGGAAAAGGAGATAAAACATAAGATTGACAGGTTCTTAGAACAACTGCATTCTTGGCGGGTTCGTGCGCGACAGGGGGCATTGTCAGAGCTGATTTGGGAAATCTACCGGGAAACCGGCTACTACGATTTTGTCGGCGGAATTCCAGGGGGACGGCAACGTCAGGCGAACCTGCGTGCGTTGTATGACCGGGCACGTTCCTATGAAGCTACTTCCTTCCGGGGGCTGTTCCGTTTCTTACGATTCATCGAGCGGATCGAGGAGCGGGGTGATGACCTTGGTGCCGCCCGTGCTTTGGGGGAACAGGAAGATGTGGTACGGATCATGACCATTCATAAGAGTAAAGGGCTCGAGTTCCCGGTTGTTATTCTCGGCGGAATGGATAAACAGTTCAACCAGATGGATCTCCGGTCGAAATACCTGCTGCACAAAGATTATGGTTTCGGGACCCGCTACATCAACCCGGAAAAAAGGATAATGTATCCGACACTTGCTTACCACGCTTTAAAACGGGAAAAACTTCGCGAACTGCTGGCGGAAGAGATGCGGGTTTTATATGTCGCATTGACAAGGGCGAAAGAAAAGCTCGTCATGGTAGGGAACGTCACTTCCTTTGAAAAAAAGCAGGAGAAATGGCTGGAATTCCTGGAGCACCCGAGCTGGGTATTGCCACCGCATTATCGGCTGGAATCAAAAAGCTATCTTGATTGGGTAGGGCCAGCTTTGATTCGCCACCATAAAACGGAGCCGTTACGCCATCCGGAGCTTGAAGTGAAAACTTCTGAGGAAATATGGCAGGATGAATCAGAATGGCGGGTAGAAATCAAGCATGGCAGTGCCTATAATCAGTTGGAGGAGTTAGAAAAGAATCGTGATGAGCGTTTGAAAGATGCTGTCTACGGTTGGAAAGAAGTAGATGGGAATGGGGAGTCAGAGAGAGTAGACCGCCGATTGAATTTTGCCTACCCCTATCGTCAGGCCGCAAATTCCCGGGCTAAGCAGTCGGTAACCGAACTGAAAAGGCAGCGGGAAGAATTGGATGAATATAGCAGCAATGAAATTGTGCTGCCGTTCAAAGCACCGATTATCAAGCGTCCGCGTTTCATGCAGGAAGAGAAGAAGCTGACGGCAGCAGAACGGGGAACTGCGATGCATACAGTTATGCAGCATTTGCCGTTCACAAGAAAATATTCAGAACGCGAAGTCCGGGAATTTGTGCTGGAATTAGTGGAGCGGGAAGTGCTCCGTCCGGAAGAAGCGGATGTTATCGATAATGCAGCAATTGCAGCTTTTTTCGATACTGGGATGGGGGAATTCGTTCTTCAAGCGGATCATTTGCAAAAAGAGGTTCCTTTCAGTTTGACGCTTCCGGCTCATCAAGTGTACCGTGACTGGGAGGGTGAAACTGATGAACAGGTCTTCGTTCAAGGTGTCATCGACTGTGTCATACCATATGAGGGGGGATGGCTGATTCTTGATTATAAAACCGATACGATTAACGAAGAGGTAACCGGGGAGCTGAAGGAAAAGCTTTCTTCCAGGTATGAAGTGCAATTACAGCTCTACCAGACCGCACTCGAAAAGATATGGAAAGATCCAGTCGTGGAAAAGTGTCTTTATTTTTTCGATGGGCCACTTTTGCTTTCTACGGAGCAGGTTAAAAGATGATACGGCAATTCGATGACAAAACGTGCGATTTATGCGGAAGGTCACCGGTTACGACGACCGCCCACCACTTGATTCCAAAAGAGTATGGAGGAGCGGATGGGCCGACTGCCCAGCTGTGCAGGGCCTGTCATCGACAAATCCACGCCTTATTTACGAATGAAGAACTGGCAGTTTTTTATCATACATTGGAGCGGCTTGCCGACCACCCGGATATGGCAAAGTATTTGCGCTGGGTGAAAAAGCAGGACCCGCAGAAGAAGATTACGACCAGGAAATCGCATCGAAGGCGTGACCAGCGGTGAACATCAAAATAAATTGTTTTTGCTCATAAAAAAGACGCTGCGCTATTTAGCTGCAGCGTCTTTTTTATGCATTTCCGGCAACATTCTGATCATTAACATCAGGGTCGAACGGATTGGTGGAGCTGAATCCGTTATTCGTATTGATAAAATCTCCGGTATTTAAGGAACCGGAACCGGCGTTGGTTTTCGATGTGCTTTTCGGAGACAGGTAGAAAGCATCTCCAAAATTTATGACTCCACCGCCAACGCTGTTGATTTTTATGGGGCCGACAATCGATGGCATCTTACCCCTCCTTCAAAAAGGCTCTCATTCAGTCTATGCCTGTGTTTTCTTCTTGTTCATCCTGTAGGATTCGAATATGTTTCACACGTGCATCCGCATCCAGTTCATCAAGGCTGCCGATTTGTATCATGGAGGAAGTGGAAGCACCGTTTACGCGAACTCTACCAACGTTAATCGTTGGATTGTGATGGTAATGGATATCGTTGACAGCACCGGGGGGAGGAAGTCGTTTGAATTGTCTCGTGAAAAGTGGGAATTGCTCATAGGAATAGGCTTCTTCATCAAATCTTGCACCTTCTTTTTGGATGGCAATTACCCTTGCAAATGGCGTTGCCCGATGACTGTCACCGATGATAAAGCTTGTGCCATAAACGACATCGATAATTTTGATGTCATCCAACTTTACCAGCCGTTTATTCATCTTCCGTTGTCTCCACCGTGTTATCTGCTGTTCCGCTGTTTGTGCCTAAAGGAACGAATGGGCCGATAATCAAGGATTCTGCGGGCGTGTCGAAATAAGAATTTAGAAGTATTTGTTTATTATCTCCAATTAAAAATACAGAGGAAGATGAAATTCCCGTGATGTCTACATTCCCAACATGGAGTCCCCAATTATGGACAATAAAAGCCATTATTTATCTTCTCCTTTAGATTGTTCCAGGTATTGAGCAATAGAATGCTCAATTTCCGTCTTAATTTGTTGGACGACCACCTCAGGGCCTGGTTTCGGATTCTGGTTTTCATAGTGACCAATCCTGGAAGGCAGTTGATTGCGGATATCCTGAATGATGCTCTGCTCTTTTTGCTGATTCATATCTACTTGATGATGAGTGGCTAGACTGCGAATGATAGCACCGCCTTGTTCTGTCAAGTAGTGATCTAATTCCTCCAAAACCTGCTGATTGTCTGGTTTCGGTGCCGATTTCTGGATAGGATCCTGCTGGCGCCATAACGAAGCATCGTCAATTTCACTTAATTCTTGCGGCGTCAATCCGATATGAAGGGTGCCTTCCAATGACTCTATTTTCAACTGGTCAAAATTATATTCTATTTTTTCTATCACTGTCTTGGGCTGATCGGAATGGTTATGTTCAAGGGATTCTAATTTTTGATACAGGGCCTTGATTTCTTTCTGTTGCTCTTGAAGTTGCTTCATCATCTGCTCCATGTATTGCTGCCATGAACCGTAATAATTCATCCCATCACCCCCGTTAGAATTAGGCTATATCCCTAATTTATGCAGAAAACGATAAGCTGTGATTCTGAAATTAACCTCCTGGTGCTGAGAGTGGCACCATCGGCCCGCCGCCCGGGCCAATCGTACCAATTTCTCCTTCTTGTGGTTTTGCTAGAGGGGCAGGACCTGTAAAGCCGCCAGTATTATATAATTCGGCTCGGGAACGAATGGAGCCGGCACTACCGATTTGCAGGACAGATGAGTTTGTGACAGATTCAACTTTTAACAGGTTGATACAAATGGACTGGTGAATGGTAATACTCATGATGGACGCCTCCTATTTTTTAACTTTGGACTGGTCATAGACATCACGGTCATTAACATATGTGACAGATCTTCCTAAATCGACCCGTATTCCATCGCCTGAATTGAATGATCCTCCGCCGGCAAATGTTTTTGCTGAACTTGTGGGAGCAATCATGTAAACGTCTCCGACATTGAAGATGCTGGATGATGAAATGGACAGGACTTTTACTGCGCCTACTTGTGCTGGCATGATGAGCCTCCTTTTTAAATATGTATAAATTTTATTTATTCCTTCATCTATTAAGTTAGGTATGAAAGCAGTAAAATATAGATAAAGGAGTGAGCACTATGAAGGACATTGGAACACCATTACGGGAAGCGGAACGATTAGAATGGATTGATGCTGCCCGTGGTTTGGCCATCTTTGGTATATTCATGGTCAACGTTCCTGCTTTCAATGCGCCGTATTTTTTATACGGTGGGGAAGAAATCTACTGGTCTTCCGGGACTAGCCATACCATCCAGGCGATCATCGATATATTTTTCCAGGCCAGCTTTTATACGCTGTTCTCATTTTTATTCGGTTTCGGCATAGAAATGATGAGAGAGCGGCTTGTTGATAAAGGGTTACACGCCAAATATGTTATCGGCCGCCGGTTAGGGATATTAATCGGTTTTGGACTCATCCATGCTTTTTTGATCTGGCACGGTGATATATTACTATCCTATGGGTTAATTGGTTTATTGTTATTATTCTTCTTGAATCGTAAGAAAAAAACATTATTGGCCTGGGGATTCAGTATGCTTTTGATCTTCACTATTCTTTTTACATTTAGCCTTTACAGCTTAGGTTCTGATTATGGAGGATGGGTAAATGATCCCGCCATCGAACAGGCTAAAGAAAACTATGGAAATGGGACTTTATACGATATCTGGTCACAGAATCTCAATGATTGGAACTACACCAACGCCCCGATGAACTGGCCGTTTCTTATCATGAGTCTCTTACCAATGTTTTTGATTGGGATGTATATCGCCCGGAAAAAATGGCTCCATCAGCCAAAAAAACATAAGAGGGCCCTAGTTTCTTTATGGACAGTGACATTCCTGTTATTCCTCGTGTTTAAGGCAGGACCTTATCTCTTTGGGAATCCAGCCTGGTTCCAGTTAATGCAGGATAATATCGGAGGCAGTGCTTCTGCTGTCTTTTACGTTGTCAGTGTTACTTTGCTGTATCAGTCTCCGATAGGGAAGCGATGGTTGCGAGGGTTAAGCTATGTCGGCAAGTTATCACTTTCCAACTACATTTTACAGTCATTATTCGCTTTTTTGTTATTTTATTCCATCGGTTTTGGGCTGTATGGGCAAGTGTCCCCATTATGGAGCGTTATAATCGTCGTCTTGTTTTACAGTGTGCAGACGATAGCAAGTAAATGGTGGCTGCAATCCTATCGTTACGGACCGTTAGAGTGGATCTGGCGTACACTGACTTATGGAAAAAAACAGCCATTACGCAGGCGGCAGGAGGGGTAGAAATGAATAGGCAGCAAGTGAAGAGTGAAGGGAAAAAATGGGTCGACAAAGGAATTATTGAGAAGGATCAGTTAGAAGAAATATTAAAACTGTATCCGAATCAGAATCAGAAGCCTGTCTTATTAACCCTGGCCGCTATATTCATTGGATTGGGGTTTTTAAGCTTCATCGCATCCAACTGGGGAGCAATCCCCCACGTTGCCAGGATGGTGATCATCATCCTGGCGATGCTAGGATTTTATCTGGCAGGCGACCATGTTTACCGTAAACGATCGGAGGCAGTTGGGGTCAGTCTGCTCATCATAGCAGTGCTGATATTTGGCTCGGGAATATTCCTCACCGGGCAAATGTACAACTACACCTCATTCAGTGCGTTTCCATTTTTTATCTGGGCACTGTCTGCACTGCTGGTATTTGCGTTATTTGAAGAACGGACATTGTTTATACTGGCAATTATTATAACAACGGTGGGACAGGTGTACAGTGTCGGCAATTTTTCAGAATATCACTTGCTGCTTGGCCTATTGTTCTTATTTGGCTTCGGTCATTTTGTCTATCAACGGGCAGATTGGCTGTATGGAACGTTATTTGCACTAAGCTACATGCTGCAGGCAATAATCCTGAGTCTTGTCGAACATGAATCATTTCAATGGCTGATTCTTTATCTGCTGGTTCTTTATGTTACCGGTCATGTTGTAACAAAGCCGGGCATCCGTATCCCGTTTACTAAACTGAGCGTGGCTGGTATGTTCATCCTCGCTATCTGGCAAGTGTTCATGCTAGAGGTCGATTATTTTAAGGAAGCCATAAATGGGGAAATTTCATTTATTGTCATCTGGGCGGTGCTTATGGCGGCAGCTGTTTATCTTTTATGGAGAAGTGACAACCTGATTCTGATACTCAATCTGGTGCTGTTTTTTCCATTCTTTTTTCTGGAAGCAGGATCGATGCTCGTACTGATGCTTCTTTTCATATATTCGCTTGGCTGGCTGCTTCGGGGCTATCAGACAGAGGAAGCGAACATGGTAACGAAAGGAACAGTGGCCTTCGTCATTAGTACTATCGTCGCTTATATTCAACTGGCTTGGGACTTTATGGATAAATCACTGTTCTTCTTTATTGGTGGCATCCTGTTGTTTCTGCTCAGCTACTTTCTTGAACGGAAGCGTAGGAATTTATCGAAAAGGGGGCAGGAAATATGAAGCGTTTCGCCTTCTATATTATTGTCGCTGCTCAGGTGTTGTTTTTAGTCGGCATGTCGGTCGCCTATTATGCTATGGATGCCTTCGGGGAAACAATCCAGCTGAAAACAGCCCCGATTGATCCGCGTGATCTTTTCTACGGGGATTACGTTATATTGAATTATGAAATAGAAACCATTGAGGAAGGAAAATGGGCAGGAGTGGTACCGGAATATGGAGAAATCGTTTATGTTCTTCTTGAAGAAGGAGAAAATGGGCTTTATCAGGTAGCAGCAGCATCTCAGGAAAAGCTGGACCCAGCTGCAGGGCAAGTACGGATAAAGGGTAAATATCAATGGCATAATGATGGAAGGTCTGAGCATATGGTCACTTATGGAATTAACCGTTATCATGTGGAAGAAAATACGGGGGAACAGTATGAACAACGAAGAGATGATATGATTGTCGAAGTAGTTGTCGCTCCATGGGGACAGAAAAAAATCATTAATTTAAAATTAAACTAAAGAAAGCAGTTCATTTAGAAGGATTAAACTTCTAAATGAACTGCTTTTCTCGAAGAAAAGGAGGGAATAATTATTCACCCAAGGCGAAAGGTCTTCTCCGTTATAAAACGTTGGCAAGTTGTTCTATTTATTTCTATTGCTCCAGCTGCCTTATTTGTGTTGTTACCAGACGCAACCCCTGCCTATTTTCTTGTATTATTGTTATTAACAGGGCTGATAATCGAAATCGTGTATACCAAAAGGTGGATAAAAGACAAAGATAAGTTCTAGCGCATAGGTTATCCGTTGACTGGTATACCACCGTTTACATGAATCATCTGTCCGGTGACAAAGCTGGAGTCATCACTGGCTAAGTAAACATAGGCCGGTGCAAGCTCTCTGGGCTGCCCCGGCCGTCCCATTGGATTGTCGGAACCGAATTCGGCTACCTGCTGTTTATCGAAGCTGGCAGGAATAAGGGGAGTCCAAATCGGGCCAGGCGCAACACCATTTATACGGATACTTTGACTGACCAGTGACTTTGCCAGGGAACGGGTGAAGGTGGTAATGGCACCTTTGGTAGCAGAATAATCAATTAACTGTTCGTTACCTTCGTAAGCAGTGACAGATGAAGTGTTAATAATACTGCACCCCTTTTTCATATGAGGGAGAACTGCCTTAGTCATATAGAAGTAGGAAAAGAAGTTGACCCGGAAGGTATTCTCCATTTGCTCATTAGTAATATGGAGAAAGTTCTTCTGAGGAAATTGAATGGCAGCGTTATTAACCAGAATATCGACTTTACCCATACTCTTGATTATTTGTTTAACTGATGACTCGCAAAAATCGGCCTGACCGATATCTCCGTTGATCACTTCGCACCTGCTGCCCTCGTTCTCTACGAGTTGCTTTGTCAACTGGGCATCTTCATGTTCGTCTAAGTAAAGGATAGCGACATTTGCACCTTCTTTGGCGAAATATATGCTTACAGCCCGGCCAATTCCACTGTCCCCACCAGTTATGATAGCAACTTTTCCTTGTAATTTGCCGCTTCCTTTATAACTTTTATCGTCAAATTCCGGCAATGGCTTCATCTCGTTTTCAAAGCCAGGCTGGCGATCCTGATGCTGCTTTGGCTGTATTTCTTTCTTCTTGCTAGGCATATGAGATCCTCCTCCTATGTATTAATAGATTTAGACTTAGGTTACCCAGCGCGTACCGTTTTAACAGCAGAAACCGTATTATTCCCCGGGCAATTTTTTGTCGATAGGAGCTAGAAAGAGGGGAGAACAGAAGCGATACGAAAGCGATCTGCTGAATGGTTAAATCCCTTGGTTATAAGAAAACAAGCGATACGTATATAATATCACCGGAGAGTCTGTATCGTTTGTAGCGAGGGGCGATATAATAAACGGTCGCTTCTTGAAAAGCGATACATCGTAAAACTAAGCGGATTATAGGTAATGAGAAGCAGAAAAAAAGGAGACATTTGGGGGGATTTGCCCTGGTCTATTCCTTTAGATATGGGCTTAATGACTCTTTTTATTTTTTCTGTCATATCGGTTGACGATACATCTTGCAAATTATCTGAAAAACCTTCATATTAGAAATTAGAGAGAAGGAGGTTCGATATGCGACACGATATACAACCGAATGAACGAGCTTATACCACTAAGGAAGTAGCGGAAGAGGTAGGGATTGCAACACCGACTGTACGAAAGTATGGCCAGAAATTGGAACGGAATGGATATGAGTTTTTCAAAGACGGCGACCGTCGCATCTTCGTCAGGTCTGATGTCGAAGCGCTTATAGCGATACGCGATACGGACAAGCCTCTGGATGTAATAACGAAGGAACTGGTACAACAGCAAAAAGAACGGTTAGAATCAGATAAGACCGGTGTAGCGGTAAACGATACATATGATCAATCCCTGCAGGATCCTGCACAAATGAAGGAATTCTTTCAAATGCTAGCTAATGAACTAGCAGCTTCCAGAGAAATGAACATGCAGCTGACCAATGAAGTATCCCAGCTTAAGACGACAGTTTCCCGTCTCCAGCAGGATCACCATGTCATCAGTTCGGGTATCGGCAACTCGGCACAAAAGACACAGGCTAAGTTGGAACGATTGACCGAACAGCAAAAAAACCATTACGAAACGTTATTGGAACAAGAAAGAGAGCGGAGCGAAATGCTGCGGGAAGAAATGAAAAGCATGCGGGAAGAGCAGCAGAGGGAATGGCGTATGCAGAATGACTTCAATAAACGACTGGAACAAACGGTACAGGAAAAACCTCAAGGAATTTGGGGGCGATTTTTCGCCATATTCCGGCAATAGCTATAACATGAATAAAACCGAGCCTGAGCAGGCTCGGTTTTTATTATGATAATACTTCTTTGATTTGATCGATCGCCCATTCTAAATCATTGCGGTTAATGATTAATGGAGGGGCGAAACGAATGACGTTTTCATGTGTCTCTTTACATAACAGGCCTTTTTCCTTTAACTGTTCGCAATAAGGACGGGCCGCTTCCGTTAGTTCCACGCCAATGAATAACCCTTTTCCGCGGACTTCTTTGATAACCGGGTTGTTGATTTTGTTCAATTCGCCCATCATCAGGTTGCCCATTTCAAGCGAGCGGTCCGCAAGCTTTTCATCTTCCAGTACTTCAAGGGAAGCCAGTGAGACAGCGCAAGCAAGCGGATTGCCGCCAAATGTAGAGCCGTGGGAGCCAGGGTTGAAGACGCCGAGGATTTCACGGTTGGCTACTACTGTAGAAATCGGGAAGACACCTCCACCAAGCGCTTTACCTAAGATCAACATATCAGGTGTGACGTTTTCCCAGTCGCAGGCGAACATCTTTCCGGTTCGAGCCAGTCCAGCCTGAATTTCATCGGCAATGAACAGGACATTGTTTTCTTTACAAACTTCTGAAGCTTCTTTTAAGAAACCTTCTGGAGGGATGACGATTCCAGCCTCTCCCTGGATCGGTTCAATTAAAAATCCTGCTGTGTTTTCTGTGATTGCTTCTTTTAATGCATCAATATCGCCATAAGGAACCAGTTTAATGCCAGGAAGCATTGGACCAAAGCCTCGTTGATATTCTTCTTCAGAAGAAAGAGAAACAGCGGTCATCGTGCGGCCGTGGAAGTTTCCGGTACATGCGATGATTTCTGCCTGATTGTCTGCAACACCTTTGACATCGTATGCCCAGCGGCGAGCAGCTTTGATAGCAGTTTCGACAGCTTCAGCACCAGTGTTCATAGGAAGTGCCATTTCTTTATTGGTCAGCTTACAGATTTTTTCATACCATGGTCCGAGCTGATCGTTGTGGAAGGCGCGTGATGTAAGAGTAACACGGTCTGCCTGGTTTTTGAGTGCTTCAATGATTCGTGGGTGACGGTGCCCCTGATTGACAGCCGAATAAGCACTGAGCATGTCCATGTAACGATTGCCTTCTGGATCCTCTACCCAGACACCTTCTGCCTTTTCTACTACAATCGGTAGCGGGTGATAGTTCTTTGCACCGAATTCCTGGGTCTGATCAATGATTTCTTGACTAGTTCTTGTCATTCTATCCCTCCATAACATTCGAAAATCTTCATCCATTATAACAGGTTTTGGAGCAATTTTCTCTTTAGTCTAAAAATTCCTTTAGAAAGGTTTAATAAAGGTTTTGTTAGGAATATTTTGTGTAAACATGGTACTATAACGGTAGATTGATAGGAAAAGGAGGAAGTTTGGTGGCACATTTACATATCACCGCGTGGGTGGTAGCTTTAGCACTATTGATGCTTGTTCTGACGTTTTCACGTGCAGGTAACGCAAAAGCTGCTAAGATTACACAAATGGTTATGCGGTTATTCTATTTAGTTATTTTATATTCTGGAGGCAGCCTATTCGCTTCCTATGCGAATATCGGCGTACTTGTTATTGTAAAGATGCTTGTCGGCCTTTGGGTAATAGCAGCGATAGAAATGGTTGCCATTAAAGTGTCCAAAGGGCAGCCGGCATCAAGCTGGTGGATCCAGCTCGTTGTTTCGTTCGTATTGGCACTGATTCTTGGTTTTGGCTTTATGCCATTAGGTATTCTTCCAGCTTAAGAATAAGTTGTACTGTCCGGATATCAAATCCGGGCAGTTTTTTTATAGGTTTTATTATATATAGATAAGCTCCCTGAAGTCTCAGTTTCGAGACGTTAGGTAGCAATTATGGTGGCTGGGAAAACGGATCGCTTTCTGTGGGCATGTGGTGAGCTTCCTCAGGCTTCGCCTTGCGGGATCTCACCGCTCATGTTCATCCCACTGGAGTCTCACCGTTTTTCCCAGCCGCCCCTGACTCGATTATAGTAAAGAACCCTTGATATCTTGAAATCGAGTCTTCGACTTTTCTATAAAGAAACAAAATCTAGTGAAAAGGATACTGGGAGTTTTACTACATCTGACAATGTAAGTATTACATCATAAATGTAAGTCCGTTCACATATACTAGTTTATCTTTTTTAGCTAACCAAGGGAGTGGCTCTATATATGTGCGGAATTGTCGGATGGACGGATTTCAATAAAGACTTGAGTTGTGCCTTTGATACCATCACAGCAATGGGGAGAGCGTTGGAGCATCGCGGACCTGATGAAGGAAATCAATGGTTCGGCCGTCATACCGCTTTTGGTCACCAGCGACTGATTGTCATTGATCCTAAAGGTGGCAGGCAGCCGATGACGAGGCAGGCTGGAGAGAAACGCTATACATTATGTTATAATGGGGAGCTTTACAATACGGAAGACGTGAGAGCTGAGCTGGCAAGTAGAGGCTGGTCCTTCCGCTCTCATTCCGATACAGAAGTACTCCTGACAAGTTATATGCAATGGGGAGAAAGCTGTGTCGATCATCTGAATGGTATTTTTGCTTTTGCCGTGTGGGATGATGCGGAGCAAAAGCTTTTCCTGGCAAGGGATCGGCTCGGAGTTAAGCCGTTATTTTACACAGAGGTAGATGGTGGCTTATTGTTCGCTTCTGAAATAAAGGGACTGCTGTCTCATCCGAATGTAGAAGCTGCATTGGATGAGACAGGTCTTCATGAGTTATTGGCGCTGGGCCCGTCCCGGACACCTGGATGTGGCGTATTCAAAGGAATTTATGATTTACGGCCTGGTCATTGTGCTGCCTATACAAAACAGGGTGGTTTGAAGGTGTCAAGGTATTGGAATGTGGAAAGTCAGCCACATTCTGATAATCTCGATATGACAGTTGCAAAGGTACGGGAGTTGTTCCTGGATGCTGTCAATCGACAGCTCGTTTCCGATGTTCCCCTCGGGACATTTTTATCTGGAGGGGTGGATTCAAGTGCAATCACAGCCATTGCCGCAGAAAAGTACCGGGCTTCTAACAAAGGGGCGCTTGATACTTTCTCAATTGATTTTGAAGGCAACGATAAGCATTTCAAAGCCAATACGTTTCAGCCAACTAGTGATAAAGATTTTATCGCCCTGATTCAAAAAGAACACAGCACAAACCACTATAGCTGCATCGCGGACAATGCCCTGTTAGTAAAGCTATTGAAAGAGGCGACGGTGTTCCGGGATCTACCGGGGATGGCGGATGTGGATTCATCATTGCTATGGTTCTGTGGGGAAGTGAAAGATAAAGTGACGGTTGGTTTATCAGGGGAGTGCGCGGATGAAATTTTCGGGGGGTATCCATGGTTTTATCGGGAGGATGAAATAGAACGGGAAGGCTTCCCGTGGATTCGATCTTTAGACTTTAGAAACAATCTCCTGAAAAAAGAATGGCAGCAAAAGCTTGACTTGAAAGGCTATATGCTCGCTCGTTACCAGGAAACAATAGACGAAATGCCAAAGCTGCCGGGCGAATCAGCGATGGAAGAGAAGAGGAGGCAGATGTTTTATTTGAATATGCACTGGTTCATGCAAACTCTGCTTGACCGGAAGGACCGTATGAGCATGGGAGCGAGTCTCGAGGTACGTGTGCCGTTCAGTGACCATCATTTGGTCGAATATGTCTGGAATGTTCCGTGGGAAATGAAGCATTTAGATGGAAAAGAAAAAGGACTGCTGCGGAAGGCGCTAGAAGGGATTTTGCCGGATGAGGTATTGTACCGGAAGAAAAACCCTTACCCGAAAACCCACAACCCTCTCTATACCGAATCAGTAGTTAAATGGATGAATGAAATTATTGCAGATAAGCAGGCGCCTGTTTTTGACTTATTCGAACGAACAAAGCTGAAACAACTAGCGGATTCTAAAGGAAAGGCTGTCGATGTACCGTGGTTCGGACAGTTGATGACCGGTCCCCAGCTTTTAGCGCACCTCTGTCAGGTCAACTACTGGCTTGAGCATTATAAAGTATCTATTAAAAAATGAAACATCAAGAGCTTTCCGTCGGCACGATGGTCCGCGGATGTAAGTTAGGCTATATCTATCATTTGATACAATTGTTATGCGTTATTTACATGCATTCAATTTCACAAAAACCAGCCGTCCACGAGCAAAGTGGAGCGGCTGGTTTTCTTTAAATTGTTTAGTTATTCAGTTGGAAAATTTGAAAACCGATAGCAGGAAGATCAATAGTTGCCCGGTTAGCCAAGCTTATCGTTTCATCTGCACTTGCTTTAGGCTTATTCAATTTTATAAATGATCAGTTTTCCAATAATTTTACACGCTTTGCTGCCGGAGCGATTCTGATCGCTGTTCCAATTGCACTAGTATACCTGTTGATACAGCGTTATTTAATTTCAGGATTGACATCTGGAGCGACCAAAGGATAATAGAGAATGGAAACTTAAATTTATTATGATGAGGGGGAGCGGAAATGAGGATAAAAGCACTATTAACCTTGTGCATCATTCCGTTTCTTCTTTTTTATTCTTTTCCTATGGTTGCTTTAGGAGCTGAAGAAAAAGAAGATGAGTGGCAAGAAGAAATGATTTACTTTATTATGGTGGACCGTTTTTTTAACGGGGATTTCGATAACGACTACGAAGTGGATACGGGCGATCCAAAAGCTTATCATGGTGGAGATATCGAGGGAATTATCCAGCAGTTGGATTATATTCAGAGCCTTGGATATACGGCCATCTGGATTACACCGATTATGAAAAACGAGCCAAAGGGCTATCATGGCTACTGGATTGAAGATTTCATGGAAGTGGAAGAGCATTTTGGAACAATGGAAGATGCCAAACGTCTGGTGGAAGAAGCCCATAAACGTGATATGAAAGTGCTGTTTGATTTTGTGGTGAACCATACCGGCTACCAGCATCCATGGCTGGAGGATCCTGAGAAGGAAGAGTGGTTCCATGAAGAACAGCGGATGATCGGGGAAAGTCCGTCGGTATTGGAAAATGCCTGGCTCGCTGGTCTGCCTGATTTGAACACGGAAAACCCGGAAGTGAAACAATACTTATTTGACGCGGCTGAATTTTGGATAGAAGAAACTGGAGTGGACGGCTTCCGGCTCGATACCGTTAAACATGTACCAAAAGACTTTTGGAAAGAGTTTAACGACCATGTTAAGAGCATTGATCCCGACTTCTTCTTGCTTGGAGAGGTATGGCATGATAATCCAAGGGAAATAGCTGCATATGAGGAAACAGGTATTGATTCATTCGTTGATTTTCCATTATACAATGCAATGGATCAGTCTTTTCAGGCAGCTGGAAATTCGCTGACCGGACCGTTAAGTATCTGGAAGACGAATGAGGAAAGGTATCAAAGCCCCGAGATGCTCAGTTCTTTCATTGATAGCCATGACACCGTCCGGTTCACAAGACGTGCAGTAGAAAATAACCAAAACCCGGTGACGCGCTGGAAACTGGCTTTGACCTATCAATTCACCATGCCGGAAATTCCGATTACCTACTATGGAACAGAAATACCATTAGATGGCGGGGAAGATCCGGATAATCGCAAAATGATGAATGTGAAGGCAGCCGATGAAGAACTGAAGCAGCGGATTGAGCAGTTGACATCGATGCGACAAGAATTCCCGGCACTAACTAAAGGGGATTACAAGGAACTTTATAATGAAGATGGCATGGCTGCTTATCAGCGTTCCTATAAAGATGAAACATTAATTACCGTTATTAACAATGACACAGGTACACGTACAGTTGAGTTGTCGGACCTGCCATCAGGAAAACAGCTGCGTGGTATGCTGACCGATGATATTGTTCGGGAAGTCGAAGCTGGCACCTACCATGTAGCCATGGAACGAGAACAGGCAGAAGTATATCTTGTAGAAGAAGATACCGGGTTGAACTGGGGATTCCTGTTGTTTATCGGAGGAATCTTCGGGATATTTGTAGTGGCCGTCATCTTTTTAAGCAGAAAAAGTAAAACTGCAGAGACTGATGGAATAATGTAAACTAAATACTAAGAGGAAGCAGCAAATTGAAATTAAATGGAATAGAAGGTGAGTGTCATGGGAGTTACCATTAAGGAAGTAGCCAAAGCGGCAGGCGTGGCGCCGTCTACAGTATCACGGGTCATTGCGGATAACCCGAGAATCAGTCCTGCTACAAAAAAACGTGTAAGGAAGGCGATGAAAGAATTAGGGTACCATCCAAATGTTAATGCGAGGAGTCTGGTCCGAAGTTCCACCCAGTCAATCGGTGTCGTCATGCCTTCAAGCGCAGATAAAGCCTTACAAAACCCCTTCTTCCCTGAGGTGCTTCGTGGCATTAGTGCGGTAGCCCATAACCTTGAATATTCCTTGCTGCTCTCCACAGGAGAAACGGAAGAAGAAATATTAGAAGGCGTCCAACGAATGGTATATGGAACTCGTGTAGATGGGGTCATCCTCCTTTACTCAAGATTAAAGGATAAAGTGATGGAGTTTCTTTATGAGCAGAATTTTCCTTTTGTCATTGTAGGGAAACCAAATGAAAATACTGATACGATCAGCCATGTCGATAATGATAATATCCGGGCATCCAGGGAAATCACCGAGCATCTGATTGAACTCGGTCATCGATGTATTGGATTCATCGGTGGGTCTAAGGACTTGGCAGTCACTGTAGATCGAATGACAGGTTACAAAGAGGCGCTTAAAAAAGCTGGACTGCAAGCAAAAAAAGAATATCGCTTCCATACAGAGTTCTTAAAATCAGGTGGAAGAAAAGCGGTTCATGAACTCTTCTCACTCCCGGAACCACCGACAGGGCTTGTCATCTCAGATGACTTGATGAGCATCGGTGTGATCAACATGCTGGAAGAGTTCGGACTGTATGTTCCCGAAGATGTATCTATCGTGAGTTTTAATAATGTTTACATGGCGGAAGTGACACGCCCTCCACTTACAACGGTGGACATAAATATTTATGAACTTGGCGCTCAGGCATCCAAATGCCTGATTGAAAAAATACAAAATAAAAATGAACCTGCCAAGCGGATCATCGTGCCATTTGAAATTAAGCACCGTTTATCAACACAGCCATTGAACGAAGAAACAAGCAAGAGAGCCTAAAGCGGGTTCTCTCTTTTTCCTGCTGAGTGTAAACGTTTGCCTAAACTAATCCAGAGGTGATGAAAAATGAAACAGATTTGCAAGATTGATGAATGAATCATCGCTTTCCATTGGAAGAGAAGAAACGCAACTTCGACTTCTATGAGCCGATGACGGTCCATGAATCATCGTTGTCACCGTGTGTCCATTCCATTATCGCGGCGGAAATCAGCTATGAGGAGAAAGCATATGAAATGTATCTGAGGACGACGAGGCTGGAGCTGGATAACTACAACAACGACATAGAAGATGGGCTCCACATCACAAGCATGGCGGGATCGTGGTTATCCATTGTTCATGGGTTCGCAGGCATGTGTGTTGTAAAAGGTGCATTACATTTCAAACCGTTTATTCCGAAAGCCTGGGATAACTATACTTTCAAAATCAATTTCAGAGGTCACTTGATCAAGGTGGACGTCGACCACCAGCAAGTCGTCATCACCCAGGAAAAAGGCAGCGACTTCAGCCTGTATATTCATGGCGAAGAAAACCATTTATCTAACGATGGTAAAGTAACACTTAAGCAGTAGAATTCTAGTTCCCTTTAATAATTATTAGTAGGAATCAAGTTACTACACATATAAATGAACAGAGGTTCTCCTATTAGAATGAGTAGATAGGAGAACCTCTAAAATTTTGGAATTATTTTTTCCATAAGAAGCTTATTCCACAATAGGGCCGAAAAGTCGAAGGCTTGATTTCGAGATAATTATTGGGGATTAGGGGCTCCGGAAAACGATTCGCTTTCCGTGGGCGTGTGCTGAGTCTCCTCAGGCTTCGCCTTGCGGGGCCTCAGCGATCCCGCATACCCCACAGGACTTTGAATTATCATCCTTGAGAAACACCGCACCAAGGAAATGCGCAGCATTTTCGAGGAGTCTCACCGTTTCCCTACGCCCCTTTGCCATAGGAAGTTCTCGAAATCACACTTGTAAAAAATGCCCTATGATAATAGAAAGAAGATTTTGGTCCCCTTACATCCTTTATAAACGCCTGCGGATAAAGGTTTTATTTTACGCCCTTTCCACTTATGGTAACGGACCCAACTATCTCGAAACTGAGTCTTCAGTAGAAGGGAGCTTAACTGGAGAATCAACATGTAGATTTCAAAGAGCCATTTTAAATAATATTTATTCTAGATACAGCTTTGGCTGTGGGTAATCTGGGTTACTTTTTCTACGGGAATAGTTAGATTCCGTGCTGGTCTCATCCCGGAGAAGTGAACTGCAACTTTGATCGAAATCAAAAGGAAAAGATTGTTCGTAAGGTGGCGGCGCGATATCAGCACCTCTACTGTTTCTATAAGGGGTATCCACAGCTCTTCCATCACGTCCGCGATCTTTCTCCAACTGTTCTACCACAATACGCCCGATCTGTCTTCCTAATCTAAGTCCTTGCTCGTTATCCACAGGGAAATGTACTAATGCGTAAAGGCGCGATTTGGCATCCTCTTCTGCAAGTTGACGCAGCCTTCTTCTTTCACCAGGAAAAAAGTAACTTAGGATAGTTTCGGCTGCCCCTGATACGGCTGCATGCCCCGAAGGATAAGATGGATGTTTCGGTGTACATATTACAGTAGCCAGCTGGTCATCCAGTTGATTCGGCCGTGGTACCAGCCATTTATATTTCAAGTACCATGTAACTACCAATGCATCATTGATACCAGCAAATAAAGCCCCCAAGATTCTTCCTGCACGTGGAGCTTCTACTCCATAAGTGTCTATCAGACGATCAACGATTGGCGCCCATTGTTTAGAAGGTGGCCCTGCCCCCCAGTATCTAGCTACTATTGCTTCTTTTTCTGAAAGGTTTTTTGCTACACGTTGCACTTTTTTCAATTGACCATACCAATCAATCGTACCAGGATGAAGAATGTCAAACTCCACAGGCTTTCCATCAAGTGTCTCAAATTTTCCGGCTTGGCTCCGTTTCAGAAAGTAGGTATCCCAGGTTCCAGCTGAAGGCTCTACACTTGATTCCGGCGGAAGTCTTTCTCCTGCATATGGCAGATCAGTCCAAAGTGGATATGGCATTATATTTGCCATAATATCACTCCTTTTTTAATCATCTTATGCTAGAGGAAATCATGAGTATAGGCTGGGAGTGAATGAAGTAATATCTTGTGAACAATGAGGAAAGGTTGTATCGGTAAACCGCAACAAGAGCTGGAGCAGGGGCTCGATTTGGAAAATTAAAGCCGGCAGTTTATGAATGAGTTATAATAAAAGAAAAGGGTTCAGGGCGGGGGAATTACTAGTGAAAATCACTTCTCATACATACGTTGACGAAGTACTGGCAAAAGAGATACGCAGGTTGGAAAATAAAATAAAAGAGTACGAAGGGATGACAAGTGAAATGTATATTGCCGATAATCTCAATTTCGATGCATCTTTGCCATGGGTTTTTACCATTCATGATGAAGAGGAGTTAATTTCGGTAGTCACAGCGTTCATACCTTCCAAAAAAGAAATAGAGCTGATGGGCATCACTCATCCGGGGCATAGGAGAAAACGCTATTTTTCTATTTTGGAAAAGCGGGTGTATGAAACCTGGGACAAACATAGCATTCCTTCCCTGCTTTATGTCTTGAATGAAGATTCTCAATCTGGTAAAACCGTGGCAGCAAAGAGGGAAGCTGTATATCAATATACAGAGTACCAAATGGAGTATGCAGCTGATGATCTTGAAAAAGGTACATGTAACCTGGAGATCCTGCGTGCGGAAGAGAATGACTTAGAAATACTTGCAGAGATTCAGGAGCGGGCATTCGGTCTGCCTCGGGAAGATGCTCGTACTTTCATTAGCCTGGCTTTGAACAAATCGAACCATCACCTGTTTATCGGCTATTTGAATAATGCCCCTGTCGGGATGGGCGCAGCAGCTGTCTCGGAAGAAGCTACCTCCATTTATGGTGTCTGCGTGCTTCCTGAACATCAAGGCTTTGGCTATGGCGGAGCTGATGGTTCATCTTGTTGAGGCATCGGAGCAGTTGTCTGATCAAAAAATAACCCTGGAGGTTGATAGTAAAAATAATCGTGCTTACCAGTTATATCGCAACCTTGGTTTTGCTGCGACCACCTCCACAGGGTATTACAGAAAATCACTAATTTAGCTTCTTGAAGGGGCCGTTTCCCATCCCATTTCTCTCCTCTCAAGGTAACGGACCCAGGTATTTTAATGCTGAAAATTCAACAAACTGGAGCTCACTGCACTTTTTATTACTTTTGATCGGTGGGACGGTGCTTTCGCCTGCGCAGAAGCCACCAGATAAGCGGAATGGCGAGCAATACAAGGATTGGGGAGTAACCGATCAGTGCCACGACTATCCAGGAAGCTGCTTGTGTCAGGCCATTCAATGACTGGACAAATGCCTGTTTCGTTTTCTCCCACGTATTTAAGTCCTGGTCCTTCAAATCTGGAACGTTTACTTTCGTTTCGGTAATGGTAAGGCTCACTGTAGAAAAGTCGCTTTGATTTTCCAGGTAGTTCATTTTTCCCTTGATAGTTTCGATTTCTTCCTGAACACGCTCAAGATCCTGTGAAATCTGAATCAGGTCTTCTGTCTTTTCGGCATCATCCATAAAAGTGAGCAAACGTTCCTCAATTTTCTCTTTCGCTTTCAGGCGTGATTCCAAATCGACGTATTCTTCGGTCACATCCCGTCCGGAGATATTACGGGAATCAATATTGTCACTGTAACTGCCAAGATCATCGATAAAAGGGCGGAAGTTTTCCTGCGGCACGCGAATTCTGATATTGGCGCTCCGCTGTCCTTGTTCCATCTTGTGTACATTGGCCTCGATAATATAAGCTTCTTGCTTGTCGATATGACTTTCCAGCTGCTCATAAAATGAATCATAATCTCTTGTACGGAGAGAGACGTCTGCATTGTAGACCATCATTTGCTCTTGTACATTATCAGTTATATTATTAGTATCTGAATTCATTTCCCCCTCAGATAGACTGTCATTTTTTTGTGCGGTATCTGGCATAGAGCTATCTTCTTCTGTGGCCATATCCATTTCTTCATTGGATTCACTCCTGTCTTCCGTATTGCTGCAAGCTCCCAGTATAAGCAGCAGCCCAATAGCTATTCCAATTATTTTTTTCATCACAACGCCCCCTTTACCAGGTTAGTCGCTCAATGTAACAAAAATGTTACAAAAAAGTTATAAATTTGTGAATGAGTGAACATTGGAAGGTTTTCGGTAATATTGAAGAAGTTGGGCATGAATATAAAGACGATTAGAAAACTTGCTTATCTTCAAGTCCTTATGGCGAAAGTCTGGCTGTTTTTTAATAATGTTAAACTTTCTTAAAGTATAAAAAAGCTGCCTCCTTTTTGGAAGAGGCAGCATGGAAATACATGAGGACAAGAGATCAAAAATCATTTATAAGGTTTATTGAGAAAGAAAAGAGCGATGGTGCCCGGTCCGGCATGAGCGCCGATAGCGGAGCCGACCATTTCGATATGGATCTGCTCGGTGCCAAATTCGCCCCGGATCATGGCGGCCAGCTGCTCGGCGTTTTCGATATCATCACCGTGGCTGATGGCAATTGGCTGATTGGCAAGGTCTTCGCCGCGTTCTTTCATGACTTCAACCATTCGTTTCAAGACTTTCTTAGAGCCGCGGATTTTTTCCAATGGAATGAGCTTGCCACCTTCTACATGAAGCAGCGGCTTGATTTTCAATAGTGTACCGACAAACGCTGCTGTCTTGCTGACGCGCCCGCCTCGGTAAAGGTATTCCAAGTCATCGACCGTGAATATATGTTCCATATGATCGGCATGATAGGTGCAAGTATCAAGAATTTCCTGCACAGAGGCGCCATTAGAAGCCATTTCTGCTGCGCGCAGCACGACGAGTCCGTAACCTAAGGAAGCACATTTGGTATCAATAACATGGAGGTCAAAGTCTGGGTGCTCTGTTTTCACTTCATCTTCCATCATTTTTGCTGTCTGATATGTACCGGATAATTCGGAAGAGAAAGCGAAATAAATGCATGGCTGGCCTGTCTCCGCATAGCGTGTGAATACTTCTTTGAAGGCTTGTGGGGACACTTGTGACGTTTTTGGTGCAGCCCCGTCCCGCATCGCGTCATATACCTTTTTCGGGGTGATGGTCTTACCATCAAGGTAGTCTTCTTCATTCAGTGTGACTTTAAGTGAAACCATGTCGATGTTATGGCGTTCAAAATGGGCCTGTGACAAATCGCTTGCCGAATCAGCAATGATTTTAACATCCATTTACATTCACCTTCTTATAATAAGGAATAAATTAAGCTTGTTTGTTTCAAGTTTATGACTATAAAAGGAAACTGTCAAAACATTTCGCACGGATGGCGGGAATTTGTGATTATTTTTTCCTAGAGTGGGGAACTGAGAATTGGTGCTTGATTTTCGCAGAACGTGGTGATAAAAAAAGAATAGCGCTTTTTGTACTTATAGTTTATTGAACTATTATAAAAGGTTAAAAGTGCAGGGGATACGAAGGCTTTCGCTGTAAAAGTTGGCGACAAGCCTGATTATTTTATTAAGATGAGTGTTTGGAAGGAGGCCCTTATGTTTTCATTTGAATTAAAGCGAATTGTTGTTGTTATATTCGGCGCTATCTTAAACGCGTTTGCCCTGAACTTATTCTTGATTGAAGCGAATGTCTACGCAAGCGGTTTTACAGGTGTCGCTCAGATTACAGCAAGTGTATTAAGAGATTTTCTAGGGGTGCCTGGTGTCAGTACAGGTATGTTGCTCTTCCTATTGAATATACCAGTGGCTATTTTAGGGTGGTATAAAGTAGGAAAAGGGTTTACAGTCTACAGTGCTTTATCTGTAGCATTTACTACCATTGCGCTTGGAATCGTGCCTGTCAGGCAGCTTTCCGAGGATATTATCCTGAATGCTGTTTTCGGTGGAGTCCTTGGGGGCGCCGGTGTCGGGCTGACTCTGAAGTGGGGGGCTTCCACTGGTGGGCTCGACATCGTAGCGATGGTATTATCACGGATGAAAGACCGCCCGATCGGGATATATTTTCTCATACTAAACAGCGTTATCATCGCGTTGGCAGGGATTTTGTATGAACCGGAAAACGCTTTGTATACCCTGTTGACGTTATATGTGACGACGCGTGTCATCGATGCCATCCATACCCGACACGAGAAACTTACAGCCATGATCATTACTACCAAGGCAGCAGAGCTGGAAAAAGCGATTCATTCCAAAATGGTACGAGGCATTACTACCTTGCCGGCTCGAGGGGCATTTACCCAGCAGGATAAAAATATGCTTGTGATGGTCATTACACGGTATGAACTATATGACCTGCAAGGCATCATTAATGAAGTGGATCCACAGGCGTTCACGAATATTGTACAAACCACAGGGATATTCGGTTTTTTCCGAAAAGACGACAAATAGTGTAACTTTTGGAAAGATGAAACGTCTATATAGATGAACGGATATAAATAAAGGATGTGACGGCATATGAAAAGGGGATGGATGCTTTTTTTCGGGCTGATGGTACTGCTCTTTGCGACAGCCTGTGGAGCGGATGATAACCAAGGGGACTCTGGAGATGAAGGGGCCGAAGAAACAATGAAAGAGGAAGAAACAAGTAGCGAAAATGAAGAGACGGAGGAGGATGTTATCAAAAAAGCGGTTAATGACCTTGCTATGCATTCCGAAATCAAAGCGGAAAATGACAGGGTGACCTTCCAGTTTTCTTTAGAAAACCAGGGAGATGAAGCCTATGAACTTGGCTTTACTTCCGGTCAAAAGTATGAAATTGTCGTTAAAAATGATTCCGATGAAGAGGTGTACCGCTTTTCCGAAGGGCAAATGTTCACCCAGGCACTGGAAACGAAAACTTTAGAGCCTGGTGATAGCATGAGTTTTGAAGAAGAGTGGTCGGATGGTGTAGAGCCTGGCGACTATAATGCAGCGATTTCGATTGAAGCCAATTCGGTCAATAGCCAAACGCTCGAGTCGAAGCCGTTTCAGGAAACGAAAGCCTTTACCGTCGAGGGGGATAAGCCTTCTGGTGACGATTCCGATGGCCCAGCCGAAGGAGAAGCGTTCCGAAACGTTGAAGTTTCGGGGAAGAATGGTTCTTATGTCATTACTGGAGAAGCGAAGTTATTTGAGGGGTCGTTTATATACAATGTCGAAGACGGGCATAATATGCTGATTGAAAACACGACACATGAAGTCGATGAAGCGGCTCCGTCCTGGTCATCATTCGAGCTTGAAATAGACATCGCAGAAGATCAATTACCGGAAAATGGGACGCTTACATTGACATTATTTGAAATCGATCCGAAGAGCGGCAATCCGACCAATGTGAACTATATACCCCTGGAACAGTTCCAAGGTTGATTGTCAAAAACATCTATATAGCACACCAAAAAGCTTAGAGACGACAACACCTCTAAGCTTTTTCTATTTTGATTGTCTTCCTCTGCTAGACAAAGTTAGTTTTATGATGTCTGCCTGCGTTTAGTCATCTATCTAGAGATAAAAAAGAGTATAAAACCCGTTAGAATTTTATACTCGATTAGTGATAATTTTAGTAGCTATGTTTTTCAAATACCTCTTCGATTTTTGGAGTCAGGTTATCCCATTCAGCATCGAACTTCTTATTGACAGTAATGAAATTCTGGAAACCGAAGACGTTATCCACGCCATCTACTGCCATTAAATCATTCAATATTTCATGTTCACTTGTCTGACCCGCCATGACAGATACACTGCCGTCACCGCTGAAAATCATGGAATCGGTTGTAAATTTCATTGCATTCGGATTCGGTGTTGCTTCTACTTTTACACTCATCGTTAAAAACCTCCTCGATACATCTTCTTTTATTTTATCAAAAAACTACGGTTTCACAAAAGATTCTCTTTTTACTGGGTTAACACTATAATAGGAATGGTAAAATAAGTTACATATTTAATCAGGTACGAAAGGGAGAGGATCATGTACCGGAACGGATTATGGGTAGGAACTACGGCCGGTCTCGCCATTGGAATTTTCCTCTGGATAGTGGAAAAGGCGACCGGTATTAAAGTGTATACACTATTAATGAATGTCGATTTCATTCCATGGATCGGTAAGATTGCCTGGCCATTCTATGTCGAATGGCTTTTCCATTTGATTATTTCCTGGGGAATAGGGATGATATTTGTCTATTTATTGCGAAATTCTATGATAGATAGTCATTCCCATCAATGGTCATTGGCATTGACTCTGGCCACCCTGGCAGGCTTAACTTATTTCCCTCTTACTGCACTTGCGATTAAGGAAACACCGGCTATTGACAGCATCTCCGCTATTTTTTTCTGGTCTGCCGGTCATGGATTATACGCGGTCGTCATGAAGCTGACCTATCGGGACAGTTGATATTCATGTTTGAAACAGGCGCCTAAGGGATACATGAAGTATGCATAGAATTTTGTAGATAAGGAGCGGATAGAATGAAGGTACTCGTAGCTGGAGCTAACGGGCATACTGGTCGATTACTGGTACAGTATTTGGATACTGCCGGACATGAGGCGTATGCCATGGTACGAAAAGAAGAGCAGAAAGAGGACATGGAAGGTTTGGGGGGAATCCCGGTTCTTGCTGACCTCGAAAGTGATGTTGGGCATGCTGTCAAAGGAATGGACGCGGTAATTTTTGCGGCAGGTTCCGGATCCAGCACACCACCAGAAAAAACGAAAGATGTGGATCGTGATGGCGCGATCAACCTGATCAAAGAAACCGAAAAGCTTGGCAGAGCACCAAAGTTCATTATGCTAAGCGCAATGAAAGCGGACCATCCGGAAGAAGGACCGGAGAAGTTGGCGTATTATTTAAAAATGAAAGGGGAAGCAGACGAACACTTACGCAGCACGGAACTTGATTACACGATTGTTCGTCCAGGAGCCTTGACTCATGAAGCAGGGACAAGCAAAATCAAAGTCGGAAAGTCTGTGGACCGCGGGTCTGTAGCGCGTGCAGATGTTGCTAAGACGATGGTTGCCTGCCTGGAAGAGGCTAATGCTTACCGTAAGACATTTGAAATGGTAGAAGGCGATACGCAGATTGAAGACGCGTTGAAAACATTAGAATAAACATGATAAAAGGCTGACCCAGGTGACTGGATCAGCCTTCTTTTGCTGCGGGTGATAAATTACAGCTCGTTATGGCGTCGTAACTGCTCTTCAAGCTGCTGAAGCTGCTGCTTTTCTTCAGGAGTACTATCAGCATAAGCGGACTGAATGGCCTGTTGAGCCGCTTGCTTTTCCTGCTGGTTGAATTGGCCGCGACCTGCGTTGGTGATACGGTTGACGGCATTTTTAGCAGTCTGCATTAGGTTGTTGCCGCCCTGGTTGGCTGCATTCATGGCATTCTGCATCATGTTATTATTATTTTGCTTGTTGTCCATCCTAAAAACCTCCTACAGTATGACGGTCAGCTTCTTCACGTTTTCGTTCGACGTCTGAAAAGCGTTCCCGATAAGGAAACCGCTCATCATGCTTCTTCACAGCGTCTGAACCCTGTTGTACAAATCGTTTGGATTTGTTGTTCTTTGCCATAACAAGACCCTCCCGAATTAAAAAAAGCCTGAACGTTTTTTTCAAAACGCTCAAGCTTATTATTGCTTGTATAGCTTTTCTTATACCTCGACAAAATATGGGTTAAATGGCTTTTGTGTTCAATTTTAAATAATCTTCCAGGAAACTGCCGATGCCATCTTCCATGTTCGAATGGGTGACGTATTTGGCTATGCTTTTCAGTTCATCAATTCCGTTCTTCATCGCAACGCCCACGCCGGCATAATCAATCATTTCTAAATCATTATCCTCATCACCGAAGGCAATAATCCGGTCTTTCGGGATATGATAATAACGACTTATTTTATCTAGACCGACCGCTTTGTTCAATCCTTTACGGACGATTTCAATTACATGGTAAGGTGCTCCCCATTTTCGGTGCTCAATCATTTCGGCATGGTTATCTTCCAGCCCTTGACGCAAGGATGGAATCTGATGTTCATGGGGATAAATAAGTAACGAAGTAGGGTCTTCTTTTAGTTGATGTTTTAAGTTTCCTACAGTTACTGGGTTGGTATCCCCGGTTGCATGGAAAAGTTCCATAACTTCCTCGTCATGCCGGTCAAGGTAGACATCATCTTTGATCTCTGCCAACAGATTTCTTACTTCCAGCTCATAGCAGTCATGGATGATGCTTTTAGCTGTCCGGATCGGAAGCGGGGAGTGGAGCGCATCCCATTGAGGGTCTTTCGGATGGTGGATTAACGCTCCGTTGAAATTAACCATCGGAGTACCCAGACCGAGTTCATAATAGTAGTCAATGCTGGCCCGATGCGGCCTTCCGGTAGCGATTACGACTACGTGACCTTCCTCTTTCGCTTTCAGTACTGCCCGTTTGGTTCGGTCACTGATTGTTTTTTCATCGGTAAGCAATGTACCGTCTAAGTCCAATGCAATCAAATGCTGTTGTTTACTCATATCTTCTTCACCTCGTTGTTCTATAGTGTATAGGTTTTCCTTTGATTTGGAAAGTGATACTGCTTTCAAAATCTGTATCCCCATGTTACGATTTGATTATATGATGGCAATATTAGGATGATTTTAAAATTGCGTAAAGTTTTTGAAAAGAAGGGAAAAGAGATATGGTAACGGTCTATCGAGAATTTATTGAAGAAATCCCGGTAATAGTAATTGTTGAAGCTGAAAAATACAATCAGCCACTTCCGGTAGTTACATACTTCCATGGTTTTACTTCCGCAAAAGAACATAACCTTGCGCAAGCCTATCTGTTAGCACGGAAAGGTTTCCGAGTCCTGCTTCCAGACAGTATGTATCACGGGGAAAGAGAAGTTGATCAAACGCAGGAAGAACTGCAATTCAAATTCTGGGACATTGTCCTGGCCAATCTGGATGAACTGAAAACGATTAAAACAGCAATCGATGAAAAAGGATGGACGAAAGGGAAACGGTTCGTTGTAGCTGGGACGAGCATGGGCGGAGTAACGACAGCGGCGGCGCTGACACAATTCCCTTGGGTTGATGGTGCTGCCGTCATGATGGGCTCGCCAAAACCTGTAGAATTTGCGGAAAAGATGTTGGCGGACGTCCGTGATATGGGCGTTGAAATGCCGATCACTGCCGAACAGGTTGACGAACTGATGAGTGCTTTAGCCGAGATCGATCTTTCCCGGCAGATGGAAAAACTTCATGGCCGGCCAATTTTCTTCTGGCATGGGGATGCAGACCCTGTTGTACCTTTTGAGCATTCCTACGATTTTTATAACGAAGCGATCCAGCACTATAAAAACCCGGAAAATATCCGGTTTTTACGGGAAATTGGAAAGGACCACAAAGTTACCCGATTTGCTATACTGGAGATGGTCGATTGGATGGATCATCAATTTAATCAAGAATAAGTGATAGGAATCATTTTAAACCCAATGAAATTTTGTTTATAATAAAAATGAACATTTAGGAAGGGGGAAAAATTCGTGGATAAAGCATTAGAAGAAAATCTTATGGGTGCACTTGAAAACGTCATTGACCCTGAACTTGGGATAGATATCGTCAATCTTGGACTTGTATATGGTGTAGATGTGGACGAGAATAACACATGCACAGTGACCATGACATTGACAGCGATGGGCTGCCCATTAGCTGGAGTCATTGAGCAGGATGTAAGGCGCGCACTTGCCGACATTCCAGAAGTAGAGGAAGTCAATGTAAACATTGTCTGGAATCCTCCATGGACAAAAGACAAGATGAGTCGCTACGCGAAAATCGCACTAGGAATTCCAGATTGATTACTTCTTGAGAGGCTCTGCCAGCAACGGCAGAGCCTTTTGACTACCCAGGATGTTTAAAGAATCTGTCACAGCTTTATTTAGAAAAAAGCTTTACAATATACATAGAGTGGAGGGAAGCTTATGCCGGACAAGCAATCTTTTCCGATCATTCAAGTGATCGGTTATAAAAACAGCGGAAAAACGACGATGATGAACCGCCTGATTCGTTATGCTTCGGATCAGGGGCTAAGAACAGCGTCATTAAAACATCACGGGCATTCGGACAGTTTAGAGCCGATGCATTCAGGAACGGATAGTTTTCAGCACCATGAATCAGGGGCATTTTTAACTGGTGTAGAAGGAGGCGGCTCCTTGCAACTTGAATTCGGAAAAGGTTTGGAAGTTTCCCTCAGGCAGCTCATTAACATTTATGAGAACTTTTCACCGAATTTGTTGTTAGTTGAAGGGTACAAGAGGGAAGTATATCCTAAAATCCTGATGGCCCGAACAAATGAAGATTTCGAACTGGTTCATGAGATTGCCAATATCCGTGCTGTTGTCTGCTGGGAGAAAGATATGGAATCATCCATTGATGTACCTGTATTTCATATCGAAACGATTGAAGACCATTTGGGTGAATTGATATATTTGTGCAAAGAGGTGTAAGTTGTGAGCAATAAGTTTTGGATTTCAGAGAAAGCCTTAGATATACAAGAAGTTGTCGATCTCGTCACCAGAAGAGAAGCGGGTGCTATTAATACATTCATTGGAACGGTCCGTGAATTCACCAAAGGGAAGCGAACACTATTATTGGAATATCAGGCATATGTACCGATGGCAGAAAAGAAGCTAGCCCAAATTGGTGAAGAAATTAAAGAAAAATGGCCGGACACTGACACAGCAATCGCTCACCGGATCGGCCGGCTGGATATTACAGATATTGCCGTTGTCATTGCAGTATCCACGCCACATCGCGCCGACTCCTATGACGCGAGTCGCTATGCGATCGAGCGGATTAAAGAAATCGTACCCATTTGGAAAAAAGAATACTGGGAAAACGGAGAAGAGTGGATCGGCGATCAGAAAGAACAAAAAGCTTATCCGAAAGGACAACCAGATGAGGAGGATCTTACATGAATAAAATTCTGTTATTTGCAGGACTGCAGGAAAAAGCAGGGAAAGCAGAATTGCAGCTGGAGGCTGTCAACAAAAGCATTAAAGAAGTGAAGGAGTTGCTGAAAGACAGCTATCAGCTCGAGGAAATCGATACGTCGATGGCAGCCGTCAATGAGGAATATGCTAATGGTGACTTTGTCGTTAAAGAAGGAGACACGATTGCCTTTATCCCGCCGGTAAGCGGGGGATGATTTGCTGACGTTAAGAGAGACATTTCCTTTATATGAGAGAGAACTCGTTCTATATATGTGCGAATTGGTATCGGAAGAGAGACAATTTCGTGAATAAGAGTGACAAATTTTAAAAAAAGAGAGACAATATCGGAAAAAAGAGAGACAAGGCAGCTGCAAGAGAGACAACCCATACACACATAAAAAAGCTCAGTCCGTAACAAGGGAGCTGAGCCTTTTTGCTACATTAACATTTCTTTTGCGCGGCTGCTCATTTTCTCTGGCGACCAGGCAGGATGCCAAACCAGTTCGACATACACATCATTGACCTCATCAATTCCATAAATCATTGCTTCCGCCCCACTGACGATGCTGTCATGAAGGGGACAGCCCGGGGTAGTCAACGTCATCTGGACGTGAACATCGTTCGTTTCATTCACATCTATGTTGTAAACCAGGCCGAGGTCAACGATGTTGATACCAAGTTCTGGGTCAATCACCTGATACAACGCTTCTTCCACTTGTTTCGTCATTTCCATTGGGAGTCACTCCTTGATTATCTAGTCAATACTCGGGCAATTGAAATTACATACAAGGCAGAGGCTGCGGTTAATATTCCCTGTGCAGTAAATGCAAGGACAGGGAGGCCCATCATTGAGGTTACCGCGAGCACCATCACGCCGAACGTCATCGCGGTAAACAGTATCGTGCCCCATTTTTCCTGGATCATCGCTTTCAAAGTGGGGACATCTTTTTTTCCGACACTGCCGGAATATTTATGGGTCCACCATAAGAAGGGGACAATTTTATACAAGTAGCCCATGATGCTGAAAACAATCCACATCATGATATATAAGTAAACGAGCCAGCTCCATATGGCAGCATCATTGACCTGTAAAACGGCCAACAGCAGGGCAGTGGTATGCAGCAGCCAGCCAAATCCAATTGCTGCCAAAGAAAAAATGAACGGCTGATCGAGTTTTTTCTTAATCCGTTTCGTTATGATTTCTTTCATATCAAGCGCATAGCCGGTAAAGCCGAGCCATAATAGTCCCCAGCCGATAATGTTAAGTGGTACGGTTCCTATCCATACAGCAACTATCAAAACAATAAGTCCACTTATATACATCATGAAAGCTGGTTTTGCCCATTTCATAGAAAAACCATGGGACAGGCTGAACATCGGTACCATTTTATAGGAAAACCCGAAAATTAAAAGTGTAAACCAGCCGGTCAGGCCGAAAACCAAATGGGATTTGAAAAAGGCATCATAATTGCTGATTGTTCCGAACGCCAGATTCCACGTCAGCGTCAGTCCGGCAACGATCGTTAATAAGAAAAATACGAGGGCACTTCCGACAAACCAGGTCATGACATTGACTTTTTCCTGCTTAAGGAGCGTCATGGCAATTTGGAAAAGAAACATCAGAATGCCGATTACGGTTAGAACCCCGGCGAAAATCGCGACACCAGGCTTTACCGAAAGAGTAATAGACAGTCCGGCTACACCGATTGCTGTAATAAAAAATTGGAGAAAACCAAACTTTTCATTCCAAATCGGTGTCAAAAAGGCTACAGGCACCAGCTGATACATCGCTCCCATAACGACCATCACTGCCCAGCCAAGTAAAAGAAAATGGGCAGCCATCCATAAGTCCGGCATCCGGAAAACCCCACTGCTCAGGGCGGAGGTATTTATCCAGAGCAGCGACTGGGCCAATGCGAATGAGACAAGTCCGAACAGGATAAAGGCGAGCGGTAACTTGATGTTCGTTTCAGTTTTGATCTGCGTTTGCATTTGTGTAATCATATCATTCACCAGATTTCGTTATGGTTATCCGGAAGCTTCCGTCTCCTTGCTCCTCCGTTTCATAATGGTGGCCAAGTTCATCGAGTTCCGCGAATAAAAACATCGGACGGCGGTCATTGATGATGACAAGTGCTTCTTTGGCGTTCAAGTCTTCCAAAGCAGAGAGTGTCCGCATCATCGGCTGTGGTGGTTCTAATCCACGGTTATCGAGTATCATTGCACCTCACCTGCTCGTTTAAAAAACGTGACTTGCCAATGCTTCGGATCGATTTGCTCTAACTGGTGGTCGTAGCCTTTTTTAGCCATTACTTTCAAAAGTGGTATAGGCTTAAACGGGGCGTGAAGTAACAGTGACTCTCCCTCTTTCAGTCCTTTTACCGCATTCATGATTTTATGGAACGGATCATTTTTCAGTTTTAAATCTTCGCGTACGTCCAACTCTACGATAGCAGCTTGTTCTTCCATTACTATCACCTCATCTTCACTAGATACCTACATGATAATCATTTTCAATTAATCAGGTAGTGACACATATCACAGGTTAGAAAAGTTCATCTTCTAAAGCTTCAGGATGGAGCATGAAATAACCGTCAAAATCACTGTAGACCAGATTATTTTTTTTCAATTGTGTCAATGTCCGGCTAACAGTTTCCCTGCTCGAGCCGATCATATTGGCAAGTTCCCGGTTTGTGAAATGGGATCGGAGTTTCACCCAGCCGTCTTTGTCTTCATTGCCGTAAAGCTTACTGAGGCGAATCAGCAGCATGATGATTTGTTCATACGTATTATGAAGGATTTGTTCTTCCAAACGATTCTGCAAATCGACGATTTTATCACCGAGTACCTTAAATAGTTTGACGGAAATCTCCGGGTGGTTGATTAGCGTCTGTTCGAAAGAAGGAATCGGTATGTGAACGAGTGTTGCTTCCTCCAGTATCTCCGCATGGGCCGGACATTCATCTTTCCGGAAAAATCCCTGGTGGGGAAACATATCACCTGGCTGGAGTACGTTGACGATCTGTTCTTTACCGTGAAAGTCGGTTTTATATATTTTTACTCGGCCTTTGTTGATGAAGTAGACATTCTGAAGAGGATCCCCCTGCATGAAAACATGGGTGCCAGCACGGTATTGGCGAGATCTAGCCAGCTCCAGCACCGGTTCCATTTCTACATCAGTCAAATCTTTGAATATAGGAACATTCTGTAACAGTTGCTGTGTGGAATGGAATTTCACAATCAACATCCTTTCTTATCCAATTTCTACTATATAGTGTAGCATCTAAAACAAGTATTTTTGATGCTACTTTTTGAACAATTTATAACTATCTTTATACGTTGGCTGTGATGAAAATCATAGGAGCCTGTTGCTTCTTCTCACACCCCTCTTGAAAAAGCAGGAGTAACATGGGGACATACCAACAAAAGGATGTGAACGTGATGGGGGTTCGAAAGCTGTTTGAATAGCAGCTGAAAGAAGCTTTCGATAACGGATACTGGGCTTCACGTGATGCAGGGTATCATTTAGGATTTGCTTACCATTCTTTAACTGATATTATTTTTACACCGGTGTTCTGATGCTCGCAGTGTTCGCAGTAAGAGCTATGTTCCATGCGTCCTGCTACTCATAAAAAAAAAGAGCTACTGCCAATTGATGATTTGGGAGAAAATTAATTATTAGGAGGAGTTAATTATGAAAAAACAAGAATTTGCCGCAACGATTTATGCGCCGGAAATTGAGCCGAGAGTACGTCACCCAAGGATTCTTGATACTTTCGATGAGTTAGAAAGCGGTGAAGTAATGGAGCTCACCAATGACCATGATCCTCGTCCGCTTCACTACCAGTTCATGGTAGAGCGGGAGAGCCAGTTTGAGTGGGAGTATTTAGAGAAAGGGCCGGAACAATGGCGGGTAGCCATAGCTAAAAAGTAATCAAAAGAGAAACTGCGGCTGTTACATAAATCTATTACAGACTTATGGAACAGCTTTTTTACCTTCAAAGCACTATTACTTACAGTGAAGACCCCGTTTTCTGAAGGCTCAGTCTCAAGGTAGTTGGGTCAGTTATCTTGAGAGGAGAGGGAATCCTTCCCCAACGCCCCCTAAACTCCCAACAATCATCTCGAAATCAAGTCTTCGACTTTTCGGCCTTATTGGGATAAGCTTCTTATTAAAAATTAACGATAACTCTCGGTTAAATGCTCAAATGTGAAAACTTTTTGAATAAAGAAGAGAAGAGTCCGTTTCTTGTGATGTATATCACAACTTCCTGTCACATTCTTCGCTACAATTGAACCATGATAATAGTGTTAACCAAGTTCGAAGGTAACATGAAGGAGGGGACGTCATGTTCAACCGTGACTATAATGAAAATCCTTTTATTGTGATATGGGAATTGACGAGAGCATGTGAGCTGAAATGTTTGCATTGCCGGGCGGAAGCTCAATACAGAAGGGATCCTCGTGAACTGTCATTCGAGGACGGGAAGAAATTGATCGATGATATATATGAAATGGATAATCCGATGCTCGTATTTACTGGAGGAGACCCGCTGATGCGGCCGGATGTATTCGATATTGCAGAATATGCCGTGAAAAAAGGGGTGCGCGTATCGATGACCCCATCTGCTACGCCAAATGTGACCAAAGAGGCGATGGAAAAAGCTAAGGAAGTTGGCCTGTCCAGATGGGCGTTCAGCCTGGATGGTCCGAATGCAGCTATTCACGATCACTTCCGAGGAACATCGGGATCCTTTGATCTGACAATGAATGCGATCAAATACTTACATGAATTAAATATGCCGATCCAGATCAATACCGTCATATCCAGGTACAACTACGATCACCTTGATGAAATGGCTGCCTTAATTGAAGAATTGGACTGTGTGTTGTGGAGTGTGTTTTTCCTTGTTCCAACTGGACGCGGCCAGGAGAAGGATATGATTACCTCCGTCGAACACGAAAAAACGTTCAAATGGCTGTATGATTTATCGAAGCGGGTTCCCTTTGATATCAAAACGACGGCAGCACAGCACTATCGCCGGGTAGTGATTCAGAACAAGATAAGGGAAAAACAGGCGACCGGTGAGGGCATCAACTATAAGGATGCGTTGATGAACGGGACAACGGGGCAAATCGATGGGCTGGGAAGAGCGCCAAAGGGAGTTAATGATGGTAATGGCTTTGTGTTTATCTCCCATATCGGAGATGTCTACCCGAGCGGCCTGCTGCCGATTAAAGCCGGAAATGTTAAGGAAACACCATTGGGTGAAATCTACCGAGAGTCGGAAGTTTTCCAAAACCTCCGGAACCCGGATGCCTACAAAGGGAAGTGCGGGGTATGTGAGTTCCGCCATGTATGTGGAGGTTCCAGATCGCGGGCGTACGCTATGACCGGTGATTATATGGAAAGTGAACCTTATTGCGTTTATATACCGAAAGCTTTACGAGGTAAAAAGAAAAACGTTGTGTGAAAAGGTCCGCCCGGTATTGACGGGCGATTATCAACATTAATAGAACGAGGTGACATTTATGAAGTTGTTTCTCCCTAAGCAGCACGGGGCATGGGCAATGCTGACCGTTCCATTCCTGTTAGGGATGGCAGCGGGAGGATTTCATTGGTTCCAACTGCCGCTATTTGTCGGCTGGATAGCCTTGTACTTAGCAACTTACCCACTGATACTTGTTGTGAAAAAGAAGAAAGTACGATTTCATCTAACATGGTTCCGTCGCTATTTCACTGTTGCACTAATTTTTGCTCTCCCTGTATTAATTGTAGAACCGACTTTATTCTTGATTGCTTTGATGATGCTGCCATTTTTTTTCATCAATCTCTGGTTCGGAAAAAGAAACAAGGACCGTTCGCTTTGGAACGACTTTGCTGCGATCACCGCTTTCGGCATTGGCGGACTGGGTTCGTATTATCTGGGGGCAGGATACATTGATGAACCAGCCTGGAACGTTTTCCTGTTGGCAGTATTGTTTTTCTATGGCAGTGCTTTCTTTGTCAAAACAATGATCAGGGAAAAGAAAAATCCAGCTTTCCGCTGGATTTCCTGGGCATATCATTTGATTGTGGTAGGGTTGTTCCTCGCAACAGGAGCATGGCTGGTAACATTAGCTTTCATTCCAAGTCTTGTTCGTGCCATCTATTTACACGGAAAGCAGCTGAAGCCGATGCAAATCGGGATACTTGAAATCGGAAACTCATTGTTTTTCCTGATTATCGTATCCGCTGGTTTCATTTAATCAATACTGCATAATACAATCGGGCAGTTTTCACAATTAATTTCATCCTTTAAATACTGGAGGTCTTTGACGACGATATTATTATTTTCCATCGCAAGGACTTCTTTCTTTTTCAAGTCACTGAGTAAACGATTGACACTTTCACGAGAGGTTCCGCAAAAGTTAGCCAGTTCCTGGTTTGTCAGTACAATATCGATGAGGATGTCATCGGCACGTTTAATGCCATAACTGTTTGTCAGTCGGATGATCGTAGAATAGAGTGCTCCTTTTTTGCCGTGTAAAACGAGGTCGCGGAATTTGGTCTGTGTCTTCCGGAAATGCTCGCTCATCCATTTCATAAATTCGAAAGCTAGCTCGGTATTGGTAAGCAGCTCTTTCTCCAGGTTTTCTTTTTTAATGACTGCCACCTCGGCATCCTCCATGACTTTAGCATTCAGGAGGTAGGTCGCATCCTCGGTAAATAGCGTCAGTTCCCCGATGATATCCCCTTTTTGACAGATGCGGAGAGATAATTCCCGACCGTCCGGAGACATCTTGCTGATCTGGATTCTGCCGGACTGGATGATATACATCTGATCGGCATCTTCCCCTTCCTGGAATAAAAAACGGTTCTTTTTGATTTTTTGGATATGGTCGACGGATGAAAGCAGTTCTTTCAAATCGTTAGATATGGAATGTTTACTCAGTTGCTTCTCCATACGCGCAATCCCACCTTTATTATTTATCACTGATCGTGGCATGCTGGTTAATTTTAGGAAGTATTAAAGTATTACTTCTCATTTAAAATCATATCGCTAGGTACGTCAAGATAGAACTCGACAATCAACTGTTGTCTATAAATCAGAAAAAAAGAGAATGGTTTTCACCATCCTCTTTCAGCTTATAGTGTTTATTCAGAAAATGGTGTGACATTTATCACATCACCCCAAAATAATGATGGCAATGGCTCCGACAATAAAGCAATAGAATGCGAAATATTTAAGATTCCCTTTCGCCATAATATTCATAAACCATAGTAACGCATAGTAAGTAGCGGTGATGGAGGCTAGTACGGCAAGCAGCCAGAGCACCCACATCTCTGCAATATTATCCTGAAGCAAATCGCCGATAGACATGACCATCGTTCCAAGACTGATCGGAACATATAGTAAGAAAGAAAAGCGGAGCGCGGTTTCCTGTTTCATGCCAAGCAGCATCGCTGCCACAATAGTAGCACCTGAACGACTGATTCCAGGTATCAATGCTACGGATTGAGCGAGACCGACAATCAAAGCATCTTTCCAGGTGAGTCCCCCTTCGCCTCTAGAGCCCCGGATATTCCGGATGATCCATAAGGCAATACCAGTAATGATCAACGTGACACCGACAAGCTGTGGTGCTTTGAACGTTTCGCCGATCCAGTCTTCAAATAGAAGTCCAAGCACCCCGGCAGGAATAGTGCCGATCACGAGGTATACGATAAACATGAATTCTGATTTGTTTTTTTCTTCCTTACGTACTGCATAGCTGATGCCATTTTGGGCGAGTCGGACGATGTCTTTTCGGTATACGATCAGGACTGCTATCAGTGAACCGAAATTGAGCAGTACTTCAAGCTGAAGTCCTTCAAGGTTCATGCCAAAAACTGATTGCAGCAGCGACAAATGCCCACTCGAGGAAATCGGGATCGGTTCCGTGAATCCCTGAAATAATCCTAGAAATATATATTTGACTAATAACCAAAATTCTGTAGCAGCTTCCATCTATCTTACCTCCTGGATGATCATTACTTTCTATAAAAGAATCTTATTATTAACTTATGCTTGTCCCTGTCTGGCATGAACCCGGATGAATGAATGGATGAAGAATGCACATTATAACACTATATAGAATGAAAAGGAGTGTACACAATGGGCCAAAGACACCAATTCAGGGCTGGGGATCATGCACCAAATAATGGAATTTATGTTGAAATCGGCGAAACAGGGAGCATGGTAACCGAGCCACAGCAAATCCGGCTGAAGGCTGGCGATCGTTTTCCTGAAACTAAAAACCAGGATCGCATCTGGACATATAAACGCAAACCTTAATATACCACAACATACAAAAGGCTGTCTCCAAAAATAGTGAACGCCACTCGAAAAAAGTGGGTCGACGATTAGGAGACAGCCTCTTATTTTTTACACTTTTGTTAAGGGGAAAAAACTAAGGCTTCCACCAGTTGGCGAAAACCTTAAGTTTTTTCTGATTCATTTAAGAATGATGGCTAGGCTTCGTCAGTAATCAGAGTTTCCCCAAGAACAATCGCTGCTCCGGAGAATAGGATGGTCAAAACAACGACCTGTCCCATGCTGAAGGAACCGCCGACCATATTACTGATAACATACGTAATCATAAAGCTTAATAAGAAAGCCCAAAAAATAGTCCAAAAGAAACGCATAGCTGTTCACCTCATTTATACACATTCTTTCATTAGTTTACCAAACCCAATACGAAAAATAAATATGAAATCGCTTTAGTTAGTTAATATTTGAATAACCGCCCCCTTTGAATGAATAAATATCATATAGCGAAGGGGGATGCACACATGGTTTATATTATCGATTCTTGTTTCCATTGGGTCGGTTTCCATTTGGTACAGCATTTACTTACGGAAGGAAAAGAAGTGATTGGTATTGATCGGGTTGAAGACAGCAAACGGGAGAACCTTTATTTTTATATTGGCCGGAACAGCCGTTTCCAGCATTTCAATTCGATACAGGAAATGGATCGACACTGTCACCAGGAACATATTGAAGCAGCTATTCGTATCGAGGATTCTGCTCTAGATGATGAAGGGGAGTTTGGCGGAATGCTCCTTTGTGAAAGTGTGGAGACGCTTATGGAGGGAAAAGGAGAGCGTCTGGATTTGCCGCCTTTATACGGAGAGTGGATGCCAAGAAATGAATCAGTGGTTTATATAGGGAAAGAACCTATTTTATTCGAAGAACTGATTCAACGGGAAGATGCCTCGTATATAGAAGACTTCCTTGCTCGTTTTCTTTCCGATTTAACCGAGAGAGGGATAGCAGCTGTTAAAGAAGTATATCGAATGGAGAAATTGGCAGATACTAGCGATCGGGAAAAAATATACTCCCAATTACAGAACCACTATCAAAGACACCAGCAATTTTATGAAGATTAGGTTAATATTCCTACTAATTCATTTACTTATTACAAATATTATAGTTAAAATAAGAGTAACATAGAGACAGCCGATGCAGTAGGAGTGCTTATAGTGAAAAAAATCATCATACTTAACCTAATTGCCATGATGCTATTGGCAGGATGTAATATCGGCTTCACCGAGGGAGAAATCAGATCCGTCGGGATGCTGGTGGAGACGACGATTCATGATCAGGCGTGGGGACAAAAAGGTTATAAAGGTTTAATGGATATACAAGAGGAATACGATGTGGATGTTTATTTTAAAGAAGGTATTAAAAGTCAGCTGGATGTAAATAAAGCCGTAGATGAGCTCACTGACAAAGGAGTTAATGTGATTTTCGGGCATAGCAGTACGTATGGCGAATATTTTAAAGAAATCCACAAAGAGTACCCTGAAGTTCATTTTGTGTATTTCAATGGCGGTTATGCTGCGGATAACGTCACTAGTCTTAATTTCAGCTCAGTAGCTATGGGGTTCTTTGGCGGCGTGGTTGCTGGCAATATGACCAGCACGGATCAAGTAGGTTTGATTGCTGCCCATGAATGGCAGCCGGAAGTGGAAGGCTTTTACGAAGGCGTGAAATATAGCAATCCAGAGGCAATTGTTAATTTTTCGTTTGTGAATAGCTGGGATGACACGAAACGGGCAATGGACTTGTATGACCAGATGGTACAGCAGGGAGCTGACGTGTTTTATCCAGCCGGTGATGCTTTCAACCCTCCGATGATCCAGCAGATTCAGAATGACGGTCTTTATGCGATCGGCTATGTCTCGGATCAATCGTCATTAGGGGAAGGGACTGTCCTGACAAGTACGGTCCAGCATGTAGAGGAATTATATATGATAGCTATAGAAAAGTTGATGGATGGGAGCCTGCCAGGCGAAGTCATGACTTTTGATTTTCAGGATGACGCCATCTCCATGGGAAAATTCAGCCCTAATGTTCCTGAGGACGTTAGGGAAGAAGTGAATCAGATGGTGAACACCTATATTGAAACAGGAAAGTTGCCTACACAGCGGTAAAATTGAAACAATCTAACAAGAGAGCAATCCATGAAAGCACCTCCGTATACTGGGGGTGCTTTTTTAGTCACTTGTTGTTTCCATTTTTGAAATCATCGATGGTTTTGCTTAAGTTTTTGATATAAGGGTTAAACGAGTTATAGGTGTCAGACATGTTTTTCATGAATTCCACCCAGTCGAAGGGTGACTCCTCCGAACGTGTTCCCTTTTGCCTGGTCCGATTACCGAACAGGAAAGCATCGAACGGATCCCGTTTCTTTTTATGAGCTCCCATTTCCCCACCTCCTGCAATAGCTTATGTCGGGAGGCGAGAGGCATGTGGGCGCAGGGATTTTATTGACTTGCTAAAATAAGGGTTATACATTAAAATTAGGACCAAGTCATAATAATTAGTATTAGATACTACCATAAGGGGATGGATATATGAAAGCTGGAATTTTAGGTACAGGTCATTATGTACCGGAAAAAGTCCTCACTAATAAAGATTTAGAGAAAATGGTTGACACGAGTGATGAATGGATCAAGACGAGAACAGGAATAGAAGAACGCCGCATCGCGGACGATGATATGGATTCATCGGATATGGCATTCCGTGCTTCTGAACGCGCTCTTGCAAATGCTGGTGTAAAAGCAGAAGATCTGGATATGATTCTAGTCGCTACGGTTACCCCCGATACGCCTTTCCCATCGGTTTCCTGTATGATCCAGGACCGTCTCGGGGCAAAGGGAGCTGCAGCCATGGATGTCAGTGCCGCCTGTACGGGCTTCATGTATGGTTTGACTACAGCCAAGCAGTTTATCGAATGCGGAGACTATAAAAATATATTAGTCGTAGGTGTAGAAAAGCTTTCGAAAATCGTCGACTGGGATGATCGAAATACAGCTGTCCTGTTCGGTGACGGGGCAGGCGCTGCTCTTGTTGGACCGGTCAGTGAAGGAAAAGGGATACTTTCCTATGAACTGGGTGCAGATGGTGCTGGTGGCGAGCATCTGTACCAGGACGAAGAAGATCACCTGTATATGAACGGACGGGAAGTCTTCAAATTCGCTGTTCGCCGGATGCCGGAAGCATCGGTTAACGTGGTAGAAAAAGCCGGCTTCAATAAAGAGGATGTGGATTATTTAATCCCACACCAGGCAAATATTCGCATCATGGAAGCAGCCCGCGAACGCCTTGGTATTTCAGAAGAGAAAATGGCGATTAAAGTGAATAAATATGGAAACAATTCAGCAGCTTCCATCCCAATCGCTTTGTCTGAAGCAGTAGAAGAAGGTAAAATAAAAGAAGATGACCTGGTCGTGCTCGTCGGTTTCGGCGGCGGTTTGACTTGGGGAGCAGTCGCCCTGCGTTGGGGCAAGTAGTAGAAGGAGGAAGCAGGTATGAAAAATAAACGTGTGGTCATTACAGGACTTGGAGCGGTTTCTCCTGTTGGAAACAGTGTCAAAGAAATGTGGGATAGCATCACTTCAGGCCGTTCCGGAATTGATATGATGACCAAAATCAATAAAGATGAATATCCTGCCAAAGTGGCAGCAGAAGTGAAAGATTTCGACCCGACGGATTTCATTGAAAAAAAAGAAGCACGTAAGATGGATCCATTCACCCAGTATGCGGTAGCAGCTTCCTTGATGGCTGTCAAAGACGCCAACCTGGAAATTAACGAAGAAAATGCCTACCGTACTGGAGTCTGGATTGGATCAGGAATCGGTGGTATGGGCACTTATGAGGAACAGTTCGAAAAGTTTCAAAAGAAAGGCTACCGCCGTGTCAGCCCATTTTTTATTCCAATGATGATTCCGGATATGGCAGCAGGTCAGGTTTCAATCACGTTGGGGGCAAAAGCGATGAACTCTTGTACTGTTACAGCATGTGCCTCCGGTGCGAACTCTATCGGTGATGCATTCAAAGTCATCCAGCGTGGCGATGCTGATATCATGATAACCGGAGGAACAGAATCTCCAATGAATAAGATGTCATTTGCTGGATTCTCGTCTGCGAAGGCTTTATCTTTCAATGAGGATCCAAAGACAGCAAGCCGTCCGTTTGATAAAAACCGCGATGGTTTCGTTATGGGCGAAGGTGCAGGAATCCTTGTGATGGAAACCTTGGAATCCGCACAGAAACGCGGTGCACACATTTACGGAGAAATCGTCGGTTACGGTTCAACAGGAGATGCCCATCATATTACAGCACCGGCACCAGAAGGCGAAGGAGCAGTTCGCGCGATGAAGCAGGCACTGGAAGATGCCGGTATGAGTGCGGAAGATATCGGCTACATCAATGCCCATGGAACATCTACCGAATTGAATGACAAGTTTGAAACAATGGCTGCTAAGCAGGTGTTCGGAGAGCACGCACGCAAGCTGGCCATGTCGTCTACCAAATCAATGACTGGTCATTTGCTGGGTGCTGCAGGGGCTATCGAAGCCATCATTTCCTTGAAAGCGATCGAGGATGGCATCCTGCCTCCAACGATTAATTACGAAACTCCGGATCCGGATTGTGATCTGGATTACGTACCGAATGAAGCACGTAAACAGCAAGTGGAAGCTGTAATGAGTAACTCGCTTGGTTTCGGAGGGCATAACGCCTCCCTTGTTTTCAAAAAATATCAATAACAGTCATAAAAAAGGTGCGCTCCTTTAATAGGAACGCACCTTTTTGTTTTTATAATTTTAATTAGTGGTGTTTTCTTCTTTCAGCCCTAAAAACTCCTGCAAGGCTTCTCTGTTTACCTGTTCGTCATGAGCAAGAACCGATCCTGCATGACTGTATCTTTCATCCCAATAGGAACCTTCGACTGGAATACGTAATGTCTCTATATTTTCCGGAGCATTGAAGATAAAATCTTTGCCCAGTCCCACCATCTTACTATTAGAAATATTGGTATCGATATACGGTTGAATTGTTCCTACCAGACGGGGGACTTTTAGCAGACCTTTGGCAGAAACGACTTCATCTTTCATTAATTTTATTACTTCCTGCTGCCGGTTTACTCGGCCGAAGTCACTGTCTGCGTCACCACGGTACCTCGCATAACCCAGCAGTTCTTCACCGTGAAGCTTTTGCGTGCCTGGCTGTAAATCTACGGCACCTTTGTGGTACATACGATGATCAATGTCGACTTCGATCCCTTCTGGAGCAACTGTATCGACAATATGTGTAAACCCATCAAAATCAATGATGGAATAATACTCGGTACTGATACCAAAGTTTTCTTCTATTGTCTGACGTAATAATTCAGGACCTCCAAGAGCAAAAGCAGCATTCAATTTATTATAGCCATGCCCGGGAATGTTCACATAAGTGTCCCGCATTAAGGAAGCGAGCTTCGCTTTCTTTTCACCAGGTTCATACTGAGCAATCATGATTGTATCTGTTCGTCGTACTTCTTCTTTTTCATTTTTATCAATACCTAAGAGAAGGACAGTAGTTTTTCCGTCTTTATTATCTACACCTTGAAAGTCATTTTTATATTGGCTTTCTTCAAGGTTTCCTTCTGATTCACCCATAGCATCCCTTTTACCGGCCATATATTCATAACTTGCAACCCCGGTGCCAATGATTAGAAAAAGTAAGAATAATACTAGTAGCATTTTTCTTTTTCTTCTTTTCTTCCGGTGGCGTTGTTTATATTCTGAACGTGTGGTTTCCAAAGTATCACCTCAATCTGTATCCACCACTCCCTATTAATTTACCGCTTATAGAAGCTATAGTAAATAGTTTTTACGGATGATATCGTTTTCATGTCATGTTACCAGCATTTGGCTCATATATTTAACAAAAAATGGACAGGCTGGAGGGATGGATATCGTATACTGGTTCTTTTTCTTATTAGGCTTTGGTTTTACCGTCAGTGGAGGTATATCCTTGATTTCATACATGAATCTCCTTCCAGCAGGGTTTACCTGGATCGAATATCTCCAGTTTGTCCAGACTCGCAGTGAGTGCTGGTTATTACCGATAGGAATCATCTTCATGCTGCTTTCGACCTTAAAAATTGGACAATCCCCTTGTCAATAATTTCATTGTAAGAATAAAACTTCCAAATTTGGCCATACTGATGGCAAAAGAAATTAAAGGGATGGAAGGTGAGTACCGGGTATGTTGTATTTACATGATGTTTGGGTGAATTGGTTCGAAGGGGAAGAAAATGGCTATAATGTTTCTCCATTTCATGAGTGGCGGAAAGAAGATGGGATTGAATTATTGGATCAGGCACCGCTGCTATACGTTACTGACGAATTGTATCAATTCATAGAAAATGACTTGCAGGATTTACCGATCAGCTTGTTAGAATCCATCCACCGAAGAGCTTACTTAAGAAAAAATCAGGAACGCAATTCCCTCGATTATGCGGCGATCGTCACCAATGGCAATGCGGTACTGGCATTTGATACACTTGGGTATACACTGCCCGTACGAAAAAGCCGTTTAATACCGCGTCAGGAACGGCTTGCCTTGGAAATGGTGGAAGGACAGAAGGTCAATGACTTTGACTGGGACCCTTCCCTGGCAAAAAAAGAACATCATATCCTTTCATTGTCACCGGAATATATGCTGGGGTTGACAAGGAAGGAAAGACAGTTGAAGCAATTATTAATGATGGCCCTTGATCAGCTGCAGCACAGTGACAATCCCGAGGAAATCCGCTATTGGCTGACGGAATGGGAGCCGAGTCATTACCCGATGGTAAAAGAATATACAATTGAACAAGCCTGGCATAAACTCTATGAAGGGACAACACCAGGCTGGAGTAAAGCTCACGAAGAGCTGTGTGGTAAACTTATAAAAGGACAGCCGTTCTTTGAAAAGATATGGGAAATTGAAAATCATAAAGCAGAAGAAGGAATAAAAAACCAGAATTGAAGTTTGACTTCAATTCTGGTTTTTTGATTGACAGGACATTATTTCTTTTTCTTTACGCGTCCCAGCCCCATCGCCTTTTTGGCTTTCCGGAGCATTTTCAAAGCTTCTTGATTAGCTCGGTCAGCACCGTTGTCCAGGACGTCATCGAGCTCTTCAGAGTCAATTAATTCATGGTAGCGCTCCTGGATAGGGGAAAGCACCTGGATGACTGCGTCGGCAACCCCCTGCTTGAACTCCCCATATCCTTTACCTTCATATTTGGCTTCCAATTCTTCCACAGTTTCTCCAGTGCAGCTGGAGTAGATGGTAAGCAGGTTGGAAATCCCCGGTTTGTTTTCTTTATCATATTTGACGATACCTTCCGAATCTGTAACAGCACTCTTGATCTTTTTCTCGATTTTCTTCGGTTCATCGAGCATGGATATATAGGCTTTCTGGTTTTCATCAGATTTGCTCATTTTTTTAGTCGGATCCTGAAGCGACATGATTCGAGCGCCAACTTTCGGGATGCTTACCTCTGGTATAGTGAAAATATCGTTGTATTTATTATTAAAGCGTTCCGCCAGATTACGTGTAAGCTCCAAGTGCTGTTTCTGATCCTCTCCGACCGGTACAAGGTCCGTTTTATAGAGGAGGATGTCTGCGGCCATTAATGGCGGGTAAGTCAATAGACCGGATGATACCGCTTCTTTTCCGCTGGACTTATCCTTGAATTGTGTCATTCTTTCCAGTTCACCAATATAACTGACACACTGCAGCATCCATCCGAGCTGGGTATGAGCAGGGACCTCCGATTGAATGAACAATGTAGATTTCTCCGGGTTGATGCCGGAAGCAAGGTATAAAGCTGCCAGGGAACGAATATTGTCACGGAGCTTTAAGCGATCCTGCGGTATGGTGATGGCATGCTCATCGACCACACAGAAGTAACAATGGTTCTCTTCCTGAAGCTGGACGAAATGCTTCATCGCCCCCAAATAGTTGCCCAGTGTCAACGTACCACTTGGTTGTATTCCTGAAAAAATTGTCTTCATTTTCTCCACCTCATTCAATTATTATGTTATTGACTTTTCTATTGATAATGGGTAAATACAATGCTTTTATAGAGCATAAAAAAAGCTCATTCTCCCCCTGAAAAGAAGGGACGAATGAACCGTGGTGCCACCCTTGTTACCCCTAAAAACGCTCGGGATCACTAGACCTTTAACGCAGGGATACGTCGTCTGAGACGAAGCTCCAAAGCCCAATTCCCGGGTTCCTATGTCAGCTGTTTCCACCAGCCACAGCCTCTCTATAGACAGGGAGGTCCGGTACTTCACTTTTTCATCACTTACAATTATAGATATTCTAAAAAAATTATAATGAATTTACCCAATATATGCAAATCAAGCGTAATAGTAGAACAGCAGCAATGTCATTACAATCGTAAGCAAGGCTCCTTGAAACAGGAAATTCGTAACAATGCTTTTGTTAACTTTTTGTGAGGGAAGTGTTTTTTCCTTCCAACTATCCATATAATCAGTGTTTTTTGTAAACCGGTTTACTACAGCACGAAACCCATAGGTCATAGAGTCAAAGAATCCCCCTCGGATCACCCACATTAACAAACCGAACAATAGATAGAATAGGCTGATGTAAAACAAAACATCTATATAGTGAAACAAATTATAGGCAGGAGCCGAAATAAGAAATAGGAGGGTGGTCAATCCTAAATTAATTATAAAAAGCAGCCACTTGTTTTTTAATAAAGCCAATAGAAATCCTTCCTTTCATGAGCCTGCCAAACAGCTAAAAAACCTAATAACATTATAGCATGAAAATAATCACCGGTTATTAGAAACGGAGAAAGATTACAAACGTTTTTCCAGGCTGTTACTTTAAAGACATGATTTTCAAATTCAATCATATATATGGAAAAATTGTTGCTTTATCATCATTTTTTGTAGGTAAATAGAACTAAATTATGTCATTAGAACGTAATAATGACAACGTTTTATAAATTTCTGTAAAATTTTCTAATGCAAAATTATTTGAAAACTTGTATAATTCATATTGTGGATTAAACATCTGCACAAATATTTAGAAAATTATATTTTTGGGGAGGTCATTTTTCATGAGAAAGACAAACTGGTTATTGCTGGCACTAGCACTTGTGCTAAGCATGTTCCTGGTAGCTTGCTCTGGCGGTAATGATGATAATGCCGGCGGCAACGATTCAGGAGAAGACACGTCTTCTGAAGAAGGCGGTAGTGAAGAAGCGGAAGGCGGAGAGCCGAGTGGAGAGCAAGTACTTAACTTGATCGAAGGTTCTCAAATTCCAACAATGGATTCATCCCACGCTACTGACGCCGTTGCGTTCCAATGGTTGGGAGAAACTATGGAAGGTCTTTACCGCTTGAACGAAGAAGCTCAACCTGAGCCAGCAATCGCTGAAGGTGAGCCTGAAGTAAGTGAAGATGGTCTTGAGTGGACAATCAAATTGCGCGAAGATGCCGTATGGTCCAACGGAGACCCTGTTACAGCAAACGACTTCGTTTTCGCTTGGCAGCGTGCAATCGATCCGGAAACAGGATCTGAGTACGGTCCATTCATGATGAACGATGTACTTAAGAACGCTACTGCTATCAACAATGGTGAAGCAGATGTTGAAGAACTTGGTGTAGAAGCTACTGGCGACTATGAATTGAAAATTACACTTGAAAAGGAAGTTCCTTACTTCCATAGTCTATTGACATTTGGTACTTACTTGCCACTTAACGAAGACTTTGTTACAGAACAAGGCGATGACTATGCTTTGACTTCTGACAACCTTCTATATAATGGTCCTTTCATCCTTGAAGACTGGGATCCGAAGGCTAACGAAAGCTGGAAGTTGACGAAGAACGAAGATTACTGGGATGCTGAAAATGTTACCCTTGAAACAATCAATGTAAACGTTGTAAAAGAAACAAGTACTGGGGTTAACCTGTACGAAAACGGTGAAATCGACCGTGCCGGTCTATCTTCTGAATTTGTAGAAAAATATGCTGGTTCTGAAGATTATCGCACAATGCCTGAACCTGTTCTATTCTACTTGAAGATGAACCAGGAAAACGAAGCACTTGCTAATGCGGATATCCGTAAAGCGATCGCAATGTCTATCGACAAGCAATCTCTAGTAGACGTTATCCTAGCTAACGGTTCTATCCCATCGAACGCTGCAGTTCCTGAAGATTTCGTTACCCACCCAGAATCTGGTGAAGATTTCCGTGAACTTAATGGTGACTTGATCACATCTGATAAAGAAAAAGCAAAAGAGCATTGGGAAAAAGGCCTTGAAGCATTAGGTACTGATTCCGTGACACTTCGTTTCCTTGGCGGTGACTCTGAAGTTGCCAAAGAAATGGATGACTATCTTATCAACCAATTGGAAGAAAATCTGGAAGGCTTGAGCCTTGAACTTTCTTCTGTACCTTTCGAAGAGCGTATCGCTCGTGACGAAAAATCTGACTATGATATCCAAAACTCTGGTTGGGGTCCTGACTACCTTGATGCCAGCACATGGTTGAACATGTGGATGTCTGACAGCCCGTACATGACAATGAACTATAACAGCGAGAAATATGATTCCTTAATGCAAGAAGCTAATAATGACCTATTGACAGATCTTCCTGCTCGTTTTGATAAGATGCTAGAAGCTGAAAAAGTTCTTATCGAAGAAGATACAGCGATCGCTCCACTTTATCAGCGTTCCCGTGCGTATCTATGGAGACCATCTGTGAAAGGTGTTCAGTTCAATCCAATGGGGGCAGACTTCACATATAAACACGCATATATTGAAGAGTAATATATATGAGAGTTTGATACCTCTTTGGTAGAGGAGAGGGAGAGTGTACTGCCATTCATGTGGCATATACTCTCTTTTTCCGTTTAAGGACATTTTTTGAATTATTAGAACATTGAATGATTATTCATAAAAGGTGAATCATTATTCATATTAATTGAGGAATAGGAGGGATAAGGATGGCTAAATACATTTTTCAACGGCTTGTATACATGTTTATCACCTTGTTTATCATCGCAACCGCTTCATTCTTCCTGATGAAGCAACTGCCCGGTTCTCCTTTTAAAGCCGAAGAAAAGCTTTCCGCAGCGCAGCTGGAAATATTGTATGAAAAGTATAATTTAAATGATCCACTGCCGATCCAATATCTTAACTACTTGGGCAATTTATTTCAAGGCGACTTAGGAGTATCGTTCCAAATGAATAACCAGCCGGTTACAGAAATTTTAATGAGTCGTATCCCTGTATCAGCTCATCTGGGAATTCAAGCTATGATTATAGGTACAATTATCGGGATGTTATTGGGAGTAGTTGCTGCGTTATATAGCAACTCTATAATTGACTATGCATCCAACATTATTTCTGTTATTGGAATATCGATTCCATCGTTTATATTTGCTGGTTTACTCCAATATTATCTTGGGGTTGAACTAGGAATTCTACCAGTGGCATTCTGGGGTTCTTTTGCCCATACGATCATGCCGACGATTGCATTGGCAATATTCCCGCTGGCGATATCAGCCAGATTTGTCCGGACTGAGTTAATTGAGGTGTTAGGATCTGACTATATCGTAACAGCACGTGCTAAAGGGGTAAGTAATGCAACACTAATGTTCAAACACGGTTTACGTAATGCATTGATTCCACTCGTAACTGTAATGGGACCAATGGCGGTCAGCTTGATGACAGGTACACTTGTAATTGAACAGATTTTCGCCGTACCTGGAATTGGTGAACAGTTCGTAACTTCCATCATGACGGACGACTTTCCGATTATCATGGGAACTACACTATTCTTCGCCTTTTTCTTCATCTTGATTATTCTCGTCATCGATATTCTATATGGAATCATCGATCCGCGTATTCGAATCGCTGGGGGTAAAGACTAATGGCAAAAGATAATTTAGACAGAGATTTATTCGTACCTGCAAAGCAAGATGATGAAGGTAGTGAAAAAATCCAGCGTCCCAGTCTAAGCTACTGGCAGGATGCATGGATTCGCCTGCGTAAAAACAAAGGTGCCATTTTTGGTATGATTGTACTCTTCATCATTTTCATTATGGCGATTATTGGTCCTTTCTTTAATGAAAAAGGAATCAACGATCAGGATTTAGGATTATCGAAACTGCCGCCAAGGGTTCAGGGACTAGAGGATGTTCGCTGGCTTGGCATGGATGGTACAAAGTCAGATACTTTTGAAGCATCCAGTGTCGAGGCTGCCAAAGAACGTCTGCGTCAGCGCTACACACAGCGTGATGACGAGTTCATGACGTATGATGTCAAGAGCGACAAAGAAGGCAACGCGAAAGTCAAAGGTTATTTTCATATCTACGAAGCCAAGGGTTTGCAAGATCAATACTATTGGTTTGGTACAGATACCTTAGGCCGTGACCTATTCACAAGGACTTGGTATGGTACACGTATTTCTCTATACATTGCATTCTTGGCTGCGGCAATAGATATGATTATCGGGGTCGCATATGGTGGTATTTCTGCCTATTATGGTGGCCGGGTCGATGATGTCATGCAGCGGATTATTGAAATTCTTGTTGGTATTCCGAATTTAGTCGTTGTTATTCTGATGATTATGATTCTGGATCCCGGCATCATTTCCATAACCATTGCCCTTACGATTACCGGTTGGATAGGTATGGCACGAATTGTAAGGGGACAAGTGCTGAAATTAAAGAACCAGGAATTCGTCCTCGCATCACGGACGTTAGGTTCCTCCAACACTCGAATTCTAAGTAAACATCTTATTCCTAATACGTTAGGAATGATCATCGTCAATACAATGTTCACGATTCCTTCCGCGATTTTCTTCGAAGCTTTCTTAAGTTTTATTGGATTAGGGTTGCAGTCACCGCAAGCATCGTTGGGAACCTTGATTAATGATGGGTTTAAAGCGTTACAAATCAACCCATATATCATGATTTTCCCTGCAATCGTGATTTCCCTTATCATGGTCGCGTTCAACATATTGGCAGATGGACTTCGGGATGCCTTAGATCCGAAGATGCGTGAATAGGAGGCAGGTGCAACAATGGAAAATATATTAGAAGTGAAAGACTTGAATATTTCCTTCGATACTTATGGGGGAGAAGTAAAAGCAATCCGCGGTGTCTCCTTTGATTTAAAGAAAGGGGAAACACTTGCGATTGTAGGAGAATCGGGTTCCGGTAAATCCGTTACAACTAGAGCGATTGCCCGGCTGATTCCGTCACCGCCAGGCCGTATCAAGAGTGGAGAAATTTTGTTTGAAGGTAAAGATCTGGTTAAAGCAAGTGAAAAACAAATGCAGAATATTCGCGGGAAAGATATATCTACGATATTCCAGGATCCGATGACCTCATTGAATCCTACGATGAAAATCGGCAACCAGATCATGGAGGGATTGATCAAGCATCAGAAAATGCCCCGTGGGCAGGCGAAGAAACGGACGGTTGAGCTATTGGAATTGGTAGGACTGCCAAATGCGTCTGAGCGAGTGGATCAATATCCTCACCAATTTTCTGGTGGTCAACGTCAGCGTATTGTAGTCGCGATCGCACTGGCTTGTAACCCGAAAATTCTTATTGCCGATGAGCCGACAACCGCATTGGATGTTACGATCCAGGCACAAATTCTGGAATTAATGAAAGATATTCAGAAGAAAACCGACAGTTCCATCATTTTTATCACGCATGATCTCGGTGTGGTAGCTAACGTTGCCGACCGTGTAGCTGTCATGTATGCCGGAAAAATTGTTGAGATTGGTACAGTAGATGATATTTTCTATAATCCGAAGCATCCATACACATGGGGGCTGCTAGGTTCTATGCCGACACTGGACAGTAACGAGGAAGAGCTTGTCGCTATTCCTGGATCGCCTCCGGACATGTTGAAGCCGCCAAAAGGTGATGCATTCGCACCACGTAATGAATTTGCTTTAGAGATTGATAAAGTGCAGGAACCACCAATGTTCAAGGTGTCGGATACTCATTATGCAGCAACCTGGCTGCTTCATGAGTATGCTCCTGATATCGAACCGCCTGAGGCCGTCAAGAAACGGATGAAAGGGTTCGCCAAAACAGGGACCATCCGTACATCTGAGGAAGGTGAAAAATCATGAGCAAAGAAAAATTACTCGAAGTCAAAAACCTGAAACAGCATTTCCGTACTGGAAGACATAGCGTCGTAAAGGCGGTAGATGGTATCAGCTTTGACATTTATGAAGGAGAAACGTTCGGACTTGTAGGAGAATCTGGTTGTGGAAAATCTACAACAGGTCGTACGATTATCCGCTTGTATAATGCTACGGACGGGGAAGTCAAGTTCCAGGGAGAAGATGTCCATGGGAAAAAATCTGCGAAGGATTTAAAGAAATTTAACCGCAGAATGCAAATGATTTTCCAGGATCCATACGCTTCCTTGAATCCTCGTATGACGGTTATGGATATCATTGCGGAAGGTATTGATATCCATGGTTTGGCTGACTCTCAGCAAGCACGCAAAAAACGTGTTTACGATCTCTTGGAAACGGTAGGGTTAAATAAAGAACACGCCAACCGTTACCCACATGAATTCAGTGGCGGTCAGCGTCAGAGAATTGGTATTGCAAGAGCACTTGCAGTTGATCCAAGCTTTATCATCGCAGATGAGCCGATTTCTGCACTTGACGTGTCGATACAGGCACAAGTAGTTAACTTGATGAAAAAATTGCAAAAAGAAAATAACCTGACCTACCTGTTTATTGCCCATGACTTATCAATGGTCAAGTATATCAGTGACAGAATCGGTGTTATGTATTTCGGTAAAATTGTTGAATTGGCAGACTCTGATGAGTTGTATGCCAACCCTATGCATCCCTACACAAAATCATTGTTATCCGCTATTCCGTTACCGGATCCGGACTATGAGCGTAATCGTGTCCGGACAACTTATGATCCCAGCCAGCATGATAACAGTGAAGAACCTGAATTCCGCGAGGTGCGCCCTGGCCATTGGGTATTATGTACCACGAAGGAATTTGAGCATTATAAAAAAGAATATGCGCCCGTTTAACAGCGGCTGGATTAGGGCAAGGTACATTCTTTTAAGAATGTCGCCTTGTCTTTTTGTATATATTTAGGTAGTAATAAGGAAGGAATTAGTTCATATGATATATTTTGGTGTAATTCTACAATATTTCACAAAATAATCTACCAATAAGTAGTAATCCTCTTTTATAATAGAAGATAGTAAAAAAATGGGGGAGTAGGATTTAATATGGGAAAAACTTTCATACAACTTAAGAGATTCATGACTATCAGTTTGCTGACGATTCTGGCACTCATACCGGTACATACGCTGCACGCAGAAGAAAACGAGGACGATGGGGAAGTATTGCCAGTTAAGGATTTGCAAGTACGGGAAATGTCACTGGAGCTTTTGAACAATGAGAAACCAGCCGCAAGGTTCGTTTATAATTCAGGATTAACGTTTGAGTATCCGGATGCTGTACGTGGAATCTATGTAACGGGAAATTCAGCCGGGGGCAGTCGTTTTGAGTCCTTACTTGATCTGGTTGAATCGACGGATTTGAACGCGATGGTTATCGATATTAAAGAAGATCATGGGAATATCACATTCAAACCTGATGAAGATTCACCATATTATGATATCGCTCAGCCGTATATTAAAGAACCGAGAAAAATGCTCGAGGTTCTTGAAGAAAAAGGCATCTATCCGATTGCCCGGGTTGTAGTATTTAAAGATTCGATTTTAGCAAAAGAAAGACCGGAGCTTTCTTTTAAGCAAAATGGGCAGGTCTGGGTGAATGGGCGAGGAGAAGCTTTCGTCAATCCATTTATGAAAGAAGTTTGGGAATACAACGTAGAGATTGCCAAAATGGCAGCAGAACTCGGCTTTATGGAAATTCAATTTGATTATGTCCGTTTCCCAGAAGGGTTCGAGAATCGTGATGAGGAATTGGAATACGACCAAGGTGAATATGCAGAACTAGAGGAAGATAATGTGCAAAAACGCGTGACAGCCGTGACAGATTTCGTTGCCTATGCAAGAGAACAGCTTCACAGCTATGGTGTTGATGTATCGGTTGATATCTTTGGGTATTCAGCTACGATTCCGGAAGCACCGGGTATTGGTCAGAATTTCTCGAAAATAAGTGAAAATGTTGATGTCATCTCATCGATGATCTATCCGAGTCACTGGACTTCCTACTTTGGAATCGAAAAACCGGATACGCAGCCATACAAGCTTACTGTAGAATATGCCAAGGTGGAAAATGAAGTGTTAGGGAAGCTGGATAACGCGCCAACTTCACGGCCATGGATACAGGACTTTGAAGCACCATGGCTTTACTCTGGACCTCCAACGCAATATGGCGTGAAAGAAGTGGAGGATCAGATCAGGGCTTTAAATGAAAATGGTATTGATGAGTATTTGATTTGGAACCCAGGCAACAGCTATACGGAGGGCGTCGATTACACACCTCTCGATTAAAAAAGATAAAAAAGCATGGAAGCAATATTGCTTCCATGTTTTTTTATGCAGCTTAGCTTATTTATGAGTTCCTCCGACTTTACGCCACGTATCCTGGTACGCGCGCGACTTGCCTATAAACTCATCCTTTTTACCCCGGCTGAACAACTTGTTTCCAATACCGTTGACGGCAACACCCAGAAACGCGGTTGCTCCGATAATCCCTAATCCTAACAATGTAATATCGAGCAGCAATGCACCCATAGGCTTTCCTCCTTTACCGGTTACTTTTATTTTAGTCGATGTTTAAAGAAAAGAAAAGCGGGAAAAGGTAATGTTGAAAATGCTTTCAAACATCAGTTAACAATTTTGAGAAAATTCGTTATAATGGGAACGACTAACTTGTAAGGGAGCAGATTTATGAATTGGTATGAAAAGTTGAAACAATACTTTCCGGTTGAAGAAATGAAATCACGCGAGCATATGGAAACTTTACTTAAAGAAAAAGGCGATGTTTATTTTAAGGACGAAGGTCCTCATCATGTATTAATGTATGCGGAGTTTCCATTGTTTATTTTCATCGATTATGTTTATGTATCAGCGGCTTCCCGCGGTCAGGGACTTGGCCATAAGCTGATGGAGAAGATGAAAGAGAAAGGAAAGCCGATCATCCTTGAAGTGGAACCCGTTGATTATGATGATACCGATACGGAAAAACGACTCCGCTTCTATCAACGTGAAGGTTTCAAGCATGCCCAATCGATTGGCTATACAAGAAAATCACTGGCTACAAATGAACCGAACTCTATGGAAATCCTCTATTGGTCCCCTGAAGATGCATCCGAAGAACAAATTTATGAGCAAATGAAAAAGATGTACGAAGAAATCCACACCTATAAAGATACTCAATTTTATGGCAAATCCTATGAGCCTGTCGACGAGGCAATAACCTACGATGAAGATAAAGACAATGATGATATTTTGGCTGGTCTAGAAAAAGAAAAAGCATAAGAATGAATATATGGGGTTGTCTCCTCACGAGCTTTCAGACATGCATAGACCTTATTCTCATCTGAAAAGCCGTCGTAAGGGACACCCTTTTTTCAATTTCATTAGGCTAAATGAAAATGGAATAAAAAGATCCCTTTGAAAGTGAAACTTTGTTAAAGTTTGAACGTATGGAAATAGTGAATCCCAATCAAAAGGGGATAAAGACAAGGAAAAATTTTATATAAAAAGATGTTTAATAGATGAAAAGGAGGGTATATTACAAGTGTCAGCCTGATAACGAGTTGTTTGTATAAGTTTTGTGCAAAATAATTACAATCACTACTAGCTATCACTTGACAGTTATGGTATAGTATACATAGACTGTTATTTAAACTTATTTTAAACTGGCAAGCAAATACCAACCTTGTATGATTAATACATTTTGAGGAGTGAAGTTCCCATGGTAACTCTATATACCTCACCAAGCTGTACATCATGCCGCAAAGCGAAAGCGTGGCTGGAAGAACATAATATCCCTTTTAAGGAACGTAATATTTTCTCAGAGTCTTTGACGCTGGATGAAATAAAAGAAATCCTGCGCATGACTGAGGATGGTACGGAAGAGATCATCTCTACCCGTTCGAAAGTGTTCCAGAAGCTGGACGTCGATTTTGAACAAATGCCACTGAAAGATTTGTTTGATTTAATTCAGGAAAACCCTGGATTGCTGCGTCGTCCAATCATTATTGATGAAAAACGTTTGCAAGTCGGCTACAACGAAGATGAAATTCGCCGCTTCCTGCCAAGAAGCGTTCGTACTTTCCAGCTTCGTGAAGCACAGCGCCTTGTAAACTAATAGAAAAAGACCGCTGGGTATGCGGTCTTTTTTTGTAGTTTTTTTAAGATGACCCCACCTAATATCTGATTAAGCTTGGGAAGCCGGGTTATTATTCCGGTAGCCCCAGGCAATGACGAGAAATATTGTGACAAGGGGCATGACGTATTGAAGCGAGTCGAATTGTTCAAAAAATATCCGAAGGCGACGTTCTTCCATAATCATTTCGGCAGCCGTGTAGGCGAGTATCCCAGCTCCGATGTATACAAGGGAAGGAAAACGTTCCATGAGCCGCAAGATGATTTTGCTGCCCCAGATGATAATGGGGACTGATACTAAAAGCCCCATTGCCACTAACAAAATATTGTCGTGAGAAGCGCCGGCGATGGCGATTACATTATCAAAGCCCATCACGATATCGGCAAACACAATTGTCTTGATCGCCGAGAGCAGGCTGTCACTTGCTTTGATATCCGGCTCTTCTTCTTCTTCGGTCAATAACTTGATAGCGATATAAATAAGCAGCACACCCCCGATCAACCTCAAAAATGGAATATGCAATAAATAGAGTGCTACCGCTGTTAGCAGGACACGCACAATGATGGCAAGGCCTGTCCCAAAAAGAATCGCTTTATTGCGCTGTTTCTCTGGCAGGTTCCTGCTGGCAAGTGCAATAACAATGGCGTTATCCCCGCCAAGGACGATATCAATACCGATAATGATCAGCATTGCCTGAATCAATTCCCATTCCATAAAAAAGCCTCCTGACATGTAGTGACAAATGACTAGAAATAAGCTAAAATAGACAACTAACCATAGATTTATCATTCGATAAATTTACCGGTTGCAGGCAGATGCCGAATCACATTTTACAGGGGTCGTGACATTCGTTTGTTTTTAGTAAAATGAAGCATTTTGTTTTCCGAAAAGGCGCTCCTGTCATACAATAGAATTAAGAGATGCCTATCCCCATATTCCTAAGATTAAACGAGGGTAATATAGGGTAAGGTATACTATAAAATAACAACAAGGGTGAAGCAGTCCCTTCCGCATATCCGAAAATAGAAGGGAGAGAAAATGCATGGAAATAGAAAGAATAAATGAAAATACAATTAAATTTTATGTCTCGTACCATGATGTAGAACAACGTGGATTCGATCGGGAAGATATCTGGTATAACCGTGACCGTAGTGAGCAGCTGTTCTGGGAAATGATGGACGAAGTCAATGATAAAGAAAATTTCCACGCTGACGGTCCCCTATGGATCCAGGTGCAGGCGATGGAAAAAGGGCTGGAAGTCATCGTTACAAAAGCACAGCTTTCATCTGATGGTCAAAAGCTTGAACTCCCGACTGAAAATGGAAAAACCATTGATATGCCGGTGGATGAGAAAATAGAATCTATGCTCGATGAAAAACTGAATGAAGCAGACAATGAATCACAGGACGACGAGGCAGACCGTTGGGAAAATGACCTGGAGCCAATGCAGTTCATCATCCGCTTCCATGAATTTGAAGATGCTATTCAGTTGAGCTATCGATTTGATAACACTGATGGCTTTGAGCAGAGCATGTACCATTTTGAAAATGCCTACTATCTATATATTCAGTTTGATGATGAAAATATGAGTGATGATGAGCAGGAAAATATTTTAAGTAAAGTTCTGGAGTACGGTAATGAATCAGACCTTACCATTCATCGTCTGCAGGAGTATGGTAAGACTATATTTGCAGAAGATGCCTTGAACCAGATAAAAACTTATTTCCCACAATAATAAGAAAGCATGCCGCGTTGGTGGTATGCTTTTATTTTTTGAGGCGTGGCTATGAATGAGGCAAAACCTTTGTATGAGAGAAACCTATTACATATATGCGCTTTTTACATCCATCATAGAGACAATAAAAGAAGTAAGAGAGACAAAATAAAAATTAAGAGAGACAATTTTGAAAAAAAGAGAAGTAACAAGCGTAAGAGAGACAATCGTAAACGGCCTTCCCAGCAGGGTTTTTGTCGCTCGATGTCGAATAAGTAATGCATGCTTTAAATAAATTCACCAGGTTTTTAAGGAATTATTTTAAGTGAAAAAGGAGGTGGACTATTGCTTAGTGCCGTAAATCGTGATGGTCAATTGATCCAGCTGGCTGGCGGGCATAAACCAGAACTTCTTCAGGCGGAGGAAGATAGCTATTTTTGTCCGCAGTGTCAGGAGCCTGTTTTAATCCGTGCGGGGGTAAAAGTAACACCGCATTTTGCTCATTATCCCAATAGTGACTGCCCATCCAGTAAGAGTGGGGAGGGGAGTTACCACCATCAGGGTAAGGTCCGGTTATGGGAATGGCTGCAAGCTCAAGGGTATGAGGCAGAGCTCGAACCTTACTTACCTGAAATCCAGCAGCGGCCGGATATTTTGTTACAGACGAAAACCAAGCGTGTGGCCATTGAGTATCAATGTGCCCGGATACCAGAAATTGAAGTAGCAAAACGTACGACAGAATATCACCGTGTTGGTGTCTTCCCATTATGGATTCTTGGAGGTAACCGTTTGGTCAGAAAATGGACAGACAGCATCCAATTGACCTCGTTTGAAAGAAACTTCATCTATCACTTCCATGACTACCGTATTTATTTTTACGATCCTTCCACCAATCAAATGTTAATCGCAAGTCATCTTCAGGGAAGCGGGAGAACCCGCATATTTACCTCATTTAATTATGTTCCCTTACAACAGCTTTCCTTCCGCCAGTTATTTACTTCTTCTATTCATCCTCTTAATCATATGCCGCCAGGATGGAAAAGTTTCATTAAAACGAAACGGCTTCGCTCCCCGGGGCATATATCGGTTAAGGAAAAAAGATGGCGACAGTATTTGTACCAGGCTGGCATTCATCCTTCGTTATTACCAACTCTCGCTTACCTTCCAGTCACAAGCCAGTTACAGATCGCCGAGGCACCATGGATCTGGCAAAGCCGTTATTTGTTGGATACCTTTATGCCTGCTTCAATAGGAACACTTCTCCCCCATCGTATCGCCCCAAGGGTGAACACCCTATTAAATGTTTCTTCTACACCTTCCCCTCTTGAGGAATACTTGAATCTTTTATTCCAACTTGGCTTTACTGAAAAGGTCGCACCACAACAATATCGGAAAATAAAAGTGGTGGCCTTGCCGCGTACGATCGATGAAGCCCTTCAGCAGGATGAAATTTTATTTAATTCGTTGAAAAAGGGGTAAAAAGTTTCGAAATATCATAAAATAGGGAGGTATTTCCTATTTTTTGGAGAAATCAGTTATGGTGAAGATATGTACTAAAGGAGGAAGCAGGTATGAGTACCTCAAGTAAACAACTGCCTAAACGTGAAGAGCTCCCAGTGGAACGGACCTGGAAGCTTGAAAATATTTTTGCATCAGATGATGTATGGAAACAGGAATTCGAGGCTGTTAAGGAAATGATTCCTGAAGTCTCCCAATACAAAGGAAAGCTCGGTGAATCAGCCGATCAGTTATACCAGCTGCTAGTAAAACAAGATGAACTATCACACCGGTTCGGGACATTGTTTACTTATGCCCACATGCGTGCGGATCAGGATACGACAAATTCTTTTTACCAGGAATTGAATGCCAAAGCGGAAAACCTGTATACAAAAGTTGCCTCGGCCATGAGTTGGATTGTGCCGGAAATCCTTTCGCTTGAGGAAGGTACCATTGATCGATACTTAGAAGAAAAAGAGGAGTTAGGCTTATATAAGCATGCCCTCGATGAGATCACTCGTAAGCGTGACCATGTACTGAGCGAGAAAGAAGAAGCGTTGCTTGCAGGTTTCTCTGAGATCGCTGCTAATCCCCAGCAGACATTCGGTATGCTGAATAATGCCGATTTGACCTTCCCATCAATTAAAGATGAGGAAGGAAATGAAGTGGATCTTACGCATGGGAGATACATTAATTTTCTGGAATCCAAAGACCGCAATGTGAGGAAAGAAGCATTCCAGGCGATGTATGATACATTTGAAAATTTCAAGAACACATTCTCTTCCACGTTGAGCGGGAATGTGAAAAAGGATAACTATTTTGCAGAAGTGAAGAATTACAATTCAGCAAGGGAAAAAGCTCTCGACAGCAATAAGATTCCGGAAAAAGTATATGATAACCTGGTGGACGCAGTGAATGACAGACTTCCGCTGCTTCACCGTTATATCGCGTTAAGGAAAAAAGTACTCGAGCTTGATGAACTGCACATGTATGATTTGTATACGCCTCTAGTCAAAGATGTGGATATGAAATTCAGCTTTGACGAGGCGAAGGACCTTGTTGTAGAAGGGCTGAAGCCACTTGGGGAAGAGTATACGAACATCATAAAAGAAGGCTACGAAAACCGCTGGATCGATGTAGATGAAAACAAAGGCAAGCGGAGTGGCGCTTATTCTTCCGGTCATTACGGAACGAATCCTTATATTTTGATGAACTGGCAGGATAACGTCAATAACTTGTTTACACTCGCCCATGAACTGGGACATTCGCTGCACAGCTACTATACCCATGCCAATCAGCCATATCGTTATGGCAACTATTCGATTTTTGTAGCGGAGGTAGCGTCGACATGCAATGAAGCGTTGCTGAACGATCATATGCTGAAAAACACGGATGATAAAAAGGAAAAGCTTTACTTGTTGAATCACTTTCTGGAAGGATTCCGTGGCACAGTTTTCCGCCAGACGATGTTTGCTGAATTCGAACATGATATTCATGTTCTGGCTCAAAAAGGAGAAGCATTGACTGCCGACAAGCTGACCGAGCTTTATTATGATCTTAACAAAAAATATTTTGGAGATGAGCTCGTCATAGATGATGAAATTGGCTTAGAATGGGCGAGAATTCCGCATTTCTATTACAACTATTATGTTTATCAGTATGCGACAGGATACTCTGCCGCCACTGCACTGGCCGCTCAGATTCTGGAAGAAGGTGAACCGGCAGTTGACCGTTACAAGAACTTCCTGAAAGCAGGAAGCAGTGACTATCCAATTGAAGTGCTGAAGCAGGCTGGTGTTGATATGACATCCAAAGAGCCAATCCTTGCAGCTTTGGATGTATTTGAAGAAAAGCTGAATGAAATGGAAGAATTATTGAAGTAAATAGAGTTCTCTCAATCAAGAGTTAAAGAAAGTTCAGGGTGGAACAGGTTGTTTCCACCTTGAACTTTTTTATTAGGAGTAATAGGAAGTCAGGGCCTTCATGTACATAGATTGTTTCCAGATTGCTCATAATAAGGTTAATGCTGAATAGTGAAAAGGAGACCTTGACGTGCGGAAATATGCAGTAGTTATTATTGTTTTTATGTTGTTATTGCTTGTTAGTATGAGGAACAATAAATATAAATACTGGTCTTATTATATCCGTAGAAAATGGATTGTTTTTTGGCGAAAGACTGTGCAATTGCTCAAACGTGCCCTATCTTCCTTCCGAGGACAAAATTACATAATGGATGATTCAGATAAGCGTAATGAACACCATTATGAGGAAGGGAGGTAACCAGTCATGAAAAGACATAAACACGAGGATCATGTACAATTCACCAATCAGCTGACATCAGCTGAAATGGGGAAGCTTTGGGCAGCATATCAGGGGAATACGATGGGGAAGTGTGTGCTCAGTTACTTTTTGCGCCACTTGGAAGATGCTGAGATTAAGAAGGTAGTAGAGGGTGCCGTGGATTTAACAAATACGTTCATTAGAGATATTAAACGAATTTTTGATGAGGTGGAGTTCCCTCTGCCTATCGGCTTCACGGAAGAAGATGTCAACCTGGAGGCACCACGGTTATTTTATGATGAATTTTATCTGCATTATCTCCGGTATCTTGCGAAGGCTGGTACCAGTATTTACAGTGCAGCAACTCCTATCATGACCAGAAAGGATACCCGTGATTTTTTTGTGGAAAGTCTGAAAAAGACGACCAAATTAATGACTGATGTTCATGATGTACTGGCAGTTAAGGGTGCATTGGGGAATGATCCGGCAGCACCAAGCCCGGCTGGGATTGATTTTGTAAACCGGCAAAGTTTTTTGCATGGGTACTTTGGAGAAGTCCGGCCGCTGCATGGAATGGAAGTAGCTCATTTGTATGATAACCTCCATAATGACATCACAAGCAAAGCACTAATTCTCGGATTCAGTCAGGGTGCAAGGAACCGGAAAGTGACTAAGTTTTTGAATCGCGGTAGGAAAATCAATGTCAGCCATATTGACAAGTTTACTAATAAGCTGAAAAAGGACAATATTGCAGCTCCCGGCCTGCTTGATCATTTGGTGACACCTTCAACGGTCCCGCCTTTTTCTGACAAGCTGATGGTTTTTCATAAAATCGATATGTTCTCGATGAAAATAAGAAATTATGCCAATGGGGCTTCGCTTAATGGAAGAAAAGATATTGGAGCATTGTATGCACGATGTCTCCTCGATGTATCGTTGTATGTAGAGGATGGAGCGAATATCATGATCGACAATGGCTGGATGGAACAACCGCCGATCATGATTGATCGTGATCAACTTTCTTCTTATCGTTGAGAGCTTACCTGATTTAAGGTAAGCTCTTTTTAGTAGAGATGTTACAGAAGAAGTCAGGGGGAGATAGGAATGGAGCCACCGAAGCACATTGTATCTGCAGCCACTATCATCGTCAATGACGTAGGGGAAGTGCTATTGATCAAAGGTCCGAAGCGGGGCTGGGAAATGCCAGGCGGGCAGGTAGAAATAGGGGAATCACTTGCAGAAGCGGCAGTCAGAGAAACGAAAGAGGAATGTGGACTGGAAATTGAGGTAATCAGATTTTGTGGTATTTTTCAAAATATAAGCCGTAGTATCTGCAATACCTTATTTCTGGGAAAACCGGTAGGAGGAGAGCTGACAACGACGCCAGAAGCACTTGAAGCAGGCTTTTTTCCTGTCGATCAAGCTTTGGAAATGGTGACCTGGGGTAATTTTCGCCAGCGTATAGCGTATTGCTTAAAGGAAGAAGAACAGCCTTTTTATGTAAGCTTTTAAGTGAATAAGCAAAGGAGCACCTATTTACAGGCTGCTCCTTTTTCAATGGTAGCTCTTGAATCCTTTGAATTTTTTTCGATGAAACAGGCTTTTGATGGTGAAGAAGATGACCAGAAACAATAGGGGTGATGTGATATAGATGGGGTAAAGCCGCATCAAACCGAATAGATTCATTAAGAATGCTGTCAGTACCAGCGCGGTGAAAATGATGACTCCAATGACCTTCATGTCCATCCCTCCTTACTTCAAGATTATGCTTGGCCGCGGCAGTTAGAACATTGTGACAAACTCGTGAAACATTGAACAAGTGTGTTGCGTCATGTCTCCCGGCTTGCTATATTATAGATGTGAAAGAATTCCCATTAACCCCCCAACAAGTTTGACAGGGAACTTTCTCCCATCCTCCTTTATTATATAAAGGGACCTTGATAACCAGCCGGTGCTGGTTATTTTTTTGTCTTTAAAAATTCATTTGGAAAATTCATACTGTTTTCGGTATGATAAACATAGTCATGCTGTTGTTACAGTTTGGCGTGACTATATCAGGTGAAGGATGTCTTGAGATAATGAAGCTATGGAAGTTCCTTTGGTATTACTTATTAGGGGTTACGGGGATAGTTGCGCTGAGCACGGCTCCATTTCTTGTAAGAGGAGAGGGGCTCTTTGATGTTACCCTCTATTTTGAAGAAACAGGAAGACTTGTTGAACATTTTCTAAAGCCGGGATCCTGGACGTATCAATTCCGGGGAGAAGAACTGAATGCATTCATTTTTTTATGGGATCCCTTTTTGTATTCGATGACGATTTTGTTCGGGGCATTGGCGATAGGGTTTAGCCTGGCTGTACTATTGGCTTTCCTGACGGTATTTCTTCCTGACACTTTTTTTAGGACAGCAATTAAACGGCTGCTTGGTTTTATGGAGGCGATACCGGATTTGATGGTTGCTTTTCTGCTTCAATTTCTAGTCGTTCTCTTTTATAAGCAGACAGGCGTTCATTTATTTCCGTTTGTTACCTTAGGGGAAAACCGCCTATATGCGGCGCCAATGGCGGTACTTGCGATTCTGCCGATGATAACCTTATTTCGGATAATAGTACTGTTGATTGAGGAAGAGATGACCAAACATTATGTAGCCTTTGCTCAAAGTAAAGGACTTCGCTATAAGACACTTATTATTACGCACATTTTCCGGAACATCACAAACAGCGCTTTCTATCATTCTAAAATGATTGTTTGGGGTTCGCTTTCCAGTTTATTTGTAATCGAATACATGTTTAATATCAATGGAATCTCCAGCTACATATTAGACGACTTCCGGCCAATTGTTATTGCCACGGTACTGATTATAGTGTTTACACCCTTTTACATCATTTATCAGGGGGCTGAACTTTTCACACCTCCTCCTGCGGCTACAGGGGTGACCATAAAGCCGCCAGCTATTTGGGGGAAAAGCTTGAAGACCGGCACATGGCGTTCTGCCGTTAGGAAGGGTTGGAAGGGAGTAGGGGCTCATTTTAAAAATAAAAAATTCCTGGTTGGTTTTTCGGTTATTTTTCTAATTCTGGTGATCAGTATCGGGCACTCATTGATGCAGGAGGAAGACGTAAGGAATTTTACGCTGATCTATGATGAAGAAGGGAAACTTGTCAGCAGCAAGCCCCATCCCCCTTCCGAATACCTTTTGCTTGGAACCGACTGGCTCGGCTACAGTATTTTGGACCAGCTGCTTGCTGGGGCGAAGTTTACGATTTTGTTCGCGGGTCTAATTGCTTTCCTGCGGATTTTTCTCGGATTTCTACTGGCTATTCCGTATGCCTTATTTGTACCTGAGGCTGTTAAAAAAGGAGTGGAGCGCTTCGTTGATGGATTTCACTATTTGCCGCTAAGTATCATCGCTCTGATTTTACTGCGCCCGGTTCTTATAGGCTCTACGTCAGGATTTGAATACACGTTAACAGAACGGCTCGTCTTTGAGGTACTGGTTCTTACTCTGCTCGTCTTCCCATTAGTAATGGTATTGATTGGGAATGAGATAAGCCTGGTCATGAGGCAGGATTTCATGACGAGCGCAGTTGTCCTCGGTGGCAGTGCCAGGCATGTATTGGGCAGGCACATTATGCCTCACCTGCGCCCGAAGTTAGGCATCATCTTTGGCCAGCAATTTATCCAGACTTTATTGATTTTCATCCATCTTGGCTTGTTTCAATTATTTCTTGGCGGGACAAGCGTCATGTATGATGCGAGCTACCGGTCCCCGCCCCATTCCGTGACGTTTGAATGGGCCGGGCTGGTCAGTAACACCAGGGAAGCGTTCATGACCGGGCATTATTGGGTGGTCGTTCCAGTATTTTTGGCATTTATTCTTGTTATTATCGCGATGCAGTTGATTGTGGAAGGAATACAGGAAGTTCAGCAGGAGCGCGTCGGAATCTATTTGGATAGAACAAGCTATTGGGAGAGATTTCGGTTTTGGAGAAAAGATTATGGAAAGAAAAAGCATTCCCAATCCGATGAATTAGGACGGACCCAATTTGAACGCGTGAACAAAAAATCCTCTTGATCGGATGCTGTCTGTAGTAGTGATTTTAGGTGTAAAAGAGAGACAAAGCCTTTAGTTGCGAGACAACTTGGCGATAATTGCGCTTCATAGTCTTGAAGAGAGACAAATTTAAAGATAATAGAGACAAAATCGAAAATAAGAGAGAGAAAGCGGGGGGATGAGAGACAATCAAAAGGCAGAGGGGCAACATTAGCTCCTCTGCCTTAATCTTTACGCGGCGGATGATAATTTTTTTGATTGGCGTACATAAACACGGAATAATATCAGGGCGATTACGGATAAGATGATGCCCGAAATATATGGAAGCCCAATTGCGATGGAAAACAGCCAGCCGCCAAGGGGAGGACCGATGATTCTTCCGAGTGAATCAAAGGAAGATAACAGTCCAGTTGCACTGCCATAGCCGGCGGTCGCTTTTTTCGTGAGCAAGGCGGCGACACTCGGGCGGATCACACCGTTTCCGATGCCGAAGATGGATAAAAATATGGTAGCGGTCAGGAAATCATCCACGAACAGGATCAGAAAGAAGCCGAGTGCGGAGACGGCGACCCCGAGCTGGATGACGAACGGTTCGCCGAATTTTTTCGTCAGCCTTCCGACCAGCCCGCCTTGGACGATAGCACCGGCGAGTCCCATGATCATGAAAATATAGCCAAGCTCGACAGTTCCGAGTCCAGCCGTGTCCGCAGCAAAGTAAGCGAATGTCGCTTCGAGACCGGATAGAGACAGCGAAACGAACAATTGCAGGAAGAACAGCATCGCTGATGGACCGTTCAGTGCCTCACGCATAGGTGGTCTTTTACCGGCATGATGGCCTCTTGCTTCTTCCGTCAGTGATTCTTTCAAGACGAACAGTACGAGTAGAAACGTTATCAAGGAAGAAATCCCTGCTATGTAAAACGGCATCTCCAGGCTTGTTTTGGAAAATACTCCGCCGATCGCTGGTCCAAACACGAATCCCAGACCGATAGCAGCGCCGATGATGCCCATTCCTTTTCCGCGATCTTCCTCGGACGTGATATCCGCAACATAAGCCATGATGGTCGGCATGTTGGCGGAAGATAAGAATCCACCAATAATCCGTGCAGCGAACAGCATCCATAATTGTGTAGCCAGTGCCATCAAAAAGAACGACAGGGCAAGTCCGGCGATACCAAGCGCGATGACAGGCTTACGGCCGATCCGGTCGGAAATACGTCCCCACATCGGAGCGAATAGTAACTGCATCAACGAATAGACAGCCATTAAGAGTCCAAGTTCGGTCGGCGTGGCACCGATTTCTTCTGCATAGAAAGGAAGAACCGGAATGATGATACCGAATCCGACCATGACAAAAAACATGATTGCAAATAAGATAGGTAATGCTTTTTTTATATCCAGAGCTACGTTCACTCCTTTTCTGACAAATAATACTACGGAAAATATCATAACACTAGTAATTGGCAAAATAAATGTTTTCTTTGCAAACGCTAACCAAAGTTAAGAAAGAAAGCGGCTGTCTCAAAATGAAAGTCTGCACCTGGTCAGACCCTTTTGAGACAGCCGCTTTTACGCTTGCCCGTCAGGCTGGTATTTCCAGAACACTCCGTGTTTCACCGGGACTTCCTGTACGACTTGCTTAAGGACGAGCTTTTTCATTTCCCGTTTTGCCTGCTGTTCCGTCCAGTCATAGACGACGGCGATTTCTTTAGTAGCAAGAAATTTATAATGCTGAAGGAATTCTTCAAGCGGTGGCTTCTTCGCAGGCATTGGATCCCGCTGGAGCATTTCCTTCAGAACATTGACATAAATCTCATACGGGTATGTCCCGGCGATTTTTAACCCTGCATCCTCTTCCGATTGGTTGAACAGGACTAGCGTTGGGATGGTGTCGACATCCATTTCCCGTGTCAGATTGAAATCACATTGCAGGGCACGGCGGGCTGTATCGGAATAAAGATCTTTCCGGAATTCCTCGACGTCCAGTCTGCTTTTTTCAGCGCACTCTACGAGGACTTCCTCGTCCGAGATGTTTTTCTTATCAAGAAAAACGTACTCCTGGACTTTTCGTAAAAAACGGATACCTGATTTTTTTCCTTGAAGTTCTGCTGCTTTGACAGCGAGCGATGTGATGAGAGGAGAGGAGACAGGATTCTCCAGCCAGATATCGCCATCGCAGCACATGCCGGTACGATTGGCGGTCTTATCCCATTCCTTTTTCAATTTATAAGGCTTATCCACGTTTTTTTTATGAAGGGAAGTCATCTTCCCGCTGATAATCGGCTTAATGGTGAAAAAGCGGCCATATTCGATGGTGAGCTTTTTGATGATCGGCTCGATGGACCAGCATTCCGGACATAGGGGGTCTACGAACAGGTAGAGCTCCAATGGCCGTTTCAATAGATCGAAAAAACCGAACTGGGCACTTGTTTGTTCCTGGGATGCTCCAGTACCTTTCCAACTCACATCGATTCTCCTTTCTCATCCTCTGGTGTATTCATCATATGATTGGCAGTCATGGTCAGACGTTCGAAAATCGCCGTGCGGTATGGCTCTTCGATATTTGCTTCTTCAAGTGCTGCGGCCATGCAATTCAGCCAGGCATCCCTTCGTGTCGGTGTAATCGGAAAAGGGAGATGCCTTGCGCGCAGCATCGGATGTCCGTGCTCTTCCGTATATAAGGCGGGTCCTCCGAAAAATTGGGTTAAGAATTGTTTTTGCTTTCGGGCGGTCTCTGTCAAATCATCCGGAAAAATGGGTATCAGATCCGGATGATTGCCTACCCGCGCATAAAAGGCGTCAACAAGTGTTGCGACTGCTTCTCTGCCTCCAATTGCTTCATAAATTGTTCCTGGTACATTCATGATCAGAACCCCTTCTGCTTGTTATTCATTGTAGCAACGGCGGGGGTGGCCTTCAACTAATCTGACTCACGGCCTCGCCTGAAAAAATCGTTTGATTTTATTATCGGTTTCCCGTTCCGGGATTTCATGATCTGTCAACAGCTGGTGAAAAACTTTTTCTCCATGTGCCCGGTCTGTCGCCTCCAGTTCCAGCTCATAATCTTCCGTCCCGTGATACAGACTATGATCGAGTACGAGCAGGGTATCGAGATAGCGAATCTCCTGACGATTTGTTTTCAATGCGCCCTGATAGTTCAGATCATCCGGGTTGATGTCAAGTTCCTGCAGCTGATGGAAGACATTTTCTTTGGCGATCGGTGTACCGGAAATCCAACTTTCGCAGTCGTTCGTAGTCAGGGTGGCGTGGGTCTCTAACAGACCGTCCGGGTGCGGCTGCTTCAATGTCAGCGTATACCCGCCGTTTTTCTCACGAATCCTAAGGGCGGCACCACTCTGTTTCAAGTCGAAGTTTTCCGTCTCAAAATAATGATTTGTCTGCTTCTGCACTTTCGCTTTCTCGAAAGGGAGCGTGTTTTTCAGGCGGTCAAATTCTTCCTTAGTCAGTATATTTTTAAATTCAATTTCGATTTCCTGATTCATCGTATCCCTCCAGCTCTGCAATCATTATGAGGAAGAAAGGTGCTGATTGCAAAGATTATCTCCTGTCATATTTTATGATACAATGAATGGGTACGTAATATCACATATTTACTACATAGACGTTGTTAAAGGTGGGGATGACAAGATGGACTGGGAGGTATTTCTGGCACCCTATACCCAGGTGGTCGATGAACTGAAAGTCAAGCTGAAAGGGATGCGGGCTCAATTTGAATACGAACTGGAGCATTCTCCTATTGAGTTTGTGACTGGCCGCGTCAAACCCAGGTCCAGCATTTTAGGAAAAATGCAGCGAAGGGGCATATCACCGGTCGAGGTTGAAAAAGAAATTCAGGATATAGCCGGGGTCCGGGTCGTCTGTCAATTCGTCGATGATATCTATGTCATCGCCAGTATGCTGCATAACCGCCATGATTTTGAAATCATAGAAGAGAAGGATTATGTGTCCCAGAAGAAGGATAGCGGCTACCGCTCTTATCATCTTATTATCAATTATCCGGTAGAGACGATACATGGGGAGAAAAAGGTACTGGCTGAAATCCAGATTCGGACGCTTGCCATGAATTTCTGGGCGACTAACGAGCATTCGCTGAATTATAAATATTCCGGTCAGATTCCCGGTGAAGTAAAGGCCAGGCTGAAACGGGCAGCCGAAGCGGCATTCCGGCTTGATGAAGAAATGTCGAAAATCAAAAATGAAATACAGGAAGCAAAGAAAGCGTTTAATAGAAAAGAACAAGGGAAACATCCAGACTAATGGACAGTTGCTGGGAAGGAGTGGGGTTCGATTATGAAATTCGCGATACTATCGAGAGGCGACAGTAATTCGAACGAAATCCGTTCGAAAATCAAAAACTATCTGAAAGAATTCAATATGGAATACTGTGAGGACGAACCGGAAGTTGCCATATCGGTCGGCGGCGACGGAACGTTTCTGGAAGCCTTCCATACATACAACCATCGCTTGGACAAGACAGCTTTTATCGGGATACATACAGGCCACTTAGGTTTTTATGCGGACTGGACGCCTGATGAAGTGGAGAAATTGATCATCGATGTTGCCCGGACTCCTTTCCAGGTGGTCGAATATCCGATATTGGAAGTGATTATCCGCTTGAAAAACGGTGGAGAAGAAGGCCGGTATCTGGCACTCAACGAATGTACGATCAAGACATCAGAAGGGTCGGTGGTGCTTGATGTGGATATCAAAGGAGAGCACTTTGAAACTTTCCGCGGTGACGGTCTGTGTATCTCGACTCCATCCGGAAGTACCGCCTACAACAAAGCGTTAGGCGGTGCGATCATTCACCCGTCCCTGGAGTCGATCCAGATAGCAGAGATGGCTTCGATCAATAACCGTGTTTTCCGTACCATCGGTTCCCCGTTGATTTTACCAAGTCATCACACCTGCCTGTTGAAACCGACAGCGGATAAAAGTTTTATGATTACGGTCGATCATTATACACATACCTATAAAGAGGTAAAGTCGATTCAATGCCGGGTCGCTAAAGAAAAAGTGCGATTTGCGAGATTCCGTCCATTTCCATTTTGGAAGCGGGTCCGGGATTCGTTCGTGGCAGATGATAAAGAATGAAACAGTGGAGCTGGACGTGGAAAATCACAGAACAGCAGGAAGGAATGCTCGTGCGGGACTATCTGGGTTCCGTTCGGGCATTTTCGCGTCAATTGCTGAAACAGATCAAGCAGTCGCAGGGGCTGCGGGTAAATGGAGCTGATGTAACGGTCAGAAAAGTATTGCATGCAGGTGACAGGGTGGAAGTGGCGCTGCCAATTGTTAAGCCTGCTGAACGGCTTGAACCCGTGGCCTTGGAGCTTGTTATTGTTTACGAAGATGATGATCTGCTGATTCTTGACAAACCGGCGGGACTCGCCGTCATGCCATCTATGAACCATGATGTGACACTTGCTAACGGTATAATCGCTTATTATGAAAAACACGGTGTGCCAAGCACCGTCCATATTGTCACCCGGCTCGATAAAGATACCTCTGGCCTCGTGCTGGTGGCAAAGCATGCCTACAGCCATTCTCTGTTATCGAGAGGCTATATCGGTCCGATTGAAAAAACATACTGGGCACTTGTCGAAGGTCATTTGATAAACAAGGAAGGAATGATTGATGTACCCATTGGAAGAAAAGAGGGGTCTATCATCGAGCGGGAAATAAGGGAAGACGGCCAGCCGGCAGTCACCCGCTATCATGTACTGAGGCCATTGCACGCACATTCGCTAGTCGAGCTGGAACTCCTTACTGGAAGGACTCACCAAATCCGGATCCATATGCGCCACATGGGGCACCCGCTTGCCGGGGATGATTTGTACGGTGGGTCACTCAGCATAATGAAAAGGCAAGCGCTGCATTGCCGCAGGCTTACCTTTCCCCATCCGATTACTGGTGAAGTTGTCAGTTGTGAAGCAGAACTTCCGGCGGATATCAAGAGGGCTATAGGGGATGCTTGATAGGATGCATCTCAGTCGAGCCGGAATTTTTCTTCCACGTATGGCTGACGGGAAGGGACACTTACGATTTCCTTTTCTGGAAGCCGAAATGCAGTGAGTTTGTTGCCGAACACGCAGCCTGTATCAATGTTGACTGTGTTGTTGACGAAACGGGGCTCCCGAACTGGCGTATGACCGTAGACAATCCATCGGCTGCCTTCATACATTTGTGCCCAGTCGCGGCGCACCGGCCGTCCATCATCATGTTTTTCGCCGGTAATATCACCATAGAGTACAAATGTCCGTACCTTTTTTCCCTGCTGACCGATAAAACTTTCCTTAATTCCGGCATGGGCAATCACAGCATTGGCCTCAGGCACTTCCAAGTATAGTGGCGATTCTTCATATAATTTCATAAAATGATGGCGAATTTCTTTTTGTTCTTTGGAAGAAAGGGAACGATATTCAGCGGTCGTCGTCTCGAGACCATGTTTTTCCTGCACTTTGTTACCGAGAAAAAAACGATATAACTTATTACAATGGTTCCCCGGCACATATTTACCCTTTCTTGTTTCCATGACAATATTATAGACATACCGAATGCAGCCGATCGAATCAGGTCCCCTGTCGGTGATGTCACCTAGAAAAACCGGCACCCTGCCCTCGGGATGAACAGGGACACCATCCTCCTCCACGTAGCCAAGTTCGCGAAATAGTTCCTTCATTTCATCAAGACAGCCATGCACATCTCCAATGATATCTATTTTCATAAAAGTCCTCCTTTTATGTGAAAGTTACTCCCGTTAGTATTCCCATTCCCTAGTTTTTGGAATCATATTTTTTTATTATAAAAGGGTTGTTCAATTAAAGGTCCGAAAAGTCGAAGACTTGATTTCGAGATATTGTGTGAGGGGAAGGGTCGTTGGGGAACAACTCGCTTTCCGTGGGCGAGTGATGAGCCTCCTCGAGCTGACGCTCTGCGGGGTCTCATCCAACCCGCGTATCCCACAGGAGTCTCGTCGTTCCCCCACTCCCCTTGCCATAAGAAGTTCTCGAAATCACACTAGACGATTATAGAAAGAAGATGTTTTTGCCTATACATCCTTTGCAAATGCATTTAGATGAAGGTTTGAGCTGTACACTCTTTCTCTTATGAAGGGTCCGTTTGCTTTAACAATGGCTGTATGGGCTGGGAAACGGGGAGACTCCCGCGGGAGAAGGGGCTAGGCGAGATCCCGCAGGGCTTTTTTGCCCGAGGAAGCTCGCCAGATCCCCCGCAGGAAAGCGAGTCGTTTCACAGTCCATCCCTTACCTTTCGGTAACGGACCCAACTATCTCGAAACTGAGTCTTCAGCAGTTGGGAGCTTTAATGTAAGATCAACAAGGAGATTTTAGAGAGCCATTTCAATAAGAAATAGAAGATGGGCAACACTAAAAAATAGTTAGAGAAGTATTGGCTTGCGTTAAATCGCAATGTGGCTCAGTTAGGACGGTTAGTGTTCACGTTAAGTAACAATTTCCTCACTCACACCAGACGCAACCAAAGAAATGTTCATTTCAGTTCCATTAATATACGATAATTTGATAAACTACTACCATGCATTTGAAAGAATAATTTTTATTGACAAAGTGTATTCAGGCAATTACGATATAACGGTCAAAATGAATCGGCTTGAATAAGGGGAGGGATTTCTGATGGAACATTTAGAAGTAGATGAACGGGAAGAAATGTGGGAAAAAGTGCAGGAGGCCCTGCTGAATGATCAGATCGACCAGTTCCGTGCTGAATTCCTGGAAATGCATCCTTATGACCAAGCCAGCCTGTTTGAAGAAATGGACGTCGAAGTCCGTAAGAAAGTCTACATGTATCTGTCTCCAGAAGAAATATCCGAAGTGATGGAGCACATTGACCATGAGGATGTTGAACCGTTCTTCGCCGAGATGGATCCGCGGCTTGCCTCGCAGGTGCTGGCAGATATGTCGACGGATGATGCCGTTGATATTCTGAATATGTTAGATAAAAACAAAGTGGCAAGTTTTCTAACGATCATGGATGATGAAGATTCCGACGAGATTAAAGACTTGCTTCACTATGAAGAGAAAACAGCTGGTAGTATCATGACTACTGAATTCGTCGTCGTGAAAGCTACGATGACCGTCCGGGAAGCGATGCTTCATCTCCGTCGGGAAGCACCGGATGCAGAAACGATCTATTATACGTATGTGATTGATGAAGATAAGCACCTGGTCGGTGTAATTTCTTTGCGTGATTTGATTATTGCAGAGGATGAATGGCTGATTTCTGAAGTAATGAACGAGCGGCTTGTATCCGTCGCTGTTGGGGAAGATCAGGAAGAAATTGCCCGTATGTTCCGGGATTATGACTTCCTGGCACTTCCGGTAGTCGATTTCCAGAATCATCTTTTAGGGATCATTACTGTCGATGACGTCCTGGATGTAATGGAAGAAGAAGCGAGCGATGACTATTCCAAGCTGGCTGCGATTTCTGATGTTGACAGTCCTGATGATCATGCTTTTGCTTCAGCCAAAAAGAGGCTGCCGTGGCTGGTCATCCTGTTATTTTTAGGAAGCTTGACAGCAAGCTTGATTGGCCGGTTCGAAGATACACTAGATGTCGTGCCGATACTTGCTATTTTCATCCCGCTTATTGCCGGGATGGCTGGTAATACTGGTACACAGGCACTTGCAGTCGCAGTCCGCGGTATGGCAACAGGAGAGATCGATAAGCAAGGAAAAAGAAAAATGATCATGAGGGAAGCGGCAACAGGTATTATTACCGGAGCTTCCTGTGGATTATTAATCATGGTTATCATTTATTTCTGGCAAAACTCCATTTATCTTGGATTACTGGTCGGATTATCGATTTTTGCTACATTGATTGTCGCGACACTTGCGGGTTCGCTCGTTCCTTTAGTCATGGATAAACTGAACATTGACCCGGCTGTCGCTTCCGGCCCGTTCATCACGACAATCAACGATATCATCTCGATTCTTATTTACTTCGGGATGGCGACAGCTTTCATGAACTTACTGATATAAATGGAAAGGGGGACGAGTGAATGGAGCACGGCGCTTCCGTCACCTCATTAGTTATTGTAATTTTAGCAGCATTCCTTACACCAATTCTCATGCATCGACTCAAGTTAAAAGTGATCCCGGTGGTTGTGGCTGAAATCATTGTTGGTCTCATTATTGGAAAGAGTGGTTTTGATCTCGTCGATACGCATGGGAGCTGGATTGAAATATTATCAACACTCGGGTTTATTTTTCTAATGTTCCTGAGTGGTCTGGAAATCGACTTTTCGATATTTGGTAAGAAAAAACAATCAAAACAGCCAGCGAACAAAGATGCTAATCCGCCGAACCCGGTCTGGGTCGCGACGCTGGTCTTTATTGCTATCTTTGTTATTTCATTTGGATTATCCTATCTGTTCGTAGTAGCAGGTTTCATAGACAATCTATTCCTGATGACATTAATCATCTCAACCATTTCTCTGGGTGTTGTCGTTCCGACCTTAAAGGAAGCTCAAATGATGAAGTCGACGATTGGCCAGACGATCCTGCTGATTGCTGTCATCGCTGACCTCGTCACCATGATTTTGCTTGCCGTCTTCGTTTCCATCTACGGAGAAGGCGGAGGAAACATGTGGCTGTTGTTATTATTATTCGGGGCTGGTGTCCTGTTTTACTTTGTTGGAAAACATTACCGTCACCAATCGTTTATGGAGACGATGACAAAAGGGACAATCCAAATCGACACCCGGGCAGTTTTCACATTAATTATCCTGCTCGTTGCTATTTCTGAAACGGTAGGCGCGGAAAATATTCTTGGAGCCTTCCTTGCTGGAACACTAGTATCCTTGCTGTCCCCGAACCCGGAGCTGGTGAAGCGGATGGACAGTTTTGGCTATGGATTTCTGATTCCGATTTTCTTCGTGATGGTCGGTGTGGAAATTAATATTTGGGAACTATTCAGTGACAGCCAAGTGGTTCTATTGATTCCATTGCTATTGCTTGCGCTGTTCATATCCAAAATCGTACCGGCGTTCATTTTACGTAAATGGTACGACTGGAAAACGGTATTGGGTTCCGGTTTCCTTTTGACTTCCACGCTTTCACTCGTTATCGCGGCAGCGACCATTGGTGAACGGGAAGGCATGATCGATAAGCAGATGGAAGGAGCGTTAATCCTTGTAGCCGTATTGACTTGTCTGATTACACCGATCGCTTTCAAAAAGATTTACGGACGGTTTGAAGAAGAAAGTCATAAACAGCTGGTTTCCTTTATTGGTTCCAACCGAATGACATTGCCGGTTGTCCGCGAATTAGATGAATCACAATATGAAACACACCTGTATCATACGAAAGTGGATAAAGTCGATGAAAATATCAGCCGTTCATGCTTTGACATTCGTGAGCTGGAAGATTATGATCTCGAGCGAATGAAAGAGATGGATGTCTTTAATGTGGATATTCTCGTTGTCTCCACTGGTGACCAGGCGAAAAACGCAGAAATCGCGAAGTTTGCGAAAAACGATGGAGTCGAACGGGTCATCGCCCGTGCCGAGTCGCCGGATTTGGAAAAAGAATTGTCTGAACTGGGCATCGATGTCTTCTCGGTGATGCTGTCGACAAAAGCGCTGTTGAAAGCGATGATCGTTGCACCGGATGTCGTCGAGATTTTAACCGATCAGGATAGTGCCCTGTTCCAGATCAATATGAACAATCCGATGTACCATCGAATGCGTCTTCGGGAGTTCCCATTCACCGGCGACGTCATCATGGTCCGGATTTTCCGGGGCGAAGATTCGATCGTGCCTCATGGCGATACCGAACTAAAGCTTGGCGATCATTTGATTGTGACCGGATCCACCGAGTATGTGGAAGAACTGAAAATGCAGTTGGAATTCTGTGAATACTGCTAACGTTTAAATGAACCGCAGCTGTGCCGGCAGCTGCGGTTTTTCTATAGGTAAGGGAATGGAATTAATTTCTGTTTCCAATTAATCATGATTTGTATTTGTGGAATCTTTCCGCTAAAATAGTAGCAGGTACTAATAACAAACCATAATACTCATAAAATCACCTCAAGGAGGTTAATAGGATGAATTTTTCTTTAGAAGGTCGTACATACGTCGTGATGGGCGTAGCGAACAAACGAAGCATTGCCTGGGGGATTGCGCGTTCATTGCATGATGCAGGTGCACGTCTGATTTTCACTTACGCAAATGAGCGTTTTGAGAAGCCGGTAAGAGATCTTGGTGATTCATTAGAAGGCCAGGAATCATTGTATTACGAATGTGACGTCACAGACGATGAAGCAATTAAGAAGACATTCGCTGAGATCAAAAATGATGTGGGGACGATTCATGGTCTTGCTCACTGCATCGCGTTTGCAAATCGCGACGAGCTGAACGGCGAGTATATGAACGTGACACGTGACGGCTTCAAGCTGGCACACGATATCAGCGCGTATTCCTTGACGGCTGTAGCAAAAGAAGCCTATCCGCTGATGACCGAAGGTGGAGGAATCGTTACACTTACGTATCTTGGCGGGGAAAAAGTTGTTAATAACTACAATGTCATGGGTGTTGCAAAAGCGAGCCTTGATGCGAGCATGCGTTATCTGGCTAACGACCTTGGGAAGCATGGCATCCGCGTCAACGCGATTTCTGCTGGTCCGATCCGTACGGTTTCTGCAAAAGGTGTCGGCAGCTTCAACACGATTCTGAAAGAGATCGAAGAGCGCGCGCCACTGCGCCGTCCGGTGTCCCAGGAAGAAGTCGGCGATACAGCTTACTACCTGTTGAGTGATCTATCCCGCGGTGTGACCGGGGAAATCATCCATGTGGACTCCGGTTTCAACATCATCGGATTTTAAATTTGATTAGGAAAGCTTGAGGTGAACCCACCTCAGGCTTTTTTTATATCTAGGAAATTATAAAAGTGGGCTCCATCCAGCTCCAGCGCCTACCCCCTCAAGGTCTTAAGTCAATCCTCTCTGTGATTAGAAAAACTTGGCTTATCGCCAATGGTTTATGGCGAAAGCCTTAGTTTTACTTATACTTTAAACCTTTATAAACTTAATTGGTCTAAAGTACAAAAAACGTCACGGCGAGGCTTGTCTTAAGCTTGTCGGGGGTGAGCAAGGCGCTTGCGCTTTTGTTCTTAATCAAAAACAGGGCTGAGACCGAGCGGGACTTTGTACAGAATAGACCTTACGCTTTCAAAAATCTAATTCAATAGCACATTTCCGGAAATCTGGGCATATATATGAAAAGACGGAAAACAGGCTAAGGAGGGAGTACATCTATGAGCAAGCAGCAGAAGCTTGTACAGAAGCCTATGCTTTATATTACCCAGCCGGAATTCGCTCCTAGCGAAGCGCCGATGCAGACGACCTATCATGGCAAAAAGCGAATGAAAGAGGAAGGGAAACAGGCAGAAAATAAATCAGCAGATGCCGGAGTGAAGCGGGAGAGACAGTACAGCCAGAAGGAAGCTCAGGCGAACAAGGAGCCAGAAGAAAAAGCTGAGACAGAAGCTAAGGAGTCAAAATCCCGGTCAGCTCGGGACCGGAGACAGCGTTTCCGGGATATGACGTTAGAAGAAAAAGTGACATACTTTGTCAATCTTCCATCCCAGATTCCAAAGATGAAATGTGAGGTAGTGACCGGCGAAGAAAAGTACCGCGGGTATATTAACAATTATCAAGACGGTATCGTTTATATGAAAACATTTAAGCGTCCATTCCAAAAAGAAATCGACTTTAGAGAGATTGAAGATATAAGTTTGATCGGTTTTTAAATGAAGAAGCCGCGCCCTTAACGGACGCGGCCTTATTCATGGTTTCATTAATCGAATGCGTCGATTGCTGGAAGACAAGTCACGTGGCAGAAGCAGTCAAGATCAACGCTGATGCAGATGCCTGTCGTGCGCAGGTTGCCTGTTTTTTGGTCAACTGGATCTTTCGGATTGTCATCGTTATCGCTTGGGTCACGCAGGAGTTCAAGTGTTGCGCAGCAGTCTTTGTCGACATCTTTGACGCGGAAGAAGAAACTACCAACTACGTCGCCGATGTGGTTTCGTGGTGCACCAAAACCTTCAAACGGCTTGCAGTTGCCTTTGCAGTATAACAGTACTGGAACGGTGTCCAGGTTATTGCCTCCGGTTTCTCCAAGTAAATCATTAATGGATTGCTCGCAACCAGTGTCACAGCACATGGATACGACATCTTCCTGAGCATCTACGATCTCGCGCAGGATGTCACATACGCAGTTACCTGAGTCATGTTTTTTTCCACAGCCCATTTATATTCCCCTTTCGTCTGGTATTGACGTATTGTCTTTAATAGAATATGAACTCTTGCCCTGATGGTGTGGGCATTTGTCGAGTTTTTATCGAATCGTCTGGGGAAAATGTGGAGTTGAAGCCCATACATATGTACCGAAGAAACATAGACTAATAAGGAATATTAGTAGTTAAAGGAGAGGAAACATATGTGTGATAACTGCAGCCATAAACACTATTATAAAGTGAACGAATTGATCGTTAAGGCTGATAAAGTCATCATCAAATCGGATAAAGACCATCACCACGATCGTCGTGGCCGCGATGATCGCCGTGATGACCACCATGATCGTCGCCGATCCCCATTGTTCGGAGGACGCCGTCACGATCACATGGAGAGCAGTTCAAGAAGGGGCGAACGTGATGAGAGAGTCGATCCTATTTTCGGTCGTCGCCGCCTTCATGATGACATGGAGAGCAGCTCGAGAAGAGGGAGCGATGATGAGAGAGTGGATCCTATTTTCGGCCGCCGTCGTCATAATGACATGGAGAGCAGCTCAAGAAGAGGGCGCGGCCATCATGACCACATGGAGAGCAGCTCAAGAAGAGGCGGCGAAGATCGGGAGGATCGCAAACACCACCGCGGACCTTGGTTCTAAGATTAGTCCCATCCACTGGATGGGTTACATAAAATATGCTGACAAGGAGGCTGATCGTTTGGAATGGACTTGGATGCATCTTATTTTACTGACTTTGGCCTGTTTCCGTCTGACCCGGCTAATCGTCGATGACACCATCACCGAGTGGCTGCGGGCGCCTTTTCATCATTATCTAGAAGAAACCGATGAAGCGGGTAACGTGGAGGTTTTTGTGGAAGCAAAAGGAACGGGGCTGCGGGCGTTTATCGGAGAATTACTGAGCTGCCACTGGTGTACAGGAGTCTGGGCGAGCGGAATGCTGCTAATCGGCTGGGCATTTGTTCCTTATTTCGACTGGTTGGTCGTGTGGCTGGCGATCGCGGGGGCTGCTTCCATCCTTCGAGTCGCATTGGATATTTGAACTACATCGGTCCGCCAGAAGAGAATATGATGTAGTAAAAAGGAATGATTCCAATGCATAAACAATCAGGCAAGCAAGGGAAGCCAGTGAAAAGGCCGCGGAAAAAGAAAGGTTGCGGCTGTGGAAAGAAGGCGAGATCATGAATTTCCGTCACATGCGTAAAATGATCGATGAAATTGATTATATGATCACGTCCAAGCCGAATTTGAAAAAACCGGAAAAGACTATGGCTGAGTTTGAGCAGATGATGGTCTCTCTGGAAAAGCTGCTGACGAAACAAATCGGCGAGTTCGAAAAGAAGACAGAAAGCAAGCATGACCGAATCAGGAAATTTTTTGAATAGCCCCCGTAAAAGGGAGCGCTTCCACGTATATATATAGTAAGTTATGGGTATGTATTCTGTAAGGAGGGGAGCTCCATGGGCTACACGTTACCAGTATCGATGTATCAGTATGATGATTACCAAGAGCGAACCGTTAAACCGAAGGCATCACCTTTCCAGTATGCCAATGTCCACAAAGTGACATTGGATAACCGTCATCTGCAGATGCGGGATATGGCGAGGACGAACAAAAAAATACCGAATAAAAATAAAAAACTGCATGCACCGGATGATATGCATGCGGCTTACTCGGAAAAAGTTTATGCCGAGCTGACAGGAAAAGGACGACACTTCAGCGAAACTATTTAATAGGTTTGCTGAAAGGAGTCGTTCTTTTTTATGGAAATGAACCAAATCAATGCGCATTGCTATTATTTTCATAGTGCGGTTAATATCGGATATGTCCATAACGGGGAAGAGGGGATGATCATCGATGCGGGGATTGATAAATCAGCCATCAAGAAAGTGATCAAGGGTCTGAAGGAGCATGCCCTGCCTGTCACCCACTTGTTCATAACCCATGCCCATGCGGATCATTATGGGGGAGCACAGTACCTTCAGGAAAACTTCGATGTCCTTACGATCGCCCCAAAGTTCGAATCGGCCATCCTGGAAAATCCATCTCTCGAGCCGCTGTACTTGTTCGGGGGTAATGACCCGCTCGATGAATTAAAAAATAAGTTTCTGGAAGGGCCCCCCGTCCGGATTGATGACCAGGTGGGGGAAGGAAGTTTTACATTCGGAACATTCGACTTGGAGACGTACTTGCTGCCAGGTCACAGTTACCACCAGCTGGCTGTTAAGGTATTTGATGTGTTATATGCGGCAGACAGCTATTTTGAAGCGGCTCAATTGGAAAAACACAAAATCCCGTATATTACGGATGCAGCTTTGACGATCGAAAGTCTGGAGCGTCTGAAAGAGATTCCGTGTGATGGTGCTGTGCCCGGTCATGGAAAGTATGAAACGGATTTCAAAACAACTGTACAGAAAAATATCGATTACCATGTCGTACTGCTTACCTGGCTTGAGAATTATATCGACGAGCATCCGAATGGGGTCAGTCATGAAAACATTATCGCTGCCATGTGTGATTCATTTGGTGTAGAAAATAACCAGCTTGGGCAATGGCTGTTGTACAGGACCGCTGTCACTGCTTATTTGATTGGCGCTGTCAAAGAAGAAACGATTAGTTATGCTATTGAAGGTAACCGCTGGATGTTTAAAACTGCATAAATAAATACACCCCGGGTCCTCCAGATATTGGAGAGGGCTCCGGGGGACTTTTCTCAGTTGTAGGGGAGGACATACAGGTCCTCTCCTTCTTTATATTCGGCGAATAAGACATCGGTATAATCTGATATTTCCTGCTGTTGCAGCTGGGTCATCAGCCATTTTTTATCAAAACCTGCTTCTTTCAGGTTGTCCCAAAGCACTTCACCATCACTAATAAATGCCATTGGCAGTGGGGTTGGCTCCGGGGCAAGATTCAAGTCGCTGCGCGTCGGGTTTTGATCCATTGTTTTTTTCAATACAGAAATCGATCCGTCTGTCTCGAGGACGGCATATTCGACTTCGCGCAAAGAAAAGACATCTTTCGAGCGCAGCAGATGCTGAAGCTGATTTATGTCGAGTTTGTTCTTTTTCAATTCTTCGCGAACGATTTTTCCTTTATGAATGACAATGGAAGGCTGTCCTTCTAGAAAACCCCGTGTCGCTTTTACTTTTTCTGTTAAAATTTCTGTAACATACATCAGGACACCCCATACGAGGACGGCGAACCCGATTTGCCAGACGCCGACTTCAGGATCGTAAAGTGCATTGCCGACCAGTTCACCGAGTATGATAGCTGAAATAAAGTCAAAGGGGGTGAGCTGGGTGATTTGCGACTTTCCAAGTACCTTGGCCAAAAAGAATAAGGCAGCGAAGCCGAATGAGGCTTCTATTAATATGCGTAAATAATCCATCATGATCACGTTCCTTCTCCTCTGCTCTTAACATTGTAGACAGAGAAAGATGGACCTATACAAAAAACCTGGAAGATATTTCTCCTCCAGGTCGAAAATCAGTCTAGTTTTTTTATCATGGTTACATGCGGAATGCCGGCATCCATGAATTCCCCGGAAATCGTTTCGTAACCGAGGGAACGGTAAAAATCTTCGGCATGGGTTTGGGCGTTCAATTTCGCCTGTTTCAACCCTTCTTTTCGGATGCGTTTCTCCATCGCCTCGATTATCTGTTTCCCGAAGGACTGTCCGCGGAAATCCTTCTGGACGCAAATTCGTTCCAGCTTTCCATTTTCATTCAGAAATCGGAGACGGGCAGCTGCGATCGGCTGTTTGTTTTCATAACCGACGAAGTGGACGGCTGTATCATCGTGCTCATCCAGTTCAAGGTCTTCCGGTACTTGTTGTTCCTCGATAAAAACCGTTCGGCGAACGCCGAAGGCATCTTTCAATTGCTGCTCATTCTCGACGTTTTCAATTAACATTCTATCACCCTTCACCAAGGACGAAGGTTTCATAGACCGTCCAGGAGCCATTTTCCAATTGATATAGCAGCTGGAAACGATCGACTGTTTCTTTCAGTTCGAATCCACCCATTCGAAGACTTCCGTATACATCGGAGAATTCATCATCTGAAAGCTTCTGTGCGATCGTAATATGTGGCACATAAGAATGCTCGGATTTACCTGGCAGCTTTGCTTCCAGTTTTTCATTAATCGTCATGATTACCTCTGCCGGTTCTACCTTCAAGTAGATCGCATTCGTGACAGGAGCAAACGAGCTGACCTTGTTGATTTCAATATCAAATGGGTTTGTTTCTTTCGCGATTTCTTTCAAATGCGGTACCATTTCCTTAATTTTGTTATCCTCTGCTTCAAATGGCTCCTTCAACGTGATATGTGGTGGAATCAAGGCATAATGCGGGTCATATCGTTTACGGTAGGAGTTTGCGACATCCTGGATTTTTTTCGGTGGAAAAATGGCGATACCATACTTCATTGGAAAACCCTCCTAAATATAATATTGCTGATTATATTTCGTGTTGAATACAAAGTCGGTCGGTCAGTTTTAAGCTGTAATTATTATATCAAAAATTACTTTTTCGTACATAGGCTTACGGTCGGAACATTGTCATAAGCGCACGCTCCATGTCCTGCTGCCAATATTTCCACGTGTGCTTGCCATCGAGCTCGTGGAAAAAGTATGTGAGCGGCTTCCTGTTGAGGACGTCTCGAAGCTCATGATTCGGTGACACAAAATCCTTCCGGTCCCCATCTGTCGTCGGTACATCGGTTTCTTCATTGCCGATCGTATGATAGATGGCGAGGGAGGAAAGATCCTTGCTGTTCTGGACTTTTTCCATCACACCTCTATTAACGAACGGCGATTGCATGATGACGTTACCGAACGTACTCGGATATTTGAGAGCCGTCATCAGGGACACTGTTCCGCCAAGGGAATCCCCCATCAGCGTGCGGCCGCTGCCCATATGGTATCCCGGCAGCTCTTCATCGAGAAGCGGGGCGACCTCATTCACAAGAAACTTGATATAAGCATCCTGTTTCTCGCCATTCGGATGGTATTTGTCCTGACGGTCATATTTATCTTTATAATGAATGCCGACAAAAATGGTGTCAGCAATTCGCTTTTTTTCATGAAGTTTATCGCTCAACGTCGCGACCCGGCCCATTTGATAATAGTCGTCACCATCCTGCATGATCGCGATATGATACTTATAGAGCGGCGAATAATTCTCCGGCAGATAAACCTTCAGGGTCAATGTTTCATCTAAATAAGAACTATTAATCTCAAAATCCTTGAACGTACCAGCACGTCCCAAAACGAACACCTCCAAAAAACGACAACTTTTCTATAAATGTAATATACCTATTTTATCATATCATTTTCAAAAAAGTAGAACAGGTCTGACGATTGTCATGGAATTGAAAACTCTTCAGCGGAAGCGTAAGAGTCCGAGCTGCCCGCGGAAGAGAGGTTTTCTGGTAATAATAAAAAAATGTTGATTAGTTATTGACACATAAATGAAATCATATTATATTAGTACATGTCCCATTCACGAAAACTTCATCCCATGATTCCGTAGCTCAGCTGGGAGAGCGCCACCTTGACAGGGTGGAGGTCGTTGGTTCGAGCCCAATCGGAATCACTTACCAAAGTGCCGAAATGGCGCGGTTTCTCACTATAGGAGAGGCCGCGTCATTTCTTTTATTCTAATCACTTGTTACCAAAATTCTTAAATCGACTTTTTCTTTTGCTAAAATAGAGTATCTATCTTTCCTGCGCCCTAGTCACGTGTTATGAACCAGCTTAGTTACTCTGAAATGTTAGAAATGATGTGAGGTTAGCTCTTTAGTCCTTTTATTAGTGACTGTATAACCTCTAGGCGACTAAACTCCTTTGGAGGAAATTCTCCTCTTCTCAGCATTTCCCTTACTTTTGTCCCTGATAAATGTATATGATCCTGTGTTCCATGGGGACATGTTTTTTTAGTTGTAATTTGGCTGCATTTCTTACAGTAATAAGCATGGTCAAAAAATAGCGGCTTAATTCCTAGCTCACTTTTGCTGAATAACGAAAAAATTTCTTGTGCTTCATAAGTTCCATAATAATCCCCTACTCCAGCATGGTCACGACCTACGATAAAATGTGAACATCCATAATTTTTTCGAATAAGAGCATGAAAGATTGCTTCCCGTGGTCCTGCATATCGCATAGCTGCCGGGAATACTCCCAAATGAACTCGATTTTTCGGATAGTAATTTTGGAGTAGAATCTGGTAGCTGTTCATTCGTATAGCAGGGGGAATATCGTCAGCTTTTGTTTCTCCGACGAGAGGATGTAATAAAAGTCCATCTACTACTTCCAATGAACACTTTTGTATATATTCATGTGCACGATGAATAGGATTTCTGGTTTGGAAAGCTACAATTGTTTTCCATCCTCGATTAATGAATTCCTCCCTTGTCTCTTTTGGATTATAATAAAAATCTGGGAATAAGCTTTTTGATCGAGGAGGTCTGACTAATGTAATAGGACCTGCTAAGTACACATCAGGTCGATTGAATAGCTTTGCTACTCCAGGGTGAGCAGGGTCAGTAGTTTTGTATACTTGTTTTGCTTCCAGCTTTTTATCAGGTTTATATTTTTCATGTAAGTGAAGAATACCATATACCTCGCCAGCAAATACCAGTTTTATCTTTTCTCCAATTGTAAGACGTGAAGAAAGGGCTGCAGTAACTGGCAGTGTAATAGGTATACTCCATACCAATCCATTAGCCAACCTCATTTTTTCCCCCACTGAATTATAATCTTTTTCGCCCATAAACCCTGTCAAAGGGCTATAGGCCCCTGTTGCGATTAACTCTAAGTCAGAAAGAGCCATTAAATCTAATTCGATTTCTTTTGATATAGAGCTATAATCATAATTATAATCTACTTTGGAAATCAGTTTATGTCCATGTGGTTCTATAATAGTCATAATAAAACCCTTTCTTTCTTAAATTCTTTTTTGAATAAAATCTACCAAATGACTAACAGAATCTGATATGGATTTTTCTGTTGTGTCGATAACTACTTCTGGCGCTAATGGTTCTTCGTAATCTTGTGATATACCAGTGAAATTATTTATCTTTCCTTCAAGCGCTCTTTTATAAAGACCTTTAGGATCCCTTTTCTTACATTCTTCAACGGAACATTTAACGAAAACTTCAATAAATGTATTATCTTTAAACCTTTGCCTAGCTTCATCCCTATCTTTTCTATAGGGTGAAATCGCTGCGACGAGGACAACTATTCCTGCATCAACAAACAATTTTCCAATCTCAGAAATTCGGCGAATGTTTTCTGCTCTATCCTTAGGAGTAAATTCTAAGTTGTTATTTATGCCATGTCGCAGGTTATCTCCATCAAGCAAGTACGTATGGATCCCTTGATTAAATAATTCTCTTTCTACATGGTTAGCAATCGTAGATTTACCAGCACCCGATAACCCGGTGAGCCATATAACCAAGCTTTTGTGACCATAAGCTTTCTCTCGCTCTTCTTTTAATACATGGGTTTGGTTCCAAGTGATGTCCTCACTCATAAAACAATTACCTCCAAATTAAAAATGTGAGTGAAACAGTACAAATTAAACAAAAGATACTTAGCAAAAATCCGACCTTTAAATAATCAGTAAACCTATAACCTCCTGGGCCGTAAATAATAAGGTTTGTTTGATATCCGATAGGGGTGATAAAACTGCATGAAGCAGAAATCGCAATTAACATTGCAAACATTTTGGGATCGATCCCTATTTCTAATGCAACCGAATGTCCTAATGGAAACATCATGGCTGCGGCAGCAATATTATGAGAAATTTCAGTTAATATCATTGTTACTAGATAGATAGTTATAGCTGTTCCTAATAAGCCAACCCTGTCATTTATATATAATATAGCAATTAAAATCGTTTGGGTTACCCCTGATTTTTCTATAGCTGACCCTATTCCGATAGCAGAAGAAATAAGGATTATTACACTCCAATCAATCGATTTTCGTGCTTCTGCAGGACTTATTGATTTAGTAGCCAGCAAAATGAGGACTGCAATAATTGCAGCTTTAATTATGGAGATAAGTTGGACGGCTACAAGTGTGAACATTACTAGCAAAACAAAGAGTAATATTTTATTATTTCGAAAGTGGTTTATCTGCATATTTTCCGAATTAGCGCTTTTCTTCATGGGGGTTCGGTTGTCTTTATAACTCCTGTGAGGGAGCAGGTGCCTGCCTATTAAATACATATATATTAGGCCAACAAGGGTAAGAGGAATGCCCAAATAAGAGAATTCTAAAATTGTAAACCCTGGATGTCCGCTTTGTTGCAGCAAACCGTCTACCATCAAATTCGTAGAAGTGCCATATAAAGTAATTGTTCCACCTAAAATTGCTGCATAAGATAAGGGGATTAATAGTTTAGAGGGGTTAATCCCGTTGGATAACCCCCAATTACGTACAAGCGGGGTAAGTGTAGATACTATAGGAGTGTTATTGATAAAGGCTGATAAGATTGAAACTGATATCATCATTTTAAGAAGGAGCCAAGGAAAATTCCCATTATATTTTAATACTTTTTCAATTATGTGATGTAGCATACCGCTATTAAATAACCCTTTGCTTATAATAAAAAGAAGGGCTATGGTAATAACACTTTTATTTGCAAAACCTTGAAACGCCTCATCAACTGAGATGACATTTGATAATACAAAAATTGATAAGACCGAAAAGAGAGTCAAATCAGGTGGGAACCACTGTTTAATTAATATGGTAAACATTCCTGCTAAAACAAGTGTTACATAAAAAATCTCCACCTATAGCCCACCACCATGATATTGATAACTATGACTACAATATGCATTTTTTATACTTTTGTTATTAAAATGGGTATAGGTACTATCTTTCTTCTTGGTGTTCAAAACATTGTTATTTACCCACACCTTTCTCTTAACATCGTTTTATAATACAGTATATTGACCAAATAACATTAAAGAGAAGGATGAATTAGTATGATTCATTTCAATAAAAATGATCTTGAACAAGATCGTTTAGTGTGTTTTTTGCATGTACCAAAAACTGGTGGGAAAACGTTATGGAATATATTAGAGAAACAAAGTGAAGATGTCCTTGTTTGGCATGGGAAATTTTTTGAAGAGCTTAATAAACCTTTTGAATTCTTCACTTTCCTAAGGGATCCAGTTGATCGAGTGCTATCAACCTATTACTATATACAGAATTATGAACGCGATCCTTTGCATAAAAAAGTAAAAAGAATGAATCTGGAGGAATTTGTTGGATATATGAGGAATGAGGAAATCGGAGATAAACCATATCCTAAAAAAGATTTGCGCAGTATACGTTTTAGAACAGTGAATCTTGCAACCCGTTATTTATCAGGCGGTAATCCTTCAGATCTAAAGAAGGCTAAAGAAAATCTTAAGAACCACTTCCCGGTTGTAGGTTTTACAGATATGTATAATGAATCCCTATTTTTGTTAAAAGAGCATTTTAATTTTGATATTTCCAAAGTAGATAAAATAAACACTAACAGGAAACGGCCAAAAAAGAATGTTGTACCCCAATCCATCATTAAAACCATAGTTGAATTAAACAGCCTTGATATAGAATTGTACCAATCGGCAAAGGAAGACTTTATAAATAACTTAAATCAATTGGATAGCACATCGATGCAAAAGTTAAATCAATGGAAATCTATGCATTAGTAGAATTTTATTTGTTGATATATGTGGAATTCTTAAAAAATTTAATTGACAGGCAAGGCCAGAACTGAAAAGTTCTGGCCTTGCCTGTCAATTAATTCAATTAAAATTCGTTTAACAGGTCTTGTAATTCTGCTTGCTGTACATCAATTTGTTCAAGAGCATGGTTTATATTTCGTCTAAAAATACTTATAATACTTTGGCCATAATTGTTTCCTGGAACTGCCCATTTTCCGTTAAGCTGAGTCCAAGTAGTTGCGCTTCCTCGGCTGACAAGATCAAATCTTGGGTCGACTTTAGGGTAACCATTTGGAATCGGGGCTGTTGAGGCATAGGCGTATAAGTGTTGAATATGTGCATGAACACCTTCTTCAACCGTAGCGAAGCTTGCTCCTGGATTATCCGGACCAGTGGCTCCAATACCGGCAAAGTTGTTTTGTTTTTCGTCCACTATACCTGTAAAACGGAAGTAATCCGTCTCGTGAATAGCCTGCGCATATGCTACATCTGCTCTTATTCCATAAACTTTACCATATTCCCTGTAGTAACCTCCAAGATCTGGAGCTTTGGGGTTAATTGTCTTTACAAATTCATTTAATTGACAAGGATTTAAGTGAATATCTCCCTGGATGGTAAAACGTTCTTCCGGGGTGGAGGGAGGTGGTGAAGGAGCTTCTCCATCTGTCAGAATGAAAGCGTCAGTAATTCCAATGCTCTTCAACTTCTGAACCTGCTGATGGGCGTTGTCTTTTATTGAATAAGCTCCTGCTTGTACTCGATAATATTGTTCTCCTGAAATGGTAATTGGGACAATAATAGAATCAATGTTATGAGTCCCTAGGTACTGGACTCGATTTTCCGCATTACTTCGGTTTTTAAAGGAACCAGCAATGACCTTGTAAAGAATACCTGGTGAGGATTTAGAAGGTAAATCAAAGGCTTTCTTCACACCTTCCCCAATTGCAATTGATACATCTTGGATAAATTCAGGGTCAGTTAAAAGCTTTATGTCTTCGGGGTTATCTACAAACAACACCTCTAACAATAATGCAGACATCTTTGTTTCCCTTAGCACATGAAAATTGGCACGCTTTTTCCCTCTATCATTAACACCATATTTAGCTTCCACGGCATCTAAGATCTTATCATGAATAATATTTTGATGGGTTTTAGTGACTGGAGGGACAGTACCGTTAAAAATATAACTCTCAAAACCAGTTCCTCCAGCAGCATTGTTGTGAATGGATAAGAAGAAATCGGCATCTTCAGAATTAGCCAATTGGGTCCTTTGTTCTAATGAAACCGTGAGATCACTGAGTCTTGTCATTACTATATCCACTTCGTAGTTTTTGAGAAGGTATTCTCGCACCTTTAAAGCGATTGAAAGATTGAAATTCTTTTCTTCATAGCTTTTATAAGTTGCCCCAGGGTCATTTCCTCCATGGCCAGGGTCAATAATTATCTTTTTCATTTTATTAGCCTCCTTTCAAGACTACATTTCATTATATGAATAGTTAGACAAACCCGGTTAGACTAGTATGTAGTTTTATTTAAAAAAGGCACGTGCTGCAGGTTAACATCGGTTATCGACAAAGGTTTTTTTGGATTAGTGTCGATTGACAGTAAAAGTCGAAGTATTTCAAATGCTAATTACGAGGAAATCATAAAAGACGCAATCCCACAGGGGGAGTGCGTCTTTTATGGGAAGGAGCAGAGATTGAACAAGCAATAGTGGATCAACAATGCTTTAACCTTTTCTATCTTCTGGTTGGTGGTAAGGAAGTGACTCGGAGTTACAATAATATATGCACCTTTCCTACCATTGTGACCATCATTATTTTAAATTTCGAATGCCAGGAATCTGAAAGTTTTAAATACTGGGCGTTGTTCTATCTAGAAAATGAGCCAGGGTTTATTAACATACAGCAAAAAAGGTCTCCATCATCAAGAATCGATAATAGAAACCTTTTTGTGATTGCTTGTTATGTCCCTGCCTATCTGCTTTTTTTCTAGGACATCTCCTATATAATTTATATAATACCGTACTGATATCTTATTCGGAAAAGATTGAACGGTCTAAATTTTTCTCTTCTTACCACAACAGCCGCCTCTACTGACAGGCCTTTTTTTAACTAATGAAGCATCCAATACGATTGGCTCATCTGTCGCTTTGAAAAACCTATTTTGGTAAACTTTTTTTCCTTTGGAAGTCCTTCTTATCAAAAAAATCAACTCCTTCTATTGATAATATATTGTACTCGGGACTTTCTAATAAGTACGGGCTTTTATTATGTTCTTATTAAAAAAGGGCACTCCTTATAGTTGCCTTTATTAATAATGTAAGTTTTGAGGGAGGGTTGTGCAGCTTTATAGGAAACAATTGCCATCTTTACATTCTTATCTGGGTGGTTGATGAGGTCATACCTTGAGGGAACTGGTGCTGTTGTCGGGTGTGAGTGATAAATTGCAATTACCAGTTCATTTCGTATTTTAATTTCGTTAAGGGTTTGTGCGACTATCTTCTCGCTTACAAAAAAACGTCTGTCTGACTTCCATTCATTTTCCAATGGCCATATAGAGGTTATATCATCCTTGTTTCCTGCCAAAAGGCCGCAAGCTTCATAGGGTAAACAAGATTTACCGTGTTCAACAAGCTGATTATATATAGTGTTTGAAATTGTAATTTTGTTCATTACCATGTCAATCCTTTTTTTGGAAAATTGAGAACAGAGATGAAAACTCAATTTTCTTTTGGCTTTTAGGATGGGTCTCCTCGTTTGTTTCTAATTGTGGTTGCTTTTTCATATCTTGTTCAGTTATGTCGTTATTTTTTGGTGTTGAAGCTTTGGGATCAACATGCGTGCTTTTAAACTCATTATTTTTAATAGGGTTTTCACTGGAATCCTGTGATTTTCTCTCTTGTTTTTGTTTAGAAAGCTTACTTTGGATTTCTGCAGTTATATTTTCTGTAGGGTTCACTGCAGAGCGTTGTTTTTCTGGTGATTTGGGTAACTGGTTAGCTTTTTTTTTTCCTTGTTGTTTGGAATAGATGATATTTTTATTTAATTCATTCTGAGATTGCTGAAAAGTTCTTCTCTTAGATTTTCCCCTTGATAAGGTGTTTTGCCCACCTGTCGAAGGTATATTGGACTGATGTTTTTGGCTGCTGGTTCTTGTGAAGCTGGAATTTTGCCTGCTGAATGATTGAGATGGCTGCTCTACATTCCTGTAAGATTGGAGCATGTTTTGCAGCTGTCGGTACTCCGATTTTCTTGGATTTTGAGCTTTTTGATTATTCTCCTGGTTAATGACGACTTGGTCTTGAATTTGTGCTATATCCTCTTTTAGTCGATCAATTTCTCTAATGCTTTCCCTGAAATGACTGTTTTGAGAATAAATAACTGTATTTATTTTCTCAATTAATTCATTAATATTAAGCTGATCAACTTTATCTATTACTTTACTGATATCTTCTTTCAACTGGCTCATCATATTGTTAACATTTTGCATATAATCAGCAAAATTTTCTTCCCTCTCCTCAAAATCGGCTGATTGCCTCTGGTATTTCTCTTCCATACTTTTCATTTCTCCTTCTAATCTAATAAGTTTTGAATGAGTTTCATTAAACTCGTGCTTGATTAGAAGATAATCGTCCACAGCTTCCCCTTTTTTTACTACATTAAGGGTTTGTTCATACACCTTAAGCTGATGTTTCAATCGCTCAATGTCATCGGTGCTATATAACTTGTATTTATACATCACTCATCACCCTTTTGCAGCACATTAATATACTATTGATGAACCTTCGATACGTGACAAATGTCCGGTTACATTGTTACTTTTATTCCTCCATTAATCCATTTTATGTAGATGCCAAGAAGTTTAGCAAAAATAATTAGCTTTTAATTTGGATATTTGCATATGTCGCAAAAGGTTTTCTATTTCCGCGCTTTCACTATACCGCTTTCAGCTTTCATTCATATGCTATGAGTGAAAACAAAATATCTTATTCGGAGGTGTAGTTTGCATTATGCAAGCGAAAAATTTGACCGGGGGCCAAGAGCTCCTATGCATTAATACCGAGAAAGTGTATGACTGGGTTATTAATGAGACAACGTTCGATTTGACTTTAGGTGATTTGGAACTCCCAATTGGTCCTACAGGAGATCCAATCGAGTGTGACGATATCGTTGACAATGGTGTTACTTGTGAAGTAGCTCCAGCTGAGGTGGACCCGATTGTTGTTCTTGGGCGTGTAGATCAGGAATTTGTCATTGATGGCACAACGGTAACATTGCAACTGGTAAATATTCAGAAGAACTTTGACGTTACGGTCTTTGTTGAACTGTTACCGGAACTTGGTGGAGCTATCATTGAGGTAGGTACGGTATCCTTCACACGATGTGAACAGGTAATACTATGTGCCCCAGAGGGTACAGACGTTGATGTAACGTTCACAGATTTAGACTGCTTCGTATGTACAGCTATCTGTGTTGAAAACGGTACAGAAGTGGATGAACTAACTGATATTACAGTATCCGTTCGCCTATGCCAAAGCATCCAATCAACATTTGAAGTAACTCTTGAACTTGTCGCTGACTTCTGTGCACCAAGAGATATGCTTCCTATCCCACCATGCCCTGCACCAACCATGCCGCCACAGTGTCCTGTGATTTTCCCGAGCGGGGATGACGGTGATAATGGCTGATCACTCAGCATAGCTATAAAGAGAGGAATTCATTTTCCTCTCTTTATTTTTTTGGGAGGTGGGCTCAATGAGAAAAAAGGAGTCGAAAATTCTTGATAAGCTCGATGAGTGGCAAACATTGAATTCCTCATACTTAAAAGAAATCAAACATATGGCAGAAAAAGCAAGAGAATTAAATACTATGCAAATCATCGGGTATTTTACTTATTCCTTTAACATCCAGCATAAAAGTAATGGTGAAAATATATGTATTGGCAACTTTCACATTTTGAATGCAGGAGGTCGTTCCCTTTCCAACCCTTATATATGCATTAAAATTTCTAACACGGCTCCATTCACTTTTTCGGGAAAGTATGTTTATAAGGATTCAAAACAAAAGCTGAAATTATCCAATGCCTGGGAACGCATCAATGGTCCGGAAGATAGAGAAGAATTCTGGTTGAAACCTGTAGAAATTCAGAGTCTTGAGCCGTCAGAGACACTCGTTTTTTCAAATTTTCAGTTGAAATGGGAAGCAGGTTCTTCATATACCGGAGGAATTATGGGATACATCTATGGAGATGAAATACAAGGTGGAATCAATGCCTTTAATCAAATAAATTTCAGTGGTAAGGTTTCAGAGGGGGAGAGCGATGACAAATGAATATCATGATAAAGAAAATGAAGTGCTTGTTCATCAGTTAATTAGGTACTATTTAAAAAATCATTTAAGTGATATAAAAAATAATAATCGTAAAAATAATAGTTTTTTATATCTTGATGGTGATATTTTTCAATTGATTCTTATATATATGTTAATGCGGGTGGATTCTTCCCCTTTAAAAACGGAGACGAAAAAAGATGACCTATTCCAAAATGAAACTGTAAGTGAACGATTAGATCAAATCATCACAGAAACTAAGGCAGCCTATGAGGATATTATTAAATCTATGAAAGAATAAGTATTAGACACGTTAGGAACTGTTCCGGGCAGTTCTTTTTTTTGTACTTTATTGAAATTCTAACATTTTTAAGGATTAAAATGTAAGGGCTTTTGCCATAAATACTTAGCGACCAAACAGGAAGGAATCTGCATATATCCAAGGAACGTTTAGCTTAGTTGCACATATAGATACCATAGCCCAGAGTTAATCAGTTTGTTCCTAAGGAGGCTGACGAATGAAAAAGAAAACGATGACAGATCCTATCCAACTCCAACAAATGGTAATTTACTATAAAGCTGAGCTTGCAAAATATAAAGAAAAAGTAAAGGATTATCAGGAAAATTACCATTACTCCCTGCTTACGACCCTTAAAGAACAAAATATTGAGTTATTAGAGGAAAACGAAAGGGTTACTAATCAATTAAGCCAAATAAAGAAGGAAATGAACAAGAAAATTAGCAATATAGCATCTCAGTTAAAAAGCAGCAGATATAATGAAGAGAAACTGAGTGTGAAACTGGAGTCCTTAGAGGAAAAGTTAGTTTATGAGGAAATGTGCAACAAACAGTTAAAATCCAAGGAGAAAAAATTACGAAATGAAATAATTGATCTGAAATCTTCTTATTCAAGAAGCCGAAATGAAATTATTCAACTGCAAAAAACAAATCAGGAATTAAATGAGACCTTAAATGAAAGCACAAAAGAATTCCAGGTAGTAAAAGAAAACTTACGTAAGCAGGTTGCTGACTTAAGCGAAGAGAATGAAACAAGACATAAGAAGATAATAAAGTTAGAAAATACAATCAAGGAATTGGAGCACCAAAATAAGGAGCAAAATACAAATATTGACCAATTTAAAAAGGAAATATGTGAACTTCAGGAAAAACATTCAAAAGAAATAAACTCTTTCCAAAAAAAAATTGATAAGATCAGAAAGGCCCATTCTGTGTTAAATACCGAAAAGGAACAATTAGAAAAAGAAAATCTGGAAATCGCTGCACATCGGGACAATTTATTAGCAGAAGAAAGATCAGACTTTGAGAAGAAACTAAAAAGTAAAGAAGAAATAATAGAACAATTAAAAGAAGAGAATTTTACTTTGTCAAACCAAGTGGAGAAATTAAAAGATGCTAAGGTCCAAACTGAATTTTTGGATATTTTCGAAGAAGCAGACCCTTATGATATGATTTCTTTTTTAGATAGTCATATAAAAACTTTATTAGAGGATTCATTTGAGGCATCGAAAACAGAGAATCCCCAAGATACGCTCATCCGAATACTTGAAAATGAAATAGATACATTATCGGAAAAGATCAAAAAGCTAGAGAGTGAAGCAATGGAGCATAATGAAGAAACAGTAGATGTAAAAGAGCAGGAAGAATAATCTTATTCCCGGCTTTCGAAAATATTGTTTAGCAGGAGAGCAATTGAGGGAGGGTCTACTGTGGGTGAAAGATGGTTATATTTACCTGTTGAAGTAAAAGCGAGAGAATTGGATGCTAAATTACTTCTGGCTTACTATGCAATTAAAAAAGGATACCATGTGATTTTAGGCGAGCAGAGAATGGTAGAATTAGCAGCGGCCGAATTTCCTGAGGGGATATTTTATTCGAAAGGATATTCCAGAGGCTACAGAAAGAAAGTGATCAAACAAGCAGTAACTAATGGACACGAAGTGGTAGAACTCGATGAAGAAGGTTTGATTTTCCCGGATTCTGACAGGTATTTAAATACCAGAATGCAAAAAGAGGTCCTCAAAATGATAACAAAAGAATTTTGTTGGGGACATTATCAGTGCGAAGTGATAGGGAACGCTTATCCCAGCCAGAAAAAAAAATGCCATATTGTAGGGAATCCCAGGTTTGATTTATTACATCCGAAATTTCATAACTTATACCTCCAGGATGCTGATCGAATTAATGAAAAATATGGTGACTTTATTTTAGTTAATACGAGGTTTCCTCTTTATAATGGAAGTCAGGGGAAGAGAGAAGATGACTCCAACCCTTTCCTTTTATATATTAAACAATTATACATCTCTTTTATTGAGATGGTGAAGGGACTGGCAGTTGCTTTTCCCCATCATCAAATTATTGTTAGACCTCATCCTGCTGAAAACACTGACCCTTATGAGGAAGCGTTTTCTATGTTAAATAATGTCAATGTGATTTTTGAAGGAAACATTATCAAATGGTTAATGGCTGCAAAGGCAATTGTTCACAATGATTGTACATCAAGTATTGAAGCTTATTTGCTCGAAAAGCCAATTGTAACTTATATACCTGTGACTTTTAAAGTTATGGACATGAAACTTCCGAACGAATTGGGGATCCAGGCAGTCAAAATAAACGATGTAATATCAATCATTGAATCCATTTTAAAAAGGAGTAATTCCCATGAATATTTCAACCAGAAGTATAAGGACACTGCGAATAAATTGCTGTCAAGCTATTATTTAAAAGATAGTGGCCAGTTTTCTTATCATTCAATTCTTAAAATAATGGATGGAATATCCCTTACTCCCACGAAACCAATCCCTCGTTTCAACCATTCATTCAATGTAAAACCCAACAAAAAACTTGAACATCTATTCCCGTTTCTATCAAAACAGGAAATACAATTATTTTTTAATAAAATAGATGAGATAGAAAATCAGGATACTGTTCTTTCTGTAACCCCCATAGGTGAAAATTTATATTCTATACGTTCTATGTAATATATGTTTTTCCTGAAAATTGAGGAAAGTTTGAAACAAAAAGGAAGCTAGGCTGAACAAAGCAGGCATAGCTTCCTTTTTAGTTTTTATGACAATTGACCAATTTGATAGGTGAAAGTCTATTATATTCACTAAGTGCAAAATGGTGAATATAAATGGTATTACTGAAAAAGTTTATAATCATTTTTATAGGAAAAGAGGAAATGATGGTGTTTTTCAAAGAAAAGAAAATATTAATTATCGGTGGTACTGGAACTATAGGTAAAAGTCTAGTACGTAACATTCTCACGGAGGAGCCAAGTTTGATTAGGATTTTTAGCCGTGATGAATTTAAACAATATCAGATGCAAAAGGAATTAGGAGATAATAAGAAGTTGGAGTTTATTCTAGGAGATGTAAGAGATTACCAAGTCTTGAAAAATACAATGAATGAAATTGACTATGTTTTTCACCTTGCCGCAATGAAACAGGTAACTGCATGTGAATTTAATCCTTATGAAGCTGTGAAAACAAATATCTTTGGCACTACTAATGTAATAAATGCAGCTATTGAACAAAACGTAAAAAAAGTGCTCTTCACAAGTTCAGATAAAGCCATTTCACCAACCAACACATATGGTGCAACTAAACTGATCGGGGAAAGACTAATTACTTCTGTCGAACTTAATAAAGCAGTAACTAATCCAATATTTGCAAGTGTAAGGTTTGGAAATGTAATGGGTTCCAGAGGGTCGGTTATTCCACTTTTCCAAAAGCAAATTCAAAACGAAAAAATTATCACCCTAACCGATAGAAATATGACACGGTTTATGATGACATTGGAACAAGCTACAGAATTGACAATTAAAGCACTTAAAGAAGCGAAGGGCGGAGAAGTTTTTGTTTTGAAAATGCCTGTAATTAAACTGGATGATCTTGCATCTGTACTGATTGAGGAAACATGCAAGAAATACGGGATTGAGGAAAAAGAAATTGGTATAAAAGTGATGGGATTAAGACCTGGCGAAAAAATGTATGAAGAATTGATGAATTATGATGAGTCGTTATCAGCTTTAGAATTAAAAGACATGTACATTATAGTGGAAGGGGCAAGAAATGATGTCTTTTACGCCGGTTCGAAAAAAATTATCCCAGGAACTTATAGCTCAAAAGAGCAAGATGCCATTTCAAAAGAACAACTAAGAAGATTGCTCAAAGAAGCAAATCTAACTTAATAAATGGAAAGTATGGAGATAAAATGGACATTTTTTCAAAAAATTACTGGTCACTATATATTAATTTTTTAAATGACTTCGAAGATATAAAGTACAAAGGTTTTTCAATACCTTATTTATATCATTTTAGAAGTCTGTTAAAAGGAAATGAAAAGCTATGGGATAGCTTGTATAATCAAGCATTCACCGCAAAGCTGCCCAGAAGTATAACAGAAAATAGAGAAATCCAAATAGTATTTAATGAGTTTGTACAGTCACATACTAATGAACCTTTGGAACGAAATAAAAATGGAATAGTGATATTTCATGATGTATACAATCTGCTTAAATTACCGCAAAAGACCTTCATAAAGTATTTTAATTCTTCCCAAGTTATGCGCTTATATGAAGGTGGAAATAGAAGGAAAACGAAGAGGCGTACAAAAGCAAAAAGCTATCAAAACATCAGAGTGATTAATGATCGGGATGGTAATGGAGCAAAGAGGATGAAGGACAATAAGAAAGCAAATGCAGCAGGCAGCATACCATCTGTCAAGTATTTTTCAGAGTTTTCTGTTGATACCAGGAAAGCGGTAGAAAATCTAACAAGAAAAGCAAATTCCATTATAAAGAAACATCATAATCATCCCCTATATAGCCAAGAAAGTTTTAAAAAAGTTTTTTTTCTACAATTATCCAAGATTGTTAACCGGATAGAAGAATCTGCTAATCTACTGGAACTTTTCCCTGTTTCATGTATAGTTGTTCCTTCGACTCACTACCCAGAATGTCGTACCTTAGCGCTGGTAGCAGCTGAAAAAGGCATACCCACTATATGTATGCAGCATGGAATCATCTCAAGTGAACATGGCTATCTCCCCAAAGTCGCTACTGTGGATGCTGTTTATGGACAGTTTGAGGTGGATTGGTTTAAAGAAAAGGGTGCAGCTGACGAGACAGTAGAGGTTATTGGTCATCCGAGGTTCGATCAGGCTTTTGAAAAGCCCCGGTTCTCTCGATTACAGTTTAATGAAAAATTCGGTTTAGCCCCAAATAAAAAGAATCTCCTGATAATTGTAAGAGGAAATAAAGATATTGACAGCTGGCGATTGTTTATAAAAAAAATTTCAAAAAAGCTGGATATTAACATCTTAATTAAAGATTACCCTAATAAAAGACCCCACCCCCTCTCTAAAGAATTTCCATCAGTTCACTCACTTTTGAATGTAGATTTGTACGATATACTCCCTAATGTAGATGGAGTCGTTTCTTATCCTTCCACCGTTGGGTTAGAAGCAATGCTTGCAGGCAAGCCTATTTTTATCTTGAATATGGACTTTCCAGGTTCTGCCGGGTACTACAATCGACTGGGAGAGTTATCACAGAATGACGCAAACCAACTGGGCGACATTGTCATCAAGTATTTTGGCAAGGAGCAAATGATAAGGAAGGCCCAAAAAGTTACTAAGGATTTTCTTTCTTACGCATACCCTGTTCCGGCTTTGTCGGGGAAAAGACTGCGGAAATTAATTAATAGGCTGACAAGCTAGAATATGTGTGGAGAGCATATATTGGTTAAAGCGGTAATAGGATGTTTTGAGAAGCAACATGAAAGGGTGAGGGTCATGAATATTCTTGTAACTGGTGGCGCCGGGTTTATCGGGCGATGGGTTGTAGCGAGGTTATTGGAAGATGGACACTTTGTTTGGGTCCTGGATGACTTATCGAATGGGAGAGAGGAAAACCTCAAAACCTTAAAGGATAATCTAAATTTTAAACAATTTATACATGGGGATATCAAAGACTCAAAGCTGATAACAGAACTATTTGCCAATAAGTTTGATATTTGTTACCACCTAGCAGCCAGCATCAACGTTCAGGATAGCATTGATGATCCTCATACCACATTTCTTAATGATGTTGTTGGGACGTTCAATATTCTGGAAAAATGCAGGGAGCAGAAAACCAAACTTGTCTTTATGAGTACATGCATGGTGTATGATCGGGCTCACAATGAAGGTGGAATCAGAGAAACAGCACAAATTAAGCCTGCCTCTCCTTATGCTGGCTCAAAGATTGCGGCAGAGAATATAGTTCTGTCGTATTATCATGCCTACGATCTCCCTGTCACTGTTCTTCGTCCGTTCAATACGTATGGCCCTTATCAAAAAACGGGAGGAGAAGGGGGAGTTGTAGCGATATTTTTGAAAAACACACTAGAAGGACTGCCGCTATCTATATATGGCGATGGCAGCCAGACAAGGGATTTGTTGTATGTGGAAGATTGTGCTCGTTTTGTGGTGGAGGCAGGCTATTCGGAAAAAGCAGATGGAGAAATTCTAAACGCAGGGATTGGCAAGGATATAAGTATAAATAAATTAGCTGAACTGATTGTTAAAGATAGAAAATTAATAAAGCATGTCCCACATATTCATCCTCAAAGTGAGATACCGAAACTAGTGTGCGATTTCAGTAAAGCAAAAAAATTGTTGGGCTGGGAGCCTAAGTACAGTTTGGCTGAAGGGTTGGCCCAGACGGAAAAATGGATAAAAACAACCGATCTTTTGTGAATAATGGGGGGAGGGAGGAAATGCAAAAAGCTAAGCTGGCTTTATATGGTGGAAGACCTGTAAGAGATTCTTATTTAGCATATGGAGGTCAATGGATTGATGATCATGATATTGAAGCGGTTATCCGTATATTAAAAAGTGACTGGCTTACAACTGGACCCGCTGTCTCTAATTTTGAAGAAGCTATGGCTGATTATGTAGGTGCTAAGTATGCCGTAGCTTTTTCTAGTGGGACAGCAGCATTACACGCTTCCTGTTTTGCAGCCGGAATAGGTGAAAATGACGAAGTGATAACTACCCCATTAACTTTCGCGGCCAGTGCTAACTGTATCCTTTATGTTGGTGGCAAACCGGTATTTGCAGATGTTGATTCCGCTACCTGTAATATTTCTCCTTCCTCAATCAGAGAGTCTATCAATGAAAATACTAAAGCTATTATTACTGTTGATTTTACCGGACAGCCAATCGAATATGAGGAGGTACTGGAAATTGCCAAAGAATTTGGGCTAGTTTTAATTAGTGACGCAGCCCATGCATTAGGAGCCTCATACAAAGGAAAGATGGTCGGATCTATGTGTGATATGACAATATTCAGCTTCCATCCGGTTAAACACATAACAACTGGAGAAGGAGGGATGGTTACCACTGATAATAAAGACTATTATGAGAAATTATTACTGTTCAGGAACCATGGAATTGTGCGTGACCCCGATAAGTTGGAAAATAATCCGGGACCTTGGTTTTATGAGATTCAAAGATTGGGTTTTAACTACAGGATTACGGATTTTCAATCTGCATTAGGTTTGAGCCAACTGGGTAAACTGCCCGGCTTTTTGAAAAAAAGAAGGGAATATTCTTCCAGATATACGGAGGCGTTCGATAAAATCGATGGTGTCATTACCCCTTTTCAAAATAGAGATGGTAATTCAAGTTGGCATTTATATATCCTCCGACTAGATCCAGCTGTTTTATCCGCAGACCGTGCTGAAATATTCAAGGCATTACAAAAGGAGAATATTGGCGTTAATGTACATTATATTCCCGTATACTGGCATCCATATTATCAGCAGTTAGGCTATAGGAAAGGGATCTGTCCCAATGCTGAAGAAGCCTACGGTTCCATACTTACCCTTCCTTTGTTTCCTAAAATGTCTATAAAAGATGTAGAGGATGTCATTGATGGTGTGAAAAAAGTGATCTCTTATTACACTGTTATGTGAGGTGTTATATGAAAGTAGCTGCAATCGTTCAGGCGAGGATGGGATCCACAAGATTGCCCGGAAAGGTGCTTAAAGAAGTACTGAATCGTCCTTTATTAGCCTATCAGCTTGAACGTGTTAAACGGTCGTTATTTACTGATCAAATCGTTATCGCTACAACTGATACAGCCAAAGATGATCCGATCGTAAGCTGGTGTAAGAAAAATGGAGTCACTTATTATCGGGGTTCAGAAACAGACGTATTACAGCGGTATTATAGAGCTGCTTTATCGGTAAAGGCAGAAGCAGTAATCCGTCTTACGGCTGATTGTCCGTTGATTGATCCGTTTCAAATCGATAACGTTGTAAATAAATATTTATCACTCAAAGATGATCATCCATTTCAATATGTCTCAAATACGTTGAAACGAACCTTTCCAAGGGGAATGGATACAGAAATTTTTTCATATAAAGCTTTAGAAGCAGCTCATAATGGAGCAAAGAAACCAAACGAACGAGAACATGTAACTAAATACATGATCGATCATCCTGATATATTCAGGCTGACAAATGTTAACTATAGCCGGGACGAAAGCAATCACCGTTGGACTGTGGATACTACGGAAGATTTTTTATTGGTTAAAAAAATCTTGGAGGCATTATATCCCAGGAACCCTTACTTTACGTTAGAAAATATTTTAGAATTACTGGAAAAACATCCGGAATGGCAGAAGATAAATGCTCACATCTTACAAAAAAAGAGTGAAGAGGAAAATGAATGAATGTATGCTTCAGAGTCGACTCATCGAGGTGGATTGGCACCGGCCATGTCATGAGGTGTCTTGTATTGGCAGAGCAGCTTCAGCTTAATGGCGCAGAAGTTACTTTCGTTTGCCGGAGACTCCCTGGTGATTTGACCGGGTTTATTGAAAATCGGGGATATGGGCTAAGGACGCTCCCTTCTTTGCAAAGTACAGACCAGAAACATTATTTTCAATGGTTTAGAGCGAACTGGAAACTAGATGCAATGCAAACCATTAATTTCATCAGAAAGAAGCAGATAGATTGGCTGATCATTGACCACTATGCAATTGATGAGAAGTGGGAACAGTTCACAAAACCATACGCAAATCAAATAATGGTAATAGATGATCTTGCAGATCGCCCCCATAACTGTAAGGTTCTTTTAGATCAGAACTTCTATCCAAATTCACAGAAACGATATGAGCATCTGGTAGGCCCTCAAACTATCATGCTATTGGGTCCTAAATATTTTCTTCTTCGAGAAGAATTTAAGTTTGTCCGTCAAAGGGAAAGAGATGGGTCAGTAACTCGAATCCTGATATCTTTCGGTGGGAGCGATCCTACTAAAGAAACATTGAAAGCTCTTAAAGCTGTCCAATGTCTTAACAATACTGAATGTATCATTGATGTCGTCATCGGAAAATCCAATCTTGACTATGTTTCTATTAAATCTATCTGTGCTGACAATCCAAATATCCGGCTGCATTATCAAATAGACTATATAGCGGAATTGATGGCAAAAGCCGACTTGTCAATTGGTGCAGGAGGAAGCACCACATGGGAGCGGTGTTATTTATCCTTACCTGCAATAACAATTGAAACGGCTGAAAACCAATCCGAAATATTGTATAGTTTATCAAAATTAGGTGCTGTTTACCATTTAGGAACAAGTGAGGATGTAGATGAAAAAGATATTGCAAGAGCTGTTAAAAAGTTGATGGAAAATCCATGTGTCTTGCAGAAAATGATTAAGAGTTTAAAAGAGATAATGAAAGACTTTGAAAGTGGATTAGCAGTTCGGCAGTTGCTTGGGGGAAGCAGAGATGAATAATAAATTTTTTTTGAAGCCATTAACTTTTGACAACTTGAAGACTATCTTTGAATGGAGAAACTCAGAAAGGATCAAATCTCTCATGTATACAAACCATAATATTACATGGGAAGAGCATATACGATGGTTCCATAAAGTAAATAAAAGCTCCAGTGATTTAGTGTGGGTATTATATGATGTGAATTCACCATTAGGGTTAGTCAGTTTTTCTGATATAAATAAGGAGCATTCACGGTGTTTTTGGGGTTTTTATATTGGGGAAGAAAAAGCTCCGAAGGGAGCAGGTACAATCATGGGTGTTTTGGCATTGGATAAAATTTTCCAGGAGTCCGGGATGAACAAAGTGTGTGCTGAAGTTATCGATTCCAATTCAGGGAGTATCCGATATCACAAAAAGTTAGGCTTTGAACAGGAAGGAGTTTTAGCCCAGCATGTCTGGAAAGACAATCAATTTAAAGATGTGATTCGGATGGCCTTATTCAATGACAAATGGCAGAAAGTAAGAACTGGACTAGTTAACATCCAAGAAAGGGGTAATTGATGAGCGATATTATTATTGATGGGAAAATAATAGGCAGGGATCATTATCCCTTTATTATTGCGGAAATGTCGGGGAACCATAACCAGTCCTTGTCCCGTGCCTTGAAAATCGTAGAAGCTGCAGCAAATGCTGGGGTTGATGCTGTCAAACTTCAAACTTACACCCCAGATACAATGACTTTAAATGAAAAAAAAGATGATTTCACTGTCAAAGATTCAAAAAGCCTGTGGAGAAATAAAACACTCTATGAGCTGTATCAGGAAGCATATACTCCGTGGGATTGGCACAAGGTTATCTTTGAACGATGTAAAGAATTAGGACTGACAGCTTTCAGCACTCCATTTGATGAGAGTGCTGTAGATTTTCTAGAATCCTTTAATGTTCCTTGCTACAAAATAGCCTCCTTTGAGAACACTGATTTGCCGTTAATCAGAAAAGTTGCAAAAACAGGTAAGCCCATCATCCTTTCTACGGGGATGTGTTCAGTTGCTGAAATAGAAGATTCAGTAGCTGCTGCCCGTGCAGCAGGCTGTGAGGAACTGATTTTATTGAAATGCACCAGCAACTATCCGGCTTCTCCTAAAGACTCCAATATTCTCACTATTCCGCATATGAAAGAATTGTTCCAATGCCCTACCGGTTTGTCTGATCACACGATGGGAAATGGAGTAGCTGTAGCAAGCGTAGCCTTGGGAGGTACAGTTATCGAGAAACATTTCACGCTATCACGCAGCGAAGGTGGAGTAGATGCAGCATTTTCACTAGAGCCGGAGGAGATGTCCGCTTTGGTAACTGAAACCAGAAGGGCATGGGAAGCTCTGGGAAAGGTCGCATATGGTGTAACAGAAGCAGAAAAGTCTTCAAAACAGTATCGTCGTTCTTTATATATTGTAAAAAACTTAAAGAAAGGAGACCGTTTAACAAAAGAAAACATGAAAATTATTAGACCCGGTTATGGTCTCCCCCCAAAATATTACGATGTTCTTTTAGGGAAAAAAATTATACGTGACGTTAAAAAAGGAACTCCTCTTAATTGGGATTTGATTTAAAAAATTTATTAATGGTATTAGCATAACACTGGTCGTAATCATATTATCGTTTAACAAAAAATCCCTCCTTGAGCACGGTCAAGGGGGGATTGCTCTGTCTATGTGACCCCTTTGAGGGATTACCGTCCAATAATTTTGTTTTTCCAATGCATGTAAATTTAATATTGAAATCTCAATTTTTTATGTGATAATGGAAAAATACATGAAAAATTGTTAGAAAATTGCATCAAGGAGGAATCGGGATGTCTGATACCAGGACGGCGTTGATCGTCGGCGGGGGGATTGGCGGGCTTGTTACTGCCCTTAAACTTCACCGCGTTGGCGTGTCGGTGCGTATATTTGAAAGTGTGGAAACAATTAAGGCACTAGGCGTTGGGATTAATCTTTTACCTCATGCGGTGAAAGTTCTGACAGAACTGGGCCTGGATGATGAACTGAAAAAGGAAGGGCTGCCGACAGCGGAGCTGATGTATGTCAACAAATTCGGCCAGAAGATTTGGCAGGAAGATCGGGGCCTGAATGCCGGCTACAACTGGCCGCAATACTCCATCCATCGGGGGCGTCTGCAGATGCTATTATTGAATGCAGTCAAACAACGATTGGGCGAGGATGCTGTACATACGGGCCATCATCTGACGTCATTTCAAATGTTTGGGGACAAGGTAACCGCCCATTTTGATAATAAAAAAACGGGGGAACATGCCGGTACTTACAGCGCTGATACAATGATTGCAGCGGATGGCATCCATTCTGCCGTGCGTAAATTCTATTATCCTAATGAAGGCGAGCCGAAATTCAGCGGCAGGATTTTATGGCGTGGCATTACAGAATCTAATCCTTTTTTAACAGGCAAGTCGATGATCATGGCAGGGTATCAGGATCAGAAGTTTGTTGCTTATCCTGTTTGTCCTAAGGCTGAGGAAAAAGGACGCTCCCTTGTCAATTGGATTGCTGAACTTACGGTTGGGGATGAACTGTTATCACGGACCGACTGGAACCGGAAAATAGATAAGGAAAAATTCGCGCCTCATTTTGCCGGATGGGATTTTGGGTGGCTGAATGTACCGAAGCTGATAGAAGAAACGGATGCGGTTTATGAATTTCCAATGGTTGACCGTGACCCAGTGCCTCGCTGGACATTCGGGCGTGTGACGCTTTTAGGAGATGCTGCCCATCCGATGTACCCGATTGGATCAAATGGGGCTTCGCAAGCGATTCTTGATGCCGATGCATTAGCAACGTCTATAGCGGAACAGCCGAATACCGAAGCTGCTTTGCGTGCTTATGAACAGGAAAGATTGGATCCTACTTCGAATATTGTCCGGACCAATCGGCAAAACGGGCCGGAAGTGGTCATGCAGATCGTCGAAGAACGTGCGCCTCAGGGTTTTAATCAATTAGAAGATGTGATCACTTATGAAGAGCTAGCTGGAATTGCTAATAAATATAAGAAACTTGCCGGCTTCGACCGGGAGACATTGAATAGTAAATAGGAGTGCAGCTATGATAGAACACATTGTATTAGTGAAGTTTTCTCAGGAAACCACAAATGGACAAAAGCAAGAGCTGATCCGCCGGACGTTGGAACTTAAGAACATCATACCCGGGATTGTTGATATTCAGCAGGGAATCAATTTTTCAGATCGAAGTCAGGGATATGAAGTCGGACTGACGGTACGGTTTAAGGACCGGGAGTCTTTGGAAAACTATGGTCCACATCCCGCGCATCAGGAAATTGTCACTTATTTGAAGCAAATTGGTATGGAGGACAGTATCATCGTCGATTTTGAAATTTAGGCTTATTTTTTTATTCAACTACTTTAATGCTTAAACGCGTTTTAGCTTTTAAGTATTAATTTGCACATTGCAGGGGGGATTTGATGAAAGCTTTACATGCAGGGCAGATCATTGATAACAGCCGCTTCCGTTCGTTTCATTCTTCTATTATTTTCTGGTGTTTCTTTATCATTTTGATGGATGGTTATGATGTAGTCATTTATGGCTCCGTTGTCCCTTCTTTAATGGAAGAGTGGAATATATCTTCCGTGACAGCGGGGGCGATAGGGAGTTATACCGCTGCCGGGACGGCTGTCGGTGCTGTCCTGTTCGGGTTATTGGCAGATAAACTTGGCCGAAAGAACGTGATCATTCTATGTACCGTGCTTTTCAGTTTATTTACCGCGATAGCTGCATTTGCGACAGGGCCTGTAATGTTCACGGTATTCCGGGTGATTGCGGGACTTGGGCTTGGCGGTGTGATGCCGAACGTGATTGCATTATCAACGGAATATGCTCCGAAAAAAATCAGGGCTGCGATGGTATCTTTCATTTTTTGCGGGTACTCCATCGGGGCTATTGCGGCCGCCATGTTCAGTAAATCTATTTTGCCTTCCCTGGGCTGGCAGCCGGTTTTCTGGATTGCCGGGCTGCCGTTGTTGCTCATTCCTTTTATTGCAAAAAGCCTTCCCGAATCCGCAGGCTTTCTATTAGCCAAGGGAAAGGAAGAAGAGTTGAAGAAAGTTTTGCAAAAAATAGAGCCGGGGGCACAGCTGGATGGCAGTACTACCTTTGTTAAACCGGAACCTGCCAAGAAAGGATTGCCGCTGGTGAAGCTGTTTGAAAAGAAACGTGCCATCAGCACGATTATGTTCTGGATCTCCTGCTTCTCCTGTTTTGTTCTGATTTATGCCATGAATACCTGGCTTCCGAAGCTGATGATTGAGGCGGGATACAGCTTAAGTTCGAGTCTGGTGTTTGTTGCCATGATGAATGTCGGCGCCATTGTCGGGACCATTATATTTGGACGACTGGCAGATAAGTGGGGCTTTAAAAAAGTAATGGTGCCGCTTTATATTATCGGAGCGATTGCCCTTTCCAGTATTGGGCTGACGCAGAACATTCTACTGGCTTATCTGTTGATCGGAATGATCGGTGCTGCATCTGTCGGTGTGCAGAATATCAGCAACGCCTTCGTCTCGCAATACTATCCGCCATCCATGCGTTCCACCGGGATAGGTGCCGCCATGGCATTCGGACGAATCGGCGGTATCTTCGCACCAACATTCGTCGGTATTTTATTGACAATGAACCTGTCCTCACAAATGAATTTTACAGTAATCGCCATGGCTGCCGTGCTTGGAGGGATTGCGATTCTGTTTGTTCAGGAAAAGCATGCGCATTATAGCGGAGAAAACGAAGAAGCGGATGTGGATGCTGTAAGGGAAAAGGTTGTATAGTTTCAAACTTAAGTGAAAAAGCTGGGCTGTTGCCGCCCAGCTTTTTTATTTTGGCCATGTCGATATCAATCTAGATAAGAAAATCCATAGTTAATGAATTTATTGATCATCACGGCCATCTCTTTCGGAGGTTTATTCATATCGTTTGCAATCCAGTCCTTCATAACATGGATGGCGCCGCTGATAACGAAAGTGCTTAAATACTTCAACTCATCTTCATCCAACTGATTGTCGTTCATCCAATTGTTCATCATAAACCCTCTGGTCAAATCCATCATCCTTTTTTCAAAGGTAGGGGCGGCGTCTTGTTTCAGCAAGGTCTGGAACATGAATTTATTTTCAATCACGTATTGCAAAATTTTCTCGGTCATCTGGATCGATTCTTCTTCGACGGGATAGTTGTAGCTGTGCAGGTACTCGTTCATATCCGCTGTAATTTCTTCCTCAATTTTACTCAATAAGTCGTAGTGATCGGTGTAATGGGTGTAGAAGGTTGACCGGTTGATATCGGCGAGTTCGCATATTTCTTTTACCGTGATGTCTGAAATCGGCTTCGTTGCCAGCAGTTTGATCAGGCTGTCCTTCAGTACTTTTCGCGTATATTTCTTACGACGGTCCAGTTTTTCACGCACAGGACACGCCTCCTTTTGTTAAATTTTTGTTACAATCCAACATAATCCAACGATGTGTTGGGGAACTGACAGAATTTATAAAACTGTTTGTTGTAAATCCAACACGGTGTCAATACAATATTAGAATGTGTAAAAGTGTTTTGCAAGAGAGGATGAAGCCTTATCGACTGGACATCACGAATCATTAAACATAAAAAAAGTATTGTCATTATATTTACGCTAATTACATTGCTTAGTGCGGTAGCGCAGTTCGCCGTGTCGGTCAATTACAGCATGGCAGATTATCTGCCCGATGATTCCCCGTCGATGCAGGCGGTGGATTTGATGGAAGAGGAGTTTGACGAGCCGATTGCCAACGCCCGGGTAATGGTGAAGGATGTATCGGTAACGGAGGCTCTTGAGTATAAGAAAGAATTAGAAGCGATCGATGGGGTCAGTGGAGTGACGTGGCTCGATGATGTGGTTGATGTGAAAGAGCCGCTGGAGATAGCCGACGAAGATACCGTGGAACCTTACTACCAGGATCAGTATGCGTTAATTTCACTGAACATCCGTGAAGGTGTCGAGGTTGAAGTGACCAATAAGATTTATGATTTGGTCGGGGAGGATAATGCCATCGCCGGCGAAGCTGTAACGACGGCAACCTCCCAGCAAATGGCTGGCAGTGAATCCATGAATGCAGCAGCCTTACTGGTTCCAATTATCATTATAATTTTGGTTTTATCTACGAATTCCTGGATGGAACCGGTGTTCTTTTTGATTGCGATCGGAGTTTCCATCGTGATCAATTTAGGGACGAATATTTTTATTGGAGAAATATCATTCATTACTCAGTCGGTGGCGCCGATTCTGCAACTGGCGGTGTCGCTGGATTATGCGATATTCCTGCTTCATAGTTTTTCCGATTACCGCAAGGATGTGGAAGATCCGGCGAAAGCAATGCGGCTTGCGATGAAGCGGTCATTCCTGGCGATTGTTGCCAGTGCGTCGACGACATTCTTCGGATTTATGGCGCTCACGTTTATGGAGTTCGGTATAGGAGCGGATCTGGGACTCAATCTTGTAAAAGGGATTCTGCTCAGCTTCATCAGTGTCATGGTGTTTTTACCGGCATTGACGTTAATGTTTTATCGCTGGATTGACCGTACTAAGCACCGTCAGCTTGTCCCGGATTTCAAGAATGTCGGTAAATTTGTCTTGAAGCTACGGATTCCAAGTTTACTATTGATACTCGTCCTGATTGTTCCTGCATTTTTAGCGCAAAGTAATACGACTTTCCTGTATGGCACAGGAGAACATCCTGACAACACACGTGCCGGGCAGGATGAAGCAATGATCGAGGATACGTTTGGCAAAAGCATCCCAATGGTGCTGCTTGTCCCTGAAGGAGACAGGGGGAAAGAGGAAGAGCTCGTTGCAGAGCTGGAGGACCTTCCGAATGTTTCCAGTATCATGTCCTATGTGAAAATGGTGAGTACGGCGATTCCACCGGACTATCTGGAAGAGTCAATGACAGAACAGTTTTATTCGGATGACTATGCACGAATAACCCTTTATACAGAAACAGATGCCGAAGGGGAAGCGGCATTTTCATTGATCGATCAGGTCAAGGAGACGGCTGATAGCTATTACGATGAAACTCACCTCCTTGGGGAAAGTGTCACGTTGTATGATATGAAAAATACCGTGCAGCAGGATAACAAGCTGGTCAATTTGCTTACCGTCGTTACTATTGCAATTGTGCTTTTGATCACATTCCGGTCGATATCAATTCCAGTTGTGCTGCTGTTGACGATTCAGACATCGGTTTGGATCAACCTGGCGGTGCCGTATTTCACCGATACGCCGCTTGTCTATGTTGGTTACCTGTTAATCAGTACGATTCAGCTGGCTGCGACAGTCGATTATGGAATTTTATTCACAGAAAATTACTATACATTGCGAAAAGAATTGAAAGCCATGCAGGCGATTAAGAAGACGATTGACGAGAAAATTTTTGCCATTTTTATATCGGCATCGATCTTATCCAGTGTCGGCTTTATCTTAGGAGCCACATCCACCAATCCAATCGTATCGGCAATTGGACTTTTGCTCGGGCGTGGAGCGCTGCTGGCATTCCTCATGGTTGTGTTTGTCCTGCCTGCGTTACTGGTCGTGTTTGACAAAGTGATTGAAAAAACAACGTGGAAAGCAAACTTTTATAAGGAGAAATGAAAATGAGACTGAAACGTATAACGGCGATATTCATGTCAACGATGCTGGTTTTGCCAACATTTCTCGTATCAGCGGAAGCAGACGACGGTTCAGCTTTCGAGGAAAAGGCTCCCCAGGGGAAAGGGGCCTACTCCGGAAAAAGTGAGGTCGTCTATGCTACCCTTAGCGGTTCCGGCGACCCGAAAGATATGTACGTCGTCAATAATTTTACGGTTGAAGAACCAGGTGAAATGACCGATCACGGGCCATATACCAGTGTCGAGAACCTGACCGACATGACGGACATGGAGAAAAAAGACAATCGTGTCACGTTTACCGCTAAAGAAGATGAATTTTACTATCAAGGAAACCTGGACGGCAAACCGCTGCCATGGAATATCGATGTCACTTATAAATTAGATGGAAAAGAAATCGCACCCAATGAACTGTTAGGAAAGGACGGAGATTTGGAGATTGAAATAAACACATCAAAGAATGACAAGGGCGACGAAAGTTTTTTCAATAATTATCTCCTGCAAATCAGCCTGACTTTTGATTCTGCTAACTATAAAAATATCGAAGCGGAAGATGCAACTGTCGCTAATGCCGGGAAAAACCGGCAAGTGACGTTTACGGCAATGCCGGAAAAAGAAGAGAGCTTTAAGGTAAACGCGCTGGTGTCCGATCTCGAAATGGAACCGATTGAAATTGCGGCAACACCATCAGCGATGCCAATCGAAGAGCCGGATACAGAAGAAATGAAGAGCGAGATGCAATCCCTGTCTGATGCGACCGCGGAAGTGAACCGCGGTGTTGGCGAACTGAAAAATGGAATTGCTGAGCTGAACGATGGGGTCGCACAGCTGTATGATGGTTCGGCCCAATATAAAAACGGTATGAACGAACTGAATAACAGCTCGGCAGAACTGGTCGATGGCTCCGCGTCTATTAAAGCTGCCTTGCAGCAAATGAGCGAATCCGTCAACGGAGGCTCCGGTGACATGGATATGAGTCAATTCCAGCAGCTCGAAGAAGGACTGCGCCAGATTGCCGGCGGCTTGAATGAAGCTGAAGCCGGGCTGACGGCATTGAAGGATAATTACAGCCAGGCTTACCAGGCATTGGATCAGACGGTTGCCGGCATCCCAGAGCAAAATGTTTCTAAAGAGGAAATTCAGGCGTTGTATGAAAGTGACGCAGATCAGGAAACTGTCGACAAGCTGGTCGCCAACTATGAAGCGGCACAAACGACGAAGCAGACCTATGCAGGTGTAAAAGAAGCATTTGCCGCGGTGGACCCGACACTCAGCCAAGTGGCAGGATCTCTCACGGAAATGAGCGGCAGCATCAGTACGATGGCTGACGAGGTCAGTAGCAGTATGGAAAATATGGATATCAATGAATCTATGAATCAATTACAGCAACGCCTGGAAGAACTGTCCGCTAATTATAATAGTTTTCACACCGGCTTGACAGACTACACAGGCGGTGTCCAGCAGCTGGCGGGCTCCTATGAAGAGGTTCATGGAGGTATTGCCGGGCTGACTGGTGGAACGGATGAGCTGGAAAACGGTGCGGTTAAACTGCATAATGGAACAGCAAAGATCGCGGAATCAACGAGCAGCCTGCCGGACGAACTGCAGCAGGAAATCGATGAAATGATCAATCAGTACGATAAGTCCGATTTTGACCCTGAATCTTTTGTTTCCTCCAAGAATGAAAAAGTAGACAATGTCCAATTCGTAATCAAAACGGAAAGCATCAAGAAGCCTGACGAAGAAAAAGAGGAGCCAGAAATAGAAGAAGAAAAGAATTTCTGGGACCGCCTGATGGATTTATTCTAAGAGGTGGAAAGCAGCCTTCTCCCGAAAGAGGGGGCTGTTTTTTTTGCTTGTGGGCTGCGTTGTCTCTTATATGAGAATTTTGTCTCGTAAATGGTTTCGTTTGTCTAATTTAATTTCGATTTTGTCTAATAAAACTTTGAAATTGTCTAATATGTGGTTCGATTTGGCTCATATACCGGGGATCCTGTCTAATATATCACCAGATTGTCTCGAAAAAGGATCATTTTCCGGCTGTTTGGCTAGGGTCTGGTCTGGGATGGGATGAAACTTCGGCCTAAGTTATACGTACATATAGTTACAAAGGTAACGAGAGGGAAAGGGGATTGGATGCGTCAATTATTGCTTGTTTCATTATCTGTTCTCGTGCTGTCGGCATGCGGGTTGGGCGAACAGTATGTGTACGGGGGAGAAAGTGACCACTGGGAAGCCAGCTTTACAGCATCTAAAGATGGAGCGGCAGTCACACGCGAGTTTGTGCTCACGTATAAGGGTGAGCTGGATGAACTGGCTGATATCGATCAGCTGCGCTATTCCTATGATGCAGGAAGATTTGGCAGCGAAACGGGAAGAGACTTTGGTGGTGATCCGCCATCAGAGAAACAGTTTACCTCCAGAGATTCAGGGAACGGGAAGCTGCTGATGAGCGGTGATGAAGTTATTGAGGTCAACATAAAATGGGGAGATCAGGAAGAGACAATGGAACTTCGAAGTGAATAAAGAGTTACCATAATTTGGAGGACCTGGGGTGTTTTCGTGCACACCCCAGGTCCTCCAGTTTATGGAATAAGGATAAAACTTTTTTATTGAATTTATAGCACTTTTATCATAATTTTTTCTATACGTGTTGTTTGTTTTAGCGTGTCGGTTATTGTAGATGAAAAAGGAGGGACCGATGCGTGCAATTAGAAAAAATTCGTTCAAAGCAATTGCCGAAACGCCCGGTTGTCTACATGCCAGTCCGGTTATGTGAAGAGCTCGAGATTTGTGTCGGGGAAAAGGTAGATATTACTTATGATAATCAGCAGATATACATTGAAAAAGCATGTCCAGGAACAACACATAATAAACGCTATGTCACAGACACGAATTCCATTAACATACCGAAAGAAATTGTAAGAGAATTAGGGATTGAACCCTACCAGCCTTACAGTCTTTTTATAGATAAACAAAATAATAGATTTATCATATCATTGTAGCAATACAAACGAGCCGGTTAAAAGCCGGCTCGTTTATCATTCAAAAAACTTCTGCCAAACCCTATTCCTCTTTATGTTTTTCCCGTTTTTCATCTTCCCTTTTTTCCACCACATGGATAAACGGTTTTACCTTGGAGATCTTCAGGACAATGTACGTCAAAACCATATAGAGGGCACTTACCCTTCCGTTCCGAGGGTTAGAAGTATCTGCATCCAGCCATTCTGGGTAAAACCCTTCGGGTACTACGGCATCATGAGTATATATAGGTGTGGTAGTATCTAATAAAACTGAAGAGAAAATATGGAAATGTTTTCATATAAAAACTTCATAAGACACCTTTATTATCCATTTTCTGAATCAGATTGAAGGAAAGTATATATTTTTTATATAAAAATCAAACGACAAAAAACTGCCAAGAATACTGTTAATGCACCAATTCAACGTGTGAAAAGCCTTTCAAGATAAACAATTTTCTAAATATTGTTGAAATTATTGAGTAGTCTATGTATAATTTATTTTAAGAAAGCGTTTTCTTCATTTGTATGCAACTCCATTCAGCCAAATGTGGAAACGTTTTTACATTGGATGTGTTGATAGCTAATTTAAAGGGGGTGGAACCAGCAACCGTCGTTGATCGCATGGCTAATTAAAAAGGAGGTATGTGAATTGAATATGATGAAGAAGAACTCTAGTTTCGTAGTAGCAATGATCCCGGCTGGGATTGCATTGAACTGGGTCGCAAACTCTATTGTCGAAATGTTAAAGCTACCGTTGTTTCTGAATAATATTGGTACTGTTTTAAATGCAATTGTTCTTGGTCCATTGTGGGGCGGAGCTACCGCGCTTATGACAAACGTCATCCTGGCACTGATTGTTCGTTGGACATACATTCCATTTGCGTTAGTAGGAATACTCGTCGCCTTCTTATCCTATTTCTTTTATAAGAAAGGCTGGTTTAAGAAAGGGTGGAAAGTTGTCGTTTCCGGCGCGTTTACAGGGATTGTCGCATCAGCATTAGCAACCGTTGTATCCGTTTATGTTTTCGGCGGATTTTCTGGACATACTGTCGATGTATTGACTGCTGGTCTGATAGCATCTGGACAACAAATTTTCAACGCTGCATTTATCGCCAATATTCCTGGCACTGTAGCTGACAAAGTACTTACATTCTGGATCGTCTGGATGATTCTGAAAATATTCCCGGTCCGCTTCCTGCCAAATGCGAAAGACATTCGCGAGAAGATTGGCATGGGAAAGAAAAATAATAGTGGAAAGAAGATTTCCGCATAAAAAAAGAACATCAAATCAACATACTAATTGTGGGAGTAGTTGATTGATGCTCTAAATTGCTTATCTATTATTCTATTAGATACTGAATGGAAATTCAATGAATTGAACTTACCCTGGTATGGTAGGGGGATAGAAAAGACAAACATCCCTCTACCAATACTATGAAGGAGCGATGTGTAATGAAGTTTGTCCGTTTTAAAGCAGACAGTGAATACCATATAAAACAAGGCATCCTGACAGATGAAGGTGTAAAAGAAATTAGTGGAGATATCTTTCATAACTGGGAGTTTACCGGTGAGGTTTTCTCGAAAGACACCGTTCAATTGGGTGCACCGCTTGCACCTAACCAAATCATCGGGATTGGTGCCAACTTTGTAGCTAATGAGGAAGATTTGCCGGATAAAGGTCCTGACATGCCAGTCTTTTTCTTTAAGCCAAACTCTTCTGTAATCGGACCGGAAGAAGAAATCAAATTGCCTGCAACTATAGAAAAAGCGAAGTTTGAATCGGAGCTGGCAGTTGTTATTGGGAAGGAAGCTTCCGGAATCAAGGAAGAGGAAGTGTTCGATTATGTATTTGGTTATACAGTCGGTAATGATGTAACCGCGCCGACGTATTTCCATGAGGATGGCCACTGGACATTAGGGAAATCATTCGACACGTTCACGCCGCTTGGCCCAGTTATTGAGACAGAGTTCGATGCATTGGAGGCTCGTGTCGAAGCTGTTCATAACGGTGAGAAAAAGCAGGACAGCCCGACTTCTTTGATGATTGTTTCAATCCAGCGTATGATTGCTTATTTAAGTAATGTCATGACCCTTCATCCTGGTGATGTGATTCTAACCGGGAGTCCAGTGGGGGCGGAATTTCTGAAAGGAAATGACGAAATTGCATGTACCATAGAAGGTATTGGTACGCTTAAGAATAAAGTGATCAAAGTACAACAAGCTTCTGTCGTCTAACACTCATTTATGGTTATATAAAAACGTTTCCACACCCTTCCTTTGGCTAATAGAAAATAATTAATGGAAATCATAATAAAAATTTTCAGAAAATTATTGAATCATTTGCCTATTAGCCGTATAATAAACCGTAAGTAAACGTTTTCAACTAAGGCGTAAAAAAGATAAAAGAGAGCTTTCTATTTATGCATATAAGGAAACGTTTCCACAAATTATTTGGGGAAGTGAAAAATGTGGAAAAGACAGTGACGATCAAAGATGTTGCTCGGAAGGCGAACGTATCAATTTCAACCGTCTCCCGAGTATTAAATAACAGTGGTTATACCAGTGCAAGTGTGAAAGAGAAAGTAAACAAAGCGGTGGATGAATTGAAATTCCAAAAAAACATGGTGGCAACCGCGATGATCAAGAAACAGACATCGACCTTCGGATTAATCATACCTGACATTAAAAACATATTTTACGGAGAGCTGACGAGGGCAATTGAAGACAAAGCCCATCAGCACGGGTTCAATGTCATTCTTTGCAATACCGATAATAATCTCGAAAAAGAAAAAGAGTACCTGAACTTCCTGCTCAGGAAAGGAATCGACGGAATCATCTTCTCTACACCGGAAATTAACGACAGGAACATCCGGGAAGTGATGAAATCGAGACCGGATCTTCCAATGGTCATCCTTGGGAGTAAAGTTCAGAATGTCAGGCTTGATGAAGTGTTAGTAGATAACTTCGATGGCGGTTATACAGCAACAGAGCATTTGATCGACCTGGGTCATGAAAGAATAGGATACATTGGTGGTCAACAGGATTCCTATGCTACACTTGAACGCTTGAAAGGGTTCAAGGCTGCACTGGAAGAAAGGGGACTCCCACTTGATAAGAAACATATCAAGCTGGATGAGTTTAAAATTCACAGTGGATATGAAAAAGGAAAAGAGATACTTGCAAAGAAGGATCGGCCGACGGCAATTTTTGCAGGTAACGACGCAATTGCTGTAGGTGTTTATAAAGCGGCTCGTGAGGTGGGGTTGAAAATCCCGGAAGATCTATCTGTGATTGGATTTGATGATTCCCAATTCGCAGAGATTGTCGATCCGGGTTTGACAACGATTCGAACGCCAATTGCTGAAATGGGAGAAAAAACGGTGGAGCTGGCTGTTCAAATCATTAAGGAGAACAAGAATTTTAAAGAAAGCATTATGTTCCCGCCAACATTGGTGGAACGTGCATCGACTGCCAGTATCAAGAAGGTTCATTAAGCAATCACACGCAACAAGGCAAAAGGAGGAAAACATATGAATAGTTTGTACATGCCGAAAGATAGTCTGATTCATAGCCTGGATCCACGGACGAAGATGTTGTTTGTTGTATTTGTTGTCGCAAGTTCGTTCATCCTTAATGATCCTGCTTTACAGCTTGTTTTTCTGGTAGCACTGTTTCCATTGGTAGTCATGGCGAAAGTGGTGAAACCCTATCTCATCTCGATTCAGTTTTTACTGCTGTTTGCCGTATTGATCATGACAGTCCATGGCATCTATAACCCGATAGGAGTCACTCCGGTTTTTGAAATATTCGGCGGCCTGACATTTAAATATGAATCGATGGTCTACGCATCGGTCATGTCCTTCCGTATTCTGGTTATCGGTACCGCCGCCGTGTTATTCGTCATGACAACTCACCCATCCGATATGGCGTCTGCACTTGTCAAGTGGAAAGTCCCACATTCGTTCGCGTTCATATTATTATCTACCTTTCAGATCATTCCTATCATTGCCAGGGAAGCCAAAATCGTCATGGAAGCCCAGCAGGCAAGGTGTCTGGATGTGAAAGGGAGCCTCATCCAACGTGTAAAAAACCTGGTTCCGATGTTCGCCCCTCTTTTTATCATTACATTCATGAAAGTGCATCAGCTATCTTACGTTCTGGAATGCCGTGCCTTCAGTCGTAAGGGAGAGAAGACAAGTCTTCGCGAAACGAAAATAGGTTCACTCGACTATACCTTCCTATTAGGAATGCTTGGTGTCCTGGCCTTTGAAATCTATCTGAAATTATTCATGATGGGCTCGCTGCACCTTACGACTGACGCTTTACTTACGTACTCATTGTTTGGAACATGGATCGTATTTGGGTTTATGATTATCAAGTTTGTGGTGAAACAATTTCAGGGAAAGATCGGAGGGGCTAACTGATGGCGTCAAAAGCAATTGAAGTAAACAATCTGACCTTCAGCTATCCAGACACAGATGAGCCGGTACTGAAAGATATCAATTTTTCCATCAACCATGGCGAAATTCTCGGTATTATCGGACCAACAGGAGCAGGGAAATCAACGCTCGCCATGTGTGTGAATGGACTGGTACCGCAAGTCATCAATGGCGAAATGGAAGGGACGGTCAAAGTGAATGGTTCCGAGGTGAGCGGAAGTTCGGTTGCCAAAATGTCGGAGGATGTCGGCTTCGTCTTCCAGGAACCGGAGAACCAATTGAGTCAGATGACAATCGAAGAAGAAATAGCATTCGGGATGGGGAATCTCGGTGTACCAAGAGATGAGATGCTTGGCAGGATCACGGACGCTCTGGATCAGGTCGGTTTGACCGGTTTTGAAAAAAGAAGCCCACTGGCTTTATCAGGCGGACAGCAGCAAAGGCTTGCAATTGCTGCCGTGCTGGCAATGCGACCGTCGATCATGATTATGGATGAGCCGACTTCGATGCTTGATCCGAAAGGAAAGAATGAAGTATACGACGTTCTGAAAAACCTGAAGGATTATGGGATGACAGGCATCATCATCGACCATGAAGTAGAGCGAATCGCAGCATACTGCGACAAGGTCCTTGTTTTGCATGAAGGAGAAGTTCAAATGTTCGCTCCTTCGGATGAAGTATTTACGAATATCGGGCAATTGCATGAACTGACGCTGAATGCTCCTCAAGTTACGGAGTTTCTGGACAGCTATAATCAGGCTTTTGGCAAGGATGTAAAGTTGTCTACGACATTAGAAGAATCAGTTGACAATTTTGAAAGCGCATGCAAATAAACACATGGAGGTGAAGCGAGTGGAACCATATATCTCAGTGAAAAATGTCTCTCATAAGTACCCGAATGGAGTGACTGCCATCAAAGATATCAACCTCGACATCCACGAAGGAGAAGTGGTCGCTATCCTAGGCAGTAACGGATCCGGCAAAACAACGCTCGTCAAGCATTTCAATGGCCTGCTCAAACCAACCAAAGGTGAGATTACGGTAGGTACGATGAATACTAAAAAAGAGAGGATTTCGAAACTTTCGAGTCAGGTCGGGTATGTGTTCCAGAATCCCAATCACCAGACATTCCTCCCGTCTGTCAGGCAAGAATTGGCTTACGGCTGTAAAAACCTGAAGATGGTGGATGAGGATATTGAAACACGTGTCCAAAAGGCGATCGACCTCTTTCAACTGGAAGACCGATTGGATGATAACCCATTTGATTTGAACTCGAGCCAGCGGAAAGAAGTGGCAATGGCGTCAATCATGGCGGTATCACCGAAAGTAATCGTTCTGGACGAGCCGACAACCGGACAGGATCATAAAGGGTGTAAGCGGGTGCTGGAACTTGTACGGATGTTTAAGAGAGAAGGGCATATCGTCGTACTCATCACCCACGACATGCACTTGATCGGTGAACTGAATTGTCGGACGGTCGTCATGAATCAAAGTGAGAAAATCGCAGATGACCACGCAAGTGTTGTGTTTTCTAATAAAGGGATCATGGAGGAAGCCGGATTGCAGCCACCTCAAATAACCCAGTTTGCCAATCAAATTACCAGATTTGATGAAACGAAAACCTATTTGACCGTCGAATCAATTATTGAATGGATGAAAGCGAATAAAGAGGAGGATGTAAAAGTTGGCACAGGATCTTAAATGGAAAGCTAAAGCAGATCGACCAGAAAACGCGGATCAATCACAATACCATATTCGCTGCCGCCCGGGGGATGTAGAAAAATACGTATTACTTCCGGGTGACCCGGAGCGAGTCGGACAAATGGCGGCGTTATGGGAAGAAAAACGACATGTCGCCACCTATCGGGAGCATGTGACCTATACCGGGAAAGTCGGTGGCGTTGGCATCTCAGCTTGTTCGACAGGGGCAGGCGGGCCTTCAACCGCAAGTGCATTAGAAGAACTCGCCGAAATTGGCGCCGAGACTTTCATTCGCGTCGGGACTTGCGGGGCCATGCAGGAAAACATCGAACCAGGGGACTTGATTATCTGTGCCGGAGCGGTCCGTTATGACGGGACGAGCGACCAGTACGTCGATCATAAGTATCCTGCTATCGCGAACCAGGAAGTCGTCATGGCACTGATCGAAGCGGCAGAGCGTATCGGGGCAACTTATCACGTCGGAATCGGATATACCGCAGCATCCTTCTTCTGCGGGCAGGGCAGACCTGGGTTTAACAACTACAGGCAGAGCTGGATGGAGACCATCATGGAAGATATGCAAAAAGCCGGCGTTTTGAATTTTGAGATGGAAGCATCCACGGTGTTGACACTGAGCAGCCTGTTCAACTTGAGAGCCGGGGCTGTATTTACCGCAGTAGCCAACCGGGTGAAAGATGAATTTGAATATAAAGGGGAAGGCGTAGCCCAATCGATCGCTGTTGCTACAGAGGCGACAAAGATTCTCAACGAGTGGGATGAATTGAAAAAGCGCTCAGGAAAACCTTACTTTTTCCCATCATTATTATTACAGCAAGCCCAAAAATAGATGACGAGGAGGAATACTATGAAAATCGGTATTGTTGGAGGTACAGGGTTTTATAATTTAGTAGATGATATGAAAGAAAGAACGGTGACGACAGAATACGGGGATACCGTCGTTTATGAAGGCGAGCATGCCGGAAAGGAAATCTACTTTTTGCCAAGGCATGGCAAGACACATGACAGCCTGGCCCATCAGATCAATTACCGTGCCAACATGATGGCGCTGAAGCAGCTCGAAATTGATCATGTCATTGCGATGTGTGCGGTCGGATCCTTGAACCCCGAAATTCCAGTCGGGAAGCTGGCATTACTTGATCAGTTCTATGATGCTACGACTAACCGCGTTAATACTTATGATAAATACTCTGTAGAGATTACGCAGCCTTATTGCCCTGACCTTAACCAGACATTTAAGGAGGCCGCGGAAGCATTGGATATTGACCTGGTACCGAAAGCCAACTATGTCTGTGTCGATGGCCCGCGTTATGAAACAGCACTGGAAATTCAATTGTATAAGCAATGGGGAATGGATGTCGTCGGTATGACAAATGCAACCGAAGCTATTTTAGCCCGTGAGCTTGGTCTGGCCTATGCTGTAGTTGTTATTTCTACTGATCTTGCGGCTGGTACAACGGATGTTCCACCTGATCTTGATACCCATAAAAATGTTGTGAAAGATAACCAGGAAAAAATCAAGGATCTATTCCTGAAAACAGTAGAACTGGCGACTGCTGACAAGCCGTCGATTGCCCATGAAGCATATGAACGGGCACTGGCAGCGCGAGCGGAAAAGCTTAAAAAAGCACAAGTAACAAACGCGTAGGGATGATGAGTGTTCTCATAAAAAATGCGGAAATGGTAACGATGGAAGACCAGCGGGTGGTAACTGGCAGTCTGCTCATAGAAGGAGGCAAAATAAAGCATATCTTTCCGGAAGGAGAGCTGCCAGACTGCTGTGAGGCTGCGGAAGTGATTGATGCCGAAGGGAAGTTAGTGATTCCTGGTATGACCAATGCCCACTATCATTCTTATTCCAATCTATTAAAGGGAACAGAAAGCCGCTATCCGCTTGAAGTCTGGTCACTATACACAGTCGCTTACGGACACTCGCTGTCGGTGGAAGATATCCATGATGCTGTCCTGTTAGGAGCCGCGGAGATGATTCGGAACGGCATTACAGGCTGCATCGATCATTTCCCGCATTTTCTGAAGTCAGAAGCCGCATTGGAAGCTTATCAAGAATCCAAAATGCATGTCGCTTTCGCTCCGATGCTCCATGATATACCAGATCACAAGTTTTTACAGATAGATTTTCCAGATAGGATAGAGCAGAAACTGACTGCTTCACAGCCGCCGACGCCGGAACGTATGAAACATTTTTATGAAGGTTTAATCAGGCGGTGGCACGGAAAAGACGAGCGGATTCATATCATGATTGGTCCGAATGCGCCACAGCGGTGCAGTCGGGAGATGCTTCGGTTATCCCGGGAGCTTAGTGATTTATATGCTTTGAATGTCCATACCCATCTGCTGGAAACATATCTCCAGCGCGACTACGGTATGAGGACCTACAAAAAGGGTATAATCGGTCATCTTGATCATGCAGGGTTGCTGAACGAGCGTCTCTCCACGGCTCATGCCGTCTGGCTTGCACCAGAAGAAATCGATTTGCTGGCAGACCGTGGGGTGTCGATCATCCACAACCCTGCCAGCAATATGATCCTTGGAAGCGGGACAGCACCGATTATGACCTATACGGAAAAAGATATTCCTGTGAGTCTTGGTACTGACGCCAGCAACTGTGGGACGAGCCATAACTTATTCGAAATGATGAAGCTGGCGCTGATGATGCAGCGAAACAATGCCTCCGAATATCACTGGTGGCCGACCGCTCACAACATGCTTGAAATGGGAATCACTCAGGGAGCGGCGTTACTTCCTGGCAAGCGGGGAAAAATTAAAGCCGGTTATCAAGCCGATCTTGTTTTTCTCGATAAAAACAACCCTGTTTGGGCGGCTGTTAATGATGTTCATGAACAGCTTGTCTTCCATGAGAATGGTCAATCGATCGAGTCAGTGATGATTAAAGGTAAATGGGTCATGCGCGATCGTAAAATCCTCTCGTTCAATGAAGATGAAGTGATTGACCGGGTCCGGAGGCGTTCACACCACCGCCTGGAAAAAAGCACAGAAGCCCTTAGATTTGCAGAGGAACAGAAACCGTTTTTTGAAGCGATTTATAAATGAAGAGGAGGAATTCACCATGTCACTAGATTTGTTGAAAAAAGAATTAGAGTACGTCTCTCATAAAGTCTATCAAAAAGGCTTCACCCAGGCGACGGGCGGCAACATTAGCGTAAGAATTCCTGGTACGGATAACGTTTTAATCAAGCGAAGCGGTATCAGTTTAGGGGAAGTAAGCCGCGAAGATGCACTAATCGTCAACATGGAGGGCGAAGTGATCGAAGGGCAAGGAAAGCCTTCAAAAGAAATCGGCTTTCACTTAGGCATCTATAAAGTACGCCCCGATGTCAATGCTGTTGTTCACTGCCACCCGAATTATGCCATCGGCTATGCCTGCCTTGGCATGGAACTTCCACTTCCAACCGTGACCGCGAGAAAACTTCTCGGACATGTTCCTGTTGCGGATGTTGCGCCATCTGGCTCAAAAGAACTGGCCCAGCATGTTACGGACGTTTTCACCCAGTACCCGGATATTAAAATCTCTTTGATGAAAGACCATGGCGTCTGCTCAGTAGGTCCGACTCTTGAGGCTGCTTATAATGTTGTAGACCTTGCTGAAGCCACTGCAAAACAGGCGTTCATTTTATCACAGTTGCAGGCGAATGTAGCAGTTACCAGCTAATAACGAGGGAGGAATACGATGCGACTAATCGAAGAACTAGCCAACCGTCACCGGGAATCTGAGCTTGCTTTACCGATCTGGTTTGAAAATAGAACATTACGATTGCTCGATCAATTAAAGCTTCCTTTTGAAGAGGATATCCAGTCAATCGCATCCATAGAGGAGCTGGGCGAGGCAATCCGTTCGATGATGATTCGTGGTTCAGGAGCCATCGGATTATGTGGAGCTTATGGTGTTTACCTGGCAGCTTACCAGTCAAAAGGGGACGTAGAGAAGATCCGCCAGGCAGGTGACTTGTTGAAAAGTACTCGCCCGACTGCGGTTAATCTCATGAAGACAGTTGATGAAATGGTAGCCACAGCTGTCTCTGCACAGGGGGATGTAGTGGAAACTCTTGAACAGAAAGCGGTAGAAATCATTGAGCGCCAGCTGGAGTTCGAATACCAGCTCGGAAAATACGGCGCTGAACTGATCGAAGACGGCGATACTATTATGACTCACTGTCATTCCGGAGCACTTGGAGGCGCCGGTTATGGCGGCAGAGCTTTATCAGTCATCCGGGCAGCCCATGAACAAGGGAAGAATATCCATGTATTCACCTGTGAAACCCGTCCCTATCTTCAAGGAGCCAGAATCACAGCCTATGAGCTGAAAAAGTTCGGCATCCCGCATACATTGATTACCGATAACATGTCCGGGTTCTGTATGAACACCGGTAAAATAGACAAAATCGTAGTTGGATCAGATCGCGTATCTGCGAATGGTGATCTCGCCAATAAAGTCGGCACCTATATGCATGCGCTCGCTGCCAAAGAAAACGGCATCCCATTCTACACGGCCACCTCCAGTCACACGATTGATTTTGATACACCATCCGGGGATGCCATTGAAGTAGAAATGCGAAACGCCGATGAAGTAACCCAGATCAAGGGAGTACGAATCGCTCCTGAGGGTACCAGTGCGCTGTATCCATCCTTTGATATTACCCCGAATAAGCTCATTTCGGGTATCATCACGGAAAAAGGTGTTATCACTGCCCCTTTTGAACAAAATTTAGGCAGATTGAATGAAAAAGTGAACGTATAATCTGGAAGGAGGGCTGCCTGATGGTAAGAGAAGCGGTACTTGCTTTGATCGCCGGGATCTTCATTGGTATCGTGTTTAAATTGATAAAACTTCCCCTGCCGGCACCTCCTGTACTCGCCGGCGTGCTGGGTGTAGCAGGTGTGTATGTCGGGGGAAGGATTGTCGAAGCTTTTCTAGTAAGATTCCATTAGTTTTTTTAAAAGAAAAGTCTAAGACTTTCAAAAAAGTACGTGGAGACAAGCCGAGTTTTTTCTAAGAGCTAGTTTTTAAAGGAGGATGATGGATGAGTAATTACGTACAAGCAGGAAGGTTACAAATCGATTCTGCTCTCTATGAATTCATTGTTTCGGAAGCCCTGCCGGAAAGCGGGGTACCACAAGATGAATTTTGGGAAAACTTTGATAGATTGGTTCATGATCTAGCTCCTGAGAATAAATTATTGTTGAATAAAAGGGATGAAATTCAGGAGAAAATCGATACCTGGTATCAGGAGAATAAAGGAAATTTTGATTTAAATACTTATCGGGCTTTTTTAATGGACATCGGATATTTGGAAGAACCGGCAGGCGATTTTGAAATCACAACAGAAAATGTTGATGATGAAATCGCTAAGCAGGCGGGACCTCAACTCGTCGTACCAGTAGATAACGCAAGGTATGCATTGAATGCTGCCAACGCCCGCTACGGAAGCCTTTATGACGCACTTTATGGCACGGATGTAATCAGCGAAGCAGATGGGGCAGAGCGCGGACAATCTTATAACCCGGTCCGCGGCCAAAAGGTTATCCAATATGCGAAAGCTTTCCTTGATGATATCTTTCCTTTAGAGAAATCCTGTCATTATGAAGCTGCAGGTTATTCTGTTAAAGCCGGGGAATTGGTCGTAACCCTTCTCAGCGAAAAGCAGACGAAGCTCGAGCATCCGGAAAAATTCAAAGGATATAAAGGGTCGCCAGAAGAACCAACTGCAATTTTACTCGAAAACAATGGCTTGCATGTGGAAATTCAAATTGATCCGTATCACCCGATCGGAAAAACAGACAATGCAGGTGTGAAGGATATTTGTATGGAATCGGCGACGACAACGATTATGGACTGTGAAGATTCGGTAGCTGCTGTTGATGCTGAAGACAAAGTTCAGGTCTATAGCAATCTGCTGGGACTGATGAAAGGGACATTGAAGTCTACTTTCAATAAAGGCGGAACAGCCGTAACCCGGACGCTCAAACAGGACCGGTGTTACATTACTCCGGAGGGAGAGGACATCACCCTCCATGGCCGTTCGCTGATGTTCATGCGTAATGTAGGTCACCTGATGACGACTGATGCTATTTTGGATAAGGATGGAAATGAAACACCGGAAGGTCTTATGGATGGCGTAGTGACAAGTCTTGTTGCCAAACATGACCTGCTACGGAATGCCAAGTTCCAGAATTCCGAGAAAGGATCCATTTATATTGTGAAACCGAAAATGCATGGGTCGGAGGAAGTGGCCTTTGCTAATAAACTGTTTGATCGGGTAGAAGATATGCTTGGACTGGAGCGGCATACGATTAAGATCGGTGTCATGGATGAAGAGCGCCGTACTACTTTGAATTTGAAAAATTGTATCGCTGAAGTAAAAGAGCGTATCGTCTTCATCAATACTGGTTTCCTTGACCGGACAGGTGACGAAATTCATACCTCCATGGAAGCGGGAGCGATGATCCGGAAGAAAGACATGAAATCCTCCAACTGGCTGAGGGCTTATGAACAGTCCAATGTGCAAGTCGGACTGGCAGCAGGACTCCAGGGGCGTGCCCAAATCGGAAAAGGCATGTGGGCGATGCCTGAGATGATGAAATCGATGATTGATGAAAAAGGCGGTCAGCTGAAGGCAGGTGCCAACACGGCCTGGGTACCATCGCCGACAGCTGCGACCCTTCATGCGATGCATTATCATTCCATCGATGTCAGGAAAGTACAAAACGACATCAAAGCTCAAATGGAAGATGTACAGGACAACATCCTGGATGTACCTGTCGCAAAAGAAACGAATTGGAGCAGTGAGGAGGTCCAGCAGGAGCTGGATAATAATGCACAAGGCATTCTTGGCTATGTCGTGCGCTGGATCAATCATGGTGTCGGCTGTTCGAAGGTGCCGGATATCAACAACATCGGCTTGATGGAAGACCGGGCGACCCTTCGAATTTCCTCTCAGCACATGGCCAACTGGCTGCGCCATGGCATTGTTTCTGAAGCGCAGGTAAAGGAAACCCTTTACCGGATGGCGAAGGTAGTTGATGAGCAGAATGCCGGTGATCCGGATTATAAGCCAATGGCAGCTGATTACGAAGGATCCGTCGCTTTCCAGGCTGCCTGTGATTTGATCTTCGACGGCGTCAACCAGCCGAATGGTTATACAGAACCGATTCTGCACCGTCGCAGGGCGGAAGCAAAAGCGAAGACATTGATTAATAAATAAACGTTTTGATGTGGGGCCTGCTCCCAGGTAGATGTTTTACCTGGGAGCAGGTCATTTTTAATGTCTAATACGGAGGGGTTGCTGTCTAGTATATTAGCAAATTGTCTATTATCCCATCTCTTTCCGAAAAAATTATAGCTGCAGAGTAAGCGGCTACTTTCGGTATGGAAAACATAAAGGAGGATATAAATGGAATTTGCCTTCAGGGGTTGTAAAACGCTTTCACACCATCTATACTATTACTAAATCGGTTTACTAAACCGGTTTAGTTAAGTTAATTGTATTTTATAGGCTTGGAGAGATTGCAAATGAAATCGGTCACTATTGGAGATGTGGCTTCCCATGCGAACGTTTCAAAAAGTACTGTTTCTCAGTATTTGAACAAACGTTATGACTATATGGGGGAGAAAACAAAAGAAAGAATTGAAAAGGCTATCAAAGAGCTTGGTTACCATCCAAATATTGTTGCCAGGAGTTTAAAGCAAAAGTCTACCAAAACAATTGGGATAATTGTTGCTAACATCCTGCATAACTTTTCTACGGAAGTCAGCCGTGCGATAGAAGATGCATGCAATGAGCAGGGGTTTCACCTTATCGTGTGTAATGCAGACGATGAACCAGAAAAAGAAAAGAATTACATTGAAATGCTTCGAGCGAAACAAGTGGACGGAATCATCATTTTCCCGACTGGGGGTAATAAAGAGCTCTACCGAAAGATGCTTGACGAAAAATACCCAGTAATATTTGTGGATAGATCTGTTGAAGATGTACCCATTACATCGATTACTTTGGACAACCGTAAGGCGACCAGACTGGCTGTGCAGCATTTCATTGATCGCGGTTATAAAAGGATAGGGATTATTACGACCTCGATTATCCGGGATATAACTCCCAGAGTGGAGAGGATTAAAGGGTACCGTGAAACTATCCAAGATAATAGCTTACAGGTTGAAGAAGCTTATGTGAAAAGCTTAGAAATCGAGCATATACAGGATGGTCTGGAGGAAATGCTTTCACTGGATGAGCCACCGGAAGCGATTTTAGCTGGAAACGACTTGGCACTAATTGAAATTTTAAAGTATGTAAAAGAAAAACGACTCGAAATTCCGGATGATTTGGCAGTTATCGGAATCGATGATGTGTCATTTGCAAGTTTCTATACCCCGACGCTGACTACCGTGGCACAGCCTACTTTTGAAATGGGGAAGAAAGCGGCTGACATCTTATTATCAAATATTTTAGATAAAAAAGCAGAAGGATCGCTATCAGAATATTGTTTTGAACCAAAATTAATTGTAAGGGACTCAGTTGGATATGGGTCCGATGCCAAAGGAAGGGATACAGTATGAGAGATGTCGTGACAATCGGCGATGCAATGATTACCTTTGATCCATCGCAAAAAGGACCAATGAGATATGCCGATGCATTCAAAAGAAAAGTTGGCGGGGCAGAAATGAATTTTGCCATAGGGTGTGCCCGGCTTGGTTTGGCTACTGGCTGGATCAGCCGACTCGGAAATGACGAGTTCGGAAGATACATTTACAACTTCGTTCGAGGCGAAGGAGTAGACGTTTCATCGGTGAAACTGGAGGATGGCTATCCCACCTCTTTGAATTTTAAAGAAATCAGAGAAGACGGCAGTGGGCGTACGTTCTATTATAGAGAAAATTCACCTACGACCACGCTGACGATTGAGTCTTTGGACGAACATGTTATTAAAACGTCGAAAGTACTTCATATTACGGGCGTATTCCCTGCCATCGACAAGGAAAAGAATGTGGAATTAATTGAGCATATGCTCAAGCTGGCTAAGGCAAACGAAGTTCTTGTTTCCCTGGATCCGAATATCCGGCTGAAGCTATGGAACCGGGATGTGGCAAAAGAGGCGCTGACTCGTTTCTTGCCTTATGTCGATATTTTGCTGACAGGGGAAGACGAAGCAGAACTTCTTTTTGATACGTCTCTCCCGGAAGAAGTGATTAAAGAATGTAGGAAGTATGAAATAACAGCATTGGCAATTAAGCGTGGGGATAGCGGGGCGTTCGGTTATGTTGATGGCTCCTCTTTGGAAGTTCCCGCTATCCAGCCTAAAAAGGTAGTGGATACCGTAGGCGCAGGAGATGGATTTGATGCTGGATTTATTTATGGTTACCTGCAAGGCTGGTCATTAGAAAAAATAATACGTTTTGCCAATACGATCGGTTCTATGGTCGTAAGTGTGGAAGGCGACAATGAAGGGCTTCCATTACTGGATGAGGTGCTTATGCAACTGGGAGAAAAAGAATTAGTAGAAAGATAGGTTAGGAGGGATGATGATGAACCTGCAGTTAGCGCTTGACCGGCTAACCCGGGAACAATGTCTGGAGATTTTGGAGGAAACCAGTGACACCATCGACTGGATCGAGGTTGGTACAGGTGTCATTAAAGAATATGGAATGGCAATCATCAAAGAAATACGTGCGGCCTATCCAGCCAAAACTATCGTGGCTGATATGAAAACGTGTGATGCTGGAAAACACGAGGCAGAACAAGCTTTTCGTTCTGGAGCAGACATCACTACGGTAATGGCCTTTTCAGCTGATAAGACAATCACGGATATGTTGGAAGTTGCCGATCAGTATGGCGGGCGGGTGATGGTAGATCTTCTTGGCGTCCAGGCTAGAAGTGAAGTTCTTCACTTGAAGGAGCTGGGAGTGGATCTTGTAAGCCTCCATTTCGGAAAGGATATGCAACAGACAGGAAAAATGGGAGATGACGCATTCTCGCTTGTAGATGATATTTACGGTATCGACTGTGCTGTTGCAGGAGGAATAAACGTCCGATCACTTCCTATGGTAATGGAGTATCAGCCAGACACCATTATCGTCGGTTCGGCGATCACCAATCAGGAAAATAAGAAGGAAGCAGCACGACAAATCAAAGAGGTGATAGAAACCAATGAGAAAAATCATTGATGAAGTCAGCAAAGAAATCACACAAGTACTTCAGCGTGTAGACGAGCGACAGGCGGTGCAGTTGTCCGAGCAAATACGGTCCAGTAAACGTATCTTTATCTCTGGGGAAGGACGATCCGGACTAATGGGCAAAGCAATCGCGATGCGGTTAATGCATGGAGGGTTTGAAGTCTATGTTACTGGTGAAACGATTACTCCAAGTATCTCGGAAGGTGACTTGCTGATCGCCATTTCGGGCTCTGGATCAACTGGCTCCATCGTACAATTTTCGAAAAAGGCTAAAGAAGCTGGGGCGAAGGTATTCTTAGTTACTACCAATCCGGATGCAGAACTGACGAAAATAACGGATGGGGTACTGATCATTCCGGCGGCAACGAAAAAAAGACGAGCGGAAGAACCGAAGACCATTCAACCGCTCGGGAACCAATTTGACCAATCTGTCCACCTGCTTCTGGATGCCGTCATTATCCATGCATTGGACGATAGTTATGAGAAAATGACCGAACGCCATGCGAATATGGAATAAATGGAGGTGAAGAATTTGAGTATTTTTGAACGATTGAAACAAGCGCGTATCGTTGCAGTTATTCGGAATGCTGATGAGGAAAATATTGTTCCCATTGCGGAAGCACTACATAAAGGGGGGATCCATGCACTGGAAATTACAGCAGAAACAGATCATGCGGCTAAGATTATCGAGAAAGTCTCAAGAGCTTTAGGTGATAAGTTGATGATTGGGGCAGGAACAGTGCTTGATCCAGAAACGGCAAGAGCTATGTTGCTTGCCGGCGCCACCTTCATCGTTTCTCCAACACTTAATACCGAAACGATAAAGGTAACGAAACGTTATGGGGTCCCAAGCATCCCGGGAGCTTTCACTCCGACAGAGGTTTTGACAGCCTATGAACACGGGGCAGACATGGTTAAAGTGTTTCCGGCAGGAACAGTGGGGGCAGGTTATATCAAAAGTATAAAAGGCCCGCTGCCACAAATTCCGTTGATGACAACCGGCGGAATTGATGGCGGGAACATGGAAGAATATTTTGAAAATGGTGCGGAAGTAGTCGGCATCGGCAGCCAGCTGGTTAATCCTAAGCAGTTGAATAAAGATGAGGACTACGATGAACTTGCCAAACGTGCAGCATCATATGTAAAGAAAGTGTCTGCTATGTCTGTTTTTAACTAAAATATGTAAGCGAATTCAATATCAGGGAGGATTTCAAAATGAAAAAACTGACAGGTTTGTTGTTTATGCTGCTAGCTGGTGTATTGACACTTGCGGGCTGCAGTGAGGAAGGAAACGGTGCAGAAGGAGAAGGAGATTCGATTAAGATCGTTGCTGCCCACAACCAGACGTCTCCTGAAAACCCTTACCAGGATGGACTCGTTGAATTCAAGGAAGTGGCAGAAGAGAAATCAGAGGGCAATATTGAGGTTGAAGTTCATGCGGGTACACTGGGGACTAGTGAGTCGGAATTAGTAGAAAAGCTCAAGCTAGGCGGGGCAGACGTGGTATTGGTGTCGCCAGGATTTATGAGTAAAGCCGGGATTGATGAAATCGACTTGTTTGCACTCCCGTATGTTTTTGACAGTTATGAGCATTGGGAAAGCGTGGTTGACGGTGAAGTAGGAGAACAAATGGCTGATATTATCAATGAAAAATCCAATAACGATTTTAAACTGCTTGGTTATTGGTCTGCAGGAGTACGTCATTACTATGGTAAAAAACCATTGGAATCCATGGAAGACATTAAAGGAATGAAATACCGTACGCAGACTTCCGGTGCGGTGGCTAACTACTGGAAGCAGACTGGTGCGGTACCGACTTCAGTAGCCTGGGGTGAACTATACCAGGGACTGCAGCAGAATGTCGTAGATGCAGCTGAAAACTCTTATCCTTATTTCGTACAGCAAAATCACCATAAAACAGAAAACGGGAAATATATCACAGAAACCGGACACGATTACACCACACGTTTCTTACTGGTAAACGGCAAGAAATTCGATACCTATTCCGATGAGCAGAAAGAAATCATTATGGAAGCGGCTGAAGCATCTGTAGAAACAGAAAGAAAGTCAGTACTGGAGCAAGAAGAAGAGTATAAGGAAAAAGCCATCGAGGATGGGGCGGAAGTGAATGAAATCGACCGTGAGCCATTCATTGAACTGGCTGAACCAATCCAGGAAAAAACCGCTAAGGAAATTGGCGCAGAAGAAATGCTTCAAAAAATCAGGGAGTTGAAATAACACCGAAAGAACCCTGTGGGTTAAAGGGCACCGAGGTGCCCTTTCCTTTTAACGTGTAAGAAGGAGGAAAACCATGTTCATCAAATGGCTGGAACGTATCCAATTGACACTCGGCATCCTATTTCTTTGTATCTTTTTCACAGCCATTCTCATCCAGGTTATCACCAGGTATATGGGAGTTTCGGTTGTCTGGACGGAAGAAGTGGCCAATTATTCGTTCATCTGGTCGGTATTTATGGGCGCTTCTGTCATGCTGAATCGTAGAGAACACTTCAAGTTTGATCTTGTCCTGAAGAAGTTACGTGGGAAAAAGCGCAATACTTTATTCATTATAAACGATCTCATTTTGCTTGCCTTCAGCTTTGCTATTTTCTTTTATGGCATCCAGGCTGTTCAGAGTTTCTGGAATTATAACTGGGTATCCTTATCACAAATGAAAATGGGATATGTATGGGTGTCCGTCCCAATCATGGGAGGAACCATGGTTATCTATACACTTAACCACATCATTCGTATCCTAAGGAATTTTAGTAGAGAGGAGGCAGTAGAATGATAGGTCCATTATTAGTAGGTTTATTTGTGATCCTGATGATCATTGGAATTCCGATTGCTTTTGTCATCGGCATTGTAGCAATGCTAGGTATTATGAATGTTCCTTATATACCAGAAGTGACAGTCCCTGTAAAAATGTTAAATGGTTTGGACTCTTTCGTTCTGATTGCCGTGCCGTTATTCATATTGGCGGCTAACCTGATGAACAGCGGTCAAATCTCTCAAAAATTGATTGATTTTTCTCTATCTATCGTCGGGCATATCCGGGGAGGACTTGCCCATGCTAATATTCTCGTATCCATGCTATTCGCGGGAGTATCCGGCGCCTCCCAGGCTGACACAGCCGGGGTAGGTAAAATACTGATACCGAATATGAAAAAGCAGGGGTATGATAAAGAGAATGCGGTTGCGATTACAGCTGCCTCCTCCACAATCGGTGTGGTAATTCCTCCGAGCATTCCGATGATTATTTATGCCGGATTAACGAATGTTTCTGTAGGTGCTTTATTCATTGTGGGGATTATCCCGGGGGTCTTAATTGGACTTGGTATGATGACTTTGATATACATGCTGGCCTTAAAAAAAGGCTATCCTACCTATCAACGGGCATCCTTAAAGAATTTTACCAAGCAATTGATTGATACGATTCCGGCCATGATGACCCCGGTCATCCTAATAGGAGGAATCATCACAGGTATTTTTACAGCAACCGAAGCAGCCGCGTTCGCTTCTTTATACACAGTGGTGATTGGCATGTTTGTATATAGAACATTGAAGCTGAAGGACTTCCCACGGATTCTTATTGATACGATCACGCTAAGCTCGCTATCCCTATTTGCATTAGCGGCAGCCAATGCATTAGGGGAATTGATGAGTTATTATCAATTATCTGCATGGGCGAACCAATTTTTCACAGAAAATATCGATAGCAAATGGGTTTTCCTTTTAATTATCATCGCTTTCTTTTTATTCGTTGGTACCTTTATGGATGCTATACCGGCTATGATTCTATTTATTCCGGTAATTCTGCCGGTATCAATTACCTTTAACATTGATCCGGTATTGCTAGGAATCATAACCGTTATGACGTTGGCAGTAGGATTGGTCACTCCGCCATATGGGCTATGTCTATTGCTCGCAGCTAAAATAGGCAACCTTTCTATTGAGCGGTCATTCGGAGCAGTACTGCCTTATATAGCGATCATACTGGTAGTCTTGTTCGGGATAGCATTTTTCCCTGAAATAGCATTCTATTTACCTGAAAAAATCAGTCCTGATTTATTTTAGTTTGATTGATTGTTTTCCTGTGTGGGAAAGCAGTTTTATTGGAGTAGCGACAGACTGAAGAGGCGGCGGATGAATTCTCCGTGTTTGTTGTTCCTGTTTCTGCATGTGCTGTGTTTGGAGCAGCAGGCCCATTCATAGACACCCTGCAAGGTGTGTGAGGAAGGATTTTTTCCGAGTGGCAAGTGGAATAATAAGAAAGTAAGGACTTCCGGTGGCGGAAGTCCTTTTTTTGTAGGAGCAGACTGCTTAATGACCGTTAGAGGAAGCTCGGTCAGTTCGGCTGGTCATTATAACGGGTCTAAGGTTCATTATAGTAGTCAAACTCTGATTGGAGGGTCTTTATAAGCGGGATAAAGACCGTTAGCAAGAATATCCTTTTGAGCAGAGGTCTTTATAGTAAGGATTAAGGTTAATAAGAAAATGGGTTCTTATTCAGCAGTTTCCCTACTGCAATAATCAACAAAAACATACCCCTAAATAATAAAAATTTATTGTAAAACGATAAATTTTGTGGTAAATTTTAACTGACATTAAATTAGTGAGGTGCTGTTTATGAAACGGGAAACACTTTTTTTGAAGATTGCTGTGTTTCTTATGGGGATACCGGTTCTTGCTTTGTGTATTTTTGCGGTACCTGCCATCGCGCGTGGATTCTCTGAGGTAATTCCGGGGATGGGTTATGTGCAATATCTTGTGTTTATTGGTTTATATGCTACCGCGTTGGCGTATTTTCTGGCGTTGTATCAGGCTTATCGGCTTTTGAGCTATATTGATAGAAGCGAAGCTTTTTCAGACTTGTCAGTAAAGGCGTTGAAGAATATCAAATACTGTGCCATTGCGATCAGTGGTTTTTATGTGCTTTTGATGCCGATCATTTATCTCTTCGCGGAGTATGATGATGCACCAGGTGTAATCGTAATTGGCATGATAATTATTTTCGGTGCCATGGTGATTGCGGTCTTTGCGGCGGTGCTTCAAAAACTGTTAAACACCGCTATTGAAATAAAATCAGAAAATGAGTTAACGGTCTGAGGTGATGAACATGGCAATTATCATCAATATTGATGTCATGCTGGCGAAAAGAAAAATGAGTGTGACCGAACTTTCGGAGCGGGTTGGTATCACGATGGCTAATCTTTCGATATTAAAAAATGGAAAGGCGAAGGCGATTCGTGTCTCGACGCTGGATGCAGTTTGTAAGGCATTGGATTGCCAGCCGGGAGATATTTTGGAATACCAGCCGGATGAAGACGATCGTGAATAATTCCCTGCCGAACTCTGATGTGACTAAGGCTGTTGGCGGCAAAGCCAGAAAAGCGGTAGTACAGATTTTTCATTTTGGATGGAATCAAGCATTATCCTGCGTATTCCCAGTAGTAATTTTTGCCTCGTTGGCCATTACGCAAATTATCACTCCTCCAATACTGCCCCGGTATGACTGGCTCCTGATCATTTTTCTTCTGATGCAGTGGGGCATGGTGCGGTCCGGTTTGGAAACGCGTGATGAATTGAAGGTGATCACTCTGTTCCACCTGATCGGACTTGCGCTTGAAATTTTCAAGGTGCATATGGGTTCCTGGGCTTATCCGGATGAAGGGTATTCCAAAGTTCTGGGAGTACCTTTGTATAGTGGGTTTATGTATGCGAGTGTAGCGAGTTACCTTTGCCAGGCGTGGCGCAGGTTGAAGGTAGAGCTGGTCCAGTGGCCCCCATTTTGGGTGGTGGGCAGTTTGGCAGCCGCTATCTACCTGAATTTTTTCACGCACCATTTCTGGATGGATGTGCGCTGGATACTATCCGGACTCGTAATCCTACTCTTCTGGCGTTCGTGGGTGACTTATTTGGTTAATGGCAGCCGCTACCGTATGCCGCTTGCTCTTTCGTTTGTGCTGATTGGATTTTTTATCTGGGTCGCTGAAAATATTGCGACGTTTTTCGGAGCATGGGAGTATCCGAATCAAACAGAAGCGTGGAGTCTTGTCCATCTCGGAAAGGTGAGTTCCTGGTTGTTATTAGTAATTGTCAGTTTTCTGATCGTGGCGACATTGAAGCAAGTAAAAGGGAATATTAGTAAGTAGTCTGAAGTGTTTTTTTGACGAAAAAACAATGTATGCATCGATGTTTACATTGTGAAAAGTGTTACGTTTGATCTTTAGTGGGAAAAGTCTCAAAAAAGTATAGCTTGTCAAAATTCCTTCATTGTTTCTCCATGAATCTTGATAGTTTATCTTCATGATGGAAGTATCACATAAAGCATGCATACGATAGCACCTTTTTTCTCAGAAAAGGTGCTATTTCTATTTTTATGGAAAGTAATTTGAAAGACATTTCTTCTATTAAATGGTCATGCTTTTTAATAGAGTGACATAAGCTAGACTATTAAAGTTTCTAGCGGGGGAGATGAAGTGCATGCTGCCAAAAATCCCTGGTCACTACATACGCAGGGGAAGAAACGTCTTGTTGTGGGTGTTTTTATCAATGCTATTAACCGGTATCCTGCTATCTGTATCGGTTACATTCAGTAGTTTAAAAGACCATTTGTCCTCAACCATTGTTCGTTCTGTATCAGAAGCCCTCCCCAGCGAAGCGTTTCTATTTCTTATGGCTCGAGAAATGACTTCTTTACGGATACATTATCCTGACCAATTGACTGGTGAGTTTGATTTACTGAAAATGGCTACCGATGTGGAATTAGGCGACATTCGCACCTTACTAGGGAGGGAACTGCCTGGTTTGGAAAGATATCATACAGAGATAGCGATTGCCGGGAAGGGTACCAACTTCAGTAATATACCGATTGAGTCCCCACCTCCAAGTGAGGAGCAGTTAAATAGCAGGGAAGTCGATCAGGACGAACTGGATGCTGCAAAAGAGAAGGAAGACGAAGAAGAAAAAAGGGAGCGCCAGGTTATTGAAGATAAATCCGTGCTGATTTATCACTCCCATAGCTGGGAAGCATTCAACCCGCTGTTAACCGGGGAGTCAAACCAGGATGCATCCAGCACGAATCCAGACGTCAATGTAATTGCGGTGGGCAGTAAACTAAAAAAAGAGTTGGAAACTCGGGGAATTGGAGCTGTCCATGATAGAACTGATATGACCAGGGGGTTGAAGGAAAAGGGCTGGAATTATAATCATTCCTATGTTTTATCTCGGGAACTTGTCCAAGAGGCACTGGCTCAAGACGATCGTTTGACGTATTTAGTTGATATCCATCGGGACTCACAACCAAAGAAGATAACCACCCAAACGATCAACGGTATCGAATATGCCCGTTTATTTTTTATCGTAGGAAAAGAAAATGAAAATTTCGAGAAAAATCTTGCTATTGCTAAAGAAATTCACGAGGCCCTTGAAAGTCAATATCCGGGAATCAGTCGTGGGGTCTTCATTAAAACAAAGATGGAGGGTAATGGTATTTACAACCAGGATTTAACCGAGCGGGCTATGCTCCTGGAATTCGGTGGAGTCGACAATAATCTTACGGAGTTATACAATTCCATCGAAGCTTTTGCTGATGTCTTTGCTGATTACTACTACCAGGATGCCGAGACAGTCGATGCCAAGGTCTCTGAATGATACGGTTAACAAACGATTAACCATTTTGATAGGAGATACTTACTTAAACTGGTTTTTCAAGTAAAGTACCAGGTGAATGTAACCATAACTGTAATTAAAAAGCCTAGTATCCCAAAGAAAGTTACAAATGCTCGTTTGTTCTCTTTACTTTCTAACCTTTCATATTCTGAATAGGTGATTTCTTTTGTTGCAAAACTTAACCCGTTTGGGTTGGGAGCAACAGGATAAAGATTGCCAGTCTCATCCTCTAATATGATTTTATTGGTCCAATCCTCATCTGTTTGTCCAGGAATTTCACTGTATGAATGAGCTAATTTATACAGTGATTTTTCCTTAATTTCCTGTCTGTATTTATCTTGTTCCTGTTCAATGAAATTAGTAGATATACACATATAATCTCCTCTTTTACTTACGGGGATAAATTTCTTTCAACCATATATTTTAACTTTATGCGAATATATTGCGTGGGTACAACTTTTATTTTATAGTATGCCTGCTATTAACTTCTTGTTATTAAATCTCTTTTAGGGGGGAGGTTGACGCAATTACAATTAAATATTATAATTCGTAATCATTACGTTTTGTGTGATGCCATTCAATAATTATCGTTTAGGGAGAGATGATTAACTTGAATCATTATTTGGAGAAGCTGCTAATTGACAAAATTGTAGAGAGCTTACCTGGAGATAAAAGAGAGTTGTATAAGTATGTCATTCAAATGGAAGATGAGATTGCAGCGGTCACTGCCACTCGAAAGGAATACATCTCTTATCTGTCCATTAACTCTCCGCATAAAAAAGCAGCCAATCATTTTGATATAACCCTGCTTGAGCTTCTTAATAGAATGAAAGAAATTGAAGAGGAAGTTGGCAAAAAACTTATAGACTGTATGGAAAGTATCGAATGGAGGGATTGCACCGATATCGTTCATCAGCATTTGGAATACGAAGAGCGTAAGAAGTATTTTTTGGTTGCTATTCCTTAAGAATCCTAAGGGATAAAAATTTTTTGCTCATTTTAAAACGTAATGATTACTTATTAGAAAAATATTAGGAAAGGTGAGGCGGTTATGGCTAAAAAGTCTAAAATAGCAAAAGAAACGAAGCGCCAGGAAATGGTGACGAAATATGCGGAGCTGCGAAGAGAATTAAAAGAGAAAGGTGATTATGAAGCACTTAGAAAGTTACCCCGTGATTCTTCTCCCACACGTCTAACGGGAAGGTGTGGAGTGACAGGCCGTCCAAGAGGTTATATGAGAAAATTCAATATGTCCCGGATAGCTTTTAGAGAATATGCCCATAAAGGGCAACTGCCTGGTGTGAAGAAGGCCAGCTGGTAACTTGGAAAGGAGTGACGGCCGTTGTTTAAATGGATAATCATAGGTGGTGGGATACAAGGATGTTCAGTGGCGGCCCGTCTCCTCTATCATAAAAAAGTAACAGGTGATGAACTGCTTATCATCGATCCTCATCAAGAGCCGATAGAGACGTGGAAGTCATTTACTAATAAAATCGGAATGCATTATTTACGATCGCCTTCTGTACATCACTTGAACCCGGATCCATACAGTTTAAAGAAATATGCGAAATCAAACGATTATGCTCAGGCATTTAAAGGATATTATCAGCGCCCCCGTTTAGATATGTTCAATCAGCATTGTATGGAGTTGTTTAACCATATAGGGCTGCAGAGCTCCTGGAAGCAGGATACGGTTGAGGGACTGAACTACGAGAGTGGTTGTTGGAGTGTAACAACTGCTTCCCATCAATCATTTGATACAGAAAAAGTTGTTCTTGCGATGGGAATTAACCATCAACCCCATTATCCAACATGGGCAGCTGACATGAAAGAAGAGTACCCCGACAAAATCATGCATGTGTTTGAAGATGGAGAAGATATAAACATTGATAATTCGATTGCAGTCGTTGGAGGAGGGATGACAGCAGCCCACCTTGCCAACACGCTTTCGCAGAGAAGACATGGATCGGTTACCTTGATTAAGCGTCATCCATTTCGCCAGAAAGACTTTGATAGTGATCCAGGATGGCTCGGGCCTAAATACTTGAATAAATACAACCAGATTACCTGCTATAAGGAACGGCGGGCGATGATCCAAGAAGCCAGACATCGAGGTACAATTACCAAAGGGTTGTACGTGAGCCTTAAACGCCAGGAGAAAAATAAAAAGTTGACGATCGTAACAGATGAGATCAAGAAAGTTTATCCAAGCAAACAAGGTCTGGAAATAAAAATGAAAAACAGCTCACGCGTACATACGGATGCTCTATTGTTGGCTACCGGCGCAGAGTCTGGCCTGCCAGGAAGGGAGTGGCTGACAACTGTGATACAAGAGTACAACCTTCCTTGTGCGCCATGTGGGTTTCCAGTAGTAGATTCCAGACTGCAGTGGAAAAAGGGCTTATTTGTTGCTGGGGCGCTTGCGGAACTGGAATTAGGTCCGGTTGCAAGAAACATAGCCGGGGCCAGAAAAGCGGCAGCACGTATCGTGGAATCATCCTAGGAGGAATGTGACATGCAAAAAATATCCCCGTAACAGTCCTAAGTGGATATTCAGGAGCTCTGACAGCCCACAAATAAGTGAAAGAAGGAGGAATCGTATGGTTCTGAAAAAAGTACGATCAAAACCACTTCCGAAACGTCCGGTTGTTTATATGCCTGTAAGTCAATGTAAGGAACTGGGGATTGGTGTAGGTGAGCAAGTGGATATTACCTATGAAGCTCAGTATATTTATATTGAAAAAGCCTGCGCGGAGACCACCCATAACAAACGATACATTACCGAAACGCATTCGCTCAATATCCCGCAAGAAATAGTAAAAGAATTACAGATTAAGCCGTACCAGACATACAGTCTTTTTTTAGATAAAGAAAATCACAGATTTATCATAGCTTTGGAGGATTAGCAAGGGGAGAAAAGGCAGCGAGTATACCAGAAAGCTTGGGGAGGTCACTGGTGATACGCTGCCTTTATTTTTATTACACTAACAGATAATTTAAAATAAAGAAAGTATAAAATGAAATTATTAGCGCTTCCCAGAAAGAGTTGTTTACAAGATTCATAGCTTCGTCTACAATAAGGTTAATTTCATATCATACGAACAGGTCCTTAAAGGGAAGCCTTTAAGGTGAAAAGGGGAAGTTGGTGAAAGTCCAACACGGTCCCGCCACTGTAAGCATTCTTCATTAGAATGTAAGTCAGGATGCCTGCCTGTTTGTCGCAAAGTTTGCCCTTCGAGGAACAAGGGAGGCTTGTAAGTACGTGGAATACGTATGCTGCATATTCTGCCTATTTAGAGTCGCACCTTCCTTTAGAGGAAGGTGTTTTTTTACTTTAAGAATGTTTAACTTTGTTAAAGTTAAGAAAATCTAAGGCTTTCGCCATAAGTACTTGGCGATAAGCCAAGTTTTTCTAATTGCACTTGTAACTATGGAGGAGGAGATAGGATGCAAAAGAAGCAGGGGTTGACATTGATTTTTACCGGTGATGGAAAAGGGAAGACGACGGCTGCAACCGGGCTTGCTGTCCGGGCATTAGGCCATGACAAAAAGGTGAAAATGCTGCAATTCATCAAGTCCCCGAAACGCCCTTATGGCGAAAGAAAATCACTGTTGAAACTGGGTGCTGAGATTATTCAGCTGGGTGAAGGGTTCACCTGGACAAAGACACCGGAAATCCACCGGGAGGCATTAAAAAAAGCGTGGGCCCTTGCCAAGGAAACAGTGCTGTCCGGGGAGTATGATGTCGTGATTCTGGATGAACTGAATAATGCGCTTGCGATTGATTCTTTTCCGGTCGACGATGTACTGCCGCTGGAAGAGGTGATTGAACTGATCCACAACAAGCCGGAGCATGTCCACCTCGTGATTACTGGCAGAAGTGCGCTCCAGGAAGTAAAGGATGCAGCTGATCTTGTATCGGTCATTGATGTGGAAAAACATTATTATGATGAAGGCATTCCTGCCGTCCGTGGTGTGGAGTTTTGACTGCCCGCCGTCTCGTAGTTGCAGGTGTATCCAGTGGCGCCGGCAAGACGAGTATCGCAATCGGGTTAATGGCTGCCTTTATCAAAAAGGGGCTCACGGTTCAAGGGTTCAAGTGCGGTCCTGATTACATAGACCCTTCCTATCATACCGCCGTAACCGGTCGTCCCTCCCGTAACCTCGATAGCTGGATGCTCCCTGAAGATGTGATGAAAGAAGTATTTGTCAAAGGAAGTGAAGGGGCAGACCTTTCGATCATCGAGGGAGTCATGGGGTTTTATGACGGCAAATCGCCAACATCCAATCAGGGTTCCACGGCAGAAATCAGTACCCTGTTGGGTGCTCCGACGATTCTGATTGTCGACTGCTCAGCGATGGCCAGGAGTGCTGCTGCTATCGTAAAAGGTTTTCAGTTACTGGATCCAGGAGTTAATATTGCCGGAGTGATTGCAAATAAGGTCGGAAGTGAGGGGCATTATCAGCTGATAAAAGAAGCGGTGGAACAGGAGTGTGGCATTCCGGTCTGTGGATATCTGTTGAAAGATAAAAGTCTTAAGATGCCGGAGCGGCACTTAGGGCTGGTGCCTTCCATCGAACGCGGGGAACTGGATGAGCAGCTGGACCAGCTTGGAGATGTAGTTGCAAAGACGGTAGACATAGAGCAAATCTATCAGATTAGTGAACAGGCACCCTTGCAAACTGATTCCTCTCTGTTTCAGCGTAGGGGTGTGATCAATGTAACAATCGCAATAGCACGGGATGAGGCATTCAACTTCTATTATCAGGAAAACCTGGAGTTGATGGAAGCGTATGGAGCTAAGGTTGTTTATTTTTCCCCTTTAAAAGGAGAGGAGCTTCCCTCTGAAGCGGATGGCGTTTATTTAGGTGGCGGATTTCCGGAGCAATTTGCTGAGCAGCTGGCGGAAAACCGAGCAGCCAGGCAGTCAGTTAGTGAAGCAATTGAAAGTGGTCTCCCTGTATTGGCAGAATGCGGAGGGTTGATGTATTTATCCGAATCGATCACGACGCTCGATGGTAACGAATATCCGATGGCAGGTGTGCTTCCTGGTAAAACGGAAATGCAGACGAAACTCGCCGCCCTTGGGTACCGGGAAATCTCTGGGCTTCCAAACAACTATCTTTTCAAAGACGGCATGGAAGTACGGGGACATGAATTCCATTATTCCATCTTCAAACCATCAAGTGAGCTTCCTGGAGCTTATCGGGTGAAAAGCAGGTTCGGAACGGGCGAGGAAGGATTTCTTTATAAAAATGTGGTTGCCGGTTATACGCACATCCATTTTGCCTCGAATCCCGACGTTCTGGAGAATTTTTTGCGTCTTTGCAAGGAGCAGCGGGATGGAAAGTGAAAAGGCAAAACCGATCATGATCCAGGGAACCCATTCGGATGCAGGGAAAAGTATGCTTGTCACCGCCCTGTGCCGGATTTTCACAGAAGATGGCTGCCGGACGGCTCCGTTCAAGTCGCAGAACATGGCGCTCAATTCCTACATAACCGCCGATGGCAAAGAAATTGGACGGGCTCAGGGTGTCCAGGCGGAAGCGGCCGGTATTACGGCAACCACGGATATGAATCCTGTCCTGATCAAACCGAACCGGGATAACGATGCCCAGATTGTCGTTCATGGAAAGCCGGTGTCGAACATGAAGGCAAGCGCCTACCGCTCAGAATACTACGATACTGCCAAACAAATAATCACAGAGGCATACCACCGGCTTGCTGGAAGTTATGACCGGATTGTCATCGAGGGAGCCGGCAGTCCGGCTGAGGTCAACCTGAATGACCGGGAGCTTGTGAATATGAGCGTTGCAAAAATGGCCGAGGCACCGGTCATATTAGTGGGAGACATTGATAAAGGCGGGGTGTTCGCCAGTCTCGTTGGAACGCTCCAGCTTTTGCCCGAACGAGACCGCGACCGTGTAATTGGGGTGGTCATCAATAAGTTCCGGGGAGACAAAGCACTGCTTGATCCCGGGCTGGAATGGTTTGAAAAGTATACTGGAAAACCGGTGCTTGGTGTCGTTCCCCATATCAATGACCTTCATATCGAGGCGGAGGATTCGTTAAGCCTAAGCCGATATACGAGGAGTGGGAACACCGATAAACCGATCGATATTGCTGTCATCGAATATCCGAAGATTTCTAATTTTACCGATATTGATCCTTTCCTGATCGAAGCAGATTGCCATGTCCGGTTTGTTAAGGAGGCAGCTGACCTGATGCAGCCGGATGTCATCATTATGCCTGGCAGCAAAAATACGATCGAGGATCTTATCTATGTGCAAGACAAAAGGCTGGACAAGGCTATCACCTCAGCCCGGGAACTAGGAGCTATCGTGGTTGGTATTTGCGGCGGGTATCAAATGCTCGGAACCAAAGTAAGAGATCCTTATCAGGTGGAGACCAATCTTGAGGAAGTCCCTGGGCTGGACTTGCTGCCGATCGAAACGACTCTTTCCAGATACAAAAAGACGGTCCGATCGAGTGGAACCGTGAATTGGGATGGCCGTACTATTCCTGTAAAAGGGTATGAAATCCACATGGGAACAACGGTTGCCGAGGATACTGTAAGTAATTTCATTATCATGGATGACGGACAGACCGATGGTGCAAGCAACAGAGACGTTATCGGTACTTATTTCCATGGAATCTTCCATAACGATATTTTTCGCAGAGAATTTTTGAATTCGCTCCGAATTAAAAAAGGGTTGGAGCCACTCCAGTCATCGACCTCAGTCCAGCATTTTCAGGAACAGGAATTCGACCGGTTGGCAGCGCATGTCCGCAAGGCTATTGATATACCGAAGCTTTATGAACGACTATCTACTTATGAAACAGTCGGGGGAGTAAAATGAATAAACAACTGCAGGAAATCATCCAATCAGTCAAACCAGTAAGCAAGGAAAGAATCACTGAAACTGCCCATTACTTGGACACGTTGACAAAACCGCCGGGAAGCCTGGGGAGGCTGGAGGAAATCGCTAAACAGCTTGCCGGCATTACTGATCAGGGAGTCCCACAGGTGTCCCCACCGGGAATCCTGGTGTTTGCCGGTGATCATGGCATTGTGGAAGAAGGGGTTTCAGCTTTCCCACAGGAAGTGACCGTACAGATGATCAGGAATTTTCTTGATGGCGGGGCAGCGATCAATGTCTTTGCCCGGCAAATTGGTGCATCCCTACAGGTAGTCGATGTCGGTGCTGCCGGTGAGATAGACGATGATCGTCTCGTTACAAAAAAAATAGCTGCTGGCACAGCGAATTTTTTAAAAACGGATGCCATGACTGAAGCACAAATGGAAGCTGCAATATTGGCAGGTGCCGAGTCAGCGAACACGATGATTGCCCGGGGAATAAAATGCCTCATCGTAGGTGAGATGGGTATTGGAAACACCACAGCAGCCAGCGCCCTGGTGGCCGTACTTACAGGCTGCAGCGTGGAGCAGACGGTTGGTCATGGAACAGGCATTTCAGCAGAGAAAAAGCTGCATAAAAGCAGGATCATTGAAGAAGCGATCAGGCTTCGTGACCCAAACCCTGACAACCCGTTAAATGTGCTCAAAAAGCTGGGCGGCTATGAGATTGCCGCCATATCAGGGGCGATTCTGGCAGCTGCACAGGCCGGAATTCCTGTAATCATGGATGGATTTATCTGTACATCCGGTGCAATGGCAGCTGTCCGGCTTAACCCGTACATAAAAGATTATCTGTTTGCGGGGCATGTATCACAAGAACCGGGTCATAAAATGGCCCTCGAGGACATCGGGGCGGCACCGTTATTGGATCTCGGACTGAAGCTGGGTGAAGGGACAGGTGCAGCTCTTGCCTTTCCGGTACTGGAAGCGGCAGCAAGAATGCGGAGTGAAATGGCTACCTTCGATGAGGCCAGCGTTACGAACAAGTAACCGCGAAAAAGCCTATTTAAAGGAGATTATTGCGGAAAACAAACCGTGGTTGATAAATAGAAAGGAAGTATGTGAAAAATGATGGCAAGTAAAGCGAAAATATCGTTATTTTCTATACTGCTGGCAGTCCTGTTGGCTGTGTTGGTCGGATGCGGGGTGACAGAAGAAGGAAACGAAGGCAAGGAAAGTACGAATGAACCAGCAGACAAAAGTGAAGAAACGCAAGAGGAAACTTCTGGGGACTCCTTCCCAATGACCGTGGAAGATGGGTCAGGCGAGCAGGTGGAAATAGAGGCAGAACCGGAAACGATTGTTTCGGTACAGGCAAGCAACACGGAAATCGCTTTTGCACTCGGTCAGGGAGAGAAAATGATCGGTGTCTCGGATTACTGTAATTACCCAGCAGAAACAGAAGACATTGAAAAGGTCGGCGGCCAGGAAATGAATGTCGAAAAGATTCTGTCACTGATGCCGGACATGGTGCTGGTAACCACCTTCCACCATGAAAATCATGCAGCCGTGCTCGAGCAATTTGAGGAAGCTGGCATCGATGTTGTGGTCGTGGATGATGCTAATTCATTCGATGCCGTGTATGACAATATTCAACTTGTTGGAAAAGCAACAGGAAGTTCAGACGAGGCGACTGCACTCATAGAAGATATGGAAACACGCTTAGCTGATGTGAAAGAAAAAGCGCAACAAGTGGAAGAGAAGAAAAAGGTTTGGGTCGAAGTCGCGCCTGCCCCTGATATTTTCACAACTGGTTCAGGGACGTTCATGCACGAAATGCTGGAAGCGATTAACGCAGAAAACGCAGCCAAAGAGGAAGAAGGATGGGTCAAGTTTACAGAAGAAGAAGCAGTAAATTTAGATCCGGAAGTAATCATTACGACCTATGGTTATTATGTTGACAACCCAGAAAATCAGGTGCTGGAACGCGAGGGGTGGAGTGAAGTGCCTGCGGTTGAAGACGAGCAGGTTTTTGATGTCGACAATGACACCGTTACAAGACCCGGCCCACGTTTAATCGATGGAGTGGAGAGACTTGGAGAACTCATTTACCCGGAAGTTTTCAGTGAATAAAACAGTATGGATGTATATATTCAGTGGAGGGTTTGTACTTAGTGCAGCCCTTCTTGGTTTATTTGTCAGCAGTGTATCTTTTCCTTTGACTGCTGTTCTGGACGTGCTGGCAGAGAAAATGTTCGGGAGTGACATCTTCGGGCATGAAGGATCCAGTAATATCGAGGTCATCATATGGGAAATACGTTTTCCCCGGGTGTTGCTGGCGTTATTCGTCGGAGCCTCGTTATCGATTGCCGGCGCATCTTTCCAGGGACTTTTAAGAAATCCGCTGGCCGACCCGTACACGATCGGTGTTTCGTCAGGAGCGGCACTTGGGGCAGTTGCCGTACTTTATTTTCAAATCTCCATCGCTTTTCTGGGGAGCTATACTTTACCTGTCGTTGCTATACTTGGCGGGTTCATCACGATGATGATCGTTTTTATTATCACCAGGCTGTCCAGCCGTGATTTGAATATTGAGACGATCATCCTTGCTGGGATCATTATCAGCGCCTTCATCGGTGCAGTCATCTCTCTGATTATCGCACTCAGCGACAGAGAGGATATGCGCCAGATTCTTTACTGGCTGATGGGAAATATCGGTATGAGAGGGTGGAGTCACGTACAGCTGATCGTTCCGTTTTTCATCGTGGGTGTCATTCTCCTGTTGTCACGCACGCATGACCTGAATGCTTTTGCACTTGGTGAGGAATCAGCCGGACACCTCGGAGTGAATGTCCAGGGAGGGAAAGTCCTGATTTTAGTAGGAGCCTCGTTATTGACGGGTGCGTCTGTCGCTGTTTCGGGATCGATCGGCTTTGTCGGTCTCGTCATCCCGCACTTTGTCAGGCTGATCACTGGACCGGATCATAAGCATGTCCTGCCATTGTCAATGTTGACAGGAGGGGGATTTTTAGTTCTGGCCGATTTGATCTCGAGGGCAATCATCGCACCGAAGGAATTGCCGATCGGTGTCATTACTGCTCTGATTGGCGCGCCGATATTTGCAGTGCTGCTGGTCCGTGAACGGATGAGAAAGGGGTGAAAGCATGATAGAAACCAATGGCCTGGCAGGCGGATACCAGAAAGAGGATATCCTTACAGATATCAACCTGATTATCGAAGAAGGTGACTTTTTTGCGTTAATAGGACCGAATGGCAGTGGGAAAACGACGCTGCTAAGGCTTATGACCGGAGCGTTAGAGCCTTCACGTGGAAGTATTTATGTGGCTGGTAAACCGATCCAAACGTATTCCTCCAGAAAAAAAGCGAAAATGATGGCAGTGCTCGCACAGAATTCCCATGTGGAATTTGATTTTTCCGTCGAAGAAATCGTCATGCTCGGGCGCTATCCTCATCAAAAAGGACTGATCAAGCATATTTCCCCCAGGGACAAGGAAGTGGTTTCCGAAGTGATGAAGCAGACGGAAGTCTACCATTACCGGGACAAACCGTTTAAGTGGCTGAGTGGCGGAGAAAAGCAGCGCGTACTGCTGGCAAAAGCCCTTGCCCAGGAGCCGAGAATCCTGTTTTTAGATGAGCCGACCAACCATCTCGACGTCAAACACACGGTCGATATGCTGCAGCACTTAAAAGAGCACCAGAAAAATCGCCAGATGACGATTGTCGCCATCCTTCATGACCTGAACACGGCAGCTTTATTTGCTGACAAGTTTGCTGCTCTTCATCAAGGCCGGCTGGTGAAAAAGGGTGATCTCTCTGTATTAAAAAATGAAGCTTTATTGCAAAAAGTATATGGTGTTGATATCAAGCACCATAGCCATCCTACGCTTGCAAAACCCCAGATGCTCGTCGCTCCTGAAAAAATGGAGGAGCCGAATCTTCGTACCCTGGAGGGTGAGGTGGAGCAGAATGAGCAGTACATTCATATTGCCTTTCCTCGTCCGCTCCGGGTGCTATCCAACGCGGTTTCAGGGGGAGGGTTGCAGTGGCACAGCCATTTTTGTAATTTTCACGTACCAAAAAACTACGATTGCCAGGATCCTGCTGCCGATGTACTCAGGTGGCTGGAGGATGCGAACATTCCTGCTGGGGACACATTGGGGATGATGACGGCAGTCAAGCTTGCAGACCAGGCGTTCGTAAGAGAGACGATCATGGACACGCCTGTTTTCACGGTCGTTACCGCCGGTGTCGGTAATGCAGTAGATATCACAGAAAATCACCCGGCAGAGGAAGAATGGCAAGTCGGTACCATTAATATCATGGTGTTTCTTGATTCCCATTTGACGGATGGGGCATTCGTCAATGCTGTCCAGTCCGCAACCGAAGCAAAAACGAAGGCACTGGCGGACATGCAGGTTGCAGACCCGGCTACAAAGACCATTGCCACTGGCACATCAACCGACAGCATCGCTATTGCTGCAACCCAACAGGGAGAATCAACCCCGTATGCAGGATCCGGAACCAGAGTAGGAAAAGCGATTGGACAAAGTGTTTATCGTGCTGTCACCGAAGCGATCGAAAACTATCGACAGAGGACGGACAAGTAGATGGGTTTCTTGGAATATCACCTGTATCTTATGCTGGCTGCGATTATTCTCGACCTGGTCATCGGTGATCCTAAACTTTTTCCTCATCCGGTAGTGATCATAGGCAAGTTGATTACTTTTTTGGATAAAAAATGGAACAAGGGAAGGCACCGGAGGGCGAAGGGGTTCCTGCTGCTTGGGGCTGTTACTGTTATAACCTATATTTCAATTGGCATGGTTGTATACCTGGCTGGACGGGTTTCTTTCTGGGCAGGAGCGGCGCTGGAGGTATACTTGATCTCCTCTACGATAGCGATCAAAGGCTTACATCAGGCAGGTGAAGAAGTAGGTAAGCCATTGCGTGAAGGCTCCCTTACTTTGGCGCGGGAGAAACTCAGCTATATCGTTGGCCGCGATACGGAAGCGTTAGACGAGTCCGAAATTGTTCGTGGAACAGTTGAAACGGTTGCAGAGAATACGGTGGATGGCATTACCGCTCCGCTATTCTGGGCGCTGATCGGGGGAGCCCCGCTTGCCATGATCTACCGGGCCGTGAACACACTCGATTCCATGGTCGGGTATAAAAATGAGCGATATGAATCATTCGGGTTTGCTTCTGCCCGCTTTGATGACCTTGTCAACTGGATACCTGCAAGGATTACGGCTGTTTGTATGTGGCTCGCTGCATCGATTTACCCGGCATTTCACAAGAGGAATGCCTATCGGGTCACATTACGTGATGCCAGCAAGCACCCAAGTCCGAACAGCGGCTGGCCGGAGGCGATGACCGCAGGTTTGCTCGGTGTCCAGCTTGGCGGCGTCAATACTTACAAAGGGGTCGTATCCAATCGCAGCAAAATCGGTAACCCACTAACAGAACTGAAAACAGAACATATTGCCCAGTCGATTAACATCATGCATGGCGGCTGGCTGGTATTTATTCTATTTTTAAGCGGATGGTTAATCGTAAGTTAAGGAGGAAACGTTATGGTACTACCTGCACACGGTGGACAGCCTGCCCGTATTGCCGCGTCTATTGGCATGGAAGCGGAAGGGAGAGTCTATGATTTCAGTGCCAACATTAATCCTATTGGTCCGCAGGCCTGGCTGTCTGATCAGCTACCCCGTCTGATGAAGGAAATAGCGAACTATCCAGACCCTGAATATAAAGAGGCGTACGCTGCTCTTTCCAGACAAGAAGGGATGAATCCGGAACAGCTGCTTTTGACCAATGGAGGAGCGGAAGCCATTTTTCTAATCGCCCAGTTATTTCATGGCAAAAAAGCATTGATCATCGATCCGACTTTTTCTGAATATGAGCGGGCCTGCCGGGCATTTGATGTAGAGATTACACATCTCCAGTTAAATCAGTCGTTCCGGTTTCCAGTGGAAGCGATGGCGCAGAGAGTGGCTGAAGTGGACGTCGTATTCCTGTGCCGGCCGAATAATCCGACGGGAACACTTTTGTCTTTTACAGAGTTGGAATATTTACTAAAACTAGGACTGGAGACGGACACAACGATTGTCATAGATGAAGCATTTGTGCATTTTCTTTTTGAAACGGAGCTTTCTGTTAAGAAGCTGCTCGCTTTCTATCCTAACCTGATTGTCCTTCGGTCGTTAACAAAGATTTTTGCCATTCCCGGCCTGCGGGCAGGCTATATCATGGCTGGCGCTGACTGGGTTCAGAAACTGCAGAAAAAGCAGCCGCCATGGAGTGTTAACGGGATAACAGCGGGCTTATTACCAGCACTGCTGTCTGATGAAAACTTTATGGCAAGGACGAAAGACTGGCTGAAGGGTGAGTGTGAGAAACTTACGGAAAACCTGACAGCCCTTGGATTTATACATACCGTATCGAGCGTCAACTTCTATTTACTGAAGGACGGAAACAGACCAAACGACACAGAGAAGCTGTTCCGGTTTTTAGTAGCAAATAACATCATTCCCAGGGATACAGACAATTTCAAAGGGCTGGATGGCCGTTACCTGAGGCTTGCTGTCAGGAGTGCGGATGAAAATGATTATCTGCTCCAGGTGCTGAAAAAATGGAGGGATCAGCCATGTTGACCTTCATTTCCGGTGGTGCCCGATCGGGAAAAAGCAGCTTTGCAGAAAAGCTGGCACTGGAAAGCTATCACAAACATAAGGATGGAAATTTGTATTACTTCGCAACTTCCGTGCCATCTGATGAAGAAATGGAAGCACGGATTGCCCGCCATCGTGGTGATCGAGGGGAAGAATGGCAAACCATTGAGGCTTCACTGCATGTAAAAGATAGATTATGTGATTTACCAACAGAAAGTACCGTGCTGATCGACTGTCTGACCGTATGGCTTAGTAACAGGCTGTACATCGGCCAGGCAGGATGGGAGACAATCATGCAGGAAGTGAGCGGCTGGATTCAGACAGCCCAGGCGCGGCAGTTGAACTTATATATTGTCTCCAATGATGTGAATGAAGGGATACCGTCGAGTGTGGACAGTGTTGCTTCCTATACCTGCATGCTGGAAAAGCTGCACCAGTATATCATTTCTAGTGCAGAGAAAGTCTATCAGGTGATTGCTGGACTTCCTGTCAAATGGAAGGATGATTGAATGAAAGGTTTTGGTTATGGACTGGTGCTTGCCTTGCAATTTCTTACAAGGGTCCCGCTGCCCGTTAATGTACCGTGGGAGAAAGCCGTACTGAAGGGAGCGTTGAAGTCTTTTAGTCTAGTTGGTTTGATCATAGGATTCCTGGTGATGGGGGTCTCCATTTTGGCTGATGGCTGGCTGCCGGCGTGGTTTACAGCTCTTTTACTTCTATCTGTCTGGACTGCGTTGCCGGGTGGACTTCATCTCGATGGGTTGATGGATGTGGCGGATGCTATCGGGTCAAATGCACCGGTAGAAAAGAAGCTGACAATTATGAAGGACCCCCACGTTGGAAGTTTCGCTATGTTGACACTAATTTTTTACCTGTTATGGAAACTGGCACTCATTTATGGTTTATTGACCAGTGGAATCATGGATGATTTCCTGACTGCTGGAATGTTTCTGCTGGTGCCGGCCTGCAGCAGATTCCTGGCGATTTTACTGTTACGAACCACACCGACGGTCAAACAGGAAGGACTTGCTTTTACATGGCAAGCACACCTGACTAATAGGGATGTCATTGCCGGACTGCTGCCAATTATATTTATCGGTGTATTTGTCCCAGACGCCTGGTTTCTTCTTGCAGGGTATGGGGTATTTTTCTATTTTTTACGTGGATGGTTTCTTACCAAATTCCATGGAATTAATGGCGATATGCTAGGTACAGCTATAGAAGGGGGAGAGCTATGGGGACTGATGATGGTGTATCTGTTTATTTTATCCGGCACGGGCTGACGCAATGGAACAAAGAAAAGCGTTATCTCGGTCACTCGGATGAGCCATTACTGCCGGAACTTCTGTATGATTCTCGATTATTGAAGCAGCAATTATCGGCGCAGTCGTTCAATCAGATTTTTACGAGTGACCTGAGGAGATGCATGGAAACGATCGAATATCTTGTTCCTGATAAGCCGGCATGTGCGGACCCAAATCTCCGTGAAATGGATTTCGGTGATTGGGAAGGGAAGACACACCATGAACTCGAGAACGACCCTATGTATCAGCACTGGATCAATCACTGGCAGATGTCAGCCCCGCCTAATGGAGAAAACTATCAACCCTTCCGTAGGCGTGTCCGGTCATTTTTAAATGACATACTGAAGAAAGATGATAGAAGAAACGTGTTAGTAGTCACCCATGGCGGCGTTATTCGGGAAGTCATGAATGGATTTATTCCCGAGTTATCCTTTGCAGATTCTAAAATTCCCCACGGGAAAGGCGTCAGAATGTTATTCAATCAGTCTGGAGGTGACTGGAAATGCAGCTCGTGGTCGGTGGTGCCTATAGTGGAAAAAGAAAATTCGTAAACAGGAAGTTCCCTGACAGCCAGTGGCTTTCCGCTTATGAAAACGAGTCACTGACCCAGTGGAAAGAAACCTATATAACTGTTGATTCGGCCCAGGTAATAGAAGGATGGGAAGTTTGGATTCGGCAGGAATGGGAGAAAGCTCGCGAATTGGAACTCGTAAGGAACTATTTCGAAGCGTGTATCACAGAGATGAAGCAAATAGAAAAACAGAAACAGCAGCCAATTGTACTGATAATGCTGGAAATGGGGCGGGGTGTTGTGCCGATGGATAAAAATGACCGGTCCTGGCGTGACTTATCCGGCTGGGTATTGCAGACAGCGGCGGAAAAAGCGGAATCTGTACATTATTGCTGGCATGGCCTATCCAGGCAGTTGAAATAAGATGAAGGTTTGTTTTGTAAGACATGGAGAAACAGACTGGAATGCAGAAGGCAGGCTGCAAGGTCACACAGCAACATCGCTCAATGAAAAAGGTATCCGGCAATCCAGAGAGTGCGCCGAACAGTTAGCGGGGGAAGAGTGGGATGTAATCCTTAGCAGCCCATTGCAGCGGGCGAGGGAATCAGCTTATATTCTTTCTGATCAAATGGAGATCCCTCGTTTTGCTGCTAATCTTTTTACAGAATTGGATTACGGTTACTGGAATGGAAAAGACAAACAATCATTATTTTCAGATCATTCGTTTTGGGAATGGTATCAAGCTGAGATAAACAAGCTGGAAAAACAGGTGAAAAGAGAGTTGAAGGCCCTCTATCAAACCTACAAAGACGACGCTGTCATCGTGGTAACCCATGGCCTGGTAATCCAGCAGATCGAGAAGCTGCTGGTGAGGAAGTCGCTAACAGACGATGAGATTATTTCTAATGGTAGTTTCATATATATTTATGTATAAAAGGAGGGGGATCTATGTTTACGCAAGAAGAAAAAGATGCGATCTATAAAGTTATTTATACGAGAAGGGACATCCGCAGTTTTTTGCCGACACCTATAGAAAGAAATGTCATACATAACATTCTCCAAGCCGGTCATCATGCGCCTTCTGTAGGTTTTATGCAGCCATGGAATTACATCCTTATTTCTTCGGAGACTATCAAAGATAGATTAGCCTGGGCAGCAGACAAAGAAAGACGAGCAATGGCTATCCATTTTGAAGGAGAGAAAGAGACAAAGTTTCTCAGCCTGAAAGTCGAGGGAATTAAGGAAGCTCCCTTGACCATTTGTGTCACATGCGATCCAACCAGAGGAGGGTCCCATGTGTTAGGCCGTAATTCCATTCCGGAAACCGATTCCTTATCGACAGCGTGTTCGATTCAGAACATGTGGCTGGCAGCGTGTGCGGAAGGTCTGGCCATGGGCTGGGTGAGTTTTTATAAAAAGAATGATGTTCGTGATATTCTCGATATACCTCCGCACGTGGACCCACTCGCACTTCTTTCGGTAGGGTACACGGATACGTATCCAGACAAGCCTATTTTAGAAAAAGCGGACTGGGAAAAAAGATCAGACTTGGATAACCTTATTTTTGAAGATCAGTGGGGCAGGAAATCATCGTAAGAACCTGGCTGCTAAGGTAATAACATATGGCCTGATCCTCTCCTGGGTCAGGCACTTCTTTATTAGGGAATAATTGGATTTGATGGACGAGGATGGAGCTATTACAATGAATATGGAAAGTAAATAATATTAGAATCTACTAGGGGAGCCTGTGTGGCAGGCTGAGAAAAAAGCAAGATACTTTTTGACCCTCAGGACCTGATCTGGATTATACCAGCGTAGGGAAGTAGTTTATGCATGTCAACTACTATAACCAGGTCCTAAGGGCCTGGTTTTTTGTCTATTACATAATCCCCTTAAGAAGGATGGAGGATTAGAGATGCAATTGAATAAACAGACGGTTCTGATTACCGGAGCAAGCCGAGGATTGGGGGCTGCAATCGCCGAAGCGTTTGCGAATGAGGGTGCAAATGTCATTATTAACTATTTTAAAAGTAAACAGAAAGCGGAAGAACTTGTAGAGCGTTTAGGGGATAATGCAATCGCTGTACAGGCAGATATCAGGGATAAGAACCAGGTGGACGAAATGGTCGATCGTGCGGTAAGTCATTTTGGCACGCCATTATCCACCGTTATCAATAATGCACTGGTCGATTTCCGTTTTGATCCGGGTGCACAGAAGAATGCGGCGGAGTTAGAATGGGACAACTTCCAGACTCAAATCGAAGGAACAGTAAAAGGATCTTTGAACGCCGTACAGGCCGGTCTGGCTTATATGAAGGAACTAGGGTTTGGACGAATCATCAACATCGGTACCAACCTCCTGCAAAACCCTGTCGTTGCTTACCATGAATACACAACGGGAAAGGCAGCTTTACTGGGTTTTACGCGTAATATGGCCAAGGAATTAGGACAGTATGGGATTACTGTAAATATGGTTTCCGGAGGCTTACTGAAAGAAACAGATGCCAGTAGTGTAACGACAGGAGAGGTTTTCGGTATGGTTGAGCTGGTAACACCGCTCCAGAAAGCGACCAGCCCCCAGGAACTGGCGGATGCTGTATTGTTTTTTGCATCTCCTTGGGCCAGAGCGGTTACTGGTCAAAACCTTGTCGTAGATGGCGGGTTGGTAATGGATTAAGAGCGATACTTGTCCAATCCAATTCTTAGTAAAAATAGTGGAGACAAAATCTCACGGTATTGAGTGCGGGCGGATCGGCATGTGCGAGGGTCCTGTCACGATAAATGAATAATAGAAATAAACTCCTTCCTGCTAGATACCTGGTGTGGAAGGAGTTTATGTTTATAAGAAGTGAGCAACGCTTGTAAGAAAATTCATGAATTTTTGTGATTCGGTCGAAATTATGCTTGTGGCATTTAATAACCATCTTGGTAAGAATCGAGTATAGCCCTGTTCGATCAAATGAAAGGTGGAAGAGTAGTGGGTTCGAGGATTGTTAGAGTATTATTGAACGTATTCAAGTTAACCGTAGCCCCTATAGGAATGGCAGCTTTATATGTCCCGTGTGCTGTGGCTAGATTCGTCATAAGCGGCTTATTTAATGGGACGATAAATTCGTTGATCAGATCTTCGTACGTTTTACCATAAGATTCGGGGCATTCTGTACATTCTCCCATAACGATACCAATACAATCCCGGAACTTCCCTGCCATTCTTAAATGTTCAATATATCGGTAGATGGTGTTAATGGGTTCATGTGTATCTTCGATAAGCAGTATTTTTCCACGCGTATCTATTTCAAATGGAGTACCAAGTGTACCGAGTAATGACGTGAGATTTCCACCAACAATTGGGCCGATCACATTCCCGGGAATCTTACTTTTTAACTTAATGTCCGGAGGATTGTTTATTTGTCTCATTGGCGCAGGATGGGAAACAGCAGAAAAAAATTGGTTGAAATTATAGTCAGGTGTGCTTGCATTAAAATCCACAAGCATCAGGCTCTGGAATGTAGTTAAGCGGGTGAATTGGAAGAGGGCATTCAATAACACCGTAATGTCACTGTAGCCACTTATGATTTTTGGGTTTCGCTGTATAAATGAATAGTCAAGATAGGGGAGAATTCCCGCAACTCCAACCCCTCCCCGGGAAGGTAATATCATCTTTACCTGAGGATTGGCAAACATTCGCATTAGATCTGCCGCACGATCCTGAGCTGTACCTGCTATAAAGCCATCTCGGGCGTACACGCTTTGGCCTAGAATTATGTTAAACCCCATATCTTCTAACATTTCTATCCCTGTCTCGACTTCATTCCTTTCTGGCGGGCTTCCCAATGTAACAATACCGATTGTATCTCCGCGTTGTAATGCATACGGCAATATGGGCATAGAAAAAGCTCCTCTCCGGAATCATATAGCTATTAATATTTTATGATTTCAACTTACTAAAAATTAACGGGACTTTATCTTAATGGAAGATAGTAAGGGATCGGAGAGGCCGAACTACGGTTGCTCGGGGAGTTTCGTCAGTGTGCAAATAAGCAGGTGAATGATTTTTATAATTTTCATACTTCCTTAAAAGAACTTAACTCGAATACCTGAACAATTTAAAGAGCACCTGTCCTCCGGTTGTTTGCGGGGACAGGCTCTTTTTTCTAAAGTTGTGAGGGACCGGCGGCGAGTCGGGTCCTTACCTGTTTTGCTGGTCGGTTGACGAAGTAAATTCCGGCTAAAATGAGGCTCCCGCCTATCAAGGTGGAAAAGTGAAGCTGTTCATTTAATAGCAGCCAGCCGAAGATCACGCCGAATAGTGGCGCCAGGAATAAAAAGGCACTGACTTTGCCGGGGTCTTCTCGTTTCAATAAATAGAACCATATCGCAAATTGGACGATTGAAGCCATGATAGCCAGCCATATCAGAATGAAAATAGATAGGGGAGTCACCACAAATGTGGCCTGTTCCATTAAGGCGCTTCCTATTAACAGGATGACTCCGCCAAAAAGCATCTGATAAGCGGTCAATACCCAGGTATCAAACGCCTGGCCCCACTTTTTCATCAGGAGAGTCGCAATTGCCCAGGAAACCGCACTCATCATACCAAGCAAGGTGCCAGTTTGCTGAATATCCAGTGATGCGCCCAGCGTGATAAACACGCCTAGGAAGCCGATGGCAACACCGCCCCACTGCATCCACCGGTATTTCATCCCCATAAAAATAGTGCCAAACAACACAACCAGCAAGGGGTTCGTAAACGTTAAAATAGAAGATTCTCCAGCGGTAATCGTCCGGAGACTTAAGAAAATGGCTCCCATTACGGCTGCTGTTTGAAAAAAGCCGACCACCAGCATTTGAAGCCACGCTTTGAAGCGCTTCGGGTGCTGTCGTTTAAGCAGATATACGCTCAATGCCATGATGGAACCGGCGATAGAAAAGCGTAGGCCAACCAGAAGCAGGGGAGAGACATAATTGAGGCCGATTTTTCCGACTGCAAAGGAGGAGCCCATTAAACTTGTGGTAGTCACTAGCAAAATAGTAAACCATAGACGATTCACGTACTCACCTTCATTCCGTTCTTGAATAGTTATAATTTTCTAATTATAACACAATTGCATAAAAGTAAGCCTACGTATTGATATATTAAGATTTACTTTAATTGGTATTTTTAAAAGAAGTCTAATGACCTTCGCAGGCAGGATGGCGGCAGTGGACGGTTATTATAACTGTTATAAAAACCGTAAGACAACAGCATAGCATGGTTAACGGTTGTTATAGACCCTGTAATGACCGTTAGAAGCAAAAAATTTCAAGGAAGTGGTCTTTAAACACAATAGTGCCTGACATCCAATGAGCTACATTGAGAGTCAGGCACTTGTCTCTTAAACTATTACTTTATAGGCAGGGGAGCATCCGGGGAGATGAAGCCTTTGTCCACTAACGTTTCCCAGAATTCGTTCGGAATGTCCCGCTGGATCATTTCGATATCTTCCTTGATTCGGTCCGGCCGTGTTGACCCTGGTATAACAGCTCTTACGGCAGGGTGAGTGGTGGAAAATTGCAGGGCAGCTGCTTTTAATGGCACATCGTATTTCTCACCGATTTCTTTCAATTGGTTGACATGGTCAATAATCTCCTGTGGTGCTTTTTCATAATTGTAATGGTCTCCGCCTAGGAGAACACCGGAATTATAAGGACTGCCGACGACAATATCGATATTCTTTTCTTCCGCTTTTTTCATCATACGCTGCAAAGCCCTCTCATGTTGAAGGAGCGTGTACTGTGTTGCAGACAGGCACATATCCGGCTGGGTTTCTTCAAAGTCCATAGCTAGTTCGATTGGTTCGAGTGTATTGACGCCGAGTCCCCAGGAGCGGATGACTCCTTCTTCACGAAGCTGAGTCAAGACGCGAAACGCACCGTTTTTAGCTTCAGCGAACTTGTCGATCCACTGATCCCCGTGAAAATCAGGGGAGACATCATGAACAAATACGAAGTCCAATCGGTCCGTCTTTAACCGCTCGAGGCTTTGCTCGATCGACCGCTTCGTGGCATCTTCGGTGTAATCGGTGATTACTTTATTTTCGCGGGCATCTTCGAACAACCCATCTTTTTTCTCTGTTTCATCGGTCACATAGCGGCCCACTTTGGTACTTAGCAGATAGTCGTCACGATCATAATTAGACAATACTTCACCTAGACGCAATTCCGCCAGTCCTGCACCGTAGAAAGGAGCGGTATCGAAATAGCGTACGCCCTGATCCCATGCATTCTGAATCGTTTCCCGTGCTTCTTCTTCCGGAACGTCACGGAACATATTTCCTAACGGAGCTGTGCCCAGCCCTACATTATGTTGTAAAGCTTGATCTAGTGATTTCATTGTTGTTCCTCCTTTGGTTTCCATGCTATAGGTATATATCCAGCTAAATGGAAAATGAAACAAAACGTATTGCAGCTTAGCGTGAACTCTGCTTATATGAAAAAATTCACTAGTTCGATATAGTTCCCTGGCTCTTCAGTAGAATCAATTCTATCATTCAGGGGGAAAATACCTACCTGACTATCAAAAAAGGAAAAGGATGTAAGAAAGTAAATAAGTTGCCCTATGGGCATTTTAGATAGAAAGACGGTATTGTTTTATGGCATTCATATGCTACTATTTTACGTATGATAAGTATGCGCTCCCTTAAAAGGGGGCGTTTTATTTGGATGCGGTTACTTGTATGGATCAGATATAGTGACGTCAAGCATAAATTAGATAGAAGGAAGTGAGATGGAATGGGTCGTAAAGTAACATTAATGATCGCAGTGATCCTCGTTTGCCTGCCTATGTTGGGGACAACCACAATGGCGGAGTCCTATCAGGTTAAAGAAGGTGACACACTTAAAAAGATTTCCAATAAGTTTGGAGTACCGCAAGATAGGATTGCGAACTACAATCAATTGCTTTCTACTAATCTCGAGGCTGGTTATTGGTTAGAAATTCCTAATAAAGAGTTTGAGGAAGGAGCCGAGCTTACTGCTATCGAACTTGGTTTTTCGGAAGCGGAGTTATTATTAGGTCCTGCTCCAGTTGTGAACCCGGATCAAATAAATGGTCCAGTAACAAACGAGATGATTTATATGGGAAATGCCGATAAAAAGCAGATAGCTCTTACTTTTGATGATGGCCCAGAAGACACCTACACGCCAAAGATTTTAGAAATTTTAAAAGAGAAAGACGTAAAGGCCACCTTCTTTGTCATGGGGGAACGGGTGAGGGAGTATCCTGCAGAGCTCCAGAAGATTCACAGGGAAGGCCATGCAATCGGCAACCACACGTGGGATCATCCGCATTTACCTGAGCTTACGGAAGAAGAAATGACAGAGAATATCCTCCATACCAATACCGTTATTGAAGAAATTACCGGCGTGAAAACGGATATAATCCGGCCGCCATTTGGAGAAATTGACCCGGATCAGCTGGAACTTTTACAAAAACAGGGATTCGAATCGATCATGTGGACAGCAGATTCTAAAGACTGGGAGGGCATACCTGCAGAAGAAATCGTAGAAAGGGTCATGAAGGATGCCAGTCCAGGGGCCATTGTCCTGCAGCATAATTACCACGTCGAGGGTGACTTTGAAACGGTGGAAGCACTTCCTGAGCTTATCGATGAATTACGAGCGGAAGGCTATGAGTTTGTCACCGTCCCAGAATTAGTTAAGTAGAGATGACTGTACTACAGTACTGCAGATCATTAAAGAAACATACATGGATCCTCTTTTCATGTCCGATTGGTTGATTATAACCATAAGCGTAGGGAAAGCTTGTCTGGATGGTCTTGATACAGGTTATAAAGGCCGCAAGATAGCAAAAATCCACAGGAAACGGTTATTAAACCCAGTATAAGGACCGCCCCCAACAGTAATCGTTAGCACTACGGTCTTTATAGGCATGAAAATAGAAACGCCCGGTCCCCAGTGAGTTCATGTTTGACTGCAGTGGGGGCCGGGCGTTTTGCTATTTTATAAATAGGCACGGTTTTAGCTGAAGCTTACGCCTTTATCAATTAAACTCTCTCAATTGTAGTTCAGACTTATACAAGTAAACCCATATGCTGCACCTATGATCTACTCTGTATATGCAGTTTCCATGCCTGCATATTTATTAGAAAATTACGAATAATCAGTTGATATGATGCCGGAAGCCTGCTAAAATGAAAAACACTATATGTGACTTGTTAAAAAACTGTCTATTCTAATCTGACTCTACTGGTTCAAGGTAGAGCAGCCCGTTAGAAAGGAACCAGTTTTATGCCAGGAGATACGTATGTCCAATACGGCTTGATGGCATAGGACTGGTTTTTTTATAACCGAAATGGAGGTCAGGAGCTTTGGAACATCTTATTGAACTAGATAAAAAACACTTTTTGCATCCCTCAACATCGATCCAGCAGCAACAGGAGCAGGGATCGAAATTGTTAGTGGAAAGCGGAGAAGGAATTTACCTGAAAGATAACCAAGGAAAATCATATATCGATGCGATGTCATCGTTATGGAACGTGCATATCGGGCATGGACGAACGGAACTGGCAGAGGCAGCGGCCGAACAGATGAAAAAGCTGGCATTCAGTTCGGCGTTCTCGACATTTACCCATGAGCCTGGCATCCGACTGGCAGAAAAGATTGCAAAGCTTTCACCTGGCAATTTGAATACGGTGTTTTTTACCTCCGGTGGGTCGGAGTCCAATGATACGGCGATCAAGCTGATCCGGCATTACTGGAAAATCCAGGGCCAGCCGGAGAGAAGAAAAATCGTTGCATTGAAACGCGGTTACCATGGGGTGGCGGCTGCCTCGACCAGTGCGACGGGAATTCCCGAGTTCTGGGAGATGGCGGGACATATGATGACGGATTTTATCCATGCCAACACGTCTTATCAAAGTACAACAGAAGCGGCTATCCAATCATTAAGAGAAAAATTCGAAGCGGAAGGCCCGGAAACAATCGCTGCTTTCATGGCGGAACCGATCCAGGGAGCCGGCGGCGTATTGATTCCACCGAAGGATTATTTTCAGGAAGTCAGGAAGTTGTGTGATGAATACGGAATACCGTTTATTGCTGATGAAGTCATTACCGGCTTCGGTAGGACAGGAACGATGTTTGGACTCGAAAACTGGGGAGTAGTACCGGACATGATGACCTTCGCGAAAGGGGTGACGAGCGGCTACATGCCGCTAGGAGGCGTCGTCATCTCAGAACCGATCCATGAAGTACTTAAGCAGAAGTCGGAGGGCACATTATTTCACGGTTTTACTTACAGTGGCCATCCAACAGCCACTGCAGTTGGATTGAAAAATATCGAATTGATAGAAAAGGAGGGACTGGTAGAAAACGCTAAGAAAATCGGCGCAAAAATGCTGGAAGGTTTTAACCGGATAAAGGAAAAGTTGGAGATTGTAGGGGAAGTTAGGGCCATGGGCTTGTTAGGCGCCATCGAATTGGTGAAAGACCCGGCTGCGAATGAAAACTTTTCTAAGGAATTGAATGCAGGCCCAAAAGTGATTGAGGAGCTCCACAAACGAGGAGTCATTTGTCGCGGGGTTACGTATGAAAACAGCAATATTATCTGCTTTGCACCGCCGTTGATTATGACGGAAGCACAGCTTGATGACGTTCTGGAAAAAGTATATGAATCTATCTTATCGGTTCAACAACAATTAATGCGGACGGCTGATAGAGGAGGTGATAAAGAATGAATGGTGCCGATTTAATTTTTGTAAACGGGAAGGTGCTGACGATGGATGATGCCGCCCCTTCAGCAAACGCGGTCGTCGTAAAGGATGGACAGATCATCTATGCAGGTGAAAAGGAGACAGCACTCTCCTGGATATACGACGGAACAGAGGTGGTGGATCTGGAAGGAAGAACACTGATGCCCAGTTTCATAGAAAGCCATATCCACCCGTCCATATTCGGGCTAACGCTCCTGGAAGTAGATTGCAAGCCAGCGGCAACTCCTTCCATTGCAGCTATAAAAGAAAAAATCAAGCAGAAAGCGGACGCCATACAGGAAGGTCAATGGATTCTCGGCTGGGGATGGGATGACAGCAAGATGGCAGAAAAACGCAACCCTACCCGCTGGGATCTTGATGAAGTAGCTCCCGACAATCCAGTTGTACTGAAACGGGCCTGTGCCCATATGGCAGTCGCCAATTCCAAGGCACTGGAATTAAGCGGGATTGCAGAAGATACGCCGAACCCGCAAGGCGGCAATATCGAGCGGGACGAGCACGGCAGGCTGACGGGATTGCTTCAGGAAAAAGCCCAAGGGCTGCTGGCGGCACCGAAATACACACAGGAAGATATGATAAAAGGAATGAAGCGGGCCCAGGAAAAGTTTGCATCCTGGGGGATCACCACTGTCCACTGTATGTCGACCCAGACGGCTGACCTCCAGCTCTATCAATTCCTGGCAGAACAGAATAAACTCAACGTCAGGGTCAGGCCTTGGATGTGGGCGATCGATCAGAATGGCTTTGACGGCTCATTGGAAGAAGTATTGAAAGTTGGTTTGCGAAGCGGGTTTGGTAATGACAAGGTGAAAATCCAGGGGTTGAAGTTCATGCTTGATGGCAGCGTCGGCGGTAAGACGGCCGCCGTGTCGGAACCTTATGTGGACACAGAAGAAACCGGAATTCTTTATAACACGGTAGAAGAAATCTCCCCATTGATGAAGCGGGGAATCGAATCTGGTCTGCGAATCGCAATCCATGCTATCGGCGATCGTGCTATCGACGTTGCGATCAGGTCTTATGAACAAATTAATGAAATAGTACCGCTCCAGCACATGCGCAACCGCATTGAGCACTGCGTCTTCCCGACAAGTACACAGCTCCGGCAGATGAATGAATTAGGGCTGATGGCAGGTTCCTCGATCGGATTTTTACATCATATTGGTGATAATTATATGAAAAAGTTAGGGGAGGAGCGGATGAAGACAGCATTCCCCCATCGATCTTTTAAGGAAGCGGGGATTAAAGCTCCTGGGAATTCAGATTTACCTGTCACCGATGGAAACCCGTGGCCGGGGATCTACACGTTAGTAACAAGAAAGACCTCAAGCGGACAAGTTATCGGAGCAGAAGAAAAGCTAAGTGTGTGGGAGGCGTTGAAAGCTTATACCACCGATGCGGCCTACAGCTCCTGTGAAGAAGAGATTCTGGGAGTGATCAAACCAGGCGCCAAAGCGGATGTGATGGTTCTATCCCACAACCCGACAGAAGTGGAAGCAGAACAATTACGAGAGATAGAAGCAGTCAGCACTTATGTGGATGGCAAGCTTATTTACAGCACGAACCAAACAAGGAAGGGTGAGTCTATTGTTCAGTAGCCAGCAAGAGACGATATTGATTACGATAATTGCCGTTTATTTTATGTTTTTATTTGGATTATCCTTATTTGTAAATCGGAATGTCAAAACGTATGACGATTACAATGTAGCCGGCCGGTCCACGAAACTGATGCCGCTCGTATTGACATTCGTAGGTACGGCGATTGGCGGCTCCATTTTACTAGGTTATATGACGAATGGTTACCTGTTCGGCATGGGACAGCAGTGGCTGGCGATCGGCTTCACGCTGACTTCCATCGTTATTGCCGCGTTTTTATTGAAGCGCATTCGTCTGCTAGGTGAAAGATATAACATGGTCACATTAGGCGACTTTACCGCTTTGCGTTATGGGGAAGGTGCCAGAATCCCGACCGTAATCAGTATTATTTGTGCCTATGCGGCCATCACCGGGATGCAGTTTGTCGCTATCGCTACGATTCTTCAGCTGACCACCGGTCTCAGCATGACTGCTGGTATTATCATCAGCTGGGTACTGTTAACGCTGAAGACATATTTCGGCGGGCTAAAATCGGTTATGCTTCAGGATGCGATCCATGGAACGATCCAGACGGTCGGGATATTTTTCCTCCTGATTGTCATCATGTTCATGATTGGAGACTGGGGATCGCTCGCCGATGAAGCGCGCAATGCGGAAGGCGGAAACATGCTCAGTATCTTCAACATCAGCGCATCGGAATTTTTCGTTTACATGCTGACAATCGGAGCTTATCAGTTTGTCAGACAGGACCTGTGGCAGCGGTTTTGGGCAGCGAAAGATGAAAAGACAGCCAAGACCGGGTTCTGGGCAGCAATCGTACTCGGTTTCCTGACAGCAGCCATCACGATTGTTATCGGTTTTCTTGGAAAGTTCGGTCTCAACATGACCGACATCGATCCTTCGCTGATCTATTATGAAATCATCGGACAAGTACTGCCATTTCCACTAGTGATCGTGATGTTGATTGCACTGCTAGCGACCGTCATTTCCTGCGCGGACTCGTTTTTCCTTGCAGCGTCTTCATCAATTGTCAATGATATTGTCAAACCACGACTGAAAAACGTCGAGCAGAAACAGATGCTGACGTTGAGCCGAATGTCCGTTGTAGTTGTATCGATCATCTCGCTATTACTGGCACTTTATATCCCGCAGCTCGTTACGCTGTGGATCACCGGTACCGCGATGCTCGTCTCCGGACTGCTTGCTCCTGTGCTGTTCGGGCTGTTCTGGCGCCGGGTCACGAAAGCTGCCGGACTTTCTGCTATGTGGGCAGGGCTTGTCGTAGCTCTCATCTGGCAGATCGCAGGACATCCATTTGGTCTTCATCCCGTTTTCCTCGGGCTGCCGGTTTCTATTGTTACCCTGGTTGCAGTGACGTTGCTCTCTGATCAGGAGAAAGAGCATGCCATGTATGAAGAGTTGAAGAAATCAGGTTGATTCTTGGTAGAGAAAATGCCGCAGGTCGTTGTGTGATCACAGCGACTGCGGCATTTTAATGACGAAAGAAGGGAGTCAGGAGAAAAGAGAAGCTAAACGTTGCACGGATTCCCGTATTTTGTCCTCCTTCATGTTAGCAAACCCGATTATGAGCTTTTTCTTATTGGTTTCAGCCATTTTGATATCCTGGAGAAAGAAACGGCGAATCGTATATAATTCGATTTTTCTTTCTTTTGCCTGCTCCTCAATGTCTTGATAGGAAAGGTTAGTGTCTATTTCAACCAAAAAATGGAGGCCGGCAGGAATATCATGTATCGTTATTTTATCTCCAAAAACACGATGCAACTCGCGAATGAGCTTGGCTCGTTTCGCTTTGTAGCGGGCATTCATTCGTTTAATGTGTCTGCTGTATTCTCCTTTGTCAATAAAGTACTTAAGCGTCCACAGGTTGAGACCGGAAGGACCGTCAATCCAATGACCGTATGCGCTGCGGAAGCGACTTAACAAATCAGGAGGAAGAATCATATAACTGATGCGCAGGCTTGGCAGCAATGTTTTAGAAAATGTACCTGTATAGATGACCTGTCGGTTTCGGTCTAAACTCTGAAGAGAAGGGATGTGGTCCGTCTCGTACTTAAATTCACTATCATAATCGTCTTCCACGATGTAGCGGTCCGGCGATTCAGCAGCCCAGTTTAAAAGTTTTATTCTTCGGTTTATTGGCATGATCGTTCCTGTCGGAAACTGGTGGGACGGGGTAACAAAAACCCACTTAGGATCCTTTTTCCTTATAGTGTCAACAGAAATCCCCTGTTCATCGAGGTCGATTGGCTCTACTTTAAAGTCCATGTCTTTTAAAAGTTGATAGAAGCGCTGGTATCCTGGGTTTTCTACTGCGATGGGAGTAGTACGTGACTGAAGGGACATCAGTTTGTGAATCAGTGGCTGGGTCCCTGAGCCGATGATTATCTGTTCCGGTCTGCATCGGACCCCGCGAGTAAGGGCGATCATCGCAGCAATCGATTCACGGAGTTCGTAAGGCCCCTGGGGGTGAGGGAGTAGAGAAAGCTGTTTTTTATGATGATCGAATACTTTTTGTTGGTACCTTCTCCATTTCTTGAATGGAAAATGCTCGGCATCAGTCGCAATATGGGAAAAAGTAACCTCGGGTCGGAAACTTTCCTGTTTGCCGTTTTCTTTCAATTCATCGGGGAACGGATCGTTCTCCCAGTCCTTCTTAATATAGCGGGTAATATCTTCCACCATATATCCTTTTCGTTCCACGCTATATATATAACCTTCCGCAAGCAGTTGTTCATAGGCGTGAGCGACAGAATTGACACTTACACCCAGATCCTGCGCAAGCTTCCGCTTTGACGGGAGCTTCCGTTCGGTAAGGGCTTCCTCGAGAATCAGGTCCTTCAGCTGCGTATAAATCTGTTTGTAGATAGCGGGGTGTTCCTCCCCTTTTTTAATCTGAAAGAACAAGCGTCTCCCCTCCTTATTTGTTTCTGGTGCCGTTAAATTTAAAAAACTGGTACTTTTAATTATACCAGATAATTGTCATAATAATCTACAAATTGCAGGGAGGGTTACACATGACGGATCAAACACTAACGAAAGATGATTTACAAGAGAAAAGAAAGAAATATATACCAAAAGGATTAGGAAATGGAAATACCAATATAGCTGACTATGCCAAGGGTGCAACAGTAATTGATAACGAAGGTGGCAAGTGGATCGATTTTGCAGGAGCCATCGGAACGCTTAATGTTGGGCACACGCATCCTAAAGTAACGGAAGCTGTGAAAAAACAAGCCGACCGCTATCTTCATCCCGGGTTCAACGTCATTATGTATGACAGCTACATCAACCTGGCGGAAAAGCTGTGTACCATTACACCTGGTTCTTTCGATAAGATGGCAATACTGTTCAACTCGGGAGCAGAAGCCGTTGAGAATGCGGTGAAAATCGCCAGGAAATATACCAGCCGTCAAGCAGTTGTTTCATTTGAAAGGGCTTTCCACGGACGTACGAACCTGACAATGGGAATGACAAGTAAGGTGAAGCCGTATAAATTCAACTTCGGCCCATACTCACCAGAAGTGTATCAGGCTCCTTTCCCGTATATGTCCAATAAACCAGAGCAAATGACCGATGAGGAGTATATCGATTTCAGTATCGATCGCTTCAAAGACTTCTTCGTAACATCGGTTGCCCCGGAAACGGTAGCCTGTGTCGTTATGGAGCCGGTACAAGGGGAAGGAGGCTTCATCATTCCTCCAAAACGCTTTGTGCAGGAAGTGCAGCAGTTCTGCAGGGAGCACGGCATTGTGTTTGTCGCTGACGAAATTCAGACAGGCTTTGCCCGTACGGGTAAACTGTTTGCGAGTGAGCATTTTGATATCGAACCAGACCTTATGACGCTATCGAAATCACTTGCTGCCGGTCTTCCGCTTAGTGCCGTCGTCGGGAAGGCGGAGATCATGGATGCTTCCTCTCCGGGAGAGCTAGGCGGAACCTATGCGGGAAACCCGCTTGCCTGTGAAGCAGCACTGGCGGTGATTGATATCATCGAGGAAGAAAACCTGAATGATAAAGCGGAGCAGATCGGTGCTGTACTTGAAGAGAAATTGATGGAACTGAAAGACCGTCATCATTTCCTTGGAAATATCCGCCGACTGGGTGCGATGGTCGCTGTAGAAATCAATGATGCAGAAGGAAATCCTGACAAAATAAGAACCGCGGCAATTACATCCTATGCGAATAATAATGGATTACTATTGCTCTCCGCTGGTGTAAAAGGTAACGTCGTCCGGTTTCTTTCCCCACTGGTCATCACGGATGAAGAGCTGAAAGAAGGATTGGCGATTCTGGATAAAGCATTTGCTGCAGCAGCAGACTGATAAAGAAAGGAAGTATAATGATGAGTCATACGATAAAAGTGAACAACCCCGCTACCGGGGAAGTAGTTAGAGAAGTGGCAGTCACACCGGCTGCCGATATAGAGAAAGCGCTAAAAGCGGGAGACGAAGCTTTTAAATCATGGTCCAGGGTGAATGCCCATCAAAGGTCCGCGCTTCTAAAGGAATGGTCCGCCAAAATCAAAGCAGAAACAGAAAGTCTGGCAGAAGTGATGACATTAGAAAGCGGGAAGCCATTGAAAGAATCGCGCGGAGAAGTCGCCTATGCAGCGAGCTACATCGACTGGTATGCGGAAGAAGCAAAGCGCTTGTATGGCCGGACCGTTCCTGCTCATACAGAGACGAAGCGGATTATCGTCACGAAAGAACCGGTCGGACTGGTAGCTGCGATCACGCCGTGGAACTTCCCGGCAGCGATGATGACGAGAAAAGCAGCTCCCGCATTAGCTGCCGGCTGCACGTTTATCGTAAAACCTGCCGAAGAAACACCGCTTACTACGATGAGGCTCGTAGAATTGGCACATGAGGCAGGCATTCCGGAAGATGCTGTTCAGTATGTCAATGGATACGGGAAAGACGTCGGACCGATTTTTACGGATAGCAAACTGGTTCGTAAAATCACCTTTACAGGATCAACCCCGGTCGGTAAATTGCTGATGAAAAACAGTGCGGCTACCATGAAGCATGTTTCCATGGAACTCGGAGGTCATGCGCCGCTGATCGTCGCAAAAGATGCCGATATTGATTTCGCAGTCGAACAGGCACTTGCGTCGAAATTCCGAAATGCCGGGCAGACATGCATCTGTGCGAACCGTGTCCTGGTCCATGAAGATATTGCCCAAGAATTTTCCGAGCAATTGACCTCCCGTGTCAAACAACTGAAGGTCGGAAACGGCCTCGAGGAAAATACAGATGTTGGTCCGGTCATCAATGGGGAAGGATATGAAAAGATTAATCGACAGATTGAAGATGCAGTGAATAAAGGTGCCAAGGTGCTTTATGGTCATCAATATGACAAGGATGATGAAAAAGGCTATTATTTTGTACATCCGACTGTCCTCGAAAATGTCGGGGCAGAAATGGATATTATGCAGGAAGAGACGTTCGGTCCGGTTCTTCCAATAACTACGTTCCGGGAGAATGAAGAAGCGGTGGAAATCGCCAACAGCACGCCATTCGGTCTGGCTGCCTACTTCTTCACCAATGATTATCGAACCGGCATCTACTTCCAGGAACATCTTAAATTTGGAATTCTCGGTTGGAATGACGGAGCACCGTCTGCAGCTCATGCACCATTTGGTGGTGTGAAGGAGAGCGGCATCGGTCGCGAAGGCGGTCCTGAAGGAATTGAGCCATACGTCGAAACAAAATACCTGTCCATTGGGGGCATTTAATAGGCTTTATTGCTGAAATGGAGGTGGAATGATGAATGTCGAAGTTCTGATACTATTTTTAAACGCGACGCTTGTGACAGTCGTTTCTTCGATTGTAGTTATAGCAATTCTGCGGAAGCAGTACCTCCCTGTCATCAGGGAGCTGGAAAAGAAAGAGGGTCAGGAAGCAAAAGTGGAAGATGAGGATAAACACATCAAGAGTAATATTTAGGGGGGATGACATATGGCGTTAACAATATTTGCATTAGTATTGTTACTTTACGTTGGTGTCGGGGCTTTCATAGCCCGTTATGTTAAAAATAGTGACGATTTCTACACGATGGGAGGAAGGGGATCGACATTACTGATTGTTGGTACCCTTGCAGCCACTTATCTTAGTGCTGCGACTTTATTAGGAATTGCCGGAGTTTCCTATGCAGAGGGACCTCTGGTTATCGCAACACTTGGTTCTTTTGGTGCCTGGATAGGGACGTTGCTTGCGGTTGTATATGTAGGAAGAAAAATGAAAGCGTTAAACTGCAAGACGATGCCGGACTTCTTTGATAAACGGTTCAATAACAAATGGGTCAGCATCATCGCTATAGTTATTATGATTGTAGGATTAGTTGGATATGGAGTAATCCAGTTCATTGGAGCAGGACTGGTACTCAGTGAAATAACAGGGATTAATTTCAAATTGCTTATCGTGCTGTTCACGGTCGCTTTGATTGCCTTCACTGCTTTTGGAGGAATGTACGGTGTCGTGGTGACCGATACGTTAATGTTTTTCACGATGCTGGCTATCTCTGTTGTCATCGCTCCGATGATTATTGGACAAGCAGGCTTTGAACAGATGAAAGGCCTTTCCGAGACACTGCCTAATTTCTGGACGATTGGCGGTACGGAAGATCGTTCGATCGGATGGTCGATTTCTCAGTTCCTTGTATGGATCCTTTTCTTTACTTGTATGCCTGCCCTTGTATCCCGTGTGTTTCCTGCCAAAAACGACTTCGTTATTTTGAAAACTGCCATTATCGGTGTATTTTTTGCACCGTTCATGCAGCTGACGGTTTTCATTGCCGCAGGTGGCATGCAAGTGCTTAAACCAAACATTACTCCAGCGGATAATGCTATGATTGTTGGGTTTATGGAATTCACCAGCCCTGCGATTGCCGGAGTAGGCCTCGCTGCTTTAATGGCTTCTATCATGTCCACGGCTTCAACACTTTTCGTTCTCGTAGGTTTCGCATTATCCCGAGACTTGTATGAAAGATTATTTGAAAAAGAGCTCAATGAAAAACAGAGCCTGACTGCCGCAAGAATCGGGCAGGTAATAGTAGCGGTTATCATCTGCGCAATTGCCATCGCGCAGCCGTCCGCCATCTACTGGATTTCTATCTATGCTGGCTCCATCTTTGCTGTCGGCTGGCTGCCAACGATTGTAGCTTCGTTTGAATGGAAGAAAATGAACAGTAAAGCAGCTTCCATCAGCATGGTTGCCGGGGTGGCTTCGTTCATTCTATTCGGTGAGCTGATTAAGGCGGGAATCATGACACTTCCGACTGGCGTGGATGAACTGATGCTGGCCCTTCTAGTCTCGGTCGCTACTCTGATTATTGCAGCTCTTGTAACGAAACCTACCACATACGAACTGAATTACTTCACAGAGATGAAGAGTACCGGAATGGCAAAAATAACTATCCAGGAATTTATGAAACAGCCGGACGGGCTTCAAAAGATTAAAAAACAGTATAAACAGATCATAACGGTTTCTGTATTGTTCACGTTTATATCCGTTGTTGTCTGGGGTTATTTCTTCATTAAACTTGGCTTGTAGAAAAGAAGGAGGGAGAACGGGAGATGAAAACGTTGAATCATATCAACGAAGAAAGGCTATTTCGTAATCTATCTAAAAGCTCGGAAATCGGTGCTATTCCCGGAAAAGGCCTTAGGCGTTTAGCTCTTTCCGATGAGGATAAAGAAATGAGAGATATATTCAAAGCCTGGTGTGAAAAAGCTGGCCTGACTGTAAGGGTGGACGACTTTGGAAATATGTATGGCAGAAGAGAAGGAAAGAAAGCTCTTCCTCCAGTAGTACTTGGTTCCCACCTGGACACGCAGCCGGCAGGAGGAAGGTTCGATGGAGTGCTCGGTGTGCTGCTGGCGCTTGAAGTGATCAGCACATTGAATGATCATAACATCGAAACAGACAGACCTGTGGAAATCGTCAATTTCACGAACGAAGAAGGGGCGAGGTTCGAACCTCCTATGCTCGGGTCAGGTGGTATAGCCGGTGTATTTGATCAGGAGTATGTCTATAGCAGAAAAGACCGGGACGGACACAGCTTTCAGGAGGAACTGCAAAGGATCGGCTACAAAGGCGAAAAAGAAAACAGGCTCGGAGATTTTCACTCTTATGTGGAACTCCATATCGAACAGGGCCCGGTTCTTGAGGATGAGAACAAGCAGATCGGGATCGTGGAAGGTATTCAGGGCATCAGCTGGCTGGAAGTGACAGTTACAGGGGAAGCGGACCACGCAGGTCCCACCCCGATGCATTTACGAAAAGATGCGCTGATGGCTGCCGCAGAAATCATGCATAATCTGGAAAAGAAGATCGCGAATACTGAGGTGACGGTAACCGTCGGCAAAATTTCCGCTTCACCTGACACAGTCAATTGCGTTCCTGGTGAGGTTTATTTCACCGTGGATATCCGCAGCACCGATGATTCTCTGCGGGAGGAAGCGGTAGAAGAAGCAAGGACACTTATACGGGAAGTATGCCAGGAAAGACAAGTAGACGTCGAGACGACGGCGCTATGGAATACGGAAAAAATCGATTTTGACAAAGGAATTATCGATGCCATTGAAGAAAGTGTTGAAGACTCAGGCTATTCCTCAAGAAAAATCGTCAGCGGAGCCGGGCATGATGCCAAGTACATGAACAATATTGGCCCGACTGCGATGATTTTTCTCCCAAGTGTCAACGGTAAGAGTCACGTACCATCGGAACTGACGCTGGATGAAGATATCATAAGCGGTGCCAACGTGCTCTATCAAACCACGGTGGCATTGGCTGAAGAATAGACCAGAATATCGGAATAAGGTGGGCATTTGTGATGGGAACAAACAAAGATCTGGTAAGAAAGAAAATAGATGAATTGTGGGAAGAAGAAAAGCTGTTTTTGAAGACGCTCGGAAGTTTTCCGAGTACGTTAGGAAATGAAAAAGAAGTACAGGAATTTATTTATCATTACTTGCAGGATATGGGGCTGGAGACGGAGTCAGTGGCAGTCGATCCAGAGCGGTTGAAAGACTATGAAAACTTCGGGGAACCCGACTGGTCATACGAAGACCGCCCGGTAGTTGTAGGAGAATGGAAAAATACCGGGCAGAAAAAAGGGAAAAGCCTGATCCTGCAAAGCCATATGGACGTAGTAAGTGCCGGCCCTGAAGACCAGTGGGATACGAGTCCATATGCTCCTGTCATCAAAGACGGCAAGATGTATGGCAGAGGCCTGCTGGATATGAAAGGCGGCTTTGCTGCCATCGTATTTGCAGTCAAAGCATTACGTAATCTCGGTGTGGAGCTGGGCGCAGACCTGCAAATCCAAAGTGTCATCGAAGAAGAGTGTACTGGAAACGGGGCGCTGGCTTTATTGGATGAGGGTTACACAGCTGATGGAGCCCTGATTCCGGAACCGACCAATTTGCGTCTCCTTCATTCACAAGTGGGCGTCATGTGGCTCCAGGTGAAAGTAAAGGGAGCGGGTGCTCATGTCGAACGTGCAGAAAGTGCACAGAATGCGATTATGAAAGCGCACAAACTGATGGATGCGTTGATGGGCTATCGAGAGCATATCAATAGCCAGCCGAAACACCCTGATTTTGACCATCACCCGCATCCGCTCAATGTCAATGTCGGTAAGGTAGAAGGCGGGGACTGGGCTTCCAGTGTGCCAACAGAATGTACTTTTGACGCTAGAGTCGGCTTTTACCCGGGAACCGATCCAAAAACTGTTCAAAAAGAAGTCAAACAGTGGTTATTGGATGCTGCCAAGGAAGATGACTGGCTGAGAGAAGCGACACCGGAAATTACATTTTTCGGTTTCTCTGCGCCGGGCTACACGATTTCCAATGAAGAAGCAATCATGCAAGAGATGAGCAACTCTCATAATGCTGTCACCGGCACCCAGGCGGAGAACCTGGCTTTCACTGCTACCACGGACCTAAGAGCATACGGAGAGTTTAACATTCCTGCTACCTGTTATGGACCGATTGGTGCTAATATGCACGCGCCAAACGAATACATTGAGCTGGACAGTTTGAAGACGGTGACGAATGTAATCGCTGATTTCATTTTGCGGTGGTGTGAAGAAAAGTAACCCAAATTGAATGGGACATAGGAGAGGAAACATATGAAGCCTTTTAATGTGGCCATTCCAACACCTTTTTTGGACGATGAGCAGTTGAACGTGGAAGGGTTCCGTCCTATTATTACCTATTTGAAAGCGAATGGGGTGGAGTCTGTAGTCATATCCGGTACAACCGGCGAGCAACACTCAATGAGCATTGAAGAAAGAATGCAAATTATCGATTATTTCAATGAGCAAGATTTTACGGGGATTGAGCTTATTTTTGGAGTGGCTGCCATGCGGTTGAAAGATGCACAAAGACTCGTCAGAAAATTAGAGGACTCGGTTTTTGATGGATTGCTGCTCGGATTTCCTCCTTATATTAGACCGACGCAACACCAGGCTGTTCACTATGCGGGGGAATTGCTGCGCCTAACTACAAAGGAAGCGATCCTTTATAATAACCCTGCGAGAACCGGTTTTGACTTAAGCACGGAGTCCTTCCGGGAACTTCTTAGAAGACACTCGAATATTGTTGGGTTGAAAGATGGTGGAGATAAAACTCGTCATGCTGATATAGAATTTCCTGATAATTTTATTTTGTATGCGGCAGGGGACATGCAAGCTGACCAACAGGTAAAGGAAGGATGCAATGGACTCTCAAGCATGGTCGGAAATATATATCCTCAGGAGATGAAAAGTATGCTGCATGACCTGTGTAATAAAGGGACCAGGTATGAAGAATACAAGAGGCTGATTGATGAAGCCACAGAACAGCCGCTCATTGAATCTATAAAAAATCACTATAATTCACTTGGAATAGGTGCAGGCATCTGCCGTTCACCATTATAATTTTATTCCTGAAAAGTGCCTGACACCCAATTCTTTCCTGGGGGTCAGGCACTTTTCAAATTAGTAGGGATGGCGATTTTGAGTTGTCTCATATAAGCAGTATTTGTCTATGAAAAGCGCGGGAATGTCTAATTTATTTTTCAATTTGTCTATTTAAACTTCGAAATTGTCTAATATGTTGTGGGATGTGTCTCAGTTAGTATCCGTATTTTCTAATATATCAATGTATTGTCTCATAAAAAGCTCTGTTTTTTACAATTTGAAAATATGGGCGGGTGAATCATTTTTGGGGTGGATGTACCCGAAGCGGGCTCAAGGTGAATAGGATGAGGATGTATATCAAGGAGGCGAATGACATGTATTACTACTATCCTTATCAGTCAATGACTTACCCTGGACACCGACAGCAAAATGGGGGGCAGGGCCCAATGGTATGCTTTCCTCAAGATAGTGCGCCACAAATAGAAGGTGGAATGGAAGGTACATTTACCCCATCCGATGGGGAAGAAATGTCCGTTATTTGTTACCCTGTCCCAGCCCAGGGAGCACCAGGCGGACCAGGCCAGGGCAACGGCCAAGGTAACGGCCAAGGTAACGGTAATGGAAATGGCAATGGGAACGGAAACGGGGGTCAGGAAGAAATTCCTTACGGCGAGATATTGGAACAACTCCCACTACCAGGCCAGGGTAATGGCAATGGAAACGGAAATGGTCAAGGCGGTATGATGCCCCAGCTTCCATTCCCGGGTCAGGGGGGGAATGGCCAAGGCGGAATGCCAGGATTTCCAGCTCCCGGCCAGGGGAACGGTCAGGGAATGCCTGGCGGCGGTATGATGCCTGGCCCTGGTCAAGGTGGCATGCCCGGCGGTGGCACGATGCCAGGCCGGCAAAGTAATCGGTTTGGACGAAGGTCAGGGATGAGCGACTCTTATTATTACCCTAATAGCTCCTATTACTGGTAGAATATTCCCTTAAAATAGTGGTATTTGCATTGCTATAGAGCTATCAATTTCCCCTGATCCCCAATAGGTTAACGTGGGGGTCAGGGGTTTTTATTTATTGAACTATCCAATCCCTCATGCGAAAATTAAGGTAGCAATGTTCTAGAGGAGGGGATGTAAGTATGAAACGAGCAGGTATCATAGGTGGGCTTGGGCCGGAATCGACCGTAGATTATTATAAGCTTTTCATTGATAAGTATCAGCAGCGTGTCAACAGCCGGCAGAAGCTCCCGGAGCTCTACATTAACAGCATCAACATGTATAATATTTTTCAATTTATTTCAGAAAATGAAATCGATAAGCTGATTGATTATGTAGGGAAAGCCGCCCAGCAGCTGGAGTCGATTGGGGCTGATTTCATCGTGATTGCCGCCAACACCCCACATATTGTTTTTGATGAAGTTCGTAAGCAGGTTGATGTTCCGATGATCAGTATTGTTGAGGCTACGTACGAGCGGACAAAGGAAATGGGCATCGAAAACGCAGGCTTGCTAGGGACAAAATTTACGATGGAGCACGATTTTTTCAAGGAGCAATTCTGGAAGCATCAGGAGAAAATTACGGTCCCATCGGAAGAGCAGCAGGCGTATTTGCATGAAAAAATTGTAGAAGAATTAGAAAACGGCATTGTCAAAGAGGATACGAAGAAAGACTTTATCCAGGTGGTCAATCAGATGGTGGAGGAGTCTGGTATAGATGGTCTGATTCTTGGATGCACAGAACTACCGATGATTTTAAAGGAAGGCGATGTATCTATTCCGCTTATCAATACGATGGAAATTCATGTTGATAAAATGGTAGAGCAGGTTTTCCGTGAGGAATAATTTGAGCCTGGCCCCAAGCTAATTCCTAGGGGTCAGGCCGTTTCATTAGTTTTTTAAAAAAGCAAAAATATGGTTGATGAACGGTTCTGTCTTTTCAATTTGTGTCCAGTGACCGCATTCATTGAACAAATGCAATTCAGCATGAGGTAACAGCTGAATCAATTGATAACTGGTGTCTTCAAATTTAATGACCTGGTCATTTAACCCATGGAACAATAAGGTTTCCGTGGTGATTTTTTTAATTTCATCATCCGGTAACGCAAGTTCATCCAATCTTTCTTGTCGGAAATCGAAAAACATCGCTTGGAATGCTTCTTTCGTTTCTGGTTCTATACTGGCTTCATAACGTAATTGAACCAGTTCTTCATTTTTGGCTGCATCCTGGTTATAGGAGAATAGTTGAATCAATTCACGCATCGATTCAAGGCTAGGTTCGTATCCCCAGACGCGATCCAAACCGTAGGATAATTTATGCTGCACTCCGACCGTACCCATCAAAATCAACTTCTTCACTAGATCAGGTCTTCTGTGAGCAACGTGAAGGGACAAGGCCCCGCCAAAAGAATTTCCAACTAAATATACGGCTTCATCGGAGACCGATTCTATAAAATCAATCAGATGGTTTACCCATAGATCCAGTGTATATTCATCTTTTGGCAATTTATCTGTTTCGCCAAAACCGACGATGTCCGGGGCAAACACATGCAGGGACTCACTTAAATGAGGAATAATGAGGCGCCAGTTTGCAAATGCGGACACTCCAGGTCCGGAACCGTGGATCAGTATCATTTTTTCTTTGCCGGAACCTTCTTCATGATAGTGGGTATTGATCCCATTGACTTCCATATAATTAGAACTAATTTGCAAGTGAAACACTCCTTTAAGACAAGTTATTAGAAAGCAAGAAAGAGGCACCTGATTGTCCTCTTTCTTGAAAGACTATTTGAATAGTAGATGTTAAGAATTTTTTACAGGGGTCTTTCTTTTTACCGGCGTTCCATATTCGAAAAACTCTTGAGGTAAGTTAGAGCCGTGCCAAATAATCGCTTTCTCTAAATCTTTCCCTTTCCATTCCACGGTCTTCCAGTCAGGATCGAAAATTTGGTACCCAGGGTCACCGAATAATTCAACACGATTGCCACCTGGTTCGACCACGTATAAAAAGCAGGCTTGCGTTACACCGTGTTTCCCCGGACCAGCTTCAATTTCGTAACCACGCTCAATCAGTAAATCGGCAACGTCTGATAAATGCTGGGGAAAGCCATACCAATAGCAGATGTGGTGAAGGCGCCCTTCTTCGCCTAATGCATCTCCCATAATAGCAATATCGTGAACCAGGTTACTAACACTTAACCAGGCAGCGATATCAGAATCATCCTCTGCTAAAATACGCTCGCGAACTTTAAATCCCAATGCTTCCTCATAAAATTCAACGTTTTTATTCGTTTCTTTTGCCAGGAGATTGATATGGTCAAGCCGTCGTACAGGGACACCATAATTCGGACGTCGCTGTGGGCGGTTTAACAACGGTGTTTTCTCTTCCTCAGGGGCCTTGTAATATTCAACATCCCAGAAAATTTCTACTTTATGGCCATCAGGGGAGTGAAATTGATACGCAGGGCCATGACCGATATCGCCATCGATCCAGCCAATCCCGCAGCCCATCTCCTCAATGGCAGCGACCCGGCGCTCCAGTGCCTGAGGGGAGGTAGCCCGTAAAGCAAGGTGACCTAATCCAGCTTCCTCATTTTCGGTAATGATCAGTGTATTATGATAGTGATCCTCATATGCCCGCATATACACGGATTTTCCTTCCCGGTGGGCGACACTCATCCCCATAATATCTTTAAAAAACGCTACGGATGCCTCTACTTTCGGGCTGTGAATTTCTACGTGCGCGAGGTGTGCAACATCAAGAATCGGTTCTTTTGTCATTTGAATTTCCTCCTTTAATTTTGGTTATTTATTAGCAAAAATTTCGATTTACCACATTGGGTGCCCGTCCAGACCAAGAATGGATTTACCGTATCCGACCATTGCATCTTCATACAGGTGGGTAGGGTGGGAGGCAACAGCGAGTAAGTCACGAACAAATCGTTCGGTATGCATGTCCTTATAGAGTGAATTTCCACCAAGGGTTATTAATACCCGTGTCGCTGTTTCCGCAGCAGTTTTAGCAACATAACCGCGCATCGCGAATAGCTGTTCACGCTCTTCCTCTTCTAAAACGCGAATACCGTTTTCCTGGTAATAATGCAATTTATCCATATATTCTTTAGCCACTGCTTTTAAAGCGTTCAGCTGTGTGGTTAATTCACCTAGCGTCCGCTGGGCACTGCCGGCGTCTTTTTCATTGGAGTTTTTATTATAAATTCGAACGCGGCCTTTCGTTTTTTCTTTAAAGTTCTGAACCAGGCGTTCCAATCCCCCGATGGCAACCTGCGGGAAACCGGATAGGAAGAAAGCTAGATAAGGAACATTGAAGATTTGATAGTCTCCTTCGTAATTGCCATCTGGTGCTGTAGCACCTTTAACTACGCGTGATAATGGGAAGACGGAGCTTGGCTCGACATAAACATCATCTACTTTAACTGCATTACTGCCTGTGCCGCGAAGTCCGATCGCATCCCAATTCTCAATGATTTCTGTATCCTTTTTATGGACGATAAACAGACTTAACTCCGGCTCGTCAGCATCTCTCATTTGGTGAACGGCACCTAGAGCAATCCAATCACACCACAATACACCGCTGCAGAAATTCCAGTGGCCGCTGATCCGGTAGCCTTTTCCATCTGGATCATCCGTGACCTTACCAACCGGAGCAAACACATCCGCCATTAATGAGCCACTGTTGTATAGTTCCTCCCGGCCCTGTTCCGGCAAAAATGCTGGCCATGTTTCGTGGATAATAGCGAAATAAGTGAGCCAGGAGGCGGGAACACTGTAGTTGGCTATCGTTCGAATGATATCGCCAAAAGTATAGTAATCTAATTCCTGGCCGCCATAGGCTTTTGGTCGAAGCAGCTTATGAAAGCCGGCTTCCTTTATTTTTCCAATGACTACATCTGGTAATTTCGCGTCTATATCAGCTTGTAATGCATGCTGTTCAGCCAGTTCACCAACTTCTTGTGCTTTTTGCAGCAGTTCTTCCCGGTTAACTGTTTGGTGTGTTTCTACCGTATTGATGGACAATGGTATTCCTCCTTCTTTTTTGTAAGCGCTGTCAGATTAATCAGCAGGCCTGCCTGATTGGTTATCATTATATGGACTGTGTAAACGTTAAGATAGCTACTAAAAATACGAAAGTTTATTGTATTTTCAGACTATTTATACGAATTTACATAAACGGAAGGAGGAGAGACGTATAGAAATAGAGGGGTTTCGACAGTCTTTTTGTAACAACAAAAAACCTTAGAAAAAAAACAGTCCGGTGACTGAATTAATCTAAGGCTGGGATAATTTGGAGGGCTCCGGGGTGTGCCAATAAACACCCCGGAGCCCTCCAGAAAATGGTATATTTAGATTTTGATTTTTCCTTTTGTTTTTAAGATGTTCAATGCCATATAAACAGAAAATACGCTTTGTGTGTCGTTCAGGTCAATGTTTAGAATATCGCTGATTTTGTCCAGACGGTAACGCAGCCCGCTGATCGACATGGTGAGAGCCTTGGCTGTGTGATTAATGTTAAGACCGTTCTCTATATAAGCATAGAGCGTTTCGGTCAACTCGGAATTTTTGTCACATTCGAGTAACTGACCGACTTGTTTGTGCACGAATCGATTGATTAATGTCTCATCGGGGAGTTGAAATAAGACACTTTCAATCCCTAAGTCTTCAAAAAACTGAACCTGCTTGTTGGGATTTTTCGCTTTTAACGTTGCCAAAGTTTCATCATATAAAATAGGCAGCTGGTCGATTTTTTCAACGACAGAACTGACACCGACAAAGAACTTATAGTTGCCGAAGCGGCGGGAACAATGCTTTAACAATTGTTTGATGAATTTCAGTTGCTTCATACATACTTCTTTGAAAGAAGAATACTCAACTAAGATGATAATTTTACCTGCTTTTTGAGATACAATGGCGTTTACATGTCTCTCTTTAAAAAATAAATTAATGTAACGGATGAGATCTTCATTCACTTCAATCTCATAATTCAACTCGGAGTTATTGATATCTCTTTCCATTGTCAGCATCCAGTAGGAATCATCCGGGTTAAAATTCAGGTAGTAGGCAATTTTATAGAGTTCTTCTTTCTCTAACCTTCTCCCCAAAATGTCACTTAAGAAACCACGTCTGATATTCTGTTCGGTATTCACCTTGATGTTTTCATTCAGCAGTATAATCGATGCAGTCAGGGATGCCTGATCGATTACCATATGCTCTAGATCATTGGGGGTATGACCATCTAAATACAGAAATGAGCAATAACCCTTGATTTCCTGTTCTAACCAAATAGGCGTCCGAAGTATGCCAGTTCCATCTGGACCACTTATAAACTTGGTCGTTTCCGTATTTATTTTCTCCAGGTCAAAATCGATCGTAACATGATCCGATTGCACCATGATTTGATTATATTCATTTTCAATAAATACCGGCAGGCCGGTTGTTTCATATAGTAAGTCGACGATTTTTTTCAGTCCTTGCTTCGCCAGTAATTCTTCAATTAATTTCCGGTGCACATGGTACGCTTTATTTAAATTATCCCGTTCTTTTTTAAATTTTGCAGTGATTTCATCCAATTCCTGAATCATACTGTTGGACTGATAATACCGATATTCGTTTTCCAGCTCTTGTCCCCATTTTTCCATCGGCATACAAATGACTTCGCATTTATCTTCGCCCATGGCACTGCATTTCGTTTCTTTTACGAGGATCGGTCTTTTTAAGACGGTAGATAAATAACCGCTCGCATATCCGCACATGGTATGACAGACAGGCTGGTCACTGGGAATACCGCCTTTTAAAAATTCATCCGCCTCGAATGAATTGAACCAGGAGACATCGATTGCGTCCAAGTCACCTTCGTCATCATAATGGATATCATTGATTTCCACACGATCGAGGTAGCCATGTAACTGGTGCAATTTGGGACCGGCGTTAATCAGGTCGAGCTCACTTTTCCACTCGCAGCTTAAAGCTTTTTCTCCATCACTCACACCATTATGCCAGCCATAACGAACGAAAATTCCCTTGGAGCGATCGTCTCCGATCGTGGATCGCAGCTCCTGTTTTAAAGACGAAATTGCCGTAATCGGAATCGTGACCATCCGTTCATAAAAAGCATGCAACGCCTCTTCTTTCGGTAATTCAAACACATCATTTAAATTTGTGCGGCTTAAATCAGTACCCATATGCATCCATCCCTTCCTAATGAATGTTACTAAGTAACACTTATTAATGAGCCTTCATTCGAAAAGCTTTTTAAACTTTTCACACGAAAAAACATTGAATTTTGCTATTTATCGTAGGATTCATTTCAAAAACATAAGTGCTACCATTTAGTTATTCAACACCAGGCAAGATGGATAAGGGGTGAGGGGAGCAATATTATTCTGACTTTCTCCTTTATCTCTTAAACTAGTCCTATTTGGAAACGGTTACATTTTAAATGGGCAAGATTTAAGGTGTAACCACTATATTTAAGTTGCAAAACATTATAACACACATCGCGAAAATTGTCAGAATAATTTTTACTTTCAAGGAAAGGAGGGGCTTGGTGATTCAGCTGTATTTTATGTAGCCAGCAGATGGCATGAAAGTGTGAGATGTATGTAACAGCGGGCTACCAACCCAGCTGATGCATGACCAATAAATTTTAATATTATCAAGGAGGTAATTTTGATGGATGATCGTCAATTCAGAAATGCAATGGGGAAGTTTGCAACCGGGGTGACTGTGATTGCGACAGAAACGGATGGACAGGTACACGGGATGACAGCGAATGCATTTATGTCGGTTTCTCTTGATCCGAAGTTGATTGTGATATCTGTAAAAGAAGATGCGAAGATGCTTGACAGGATTAAGGAAAGCAATCATTTTTCCGTGAATGTCCTATCCTGTGAGCAACAGGAAGAATCGATGATTTTTGCCGGTCAAAAGCAGCCGGAGGAAGAGTTCCAATTTGATTATCTGGAAGGCGTACCTGTTGTTAGAAATGCGTTAGTGCAGCTTTCCTGTGAAGTCTATAATGAACATGTAGAAGGAGATCACACTTTGTTTGTCGGGCGTGTCACAGAGATGGAACTGAAGGATGGCGACCCATTGATCTTTAATTGTGGGAAATACCGTGAACTAAAAGAAATGGAAAGCGTATCTAACTGATCTATTTAAGGAAAGGGGAGAAAGCGGATGAAAACCATCTATTTAAATTCACAGAACCTGACTTACTGGCAGAAACATTCCAGAGAAAATGTCATCGCTTTAGGTTTCTTTGATGGCGTTCATAAAGGGCATCAACGAGTAATACGGGAAGCCAAAAGAGAAGCGGATAGAAGGGGTGTGGATTTAACGGTGATGAGCTTTTTCCCCCATCCTAAAGTTGTCCTTTCCGCCGGGAAGAAGAAATTTGATTATTTGATGCCGCTGAAGGACAAAGCACAGGTGCTGGAAACACTTGGTGTGGATTGCTTCTATATCGTAGAGTTTGATAAACACTTCGCTTCTCTTTCTCCGCAGCAATATGTAGAAAAATATCTAGTAAACTTCGATACCGTGCATGCGGTAGCAGGATATGATTTTCATTACGGCAAGATGGGGGAAGGGAATATTGATCGCCTGAAAGAGGATTCAGAAGGTAAGTTAGCTGTGACTAAGGTCAATAAAATCGAGTACCGGGGAAAGAAGATAAGCTCGACACGCATTAGAAATACGATTGCTGAAGGGCGGGTAAACGACCTGTCTGCCATGATGGGTCGCTTGTATGAAGTTCGAGGTAAACTAATCAACCAGACTTTTATTCCAGAAGACTATTATATGCTGCCGGGGAGCGGGATCTATGAAGTGACGATTAACACGGGAAATGAAATCTTTTACACAACCGTAGATAACAACCGGGAAGATGATAGATTTGAGATAGTAGATGAAAGATTAGCCAGGACTCTTAACGGGGCAGACATTTCCGTCATTTGGAGAAAGTCCAAGTCCAATGAAACAATATACGAGCATGTATGATTAAGAAAGGAAGCGTGTGAATGATGGCTGAAAAGCTAACGAGTGTAGCGAGGGACATTTTTGAAGCAGAAAGAAAACGCGAGCCGATTGATCCCTTAACCGATACGGATCCCGCTATTTCCGTGGAAGACGCCTATCACATTCAGTTGAACTATGTCGAAGAGCGGAGAAGAAATGGAGCGGTTATTAAAGGGAAGAAAATCGGACTGACAAGTAAAGCGATGCAGCAAATGCTTGGTGTTGATCGACCCGATTATGGCCACATACTGGATGATATGGTCTTTTCGGAAGATACCCCTATCGATGCTGACCGTTTTATTGCACCAAAAATAGAATTTGAAATCGCTTTTGTGCTAAAAGATTCTCTTAAGGGGCCAGGGGTTACTTTGGATGACGTCGAGCAGGCGATCGATTATGTCGTTCCTGCAGCTGAAATTATCGACAGCCGGATTAAGGATTGGAAAATCAAGTTCGAGGATACCGTAGCAGATAACGGTTCTTCCGCCGGTGTGGTGTTTGGTAAGGGGAAGAAAAGGCTGGAAGAGCTTGACCTTCCAAATGTAGAAATGAACGTCTATCAAAATGGGAGCTTTCTCGATAATGCTAAAGGATCTGCAGTGTTAGGCAATCCTTTGGAAGCGGTAGTCTGGCTGGCTAATGCTTTAGGGGAATACGATATTACCTTGCATGCGGGAGAATGTATTCTGGCAGGAGCGTTGGCTAAAGCGGTCCCAGTACAAAATGGCGATGCGTTCCAAGCTGAATTTGAAGGCTTGGGAACAGTAGCGATTGAATTTGGAAAATAGATCTGCAGGAGTTAGGAATTGAGGTTCCCTTCTGTACATGCGTAAGACAAGAGAAGGATTTTTTTGTATCGAAATAGAATGATAGGGACAGAAGGGAGGATTTATTTTAATGAAATATGTACGGTTTGCAGTAACGAAAGAAGTAATGTACGGAGTATTAGAAGGAGATACACTCACACAATTAGACGGAGATTTTCTGCAAGGAACATCAGCCAAGCTGGATACTACTTTTAACTTAAATGAAGTGAAACTTTTACCGCCGGTCGTGCCGGGGCAGATGGTGGCAATCGGATTGAATTATGCCCTTCATGCCGAGGAAAGCGGGATGCCGATACCTGATGAGCCAATGATGTTCATGGTCTCGCCAACAGCTATTATTGGTCATGAAGACAAAGTGACCTTACCAAATTTGGAACACAGAATTGATTATGAAGCAGAGCTAGCAGTTGTTATTGGAAAAGAAGCAAAAAACGTATCAAGGGATGAAGCGCTGTCGTATGTATTCGGCTATACATGCAATAACGATATCTCGGACAGGCACCTTCAAAAAAAGGATGGTCAATTTACGAGAGCTAAGTCTTTCCCTACGTTTAAACCACTGGGGCCGGTAATTGAAACAGAATTGGACCCTAATCAGGTAGATATTAAGCTGTCCATTAACGGTGAAGTGAGACAACACTCTAATACGAATGATCTTATTCATAAAATTGAGGACTTGATTGTCAAGGTGACAGAAGTGATGATTTTGAACCCTGGGGATGTGATTATCACCGGAACCCCTTCGGGAGTGGGGCCGCTTAAGCCTGGTGATCATATCGAAATCGAAATAGAGGGAATTGGGAGGCTGAAAAACCAGGTAATAGATTAGTTCCTTCATTTTTTATAATGGCTCTGTTAAAACTCAGTGTTGATATTACAATAAAAGCTCCCTTTAATGGAAGACTCAGTTTCAAGATAAGTTGTTTCCGTTACGTTAGTAACGGTTTGGAGGTCCGGGAAATCACTCGCTTTCCATAGGCATGTGGTGAGCTTCCTCAGGCTTCGCCTTCTGGGATCTCACCGTTCATGTTCATCCTATAGGAGTCTCGCAATTTCCCGGCCCTCCTTGCGTTTATGAGAGAACGGAAACATCAATATAAATCACTTCAAACTTAGTACGGGTCCTTCTGAAAAATGGCCTGCTACCTGAATCCATGGTCATTAAAGAGAAAATGTGGAAGACATCTTAACCTTTATGAATGGTCCGTTATCCAAAAAAGGATAAGGCGGCCGGGAAACGGTGAGACTCCCGTGGGAGAAGGGACAAGGCGAGACCCCACAGGGAGTGAAACGAACGAGGAGGCTCGCCAGTACCCCCACAGGAAAGCGAATCGTTTCCCGGCCGCCTTTACTATTGACTCGGTAACGGACCAAAAAACATCTCGAAATCAAGTCTTCGACTTTTCGGCCCTATTGTTGAATAAGCCTATTATGAAAATTAACATCAACGTTTAACAGAGCCTTTATAATAAGGAAGTTGAAATGATCCACTTTGAGCATTATGCTGAAGTGGATTTTTCATTTGTATGAAAAAATCTAAGTTGTTGCATATAGCGGAATTCGTGGTTTCATAAATGTCGAAATATTTTTAGAATAAATAGTAGAGTTAATAAAAAACAGGACTTCATTTCTAAGAGATGGAGAACGAGCTTTTTGAAAACGTGTTAAATTTGATGAAGGAACAGGGACGAACGTAATCTTATAAAAATAACTATGCAAAAGGGGTAGTAAAATGAAAAACATTACAGTACTTGGAGCAGGTGTTATGGGGCATGGCGCGGCTCAATTATTTGCCCAGGCAGGAAAAAATGTAAAAATCCGGGCCAGACGCGAGTCATCGTTAGAAGATGCAAGAGAACTTATGACGAACAGCTTGAAAATTATGGTTGAAAAAGAAATACTTACAGAAAACGATATGAACCAGACGTTAGCGAGTATCACGTATACAACGGATTTGCATGAAGCGATCGAAGGTGCTGACTTTATTTTTGAATCCATTCCGGAAGATCTTGAGAAAAAACTGGATACATACGAAATCATCGAAAATAGTGTTTCAGACGAAACGATTATTTCATCTAATACGTCCACTTTCCCACTTGAGGAATTAACTCAAAAAGCGAAGCATCCGGAAAGGTTTGTCATTACTCACTTTTTCAACCCGCCACAACTGGTGCCAATTGTGGAAATTGTCAAGGGAGAAAAAACAGAGGAAAGCGTCGTCGAAACAACTTATGATTTAATGAAAGAAATCGGAAAATCGCCAGTAGTTCTGAAAAAAGAGATTTCAGGCTTTATCGTCAACCGCGTTCAAGTAGCTATGCTTCGCGAAGCGTTCCACTTAATGGAAGAGGGAGTGGCTACGGCGGAAGATATTGATATTGCCATGAAAGGAAGTATGGGTTTTAAATGGGCTTTCTGCGGACCGATGGAAAGTCAGGATTTAGCCGGCCTGCAGACCACACAAGCGATGGCTGGAAAGATATTAGAAGATCTCTCTAATACAAGGGAAGTCCCTTCCTTCTTAAAGGAAATGGTGGAGAACGAACAGCTTGGCATTAGAACGAATCAAGGCTTTTACCAATATGAGGATCATGGTGAACAAGCCATTCATACACGGGACGACCATTTCCTGGATCTCCTGAAACTATTACAAGAAAAGTAATAAGAAAGAGAAAAGTGCCTGACCCCCAGTGAGTTAATGCTTTACTACAGCGGGGGTCAGGCACTTGTTATTTTTTTAATATCTAGGAAATTATAAAATTTTCTTTTTTTTGGATAACTTTACGTGGTGGGATCCATCCAGCTCCAGCGCCTACCCCCTCGAGGTCTTAAGACAAGCCTCTCTGTGACAAAAAACGTCACGGAGAGGCTTGTCTTAAGCTTGTCGGGGGTGAGCAAGGCGCTTGCGCTTTTGTTCTGTTAAGTAGTCTCACCCTGAATCAGCTCGACATCAAGAATCACATTCTTGTTTTTGCCCGCCTCAGGATTTTCAATCAGTTCGATTAGTGTGGAACAAAGGCTGTTGCCTATGGCATCTATCGGCTGACTGATGGTCGTTAAAGCAGGCGACCGCAGCATTCTCGTGAAGCTGTGATAGTCATAGCCGATGATTTTCAGTTGTTCCGGCACGTTTATGTTATGTTTATCGGCATAGACATAAAGCGTATAGGCCATGATATCGTTACTGCAAAATACGCCATCGTAGGCGCTGAGCTTTTGTATGCCGATGTTTTTGTCAATGAAGTCCCAGTTGTCCTCAAAGGTGGCCTTGATATGGGCTCCTTCCACGCAATCCCCTTCTATTCCATTCTTTATGCAGGTTAACTGAAACGCGTCACTCCTGCGGTTTGCCAGTAATTCGTATTCCAACGGACCCGAGATATGCAGCAGCTTTTTGCACCCTCTGTCAATCAGGTGCAAGGTGGCCAGTTCTCCGCCTTTATAATTGTCGCTGGCTATATAAGGAATGTTGGAGGAAAGTACGCGATCGAAGGAGACAATCGGCATTCCGGTATCCTGATAAGAGGCTACATCCAGTGTATGGCTGGCCATTACAATCCCATCCACACGGTTTTGTCGGAGCATACTGATATAATGCAATTCTTTTTCTTTATCACTCAATGAATTACAGACCAGCAATTTATAATTTTTATCACTGGCATAAGATTCAATCCAGTTGACCAGTTCAGCAAACAGGGGATGTGATACATCAGGTATGATGACACCGAGCAGGCTGGACTGATTTTTCAGTAACGCACGTGCGATTTGATTAGGCTGGTAATTTAACTGACGCATGGCGTCTTCTACTTTCTCCCGGGTTGCTTTTCCTATATACCCTCTATTATTCATAACTCTTGAAACGGTCGTGACAGACACTCCTGAAAGTTTTGCCACATCCTTAATGCTTACCATTTTGCTTCACTCCGATTCCATGAGGCAGAACACCTCATTGCTATCATTATATCAGTATCTATCAGTTAATTGTATGTCAATCGTTTTCATAATTATACCACATTAGATAGCGTTATTATACCTTGCTTGCAATAAATTCATTGATAATACTGGGTTTTATTTTTAGAAAAATATAAAAATTATATATGAAAACGATTGACATATAATTTCGCTCGGGTATAATTTCACTTGTAAACACTTTCATAGAAATTAAGGGATTTGTTGAATTGCTGATGGTCTACACGTACTTTTTATTTAAAAAGCGGAAAGGGATGGCGATTATGAAAATGAAAGCAATGGTGTCAAGTCTGGTAGTTTCTGGTGCAATACTTGCTGGTTGTTCTTTTTCTTCAGGGGAATCGGCTTCTGAAGATAAGATTTCAATTGAAATTTTCCAAGGTAAAGTTGAGTTTAATGATCAGTTCAATGAATTGGCTAAAGAGTATGAAAAGGAAAATCCTGATGTTGATATTAAGATCACTAGCGTAGGAGGCGGAAGTGACTATGCAGGCTCATTAAAAACAAAGTTCTCTTCAGGAGATGAACCGGAAATTTTTAGTGTTGCCGGGCCGACTGAGGCTGAGCAATTTGGAGATTACTTAACGGATATGTCCGATACAGAACTCGCCGATCTGGCGTTAGAGGGTACTTTAGAGCCAGTAACGGATGATGGCAAAGTACAGGGGGTACCTTTTAACCAGGAAGGATATGGTTTGATCTATAACAAAGAAGTATTCGAAAAAGCTGGTATCGACCCGAACAGTATAGTGACTTATGAGGATTTAGAAAAAGCTGTGAAAGAGCTGGATAGTAAAAAAGAAGAATTAGGAATTGACGCGGTATTTGCCTTCCCGGCAAAAGAAGCCTGGGTGCCTGGCAGTCATTTAGCCAATGCGTTTTTAGCTCCAGAATTCGACCATAAAGTTCTCGAAGCTTATAACGCTGAGTCGGTGGGCTTTGATAAAGGGGAAGAATTTAAGGCTATGGTAGATCTTCAAAATGAATATTCCATCCAGCCTACTTTGAGCCTGGATTACTCCCAGCAGGTGGAAGAATACTTTTCCCTGGGACAGGTGGCCATGATTCAGCAGGGGAATTGGATCTATCCATCTGTCAAACAAATGGATGAGGAGTTTGCTGCTGAAAATATGGGGATTCTTCCTATCCCGGTAGAAGGGCAGGAGGGTAAGATTCCTGTTGGAGTTCCAAACTATTGGGCAGTTAATAGTAATAGTGATGAAGAAGTGATCCAAGCCTCCAAAGATTTTCTTGATTGGATTTACACCTCAGATACAGGAAAAGATTATGTACTCAACGAGTTTAACTTTATTCCAGCTTATGAGGGATATGATTCCTCAAACATTGCTGATCCGCTATCCAAAAAGATTTATGAATATGCTTCGGAAGGTGACACCATCGGCTGGATTTTCCTCGGCTATCCGACTGCATGGGGAGATTACCTTGGAGCCAACGTCCAGAAGTATATTAGCGGCGATATGACCTGGGAAGAGTTAGAAGAGGATTCAAGCAATAGGTGGGAATCATTAAGGAAATAGTCTTTAAAAGAATGAGCTGACGGAGCTGAATAAACTGCTTCGTTTGCTCTTTTTATAAAACGTTCTGGTGAATGTTAAAACGTGAATAAATTAGGAGGTATTTGATGAATAACCGCAGCATGGCATTCTGGCTTTTCCTTACTCCTGTCATACTTGCCTTGGCTATAGTGGTAGTGATTCCATTCGTCTATGGTTTTTTCTACTCATTTACGGATTGGAACGGTTTGAGCGCAACTAAGTTTATCGGGTTCGAACATTACATCAACTTGTTCCAGGAAAAAGAGTTCATGAATTCGATCTGGTTTACGATAAAGTTTGCCGTAGCCTCGGTACTGCTGTTGAACTTTTTTGGCCTGGTTTTGGCTTTGATCGTTACTCGTAATATCAAAACGAATAATTTGCTTCGTACGGTATTTTTCATGCCAAACCTGATCGGCGGCCTGATTCTCGGTTTTATCTGGCAGTTCATTTTTGTCAGTGTGTTTGGTGATATCGGAGATATGCTTGGGGCAGAAGGGATGCAGGGCTGGCTGTCTACAACAGAAACCGGCTTCTGGGGATTGGTCATCCTGACGTCATGGCAGATGGCTGGTTATATCATGATTATTTATATCGCTTATTTGGAGAATATTCCGAAAGAGTTGATTGAAGCAGCGAAAATTGATGGAGCCAGCAGTTTCCAGCGGTTTAAAAACATTACGTTCCCGCTGGTGGCACCAGCTTTTACGATCAGTATGTTCCTGACACTTTCTACATCATTTAAAATTTATGACCAGAACTTATCACTGACCAACGGCGGACCGTATAATTCCACACAGATGGTTGCGATGGAAATCGTCCGGACAGCTTTTTCAGACAACCAAATGTCCTATGCCCAGGCAAAAGCGGTCATCTTCTTCCTGATTGTTGCCGTCGTGGCGCTGACACAGGTTTACTACAATAAGAAACGAGAGGTTGAGATGTAATGAAAAACCAGGAAAAGAAAAGCTTATTCTCAATCGAAATTCTTGGTATCATCCTTGGGTTGTTATGGATCGCACCATTCTACTTGATGGTTGTCAATGCGTTCAAGACAAAGCGGGATATTTTCAGCGGGGTACTTGGGCTGCCGGGGACATGGGAATTCGAAAACTTTGTCCAGGCGTTCATCGATCTCAGCTTCCTGAAATCCTTGTTCAATTCTGTTATGATCACCGGACTCAGCGTCGGCATCATCATTATTTTTTCATCGATGGCTGGATATGCTCTAGCCCGGAACAAAAGTAAAATCAGCGGGGTTTTATTCTTTGTGTTTGTAGCTGCCATGCTGATTCCTTTTCAATCCGTCATGATTCCGCTGGTATCGATGTTTGGGCAGGCAGATATGTTGAATGCTGCCGGATTGATCTTCATGTACCTTGGTTTTGGATGCAGCTTGTCAATTTTCCTTTATCACGGGGCGATGACCGGTGTATCCAAGTCATTGGATGAAGCGGCAATCATTGATGGGGCCAGTCGCTTCCAGCTATTCTGGAAAATTATTTTCCCGTTGTTAAAACCGATATCGGTAACCGTCGGTATCTTGAATGTCATTTGGATTTGGAATGACTACTTATTGCCGTCCCTTGTGTTAAGCGAAGCGAATGCGACGATACCATTGAAGATGTTCTATTTCTTCGGTCAGTATACAAAGCAGTGGCATTTGGCACTGGCCGGCTTGACGATTGCGATTATTCCAGTCATCTTCGGATACTTTTTCGCACAGAAACAAATCATCAACGGGGTGTCCGAAGGGGCTGTCAAATAACTTAGGGTAGTCAGGAGAGATTTAAATGAAGAGAACATGGTGGAAAGAAGCGGTAGTTTATCAGATTTACCCTCGTAGTTTCAAAGATTCAAATAATGATGGGATCGGTGATCTGCAAGGTGTGATTTCAAAATTAGACTACTTGAAAGAGCTGGGAATAGACGTTATATGGCTTTCACCTGTCTATGAGTCGCCGAATGATGATAATGGCTATGACATTAGTGACTATCAGGATATTATGGCAGAGTTTGGAACCATGCAAGACTTTGACGAATTGCTGGAAGAAGTTCATAACCGTGGGATGAAGCTGATCATGGATCTTGTCATCAATCACACCTCTGATGAACATCCCTGGTTTATGGAATCACGAGCTTCCAAAGAAAACCCTTATCGAGATTACTATATTTGGCATCCAGGGAAAGAAGGGAAAGAGCCGAATAACTGGGGATCCATTTTTGGAGGTTCCGCATGGGAATATGATGAAGGTACAGGAGAGTACTATTTGCATGTTTTTTCACGAAAACAGCCTGACTTGAATTGGGAAAATGAAAAAGTTCGCCAGGAATTGTATCACATGATTAATTGGTGGCTGGATAAAGGAATCGATGGTTTCCGCGTTGATGCCATTTCCCATATTAAAAAGGCTGCCGGCTTTCCGGATGTACCTAATCCGAATAAGGAAAAGTTCCCTTCCTCACTAGATGGACACCTTAATAAAGAGGGCATTCATGAGTTTCTGGAAGAAATGAACGAACAAACCCTGGAGCATTATGACATTATGACTGTCGGGGAAGCCAATGGGGTCAGCAGTGAAGAAGCCCCCCTCTGGGTGGATGAAGAAAAGGGTAAATTCAATATGATTTTTCAATTTGAAGCTACGGACTTATGGGGGCAGACCAACTCTGAGACCATTGATATTCATAAGCTCAAGAAAATTTATACCAAGTGGCAAAATGCATTGGATGGCCTAGGGTGGAATGCCCTTTTCCTGGAAAACCATGACCTTCCACGATCTGTTTCGATATGGGCGGACGATAGCGTACACAGAGAAAAAGGCGCTAAATGTCTGGCAACGTTTTACTTTCTCATGCAAGGGACGCCGTTCATCTACCAAGGTCAGGAAATTGGGATGACGAATGTCCAGTTTCCATCGATTGAAGATTACGATGATGTAGCTATCAGGAATTTATATCGGGAAGAAAGGGAAAAAGGCCGCACCCATGAAGAAATCATGCCAGCCATTTGGAAGAATGGACGCGATAATTCACGTACGCCGATGCAATGGAATGACGAAGAAAATGCAGGTTTTACAACCGGGACTCCATGGTTGAAAGTCAATCCGAATTATTCATTGGTCAATGTGCAAAAGGCTAAGACTGATCCTGATTCCATTTATTTCTTTTATAAAAAACTGATTGCTTTGCGTAAAGAAAATCCAACCCTTTTATACGGCAAATATGACTTAGTATTGCCAGAGCATGACAGCGTGTTTGCTTACACGAGAACTCTGAAGGACGAAACTTTCTTAATTCTGACTAATCTATATGCGGAGGCGACTAAGGTAGAGCTGCCAGACACATTCATGCATATCGACAAAGAGTTAGTGTTAAGTAATGGGAAGTCTGTAAAAGAGGAGGATAACCGCACAATCACCATGGAGCCATATGATGCCCGAGTATATAGATGGAATAACTAATATTAAGACTTGGGGACATGCCAAGATATCTAAATGCTGATAAAAAAGGGAGTGGAACTGTGCCAGCCAAACACCAAAACGATCTACGAAGACAGGCTGATGAATTTATAGCCAAACAGAAGGAAAAAGTGAGCAGCCATCCTTGGTACCTGCAGTATCACGTCATGCCACAAGCCGGCTGGATGAATGATCCGAATGGTTTTTCCTGTTTCAATGGAGAATATCACTTGTTTTACCAGCACCATCCGTACGATCCGACCTGGGGCTTGATGCATTGGGGACATGTGAAAAGCAAGGATCTTGTCCACTGGGAGCACCTGCCTGTTGCATTAGCTCCGGACGAGGAGTATGACAGGGATGGATGTTTTTCCGGCAGTGCCATTGAAAAAGACGGCAAGCATGTACTCCTCTACACTGGGAATGTCTGGAAAGAGGGGGACGAGGATAATAACTTAATCCAGGTGCAGGCCATGGCGGTAAGTGATGACGGCATTTATTATGAGAAGCCAGTTGACAATCCAGTGATTTCGACCGCCCCGAAAGGTGATATCCACCCATTTCATTTCCGGGACCCGAAGGTTTGGCAGCATGAAGATGATTATTACATGGTCCTGGGATCAAAAACGAAATCCAATACCGGACAGGTACTATTATACCGTTCCCCTGACCTGCTTGAATGGGAATTCGTTGCAGTTATGGCAAAAGGAGCAGGGAATTTCGGTTTTATGTGGGAATGCCCGGACTTGTTTGACCTGGACGGTAAAGATATACTAGTCATGTCTCCCCAAGGAGTGGAACCGGAAGGGGATGACTACCATAATCTTCATCAATCCGGTTATGTTATGGGGAAACTGGATTATGCTGCCGGAAAGCTCGATTACGGGGCGTTCCATATGCTTGATCATGGGTTTGACTTCTACGCACCACAAACGACAATTGATAAGAAAGGCCGGAGAATTTTAATTGCCTGGATGGATATGTGGGAAAGCAAGATGCCAACCCAGAACGCTGGGTATGCGGGAGCGATGACGATTCCACGCGTGGTAACAAGAAAAGCAGACAAACTTTACTTAACTCCTCTGCCAGAGCTTAAGAATCTTCGTGAAAACGGGATTGCGCATCAACAGGTGAAAGTGGAAGGAGAAACGTCACTCCCAGAAGTAGCTGGGGATTGCATCGAGTTAGAAATGACATTGGACATAAGCCAAACTTCCGAATTTGGCATTAAACTCCGGGTGGATAAAGCTGCCGGACAAGAAACCGTTTTGCAGTTCAATAAAGATACTGGTCTTGTGGTGTTAGACAGGAATCACTCTGGGGAAGGTCCTGGCGGTGTAAGAAAAGCAAGTCTTGAAATGGCAGATCAATTGGATGTACAAATTTTTATCGATAAATCATCGGTGGAAATTTTTCTTAATGGGGGGGAGCGAGTAATGACCGCTCGTATCTATCCGACTGAACAGGCTAAAGAGGTTTCTTTTTTCACAGATAAAAGCCTGACGCTGGTAAGCCTGAAGAAGTGGGATTTGAAGCAGGCAATAAAATAAATCACCAAGCGGTACGACCGAGGTAACTAATAAATCAATACTCGAAAAAATCAGAAAATAAGCTGGACTAGAATACGAAATTATTGTAAAGTAAGAAATGAAACGTTACCAAAAACTGCATAAAGATTTTCACTAGGGGTGCCTTTCCTTAAAGGCTGAGATCAAAGTATAACTTTGGGACCCTCTGAACCTGACCTGGCTTGAAACACCAGCGGAGGAAAGTGACGCGATGGGCGTCGTGAAAGAGCAAGTCTATGTTTCTTTCATGATTGTCAGCTAAAGTAAATGGGACATACCACTTTTCCTCCGGGGGAAGTGGTATTTTTTGTACTTTAAGTTTTAACTTTGTTAGAGGATTAAAGTATAAAAAATACTAAGGCTTTCGCCATAAGTACTTGGCGATAAGCCAAGTATTTCTAATGCTTAAAAAGGGTGTGCTGGTATGAAACTAGTGGCAGTGACGAATGGAAAAATGGAAACGAGGGAGTTGTCAGTGGTACTTAAGGAAATTGAGCCATTGGTAGATTCCATAATTTTAAGAGAACATCACCTGGCTGAAGCTGACTATCAGTTGATGGTGGAGGAGTTAATCGCAAGCGGCGCTGATAGGGACAAGGTGTGTGTCCATAGTCGTCCTGGGGTTGCCCGTAAGACTGGTGTTTCGAACCTGCATCTCAAAGAAAAGGGCTCCGGGGTGACCGAAGTGAAACAGGCAGATCCTTTTCTGAAGGTCGGGGTATCGGTTCATTCGCTACAAGCGGCTAGACAGGCGGAGGAGGAAGGTGCCGATTATGTGATGTTTGGTCATGTCTATGCTACAGACAGCAAAAAAGGAATGGCGCCAAGGGGCATCGAGGAGCTCGAATCTATTACTTCTTCGATTGATATTCCTGTGAGCGCGATTGGCGGTATCACTCCCGATAGAATAGTAGAAATACAGGAAGCGGGCGCCGCAGGAGTCGCTGTCATGTCAGGGATATTCGAGGCTGCACAACCGCTTCAAGCTGTAAAAAGGTATGTAAAGGAGCTAACGATCCATGAAGGAACATTATGATGTGGCAATTATTGGCGGTGGCATCATCGGCCATTCGATTTCCTACTATTTAAACAAGAGCGGGGTCCGCGCTGTCGTCCTTGATAAGCAGGTGAGTGGCCAAAAAGCTACGAAAGCAGCTGCAGGGATGCTCGGGGTCCATACAGAGCACCAGGCATCAGACGCCTATCATCAATTTTGTGAGAAGAGCAGAGATTTATATCAGAGCTTATGGAAAGAACTTCATGAACTAACGGCGATTGATATCGGGCTTTCTCCGTTTGGAATGATGGAAGTCGCAATGGATGAAACGCATAAGCGGGAGCTCCTGGAGAAAAAGCATGCGTTTGCCAGCCTGGAATGGCTGAAAGCAAAACAGGTGAGGGAAAAAGTGCCTGCTCTTCCGCCGGGGGTGTCTGGGGCGTTGTTTATGACCAAAGATGGCCATGTCGAACCAACAGTCACGTGCGAAGCTTTGAAACGGGCGGCCTTGCTTTATGGCGGCGACTTACTGGAAAACACGAATGTCCTTGAGGTTACAAAAACGGAGGGCATTTTCACAGTACAATTAGAAAATGCTTCGATAACAGCAAGCCAGGTCGTGGCAGCTTCTGGAGCGGACAGTGGGCGATGGTTTGAAGCAACAGGGATGGATAATCCGATCAAAGCTGTGAAGGGGGAATGCTTTTCGATTAAACCAAGGAAGCATTATTTTAAGGAAGCGTTGTTCTTTAAAGATTTTTACATCGTTCCTAAACCGGATGGACGTTACATCGTGGGAGCGACGTCCAAACCTGATGACTTAAGTTCAGGAACGACAGCGGGGGGATTAGCGGATCTGATGAGTCGGGTGTTTGCAGTTTTTCCAGAACTGAAAGAAGAACCGATGCAAGAGTTCTGGTCAGGCGTCCGGCCTGGGTCTGCTGATGGTCTGCCGATTATCGGTGAGCACCCGACACTTACGGGGTTCTACTTTGCCACCGGACATTATAGAAATGGTATTTTACTGGCACCTGCTACGGGGCAGATGATGAAGGATCTGATCATGAAGCAAGACGTACACCAGGCTTTCCGGGAGTTGTTTTCACCAGAGCGTTTGGATAGGAAAGGAGCATCCAGTTATGAATATTCAACTTAACGGAAGAAGCATTGATTTACCTGACAATGTCACCACAGTATTGGAACTGCTTGATTCTTATGACATTAAGAAAAAGATCTCCGTGGTGGAGCACAATAAAGAAATTATCCGCAGATTTGATTATGAAAAGGCGAAGCTTGCCGATGGGGACAAGATTGAAATTGTACATTTTGTTGGAGGAGGATGAACATGTTAACGATTGGTGATAAGACATTTCGCTCAAGATTGATGCTGGGGACAGGGAAATATCCGAGTTTTGCAGAACAAAAAGAAGCAGTGGCCGCTTCCGAAACGGAAGTTCTTACGTTCGCTGTCAGGAGAATGGATATTTTTGATAAAAATGAACCGAACCTGCTGGAAGAATTGGATCTTGAAAAATACAGCCTGCTTCCGAACACGGCTGGTGCCAAGACAGCCGAAGAAGCAGTCAGGATCGCCCGCCTTGCCCGTGCTTCCGGTTTATGTGACATGATTAAAGTCGAAGTCATCGGCTGTGACAAAACGCTATTACCGGATCCGTTTGAAACGATGAAGGCGTCCGTGCAGCTGTTGGAGGAAGGGTTCACGGTACTCACGTATACCTCGGACGACGTTGTATTGGCCAAGCGGTTAGAGGAAGCAGGTATTCATGCCATCATGCCGGGGGCTTCTCCCATCGGTTCCGGCCGGGGGATCGTCAATGAGATGAACCTGCAATTTATTATCGAACAGTCGGAAATTCCGGTTATCGTCGATGCGGGAATAGGTTCTCCTAAGGACGCTGCTCATGCGATGGAGCTTGGGGCTGATGGAGTACTATTGAACACTGCCGTGTCTGGTGCCGATGATCCGGTCAAAATGGCGGAGGCTATGAAGTTTGCTATTCAGGCAGGAAGACTCGGGTATGAGGCAGGAAGAATCGAGAAGAAGGCATACGGGATAAAAAGCAGTCCGGAAAGCGGGCTGGTCACCTGATGGCAGAACGGTACTCCCGCCAGGAGCGGTTTGCCCCGATCGGGAAAGAAGGACAAGCACTATTAGCTGAAAAACATGTACTCATCGTCGGAGCGGGGGCTTTAGGCAGTGCCAATGCAGAAATGCTGGCGAGGGCCGGGATAGGCAGGATTACGATTATCGACCGCGACTATATTGAGTGGAGCAACCTTGCCAGACAACAGCTGTACACGGAAGAAGACGCTGCAAGTTCGAGGGCGAAAGCAAAAGCAGCGGAAGCCAGGCTGAAAGCAATCAACTCCACAATAAATGTGGAGGGAATTGCGGAAGAATTTGACCCGGAAAATGCAGAGCTTTTGTTGAAAGATGTTGATATCCTGATCGATGGGACCGATAATTTCAACACGCGTTTCATCATTAATGATGCTGCTTGTAAGTATAAAATCCCCTGGATCTATGGCGGGTGTGTCAAAAGCGATGGCATCTCGCTGTCTATCCTGCCTGGTCAAACACCGTGCCTCCAATGCCTGATCGATCAGCTGCCGCAGGACATAGAGACCTGTGAGACTGCTGGCATTATCGGACCGGCTGTCCAGGTGACCGCAGCCTATCAGACGGCGGAATGCCTGAAGTTCCTGACCGGTCATTCAATGTCGACGCACTTGGTTTCTTTTGATGTGTGGGGTAGGCAGTACAGTTCGATTGACGTAGTGAAACTCAAAGATCCTCATTGTGCTTCTTGCTCAGACGACGCTCAGTTTCCTTATTTAAAAAAGGAAAAAGGCATCCGAACCGCCGTCCTGTGCGGAAGGAATACGGTCCAAGTCCGACCGGGTCGGAAAGAAAACGTCAACCTGGAGCGATTAGCCCAGCGAATCGAACCGTTTGCCGGGGAAGCCAGGGTAAATGAGGTGCTCCTCCGGTTCCATATGGAGGAGAAGAGGTTCGTCGTTTTTAAGGATGGAAGAACATTGATCCATGGTGTGGAGGATGTGCAGGAAGCGAAGAAGTTGTATCATCGATATGTGGAAGCATAAGGAATAAAAGTGCCTGACACCCATTAGGGGCAGGCACTTTTTTAATAGTCACCCCAGGTCCTCCAGTTAATGGTAAAATCACAGGAAAGGAGAGTGGTGGATGGGTGAGTAAGAATCTGAGGGAGCAAATCAAGAAATTAGAGGAGAGTCATTTGAACCTGGATGTGCGGAAATCTTCGGAAGAACTGGATAAAATCCTGGCGGATGACTTTTTTGAAATTGGCAGCTCAGGGCGAATGATTTATAAGGAAGAATGTATAACCAGCGGGGTGGATCTCGATGAACTGGAGCTTTATGACTTTGAGTTTCATCAGCTGGGACCGGATGTTGTGTTGACCACTTATTTTATCCATAATAAAACAAAAAATCGTAATACGCTTCGGAGCTCGATTTGGAAACACCGGGAGGGAAAATGGCGGTTGTATTTTCATCAGGGGACGGTTACCAATAGGCCAATAACAGGTCCTGAAAAAATATAATGGGTTAGGGACTTTAATCCGAGGCCGTTTTTAAATGCAGAACATTAAAAAAACACCAGCTTGCGCTCAAGCTGGTGTCTCCTATGGAAGTTAACAACTGCCTCCAATACCCGGCATTGCTTTGATTTCGATTCCGTGCGGGGAATCTCCAACTTTAATTGTTTCCGTAACTTCTTTTGCCTCCATATCAATCACGGCTACCTGGTTAGTCCCGCTTAAAGTGACATAGGCTTTTGTCTGTTTCCTGTTGAAGGAGATGTGCTTGGCACCCTTCAAATCAGGCAGGGTAGCGATTACTTCGTTCGTCTTCAAATCTATCATTTCCACCTGGTTACTTTCCATTTCCGTTACAACAGCGAGACTTTCGTCTTCCGTAACCACAACATCCGTGGCATTGCCATTAGTGCTAATGACAGAAATCTGTTCAAAGCTTTCCGTATCATAAACCTCCAGTTGCTTGGCTTGGCTTGCTGCTACGTATAGTTTGCTGCCATCTTCATTTGTTCTGACGACCCGAGGAACATCTCCTGTATCAATCGTATGGATGACTTCGTTATTCGTTGTATCAATAACATAGACCTTGGCATTTTCATGATCGGTGACAAACAGATTTTCTCCGGAGAGAGTAAGATAGTTCGATTTGGCCTGTGCTCCAAGATCAATTTTCTCTTTGACTTGCTGTTCGTTTGTATTAATGACGTCCACAAACTGATCACCGACGGTAGAAACGTAGAGTGTCTGGTTATCTTTGCTCAATGCTAATCCATGCGGGAGTGGACCTACTTCGATTTCCTTTTCCTGTTCCAGTGTCTGTGTGTTGATGACCCCGACCGTTCCACTGTTCTGGTTGGCGACGTAGGCGTTTCTCATCGTACTGTCAAAAACTAGATTGGTAGGCTTTTCTCCTGTATCAATCGTTCCGATTGGCTGGCTTTCTACAATGTCAATGATCGTGATATTATTCTGCGATTCACTCGGTACATAGAACTGAACATTCGTCAGCTGTCCAGCCTCTGCCCGCATCGATGCTTCTTCTTTAGAAATCATGGCGCACCCTGTTAGAAATAGCAGTGTAAACAGAAAGAGCGCGAACAATTTATTCTTGAAAATCATAAGATGATATACCCCCGAAAATTTATTTGCCGTTAATCCCTTGTAATCTCATCGGAATAACTGTAATATATTTGTTACAAAAAACTATAATACATCCTGAGGAGGAAGTAAAGTTGAAAAAGAGCCTATTTTTATTTACAACTATAATTCTTTCGGTCGTATTGATCGGTTGTTCTCAAAATAAAGAAACGAATGCGGACAGATCAGAAGAAAAAGAAGCAACAGCAGCAGAATACGCAAATAGTGAGTTGCTTGTCGATACCGATTGGGTAGAAGATAATGCAGAGAATGTAACACTGATTGATACAAGGAGAGAAGGGTACGAAGGCGGCCACATTCCAGGTGCTATTCCATTTTCTACTTCCGACCTTGTGGATCCAGACGCGGAATTTGATGGCGTTTTGCTTGAATCAGAAGGATTCGCTGCAAAAATGCAGGACATCGGTGTCAACCAGGACGACACGGTTGTCATTTATGACGATGGATCAAGCTTAAGTGCTGCCCGTTTGTTTTATGCCCTGGAATTCTATGGTCATCAGGACGTGAAAATCTATAACGGCGGATTCACTGAATGGCTGAATGCCGGTAAAGATACATCCACGGAGGCACCGGAACTACAAACAGGCGATTTCGTTGCTACAGCGAATCAAGAAAAAATGTGTGACATCGAAACATTACAGACATCCGTTGATGATGAAAATGTCGTTATTCTGGATACGAGATCAGAAGCGGAATATACAGGAGAAGAAGTAAGAGCAGAACGCGGAGGTCACGTTCCGAATGCGGTCCATATCGAATGGAGTGAAGCCATTACAGAAAAAGATGGCGTTCCAACTTTCAAATCAGCAGAAGAACTAACGGCACTATATGAAGAAAAAGGCGTAACCAAGGACAAAACGATTGTTCCATACTGCCAGACCAATGTACGCGGAGCACACACGTATTTTACTCTTCGTCTATTAGGCTATGATTCTATCAAACCATATGAAGGATCCTGGGCAGAGTATGGCAATGTAGCTTCTACAACTATCGAATAAAAGGTGATTATGATGGCATATGAAAAAGAAGGCGTCACCCAAATCGACGTCACCGAGCTGAAACAGGCATTGAAAGACGATGAAACGATCGTGATTGATATTAGAGAACACGAAGAATATGTGGAAGCCCATATTCCAGGGCTTCCGCTTATCCCTATGAGTGAGATTGTCGACGTAGTTGATGACTTTGAAAAGGATAAAGAGTACGTACTTGTTTGCAGAAGCGGACGGCGCAGCCATGAGACTTCGAAGTTTTTCAAAATGAACGGCATTGAACAAGTCAAAAACTATGAAGGCGGCATGCTTGCCTGGGATGAAGACGTGCAGACAGGCGAAGAGAATATCATCAATAATGTAAAAGATCTATATAAAGGAGGAGCTTAAGATGGCTTTAAGCACAGAAGAATTGAGCACAGTGAAACCTGATTATACGGTGGATGGGATTGGGGAAGTTTGCCCTCACACCTTGAATATCGCATTAAAAGCATTGAAAAAAGCAAAGCCAGGTGAAATCGTCATGGAAGTAACGGATCACTCCATCGCAACGAAAACTATTCCGGCAGCTGTAAAAATGAACAAAATCGCTGAAGTATTAGGTATCGTATCTGAGAACGGCGAGTATAAAATCTACCTGAAAAAGTTGTAACGCAGAGAGGAATCGATACACATGTTTTTTATCTTGGATATGTTCATCCTTGCTGGAATATTCGGCTTTCTATACGGTTTTCTGCTGCAAAAAGCAGATTTCTGTTTCACAGCATCGTTCCGTGACTGGATCAGTGTCCGAGATAGCCGAATCGGGAAAGGGGTCCTCGTCCTGATTGCTACCGCTATGCTCGGATTTGGACTTATGTTGACCCTTGGCTTCGCTTCGGTCGAGCAAGTCTGGTCGATGCCAATCGGCTTTTCTAACCTGATCGGCGGTATTCTGTTCGGTATCGGAATGACGATTGCCGGCAGCTGTGCTTCCGGTGCCCTATATCGTGCAGGTATGGGATACATCCAGTTCTGGATTGTCATCGCCTGTATGATTGCCGGGAACCTGTTGTTTGCTCTTGTATATGATCCATGGGCAGCCGACTATGTCATGGAGCCCTTGGCATTGACCGAAGAAGGATTCAGCCTTTTCCAAATGAACCTGCCATTCCTGCTGATCCCTTTCCTGATTGTCGCATTGATGCTGTTCATCGCATCCCGTCAGTTTGGCTGGACCGGCATATGGCAAGGTGCTAAAGAATCATTGCAGGATATGAAAGGAAATCCGCTAACGAAAAGCCACTGGGACATCCGGTTTGTTGCTGTACTGCTTGGGATACTTGCAACCATTCAATTCGTAGTCATGTCTTCGATCAGCATCACAGGACCGGAAACCCGGATCGGCGGGGTACTCTTATCCTTCTTTTTCGGAGAGGATTTCATTTACCAGAACACCTACCTGAACGGCATGTTCGCAGACTTTCCAGTGATCGGACTTGGCCCGGAAGAAACCCTGGTCATTTTCATGATCATCGGAGCGTTCGTCTCAGCCTTACTAAGCAAAAGCTTCCGGATCAGAAAGCCGAAAGCCTCAAGGCTTCCTTACGCCATTGGCGGCGGCTTGCTGATGGGAATATCCTCCCGGATGGCACCAGGCTGTAATATCGCCAATGTGGTAGCCGGAATGGGCGGCCTTTCCATTAGTAGTTTGATTGTCATTGTCGGTATGGCTGGCGGTGTGTTCATTGCTACAGCCTATATCTTTAAAATGCCGTTGATGTTATTCCAAAAGATGGACTTTGATTTTGATGAAAGTGCATAGTTTATTAAATAGGCAGCCTGGATCCGACTGAATTGGATCCAGGTTGTTTTATGTTTGAGGTTATCCTCTATAGTGAAGTAGAGCTTAGCTGGGCTAGTGGGTGTAGGTATCTTTGTACCCTCTAAACCTTTATAGAGGTGATTATCAAGTGTTTTTTTGAAATAACTGAAAATTCTATTGACGTAAGCGTTTGCATGATTTATAGTTTTAGTTAAAGGTAAACGATTACGTAAACGTTTACGTTTGCCCCGGTTTTTAATAGAAATGAGGAGTTAGCTATGGCATCAATTAAAGACGTAGCAATCAAGGCACAAGTTTCTACAGCAACGGTTTCCCATGTGATCAATGGTACTCGCTTTGTAGCTGAAGAAACGAAGGATAAGGTCTTTTCGGCTATGGAAGAACTGGATTACCGGCCAAATCGGATAGCCCGCAGTTTAAGAAGTCGTAAATCATACACCATTGGACTCTTAGTTCCATTAGTGGCAGAAGATACATCCAATTTCTTCTTCATGTCGATTGCTAACGGGATTGAACAGGTTTTGAAAGATAATGGATATAATTTGATATTAAGTAATTCGAATGAAGATGTAGATACTGAACGTGACCAGATCAGAGTGTTTAACAGCCAGTTCATTGATGGGTTAATCATTGCCCCGGTCAATGGCGAGGATTGTAACTATGAGAAAGAGCTATCAGGCGATTATCCAGTCGTGTTCATTGACCGTCATCCTGCCGGGTTAAATGGGGATATGATTCTGGTCGATAATCGTCAAGGTACCCATGAGGCTGTAACCACGTTAATAAAACGTGGTCACGAAAAAATTGGTTTTATTACAGGTTCGCTGGGGATTACGACAAGTGATGAGCGGCTGGAAGGCTATAAAGAAGCACTTGAAAACCATCAACTGCCAATTGATGAAAACTATATGAAAGAAGGGCCGGCTACTTTCCAACAGGGATATCAGCTGGCGAAAGAATTACATGAAGCAAAGGTTACGGCACTTTTTGTCGCGAATAATGTTATGACAATGGGGGCGGTTTCCTATCTTCAGGAAAAAGAAGTGAAGGTTCCAGAAGAAATGGCAATCATCGGGTACGATGATTATGATTGGATGAAAATCACCTCGCCACCGTTATCCGTTGTGAGACAGCCAGCCTTCGAGCTTGGAAAAGCAGCAGTAGAGCAATTATTGAAGAGGGTGGAAGGCTCACAGGATGAGCCGGTGGAGATTATGCTGGATTCTGAGTTGATTCTAAGGGGTTCCTGTTAAAAGGCTCCTTTTCTTTTTAATCATTAGGTAAACGATTACGTAAACGTTTTTTTAAGGAGGTGTCCGCAAAACAACAAATCATTTGGGGTTTTGTAGAAAGGAAAATACGCACCAAAACAAAGGGAGGAAAGATTAATGAAAAAATTTACTTACATGTTTCTGGGTCTGATGCTTTTGTTGGCGGTAGCTGCCTGTTCTAATGGCAGTGGTGGAGCGGAATCAGATGGTGGTAATGCAGGCAATGAAGAGTCAGATGGTTCGGAGACGAGTGACACAGTTGAAACTGGTGAAGTGGATACCAGTGTCGAAGCGACTGGCGACGAAGATGTAGTATTGGAATTCTGGATTCATCAAACAGGGGAAGACGAAACAAATGCTTATATAGAATTGATCGATGATTTTAATAAAGAGCATGAGGATATCCATGTTAACGCGGAAGTCATCATAGACGATGGTGCAAGTGCTTATAGCGATAGCATTAATGCAGCACTTGTAGCCGGGAATCTTCCGGATGTCATGGCGATTGATGGACCTTACTTATCAAGTTTTGCCGATGCAGGGGTTATTCAGCCTATCGATGATTATGTTGATCAGGAAACAGTCGATCAATACGTTGATTCTATTATTCAGCAAGGAACTTATCAGGATCAATTGTATTCACTGGGTGCGATGGAAGCTTCCGTCATGCTTTACTACAATAAGGACATTTTAGAAGAAGAAGGAATCGAGCCTGCTCATTCACTGGATGAAGCCTGGTCATGGGATGAATTGTTGGAAAATTCTAAAAAGATGACGACAGAAGACCGTTATGGATTGAATCTGTTTATGAATTATGGTGTTGGAGAATGGCTGACATTCATGGGTGCTCCACTTGTCTGGTCTAATGGCGGTGATCTGATTTCCGAAGATGGAAAAGAAGTTGACGGGTATTTAAACAGCCCGGAAACATTAGAAGCTCTAAATTATGTCAAAGAATTGTTTGCTGAAGGCGTTGTCACGGAAAGTCCAGGTGAAATGCAGTTTGAGGAAGGAAAAGCAGCACTTGCTCTTGGTGGACCTTGGATCGCAGTTTCTGCTGAAGAGGCCGGGATCAACTGGGGTATGATGCCTTATCCATATAAAGATGAGAAAGTATCTCCTTCTGGAAGTATGGCATATGCGATCACAACGAACACAGAAAATCCTGAAGAAGCAACCGAGCTGATGAAATGGATGACGAATGAAGAAGCCACGATTAAGATCTCAGAAGCTACAGGTATGCCGCCGGCGCAGGAGTCTGCATTTGAGAGTATGGATAAGTTCAATGAACTACCTTGGAGCGTGATGAAAGAGCAGGTTATTGAAACAGCACATGCCCGTCCATCTACGCCGGCTTATCCAGTCTTAACTGATGCATTTGCACAATCCTTCCATGCAGCCGCGCTTGGAGAAGATGTAGAAAGTGTAGTGGAACAGCAGGTGTCACGGGTAGAACGTGAGCTGAAGCGATTCAACAAGTAAGACAGCAATCATTCAGAGCTTCCCTTGTGAAAGGGAGCTCTGGATTGGCTGTAGGTCAGATGGAAAATGATAGGTTCATGAGGATAGATGAGGGAGGTAGAAAAAAGTGAAAGGGAATGATAGCTCAGCAGAAAAACTGGAAAATGAGCGCCATTTTCACCAAACGGCAAAGAAACCGCAATTGAAACCAACCCCTCCTCCACGAAAAAAAAGAAAACTGAAATCCCAGGCTTTTAGAGAGGCGATGACAGGATACTTCTTTCTTGCTCCGGCCTTGGTCCTGCTGGGTGTTTTTCTTTTATATCCGATGGGAGCGGCATTTTATTATAGTTTCACAGATTTCTATATTCTTACCCCAGACGACGTATCTTTCATTGGACTGGAGAACTTCAAGTACATTGTGGAAGATGCCCAGTTCAGGCAGGCATTTTGGAATACGGTTTATTTCTCAGTAATTGTTGTGCCAGTCCAGTTATCTGTAGCGTTGGGTTTAGCTTTATTGATCAATAAAAAGCTTCGTTTCCGGGTGTTTTTCCGGACGGCATTCTTCTCTCCGGTAGTTATGTCACTTGTCGTCGTCTCTATTTTATGGACGTTTATGTACAATCCAAATGAAGGTCTTATCAATCAATTATTGCAAACCGTGGGGATCCCGCCGCAGCCTTTCTTAACCAGTCCGGATCAGGCGATGAATTCGATTATTGTGATGTCCGTATGGCAAGGGGCAGGGTTTCAGATGATGATTTTTTTGGCGGGACTTCAAAACATCCCGAATCATTTGTACGAAGCAGCAGATATTGATGGCGCCAGCAGTTGGCAGAAATTCTGGCATATCACGCTTCCTGGTCTGCGAAACATTGCTTTGTTTATTTTTATCACGATCAGTATTGCTGCCTTCAAACTATTGGTGCAGCCGATGATCATGACCCAGGGTGGTCCATTAGGTACGACCAAGTCACTGGTCTATCATATCTATGAAACTGGCTTTAACTACCGAGACGTTGGGTACGCTTCGGCTATGGCGGTAGTCTTTACGGTTATCGTATTGGTTATTACTATTATCCAGCGTGTACTGATTAAAGAGGAACGGGGGTAAATCCATGAGAAAAAAACGAATGATTAATAAATTCACCTTGTATATCTCGCTTGTTATCCTGACATTCATTTTCCTCTTTCCACTGGTATGGATGCTTGTATCCTCGTTAAAAAATGAATTTCAGATTTTCAGGGACATGCAATCGCTGCAGGCATTTCTTCCGCCAGCTCCAGCTGATGTCGAAGGTGGTTATTTTCACAACTATGTGGCAGCCTTCCAACGGGTCGACCTGCTAAGGTATATCGTCAACAGTCTGATCTATACGATTGGCATCATCATCTTCGGATTGATTGTCAACTCGATGGCAGGCTATGCTCTGGCAAGGTTCCGCTTCCCGCTTGCAGGTTTTTGGCTAGGGGTCATCATCGCTACGTTGATTATCCCTCCGGAAAGTATTTTCCTGCCGTTGTATGTACTCGTTTATGATCTTGGATGGGTGAATACCTACACCGGTCTGATTGTGCCGTTCATTGCCAATGCTTTTGCTATCTTTCTATTTCGGCAGTTTTTTCTGGATTTCCCGAAAGAGTTGGAGGAGGCGGCCAAGATTGACGGCTGTTCCCAGATCGGCATCTTTTTCCGGATTATTGTTCCGTTATCAAAACCGGTGTTCGCTACGGTGGCTATCGTGTTGTTTATCAATCACTGGAACGACTTTTTATGGCCGCTTGTGGTCGCCTCGGATGAAAGTATGCGTACCATTCAGATCGGCCTGCAATATTTCATGAACGAGCCGCCAATCAAATGGGGGCAAGTGATGGCAGCACTTACGGTGGCAACGATACCAATGCTGTTAATATTCGCTTTTTTACAAAGGTATTATGTCCAGGGTCTTACACATACAGGATCCAAGAACTGACAACTATGCAGGGGGACAAGAGAGGAGTGTCACATATTCATGATTCAAAACCAAGAAACAACTACGACGAACAGCTACTACCAGGAACGATTTCGGCCACATATCCATTTTACGCCTGAGAAGATGTGGATGAACGATCCGAATGGACTGGTTTATTACAAAGGGGAATACCACCTTTTCTATCAATACCATCCCGACAGTAAAAAGTGGGGGCCGATGCACTGGGGCCACGCTGTCAGTAAAGATTTGTTTACATGGGAACACCTTCCGATCGCTTTGTATCCCGATGAGCTGGGAATGGTGTTTTCCGGGAGTGTTGTTGTCGATTGGAACGACACCACTGGTTTTTTTGATGGAAAAGAGGGGCTGGTAGCTATTTTCACCCATGCAGATGGCGACCTCCAGCGTCAGAGTATTGCTTATAGTAAAGATCAAGGACGATCCTGGGAAAAATATGCGGGCAATCCGGTCATTAAAAACCCGGGCATCCAGGATTTTCGCGATCCAAAGGTGATCTGGCATGAGGAAACAGCCAAGTGGGTGATGGTACTTGCTGCCGGCAGAAAAGTTCAGTTTTACACTTCCCCGGATTTGAAACAATGGACCTTCGTCAGTGAGTTCGGTGAAGGCTGGGGTGCACGAGAGGGCGTATGGGAGTGCCCGGATATTTTCCCGCTTATCAACGAAAAAACTGGTGAGAAGAAATGGGTGCTGCCGATAGGTATTGATGCTGGGGGACCTGCTGGTGGATCGGGTACACAATATTTTATTGGAGCTTTTGATGGCAATACATTCACACCTGAACAACCCAAACAAGAAGTACGCTGGCTTGATTACGGAAAGGACTTTTATGCTTCGCAGTCATTCTCAGATGTTCCGGGTGGTCGCAGGGTTGTTATCGCCTGGATGAGTAACTGGCAATACGCAAATGAAGTACCGACAGATCCATGGAGAAGCGGCATGAGCCTTCCCCGTGAACTAAAATTAACTACCGTGGATTGCGAGGAATGCGTGATTCAGAAGCCTGTCCATGAGCTGGGAAGCTTACGTAACAGCAGACCCGCTTCAGAAACCTTTTCAGTCAATAACACTGATAAGGTTACGAAAAGACAGCCGGTAGTTCCATTTGTAATAGAGATGAAAGTAGAAGCGGGAAGCAGCCAACGGTTTGAAGGCCGTGTATTTGTCACAGGCGACGATCCTGGTTTCCTGTTTGGTATCGATTTTTCCAAGGATGTCCTCTATGTCAGACGGGGATATACGGAAGAAGGATTTTCCAAACATTATAAAGGAACATTTGAAGCTCCATTACGGAAGGGCAGGTCCGATTACCAGCTGACCGTTATTTGTGATCACTCATCCGTTGAGATATTTACCGATGATGGCAAGGTGGCCTTAACCAATCTGCACTTGCCCTCCGAAGCAATATCCTACGAAATTGTCATGGAGGCCATCGGTGGGACAGCTGATGTAAGCGATTATAGGGTAAGTGAACTTTCTCCACGTTGGCAACAAGCTAACAGATAACAGACAGAAGGAGTGTCAGGAATGAAAGGAACCGGTGCAATTATTTATGTCATTTGTGATTGGCTGGTGCGTTTAGCTCTGCTGAATATACTATGGATCGGATTCAGTCTGCTGGGAGCAGGAATCCTGGGCTTTTTCCCTGCATCTGTTGCAGGCGCTGCGTTACTTAACGAATGGCTGTCCGGTCAGCGTCCGGCTCCACTCTCTTTTTACTGGAACATGTATAAACGTACATTTACCGCTGCAAACGCCATATTTATTCCTGCGCTCCTTATTTTCGTTGTCTTGTTGCTGAATACGTATGCCAGTCTCCGTTTTGATGGAGTGTGGTTTTATGTATTTGTTAGCAGTACCTTGTTCCTGTCCGGAGGGGCAGCATTTATCCTGCTGTTATCCCTGCTTCCGCTCAGTCAAGGAGAGAAAGCGATCACAGCTGTCAAACGGGCCTTACACTTATTGATGTACTATCCTGGCAGGGTTGTAATGATGGTGATCGGAATGGTATTCCTTGGTCTATGCATCAGACTGGTACCAGGTATCTTACCTTTGTATTCGATTAACATCGTGCTTGGCCTGGTTATCTATTTATTTTCCTTTTATAAAAACTCACCGAAACCCGCCTGATTGTGTTTAATTCAGGCGGATTTCCCCCTTTCTTCAGCATCAACTTTTGCACTACAACCGAGTATTTCAGCCCGTTTTTATTTTTTTACATCTTACGTAATCGATTAAATGGAAGAGCTATATTCAAAAGGAGGAACACTATTGAATGCTAAAGTAGCTAAAAGTATCTCTGTGTTAATCATTTGTACGCTTGTGTTGGCTTTATTCCCTCCGACTCTCCTTAAAGCGGAGACAAATCAGGAGTCATCAGCTGATAATCCGTCAGAAACTTACCGGTCTCAATTTCATTATTCTCCCTCAGAGAATTGGATGAACGATCCCAATGGAATGGTTTACTATGATGGGGAATATCATTTGTTTTATCAGCATAATCCTACCGGTAACCAATGGGGCCCGATGTATTGGGGACATGCTGTGAGTGAAGATTTAATAAACTGGGAAGAACATCCTATTGCGCTCTACCCTGATGAAAATGGTTTTATTTGGTCGGGGAGTGTTGTTGTGGATAAGGGCAATACAGCTGGGTTTCAATCAGGTGATGAAGCCCCTATGGTTGCTATGTTCACCCATGAAAAGGGAGGACATCAGACACAGAGTCTCGCTTACAGTAATGATAAAGGGCGGACTTGGAATAAATACGAAGGCAACCCTGTGATTGAAATGCCGGAAGATACCGACGTATTCCGAGATCCAAAGGTCTTTTGGCATGATGAGACTGAAAAATGGGTCATGGTCCTATCAGCAGGTCAAAGTGTAGAAATCTATCGATCGGCTGATTTGAAAGAATGGGAACATACGGCTTCCTTCCCGCGCCCGGAAGATGCAGGAGGCGGGGTATGGGAAGTTCCTGATTTAGTAGAATTACCTGTCGATGGCGACGAAAGCAATAAAAGGTGGGCATTGCTGGTAAGCGTCAGTGAAGGAGCAGCTGCAGGGGGCTCTGGGATGGAGTATTTTGTCGGTGACTTTGACGGAAAAACATTTACCAAGACCCAGGAAGCCACCCCGGTTGATTATGGGGCAGATATGTATGCAGGAATCACATGGAGTAACATCCCTGAAGAGGATGGACGCAATATTATGCTTGGCTGGATGAATAACTGGCAATATGCACAGGATATCCCGACCGAAGGCTTCCGTGGTGCCATGTCTCTACCTCGTGAACTAGGCCTCTCATCTGGAAGCGATGGCTCACTCTCTCTGACACAGAAGCCTGTTTCCGAGTTTGATAGCTTAAGAGGAGAGAGCACAGAGTGGACAGATGAATTGGTCGATGGAAATGGAAAGCAACTCCTATCTCACACAGAAGATTTAATAGAAATTGAAGCTGAGTTTGATATGAAGGGAACTTCAGCAGAAGAATTCGGTTTCCAGTGGAAGAATAGCAATGAACAATCAATGGCAGTTTCCTTCAATACCCAAACTCAACAATTGAATGTAGATCGGTCAGAAGCAGGGGAATCCAGCTTTTCGGATGATTTTGCCAAGAAACACGAAGCACCCATGCAGATAGAGGATGGGAAAGTAAACATACGTATGATTGTTGACCGGGCATCCATTGAGGTGTTCGGAAATGATGGAAAAACCGTGCTGACGGATCAAGTATTCAGAGACCAATCTCCATCTTCATTAGAGCTTTACACAGTCAATGGAGATATTCAAGTAAACACAATTAAAATTACAGAGTTAAACAAAGCCGACATCCGGCTGAAAGAAGATACGATACCGGAAGATGTCCCTTCTAATCTGGAAAATGGAAACTTTGAAACGGGGGATTTGAGTGGCTGGAAACAGCAAGGAAATGCGTTTGCAGGTGCTGTATCCGATGCCGAAAATTACTGGGACACTCATCCGTTTCAGCAGGAGGGTAAGTACCATGTATGGGGATATGCTGGAGAGTCCAGCGATCCTGATTTCCGGACAGGGACGTTACAGTCAGATTATTTTAAGCTCGCGGGAAATGGGAAAATTGAATTTTTGATAGGTGGCGGGCAGGATATCGAGAAGTTATATGTTGCTCTTGTCCGGGCAGAGGATGGCAAAGAGCTGTTTAAAGCCACAGGAGCCAATGAGGAAAAATACCGACGCGTGTCCTGGGATGCCAGTAAATATGTTGGGAAAACCCTTTATCTGAAGGTAGTTGATTACCATACGGATGGTTTTGGTCACATTAATGTAGATGATTTTCAAGTCTATCATGAAGGGGAAATCCTTGGAGACACGATTGAAAATGGCGATTTTGAAACAGGCGACCTGACAGGCTGGACGATTGAAGAAGGAGACGCATTCAGCGCTGAGGACGTCACTTCCGATACAGACTGGGGATGGGGAGGTCCATTCAATCATCAAGGCGATTATCATTTATGGGGAGCTAAAGAGGGAGGAGATGAACAGACGGGTGTGCTTAAGTCGTCTCCGTTCATTCTCTCTGGAACAGGGAAGATTTCCTTTCTGATTGGAGGAGGAAACGACATTGATAATTTATATGTCGCCCTTGTCCGAGCCTCGGACGGAAAGGAATTGCTGAAAGCGACCAATACGGAATGGAACGATGACGAAAGCTATACACCGGTCTCCTGGGATGCTTCCGATTACCTCGGAGAAGAACTGTATATCAAAGTAGTAGATAAAGCAACCGGTGGGTGGGGCCATATTAATGTCGATGATTTTCAGGTGAAACAAACCGGTCTGCTGGCTCACTGGCCATTGAATGAAGCAGAAGGAAGCGAAGCGAAAGATGAAGTTACAGGTAAGATGGATCCTGTCTCGTATGTATTCAATGATGCGGAATACAAGCCTTCCACGGTCCCGTTATGGCGAGAAGGATTAGTTGGAAACGCACTGTTGTTTGATGGTTATTCAACCTGGATTACCCGTGATGCTGAAAGCATGATCCAGCCTGAAGAAGCCCTTACTATTGAGGGATGGGTAGCCCCGAGGTCATACGAATGGGGAGATCTGGGACAGGTTTCTGCGATCGTTAACCAGCATGATCAATCAAAAAATGAAGGGTATATTTTAGGGATGGGAAGACATGGGAAGCTGTCTTTTCAAGCCGGTATCAATGGCGAATGGAAAGAAGTTGCCCCGGAAGGAAGTGTGCTTCCGAAAAATGAATGGTCCCATATTGCGGCTACCTTTAATCAGAGTGACCAGAAGCTAAAGTTATATTTGAATGGCGAGCTTGTTGGTGAGACGGATACACCGGAAAACGGCGCAATCTCTCCGTCTGACAATGACTTGCTGATTGGTAAACATAATCAGGCGGCAGTGATCAATGGTGTATTCACCGCCAATATGTTCAATGGGTTGATGGACGAAATAAAAATATCCAATGAAGCAAAATCCGCGGAAGAAATAAAACAAGGCTACCGGGAAGTGCTCGATACTTTCGATGATAATCAGCTTCCGAACCCGGATGTGGAAGCGGACCGAAGCCGTTTTGATGGCGATCAGCATCGTCCGCAATATCATTTCATGCCACCAGAGCATTGGATGAACGAACCCCATGCACCCATTTATTATAATGGGAAGTATCATATTTTTTATCAGAAAAACCCGCAAGGCCCATATTGGCATCAAATACACTGGGGCCATGCTGTCAGTGATGATATGGTTCATTGGGAAGAGCTTCCGGTCGCGTTAGCACCTGAAGGAGACTCTGTTTCACCTGATGGTGTCTGGTCAGGCAGCGCAACTCTGGATGGAAACGGCGAGCCGGTCCTGTTTTTCACGGCTGGGGATGATAGTAAGTTCCCGAACCAGATGACCGGGCTGGCTGTAAGTGAGAACCCGGAAGACCCTGACTTGAAAGAATGGAAAATGCTCGATGAACCAGTGACGGTTCAGGAAGAAGGCTTGCCAGCTGAAGAAGGAGAAGTCATGTACGGTCAATTCCGTGACCCATTCGTTTGGCAGGATGGAGATACCTGGTATCAACTGGTCAGTTCAGGGATTGATGGCGTAGGCGGAACGGCATTACTATACTCCTCTTCCGATTTGGAAAACTGGGAGTATGAAAAGCCTTTCTACACTGGTGATGCAGAGAAATATCCGAAGACAGGGGATGTATGGGAACTGCCAGTATTCCTGCCGCTCGGTAAGGATGAGGAAGGAACAGAAAAATATGCTTTCTTCATTAATCCGTGGTTTAAAGATTATAGTCCGTATGATGTGAAATACACTTTCTATTGGATCGGTACCTGGGACAAAGAAAAGATGGAATTTGTTCCTGATCAGGAAGAGCCACAGTTATTTGATTATGGGGAACATTTCACCGGACCTAGCGGAATGGTGGATAAAGATGGTACCCCTATCTTATTCAGTATTGCTCAGGATAAACGAAGCGAGCAGGACCATTATGATGCTGGCTGGGCACATAATGCTGGTTTGCCAATCGAATTATCATTAACAGAGAACAACGACCTTGGCATCAAACCAATCGAAGAATTAACTTCCCTAAGAGGAGAGCAACTGGCTTCTTTTAAAAACAAAAAGCTGGCGGATGCCAACGAACTGCTAAGTGATGTGAAAGGTGACATGCTTGAACTTGTAGTGGAAATCGATCCAAAACAAGCGGACAAGGCAGGGATAAAAGTCCGCCAGAGTGAAAATGGGGAAGAAGAAACGTTACTTTATTTTGATAAGATGGAGCAGACATTTAATGTAGATCGTAACAATGCCAGTCTTGATCCCGATGTCCGTAAAGGAATTCAGGGAGGCGAGTTAACGATTGAGGATGAGAATGTGAAGCTCCATATCTATCTCGACCGTTCCATGATTGAAGCATACGCGAATGAACAGAAAAGCATCACCACCAGGGTGTATCCGACAAGGTATGATGCACTTGGTCTTGAGCTGTGGAGTGAAGGCGGAGAAGCTTTCATTAATTCGATGGAAGTGTGGGAAATGAAATCCTACTATGGCGAGGCAGCTCCGGTCTTTGAAAAAGAATCAGAACCTGTCCCGCCCCATGGACAACTCCCTAACCATGATTTCCAAACTGGGGATCTGACAGGCTGGAATATCATCGAAGGTAATACGTTTACGGATGATCATGTAACAACTAAAGCTGATTGGGGATGGGGAGGCCCGTTCCACCAGGCCGAAGACTCCATTGATCCTGAGCGTTACCACCTTTGGGGGTTCCATCCTGATGCAGGTGGAGATGCTGCTACCGGTATCTTGCAATCGGACACCTTTGAATTAGGAGGGAACGGTCAAATCGACTTCCTTGTAGGTGGAGGAAACAATATCGAAGACTTGCATGTAGCGCTTGTAAGAGCTTCCGATGGAGAAGTTTTATTAAAGGAAACTGGAAGAAATGATGAAGCTTATCGAAGAGTGGAATGGGACGCCTCCGAATTCCTGGGAGAACAGCTCATTATTCAAGTAACAGACAATGCTACCGGTGGATGGGGCCACATCAATGTCGATGACGTCAATGTCCCTGTCGCATTGGAAGAATTAGAGCAACTGATCCTTTCACTAGAAGATAGAAATCTTCAAACTTCCGACGATTTAGATGAAAAAATTGACCGCTTCTATGAAGTGAACGATCAACTTTCCGATTTGGAGGAAGGTAATGAAGATTGGAAGGAAACACTATCAGAAATAAAAGCAGAGATGATCGAGTTTTTAGAAGGTAAACTGAATCAGGAATCCTATCAGTTGACCGATGACCAGCTACGCTTTCTGGCTGAATATGCAATCGAGCAAACGGGTGCAGAAAAAGCGAATGATGAAGGGAAAGTCCAGGGTTATGTTATGAAAAGAGCAAATAATCATGTAACTGGGGAAGAGGTACGGGAAATTGTGAGAGAGCTATTGGAGAAATAAAGGGTTATAGCTAGTTGCTAGAATAAGCCGCAGTGTGTTGTCTCACAACACCTGCGGCTTCCTCATGGCTAAAACTAGCTCTCATTGTATTTAAGTATCTGTTCCCTAGTGAGTGAATGCATTACTACAATGGAGCCAGGCCAGCCTATGCAGGAAACCTCGATTATGCTCCGAATAATGGTGAAGCGTGTGAAGCGTGGAGAAGTATAGAAAATATGATTTACAACTTAAATGGTTTACTGTAAAGTGTTAAAGGGATGAAGGTTTTAAAAATTTCAATTCTTATGAAAAGTGACCGAGGGGTAAGCCTGATGACGTCACAGCGACCTTCCCGTTGAAGTGGACGGTAATTCCTGCAGAATCTTAGATTCTGCGAGATAAGAGTTTGGCAGTTCATAGCGAAGCTCTTTCCTAAAATAGGAAAGAGTTTTTTAATTTAAGGTTCTTTGATTAAAAAGACGAGGATGAGCACATTAATCCTAAAAAGGGGGGCACTAGATGATTTCGATTGAGCAGCTGTGTAAAGTCTATCAAACGAAAGACCGCAAGATTATCGGCGTCGATAACGTAACGATGACGGTCGAAAAGGGAGAGATTTTCGGAATCGTCGGGTATAGCGGGGCAGGGAAAAGTACATTGCTTCGCTGCATAAATATTTTGGAAAGGCCGACAAGCGGGAAAGTGACGTTAGACGGAATCGACCTGCTATCCCTTTCTCCAAAGGAATTAAGGACCGCTCGGCAGTCGATCGGTATGATTTTTCAAGGATTTCACTTAGCGATATCAAAAACTGTATTAGAAAATGTCGCATTTGCCTTGAAAGCCTCAAAAGTGGCAAGGGCTGAAAGAAAAAGGCGTGCATTAGAGCTTCTAGATCTTGTAGGACTCTCCGATAAAGCCAATCAATACCCTGCCCAATTAAGCGGGGGGCAAAAACAGCGGGTCAGCATCGCTCGAGCACTGGCAAACAATCCAAAGATGCTTTTATGTGACGAAGCTACTTCTGCTCTCGATCCGAACACCACGCAGTCCATACTTAAGCTACTGAAGAAAATCAACCGCGAACTCGGTTTAACGATTGTATTGATTACTCATGAAATGGAAGTCGTCAAAGAAATCTGCAATCGTTGTGCGGTGATGGAAGAGGGTCGGATTGTGGAAGAAGGCAAAACATATGATATGTTCGCGCATCCGCAAAATGCATTAACGAAGCGTTTCATTCAAACAGTGCTTGACTTCAACCTTCCAAAAGAGCTGCTGGAACGCAGTAAAGGGACGATCGTCCATATGAAATTCACCGGTGAGATTGCAGGAGAGTCAGTCGTATCTGACCTTTTGCAAAACTATGACGTTCGCGGCAATATTCTTCACGGAAAAGTCGACTATATCCAAAATAAAGCGTTAGGAACTTTCGTCATAGAATTAACAGGTGAAGACAAAGAAGTGCAACAGGCCATAGAGAGTGTAAATGAGAAAGTAGAAGTGGAGGTGCTGCCGCATGATAGATCAATTCATCACTCTGCTGCCGGAGCTGAATAAATCGTTTCTAGAAACATTAGTTATGGTTGGTATTGGTCTCATAGTTGCCTTAATCGCCGGCTTACCGTTAGGACTTTTGCTTTTTGTTACAGACCGCGATTTATTTCTTGAGAATAAATGGGTGAAAAGCGTGACAGGAGTTATTGTGAACTTGGTAAGATCCGTACCATTCATCATTTTACTTGTCTTTTTATTTCCTTTTACTAATTTCCTGGTAGGTACAACAACGGGACCTGTAGCCGCATCGGTCTCCTTATCAGTGGCTGCTATTCCTTTTTATGCCCGAATTGTCGAAGCCTCTGCCAGGGATATCGACCGCGGGGTTATCGAAGCGGCGATTGCCTGTGGAGCTTCGCCCTGGCTGATAATTAAAGATATTATTTTTCCCGAGATTAAGTCTGGTTTGATAAGTGGGCTGACGATTACCGCTATAAGTTTAATCGGCTATTCTGCGATGGCAGGAGCGATTGGCGGAGGAGGCATCGGTGACTTAGCGATCCGTTATGGCTATTACCGTTATGATAATTTTGTCATGTTTACGACGGTCATTTTATTAATTGTTTTGGTTCAAGTCATTCAGTATGCGGGTGACTTCTTAGCTAAATACGTAAAAAAAGGGTAAAACATTTTGAGGAGGAGACAACATGAAAAGAATATTCGCTTTATTCATACTTCTTTCCGCCGTTTTCTTAACTGCTTGTGGAGAAGATGAGGGTAATGCAGGTTCATCAGGTGAGAAAGATACGATTAACTTTGGTGCGACGGCTGGGCCGTATAGTGATATGGTTACGCAAGCAATCGCTCCTCTGCTCGAAGAAAAAGGGTATGAAGTAACAAACAAAGAGTTTACAGACTATGTTCAGCCAAACAAAGCCCTAGCCAATGGAGACTTGGATGCCAATCTTTTTCAACATAAAATTTATTTAGATTCTTTCGCGGAAGAGAACAACCTGGAATTGTCCGAGGTTATCATTGTGCCAACCGCTCCAATGGGAATTTATTCAAATAAATACGAAGACATCGACAGCGTGGAAAAAGGGAGTACAATGGGCGTTCCTAATGACCCGACAAACTTAGCCAGAGCATTGATTGTACTTGAAGATGAAGGTCTTGTGAAAATCAATGAAGATGTCGACCCTCTGCGAGCTTCTCTGGCAGACATTGAAGATAATCCAAAATCCCTCGATTTCGTAGAAGTAGAAGCAGGTCAACTGCCTCGACTCGTAGACAGTGAAGACTTAGCGGCTGTCCCGGGGAACTATGCACTTGCAGCAAAGATGGATTTGTTAGATGCCCTGGCTCTTGAAGATATGCCAGACGATTATCGTAACCGTGTTGTGGTAAATACAGAAGATATCGATGCGCCCTACGTAAAAGATATCAAGGAAGTGATCGAGTCGGATGAATTCGAAGAAATTATCGATGAAGAATTCCAAGGATTTGGTAAACCGAAATGGATGGAAGAAGAATAAATGTATTTAAGTATCTGATTAACTTTAATGCCGCAGTATGTTGCCTCACAACAACTGCGGTTTTTTATATACAAAAATAGAGTTCCTTGTATTTAGTCTATTACCCAGTGAGTTGATGCTTTACTATAGCAATGCTCAGGCATTTTTGATTTAAATATAAAGTATCACATGCTTTCCATTTACATATATTGTATCAATACTGAAATTTTTGAATTTAAAACCAACTAAACCACTCTTATTAATTGATGATTAGTTCTGCACCACAAAGTAAGACTATCTTAGAGAGGTGAACGAATTATGGCTAAGTGGGTTGGTACGGATCCCACGTTTTATCCTTCTCCTAAATCAGCAATGGAAGCTCCGAGGGAGAAGCTTGCTTACGTTGCGCTCCTGCAGCCGGATGCCCTTGGGGTCATTGATCTTGACCCTGACTCAGAGACTTACGGACAATTGATTAATCAATTGCTTTTACCTGGGGAGGAGGAAGACGAACTCCATCATTTCGGCTGGAATGCCTGCAGCTCTGCGCTTTGCCCTACCGCTTTTCATCCTACACTTGAAAGACGTTATTTAATCCTGCCTGGTATCCGCTCTTCCCGTATCTATATTGTCGATACACAGCCAGATCCGAAGAGTCCCCGTATTGTAAGAACGATTGAACCGGAAGAAATCAAGGAAAGAACGGGCTACAGCCGATTGCATACCGTCCATTGCGGACCGGATGGAATCTTTATCAGTGCCCTTGGTTCTGGAGATGGGGATGGCGGCCCTGGCGGTATCCTTGTTTTAGATCATTTCAATTTTAATGTGTTAGGTGCCTGGGAAATGGACCGGGGACCACAGCATTTTTCCTATGATTTTTGGTGGCATATTGCCCATGATGTGACGGTAACCAGTGAATGGGCAACACCGGACCTTTTTGAAAATGGATTAAACCTGGATGCCCTCTTGCAGCGGAAGTATGGACATAAAATGCACTTTTTTGACAGCCGTTCCAGAAAGCATCTGACTGAAATTGATTTTGGAGATCAGCATCAGATGGTATTAGAGCTTCGCCCCGCGCATAATCCGAAGAAAACGTATGGATTTGTGAGTGTTGTCACCGATGTTACCAATCTGGCCAGCTCGATTTGGACGTGGTACCAGGAGGATGGGAAATGGGACGTGAAGAAAATCATTGAAATTCCTGCCCAGCCGGCCGACCCGGACCAGCTTCCGTCAGCACTCAAGGACGTTGGTGCTGTGCCACCTTTAGTGACCGACATTGTGCTATCCCTTGATGATCGTTACCTTTATGTCCCGTGCTGGGGGACCGGGGAACTAAGGCAATATGACGTCAGTGACCCCCTAAACGCGAAATTGACTGGTAAAGTGGAGATTGGAGGAATCGTGAATCAGAAAGCCCATCCCAATGGTAAAAAGATAACCGGCGGACCGCAGATGGTGGAATTAAGCCGGGACGGAAAACGGCTTTATTTCAGTAATTCCCTCTATAGTTCCTGGGATGATCAATTTTATCCGGAAGGCATTCAAGGAGCCGTGGTCAAAGTAGATATCCTTCCAGAAGGAGGAATGGAAATCGATAAAGACTTCCTGCTTCAATTAGAGAAGGGCAGGGCTCATCAAATCCGATTGGATGGGGGAGACTGCTCCACGGATACGTTCTGCTATCCATGATTTTGATCGGAGGGAAATAACATGGAAATGCTGGTTTCTGAGGGCAGTCAGATTGCTATCGCTGCCCTTCTTGGTGCCTTTCACGGGCTAAATCCGGCGATGGGCTGGCTCTTCGCCGTTTTCCTTGCCGTTCAAAAAGACGACTGGCGGGTGCTCATTTATGCAATAATCCCGATTGGTATGGGGCAAATGTTAGGGGATGGAGCGGTCGTCCTCCTGCAGACGATCGCTCGATTTCAATTTCCATTGCATATCGTCCATTTGAGCATTGCTTCTATCGTCCTTGGCTACGGTATCTATCGTTTGTTTCGCTATTTCCGTCATGTAAAATGGACGGGAGGTTTGAAGGTAGGGTACGGACAGCTGCTGCTTTGGTCATTTCTCGCTGCCTCGACCCATGGTTCCGGACTGCTTCTTTCTCCGTTTATATTAGGAGCGGATTCTATTGCTGATATTCTGCCGCTCTATTTATTTCATGAGCTTGCGATGCTTACTTCCATGACAGTGGTTGCCTTTATTGTGTACCATATTGGCATGATGAAAATACGAAAATATATCGTTAATTTTGATCTGATTTGGGCAGTTTTATTAATCGTTGTCGGTCTGATTCTTTTCCTTATGAATGTGAACATGGGTGGAGAGATGCCAGGTCACATGCATTGATTTCTCCTTTTTAAAAGTGCCTGACCCCTAATGTATTAATGAATTAACGCATTGGGGGTCAGGCACTTTTTTATAGTGCTTATTTACCTTAACTCTTAAGAAGGGAATACCTACAATGCTAGCGAAATATAGAGGTAGAGAAAAACATTCATTCGCTCTAATACTATCAGAAGGCAGGTACTAATATGGTAGATGTATTCACAGATATCGTGATCGATTTACCGTCTGAACGCGTATCAGCATATGCAGGAAATCCCGATCATGCTCCGTTATGGTATGTCAATATTAAATCCATGGAATGGCTTACGCCCAAACCTTTAACCATCGGCTCTGAAATTGCGTTTAAGGCTCATTTTTTAGGCAAGGAACTTGCCTATGTATATAAAATAGAAGAACTCGTTCCTGGAAAAAAGCTGATCATGAGAACTGCAGATGGTCCATTTCCAATGGAAACAACCTATATTTGGGAGAGTGTTGGAGAAAAGCAAACGAAGATGACCTTGCGGAACAGGGGAAAGCCAACCGGTTTCTCGAAAATATTCACACCGTTTATGTCGATCATGATGAAAAAAGCTAACCAGAAAGACTTGAAAAAGTTAAAGACCATTTTAGAAAAAGGTTAAACAGAATCAGTCGTGGGGTCAGGTACTTATTTTTGATAAAGTTTGAAATGAATTTCACTTAAAGTGTAATTTTCTCCTTTCAGATGAATACCATTTATTTGAAAGGGGGAAGGCGAAATGAGTACGGAAGGTTATGAGTTTCACCCTCAATATGAAGATACCAGGAACATGCATGATGAATCAAAGAGGCACATGAATTATCACGTTGTTTTAACCACGAAAGATGGTAGCTCGTTTGATGGAATCATTGTAGATGTAGGGAGGGATAGTGTTAGTGTATTGGTCGGTGAAGATGTAATGGAACGGGAAGATGATGAGAATAACCGGCAATTTTACGGAGGTTTTTACCCGCCCAGGAGAAGATTCCGGCGCTTTAGACGCCGTAGATTCCCACTTGCTACATTAGCAACATTGGCCCTGCTGCCTTATATTGCTCCATATCCATATCCGTATCCTTATTATCCGTACCCTTATTATTAAAATGGACAGTGTCTGCCCTTTACACGGTTTAATACAATTAAAATACTTGCAGTCAAAGAAAGTGCTCGGAGTGAAAAGCTCCGAGCATTTTTTTGCGAGTGGCAGCACATGCGCTACAGGGGGCAAGTCCCGAATGAACTAATTACAGCCGATAAGCATTAGCTGACAAAAAGTGCCTGACACCCAATCAGTTAACGCGTTACTTCAGTGGGGTTCAGGCACCTTTTATGGGATTGCCTTCCGTTTACTTGTTAAGCTGTGATGAAATCGGTTACAATATGAGCAATAGGAGGTGTGCTTATGACGTCGTCTTTTATACAAATGGAGGAAATTTTTAACCGGACTCAAACAGCTTTAAATGAGTTTAAAGATATCATTACTCCCGTGATCGAAAAGGCAAAGGATGACCACGAGCGCCTGTATTGGCATCATATTTATGAGGAAGAGGATCATCGTTCCGACCGATTGGATCACTTATTACCCCAGCTTAATAAAATCAATCGTAACGAGGGGACTGTGTCAACAGACGATAGAGAGTTTGTATACCTGCTGCAGGATATCAGTCTGGAGAAGTTCGGGTTACATAACTTTCTGGAGCATCTGGATCTATCTCTGTATACCTTTAAGGATACAGAATTTGAACAACCGATTCAGAAATTACGTGATATGACAGCGGAAGATTACCAGCAATCCAAACAGCTCCTGGAACGATTGAATGAAGAATTCAAGATGGCTGACTATCAAGCTTCGGTTCCTACGGATGAAAAAGAGGATATCGATACAAGCCTGAAAGTGGAGGCTTATTCCCAGCCGGCCGGAGAAGTTGAAAAAAAGGAAGAACCAAACAAGTACAAAAATCGGAAAAAGCTGACAGTAGGAAGCTTAAAGCACTCCTAAGGAGGTCAACGTATGGATAAAACAACACTATTTGCAGATTCACCTTTAAGTAATGAGGAATGGAACGAATTGGACCAGACTGTATTCGATCATGCTAAAAAACAGCTGGTCGGCAGACGCTTTATCGATATATATGGTCCACTGGGAGAAGGGGTACAATCGGTCCCGACAGACATTTACGAAGCACCGGGCCGCGGAGGAATCAGTCTGCAAGGGCAGGATTCCGAGCTTTCCAATCCTTCCCGCCGCGTCAATCTGACGGTGCCATTGTTGTATAAAGACTTTATCCTTTATTGGAGAGATATACAACAAGCCAAAACCCTTGGCAGTCCGATAGATTTTTCAGCATCTGCCAATGCTGCACAGCAGTGTGCCCTTGTGGAAGATGACTTGATTTTTAATGGGGCGAAGGAATTTGATCTCAAAGGGATCATGAACATAAAAGGGAAGCTGTCCCACATTCGTAATGATTGGATGAAATCCGGGAATGCATTTGCCGATGTGGTAGAGGCAAGAAATAAACTGTTGAAGATGGGACATACGGGACCATTTGCTCTGGTGCTTTCTCCTGAATTATACGCGTTAATCCATCGAGTTCATCAGGATACCCACGTGTTAGAAATTGATCATGTGCGTGAACTGATGACTGCCGGCGTATTCCAATCGCCAATGATCAGGGGCAGCCGTGGAGTCGTAGTCGACGCAGGTAAGCAAAACATTGATCTTGCGATAGCCAGTGATTTCGATACTTCTTTCCTGGATGAAGAAAATATGAACTATTTATTCCGGGTATATGAAGCGATTGTCTTGAGAATTAAGCGTCCTACCGCCATTTGTACACTTGAACCGCCTGAAGAATGATCATAAACACAACAAGGTCAGGACCCTTTACGAGTCCTGACCTTGTTGTGCATATTTGTGATTTCGAGTTAGGCGATTGTATAAATCTTTTCGTCGGGGTAAACGGCACTGACATCTATTTCTTTTTTTACATTTTTCAGGCCGATATCTTTGATTACCAATAAGGCTTCTTCACGGAAAAACGGGTTATAGCTTCCCTCATTGAGGGCAATAAGGCGCTTTAAATATTTTAGTTTCTCTTGCATCTTTGTATGTTTGTAGGATTGATTGGATAATTCATGGATTTTCTTATGTTTAGGCTGATGGATAATGCTCACTTCTTTTGCATTTACAATCAACAGCTGACCTTCTTCGGTGACACATCCTATAGAACAGAGAGCAGAACCTAATAATTCGACCTTTGTAATAACGATATTATTGTATTCTTCCCCCGTAGATAGGCGGAGATAATCGCTTTCAATGACTCCACCAATTTTTCTTTCGTTCGCAAGGATGGTATTCATATCTTCGAATCCGCTTATTTGTTTTGTCATCATGATACCTCTCCTTCACTTGATAACGATTCTCATTATCATCATTTTAAGTGATAATGAGTGGATGGTCAAGAACATTTTGAATCAAGTTAACGAGCATAATGCACAGAAAGGTGATTCATGTGATCAAAAAGTTGACGATCGGTTCTTTAAAGCCAGGCAGCCAAGCGACTTATAACCAGGAAGAGAAAAGCAGGACAGCCCCTCCTCAACCAGAAAAAAAACAACTGGAGATAGAGCAGCATGGATCGACTTATAAAGTAACCCCTGTACATAACGTTACCGTGTTAGATTCAGCTTTAAACCAAAAAATCAACCTGGATTATAAATGTAAAAAAGGAACATGTGGAAAGTGTCAGATAAACGTGTTAAAAGGAAATACTTTTATTACTTCTGTAAATGACAGAGAGCAAAAAAAGCTGAGAGGGAAAATTGATGATGGTTACCGGCTTGCCTGTCAAGCTGTATTTAAAGAGGGATAAAAGCGTGTGTCATCCTTTACATCATATGCAAAGATGCCGCCGTGCATGTTAAAAGTGTCATTGGAAAACAGAGGGAGAAAGGTGGCATCTGTATAAATTTTTCTAGTGGCAGAAGTAAGGGAGTTGCGAATAAAACAGTTTGACAACTTCCCTAGTATTTCGTAAAAGTGCCTGACCCCCAGTGAGTTAACGCTTTACTGCAGTGGGGTTCAGGCACTTTTTTATAGAGGAAGGAGCTAACCTTACTTCCATGGAAACTGGTTTTTTGTGAAGAGACTTAGTATTAGGTCCTGCTTCGATAGTGAATCCGAAACAAATAACTGGTATGGTAACTAAAGAGATGATTTACAGGGGAAAGGCAGATAAAAAGCAAATTGCTCTTACTTTTGATGATGGCCCGGAAAAAAACTTATACACCAAAAATCAAAAAAGGGGTAAAGGCTACTTAAAAGCGGCTGAGCTTTTGGGTTCAGGCATTAATTAAGAAATAGGAAAGAGAGGTGAGGCTAATCAATTCAGAGGTTAGTATTTTAGGTGTGTTAGTAGCAATGGCGTTAACGATAATCTTGATATTCAGGAGAATTAACCCTCCCTATGCCATGATGGCAGGTGCTTTAGCTGGCGGAATTGTCGGAGGCCTTCATATAGCAACTACCCTCGACTTCATGATCGAAGGTGCTCAATTACTGACACCAGCCGTATTACGGATTTTAGCAGCAGGAGTCTTGGTTGGGGTTTTAATAGAATCAGGCGCTGCCAATGTCATTGCGAATACGATTGTTACAAAAATGGGAGAAACAAGAGCTTTATTAGCGATTACGGTATCCACATTAGTTTTAACAGCAGTAGGTGTGTTTATCGCAGCAGCTGTTATTACAGTTGCCCCGATTGCTTTAATGATCGCCAAACGAACCGGAGTTTCAAGACTAAGTGTTTTAATCGCCGTCGTATGTGGGGCGAGAGCAGGGAATGTAATGTCACCTAACCCGAATACCATTGCAGCGGCTGAAAGCTTTTCCTTACCGTTAACGAGCGTCATGTTTGCTGGACTAGTACCAGCGGTCGTCGGAGCGGCGTTTACATATTTTATTGCCAAAAAAATAAATAATAAAGGTTCAATGGTCACTAAAAACAGGGAAGAAAAGAAAGATGAGATGAATAAGCCTTCTTTTCTTGCGGCCATTTCAGGGCCATTGTTTGCGATTTTTCTCCTATCTTTACAACCGTTATTCGATATTAAAATTGATTCATTACTTGCATTGCCAGCTGGAGGGTTCTTTGGGGCGGTCGTGATGAGAAAAACAACAGATTTAAAGTCTTATATGTCAAGTGGGCTTCAGAAAATGGCTGGTATATCCATTTTAATACTAGCAACGGGGACGTTAGCCGGCATTATCGTGAATTCCTCACTCAATAGTATGATTATGAGCGGCTTGAATGCATTTGATTTACCCATCTCTTTCATAGCACCTCTATCAGGTTCGTTTATGGCGTTAGCGACAGCATCCGCAACATCTTCTGCAGCGATTTCCAGTAATGTGTTTGGTGAAATATTGTTAGAGAATGGAGTCAGCGCTTTAGCTGCTGCAACGATGATCAATGCTGGTGCCGTTTCTTTTGATCATTTACCGCATGGCCCCCTCTTTCACATTTCACGAGATAGTTTCTTCATGCATATGAAAGAACGACTGAAAGCACTGCCATATGAAACGTTAATTGGGATTGTAATCGTGATTGTTTCTACGATTATTTATGGAGGTTTACTTTAAAAGCTGGAGTACCTGGAAAGTTCTTACTTAAAACTGAGAATCCCCCAACATTTCGATATTAATGTTGGGGATAATATATTCATTTATTTCGGATGATTAAACCATGTTCTGATTGGGTTTTGGAGCAGTGCATTAAGGAAGCAAATATATATGAAAAACTATTCTTCTAGTGGCAGAAGAAGAGTAGTTGCGAATAAACAGTTTGACAACTTCCCCTTTATTTTGTCATAATATTGACTAACAACATACTGGTACCTTTAATTCAGTCCCGTGAGGCTGACAAGGACGGCGTTTTAAGAAAGATCTGTAGAAATGTACAATTCCGAGAGAGTTGTATCTTTTTTATGCAGCATCTTAAGGCTTCTTGTCGGGAAACGGCAGGAAGCCTTTTTTTATGCCCGATCTTTCCCGCTCCCGGTACCGGTATCTACTACAGATACTGGAGGAATCGAATATGAAAATGACAAATGGTGATTTTGCATTAAAGGCTGTACCTCAGTCAGAACGGCACGGATTCTGGAAGATGCTGATGGTAATGATGGGACTCACTTTCTTCTCAGCGAGCATGTGGTCAGGCGGTACACTCGGTACAGGTTTAACGTTTGTGCAGTTTATGGGGATTGTCCTGCTCGGTAATCTTATCCTTGGCGCTTATACAGGTGCGCTTGCTTATATTTCTGCAAAAACTGGCCTTTCCACTCACTTGCTCAGCCGTTATGCTTTCGGTGAAAAAGGATCCTACCTTGCTTCACTGCTTCTTGGCGGAACGCAGGTCGGATGGTTTGGTGTCGGAGTCGTCATGTTCGCTCTTCCTGTTCAGAAAGTGACCGGCATCGATATGATCTGGCTGATCGCCGGTGCTGGGGTATTAATGACAGCTACGGCTTTCTTTGGGATGAAGGCGCTGATGTGGCTTAGCTTTATCGCAGTTCCCCTGATTACGATTCTTGGAAGCTTTTCCGTTTTTCAAGCGGCTGGAAGCATGGGTGGCTTGGAGCAGTTGATGGCGCACAGCCCGTCTGAATCACTCGGGCTTGCGGCTGCGCTGACGATTTGTATCGGTTCCTTTATTAGCGCTGGTACGTTAACCCCTGATTTCACCCGTTTCTCCAAAACAAAAAAATCTGCCGTCACAAGCACAGTTATTGCATTTTTCATAGGGAATTCACTTATGTTTCTATTCGGTGCAGTTGGTGCGATGGCGACAGGAAAAGCAGATATATCCGAAGTGATGTTCACGCAAGGACTAATTATTCCAGCCATTCTGGTACTCGGTATGAACATCTGGACAACGAACGATAATGCACTCTATGCTTCTGGACTCGGTTTCTCAAGCATTACGAAAATCAGTAAAAACAAAGTGGTCATTTTTAACGGGATTGTTGGAACAGTGGCCGCGATGTGGCTGTATAACAATTTCGTCGGATGGCTGACGATGCTCGGCTCTGCTCTACCGCCGATTGGAGCGATTATTTTAATCGATTATTATTTATACCGTCGTAATAACATGGATGCATTTGAAAAGCAGACATTCAAAAAAGTCAAATGGACCGGAATCATCGCCTGGGCAGCAGGTGTCGCGGCCGCCCAATGGGTACCTGGCATTGCACCAGTGAATGCCTTGATTGCTTCCATCCTTGTCTATACTGTCCTGTCTAAGTTAGCCGAACAGACAGTACACCACCAAGTTGAAGAAGGAGAAGTTGTATGATTATTAAACAAGCGAAACTCCGCGGAAAAGAAGGCCTTTGGTCGATTCTGATAGATAATGGAGTTATCCAGAAAATTACGCAGGACCAAATAAACCAAGAGGATAAAATCATGATTGATGCAGGAGGATCTCTTGTCATCCCTCCATTCGTTGAACCTCATATCCATCTGGATACGACCCTGACTGCCGGAGATCCGGAGTGGAACAAAAGCGGTACTCTATTTGAGGGGATTCAGCGCTGGGCAGAACGGAAAGATAAGCTGACTGCAGCGGATGTGAAAGAAAGAGCAAAGCAGGCTCTGGAGATGCAGATCGCAAATGGCATTCAGTATGTCCGTACCCATGTTGATGTCACTGACCCTGAGCTGACGGCCTTGAAGGCTCTTTTAGAAGTAAAAGAAGAAATGAAAGAAGCGGTCGATCTACAACTCGTTGCTTTTCCACAAGAAGGCATTCTTTCCTACCCGAATGGAAAAGAATTGCTGGAAGAAGCATTGAAGCTTGGGGCAGACGTGGTGGGAGCTATTCCGCACTTTGAGTTTACCCGCGAGTATGGGGTAGAATCGTTGAAAATTGCTTTTGACCTCGCTCAGGAATATGACCGGTTTGTCGATGTGCACTGTGATGAAATTGATGATGAACAATCCCGGTTTGTGGAAGTCGTCGCAACAGAGGCATTAGAAAGAGGCATGGGGGAGAAGGTGACTGCCAGTCATACAACCGCCATGGGCTCTTATAACGATGCCTACACCTCGAAGCTGTTCCGTCTGTTGAAGATGTCCGGCATTCATATTATCGCTAACCCCCTCGTCAACATCCATCTACAGGGCAGGTTCGACAGCTATCCAAAGCGGAGAGGTTTAACGAGGGTAAAAGAATTAAAGGAAGCGGGCATTAATGTTGGCTTTGGTCACGATGATATCTTCGATCCGTGGTACCCGCTCGGAACAGGCAATATGCTGCAAGTCCTTCATATGGGGCTCCATCTCTCCCACCTGATGGGATATGATCAAATCAAACAGGGCATGGACTTCATTACCGGAAATAGTGCCAGGATTTTAAACCTGAAAGAAGCATATGGCTTAGACGAAGGTCGACCAGCCAACTTGATTATTCTCAATGCGGAAGATGAATACGAAGCGGTAAGAAAGCAAGCGGCTGTCCGTTACTCAATCCGCCGCGGAAAAATTCTAGCGGAAACGAAACCAGCTGAAACGACGGTACATTTTTAAGAGAATGCAATGAAAACCATCAATTTTAAAGTGACCCAAGTAAGTAACATATTTAAATAAGAGTGAATAAGAGAGTACCATCAAAAGCCTTTCATGAGTTTGATCGACCAACTCATGAAAGGCTTTTCTGTTGAGAGGTAGAAAGTTAGGTAGCTTTTAGCAAATTTAAAAAATAGAACAATATAGTGTTGACATATTAACTACTCAGGTAGTAAAGTATTAGTTAATTAATATACTACCTAGGTAGTAAGCTTGCGAGGGATCCAATTGGGAGAAGTAATTAATACATTAAAGGAATTTGGAATGACAGAGTATGAGGCAAAGATCTATGTATCACTCTTAAGCAATCAGCCATCTAACGGGAATAACATTGCAAAATTATCAGGTGTTCCCGCTCCGAAAGTTTATGGAGCATTGCAAAAAATGAAGGAGCAAGGATTGGTTTTCACTGTATCTGGAGGTAATAATGGTAAGCAAGTCCGTTATAGTCCTCTGCCTTATAAAGAACTCTTGAAAACTAAGAAAGATACATTTATGGATCAATTAGAGTTTCTTGGTGATTCACTAGAAGAGATTTCTTCCAACAGTGACGTGAATTGGTCAGAGTTGTTTGTCATCGAGGGATATTCAGCTTCAGTAGAAGTTGTGCAAACTGCAATCTCGGAATGTGAATCGGAAATCATAATAAGTTGTTGGAAAAGAGAGTTTGATGTACTGGAAGAGCTGCTTTTTAAGGCACATGAGCGGGGCATTAAGATTGTTACATTAATTTTTGATGGCGAGCAGGTTGATGTGCCTTGGGATAATTTCACTCATTATGGAGAGGGATTAGCTCTAGGCAGACATAGCGGCGAGTTCTCAATTGTCATTGATAATAAAAAAGCAATTTTACTTCAATCCCTGGATGAATCACCTCATTCAGTGGTCTCCAGTCATCCTGTTATGGTATCTACGACTCGAAATTATATAAGACATGATATTTATGTTAACAGAATTATCAAGGACTTTGAGGGTACAATTACTGAGCATTATGGTAAAAACTTAGAAAATCTGATAAATGATTTTTAAATAATCATGATGGATTTTGGTAGGGAAGAGAAAGATTTTGTGCTTGGAAGAAAAAGCTTATCCCTATTATTTTTTGAAAGCGTTTTAACTAATTTAAATATATAAAATGGAGGAGATTTACATGGAAAAATTAATTATTACAGTGGCTCCAACAGGGGCGCAGACAACCCGTGAACATACTCCCTACGTTCCTTTAACGCCAAAGGAAATTGCTGATTCTATTTATGAATCTTGGAAAGCGGGGGCAGCTATTGGTCATGTCCATGTAAGAGATATTATGGGAGAAAATACAATGGACTTAAGTGCTTATCAGGAAGTAATTGACCGTGTTGAAGAAAAATGCGATATCATTTTAAATTTAACAACTGCCGGTGGGTTAGAAACCACCGAAGAGGAAAGACTTCGTGTTTGTGAACTGAACCCAGAGATGGCAACCTTCGATGCCGGTTCCATGAATTTTGGGTCAGGAGTGTTCTTGAATTCTCCGAGCTTTTTAGAAGAACTGGCATCTGAAACCCAAAAACGCAATATAAAACCTGAAATTGAAGCGTTTGATGTAGGGATGATTCATAATGCACTGCGTATAGCGAAAAAAGGATTGTTGGACGATCCATTCCATTTTCAATTTGTTCTTGGCGTCGCAGGGGGTATGCCAGCTACACCTAAAAACTTGATGCATATGGTTGATTGTATCCCGGAAGGATCTACCTGGTCGGCTATTGGAGCAAGCAAACATCAGTTAACTATCAATACTATGAGTATTTTGTTAGGTGGTCATGTCCGAGTAGGGATGGAAGACAGTGTATATTATCGCAAAGGTGAATTAGCAGAAACAAACGCTCAATTTGTAACACGTATTGTTAATTTAGCAAAAACCCTCGGGAGAGAAGTGGCTACCCCAGATGAAGCTAGAGAGATCTTACAACTCCGAGCTAAAAACAAGAACAGGGTAGGAGGGAGAGTATGAGGATAGCTGTATTAGGTGCGGGAGCTTTAGGAACAATTATCGGCTCTCTAATAAAGCAGGGTGGTTACAATGTTGATTTAATTGATGTGGACCAGAAAAATTTAGATGCATTAAACCAGAACGGAGCGAAACTTTCAGGTTTTTTAGATATAACGATCCCAGTTACAGCAAAACATCCGAACGAATTAAATGATGAGTACGACGTCGTCTTTCTTCTCACTAAGCAAGTTTATACTCAAAGTGCTTTAAAATCGATACTTCCTTTCATTCACGAGAAAAGTATCATTTGCACACTGCAAAACGGCGTTCCTGAAGAAAGAGTGGAGTCTATCGTTGGTCGTAACAGAACCATAGGGGGAGTTGTAGGGTTTGGAGCTACCTGGTTAGGACCTGGTAATTCTGAGTTAACAACAGAACTTGAAACAATGAAAAAGTATGCTTTCGATGTAGGAGAATTAAATGGAGAAATAACGGATCGGATTAAAATGATTAAAAGTATCTTAGACACTGTAGGAACCTGCGAAATCACTACAAACATACAAGGTGTAAAATGGTCCAAGCTACTAATGAATGTAACATTTAGTGGTATGTCAGCTGCTCTTGGATGTACTTTTGGAGATATATTAAATAATCCTAACGCTATGAAAAGCTTAGCCAATATTGCTGATGAAACCATAAAGGTCGCTCACTCACATCATATTCAACTAGCACAGATGCAAGGAAAAGATTTCGAATCTTTAGAATTGAATGACCAATCTGACATTCCTCAAAAACTTGAATTTTATCATGAAGTCTGGGGTCCCCATGCCAACCTAAAAGCGAGTATGTTACAGGACCTGGAAAAGAGGAAGCCGACTGAAATCGACTTTATTAATGGATACATTGTAGAAAAGGGGAGAGAGTCTAATGTACAAACTCCTTTTAATGAAGTAGTTTGTCAACTTGTAAAAGAAGCAGAAAAAAATAAAGAAATACCTGATTTCGCAACAAATATGGGGGAATTTAAATCTATTTTAGAGAATGATGTAAGCGCTTTAAAATGAAGTTAGTTTTTTACACTAATTAAGAAAGGCGGTGCAAACCATTGTTCCTAGCATTCATGATTTGGATTATAATCATTCTTTTCTCAATGGTATTTGGGACTTACTTATGTTTTAGGGTAGAACAACATGGAGTGAAGCGTTGGGGGGCTACAGGAAGCTTGTTTAAGTATCGACAAGAAGGGGAGGAGTAAGGGGAATGCTATACTTAATAGTTCTTGGCTTTTATGTTGCCTTTGTCATATGGGCGTCATTAAGAAGTTTAAAAGAAGCAGAATCAATGTCTGACTTTACCACTGGCGGACATCGAATGGGATTGTTGTTAGGTATTGGGACGACTACAGCTACGTGGGTCAGTGTTGCTTCCGTTATGGGGGTGCCTGGTTATTTATATAGTAATGGTGTCTCCGCGATTATCGGATGGGTAGCAGGCTGGTTCTTAGCAACTTCATTAATTCCATTGGTAGCTTACAAGATTAGAAGGCCAGAAACTCCAGCTCGTACCTTTCCTGAGTATATTCATCTAAGGTTTGAACCTTTTAGAAAAGTCAGCCATTTAAGAACGATTGTTGGAGCCATAATGTTTATTGGGTACTTCTTATTTGTACATTTACAGGTTGTTGGATTCGGTATTGTATTCTCCACGATTACAGGAATAGATTATAAATATGCTATATTCGCATTTTTGATCTTCCTGCTTTTCACTAGCATTGGAGGGTTTTGGTCCGTTGCAGCAACAGATGCCTTAAATACCACGTTGATCGTTATTGGTGTAATTTTAGGTGGTGGTGCTGTTTTAGCCGCAACTGGGGGATGGGGGAATATTGTTGATTCTATTTCCGTCACAACAAGTCCAACTAATATTGGTGGAAGTGAAATCCCTGAAGGGTCAATGATATCCCCTGTTGGTACATTCGGTTTAGGAGCCTTATTTGCTATTTTTATGTCTAATGCAATAGGCTCGATCGTTTCTCCTCATTGGGTGACTAGAATGTTAGCTCCTAAAAATATCAAAGTTGCAATTCTACAAATTATGGGATCCGTTTTTGTGCTAACAGCTATATTTGTTCCGCTAATTATTATGGGGTTGGGTGCAAAGACGCTGATTCCTAGTTTACCTGCAGGCCAGAGCACAGATTATATCATTCCAGTAATCATACAGGAATATACACCTCCTCTTGTAGGTGCTCTAACATTGGTGGCGTTATGTGCTGCTGCTGTTTCTTCAGCTAATTCCATGCTTTTACATTGCGCAACTTCCGTGTATTATGATGTTTACTTGAACATATTCCCCAATAAGAAAATAAATGAAAAGAAGTTTAATATGAATCTTAGAATAGGTATGTTTGCCATCGCTGTAATTGCCGTTATTAGTGCGATTACACCTCCTTGGTTCTTAGCGATGGGGTTCACTTACGTGTATGGAGGGTTTGGAGCTGTATTCTTTGCCGTAGTTATTTTAGGACTGTATTGGAAACGAATGAATAGAGCAGGAGCCTATGTTTCCATGCTTGTAGGCCTTTTCACTTATATTATTGCTCAAGTTTCCAATGCAACTAATCCTTTCCTGATCGCTCTAGTAGCTTCTTTAGCAGGTGTCTTAGCAGTTGTATTCTTCACGAAGAAACCACCGGTTGAAGCCTATGAACCTTATTTCAAAGCAGATATAAGCCCATCAACTAAACAAACAATCATCAATATACAAAAGAACGAGAAAGATGAGAAGGTAATAAGAGATGAAACAGAGAAAGTAAAGAAAGACGCATAAGATAAAGGTTTAAGTAGTTTATGAGGGGTGAAATAGTTGAAGTTATTAAATAAGACAGCCATCATTACTGGTGGTTGTAAAGGCATAGGCTACGCTACTGCAATAAAATTTTTAAAAGAGGGCGCTAATGTTGTTATTATCGATTTAGATCAAGAGGAGATTGAACATGCCGTCACTAATTTAAGAGAATACAGTGAGAGGATAGAAGGATTTGCAGCAGATGTCACTGATAAGAAGCGAGTGGAAACCTCTATTCAATTCGCTATCGAGCAATTTGGTTCATTAGATATATTAATAAATAATGCAGGAATCGTACAGGATGCCCAATTATTAAAAATGGAGGAAGACCAATGGGACAAGGTGATAGACGTTAATCTTAAAGGTGTATTCTTAATGACCCAATCTGCTGCGTTGAGGATGAAGGAGCAAAAAAGCGGTGTTATATTAAATGCTTCATCTGTAGTTGGACTCTATGGGAATTTTGGGCAATCAAATTATGTTGCTGCCAAGTCTGGAATTAATGGAATGACAAAGACGTGGGCAAGAGAGCTTGGCCGATACAATATTCGTGTCAATTCTATAGCACCAGGATTTGTATTAACAGATATGGTTAAAAAGATGCCAGAAAAAGTTGTAAATATGATGAAGGAAAAGTCTTTATTAAATGAAATAGGAAAGCCTGAAGACATAGCCAATGCTTATGCATTTCTAGCATCAGAAGAAGCACGGTTTGTGACAGGAACTGTTTTAAGTGTGGATGGAGGGCTAACTCCCTGACTAAGTCTTAACTGGTTTAGTGAATTAAGAAAGAAAACTTTCTCATTTGATTGAATTTAATTCACGCCTGCTAATATTCGTTGGAAATGGGAAGACCATAGAGTTTAAAGTTTGATAGAAAGAGAGAGTTAAGTGCCTGCTCCAATCAGTTAAAGGTATGCTGTTGGGGGACAGGCACTTTTTTTACCTATGTCAACATTTGTGGAGAGATGCCAGGTCACGTACTTTGAAAATAATAAAGACTGGCGAGACTTTCTCTACAGTTTTAAATCACTCAGGTTTATTTGAGTGGTTTTTTAAAAGCTTTGACAATGACACCGTCGTTCACAGGTTCGAAATCCTGGGATGGTATACGTTCAAATCCCATATTTGTATACAGTGCCATGGCATTTTTCATGAAATCAGCGGTATGTAAACCAATATGGCTATGACCTTCTTTTTTGGCCGTTTCGATACAATGAAGAACGAGGGATTTACCGATTCCTTTTTTCCTGGAAGCGGAATCGACCGCAAGCATCCGTATTTCTGGATAGTCGGCTCCTTCTTCCAGCCACTCATAAGCTTCCGTATTAGCAGGAAAAAGTACAATGCTTCCGATGATGCTCCCGCTTTCTTCCATAACATAGATATTCACGCCTTCTTTTAAGTCATCTTCAGAAGAAAGCGTTCCTTTCAAGGCGTTCCAGTGTTCTTCGGACACAAGCGATTGGTACTCCTCATAGCAGCCGATCCGTTGGTTTCGGACAAATGGGAGTTCCTCGTGTTTCATTGGTCGTATATGCAAATCATCCACTCCTTTTCTTTCCTCCAATTATAACGAATTTTCGTTAAAGGCATCAAAAAAAGAGGTTCCAAAAAATAGTGCCAGACCTAAACAGCATCAACGCTATCCAGGTCTGGCACTTTTGGATGTTATTAATCTTCTAACTCATTTTCTTGTATGATATTACCCTCATCATCAAACTGAATCGTCTGAACATCATCATAGACACGGCGTTCCGTACGAACCAAGTCATAATTATCATCCAGAATCGGGAAGATATAGACTGGTGTTAGTGTCAATTCCACACCATCCGGCTTATTAACAAAGTCCATTTGCAAATGCCCGTAATGCAAGCCGCCATCGATTAAGTGTTTGACTCCATTTTCATTTGTTTCCCAATATTCCGGTTGATCCTTGGTTGCGCTCCATTGGGTGTGTGTATTAAATTCTTGTGGCACCAGGTTGCCGTCTTCATCTCTAATCATCTTTTCTCCTCGTAAGCCGTCAGCGGCTACACCCACGTCATAGGAATGAAAACCATTGCCGTCTCCATCCAAATCTACCAAGCTCCGTTCGAACATCTCATCATGTCCGGAGATGACAGCAGCTACGCCATATTCTTCAAACATTGGGGAATAGACACGCATGGCGACACCGGATTGGTTGTCAGCATATTCGTGATTTGGCGGCGCACCATGGACACCGCTAGAATAAGCGGCATGGTGGAATTGGACTAAAACAATCTGTCCTTGTTCCCGTGCGTCTATTAACTGTTCTTCTGCCCATTGATATTGCTCGGTGCCTGGGTTGAAGTTTGGCAAGTCTGAATCCTCAATTGATAGTCCGTCGAAAAGCTGTGTGAACGCATGATTATAAGCTTCGGTTGTAAATTGTCCTTGGGTATCGGTAGTGATATATGGATCGCCATCCACGCCTTGTTCTGCCCATACGGATTCATTTAATATGGAGTCATTTTCACTGTACACTTCACCTGTCAAAGTCCCGGTTGCTGTAGACTCATCGGGAATGCCGTTGGTAGAATCCAAGGTTAATAACGTGATAGGTCCAATATCTGTCCGGTAGTAGGAATCTTCATACTGCGGATTGTCCTCATCCCCGGGAGTATCGAAGTATTCATGGTACTTATTACGCGAGATGACCGCTGGTGAACGATCTTCCGCACTGCCATATCCGCCATTAATGGAGGCATAAGTTTCCCAGTTCCCTATCGCCGGTAATAACGGGGTATGCGTTGCGAAATCGGTAAAGTCACCAGCAAAGTGCCGCCAAAACTCATCCCAGGCCGGCTGGTATCCGGAACCTTGTGATAGATCACCAGCAATTAGTAACGCATCGGGATCAGCTGCTTCGATATGAGCCAGGTTTTCATTTAAAGCCGTTTGCTGGTCCAGAGGATAACGTACCAAAAACATATCGTTTCGTTCCTGGTTTCCATACTTTTGATCAAATGCAGAGTCTTCACCAGGACGCTCCTCAGAACCTGGAGCGTAAGGGTTCATCGGATGTAATTCCCACTCCCGATGTTCCAATTCACCATATGGTTCGGTCTCCGTATCGGAAAAGGCAATCAACGATAATTCATCCCAATCTTCGCTGTCCGGAAACGTTTCAAACTTAGACGTATGTGTCTTTTTCCCTTGTTTAACGACAACATTGTATCTGGTGTCAGGTTCTAATCCATCAATGGTGACTGAATGTTTATAGTTAGAATTGGATTCTAACCAGGAGCCCTGAGGAAGTGTTTCAACGACGCCATTGCCACTATCATAGGTTAATTCCTGTTCCAATTCTTTTTGTGTATACTCCATTAAATCCATGTATTGCGGTGCAGAAGTCACTTTTTTCGCCTTCATGCCGGGACCAGTTACAATGACTCTCCCAGGTTCCTCTATTTCTGAAACCCAGTTAATTGTCATCGAAGTACTGGATGGGGATTGTAAGTAAGGTAAGACACGAAACCCTGTATCTGGTTCACGGACGATTGATTCGGAAACTTCCTGGCCTGCTTTTCCCTTTGGCGCTGCCTCCGTATAGAGAAGCGGACTGGAAACAGCGAGTAATGAAGCAATGGTCGGGATTACGATCCGTTGTAACAATACACTTTTCTTCATTATCATTCTCCCTTATTTTTTTATTGCAGATTCCTCTGCTTTGAAAAAATTAATAGAAAGGAACTAATCAACACCATTCGTGCCGTTGAAAAGGTAGAGTAGTCTATAGGTGTAGGGTTGATCTTAGAGGATGGAGACATGTTTGACGCTTTCTTTTCTTACACTTATTCCGAGAAAAAATAGAAGGGCATCCCCCCTATGAAATAGGATTGGTTAAAGCCTACCATACGGGTGTAGGAAAAGAATTGAATTCTAGCAGATAGTGATAAAATAACTATGAAATTGTAACTAAGTTACTAGACCACAAATAAAGCCTGCCCCATTCCAGGGAGCAGGCTTTATAAAATTAATTTAGTAGAAACACGTAATGGGATACAGTAAACTTAAGATTATAGGTCCTTAGTCGTCCATTTACCTTGTAATTAATAATATGATTTTATAGAATGTTAGATAATTCAAATAAAAGAAATTAAGTGATAAATGATAGTTACGGCTGTCCAATAATGAAAACGCTAACAAAAAGTGTGCATTATTATGTCCTGCCGTTTCGAGAAGGGAGAAATATATGACTAAGATATCTGTTGCACAAATAACTCCAGTTACAGGCGAAAAAGAAATAAATATGAAGAAAATGAAAGAACTAATTGAGAAAGCAGCTGGACAAGGAGTCGAGTTAATTGTTTTTCCAGAATTAGCGTTAACAGGATACAATTGTGGAGACCATTTTTTTGAAGTTGCAGAAACGATTCCCGGGCAATCCACTGATTATTTTAAAGAAATAGCCAGGACACATAATATCTATATTATTTGGGGGTTACCTGAAAAAGGAAACATTCCAGGTTTATTATATAATTCTGCTGCTATTGTAGGACCTGAAGGGTATTTAGGCAGGTGGCGAAAGAATACATTACCGGGTCATGCTACTGACAAAGGTGGAGCGGGTGCCTTTCCTGATCGAAGATTCTTTAAAAAGGGCGGAGATCTGGCAGTTATTGATACTAAGCTAGGAAAAATAGGATTATTAATCTGTTATGATATTTTCTTCCCGGAGCTGGCTCGTTATCTAACATTGAAGGGTGCAGATCTAATTATAGGGATATCAGGTTCGCCTTCCTTTGAGCGAGACATTTTCGAACCTATTGTGAAGGCAAGAGCCATGGAGAATGTGATCCCGGTGGTCTACACAAATTTAGTAGGTAAAGAAGGAGATACAGAATACTGGGGTGGCGGGTGTATGATTGGTGCTGGTGATGTAAACTCCAAGGTCCCCGGGAGTCCTGAGATTTGTAAAGCTTCTTATACCGAAGAAGGAATCACTATTGGTGAAGTTGATTTGACACATTCGCAACGTGTTCGCCCATTCTTTCCTGTCCTTAGAGATATAGAAACAGATATGTACCATAAATTAGCCAAAGTTCATCAAAATCTGACTTGAAAAATTTAGATCATGTATGCATAACAGTATAGTAATGATAAAGTACCAATCACTTATAAGGATTGGTATTTTTATGAGCCTTTGTTTGAAATGGTACAGGCACCTATACATAAAAGAATGTCAGAAGTGACAGTGGTACTCCATAAGTAATCTGCTGATGGTTAGTGGCCTCCTGTAAAACAAAGCATTGCTTTATTGATATATCATGTTATATTATTTATATGTGAGGTGAAAAAGTTGGAGAAGCCACTATATGAAATTATTTATGAAAAATTAAAATCAGATATTATCTCAGGGATATATAAATCAGGGGAAAAAATTCCATCTGAAAAAGAATTGTCTGAAATGTGGAAGGTAAGCAGAATTACACCAAAAAAATCATTAGAGAAATTAGTTAGTGAAGGCTTGGTAGTAAGGCATGCAGGAAGAGGATCTTTTGTAGCTGAAATTACGGATGATATATTTTCTGGAGACATAAATTCCAATAAACAAAATAAACCCAATTTAATAGGGTTTGTGATACCCAACCTGGATTCAAATTATGGTACGGACCTTCTTAACAGCATTGAAGAGGAGGCAGAGAATAACAATAGTCACATTGTAGTGAAACGCTCATTAGGTGATCCTGAAAAGGAAAAAGAAGCAATAAAAAAACTAATTGAAATCGGTGTTACTGGAATCATTATCTTCCCTGCTCAAGCGGAGCAATATAATGAAGAGATACTTAAACTCGTTATTAATAATTTTCCCATTGTGTTAGTAGACCGGTATTTAAAAGGGGTGCCGGCTGTCTCGATCAGCTCGGATAATTTCATGGCAGCTAAAAATGCTACTGAATATTTGTTTCGTCTAGGGCATGATAATATCTGCCTTTTAAGTTCTCCCCATTATGATACCACTGCTCTGGAAGAAAGGTATGAAGGGTTCATTGAAGCACATGTGAAAAATAACATCACTATTGATAAGAGCAAACTGATGAGTGATATATCTTTTCCTTTGATCGATTATTATACAAAAGGGGATATTGAAAAAGATATACGTAATATTAGAAAGCATTTAGAGGAAAATCCTCAATTGACAGCATTGTTCGCCACTGAATATCGAATTGCCTTGCTGGCAGAAAACGCTGTGGCTCAGATGGGGTTAAAAATCCCCAATGATATTTCTATTTTGTGCTTTGATTATACAAGGGAAACCGTAGAAAAGGATAAGTTTACTTACATTAAGCAAGACCAGGAGCTAATGGGGAAAATGGCTGTGCAAAGTGTCTTCGATATGTTGAAAGGCCAAGACCAGAAAAAAGAAACGGTCAAGCTTCCAGGAGAAATTGTTGAAGGTAAATCAACGAGGCGGATTAATCAGTAACGATTGAAATCTGCTAATTAATAATTCATTTAACAAAAGCGATGGGCGCTGGTAAAGAGAGCGTCCATCTTTTTTTATACTTTGCGAAAATCACTGAATAATAGATTAGTATAATTGGTATATATAATATATTGACCTTTCAGAAAATTTATATTATTATGTTATTTGAAAGCGGTTTTATGGAAGCGAAAGGAGGTTTAATGAACTTATACCTGAAAGGAATCCGAACTCCATGTTTATATGAAAGTTTCAGGACATAGTGGGTAGAGGGAAAATCGATGTTGTCAAAGTTTTCTAAGCTAAACCATACTATTAGAGGAGTTGATGAGATGAACATAAATAAACACTGGCTTTTTGGGATAGTTTTCCTGGCATTTTTCATGGTGGGGTGTAGTTCTGACAGTTCTGGAGAAGATGCTGTTGATTTGAATTGGGCGTCTCCAGCTGGGTATACACCTCAATCACCAGTTGCAAGTGATGCCGAGTATATCAGTGAAAAAGTAAGTGAGTTTGAAGAAGAGAATCCTGATGTCAACCTGAATGTCGATGTAATGGCAAATAACGTTAATGAAGCAATGGCTCGTTTGATGGAACAAGCCGAGTCAGGAAGAGCCCCTGACCTTGCGGCAATAGATGGATACATACTGCCTAACTTCTATGATCATCTGCAGCCATTGGATGATCTGATGGAAGAATACGGAATAGACCCAGACGACTACCTGCCCTTTGCCAAAGATGTAGTAACTGGTCCAGATGGTAAAATTTATGGATTATATATGAACACAGATACTCGTGTACTTTTTTATGATACTGATGTTATTCCAGAGCCGCCAAGTACATGGGATGAAGTAATTGAAGTTTCAACAAAAATTCAGGAAGAGGGCTATAATGGCTTAATGCTGCCAGGCGGTCGTGGTGAAGGGACGTCTGTAACTACATTGTGGCCGCTCTTCTGGGCACAGGGTGGAGAATTGACCGATGACGATGGTAACCCCACCTTTGGTGAAGGAGAAAACAGAGAGAAGATGCTTAATGTCTTAACTACTATTCAAGAAGCGGCAGAGGCAGGCGCTATTCCTCAACGAGTCTCCAGTTATGGTGCCGAAGGAGATTTAGACCAGGAGGTTGCTACCGGAAAAACGGCTATGTTCCTGGGTGGAAACTGGCAAGAGACAGTCATTCCAGATTTAATTGGTGAAGAAGAATTTGAAAGTTGGGCCGTAGCGCCACTTCCACAAATTGAAGAAGGTACAGATGCTACCAGTGCAGGTGGCTGGACGTGGGGGATCTTTACGGAGGATGAAGAAAAGCAACGGGCTGCATTTGACTTGATGGCACGACTGTATATGAGTGATCAAGGCATGGGAGAGTTCAATAACGTATTTGGTGGCCTGCCATCCCGTGAGTCTGTATTTGATTCCGAATATTATAAAGGAACTAAATTCAGTGATGAATATCGTGAAATGTTAGAGGAAGCTCAAACTAGACCGCCATCACCTGAATATAGCAAAATTTCTACAGAGATGCAGATTGCTATCTCGGAAGTTATTTCAGGAGGAAAAACTCCAGAGCAAGCTTTAGATGACGCGTGGAATTCGGTAAATAATTAGTAAGGGGGGGTTCGATGAGTAATTTCCAAAGTGTTAAATCCCCTAAAATCAAACCAGGGAAAAGGGCATTCGTAAATTCGCCCTTCCCCTGGCTTTTACCTTTAGGGCTTATACTGACATTTGTCTTTGTTTATCCCATCTTTGAAATAATCAGGCTGAGTTTCACTGATGCATCCTTATTGGGGGCGGACTATTCTTATACAACAGAATCCTATGGGCGTCTTTTTGGTCATTCTGAATTCTTTAGCATGTTACTGATTACAGCTATCTTTGTCAGTTTCAGTGTTGTATTCCAGCTATTTTTCGGTTTCATTATCGCTTTTTTGATTGATCAGGGGCAAAAGCTCGATTTGAAAGGTACGGTGATTGTCAGGACATCCGTTTTAACGGCCTGGGCGATTCCGGGAGTTATTATCGGGATTATCTGGAGAGTGATGTATACCGAGACAGAGGTGGGAATTTTTAATAGTTTAGTAGGAATGGTGGGAATGGATCTGATACCGTTTCTATCGGATCCTACTATTGCGTTGATTTCAGTGATTGTCGCAAATGTCTGGAGAGGAACAGCGTTCAGCATGATTTTAATATACGCGGCCATTCAAACATTGCCTAATGATGTCATGGAAGCTGCGAAAATTGATGGAGCTAACGGACTGCAAAGGTTGTTCAAAGTGATGCTTCCCATGCTTGCCCCAATCATTTTAGTAACATTAATTATCATTTCGATCGATACGTTTAATACATTTGATATGGTTATGGCTTTAACCGGTGGTGGACCTGGGCAAAGTACAGAAGTTATTGCTTTAAGTATTTACACTACTATTTTCAGAGAGTTTAATTTAGGGCAAGGGGCTGCAACTTCAGTAGTTCTATTAAGCATAAATGTCATCATGACACTGGTTTATTTAAAAATACTGGGAAGACAGGGGGAGAAATAGTATGTCGCATCACAATAAGACGTTAGTGAAAAAAATCGGTATATATTTCAGCTATGCTGTCATTACATTGTTTTTCTTGTTCCCCCTACTTTGGATTATATCGATGTCGTTTAAAACATCACAGGAACTTTTTGCTATACCACCCACTTTAATACCGGAAACTTTTGCTATTGAAAACTATAGATATGTCTTAGAGACCACTGGAGTAGTAAATTACTTGAAGAATTCAGCTATTATCGTCTTCTTTACAGTGATTTTTACACTTTTGGTTTCTGTTCCGGCGGCTTATGCATTGTCCCGGTTTAAATTTAAATTGAAAGTACCGATTCTGATCACTGTCTTAATGACTCAGATGATTTCCGCTGTAGTCATATCTATTCCGCTGTACCGGCTGTTCAGTAATTGGAATCTACTGAATAACTATATCGTTTTAATCATCGTGTATGTATCCGTAGTATTACCCTTAGCCACATGGTTTTTGAAAGGGTATTTCGATACAATACCTGCCGTTTTGGATGAAGCGGCTACCATAGACGGAGCAAATAGGTGGCAGTTTATAACTAAGATATTATTCCCTACCAGTATGCCTGGAATCGTTTCAGTAACCATATTGGTAGCAGTTCAAAGCTGGTCACAATTTGTCATTCCATTCATTCTTTTGGATGACGAAAGCTTATATCCAGTTTCGGTGGGCGTCATGAATCTACAGTCTACACAGCAGGCTGTCACCACTCATTATCTTGCAGCTGGCAGTGTGATTTCTGTAATCCCCGTAATAATTTTGTTTGTGGTTTTTCAAAGGCTTATCGTCGGTGCTTTGACAAGTGGAGCAGTCAAGGGATAAGAAGTAAGTAATGTACATAGGAGGGAATTGATTTGTTTAAAATTGAACAAAAACTTGAAAACAGAATTCGTGAATTAAGTGAATATCGCTATAGAGATTCGATAAAAATCAACGATCTATTTTTTCAACAGGATGAACAAGGGGAAGTGGGAGCAAGGCCTCCAGAAAATGATAATTGGGAGCAGCTCAAGATTGGTGACCATTGGAAGGGATGGGATAAGTATATTTGGCTGAAAACCACCATTCAGTTTCCTAAAGAGTGGGAAGGCCGTTCGATATTAGGAAGATTTGATTTTGGTAAAACCGGTGATGGGAACAACTCTGGTTTTGAGTCACTTCTTTTTGTTAATGGAAGTCCTTACCAAGGTGTGGATACAAACCATACAGAAGTGTTTTTCTCCCAGGAACATATCAATCAAGACTTGACGTTGCATTTTAGATTATGGTCCGGACTGGATGGGATGGAAGGAAGACACTTAGAACAAGAACATAAAATCCGGCAAGTGGAATTAGCGTGGCTGGATGATAATACAGACCTTCTATATTTCACCGCAAAAGCAGCAATAGAATCAATCAACGTTATGCCTGAAAGCGATTTAAATAGAACAAAACTATTAAAAATTTTAGATAGAACATTTAAATTGATTGATTGGGCGAATCCTGGAAACTTAGCATTTTATAATTCTATCGAGGAAGCGAACCAGCTATTGCAATCAGAGCTTGAGCAACTGAAAACGGAAGAGGGCGTAACCATCCGTGCCATCGGACATACCCACATCGATGTAGCATGGCTCTGGAGGCTTCGACATACAAGGGAAAAAAGCGCCAGATCATTCTCTACTGTATTACGATTGATGGAGAGGTATCCTGATTATGTATTTCTTCAGACACAGCCCCAATTGTATGATTATATAAAAAATGACTATCCAGACATATATGAAGGAATAAAAGAAAAAGTCAGAGAAGGTAAATGGGAAGCAGGGGGAGCGATGTGGCTGGAAGCTGATGCGAATATTCCCTCGGGAGAGTCCTTAGTCAGACAGATACTGAAAGGACAGACATTTTTTGATGAAGAATTCGGTGCTCCAGCTTTTAAATACTTATGGTTACCTGATGTGTTTGGTTATTCCTGGGCTCTTCCTCAGATTTTGAAAAAGTCTGGAATCGAAGCATTCATGACAACGAAGATAAGCTGGAATCAATACAACCGGATGCCTCATGACACCTTTTATTGGCGTGGAATCGATGGATCGGAAATACTGACTCACTTTATAACCACACCAGATTATAATAATAGTGATTTTTATACGTATAATGGCGTGATAGACGCTCCTTCTGTCAAAGAGATATGGGATGAGTACAAAGATAAACCATTGAATCAGGAATTGCTGTTATCCTATGGATATGGTGATGGGGGAGGCGGCGTTAATCGGGAAATGTTGGAGATGCGCCGCGGTTTAGATAAAATACCGGGTATGCCGAATGTTACAACAGGCCGAGTGGACGAGTACTTTTCTGAACTGAGGGATAAGGTGGCGGAAAGTGATCAGTATGTTCATACCTGGGATGGAGAATTGTACCTGGAGTACCACAGGGGAACTTATACAAGCCAGGCTTATAATAAGAAGATGAACAGAAAAATGGAGCTATCTTACCGTGAGGCTGAGTGGCTTAGCACCCTCGGGCATCTCATCTCAAATGAATGGGATAAAGCATCCCAAGAAAATTTGAATGAGGGCTGGAAGATTATTTTGCGTAACCAGTTCCATGATATCATTCCAGGGTCATCGATTCGAGAAGTGTATGAAGATAGTAAGGAAGAATACGAAATAGCAGAGACACTTGCTAATACTGTCAGGGAGACACAAGAGAACGTTATTTTATCAGGTGAAGCGGAAAACAGCTATATCGTGTTCAACTCTTCTCCATGGACTCAATCCAATACAGTTTGTATCGAAGGCTTAGCTAATAAAACCGGGAAGTGGAAGACACATCAAGGAGATGATCTGGAAGCTCAACAGGGAGATGGCTGCTGGTATGTCCAGGTTAAAGGTATACCTTCACTTGGATATACTACGATTATCTTTGAACAATCGGAAGAGAGTAAGGCAAGTGGGGAAGTTTTCACTACTGGTCAAAATAGTATAACCACACCATATTACGAGATTGAGTGGAATGATCGAGGCCAACTTACAAAAATCTATGACTTGGAAAGTGGGCGCCATGTGTTAGATGGCAATCCGGGCAATGTATTCCAAGTGTTTGAAGACAAGCCCTTAAATTTCGATGCTTGGGATATTGATTTATTTTACCAGGAAAAATACAAACAAATTGAGCAGGTAGAAGAGATTACAATCAAAGAGATCGGACCACTTCGTTCAGTCATTTCATTCAAGTGGAAATATGAAGGTTCTGCCATCGAACAAGACATGATCGTTTATGCGGCGAATCGTAGAATCGATTTCAAAACGAATGTAGAATGGTATGAGCACAACCAGCTGTTAAAAGTTAAATTCCCTGTAGAGGTAAGGTCGCCAGAAGCTACTTATGATATTCAATATGGAAATGTTAAACGCCCGACACACTGGAATACCAGCTGGGATTATGCACGCTTTGAGTCGGTTGGTCATCAGTGGGCAGATCTATCAGAACGAGGGTATGGGGTCAGTCTTCTGAATGACTGTAAGTACGGTTATGACATTAAAGACAACGTCATGCGGCTCTCCCTTATCAAATCTGCGGTGCATCCCGATCCCGAGCAAGATCAGGGGAAGCATCAATTCACCTATTCCTTATATCCACATAGTGGTGACTGGTACGAGGGGGGAACAGTACAAGAAGCATGGTACTTAAACAATCCGCTCTCCTATGTTAAAGGCACTTCAGAAAAAGAGGACTTTTCTCTGTTTGCAGCTTCCACAGATAATGTCATGGTGGATGCCGTCAAAAAAGCAGAACAGAGTGATGAAGTGATTGTAAGAGTTCATGAATATGCAGGGAAGAGAAATGTATTAGAGCTGCAAAGTGATGCTGCTATTTTAGAATGGACGGAATGTGATCTAATGGAAAAACCTGTTGGTGAGACAGTAAAAAGCAGTGTGATTGAGTGTAAGGTTTCTCCTTATGAAATTAAGACCTTCAAAGTTAAGTTCGGAAGTAATTAAAAGTCTTGCCAAGTGTTTAAGTTAGTGAAACCAGTTCTATAATAAAAAATGGTGCCTGTTCCATCATTATTGGAGCAGGCACTATTTTAGATTAATTTATTCACAAATGATAATAGTACATAGGATTCAAGAACTACTAATTAATACGGACTTTCTTCCTGAACAGGCAAGTCATCCCAGAAAGAAACATCCTTATCCTGAATGCTGGCATCCGCAATCGCTCTGGCTGCTGCATCCATTGCTACTACTGCCTGTTTCGTCAGGTATCCATTACTCTTTTGACCTAGTACTTCAAAGTCATTGGCATTGTCCTGTGTTCCTCGCATTTCAAAAAGAAGGGTGGATATATCGTAATCATGGGCGAGTCCATAGACGCTGATGCCGTTGTCATACGCGGAACCTTTACCGGCATAGTTGGCGAGATGACCCCAGCCTTTCGGTTCAATTGCATCATACACAACAGCGCCGAGCTGTTGGGAACCGTGAAATACATCCGGTGCTGTGTGGTCAGGGTGAGAAGGGAAGATGGCACCGGATACATATTTATCGTCTTTTATCCATTGTGCTCCTTGATGATGAAGGTCAATCATATAATCGATATCATATTTCTGCAGGACATTTTCATGAAGGCCCTGGGTTTCTGGCTGTGTCTTCGCGTCATGATCGCGGTTCAGGTCTACCTCATTCGCGTTCAGACGAGTAAGGTGACGATCGCCCTTCGCTGCATAATCTTCTAATTCATAATTAACATCTCCCATGGCTCCGTCAGCATTATACATCGGGATGATCAGGAGATTGACGTTTTCTAATATTCCTTTTGTCTTACCCGTGCCAAGCTGCTTGATGAATTCAAGTGAACCTTCTGTCGTCAGTGCCTCGTCTCCATGCTGCTGGGCGATATAGAGGATAGTCGGGTTGTCCGGATTCTGCATGTACTTCACCATATGCATGTCCCTTCCTTTCACCGTTTCCCCAATCACTTCGAGCTCCATATTTGCCTGTTTTTTCTCTTGTGTTTCCAGGAAATCCACCATTTCCGTGTATGTATGCAGGATGGAAGTGTTGATTGTCTCGTGTCCCTGGTAGTCTGGTCCATTCCCTGCCGCCTGGGCTGTCGGCATGTCAGCCATCATTCCCCCGGCTAGGATTGTCCCGGATAAGGCGATGGTTGCTAGTTGTTTTTTCATACAAATTCCTCCTTTGTTTACACGATTCGACAAAAAACAGTTGAATCCTTTTCTCATTACCTAATTATGAAATTGGTCTTAGTGAGCTATTGGTCATTGGTCATAGAGTTCAGGAATATAATGACAATAAAAGGGGGAGAACAGGTGAAAGAATTTTTCAAATCAAAAACAGCTAAAGTTACTGGGATTGGTTTAGCTATCATCCTCATTGCATCCGTGTTTTATAGTGTGGGAACAACTCAGGCCAAAGGCGAATTCCAGGATTCAAAAGTAACCCTTTCCGAATTGCTTACCAAGATTGGTGAAGCAGAGGGAGAGCTTGAAAATCTGGAGGAAGAGGTAGAGCAGGCAGTTGAAGAAAAAGAAGAGACGGTGACGGAGAACGAAGAAGAGATTCGTGATACAGAGCAAAGGCTGGATAAAGTGAAGGCAGATTATAAGAAAGAAAAAGAAGCGTATGACGAAGCGGTAAAAGTCATTGAAAAACGCGATGCAGCTGAACAGGAGTTGTCCACTTTCCAAAAAGAGATTGATGAGTTTAATGCCACCATCGAAGGCAAAAAGAAAGAAGTCTCTGACTTAGAAAGTGAGATTGAAAGACTCACTAATATTGTAGTAGAAACGGGAGAGGAGCCGAAGGAATTCGCAGCCGGGCAATACCTCGTTGGTCAGGATTTTCCGGAAGGGAGATACAAAGCAGTACCAGTAGGGGAAGGAAGCAATTTTATCATTTATGGAAGTTCCGGTTATGCAGATGTAAATACCATCTTAGGTGATGGGAGTTTTGGTGAAACAGAGTATATCTTCTGGACGTCTGAGGGTGATGTGATGGAAACTGCTGCAAGGGTGAAATTGATCCCTTTGGAATAATTTTCGTAAAAGTACATGTTTGCAGGGAGGTGCACGATTCAAAATTAAGGAACTCTTTTCAACTTTTTGTTATAACGATGAGATTAATACCTACAATCAAAGGAAATGCTCGGAGGGTAAGCTCCGAGCATTTTTATATGATTTTATTATTTTTGAGGAATTAGTTTTAGAATTCAGTAATTTGATGCTATCAGTTTTATAGCTTTAAGCCACTTCTGCTCTTAAATCTTCGTAACAATGTATGGCTTTCTACCCTCGTAATTCCTTCCAGTGCATATAACTCATTATTGATAAACGATTCCAGCTCTTTAAAGTCTTTGACGAGGACATGCATATGTAAGGTACTTGGCCCGGTCATTTGATAACAGCTTGCAACGTATGGGTTTTTGGCAAGATTTTCTGCTACTTCTACAAGTGATCTTGGCTCGCAATCGACTTCGAAAAATGCGGATACTTTTTTACCGACTTTTTCACTGTTTACGACTGCCGTGAATTTTTCAATTACCCCATACTCAATCAACTGATTAACTCTAGCACGTACGGCAACCCTGGAAAGGTCTAGCTGCTTTCCAACATCCGTGTAAGATAACCTTCCATCTTCGATTAATAACTCCAATATTTTTTTATCTATATCATCAATTTTCATTAAGGTGTCTTTCTCTTTCATTATTAAGTCACCGGCTTTCTGCATATTTTTGTCATTAACTGATACTATCAAAATTTTAGCATGATAACATTTAATGTTTCCAACAAAGCTAATTTTGAGAGAAAGGAAATTTTGATTTTCTGAATTATACAACATAATATTTTATAATACAATATCTTTTGTTAATTAATTATCCTATAATGATTAACTTTCGGAATTAATTAGCGGGAAATAATAGCGGTTGTGGCTTGTATGTTCAGTATACAATTATGAAGTGAAAGCGGGAGGTTATTTGGTATTGTTTGCTTTGCAACCGATAGAACACACACAATCTTAATTCAAGTAAACAACAAAAAGGACCAGTTTATTAACTGATCCTTTAAATAGCAGTAATTAATATAGGCTTTCTATATCCACCTGGTTGTAACTACTTTTTGACGGGTATAGAATGAGAGGCCATCTTTTCCGTTGGCATGTAAATCTCCATAAAATGAATCTTTCCAGCCTGAAAATGGGAAGAATGCCATTGGTGCAGGAACACCGATGTTGACACCGAGCATGCCGGCATCGATTGTTTCGCGGAAGCGTCTAACACTTCCTCCGTCATTGGTGAATATGCAGGCTCCATTGGCAAAGCGGGACTGATTGGTGAGGCCCACTGCGTCATCCAGATCTTTCACTCGTGCGATGGACAGCACTGGGGCGAATATTTCATCTTGCCAGATTTTCATTTCTGAATTGACATTATCAAAAATCGTCGGTCCCACGAAATAACCTTCTTGTTTTGCCTCTTCATCAAGACGACCATCTCGGACAAGCTGTGCTCCTTCTTTTTCACCTGTTTCAATGTATTGCAAGGTACGTTCTTTATGGCTGTCGCGGATGACCGGGCCGAGGAATATTCCTTCATCAAGGCCGTTTCCGATTGTGATTTCATTGGCTTTATGGACGAGTTGGTCAATGAAGTCATCAGCGACGGACTCTTCAACGGCAACCACAGAAGCTGCCATACAACGCTCGCCGGCAGAACCGAATGCTGCGTTTAGAATTTGCGTAGTGGCATTATCCATGTTTGCATCTTTTAATACGATGGAATGGTTCTTTGCACCGGCTAGTGCCTGTACCCGTTTTAGATTTTCAGTCCCACGTTTATAAACATACTCGGCAACAGGCTGAGATCCCACAAATGAAATAGCTGCAACATCATTGTGATCGAGCAGACCATTTACGACATCATGGGCACCATGGACGACATTAAAGACACCTGCCGGCAGTCCGGCTTCTTCGAATAACTCAGCCAGACGATTGGCTAATAATGGGGTGCGTTCGGAAGGTTTAAGTACAAAAGTATTCCCTGTCACAATCGCCATCGGGAACATCCAGGCTGGTACCATCATTGGGAAGTTGAATGGAGTAATCCCTCCGATAACACCAATTGGATATCGGTAGACGCCAGACTCCAGTCCTTCGGCAACGGACGGGAGTTGTTCTCCCATCATTAGCGATGGAGCCCCGGCCGCAAATTCTACATTCTCAATGCCACGCTGAACTTCGCCGTATGCTTCCTTAAAACTTTTACCGTTTTCAAGAGTAATTAGTTTGGCTAATTCATCCCAGTTATCGACTAACAGCTGCTGATATTTAAATAGAATGCGGGCGCGTTTTGGCACTGGTACTTCTTTCCATGATTGAAAAGCTTCTGAGGCCACGGATACAGCATGATCGACATCTTCCTGTGATGAGAGTGGAACGTTTCCGATTACTTCTCCCGTGGCGGGGTTATAGACTTTCTCCGATTTTTCTGACTTTGATTCAATCCACTGACCACCTACATAGTTCTTTAGTGTATTAACAATTGTTTGAGTCATATCATATCCTCCTGTTTATTCATTTTCTTTAAAGACCTTTTTAATGACAGCAATTATAAAACCTAAATCATCATCCGTACATGATAGAGGCGGACTCAGTGTAAGAATATTATTATAGCCGGCTACTGTGTCGCCGTTCTTACCGACGATCAGACCGTTAGCTTTGCACCCTTTGATGATACGGTTCACTCTTTCAGCATCAGCCGGCTGCTTTGTATTTTTATCTTCGACTAATTCGATTCCGATTAAGAATCCGAGACTGCGAAGGTCTCCTACGTAAGGGTGGTTTGTCAATTCAACCAGTCCTTCCTGGAGACGGTCTCCTAATATAGCAGACCTGCTTACCAGGTTCTCATTTTCAAGAATTTCAATATTTTTAAGCGCCACTGCACAGGCAGCCGGATTTCCACCGAATGTATTGACATGACGGAAGTGGTTATTCTCCCCATCCTGCGTAAATTTTTCATAGATATCTTTCCGTACGGCTGTAACGGATAGAGGAAGGTAAGCGCTGGTAAGCCCTTTCGCCATAGTGATGATATCCGGCTTGATGTCAAAGTGCATATGTCCAAACATTTTACCTGTCCTGCCAAAGCCGCAAATCACTTCATCAATGATTAATAGAACGCCATGGCGCTTGCAGATTTCTTCCACTTTTTTCATATAGACTGGATGAGGAATAAATACGCCACCGCCTGTAATCAATGGTTCCATAATAATGCCGGCAATGGTTTCTTTTTGCTCCCAGATAATTTTGTCTTCAATTTCTTTGGCGCATTGTATGTTGTATTCTTCTATGGACTGTCCGGAAGGTTTCCGATAATTATCAGGTGGAGAGACATGGATGAAACCACTAGAAAGTGGTTCATATTTATACTTTCGCAGTGACTGCCCAGTAGCTGACAAGGCACCAAAAGAGTTTCCGTGATAGGCCCGATAGCGCGATATTATTTTGTGCCTCGAAGGATCCCCATTTTGATGATGGTATTGGCGGGCAATCTTAAAGGCGACTTCATTGGCATCAGAACCACTATTGGAATAGAAAATCATATAATCTTCTTCTAGCAGGTCATTGATCTTTTCTGCCAGATGGATGGCAGGCTCATGGCTTTGTGTCATTGGCACATACGCCATCTGTTTCATTTGTTCAAAAGCCGCCTGAGCAAGTTCTTCACGGCCATAACCGACATTGACACACCAAAGACCTGACATTCCGTCCAAATAGCGGTTTCCATCATGGTCAGTAATCCAGGAACCTTTGGCTTCGGATGCAATCATAGGGGAAGATCCTGGTTTGTATTGCGCCATGTGGTGCCATACATGCTCCTTGTCTTTTTCAACGAGTGACTGTGTACTTTGTTTCACACTTTCCATACGGACACTCCTTCGGATATTAATTTTACGAATTGTCCATTGATAGAAGGACAATGTTGCCAGCTAAAAAGCAGCCTGATTAGTACAGGGTGCAGTTGACACCCCTCATAGAATATTTCATACTTTATTTTACAGACAATTCAGAAGATTATCATGTTACATAGTGTTAAATGATAGCCGGTTTAATTTTTACATTATGGAGGGGTTATGGTGGCAAAAGGATTGGAACTTACCGTTAAAGAAGTCTTGGGGAGGGATACATTCCAGGATGCAAGGTTAGTTGCTGGTGCTGAGGGATTGAGCAGGCCAGTCAAATGGACACATATTTTGGAGACAAAGGATTTTGACTTATTAATCAATGGTGGGGAACTAATCCTCACGACAGGATCCGGGTTAGAGCTGGACTCCGCCAATGAGGAAACATATCAGCGTTTAATCAATAAAAACGCCGCTGGAATTTGCATTGAAAAAGGGGAGTATTTTAGTGAGCTTTCAACAAATATAATAGAGTTAGCGAATCAACACAAATTTCCAATTATCGTATTTGAGAACCTGGTGAAATTCGTAGATATTACACAGGACTTACACACATCAATCATTAATCAACATCATCAAAAACTTCATGAGTTAAGTGAACTGACAACAGAATTCACCCACCTTTCCCTGTCCCATAATGGGATATTAAAAATTTTAAAAAAACTGCACGACTATTTTAGACTTCCTGCTTTATTCATTGCAGACGACTCCCATTCATACTATCACCCACCGGAAAAAAAGGAACTGGAAGAGTTAATTCGCCGTCATGTGAAAACATGGAAAAAAGATAATTTACAGCGAAAAACATTAACGATTGCTGATAGAAGCTTTGCCATATGTCCGGTGATCGGGCTCGGACAAGTCTGGGGGTATCTATGCATGGAAATCGTTGAATTCTCTATAGATGATTTTTTCTATTCCGTTTTAGATCGGGCCTCTTTAGCGATTGCTCAAATTCTATTAAGAGATAGAACAATAGAAGAAAGAAAATTAAAATCAGAGGATGAGCTTGTCCGTAACTTAATACAAGGAAAGGACTACAATAGAGATGACATTCAGACCTTTCTTACATTCTCCAGCAGTAATTTATATTACAGAGTAATAGTAATCAAAACAGAGATTCCTAATTTCCAGATGGGAGAAGGGGATTGGGAAGAAATGAAATTAAAAAGGTCGATGCTCATACGAACCCTGTTTAAACAACATGGCTTGTTTCCTGCGGTTTCTGTTAGAAAACACGAAATTGCCGTTATTTGTTCGTTTATATCCACAGAGGAATTAAAACAGGATACCACTAATTTTTCTAAACTAATCAATCGAATTTATACAATAGATGAAAAAAATATTTTGGAAGGGAGTCAGTGTCAGGCAGGTGTAAGTGGGGTCTTTAAAAATATAGACGATGTGGGGAAGCATTATGAACAAGCTGGAGAAATACTCCAGTTGGCTGCTACGATAAGTCCGACCTATTTTTATGATAAAGCTGGGATATACAGGCTTTTGATTCAGTTGAAAAATAGCGGGGAGTTAGTTCAGTATATCGAAGATTACTTAGGGCCTCTCCTTGTTCATGACTCAGAGAATGATAGTAATTTGCTTTATACCCTTACGGTCTATCTGGAATGTGGCTGCTCGAAAAAAGAGGCTGCAGAGAAGTTATACATTGTCCGCCAGACACTATATCATCGTTTAGAAAAAATAGAACAGTTACTTAAGGTGGACTATACAGAAGCGGGAAACCGTTTAGCATTAGAGACAGCAATCAAAGCTCATCAATTCTTAGAGTTTCCTGATTATCATAATCGGCAGGAAAATATTTGAATTGTGCAACTGTCCATTGCCCAAGCGGGAAAGTGTGTGGCTAAGCAAAAATAAACTCTCTAATTTTATATTGGCACATCATCGCTCCAAAGAAATTCTTTTTCTTTGGTTTTTTTATGTCTATGACTTACGTAAGGAGTTATTTAAGTGATCCTCTCTATCATTTAAAGGAAGATACCGAGGCTGAAATAGGTAAATATTCATGGTTATAGTGATAATTGTATCATTTTTAAAATAATTAACAATTTTCAGAAAAGTTATTGATTATGTGATTTAGTTTTGATACACTTGTAAACCAAATAGAGGATTTTTTAGTTGTAAGTAAATTATAATTCTATATTTGCTTAACAAAGGGAATTTAGATTCTTGGGGTCATTTAGATTGGATTGAGGAGGGAGGTATATTTATTTAAATAACTAAACGTTTATGTTTATTAACTAATGACGTTGCAATGACGCTCAGTCCCACCCGGCAATAGGTAATAATCCAATAAAGGGGAGGAATTTGAAAGGTGAAAAAATACTTAATGGTTTTTCTATTAATTTTCTTTGCTATTAGCTTGGTAGCTTGTGGAACATCTGGACAATCTAATTCCACCAAAGAAGCCAGTGCAGATGCAAGTAAATCAAGTGAGGCGGCCAGTTCGGATTTTCCGAAGAAGCCGATTAAACTGGTCATTCCATATGGGCCAGGCGGGGCCACCGATGTTATTTTTCGCTTAGTTGCTAAAGAAGCAGAAAAACACCTGGGACAGCCTGTAGTTCCAGTAAATATGGAAGGGGCGGGAGCTACATTAGGTGCTCGCCATGTGAAGGACGCCAAACCGGACGGTTATACCATCTTAGGAAGCCACGATACGATAGCAACCTCTTATTTATCAGGATCCTCCGATTTTTCATTTGATGCATTTGAACCAATATCTCTTTTAACAAAGACTATTAACATTCCTTCTGTGAATGCTGAATCCGGAATTGAAACAGCAGCGGAGTTTGTTGAGTATGTAAAAGCAAACCCAGGGAAGGCGAAGATCAGTATGATTCCTGGCTCTACCAGTCACTTCTTTATGGCCCAATTTTTAGCTGAGACTGGAATTCCCGAGGAGAACATCAATTTTGTGGGTTATCCTGGCACTGGGGATGAGGTAGCAGCCCTCTATGCGAATGAAGTAGACTTTTCTATGTTGAATATTCCATCTGGCAAGGGGTTTTATGATGATGGTTCACTCACTCCAGTTGGAATTGCACATAATGAAAGACTGGAACTACTGCCGGACACAACAACACTTAATGAGCAAGGAATTGAAATTGAAAATGCAACAAACCGTGGGTTATTTGCACCAAAAGGAACACCGGATGAGCATATTGCGGTCATCGAAGAAGCATTTAAAAAAGCCCTTGAAAGTGAGGAAGTACAGAATAAAGTCAACAATGAGTTAGGTTCAATAACAAGTTTCCTTCCTCGTGATGAATATAAGAAATTTTTGGAGGAACGGGAAGCTACATTGACAGAAATAGCTGAAGGTATCGATTTCGAAAATAAATAGAAACGAGGACAAGGTGGGGGACGATGGGCTTCAAGCTTAAGCGAAGTGAGCAATATCTGATTGAATACATCGGCCCCTTTCGTGTCTGATCAGTAATGGTACTACATGAATGAAGGGTGGTAACCAATGACAAAAGATCGTTCTTTTGCTCTGGCAGTGGGGGTTTTTATTGTCATTATGTATATCGAGTCTATGAGGATTCCAGAGAAGACTAGCTGGCAAGTATATGGATCTGCTTTTTATCCCCGTATTCTGCTAGGTATTATGGGAGTATTAGCGCTGTTTCTGTTGATTAACTCATTTAGAAATAAAAAAACAAAAGGATCAGATAATAAATTTATTGATTTACCAGGTTTCTGGAAGGAATACAATGAAATTATTTTCTTGTTCGTTGCGTTTGGAGTCTATGTTTTTATTCTTTCCAGGGTGGGTTTCATCCTATCGACAGCTCTTTATCTTTTTATTTCTATGGCCATTTTAATGGGAGTAAAAAATAAAAAGGATGTAATGTTGAATATCACCGTTACGGTCATAGCGACATTATCAGTTTTTGCTATCTTTAATTATGGCTTAAATGTTTGGCTGCCTTAAACCATAAATGGAAGGGAGTACATTATGGGACAATTCTTTATTCAAGCAATCGGTGAGGTATCGAATTTATCAACCTTACTATTAATTACAATAGGGGTTATATTCGGTATCATTGGCGGCTGTATTCCTGGCTTCACCATTACAATGTCAATTTTAGTGGCGTTCCCATTTACATTTGCGATGGACCCGATAAATGGCTTGGCCTTAATGATCGGAGTTTTTGTAGGGGGCTATTCAGGGGGATTAATTTCCGGTGTCATGCTTGGCATCCCGGGCACACCCTCCTCAATTACAACGGTTTATGACGGCTATCCAATGGCTCAGAAAGGAGAACCGGGACGGGCACTTGGCATTGGAGTGATCGCCTCCTTTATAGGGACGATCGTCAGTGTGTTTGTATTAATTATTTTTGGACCCTTAATTGCAAAATTCAGTCTGAATTTTCGTCCTTGGGAAATTACGGCTTTAATCATTTTCACTCTTACCTTAGTAGCCAGTCTTTCGAATGGGGCAATGATTAAAGGGCTGATTGCAGCTGCCTTTGGTCTGTTTATAGCTACCATAGGTCTCGATCGCAGTGGTAATTTACGGTTTGATTTTGGAGTCAGCGAATTTTCCGCTGGTTTTGAAATGCTTCCGGTCATGATCGGTGTCTTTGCATTTTCTCAATTAATGAGTAATGTTCAAAAGCTGAAAAAAGATAAAGAAGGGAAGTCGAAACAGCCAGATATGAAAGTAGACATTCCCTATAGGCAAATTGGAAAAGACTTATGGTCCCAAAAAATCAATACGTTACGTTCAGCCCTTATCGGGAGTGTGATCGGGGCGCTTCCTGGAACCGGCGGATCGGTGGCGAACTTTGTAAGTTATGATCAATCCAAGAAGTTTTCCAAACACCCGGATAAGTATGGAGAAGGTATTCCGGATGGAATTATTGCTTCGGAATCTTCCAACAATGCTGTGGCAGGAGGGGCCTTTATTCCAACCCTCGCCTTAGGTATTCCGGGAGATTTGGTTATGGCAATTATGATGGGGGTGCTGATTCTTCACGGAATTACACCAGGTCCATTAATGTTTCAGGAGCACCCGGTACTCATTGGTGCTATCTATGTGAGTCTTTTTGTGGGTGCCATTGTCATGCTTGCTTCACAGTTTCTATTGATTCGTTATTTTGCCAAAATTTCTTTGGTGCCTCAGCAAATCCTGGTACCTATTGTTTTGATGCTTTGTGCAGTAGGGGCCTTTGCACTTAACAATAATGTTTTTGATATTTGGATTCTGTTTGGATTTGGTATTATTGGTTACCTGCTTTCGAAAGCTGATGTACCTTTAACCCCATTGATACTTGGTGTCGTACTTGGACATAACCTTGAAAACCAAATATTCCGGGCTCTAGAGCTTGATCCCAGCTGGATAACTTTCTTCACAAGACCGCTTGCTTTGGTGTTTTTCGGTTTTGCCTTACTTTCTATTATTATTTCAATCAAACAAAATAGAAAAGCTGCGCCAACACCGGGGGACGCAATTGATGAAGATGATGAAGGAAAGAAAATATCCTGACTGTTTGTAATTACTTACTATTAAACTACTAATTAATAAGGAGTTTTATGATGCTGAAATTTGATTCTTTATACAACCCTTCCTTTTCGAAAAGAATGACTGCTTATGGGAAACGGGGGATGGTAGCGACGTCCCAGCCTTTAGCTGCACAGGCTGGGATGGATATCCTAAAGCAGGGCGGGAATGCCATTGATGCTGCTATTGCTACTGCTGCAGCTTTAACGGTAGTGGAGCCAACGTCAAACGGAATTGGTGGTGATGCGTTTGCCATTGTTTGGGTGAAGGGAGATATTCATGGCCTGAATGCCAGTGGACCTTCTCCAAATAGTATTTCTATTGAGGAAGTGAAAAAGCTGGGTTATAAAGAAATGCCAGAGCACGGGATGCTTCCAGTTACGATCCCAGGTGCACCATCTGCCTGGAAAGCGTTGAATGAACGATTTGGCAAGCTATCGTTTGAGAAGATGTTACAGCCTGCAATTGACTACGCAGAAAATGGGTTCCCGATTTCGCCGGTTGTCAGTCAGTTATGGGAAGAAGGTTATGTTACTTTTTCGGAGAAACAAGGAGAGGAATTCAAGCCATGGTCAGAAACATTTGCCCCTGAAGGCCGTTGTCCTAAAGCAGGTGAAATATGGTCTTCCCCTCACCATGCAAGTACTTTGAAATCAATTGCTGAAACAAAGGCAGCATCTTTTTATGAAGGGGAGCTGGCGGATAAAATCGATCAGTTTTCCAGGCAGCATGGGGGCTTTTTAAGAAAAGAAGACCTTGCTACATATAAACCGGAATGGGTGGACCCTATTCGTGTGAATTATAAAGGGTATGACGTTTGGGAGATCCCTCCAAATGGATCAGGAATGATTGCCTTAATGGCATTAAATATTTTAGATGGTTTTGAAGTTACGGATAATGGTTCTGTTGATACCTACCACAGACAATTAGAAGCTATGAAACTGGCTTATGTGGATGGGCTGAAATACATTACCGAACAGGGTAAAATGGGGGTTTCTACAAACGAACTATTATCCGAAGCTTATGCAGCCACAAGAAGAAGCCTGATTGATGAAGAAGCTCTACTCCCAGAACCAGGTGATCCATTGGCTGGGGGCACCGTGTATTTGGCTGCAGCAGATGAAGAAGGAAACATGATCTCTTATATTCAAAGTAATTTTAAAGGATTCGGTTCCGGGATGGTCGTTCCAGAAACCGGAATAAGCCTGCAAAACCGGGGATGGTCCTTTTCTTTGGATGAGAATCATTATAATCGTCTGGAGCCGGGGAAGAAAACGTATCACACGATTATTCCAGGCTTTTTATCGAAAGACGGAAGTCCAGTTGGACCATTTGGAGTGATGGGAGGATTCATGCAGCCGCAGGGCCATGTGCAAGTGGTGATGAATATGGTTGATTATCACTTGAATCCGCAGGCTGCCCTGGACGCTCCCCGCTGGAAATGGGTGAGCGGAAAAACCATTGAGGTAGAACCGCATTTTCCTGACCATATTGCCCAGGCTTTATCCCGGAAAGGACACCAAATTGTCAAAAGAGTGGATAGCCTCAGCTTTGGAAGAGGACAAATCATTGTCAGAAACCCTGAAACAGGAGTGTTGGCAGGAGGTTCAGAATCACGTACCGATGGTTTAGTGCTTGGCTGGTAGATTTCCAAGTTTCTTTTCTATCAATATATGTAATGAAAAAAGGGGTGAGTTAATGAGCAGACATCAACATTATTGTGGTTACGTACAATTACCGCACGCTTTTGCTCATCAGAAAGAAGCATATGGTAAATCGGTCGGTGACTTATGGTGACAGGAAAAGGTGCGGAAGCGAGAGAAGAAACTCAGGACATGACCGCTAAAAAAGAAACCTCTGGTAAAAGGATGATATTCCAAGAACAGTGGAAACTGTCATGGGCTTTTTTTAAAGTTGGAATGCTTGGATATGGGGGAGGTCCTTCATCTATTCCGCTAGTTCACAAGGAGGTAGTGGAGCGGTACCAATGGATGACGGATGATGAGTTTGGTGATACGCTCGCATTAGCGAATACACTGCCAGGCCCAATTGCAACAAAAATGGCAGGCTATATCGGCCATCGGGTTGGAGGCGTAACAGGTCTTATAAACGCAGTTCTGGCTACCATTGTTCCTACCATTATCCTGATGATCATTTTGCTAACTTCATTGCAAACCTTTAAGGATAAACCATGGGTATCGGGCATGACACAAGCCGTAATACCGATTGTTGGCGTCATGCTTGCTGTACTAACCTGGGACTTTTTTAAGAAGGCGAAGAAGGGACTGGGATGGGGAGGAAGCATCGGGCTTGTGGCAGCTAGTGTAATTGCTCTTGAACTCCTAAATATTCATCCAGGGATTTTGATTTTTGTTTTATTACTTACCGCTGTTCTCAAAAAAGATAAAGGTGATCAAGCAAAAGTCAGGGAAAGGCAGGGAGCTTCATGATTTATTGGCAAATTTTTTCGGCATTTTTCATACCGGGCGTTCTAGGATATGGCGGTGGCCCTGCTTCCATTCCACTAGTGGAAAATGAAGTGGTCAAACGATTCGAGTGGATGACGACCAATGAATTTAGCGAGCTGCTTGCGATGGGAAATGCTTTGCCAGGCCCAATAGCCACAAAAATGGCAGGTTATATTGGGTTTGAACAAGGCGGAATGTTAGGTGCGTTTGTAGGTATATTTGCAACGGTAGCTCCTTCGTTAATTCTTATGATTGTGCTGTTAGGAATACTTTACAAGTATAAAGACTCTCCGAAAGTAAAGCGTATGACCGTATTGATTCGCCCTGCAATCGCAGTCATGCTTGGCGTTATGGCTTATGAGTTTTTTGCAAGTTCCTATTCAGGAGCTGGTATCTACCAGACTATTTTCCTGATAGGGATAGGGTACATTTTGCTGGAAAAAGTAAAAGTCCATCCAGCACTAGTGATTGTAGGTGCCTTGGGTTATGGGGCAATCTTTCTTGGTGGAGTGATATAGAAAATGAAAAAATACTGAATCTCCTATACCGGTGGTTCAGTATTTTTTTAGTTTTCATTCTAAGCTGCCATTACTATCAGGTTCAGATGCTGAACAGTTAAGATATTATCCAATTTTAGACAAAGTGTAAAAGAGGTTACCTTCATTTTTAACATTATGATTAATGTAGTAAATGACTTATTTCATTATAGTAGAAACATAATATTTTTTAAATTCATAATTTTTAAAAAAGGAGGAGTCTCCACTGGTAAATCAGCTGCGATTAGAAAATCGACTAAAAGAATTGGCGAAAATAGGTAAAATCAGTGACACAGGTGTTTGTCGTTTAGCACATTCCATAGAGGATAAACAAGCCATGGATCTGGTGTCAAGCTGGATGAACGAAGCAGGTATGACGTCAACTATTGATTCTTTCGGTAATTTAATTGGTGTCTATGAAGGAAACGATCCCTCTTTAACTCGTCTCGTTATAGGATCTCATATTGATACGCAGCCTTATGCTGGCAGGTTTGATGGAACTATTGGTGTGCTTGGCGCCATTGAAGTTATTCAATTGATGCAGGAAAACCATATCAAACTCGAACGAACAATTGAAATCGTATCATTTGCTGATGAAGAAGGTGCTCGCTTTAACAAAGGGTTGTTTGGTGTTAGAGCTCTTACTGGCAAGTTAGAGGCGGAAGAAATGGAGCTCAAAGATATAAATGGTACCACGAGAGCCCAGGCCTTGAAAGACATAGAATTATACCCGAATCATATGGAACCTCCCCGATATACCCCCGAAAATGTATGCGCTTTCTTAGAGATGCATATTGAACAAGGCCCATTGCTGGAGAGTCAGAATCTCCCCGTCGGCATTGTATCCGGAATATCTGGTCCGCTATGGCTGACCGTTGAATTCGAAGGACATTCTGGTCATGCCGGTGCTGTGCCAATGGGATTGAGACAGGATGCCCTGGTTGGCGCTGCAAGAGTGATTCATTTGTTTGATGAAATGGTAAAAAGTGATCTGTCACACCCTACGGTTGGAACAGTAGGGTTCATCAATAACTTTCCTAATTCCAGAAACACAATCTCTGAAAAAGTTACATTTACGATAGATCTACGAGATCTCCTGCCAGATCGAAGGAAAAAATATGAAGATCAGCTGTATCAACTCATAACCACCACAGCTCAAATGTACCAGTTGAATTACCACATAACAGAGGATACGAACAGCGATCCCAAATACTGTGCCGGCTGGATAAAGGAAATCATGCAGGAAGAATTAACAGAGATGGGACAAGAACCATTCGAATTAATGAGCGGGCCTTTTCATGATTCTTTAATTATGGCTGACTGTTGTCCATATGGAATGATTTTTGTGCGTTGTGAAAAAGGGCTTAGTCACCACCCGAATGAGTATGCTGACATAGAAGATATTACTATAGGTACTCAGCTCCTCTACCATACGGTCACAAGAATCGTTAATAACAAACATTTAAATGTGGGAGGGAATACAAATGAAAGCAACATTCAAACTTCCTAAAACAGGTAAAGGATGGTTTAGTTTAGGCCTGATTCTTGTTGTAATCATGTTAGGGAGCTGGCCAGTCATACCTCTTGTCAACAACGAAACGATCATTCTTGGTATGCCAATCTTAATGACTTTATCGGTAGTTATCATTTTTGTTACCACATTTACTTTAATTTTAATTAATAAAATAGGAGGTGCGAAATAATGGGGATCTATATTCCATTTATGATAACGGTTTCCTATATGGTGATTGCGGTTATCCTTGGCTATTCTGCAGGAAGAGGTAGAAAAATGGATACCGCCGAAGAATGGGGAGTAGGAAGCCGGAGTATGGGACCGGTGATGATGTACCTTTTAATTGGTGCTGGAGGGGTGAGCGCGTATACCTTTATGGGATCACCTGGCTGGGCATTTTCAAAAGGAGTTCCGGCACTCTATGTCGTTGTGTATTTAACTTACATGGGGATCATTGCCTGGTACTTCGGTCCAAAAGTATGGGAACTTGGAAAGAAGTACAAGCATGTTACCCAGTCAGCTGCTATTACGGACCGTTATGAGAGTAAGCAGCTGGGAGCATTGGCTTCGATCGTTACATCCATAGGAATTCTAGCTTATGCAATCCTGCAAACGACAGGAGCGGCGTATATATTGAATGTCATGAGCTATGGTCTGATCCCGACCTGGGTAGGTGTGTTTTTATCACTCGGAGTAATTTCCATCTATTTATTCCGGAGTGGTCTGAAAGCGATTGGTGTCACCAATGCTTTTCAAGGTGGGTTAATGTTAGTTGTTTCGTGGTTTATAGGACTTTGGGCAACCCGTCAATTTACAGGAGGCTACTCATTCCGTCCTATTTTTGAACGAGTAAGGACTGATATTCCGGAGTTTATGACATTGCCTGGTGGATTAGGGGATATGAATGTCCAGTTCTGGACCACATCGATCTTAATTTCTGTCTTTTCTATTTGGCAAACCCATTGGATTCAATGGATGGGGGCGAGTTCGAAAAAGTCCATCAAACGAGCAGCTACGCTTTTACCCACTTTTTACCTTGTCCTGATACCAATGATTGTTGTTGGTTTTATAGGAATTTTTATGTATCCGAACCTTGCAAATCCTGATACTGTTGCCATCCAAATGGCGGTTGATAATATGCCTGTCATTGTAGCCGGGCTGCTGGGTGCAGGGACTCTTGCAGCTGCCATGTCTTCCAGTGAACCTTGTATCCATGCTACGGCGCTCAGCTATAGTAAAGACGTACTGCAGCCGTTGTTTAGATGGGATGATGCCACTGCCGGTAAATGGACAAGAAGGTTGATCTTTCCGATTATGGGTTTTATCATTGCACCTATTTCGATCATGGAGCCGGCAAGTCTAGTTTACATTCTTTTAATCGGATATGGCTTTATCGGACAGGCGTTCCCAGCTATTGTGGGGATGTTCTTTTGGCCAAGGGCTACAAAGCACGGGGCATTCTGGGGATTATTCGCAGGGTTTCTGGTCACCGTTACCTTTTCATTCATATACCCGCACCCCCTTGGAATCCATGCCGGTATTTGGGGATTGAGTTTAAACATGGCGGTATTCGTGGTGGTATCCCTGATGACCAAGCCTGCTTCAAGGGGAACCATTGAACGCTTCTTCCCGGATATGGTGGATGATTTGTATGAGGATCGTAACCCTTCCGTGCAAAAAGAAGCAAAGTAATTAGTATAAGAAAAGGAGGAGTTTTCAATTGGAAAAGCGATATTTGTATATTGATGGGGAAGTAATTACAGTCAATGCTCACGACGAGGTGGCTGAAGCAATTGCGATTGAAGGAAATAAAATTATTGCAGTAGGATCGAGCGAAGATATTCTACAGCTCAAAAACGAGGACAGTGAAGTTATTGATCTGAATGGCAGGACGCTGATGCCAGGTTTTATCGATTCCCACCTCCACATTACTATGTATGGAACGAATGAGCTTTCTATTTCTTGCAAAAGTGAACATATTAATTCGATTGAGGATTTATTTGTGGAGCTAAAGAACAGAGCTGATGAAACACCAAAAGGTGAATGGATACGAGCGTGGGGATACAATGAGCAAAACATGAAAGAAGGACGCTTCCCTACGAAAGAAGAATTAGACAGTGTGTCTACAGACCATCCTATTATAATAGTAAGGACTTGTGGTCACATCTCTGCTGTTAATAGCCAGGCACTTAAGCTTGCGGAAATTGATAAGGCTACACCTGACCCGGAAGGTGGTTCTTATGAGAAAGATGAAGCTGGAGAGCTGACTGGGCTTATGATTGAGAATGCCCATATGAAAATGTTCAATATTGCAGCATTTACCGAAAAAGAAATGGAAGAAGCCCATGCAATAGCCTCCAGCAAGTTTGCTGAAAAAGGTATAACATCCATACATGATGCAACAGGATATGGGATGGATAATCTTCGGGCCCTTCAGTTAGCTGCCCAAAATGGCGTCGTTAAACAACGGGTTTATGCAATGGTTGGGGCTTTGAGTGAAGCTCAGGATGTAGTCAAACATATGGTAGCCTCAGGAATAACCACAGGCTTAGGAGATCACCGTTTTCGTATAGGACCGGTCAAGCTGTTTCTTGACGGGAGCAGCAGTGGGCCGACGATATGGACACGCGAACCGTATACAAGTAATCAAAATTACTGTGGAGTTCATTATTTTAGTCAAGAAGAAGTGGATGAACTATTTATTCCTGCACATGAGAAAGGCTGGCAAATTACTGCCCACGCCCAGGGGGATGCTGCCATCGATATGTTATTAAATTGTATTGAAAAAGCAAATAAGCTCCATCCTCGGCCTAATGCCAGGCATCGTATTGAGCATGCAGGGGTTGCTGCACCAGACTTGATCAAGCGAATGAAGGAGCAAAATGTAGTCCCAATTCCAAACCCTGCTTTCCATTATGAATATGGGGATGGATATGTAAAGAATTATGGAGATCGGGCAGACCATATGTACCCATTAGGGGACTACCTGAGAGAGGGTGTCACTGCTGCAATTGCATCAGACTGCTCGGTTACGGATTTTTGGCCTATGCGTGGCATTCATACATCCTTAGTACGTAAATCCCATACAGGACAAACGATAGGGGAAAACCAAAGAGTGTCCTTGCTGGAAGCGATACGTATGTATACTATCAACGGTGCTTTTGCTTCCTTTGAAGAAGATGTGAAAGGAAGCCTGGAGCCAGGGAAATTGGCAGATCTCATTTTATTTGATCGTTCATTATTGAATGCCGGAACAGAGGAGTTACTCGAAGCACAAGTGGAATGGACCATAATAGATGGAGAACTTGTTTATGACAAAAACAAAACAGGTGTGCTGTCATGAATAAAACTTCCAAGAAAGATGAGGTTATCATACTATCTGGTTCGTCTTTTGAAATTGGATTCCAGCATGGACAAAAAGCTAAAAAGCAAGTGACGAATAGTTTGCAGACATACGAAAAAATGTTTGAGGAATATTCGTCCATGTCATGGAAGGATGCCATTGAAAAAGCATGCTTACACATCAGCGCAATCGAAAAATATAATGAAAACTTCCTGAAAGAAATGGAAGGACTGGCCAAAGGGGCGGGTGTCACATTTGAAGATGTGCTGGTGCTTAACGCAAGAAGCGAAATAGCCCTCATCAATTCAATGGATGGGTGTACGGCATTTGCGCTTACTCAACCAAAAACTACCAAGACATGGTTGGCTCAAAACTGGGATTGGAAGGGTGAACAAACCGATTCAATCGTCCAGCTTGATATCGAACAAGAAGCATTGCCGTCCATACAAATGATTACGGAAGCGGGGATTATCGGAAAAATTGGAATGAATAATAGCGGAATAGGGGTCTGTCTGAACGCCTTAGTAACAGATACCTGGAAACCGAAAGTTCCGATCCATTTAGGCTTGCGTTCTATCTTAGAATCTGCCTCATTAGAAGAAGCTTACTCAAAAGTTGCGAATGATCAAATGGCGTCTGCCGCTCACTTTTTAATCGCTTCAAGATCAGAAGAGATGGTAAGTATGGAAGTATCGCCGGTTCATACTGCTGAGAGGCATGTTAAGGGTGGTACGTTAACACATACGAATCATATTTGTTCTGAAAATATGAAAAAGGAAGTGAAGGAGGATGCACTCCCTGATTCGTTCAGTCGTTTCTCATCCGTTAACAACCTGGTAGCTCAGATCAAGGAGAAAGACATAGGAAAAGAGGATTTATTTGAGATACTGTCCAGTCATGAAAATTACCCGAGTTCTATTTGTCGGCATTCCTCTCCTACCCAGGTTGGGCGTGCCAAGATGGAAACGGTGTTTAGTATTGTTATGAATCTTACTGATTCTGAACTTTCATGGTCAAAAGGAAAGCCTTGTAAAAGATAAAGATATCCAAAAGCTGAATAGCCGTAATTAATGTCATGGAACAAGTTACGGCTATTGGGCTTGGATTTTATTATTTGTTTAACAGCTTATTCCTGAATCATCTCTTCATTGTTCTGAATCATCCATCTAACAGCTTCCGTAGGGTGGAAGTCATCTTTTCCTTTTAAATAATCAAGATAGGTTTTATGAGTAGCGAGCGTCCGCTCTATATTTTTCGAGTGCTTGAAATGAATCATACGTGGACGGATCAATTCATAAATCGTCCGGCCTATCTCAGTTAGAAATGGATTGTCTGTTTCTTCTAATACAGCATGGTGGAACTCTAAATCAATATCTACCAGTTCTTCGGGACTAAGAGAAGGGTTCATCCGTTCTATTTGTGACTGATAGACCGCTTCAATCCTTTCTATATTTAAGTTCTTTTTAGTAAGGAGCATGTTCAATAACAGTACTTCAAAGTGCTGTCGGAATTCGATGAGTTTATGGACATTCGTACTATGCATAATCAAGCTGAATATCAGTGGATTTAAAGTTAACTGGGAGGGCTTTTCGGTGACAAACATACCCTCTCCGCGCTTGATTTGGATGACTCCCAGTGATTCAAGAATTTTAATTGCTTCCCGCACCGGTGTCCGGCTTACCCCTAACTGCTCGATCAGCTCTTTTTCTGTTGGCAGTTTATCCCCAGGTTTAAGTTCTCCATTCACCAGATTATCCTTAATAATCTCAACAATTTCTTTAGAAATCGTTTTCGATGTGTTTAGGCGATCGAAAGTGATTGGCATGGTCATCCCTCCACACGTGATTTTTGAATAAAATAAATTTTCTGTTAATTATGTTTACAAATGATTGCTTATTCGGTAAGATACTAGATATTACATCATACGTAGTATGTATACACCAAATAATACTACATTCGACATCATATGTATAGACGCTAGTGGGAGATTCACTGTAGGTTGTGTCGTGGAGGTATCATTTTTTGAAAACGTTATCAAAAAAGGAGTGGAAAAATGAAAGGAGAAAAGATCGATCCCAGATTCAAGATTGCTCATCGGGAGGCTTTAATCGGAGTTGGGCTTGTTATTTTCAATTTTATTTGGTGGTTCGGCTTTGCTTATGGGCTTGGAGGGCAGTCTCCGGATTCTTATACCTACGTATTTGGTCTTCCGGCTTGGTTTTTTTATAGCTGTGTCCTCGGATTTATTATAATGGCCGTTCTCGTCACGGTTATCGTGAAGTTCTGGTTTGTTGATGTGTCCTTTGATGAAGAAGGAGGGGATCATTCTTGAATTGGGCAGTTATCATTCCGTTATTTGTGTTTTTGGTTGTCATATTTGGCATCGGGTTTTGGGCGAGTAAATTTGTCCGTTCCTCGGATTCCTTTCTTTCTGAATATTTTTTAGGCGGCCGGGAATTGGGTGGATTTATTCTGGCGATGACGATGATCGCCACGTATGGAAGTGCCAGCAGCTTCATTGGCGGACCTGGTGTCGCTTATACGCAAGGGTTTGGCTGGGTGCTGCTTTCCATGTCACAGGTTGCGACCGGCTATTTCGTATTAATGATCCTCGGTAAAAAATTTGCAATCATGGCCCGTCGTTATAATGCCGTAACGTTGATCGACTTTTTAAAGGGTCGCTATAACAATAGCAAATGGGTTGTATTGATTTCCGCTCTTAGCATCATTATCTTTCTTTTCTCTGCCATGGCGGCTCAGTGGGTCGGCGGTGCAAGATTAATAGAATCATTGACTGGCATCTCTTACTTAGGAGCTTTATTCATTTTTGCAGTATCGGTACTTATTTATGTCATTATCGGGGGCTTCCGTGCCGTTGCATTGACAGATACCGTGCAAGGGGTCGTGATGTTCCTCGGTACATTGATCCTGTTGATTGCTGTCATCATTGCAGGCGGAGGTATTACCAACATCATGGATGGACTCCGGGCGGAGAACCCTAACCTCATTACTCCATATGGGTTCGATGGTAATCTTAGTGCCGCATATGTGTCATCTTTCTGGGTTCTCGTCGGTGTAGGGGTCGTAGGTCTACCTCAAGTGACGGTGCGTGCCATGTCTTATAAAAACTCCCAGGCGATGCACCGGGCTTTGATCATCGGAACAATCGTTGTTGGTTTCATTATGCTGAATATGCACTTGATCGGCGTTTTTGCCCGTCCGATACTACCTGGAATCGAAGTCGGGGATAAGGTTATGCCATTAATTGCTCTCGAAGTTTTACCGGCCTGGGTAGCTGGTATTGTACTCGCTGCACCAATGGCAGCCATTATGTCCACGGTTGATTCCCTGTTGTTGCTCGTTAGTTCTTCTGTAGTTAAGGACGTCTACCTCAATTACATTGAACCGAAAGCATCTAATCAAAAGGTCAAAAAACTGAGTATCACGGTTACAGCTATTCTTGGAATATTGGTGTTCCTTATGGCCTTGGATCCTCCAAACCTATTAATCTGGCTGAATCTGTTCGCCTTCGGAGGACTGGAAGCAGCGTTTATATGGCCGGTCGTTTTAGGTTTATATTGGAACAGAGGAAACAAACACGGAGCTCTCGCTTCCATGTTGATCGGGATTCTATCCTATATCCTGTTCCATAATTTCTATCCATCGGCTTTTGGCATGCATACCGTCGTCTTGCCGATTGTCCTGTCCTTCTTTGCATTCATTGCGGTCAGCCTGCTGACAAAGGATGCTAATGAAGCAGAAGGCAGTAATTTTGAGAACTTAGAAAGGAGCATATAATCGATGCAGACAACTGAACAATCAAAACGAAGAGCGAGGGATCGTGAAGAAGTGATTTCCTTGACACAACGACTAGTACAAATCCCGAGTGTTTATCGGCCAGGAGTGGAAGGGGGCAATGAAGAAAAAACAGCCCACTTCGTAGCAGACTACTTGAATAAGTTAGGAATTGAAACCCATATCGAAGAAGTGGTACCAGGAAGGCCAAATGTCATCGGTGTCATTGATTCAGGAAAACCTGGCAGGACACTATTATTTGAAGGACACACCGATGTCGTCACAGAAGGGGATCATGACCAGTGGGATTACCCTCCGTTTAGTGCCGAAATTGTAGACGGAAGAATGTACGGGCGCGGGACGAACGATACCAAAGGGAACCTTGCCTGCATGATTACAGCGACACATTCACTGCTTCAGGATAAAGAAGAGTGGAGCGGCAAAATTATCCTTTGTATTCCATGTGATGAAGAAGGAATGATGATTGGCATCAAACATTTTATCGAACAAGGATGGGCCGAAGGGGTAGATGGCGCCGTCATTTGTGAGCCGGAGGAAAATCAAGTGTGCACCACACAACGGGGTGCGATGAGAATCAAGTTGACGGCTTACGGAAAAATGGCACACGGCGCCATTTCCTGGAGCGGCATCAATCCTAACTGGCGGATGGCTCGTATGATTGTGGAATTAGAGAAATTGGAGAAGCGGGAGCAGCAGCGTCTCGGCAAGCATCCTACTCTCGGGTGGCCAAGCATTACACCGACCATTCTCCAGTCGCCTGTCAAAGGAGAACCACAAATCAATGTCATACCGGAACAATGCATGACGACTTTGGATGTTAGAACTGTCCCGGGCTTTGATCATGAAGAATTTAAAAAAGATTTGCAGCAAATCATTGATAGATTAGCAGAAGATGACGAAGACTTCAGGATGGAATTTGAAGTGATAGAAGACCGTCCATGGACAGAAACAGATAAGAACGAACCTGTCGTTCAATCGGTAGCTAAGGCGGTAGAGAAAGTGACAGAAAAAGCACCGGTGTACAATGGTGTGCCAGGAGCAACAGACGGTACGTTCCTTCATATTGCCGGCGTGCCAATCGTTACGATCGGAGCAGGGGACAGGGACATTCCCCATCAAATCAATGAATATGTCGATGTCGAAGAACTTGCAGAAACAACAGAAATCTTTCGCGAGACAGCCCTACACTTTTTAAATGAAAAGGATGAGACGAATTGAAGGAAACAGCGTCGATTGCCATCTTGCCAGGAGATGGAATAGGTCCGGAAGTAATGAACGAAGCAGTACTACTCCTGCAAGAAATCGAAGATTATGATCGAACGTTTTCTTGTGAAATGAACGAGTTCCCGTGGAATTCCGCTTATTACCTGGAACATGGGAGGATGATGCCAGCGGATGGATTGGCGCAGCTTCGCTCATTCGATGCCATTTTGTTTGGTGCCATGGGAGATTCAAGCGTGCCGGATGAGGTGACGGTTTGGGATTTCATCATGCCAATCCGGAAACAATTTCAACAATATATCAATTTTCGTCCAGTTAAAAAATTGGAGGGGATCCGTTCTCCACTGGCAGAAAGTGAGGATGTCGACTTTGTCATCATCCGCGAAAATGCCGAAGGAGAGTATTCCAATTCCGGCGGAAGGTTGTACGACCATACGAATGAGGCAATGGCCATCCAGAATACGATCATGACGGAAAAAGGGATCAGACGGGCGGCTGATTTTGCCTTTCAATACGCGAAAGAACATGGTCTGCCTGTCACGAGTGCCACCAAGTCGAATGCGGTGATCCATTCCATGAAATTCTGGGACGAAGTGGTTCAGAAGACAGCCGAGGCATTTCCTGAAATAGCACTTGAAAAAATCTATGTGGACGCACTGGCTGCTTACTTCGTCCAGCGTCCCCAGTCTTTTGGAGTCGTATTAGCATCGAACCTGTTCGGGGATATCCTCTCTGATCTAGGATCAGCCCTAGTGGGCGGACTTGGGATTTCTCCTTCCGGCAATTTGAACCCATCGGGTGACTATCCATCCATGTTCGAGCCGGTACACGGATCCGCGCCAGATATTGCCGGTCAAGGGATTGCCAATCCAATCGCCCAAATCTGGTCGGCAGCGCTGATGCTCGATCACTTGGGCAGAAAAGATCTCCATGACATGGTCGTTACAGCGATAGAAAAAACGCTTGCGGAAGGCTACCGGACGAAAGACTTAGGTGGAGAGCATTCCACAAAGGAAATGGGAGAAGCAATACGAGCGAATGTAAGAAAACAGTTGCAGGAGGTTGCGGTATGAATCTAGAAAACCACGCCATCGTCGTCACCGGTGCCAATGGCGGCATGGGGCTGTCCATTGTCGAAAGGTTGCTGGAAAAGGGAGCAAGGGTAACGGCGTGTGATATACAGACAGACAAACTCGAGGAACTTGACCATGACAGACTACTTGTCAAAGGTGGGAATATGCTCGAGGAAGAACAAGTAGAAGCTATTTTCCGGGAAGCAAATGACCAGTTCGGGAAAGTGGATGGACTAGTTAATGCGGCAGGGATTGCACAAAAGGCTACGCCGATCGAATCCGTCAGTCTGGATGAATGGCGGAAGCTGATGGACATTAATACCACGATGTTGTTTTTGACCTGTCGGGAAGCAGCTAAATATATGAAACAGAACAAACACGGTTCGATTGTGAATATCGCTTCCATATCAGTGGTTAGACCACGCCCAGGGTTGCAATCGTATATTGCCTCTAAAGGAGCGGCGGAAAGTTTTTCAAAAGCTTTGGCAATTGAACTTGCAGAGCATCAAGTCCGTGTCAATACCATCCATCCCGGACCTTGTGATACCAACATGCTGGGACAATTCGCAGCAGACGGTACAGATGTGGAGCAGGCAAAAGAGACCGTGTTCAAGCAAAGCGTTCCCATGGGCGAACTGTTGACACCGACTGATATCGCCGCATCGGTTGCCTTCCTTTTGACTGATGAAGCGAAAATGGTAACAGGAGCCGTTCTGAATGTCGATGGCGGAAGGGGGCTGTAAGTGATGAAAGAAATGCTCATGTACATCAACAACGAGTGGAAAGGATCGGCCAATGGAGCGTTCATCGATGTCGTTGATCCCGCTGACCAGAGCGTCTATGGGAAGATACCGAGAGGAAGTAAAGAAGATGTCGATCAGGCGGTCGAAGCAGCAAGGACAGCATTCGAAAGTGAAGCGTGGAAACAAGTTAAACCGCATGAGAGAGGCTATTTATTAAATGAAATCGCACGCAGGATCCGGGAGGAAAAAGAGACCCTCGCCCTTATGGAAACGCAGGACGTTGGTAAGCCGCTAAGCCAGGGGATGGCGGATGTAGAAGCGGCAGCCCGCTATTTTGAATATTACGGAGGAGTAGCGGACAAAATTCTCGGAGAAACCATTCCGATTGAAGACGGCATTCTTGATTTCACCGTCAGGGAGCCTGTCGGCGTGACGGCACATATCGTTCCCTGGAATTACCCGATCCAGATCATTTCCCGCAGTGTCGCTGCAGCGATAGCGACAGGGAATACGGTAGTTGTCAAAAGCGCTGAAGACACCCCCGCAACTGCACACAGGCTGGCGCAGTTTTTCGATGAAGCGGATCTCCTGCCTGGGGTGTTCAATTTGGTGACCGGATACGGAAAAGAAGCAGGAGCGAGCCTGTCTGGGCATCCGGATATCAATCATCTCACTTTCACCGGTTCTGTCCCTACAGGGATTGCCGTAATGAAATCCGCCGCAGAAAATGTGGTGCCGGTTACACTGGAACTTGGCGGAAAGTCGCCAAACATCGTTTTTGAAGACTGCGATCAGGAGAAAGCGGTCCAGGGTGTGGTTAAATCTATCATCCAAAATGCCGGACAAACCTGTTCGGCAGGTTCGCGGCTCTTAGTGGACCGTAACATAAAAGGTGAATTTTTAACTAAAGTAGTGAGCGCCTTTCAAGCATTGCAGGTCGGTCCAGGCAAAGAAGACCTGGATATCGGACCAATCCTGTCAGAATCCCAATTTGAAAAGATCATGGCTTATTTAAAACAGGCAGAAAAAGATGGGAAAATTCTTGCGGGTGGAGGTCAAGCTTATGTCGATGAGTATAAAGGAGGATATTATATCGCCCCGACTGTTATCGATGGGCTTAATCACACGCATCCATTAGCTCAGGAAGAAATTTTTGGCCCAGTACTGACCGTCTTCCAATTTGATGGAGAAGACGAAGCAATCCGTCTTGCCAATGACACCGATTATGGCCTGGTAACAGGGGTATGGACAGAAAACATCAGTAAAGCCCATCGTGTCGCTGATCGCATTCGCTCCGGACAAGTGTTCATCAATAACTATGGAGCAGGCGGCGGCATTCAGATGCCTTTTGGCGGTTTCAAGAAGAGCGGTTTCGGACGGGAAAAGGGGCTGGAAGCATTGAAAAACTATACAGCGGTTAAGAATGTGGCTATAAAGTATCGGTAAAGTAAAAAATATTCTCGTATATTTTTTATAGAAAACTGCGTTAGTACCCTCATTATAAAAAAAGAGTGCATGAATCTCATTGTGTTAATGCTTTACTGCAGTGGGGGTCAGGCACTTTTCTGATGGGGATGTTATGGAAACTGCTGCACGGGTGAAATTAATCCCTTTGGAATAATTGTCTTTTACTTTTTGTAATGGCTTGCCCACAAAAAAAATGCCTGGTCCCCTGTGAATTAGCGCATTACTGCAGTGGGGATCAGGCACCTATTTTTTAAAAGAAACAATACATAACCGTTCTAAATCTAGTAATTCATTTGATACTGCCGTAAATAGAAATTCGAAACCTTTTAATAATCCCGTATCGCTTAAAAATTCGATACCTAAGAGAATCTATGAAGCATTATTACGTTTTTTAACACTGATGGTTCCTAAGAAAATAAAAATACGCCACTTATTTAAAGTGGCGTCAGGAAAGTTTTATAGGTTCTCTAACATTTCTTCTAAATCTTCGTCACTAAGTTTATTAGTTCTCTTCTCATCAAGAAGGATATCAGCTATTCTAGCTCTAAATTGCTGTATTAAACTTCTCTCTTGTTCAGTGATTTCTCTTGCGTATTGCTTTTCACTTAGCCCACGATCTTTTATTTCTTGCTCTCTGATGTCTTTTTTATAAACTTTAGGAATAACTTCTCCATTCTTGTTAGGAGTTCTCCTAACTAGGTTTGTATTGTTTTCTAAATGGTACTCTTTACGCCTGCTTAGAACGAAGTGTGTGCAATACTGCCCGGCATTGTATTTAAAGTTCTTAACAGCTATAGTTTTAGGGACTAATAGTATATCTTTTCCATTTATGACAAGAGGGCTTCGGTTACATTCTACCCAACTATGGCTTTCAGGGTCCCAATAGTGAGCTAATTGTCTTTCATCTGTGTTAATTTCAATGTTATATTTTTTGCATTGTTCTTCTGTATATTCTACAAGATGCATCCTAATAATGTTAACTACTAAATCAGATAACCTGTCTTGTCCGAAGTCCTCTACAAAGACATGTATATCTTCTAGTCGTTCGATAAGACCATTATCAAACATTTGTGCTTCAAGGATGTTATCAAAAACTTTGCTTAGCATATCAGCTGATGCCCCGGTACCTTCAGGTGCATTTGTGGAAAGGCCAAAACAGATTTCATTAGGTTCATGCGCATAGTGGAATAATTCTTTCGCATCTTCATAGTCTCCATTTTCGTATAAGCCCAAAATATGGTTGAAAAAGTCTTCTATTGTTGTGGTTGCTCTTCTAAACCAAGGTATATTGATTGTATGAATCCAACAAGGATCAACATATAGCTCAACGTCAGTAGCAGTGTTAACATCAACAAAATCCAGTTCACTTTGTCGTACATTTAAACCAAAAAACTCACTAACTCTCATTTTTAACCTCCTATTATTAACTTAATAGTTATATATTATCATATATTGTAATAAAATGTATTTTAACATCCCGAGAAAGGACGCCCTTTATCGATTTAAGGACTGTCTTTCACGAGTTATGTAAGAGGCACCAAATAGAATGTGTAATTGGACCAGAGTCATTAATTGGGTACGTACCAAGGAAATAAACGGTATTAAGAAAAACTCGGTTGTATTACTTGAAGGAGAAAATCGAAAAGAAAGCGGAAGGGTATTGAAATTAATATCTCCGGTACTGTGAGCGTGCCTTTATCGTACAATTCGAGAAGCCTGGCTGACCTTTTGTGTATCAGCTTTAAGGCCAGTGTGCCTGACCACTAGTGAGTTAACGCTTTACTAGGCTGGGGGACAGGGACTTTTACTTTTGTGAATGGTGTTAAGAGGAGTCGTGTGCGGTAATTCTGCACGCATGGTTCTGAGAGGGGGAAAATCACAATCCTTTGTGGAAAGGCTCTTCTCTACTCGACCCCCAGTGAGTTAATGCTTTACTTCAGTGGGGGTGAGGTGTTTTTTTCAAAACGTGACTCATGAGGATTTTTTTGGTAAATTTATAGTAACTTAGATTGGAGGGGAAAATATGGCTAACAGATAATCTTTAGAAATTCCTGAGTCTATTAAAGAATTCGTTTTTAAGTATAGAATTAAGGAGTTTTTAAAAAATTATAATAAGCCTCATAGTGGGGATGCTTATCTTAGGTTAGAACAGGCAATTAATGATGACCATAACTTATACTATAATTTCCAAGATTTTATAGTTGATGAAGTCAGTAATGGTAAAAATAGTCAAGTATGTTGGTGTGATTTTTCTATTGAAAGTCTTGAATTTCTTGGAAATGTAGATGAAGTTAGGCAAAAACTTGGTGAAAAAGGATATCCTACAAAGAACTTCAATAATTTATTAACAGAAAATAACCCTAAAGATGGAGATTTAATATACTTGAAAATACAAGCAAGAGACGATGAAAGTATTGAACAGATTAATATGTGTTTTATGCATAGATATATGGAAGACGTTGAGACTGAAGAAGGTATAGAAAAACAAAATATATATGATTATATATGGGCTGAGATCAATCCTTCAGAGAAAAATCTTTTAATCAAGTCCGCCCCTCAGCGAACTATTTTGGGTACAATCATTCAAGTCTAAAAATACTTTTATACATAAAAGAAATACTAAGAAATATTTTTAATATCCAGTATGTTAAATGGATGAAAGCAAAGAGATATTATTCAACATATTTAAATTTTTAACAGAAAAAGCAGAACAATCTTATCACAATACTATAAGTAACATGCAACAAGAAATAGACTCTTATACTAAGAGACTATCTTATAGTAGATTATAAAGGGCAGCGCCTGTCCCCTGCTAATTAATGATTTCTACAGGGAGGTGAGGCACTTTTTAATAGATACTACTTTCACAACCCATGACTTGGTAGAAAAATAACTTAATAAATTAAACGTAGATAAACATAGTATTTATTATTTCCTTCTCTTTTGACTCCTGTTTGTCAATTATAATTACATATTATGAACACTAGCTTAGTATAATGAGGTGAGTGCGTTGAATGCTTTTGAAAGATTTGAACATCTTTCTGCAAGAGTGGAAAGCTTTAAAATATGTATACCAACAATTGTGGAAAAAAAGGGGAAGTTAGTCGATTTTGATTTAAATGAACTAACTTGGCACCAAGTTAAATTTCTGAGTGATAATGAAACATTACATTCAGAAATGAATACTATCCCAAATAATATTGGGGGTATTTATATGTTTAGGATAAAGTCTGACATTTTACCTTCCCTAATAAACTATCCTATGTATATCGGAAGAGCTCAATATAATGATGGAAATTACAGTTTAAAAACAAGGTGTAGAAGTTATAAAAATGATAAAAGAGTTACTATACAAAAGTTAATTCATTATTGGGGTAGACATTTGTATATATCCTATACTCCACTTGATGATAATGAACTTATAGTAGATTTAGAGAAATGGTTAATTGCTTCTGTTCTCCCCGTGTACAATCCGAAAATAGATGAAGTGGAAACTAAAAATGCTGTAAGAATGTTCAACAGATAGAGGAAAAAGAGGAGAGATAAACAATGAAATTACCAGCAATCTATTCTACTATAGGAGACTGGGAATATTATGTTTGTTCTATGACTTTTAAAGAAATTAATAATTCCGTTAGTAGAATTACGAATGAATTACACAGATCAGAAAAGTTAAGCGAATTACTTCAAAGGGCAATAACTAGTAATTACAAAAAAATAGCGGACTATATTCAGCAACATGATGAACGCTTCTTTAATGCAATTGTGCTTGCTGTTTATGAAGGAGCACCTCAATTCATAGAGGTAGATTTTATGTACGAAGGAATTCAATACGGAAAGATGGGGCTTTTAGATTTTACTGGGGGAGAAATTATTTTTCCAGTAGACGGACAGCATAGAGTAGAAGGGATAAAAAAGGTATTGGAAACAAATCAAACATATGAAGCTGATAATATCCCAGTTATTTTCATCGGTCATAGTAATAGTAGCGAAGGAATGAAAAGAACTAGGAAGCTTTTTACAACTTTGAACAGGTATGCTAAACCAGTAAGAAAAAGTGAAATTATAGCTTTAGAAGAAGATGATATTGTTGCTATAACAACAAGGCACTTGGTAGAGAATCATAGATTATTTAAAGAAGATCATATAAGCCTAGCCACAACATTGCAAACAAACGATAACACATCCATTACTACTATTGAGACGTTATATGATTGTACAGACATGCTTTTAATAAATTATTTAAAAGAAAAAGAATATCGTATTTCCAAGGAAAATTTTAAAAAAGTTCGACCCTCACCGGAGGATATAAATGAATTTCAAGCTATTTGTGAGGAGTTTTGGGATATCTTTATTAGTACTTTTAACGATGTTTCAAATTATTTAGAAACTAATGAAACCAACACTCAGCTATTTCGAAATAGCAATGGAGGTAATTTATTATTTCGGCCTGTTGGACTTTCACCTTTTATTAAGTCGGTAAGCATCATAAAAGAGCGAACAAATGAAACCTATCGTGAAATATTAGGTAAAATGAATTTAATAAATATGAATCTTAATGAACAACCATGGAAGTATGTGTTGTGGAATGAAGCGGAGAATAAGGTGAGAAGTGGAAATAGCACACTTGCAAGATATCTATTTTTATTTTTGTATGAGAAATACAATGAAGTGGAAGTATTAAGAAACAATGAAAAAGTTAAGTTAGTGGAAAAATATTCGAATAACACTAACTTGGAGGTTAGTTTAGTGACGGAAGCTCTAAGTGAATTATAATATCACCAACTTATTAAAGCAGAAAGCATTGAGAGATTACTATTTCAACATGTAGATGCTTTAAAAAAATATTTTTGGTACATTCGAGGGTAAAAATCCTTGTTAAAATGCGACTATACATGTACGGGGGGAGCAAGTTAGGCTGATTAGCTATGCATTCCCCAATTAGCTTCGTTGCAAGATTTTCTTAACCTCCCGTCCAGTTAAAGTGCCAGACCCCCAGTGAGTTAACGCTTTACTTCAGCGGGGGTCTGGCACTTATTTATATAATGTCTTGTATTACTCTTTAAGGTATGAAGTAATAATCTCTTCTAGTAGTATAGAACGGTTTATTTCTTTCTTGTCTGCTAGTGAATTTAATTTCTGCAAGGTTGTATTAGATAAGAGAAAAGTTGCTTCTTGTTTCCCTTTTTCTTTTTCAGAAATATAATCTTCATGGAATTTAATAATGACTTTTAATTTATTAATTTCTTCCAAGCTTAGTTTGTTTACCTGGTTTGAAAAATCCTCTTTGTTAAAAGCGGTTTTATTACCATTTATATTTGTGTTTTCTACTTCTGTTTGTGTAGTTTTTTGTTCAATAGAAGACTTATGCGTAAGGTTTAGGGCATCATTCATAATGTTTTTTGGTGAAATTATTTGGCTTTCTTGTTTTTTATCAGGTAAAGAATTTGTCTTCTCATTAGCTGAAAAATCAATACTATCATTTGTGCCTGGAATTATAAGTTTTTCTCTAATATTATACTTCTCAAGTTTTTTTATTAAGTCGTAGAACTCTAGTTCTTTTGAACGTAGAAATTCATTTAAATCAGTGTTTTTAGCATTAACATCTTCAATTAACTCTAGAAGAAGAAGTCTCTCACTTTTGTTCGTCCAGATTTGGAAAGTTCGTTCATAACGATATCGATGTTTCCTTAATAATAATCTAATCTCAGCATTCGTTGTATTATACCTTTTGGCTAGATCTTTCATATTGATACCCTTATTTAAATCGTTTACATAGTGATCAACTGGACCTACTGCCTTCATCCAAACTTTCTTCTTGTTAGAATAAAAATAGCCCTCTTTTTTAAAATATTTCTCCAATTTGTCAACAAAGTTAATCCTTTTGCTTTTATTAGAAAAATAGATTCCTGACACGTCATATAGGGTCGAGTTATCATTAATTTCATTAATGATCTCTTCCAAGACTTCTTTAACCGTTAATTTCGTCCATTGCTCAATAAATGTATTGTATCTATAACCTTTTTGAGAAAGCAGTTTATTAATAGATTCTGGGGATACCCCATATTCCTTTGCTACTTCTAAAATTGATGGTTTTTGCTTAGAGTTTAGTTTGTTAATTATTTTTTCACTGTAACTAACTTTTTCAGTGTTGCTTTCAGTGGTATTTTGGTTCGTACTAGTTGAAGATAATACTGAATGTGATGGGTAGGATGAGCTTTCAGTTTGAGGACTGCTGTTTTCTGTTTTCCTATTTTGCTTATTATTGAAATATTCTTCAATCTTATCAATAATATCATCCATAATTATTTCCCCTTCTTTTTGGAAGTAAAAAAAATTGTTTTAAAATAAAGGTAAAAGCTACTTTTAAGCAGCTTTTACCTCAAATAATTACAAACCTACTATCTTCAAGGCTATTTTTATTATCGAGCTCCTGACCTATTACACGAATTCCTTTTTCTATATAATACTGCATTTGTGACTGCACATATTCATCTTCAAGCGGTTGTTTACTCTTACTAATAATTAGATGCTTAAACATCAAATATTCATTGTTTTTTATTATATCCGGAATCGTCCATTTAGGAGAAGAGCTGGTATCGAATTCAAAATCATCCTTATAGGATAACCCCTTGGCAAGGGCCATTTTTATAACCAGAGCCCTTTCCAGATCCAAGGATACTACTGCTTGTTCTAATAAATCTTTACCTTCTTTTGATAAACTTAGCTTTTTATTTGCCATTAATTTACCTCCACGATATCGAAATAACCATCTCGGATTAAAGTGTATTTGTGAGTCTCGTTATAGTCTAAGAGATATTGTTTGGCGGAGTGGTTTTTCATCATGTCTACATACTCTCTGGTGATCTCTGTATCCGTGGAAAGAATAATTACTTGATCTGATAGTTCTTTATAATAGTTTTCGATTAATCGATTTCGATGGATACTATCTAACCTTCCTAATGGCGTGTCAATTACCATTGGTAAGTCTAAATCAGATGCTTTTATTAGTGCCCAGATTAAGGCGGAGGAGATCATTTGCATTTCTCCTGCAGAACGATCTGAAATGCTAATCTCCTGGCCGCGTTCATTGTATAGCCTGATTGAATAATTGTTTATGTCGAAAGTGACTTCGCCAAATTCATTCGTTTTTCTAAACAGTTTTTTTAACATAGACTCGAACTCATCTCTGATCATTTGAGCTTTTAATTTTGTTGCTCGTGTTAAAAATTCCTCTGCAAATGATTTTGTACGTGCCGTATAGTCTAATTTTTTCGTTAATTCTTCTGAAGACACATCTGTTGAAGAAAGCCTGGTTAATTTATTTCTGGTATTTGTAACTTTTTCTTTTAACGGTGTGAGTTTTTTGAATGCTTTTCGTACATTTGAATTGAGTACACCACGTTTTTCTTGAAGGGTAGCTATTTTTTTAGTTTCCTCTTCAATATCCACAGATTCTGGAGCAGATGAGATCTCTGTTTCTATTTCTTCATATTGTTGTTGTAAATTGGAAACTTCCCCTTTAAGACGGAACAGATAATTTTTATCTCCGCTTGGAATATTCTTAAGGATGGTTTCTTCTTTAGAAGACAAATCGTGTAATTCCAAGGATTCATTAGTCGAAGTACCTTCTTCTTCATCCAACCATACCTTTTCTCCAATCTCCTTGATTTGGTTTAGCTGCACTTCTGTTAATGGTGGGTCAATTTTCTTGCCTAGTAAGTTGTTTATAAATCTATTATAAGGCTCTAGAGCGTTTTCGCGCATGATTTTTTTGTTCTTAGCTTTCTTCTCATCGTTTATTTCTTGTTTAAGATGTTTTAATTCTTCACCAAGAATAATATTAAGAATGTTATCGCGGTAATAATCGTTTAGTTCTGTCTTCTTAAGCTCTAACTTAGTTGAAATTTGAGACTGTTTTCTTACAAGAGTTTCTCTTGATTTAGAGTTGTTAGAGATCTTTTGGTTTCTTTCCTCTGTTGTCTTTTTTATTTCATCATCAATTTTTTGAATTTCTTTTCTGGACTTTGAAATGTACTTTTCATACTTGGCAACCTCTGTTTCTAATGTGTCCAACTCTTCTTTATGTTTATCAAGAGTTTCTTTATTAGTAGCGGAAGAAAGCCGTTTATATAATTTGGATTCTAACGAACTCAGGTTGTTAACTAAGATTTTATAACTATCTAATCCGGTGATTTTATGGATTGCTTTTTTCATTTCATTACTATCTTGCTTCATGATCAGATCTTTAATTTCTTCCCCATCAAAAATGAAAAAAGGGGCTGCGTTATAAGGGATAATTCGGTCAATAAAGTGATTATATGATGCAATATCCGTAACATTAAGCTTTCTTTCTTTTGGCACACCTGGTCTCTTCACGTAGATTTCTCGATCTTCGCCTGTGTTATTTTTGTGGTAATCGAATCTCCAATTTACCTTTAGACGCCACTCTTCTCCATTGTCCATACTCAGTATGAGGGTGACAGAGCAGTTGCGGCCACCTTCCTCAAAGTATGTATTATTGATGGTGTTAGCCAATAATCGCTCTTGCTCTGTCTTGGTAATTCCCCGCTTACCAAATAAAGCATATCGAATTGCTTTTAAGATGGTAGTTTTGCCTGCGCCATTTAAACCACCGAGTAAGATTATATTTCGTCCTTCTTTTTTATCTTCCTCCGTTATTGTAAGGTCTACTTCTTGTTTTCCATAATAGGTTTTATAGTTTTCGAAAATTAACTTTTTGAACCTCATTTTGTTTCATCCTCTTGGTCTATATTTATATAAAAAGATATGAGATTTTCTATTTCTGCAATTCTTTCTGATTCTTTCACATTTTCATAAGAAGTCTTTTTTGACTCTTTTAATAGTTTATATACCATTTCAGAGCTAATGTTATATTTTTTAACTAGTTCATGTATTAATAATTTTTCTGTATAGTGCACAAGATCGTCCCCTTTATGTGTTTACACTACTTCTATTTTACTAATTATTTAGGGAATAAAACAAGGTATCAAGACAGAAGTAATTAACAATTATCTGGGCTAATTTGATAAAATGGATATATATAGGTAGGAGTGGTGAAGAAATGACTTTCGAACTGCCAGGGTTTATAGAATTAAGGGACTATCAGGAGGACGCCATTCAAAACTGGTTTACCAATGAGGGCCAAGGACTTTTGGAAATGGCTACGGGTACAGGTAAAACAATTACAGCACTTGCTTTAGCTAATGAACTTTTCAAGCGAAAAAGCCGCCTGAATATTGTTATCGTCACTCCGTTTAGCCAACTTTCTTCCCAATGGATGAAAGAATGCCGAAACTTTGGTCTGAAACCTATAAAGGCATATCAAAATTCTAAAGTATGGACGCCTCAATTAGACGATGCTATTAGAGCATATAATAAAGGTTTAACTGACATAGTAGTAACCGTAACAACAAATGCCACATTTTCTATGGCTCCTTTTCAAAACAGAATATCAAAGATGGACGAAAATACATTACTCATTATAGATGAAGCGCATTATTTTGGAGCTAAACAACTAAATAAGCATTTGCCTCATAAATTTTTATACAGGTTGGCACTTACAGCAACTCCAACAAGGTGGATGGATGAAGAAGGTACAGATAACCTTATTAGGTATTTTGGAAATAAGGTGGTCTATTCATTTTCATTAAGAGATGCCATAGAGCAAGGATTTCTGACTAAATATTATTACTACCCCCGATTGGTTCATCTTAATGAAGGAGAGACAGAGGAGTATATAGAGCTCACCAATAAAATAAAAAAATTATATTATAGATCAAAAGAAGACTCGGACGCGAAAGAATCTATGGAGAGACTTGCTCTAAAAAGGGCTAGAATTATTTACTCTGCTGAAAACAAAATAATTGAGCTAAGTCATTTATTAAATGAAAAAGGTGTCCACAACCACTCATTATTCTACTGTGGTGATGGGAAACATAAAGAGGAGCGGCAAGTGGATGCTGTCCTGAAAACACTGAAGACAAAGTTTAATGTTAATGCCAAACGATTTACTTCTGATGAATCAAATCATGAAAGAGATGAATTATTATCTGCGTTTGAGTCGGGCGAGGTTGAAGCACTGGTTGCCATAAAATGTTTAGATGAAGGGATTGATGTCCCAGCAACAAAGTACGCTTATTTAATCGCCAGTTCCGGAAATCCCAAAGAATTTATTCAAAGAAGAGGGAGAGTATTAAGAAAACACGCGGGTAAGGATAGTGCTACTATTTTTGACTTTATTGTCATACCGCCAGATATACAAGATATCTCGGAAGGTATGGACGACTTTTATAATATGGTAAGAAATCAACTAAAAAAAGAGTTCCTGCGTTTTAAAGAATTCTCTGATTTAGCAATAAATGGACCAGAAGCAGAAGATGTTATCTGGGAACTAAAGAAAGAATTTAATTTGTTAGATATTTAGGGAGAAGGTGTTTGTATGAATGAAAATGATTTATATCGGATTTTAGATGAATTAGATGAGCATGAGCAAGAGATTTTCATGAAGATAGTAAAGGCGGAAAAAGAGCTGTTGCATCGTAAGTCTTTACAAGGGACTTCTATAAAAAAAGATATATATAACTTTATTAAAGAGGGGGTGAAGTAATGATTATTAAAAAAATCACCCTACATAACTTTCGGCAATATTATGGGACACAATCAATGGAGTTTAATACCCGAGGAGAAAAGAACGTAACTGTGATTCATGGTGAGAATGGTTCTGGAAAAACAGCTTTACTTAATGCATTTAATTGGTGCCTGTATGGTGAAACAGATCTTCCAGATTCCAATAAGTTAACCAATAGTCATGCGGCTGAATCAGCTCCAGACGGTAGGAAAGTTGAAATGTATGTAGAGATGGAGTTTTCCTCGAAAGAAGTTGACTATATTTTAAAAAGAAGTAGTACAGGAACAAAGTTTGGGAATAGGTTAAGACATGACGGAGAACAAGTATTGCTTCAGTATTACGAAGGCGGAAAGTTAAAACAGTTGAGCAACCCTTCCATAGAAATCAATCGGATATTACCAAGCAACTTAAGAAATTATTTCTTCTTTGATGGGGAAAGAATAGATAATTTATCAAAGCATGATGATAATGATGAGATAAAGGAAGCGGTTAAAACCGTAATGGACCTTGAAATCATAGAGCGTGGAATTAGGCATACGGAAGATGCAAGGAGAGATTTTCAAAAAGAATGGGCCAGTTTTGCTGATGAAAAGACTAAAGGGTTACTTGTTGAACAGGAACGCCTAAAGGATCGGCAGCAAGACTTGGAGCAGGAAGAGCAACAAATTAACCAAAATATTAAATTACGAACCAGGCAAATTGCTGATATTGATCAACAATTAACTTCTGTAAAAGGAATCAGCGAAAAACAGCAGGAACGAAAACAGTTAGAAGAAACTTTAGCTGATTTAAAGGAAAGTTTGAAGCAGACCCAAACAAATCTCCGGAAATCTGTTAGTAAGCATGGATATCTCTCCATGAGTCATATTTTGGCAGAAAAAGTTAAAACGATGTTTCCAGAGAATGAACAGGAGCAAACGCATGTGTACCCTGATTTAACTGCTCAGTTAATTAATTCTATATTAGAAAAAGGGACATGTATTTGTGGGGAAAAATTATGTGAAAAACATAAGGAGCATTTGACTACTTTGTTAGATCAAGTAGGACCGTTTAACCAGGCTGCAATGGTCAGCAACTTAAATGCTCAAATGGACCTTGTACTAGATAAAAGAGAGCGTTTTGTAGAAGATATAAAAAATAGTGAGAGAGCAGAATATAAATTAAAAGAGGACATAAGAGATACGGAGAATAAGCTGGAAGAGATAAGTGTTGAGTTAAGCAATCGAAATTTTGAAAATGTAGCTGACTTGGAGGCTAACCGAAGACATTACCAGGATCAGTTGAATGATTATCAAAAGAGGTTAGGCGTAATCGAGCATAGCATAAAAGAAGTTGAGAAAGAGATAAAAGAGGTTACGAAGCAAATAGATAAACAGCAGCAAATTGAGGATAAGGCTCAATTGGCTAAGAGAAGGTTAGATACTTGCGAAAAGATTACAGGCGTCATGCAGAAGATATATTCTCTTAAAGAAGAAGAAGTGAAAACAGATCTACAGGAAAAAATTCAAGAGGTCTACGGTAATTTCTTAAGAAAAGGTTTCAAAATCTCCTTATCGGATGATTTCAAGCTTAACGTAAGTAATTATTATGACGAAAAGGTTCCTTTGTCTCAAGGCGAAAGACAAATAACAAGTTTATCCTTTATTGGTGCAATAGTAGATATTGCTCGCAAGCATTATCATAAGAAGTCCACTAATGTCATTAACGAAGGTGGAATTTATCCTCTCGTAATGGATTCGCCATTTGGTGCACTGGACTCTGACCATCGTGAAAGAGTAGCCAAAGGCATTCATAAGTTATCGGATCAAATTATTGTCATTGTGTCGACCTCCCAGTGGAAAGGTGAGGTAGAACAATCCCTTACTCCTTATATTGGGAATCAATATCTTTTACAATATCACGATCCTAGACAAAATAGCGACGAAGAATTCGAATATACCGAGATTAAAAGGTGGTAATAAGAATGTTCAATAGGAGGATAAGAAGGCCAAAAGAGCAAGAACACATCTATACAAAATTAACGGATAAAAATGAATTTGGAATTTTTGAGTCCTATAAGGATTTGTTTATGTTGTCGCTTGTAGTTGGTTACTTAGAAGACAAGCGACACCCTTTTAACGAAACACTTGAGCAGTTACATTGGCAGGTTTTTAAAGAGCGGACAGATGAACCAATTATTAACATGATCGCATTCTTGGAAACACAAAACTTTATGCTGCTTAGTAGTCCCACGGAAGAACATTTTGACGAGAAGATAACAATAGCGGAAGAGTATGCAGCTGGAGGGGCCGAAAAAGTATATAACCTGGTGATGGAAGATGAGAAGAATGCTTTACAAAAAATTATCGATTACCTCCAGGAATTTGAAGAAATACAGGATGAGCAGCAATTAAAAAAGAAAAGATTGAAAGAGAATTTAAACTTATAAGAAAAAGCAAGGCATCAGGCCTTGCTTTTTCTTATAGTTCTTTAAAGATATTAACATCCTCCATATTCGTATAAGGAGAAAAAGAAAAGCGGATAGATTCACGTACCTCTTTGAGATCTAACCCTATTGCTTGCAAAACATGTGAGGGCTTTGCGCTGCTGCAAGCTGAACCTGTGGATGCAGCAATAATAGGGGAAAGCTTTTTTAATAAGACTTCATTATTAAGACCTATAAAGCGCACATTAATAACCCCAGGTATTTTATTTGTACGATCCGAGTTAAATGTTATATTGTCACTAAATTTCTCGGTTAATATTTCAATCAACCTGTCTTCCAGTAGTGTTAAGTGCTTCGTATTCTTCTCTAAGTTATTATTTGCTATCCTGGCTGCTTCCCCCATACCTACTATATTATGAACCGAATAAGTTCCACTTCTAATACCTTCTTCCTGACCCCCTCCATGGAAAAGAGGGGTAAGGGGAATCAACTTTCCATATCGGTCTTTCCTTATCACCAATGCTCCAACACCTTTTGGCCCGTGCATTTTATGAGCAGAGCATGATAAGAAACTCAATCCTTTTATATCTTTCCAGCTAAGCGGGATTTTACCAACCACCTGGGTGGCATCAGTATGTAAAAACACACCTTTACCTTCGCAAACGTGAGCTATGGCTTCTATATCGTTCAATGAGCCCAGCTCATTATTGCCCCAGATAATAGATACTAAGATCGTGTCCTGACGGATAGCATTTTTTAGCTCTTCACTATTGATTCTCCCGAACTGGTCAACATCTAAATAAGTGACTTCAAATCCATTTTCTTCTAGGTACTCACATACTTCTAATACAGCACTGTGCTCAGCTTTAGAGGTAATAATATGTTTTCCTTGAGAAGAATAATAGTGAGCGACACCTTTTAATAATATGTTATTACTTTCAGTTGCTCCACTTGTGAATATTACTTCTTTTTCATCAGCGTTTAATAACTTAGAGAGTTGCTTTCGTGCCTCCTTAACTGCGGCCTCCGCATTAATTGCTAAGTCATAATACTTGCCGGAAGGGTTACCATATTCTTCAGAAAGATAGGTAATCATTTTATCTTTAACTTCAGGCAATATAGGGGTTGTGGCGCTATTATCCAGATATAGCATCTACTAAGCCTCCTTTAGATTTTCTTCCGACAGCTTTAGAAGGTTTTTAAGGAGCTTGTCATAATTCCCGGCATGTTTGTATTCTTCGTTTAGTAATTTAACCCCCCGTGTTAGATGGGCATTAAACAGGTGAGGAAAGTATTCTTCTTCACTTACATCTCTTAATGCGTGTTGCCTAATTAGTGCTTTATAAAAGTAATCTCGATCCCCGGTTAACGTATTTCTATTAAATTCAATTCCTTGACTATCAGACGAAACTTCCTCCGGTTCCTCCTTTACACTCACTGATAAAGAAATAGCGATTCTCGCTAAAAGGTTAGGAGTCAGCCCGGTAGAATTTTGCAGGTTTTTTAAGAGTTCACCTGTGGTAGCTGTAGTTTTTAATCGGAAGTTCATTACTTAGTCACCTTTTCGTTTTCCAGATTAAAGAAGTGTTGTTCTATTTCAGTTTTTCTATTATATGAATCGTAGTTTAGCGTATAGACATTTGCTATGGTACTTTGCAGATCTTTATATAATTTAGCATCGATCTCTGAATCTGTAGACAATACAATGTTTTGAACACCAAACTTAGGGAGCAGCTTCGTTACAATAGAGTGCTTGTGTTCATTATCCAGCCTGCCTAATAAAGTATCCAGGATAAGAGGAAGCTCTTTTTTCGATGACATGATTGTGCCCCAAATGATTGAAAGTGCTAGTAATTCTTTTTCACCTGCCGATAGAATATCTTTATCAATTCTTTCACTGGTGTGATCCAGTATGCTAAGTTGGAAGGTTTTTGGATCAATGAGAATATGGTTTATAAACTCTTTCTTTCTAATTAATTCTTTAAACATCTTAGAAGAAAAGTACTCAATGTCTTTTATCTTATTTCTCAATTGATGTTGTTGAAACTTTTGGCTAATGTGAATTATTTTTTGGGATTCTTCAAACGATGATTTTGTCTTTCGAATCTTATATAGTTGCTGCTTTACTTTTTCATACTTTTTATTAAATATTTCAATTTCATTTTTTAGTTCATTTTCCTGGTTCTTTAAAGCATTTAAGCGTTCTTCGAGCTCGCTAATGGAACGGGTATAATCTTCCATGCTTTGGATCATATTAGCGAATTCAGGAGACTCTTCGTTATCTTTTAATTTTTTCTTATGAGATTGTACTTCAGATAGTAACTCCTGGTTTTCCTGAATTAGAGAAAATATAACGTTCAACCTGGTGATATTGGTTTCAGATAATAGATTATAAACTTGCTGTGCTTCTGTCTTAGAAGCGTTATGAATAATATTGACTTCCTCAGTTTGTGTTAAATGGGAAACGAGGCTTTCTTTTAACTTTTCTTCTGTACTAGTAGAAGAATCCACTCCCAGCTCACTCATGATATTGTTTACTGGAAGTTTATCTATTTTATTTTTCAATATGTTAGAAACATGAAATTCTTCTTCATTCTTTAATTGTTCTACTAATTTGTATAGCAGAGGAAAAGCAATAAAGAAAGGTAATTCGTTTGCTATAAACTCTTTAATTTTTTCATTTATGTGCTTTCTGTTTCCTTCAATTTCGTTAATCTGTTCCTGGAGTTTTGTTCTTTCTTCATAAGCAATACCACCATGAAGGGAAAAGTCATTCTTCGCTTCGTTATATCTTTGTGTACTTGCTTCTATTTCACTTTCCGTATTCTCAATTTGACTACTAACTTCCTCTAAACTGCGAATATTCTGGTTGAGTGCTTCTTCGTATTCTTTTTCGTCTTGCTCTAAGCTTGTTTGCTCATTTGATTTAGAACTCTGATCCAGATATGCATACATGTCCTGCTCTAGGTTTTGAAATAGATCTAAGTTAAATATTTTAGATGATAGCACTTTTAGATATTGAGATAAGTTATCTTCATCAGTAAGATGCGAAATTTCCTCCCCATCAAAAAAGCATAATTCCAATAAGGAAGGGGGGAAAGTAGTTCGTAAGTGAGAAAAGAATTGATCTTTTTCAACTTCACTTACTTCTACGCCTTCCTTAATCACACTTACTTTTTCTTTGATGCTGGGTTCTACGGTCCAGCTTCTTATTATAGATACATTTATACGTTTGAAATTTTCTATTATCGAAAAATCTATTTGAATGTAAAATTCATTCTCGTACTCTTTTAAAGAGTCGTTTTGCTGTTTTATGGCGTTAGCATTGATTAAAGACCTAATCTTTTTTAAATAATCAGGGGTAACTGTTTTTTTCTTGTATGCTAAAGGGCCGTATAAGGCTAATCTCACACTATTTAAAAATGTGGTTTTTCCAGAACCATTTTTCCCCCCGATTAATATAGTGTTCAGTCGTTCATCCGTATGCAAATCGAAAATGTTTTTACCCTCATAGGGTCCTATATTATTTAATATAATTTTTCTTAAGATCATAACTACCTATTCCTTTCAGACGCAACATGTTAGAGATGCAAATAATCTTGCTGTAAAGCGGATGATAATTGATCCATTAAACCTCGGCGTACCTTGTAGCCTGTATAATCTTTCTCAATTAGCAGAAGCTTCTTAACAAGTTTAAAGTCGATCCCTTCTTCCTGGCACATCATTTCAAGTTGATGTAATTCATCCTGGTCAAAAATCAAGCGTTCATCTTTCTCCCAATTTAAATCTTCACCGAAGACGTCCCAGTAAATTTTCGGAAGAGAATCTTCAAAATCACCATCATTAAACCATAGCTTTCTAATTTCTTTTAATTCTTCTTCTTTAATTAGGTCATACTCGTCATCAAATGGGTGAGTAAGGTCTCTTTGTACTTCTAAAAGCCTCTGTAATATTTCCTTTCGCGCCTCCAGTGTAAAGGCTCCTAATCCAAGACGGCATAGGTTTTGTTTTTCATCTTTAATTAATACCATAGGATCATCAGAAGAAGAGAGGTCAATATTATTTTTATTTAGATATTGTTTTAGATCACTCTTCTCAATAATTTCAAATCTTTCTAAAGGAATAAGATCTTTTTTACGGCTTCCTTTTTTCGGGACAATTACATAGTCTTTACCATCAATTTCTTTTATCTGCATTGGTCTAAAATACACTTGGCCATTCATACGATATTTCATACGTCTTGTGCGGTCATCGCGGATCGAGGCTAACCAATTTCGGAAGTCAAGTAAAGGCTTCATCCAGTCGTGTCCACTATCAATGAAACCACTTAAGGCCTTGTCTTCATTAACTACTGTACATACCCAGCAGCCAAATCTTGAATTACCACAAGATCCCGCGGACTCTTTTACAGTTTTATCAACTACTAAAGGACATTCCCCACTGCCTGATTCTTTATATAACCGATGGAGCTCGTAGTTATCGTCTCCCCAAGGAGATTCAAAGTTTAATAGATAGTTCCAAACTTCATCTAAATCAAATTGTCTAATAGGAGCGTACACATATGCATTAGTAAGAGTAGAGTGTCTCATTAAAACTTTACCTTCAACAGAATGTGATTTAATAACATTCGCTCTGGTAGCACTTTCGCTTTCGCGTACTCCCAGAACCATGATCACTTCTCCAAAGGCATTAACTTTATCCTTAATAAACTGGTTGGCAGGATCGATTTTTAAACGATCGGTACACCATCTAAACTGTTGATTGGGGGAGGGATAGCCTTTTCCGATAATATTAACCCAGAATGATTGATCTACCATTGGTTTTACTTTATGTGTTTCAATAGGTAGATCCAGTTCAATTGCTTTATCCTCAATCCGTCGTAATGTCGTGTTAATTGATTGAATAATGAGAGGTGTTTCTACCAGGGTATCTGAAGAAATCACATGCACCTTTTTGGTTAATTGGTCACTTGGTAATTCGCGTAAAGCTTCAAAGACAAGCTGAACTACTACCGTAGAATCTTTTCCACCACTATATCCAATTACCCAAGGTCGGTCATCTGCCAAATAGGTGTTCTTTACTTCTTGTTTAGCTTCATCTATTAAAGTAGTTTTCTCGTTAAATGCTTGAGAAATAATTCCGGTCATTTTGATGTTCCTTTCTTAAACTGGTCTTCTAATTGTAATTCTTGTTTACTTAGGGAAAGATTTAATAATTTCTTTATTTGAATAGCAGTTAGCTTAATTGTGCTGGAAGTCTTTTGTACTCTGCCATTATGATTAATTGCCCGGCCTTCCCAGCAATCTGTATTAGTCCTGGACCAGTCAACATTTTTTAAATTTGAAATTACTGTTTTCCAACTATCTCCATGCGTTTCTCTAAGTTCTTTACCAACAATGCCCACAGCTTCTAAAAAAACTCCATGGCCTACAATGTAATTCATTCTTAATTCTTTTGGGGTCAACTCGCGATTCATTACTTGCTTCCACTCATTTATGGATTCTGTTAATAGATCCCAAAAATCATTTAAAAACTTTTCGTCTGCATCGGAAATGGTGTCACCTTTTGACACTCCCAGTAACTTTAAATTAGTGTTAAAAATATGATTTAAAGCGATGATTTTAGGAGAATTCTTTGACAGGGACACTTTTTCTCGATCTGTATACCTTTTTAGAAAAGTGTTTTTCTCTATAATGGCGCGTGTAGCAATTGCTAGTTTATCACGATGATCATATAAGATGCCGATAGAGGACGTTGTATTAACTGCATGGCGATTTAGGTCTGAAAAAATCTGTTGGGATTTTTTCAGGCCGGAATCGATAAAGAACACTACAGATATGGTTTCACTACCTAGTTCAGGGTTAAGTTTAAGTGCTTCTTCTATCGCTGCACGTCTATGTTGGCCGTCGTTTATTAAAAACCGAGAATCCAATGAAATTGACAGCATACCCATATCTTTTAGTGAGGCTTCCTCAGATACTGAAGTGAATTCAATTTCACCATCAATAGAAGCGGTCAGTGATGAAAACACATAGTCATCTTTGTTATCTACAATATAATTGGTCATTTCTGGTATTCTGTTTTTGTTGATTATTCTTTGAGCTCGATAATCTGGTGGTACTTCTTCTTCATCAAATAAGAATATTTTAGGTATCACTCTTAAAGGACACATCGCAATAAAATATTCTTGTCCAGCTTGGACCCCTTTAATAGCAGGGAAGTTATAACTGAAGCCAAAATCCATGTCAATCCCCCTGATTACGTACGTAATGTTATGGTTTTATTATAAACCTTAGAAAGTATACACTCAATAAATTTAATCGAGATTTTTAACGTTATTTGATGATTATTGACGTTGTTATTTTATGTTAAAATTGTATATAATATTGAGATTTTGTTCGGAGGTAAAGATATATGTCACAAGAAACGTTTTGTATTTTCTTAAAAGAGTACAATAATTCACTATATATGATCGCTCAAAAGGTTGACGAATTAGTATACATTGATGCCACTTCTTCAGTAATTCAAGGTAGGAAGTTTGCTGAAAATCTGTTGAAAGAAATTTATAAGGTGGAGAAAAGTGAAGAGGATGATCGTAATTATCCAACACTCTATGATATGTTAAATGGTCTATATAGGGATGGACTATTTGATAAAGGCATACGGATAGACTTAGACTTTCTTCGATTTAATGGAAATAAAGCGGTTCATGATAAAAGAGAAAATTCCCAGGTTACAGCTTTAAAAGTACACCGTAAAGTGCATAAATTGGCAGGTTGGTATGCTGAAGTTTATGGGTCTCCTGACTTTGAAACTCCCGAATATGTCGAACCAAAACCTACTGCAAGTATAGATGAGAGTTACATTCAAGAGCTTATTAGACAACATATCAGCAAATACACACAAGGTAACGAAAGTACAATAGTGGAGAGTAATAAAAATGGTAGTTACGAAATTATAGAAGATTTAAATGATAATAATAGTTATTTAATAAGGGAGCTAAACCGTTTGAAAGCTTCATCACAGGAGGCACTTGAAAACGTAGGTAACTTTTCGGAGTTTAAAAACTATTTACATGTTCAGAGAAACATTCAGCTTAATTTAGAAGATGTGCTAAAGAAATCAGCACAAGATAATAAAAAGCTTATTCTACTTTCAGGAAGTGTAGGTGATGGTAAATCTCATTTATTATCATACCTGTCGGAAAACAAGCCGGAGATAATAAGTAATTATACCATTATTAACGATGCCACAGAGAGTAATGCTCCAGAAAAAAATAGTATGGATACTTTAAAGGAAAAACTTAAAGGTTTCAGTGATCAACATTTGAATGAGTGCCAGAATAAAGTTATTCTGGCAATTAATTTAGGTGTCCTAAATAATTTTATAACATACGAACATAAAGGCTTAACCTTTACTAAACTTGCTGAATTTATTGAAAAAAGCAATTTATTTACTAAAGAAATTACAGATGTATTTGTGGAAGAGAATTTTTCTATTATTAACTTCTCGGATTATCAACCTTTTCAATTAATGGAAACAAAAGCATTCTCTAAATACTTTGATGAAATTCTTAAAAAAGTGACCTCTGAGTCCAATCTCAACCCTTTTTACCAAGCTTATATAAAGGATTCAAAAAACAACGTTTACACGGCTGTACATCTTAACTATGAATTGTTGGCGGATTCTAATACTCAAAAAATAATAAATAAACTAATTTGCAATTTAATTTTGGAAAATAAAGTAGTTATATCAACCAGGGCTTTTTTGAATTTCATTGCCGATATCCTAATTCCCTCAGAAAAGGACATAAAAGAAATTCGAATCGAGAATATGACAGAATTTGAACGGTTGGAATTATCACTACCGTCCCTACTCTTTCACCGAGAAGGTAAAAGTGAATTATTAGACGGAATGCAAAAATATGATCCTATTCATCAGCGTTCGAGGGTGTTGGATGAAATTGTTAATAGTATATATAGCACCAGAGACTTTACTCAAGTAATAGATTCTTATATTACGAATAAAAATTATATTAAAATATTTGAGCCTTTCGCCTATTTGTTAGAAAACCCAGACAATATTTTAGAGAAGGAATCTTATCAAGCTCTTGCTAAATCATTCATAAGAGCTGCTTATTTAAGTGATCCCTTAATACAGGAAGAGCTCCAAAGGCCGGCTATGGAGAAATATATTCGTTATCTTAATGGATATAATGTTGGAAATAAGGATGTAATAAAAGAAATATATGAGAGTGTGAGAAAATCAATTTTTGCTTGGAAGGGTTCACCAAAAAAAGGTTATATTTATATAAATAACATGACCGAGTCTTATCGAGTTGCTCAGAGAATTAATTTTAAACCATTACCGAATAAAATGCCTAAATCAGTAAAAGAGGAGTTAGAATTTTTTAATACTACTATAAGCTTAGGTTTTATGGGTCGTGAGGAGCATGAAAGTATTGATTTTGAAATTGATTATAGCCTTTTTGAGCTCTTATCAAGAGTTTCTGAGGGTTATCGACCAGACAACAAGGATAATGAGGATGCTCTAACATTTATCACTTTTATGAATCAATTAATAGCTAAGTCTAAGAACACTGATTTATTAATACACTTTCATGGAGAAAAAGAATTATTTAGCTTAGAAAAAGATTTTATGGGATCATTTGCATTCGAGAAGGTGGAAGAGTAAGATGAGTGGATATTTTAACTTTCAAGAAATAGAAAGTAGATTGAGTAAAAAGAAAAATGAAAATGGTTTAAGTTCACATGAGCATGGTAAAGTGAAATATGCTTTTCCATTCACCTCTCATCGGACGAAAGTAATTAATGAGGGAGTTAACGAAATTATTGGTGAACTCGTTAGGATAATGAATAACGTTTCTAAACCTGAATTTAAATATAAAGGAGATTACACTTATTCAGATTACACTTTAATTAATAATGTAATTGAAAAAGTATCCTTCCCAGATGAAGAGCATCATGACATCTTAGCGGATTTTTTGGAGGATTATCTATTTAAAAATAACAAAGAGTTAAAACCTTTACATTTATATCTATTTAATTATATAGAGACTACAAATAAAAATAAGAATGAAAAAGAAAAGTTTGCTAGATTTATTTTTGATTTATTTTTTTATCAAAAAACTGAATTAACATCATTGTTTTCTTCTAAAGAAACAGATAATTTACTAACAGAATTAATTATCAATGGGTTACCTGAACTTGAAACACAACCAATCAAAAATCAAATAAGACATACAAGATACTCAAACGTACTACCTTTTATTAGTGATATTTTCTTTAAAGACTTTTTGTTTTTAAGTAAACAAAAGGAATACTTTATTACACATTTCTTTAAAATAATTCATTATTATATGTTTCAATATGTGTTGCAATTCCTGAAAAGCGCTCAAAAGTTTGGGAATGAAAAAGACGTAGATGAGATGGATCCATTTCATTTTACTTTAGACTGGGAGACTGGAGTTGGTGGGTATCGTGAAGCAGTACATGATTATCAATTTATAAAGACAAATGCAATTAACCTCTTTGTTCATTTCCATGCTATGTCACACTTAAGCCATAACCATGAATTACACAATCCAAGTGATGAACTTAAATCTTATTCAAAGATAATCCAGGAGTTAGAAAAACTAAATCCGGAGGAAACACAGAAAGAAAAGGAAAAACTTAGAAATTGGATTATGACATATTCTAACCTAATAAATACGGATGTACCTCCTGAATTGAAAAATGAATTAGAATTTAAAGAATTGTTTAAAGTATTATTTAATCAACTGCAAATAGGTATGAGTAACGATGTTCGTAAAAATTTTGGAGAACATATTGACAGACTAGGTAAAGGAAGGTTTTTAAAGGGACGAGGAAAACATGGATACCTATTGTCGCTTAAACAAGATGAGTTTTTAATGTTAAGTGCTGTGGCTGTTGGAGATAAAAAAATTCCATTGAAAACTTTCTTTAAAGAATTGAAGAGAAGGGGAATATTATTTGATCATTATTCAAAAAGAGAAGCGGTTAAATTGTTAGAGCAACAGAATTATATAGAAAAGAAGAGTGATAGTGGTGATGCACAATATGTCAAACCAATTCTTTAATTTTATAGCAGATTTAATATATGAAAACTTTTCTAGGAATACACCTCAAGCTGGAGATAGGTATTTTCTAATATTAAATAATCAAGGCGATATTAATAACCTTAAAGAGGCTATAGGTGAAAAATGTGCAAGCGAGATGTTTGATTATAAACTTGAAAATGGTGGTTATTTTTTAACACCTCAAATGTTGTATCGTAATGGTGCTGATTTAGTAATAGCTAGTGCAAGCTCTAAAGTTACGAATGACTTTTTAGTAACTCTTAGGAATAGAGTAGGAGATCAAGTAGATAAATGGAAGGGTAAAGCATTACTTAGTATTATAAAAGAGGATCTTGACTCTATTAGTGGGGGGAGCATATCACTTCAGAGCGAAGGAATGCCACTACACCCTAATGAACTATCCAAGTTATTAAAAAATAAAATACAAGAGAAAGTTATAGACCCAACAGATAGAATTGTTTTAACAAAACATTTATCAGAAATTGATAAAGAACGAGCTGTACAGTTTACAACTTTTTATGATTATAAAGATGTTATTGAGATTATTAATAATGGTGAGCTAACACAAAAAGATTACCAAAATTTAGGTATGTTCCGGGATGAGCAATTAAGTCATTCAAAAGGAAGTAATTTAGAAAAACGTATACAGAAGAATAAAGAACTTTACTCTAAGCTAGAAACACTAAATAAGTTAAATCAAGATGATGCCGAATATGAACGTCTTTTTTTAGAGAAGGATATTCCTAAGTTTCAAAAAGATAACTGGAGAGAGCTGGATTTTTCTAAAGTCTTTCAATCTAATATGCGTAGGGCTAATTCTTCAAAAAAGACCAATGTCTCTTTTGAAAAAATTAAAATTCCTGCCAGTATAGGATGTGATTACTTTATACGTCCATTGTCAGATAAAGGGGCAGGTAAAAGAAAATATCAACTTTTAATGTATACTGAAAATCCTAATAAACTAAGTTTTTCTCTAAATATAGATGTGAAAAATAGTGAAATTGATGGTTTACATCAAGATTTCCTTCAACATTATGGGGAAGCAGAAGTTAAAGTGAAAAAAAGGGCAATAGATGTGGTAATCTCACCGGAAAAAGGTAATCATGTTACTTTTGAGCGTATTGTTTATAAGCATGAGGATAAAGCTTCGTTAAAAGCGGAATTTAACATTTGTATTTTACCTTATTCAGACTTGATTTTTCAAGAATACCATACCTCATTTGAAGTTAACTATAAAGATAGATTATTAAAACTTCCATTGGATAGTAATAATATCACCCTAGGGGTTGAGCCGTTAAAAAATAAAGAAGTAAAGGGCGATCAATCTCTACTTGAGATTGATAATATTGAAGGGATGAATTATGAACTTCCAAACGAAATTTTAGACAGTGAAGAACGACTTATTTTTAAGGTGTCCTACGAAAGTCAAGAAGTTAAAATTGAGCTAGCGGGAGAGAGACCAGATGTAATACCAATAAAATCAAACAAATTGGCTAAAATAAAAAGAGAATCTCAAGCTAACTTTAATAAAAAGGGAACAAAGATAACGAGTAATCAAGCCCATGAATATTATATATATAATGATTATAAACAATTTTTAGATATAGAAGAAGAATGGTTAGCTGATATAGCTTATACTGGTTTTTATAATAACGGTCACTTTACTAAAAATGATGAAATTAAACTGTCCCCTGAACTAGTGAATGCTTACAATCGTTTCGTAAATGGTTTCTTGAAGAAGGCACCATCCTTAGTGTATTGGAATGAGACAATACAACAGCGTGGTAAGGAATATATTGAGCAATATATTAAAGAGATTGCTGTTATAGATGATACTCAACCAGCAGGAAATAAGAGTAAGAGCTTATTTAAATTAGGTATAATTTATAAGAATAGTGGAGATGAGATTTGGCTGTCACCGTTCCACCCTTTAAATGTTGCCTTTGAATTACGTAAGCTTGAAAAGTTAAGTGATGAAGAGATAGATCAGGGAATTTTAGATAGACTGAAACCAGATAGCTTATTACCATTTATTTATGATTATAGAGATGATGTATATACTCCTGATTCACAACAATATGTCCCTGGATGGATTATTTATAAAAAAAAGGATACATCTAATGTGGTTGACGCAGATCTTTATCTGGATAAAGTAGTTAAAGATAAATTACACCAATTTGAAGAGCATTTTTCTTACTTGTTTCTGTCTGGTTCTAATGCACCTCTAAAAATGAACATTATCAATATTTTAAATGACAAGCAGGCCATAAAAGGGCTGATAAAATGGTATATAGAGAAAAAGAATAAACAACAAAATAGTAAATTGCCACCAATTATAGTTAACGTTTATCGTGATCATCTAGATGATAGTTATTGTGATAAATTCGCAGAAATTAGTGAAGTTGAAGAATTTGAGCAAAGATTCGATTTAAAGTTAAAGGCACAGGATACTAATCTTTCGCCAGTGGATCTCCTTAAAGAATTGCATAGGAATATTAAGTTTTACGTTACTAGTAAAGCAAAAAACTATGAATATGCTCATATTTCCTTCTATAAAATGGAGGCTCAGAATAATTATGCGTCGCAACCAATGGATCAACTTGAATCAGGAATCACAATGAGTGGTCTATACTCTTCAGTACCATCCAAAAAGTTTGAGGAAGATTATCGAAGCGGATTTGGTATTAAAGACTATTCTATAGAATCTGATGATTTGCTATTGAATTGTTCATATTATGTGAATGAGATAGCATCTAATATGGTTAACCAAGCGAGTAACACCTATATGAAGGGGCGTGGTATTGTTTCACGTACTGCGTTGGATGATATGAATGTAATTCATAATATTCTTCATTCATCAAACTGGGTAACATTTGTGGATCCAGGAGTAGATCTTGATTTTTTTGAAAGTTCGATTGATGACTTATTAGTAATTCATTATAATGACCAATATTCCTCATCGAGCAGATATGATGCTATTACAGTAACAAGTAGATCTAACCAATATTATGATGTTATTAAAGAATTCTTTGATTCAATGAGTATAGCTAATGAAAATAAACCTAAAGCTGTAGAGCGTACAATCTCTTATTTCAATACAATTAATGGAGAATGGTTACTAAAAATAATCGGAAACAGAGGATACTTCACAGAAGAGAAACTTAGTATAATTGCAGCTATTAAAGCATCGTTAGCTTATTTTAATCATTCAGATATCCTTTGGGTTCCTATTTCATTAGAAGAAGTATTAAGAGTGGCTGGAGCAGTAAGCCTAAATAAAACAGGTGGTATATTCACTGCTAAAAATTTAGGTGTGAAAGGTTCACATAGTGATGATGTGTTGTTAATTGGCTTGGAAGAAATAGATGACGATATTAAAGTGCATCTATATCCAATTGAAGTTAAGATAGGGCAAAATCATGAAAGTGTGATTAAAAAGGCACGAGAACAAATTGCTCAAACTAGTAGTCTGCTGGAATCCCAAACTGTTACTAAAGAGCAATCTTTTATGAAGTGCTTTTATCAGAACTTCTTTATTCAGTTATTTATCTCAAATGCAAAACGTATGGTAGAGACGAATTTCTTTACCAGTAAAGACTATGAATTATCTAAAAACATAACGCAAAAGTTAAAGAAGGGTAATTATGAGTTTGTATCCTATTTAGATTCCTACATTGGTAAAGGAGCAATTGTTTCCTATAAAAGAGGAGTATTTGTCCGTTCTAATGAAGTTAAGAACGGTACGTTGGTAATAGAGATGTCTAAAGAAGATGATTTGAATCCATGTCTTGTTAATGAAATTAATGAGTTGGAAAAATGGTTGACTAGTGAGGCAACCGACTTTGCGAAAGAGAATATTTTAAAGTATTCTTATTCCAATAAGACTCCTCCATACAAAAAAGATGTAAAAAAACAAATATTTAAGTTTTTGACGGAATAAGAAATATAAAGTTAAACTTTTTGGCGTGGTTTCTTTTTTATAGAAGCTGCGCCTTTTAACTCAGTATTTCACCTTGAAAGCATAAGGAAAAAGTATTGTTATGAGTATAAACAGCCTGAAAAGCAGCTAATTATATATGGAAGAAGGAGGGTTTTCCTTATAATTGGAATATAATAGAGGTCTTATACTATTTGTCAAGAAGTTATACTTATAGCTCCTCGTCGTCAGTCCAATAAGATGTTAGAAACGGTTTAAGAACCTTCTTTGCTTCCCTAGCCCAATTTTTCACAGCAGCAATCGTTGTATCTTCTAATCCTGCAATTTGGGAGTAAGTCAAACCATTCAAGAAATGATATTGGAACCATTTACTTTGCTTTTCGTTGAGTACCTGAAATATCTCTTCTACAAGAAAAGTATCCAATTGTTGAGATGGGGTGTAAGGCATTGGAGTAATGCTTAAACTATTAAGGGTGTTTGTATTGGACTTATAAATACGTTGAAGGTCGTGGAATCGATAGTTGATTCTATGGTAGAAGTGAGTACATAAGGTGGAGCGGCCAGGGTCGTGTGTTTGTAATGTTTCATATAAGAGGAGTAGACCTTCCTGGTATAATTCCTCTTGGTCTAGAAGAGGGAATTTGTGAATGAATTTGTAAATTACTTTCTCATATTTGGGTATGTAGCTTGTAAAATCAATGATCATATTACTTTCCATTCCGAAAGTACTTTCATTTTATTGCCAGCTTCTTGATTATATATAGGTAATTAGATTTAGGGAATATAGTTATTTAAAAGTACATATAATTGACATATTTCGACAAAATCCCTTACCTGGTTCGTGATTTTTCGCACGGAAAATGATGCGCATTAATAAGGATATTGGGAGGAAAAGAAAAACAAGCACCTGAATATATTCAGGTGCTTGTTTTTTGAATTAAAATTTAACTCTTGGTCAATTCCCGTACTAGTTCACGGTTTCTCTTTTTAAACACATCATTATGAGAAGACACCATGGCTACAGCATTGGCATCTGGTTCGATGAATTGTTTCGCTTTATTGACGGCATTGGCTGCGTCCTGGAAGGCGCCGGCGATTAGGTTCAGCTTTCCTTCATGGTTCAGGATATCTCCTGCTGCATAGACGCCTTCTACCGAGGTTTCGCTCGTTGCTGTTCCTTTTACGAAGTATTGATCGACTAACTGGATATCAAATTTGGTGTTTTTCAGTAATGAGGTGTCCTGATCGAAGCCGTGATTGACGATGACGTCATCTACCTCTAAGTAAAAGCTCTCACTGGTCTGATTACTGGTCAGTTCCACCTGTGAGATGGTTTCATGGTCTTCTGAAGCCAGTAACTTCGAGATCGTCGTATATGGAAAACATTCGACCGAGCTGTTTTCTAATTGGGTGATTTGCGCTTCGTGGCCGTTCAGGCAATCTTTCCGGTAAGCTAAGTATACTTTTTTGGCGACTGGTTCCAGTTCATTTGCCCAATCGATCGCTGAATTACCGCCGCCTGAAATGATGACCGTTTTATCTTTAAATGTTTTCAGTGATTTGACGGTATAGTGGAGGTTGCCAAGTTCGAATCTCTCCGCTCCTTCAATGTTCAGCTTCTGCGGCATTAAGATTCCGCTGCCTACCGCAACGATGACTGTCTTGGAATAATGAACTCTTCCTGATGCCGCTTCGAGTAGAAAGGTGTCCGTTTCATCACGTGAGATGGAAACCACTTTTTCATTGGGAACGACTTCCGGGTTGAACGTTAATCCCTGTTCGATCATCTGGTCCATGAGCTGCTTTCCTGGAACGGGAGGGAGGCCGCCGACATCCCAGACCATTTTTTCTGGATATATTTGAACTTTCCCGCCTAATTGCGGCTGGAATTCGATGATTTTTGTTTTCATTTCCCGTAGTCCACTGTAAAAGGCAGAATAAAGCCCTGCAGGTCCTCCGCCGATAATGGTAACATCAAAGCATTCCTTTTCCATGAAATTACTCCCCCTCCAATATGTAAATCCATTTAAACCGATAAACCTTATATGGAAAATGTTGTTGACAAAGCGAGCGAGCCGACTTATAGTATCATTATAAACGAAAGTGATAATCATTCTCAACAAAATATTTTATTTGGAGGCTTCACGATGCGCCGTTTATCAACTGAACGTCTACATATCGGCTATGGGGAAAAAACGATTGTCAGTGATTTGACATTGGAAATACCAGATCAGAAAATCACCACGATCATCGGTTCCAATGGGTGTGGGAAATCCACCTTATTGAAAGCGATGACACGGATCATTCCATATCAATCGGGATCGGTGATTCTTGATGGTGCCAGTATTTCAATGGAAGACACTAAATCGCTGGCCAAAAAGATGGCGATTCTCCCACAGAATCCGGAAAGTGCTGCCGGACTGACAGTCGGGGAATTGGTGTCTTATGGACGGTTCCCTTACCAGAAAGGGTTTGGCCGTTTGAACAAAAAAGATATCGAGGTCATTGATTGGGCGCTTGAAGAGACAGGGATCTTACCGTTCAAGTACCAGCCTGTTGATGCGTTGTCCGGTGGGCAGCGTCAACGGGTCTGGATTGCCATGTCCCTTGCCCAGGAAACCGAGATGATTTTCCTTGATGAACCGACGACCTATTTAGATATGGCTCATCAGCTCGAGGTTCTGGAACTTTTGCAGAAGTTGAACAGGGAACAGGGCCGAACGATTGTCATGGTGCTGCATGATTTGAACCAGGCCGCCCGGTTTGCCGATCATATCATCGCGTTGAAAGAAGGAAAGGTTGTAAAAGCCGGATCCAGCGAAGCGGTGATCCAGAAGGAAGTCCTCCAGGAAGTATTCAAGATTGATGCGGAAATCGGCAGAGACCCCCGCACCAATAAACCAATGTGTATCACTTATAACTTACTTAAAGGAGAAGACGACAATGAAAAAGATACTTATGCCAATCCTGCTCTTATTCGTGCTTATTCTTAGCGCATGTGGAAGTACTTCAGGTGAAGAGGCTTCTGGTGAAACAGAAAGTGACAATGAAAATGATAAGTCAGAAACGATTACATATGAGTCCGAAAATGGTCCGGTAGAAGTGCCGGCGAACCCGGAACGAGTTGTTGTACTATCGACATTTGCCGGTAATGTGATGGCGCTTGATGTCAATCTTGTCGGCGTGGATGCCTGGTCGAAGATGAATCCGAAGTTTGAAGAAGAATTACAGGATGTCGAAGAAGTTACCGATGATAACCTCGAAAAAATAATCGAGCTTGAGCCAGATTTGATCATTGGACTTTCGAACATTAAAAATGTCGATAAACTGCAGGAGATCGCTCCAACTGTTACCTATACATATGGCAGCCTGGATTATTTAGAGCAGCATATTGAAATCGGAAAGCTTTTGAATAAAGAAGAAGAAGCGACACAATGGGTGGAAGATTTCAAAGCGCGTGCCCAGCAGGCAGGCGAGGACATCCGTGCTGAAATCGGGGAAGATACTACCGTTTCCGTCATTGAAAACTTCGAAAAGCAATTATATGTATTTGGCGACAACTGGGGACGAGGCACAGAAATTCTTTATCAGGAAATGGACCTGAAGATGCCTGAAAAAGTAAAAGAGATGGCGCTCGAAGACGGCTACTATGCCATTTCTCCAGAAGTACTTCCAGAGTATGCCGGCGATTATGTCGTGTTCAGTAAAAATGCCGATTCCGAAACCTCTTTCCAGGATACAGAGACGTACAAGAATATTCCGGCCGTGAAAAATGACCAGGTCATCGAAGTGAATGCCAAGGAGTTTTACTTCAACGATCCGGTGACATTGGAGTATCAGCTGGAGACATTCCAAGACGCATTTCTAAACTAGTAAACTATGAGAGGAATTCATCCGTTGAATTCCTCTTCTTATATGGCTAGCTTCAACGCCCAGACACTCGCGACATAAGCAACCCGTCTTGCGGAAGGGAAGGACGCCTTCCTCCAGCCGTTTTGCTTATGCGTGTCGTGTCTTTCCGGGCGCTTGCGCTTTTCTTTTTGAATCATTTTACAGAGAAGATGGGGTTTCTATGACTAAGGACAAACAGCTTACATGTTCATTTACATATCAGATTATTATCGGCTTGGTCGTATTAAGCCTTTCATTCGCAGTAGCGATGCTTTTGGGTGCAGCAGAGACAACAGCACGCGATGTATGGCTGGCGCTGACTTCTAATGTGAAGTCGGAAAGCGTCAACATTATTCGTGAATTGCGGCTGCCTCGAGAAATCGCCGCTATTTTAGTCGGTGCGGGTTTGTCCGTTGCCGGTGCCATCATGCAGGGAATGACGAGAAATCCGCTCGCTGACCCTGGACTGCTCGGCTTGACGGCCGGAGCTAATGCCGCTCTCGCTGTTACGCTGGCTATTTTCCCAGCGACGAATTATTTTGGAATGACGATCGCCTGTTTTATCGGAGCAGGTGTCGGGGCAGGACTCGTGTTTGGCATTGGCTCGTTAAAAAGGGGAGGATTCTCTCCGTTTCGGATCGTCCTGGCCGGTGCTGCGGTATCTGCGTTTTTGTTTGCGGTAGCGGAAGGTGTCAGTCTTACTTTTAAAGTATCGAAGGATGTGTCGATGTGGACAGCCGGCGGGTTAGTCGGGGTCTCCTGGACACAAATCCAGGTGATTCTGCCATTCATCCTGATTGGTCTGGTGATTTCCTTTTTGCTTGCCAGGCAGCTGACGATCCTCAGTCTCAATGAGGAAGTAGCCGTAGGTCTCGGGCAGAAAACTACGCAGATTAAAGCTATCTTGTTTATCCTGATTATCCTGCTTACCGGCACTGCCGTAGCGGTGGTCGGGAATATTGCGTTTCTTGGTTTGATGATTCCTCACATTGTACGCCCGATCGTCGGAAAGGATTATCGCTCGATCCTCCCAATGTCGGCTGTATTCGGTGCTGCTTTCATGCTATTGGCTGATACGGTCAGCCGGACGATCAACGCACCGTATGAAACACCTGTGGTAGCCATCATCTCCCTGATGGGATTGCCTTTCTTCCTATTTATTGTACAAAAGGGAGGGAGGAGTTTCTCATGATACATCCGGATCTTATTAAAAAACAACGCATGCTTATGGTTATACTAACTTGCTTAATTATCGTGACGATCCTGGTTAGTATGGGGATGGGCTATTCTTCTGTATCTTTTGACCGTATTCTCCCGACATTGCTTGGAAACGGAACCTTTAAAGAAGAATTCGTCCTGTTTTCGATTCGACTGCCCCGGATCATTATTACGCTCTTGGCAGGGATGGCGCTGGCACTTTCGGGGGCTATTCTGCAAGGAATTACCCGAAATGATTTAGCGGATCCTGGCATCATCGGGATCAATGCCGGTGCTGGTGTTGCAGTCGCTGTGTTTTTTTTGTTTTTTCCAATTGAAGCAGGCTCGTTCGTGTATTTTCTTCCGATCGCAGCCTTTGTTGGAGCCTTCCTGACCGCCTGCCTGATCTATGTTTTCTCTTACCAGCGAAAAGTGGGGGTTCAGCCGACGAGGCTGATCCTGGTCGGTGTCGGGTTTTCGATGGCGTTATCCGGTGCCATGGTCGTGCTCATATCATCCGCTGAACGGCAAAAAGTAGATTTTATTGCGAAATGGCTCGCGGGGAATATATGGGGGACGGATTGGCCATTTATTTTGGCTTTATTGCCATGGCTGATCATCCTGATTCCTTTTACATTGTATAAGTCCAACCGGCTGAATCTCCTGGGGCTAAGTGAACCGGTTTCTGTTGGTGTCGGCCTCGCGGTTGAAAAAGAGCGGATTGTCCTGCTGGTTACGGCCGTGGCGCTTGCTGCTTCTGCCGTTTCGGTAACCGGGGGGATTGCTTTTATCGGGCTGATGGCACCGCACCTTGCTAAATCATTAATCGGTCCAAGAAACCAATTATTCCTGCCATTGGCTTTATTGCTTGGCGGCTGGCTTCTCTTATTTGCGGATACAATCGGACGCAATGTGCTGGAGCCTGATGGGGTTCCTGCAGGAATTATGGCCGCGTTGATCGGAGCGCCTTATTTTATCTATTTGTTGATGAAGAAGGTTTAGCTCGATGTATGGCGTCGGGTGACTGACCCACTGTATGGAGAGCTATGAATATAAGCTGGTTTTACCAATAGGAGACTTTCTCGTGGAAGTGAGTGGGCCAGGTTCAGGCACCCTGGTTGGGGGAGAACGGCCATCTCGCATTGGACAATTCTCCCCTAAACAGAAGGATCAAAAATCGAGGTATTACTAGTGAATGAACATTTACGACTCTAAATTAAATCGCCATTTGATTAGAAAGTTGAAAAAGGCGTAAGCTGGCAAGGATGTTCCATCTTCTATAGAATAAGGATTAGTATTCATGTAGAAGGAGATTTAGACCATGGGTAAAGATCAAAAAAAGTTACCATTATATATCCAAATTAAAAACAAGTTAGTGTCCAATATAAAAGAAGGGATCTGGAAACCAGGAGATACCCTCCCTTCTGAGAGTCAACTGATGGAACAATACAATGTCAGCCGTACAACCATTCGTCAAGCCATCCGTGATCTCGTCCAAAATGGCATCCTGGAGACGAGCCGCGGTGCTCCTACAAAAGTAAAAGAAATACCAGAGGACGGTCTCGGTAATCCTGGAGTCATCCATCATGAGATAGGTACAGATATGGCCGTCATCCTTTTACGTATGGAGAAAAGTCAGACTCATTACCATGCCAAATATCAGCTTTCTCTTCCAGAAACAGCAGATATTTTCTATATGGAGCGGCTGCGTATGGCAGATGGTAAACCGATCGCCATTCAACAATCGTACCTTCCATTGGCTATAGGTGATGTAATTGAACAGGTGGCCGATAAGAAATTTGACTTTTTTTCAACCTTAGGGAATCACGGTATCTATCACACGAATATAAAAGAACACGTCTCAGCTGACAATGCTACGCAATATGAAGCTGATATACTAGGTGTCTCAGCAGGGGAAGCTTTAATTACCATTGAAAGAACTACACTGGGAATCGACTCCAAACCTATTGAATATAGTACCACCAAATATACGACAAAAGCTTTTAAATACACGATTGAAATTGATTAAATTACCAACGGATAACTTATTGTAATAAGTTAAATCTTGTTGTAACATGTTTGTTGTGGATTAATAGAAGATAAATCTGTAACGGAGGTTAAACATGGGCAAATTAACAAGTATCCGGCACGATAAAACACAAATTGACATTGTTAAAATGAGACAATACCGTTTAGGCAGAGTACGTGAACAATTAAAGAAACTTGGATATGGGGGCATAGTCATCTTTGATCCCGTGAACTTGAGATATGCAACGGGAAGCCGTAACATGCAAGTATTCATGTTACGAAACCCGGCTCGCTATGCTTTTATCCCAACAGAAGGTCCTGTTACATTATTTGACTTTCCGAACTGCGAGCACCTTTCAGAGGGAATTGAAACGATTGATGAGGTTAGACCCGCCATTACGCTTTCTTATGTAGCATCAGGGGAGAACCTTTATGATAATGCTGGTGAATGGGCAAAAGAAATTGCCGATCTGTTCCGCACTCATGCGGGGGAAAATGAAAAGCTGGCCATTGACTATGTCCCATCTGTCGGAGCCATAGAGCTTGCGAAAGAAGGCATCGAAATCGTAGACGGTCAAGAACCTATTGAACATGCGAGAAGCATTAAAAACGATCAAGAAATCCAAGCCATGAAAATATCAGTTAAAACAGCGGAAGAAGGAATGATCCGTATGCAGCAAGCATTAGAGCCTGGAATCACAGAAAATGAATTGTGGTCCCACCTTCACACCGTGAACATTTCTCAAGGCGGGGATTATGTAGAAACGAGACTTCTCAGCTCCGGTAACCGCACGAATCCATGGTTCCAGGAGTGTAGTGATAAAGTCATTAATGACGGAGAGTTAGTAGCCTTCGATACGGATATGAATGGCCCATTCGGATACTTCACAGATATCAGCCGCACGTTCTATTGTGGAAACGGAGAACCGACGGATGAACAAAAACGCTTGTATCAAACCGCTTATGAACAAATCCAATACAATACGGATCTTTTGAAACCAGGCATGTCTTTCCGTGAATATGCAGAGAAAAGCTGGCAGATTCCAGATGAATTCTTCCCTAACCGCTATTTCACTGTCGCTCACGGAACTGGTCTAAGTGGAGAGTATCCTTATATTGTCTATCCTCAAGATTTTGAAGAGAAAGGATATGATGGCGTTATTCAACCTAACATGGTCCTTTCTGTAGAAAGCTATATTGGCTCTCCAAGCGGAAAAGAAGGAGTCAAACTTGAAGAACAGCTACTTGTAACAGAGGATGGCGTGGAGAACTTCTCAGACTTCCCATTTGAAAAGAAACTATTAAGATAAATAATAAAAACAGGTTAAAGTTACTACTTCCTAAAGAAGGATTCTTTATCAGATGCTAAAAAAGAGCCAACCTGATCGTAGGATGATAGAATATAGATAGATATTCTGCGAGAGGGAGAAGAAGACATGGCTAGAAGCAAAACTATCAGGAAGTTCAAAATAGCGTTGAGAAAAGTTTTCTTCAAGAATGTTCTCCCGTTACTGCTTGTCATTGGAGCTATTCAGCTATTTGCAAACAACCCGATCGATGAAAGTGTGATAAGCAGCCTTACTAATGAAAAAAAGGGCAATCTATCAAAGCAGGTGTTGCAGTATGAAGATAAAGTGGAGAAGTACGCAACAGAAGAGGGAGTAGAAGATTATGTTCCTATTCTTCTCGCCTTGATGATGCAAGAGTCTGGTGGGCGAGGGAACGATCCGATGCAGGCTTCCGAATCTTATTGTGGTTCTGTCGGTTGTATTGATGACCCGGAAAAATCGATTGAACAAGGAGTTTCCTACTTTGCGCTCACACTGGAGAAAGCTGATTATAACGTTAAATTAGCTTTGCAATCGTATAATTTCGGAGCTGGATTTATCGATTATGTCAGGAATAATGGCGGGGAATACACACAAGAGTTAGCGATTGAATTCTCTGCGATGAAGTACGAAGAGTTAGAGCATACCGGGATCTATAGCTGTATTCGCGAAGAGGCTTTGCAGTATGATGCATGTTACGGTGATATTTATTATGTAGATGCCGTATTGAACTATTATGATGAAGAGAACAATATGGAAGTGGCAAATTTTTAATAGAATGGAAAAGGTTGTTTCCCAAGTCTGTAAGAGGCTTAGGAAACAGCTTTTTTGTGTCCATGCGACGGGTGTCTGACCCACTTTAAGGGGTGTTATGATTTTTATTTGGTTTTACCAGAAGGAGTCTTTCTTATGGAAGTGGGTAGGCGAGGTTCAGGCACCCTGGGGGAGGAGAATAGTGCGCCGGGTGGCGACCTGGGTTTATGAGAAGTCAAAAACGCGCCTGTCCTAGTAGGAGGACAGGCACGTTTATTTTTTATTCTGCATTATAATTGGAAAGGATTTTTCCTAGTGTGCGTTCCATCACCAGAATCCCATCCAGGCAGTCACTTAAGGACGTCCATTCTTCCGGTGTGTGACTTTTGCCGTTACGACTCGGCACAAAAATCATTCCGGTTGGAACTTTATTGCCAAGAATCATGGCGTCATGGCCGGCGCCGCTTGGCATTTTACGGTAAGCCAGGTTCAATTCTTTTGAAGCTTCCTCGATCATGTTGGTCATATTTTCATCCATTTGAACCGGAGCTACGCGGATGCCGTTGGAGACCTCAAGGGTCAATCCTCTTGTATCAGCAATGCGTTTAGCCGTATATTTAATTGCTTGAATCAGTTCTTCTCTTACAGCTGCATCCGTATCACGGATATCGACGGTCACTTCTGTTTTACCGGGCACGACGTTCGTTCCATTTGGGAAGTTCGTTATTTTTCCTACAGTAGCCACGGCCGTTTCACTGAATTGCTCCGGGAGTTTTTCAATAGCTGCAATAAATTGACTCGCTGCGATCAGGGCATCCTTTCTCATATGCATTGGTGTATTTCCAGCATGGTCGGCGCTGCCGGTAAAGGTGAATGTTTCTCTTGCCGGTCCTGCGATGCCTTCCACAACACCGATTTGTTCCTTGTTTTCGTCGAGAACAATTCCTTGTTCGATATGCAATTCCAGATAGCCGATTAGTTGATTCAAGTCCCTTTCGACATATTCCAGCTGTTCTGGCTGCAATCCGTCCGCTTTCATTGCTTCTGCTATCGTGACACCTTGATCATCTTTATATTCGTCCAGTGTTTCTTTATTTATTTCTCCGGCCATTGCTCGGCTTCCGAATAATCCATGGTTGAACCGCGATCCTTCTTCGTCAACAAAAACGGCAACTTCGATTGACCATTTTGGCATCCCGTTTTGTTCAATGAAAGACTCGACCGCCGCTAAGGCAGAAACCACGCCCAGCAAGCCATCAAACATTCCACCGTCCGGTACGGTATCGATGTGAGATCCAAGCATCAGGCTCTTATGGTTGTAGATACCTTTCACTTTACCATAGACATTCCCAATCGCATCTTCGTGGACGGACATCCCGATCGCCTTCATCCGTTCTTTCACAATTTCAACGGCTTCCCGATATTCCTTGGTATAAGGGAATCGGCTATTTCCTCCGCTTCCTGTAGAGCCGATACTGTTTATTTCATTGAAATGATGGATGAATCGATCAATAGGTAAATGATGATGACGTGGAAGCATTTCATAAGCTTCTTTCCACTCCAATACTCGTTTATCCATCTGCAGCTGCCTCCTCATTACTGACTTCTATTAATTTAATAAACATTTTACTCGCTTGCAGCATCGCTTTTTCTTCGATATCAAAATGAGGGTGGTGGTGCGGGAAAGCATCTGGATGTCCAGCACCTGTAAAGAAAAAGGCCCCAGGCTTATCGAGTAGATAATAGGCGAAATCTTCGCCGCCCATCATTGGCGTCATTTCCTGGCAAGCATCTACCCCGAATAGTACACGAGCTGCCTGTTGTACGTGATTTGTTTCTTTTTCATGGTTAAGAAGGGCTGGATAGCCATCTTCGTAGGTTAGGGTGCATGCTGTTCCGTAGGCCTTTCCAGTATGGTCTGCGATTTCTGACAGACGCTCTTTGACCATAGTCTGCACATCCTTTGAAAAAGTTCGGACTGTTCCCAGGATGCTTGCTGAATCCGGTATGACGTTGAATGGTCCGCCAGATTCGAAAGCCCCGAACGAAAGCACGGCTGATTGCAGGGGATCGACATTTCTGCTGACGATCTGCTGTAAACTCTGCACGATCGCTGAACCACAGACAATCGGATCCCTTGTTTCATGAGGGAGGGCGCCGTGGCCTCCTTTTCCGGTAACCTGGATATGAAATCGGTCAGACGCGGCCATTAATGGTCCACTTTTCGTGAAAATTTCCCCTGCGGGAAACGTGGACCAGAGGTGGGTACCATATACCACGTCGACATCTTCCAGACATCCGTCATCAATCATCGGCTTTGCTCCACCTGGGGTTTGTTCCTCGGCGAACTGATGGATCAGTACTATCGTGCCTTGTAAGTCAGCGCGGTTTTCATAGAGTACTTTCGCTGTATGCAGCAATGTCGCTGTGTGAGCATCATGTCCGCAGGCATGCGAAACGCCGGGAACTTTCGATTTGTACGCCACGTCTTTCGCATCCTGGATTGGAAGGGCGTCAAAGTCCGCTCTTAATGCGATGGTCTTCCCGGGAAGACCGCCATGGATTTTGGCGACCACACCACGGCCGCCGACTCCTTCTTTTACATCTTCCAGCCCTAATTCACGCAGGAAAGAAGCAATCTTCTTAGGTGTCTCTACTTCCTGAAAGGATAGTTCAGGATGCTCGTGGAAATGACGCCGCCATGCCACCATGCTGGGATATTCTTTTTCGAGTTGTGCTAGCATTTGTGAATACATTAGCTGTTTCCTTTCTTATTCAAATAGACTAGGGATCCATAACGTCAGTCCTGGAATATAGGCGATCAATAGAATCGCAATGATCCCGGTAACGAAATAGGGAAGGATATCTTTGATTGTGTTTTCGATTTTCACCCGTGCGATATGGCATGAGATAAATAATGTCGATCCAACCGGTGGTGTAAATAGCCCTAAGGCGAACGAACAAAGCATGACGATGGAAAAGTGAATCGGATCCATTCCGACTCCGGTGGCGATCGGGAAGAATACCGGAATGAAAATGAATAAGTTAGGAACAAGCTCCATTACCATTCCCGCTGCCAGCATAATGATAATCATCAGCAGGATGACCATAGCGTTCGAGAGTCCAAGGCTTAGAATCCAGTTGGAAATGAGATCCGGGATACCTTCGGAAATCAAGGCATAGGTAAATATCATCGACGTACAAATCATCAGCATGACGACGGTTGTTCCGTAGACGGTTTCTTTCAATGATTCATAGACACCTTTGAGTGTAAGGGATTTGTATACGAACTTACCGATAAGAAAAGCATAGATGGCTGCAAGTGCAGCGGCTTCTGTGACCGTCGCAATTCCGAATACAATTGCTCCGATTAGGAAAACAGGCAGGACGAGTGCCCAGAACGCTTTGAACAGACTGATGAAAAATTCTTTCAGCGATGGCATCGACTCACGCGGGTAGCCACGTTTAACAGAAATGATCACGGTCGTAGCCAGGTAAGCTAATCCAATCAGGATGCCCGGAATGACACCTGCCAGAAACATTTGAGCGACAGACAGGTTCGCCAGCCAGGCGATGATGATCATCGTGCTGCTTGGGGGGATGATAATCCCGACTACGGAACTGGATGCATTAATAGCAGCGGAAAAAGAAGAGGAATAACCTTTCTTTTTCATGGAAGGAATGAGAACACTTCCGGTAGAAGCTGCGTCAGCAACGGAAGAACCGGAGACGCCTGCCATTCCCATACTGGTAATGACAGAAACACACCCAAGGCCGCCGGGCAACTGACGGACCATCGAGTCCGCTACCTTGATAATCCGTTGAGCAATATTCCCATTGATCATCAGGTTTCCGGCAAGAATGAAGAAGGGAATAGCCAGGAAAGCGAACGATTGTGTATTAGAAAAGAAACGTTGTGCTGCGAGCTCCATCGGGACACCTTCGACGATGAAAAATAAAATGGCAGCACTGCCCATGGAAAAGGCAATGGGCACTCCGAGCAGTAGCATAACAAAAAAGCTGATAATCATTACTGCAATCACTGGATTTCTCCTCCTTCCATGAAGGTATTTCTTCTACGAATAAGTAACACTACTTGTAAGATTAAAAGCAGACAAACTAATACAAATGATACGGTGACCGATATATATAACCATGATTTAGATATCCGGAGCATAGGCAGCGGCTGCATTTGCACAGCGCTCGCCAGGAGATAACTGGCATAGACCATATAAACGGAAAATAATAGCATGACCACTTTTGCGAACAGCTGCATCACCCATTGGGCTCCAAGGCTGAAGCGTTCCTGAAGGACCGTGATTTTTAAGTGATCTTCATTTTTAGTAACGGCAATCGTGCCGAGAAAAATCATCCATGGAAAGAGAAGCTGGGTCATTTCCGTCGAGGATGAAATCGGGTAATCGAATACATACCTGGAGAGGACTTCTGCGAATACAACGAGTGTCAGCAGAACCATCAGGATACCGGCAATGACTTCCGTGAATTTAATGAATCGGTTTAAAGCTTTTTCCAGCATGACATTCACCAACTTTCTCCTTTAATAAAAAATCAGCGAGAAGGGGACCTACTCGCTGATTTTTCTAATTATTGTTCAGAGCGGTACTCTTCCAGGAAGGTTTGGATATCGTTGATGATCTCCGCACCCATGGTGTCTTCCATTTTGGTGTAGACAGGTTGTACTTTTTCTTGGAAAGGTGCAACATCAGGTTCTGTGATTTCCACAAAGGAATCTTCCATTTCGTCTAACATTTCTTCGTCTTTACTTGCTGTGAATTCATAGGAAGCATCGCGTGCTTCGTTTGCTGCTTCTTGTACAATTTTCTGCAGCTCTGGCTCCATTCCATCAAACGTACTCTGATTCATAATGAAATAAGAATAGTAGTACGTGAAGTTCAGCATGGCTAAATGGTCCTGGACTTCGTGGAATTTCGTTTCGTAAATAGCGTCAAGCGGGTTGAATTGACCGTCGACAACTCCTTGGGACAGGGCCAGATAAACTTCTGTGAATGGCATGGTAGAAACAGAGCTTCCCAGTGTCTTGAATGTTTCAATCAAACTTACATCGTTAGGGGAACGCATTTTCAACCCTTTCAAGTCTTCGGGTTTATTGATTGGTTGTTTATTGTTTGTGATTTGAGCAAATCCGAGTTCTACATCGGATAGAACTTTTAAGCCGTGTTCTTGTCCTTTTTCCTTAAGCTTGTCTCCAATTTCGCTATCGAGAATCGCATGAGCTTCATCGAAGTCTTTTACTAAGAAAGGGAGCGAAAGTGCCGCATATTCTGGAACGGTGTTAGCCATCATGTTGGCACCGGCAATCTGCATATCGAGGGCGCCGACTTGAACCGATTCGATCATTTCCTGAGCGCTTCCCAACTCTTCGTTCGGGTATATTTCGACTGTAATGGCACCGTCTGTTTCTGCTTCTACGACTTCTTTGAATTTCTTGGCAGCTACGTCACGTACAGAACCTTCAACGGTATTAAAACCGATCTTCCATGTTCTTTCTTCAAATTCTCCATCTTCTGTTCCGGAAGCATTATCGCCACCACATGCAGCAAGGATAATGACGAGCGCGACCATCAGGAAGGACAACTTTTTCATCTTATGCACTCCTTAATTGTGATTGTTTTGTGAATATTTAAATTTATTGTAACGGAACTGTCATAATAAAAAATGATGGGAATGCACAAAAAATGGGATGATTTTTTGAATTTTAAACAAATGGAATGCATAAACACGGATTCTTATGTGTTTTTATACGTTAAGCCATTCTTCTTTGGTATCGAGCAAATTCATAATGTTCCATGACATTCGGAGGTGAAAGATGACTTCGGCATCACGTATGTCCGCAGATAATAGCTGGCTGATTCTTTTCAGTCTGTAGTTTAACGTGTTGGTGTGCAGGTGGAGTTTTTCAGCGACTTCTTTTAAATTTTGGTGGTTGAATAAATATTCTTCCAGTGTCTCGAGTAATTCTTGTTTGTTTTGTTTGGTATAGTCCATCAGTGGCTTCACTTGATCGACTACAAATTGATGAAGTTCCTCTTCTGAATTGTTCATCATCATCTTAGCGACACCCACTTCCCTGTATGTCATCCGCTGGTTCGGTCGCTTATGACGGTTAAAGATTTCAATGCAGTACCATACGTCTTTAAATGATTTTCGGATTTCTTCCAGACTAGTCAAGCGCCCAATTGCATAAGAAAAAGTCTGCTCTTTAAAGTGTTTTTTTATATAGTGGTCCATCTGGTTTAAAAAGTGTTCCATTTGTTGCCGGACAGATTCTTCATCGGTATTGGTAGGAAAACCGATAAGCCCCCTCAGGCCATTATTCCGCTTGAAAATGATGCTGGTGGTAAAGAAATTAGATATGAAAGTCTCTACCCGGTGGTACAGATTTTTGATATCCCGGAATCCCCACTTCTCATTGGTTTTTGCAGGGTCAATATGCAGCCCGAAAAATAGATAAGACTTTTGATCGCTCAGTCCGAGTAATTTTGCCTGTTCAATCAGAACATTGATATCCACTTTTCCTTGAATGTCTTCGAGAAACTCCCCTTGTATCCGTTGTTTTGTTTCAAAAACAGCTTCTTGCTTCAACAGCTCAATGGCAATGATGTTCTGCGCTTCCTCAATCAGCATTTTTTCAAGATGATCCAGCGGTAGTTCTTTGTTAGGAATCACTAGGAATCCTCTTGGGTCCATTCTCGTTACAATAGGTATCACGAGGATGCCGTGTTCTCTAAGTGATGTCGGCTGCATCAATTTTGGTGTCAACGATTCCAAAAAAGGCGGCAGGCTGGCATCAAATGGAACCTCGCCTCCTTTATAGGAGGACACCAGATGTCTGAATTCATCGTAAAGGAAAACAGGGGTCTTCACTCGTTTACCAATGAAATCAATAATCGGATCCATCCCTTGCTGTTCAATAGCAATCTCCATCAATTGGTTATGGTTATGCTGTGTTTCTTCCAGGGTTTGATTTTTCAGTTGGATGTCATGATTCAACTTCATCAGTTTGTCGGCTTGATTTTCGAGTTCGGTAAAAAGGGAAGCGCGATGGACAGCAAACGCAGCCTGATTACAAATCGCTTTCAAGAGATCGAGGTCCTCATCGGTGAAATTCCCTGTTTGACGAAACGAATTGATACTGATTACACCGATACACTCCTCCTGGATAATCAGCGGGCAGCACATGGCACTTTGTGCTTTTAGCCTCTTCCCATCTTTAATCGGGGTGGAGGCATAAAAATGCTTCCAATTCTCCTCTGACATAGATGCCATTCCTTCATACACTTCACCGGTATGATGGAAGATTTGCGGACGTTTCGTCTGGAATGTCATTCCTGTCAATGACTCTCCTGGTTTAAAGCGGATGTGTTGTAAATGTTCCCAATTGAACCCACGCGTAACGCGAGGGAGCAGGATGTCCTGTTTTTCTTCATATATATATAGACTGCAGGAATCAGAAATAGGTAATACTTCCATGGCCATATCCATGATTCTTCGTAATACATCATCAAGCCTCTGATAGAGGGACAGGGTTCTGGACAAATTCAGCAAAAGGTCTTTCACTTTATGGTCGCGGCTTACATTAGCGGCCATTAGCTGGAGCTGGCCTTCGATGAATTGTTTGAATTCCTTTGTTGGTTCTGCACTGTCAAGTGAAACACTATAAAGGTCATACTCTATAGTAGTGAGGGTGGATGGTTTATTTACTTGATGCTCTTTTGTATAAACTTTTTTATCTTTATAAAAAATAGTGACTTTCGCTAGATCACATGAACTGGCAGCTGCATATTGAATGATCGAATCGGTAAGTAATTGATAAACCTTGCTCATATGAATCCTCCCCGAAATGTTTGTGTTTATTTTATCATGTACGAAGTTTGAGGATTTTACTTACATTTATTGGTGTGGATAGAAAAATATTTAGGAGGGGATCGGAAGCAAATAACACGGCGAAAGGGGTCTTGCTCTTTTTGTCGAAGTATGGAAAGATGAATATAGGTTCATTTTTCAAAGGAGGCAAAAGCGTGACTTGTAAACTCAAAGAATTCGAAAATAGTATCATTGCTGAACACCTTCATCGTGCGCTGATTAAAATGGACGGCGTGGAATATGATGATAGCGCCCAGGGGCCGACCATCGGTTATCGCTTAAGCAGGCAGAAATTCCAGTTCGCAACGCTGCATGGTGGGAAGGCGTATCAGTCACTTGTTTTACATATGGATCCAGGCAACCCGGACTCACGGATTGGCAAAGAAAAGCAACAGGAGGTCCAGGAGGTACTGGATTTTGATATCGCAAACTGTCGAAGTCACCTTTTGAAACGTCATGAAGTTTATATTCCTTTTGAGAAGCTGGATTGTTTGAATGCTCTTGTCTGCATTCAGCCGTTTATTAATGAAGCAATGGAAGTACAGGAGAAAGAAGGAAGGATAGTGGTTTAATCCTTCCTTCTTTTTTGTAATAGAAGATTTAAGGTATAAGTATACATTTGCACAAAAATGGATCATTAGCGGAATGATGAAATGATTACTCTAGTAACTGTACGCGTTCAGAAGAAGGGAGAGTGTTTTCTAATGAGTCGAAAATGGTGGAAAGAAAGTGTTGTGTATCAAATTTATCCAAGAAGCTTTAATGATAGCAACGATGATGGTGTCGGTGATATCCCTGGGATTATCGAAAAACTGGATTATCTGAAGGAGTTAGGGATAGATGTCATTTGGCTCTCTCCTGTCTATGACTCTCCTAATGACGATAACGGTTATGATATCCGTGATTACAAAAAAGTCCTGGGTGAGTTCGGTACGATGGAAGATTTGGAGACTTTGCTTGATGAAGTTCACAACCGTGATATGAAACTGATCATGGACCTGGTGGTCAATCATACATCAGATGAACATCAGTGGTTCAAGGAAGCTAAGCAATCGAAGGACAGCCCGTATCGTGATTATTATATTTGGCGTTCTGGTAAAGAAGGCAAAGAACCGACCAACTGGGAATCGGCATTCAGTGGTTCTGCCTGGGAATATAATGAGGCGACAGGGGATTATTACTTGCATTTATTCTCCAAAAAGCAGCCAGATCTGAACTGGGAAAATCCAGATTTACGCGCGGAAATTTACGATATGATGCGATGGTGGCTGGATCGTGGTATTGACGGCTTCCGTATGGATGTTATCAATTTCATCTCTAAAGACCAAAGCTATCCCGATGCAGAAGTGGAAGAAGGAAAACAGTATGGGAGTGGCGCGCCGTATTTCATGAATGGGCCAAAAATCCATGACTATCTTCAAGAAATGAATGAGCAGGTGCTATCTGGTTATGATGTGATGACCGTCGGGGAAATGCCTGGGGTTACACCTGAGGAAGGAGCATTATACACGGGGGAGGATCGCGATGAACTGAATATGGTGTTCAATTTTGACCATGTCGATCTGGACTCTGGACCTGGTGGTAAATGGGATGTGAAATCATGGTCTCTCGTAGAACTGAAGGAAATCTTCACAAGATGGCAAAACCAGCTTGCTGAAGATGGCTGGAACAGTTTGTATTGGAATAACCATGATCAGCCAAGGGTAGTTTCCCGGTTTGGTAATGATTCAGAGGAGTATCGTGAACTGTCCGCGAAAATGCTGGCGACAACCCTTCATATGCTGAAAGGGACGCCCTATATTTATCAAGGCGAAGAGCTTGGTATGACTAATGTGAAATTCTCAAACATTGATGAATACCGAGACATTGAAACCTTGAATATGTATAAAGAAAAAGTAGAACAAGGTGCCGATCCGGATGAAGTGATGGAAGCTATCTACATCAAAGGCAGGGACAATGCTCGTACCCCTATGCAGTGGGATGCAAGCGAAAATGGAGGTTTTACAAAAGGAGAACCCTGGCTTGCAGTAAATCCAAACTTTGAGAAAATCAATGCGGAACAAGAACTGCAAAACCCAGCATCTGTTTTCTACTATTACCAAAAATTAATTCAGCTGCGTAAAGAGTACGACATTATTGTGTATGGAGATTATGACTTGATTTTGGGTGATCACAAGGATATCTATGCCTACACTCGGACGCTTGGAGATGAAAAGCTGCTGGTGATGAGCAATTTCTCTGGTGAGAAGGTGGAGTTCGAGTTACCTGAAAACATCCATTACCAAAATAAAAAACTGCTGATCAGCAACTACGATGTAGAAGAAAATGAAGACATATCTTCTGTTCCATTGAAGCAGTATGAAACGCGTTGCTATCTGTTGAAATAATTTAAATGACGTGCCTGATCCCCATTACGCTAATGCTTTAGCATGCTGGGGGTCAGGCACTTGTTTTGTGTTAACAGAAGAATTGATTATCCAGGAAAGATAAATAATAATAAATGGTGCCTCCCGCTCTTTTTTAATCGAGTGAATTCCTATGGATAATAAATATGTTTCTAGAAAAGGTGAAGTTTATATGAAAGCAGTGCAAGTAACAGGATATGGGGACGTAGATAAGTTAAAAGTAGTCGACATTCCGATACCTGAACCGAATGAAAAGGAAGTCTTGGTGAAAGTTAAGGCATGTGCCATTAATAATACGGAAATCTGGATGAGAGAAGGTGCCTATGGTACGGGTTCTAAATCTGGCTGGCGACCTGAAGGAGTACAATTCCCCCGTATACCTGGATCAGATATAACTGGTGAGATCGTTAAAGTTGGTGATCAAGTAGACCAAGACATGGCAGGGAAAAAGGTAGTATTGTTTCCTTTTACTTCTACTGGAGAAGAAGGGAGCGAACACATCTCGGAGGACATGTCCTTTATCGGATCGGAATACGATGGGGGTTATGCGGAATATGTGGTATGGCCAGCTGACCTTTGTTTTGATATGCCTCTTGCTGATTATTCAGAGAGTGCCGTTTTTTCCGTAAGCGGGTTAACGGCTTGGCATATGGTACAACAAATACAGATTCAACCTGGAGAAACGGTTATGGTAACTGGGGCAAATGGTGGCGTCGGATCATTAAATGTCCAAATTGCCTCTAAAGTGTTTGGGGCTAAAGTTATTGCGATTATTGGTGACTTGAATGGTGAGGAGGCAATGAAGGAATTAGGGGCGACACATGTATTATCCTATAGATCCGATAATCTTGCCGAAGAGATTTTAGAGGCGAATGGAGGGCCGATCGACTCCGTGCTTGATGTGGTAGGGGATGCTTTGTTTCCCACATCTCTTCAAGTATTGAAAAAAGGTGGCAAGTTCTGTATCTCAGGGTCTGCTGGTGGCCAGAAGACAAATCTGGATTTTAGAACATTGTATCTCAAACATATTACCATGTATGGATCGGTGCTGGGGACAAGGTCAGAGTTTAAAGATATGCTTAAGGCGATAGCTGAAGGGAAAATAAAGCCAGTCATCGACAAAAGCTTTCCTTTAGAAGAGGCCAAAGAAGCTCAAGTATATTTTAAAAACAAGGGGAAATTAGGAAAAATCTTATTACTACCTGAAGAATAATTCCATTCGTTTCATTGAGTATAAATTTGAGTAAAGCTACACGCTTTTAGAAAAACATAGAGACTTAGAATTACTCGAACAATTATCTAAATAAAACTTTAATATTCTGGGCAACATTAGACAGAGGTGATTATATGGATAAAGAAGAATTAAAACTCACATCTGCTGAAATAGGAACATTGTGGGGAGAGTATGTAAACGGAACTGCCGTTGATATTGTAAATAAATATATGCTGTCCATTATAGAAGATGAGAAGATAAAAGAAATCTTCGAAGATGCAATAAAAATTTTCGGTAATCAAAAGCAACAAATAAAATGGTTTATTGAAAACGAGGGATTCCCAGTACCAGTTGGATTTTCAGAATCAGACCTTAATAGAGGCACCAAAAGATTGTTTTCTGACATATTTTGTTTGCACTATTTGCATATTATGACGTTGCACGGTTTAATTGGCCATACTACATCACTTAGTTCTTCTGTTAGAAGGGATTTAAGACATTTCTATGAATCAGCTAGTAATGATGCTATGAGTATGTATCAGCGAACTACTGATTTACTATTGGAGAAGGGACATTTTCAAAGGGACCCTTACTTTTACCCTGAAAAAAAACCAGAATTTGTTTCAGGTCAACAATTTATTAATGGCTTTTCAGGAGATAAACGCCCTTTAGCTGCAACAGAAATTATTGCTTTATCCCTTAATATAAAGAAGAAAATAATGGAGAAGTCACTTTCTATAGGATTTAGCCAAGTGGCACAATCAAAAGAGGTTAGAAAATTTTTAGAGAGTACACAAAATGCATCGAATCAACAAATTCAATCATTAAGTAAAATATTAAAAGGAGATAATTTGCCTGTTCCAATGTCTTGGGAGTCAGAGGTTACTTCTTCACAGGATTCACCATTTTCAGATAAGTTAATGTTGTACCACATGGGTTTTTTATTACAATCTGCCCAATCATACCATGGTGCAGGTCTAGCATCAGCAATGCGAGTAGATCTCGTAACAACTTTTGAAAAAATCATATTAAAAAATATAATGATTACAAAAGAATGGTTTAATATAATGACCAAAAATAATTGGCTTGAACAGCCCCCACTTGCTCCGAATAGAAAGGACATAGCAAAAGATAAGTAAATAGAGCTACTGATAGATAAGGCTTAGCAAATTAGGTGAAGTTATGGGAATTGGTTATTCTAAAAAAAGTAACAAATTAGAAGTTTTATTATGGAGTATTGCTTTGCCGGGCTTTGGACAATTGCTAAACGGAAAATATATAAAAGGAATACTGCTAGTTAGCTTGGAGCTTCTTATTAATGTTATGGGAAACTTTAATAAAGTCATTGTTTTGAGTTTTAATTTTAAGATTGAGGAAGCAATCGCTGAAACCAATTATATGTGGCTTATGTTTTATCCGTGTTTATATTTCTTTTCTATTTGGGATGCATATAAGGATGCTGGTGGGGGAAAGGACAAATCCTTTGCCTATTTGCCTCTTGTATTCTCGGCCTACTTTGTTACAACAGGCCTGATATTTTCGCCTGAATTCACATTTTTTGGATACTTAATGGGTCCGATATGGCTGCCTATATTATTCTTGCCGATTGGTTTAGGTATAGGGGTAATCATAAGAAGGATATTGTTGAAAATATATTCAAAGGAAACAATCTGAACATACATTCTTTTGTTGTATAAACAGCATCCAATGGAGGGAGCATGTGTTTGTTTCTTCTTTAAATATTAAAATACGGGTGCTTTTGGTGGTTCAGTACAAAATACACTTTTTCCTAAATCCAAACCTTTCTCTAGTTGAGTAGTTATGAGAAAACTTATGTTATATTCAATATCTTGGTGTTTTTGCAAATATCTCAAATTCAAATCTTCATGAAAAGGGGGCGATTGTTCAACAGAAGCAATCGCTTTTTTAAAAGGGCAGAATAATGGAAGACTCAGTTTCGAGGTATTTATACATTCATAGAATCTATCTTAGTAATTTTTTAAAAATAATATTACATTATTATTTCAAAATTGGAGTAAATGAAAAAGGAGTAGGGTATCAGCAAAATGGGAAGTAGCATTTGGGGGAAAAGGCTCTAATACTAAAAAGAGAGTATGCTTTTAAGTGAAAAAGGTTCTTTTTAAGCTAATTAGGGGTTAACCTTATTAAAAGAACCTGTATGAGTTTTAAGATAAAAGTGGTGTTCGACAGGTAAAGCTGAGGAAATTGAATCCTTAATGGTGAGTAATGCTTAAGTTTTGCTTCGTTCGCTTCTCCGCTTTTACCGTACATTATTAAGAGGGGAGAGGAAGAAATAAGCTGGCTAAGATCAACGATTTAGAGAAAAAATTGAATTATTAAGAAAGAAAATGTATCAAACGTACGAAAATAACCCCCAGGATTCCCAAATACTAGCTATTTCCCAATCGCTGGATGAGCTTTTAAATGAACTGGACCGATGTCTACGTGAAAAAAGTAATAAAAAGTGAATCAGTCTAGTAGTTTTTACAGTTCCTAGCGTTCTGTGTACAGCCTTTTCCTTGGGTTAAGGTTACTCTATTTCGTACGTTAAAACCCAATACCCTAGGTAATACCCAGGTATTGGGTTTTTATTCTTTTATGTAAGGAGTCCACTTCACTTTGATATTTATCCTAATTTATTAATATAAATTATATTTTTAATTCGATTAACGGGTACTTTAATGTAATAATCTATATGCACAAAAGCTCTTCAATTATGCAACGGTTGTATGTTGAAGGTCTTTTACATGAAAAAATATACTGCCATTTCAAACATGGACTAAATGCCAAATCCAATATGTTAATATTGATATGAAAAAGTGTAACGGGTGAAACTGATGCTACATAACACTATTTATCAAAAAAACTGAAAGCTAAATAGTGAAGAAAAGCTATTAATTTTTGATGTATAAAGAGGAGAGTTTCTATGGAAGTAGTTTATTTTGCAGGTGGATGTTTATGGGGTGTACAAGCTTTTATAAAAACTTTACCTGGAGTTACGTTTACGGAAGCCGGAAGAGCTAATGGGACCGGTCATACCCTTGAGGGGGAATATGATGGTTATGCCGAATGTGTCAAAACAGGGTTTGACCCATCGGTGGTATCGATCAGGGAATTAATGGGATATTTCTTTGAAATCATAGATCCGTACAGTGTAAATAAACAAGGGGAGGATGTTGGCGAGAAGTACCGAACAGGCGTATATAGTGAAAATCCTGAACACTTAAAAAAGGCAAGAGCGTTTCTTCGTGAGAGAGATGATTATGACCGGATAGTTGTTGAAGTATTACCACTTACAAACTATGTGAGAAGTGCAGAAGAACATCAGGATCGGTTAGCCAGGTGTCCAGATGATTATTGCCATATTCCAGATGAAATATTAAGTAAATATAAGTAAGAGACAATTGCAAAAGATAGGTGACAGGCTCAAGATGTCGGGGTAAAAACTATCAATCTACTCTCGGAAGAAGATATCCATTAGGACGGTGCCTGATCCCCGCTGTGCTAATGCTTTAGCATACTGGGGGACAGGCACCTTTTTAAATAAGTTTTCATGCCTGGCATTGACACCCCTTCCTGGGCATGCTAGTATGCTTGTAATCCATAGGAAAGATCTCTTATTAAGAGTGGTGGAGGGACTGGCCCGATGAAGCCCGGCAACCATTCCGCATAAGGATGCGGTTACGGTGCTACTTCCAGCAAAGCGCATGCTTTGGGAAATAAGAGGGGTACGTGTCTGAACCTCTCTGATTGAGAGGTTTTTTCATGTATCATAATGGATCAAGTTAATTGAATATCGTATATCTTCAGGTGCTGGGTAAGTTTATCGATGTTTATTCAGCTTAAAAGGGAAGTCCGGTGAAAGTCCGGCACGGTCCCGCCACTGTAAATGGGAGCACCCTGCATGATGTCACTACCTTTTAAAAAAAGGTGGGAAGACGCAGGGGTGTGATGATCATGAGTCAGGAGACCTGCCTGTCGATTGTACACTTAAACCTACGAGGAATAGGGAGGTGTTAGGCGCATAACGGGATCAGTCTGTCTTTATCGACTGAAAATGGAAAATGCTTACTTAACTATCTCTCTTGAAAAAGAGGGATTTTTTTTTACTTTAAGAAAGTTTAACTTTGTTAAAGGATTAAAGTATAAGAAAAAAGTATCGGGAGGAATGGAGATGACAAACGTAATAAGTTCGACGATCGGATACCCAAGAATCGGGGAAAAAAGAGAATGGAAGAGGGCTCTCGAAAGTTTTTGGAAAGGTAAGATTGATAAAGAAGAGCTTTTGGCTGAAATGAAGAAATACCGTCTCCATGCACTGAGGAAGCAGAAAGAGCTGGGAGTGGACTTGATTCCCGTCGGTGATTTCAGTTTTTATGACCATATGCTCGATACGGCGGTTATGTTCGGATTTATCCCTGAGCGATTCCGGGGTGGAAGCGACCTTCTGGGAACGTATTTCGATATCGCCCGGGGTAATGATGAAGCAGTGGCCTCAGAGATGACGAAATGGTTCAATACCAATTATCACTATATCGTACCGGAAATCGAGGCGGATGCAGTACCAGAATTGACAGAAAACCGGGCGCTCTATTATTTTAATGAAGCGAAAAGCGAACTCGGAATTACCGGGAAACCTGTCCTACTTGGCCCGGTCACTTTCTTACACCTGGCGAAGGGGTTTGAGGAAAAAGATATAGACCAGCTTTTAGAAAAATTGGTGCCGCTTTATATACAGGTACTTCGGGAGTTAGAAGACGCTGGTGCGGAATGGGTACAGCTCGAAGAACCTATGTTGACAGGAGCAATTTCGGAAACTGACCTCGCACGTTTCAAACGGGTATATGGAAAACTACAGCAGGAAGTTCCTGGTGTGAAAGTTCTCCTGCAGACTTATTTTGAAGCAGTCGATCATTATGAGGAAGTCGTTAGTCTGCCAGTTTCAGGTGTCGGGCTTGATTTTGTCCATGATGATGGGGCTAATTTGGCTGCGGTGAAGGAGTACGGTTTCCCTGAAGATAAAACGCTGGCTGCTGGCGTAATTAATGGTCGGAATATTTGGCGTGAAGATTTAGGTGAAAAATTGACCCAGCTGGAGCGCCTGTTAGAAGTAGTTGACAAAGACCGTCTGATCATCCAGCAGTCCTGCAGCTTGCTGCACGTTCCAGTAACGGTTGATACGGAAGATGAACTGGATCCTTTGTTGAAAAATGCTCTGGCCTTTGCTGACCAGAAACTGGAGGAAGCTGCCATTTTGACAAAAGGAATTAATCAGGGAGAATCCTCGATAAAGGATAAAATCATCGCACAGAAGCAAAGTCGCGAAGCATTATGGAATTCTGCTGCCAGAAACCGCCAGGATGTCCGCAATGAAATGGAGAGCTGGGAGGGAGTGACACCTCGTAGGCCTACGTCCTATGCTTCCCGTCAGCAGCTTCAGCAACAATTTTTCAAGCTGCCGTTATTACCTGCGACGACAATCGGCAGCCTGCCGCAAACAGCTGATATAAAACAAGGACGTCAAAATAGGCGGAGAGGGAAATGGTCGGATTCGGAATACCAGGCATTTATCGAAGAAAATATAGCCGAATGGATTAGCAGACAGGAGGAAATCGGGCTGGATGTCCTTATCCACGGGGAATTCGAGCGCAATGATATGGTTGAATTTTTCGGTGAGAAGCTGGAAGGGTTCGCCTTTACAAGATTCGCCTGGGTGCAGTCCTATGGCTCGCGCTGTGTCAAGCCGCCGATTATTTTCGGAGACGTCGCTTTGACAGAACCGATGACTGTAAAAGAGATCGCCTATGCCCAATCCCTGACCGAAAAGCCGGTAAAAGGAATGCTTACAGGCCCGATTACGATTCTGAACTGGTCATTCGTCCATGAAGGCATCAGCAGCTTTGAGGTTACGAAGCAAATCGCCCTCGCTTTGCAAAAGGAAATCAAGTACCTGGAGGATGAGGGGATTCAGATGATTCAGGTAGATGAACCGGCATTGCGTGAAGGCTTGCCGCTTAAACCGGAAAAGCAGGAACAGTATTTACGTGAGGCTGTCTACTCCTTCAAACTAGCCACTTCTTCCGTGAAAGATGAAACACAGATTCACACCCATATGTGTTACTCTGAATTTGGAGAGATCATGGATACGATCGATCAATTAGATGCGGATGTCATTTCGATTGAAGCTGCCCGAAGTCACGGTGAAATTATTTCAGATTTTGAAAGAAACTCCTATGAAAAAGGGATAGGGCTTGGCGTTTATGATATTCACAGTCCACGGGTACCAGCCGTGGAAGAGATGGAAAGGAATATTGTTCGCGCTTTGAAGGTTCTGGAACCTCGTCAATTCTGGGTGAACCCAGACTGCGGGTTGAAAACCAGAGGGATAGAAGAAACCACTGCAGCTCTGACCAATATGGTGGAGGCCGCTAGAAGGATACGGGAGAAAGTGCCACAAAATTCAACTATATCTTAGATAACCTGAAATGACATCAGGAGGATAGGAATCCGGGCCAAAATTGATTCATTGCCGTATGGGTCAAAAAGTGCTGGCCCTCAGTTAATTAACGCTTTCTGGAACTGGGGGTCAGGTCGTGTTTTCTGATTAGACAAAGGGACAATAATAACTACAGAAGTAATATATATTAAAAAAGACCGTAGATGCGCTAACATCTACGGTCGGTAACAGAATGGTTCCCTGTAAGGGGGATCGGTTCTTCAGACGGAATAATCCACCTGAGTCCTCAGCTCAAGGGTGGATTATTTTTTTTGGTTAAATGACAGTATGCCAATCACAAGTGTTGCGAATGCTGCTGCAAACATCAACGCTTCGAATACCTCACCCCATTGTACTAATCTTTTAGCGTGTTAGGGGGGATATAATTGCGTTTTGTGAAATGTTTTAATTTGGCTTAAATCGCACATAATGAAGGGGATAGCGAAAGGTTGTGTTTATAAGAATGTTATTTGTTTTTGCTACCATAACAATATTTGCACTTATTATATATGTAATGCCGAAGAGATTATCAAAACTTGAAATGTATGTAACTTCTTGGTTCGCTTTGTATTTTGCCTTACTCACTGATGTTTACCTTGTCTTACACCATCATTTATATGGTTACTTTTCCGAAGGTGTTGACTATAAAGCTTTTCTTGTTTTTCCGCTTTATCCGTTATATAACATAATTTTCTTAAATTACTTTCCGTTTGGGAACTTACGAAAACAATTAGTTTATATTGTTGCCAACACCATTTTCCTATTATTATATGAATGGTTCATATCGCATACAGAAGCATTTTATCATAATGGTTGGAAACTCTGGTATTCTGCTTTCGTTTACCCGTTAGTTCTTTATGTTCTTGCTTGGAATTTAAAAATAGTTAGACGTTTGAATGGTTGAAAAGTTAAAAGGATGGGCAATAAAAGGGGATAGAGATGGATACACACAGTTCAAACTTTGCAGTAAAGAAGGCGATTAACTTTGCATATTGCGATTACAATTTGGGTGATTGTTGCTTCTATTCGCTGGGGCGATTGGAAGAATTGGGAACGTTATTATTCGACAATGCTTTATATAGCTTCCGCAAACTTACTATATCAGTTTTTCGCACAAAAATATTTTATATTATGGGAAGTCCAGGAAGAATTGTTTTTAAATCAATCAATGGTGGTCATGTTACATACATTTGTTATTAACCCGTTGGCAGCATTTATCTTCTTATCGAACTTTCCCGATCGTTTCCGAAAACAAATCATTCATATAATTAAATGGATAATCATTTTCATATCTGTAGAATGGGCAGGATTAAATCTTGGGAAAATCACACATAGTAACGGCTGGAATTTGGGGTGGTCAACTTTCTTTGTTTTAGTCATGTTACCTATGTTAGTACTTCACTATAAACGGAAAATATGGGTGTTAGTTGTTTCGGTGTTTTTCGTTTTATTCTATTTATACGTATTTGAGTATATTTAAAGTTAGTCAATAACGGCGCCTGGCCCCACTTCGCTGATACTTTAGCATGCTGGGGGGCAGGCGCTGTTTATAGTATAGAAAACTCTATTACTCACTCAATAGATTTAAGAATTCTTTTGTTCTTGAATTGGAAGGACGGGAGAACATATCGGCCGGATGGCCACGTTCAATGATATGACCACCTTCCATGAAAATGACCTCATCCGCGACATCTCTGGCAAATCCCATTTCATGTGTGACGACAACCATGGTCATGCCTTCTTCTGCCAATTCTTTCATGACTTGCAATACTTCTCCGATGAGCTCTGGGTCAAGTGCAGATGTTGGTTCATCGAATAACATGACTTCCGGCTCCATCGCAAGTGCCCTGGCAATTCCTACACGTTGCTGCTGTCCACCGGAAAGCTGGTATGGATAGTAGTCGATTTTGTCACCTAGTCCAACTTTTTCAAGTAATTGTCTGGCTTTATTGCGTGCTTCCTGCTTTGGGATGTTCTGGACAATGACCGGTCCTTCCATGACATTCTCAATCGCTGTTTTGTGCGGGAAGAGGTTGTAGGTTTGGAAGACCATTCCGGTCTGTTTACGAAAAGCCTGAATGTTTTTCTTAGTAACTTTTTTGGAAAAATCCAGAACCTTATTATTTATCTGCAATTCCCCTTTATTTGGTGTCTCTAATACATTCAGACATCTTAGCAGTGTTGTTTTGCCAGAACCTGAGGGACCGATGACGACAACGACCTTACCGGTTTCAACATTTAAATCGATCCCGTCCAGTACCACTAAATCACCAAATTGTTTGTGAAGGTTTTTAATAGATAGCATAAAGAGTCTCCTTACGTTTGCACATATCGATTCAAGTGTTTCTCAATTGCGTCTTGCCCTAAGGACAGTAAGAAACAGATGGTCCAGTACAGTAAAGCGGCTTCCGTATAAAGCAGCAATGGTTCATAGGTTGTAGCGACAATTTCTTGTGACTTCCGGAACATTTCTGTAACCATGATCGTGGAAGCTAAGGATGTATCTTTTACCAGGCTAATGAAAGAATTGGACAACGGCGGGATGGAGACCCTTGTCGCCTGGGGAATGATGATCCGGCGAAGCGCTTGACCGTAAGACATACTAATGGAATAGGATGCTTCCCATTGCCCTTTCGGAATCGATTGGATGGCTGCACGGATGATTTCCGATGCATAGGCGCCCGTATTCAATGAAAATCCGATGATTGCGGCAGGGAAGGGATCGATCTCAATACCTACGCTCCCTAGTCCAAAGAAAATGATATACAGTTGTACCAGTAGCGGTGTTCCGCGAATAATAGATATATAAATTCTAGCGATTATTTCCAGGGCTTTGATCCCTGATAACCGAAAGAGTGCCGTGATGACTGCTAACATAAGACCAATACTGAAAGCAATCAGGGTAAGCGGAATGGTACGGGCCAAAGCTCCTTCCAATAGAGGGAAAAAGGAGCTTTGGAAAATATCCAGGTAACGTTCCATATTAATAGCAGATGCGATAATAAGATTACTGAGTGGAAACATCTTCGCCAAACCATTTGTTAGAAATTTCAGCTAGTGTACCATCTTCCTTCATTTCATTCAGTGCACCATTCACTGCTTCCACAAGGTCTTCGTTCCCTTTTCGGAACATCATGGCACTTTCTGCGGCATCTTCTTGACTGTCGACGATTTCTACAGGAGCTTGATCACCTTTTTGATTGATATAGTCCAGTACAGAAAGTCGTTCATTTATCGTTGCTTGAACACGTCCGGAGCCAATCAGCTGCATTGCTTCGTTGAACCCTTCAACGGATTGGATTTCTCCGCCATATTCTTTCGCAATGTCTGCATAATTACTGGTCAAGGATTGGGCGACAGGTTCCCCGTTAATATCTTCAAACGTGTTAATATTTTCGTTTCCTTTTTTAGCGACAAGTACAGCGGTAGAAATTGTATATGGTTCGGAAAAATCATATTTTTCCTCGCGGTCCGGACGGATACCAACCTGGTTGGCAATCATATCAAAGCGTTCTGAATTCAAGCCGGCAAACATAGAATCCCATTTTGTTTCGTTGAATTTTACTTCTAAATCTAAGCGCTTCCCGATTTCCCTTGCTACTTCCACATCATAACCAGTCAACTCATCATCATCATTATGAAAAGTGAATGGAGGATAAGTTCCTTCTGTACCGACAGTCAGGACACCTTTTTCCTGAATTTGTTCATATAAGGATGTTTCTGAGTTATCTGAAGAAGTGGATTCCTCATCTGTATCGTTTGATTCATTGGATCCGCAGGCGAACAACACTGCAGTCATTAACGTTAGCATGGTTAACAATATCCATTTTTTCATTTAAATTCCTCCTAGTTTTAAACCAATTAAATTGGTAGGTTTTATTGGATAACACTAGTATCATAAGGGGATTACAATTGTATGTCAATGTAATGGTTTTGTTAAGGTGAATATATTCGGGTTTCAATGAGTAATTTTCTACATAGTAAGTCTTTGTTTATTGAATGGCGTCTTAAAAAAGAAGGAGTATGCAGACAATTGGTAGAATATAAGTTCCGAGGGGGTTACATACAAGAATGAAATTTTTAAAGGAGGAAACAAATGGGGAGAATCATTCATTTTGAAATTCATGTCGATGACATGGAACGGGCGAAGTCGTTTTATGGTGAGGTATTTGGATGGAGGTTTGAAGATTGGAGTGAGTTTGCCGGGATGCCTTATTTTGGGGCGGTGACTGGTGATGAAAAAGAGCCGGGAATCAACGGTGCTTTGATGCAGCGGCAAAGTGCTCCTCCAGAAGTGAACCAGGCTGTTAATGCTTATGCGTGTACCATGGGAGTGGAAGACTACGACTCTATTGAGGCTAAAATTCTCGATCAGGGAGGCAAGGTGGCAATGCCGAAATCTGCGTTGCCGGGAATGGCATGGCAGGGATACTATATCGATACGGAAGGAAATATTTTCGGCATCCACCAGCCAGATGAAAACGCGAAATAGCATCTTAATAGTTAATTCAAGAACCCTTATTCAGGGTTCTTTTTTTCGCGTAGTCATTACATTGATAAAATCTTTTACAAATGTCTGGTAGTTGAACTGTATGGCAATATGATCTGTATTTGCTGTGACCTGTTCGCTTGATCTTGCTCTAAAGTCAGCGATACTTTCTCCTTTTGTATCATTAAACTCAATGGATACAGAAGCCTGGCGATTAACATACTGTACTTGCTCTGGATTGACCAAAGCAAATATGGTAAAAACATCATGCAAAGGACTGCCTGTGAGGCTGGGATCTAATTTTTTGTAAGCAGCAGTGTAATAATCAAAAATTGGTTTTATCAGCTGGGTGAAAGCATTGAAAGACTGAGCGGTGATCTGTTGGATGATTTCAGGTGTGATGATTGCGTAATTCGTTACGTTCAATGGAGTGATATGGACATTTCGTAACTTGTTTAAAACGAGGTTGGCCGCTATGGCGTCGCCATGAAAGTTAGCTTCGGCAACAGGCGTTACGTTGCCTGGTACTAAAAAGGCGCCTCCCATACAATAAACTGCCTTCACCTTATGTAAATACTCTTCTCCCCCTAATAAAAAAGCGATCGCAAGTGATGTAGACCTTCCTACATCTACGATTACCAGGTTACCCGCGTGTTTTTCAATGATTTTAAATATCTCATCAAAATTGACAACCTCATGTTGAATCGTCTCAGGAGAACGTATTGGCCCTAAGCCCTCTTCCCCATGGATTTCCGGATAGAATACAGCTATTTCACCACTGAGCGGACTTCTTGCTCCGGCGATGATAGGAATATCATCCCTTCCAGCCAGTTTTAACAGATAAGCTACATTCTGTGTTGCCTGTTGTTGAGGCACGTTACCATAACTTGAAACGATACCGACCACATTTATTTCAGGGTTTAAAAGTGCATACATAATTGCTAATGAATCATCAATACCTGGGTCGCAGAAAAGTAAAACATTATTCATGATCCCACCCCCTATAACTATAGACAAGGTATTCTATGAATGACTTCCAAAATATATAACAACATTGAGGACGGCAGTTTGATTGAAAAGTTAAAGGAATAGCTGCAAATATTATTACATAAGTATGGGGGGAGATGTTTTAAAAGGAGGGGGATCATGAGTAATCCGATTGTCGAGAGGTCCTTGGATGAAATTCGATTTTGGTCCAGAATCATGAAGGAACATGCTTTATTTCTAAGTTTGGGGTTTACTTATGAACAGACGCAATTGATAGCGGAAGCCAAACAGTTTATTACCCTTTTTGAGCGGATAGAGGAGAAGTTAGCAAGATTTAATGTAAACTCGGATCTACAGCGAGTTAAATCATTCAACAATGAAGTTTATCAAGCGGCTGTTGCTATTTGGGGTTACAAGAGAAAAGTCTTAGGTTTAACGTTGCGCTGTGAAATAAGATCAAATAACTACCCATTATTAGTGGACCATATCAGCAGAGAAGCTGCTTATTTTGCCAATCGTCTAAGGGATCTTAATGAGGGAAAGCTGGCACCCGAACCTGATACCATCATTCAGGAAAACTTATTCTTTCTCAGGATAATGGCCGACCATGCCAAGTTTATCGGACACCTTTTAGATCCATCTGAAAGAAAACTGGTGGACCAGGCAAGAGACTTCAGCCATGATTTTGACCAATTGGTTTTTCAAGCCATTGATTTAGATTCGATGCGCCCCCAATCGGAAACTGTACCGCTGATGGATCAGTTTCTGGATCAAAACAGGGTATCGGTTGTGTCTTTAAGGGATTTTAAGAAGACAGCTAGAGAGTTAATAGAGGCTTGTCGTATTAAGAGTAATATACACCCGCTTCTGGCCGATCACACATTTAGAGAAGCAGAGAGATTCTTGGAAATTATAGACTTATTCGATTCTCACCTATCAGGCGGAAGATAACTACTTTTGTCGCCTGATCAGGTGATTTTTTTTACTTGAAAAAGTTGTCCAGAAACAAGGTTAATTAGTACGGGCTGAGAGGAAAATAGCCAATTGCTGTCCAATAATTAATTGAAAAAGTCAGATAACGGTATAGACGAATAAATAAAAATAATGTATGGTATAAATTAAATCATTCCAAAATTTAATAGGTGCATTCACTAGGGGAGCCTTTCTTTTAAGGCTGAGATCAAAGTATAACTTTGGAACTCTTTGAACCTGAACTGGCTAAAAATCCAGCGGAGGAAAGTGTATTCATGAAATATTTCATCTATGATAGGTCATGTCACTTTTCTTTTCTGGAAAGTGGCATTTTTTATGTTAAGAGAGTGCTACTATAAGACTGACTCTTTGAGTGGCAGATTCTAACTTCCATTCAACAGATAACAATTGAATAAGAATACTTCACTAGGGGAGCCATGAATTGGCTGAGAGAAGCTTGAAGCTTTGACCCTTATAACCTGATCTAGATCATACTAGCGGAGGGAAGTGAAGCGGGTGAAATCTTTCTTTAATCTATTCAAAAATAATAGCTCGCTCCTTCGCATGAAGGGGCGGGCTATTTTATTTTACTTTTAAAGGCTTTCGACATAAGGACTTTGCGAAAAGCCAAGTTTGTCTAAAGGAAAGGAGCGGATGGTTCATGGATGACCAGTTAGTCCGTTTATGGAATGAAGTGGAGGAAAGAGAAGATGAACTGCTGGCACTATTGTCCGATTTAGTAGCCTATCCAACGTTGAGCCCGCCTGCCCGGAATGCGGAGGAGGCTCAGGAGTACTTGGCTAATAGACTGAAAGAATTGGACTTTACGATCGACTCGTGGGATTTGTATCCCGGAGACCCCGTGGTGGTTGGGACTAAACGGGGACAAGACGAAGGCCAGGCGAAGAGCCTGATCATCAATGGTCATCTCGATGTAGCTGCCATTGAGGAAAATGAGCAATGGGACTATGATCCATTCGAATGTACGGTAACGAAGGACAAAGTATTCGGGCGCGGGGTAGCAGATATGAAAGGAGGCATGGCCGGGGTTCTTTTTGCATTAAAGGTGCTCCATGAAGCTGGTGTAGAACCTAAAGGAAACCTCTATGTCCAATCGGTTGTTGGGGAGGAGGTTGGAGAAGCAGGGACTAAGTCTTGCTGTGAAAGGGGATACCATGCTGATTTAGCGCTAGTAGTCGATACAAGTGACTGCCAAATCCAGGGGCAGGGTGGTGTGATCACTGGCTGGATAACAATCGAAAGCAGTGAAACACTACATGATGCCCAAAGGCGGTCGATGATCCATGCTGGCGGTGGTATCAAAGGGGCGAGTGCGATAGAAAAAATGATGAAAATAATTACTGCGTTACAAGAATTGGAGAGGCATTGGGCAGTTACGAAATCGAGCCCTGGATTTCCTCCGGGGTCCAATACAATCAACCCGGCTGTGATTGAGGGCGGCCGTCATGCTGCTTTCATTGCTGACCGATGCTCGTTATGGATCACTGTACATTACTATCCGGAAGAACACTATGAAGATGTGATCAGTGAGGTAGAAGCGCACATAAATCATGCAGCGAAAGCAGATCCCTGGTTAAGAGATCACCCACCTCAATTTTCATGGGGCGGCACGTCGATGATAGAAGAGCAAGGAGAAATTTTCCCTGCATTCTCAGTGGACACCAGTCATGCAGGGGTTGAGATGCTGGCAAATGCACATCAACGTATTTTCCAAACTCCGGTTGATTATTCCATGTCCCCTACTGTTACAGATGGGGGATGGTTAGCGGAGGCCGGCATCCCTACTGTCCTGTATGGCCCAGGCACACTCGATCAGGCACATGCCGTTAATGAGTCGCTTGATCGAAACCAGCTTCAACGGTTCACCAAAACCATGGTTGCTTTCTTATTTGACTGGTTTCAACAATCTGAGCGAAAGGATGATATATGATGTTTACCGATCGTCTTTATAATCATGCTAAACCGATTTGGGATGCCTACCTCGAACACCCATTTGTAAAGGGCATCGGAGATGGAAGTTTGGATCTTGAAAAATTCAAGTTTTTTATGGAGCAGGATTACTTATATTTAATCGACTATTGCCGGGTATTTGCGTTAGGAAGCGTGAAGGCAACTCACTTAGATACCATGACCATGTTTGCTGATTTACTCCATTCGACACTGAACGAAGAAATGGAGCTGCATCGAAACTATGCAGAAAGACTTGGAATCAGGCGGGAAGAATTAGAAAATACCAAACCATCTTCTACACTTCTAGCTTATACGAGCTACATGCTGAACAAGGCCCATCAAGGGGCAGAGGCTGAGGTAGCAGCATGCGTGCTTGCCTGTACGTGGAGCTACAATGTTATCGGGCTGGCATTGAATGAAAAAGAAGGGGCCAGTGACCATGAATTCTATGGGGATTGGATAAAGATGTACGCTTCGGACGAATTTACGGAGCTTGCGGAAGCTATGAAAAAACTGATGAATGAACTTGCGGATGGTAAGCCGGAACGAGAAAAAGCTCATTTAGAAGAAATCTTCCTTCATACGAGTAAACTGGAATATTTATTCTGGGACATGTCTTACCACAAGAAAATGTGGCTGGAGAATTCGGATCTATTGAACAGCTGAAAAGATTGACAGAAAAGAACCTATTTAAAAATTAACCTAGCAAAGGAGATGGAGGCAACATGGAAAAAGGGTTGAAGTTGACAGATATTTTAGTAACCATCATCATCGCACTGATATTTGGGGTGATATATAAATTGTGGGGCCCGCTATATGGAGTGGTTGCCACGCTGGGGCTTCATCTGGAGCAGCTGATTTATGGCATGTGGTTCATAGCGGCGGTAGTGGCTTATTTGATCATACGAAAACCTGGAGTAGCTTTATTAGCAGAGATTGCTGCTGCCCAGGGTGAGTTTATTTTCGGCGGGGAATGGGGTGTAGCTACCCTTATATTCGGGATTGGCCAGGGACTTGCTGCTGAATTGATCTTCGCGGCGTTCCGTTATAAGCGCTATGATATGTTGATTGCATCGTTAGCAGGTGTCGCAGCTGCGGTTGCTTCCATTGGTATTGACTTTTATTACGGATACATCGGAGACCTGGCACTTTGGAACTTACTTATCCTGTTTGGAACCAGAATAGCGGGAGCGATTCTTATTTCCGGTATTTTCGCTCATCTGCTTGTCCAGGCATTAGAAAAGACAGGTGTTACCAACCTTGTACGTCCAGCTACGAAAGAAGATTATCAGGCTTTAGGCTAGCAGGGGAGGAATAAGATGACAACGATCGCCAGTATGACAAACATGCGGTTGAAGTTTCCCGGAGTGGAATCCTTGTTATTCGAAGACTTTTCCCTTTCCTTTGAAAAGGGAGAGAAGGTATTGATACTGGGACCATCCGGCTCTGGTAAATCGACACTTTTACAAGTATTAACGGGACTGATACCCAGTGCGGTGGCAGTGCCAATGAAAGCAGATGCGCTAACCATTCCAGAATCCTGGGGATTTTTATTCCAGGATCCGGATGCCCAATTTTGTATGCCATATGTAGATGAGGAAATCGCGTTTGTATTAGAAAACCTTCAGATTCCCCGAGAAGAAATGGAACAATATATTGATCATTATCTCCACCAGGTGGGACTCAGATTCGATGATAATCATACAAAAATCCAGACGTTATCCGGCGGGATGAAACAGCGCCTGGCCATTGCCTCGGTGCTTGCTCTGGAACCTGAGCTATTATGTTTAGATGAACCGACAGCCATGCTGGATCCAGAGGGTACAAAGCTTGTTTGGGACACGATCAAGAACGTGGGAAATGACAAGACCGTAGTGATTGTCGAACATAAAATTGAACAGGTGGTCGATTTTGTCGATCGTGTCATTCTTCTCGATGAAAATGGAACAATCATTGCTGACGGGCCTAAACAGCAGGTGTTTGATCAGTATAAACATGTACTTATCGAACAGGGGATTTGGTACCCGGGTGTTTGGGAGGATTACATGCAGGACAAAAGCAGGCATATCCCACAATCAGTCAATACCGAGGATGCAAAACCGGCTGTTCATCTATCCGATTTTTCGGCTTTTAGAGGAAAAGTTAAAGCCCTCCAAGTCGAGGAGGCGCGTGCTCATCCCGGGGAATGGGTAACGATACTTGGCGAAAACGGGGCAGGAAAAAGTACCCTGCTGCTCGCCATGATGAATCTGTTAAAGACCACGGGCACTTACAAGATTTTTGAACAAGATTACAAGCGGATTAAACATTTGGCTGAGTATGTCAGCTTTGTCTTCCAAAACCCGGAATTTCAATTCGTAACAAATTCTGTATATGAGGAAATTGCATTCAGCCTTCATTTGGCGAAATGGGAGCAGGAGAAAATTGCCCGGCGCGTCGACGAGATGTTGAAGTTGTATTATTTGGAAGATTATCGACACACACACCCTTACCAGTTATCCATGGGTCAAAAGCGGAGATTGAGTGTCGCTGCTTCGATTGTAAAAGAACAGCCGATTATCCTGTTGGATGAACCTACCTTCGGCCAGGATGCAAAAAATACATTTGCCATTTTAGAGCAACTGGAACAGTTAAGGGCTCAAGGGACGACCATTATTATGGTTACCCATGACCTGAATATAGTGAAAAACTTTGCAACGAAAGTGTGGAGGATGGAAGACGGGGAACTCGTAATGGAATCTCCTGCTCCGAACGATATAGAAACGTTACAGCCAGCAGTCATTTCATAGGGGAGGGAAGCGATGGCAATGGACTTTTCTTACAAGGAAACATGGCTCCATAAAATTAATCCGAGCTTGAAGCTACTGATTATGGTTCTCTTATTTATTCATTTATTGATGATTCATAATACTAATATTCTTATCAACTATATGATAGGAATGCTCGCTCTTTACTTGTTCTTTACGGGTCATCCATGGAAACGTCTATTGGTGATTTCCATTCCTTTTCTATTAATTTTTCTTACATCTTCCACTTCGATGATATTCTTCGGAAAAGGGGAGATCACGTGGGCCAAGTGGGGGTTGGTCCATATTACTGAAGAGAGTTTCTTCCGGGGTTTACATTTAGGTTTTCGGGGGATTAGCTTTGCCATCTTAGGAATTGTGTTTGCACTGACAACTCGTCCTGTTTATCTGTTTTATTCCTTAATGCAACAATTCAAACTGAAACCGAAATATGCCTATAGCTTTATGGCTGCCATCCGGTTGATTCCGTTGATGATCGAAGAGATGCAAACGTTGCATTATGCATTGCAAGTACGTGGTGTTCAAGGAGAAAGAGGAGTGAACGGGTTTTATAGAAAAATTAAATCTTATTCGATTCCTCTTCTTTCCCAAAGTATCAGAAGGGCCTATAGGATTGCGGTTGCCATGGAAGCCAAGCGTTTTTCTAATCATGGAAATCGAACATATTTCTATCGATTAGGTTTTTCTAAATTTGATGTCATCTTTCTGTGCTACCTACTTGTAATCATTCCATTATCCTATGTGACCGCTACGCACTTTCCCTATTTTTCCATCACTGATGTTCGATTTGGCAGTTAGATGGGATGGATATATGAACAATTTTTACTTTTATAGTTTAAATGTTCGTTTTTTAATCTGAAAAAACTTGATATTTCTCCGTGAGGAACGATAGAATAGCTGTAAACCAAAATATTCAGGGGGAATTGCAACATGTATGGAGCACCGAACCAAAATCATGCGAAAAAAATAATGCTATTAGGGTCAGGAGAGTTGGGGAAAGAAGTAGTGATCGAGGCCCAGCGATTAGGAATAGAGACCATTGCAGTCGATCGATATAAAGGTGCGCCTGCGATGCAGGTAGCTCACCGTTTCCATGTGTTGGATATGCTTGACGGCGATGCGCTGCGTAGTGTGATCGAACAGGAACAGCCTGATTTTATTGTTCCGGAGATAGAAGCGATTGCAACTGCAACACTGCTAGAGTTGGAGCAGGAGGGTTACAACGTCATTCCAACTGCCTACGCCACCCAATTGACAATGGATCGCGAAGGTATTCGGAGGCTGGCAAGTGAAAAACTGGGACTTCCGACAGCGAAATACGAATTTGCCAACTCCTTAGAGGAATTAAAAGAAGCGGTTGATATCATTGGTACCCCGTGTGTAATCAAACCGATAATGAGTTCTTCAGGAAAGGGGCAGAGCCTGTGCCGGACAGAATCAGATATCGAGAAATCCTGGCAGGAAGCCCTGAATAGTGGACGGGGTAAAAGTACCCGTGTAATCGTAGAGGAATTCATTCATTTTGATTCGGAAATCACGCTATTAACGGTTCGCTCTGTTAATGGAACGTTTTTCTGTCCGCCAATCGGCCATCTACAGCAGGATGGGGATTATATCCAATCCTGGCAGCCCCATGCGATGAGCGAGGAACATATTAAGGAAGCCGAAGACCTGGCAAAAAAAGTTACCGATGAAATTGGCGGCTTCGGTGTCTTTGGTGTAGAGCTGTTTATTACTGAAGATGGCGTGTATTTCAGTGAAGTCTCCCCACGACCGCATGATACCGGGATGGTTACCTTAATTAGCCAGGAGCTATCGGAATTTGCGCTTCATGTACGGGCGATATTAGGATTTCCAATAGAGGAGATTGCCCTTGTTTCCCCGGGAGCCAGTCATGCAATCAAAGCAACAGAGGAAAGCAACGACTACCAAATTTCCGGAATTGAAGAAGCGTTAGCTGTACCTGACACGCAAGTGCGTTTATTTGGAAAGCCTTCTACAAAAGTCGGCCGTCGCATGGCTGTGATACTGAATAAAGGAGAAAGTGTAACGGCTGCGTGCAAACAAGCGGAGGAGGCAGCTTCCAAGCTTGATGTAGTGAGCATCCATTCAAAAACGTATTGAGAATGGATAATAGGTAGTGTTTAATGTTGTTAGAATGTAATAGATTTACTGTAAGTTTATAAGCGCTTTTTAATGAGAATCTGATGCACCCCGCAACTGTAAACGCGGAAAATGACGGAGCCTGAACCCTATGAGGTAATGCTTTAGCATGCTGGGGATCAGGCTCCGTTTTTAATTTATTTTTTCGAGTAGTTTTATTCCATAAAAGGGAAGAATAATGATGGTTTGCGAGTAATGCAGTATTTGAAAATATATTGAGTAATGTTTTAGTATGGAATGAGGTATCAAGGCATTTTCTAATAAAAAGTGTGGGGGAAATCTAATGAACATACATACTATACTGGTTGCAGGAAACTATGAAAAGGAATTCCAGGAACAGTTACCTGCTAAAACATCTCAGAGCTTTCGTTTTAAGCATATGGATGAAATTACTGAAGAGGATTTGGCTTGGGCAGATGCCTATGTGGGTTTCAAGCCATGCCCGGGTTTCCATTTTGCCGGAATTAAATGGGTACATTCTTTTAAGGCGGGTGTAAATAACTATTTGGAAATTGATGGGTGGAAGGAACGTGATATCCTTCTAACCCGAACTGTTAGCACATTTGGACAAAAAATAAGCGAGTATTGTTTAAGCTATGTATTAAGGGATCTTCAGTTTCATCACTACTTTGGAATAAGACAAAGGGAAAAGAAGTGGGCCCCAAAAACACCACAAATGGTGAAGGATCAAACGATTGTTATATTTGGTACAGGGGAGATTGGCCAGGAGATTGCCAAGGTATTTTCAAGCCTTGGAGCCACCGTTTTCGGCGTGTCGCACAGCGGCAAACAAAAGGAGTACTTCCAAAAAGTGACGAAAACCAGCTCTTCAAGCACGCTGACTGCCCAGGCAGATTGGATTATTAGCACATTGCCTTTGACAAATGAAACGAGTAAGTTATTTGATCGTACGTTTTTCAGCAAGTTGAACGGCGCTGCCTTTATCAATGTCGGCAGAGGTCATACGGTAGACGAGCAAGCGCTCCTGGAAGCGTTAAATTCCGGAAAGGTTCGTTGCGCAGTGTTAGATGTGCTTGAAACAGAACCGCTGCCAGAGAGTTCCCAGCTATGGGAAAGAGACGATATCATCATCACTCCTCATATATCGGCTGTGACCGAGTTGAATGAAGCGATCGTATGCTTTTTGGAAACATTGAAGAGAATCGAAAATAATGAAGTTTTACCTAATAGGGTGGATTTTTTGAAAGGGTATTAATATATAAGTGTAAAATTCTCTATAATAATTTCCTGTTTTTTATGATTTTCTTTTCTTCGTTTTTTTCATCGCTTTTAACAGGTATCCTCCTTTAAACTTACGTGGTTCATAAGAAATGATAAAGGCACTTGGATCAAATTTTTCGATTATGCTCATTACATTCTCTTCCAAGCTTCTTTTCGTCAAAATCTGAAGCTGATAACGGACACTATCTTTTCCCATGCCTTCAAATACTGTAACTCCGTACCCATTGTTCCGGAGCGTTGAAACCAGTTCAGTATTCCTGTTCATTAAGTTAACAGTAAGAGTTGTATATCCCAAAGCCAATTTATTTTCAATGTAATTTCCTAAGAAGATTCCTGCTGCAAAGCCGAGGGCATAAACCAGCATCTCTGGAATACTTTGCTCGCCACTTAGGACAATAGATAAACCGAATACATATATTAACGCTTCTAGAAACCCAAAAATAGAAGCTAAAATACTCATATTCTTAACGACAAAAATGATTCGAAGCGATAATGTTGGCACTAATATAATTTGTAATAAAAAAATTAAGAGGATATTAGACATTGGTGAATCCTTTCTGAAAAGATAAGTTTTTTGTATCTTTAAATTTTCCAAAAAAGAGAAATTAATGTAAGGGCTCTTGCTTCATAGAATTGGCTTTGTTCGGATGTAAGACGTTTCTTAGTTGAAAAGTAAATATTACTCTTAACTTTCAGATCACCCTTTTTCTTGTGAAAAAGGTGAGTTTTCTGTCAAAATTTTGTTCAACATAATGGAAGACTTGAATTCGAGATAAAGCGGTTTTAATATCCGAATAAGAAAAGACCCAATACTCTTGATAAGAGTATTGGGCTAACATACAAAAATAACCAACACGAAAGACTAAAGCAGGTTTATGGAAACCTTTTACATCTCCGTGTTATTTTGAGAAATAAGAATTACAGAATAATAACCTTGAATGGTTACTATCTAGGTTTTTCCTCATTTCTCAACGACTGTTCCAACTCATTTAAAAGCTTATCCAGCAATTGGGAAATAGCAAGTAATTGCGGGTCATTAGGGTTATTTTCATACGTTTTATACATTTTCGTTCTTAATGCTTCTATTTTTTCTTGTAAATCCTTAATACTCGACAGTTCTAAACTCCCTCTCCACTTAAAGTGCATCTGTAAGATATAAGTGGAGAAGTTCACTGATTAAAACAACTGCAGACTAAACCATAATTATCTTCGGGCTAGTAAATTGATTTGCTTCCCTTGATGCTTCATATTCAGTAATAACCTCATTCCACCATTGGTTATTCATGGATTCATACAGATACTTTTCTTAGACCACTATAAGGTTAAGTGCTGAATAATCTTATGAAAAGGGAACTTTAATAACAAGAAGATATTTCATTTTAGTTTCAGTCCTGCTCTATTCCGCAATGCTATCCCCATTATGGTAATACCCTACAAACTTAACAGCGAACCCTGTTTGTAATTAAAACGTAACTTTTAGTTATTTCATCCTGGTATAGTAGCTGGATTTGGAAAAAATAAGTATCTTTGCTATCAAAGTTCTCAACAAAGTTTTTTCTCGACGATAAACATATAGAAGTGATATTAATAAAAAAGCAGGCACTTATCAAATGAGGATAAGTGCCTGCTTAATAGGGAATACAGAATTCTAATATCTACGATCAAGAGGGGTAATTTGTCCCCTGATTTCTCCATCAGGATTTTGCTCGGTATGAGCGTTAACATCCAAAAGAGCTGACTCTCCAGTACTAGTCAAAATATTGATGTGCTGGATAGAAACAGATTTCTTTCGTTTCCTTCTTTCATCTGTAATAATTACCTACATCGTTGAAAAAGGAGGCAGATTATGACAAATCAAACTACAACGAAACCTTTATTTGAACCTTTTACTAGTGATAAATTAAATCTTCCGAACCGTACCGTAATGGCACCGATGACACGCGGATTCTCACCTGGGAATGTTCCTAATGAGGAAGTGGCTGCGTATTATCGCAGACGTGCTGAGAATGAGGTCGGGTTGATTATTACAGAAGGAACAGGGATTGACCACCCTGCTTCTGTGTCTGGTGCGAGTATTCCTGTGTTTCATGGAGAAAAGGCATTGAACGGCTGGGCCAATGTGGTCAAAGAAGTGCATGAGGCCGGCGGTAAAATTGCCCCGCAGCTGTGGCATGTAGGAATGACTCGCAGCAAGGGAGATCTTCCAAATGAAGAGGCACAGCCGGTGGGACCATCAGGGCTAAGCTTAGATGGGGAGAAAGTAAACGAACCATTATCTACAGAAGAAGTAGAGGCGTTGGTGGATTCTTATGCCACAGCAGCAGCGGATGCGAAACGACTCGGTTTTGATGCTATTGAAATCCATGGTGCTCATGGTTACTTGATCGACCAATTCTTCTGGGAAAACACCAACAAACGCAAGGACCGATATGGCGGAGATTTCGTTCAGCGCACCCAGTTTGCCGTAGAGATAGTAGAAGCGTGCCGTCGTGAAGTTGGGGAAGATTTCCCGATCATTTTTCGTTTCTCCCAATGGAAAATGAATGACTTCCAAGCGAAATTGGTCCATACGGCTGATGAGTTGGAACGCTTTTTACAGCCGCTTGTTGAAGCTGGTGTCGATATTTTCCACTGCTCCACACGCAGGTTCTGGGAGCCTGAATTTGAGGGTTCCGACTTAAACCTTGCAGGCTGGACGAAAAAGCTATCAGGCAAACCGGTCATTTCTGTCGGTTCTGTCGGTCTTGATGGTGTCTTTACGGACTTCTCTGGTGCCGAAGCAACAAATCTTGACGGTTTAATGGATAAACTTGATCGTGATGAGTTCGACCTTATAGCCATCGGCCGTTCGTTATTAATGGACCCTGAATGGGTGAAGAAAGTCCAAGACGGTAGATCGGATGATCTGTTAGCCTTTAATAAAGAAGCCCTGCAAAAACTATATTAATCATAAAGTTCGAACAGGCGTCCTTATAGCAGGGCGTCTGTTTTTTGTCTTTTTTACAAAAGCTTTAAAGTAGAAAGGGAGAAGAAGCACTGTCTTTTTGATAATATAGTTTGTGTAAGAGCTTTGAGACAAAAAGAGGCAGGGTATCTTAAGAGAACATTAAACAACTGTTATCACGGAGGGTGATGGAATGAAATTTGTAGTTTTTGCAGGAAGTATCAGAAAGGAATCTTATAACAAGAAACTTGCCAATTATATCCGCATGCGTTATCAGCAAAAAGCTGAAATCGAGCTTTTAAGCATTGAAGAACTTCCTTTTTTCAACCAGGATGAAGAAGAAAATCCTGTGTCGGCTGTAAGAGAATTTAAACAGAAGATAGCTGAGGCTGATGGTATTATCATTGTTACCCCTGAATACAACCATTCTGTACCGGGTGTTTTAAAAAATGCGATAGACTGGTGTTCCAGAGTAGACAAAGTAATGACGAATAAACCAGTTATGATTGCAGGTGGTACCATGGGTGCATTAGGCACTGTCCGTGCCCAAATGCATCTACGTCAGATACTTAATGCTCCAGGTGTAGCCGCGCTTACCTTACCTGGAAATGAGGTTTTGATTGGCACTATTCATCAAAAGATGGACGAAGAAGGAAATTTAGTTGATGAAGCGACGATTCAATTCTTAGATAGCGTTATGGATAACTTTATCGGCTGGGTAGAAAAAAACAAATAACTAAATCGATAGTATACGATGTCAATGAATTTAGGGGTGAGACTGAAATTATTCAGATCACCCTTTTTCTTATGAAAAAGGTGAGCTTTCTACAAAACATTCTTCAACTTTCAGGGATTATATCTCGAATTCAAGTCTTCCATATAAGGGCAGGATAGTTGAAGACTCAGTTTCGAGATAATATGGGGATTAAAGGGATTTAACAGAGGATTAGCGAATCTATTTAGTGGAGCGCATTTCTTTTACAAGGAGTGTTCAATATAGTTACATAACAACTTTAGTTATACTGCTGTATCAGAGCGATATAATGAGTAAGCAAAAGGGAGTGATGGATATGAAAGATAAAAACGAACAGCATCCAATCCTGGATGATCCTTACGCCAAACCGGTTAAGTTTACGTGGTTCGATGGTTTATTCTTCCTCGTAATGTTCGTCACTCCCTTCATCACTGAAGTTGGTATTGTATTGGTATTTGCCATAGCGTTCTACGCCCGAGCAGTTTACGACTTGCTTCGTAAAAAGTCATTGAAGGGGACATTGATGGAAGCTGCCTTCGCGACCTTACTCCTAATTGCCTGGAAAATACTAGCTTGACTAGGTGTACATAATTAGTCCATGTAAGGAGGCAAATATGTTAAGCAAGTTGCTTAAGTACTTGAAAGAAAACAGTTGGAAAACAATTTATGTAACTCAAGATACCTACGATATTCTAGTTAAATCAAAGGATTATCACAAAGCTACTCAGATACTAAGCAAATCCTAAATTAGTATTTGGGGTATATGTATAAAGGGATTTTAAATTACTCAAATATTTATTTCGATTCCAAGTTTTCCATTAGTGGGAGCACTTCTTGAATAAGTAGGTATCCGTTTTCGATACTAGGGACAGATTGTGGAAGAAGGAGCTTTTAATATTGTTTTACTTCTTCTTTCTATCAAGTAAAATGTATCTAATATTTCGGGAGGTTGAATAAATGGACAGTTCCCCAAATGATATGAAGCTTATCATTCCAAAAGGATGTGATAATGCTCCAAGGAAACAATTAGTTATTGATTTTACAGTATCTATATTAAAACAGCAAAATGAAATCATTGAGGAATATGCCAATGAATCTATTATATGGTATCAATTAAAAGATAATAAAAAAGTAGAAGGTCAATGTTCATTAATTTCTACTTTGCAGGAGGAAAATAACCACATCGTTGATTGCCTTGAAATTTACCAAGTGATAACTCACGGGAAGTTCGCTTCAATAAATGGTGTGATTACATTAGCAAATGGAACAAAAATTGATTTCTGCGATGTATATATGTTTAGTAATACTGGGAGGTCTGGAAAGGTACAGGAAATAAAATCATATAGATTATAGCATAGCAACGCTGTTATCGTACAAGGTAAAGGCAATAAAGAACGAGAAGTTTACTTTAATACTCGCTGTTCCTTATGGTTAAAGCGATATTTAGAAGAACGTACAGATTCAAACCCTTGTTTATTCCTGACAGAGAGAAGACCGCAAAAAAGGATGAGTATTGATTTGATCAGGTATATTATTAAAAGAATTTCCAGTTGAGCGGGCACCAATAAAACCATTCATCCTCATCAATTAAGACATAGCTATGCTATCCACATGATCAACAACGGCGCTCCTATTGACGTAATTCAGAGCTTGCTTGGTCACGAAAAGAGTGAGACGACAAATGTTTATGCTCAACTTAGTGGAAAACTAAGACAAGATTTTTATACAAAGTACTTGTGGGAAACCAGAAAAGTGTATCCTACCAAAAATCAATTACTTAAAGATTTAAGTGAGCGAACCGGAAGAAGTATTTTACATGAACTAGATGATAATGAATTGAGGATATTTATTAATCATGTAGATAAGTCACTTTCAAGTAATAAGAGCATAATTGAGAAAGATAGATGGACAATTTGAAAAGCGGTTAAATATTAAAAAATATATATCGATTTCGAGTTTTCAATATTAGGGGCATTATTGAAACTGAAATCATTGATGGAACAATGAATTTCGAAGCTTTAATTCCATCAATTGGTTATAGAAAGACTGTTGCCATAGTTTTATATTATGCTTCAGCAATCGGGCACAATTCCGTAACAAGAGTTGTGCTCTTTCTTTATGAAAAGGTCAGATTATTAAAAAGGAAAGTTTTAGAAAATACAAAGGCATTACACTTGTACTTGTAAAAGAAGAAATTCGCTTTTGTGATCAATAGAAAAAAAGAAGTTTTGATTTCCTTAGGCATGTTTGTATCAGATGTATATACTTTTCATTTCACTTTTTTAGAATAAAATTCAATAAAAAGTAAGACGTTCAGTGTTTAAAAGGTTAGGTTAAGGTACTTTTTTCTAACTGAATCATTTGACGTAATCGGCAAGTAAAATGTCGCTTTTTACTAGTGACGGAGTAACATTGGAAAGATAATATATTAACTGAGCAGCAAACAAAATCATGCATAATTACACCACCAAAACTAGTGAATATATGGGTAAATGAAGGAGGTTCTATTTGTATGACGCCAAATACTCGTGTTAAAGTCCCGGCAGGATTTTGGACAGCATTACAAAGATTGGGGATAGCGGCCAATGAGGTGGTTCGAAAAGCACGATTACCGCTTTCTATTATTACTGAACCGTATGTTACTATCACTCAATATTTTGCGATTTGGCAGGCCTATTCTGATCTCGTTGACGACACTGCCAAAGGAATCATCAAGCTTGCGACCGGCATTGAAACAGCACATTATCCACCGACTGTCTTAGCGACTTACCACGCTCGTGACTACCGCGATGCTCTAAAGAGAATGGTTCGGTACAAACAACTGTGTCCTCCCGAAAGCTTAAATATCACTGAGAAAGGGGATAACTGCACAATTGAACTGGAATGGATGAACTCTGAGAAACCTGGTCCATCGATGCTGATTGGTATTACACTTGCGTTTCTTCTGGAGTTAGGGCGACGGGGGACAGGAAATCATTTGACAGCTAAGTTTGTCGAATTATCGCATTCAATGGGCGATGTACAGGGACTTGAAGCTTACTTTGGGTGCCGTATCCGAGTCGGGGCAAATTGTAACCGATTAACGTTACATAGAGAAGATTTGGACCACCCTTTTGCCTCGTACAACGCAGAACTGCTGGAAATTCTGACTCCAGTACTGGACCAATCGCTGGATGAGCTACAACGCAACCGATCAATCACTGAGATGGTTAAGTGGATCATGAAACGTAGTCTATCAGGAGGACGCCCTGACATTCAGAACATCGCGAGCGAGTTGGGGATAAGTAGTCGCACCTTGCAGCGAAGACTTACTGATAAAGGTACGAGCTTTAATCATCTATTAACAGAAGTTCGACATGAACAGGCAATAAAGTACTTGGCAAACCCCTCACTCGATATTAAAGAAGTTGCTTTTCTGGTTGGATATGAAGACCAAAACTCGTTTTACCGTGCCTTTCACCTTTGGCAAGGAGTTACCCCATTAAATTGGCGTTCTGAAAATTCAGGTATAAACACGATCAATTGATATTTTCTTAAAACAATATAAAGGAGTTATAAATCATGGAGATGGGATTAAAAATATTTTAGTTAACAATATGGGGATATATGAGATGATGCAATATGAGGACGTTAGTGATGAAATATGGGAAAAATACTTTCGTACGAATGTACTTGCTGCAAATGGATTATCTAAATTTTATTTACCAAAAATGTTGAAAAATGATGATGGGCGCATTATCTTTATTGCCAGTGAAGAAGCCATTATGCCTTCAGGACAAATGCCTCAATATTGTATGACAAAATCAATGCTATTGTCATTATCAAAAAGCCTGTCCAAATTAACAAAAGGAAAAGAAGTTACTGTTAATACGATCATGCCAGGTCCCACACTTTCTGAGAATGTGTATCAAATCATTGAGGGGATGTATCCTGATGACAATCTGGATTTTATAGAAAAAGAGAAACAATTCATGACTACAAATCTACCTCACTCTGAGATACAACGGTTTATCAGACCTGCTGAAATCGGCAGACTCGCTACATTTTTATGTAGTCCTTACGCATCCGCATTTAAAGGTTCTCCAGTACGGATGGATGGAGGAATGGTTCCTGCTATTTTTTAATTTTTTTCTACCGAGATTATTAGAAGCGTTCTTAAAATGTGAAATAGTCCCCAACATGATTACAATAACGGGTTTGATTGAAGCGAAGTAGCTTGGTTCGCGACCAAAAAGTAGAACTAGTGTAGACTGGGCTTACCTTATAATACGAAAGGGCGCTTTTCTGTAACAAGGAAAAGTGCCTTTCTTAATGTATAGGGCCATTATCTTGAATAATCTACCAAGATTGTGAACGGGTATAGTTGAGTATTGGTTGTAGTTATCAATCAACAATTGAAACATAAGTTTTCCTTGCACAAACAGAAATACCTTTCTAAATTCCTGTTATTTAGGAATTACATGATAGGTTTGTTTTATATGTTGCTCTTCGAGAAATATTTCCGAGTATGTATAGGTAAGGTACGATCAAGTTCTTCATTTAACCATGAAAGTGTTTTACTACGTAGGTCATCACGCATTTTTTCTTCTGCAGAGAGCATCACGAAATTGATGGAGAAAAAAGAGGGAACTGTACAGCAGTTTTCTCTATACCAATCTTTAATATTTTTCCATTGAAAAATAGGTTTAGGACCTTCAACTGCATCAATTACACCCCTAAGCGAAAGTGTTAGGCACAGTTTAGGATTGTACTTATTTTCAATGTTTCTGAAACGATACCTGACACTTTCTTAAAAATACTATCATTCGATTTTGAAGCCGGCAGTTTGTATTGGTCCTTGGGTGATGAGTTTGGAGAGCTGGTTGGCCATCTCTTCAGGTGTAGGCTTCTCATCCTGGTTTAACCACCATTGGATGATACCTACGAAGGCAGCGCTGATGAAATGGAGAAGGAGATCTTTCGGGATTTGGAATTGGGTCGGATCCTTCACAACTTCTTTTATATGCCTGTCGAACTTATCACGAATCACTTCTTCTAATTTGTTCCTGAAACCATTGATACCATTTTTACCGAACATGACTTGATAGAACATCTGATGTTTTTGTATACATTGGTAAACATTGGTGACACTGCCTTTTAACAGTTCCTGATCTGCCTGGTCGAAAGGCGGATTGATGACGCTGATCAATTCCTGGATGACATCAGAACTCATTTTTTCCAGAAGGTCATACTTGTCATCATAGTGAAGATAGAAAGTTGAGCGGTTGATTAACGCTTCATCTGCGATGTCTTGAATTGTCATTGCGTCAAAGCCCTTCATTTGGATAACCTTCAAGAATGCTTCGTTAATGAGTATCCTCGTCCTTTTTACTCGTAGGTCTGTTTTCTTAGCCATTTTTCATCCCTCTTTTATCAAATACACAACAAATTCAAATCAGGTGTAGTTTATCAGACATATGGTTAAACATTGGTTATTGTATGTTTCTTGTATTCTTCTATAATGGCATTGTACACAACATGGTGTTAATTAATCAAAAACTTGTCTATTAAGGGGGGTATAGGATAAATTTCTTTAAGCAGGAGCTATTCTGGGGCGGGTTCGCTGGAATCCTGATTGCTGCCACCATATTAACATTTTCATTCATGGGTTCCACCGTCAATCCAACACCGAAGGACATGCCGTTAGCACTCGTCGTGGAAGAAGAAGGTGTGACACTCCCAACAGAGAGGAGTTTAAATTCGGTAAAATGTTAGAAGAGCAAATCAAGCAGAATGACAATGAGAGTGTGGAATGGACCATTCTGGAAAGTCGCGAAAACGCAATCAATGAGATGAATGATAAGAACTTCTATGTTTCTATCATCATTCCGAACGATCTATCTCAAAAGATTCCTACTCTATTAAGTCCAATTCCGCAAAATCCTGAAGTCGAGGTTCTGATCAATGAGGGCTTGAACAAACCAGCGGTCTTAATCGGAGAGCAAGTGGCTAATGGATCATCGCAAAGTTGAACCAACAAGTCCAAACCAATTTATATACGCAAGTGTCTGAGCGTCAGATGCCGTTAAGTGTAGAGCAAGCCCAGCAGCTCTCACAACCCATCTCTGTAAAAACGGAGAAACTGAACCCTGTCCCAAGTTATACCGCAAACGGTAACGCGCCAGCCATATTCACCCAGATTATATGGCTGACGACGTTCATCAGTTCCATGATCCTTTTTACAGTGGTTAAAAAGATCGGCTTACGATGGACCTCTCTTGTCAGTCAACTTCCCAAGTTTTTGGGGGAGGTAAAATCAAGGAACAATAAGTCTGGGATTAAAAAAAGGAGGATTTCTATATGACAAATTCAGACAAAACCATTTTAGTGTTGGGTGCCACGGGAAAACAGGGAGGCGCAATTGCCAGGAAGTTGTTAGCTGATGGATGGTCCGTGCGTGCGGTTTCGCGGCGCCCGGATCAACCGGCTGCACAAGAACTGCAAAAAAAGGGCGCCACAGTTGTCCAAGCGAACATGGATAATCAGCAATCTCTCTTGGAAGCCATGCGGGGAGTTTACGGTGTTTATAGTGTTCAACCTTTGTATTCAAAGGATCCCGAAAAAGAGATCCAACATGGGAAAACAGTAGCGGATGTTGCCAAACAGGTCGGCGTTTCACATTTTGTATATGGCTCTGCCGGCGGCGCTGAAAGAGATAGTGGGGTTCCCCATTTTGAAACAAAGTGGCAAGTTGAGAAATATGTACGTGCTATTGGTTTACCTTTTACGATTCTCCGTCCAACTGGTTTCATGGAAAACTTTATAGAATTTACTCAAGCTCATGAACAAAAATTGATGGTACAGGGATTTATGGATGTGAATACGAAATTACAAATCATCGCGGTGCAAGATATCGGTGCGTTTGCTGCAATTGCCTTTAACAACCCGGAAAAATACAAGGGAATGGCCATTGAAATTGCGGGGGACGAAGTGACGCTTTCAGAAGTGGCAAAAGTGTTTAGTCAAGTATTTGATACACCGTGTGAAGTTTTGGAGTCTGCCAGGGATCAATTTCAGAAAAATAAAATGTTTGAATGGTTAGAAACTGATGGGTATCAAGCTGACATTCCTTCACTACGTAAAGTTCATCCCGAATTGCTTGATTTATCAACCTGGGTTAAAAACTCGGGATGGGATCCATTTGTTTAAGAAGAAAAAAGGTGCTAATGAATAATCAATGAATCGATAGTTGTGTAATTTTATTAAGCAACAGAAAAGGTAAGGGTATCTTATGAAACAGAGAAGAAATGCATCAGATAACAAAGAAAATAAGGAATTGAGTGCGGCAGATCAATATCCGGTTAGTTTTGCCATTGACCAGGTATAATAACCTTCTCCATCAATGATTTAAATTTTGGAGGGAAAGTAATACGACAAATGGTGAAAATATTGTGCTTATGAAAGCAAATCTAGATCAAATTGATTTAATTGTAGACCTTTTTGACAAATATCGGGTCTTTTATGACCAACCATCAAATGTAAAGGAAGCAAAAAAGTTTATTCGTGAAAGAATGGAGAATCAACAATCTGAGATGTTTTTAGCAATTGAAAAACAAGAAAGCTCTGTAAGCCATTAGGATTTGTTCAGCTTTATCCATTATTTTCATCAGTAAATCTAGCAAAAATATGAATTTTAAATGACCTGTATGTTGATCAATCTGCGAGGCGAAGTGGACTAGCTAAAGGCTTAATGTAAAGAGCAAAGGAACACGCCATAGAAACAGGTGCAAAAGAATTAACACTTGAAACAGCTAGCGATAATCACAAGGCTCAACATTTATATGAATTAATTGGGTATGAGAAATATGAGAACCATTTTTATTATAATTTATTACTCTATTGATACTATCGTTTCTTGAAAAGAGTTACTATTAAATAACCGGGTACTCCGGGTACCAGACAGGTATTACGCGTTTTGAATAATTAATGTTGAGTTAAGGTTGCGTTAGTTGAAAATTTGCTTCAATATATCTAGAAATCAAATCTTACAAATACTGGGGCGATTGTTCAATATGGACGTTCGCCTTTTTACTTACGTGGCTGTATGGTTGAACAATTGATATTTTTATTAAAGGGGTGTTTAGATGGAGTTAGTATTTATAAGACACAGACAAGGAGAACACACCTTGGATCTACCTAAAAGCATACATACTTTATACCCTGCATTAACTGAGGAAGGGATCATTCAATCCAAGTCACTCAAAGAACAGTTTCCTTTGTCAGAATCAGATGTAATTATAACTAGTCCAACAAGAAGAACAATACAGACAGCACGAATTTGGAGTGAAGGTATAACGTGCATGAAAATAGTAAGTCCGTTAATCTCACCAAGAATGTTTCCTCAAAAGTCAGAGTGGCAGACACTACCTTGCGATAAGACTCTATCTAAAGAAATAATAAAAGAGGAATTCGCTGATTTGTATAGAAGAGGAACTATCAAATCAATGGTGGTTAGAAGGAATAAATAAATTACCCGAAAAAACGTTTAAAGTTTTAGCAGAAGACTTTTTAAAATGGTGCAAACAAATTTGGAAATAAAAGAATGTATGTCGTTTCTCACGAAGGCTCGATTACGTCATATAATCAGTTTATTATTGGTGAAGAACTAACAAGAAATGATTTTCCTAAAGAAACTGGGTTTCTAAAAGTTAATTGTTAATATTACCTAAACTAGTGGAATAACCTATGAAATATCTCAACTTCGAATCTTCCTGAAACGGGGGCGATTGTTCAATATAGGCGTAGAAAAAAGAAGGGGAAGGAATTAAATGAATATGCCACCCGATTTTTTAAGGACAATAAAGTAAGTGAATACCATTTAAGAGTTTCTCCAACAAATACTCCAGCTATTGATTTTTATCACAAGATCGGGATGGAAGAAGTGGGGGTAGAAGTGGAGGGAAAAGTGATAAGGATGAAAGGTTACATATAAAGGAAAAAAGTTATTGGATTTTATGTTAAGACTTACCATAAGAGAAAAGGAGAAATATTATGAAAGCATCAACCAGCTTAGTTTGTCTAATTTTGGGGATACTCCTAATGGCATTAAGTGGATTAGAAAAAATTTTAATTTACACAAATTTTAATGTGCAAGTGGATGTTTTAGCAATGAAAAACATTACCCCCACCTACATATGGTACATACCAAATGTCACGTTCATCGGTGGCCTCCTTTTAACAGCTATCGGGATATCCCTTACCTTCTCTATTTATAACAAAACAAAGTCCACCAGAGAATCTGAATAGTAGAAAAGCCTGAATTATAACTTCAAGCACTTTTAGGAAGCAAAATTTTTAACCTAAGATGTTATTGAGGGGGCACCTTTATTATTTGCTAGAAAAGGAGAGGAATTTACTTCCTAAAATACTATAAGTGATATAGGAGAGAGATTATGATAGTTAGAGAAATAAAAGTAACAGATGCAAAGGGACTTTCTATTCTAACTAAACAAGTTGAAGATAGTTCAGATTATATGCTATGGGAACCAGAAGAAAGAATTATTAATCGTGAACGTCAATTAAAGATGATTAAAAGTGTGCAAGAAAAAGAAAATTCAACCATACTTATTGCTGAAAATTGTGGGGCACTGGTAGGGTATTTGTTAGCTTTCGGTGGAAGTGCTAAAAGGAATAATCATTCAGCATACATAGTTATTGGAATTTCAAAGGATTATAGAGGCCAAGGAATAGGTACTAAACTATTTAGAAAGTTGGAGGAGTGGGCTGCAAATCACAATATCCATAGGTTGGAGCTAACAACAGTCACAAAGAATGAAGCAGGTTTATCCCTGTATAAAAAAATGGGATTTGAAATTGAAGGGACAAAAAGACACTCACTCTTTATAAACGGTAAATGGATTGATGAGTACTTTATGGCAAAACTCTTGTAATAATAAAAGAAAGAACATGAGGAGGAACTGAATAATGAAGGTAGAGGAAAAGGAAATTTTAAATGGGGACAAGAAGCTTAAATTTACCCATATTCAGAATAACTCTAACAAAGTTTGCTTCATGTTTTCTGGAGCTGGATATACATATGATAAGCCTTTGTTTTATTATTCAACTATGAAATTAATAGAAGATAAAGTTGACATAATCCATGTCCATTACAATTACTCAAATAATGTATTAAACCTTCCTATAACAAAACTAGCAAAGGTCATTACAAGTGATGTATATCCAATAATTGAGGACGTACTCGCACGTCATGAGTATGAAGGGGTCGTATTTTTGGGTAAGTCCCTTGGAACTATACCCATAATCGATCAATTATTAGCTGAATTCTCAGAATCAAAATTTATACTGCTGACCCCTTTGCTGAAATATGACGTTTTTATGAAAATCCTACTAGAAAGTCCACGTGATTTACTAGTGATTACGGGAAAAAGCGACCATCATTATTTTGTAGAAAAAGTTGAAGCTTTGGACCAAAAAGAAAATATTATGGTAAAGGAGTTTGAAGGAGCTAACCATTATTTAGAGGTGGAACCCTTTAACACAATAGGATCTATTTCTATCTTAAGCGAAACTATACATGCCATAAGCAAGTATATAAAGTAATTTGAGTGTTCAAAAAAAGGGGGCGATTAGTCAATAAGAGTAATCGCCCGCCTTTTTTCTTGGCAATAGAAGGTGGGGTAATACTAATTTAGAAAAGTAATTGAAACTTATATAAAATAACGATATGATATCTTAATATTTATTTTGCTTATTAAATTTAAAGGGTAAATGGAGTGGGATAGTATGGAAGTTGAGAATTATCTAAAAGAAATACCTGAGTTTAAAACTGAGAGATTGAAACTTAGAAAGCTGTCTTTTTCAGATTTAGAGGATGTTTTCGCGTTCTGCTCCAATCCTAACGTATCAAGGCCTATGACTTGGGAAGTAAACAGTTCAAAAGATATGACTAAAGATTTTTTGAGTATGGTAATTACAGGGTACGAAAAAGGTGAATCGGGTGAATGGGCAATTGAATGGAATGAAACAGGCCAAGTCATTGGTGTGGCAGCCTTTATTAATTGGAGTAATAGACACAAATGCGTAGAATTGGGATATTTTCTATCGGAGGATTATTGGGGAAGAGGAATTGCTACTGAAGCACTTCGGGAACTCGTTCACTATGGATTTAGTACGCTATATCTTAATAGAATCGAGGGTAGATCCGATACAGATAATATCGGTTCTCAAAAGGTAATGAAGAAGTTAGGCATGAAATATGAGGGCACTTTAAGAAAAAATGAGTTTATAAAGGGCGAATTTAGAGATACGGAAGTGTATTCAATTTTAGGAAGTGAGTATTGAACTTATAGAACTTAACTTGTAGAAAGGTTATTATTATCTTGATTTCGAGTCTTCATCTATAGGGGGTATTTCGTGAAGAAACATATACAAGAACATCACAGGGGAGATATTAAATGATTAAAGGAATATATGAATTTATAGGTGAAGTACAGTTGAAAAAGTATGCAGAACTTGCTGTACGAGCTGGTGTAAATCTGCAAAAAAATCAATTGTTGATTATTCATAGTGATATACAAAATGCTACGTTTGCCCGTCTAATCCAAACGGTAGCCTACGAGGCAGGGGCTTCAAATGTATTAATAGATTGGTCAGATGAACAGTCTACCAAAGAATTTTACTTAAATGCAGCAGATAGTGTTATCGATCACTTTCCTGATTGGCAGGCTGCCCGCTTTAAGGAGTGGGACGAGGCAGGTGCTGCTTACATCCATATTATTTCTGAAAACTTAGATATCTTTAAGGAGGTTTCCCCAGAACGGATCAGCCGCTTTCAAAAGGCTTCCCGCACCAAGTTGGAAGATTATTATGCAAAGATTATGTCCCACGAGGTACGCTGGTGTCTTCTAGCTGTCCCGTCCTTCGCATGGGCGAAGAAAGTATTTCCTCACGTAAGTAAAGAAGAAGCCGTGCAATCGTTATGGCAAGCCATCTTACGTGGAGCGCGGGCAGATGGAACAAATCCTACCAAAGACTGGGAAAACCATGATCGCGCCTTCGAGTCCCGGAAAACCTTTCTAAACGATTGCCAGTTTGACACCCTGCATTTTACCAATAGCCGAGGAACGGATTTAGTCGTCGGCATTCCTAACAATCACGTCTTTATCGGTGGGGGTGTCATAGATAAAAATGGAATACCTTTCTTTCCGAACATTCCTACGGAAGAAATATTTACTGCTCCCCATAAAAATAAGGTGAATGGCAAATTGGTAGGTACTAAACCTCTTATCTATGGGGGAAGTGTCATCGATGAATTTTATCTAATTTTTAAAGATGGACGGATTACCGACTATTATGCCGCAAAGGGACAGGAAGTGTTACAAAACCTCATCGAAACAGATGAAGGTTCACATTATCTAGGTGAAATTGCCTTGGTCTCTAATAAATCTCCTCTTGCTCAGGCAGATACTCTTTTTTACAATACATTGTTTGATGAAAATACGTCCTGTCATATTGGAATTGGAAATGCATCTCCTTCCAATATTCAAAATGGCATTGACCAATCTGAGGAAGAGTTGAAGGCTGCGGGTCTGAATACTTCACTTTTGTCAGTCAATGTGACCTTTGGTACCGAAGATATGAAAGTAGTGGGCATTAAAGAAGGTGGAACTGAAGTCCTGCTAATGAAGGATGGGGATTTCCAATTCTAAATCGTCTCCAACTTCATAACAGAGAAAACTGATTGTTGGTTGATTATACTTAGTGCTAGTTATAGTGAAAGCAAACTGGGCAGCATTCCTGTAACAAATGAAGATTATGGGTTTTGTTTTTGTGAAAGAATGTACATAAATAAAAGGGTCTGTTTGGACGATCGTATTCAGTAACGAGCAGGTTTGTATCCATAACTAGTCCATAGGAGGTGGGCAATTGCTTTATTGGAGTTGGAATTACAAAAGAAAATTTAAGTGGAACTTAATTCAATTACCTATTCTCATTTTTCTTATTGTAAGTTTTCTATTAACTTCACCTACAATAGTAAATGTCATGATTTCTTTACTAGCTATTGCTGTCGTCGTTGTAACACTTATTTATACCTTTTTTAAATGGAAAGAAGAAGAGTCTGAATCTGACGGAGTTTGAATTACATTAACTGTTCATTTTATACAATTAATAGTTGATTACCTTATTGTGTTAGCGAATTGTTAGGTAAAGGCTTACTCCAGTCGCTCGAAATCAAGTCTTCCATAATAGGGGGATATTGTCTAATATGGACAATATCTTTTTAACTAACGGGCAGTAATGTGGAATAAGAAAATAGTCATTTGTTTACTGTGTTGTAAACTTTATATTTCGAAATATAAGAGTGTATATTCCCTCAGTAATAATATAAGACTGAGATGAAATAAGGAATATTATCAATGGACATTCCAGGTCATGGAACACAAAAAATCCGAATAAGTCCACTTTTTTATCAGTGTCCATTATTCGGGGTATAGTTCAAATTCGATAATCGGAATCCTTTTTTATTATTAACAGCTAGTTTTGACCCACCCTCTTATTAAAGGGGATCACTGAGCTTCTTCAGCTTTTTTATCTGGTTCCGCTGCATTAATCATCAGGAATATCGCAGACAATATATGCATTATCCATCCGACTACAGGAATCCAACCTATGCAAGATGTGATGATACCTAAAATACTTCCTGTGGTTTTACCTCCATCTTTTTTTGTAAGGATTAACGTAACTATATGGAGAACTAGCATTACTACTAAAGGGAACCAAAAGAGTCCAATAATAATTGAAGCTCCTAAGACAGGGATTGCTAAAACGGCTTCTAATCCCCCAGACACCCATTTCAAAATTCGTGAACTCGACATAACCCACCTCCGGGAATTAAGGGCGGGGGTTAACCCGCTTCGTTATATACCTTAATGTATTATGCAAAAATCTAAAAAATGTTCGATTGTTCATCTTCTGAAAATTGGATATTGGGCTCTGTTAAAAAATTGAAGATACTTTGAAATACACCCTGGATGTAGATGACACCATCGATTGGTAGGAGTTGAGAGACAAGAGGAGGCGATTATTCGTTAAGCGATAGTCGCTTTTTTTTATGAAAAAAAGAGGATATCTTAATTAAATGGGGCCTATAGTCACTCTGGAATAATTTGACCAAGGTGGTCATCGGTGCTATCATTAAAATGACCGGAATGGTCAAACCGGTGGCGAAAGGTGGTCACAGAGATTAAATCGAATTTTTATAAATTAAATGATGATAAAAGAGAACTGATTATTAATGCGGCAATCAAGGAATTTGTCCAAAATGGATTTGATAAAGCATCAACTAACGAAATTGTAAAAGAGGCACAAATATCAAAAGGTTCTTTATTTAATTATTTTAAAAGCAAAAAAGATCTTTACGTGTATGTATTCGAATACAGTGTGCAAATTATCGAGCAGCTTTATGAACAAATAGATTTAACTGAAACAGATCTTTTTAAAAGACTCGAACATATTGGGATACAGAAAATGTATATCCAAAAAAAATACCCTCACGTATTTGATTTTCTGGCCCAGTCTGTCCAGGAGGACTCGGCTGAAGTAAAAGAGATTATTAACAGCAAAGTCGATGCAATCTATGCCCGTGGCACGAAGATAATTTATCAGGATATTGATTATTCCAAGTTCCGTGAAGACCTTGATATCGAAAAAGCAATAGAAATCCTGAATTGGACGATGTTCGGATTTGGGGAGAAAGCCACCCGGCAAATAAATACCTTTGAAGATATGGCTGAATTTGGAGAGCAATATCTCAAAGAATGGGAGATCTATGCTGAAATACTGAAGTACAGTTTTTATAAGAATGAGTTTAGGGTCAATTAGATATTGATGGAGGAATCAATATATAGGCGTTTAACCAAAACTTATATCTTCCCTTTCAACCGGAAAAAACCACTGGAAAGATATCAGAAGGTAAAAAGGAGTGGAATAGTATGCCGGAAATTGTGAATATCCGAGGTTTACAAAAGAAATTCGGTAAGTTTCAGGCGCTAAATGACGTAACTTTCACGGTAAATGCGGGAGAAGTGGTCGGTTTTATTGGACCCAATGGGGCAGGAAAATCTACGACTATCCGTATCCTGCTGGGGATTATCAAACGAGATGCCGGTATTGCAGAAATATTCGGTAAGGACGTTTGGAAAGAAAGCCTTGAAATTCACAAGCGCATTTCCTATGTTCCAGGAGATGTCACTCTGTGGGGAAGCCTGACCGGTGGTGAAATTATTGATTTGTTCCTTAAATTGCATGGCAGGGGGAATCAGCAAAAACGCGACTATTTAATTAAACGTTTTGAGCTGGATCCTAAGAAAAAAGCCAAAGGGTATTCGAAAGGGAATCGCCAAAAGACTGGCTTGATTGCAGCCTTAGCTGCTGATTCGGATTTATACATTTTTGATGAGCCAACTTCCGGGCTGGACCCTTTGATGGAGTCCATTTTTCAAGAAGAGGTAGAAAAACTTAAAGCAGCAGGTAAATCGATCCTGTTGTCCTCTCATATTTTGAGTGAAGTAGAGCGCTTGGCAGACAGGGTTGCTATCATTCGCCAAGGGGAGATTGTGGAATCCGGTAGTCTTGAAGAATTACGCCATTTGACGCGGTCTAACGTAACTTTAGCAACGGAAGGGGATGTAGCTGTAATGGCTGCATTAAATGGAGTTTATGATTTCGAACAAAAAGATAATCAAGCGACATTCTCTGTGGATCATAACCAACTTAATGTCATTTTAAGGGAAGCAAGTAAACTAGGGGTCAAGAAATTTGAATCTGTACCGCCGACCCTTGAAGATTTGTTCATGCGTCATTATGAAGGGTAACAGTCTGGAAGGGGAGGTGGACTTCAATGGAGGAGAAATTTGCGCGTTGGAATACATTGTTCCTGATTTATCTAAAACGAGATTGGAAAAAAATGATTGTTTGGATTTTAGGACTCGGCTTATTTTCATCAGCCTATGTTCCAGCTTTTCAAGAAATTTCGAAAGGCAAGGGCTTGATGGGAATGTACGAAACTCTGCAGAATCCCGCTATGATCGCCATGGTAGGCCCTACGCCAGTCGAAACAGCTGGGGAGTATACTCTAGGAGCCTTGTATTCACATGAAATGTTACTATTCTGTGGTTTATTTGCAATGGTCATAACTGTTTTACATGTAGTAAGCCATACACGTAAAGAAGAGAATCTTGGGCTGACTGAAATCGTTCGCTCTTTTCAAGTCGGACGTCAAGCAAACTCTCTTGCCACTTTGGTGGAAGTTGTATTTATTAATATTTTATTAGCGCTTTTTATCAGCGGCGTAATGATAAGCTTTGAGGCTGATACGATTACAGTTGAAGGGTCCATTTTATTCGGAGCATCCATCGGAATGGCCGGGATTATCGGTGCTGGAATTGCTCTGGTCATGTCACAGCTTATGCCTGCTTCATCAGGGGCAACAGGTGCAGCACTAGGCATAATAGGACTTCTTTATATCATTCGTGCCGGCACAGATATCTCCAATGTGGATCTGTCCATGTTGAATCCTATGGGCTGGACCTATTTAACTTATCCTTTTACGGGAAATAACTGGGTGCCGCTTATGATTACCTTGATTTTCAGTGTAATCATGATGGCCGTTGCTTTTGCCCTTGAAGGATCTCGCGATATGGGAGCTGGCTATCTTCATGAAAGAGAAGGCAGAGAAAGAGCCGGGAAATCTTTATTGTCGGTCCAGGGTTTATTTATAAGGCTTAATAAAGGTGTGATGATTAGCTGGTTGATTGCTTTTATTGTGATGGGAGCGGCTTATGGCTCCATTTATGGGGATATGCAAACCTTTCTTGAGAGTAGTGAAATCGTTCAGCAAATGTTGACGCATTCAGGAGCTTCGATTGAAGAATCATTCACTGGGACGATTATGATGGTCATGATTGGTTTGGTTTCCATTTTACCTATTGTCCTTGTAAATAAACTTTTTACTGAAGAAAGTCACTCCCACTTAAATCAGCTTTATGCCACAAGAGTTACTCGCAGCAGGTTATATTGGACCAGTATTGGTTTAGCTGTGAGCACAGGATTAGTGGGAATTTTATTAGCTGCAGGCAGTCTTGGCGGTACAGCCATCTCTGCTATGGGGGATCAATCAATGATGGGTATGATTGATTTTCTTGCTGCCGGCTTTAACTTTTTACCATCCGTATTATTCTTTACTGGTATGGCTGCATTAACTCTCGGCTGGGCACCAAAATGGGGGAAAGTAGTGTATATATATCTTGCTTATTCTTTTTTACTAAACTACTTCGGAGGAATTTTGGACTTACCCGAATGGTTTGCGAAAACAGCTATCCAAAGCTGGATACCTCGCTTGCCGTTGGAGAATTTTAACACGCTGGTTTTTGTTGCGATAACCGTGATCAGCATTGCTTTGATGATAATTGGTTACCTTGGTTATCAACGACGGGATCTGGTTGAAGGGGCTTGATCCTGGAACAGAACCATTAGAAACTCATCCTAAAAAAAGGACCTAAAGAGAAATTGGCGGAATGAAAAGGGGGAGAACCTTATGTTCATCATTTTTGTTATTTTACAAAGTTTTCTGCTTATCTCCATGTCTGTTGCCGGGATAAGCAAGCTGGCTGGTGAGAAAAATCAAGTTGCACTGTTTGAATCAATTGAACTGCCTCAATGGTTTCGATTTGTTACCGGGCTCGTCCAACTAGCCGGGGCAGCCGGACTTCTTATAGGATACTGGTATCCTGAGGTGGCCGCATTGGCAGGTATATGGATTGGCATTACGATGCTCCTGGCATGTCTATCCCATTTCAGAGTCAAGCATCCTGTTGGAAATGCGATACCGGCAATAGTGATTACTTTGATTGCAACCACTCTTGTATTCGTGTATGCATATGGCATGTCGCATCCTTTTCCCCTTACTTAACAAGGGAGGTAGAGTGGTACTTTGTTTAAAAACGTTAGGAACAAATAATAAAATGAATCCTAACGTTGTCGAATATTCAAGTGACGCCAAGAAGAATTGGATAGGCAATATTCTAAACGCCTGATTGAAAAAATGAAAAGGAGTGTTCCCTTATGACAGATAGTAGAAAGACTCGTAAAGTTGATGGATTTTTGAAAAAAGCCAAACAGTGGAAGGAAGAATTTGAGACGTTGAGAAATATCGTTCTTGACTGTGGGGTGGACGAAGATATTAAATGGATGCATCCTTGCTATATGCATGAAGGGAAAAACATCGTTTTAATCCATGGCTTCAAAGAATATTGCGCGCTTCTGTTTCACAAAGGAGCCTTGTTAAAGGATCCCCATAAGGTTCTAATCCAACAAACCGAGAACGTGCAAGCGGCACGACAAATTCGGTTTACCAATGTTCAGGAAATAGTTGAAATGGAAACGATAGTGAAAGAATATATTCATGAAGCCATTGAAGTAGAAAAAGCCGGTTTAGAAGTGGAAAAGAAAAAAGAATTCACAATTCCTGATGAATTACAAAATAAATTCGATGAAATCCCTGCCTTGAAAACTGCTTTTGAAGAATTGACGCCTGGACGGCAAAGAGCATACATTATTTACTTTTCCAAAGCAAAAAAACCCCAAACCCGAGAGTCAAGAGTTGAAAAATATGTTCAGCATATTCTCGATGGAAAGGGATTAAACGATTAATATAGATTATTAGTTCACCATGATGGTTTATTGTAATTAAAAGTTTTAACAAATGTTGCTGATGATATAAGAGGCATCTTTTAGTGATAAGTATGGAAGAAATGTGTAAATTGCATGTCCTTTTGATTACATCGGACTTTTTGGATGAATTTTTTGTTAGGATAGAAGTGTAGCACCAGCTACCCAACGCCCGCCCCCTGGCGTTAGGTAAAATAACTTTCCAACATGAGCAGGGACGCAGACACTATGGTGTCTGCGTCCTTTTTTGTGCAGGTGAAAGTGTCTTTACATCTATAAATACATGTGTAAAATTATATCTGAGAGGAGGCTTTTGAATGAACAGGTGTTTACTTGTGATTGATTATACCAATGACTTTGTGGCAGATGATGGTGCATTAACATGTGGAAAGCCGGGGCAGGAAATTGAAGATGATATACAAGGGTTAGTAAAACAATGGGTGGATGACAAGGAACCTGTCGTTTTTGCAGTGGATCTTCATCATCAGGACAATCGGTATCATCCTGAACATAAACTATTTCCTCCCCATAATATTGAAGGGACCGATGGCAGGAAGCTGTATGGCTCACTTCAGGACTTGTATGTGAAAAACAAGGGTTTGTCCCATGTGAAATGGATGGATAAAACGCGTTATAGTGCGTTTGCCGGAACTGATCTTGACCTTTATTTAAAAGAAAGAGGAATTAGTGAGATACATCTTACTGGTGTCTGTACGGATATTTGTGTCCTTCATACAGCTATGGATGCTTACAATTTAGGATATTCTATCGTTGTTCATGAGCGTGCGGTAGCCAGTTTTAATGAAGAGGGACACCAGTGGGCACTTGGTCATTTTGAACATGTGCTTGGTGCCAGAGTCATAAAAGCCACCGAACGAGCTGAAAAAGCTTGATTTGGATAGGATGAATCAAGAGCTGACCCCCAGCGCGATCATGTTTTAGTGCACTGGGGGTCAGTTTTATTTAGCTTTTTTCTTATTCGGCGGGTGGAACCGCCCCACACCTAATTCTTTTCCCTCTTTATAAATAGCTTTGACAAAGCTGATTACCATTAGCAGCATGATAATCGAGAAAGGCAAAGCGGCAATAATCATCGTATTCTGTAAGGCTTGCAGTCCGCCTGTATAAAGAAGGGCAAGTGCCGTAGCAGACAGTAGGACTCCCCAGGTCAGTTTAATCGTATTTCCGGGCGTTTCAGATCCTCCGGTTGTCATCATCCCTAAAACGAAGGTGCCTGAATCAGCTGAGGTGATAAAAAAGGTACCAATTAGGGTCATGGCTACAATCGATGCAATCATGCCTAATGGCATATTGGAAAAAACACCGAAAAGTGACTCTTCCGTAGCCAGGGAGGATATCGTGTCCACGGCATTATGCTCCAATGATATTGCCGCCCCTCCGAAGGTTGCAAACCATAAAAAGCCGATGACAGACGGGACGACCAACACCGTAAATACAAACTCCCTGATACTTCGGCCGCGGGAAACACGTGCGATAAATACTCCAACAAACGGAGACCAGGCAATCCACCAGGCCCAATAAAAAATCGTCCAATTATTGATCCATTCACGTGTTTCTTCGTCTAACGGTGCGATGCGAAAACTCATCGACGGAAGGTGTTGTAAATAGGCTCCGATCGAGCTGGTAAATAAGTTCAATATAAATAAAGTCGGACCTACGGAGAAAACCAGTAAGAATAAAAGAGCTGCCAAGCCCATGTTTACATTGCTGAGTATTCTGATCCCTTTTCCCAGGCCGGTCCAGGCTGAAATCATAAATAATACTGTAACGACCGCGACAATGATAAACTGCACCAAAATGCCCGATGGCACATCAAATAAGTAAGATAAGCCTCCATTAATCTGTACAGCCCCAAAACCAAGGGTTGTCGCAACACCGATGACTGTGGCAATAACGGCGAGTATATCAATAACTTTGCCAGTCACTCCATCCGCTTTATCTCCAATGATGGGTTTCAACGTGGCACTGATCAGTCCTGCATGTCCATGACGGAAATTGAAGTAAGCTAACACAAGTGCCACTATCCCATAAATCGCCCAGGCATGAATCCCCCAGTGGAAGAAGGTGTACTGCATGGCATCTTTGATTGCTTGATCTGTCCCCGTTTCTCCGGTTGGCGAGTTGATCGCATAGTGACTGATCGGCTCTGCCGTCCCCCAAAAGACAATTCCAATCCCCATTCCCGCGCTGAATAACATGGCAATCCATGTCGGTCTGGAAAACTCAGGTTTCTCGTCTGCTTTTCCAAGCTTTATTCTCCCCAGTGGCGTCAGCAAAAAAGCGAGGCATACGAGCACGAATAAAGTGACGGCGATTAAGTAATACCATCCTAGTTTGTTAGAAATGAATGCCTGTACATTCCCCGTTGCCTCTTCTAAGCCATCTGGCCATATGACTCCAATAATCACGAGCACGAGCATGATTCCAACAGATATTTTAAAAACCGTTGTAAATTTTTCTTTCACGGCTGGGTCCCCTTCCATTTTTGAAGATAGTTATATTATCTTGAAGGAAATCAGTTCTTATTCTTTCTATTCGTTTTTTGATATTGGTCATTGGCCCCGTGCTCAGTAAAATAGTCGTGCCATTTTTAATGAAGAGGGTCAGCGGATGGGAGCTTGGTCATTATAAAATGTACGAGATGCAAAAAAAAAAAAGAACAATTGCTTATTTGGTAATTTAAAAGGATTTTTGCTTAATAAGAGAGAACCTATTATAAACTAACGAATGATCTAGGGGGAATAGGATGAAACTTGGGGCATTTTCCGTCAGTTTGAACGTGAAAGACATTAACAAGTCAAAAGATTTTTATGAAAAATTAGGGTTTCAATCCTTTGGAGGGAACACGGATCAAAATTGGATCATCATGAAAAATGAAGACTGTGTCATTGGTTTATTTCAAGGAATGTTCGAGAAGAATATTTTAACTTTTAATCCTGGCTGGAACCAAAATGCAGAAAACATTGAACCTTTTACCGATGTTCGTGAACTACAAAAACAGCTGAAAGAAAGCGGTATTAAACTATTGTCTGAAGCTGATGAAGCTAGTGAAGGGCCAGAAAATATTGTAATCAAAGATCCTGATGGCAACCCTATTCTTATCGACCAACACAGATAAATATCCTATAGTTCAAAGATTTAAAGATAGAGGATGATCAAAGATGGGATATCCATATTGAGGGTATCCTTTTTTTACTTACAGGGTCATGACCAGTGCTGTAGTCGAATTTCTTTAATATAAGTGATTCCATTAAAATAAGGAGGTAATCACCGTGAGTATACGCTTTGATGTGACAAGAAATATCCAGGTACCTCAGCAAAAAGCTTACAAATCCTTGCTTGACCTGGATGCTGCTGAACACTGGATGAATGGCTTAGTCCAGATGGAACGTTTGGATGAGGGACCAATCAAAGAGGGAAGTGAATGGAAGGAAACAAGAAAGATGTTCGGAAAAGAAGCTTCCGAATATTTTGAGGTAGTCGAGCTTGTTGAACCAGACAAAATTGTCCTTCGCTGTGATGGTACAAAAGGGACAACCGGTAAAGGGGAATTTATGTTTACATATCTTATCCATTCATCTGGCGATTCTTCTGATATTGTACTTAACGGCGAGATAAATGAGCTTAGTGGCTTTTCAAAAGTAGTTGGTAAATTAATGGCTGGGTCCTTTAAGAAAGCCTGCGCAAAAGATCTGGATGCGTTAAAAAGTTACTTGGAGAATGAATGACGATAAGCACCTGGTTATTTTACATATGCTCTCTGTGCTTAAACTCAAACAAATGATTGATATGAGGTGATCTAAATGAAAGTTGGCGTAATATATGGAAGTACGAGAGAAAATGGGAATACAGAACTGTTAACAGAAGAAGTCGTCAAAAACTTACCGGACGTCATCCGAATTGATCTCAAAAGGTATCGGTACCACGATATTATTGATCAAAGGCATGATATCAATGGATTCTCTCCAGTAGATGATGAGTATGATCAGATCATTGATCAAATCCTTGATTGTGAAGTTTTAATTTTTGCTACACCAATTTATTGGTATGGCATGAGCAGTGTAATGAAACGCTTTGTCGATCGCTGGTCGCGAACGGTAAGGGATGATAAATACCCGGATTTTAAAGAGCAAATGAGTCAGAAAGACGCGTATATTGTTGCTGTCGGAGGTGATGAGCCTCGGGTGAAAGGACTCCCGCTAGTCCAACAGTTCCAGTACATCTGCGAATTTATCGGATTGAATTATAAAGGATTTCTCCTAGGAGAAGGCGGAAAACCTAAAGATATTTTTACCGATAAGACAGCTATAGAAGATGCACAGAAGTTAGGAGAAGTGATAAAAGAAAGAGCTTAAATTAAGATTAGGAGCTGCTTTTCAGAAGTTAATTCGTTCTAAACAGACGATTGGCTTCTTTTTTTATGATTAATTTCCATAACGAATATTTTAACGAGTATGTGTAGTTCAGTTGTACTCTAAATCGTTTTCAATTACGCTTTATTTAACAGGAATTTATAGAAAGTGAGTGAACAAAGTGGAGAAAGTCGGTAGAAATGAGCCGTGTCCATGCGGGAGTGGGAAGAAATATAAAAAGTGCTGTGGGAAAACGAATGTTGTTAGTTTCCCTACCCAGCAGATAGACGAAGAGCTGAAAAACTTTCAACACCAGTTCCAGGAATATATGTTAGAATCTTATCCTTACCTGTTGCCTCATCGGGAACCTGAAACGGACGAAGATCAAATCCTGTTTTTGGTGAGCCTGCTTTATCGTGGCATATTTGAACAGCTGAAGGATGGTAAGACGCCTTACCAGCAGTTTTTATCGAAGCGTAAGAAAAATATTGTTCGGCCTGCGACGAGAAAAGCGCTGGAGGACTGGGAAAATGCCATACCTGGATTTTTCTATATGGAAGAAATGGAAAGCGAAAGTGTTGTGGTAGTACGTGAATATTTTCGCGAACAAACCTATCGAGTGGATAGAATAAGTATTCCGTTAGAAACAGAATACTTAGAAGAATTTCCAAATTATCTCGGGCTATTATTCAACTGGGGAGAAATTTATAGTTTCCTTCCGATTGCGATGCCGGGCAGTGGCGAGCTCAAAGATTATTATATCCAACAGCTTGAGGGGCGGAGGAAACAAGGTAATGCTATTATACCGGTGCCTGATTATATAAAAGAAAATTTTTTACAGGAAGTAGAACATTGGATGTTAGATACGCCGAATTCGTTGCAGGAAATGTGGGATGGCAGACCGGAAGAGCTGGAGGTGCTGGCACTGCTTGATGAGCATGTTTCCCCTCATGTGCAGCAGGCAGAAGGCTATCATGGCCTGAAACACTTCTGGCAGAATTTTTGTCAGGAGCATCAACCGCAAATCAGAAAACCGGCTGTCCTGGCTGCTGCGCTTGAATATTTCATGGTAGCCACGCCATTTTTCGAGCTGGAGGACTACGATATCACGCAAAAGCAGATCGCTGAAAAATATCGTGTCAGTACCGGCAGTATCGTCCGCAGGTTTGATGAATTCGAAGACTTCATCTTCCAGATGATGGATGAGAAGATGGGCGGGGAGCCAGCTGCAGTAGTTCGGAATGTGGAGCCCGGGAAAAATGTCGACATGGAAAAGGGTATTTATGAAATGCATAAAAAGATCGAAGCGTCAGGGCTTACGAATGTAGATGATATCAATCACTTTATGAAGGAGCAACACAACGAGCCTTTTATCCCAGCCAATGACAAAGAACGTGCTCAAATCCTTGCTTATGATGCCATGCAGGTCGAGGATATCGACTTAAAAGAGGAGCTCGTAAACAAAGCGTTGGAGTATGATGATAAGAATATTGATGCCCTTGTCAGGCGCAAATGGAAGAAGATGATTTGAAAAAAGAAATAGGCTTGTTAAAGGCTGAGAGTACCGGGCTTCGTTCGATGCAGCCGGAATGGAGACAGGATGATGTTCACAGTATGTGGGGGATAATCGAAGCACGTCCGATGCTCCGAGCACAGGAAGCGACAGCGGATTTTTATGTGGAAAAAGGCGAAGTGGAAAAAGCGATCGAGGGTTATGAATATCTGTTGCACTATAACCCAAATGATAATCAGGGTATCCGCTTTAAACTGATGACGCTCTATTTAGAACAGAGACAGGTCAAGAAGGCGCGTGAGCTGCTGGAAAAGTATCCGGAAGATCATACAGTGGACTTTTATTATGCAGAAGTGTTAATTGAAATTTTAGAAGGAAGCTCTTATAAAGACATAAAGGAATTGCTGGACAGAGCATTTGAGGCTAATTTATACGTTATGGGTTTCATTACAGGTAGAACAGATCTGCCTGAAGAAATACCGGACCAGTATACACCAGGATCTCTGGAAGAGGCTACCGTTTATTATCATCGCCATAAACATATCTGGGAGTCCGTGAAGCTTCCTTAACGTTACGTAACAGACCTAGGTAAATATAAAAAATGCCAGTCCTCCTTCATAGTGGAGACTGGCATTTTTTTATTGGTCTTGTTGATTATCATAAGAGAAACACTTTCCAGGAGAAAAAAATTCTCATGTTTTTGTGTTTCGATATTATCTACTTAGTTGTCGCCATTTTAAGAACTGTTCGTAACAATAACTCTGTTCCAATTGCTATGTCTTCTGCCTTAGCAAATTCTTTGGGGTTATGGCTGATCCCATCTTTACACCGGACAAAAATCATGCCGTAATTACAAGCATCCGCCATGATTAGTGCATCATGGAAAGGCCCGCTCATCAATTCCGGTGCATCTAATCCCATATTACCTGCTTCCTCATGCAGGGTCGCTTTAATATTGGGGTCACAATATCTTGGACTGTTGTTGGTGTCTTCTTTAATTTCATAATCAAGTCCATTTTCTTCTGCCACTGCAGCTATTTTATCTCTTAATTGATGTTCATAACGGTCACGGCGGTCTTTATCAATGTCCCTTAAATCTATTGTGAATTTTGTTTTTTCTGGAATGACACTTCTCGCGTTTGGAAAAACCTCGATGTTACCTACGGTTCCGACAGTAGGAGCCTCAGGTTCTTGTTTCACAATTTCGTTCAAAGCTGTAATTACTTTTGATGCCCCAAGCAGGGCATCGTTTCTTAGGTTCATCGGGACAGAACCTGCATGTCCTGCAAACCCGGACAATTCCACTGTCAGCCATAGTGGGCCTGAGATTCCGTTTACAATTCCAACGGGTTGATCGGCTGTTTCGAGGAGCGGACCCTGTTCGATATGCATTTCAAGATAAGCCGCAATCGAATCTTTAGGATACTTGGATTCTTGTAATCGATCAGGATCGCAGCCGATGGATTGTAATGCTTCTCTGCGGGAAATGCCGTCTTTATCTGTGCGTTCCAGCTCACCCTCATCTAGTTTTCCTAAAATCCCTCTGGATCCGAATAACCCTTTGCCGAAGCGATGGCCTTCTTCGTCACATAGAGAGACCACTTCAATTGGAATGTCTGGCTGAATCCCGTTTTCCTGCATCGTTTGCAGTACTTCTAAAGCTCCCAATACCCCGATGGTTCCATCGAATTGTCCACCGTAGGGTTGCGAATCGATATGTGAGCCGATCAGTAGGGCAGGGGCTTCAGGATTTTTTCCTTCCAGTCGTCCAAACAGGTTGCTGAAATGATCTACTCGTGTTTGTAGTCCGGCATCTTCCATCCATTGTTTTACCCTTTCAATTCCGGCCTTGTATTCCTGGGAGAGGGCAAGTCTGCAGACACCTGTTTCTCCTATCTTACCTATTTTTGCAAGTTCGGAAATATGGTCATTTAATCTCTTTTGATTAATTGTAAGCTGTCTAAGAGCCATGTTATCATTCCTTTTCTTAACCTGGTTTAAGCATTTGCTTTCTTATTCTTTTCTAATGCTAGAATAATAGAAATTGTCAGCGCTACACATAGAACAATTTTAATTAATCCAAAAATCGGAGAAAACAGGATAGCCATACCTACGACGATAGCAACGAGGCCATAGGAAGGAGTTTTATAGGCAAACTGTCCTAATACCGCGCCGAAGATAGCCGGCAGTACAAACTGAAATGCATTCTCTACAGCAGGTGGTATCACAGATAGGATATAAGTTCCGCCAATGATGATCATCACGATTACCACGATATTAACAAGAGAAGCAATGGCAATACCAAAAACACCGGCGATTTCTGCTTTACGGGAACCACTTTCTGCACCAATCGCTTTTTGGGCGGATACAGAACAAGGGAGACACATGTTGGCAATATTACCGGTCAAAAATGCTAAGTAAGTCCCTGCAACTCCAAGTGTAGGGTAATAGGTGATCGGTTCCAGTACCCACATAATCCCAATAAACCCTGCGTACCCCACTAGTCCGGTGAATATAGGACCCCAGCCAGGATGGGCATCTACGATGAATGACATATATAAAGGAGGGACTAAACACATTAAAATTAACGTGAACAGGGTCAATCTGCCCCAGAAATGGGCTCTGTCATGAAATGCTTCTAATCCGTTTGGCTTCTCGGAAGGAAACTCTTGTTGGATTACCTTCTCGGCCTTCATACTCATATGATTTCCTCCTTAAATTTTATGAAGTGACGCTTAAAGAAAGGTGGTAAGATAACCGCTTGTCATTCCAATTACCATTGCAATACCTAATGCCCATTCTTTTAACCATGAAAGGTCGGCTTTTTCGGCAACTATCATAATGATAGCCATGGATATAAGGGCCACTGCACCGGCAATGGTATGGTTGATGCTGGTAACCATCTGATCGCTTGCAAGGTAGCCAAATGCCCCCAGCATTGCACCAGTGGAGATAAGCGCCATCGTTTTTGGATTTTTCTTTTCAATCTTTTTCTGAGTCTTACCGAGTGATTTTGTAAATAAAGCCGTAAAAATCAACCAGCCCATTCCACCTAAACTCATCGTCCAAACCACTGTGGTGAAAGCTTCCAGAGAAAAATTATCTGACGTCAGTTCTAATCCAAAGGCGTCAGCACCGATCCCGGCAGCAGCGGATTCTGTGGCAGCTGACCCGATGATTCCGATCCGCATCAATGTAAGAGGCGAACCGAGCAAAGCAATCAAAGAAACGAGCACGATTGCAATGGCGAATGATGGTCCGAGAGAGCTGATGAAGCCAGTCCGGATGGCAGTTTTCACTTCTTTCTGGGTCATCCCTGCATCAGGAGCAGCTTTCTTGGCCATTCTTAAAAAGACGATAGCCTGAAACATAACAATGCCTACAAATATAAAGGCCATAATCCAAAGGGGTGTACTGTTAGCAACTTGAAAGACGCTCTCGTTCAAAATGGGATTCCTCCTTTAAAAGATTGGTTGTTATTTAGCTGATTCTTTTTCTCGTGAAATGTGGACATCCTCTCCGGATAGAAAATCTATTACGGTAGCGATAAATAGTTTTCCAATATACATCATCGCTTGTTCCTGGACATTAAATTTAGGGTGGTGATGCGGGTAGACCTCATTTTTATCTTCTAATGCTCCACCGACCCAGAAAAAGCTGCCTGGAACTTCTTTTAAATAGTAAGCAAAGTCTTCCATCCCCATGTGTGGAGGCATTTCCTGAACCATTCCTTCACCGAATAACTCAGCAGCCACCTTTCCCACGCGCCTCGTTTCTTCCGGGTGGTTGACGACAGCTGGATAGCCCCGGACATAGTTACACTTCACAGATGCCCCCAAGGCGCCGCACGTTTGAACGGCGATTCGTTCGATCGATTCTTCCACCCAGTCGCGGACATCATCATCGAACGTCCGTACTGTGCCTTTAATGGATACTTTATCAGGAATAACATTGAATCCTTCTCCTCCGTTGAAAGAGGCTACGGTTACCACAGCTGGTTTTAGAGGATCAACCTGACGGCTTACGATCTGTTGTATGTTCAAAAGCAATTGGCTTCCTGCTGCCAGCGGGTCAACTCCTAAATGAGGGGTTGCCGCATGTGTCCCTTTACCTGAGATTTCGATTTCAAAAGTGTCTCCGTTAGCCATGGCGTTTCCTTCTTTTAACCCTACGGTACCCAATGGTTCAGTAGAGCTGACATGAGCCCCGTATACGACATCGACGCCATCCAAGCAGCCATCCTCAATCATAAATTTCGCTCCACCAGGGATGACTTCTTCTGCAAACTGGTGAATGAAGACGATAGTGCCTTCGATATCCTCCTTGTTTTCACTGAGTACTTTAGCAACTCCAAGCAGTCCGGCTGTGTGTAAGTCGTGGCCACAGGCATGCATGACTCCTGGTACACGGGATTTGTATTCTACATCTTTTTCATCTTGAATCGGAAGGGCATCAAAATCGGCCCTTAGTGCAACTGTTTTCCCTGGCTTTCCGCCTCTTAAGATACCGACCACGCCACGACTGCCCACACCTGTTTTCACTTCTAATCCTAACTCTGTAAGGAACTCTGCTACCTTTTTAGGCGTGTTGACCTCTGTGTGGGAAAGTTCCGGGTACATGTGAAGGTCCCTCCGGAAATCTACTAAATCTGGATAAAGTTCCTCTAATCTTGCAAAAAGTTTTTCTTTCATGACTATCAATCCTTTCTATATTAGTTTTAGAAAAAGCATTAAGTAGAAATATGGCCGCCTTCTGCAGTTGCTATTGGCGGACGTTGTTTACCATAGTTTGTAGTCCGTTCAAAGGCACGACCGATTTGGAGTACGTCATAGTCAGCTCGATGGGGACCGACAATTTGCAGTCCTAGTGGTCGTCCATCTTCTGTGAACCCACTCGGCACGGATAAAGCAGGATTCCCAAGTGCCGAGATATAGTAACAAGAACGCATCCAATCAATATAATTCTCCATTTTCACTTCATTGATTTCGGCTGGATATTCTAAGTTGATATCAAATGGGGTCACCTGGCTGACTGGTAACACTAGTGCATCATATTTTTCGAAAAAGGTACGCATTCGGTGATACAGCAGGCTGCGTAACCGTTCTGCTCTTCCGAGATCTGAACCTCGTAAGCTTCTGCCGATGTTGAAATTCCATTTAAAACTTGGTTTCATGACATCTTCGTATTGCTCAAATAGTTCGCTGTAGGACATTTCAATTTCCCAGGCACGGAAAACATGGAATACTTCTTCAGCTTCCGTTAAATCTGGACAAGCTTCTTCGACATGACACCCTAGCTCGGTGAAGTAATTCATTTGTGCTTCCACGTTTCGTTTCACATCCGACTCTACTGGCAATGCTCCTCCAAAATCAGCAGACCAGGCAATACGAAGTCCGGTCAGATTTTCTGAGAAGGGTTGGAGGAATTTTTCTCCGGATTCTTCAATGGAAATAGGTGATCGGTTGTCCGGTCCTGCCATGATAGACAACATAAGGGAAGCGTCTTCTACATTTCTTGCTATCGGTCCTTGTGTAACTAGTGGGGAATAGAGCGCCGGTTTCGGGTAGGGGATTCTTCCTGGTGAGGTTCTCATACCGACAACGTTATTGAAGGCAGTAGGGAAGCGACAAGATCCGCCCATATCACTTCCATCAGCAAATGGCAGCATACCGGTTGTGACGGCAACAGCTGCACCACCACTGCTTCCGCCCGCTGTGTAAGCCGGACTGTAAGGGTTACGAGTGACACCAAATACCTCATTAAAGGTATGGGCGCCTGCACCGAATTCCGGTACATTTGTTTTTCCGATGATGATAGCTCCCGCTTTTTTGAGTCGTTCCACATGTAAATCATCTTCTGTGGAAATATTGTCACGTAAGGCAAGTGAACCACTTGTCATTGGAAAACCCTTGGCCTGATGCGTATCTTTGATTGCGACTGGCAGACCATGTAAGGGGCCTGGCATTTCACCACCAGCAAGCAGCTTGTCTGCCTGATCAGCTTCTTTTAGTGCATGCTCTTTATCAAGTGAAACAATTGCGTTGACTTCAGTGTTTACTTTATCAATTTGTACTAAATGTGCTTCCATTACTTCACGAGCAGAAACATCTCTATCCTTAATGGCTTTTGCGAGATGGCGAGCAGTAGAAAGGCAATCCACATTCCCCATAATATAGCAACTCCTTACCTGGAAAAATTTTCAAGCTAGTATTCTGCCATTCTTTGGTTGGTATGCCCCTTGTCGTAAAAGCTAGAATACTTTGAGATTCTACGCTGAAAGGGGTAATAAACCTATTCATCCAGAGACTAAGATTCCTATGTAAAAAATATAAATAAACATTCAGAAAATGATTATGAGTAGTTAATAAATCACTCCTTTTTGGATTACCTTCAAATTTATAGTAATTAGAATACATTATTAGCCAGCTAGATATCAAATTATTTTAAAGATTTAGATAATTTGACCCAATAGAGAACTACAGTGGTTTTATTGTCGATATACCAAAGGTTTTGTCGTATAGAGAACTAACAATTACTTAGCATCATAGGCTTACAATCTACAAGTTTCCAGCCCTATGTAAGATTATCTGTCAAAAATAGTATGTACCATCTATGGTTTTGCAAGACAGGTAATTTTGGTTGTTAAAAAATCGAATATAAAAAAGGACCATCATTGAAAAGGTCCTTTTTTACTGTATTTCTTTAGCTGGCGAATATTGCTCATCAATCGTATCCATCTGTTTCAATACTTCATCTCTTCCATGATAAATATGTTCATGCATGGCGACTCGGGCGCGTTCCATATCCTGTTCTTCGATCGCTTTTAATAGTGTTTTGTGAGCTTCCAGCGAATGCCGAAGCTGCTCTTCATTGAACCAGTAAAAGGACCGGAAAATCAGTGGAACCACGACCACTTTCGTTATGTGGGAATAAATATGCGGGTTCTGTGAGGCGTGGATGACGGCGTTATGGAACTGATGATTGATATCCAGGATATCCTCGATTGTCGTCTCGCCTGTTTGGATATAGTTGTCGATTGCATTGTCATAGGATTCGTTGGCCAGGCGCATATTTTCAAGATCGGCTTCGGTCCGGTGGATGGCTGCCTGGGCAGCGGCGTAGCCTTCCAGCAGTGTCCGCAGGTCATAGATTTGCTGGATGTCCTTTTTCGTAAAATGGCGGACGCGGACGCCTCGTTTCATGGAAACGGTAAGCCCTTCTGATTCTAATTGTTTCAGCGCCTCCCGGATTGGTGTCCGGCTCGTCTCTAGTTTATTTGCTAAAAATTCCTCTGTCAGCCGCATTTTGGGCGGGAATTCTCCGTGCAAGATGGAGCGTTTGATCGATTCATAGACAGTCATGCATACAACCTCCCCTTACATTCATTGTATACAAACAGAGTGACTTCATCAAACGAATCTAGGTAATTGTATACAAAGTAGGTATTATAAGCTTATTTTTTCACTAATTTCATAGACTGGGTTGAAAGTTTGTATACAAACTGTTAGGATAAAACACAACATTCTGAAAATTAATCCAATTTTGAAAGCGTTTAATCCGAAGGGAGCAAAAGACTAGCAGCTATAAAAAGACAAAGAGGTGTGTGGCATGATGCAAAGCTTAGAAGGTGTCAAAGTATTGGAGATGGGAAGCTTGATTGCCGGACCGTTCGCAGGCAGGCTGATGGCTGAAAACGGGGCCGATGTCATCAAGGTGGAACCTCCGAAAAAAGGTGATCCGCTCCGTGATTGGAGACATGTGTACGAAGGGACTTCGCTATGGTGGAGACTCCAGTCGAGAAACAAGAAGTCGATCACTGTTGATTTAAAAAGTGAGGAAGGGCAGAAAATCATCAAGTCCTTGATCAAGGAATGCGATATCCTAATTGAAAATTTTCGTCCTGGAACGCTGGAAAAATGGAACCTGGGCTATGAGGAACTGTCTGCGATCAATCCCGGACTAATTATGGTGAGAGTTTCCGGATACGGTCAGACGGGACCGTATCGTGACAAGCCAGGATTTGGCAGTGTCGGCGAATCAATGGGAGGCCTTCGCCATCTGACCGGCTACCCGGATCAGGCGCCGACGCGTGTTGGTGTCAGCCTTGGTGACTCGGTTGCTGCCATGTATGCCGTGATTGGTGCTATGATGGCGATTTATCACCGGGACGTGAATGGTACAGGAAAAGGGCAGGTCATTGACGTGGCGTTATACGAAGCTGTATTTAGTCTGCTGGAAGGTGCACTTCCTGAATTTGATAAGGTAGGCGCTGTCCGGGAGCGTACCGGAACTTCCTTGCCGGGCATCGCTCCATCGAATACATACGAGTGCAGCGATGGTAAGTATGTTGTCATCGGTGGTAATGGCGATGCGATTTTCAAGCGGCTGATGGATGTGGTTGGACGTCCGGAGCTCGGTGAGGATGAACGTTATCAGAGTAATAGCGGGCGAGCAGCTGATGCTAACTTTCTCGATGAAGTGATTGAAGCGTGGACAAAAACGGTCGATTTTGAAACCGCTTTAGAGAAACTGGATGAAGCACGAGTGCCTGCCGGGCCGATTTACAGCATCGAAGATATCGTCAAAGACCCGCATTACTTGAGCAGGGAAATGATCCAGAATTTCCAGTTGAATGAAGAGGAGTCGCTGAAAGTTCCTGGGGTGGTTCCGAAGATGAGTGAAACTCCAGGGGAGACGAAATGGCTCGGTCCAGAACTTGGACAGCATACCGACGAAGTGATGAAGGACTGGCTTACGTATGATGAGGAAAAAATTGCAGCCTTAAAAGCGCAAGGAATCATTTAGAAAGGGGGAGGGAACTTGACACGGATTTATATTCAGGAAGTGGCAACAAGGGACGGTTTCCAAATGGAAGATCGTTTCGTACCGACAGATGACAAAATTGCATTGCTTGATCAGTTGAGTGATTCCGGCATAGACAAAATTGAAGTCACCTCGTTCGTTTCACCGAAAGCCATTCCGAACCTGAGGGATGCGGAGGAAGTGATGAATGGGATCAAGCGTAAGGAGGATGTCATTTACACGACATTGATTCCCAACGTCCGGGGAGCGGAGCGGGCAGCAGCGTGTCAGGCGGATGAAGTCAACCTCGTCGCTTCTGTCAGTGAAACGCACAACAGGAAAAACGTAAGGCGGACGGTCGATCGGTCGTTTGCCAGTTTTAAAGAGATTGCCGACTACTTATCCGGAACAGGAATCGCTATTAATGGCACGCTTGCCACAACGTTTGGCTGCCCATTTGAAGGAGCGATCGATGAGAACCGTGTCCTGGAACTGGCGGAAGCGTACCTTGAATTAGGAGCAGTTGGGATCACCCTTGCCGATACGACAGGGATGGCCACGCCGAATCAGGTACATGGCTTATGTGAAAAAGTGCGGGACCGCTGGCCGGATCTCCCGGTAACCCTTCATTTCCATAATACACGTGGAATGGGGCTTGCGAACGTCATCGAAGGGATTCGCGCAGGTGTGAGCCGGTATGATGCTTCGCTTGGAGGTCTGGGCGGCTGCCCATTTGCTCCCGGGGCAACTGGGAATATTTGCACGGAGGATCTTGTCCATATGCTTGCCTTTATGGGCTACGACGTGAATGCGGATTTGGATAAATTGATTAACTTATCCAAACATCTGGAAACATTAGTAGGCCACGAAGTTCCGGGACAGGTTATCAAGGCAGGCAAAATCTCGGACTTGCATGAGCAGCCAGCATTTTCTAAGTAAGAAGAAAAATTTTTTTACTCTTTTAAATCTGAAAATTTTGAAATAAAAGGAGGCAACACATGTGGGGAGCGAAAAGAGAGAGCCGATTAAAAACCCGAGGATTTGGATCATACTAGGGATCTTGCTTGCGATGATTACCCCGTGGTATTTCCCGGCGAGCTTTGGTGAAATACTCGTGTATGGCGTACCACTCTGGGCTGTGATCATTGTTTTGTCGTCGTTATTATTGTCTGCTTATCTGTCGTATGTGCTTAAATACCATTGGATGTTAGAAGAAGACGAGGAAGAAGCCGAACAGAAAGGAGCGAAATAAGGTATGGATTTAGCATTCTCAGGTTGGTCCGGTATTTTGATTTTGGCCATGTATGGATTGATCATGCTTGGTGTCGGGGTAGTCACTTATTTGCGCAATCGCCATATCCACCAAAGCCTTGATGAGTATTACCTTGGAGGCAGGGGACTTGGTGTCATGGTCCTGTTTTTTACTTTTTTTGCGACACAGTACAGCGGGAATACCGTTGTCGGTTATCCGCCGTCCGCTTATCGGATGGGGTATGAATACTTAGTTTCTGTACCATTTTTTATTACCATTATTATGGCATACTTATTGTTCGCTCCACGGTTATATCGACTGGGCAAAAAATATCGTCTTGTAACGCCTGCCCAGTGGTTTGAAAAACGATACAAGTCAAAGGCCGTCACGATTCTTGCGTCGCTATTGATGCTTTACGGACTTGGAAATTATCTGCTGGAGCAGCTCGTTGCGATTGGGCAAGGGGTGTCCGGTCTGACCGGCGGTACGATTCCTTATCAGGTAGGCGTCGTCTTTTTCGTCATCATTATGGTCATATACGGCTGGCTTGGTGGAATGCGCTCGGTCGCCTATACAGATACGATGCAAGGAATCGCGCTGTTATTCGGTGTGTTCATGCTATTGATCGGTTCAATCGTCTATTTTGGCGGCTTGCCGACATCAGCGGATTACATGCAAGCCTACTCTCCGGAAAAGCTAGGTGTCCCAGATGGTCCTGGAGTCATGAACTGGTTCAGCTTACTTGTAATGATCGGGATCGGTGCGGCTGTCTATCCCCATGCGATCCAGCGGATTTTTGCTGCGAAAAGTGAACGGACTCTGAAACGCTCATTCAGCAGAATGGCCTGGATGCCGTTCTTGACGGCAGGTGTTGTATTCATCATCGGTATTATCGGGATTAACGCTTACCCTGGTTTGACCGAGGGTGAATCCGAGCAGCTGGTCGGGATGATGGCCAGTGCCGTCGCAAGTCAGAACGTCATTTTCTATTGGGCAATGGTTCTTTTGTTTGGCGGTGTCATTGCAGCCATTGTGTCGACTGCTGATTCCGTATTGCTCACTTTTTCTTCGATTATCTCAAATGATTTGTATGGCAGCTATATCAACCCGGATGCCTCCGAGAAGAAGAAGCTATTAGTAGGGAAAATGGTAGGGCTGGTCGCTGTAGGAATTTTAATTTTGGTAGCCTGGTTCCCGCCTGGCACGTTGTATCAAATTTTCGTTCTGAAATTTGAATTGCTCGTGCAAATCGCACCGGGGCTGATCATCGGGTTGTACTGGAACCGTCTTCATACGAAAGCGGTATTTGCCGGTATGCTTGTCGGTACGATCATCGCTTCTTCCATGACGTTGTTCGGCCTATCCTACTTTGGTATCGCAAATGGCCTCTGGGGTCTTTTGGTCAACATAGGAATCTGTGTAGTTGGCAGTCTGGTTATGACCGTGTCGGTCGTAGAGGAAAAAGAAGCGAAGCAAGTCATTGGCATGTAGGGGCAAATAGGTTTAGTCTCTATTTATAGCAGTTTGATAGAAAAGAGATGAAATACTATGGAAAAACCTGCAACAGCGCTCACACAAGCGAACAAGTTCGAGCCGTGGCGAATGCTGCTATGGCTATTGATGGCACAGATCATGGTCGCGTTCATCGGCCGCAGTCTCGGACCGCTTGGTGTATTGATTGAAGAGGATTTATCACTAACAAAAGCACAAGTCGGACTGCTGCCGTCTGCCCTTTTTCTCGGGCAGGCGGTTGCCTCTATTCCGACCGGTTTCTTGGCGGACCGCTTCGGTTCCCGCCCATTACTGATGGTAATGTCGGTGACTTTGGGTGTCAGCTTTTTGCTGATGACCCTTCAGCATAATTATGTGCTGGTCTTATTGTTGATTGTTATTGGCGGAATCGGCTATGGCGGGATGCACCCGACGACCAATCGCGGGATTGTTTATTGGCATGTGCAAAAACAGCGCGGGACCGCGATGGGTATCAAGCAGATGGGGATTACGTTCGGTTCTGCGTTGGCTGCAATTTTACTTTTGCCGCTTGCCGAGACGTACGGATGGAGAATCGTTGTCTTGTTTGCCTGTATCGGGCTGATTCTGACAGGAGTGATTGCTTACTTTTTATACCGGGACCCCGAGCAGGAGAAAGATTATAAGCGGGCGAAAGCGGCGCCGGGCAGTACGTTCCAGGCGATTGCTGCAATGGCGAAAAATAAAGCATTGCTGTTGATCAGTCTGTGTGCGATGGGAATCAATGGGTCGCAAATGGCGTTGAATACATATCTTGTTCTGTTTACCTATGAACAGCTCGGCATCAACCTTGTGTTAGCCGGACTCTTGCTGGTTGTTTCCGAGGTTGGCGGCTCGTTTGGACGGATCGGATGGGGAGTGATCAGTGACCGTGTCTTTGGCGGGGAGCGGCTGAAAGTGATGGCGATTATTGTGACAATTACACTGGTCGCCAGTGCGGTCGTTGCCTTTTTACCTACGGGAACGCCATATGGCCTGCTCGTTCCACTGTTTTTTGTATTTGGTTTTGCGGTCTCCGGATTTAATGGCATCTGGATGAACCTCGCCTCAGAGCTGGTACCGAAAGAGCAGGCCGGCTTATCGAGCGGCTTCAGCATTACACTCGGCTCGATGGGGGTCATTTTTCTGCCGCCATTGTTCGGACTCGTCGTTGACAAGACGCAAGGGTACATGTTCGGGTGGCTGCTGATTTCATTCTTGATGATTGTCGTCATGTTTTTATTAACGTTATTGAATAAGTTGAAAAAAGAGCAGGAAAGGAGCTTGGGGTAATGAAGTTCAATCCATCGGAACTAGAAACGAACCTAGTATATAAACTACTGTCGGGGTCGGTCGTACCGCGTCCGATCGCCTGGGTGTCGACGATTTCAAACGACGGCATCCTGAACCTGGCCCCTTACAGCTTTTTTACCGTCGCTTCGAGAAATCCGCCAATGCTCTGCATCTCGGTTGGTCCGGGAGTAGGTGAGCGCGTGGGAACGGTCAAAGATACGTTGACCAACATTCGTGATAACGGAGAATTCGTGATCAACATAGCGACGACACCGTTAGGAAATGCACTGCAAAAAACGGCGGAGCATGTGCCAGCTGAGATCGATGAGTTTGCTGAAGCAGGACTGACTGCGGTTGCCAGTGATCTCGTGAAGCCGATGCGCGTGAAGGAAGCCCCGATTCAAATGGAGTGCCGGCTCGAGCAAATCATCCCGCTCGGCAGTGATTATCTAGTGATTGGCGAGATGGTGATGTACCACATTAAGGATGAATTTTATCAGGAAGCCTATAAAGTGGACTTGGAACAGCTGCGTCCCCTCGGCCGGCTTGCCAATCAGTTCAGCGAAAATAAGGACTTTTTTACACTGCCGAAAGAGGACTTGAAGTAGACTTGTAGAAGGAAATTTGTATTCGCATGAACCAAGTGATTTTGTTTCTTCGCTAAATGACATGGATATTTCAAAGTCTAGGATGGGATAAAGACCGCTAGACAGCGGAACGCGTACTGTGGCGGTTATGAAAAGGGGTGTAAAGACCGCTAGACAGCGGAACGCGTGCTGTGGTGGTTATGAAAAGGGGTGTAAAGACCGCTAGACAGTGGGATGCGTGCTGTGGTGGTTATGAAAAGGGGTGTAAAGACCGTTAGGCAGCGAAATGCGTGCTGGGCCGGACATGAAAAGGGGTGTAAAGACCGTTAGGCAGCGAAATGCGTGCTGGGCCGGACATGAAAAGGGTGTAAAGACCGCTAGACAGCGAAATGCGTGCTGGGCCGGACATGAGAAGAGGTGTAAAGACCGCTAGACAGCGGAACGCGTGCTGGGGTGGTCATAAGAAGAAGGATAAAGACCGTTAGACAGCGGAGTGCGTACGGGAGCGGTCATGATAAGTAAAAGATACGAACTTAGGAAGTACATAAATGGATTTTTTTGAAATGTATAGAGGAGTAGCGGAATGGTTGTAGAAAGTAATACACTATCTATCCCAATAAGGAGTGGAAAAATGATTAATCAACTCGGTCAAGTGATGGTGTATGTCAATGATCAGGATAAGGCAGTCAGTTTCTGGACGGAGAAGCTTGGGTTTATTGTTATTGCAGATGAAAGTAATGGCGACATGAGGTGGATTGAGGTCGCACCCCCAGAAGGAGCGGGGACAAGTCTTGTTCTTCACGATAAACAGTTGATTGCAAAAATGGATCCTGACATGAATCTCGGGACACCGTCCTTAATGTTTTACTCGGATAACCTCAATCAGTTACATAAGGACTTATCTAGTAAAAATATTACGGTCGGGGAAATTGTTGAGATGCCTTCGGGAAGAGTGTTTAATTTTGCCGACGAGGAAGAGAATTATTTTGCTGTGATGGAAAAGTGAATGAAATGGAGAGGTAAGAGTCTGGCTGGCATTGGTACTAGTTACCATGATGCTGGTCAGACTCTTTTTTATTGAAAATAAATGGTTGCCCACACCATTCCTCCTATCATGAAGGTGGTTAACAGCGTTGCCTTACCAATCCATAACAGCCGGTGGTTATCATCCGCTCGCCGATGAAGCAGGGCGATATAATCGGCGATGATCCAAGTCGTCAATGAAAAAAAGATGATTCCTAAAACAGGAAAGGACTCTTGTACATGAAGCTCAACAAAAGCATACATAGCAAGAATTCCAAATGAAAAGTTTCCGAGTATGGTATAGATTAGTAACTTTTTATCCACTGGTGCTCTCCCCCACCGATCATCATAGATTAATAATGTATGTGATGTAACATAACAATAGTATAATTATGGCAAAAAATACCTGCTACGACAATGGTGAATGGGAAAATGTTGAAACGATTTTGCGAGTGGTTCGTAGAATGTATAACAGTAGAAACGGTTGGGAGATGATTTGGTGATGTGGGGACGGTGGGAAGAAAAGAAGAAAAAGACAAGGAGAGCAAAGAAGAACAAAGGTGAGTATACGTTTTGGGATGGCTTCTTCGATCTTTTATTCTGGGTGCCTGAACTGTTGATTTTGCCGATCCGTCTGATTTTTTTCCTTTTCCGTAGAGTTGGAAAGCTGTTTAAGGATGCGTTTGATTTTATTCCGTAATGGTAGTGGTTAATAAAGAAGCAGTTTTTACACATCCATTCATAGTTGGGAGGAAAATGGAATGGTTTGGATAGCTTTAGGTATTGCTGCGGCGGGTTTTTTTATTGGGGAGGGACTGAAGAATTTCAAGGCACCTGATGGCAAAAGTCTCCTGGACGCGTTTCAAGAAGAGGATCGTGCTCATGAACTGATTCCTGAGAAAGACGTACATAACTTTATGGGAATATCCAAGAAGGATGCTAATGTTTTAAGACAAGAACATCCCGATATCCCGCACCTATCGATTAATGGCAATGTTTACTTTCCAAAAAAAAAGCTGCGGGAATGGCTGTTGAACTTAGGAAAATAAAGTTGTTTTTAGATTGGAAAAGGTATTTTCAAGGTGAGTGCCGTAAGTAGGAGTTAGTGAGATCACTGCAAGGAGGAATAGCGTTGGCACTAAAAGCAGGCGATATGATCACCTTCGAACGGACCTTTACAAAAGAAGACGTGGAGTTATTTACGAGAATTTCCGGGGATGAGGGCGTGCATCACTTAACCCCGGACGAGCAGGGGAGGCTTGTCGTGCAAGGGTTACTTACGGCCACCCTTCCGACGAAAATCGGTGGAGATCATAATGTACTCGCCAGGACGATGAACTTCGAGTTTATGAGGCCGGTGTTCACAGGGGACACCATTGTTTGTGAAGCTACCATTGACAGCTATGAAAAGACAGAGAAAAATCGAACAGCGATTGTGGCTTCTTTTTCTTGTACCAATCAAAAGGATAAAGAAGTGCTGAAAGGGAATTTCGCCGGAGTTATTCTATAAAAGAGTAGCCTGCCCCGAAAGTTGGGAACAGGCGCTTTTTGTTGTTATCGATCCCGCGATTGCAGCAAAAATAGAAATGCAATCAGGGATGCCGGGATGTTGTCCCTTTTTTTCCATTCTACTAAATAGCCAGGCATGCGTTCGAAGCGATCGACCGCTTCAGTAGGGATGGCTCCACGCTTGATGATCGTCCATGTGGTGCCGTTTTGATCCTTGATCGTGAAGTGACCGATAACTGCATCGCCCTCGGCACTCCAGCGCCACTGATCATGCTCGATGTATTGTGTGATTTGCTTCCCTTTATTTTTCGTGTCTTTCGTATAGGCAATGTAGTGCCCCTCTTTGTTCTGGACGTAACCGCGCCACGAGAACCCGCCTTTCTTTTCCACTTTATATAGGAGGCTTCCGTTTTTATCTTTTAAAATAAAGTTAGCCGAACGGACGGTATCAAACGAAAATATAGCGGTAATTCCCGTGAGAAATCTTTGTTTGAGGCTGACTTCTTCCTGGATTTCCCCATAAAGCTCGCCATCCATAGCAAATAAACCCGCCTGATAGGATTTCATCGGTTTTTGTCCAAGGTACATCCGGGCAGGGACGCGTTCGTACGTGGTCTTTGTGTCATCGGTTTCAAAATTGACTTCAGTCTGCTTGGCTTTTTTCCAGTCCAGATAGCCGGTCCGTAACAGCCCGAGACCGCTTATCGTGAAAATTGCGCTATACACGAGTGAAAGAAGTATGCCGCTTGGGTTCATGGTAATGAAACCGATAATGAAAACGAGTGCAATAATAGATAAAGCAGCGCCTGTGAACAGTTGGCGCCTTGCGTCTTGAAAAATAAGCTCTTTCACCTGAGTCATCCGATCTACCTCCTTACATAAGGTACGTTTAAAATTGGAAAAAGTTTCACTTTCTATTTCGGGAGGTGGCTCTTATTATTCGGACAGGAAAAGAGAGAAAGGGAGTGAAGTTGTACGAAAAGAGGTGGTATTCGGACAAGAAGAGGGGGCAAGACCGTCTTGTTTAAATAGAATAAAAGATTGTAAGCAACCCTGTTTGGTTTTCCAATGATCTATACCTGCTTCAAGGGAAGAAGGATTGAATTATGGGTAGACGTTGAGCTTTATTAACAACCTTGAAATAGCCCCAATGGCTAAAAAACCGCCAATATACATTAGGATGGTGTAAATAAAACTCCATTCCTGCGCATAAGAAAGGGTTCCTTGGAGAAGCGCTAACCCTTCTAACGTTACCATTCCTCCGATAAACAAGCTGTATACCAAAATAGGGTGCTTCCTTTTATAGACGAGAATATAGGTGAACCAGGCCCCGGCGATCGTGAATATACCCAGGTCTAAGAACAAGGAATCCAACAGCATAATGTTTGGCATATGATTTACTTCCCATAACCCTAGGTGTATGCCTGCCTGGTTTAAAACGACAGCAATTAATGCGGTAATGGGCGCTGTTGTGTAGAAAATCTTCGGTGCCTTTTTATATAAGTAGACGCCGGTTACCCATGGAAGGATAAAACCAGCAATTATTATAAATGCCACTGCCACCACCTCACGTTAGATTTCCTCGAATTACAATTTTTATACAGAAATATCCCCGATCAGATAAGGACAGTAGTGTGGGAAGAATTGAATTTTAGATGAAGTGTTTTTTGGAAAAAGTACTGCGGTGATTAAAGAAGTTTGAAATGACTTGAACTAACAATTTTTACAATTAATTGCAAGGTTGTAGAAGGGGTTAGCTTGGGCTGGATGATAATAGTTGTAATAGCTTATCTTCCGATTTTCTACAGAATACATAGACGTTTAAGGTTGCTTGAGAAAGAAGTGAAAAGGCAAAAAGGCGAACATGGTACTTTTAAAACGGCGTCAATTAGGTGAAAAAAGAGACCTGAGACAACCAATTAGAGAATGCGTTTCTCGGTATACTCAATCAAATAAACGGTTATAGGTTGTTAATTAAGAAGTAAATCGAGGCTAAGAAATAAAAAAACATGGATTTTTTAGTTGAAATCCATGCTTTAGCTTACATTACTTGTCTTCACGTAGTATGTAATTGTTTCCGTCTTGGTCCTTAAATGAGAACATGGTGCCATAAGGCATTCTTTTTATTTCATCTACTTCTACTCCGTTTTCTTTCATTTTCTCGTAGGCGGATTCTATGTCAGTTGTACTGAAAATAATAGTAGGATGGGCAACAGCAGAAGGATTTTGTTTTTCCATTGCTGCCTTCGAGTAAAGAACTACCGTAGTAAATTCTTCTTCACTTGGTCCCACTTCTATCCAAGACATGCCTGGTCCCATAGCTTGTTCAAATTTTAAGGTAAATCCAACTTTGTTTAGCCAGAAATCTTTGGCTTCTTCTTGATCTTTTACATAAACCGTTATTTTACCAATTTTGTTAATCATAAGAAAGCTCCTTTACTTAACTCACTTTATATTCGTATTTTACCTTTTCTTTTTTGAAATGCCAATATTTTATAATTTGGCTTTATGTTTCTATTGGTAACGAAAGGAGGGGCTCTCTTAGCAGGGTGGGGGTCAGGCACTGTTTTGTCTGAATTAATAAAAATGGATATTCTTCACAAAATAAGTTGTGGGTGAATAATAAAGCGGAAGGGGATTTACATGAATGTTGCACAATTGCTTGTGAAATGCCTGGAAAATGAAGGGGTTGAGTATATTTTCGGTGTGCCTGGTGAAGAGAATATCGATTTGATGGATGCCCTGGTTGATTCAGAAATTGAGTTTATAGTGACCCGTCATGAAACCAGCGCTGCTTTTATGGCAGGAACTTATGGAAGACTGACAGGGAAGCCTGGTGTTTGTTTAGCGACATTAGGGCCTGGGGCAACCAACTTGTTGACGGGGGTGGCAAATGCCAATATGGATCATTGCCCTCTGATCGCCATAACCGGACAAGCAGGGTTGAATCGCCAACATAAAATATCGCATCAGTATTACGATCTTGTTGATATTTTTGAACCGGTGACGAAATGGAATGCACAAATTAAAACAGGAGAAATTGTACCTGAAGTGGTCAGAAAAGCTTATCAACTGGCGATCCAGGAAAAGCCTGGAGCGACGCATATCGACCTTCCCGAAGATGTGGCCGGTATGGAAGTGGATGAATCGCCATTGCCAGTGACCGGACATACCTTATCGGTAGCGAAGGATGATGTCATTGAACAGGCCGCATCCCTCATTTCTAAGGCTGATCACCCGCTTATCCTGGCCGGAAATGGAGTGACCCGTGGTCAAGCAACGGAGGATTTACTAAAGTTTGTGACACAGACAAATATCCCTGTCGTTCATTCGTTTATGGGAAAAGGGGGGATTTCCTGGAAAAATGAATTAAGTTTGCTGACGGCTGGAATCAGCGGGAAAGATTATATTACATGTGGCTTCCAGCAAGCGGATTTAGTTATAACGATCGGGATGGATATGGCAGAAACACCTCCGGAAAACTGGAATCCGGAAGCCGCGACCCCTGTCCTGCATATCGACACCGAAGAAGCGGAAATTGACTCCCATTACCCTGTCGCTTTGAATGTGGTCGGAGATATCGGAGAGAGTCTGAGAAAGCTTCTGAACGTTATACCAGAACAGGATAGCGATGATAACTGGTTTAGTCCGATCAGGAAGTCAGCCCTTGAGGAACTGGAGAGTTTTAAGGAGGATGATCATTTCCCTGTTAAACCGCAAAAAATAATCTATGATCTCCGTGACGTCCTTAAAGATGAGGATATTGCAATTTCCGATGTCGGGGCGCACAAAATGTGGATGGCCAGAATGTACCACACCGTTCATCCAAACACTTGCCTCATCTCTAATGGTCTCGCCTCGATGGGAGTAGCTGTACCGGGAGCGATTGCTGCAAAGCTCGTTCATCCGGATAGAAATGTGGTTGCAGTTTGTGGCGATGGAAGCTTCCAGATGACGGGGGCAGAGTTGGAAACAGCGGTCAGGCTGAACCTTCCCATTATCATTTTGCTATGGAGAGACGATGGTTACGGGCTAATCGAATGGCATCAGCTGAAAAAGTTCGAGCGACCGTCGCACATCAGTTTTGGAAATCCGGACTTTGTCAAACTTGCTGAGTCTTATGGATTTGAAGCGATGAGAATCGAAAAAACGGCTGAATTGAAGCCTGGATTGGAAAAAGCAATCAGCCTTAACAAACCAGTGCTGATCGACTGTCAGGTAGACTATAGAGAAAATATGAAGTTGACGGAAATGCTGCGGGACATTAATTGTGAAGGAGGTGTGTGAATGTGAAAATTAGTTCCATTATCAATGGTAAGGAGCTCAATGAAGCGAACCGGGAAACGATGACAGTCCGTAATCCATATAATCAGGAAGAGGTTGCTGAGGTCGTATTAGCAAATGTAGAGGATTTGAATCAGGCGATTGATCAAGGTTTCGCTACCTTTCATGAGCAAATGAAAAAAATGCCTGCCTACGAGCGGTCGAATATTCTCCGGAAAACAGCAGATTTACTCGAGGAACGAAAAGCATCCTTTGCCGAAACAATTACAAAAGAAGCAGGGAAGCCGTTCAAACATAGCCTCGGTGAAGTGGAGCGTTCTATCCAGGTACTCAGGTTCGCCTCTGAACACGCGAAGCATATTAGCAGTGAAGTGATACCGATGGATGCGGCCATTGGCGGGGAAAACCGGTTAGGGTTTACAAAGCGCGAACCACTCGGTGTCGTGGCTGCCATTACTCCCTTTAATTTCCCGTTAAATTTATCGCTTCATAAAATAGCTCCAGCGATCGCCGCTGGGAATACCATCATTTTCAAACCGGCAGAGAAGACACCAGTTTCCGCTTACAGTCTCGTTAAATTGTTTTTTGAAGCAGGTCTTCCCCCAGGAGCACTTCACTTAATCATGGGGCGTGGCGAAGTGGTAGGTGACCCGCTTGTCCAACATGATAAGATCCATAAAGTGACGTTTACGGGGAGCTTGCCTGTCGGGAGAGGCATTCTTGAAAAGGCAGGTTTTAAAAAGGTGACCCTGGAACTAGGTTCCAATTCTCCAAATATCCTATTTGACGATATTGACATCGGGCATGTGGCAGCTAATTTAGTCAAAGGTGCTTTTGTTTTCTCCGGCCAGGTATGTATTTCTGCTCAGCGTATTTATGTCCATCAATCGATATACGATTCGTTCTTAAAAGAATATATCAAACAGACGGAATTCCTGGCTATTGGGGATCCAATGGAAGAAACAACAGAGTTCGGACCAATGATCAATGAGGAAGAGGCAGAAAGAGCCAAAACGTGGATTGATGATGCTGTGAAAAAAGGAGCAAAGATTGAAACTGGCGGCGAACAAAAAGGATCATTTTTGGCCCCGACGATTATGACCAATGTAACCAATGATATGAAAGTAATCGCAGAAGAAGTGTTCGCTCCTATCGTATCCGTGATACCTTTTGAAACAGAAGACGAGGTTATAAGGATGTCGAATGACTCGATTTATGGCCTGCAGGCAGGAGTTTTCACAAATGATCTCAACAGGGCCCTTCGAGTTGCGGATCAATTGGAAATGGGCGGGGTCTGGATCAATGAAATATCGACTTATCGGCAGGATAACCATCCATATGGCGGAGTAAAGAAAAGTGGGATTGGGAAAGAAGGCGTCAAATATGCGGTGGAAGATATGACGGAAGTGAAGTTCGTTGGAATCAACTTAAATGAAAAAAACTGAGTGCTTTTTTATACTTTAACTTTGTTAAAAGATTAAAGGATAAGAAAATCTAAGGCTTTCGCCATAAGTACTTGGCAATAAGCCAAGTTTTTCTAATCGATGATTTTCTGTTTCTGTACAGAAAATCATCTTTTTTTGCCATCGTTTTTAGGCAAAAATAAAAAACTTCCCCCAGACTAAAGAGTTTAGGGAAAGTAATGTGTATGTTCCTCATTCTTTTGATGATAAATCGGAATCTTTAATCCACCCACGAGCATGCATGGCTTTTACCAGATGGTTAATCCCGACCATATAGGCCGCATCTCTCATGAAGCATTGCTTTTCTTCACGCATCTTGAAGACAGTATTAAATCCGAACAGCATTTTTTCCTCAAGCTTTTGGTTGATTTCTTCTTCTTTCCAATAGTAATTCATGGAGTTTTGTACCCATTCAAAGTAGGAGACAGTGACGCCACCGGCATTGCAAAGGATATCCGGGATCACGAAAATTCCTTTCTCTTCGAGGATTTTGTCTCCTTCCGGTGTGGTGGGTCCGTTAGCTGCCTCTGCTACCACTTTTGCCTGAATGGACGGGGCGTTATCTTTCGTGATTTGGTTTTCCACTGCGGCTGGTATGAGAATATCGACAGGAAGGCTGAACATTTTTTCATTGGTTATTGGTTCAGCATCTGTATAATCAGACGCATAATTCTTCTTGTCTTTAACAAACTCCAGCAAGTCAGGGATATTTAAACCTTCCTCGCGATAAATTCCACCTTTGGCATCAGTAACAGCAACAATTTTAACCCCTAATTCATGCAAAAATTTTGCTGTCATGCTTCCGACATTACCGAACCCCTGGATAGCTACGGTCGTTTTATCCAATTCCATATCCAGTACTTTGGCAGCCTCCTGGATGGTGAGGACGACTCCCCGGCCGGTAGCTTCCAACCTGCCCAATGAGCCCCCGATGATGATCGGTTTTCCTGTTAGCATTCCCGGGATATTGTAGCCGCGGAGCTGATCGAATTCATCAATCATCCAACCCATTACTTCAGGATTTGTGTTGACATCCGGAGCAGGAATATCCTTTTGTGGACCTATGATCGGTGTTATTTTCCGTATGTACGTACGGCTTAACGTTTCCAGTTCGCGCTCGGATAATTTCTCCAGGTCAACAATAACTCCACCTTTTCCTCCACCTAGAGGGAGATCGAGGATGGCAGCCTTTAAAGACATCCAAATGGACAAAGCCTTTACTTCGTCTATACTCACTAAAGGATGGAAGCGAATCCCTCCTTTGGTAGGACCTAAGATATCTATGTGCTGAGCACGATAACCTGTAAAGTTTTCCAGGGTTCCATCATCCATGCGCACCGGAATCGATACTTCAAGCATTCTTATTGGTTTCTTAAGCATATGATAAATGTTCTCATGAAGTCCCAGCCTGTTCACCGATTCCTTAAGTAAGGATTTGACGACAATGTACGGATTTACACCATGGGTAGTTATATCCGACTCTACTTTTTCACTTTCCAGTTTCCTCATACGTATACCCCCTAAAAAAGTTATCACCTCTTTTATAAAATCCCTTAATACTTAAGGTTTTATACATCGCTTAGGAGAAAGTGATATATCTTCTGCCAGGGGCAAGATTAATCATATATGATAGCTTTTCCTTGTTCACGTAACTTTCTTAAAGATGAAAGCATATGATTTATTTCTTCATCGGAATGTCTTTCCCATGACTTTAATTCGGATACTATTTTCAAAGGCGATTTAGACCTATAAGAACGCGTGGGATTTCCGGGGAATTTTTTGTCCGTTACGTTCGGATCATTTTCAAAATCACCTAATGGTTCTACAATATAAATTCTTTCTTCTGAATTAGATTTTGCTAATTCAGCACCCCATTTAGCGGCATCTAATGTTGCAGTAAAATAGATATAGTTTGATTTTTTGTCCTGGTAGTTTGAAAAGTGTTGGGGTTCCAATAGATCTCCAATAGTTAGTGCTGCCTTCGTACCATGAAAGAAAGGGCCTTTATCTAAGACATCTTTTTTGTCATTCATACGATACACCTCTTTTTTAAATTGTGTATAACAGTATAGGACAGGAATTATAGAAAGAGTAGTCTATAAATAACTTATAATTAGGAGTATAATGGAAGTAGAAAGTATGGATTTGACGAAAATACTACTAAATGTGAATGACCCCCACTCTATTATCACAGGGTGGGGGTCATATATTGTAAGAAGGATATGTTCAGTTATATTCCAGTTTCTTTTTTTGCCAGCAACCGGTAGCTCGACGAAAGTTTGATATAGAGGATGCAAAGACCAAATCCTATAACGTAAGTGATTCCAGTCCACAACATATTCCAGCCCGTGTGATAAACAACCTTGCCAGTAAGCAGAAAAATATATTCAATAAATGACACTACTAAAGTAAACAAAAGGACCAGATGAAACGGATGAATTCTCCTCTTTTTCAGCACATAAGCGAAAATGATCGCTATCATAGGAAAGTAACCAATGTTATAAGGGATTATTGATAAAGTAGGATTTAGATACACAGGGGTTACGGTCCAAAACAGAACCAGACCTAAATCGTTTATTAAAAAAGCGATGGTGGTACCCAAGGGAAAAAGCAGGATAACTAACCGAGGTTCTTTTGTAAAGAAGTAACTGCAGATAATCCAAGGGATAATTATACCGAACGTAATATTAAATAACATAAGGGATCACTTCTTTATATTTGATAATCAATAGCCTTTTCTGAAAAATCACTAGGGACCATACTTCCATTAATAACCTTCTGTTTGAATGGTTCCCCTTTATTCACTTCCAAAATTTTCTGGGCATAGGCCAGGAAATTGACTACTTCTTCTTTCGAGAGACAGCTGATATTGCAGGGGAAATTTTCTATGACTTCTACAGCGTCAATCAGTTGTTTCAGCAACACGCTTCCTTTGGCAGTGATTTCTACTTTTTTGAACCTTGGTTTCTCCTTATCAACCCCTATACGGATCAAGCCCCGTTCTTTTAGAGGTTTCAACAGTCTTGTAACAGTGGAACTATGCCAGCATCCTAACTCTCCTATCTCTGATGGCGAAAGGACATTCTGATTGGTTGCAAGTAAAAATAAAATATGCTGTTGAGCAGGAGTGATATTATATCTCCGGCCCAGGTCAGCCCACTGTTCTTCCATACAAAAGTACAATGCTCTAATCATTAGAAGTAAATTCTTTTTCAGCCAAAACTCCACTCTTTTTTCACCCTCACTTGTAAGTACAATTGTAGATACAACTGTAGTATTCGCTAGTTACCATTCTTTATACATGGCAATAGTAAGTGCCTGATCCCGACTCATAAATCCACTGCTGAGGTTGGGGGCAGGCACTTTTTTTACCTTAGTCATATTTTTAAGACCATAACACGATAGAATTAGGGTGCTAATGGTCTTAATAGAGTGGATAAAAAACCTTAGTAAAGAAATACGCTGTGGTAATGGTCTTTATAGTCAATATAAGAACCATTAGCAAACTTAAATTTGTGTGGGACGGTCTTTATAAGAATTATTTAACCCAGCTAAAGCAATCAACGGCATCGAATGTGTCTTTCTGCAGAAAGAGAAAATTAAAAGAACCACAAAAAGCGTGGTTCTTAATCTCTTATGGATCCTGCCTCACGGGATGTCATCGCACCTATCCCATGGCTTACATCCTGTTGAATTTCCTGCTTTACTTTGTTGGGGTTTGTCCCCGAGCGGCCTGAATTCAACGGAGATTTCGGATGCTCTTGTTTTCCTTGTTCCATGTTAGTTCCAGGCGTTGTCTGGTTCTTTTCCATAATCAATCACCTCCATATCCGTAGGTTTTACAATCACTCAGATAATAATCAGGTGGTCATTTCTAATTTAAAAAGGGATTTACTAACATTTTGTTTAAATACAAATAGGATGACTAGTTAAATTGGATGTAAGGGTGAGGAGAGGTAAAGATGGGCCAGACTTTATTAGATGATTTTAAGGAGTTTTTAGCAGAATATGTTGAAAATAGCTTTACTAAATAAAAATGTATTTAATAGTGATATTGGCATATGTTAAAAAATTCCTTAATTAGAATGTGGGAAAATAAAGAAGGTTGGATAGGGGCTGTTACGGTTTGGAGCGAAGGGATAAGGCTGTTGTTGTTGGCGGAGGGATTTCTGGCAAATTGGCAACACGTGTATTGGCTGATTTTTTTAAAGAGGTAATTATTCTTGAACGTGATGCAGAACCACAAGGTCCATTGCCGAGGAAAGGGGCACCTCAAGGCGAGCATATCCATGCCCTGCTTTTTGCCGGTGCGAATGGCCTCGAAGAACTGTTTCCTGGTATTACGGAGAATTTTAAGGCAAGCGGAGCCGTTAAAATTAATGCGACGAAGGACATTGCTTGGTTTCACCATGGGGTTTGGAAACTCCGCTATGATGGGGAATGCTCAACCATTCTCCAAACACGTCCGCATTTAGAGTGGCTTCTGGAGCAATACATGAAAAGGATCCCGAACGTGACAATCCAGTACAGCCAAAAGGTCGGTAATTTTCTATATAATGAAAAAGAAAATCGAATAACTGGAGTGGAAATAAGGGATGGCAGCGACCCGATCACTTTATATGCCGATTTGATTGTAGATGCCAGTGGTGTTAGTAGTCTTTTTTCAAGATGGCTAAGGAAACGAGGAGTACATATTCCAGAAGAGAAAGTTAACATTGACTTATGTTATTTTACAAAAACCCTTGAACTTCCTGACAACCCAGACAGGGACTGGGCAATAAAACTTGTCTATCCCAATCCACCTTCTGAAAAAATCGGTGGAGGTATTTCGAAGGTAGAGGGCAACCGTTATTTAGTTACCTTTATGGGATACCATAATGAAATTAATGAAAAGGAAGTACGGAAGAGTGATACTAACTTTATAGATATCGCGAGACAATTGCCGATACTGGATCTTTATCATGAACTGAAGAATGCTACTGCTTTATCAGGTACCTCCGTCTTCCGTGTCCCGAATATCACGTGGAGAAGGTTTGATAAGGTGAGCAAATTTCCAAATGGACTAATGACGATTGGGGATACCATTTGCAGGATTGATCCCTTTTTTGGACAAGGGATGAGTATCGCCGTCCTGGAAGCTTTAGCATTAAAAAAGCTGTTGGTTAATTGGGATAGATCGACTCAAAACCTAGTAGATTGCTTTCATCGTGAAGTTATGAAAATTATTACACCTATTTGGAACATGGTGCTAACCGAAGATTTCCGCTACCCGGAAACGGTGGGGAGGAAGCCGGCAGGTCTATCTATCCAGCAGTGGTATGCGAAAAATATTTTTCTTCTATCCTCTGAACATAAAGGAACCTACAACGCTTTTATACAGGTAATGCATCTTCTTCGCCCAACTTCTACCTTGATGCACCCGAGAATTATAAAAAATGTTTGGAAGCGGAAGTTTACCAAAAAGCGTTAATATTGCTTTTCATAAATTGCATGCGCTCACTCCGTTACCACTTTAGCAGGATGGGACAGACACGTTTCGGAAACGTGTCAAATTGGTTTCTTTTCTATTTATCTGTTACTTTATTGGTAGTAGGAGATATCTTATTGGAAATAAGTCTATCAATGGCTTTGTTTTATAGAAAAGGAGATACATATGCGCAAAATCGGTAAATCTTTTCTGATCTATTTTATTGGGATTTCCGTATTAACCTTAGGCATTACGCTCACTATACAATCCCGATTAGGCACTTCACCATTTGATGCATTACTCGTTGGTTTATATCGCACATTTGGATTAACCATTGGCAGTTGGGAAATTGTTGTTGGTTCGGCTATGGTATTGCTTAATGCAGCAGCTTTAAAAGCAAGACCAGAATTTTTAGCTATATTAACTTCCATTATTACAGGGATGGGGATTGATACATGGCTTTTCTTATTAGGAGAATGGTTAATACCTAATCATTTATTTGAACAAATTTTATTAGTTTTACTAGGCATTATTTTAGGCGGGATAGGGATTGCGATTTATTTAGAATCAAACTTTGCACCAAATCCTATGGACCGATCCATGGTTATTTTAACGGATAAAACAAGCTGGTCTTTTAGCAGGTCCCGGGCGGTCATCAGTATTGTTTTAGTAATGATTGCTTTCTTATTCAATGGTGCTATTGGTATTGGAACGTTGATTAATGCATTAATCACAGGCGTTATCATCCAGTGGGCTCGTCCATATGTCTTGGTTATTCTTTATAAACGTCCTGTACAAGTAGCGAGTAACAGTCAATAATCAAAGTAAAAGTACCTGAACACCACTTACTACTTTTTTATCAGGGTTAGAGTCAGGTGCCAGCCTTCGTTTTTCAATTACATGAATTATAATAAATCTTTTAGCAAAGGGTGATAGCAATGAATTCAAACGAGCAAAATGAACACATTCTCACCAACAAAGAAAGAGCAGTTTCTTTTTTGAAACTGGTTGCTTCAGGGAAGGTGAGGGAAGCGTTTAACAGTCATGTAAGTCATGATTTTTCTCATCATAATCCTATTTTTCCCGGTGATGCATCCTCACTTATGACAGCGATGGAGGAAAATGCCTCCAAGAGTCCTGAAAAAACTTTTGAAGTAAAGCGAGCTATCGAAGAGAACGACCTTGTTGTAGTTCACTCCCATGTCAAACAACAACCAGAAGACTTAGGAGCGGCAGTTGTTCATATCTTTCGTTTCCAGGATGATCAGATTTTAGAATTATGGGATTTAGGTCAACCGATACCAGAGGATTCCCCAAATAAGAATGGTATGTTTTAACGAATATTTTTAGGGTGGGGTAAGGCACTTTTTCTCAAAGCATATTTTTCTCATGGTTTTAACTTCTGCGGTTTATGGTATAATAAATAAAGAAGCGATATATATTAAAAAAGACCGCAGATGCTGTAACATCTACGGTCGGTAATAGAACGGTCCCTGCAAGGGGGATCGACAAAGGGCAGAAATAATCCACCGCGAGTCGTCAGCTCAAGGGTGGATTGTTTTTTTTGGTCAAAAGACAGTATGGCTATGATCAGTGTTGCGAAAGCCACTGCAAACATCAATGCTTCGTATACTGTCATCAGCACCACCCCCTTTCTGTTGGGGATGAATACCGACCACCCTTGAGTCACCTTTTCTATTACATAACGTCATTATAACATGGTTAACTCTGCCTGGAGAGGTATAATTATCATCTTTTATCATGCCTGATCCCCACTCTGTCACCAATTTGACAGGGAAGGGATCAGGCACTTTCACCTATAATGAGTTTTCTGATAAGAAACGACTTTATATATTAGCGAAAAAAGAATTGACAATCCTCGTCTATGTTGTTATCTTATAGAAAACAAATATTCATATTTGAAACCCTGTGAGGAGGGGACTAGATTTGAACCCACAACTGGCATATGAGGTCCGTAAGCCAACAAACATAGATCCAAATAGAAAGTATCCAGCCTTGTTTTTGATGCATGGAATCGGAAGTAATGAACAAGATATGCTTTCTTTAGTAGATGGCTTGGAAAATCATTTTATAATTTTTAGTATCAGAGGTCGTTTATCGCAGCCACCTGGTTATGCTTTTTTCACCATACAGGGGTATGGAAAACCACATAGGGAAGTATTTGACCAGGCCATCAATCAGGTTAATAACTTTATTGATTATGCAGTAGAACAGTATCAAGTGGACAGTAACTTCCTGTATTTACTTGGATTTAGTCAAGGGGCAATTGTATCCATGACGACAGGTCTTACTATGGGAAATCGTATTAAGGGGATTGTTGCTTTAAGTGGATATATACCGTGCTTTGTCAAGGAAGATTATGATATCCAATCTGTTGAGAATGTGTCATTATTTATCTCCCATGGTGAATTTGACAATATTCTTCCGTATGACTGGGGGATAGAAAGTTATAAGTATTTTGACAGCCTGGGTTCTCAAGTAACTTTTAAACCTTACCAGGAAGGACATAGGATCTCACCGATAAACAAACAGGATTTCACCGATTGGCTGCTGGAAAACCTGGCTGAAACTAAAGAAAAATAATAGTGAACATCATCATTTGTTGCACTGGGCCGATTGCCAGCAGGAGTGAACGATGAGTACACGTAAGTAAAAAGGATGAGATATTGATGACACAAACTAAAGTCAAATCAAGAATTCTTTCGATACTTGAAGATAAAATACAACTACTAGAAACAGATGAGGGTGCCATCTATTTAGTTGGGCCTATAATGCTTCCTGTTAATTTGTATGGGGAGACCGTTAACTTTCAATGGTATTGCTGGCTTAAATGTGAAGAGATAACAGACGATTTCGATCGAATAATTGAAAAGTTATCTTCTGATAATCTAGCTGAATTACAGCAATCCAGTGTTTTAACGTATGGTGATTTCAGCAATGGCGATGATGCCATTATTAGAATGCATTCCATCTGTCATACAGGAGATATCTTCGGAAGCAAAAGATGTGATTGTGGCTTCCAATTGAAACAATCCATGAAAAATATTGTGGAACACGGTACAGGGGCGTTATTTTATTTAGCCAATCACGAAGGAAGAGGAATTGGTTTATTCAGTAAAGCGATGGCTTACATTCTTCAGGAGAATGACTACGATACGGTTGAAGCAAATGAAGCGCTTGGCTTTGTTGATGACTCCAGAAATTATAGTGATGCGATTTCTGTTTTAAAAGCATTAAGAAGTAAACCAGTTACCCTGATGACCAATAATCCCAAAAAATTAGCGGCTTTAAAAAAAGCTGGTTTACCGGTATCAGGAAGAGAACCATTATGGGGAGATCGTTCTGAGTTTAACGAAAGATATCTGGAAACAAAAGTAAATCGGTCCGGTCATATTGGAGAAGAGAAGACAGCTGATATATGATCTTTATTCAACACCATTACTTGCTTGGCCGTTCCGAAATCCAAAATTTTCCTTCCATTAAAAAATCGCCATGTGATTGAACACATGGCGATTTTTTATTTCAAATTCTTTTTAATGTATTGAATGATTTTCCTTAATTCTTTCGGATGGGGACGCCCAAAAGGGCTTGTCTGTCTTTGCTGGTAAAGCAGCTTTCCCTGGCCATCTGTCAAAAAGTAAGCAGGTTCACTATGGGTGCCATGGTCTTCATATGGGGCCTTCTCATCATGATAATGGACGCCATAAGCTTCTAGAAACTCGAAGTTTTCATCCATTAATACAGGAAAAGTGAAGCCATGTTCCTCCACCATTTTTTCTAAATCTTCTCTATTATCATGGGTAACCGTCGTTATATAAACCTGTTGGTTTTCGAAATATCCTTTGCTTTCCTCCAGCTCCTGTAGTTCGCTCATACAGGCTGGACACCAGGATCCACGAAAATAGATAAGCAGGTGCCACTGATCACTTCTTTGTTTAAGCGAGTCCGAAAAATTGAATGTTTCACCGCCTACTGTTGGAAGGGTGAAGTCTGGGACCTCCTGATTTAATTGGAAGGTTGTCATTATAATCACTCCTTTAATTGATATATTATGTACATTACCCTAGTTTCTTCAAGAATAAATGATGTAATCTGTTTTTTTTGTAAAAAATATAAAGGTTCATGGCTCTGCTTCGATGCTATTTTAGCGGGGTGGGGGTCATGCAAAGCGTTCAGTTCGCTGTGATGGATTTGTTTTCTTTCTCGTTATCTGCGGGAGCGGTTTTTTTGTTAAAAGTAAGTAATAGCGTCATACCGATGATACAGGCCATACCGAACCATTGAAAAAAGCCAAAGGGCTCCCTTAACCAGATAACCATCGTTAATACGGCGGAAAGTGGTTCCAGGTTGCCGATCAGACTGGTTTCTTTAGGTAGTAGATGTTGCAAGCTCTCAATGTAAAACCAAAACGCAAGCATCGTACCAAATATAACGACAAAAATGAGATACAGATAAATTTCAACTGTAAAGGTGGAGAATTCCGCTTGCCAGGGTGGGTGTATAAACCCTAAGGAAATGCCTCCAATGACCATTGCCCATCCCACAACAACAAGGGAATCAAAATCTTTAAGTAAAGGAATGGCATATAAGGTGTAAAAGGCAAGGGCAACCCCCGATAAAATGCCCCAAAAGATAGAGATGCCAGGCACGGATAATTGAGAAAAAGTTCCATTGGTCAGTAATAAAAAGGTGCCGAGTAAAGCAAGCGAAACAGTCACTGCATCCTGTTTTTCAAAGGTTGTCTGTTTACGGAGGAGTAAGTAAACGATGATCATAACCGGAGCGAGGTATTGCAAAAGCGTAGCAACCGCCGCATTCCCGTAATTGATGGAAGCCATGTAGGTATACTGCACCCCCAGCATGCCAAGTAATCCGAATATAATCATTTGGACAGCTGTGTGTTTATTTTTCCAAATACTAATGATACGAAAGTTATCTTTCCTGAAAAATTGGATTGCTAACAGTAAAATGCCGGCAATGAGCAAGCGAACGGTTACCAGCCAATTGACATCGATCGCGTAATCCTGGAAGAGTTTTTGTGAAACTGTACCCCCTACACCCCAAAAGATAGCCCCTGTTATGACGAGAAGTAATCCTTTGCTTCTTGTATGTCCTTTCCTCATTTGCACTCACCTCAAAAATATAACGATAGTGTTATAATAATTGAAAAATAGCTATGAAAACAGTGCCTGACCCCCACTCTGTTACCACTTTAGCAGGGTGGGGGTCAGGCACTGTCATTTTAGGGGCGGTTATTATACGTTTAACTTTATACCTAAGTAGGAAAGTGCATCTTTTACCGTAGCCATCGTTGGGATAGAAGATAAATCAATATTTAGGTTTGTTGCTGTCACAGCTAATTCAGGCCTTAGCCCTGTAATGATGGAACGCACACCAAGGAAAGATAAAACGCTGTTTATTTTAAAAAGGTGATCTATTATAACATTGTCTATAGTATAAACCCCTGAAAAGTCAATAATTAAACGGCTAATATTTTGCTGCTGCACTTTCTCCGGTACGATCTCTAAAAGTAAGTGTGCTTTTTCTTCATCAATTTTACCCACTAATGGAAGGACAGCTACTTCGCTTATAAGAGGAACAATGGTTGCGGATAATTCATTTATTTGTTTGATCATCTCACGTTGCTTCTTTTCCGTTTCTTTTCGCTCAGTTATGTCTCTTACATAGGTTTGAATAGCTTTTTTATTCTCCACTACAATAGGATGACAATATAATTCCACATCTACAGTTGTGCCGTCCATTCTATAAATCGTTTCTTCAATTACATCTGCTGGCTTGCCGTAGGCAGATTGGATTCTTTTCCTGATTGCATCCTTGGACGTTTCTTGAAATATATCCAATGGACTGGCACCGGTGACTTCATCATTCTTCGTCCGAAAAAACTTTTCGGCTGCCTGGTTTATATAAATTATCCTATAATCTGTGTGGATAATGAGTGGGTCAAGAGAATATTCAATAACCTCTTGATAATCTATATTTGAAATATTATCGTTCATCTGTTACACCCCTTTAATTAAAAAGGATACATTTTATTACTATTGTTAGCAAGGAGCCTGTCCTTTTTTTGGATGGAAGAGATCCGCAGCATACTTGCCCATGGAAAGTGAGTGACGAACACAGGTTTAACTCAACTGACTGGAAAGCTAAAATAAATAAAAATACCTTCCCCCACTCCAGTATCACTTTAGCGTGGCAGGGGTTCACTGAAAGCGTAATCCCATAAAAGGGGTGCGGTTTTTTAATAAGAAATAGTGTTGTGTAAATGAGAGGGTTTTGAAATAATTGGAATTGAATCAAAAAAATAAGGGATGTGAAGAATGAAAATTAGAAAGGCAACTGCAACAGATGCTGAGGGTGTGGCAAAAGTACAGGTTGATAACTGGCATTCAACCTATAAGAACATCGTACCTGATGAATATTTAAGTAACATGACTTACGAAAGCCGTGAGGAAAAATGGAAAGCTATCATTTCCAGGCAACCTGTTTTTGTAGCTGAAAATGATGGGGGTAAGATCATAGGTTTCTCTAATGGCGGTGCAGAAAGGGCAGGAAAATATCCCGCCTTTGAAGGTGAATTATACGCTATTTACATATTAAAAGAACATCAAAGAAAAGGGTTAGGGGAACTGTTATTAAAGCCAATCATTCAAGCGTTAGAGAATAAATGTATTTATTCCATGCTTGTATTAGTCCTGGAAGAGAATGATTCCCGTTTTTTCTATGAGCATCTCGGGGCTGAAAAAGTGGATACGGTCGAGGTTGAAATCGCAGGAAAAAAACTAAATGAAGTGGTTTATGGATGGAAAGACATAAGGAAAATTCCAATCTAATGAGAAAGGAATAGACGTACATATGAAAAAATTAATAAAGGTATTTGGTGGTATTTCCCTGCTATTGCTTCTAGTCTTACTCCTTGGCTGTTCAGCAGGTACTGCCGAAGAGACTAATACAGATGCTGCTGTAGATTCAGAAGAAGAAAGCAAAACAAATAATAATGAAGATAGTGAAACAGAAAAGTCAGGAGACGAAGACTCTGAGGCTACTTCTTCAGGAGAAAATACTAGTAACGAGGAGTCAGATACTGCAAGCGGAAGTGCAGAAGAGGATCCGCTAGCTGATTATTCATCGGAAGAAATTGAATATGCTCGTGTTTGGCTGCAGCTTGGCGAGTTAAAAGAAGTGGACGAATTGAATGTTAGACACATCCCGTCTGGTACTCCACTCAACCCTGATGACGAAACCAGTGCGGATTATCCTGAAGAGGTCATCCAATTGGCAGGAAGTCGATTAGTAGCTGGTTCGGTCATATACAGCGGGAATGGCGATGGAACCATCAATGTTTATCATGTTCCTTTACGCTGGGATGGAGAATACCCTGCAGGGGAAAGTTTTTACTCAGATTTGATTGAGAATACAAAGCTTGTGGCGGTGGACACTGGTAACGAGAAAGATATTATAGAATTGATCGAAGTCTTGAATATCCATAACTGACTCCCCGGCTGCTAGCCCAGAGAGTTTTTAAACAATATCTAGTTTCTACACGTACATATATAGGAAGTTCTATTTGCTTTAAATCATATGAAAAAAGGTGGAATTCATAATGGGTTTAATAATTGCCATTCTAGCTATCGTATCTTCCGCTGGGTTTCTATATTATTGGGGAAAATCAGGCTTTGACTGGGGAATATCACAACCAAATAAGAAGGGTGAAGAAGAATAATTTTTCAATTATGGAGGTTTTTTGCTTGGGAGAGGGAGAAGAAAGTCCTGAAATAAGACGGGAAAGAATGAGGCAGGAAGAATTAAAACAGGACCCAACGAGGAGTATTTCTGGTGGAGGACTACCTGACTTAGTCGGGAGCTTGGGATGGAAAGGTACTGGGTTCGTTATTCTTTTAATGATGCTAGGTTTTATATTATATACTATCTTTAGCTGAAAGACTCCCATGGTTGGGGGAGGCATAATAACTCAATAAAATCGTGCACGTAAAGAAGAGGCTTCAGAAATGAAGTCTCTTTTTTCATTGTCTAGGAATTTATAAAATTTTCTTTTTGTGGACAACTTTACGTGGTGGGCTCCATCCAGCTCCAGCGCCTACCCCCTCGAGGTCTTAAGTCAAACCTCTCTGTGATTAGAAAAACTTGGCTTATCGCCAAGGGTTTATGGCGAAAGCCTTAGTTTTACTTATACTTTAAACCTTTATAAACTTAATTGTAATAAAAGTACAAAAAACGTCACGGCGAGGCTTGTCTTAAGCTTGTCGGGGGTGAGCAAGGCGCTTGCGCTTCTGTTCTTCAAATGCCCATTTTAATGTTTTGTGTTGACGTGGAAGCATAGGAATCATACACTATAAACAAACATTCAAATAATTATTAGAATGAAGGTGAACATAATGAGTGAAGAAATAGTAAAAAAAGCATCAAAAGATACGTGTGAGACGTTTTGTTATGATGAAGAGCTTGTTCAACGCGTGCAGCCGGAAATCAAAAAGGTGGAAGGCGTGGAACTGATTTTCAAAGCTCTGTCGGATGCCACTCGTATGAAAATTGCGTATGCGTTAACACTGGAGAAGGAGCTGTGTGTCTGTGATGTGGCCAATATCATTGGCTCAACGACGGCCACGGCTTCCCACCATTTAAGGTTATTGCGCAACATGAAATTGGCCAAATACCGTAAAGAAGGAAAACTTGTGTTTTATTCCTTGGCGGATGAACATGTTCACCAGTTAGTATCGATTGCTTTGTTACATTCAAAAGAAGGATGACTGGAATAGATAGGGGGCACACCAATGAGTCGCATAGAGCCAGAAACAACATCAAGTTGCTGCTCTAATCACACAGAGCAGGAGGTCCATGAAACAAAAGACTCCTGCTGTTCTGAGAAGAAAACCGAAGAAGCTTCTGCCAATTCTACATGTTGCGGAAGTGAGCCGAACGAAAAAGAAACGTCTCCGATAGCTTCCTGCTGTGGGAGTGATTCAAAAGAAGAACATACAGGAAGCCCATCTTCCTGTTGTAGTTCGGGAGAGAGTACAAGCGAGCAGGTAAATAGCGTGAGTAGTCAGCCAGCAGGGCAGCAAACCATGGAGTTCAGAGTAAATGGAATGGACTGTCCTTCCTGTGCAGCCACCATTGAGAAAGGGCTGCAAAAGACCAAAGGAATCCAATCGGTCCGGGTTAACTATGGCACCGGAAAAATGGCTGTCGGCGCCGATGATCGTTCGGTATACGATCTTATTCCGAGTCAGGTACGCAAATTGGGCTTTGAAGCTGAGCCTATGGAGAATAACAAAAACATGCAAACGTATAAAATCGAAGGTATGGATTGTGGTTCTTGTGCCATGACGATTGAAAAGCATTTGAGCAAAAATCCGAGTGTTCAAGCGGTCAAGGTGAATTTTTCTACAGGAAAAATGCAAATTGATCATTCCACAAACCAAAAAGAAATTATCAAAGAGGTCCAACGGGCTGGTTTTGATGCTTCCTTAGATTCGGTCCGTAACCGTGAAACATCCGCTGATAACAAGAAAAAAGGAGCCTCGACGACTACCATATCCGGAATATTCCTGGCTCTTGGTTTTATTGGTTCTTTTACTGGCGTAACCTCTGGATTAATTACCGCCCTGTATGCGGCAGCGATTGTAATCGGTGGATATAAACCGGCGAGAAGTGCCTTTTATGCGATTAAAAGCGGGTCCTTAGACATGAATGTGCTCATGGCCTCTGCAGCCATTGGAGCTGCCTTGATTGGTGAATGGTTTGAAGGAGCGACGGTCGTATGGCTTTTTGCCTTAGGAAATACCCTGCAAAACAGGTCGATTGAGCGTACAAGAGATTCCATCCGAAGTTTAATGAATATCACTCCATCCGAAGCTACCGTTAAAAAAGGGTATCAACTTATCCGGAAGCCCGTAGAAGAAGTGGAAATCAATGACATTATTGTCATCAAACCCGGGGAGAAACTGCCTTTGGATGGGGAAATTTTATCAGGGGCATCGAGTATTAACCAGGCTCCGATTACCGGAGAATCCTTGCCTGTAGATAAACAGGAAGGTGATACGGTCTATGCAGGCACGGTCAATGAAAGTGGGTCGCTAGAAGTAAAAGTTACAAAGTTAGTGGAAGATACAACGATTGCAAAAATCATTCACCTTGTGGAAGAAGCCCAGGAGAAAAAAGCTCCAACTCAGGCATTTGTCGATCGCTTTGCAAGTGTCTACACGCCGATTGTATTTATTCTTGCCCTCCTGGTCATGGTAGCACCGCCATTACTTGGTTTCGGAACATGGGGAGAGTGGCTCTATAAAGGCCTTGCATTATTAGTGGTCGCCTGCCCTTGTGCCTTGGTGATTTCCACGCCAGTGGCGATTGTGTCTGCGATTGGAAATGCAGCTAAAAATGGTGTCCTCATCAAAGGTGGCACATTTTTAGAAAAAGCTGGAGCCATTCAGGCGATCGCTTTTGATAAGACAGGGACGCTGACAGAAGGTAAGCCAAAAGTTGCCGAAGTGATTTCCCTTCAGAACAACAGGGAAGAGCTGATCAGTATCACACGAACGATTGAAGAGCATTCCACTCATCCAATCGCTCAGGCAATCACCACTTATGCAGAAGAGCGAAGCATTCCTGCTATGGAAGGGGAAGCCTTTAAAGCCATTGCGGGTAAAGGAGCCCAGGCGACGATTAACGGTGTGGAATACTTTGCTGGCAATCCTAAGCTGTTTCATGAGATGGAAGTACCTTTTCATGAATTAGAAGAACGTATGGCCTCCTTACAAGACAACGGAAACACGCTTGTAGTGGTAGGGACGCAAGCAGAGGTGCTGGGTTTAATAGCTGTTGCAGATACCATCCGTGACATTACGGTTCAATCCATTCAAAAGCTCAAGCAAGTCGGGATGAGAGAAATGGTGATGTTGACGGGTGATAATGAAGGAACAGCGAAAAAAATTGCAGGCGAAACTGGTGTCGATCGTTACTTTGCTGAGTTGCTTCCGGAAGACAAAGTGTCTGCTGTAAAGAAACTGCAGGCGGAAGGAAAACGCGTTGCGATGGTAGGGGATGGAATTAATGATGCTCCGGCTCTTGCGACAGCTGACCTTGGCATTGCCATGGGTGGTGCTGGCACAGATACAGCCATGGAGACCGCCGATATTGTTCTCATGGCGGATAATTTGGAAAAACTTCCTCATACGATCCGTTTGAGCCGTAAAGCACTGGATATTATTAAGCAGAACATTTGGTTCTCATTAATCACTAAGTTAGCCGCGCTGGTTTTAATTTTTCCAGGAATCTTAACCTTATGGATGGCGGTGCTAAGTGATACCGGAGCTGCGTTAATCGTTATTCTTAACAGCATGAGATTGTTAAAGAAAAAATAGGGGATAGGAGATGGACTGGGCTGGAATTACCTCTCAACGTGATAAAGGTAAAACGATAGCCTTGTTCTTGATTCCCCGACTCTATCGTGTTAATTTGAACTTAATTTAATAAAAAAGTTGTTTTCTAGGGTTCCGTAACTTTTACAAGTTAGTCTGGTCCGAGAGAAAACACACAGTGATGAGCTGTGACACGGAAGGACAAAAGCCTGGGAGATGCTGTATTAACAGTGGTCTCTCAGGCTTTTTACTGTTTGACTTAAAAGGGATTTCGCTACATTTGCTAGGCGATATGCCACGGGGGGATATCTAGTGAACTGGTTGAAAGTTTTTATTGCAGCATTGTTTGAAGTGTTGTGGGTGATTGGATTGAAACACGCCGATAGTTTTTGGGCGTGGGGAGGTACAGTCGTTTCCATCGTCGTCAGCTTTTATTTATTGATCATGGCCGGGAAAAGGCTTCCTGTAGGAACGGTGTACGCGGTTTTCGTTGGACTGGGGACAGCGGGTACGGTCATTGCAGGAATTCTGTTTTTTGAAGAACCTTTTAAATGGTCAAAAATTATGTTGATCGGCTTCTTGTTAGCGGGGATTATTGGTCTGAAGCTAGTAACAGAAGATAAAGAGGAAGGAGTGGAGGCGTAATGGCATGGCTATCATTGATTCTTGCAGGGCTTTGCGAAATGTTAGGTGTGTTAATGATAAACAGGGTGCACAAGCACCGTAATTGGCAGTCTCTTGCCCTCCTGGTTATGGCGTTCGGTGCCAGTTTCCTTTTCCTTGCCTTAGCTATGGAAACGCTGCCTATGAGCACCGCCTATGCGATTTGGACAGGTATTGGTGCCTCTGGCGGAGCGATTATGGGGATGTTTTTATATGGAGAACCGAAGGACCTGAAGCGAATTGTTTTTATTGGAATGATACTTGGTGCTGCAGTTGGCTTGAAGTTAATTTCATAACAAATGCCTGATCTTCCGCTAGAGAAGTTCAGGCATCTTTTTTATCCTATAAGAAAGTTTAACTTTTTTAAAGGATTAAAGTATAAGAAAAGACTAAGGCTTTCCCCATAAGTACTTGGCGATAAACCAAGTTTTTCTAATTAAAATTCAGTTTGCTCACTTTGTTCTGGCGGATCATAGGTGACATAGGTGCCTCCGATGAAGTCATGGATCGCTCGTTTATCGTGTCTTAGACCGACCATGAATGCACTGACGATCAGGCCGATTCCCAATGTGATCGCATAAACAAATATACTTACCAATTCCCTCATCAGCAAGTTGCCAATGCCTACGTTCTCTCCATTTTTCTTCACGATGCGCACGCCTGTCGCGCGTTTCCCTACGGTATAGCCATACCAGAAGAGAGGGAGAAGGATGCTATATAAGAGGCCGATGCCATCTAAGGGGTTATAATCGTCATTCGCAAATTCTCCAAACAGGATGGCTGAAATGATTCCCGTCACGACCCCCATTAAAATACCATCTATGATTCTTGCTCCTAATCTGTTCCAGAAACCTACCGGGTTATGTACTTCCATCATTTATCTCCTTTCCTTTGTACTTTAAGAATGTTTAAGTTTGTTAAAGGATTAAAGTATAAGAAAATCTAAGGCTTTCGCCATAAGTACTTGGCGATAAGCCAAGTTTTTCTAATGTAACCTTTCACTATCGTATCATATCCATATTATTCAAATGAAAGATTTTGATGCGCAAAAATTTTTATAGAAATTGCCTGAGATGAGGTAGTTGTGCATGCCTCATGCGTGGGGTCACAAAATTTTATACGGGTATAGGCAAGTGGTGATATATTGCATATTTCAATTTAATGTATTTTCCTGTATACTTTTTCATACAAAAAGATTATCCAGAAAGGCTGATTCCCATGCCCATACCAACAAACCATTCGAAGCCTGTTCGTCAATCTGCCAAGGAAAATGCGTTCAACCAGATTCAGCAATGGATTATTGAAGGAACCTTGCGCCCAGGTGAAAAGCTGAATGATACCGAACTGGCTAATGCGTTAGGAAGCAGCAGAACACCGGTACGTGAATCGCTGCAGCTATTGGAAGTGCAAGGGTTTGTCAAAATGTTTCCGGGGAAGAGTACCGAAGTCACGGAAATAGAACGCGAAGCTATCAAGGACCTCCTTCCGCCATTGGCAGCCTTACAGTCGTTATCCGCGGAACTGGCGATTGATCACATTACAGCGGATCAGCTGGAGCAGCTTGAAAACATCAATGAACGGTTTGCCAAATTAATATCTGCCAACCATGCCTATGATGCATTAAAAGTCGATGAAGAGTTTCACCAGGTGATTATCGATATATCCAAAAATACATATATCAAAAGCATGGTAGCATCCTTGCAGGCACATGTTCGCAGACATTTTTTTCATAACTCTATTATTTTAGCCGAACGTTCAATCGAAGAGCATAAAATAATCATTGCCGCTATGAGAGATGGTGACAAGGATAAAGCAGCAGCCATTATGAAAGATAACTGGCTCCGTACCGTAGAAGATTTTAAATAGCAAAGAACAAAAGCGCAAGCGCCTTGCTCACCCCCGACAAGCTTAAGAAAAGCCTCGGCGTGACGTTTTTTGTCACAGAGAGGATTTACTTAAGACCTCGAGGGGGTAGACGCTGAAGTTATTCACGAAAAGAAAGTTTTATAATTTCCTAGACATCGAAAAAGCCGGCCCCTCTGGTAATGAGGAGGCCGGCCTTATTCGTTTATGAGGCATGAACGGGAGCTTTTCTTTGGAAACGACTGATAACACCGGTTAGGGCAATGACAACTATTGCCGGCAGCAGCCATCCAAGCCCTTGATCGTAAAGGGGCAAGGTTTGTTCATAAAGTCCTACAATCGGCTGCATCCAGCTGAAATAATCGATTCCCAGTGATTCACAGAGCGACTTGAGTCCATCAAAGATGCTGATTAAAAACGTAACAGCGATGGTTGAACTATAAACGATCGTTGCATGATTAAACAATGGAGACAAAAATGTCAAAAGGATCAAGACGATCGCCAGCGGATATAAGAACATCAAGACCGGTATAGAGTAAGTGATGATGTTAGCCAGTCCGAAGTTTGCAATCACAAACGTGATCGTAGCAAAGAAGACGACTAGTGTCTTATAACTAACCTTCGGAAACAACGTATGAAAGTATTCCGCATTGGCTACTGTCAAACCGATCGCAGTAGTCAAGCATGCCAACGTAATGGCAATGGCGAGCAAAACAGAACCAAATGTCCCGAAATAATGGGAGGCACCGTTACTTAAAATTGGTCCACCGGTTTCAAAGATTCCATAAGCTTGTGTGCTTGTCGCACCTAAATAGGCGATCCCGACATAAATCGCACCGAGCAGCAATATGGCGATACTGCCTGCCTTAACGGTTGCTTTTAGGATATCCGTATTGGAGGTGACTCCCATGGAGCGGATCGCGTTAATTACGATAATCCCAAATACCAAGGATGCCAGTGCGTCCATTGTATTATATCCTTCAAGGAAACCAGTGATGAAGGCTCCATTCGTATAAGCTTCCTGGGGAGCTTCCATCGCTCCCATTGGATTGGTGATGACCGCTATAAGCAGAATGGCAAGCAGCACTACCAATCCAGGTGCCAAAAATTTCCCAACATTGTCAACAAGTTTGGCAGGTTTTAAGGAAAACAATAGAACGATAGCGAAAAATAACAGGGTGAAAATAAATAATCCCATTTGCTGCGAAGATTCATTTATATAAGGTGATATCCCGACATCATACGCCACGGTCCCTGTACGGGGAGATGCGAAAAATGGTCCGATTGTCAAATAAAGCAGTGACGTGAAAAACACGGCATAAACCGGGTGTACACGGCTTGAAAGCTCCTGCAGGTTACGGCTTCCCGAAAAACTCATCGCGATAATTCCAAGCAGCGGGAGTCCCACTCCTGTAATTAAAAATCCAATGACGGACGGCCAGAGGTTGGTTCCGGCATTTTGGCCCAGCTGTGCGGGAAAGATCAGGTTCCCGGCTCCGAAAAATAATGCAAATAGCATGACGCCGATAGATGCGTAAGCTGAAAAAGACAATTTTCCCTTCATGAAGTCTTCCTCCTAGTATTAATTTTTATTAGATAGCAATATGCAATATATCAATAAAACCTATCAACGAAATCTATCATACTCCTCCCATATGCAAAATGCAATATATTACAGAATATTTTTATATGTAAAATAATTCATGTAATAAATTACCATTCGGTGGGCTTTATAAGCTTTTATCCCGGGTGTTTCTGCGGGCTGCTAGTTAAAAGGTTGGGAGGATGTGGTGATTCGTTTTTTAATAACAGCTAGGAGAGGGAGAACGAGGACGGACGGTCATTAAAAAGGTTATTAAGACTGTTAGATAGGAGTAGGTATTGTCGGGTGGTCTTTAAAGCGGGGATCAGGACCGTAAGCGGATAAATTTTCATGTGGGACGGTCTTAATAGAAAGTGCCTGACCCTCACTGAAGTAAAGCATTAATGTACTGGGGGTCAGGCACTTTCTCCTGAAAGCTCTAAGGAGGGAAGGCTTTTACTTTTTTTACTCGTACAACGTTGGTTTACCATTTATATGACAGGAGACTATAACATCGTTTATTAAAAAGCCGGATTCCTTATAAATAAGGGGATCGCCTCTTCTAATCATTAAAAATTCTCTCCGGTCATCACACTCATAAAATCCTTGAAGAACAAGGGATAATCGAATTGAAATGCAATCTCATGGAGCTTGGCTGTTTCGTCAAATTCAATATAAGGGCGAATATCAGCAATGCTTTGCCCTCTCAGTATTCCAGTAGCGGTGGTATCAATATGAACCGGCAATTGTCGGTAATGAAACATTTCAGGGTGCAGGGGTGCCATCATGGTGAGCGCATCGTGAACGGGACTACCCTTGATATCAGGGTTCCTGCCTTTATAAAAATCATAATAGTAGTCTAAGAGTGGTTTCGCAATTTTAGCTTTTCCTCTTGAACCAATGTAGTCAGCCATTTCGGGTGTTACAATTGCGTGATCGGTTACATTCGACGGAATAATCTTGACATTGTCTGCGTAAGTGAGAACAATTTTCACAGCAACGGGGTCGGCGTGAAAATTAGCTTCTGAGGCTGCTGTGACATTACCAGGAACCCAAAAGGCTCCACCCATAATATAGTATTCTTTTACTTCATCCATGAGTGATCGATATAAAATGAACATTGTTGCTAACGCAGTTAATCTGCCGATGTTTATAATGATCAATTCGTCTCGGTACGTATCAATGATATCGACGATTTCAAAGAAGTTTTCGATTACTCCTTCATATTTACCCGGTGTTATAGGTCCCAACCCATATTCACCGTGAATTTCCGGATAAAAAGTCGGCGTCTCCCCGGTCATAGGGGCTTCGGCTCCACCAATGATAGGGACATCCTTTTCTACCTCAAAGAGATCAAATATATAATGAACATTTCCTACAGCAACATCTCTTGGAACATTTCCGTAATCGGCAACAATGCCTACCAATTCAATATCATCATTTAAATGAGCATAAACAAGGGCAATCGTATCATCTACACCTATGTCTCCGAAGACTAGGGCTTTCTTTGCCATGTAATCCCCTCCGAGTCCACGATTCGTAGCGTTATAATAGTTGATGTCATCATATGGGAAATGTGCCTGTATAAATATATCTGATTCAACCAGGAAACGTTAGTGGAAGCTGTGATGCATTTTAACGCGAGTCCTAGGGTATGCAACCGGGAAGCTGAATTGATGGAGAAACTAAAACGGCTTTAGCCTTTGTAAAAAAGAGCTAAAGCCGTTTAGCTTTATTAGGTGATCTATTTAATTTGCGTAGGCTGCTGATTCAGATTCTAATACCGGAATATCACGGTATTGAGTTGCTTGCTCGTAATCATAGGCCATTGCAAGCAAGTCGGCTTCGCTCCACATTTTTCCGAAAAAGGCGAGCGAAAATGGTGTTCCGCTTTGGTAGTATCCGGCAGGTACGGTGACGAGTGGCTGCCCGCTGATATTGACCTCTGGTGCTGCTGTAGGCTGATGGATGCCCTCTTCGAGTGGCGGGATTTCAGCTGCCATCTGTGGGTAGACGAACGCGTCGAGGTCATGCTTTTCCATCACTTCGTTGATGTAGGACTGAAATTTTGACCGTGCTTCGAAAAAGTAGTCTAAGTCAGGCTGCTGTTCCGGGTTCTGCAAATTCATTTGTAACTCCGTTTCATCGAAGTTCTGAAGCGGCTGGCCTGCAGCCCATGGCTTTGTTTCTGATTGATTGAATAATTCCGTTACTGTCGGAATTTCGCCTTTTGGATCCATACGGTTGAGATAGGTTTGGATGTCGTAGACGAGCGCGTCGTACCCGATATTTCCGGTGGCTTTTACATACTCAGCGAAACCGGATCCGGCGAAAGGATCGGTGACAACTTCGGCCCCTTGCGCTTCGAGCTCCTGGATTGCACGGTCATACAATTCTTTTGTTTCCGGAGATAAAGATTCTCCGCGCCAGCCGGGACCGTAGAGCCCGATGCGTTTTCCTTCCAGGGCATCTTCGCTTAAGCTGGCGGCGTAGCCTTCTTCAGGCAGATGGGCGTCTGCTTTTTCTGTCTTCGAATCTTTGGGATCAGTCCCGGCGATGACATCGAGCATCGTTGCTGCATCCGCAACCGTCCGGGCGTGCGGGCCGAGTACGTCTCTTGTACTTGCTGCAAATGGAGCGGCTCCTGTGTTTGAAACGAGACCGAACGTCGGTTTTACTCCGATAAGGGCCTGGGAAGCGGCTGGATTCTGAATTGATCCCCCGGTTTCAGCAGCAATTCCTAAGACTGCCAGATTACCAGAAACAGCGGTGGCTGTGCCGGAACTGCTGCCGCCGGGTGCGAAGTCCGGGTTGATTGCGTTCAACGTTTCTCCTGCCCAGCTTGTGTTGGCATTGGTCGCTGAGATGCTGAAGGCCGGCATGTTTGTTTTGCCGAGAATGATTGCACCTTCTTCTTTTAACTTCTGCACAATCGGTGCATCGACCTGTGGCATCAGTTCGATGCCGCCTGCTTCTTTACTGAAACCTTCCCAGCCAAATGTGGAAGGGAAACCAGACACATCCACTGTTTCCTTGATGACGACCGGTACTCCTGCAAGTCGGCCGGGAGACTGTTTCTTGTTGATACGATCCTGGATTTCACTCGCCTCCTGTAAAGCGTGTTCGTTGATGAATGTGAAGGCATTATATGTATCTTCAAATTCTTCGATGTGCTCCAGGTGGGCCTGGACCACCTGCGTAACGGTAAACGCTCCGTTTTTATAACCCCGGCGGAGATCGTTGACGGTCAATTCCTTCCCGTCTTCCAGCCGTTCGGTCAGGTCGATTTCCTGGTGGGGATATGTTTTATGTTCGATTGAATTTGTATGTCCAAAAGCATCCTTCGGCGATGTGGAAGTAAAATTCCCACTAATCGCAAAGGTGGCCGCGATTGCCACAATTAACGTTATGATTATCGCTTTTATGTTTTTCATATGTTACCTGTCACTCCCTTGCTTATCAAAGGTAGAATAACATAGAATCATAGGCTATTAAATAGTTTTTGAGTAGCAGATGGTAGCTATTAGAACCGGGAGAAGGTTGGTTTTTTTCACAGACGGTCTTTATGGAGGGGGTTAGGTACGTTGGGGCACAGTGGTTTAGGTCGGACGGTTATTAGAGGGTGTATTAAGACCGTTAGAGGGTAGGAAACAGGGTTGGGAGGTCTTAAGGGAGCTTTTTGGAGTTAGGTATTTTCCAAATATTGGTTTTAGGCGAGAGTTTAGGCTGTAGTTTGAACAGGAGGGGCGGGAAAGATGGGAAAGCTGTCCGAAGAGAGAGGGGTTTCGGACAGGTTGAGAGCGATAGCGTGGAAAGTTGTCCTATTCCCAGGGGACCGGGTAATGACTGAAGTACGGGCAAGCTTCCTCGTGGAATAGGAAAAAAGCAGGCTTACTGCCTCAGCATTCGGGAATAGGAGTAAAGCAAGAAAGGAGGCTATCGTAATGGAACATAGAGTTTCGCATCAGGATATGGATGAGTTATTAAAGCAATTGGAAGATGATTACATTAAAGCCGTCAAAGATAATGACCGTGCGACTGTAGAGAGATTTATCGAGAAGTTTTTGTATGACTCGTGGGATTATAATGAAGAGAATATCGACAGTATCAAGTACGTGTTGAAAAGGTACTCCAATGGAGAAATTGCCCAAGGAACCTTCAGCGGCGCATTCAATGAAATGGTCGATCATCTTCAAGCAAAGCTGGAGCGGCTGGATCACGAAAAGGAATACGCTGTACTTCATACCGATAAAGGGGCCTCGCTGCTAGTCGCTTTCGTCGACGGCCTGGTTTTGCAGTATTATCTGGATGTGTATGATGTTGAGCAGCTCAAAGAAATGACTCCTTATTTAAAGCAGGTAATTTTACAAGCTTTGAAGACAAAAGGGGATGAAAATCAATAAAGGCGTCTGCCACCCACCAGCCAAGGTGAGGGCGGACGCCTTTATTATGATTTTGCCGGTTCTTCGGCATGAAAATCGGGAGCGATTGCTTTTTTAATGAATAAAGCAGTCACAAACACGCCGGTGGCCAGTGCGAGCGCGAACCAGTATGCGTGATGGACACCGGCAGTCATTGCCTGGTTGGCTACTTCCTCTGTTACCGGCCCGTTCTGGGAGGACAGGTAACTGTTCTGTCCCTGAGTCATGATGCTGACGAACACCGATACACCGAGCGCACCGCCGATTGGCTGGAGCGTGTTGGCGATAGCAGTGCCATGCGGATACAGATGCTTCGGCAATTCGTTCAGACCGTTCGTCTGCGATGGCATCAGAATCGCTGAAACCGAAAGCATCAAGGCGATATAGGCAATGATAAACAGCCAGATTGGAACAGACGGGTTCAGGTTGCTGAAGAAAATCATCACACCGACTAAGACGAGACTGCCTGGGATGATCAGTTTTCGTGGCCCAAATTTATCGAAAAGCGAGCCCATCACCGGTGACATCAGGCCGTTCAATAATGCTCCGGGCAGCAGCAAGAGTCCTGCCATTTTTGCCGAAAATCCGAGCGGCCCTTGCAGGTACATCGGCATGACGATTTCTGACGCGAACATCGCCATGATGACAATCACAAAAATCGTGATGCCCCTTGCGTAACTTTTATAGGTGAACACTCGTACATCCAGTAATGGCTCATCGAGTTTCAACTGGCGGAACACAAACCAAATCATGCTGATCAAACTGATGGTGATGATCACCATGATGTGAAGCGAGGAAAAACCTTCTCCGCTTTCCCCGGCACTGCTGAAACCATACACGATTCCGCCGATTCCAATTGATGATAGGACAATCGACAGGACATCGGCTTTTGGGCGCGTGATTTCTCCGACGTTCTGTAAGTATTTCCACGCAAAAACGATGGAAAAAGTAGCAAACGGGATAACGGTAATAAACAGCCAGCGCCAACCTAAAAAGTCGACGATGACACCGGATAGTGTCGGTCCGATTGCTGGTGCAAACATGATGACGAGTCCGAATGTCCCCATGATTTTTCCCCGGACTTCCGGAGGATAAAGCAATAACATGGCGTTCATGATGACTGGAATCAATAAGCCTGTACCGACGGCCTGGACCATCCGACCTGTAAGCAGCATTGGAAAATTAATAGCGGCGGCCGCGATGATGGTCCCGGTCAGAAAGGTGGTCATGACGCCGATGAACATCTGTCTGGTAGTAAACCACTGAATCAGCAGGGCGGAAATCGGCATCAGGACTCCCATCACTAGCATGAATCCGGTTGCCATCCACTGGACCGTTGGTGCTTCGAGATGAAATACTTCCATTAATTCTGTCAGCGCGATGTTGAGCAATGTCTCATTTAACACAGCAAAAAATGCGCCGATCATAAACGTGATCAGTATAATCTTTCTGTTAATTGGTGTTTCCATGGTATCCCCCGTAACTGTTTCTAAAATAAACACTTAATCATAATCCACCATTTTCTAGGTGATGGCAAGTATTTTTTTCTGCCAGTGGAATTTGGTCCATATAAAAGTATATCATGTGAAATTGTGGAAAGTCTCTTTTGTATTGCTAAATCAGCTTAGGGAGAAAGTTAGCGCTGTTAGGTCGAAAGCTTTTCCGTTAAGGGGGAAACATGTCGGAGTTAGGAGAGAAGTTGTTGGCGCTAGGGCAGAAGAGATCGTCGTTAGGGTAGAGGTTTCCCTGTCTGCCCTATTCAAAAAAGGTGGGCTGCTTAGAAACGATTCATCGTGGAATTTTCTCGTTTCATTACTTCTACGACCATTCCCCCGATTTGTCTGCCTAACCGTAAGCCTTCATCATTATCCACTTTGAAATGGACGCCGGCATAAAGCCGTGACAAAGCACACTGTTCCATTATGATTTTTATATCAGTTGCATCTGCTGGGAAAATATAACTTAAAACCGCTTCCCCGCATCCAGCCACAGTGGCATGGGCAGAAGGGTAGGCGGGAAAGCGTGGTGTAGGCAAAACCGGGTTAATGTTCCGGCCGTATTGATTGGGACGCGCTACATCCCAAAGGTATTTGAAATACCAGGAAATAACAAACGCATCATTAATCCCGCCATGAAAATAAGCAAGGATCCTAGCGACTAAGGGGGAGCCGAGTTTGTATTTTTTTGCTAGATGAAAGATAATCGGGGTCATGTTTTCTGTTGTTTCGGCGTTGGCCCAATAGTTTGCGATCTGCGTTTGCTGTGACGTCAGGCGGGATAACGTTTGTTCCACCCTCAACAATTCGCTCTCCCAATCCACACTGGAGGGATTTTTAATTTTCCATTTAATCGGCTGTCCCAAAGGGTCCAGGAAGGAATTGTTTACTCCTCTGGTAATGAAAAACATGGGATAGGATGCTGCTGCAGGATAAGGCGTCGGAGGTTTTTGCTCACCTGAGTAGGGATACGCTGACCATCTTCTGTAGGCAGTTCTCATTGTTTCAGCCCCTAACATTTCTACTTATTGCGTAAAAATATATGTGGAAGCGGAGTGAATAAGAACACGGGTATGAAAAGTAGTTGTCAACAGGCTTTTTGCTGGCATTCTTTTTTTCATAGGAGTAGAATCATAGTTTAATCATGTTTGAAAAAGGATGTTTGAGAATCATGTTACATAATCCAACAGGAAAAGAGCGCCTCGGTCTGGCGTTTTTACTCGGTATGCTGGGAATATTAGGGCCGCTGAATATTGATATGTATTTGCCGAGTTTCCCTGGAATAGCGGAGGACTTTGGAACGACGGCCTCGTTTGTACAGCTGAGTCTGACGACGTGTCTAATTGGTCTTGCGCTCGGGCAGATTGTCGTCGGGCCAATCAGTGATTCGCAGGGGAGAAGGCGGCCGTTGCTCGTTTTTATATTTCTTTTTGCGCTGGCATCCTTGTTATGTGCCCTGGCACCGAATATTTACGTATTTGTAGTGGCTCGCTTTTTACAAGGTTTCACTGCTTCTGCAGGTGTGGTGCTGTCCCGTGCCGTGGTGCGGGATGTTTTTGATGGGAGAGACCTGACGAAATTCTTTGCCCTCCTGATGGTGATCAATGCGACGGCTCCGATGATTGCGCCGATGACCGGGGGAGCGATCCTCATGCTGCCATTCGCCAAGTGGAGCACGATTTTTTACTTCTTATTTTTTGTGGGACTGGTGATTGTCCTTACGATGTACATCAAATTGCCGGAAACGCTGCCGAAAGAAAAACGGATTCCAAGCAAGCTGGAAGAAACGATCCGCACGATTGGCCGGTTACTGAAGGACCGTTCTTTTATCGGATATGCGCTGACGATCGGTTTTGTTCATGGAGGGAGCTTCGCTTATGTATCAGGAACACCGTTTGTTTACCAGGGGATCTACGATGTTTCTCCGCAGGTTTTCAGTGTTCTGTTTGGCATTAACGGCCTTGCTATTATTTCCGGCAGCGCGATTATCGGGCGTCTCGGTGGAATCATTCACGAACGAAGCCTGCTGCGCACGGCAGTCGTTATCGCGGTGACTGCGACGGCGTTTCTTCTGACGATGACGATTATCGAAGGTCCGCTGGCTTCGCTGGTTATTCCGATTTTCATATATATGACCGCCATGGGGATGGTGCTCACGAGTACGTTTACGCTCGCGATGGAGCATCAGGGTTATCGCGCCGGGAGTGCCAGTGCGGTGCTAGGCATGCTTCCGTTATTGTTCGGCTCCCTGGTTTCTCCGCTTGTCGGTTTGAATGAATCAACCGCTGTACCGATGGGGGCAATGTTATTCATCACCGCATCAATCGGGTCTGTGGTGTTTTTTACAATGACAAAGAAAAGTCAAGCAACTTCATAATGCGGCATTATCTTTTTCGCCAAGCTAGCACTTTATTAAATGATTAATTCGCTAAAGGACGTATCGACTTTTTAAGGCAATAGTAATAAAAATCTAATACAAACAGGCCAATCACATAGGCAAGAAACGTAAAGAATATATTCCATCCGTTATCGTACACTACTTTGTTTAATAATAAAGCTACTATTTCTAAACCGTTTAATAATAAGATAAATCCTGAATATACCATCCATCGCCTCCATTTTTTAAAATAAATCATGTAAGTAAAAATCAGACCGGCTGCTGGGTTATACCCAAAGTCTATATTTACAGAATTTATTATTAACAAATCGGTTTGTGGGTAAAGCGTCCAAAATCCCAACGCCATACCTATTTGATTACAGGTTATTGATACTAATGACATAAAAGGGGCAACCGTTAAAAATAAATAAGGAACTCTTCGGCATAATAGAATAGCGATCGTCCAAGGTATAATAAGGCCAAAGAAAAAATTAAACAGAATGGTAATCACCACTTTTTATAAGTATTGGTTATTCCCTATTATCGGCATAGATGGCAATTTCAAAATAGGTAAAATATGTAATTTCGATAAATGAAAAAAGGGAATGGAGAATACATCCCCCTGGACTATAGGAGGAGGATGGGTATTTTTAGTTCTCCGCTAATTGACTGAGTAACAATGTGTCTGTTCCTAATGGAGGAGCAGGCACTTTTTTGTGTGTTAAATATATTGTAAATACAACAAAAGTAGTATAAACTGAATTTAAATTTTATTGCATTTACAACAAAAAAGCGGGGTTGCTATGACTGAAATTTTGCGGGAAATTGGCATGATTGCCAGGGCGCTAGATTCGATAAGTAATGTCGAGTTTAAAGAATATGATCTGACGAAAGGCCAGTATTTGTATCTGGTTCGAATCGTTGAAAATCCAGGAATCATTCAGGAAAAGTTAGCCGAGATGATAAAAGTGGATCGAACGACAGCAGCTCGTTCCATTAAAAACCTTGAAGCGAATGGTTTTATTGAGAAGAAGAGAGATTCTCATAACAAAAAAATCAGGAAAATCTATCCGACCGAGAAAGGGGAACAGGTTTCACTTTTTATCAAACGAGAGAATGACTATTCCAATAGCGTTGCGTTAGCGGGTTTTTCCGAAACAGAAGCGGAAACCATTCACCAGCTGCTGCAGCTCGTTCGAAAAAATGTGGAGAAAGACTGGGAATTTGTGAAAAAGGGCAACAGGAGAGACTACTAATGAAAGAAAGCGGGGCTATGGACCATGGAGGTAACGATAAGCAAGTGTACACTTGAGGATGCATGCCAGCTTCGAGAAGTTGGTTATGAAACATTCAAGGAGACATTTGAGCATCAGAATTCACCAGAAAATATGAATGCCTATCTCGACAAGGCGTTTACCTTGAATCAATTAGAAAAAGAATTATCAAATGCTTCGTCGCGATTCTTTTTTGTTTATTTTAAACAAGACGTCGCTGGTTATTTAAAGGTGAATGTCGGAGAGGGGCAGACGGAAGACATGGGGGAAGACGCAATTGAAATCGAACGGATTTATATTAAAAACAAATTCCAAAAACACGGACTTGGTAAGCGCTTGCTGGAGAAAGCTATTGAATTAGCAAGGAATGAGAATAAACAGAAAATCTGGCTGGGTGTTTGGGAGAAAAACGAAAACGCGATTGCTTTTTACGAGAAAATGGGGTTTGTACAGACAGGAGCCCATTCTTTTTATATGGGCGATGAAAAACAGACGGGTTTCATTATGACCAAAAACCTCCGATGAAAGGTGGATTTTATGTATATTCCCAACCACTATGAACTGACAGACTTTGTAGAAATCAGGGATTTTATAGAAAAGCATTCCTTTGGAACCCTTGTAACTACCGATGAAGGTAAACCGCTGGCGACTCATTTGCCTTTGGAGCTGGATAAACGCGGAGATGATTATTATTTGACCGGCCATTTGGCTTACCGCAACCCCCAATGGCAAACATTAGGCGATAATCCTGTCCTGGTTATGTTTCAGGGCCCGCACGCTTACATATCTTCTTCGTGGTACCAGACAGAAGACGTGCCAACATGGAACTACCAGGCGGTTCATGTCTATGGGAGAGCATTGATCATGGACGAGCAGGAATTGCAGGATGATCTTAGCCGGCTTTTGCAAAAATATGAAAACCATCGCAAAGATCCAGTATTATGGGAAGAACTTTCTCTGCAGGCCAAAAAACAAATCAAAGGGATCGTAGGGTTCAAAGTGAAAGTAGAAGACGTTCAAGCTGCTTATAAATTAAGCCAAAACCGTCCAGTGGAGGACTATGAAAATATCATGGAACAACTGAGTCAGGCAGATGATTTTAACTCTCAACAATTGGCGAAAGCGATGAAAGCGAATAGGGAGAAAGACGTTTGAAGCGGCTGCTTTGAAGAACGCTGTCTCTAAAGCTGGTCTGAATTTTTTCGGGCCAGTTTTTGCTGGATTGAATAGGAACTTTTTTTCATTATGTAATGATGTTTTTAGTATATATTGGAAGTGAAATATCAGCTATGGGGGGAAGGGAATATGAGAGATGACAGTGAAAATCATCCGATACTAGATGATCCTTACGCAAAAACACCTGATTTTACTTGGTTCGACGGTTTATTCTTCTTGCTCGTACTCTTCGCGCCTATTAATTCGGGGGTTGGTATTTTACTTGCAGCTTCCCTCACATTCTATGTCCGGGCTGGCTATTATTTGTTACGTAAGGAGTCGATGAAGCGGGTAGGAATAGAGTTTATCGGAGCGACAATATTTATGATCATCTGGCTATTACTAGATTAAGTAACTGCCATAATTTTAATGATTACATATAAGGACTATCCCACAAGAAAAAAGAGAGCACAAGCTAGATAATCTTTACAAAAGAATAAACTTTCCTAAATATGTCGTTTACCTTCATTGGGTATATTGAAAGTGACATCAATGATAAAAGGGGTGGCAAGATGAAAAAGCTGTTGCTTGTATTGCTCACTGTCCTGTTTTTTATCTATTTTCCTGATTTTAAAAGTGAACCTTATGTGGAAGAGAAAAGCGTTCCGGAACCTGCGCCGGTCGATGTCAAAGTGATGAGTTATGATTTTTCTGATGCAGAAAAAGAAGGGGTCAGGGATGTGGAACGGATGGCGAAAGAAATAGAGGAAGCAGGTGCCGATGTCATCCGTGTCAGGAAGCTGGAATCCTCTGAGCGTCATGATTTCCAGCACCAGACCGCCATGCTCGCGGAGCGGCTGGGTATGTCCTATATCAATACAGAACAATTGGTGTCCCCAACAGCAACGGGTGATAGTGGCAGCGCTCAGAATGATACAGCAATTTTAAGCAAGCACCCAATTATCGATGCGGTCAATCATACCGCTTCTCAAACGGGGACCAGTACGATGAAGGGTGATTTGATTGAAGCAATTATCAATGTCAACGGCATACAGGTCCGCCTTTTCGACACTCAACAAATAAAAATTCAGACACAGCAGATGAATGAAATCAAAAAAATTGCCGCCGGCTCAGAAGGTCCGAGCATTATCATGGGGGATTTGGGCCAGGGAGGCTATGGTCCTTCCGATATTGAGTTGGCAGGGAATGACCTTGCGGATGTTAAGAAAATGGAAACCTACACCTATTCCTTATCCGATGCTGAGAATAGAATGGATTACTTTTTTACGGACAGCAGCAGAGGAGAGTCATTCTCGTTCGATAACCTCCTGCTAACCTTCGACTTTAGCCTGAAAATTGTGGATTAATAAACCAGTGACTCTTCGAAAGCGGAGAGTTTTTTTAATTTGGACAAAACTGCGGGATGATATTTTTAAGGAGAATATATATCCTAACATGATTAGAGTTTATTAATGTTAAACACTGCAGGAGAGTTAGAACTCTTTGTAGAATGTCTGTACAGGTATGAAGTTACGCATTTTAGAGGATCACCTGGGACAGTGTGAGCGGGAAAACGATGGAGAAAAGAAATGAGAACTATTGACAGATGAATGAGTTTAAGAGATATTGACTTTAAGAGAAAGAGATTTCTTCCAATTAGAACTGAATATGCCTTATGGTGGCTTCGTAAAGAAGCTGAAAAGGGAAGTTTGGTGAAAATCCAACGCGGTCCCGCCACTGTGAAGAGGAGGCACATAGAATAATCACTGTTTTTGAACGGGAAGGACTATGTGTTGATGAACCTGAGCCAGGAGACCTGCCATAAGGAAGAACATGAATTCCTACGGGAGATAGGAGGGTGTTACGTGGAAATGATTCCGTCATTATAATGAGCTATATTCCCGCGCATCTTCGTAAAGAAGGTGCGTTTTTTATTGATTTAAATTGAGGAGGAACGATTTTAATGGACTCTTTACCAGTAAGCTATTCAAAAATGGCGCAGACAAGATTAGTATTACCGCCGGATACCAATCATTTGGACACAATTTTTGGAGGAAAAGTACTGGCATATATCGATGAAATTGCCGCGCTGACAGCCATGAAGCACTCTAATTTCGTTGTCGTTACAGCGTCAATTGACTCTGTTGACTTTTTGTCTTCAGCCAAAGTAGGGGATGCCTTAACTTTAGAGGCCTGTGTTACGAGGACAGGACGTACATCGATGGAGGTGTATGTAAAAGTCTATGCCGACGATCTTCTTCATGGAAAAAAAGTGATGACAACCGAATCATTCTTAACGATGGTTGCTGTCGATGCAGAAGGAAAACCAAAGGCAGTACCAGCTATTATTCCTGAAACAGAGGAAGAAAAGAGGCTGTATGAGACAGCTCCCTCAAGAAAAGCGCATAGGCAAAACCGTTCAGCTCTTAGATGATGAAGCTATACTTCCCATAAAAAATCAAAAGAAGAACTCCCTTACCGGGAAATTCTTCTTTTGGTAGGAGAAGGTGTCGAGTAGCCGGTTCCTAAACAGGTTATAAAGACCATTAAGCAGCAGGGATGCGTGGCTGGCGGTCATGATAGCGGGGGTTATGACCGCTGCGCAGCAGATGTGCAGCTGGGGCGGTCTTTATTAGAGGTCTAAAGGCTGCTCAACAGAGAATAAATAAAGCTCACGGTCATTAGGCGAACAGAATTGAGCGGAAAAGCCATGCTCGTGACCAGAAGAGATAGTTATGAGGACAACTATAGGCATGAAAATGTTAAATCTTAACGCAAAGGTGTGCCAACTTCAATAGAAAAAAGACCAACCCGAGGGATTGGTCTTTTCTTCATTAAGATGATAGGTTTTCAGCTTTTCTATCCAGCACGGCTGGTGTTTCGTTGTTGTTTTTCCAAAAGTAACCAATAACTGCTCCGACAAGAGCTGGCAGAATCCAGCCAAGTCCGATGCCGTAGAGGGGCAGATAGGCTGCGTATGAATTACTAATCGATTCCAGCAGAGAATGGGAAGCACCAGGGATTGTTTCTGCTAAGGCATTGTAGCCATCGATGGTACTTAGAAAAAATGTCAGAATCATCGCGCCGGCGTAGACACTGCGCTTGTGCTGGAATAGATTCGAACTTAGTCCTAAGAAAATGAGGACGATCGCCAGTGGATATAAGAACATGAGCACTGGTACGGCAAAGAGAATGATATTGGTCAGGCCGAAGTTTGCGACCATGAACGAAACCAGCGATAGAATCAGGACGAATGTTTTGTAGCTGATTTTCGGATATATCGAATGGAAAAATTCACTGCAGGCAATGATCAGTCCGATGCTCGTTTTTAAACAGGCAAGCACGATAATGATTGCCAGCAGGATGGCACCGAAAGTTCCGAAATAATGCTGGGATACAGCGGCGAAAGTGAGTCCGCCATTTTCTAAGGTTCCGACAATTGATACGCTGGATGCACCCATGTAGGTGATCAGTCCATAAATGAGCATCATCAGTCCCATAGCGAACAAGCCGGATTTCCATGTCGCCTGGGCAATCGCCTTTTTATCGGTGATGCCGAGGTTTTTGATCGCATGGATGACCACGATTCCTAACGCCAGTCCTCCGAGTGCGTCCATCGTGTTGTACCCTTCTTTGAAGCCGGTCATAAAGGGCAATGTGCTATAGTCGCCGGTCGGTTCACCGAAGCTTCCCATCGGTTTTACGATCGCGGTAATAATCAACATAGATAAGAATAGTAAGAAAGCCGGGGTCAAATATTTACCGACGATATCCATGACCTTGGCCGCGTTCAGGGAAAAATAATAGACAATAGCAAAAAACAGGAAACTGAATACGGCTAGCCACAAACTGCTCTGTCCAGGCTCGATAAATGGTTCAAAACCGACGACGAACGGGACAGTTGCTGTTCTCGGAATGGCGAAAAACGGTCCGATTGTTAAGTAAAGAATGAGAGCGAATGCAATTCCGAATACCGGGTGTACCCGGCCCGCTAAATCCTGGAGCCCGTTGCTTCCGGATAGAGCGATTGCAAGAATGCCCATTAATGGGAGCCCGATAGCTGTGACAAGGAATCCTATCAGCGCAGGCCAAAATGAAGTTCCGGCGAGCTGGCCCAGCTGGATCGGGAAAATTAAATTACCTGCTCCGAAAAACAGGCCAAAGAGCATGGTGCCGATAACGGCATAGGTAGAGAATGGTGTTTTATGTTTCATCTGTATGTTCCTTTCCTGGTGTATAGTGCTTTTTGGACGAATAAAGATAATCCTACCAATAATGTTGGAAAGGGACAACAGTTTACGGGTATTTGGTAAAAAATATCGCCAGATTCTTATTAAATTGAAAAAGAGGGCGACTACTGATAACATTAGTGAAAAATGTACTTGTAAATGAGGGAATGATCATGCCAAGAGAATCGAAGCGACAGAAATTATTAGAAGCGGCTGCCCTGATTGTAACGGAACAAGGCAGTGACGCGCTGACACTGGACGCCGTGGCGAAACGGGCAGAAGTCAGCAAGGGCGGGCTTTTGTATCATTTTTCAACTAAGGAAGCGCTTGTTAAAGGGCTTGTGCAATATATGAATGATATCTACCGTGAAAACGTCGAAGAATTGGTAGAAAAAGACGATGGGGAGACCGGAAAATGGGCCAGGTCTTTTATCAATGTCATGCATGATAAAAGTAAGGAAAATCGGACGATCAGTGCCGGAATGCTCGCTGCTCAAGGGATTAATCCGAAACTGCTCAAGCCCCTTCAGGATACGTATGCGGACTGGCAGAATCATATCGAGCACGATGGAATCGACCAGGTGGATGCGACGATAATGCGTCTGGCCGTCGATGGTTTGTGGCTGTCAGAAATCTTCGGTCTCGGACCGCTGCCACCGAAATTAAGAGAACGCGTGCTTGAGCGTCTGCTTGAACAGACCTATGAATAGGCAGTGAAATTATTACATTATAAAAAAGTCACCGGCTCTTCGTAAGCCGGTGACTTTTCGTTATTCAGGATGCTTCTCTTTCTGCTGCCTCTGCTTTTTCTCTGTCTTCATTTACCATTTTGATAAACGACCAGCCTAACATCGGAAGGATGAACAACAGTGGGAACCCACCAATGATACTGATCGTCTGCAATGTCGTCAGTCCGCCCATGTTCATAAAAATCATCGGCAGGATGGAAAGGGCAAGTGCCCAGAACAGGCGGTTCCAGCGGAGGGGTTCTCCTTCGACATGCTTCTGGACGACAGAAGCGATGACATAAGAGCCGGAGTCGTACGTCGTTGATAAGAATATAGTCGCAAGCAGGACGAATACGATAATCGCGAGAGTCGCCAGTGGCAATTCTGTCAGCGTACCGATGATGGCTGCCGGTGCGCCTTGCTGGTTCAATGTTTCAATGACTGAATATTGACCGGTCAGCTCCAAATACATGGAATAGTTTCCTAGAATTCCGAAGAACAACACGGTGCCAAGACTACCAAACAACACGGTTCCGAACACGACCTGGCGGATGGTTCTCCCTTTGGAAATACGGGCGATGAACAGTCCGACAAACGGTGCGTAGACAATCCACCATGCCCAGTAGAAGACCGTCCAGCCTTCCGGGAACCCGGTCCGCTCGAACATGGCAAGGTCATTGAATGGTTCGGACCACGTGCTCATCAGGAAGAAGTTGTCCATCATTCTTCCGAGTGCCGTTCCGGTTGACTCCGTGATGAAAGTCGTCGGTCCGACTGCAAATACGAATAGGAGTAAAATGAATGCGAGCCAAAGGTTGATGTCGCTCAGCCTGCGGATTCCTTTTTGCAGTCCGGAATAGGCGCTGAGCCCGAATATCATCGTACAGAACATCAAAATGATGGACTTGGTTGTCATCGTGTCCGGCATGCCGACAAGATGGTTCAGTCCGGCAGAAATGATTGGGGCGGATAACGCGAGTCCGGTTCCGCCACCACCGAGCAGGCCGAACATGAACAGGATGTCCACGAGTCGTCCGATCGGTCCGTCGGTATATTTTCCAAGAACCGGACGACAGGCTTCGCTGATTTTGAAAACTTTCGTCTTTTTAACAAAGAACATATAGCCGATTGGCAGGGCCGGGATTGCGAACATGGCCCACGCGATCGGTCCCCAATGGAAAAATCCATAAGTGGAAGCCCATTGAATCGCTTCTTGTGAACCTGGTTCCAGACCGAATGGCGGTCCCTCGTAATAGTAAGCCCACTCGATGACACCCCAGTACAGAATACCGGTGCCAATCCCACTCGTAAATAACATCGCAGCCCAGGAGCTTGTTTTAAATTCGGGCTTCGTGTGTTTGTCTCCGAGCTTGATATCCCCGTACCTGCTAGTTCCAATGAATATTAAAAATAGAAGCAGGGCAAGTCCCACACCTAAAAATAGGAAACCCAATCGCTGGGTCATTATCTCATTAACGGCTAATACCACTTCTTTACCTTGTGTCGGAAATACGATGAGGGGCAGGGATACAAGCAGCAATAAAGCCAGCGCCCCTCCAAACGTTTTCCAATCCATGAGTTCTTTTCTCAAAAGAAATCCTCCTCTATGTGTTGAATTGTTTCGTTTTCTCGACACATTAAACTGTACAATCCAGACGGTTTTCTTTCAAAGTCCGGATAGCGCAGTAAATAGAAGATAGACGCATCATATTGAAAATGCGACGAGTTCAGTTACTTTTATACTTGATTTTGCCTGATGAATGTAGAGGATGGCACTGTATAGATGTTTTATATTTATTTTTTAAAAAATGTTTGAAAGTAAACAGTCCGGATGGTATAGTTTTGTCGTGATCAAAAAACAACGTTCACCTATTGAAGGAGGAATTGTCATGAAGCATAAAGTTATCCTTACTTCTGCCGTAACAGGAGCAGGAGATACAATAAAGAAAAACCCGCATGTACCTGTAACACCAAAGGAAATTGCAGAGTCTGCGATTGAATCGGCGAAAGCGGGGGCTACGGTTGCCCACGTACATGCCCGTGATCCGGAGACTGGCGGGATTAGCCACAATGTTGAGCATTATCGTGAGATTGTCGACTGTATCCGTGAATCAGAAACCGATGTGATCATAAACATCACCTCTGGTGGAGGCGGCGACTTCATCCCGAGCCTGAATACGCCGGCAGCGGGTGGTGATGGAACGGACATTCAGACACCGGCTGAGCGTCATGAACCGGTTGGCGAGCTGCTTCCGGAGATGTGTACGTTGGATTGCGGAAGCACGAACTTCGGTGACATGATTTATATGAGCCCGACAGATTGGCTCCGTGAACAGGCGAAGCTTATCCAGAATAGCGGTGTAAAGCCGGAACTGGAATGTTTTGATACCGGCCATGTTCGTTTTGCCAACCAGTTAGTGGAAGAAGGACTGATCGATGGTGATCCGATGTATCAGTTTTGCCTGGGAATTCCTTGGGGGGCAGCGGCTGATGTCGAAACGATGTCCTATATGAAAAATCGCATTCCTGACAATGCGCACTGGTCCGCTTTCGGAATCGGACGGATGCAGATGCCGATGGCTTCTCAATCTGCACTTCTTGGCGGTAACGTTCGTGTCGGGCTTGAAGATAATATTTATCTGTCCAAAGGTGTTGTGGCGAAAAACGAACAGCTTGTTGATAAAGCTGTCACGATGCTGAATGGCCTGGATTTAGAGCCGATGACACCAAAAGAAGCTAGAGAATTGCTGAATCTGCGTAACCCGAACGGAGGTAAATAAACATGAGCGTACAAAAAGCAGCAGTAGTCGGAACAGGAGTTATTGGTACAGGCTGGATCGTCCGGATGTTAGCCAACGGTTATGATGTCGTGGCGACCGACCCGGCAGAAGGTGCAGAAGAACACATGCGCAGAGCGGTGGAACAGGCGTGGCCGTACGCCGAGCAGCTAGGTTTAGCAGAAGGTGCTTCGAAAGGTCGCCTCACTTTTGAAAAAGAATTAGCAGAAGCGGTGAAAGACGCCGATATCATTCAGGAGAACGTCCCGGAAGTAGAAGAACTGAAGCAGACCGTCCTGCAGAACATCGATCGACATGCGAAGCCGGATGCGATAATCGGTTCCAGTACATCTGGTATTATGCCGTCCGAACTGCAGGCCAACCTGCAGCATCCGGAGCGCTTTGTGGTGGCGCACCCGTTCCACCCAGTTTATATTTTGCCATTGGTGGAAGTCGTACCAGGAGAACAGACAACAACAGAGAATACAGAAAAGGCGAAAGCTTTTTATGAAGCGATCCAGATGCGCGTGCTATTGGTCCGTCATGAAATTGAAGGCCATATCGCCGATCGTTTGATCGAAGCGATCTGGCGCGAATCACTTCATATCGTCAATGAGGGAATCGCAACAACTGAAGAGGTGGACAAAGCGTTCACGCATGGCGCCGGTATGCGCTATGCCCAATATGGTCCGTTCTTGACTTTCCATTTGGCCGGTGGTGAAGGTGGCATGCGCCACATGCTGAAGCAATTCGGCCCGGCATTGAAAAAACCATGGACGAAACTGGAGGCACCGGAGCTTACCGATGAGCTGTATGATAAAGTGGTATCCGGTTGTGAAGAGCAGTCCAACGGCATGTCCATGAGCGAACTGGATGCACACCGGAATGAGTTTTTGGTCAAGTTATACGATCTCGTCCAGGAGTATTGGCCGAAAGAAACAGAGAAAACACGCGTATAAGGAGGATGGCGTCATGGATTTTAATTTTCAACAAACCGTCCCTGCGGCGTGGGTGGATTATAACGGTCATATGAACGATGCGGAATACAACCGGGCGTTCAGCCAGGCGACCGATGCGTTCATCGACCATATCGGTTTAGATGCCGCAGCGCGCAGTGAGTTTGATTACACGATTTTCACACTGGAAACCCATGTTTGCTACTTGCAGGAGATGAAAGAGGGACAAGCATTCGAAATTACTTCCCGCGTGCTTGATTATGACGAGAAGCGGATCCATCTGTTCTTATCAATGTATAATGCGGATGGTGAACTGGTAGCGACGTTAGAGGAAATGCTGATGGGAATTGATGTGAATGAGGGAAGAGGCGCACGTTTCCCGGGAAATATTGAAGCTGTGATTGCTCAGTTGTTCGAGAAAGACAGTGGTCTTGGGAAGCCGAAACAGGCAGGCCGAACGGTTGGTATCAAAAGAAAATAACCTTAAGCAGGCTCTCTATTCTTAGGGGGTCTGCTTTTTTATGGGAAGTTTCACCCATAATTGGAAATAACATGTTAAAATTTTCGGATAGGTAACTTGGACAAAGGAGGGGCAGCTTTGAAAAAAATCTATTTTTTGTTGGTGGCGATCGCCGTAATGGTGATTGCTGCCGGGTGTGCAAAGGCGGAAAGCGGCGACGTGACGATACAAAAGAACCCGGATTCCGATTATGAAAAAACATTCGACGAACTAGCGTTAGGGGAATTAAATGAATACACGTATCATCGACCTAAGGATGAAAGCTTGACAGGTGAAATTTTCGTTGAACTTTATGAAAATGGGGTAAAACAGGAAAACACTACTTCCTTATCTTTTAACTGGGAGGAAGGGGGAGAGCAAGAGGGCGCCCTCGGAATGGGACTCATCGAGCACAACCAGGAAGAGCCTTCTCTGCTGCTCTACAGCCCGGACGGCACACTGAAGTCCAGTAAGTTACAAGGAACTATTTGGACGGATTTAAGTATAAGAGGCTGGCAGGATGCTGTCGGGGGAGAAGAATTGAGCCTGGAAACAGGAAAAGAATATATTTTAGGTGCTTATACTGGCTCGATTGGTAACGAAATGAGCATGTATGATTTAACTGATGAAGAAGAGTTAGAGGAGATGCTGAATGCTCATGAATTTGTTTTGTTGTTTAAAATAAGACTGGGTGAGAATGACCAAGGTTAGACAGCCTGAGGAATAGCCATGCTACCCATTTAACGGTTGGTCAGCCAGCCATTCCATAATCGTCATTGTTTTTCCGTTAACTTCCATCGGAGGATCATTGTTGAACAGGTAAATCCATGTACAGTGAGGATGATATTGAAAGGTTGATCCAGCGCTGTGTTTGTATAGTCCAGATTTATTACGGACCTGAAATATCTCGAGATCGCGCATTTCACAAGTTGGTTTATGCTTAAAAAAATGGTAGATCAAACCAATAAATAGCACTAATAGACTAAATTACAACAAACATTAAAAAATTTCTGAAAATTGTATTGAAATCGCTTTCCTAACAAGCTATAATTTTCATTGAAACGTTTCAATGAAATGTTAACTTGCAGATGAATGCTGGAGAAGAGGGAATATATTGGCTACTTTGAAGGATGTAGCGAAAAAAGCTGGTGTCAGTGTTGCAACTACTTCTTATGTAATGAATGGAAGTAAGCTTATCACGGAAGAAACAAAAGAAAAGGTTTTGGCGGCGGCGAAAGAACTAGGCTATCGCCCCAATGGAAATGCCAAAAATTTAAAGAAGAACAAAACCCATATCATCGGCTTTTTCTTAAGTGGATTCACGGGACCGTTTTTTAACGAATTGTTAGAAGGAATACAGGTTACGGTCATCAAGAATGGTTATGAGATGGTCGTATGTGCCTCGGATGATAAGCATCGTTTGTTGCTGGAACAATATGTGGATGGTGCCATCATCCTGAACTATCATATCGCCGATGAATTGTTGGACAGCCTAGCGAGTGAAAAGTTTCCGTTAGTTGTGCTGGATCGGGACTTGGAGAATCCTCACATCAGCCAGGTTTTACTTCCGAACAAACATGGCATGAAGCAAGTAGTTGATCATCTTGTAGAAGAAGGGCATCAGCGAATCGGTTTTATTGCCGGTTCTGAAGAGTCGTTTGATGGTGAAAGTCGTTTGGAAGGATTCAAGGAATCCCTTGCCACTAGAGGTTTGAGTTTTGATAAGAAAGATTTACTCAGGGCTGATTTCACAGAAATCAGCGGTCTTCTATGCATGAAAGAATATCTGGATAAGGAAGCTGATTATCCGACAGCGTTTGTTTCTGCCAATGATGAAATGGCGATGGGGGCGATTAAAGCTGTTCAGCAAAAAGGCATGAAAGTCCCGGAAGATATCGCTTTTACCGGTTTTGATGATATTGACTTATCTCGCTATTTCCACCCGTCTTTATCAACCGTCTGTGTTCAAAAGAAACAATGGGGACGGATTGCTGCAGAAACGTTGTTCCATATGCTGGAGAAAAAACACGCTGTTGCAGAGGAGGAGATTACGATTGAATTTATTCCGAGGGAATCAAGCTTGAAAGGAGTGATGAGAGATTAAAGTAGAAAGCGAAAAAATCATTATTAATGGGAAGGAAACCTTGCTTTATGGGGCTGAACTTCATTATTTCCGTATTCCTAAACAGGATTGGCGCAGCCGAATCCAGGAAGCGAAAGATGCCGGAATCAATATGATCAGTACCTATGTGCCGTGGATGTTCCATGAATATGAAGAGGGCTCCATTGACCTTACAGGGGAAACGAGGGGTGAACGCGATTTTCAGTCATTTTTACAAGTGGTTTCTGAAGAGGATATGTATTGTCTTGTCCGACCGGGCCCCTATGTAATGGCAGAAATTGTTGATCATGGGGTTCCGACATGGTTCATTGAAAATTACCCGGTGGCACTGGCGCAGACAGACGAAGGGAAGGCGCATCCAACCAGGGTGGTCAGTTATATGCACCCGACCTTTTTAGGCAAGGTGGAGCGCTGGTACAGCGAAGTCTGTTCCATCATTAAGCCTTTTCAGGTTGATGCGGGTGGCCCAGTCATTATGTTCCAGCTTGACAATGAAGTCGGTATGTTCCATTGGGTTACCAACCAGGGTGATTACAATGAAGTAACAATCCAACAATTCGAACAATACTTATATGACAAACAAGTAGACGATTCTACGAACCAGGAAGTTTACGAAACTGCCTGCAAAGTTGATGAACCTGCCAACTACATGCTGAAACATCCCGAGGAACCTGCCGCACAACTATTAAAAAATGAGTATTACCTATTTATGCGAAGTCATTATCGAATGTACCTCGAGCACCTGAAAGAACTGGCGAAGCAAAATGGGATAAACGTTCCGTGGATCGTCAATATACACGGATTTCATACGATTGATTATCTGAAAAGGGGAACCATGTATCCGATTGGTGTTGCGCAATTGTTGGAAGCGGCCAAAATGGAAAATACCATGATGGCAGGCGATTATTACATTGGCAATATTGAGTTTGATAATTATGTAGATATTGTACTGGCTAACGCTTTTACGAAATCGATCCAGTCGCCGGATCAGCCTCTCTTTTCTGCTGAATTCCAGGGGGGATGTTCTTCGGACAAGCCGCGACTGCAGCCGAGTACTTTTGATTTAACGACACGTCTATGTTTTGCAAATGGGATGAATGGCGTTAATTACTATATGTTCACCGGTGGCGAAAACTATGAAAATATCGGTTTGAATGGAAGAAGGCATGAATGGCAGGCGCCGCTGTCAGCTTCTGGAGAAAAAAAGCCCCATTTTCAAGCCATCCAACATTTAGGCAGGATGTTTCAAACATTTGAAAAACCGTTACTCGATTCGAAACAAACCATTGATACCTGTGTGGCGTTTTATCCGGATTACTACATGACGGAATATAGTAATCTTTTTTCTTCCACGATTATTGAAACGTTTCAACAGGAGCGGGATCTCAATATCTACAACGGTGTAGCAAGGGGGTTGCGGGTAAATAACATCATTTTTGATAGTCTCAATATTCAAAACAGCAAGCGGATCAATGTGGAAGAAGTGCCGACGCTGTGGATGTTCTCGATGAACTGGATGCATGCCGATGTACAGCAGAAGCTGATTGATTATCTGGAAGATGGCGGAAAACTGGTCTTGTTCCCGTCTATTCCGACTAAGGATGTGAACAACAACCAGTGTACGTTGTTGAAGGATTACATTGATGTCGGCTTGAGAGGCAGGAAGACAGGTTTTGCCACAGTTGGTGACATTGACAGTGTCCAAACGACATACATGGAGACATTCGAGGTGGATGATGGTGCATTTGCCTGGTCGGAAGATGAAGAAAAAAGTGTGGCAGCCTTTGAAAAAAGGTTAGGAAAAGGAAGGCTGATTGTATTCGGTGTCGGCTTGGAGCTTAATTACCATTATAAATATGATGTTGTTCAACAGCTGGCTGACCGTGTAGGCATAACAAGCAACTTTAACTTGGAGCAGGAACTGGATGTCTCTGTAAGAGCAATAGATAACGATAGCTATTTTGTTTTTCTTCATAATTTTGATGAATACAAGAAGGAAACTCCTGTTTTTAAAGATGATCAGCCCTTATTTGGTGGCGCATCGGTTACAGTACCGCCAAAGGGCGGCCTGATGCTTCCCGTTCATATTCCACTTACGGAAGATGTGCAACTTATTTATGGAACCGCAGAAGTTTTTGGTGTTAGTGAATCCACAGATACATTATCCCTGGATGTGAAACTGAAACAGACCGAGGAAGAAATTGTGGTTGAATCGAGCCGTTGGCAGCCGTTGGCAGCTGTGGGAGTGGAGGTGGAAAAGAAAACTGACGATCAGTACAAAGTCAAACTGCTTCCATCATTGGAAGAGAAAGTGACCATCCATTTTGTTGAAGCTACTTAGGCCCTTTGATTTACAAAAAATTAGAAGAGGTGTATAAGATGAAAAAATGGTTTACTCTTGTATCTTTATTTGCGATTTTCGCACTTTTGGTGGCATGCTCGGACGATTCCCAGTCAGAAGGAAAAGAATCTGAAGATGGCGGCAGTGACAGTGGTGAAGAAGTAACACTTACTATTGCAAGCTGGTCGTTCGGTTCAGAAGGGGAAGCGAACCTGGATCGTATGATGCTGGAAGCGTTCATGGAAGAGCACCCGAACATCAAGGTGGAAATTGATGATTCGATCAGTGATCCTTGGAATGAATCGCTTGCTTCGGCAGCCAGTGGCGGTGAGATGCCAGATGTGTATGCCATTCCTCACATTCCGACTGGTGTTGCCAATGACTGGATGCTGGATGTGACAGAGTATGTCGAAGCCGATGAAGATTATAGCAACCTGCCTCAAACTGTACAGGAAGCAAACGAATACAGCGGTACAGTTTATGGCATTCCTTCCGCTCAGCACATCCTTGGTTATTACGTAAATAAAGATTTATTCAATGAAGCTAACCTTGATGTTCCTTATCTTGGTATGAACATCGATGAATTCACATCAGCTGTAAGAGATATTACAAACGTCAACCAGGGCGTCATCGGCTTGAATGAAGCTAATGCAATTCCGGAATGGTACCCTGCTGCTGCAAGCGAGGACATGGGCTGGTATACATTCAATGATGGTTTCCATTTAGATAGCAATGAGTTTATCAGTGGAATCGAAGTGGCAAGCAATATCAATACAAACGGATATGCTTTTGCAACACTTTCGGAAGACGAGCAGGCCAGTTTTGATGGTGAAGATGTCAACGAAGTTTGGATGAATAGTGGTATCGGAATCCGATGGGATGGCAGCTGGGCAATCGGCGTCTATGAACAGAACGCAGACTTCGATTGGGACTTTATCGGTATTCCAGGTGATAGAACTGTAATTACCCATGATTACTATGGTATTTCCAGTGCGACAGAGCATCCGGAAGAAGCATATGAGTTAGCGAAATGGATGGGATTCGGTAAAGAAGGTGATATGAAGCGGATGGAAATTGCTGAGCAGGAAGAAGAAGTCAGCCTGAATGGTGTACCAATGTTAAACGATGAAGAAGTATTGGATGTTTATTTTGAAACAGTAGACGTACCTGGACTTGAGAAAGCCTACGAGAACATTGAAAGTGCGGTCGTAGAGCCGTTCAAAACGACACCAGGTTATGGACAGGCACGCTGGGAAGCACCGACAGGGGTATCGGTTGGTGACGAAGGAAATGCAACGATTGGTGCGTTGATTGATGCAAGTACCAGAGGAGATATCAATATCGAAAATTATGCCGGTCAAATAAACGACTTGGCTAATCAGAAATACCAGGAAGAACTTGAAGCAATCGGAGAGTAAAGCTTTGAGAAAGGTTGAGGAGGTAACTTCATGAAATCTAAGGTGCTGTTATGGTCCCTGTTAATACTGTTTTTTATTCCACAAACGGTTACTCAAGCTAACGGTGATGAAGCCGATGCTGTCGAGCAAATAGAAGAACAGAGTTATCGCCTCGAACTCAACAAATGGAAGGAACAAGGTTTGGATAGCACTGCTCCATTCGAGCGTGCTATCTCACCTTCTTCATTTACAGGAATTGATGATGAACTATTGCCCTCAACGGAGAGCCAAGGTTATGGGGATCGCGTATTCTATTGGCGTAATCAAAAATCATTAACGGTTGAAGTCGAGGTAGAAGAAGAAGGATTATACGAGATTGGCTTTGATTATTTACCACAAGGTGATTTGATAATGCCAATAGAGGGTGCAATCCAGGTTAACGGCGACTATCCCTTTTCAGAAAGCAGGCAGATCATTTTTCCAAGTAAATGGAAAAATGAAACAGAAGATTTCGAAACAGATCGATTGGGAAATGAAATCATCCCGAAACAGCAGTCTATACAGGAATGGTCGCATGTAAAGGCTGAGGATTCGACTTATTTATACAAGCGGCCGCTTAAGTTCCATTTGAATGAAGGGAAAAACACGATTACATTACTTAACTTAAGGGGTGAGATGCTTGTAGGAGATGTTCATGTAACTTCTCCTGAACAAATCCCTGATTACCAAAGCTATGTAGACAATCATCCGGATGCAGAGAAACAGAAGGAACTGAATGTATATGAAGCAGAACATCCTTCTGAGAAAAACAGTTCTTATATCAGGCCGGAGTCGAGAGAGGATCCATCCGTCCACCCTTACGACAAAGACCACTTATTATTGAACACATTTGGCGGTGAGTCCTGGAGTGAGCCGGGACAGACGGTCAGCTGGGAAGTCGAGGTAGAAGAAGAGGGATTCTATCAATTGACATTCAAGGCGTTACAAGATAAAGAGTCAAAATCCCCTGTATACCGGAAATTATTGATCAATGACCGCGTCCCTTTTGAGGAAGTGGAGCACTATCAATTCAAATATAGTAATAAGTGGTACAACGAGACCATGACTAACAAGGATGGAGAACCTTTCTATTTTTATTTAGAAGAAGGAACAAACAAGATAAGTCTGAAGGCAGACCCTTCTCCACATTCTCGTGTCTTATTCGTGATCGACGATGTCATGCGGGAGATAGATAAGCTATCATTATCGATTCGAAAATTAATCGGTAATCAGTCGGGAACCCGTGATTGGAAGATGGAAGAATATATCCCTGGGGTGGATCAACAAATAAAAGGCTGGACCGGACAATTGAAAGAAGAAGTGGCATATCTCCGTGCCCTGAGTGGTGAGGAGGATTCAACCGAAGTTACTTCGTTGAATATCGCGATTGATAAGTTAGAAAAGCTGGCAGCTGAACCGGATGAGATTCCGAATCGGCTGACCCAATTGTCGACAGGGTCCAACTCCGCAGCCCAGCTGCTGGGTGAAATATCAATGGACCTATCTGCCCAGCCATTGTTATTGGATCGCTTCTATGTCCACGGAAATACTGGACTCCCCGATGCCGAGGCCGGATTTTTTACAAAAGCGAAAGACTCGGTCGTAAATTTCTTTCAATCATTCGGAGAGGATAATCTCGCTACCACTGAAGTGGCGGACGACACACTTGAAGTGTGGGTAAATCGCCCAAGACAGTATGTTGAATTGCTTCAAAACATCACCGATCAGAATTTTACTCAGCAAACAGGAATCAAAGTGAAATATTCATTGATGCCGGATGAACAAAAACTAGTCCTTGCAAGCGCAGCCAACACGCAACCGGATTTGGCGCTGGGAATCAGTAACTGGGTGCCGTATGAACTCGCGATTCGTGGAGCTGCCGTTGACTTAAGGCAATTCGATGATTTCAACGAGGTAGGGAAACAATTTTCACCAGGTGCCTTCCTGCCGTTAGTGATCGAAGACGGTGTCTACGCATTGCCTGAAACGCAGGACTTCTTCGTCCAGTTTTATAGGAAAGATATCATGGAAGAATTGGATATTCCTATTCCAGATACGTGGGATGAGGTTACGGAAATACTGCCGGAATTACAGCGTTACGGAATGAATTATTATACACCTTTAGCTCAGGAATCTGCATTCAAAGCGTTCCAGGTTACTTCTCCGTTCATTTATCAATTTGGCGGAAGCCTATATGAAGAAGATGGCATGGGAACGACCATTGATGAAGAGAATGCATTGGAAGGTATGCAGTTCATGGCTGATTTAAGCACGATTTACAGCATGCCTTTGCAGGTGCCGAGATTTTATAACCATTTCCGGTATTCGACACTTCCGATCGGTGTAGCGCCGTTCGGAACCTACGTCGAGCTTACGACAGCAGCCCCGGAAATCTCCGGGTGGTGGGATATCACCCCACAGCCTGGTATCGAACAGGAAGATGGAACTGTGGAAAGATGGGCCCCTGGTTCTGGACAGGCATCGATGATATTTGACGGAAGCGGAAAAAAAGAAGATGCCTGGGAGTTGTTGAAGTGGTGGATGTCAACAGAAACCCAGACAGAATTCGCCGTCACGTTACAAACGTTATTCGGACCGGAATATATGTGGAACACAGCCAACCTCCAGTCGTTTGAACAATTGCCTTTACCGCAGGAACACAAGGAAGTCGTGCTCGAGCAGTGGGAGTATTTGAGGGAAGTACCAAAAACACCATACTCCTATATGGTAGAACGTGAGATTAGTAACGTCTGGAATAAGGTCGTGTTTGATGGCGAAAATGCCCGTGCTGCTGTAGATGACAGCGTTATATTGATCAACCGGGAAATGCGAAGGAAGCTTGAAGAGTTCGGATATATGGATGATGGCGAAGTGGTCAAGCCGTATACCATTCCGACGATAGAAACGATTGAAAGGTGGCTGGAAGCAGATGAATAACAGAAATTATTTAAGTACCTCGGTATTTCTGGCTCCTTACTTGATCTTGTTTACAACCTTCATTGTTATCCCGGTGGCGATTGCGATCGGTTTGTCATTTACGTACTTCAATACAATTGAAATGCCGTCGTTCATCGGGTTGGCCAATTATGTCAATATTATCACGCAGGACAACACGTTCATGCAGTTTGTATTGCCGAACACCCTTATCTTTTCCCTGATTGTCGGACCTGGCGGGTACATCCTGGCCTTTTTACTGGCCTGGATGCTTGCCCAGATTTCAAAAGGCCCTCGAACGGTACTCGCCTTGATTCTATTTTCCCCGTCCATGACAGCGGGTGTGGCGATGGCCGTCGTTTGGAAAATCATTTTCAGTGGAGATCAGACCGGTTATTTGAATAATTTATTGATCTCGATGGGGTTCATCAATGAACCGATCCAGTTCCTGCAGTCACCGAATTACTTGATGATCATCATGATTCTAGTAACCCTGTGGGGGAGTATGGGGGTCGGGTTCCTGGCTATGTTATCCGGTGTTTTGAACATTGATAAGGAAATCTATGAGGCCGCCTATATCGACGGCATCAGGAACCGTTTTCAGGAAATAATTTATATCACCATTCCTTCGATGAAACCACAAATGCTATTTGGTGCCGTAATGGCAGTAGTGACGACATTCCAGGCCGGGGCGATCGGTGTTGAGCTTTCAGGACAGAACCCGACACCGCAATATGCCGGTCAGTTGATCGTCAACCATTTGGAGGATTTTGGGTTCATCCGTTACGAAATGGGTTACGCTGCCGCGTTGTCCGTACTATTGCTTTTGTTCATTTATGGCTTTTCGCGGGTGGCTATGAAGTTATTTGCAGAAAAAGATTGATAGGTTACTAACTTGAGAGGGGTGGGGAAATGGCATCTTTTCATGGTACGAAAATAAATCCAGACAGGTTTCACCGGAGTCAATTGAAGTTTTACTTCTTTCTGATACCAATGGCAACATTGATGATCATTCCGATCGTTTATATCTTTTCCCATGCATTCAAACCGATTGATGAGCTGTTTGCTTATCCACCGCGGTTCTTTGTGCAGAAACCTACGTTACAGAATTTCTATGACCTGGCCAGCAACACGAATGCTACCGGTGTACCAATGTCCCGATATCTATTCAACAGTATCGTTGTCACCGTTATCGTCGTTTTCCTGACGGTGTTGATCAGTACGATGGCTGGCTATGTGTTTTCGAAAAAGAACTTCAAGTTCAAGAAAACGTTGTTTGAAATTAATACGCTGGCCTTGATGTTCGTGCCGGCAGCAGTCGTTATTCCACGTTATTTGTTGATCGATGAGGTTGGATTATTGGATACATTTTTCGCTCATATCTTTCCGTTGTTAGCGATGCCGGTCGGATTGTTTCTGGTAAAACAGTTCATCGACCAAATACCGGATGAATTGATCGAAGCGGCAAGGATTGATGGTGCCAATGATTTTCATATTTTCTTTAAAATCATCATTCCATTAGTGAAACCTGCCATTGCAACTATTTCCATTCTTGCTTTCCAGGCTGTGTGGAATAATGCAGAGACATCTACCTTATTTGTCGATGATGAAAACTTGAAGACATTCGCCTTTTTCATGTCTACATTAGCGGCAGAAACAGGCGGCAACTCTGTGGCAGGGCAAGGGATGGCCGCTGCTGCATCATTGATCATGTTTGTACCGAACCTGATCATCTTCATCTTCATGCAAAGCAAAGTCATGAACACGATGGCACACTCTGGAATCAAGTAATTATTAGGAGGAAGGGAAATGAGGGAATTCTTCATTGCAGTATTTAGCTTTTTGTTGATCATATTGTTTCCCACACTTTCCTCTGCTTCCGTTTCTGTCCCTTATAAAACAGAAACATTGACAGCTGATGGAAATGTTATCGAAACGCAAACAGCATATGTCCCTATCGGTCTATTTGCCAAAGGTACAGAAATTGTCAATCCAGAAGATATTTATATCGATCAGGAGGGCTATATCTACGTCGCGGATTCCGGTACGAAAACCGTCACTAAGTTTGATAATGAAGGAAATGACTTAAAGGTATATGGTACAGACGTACTGAATCAGCCAATGGGCGTTCACGCCGACCGGAATGGCGATGTATATGTCGCAGATTATGGGAATCAGAAGGTATTCAAATTCCAGGAAGATGGTGATTTAGACGAGGAGTATGAAAGGCCAGAATCGCCATTATTCGGAAAAAGCGCTCCGTACAAGCCGGAAAAAGTATCGGTAGATAAACGCGGGAACATCTATATCATTGGTGAAAGTGCCAATAACGGGATTATCCAATTAAGTCAGGATGGTACCTTCCTTGGTTACTATGGGGCCAATACCCTGCCGCCGTCTGTCGGTACGTTCGTGCAGGATATGATTACGACACAGCGGCAAAAAGCAAACCTATTCATGAAAGAACCACCTGCTTCAGGCAACATATCGATAGATGAACAAGGGCTGGTCTACACAGTAACATCCGGCACCAGCTGGGAAGCAATCCGCAAATTGAATATCGCTGGCGGAAATGTGCTCCCTTCCGATATGACAGAGGAGAACAACCTGGTCGACATTTCTGTCGGTTCGATCGGAAACATCTATACGATAGGAAACGATGGCATCATCTATGAGTATGACAGTTCGGGTAATCTGCTCTTCTCTTTTGGTGGTAAAACGAATGAAAACAATCGCCTTGGATTAACGATGCAGCCGTCCAGTATCGAAGTGGACGAGGTGGGGCGGTTGTATGTGACTGACCGGGAGCAAGGAAATATCCAGGTCTATGAGCCGACGGAATTCACTACTGTACTTCATCAGGGCTTAGCCCTTTTTGAAGAAGGCTACTATGTTGAGAGTGAAAAATATTGGAATGAAATTCTTCGATTGAACTCTTCTTTTGGCCTTGCCCACACGGCCAAAGGGGAGGCGCTTTACAAACAGCAGCAATATGACGAGGCGCTGAAAGAATTCGAATTAGCCAATGACAAGGGCGGCTATTCCAATGCCTTTTGGGAAATCCGTTACCGTTGGCTTGAATCTAACCTGGCTAGTGCTTTTATGATTATCTTTGCTTTCTTTTCTGCCAGATTTGCGATTAGATACGCTGATAAAAAGAAGAACATTCTCGAACCTGCCAGAAGAAAGACGAAGAAGTTCAAAGCACAAAGTCTTGTTAATGAGCTGTTGTTTCTAACGCGGTTCATCAAGCATCCGATTGATAGTGTCTATTATTTGAAAAACTATGAGCGTGTATCGATTTTATCCGCTACCTTGCTGTATCTCGTGCTGGTCGTGGAATACTTGTTGACAATCTATTGGACGGGCTTCCTGTTCACCAATAGAATACTGGAAAACGTCAACTTCTTTTTTGAGATTGGTACCGTTCTAATTCCACTGTTATTATTCATTGTCGTCAACTATTTAGTCAGTACAATCACCGACGGAGAAGGTAAATTCCGAGACGTCTACATCGGTACGATTTACTCGCTGGCACCGATCATTTTATTTTTACTGCCTGTGACACTGATCTCAAATGTGCTTACTTTTAACGAGGCGTTCATTTATACATTTTCGATGCAAATCATCATCGTCTGGTCGGTCATCATTTTGTTTACTACGATCAAAGAGATTCATGACTTTACCTTCTGGGGAACTGTCCGAAACATTCTGGTCACCTTGTTCGGAATGTTCCTTACCGTATTAGTGTTCTTTGTTCTCTATGTATTGTTCGATCAGGTAATTGACTTTGTAATTTCTATCATCGAGGAGGTGATTCTTCGTGTCTAGCAAATGGAAATGGATTGTACTTGTGGTTGTCCTGTTATTTCCTATACAAGTAATCGCCAACTCACTGATCGATGATGATCCTGATACAGATATAACGGAGGAACAGGAGAAGCGTTCAAATGAAATGTTCCGTTATAAATCGAATCAGTACACTCAGCCGGAAAATGAGGAAGCGACCGTAGATAATGCCGTTTCACTCGATGGATATGAGCAGGTGGCAGTGAATGATCACCTCGCTCTTTATGTAGAACCGGAGTCCTTAGCGTTGAAAATAGAAAATAAACATACTGGCTATCTATGGAGTTCGGGTCTTGAAGAAGATAAGGATTATAATTTGAACAACACCTGGTCGCAAATGGCTCATTCGGCAATCACAATTGATTATATCGATGATAAAGATAAATCGTCGACCGAAAGCATTTTGACCAATGAATCCGAGGTGTCCCTAACCAAACAGGCCAATGGTTTCTCCGCAAAGGTCTCGTTTGAAGATGCAGAAATTACGGTCCAGCTGGACGTCCATTTGGATGGCGATTCGATTGAAGTCCATGTTCCGCAAGACGGGATTGAAGAGGATGAAAATAAACTTGCCACCATGAGGCTTTACCCATTCTTAGGTGCTGTCGAAGGTACAGACACAGATGGTTACCTGTTTATCCCAGACGGGAGCGGGGCTCTCATGCGATTTGATGAAAAACAAGTGCAGTCGATGGCGCCATATCGAGCTTCTATTTATGGAGATGACGAAGGATTCAAACGGTCGGCAAAGGAAGAAGGAGACGTTCAAGTGAATCCTGCTCAAAAAATTACGATGCCAGTATATGGTGTAACGAACGGAGTTGATGAGAACGGCTTTATCAATGTGATTGATGAAGGAAAAACGTTCGCAGATATCATCGCCTATCCATCCGGTATCGCAACCGACTTTCATTGGATCACGGCCCAGTATAATTACCGCTATCAATATTATCAGCCAACAAGTAAAAATATGAGCGGCTATAATGTCTATCAGGAACAAAGAAACGAATTTGATGTAAACGAGCGCATTACGTTCCTGGAAGATGAAGCCGCCAATTATGTCGGGATGGCACATACCTACCAGCAGTACTTGCTTGATCGGGAGATGCTCGCTGCCCGGGAAGACCATGCAGATATCCGGTTGGAATTTTTAGGCGGGGAAGTGAAAAGCGGGCTTTTGCGAGATTCTGTTCAGCCGATGACGAAAGTGACGGACTTGCCTGACTATGTAGAACAACTGAAACAACAGGAAGTAGAAGATATGCATGTCGTTTATCGTGGCTGGACGGAAGGCGGTTATACAGGAACATTGCCGAAGAAGTTTCCGTTTGAGAATGAACTGGGCAGTGATTCCGAGTTCAGTGATGTAAATGACTTTTTCAAAGATAACGAGATTCCACTTTATTATTACACGGATTATACCAAGGCGTATCATGGGGCGTCCGGTTTTTCTGGAAAAACAGACATTGCAAGAAAAATAAGCGCAGAGACGATGGGAGGAAAAGATGGGGAGACAGATTTTTATTATCTCAGTCCATTAAAATCATTGGAAATAGCGAAGGATGACCGCTCCGAATATGAGAAGAATGGGGTGGAGAATTTAGCTGTCGATTCCAGTGCCAATCTATTATTCTCCGATTTTAACAATGGCGCCACGAGACCTGAGGTAATGGAAGTCTATCAGGATATGTTCGAAGAATTGCGGACATCGGTAGATTCTCTTTCGTTATATCAACCGAATGACTATCTACTTACTGAAGCAGATCGTTACTTGGATATTCCGCTATACTCGTCCAATTATAGTTTTGTGACAGACACCGTTCCATTTTTGCAAATCGTATTGAAAGGTTATGTTCCTTACTATGCGTCCTTTTCGAATTTCCAGTATAGTCCTGAGGATGAAGTGCTGCGCATGATTGAATACGGTGCTTATCCTTCATTCTATTTGACGACGGAACCTTCACACCAATTGATGCACACACCTTCTGAAGATCTCTATACCTCCCAGTTCCAGGATTGGGAGGAAGCGATTGTCGAGCAATACAAAATGGTGAAAGAAAGCCTGGGACCAGTCGAAGGAGAGACTATAACATCTCGGAATGTCTATAAAACAGGGGTTGTCGAAGTCGGTTATTCGAATGGAAAATCGGTCATCGTCAATTATACCAACGAAGATATAAACATAGAGGGAACCGAAGTGAAAGCCAAAGGATATACGGTTACCGACCGGGGGAATCCATCATGAAGCAAATGTCACTGAAAAAGAAGCGAAGTCTAATAGGTCTCTCATTTTTATCTCCCTGGATTATTGGGTTCCTGGTCTTTACGGCATTTCCGCTCATTTATTCTCTGTTCCTAAGCTTTCAAAAGGTGAAAATCACGCCGAGCGGCATAAAGACCGATTTCATCAAGTTTGAAAATTACGTCTATGCTTTTACTGTCGATAGTCAATTCACAGCCATCTTGATCAAATTTCTGAGGGAGCTGCTCATTTCCACGCCGATCATCATCGTGTTTTCGTTGATTATTGCGTTGTTACTCAATCAGCCGATCCGGATGAAGGGTTTTTTCCGGACCATATTCTTCCTGCCTGTCATCATTGCCAGCGGTCCGGTAATCACGGACTTGATGGCCCAGGACGTAACATCGATTCCTTCGATCGAGGAATATGCCATTTTTGCCACGGTCTTATCGAGCACAGGCGGGCTGCTGAATACGATTCTCGTGTACTTGATGGATAACCTCATCATCATTCTCTGGTATTCAGGTGTCCAAATATTGATTTTCTTAGCGGCATTGCAAAAGACGGACAAGCAGATCTATGAAGCAGCAAAAATCGATGGTGCCTCCAACTGGGAGTGTTTTTGGAAAGTGACCTTACCGACGCTTTATCCAATGATCATCGTCAATCTGATTTATACGATTGTCACCTACTCGGTATTCGCATTGAATCCAGTAGTAGACCATATCCAGGCGAACATGTTCGAAATTTCAACCGGCTTTGGTTACGCTTCGGCACTATCGTGGATGTACTTTCTAGTCATCGCTTTCGTATTAGCTGTCAGTGTAGGGGTCATGGCTGCCAGGGGTAATAAAAAATACAATTAAAGGAGGGATGAACATGCTGGATACCAGGCTGTCCCATGCTCAAAGAAAAAGGATCGATAAATACTCTACGAAAGCGAAGGCTTACCTGCTCGGGGTACAAGGAAATAATGGGCTGTTGTTTAAACTCGCTGTCTACAGCCTCTTGATCGGAATAGGATTTGTCTATCTTTTTCCAATCATTTACATGGGTTCTTACAGCTTCAAGTCATTAGAAGATCTATTGAATCCATTGATCAGCTGGATTCCATCTACTTTTTACACGGAAAATTATCAGGTCGCCTACAAGGTGTTGAATCTATTTCCAACTTTACTGGAAACACTGTACGTAACAGTTATTCCAGCACTTGCACAAACAGCGGTAGCAGCGGTGATCGGTTATGGGTTTGCCAGGTTCGAATTTCCGCTCAAAAAAATATTACTCGTCCTGGTGCTGATCACGTTTATAATACCGCCTCAGGTGCTGTTGATACCGAGGTATGTATTCTTCAATGAGCTGGAGTTGATCGGTAGTATTCTCGCATTCTTACTTCCGGCTTTGTTTGGGCAAGGTTTGAACAGTGCGATTTTCATCTTGATTTTCTATCAATTTTTCCGGATGATGCCAAAGGCGCTGGAAGAAGCGGCGCATTTGGATGGGGCAGGGAATTTTCGTATTTTCATTACGATTGCTATTCCGATGGCTGTTCCGGCAATCATCATTTCTTTCCTCTTTTCATTCGTCTGGTATTGGAATGAAACAGCGCTCGCCAGTCTCTACTTTGGGAATGCGCTGACAACGTTACCGATAGAGTTAGGGAAATTCAATGCGACGTTTGAGCAGCTATATGCAGGAGACACCTCGACGCAAAACATCAACGAAGGAATCAGTATGGCCGGCACGATGCTTTCAATTTTGCCGCTCTTGATCGTCTATTTCTTTACGCAGAAATGGTTTGTCGAAGGAGTGGACCGTTCCGGTATCACAGGAGAATAATAACTATTCCATCTTGTTTGCCAGTTACCATTACTATACTGAGAGGAACGGGTCAGGGAAATAGCTCGCTTTCCGCGGGGAAGGCGGCAAGCCTCCTCGGGCTTAAAGCCCTGCGGGGTCTTGCCTGTCTTCTTTTCCCGCAGGAGTCTCGCCATTTCCCCTCCCCTTTATGTTAGAAAAGGTTAATGGAACCATTGCAAATGTTACAACCCTGATTTTTATTTTACATGGGAAAGGCATTTAAAGTATTCCCTCGGTAATGACTAGCTCATGTTTAGTATGGATGGTGAGGGAATTTGCGACACTCCTGCGGAAAAACGGGCGAGTCAAGACCCCGCAGCGTGGTTTTCGCGAGGAGGCTTGACCGTTCGTCCGCGGAAAGGGAGTGAATTCCCTCACCATCCATAACATCACTATCATCAACAGATTTTTTTAGCTATGAATTGAAACGTTTCAATATGAATTTTACATGAACATAAAACGGAGGAATGCGCAGTGACGATAACGATTGACTCTACTTTTAAACTGACAGCGGGAAATTATTGTTTTTCTTTTTTGCCAAGCGGTGATATTCAGGAAGCGACTTTCCAGTCTGTCATGATCAACCAGCTGATATCTAATCCTGTGGATGGGTCGTTGAATAACCTTTACTTACGAATCTATAGGGAAAACGGTATTCAGGCTTATCCCTTACTAGGTACAGCTTCTCCAAGTGAAGTGGCTTTCGGTGACGACCAGGTAACTTGGACGGGTTCGGTTGAAGACATCGATTATACCGTTGATTTTCATTTGACGGATCACGGTGTCTGGTTTTGGGACGTCCAGGTGGATGGCGATGGAATCGAAATCGACGTCATCTATGGACAAGATATTGGGATAGCAGAAAAAGGTGCCCTAAGAAATAATGAAGCGTACATCTCCCAATATATCGATCACCGGATATTTGAGGATGACGAGAAAGGATTTGTGGTCTGTTCCCGTCAAAACCAACAGCAATCGACCGGTTTTCCGTATTTACAGCAAGGATCGCTGACCCCGATAGTCGGTTATGCAACAGACGGATTCCAATTCTTCGGAAAAAACTATAAAGAAACAGATCGACCAGCTGCTTTAACTGAGGATACACTTCCTAATGAAGTGTATCAATATGAATTTGCCTATACAGCTTTGCAATCGGAAAAAGTGACGTTGGCTGGTTCCCGCGAATTTGTCTTTTATGGGTATTTTCGGGGAAATCAAGAAGAGGCAGTGTCTGAGTTGGAATACCAGGAAATCATCAATGAAGCCTGGGCCCAGGTGAAAGCGAAGGAAGCTTCACCTCAAGCACCTGCGGAGAAGGTGAGTAAAGCTTCCGGCATCGGAAGCAATATTGTCGGGGAAACGATGAGCCTCGATGATATCAATCACTATTATCCGAACCGCCATCAGGAAGAATGGGAAGGCAATGAATTGTTGTCCTTTTTTACTGATACCCATGAACATGTAGTTTTGAAAGAAAAAGAACGGCTGTTAGAACGTCCACAAGGCCATATTGTGATGTCGGGTTTGAATGACCGGCTCAAAGAAGATACGATCACCTCTACATCCTGGATGTACGGCATTTTCAATGCGCAACTGGTAGTCGGTAATACCAATTTCAACAAACTTTTAACTAATGCCCGCAATGCACTAAATGTGTTGAAAACGTCAGGACAGCGGATTTATGTTGAAATCGAGGGTTCTTATGAATTGCTGACATTGCCGTCCGTTTATGAAATCGGCTTTAATTATGCCCGCTGGTACTATAAAACAGATAAAGACATGTTCATCATTACCAGCTACACAACAGTAGATACACCGGAAGTGCGACTGCATGTCCAAACAGAAAGCGGACAGAAATATCGCTACCTGGTGACGAACCAGGTCGTTATGCATCCAAACGAATATGAAGTACCGTATCATGTGGATCGAGACGGTCAAGTGATTACGATTACCGCAGATGAGTCTTCCATGAACGCTGGCATTTACCCGAATCTTACTTACAAGCTTCATGTGGAGGGAACAACATTCGATTTAGTGGATGAACAAAAGCTTGTTACGAATGTAAAACCAGGAGCAGCTTCCCTTGTTGTCTGTGATCTGGAAGCTTCCAGTGACTGGACTATGATTTTTCAAGGGCAGCTTCACGGGAAAGAGCTGCCTGTCGAGGAACGATCAGCAGTTGAAGAAATTGAGAGATATCGCAGCTACTATCGTAAAGTGATGAACGGTTTCCGACTTTCCAGCAAAGGTGAAATCACGGAGGAAATGGATAAAGTGAATGCACTCGCCTGGTGGTATACCCATAATATGCTCGTTCATTTCTCCGTACCCCATGGATTAGAACAATATAGCGGGGCGGCCTGGGGAACCAGGGATGTTTGTCAAGGTCCGACGGAATACTTCATGGCGACGCAAAACTATACGTCGGTCAAGGAAATCATAAAGACGGTATATACGCATCAATTTGAAGAAGATGGAAACTGGCCGCAATGGTTCATGTTCGATAAGTACGCGCATATTCAGGCAGGCGAGAGCCACGGGGATGTCATCGTCTGGCCGCTGAAAGTGTTAGGTGATTACTTAGCGGCAACCGGGGATTATAATTTGCTGGAAGAAAGGGTTCCATACTCGAAGCGGGACGAAGGTTTTGAGCTGACAGAAGAGACAGCAACAATCCTTGATCACGCGAAAAAGGAAATCAATTACATCAAAGAACATTTCCTGCATGACACGTATTTATCTTCTTATGGTGACGGGGATTGGGATGACACCCTGCAGCCTGCAAACGCTCAGTTGAAGCAGTTCATGGTGAGCAGCTGGACAGTTGCCCTGACCTATCAAGTGGTGGACAAGCTGGCTGAAGTCCTTGAAGCCTTCGACGAACAATATGCAGGAGAACTGGCCTCCATCGCCTCCGGGATTGAAAAAGACTATAAAAAGTATATGCTGAAAACAGATGTGCTCCCAGGGTTTGTCTTTATGGAAAAGCCAGGGGAAGCAGAAATGATGCTCCATCCGGAAGACAAAAAGACAGGTATCGACTATCGTCTTTTACCGATGCAGCGAAGCATCATCAGTGAATTATTGAATGCGGAACAGGCAGAGAAACACTATCAATTGATCAAGGAAAAACTATATTGTCCTGATGGTGTACGTTTGATGAACCGTCCGGCCAATTACATCGGAGGAGTCAGCACACATTTCAAACGTGCCGAACAAGCCTCCAACTTCGGCCGTGAAATCGGGCTGCAATATGTCCATGCCCATATCCGTTTCGTCGAGGCAATGGCAAAACTCGGGAAACAAGAGGAAGTGTGGCAGGGGTTACAAATGATAAATCCGATCGGGATCAGAGATGTCGTTCCAAATGCGGAAATCAGACAAAGCAATGCCTACTTCAGCAGTTCAGATGGGAAGTTCAACACACGTTATGAAGCGGATGAAAACTTTGACAAGCTCCGTGACGGTTCCGTTCCAGTCAAAGGCGGATGGCGCATCTATTCCAGCGGGCCTGGCATCTATATGAATCAATTGATTTCCAATTGCCTCGGCATTCGTGAGGAAGAAGGAGACCTTGTCATCGATCCGGTACTTCCAGACGAATTTGACGGCTTAACATTTGATTTCCAATGGCATGGTCAAGCCGTCACCTTTAACTATCACTTTAACGATGGAGAAAAACGTGTCGCCATCAATGGTCAGCCGGCAGAAAATGCCGAACGGCTTAAAAATATCTACCGTGAAGGCGGAGTCAGAATCAGCAGCAAGGAAGTTGAAAGTAAACTAAATAAAGAAAGTAATGTGATCGCTATTTACCTATAAATTAGCCGGTGAAGCCTCTTGTTCTGTGAATAGGGGGCCTTATCCATCAAATTTTCATAAGGTGGGAGAAGGTAACGTGATTGAGATTAAGAATAAGCAGATAATGATTGATGGAAAGCCGAAAATCATCATGTGCGGGGAAATTCATTATTACCGCCTCAACCCGTCGGAATGGCAGGATCGGATTGATAAGCTGAAGGATGCCGGCTGTAATGCTGTTGCTTCCTATGTCCCCTGGCTTGCTCATGAAGAAGTGGAAGGGGAGGTTGACCTGTACGGAAAATCTCGGCCGGAACTGGATTTAGCAGGGTTCATCGATTTATGTTCTGAAAATGACCTTTACTTTTTCTTGCGACCAGGGCCATTCATCATGGCAGAGATGAAGAATGAAGGAATCCCTTACTGGGTGATAGACAAGCACCCAGAAATTGTGCCGATAGCATGGGATGGCAAAAAAACATTGGCGAAGACACTGGACTACATGGCGCCGAATTTTTTGAAAGAAACGAAGAAATGGTATCAGGCTGTCATGGAACTCACAGTTCCGAGGCTGCAACCGAATGGAGGAAACATTATTGGCATCCAGCTGGATAATGAAGTCGGGATGCTTTCCTGGGTCAGTAACTGCCCGGATTTGACCGATCATGTCCTCCGTAATTTTGCAGGCTGGCTGAAAGAACGATACGATGAAGCGACTTTACAAGAACGTTATCCGTTTCAACTGGATCACTCCGAGGCATGTTTTACAGCGATACGTTCACCGAAAGAGCAATACGCAGCGGAACTCCATGTCGATCTCGGGTACTATATGCGAAACCGCTTCGCAAACTATATAGCTGCATTAAGGGAATATGCAGAAGCGTTCGGTGTCAAAGATGTTCCGTTTGTCGTCAACATCCATGGGACTGGAGGCGGCCGGGGTTTCACCTATCCGATTGGTATCAGCCAATTATATGAATCCTATACCCAGGCCCCGGGTTACCTGTCTGGATCGGATATTTATTTTGGCGACTTGAATATGGAAAGCTTTCAGGATCTATACTTGATCAATGGCTTTATGGATGCTGTCCATAACCCGGACCAGCCGTTGACTTCTGTTGAATTCAACTGCGGGGATGGAAACTTCGGTAACAACTTTAGTGGGCGTTTGGATCCCTCTGCTTCTGACTTCAAAGCGAGGATGTGCATCGCACAGGGGAACCGTCTGATTAACTATTATCTGTTGACTGGCGGCAGAAACTATCGACTTAGTGAAAAACGGGATGATGGCAATGACAGGATCGCTTCCACCGGGGAACGGCACGGGTTCGCTGCTCCTATCAGCCCTGAAGGCGAACTGAACTACACGTATCCCAGAATGGCCCGTTCCATACAAACCATTATGGCGGTTTCGGATAAGCTTGCTGTTATGGAGGAGGAACGTGATGACGTAGCCTTCGCCTTCATACCGGATTACTATATGACGGAAGCGTGCTATCCCGATAGTGTGAAGGTGAGGGACATCCACCAGAACCTGGAAGCAAACCGTTCAACAGCGGCATGGGAAAACATGGCCCGCGCCATGCTGCTTGCCGGCTTTCGCTATGGTTCCGTAGATATCCAGAATAAATCATTGGACGCATTGGAAACGCCCGTACTTGCGATTCCATCCGCTCGTTATATGGCGGCACATGTACAGGATAAACTGGTTGATTTCTTGAATAATGGTGGTGGTCTGCTCCTCTACGGGGAACTTCCTACCCATGATATGGAAGGAAACCCTTGTGATTTCTTGGCGAAAGCTTTGGAAGTACAGCCGACTGGGATTCGTCAGGCAGGGCCAGCTTATGATTTATCCATTTATGCAGATGGCTGGGCAAAAGATCGTGCGGAATTGCGTGTGCATAAAGCCCAGGTATTTGAGATAGCCGACCATGCCGAGCCATTGTTCCGTGTCTATGGGACTGATGAGGTGTGCGGCTTTGATACCAAAGCAGGAAAGGGGAGGGCGATTGTGATTGCAGCCCCTTATACTTGTGATATCGACTTTTTCAAAACTGCAATCGAGAAGCTGGGTGCTAAGGCGAGCTTGACGAATGATAGTAAGTATCACGGCGTATTCATGACATCGACTGCTACAAAAGAAGGCGAAAGGTTCATCCACCTCCTTAATTTAGATGGCTTTGATAAAGAGATGCATGTCTATGAAGAAGGCTTCCCGTTATTTGATGGACGCAAGCTGGAGTTACAGGCGAAAGAGGGGGTAATGCTTCCTGTCGATATGGTCTTCGGTGATGTGGAAATCAGTTATTCTACTGCTGAAATAATGAAAGTTGCTGATGATGCACTCCAGTTCCGTCTAACCCAGTCTGAAGATGTTATCGCCATTAAGACGGATCGTGAAATAGCTGCAAGTGATGATTATACGGTACGTCAGGAAGGCGATGTGACTTGTCTTTATTCGAAGAAGCATGCGAAAGTGGATGATCGATTAGTCGTGAAGTTTCAGTAGTTGGATAGTTTTTCGGGTTGAATATAGAAATTAATAGGAAGGAAGATTACTATGAAAATTCTTTACATTGACATTGACTCACTCCGCCCCGACCACTTAGGAGTGTATGGCTATCACCGGAACACATCACCGAATATTGATCGCATCGCAGAAAAAGGAGTCCGGTTCACTAATTATTACGCTTCCGATGCACCGTGTGCCCCGTCCCGAAATGCCATGTTCCAGTCAAGATTCGGTATCCATACCGGGTCGATCAACCATGGCGGACTGAATGCGGACGTCCAGCCGATCGGAATCGACCGTCCCTTCAACCATCACCACAGTCCCTATCAGGCGTGGGTGGAAGAGCTTCGTTTCAGAGGTCACCATACCGCGATGATCAGTCCATTCCCTGGCCGTCATGCCAAGTGGAATGTGCTGGAAGGGTTCCTCGAAATGCATGATACAGGCAAGCATGCTGGAGAAACGGCTGGAGATGTATCATCCGAGGCATTGAGGTGGATCAAAGGAAGAGGAACGGATAAAGAAGACTGGTTCTTATATTTGAATTTCTGGGATCCCCATACACCTTACCGAACGCCGGAGGAATACGGCAATCCATTTGAAAATGATCCAGCCCCTGATTGGCTCACCGATGAGATGATTGCTGAGCACCGGGAAAGCTTTGGTCCGATGAGTGCCCGGGAAATTCCATCCAATCACCTGATGCCGAATCTGCCTGAGGAAATTACTTCTGTCGAGGATTTTAAACAATGGATCGATGGGTATGATACTGCCATCAGACATGTTGACGATCATATCGGACTGCTGCTTGATGCCCTGGAAGAAGAGGGGATGCTAGAAGAGACAATGATCATCATATCTGCCGATCACGGTGAAAACCAAGGTGAGTTGAACGTTTATGGCGACCATCAGACGGCAGATCATATTACAAGCCGGATACCGTTGATCATGTCAGGACCAGATTTAAAGGAAGGACATGTCGATGAGGATTTCCATTATCAAATCGATATCGGTCCGACAGTAACAGAACTGGTTGGAGGGGAACTGCGTGATCGATGGGACGGTACGAGCTTTCTGCCTGCCATTACAAAAGGGGAAGAAGCAGGACGTCCTTATCTTGTCGTCAGCCAGGCGGCATGGAGCTGCCAGCGCGGTGTTCGTTTCGATAATTGGATGTTGATTCGTACGTATCATGATGGGTTGAAAGATTTCCCTGAACTGATGCTGTTTGATATTGAAAATGATCCCCACGAAACTACCAATCTAGTTGATGAAAAGCCGGAAATAGCAGGAAAAGGATTACGGCTTCTTGATGAGTGGGTAGCAGAGCAGATGGCGAGCTCTGATTCACCGACCGATCCGATGTGGAATGTCATCCAAGAAGGAGGACCTTTCCATACGAGGGGCAATTATCATGGTTATGTAGAAAGACTTCGGAAAGAAGGCCGGAATGAGGCAGCCGACCGACTGGAACAACGCCACCAAAAATTTCAGAAGATCTATAATACATTAAGGGAGTAGTGGACTTGTGACGAATACGACAGCATTTTATACAAAGTTGCCAGAACAAGTAAAGGACTTTTTCGATCGTCAATATGAAGATTCCTATCGCTTGCTGGATGCATCCCGTCATCCTGAGACGGGTCTGTATGCAGATAGTTACAGAACGTTGGAAGACAACCCGGAGTCAAAATGTTCAATTGCTGCAACAGGTGTAGGTTTGATTGGCCTGTGTGTCGCTGATATGGAAGGCTGGGACGAGAAAGCCGCTGAAAAAGCCTTGGTGACAATAAATACGGCTCTCGGGAAAACGGGAGGCTGCCAGCCCGCCCGTGATAAGCAAACCGGTTTTTTTGCTCACTTTGTTGATATGGAAACCGGAGAAAATCTCCATTCTGAACTTTCGACTATTGACACTTCTTTGTTAGTTGCCGGCGCGCTTTTTGCCGGCCAGCACTTTAAGGACACAAAACCAGAAATTGATGCTTTGGCCAATGAGCTTCTGAATGAAATTGACTGGAGTGTAGTTGTCGCTGATATCGAGACTGGGTCGATCAATATGGTTGTGAAGGACGGGGAAGGAACACTGCCTCTTCCGGCTTATAACGAATATGTTTTAGTGGCCCATCTGGCCATGTTGGGTCAGCCTGGTAATGAAGCCATTCGGGGGTTGTGGCATAATAACTTCTCCGAAGAGAAAATGACCGACTTACCACAAGTCGATTTTCGTGGCTTTCAAGTCTTGACAGATACCAACGGTGAATATGGAAAAGATTCGTTCCTATCATCCTTTGTCCATCAATTTCCATTCTATCTTGTGCCAAACTACGCGGAAAGCGCTGTTTACCGGGAGTTTTACTACAACGCTTGCATGGCCGATCGCTTAAAATGGAAAGAGCTGACCGACGTACCTTCCTATGTATGGGGGTATGGTGCGGGTCCTAACGATGGGTTGCATGGCGGGTACCATGCCGATCAGGTAAACAACTCACCAGGAGATATAGCCTCTGCTTATATCGTGGGAGGCTTTCTCCCAGTCTATCCTGGGGGAATCTACGATTTATATGCTCTCTATCAAAATCATTTGCCATATGACGGGTACACTAATGATGAAGACAAAGAAGACGAAAGAAAACTTCGCGCTGCCTATCGTTATGGTTTACACCGCTATTCCTGGTGGCATCTCGATCAGCCCGATCGCTGGTACCCGACCAAGGTTACATTGATTGATTGGAGTTCGATGTTATATGGATTCACCGCTTTCAAACGAGGAATGTCATTTTTCACATCTCGATTAAGGAGCAATGTAAATCAATAAAAAACCCTAGGGTTTACGTGGAAGGTGGGTGTGCAAATGGATAGGAAACTAGTAACATTTAACTTAAGGGTAGATCTTCCCCAGGATGGTGAAAATTCCTGGGTCAATAGGGTAGACAAAGTAGCCAGGATCATTCGAAAGCATCAACCGATGGTGTTCGGTGCTCAGGAAGCATTATTGCTGATGATCAATAACCTGGAGGGTGCCTTATTTCACTACCGTTGGATTGGTGAAGGCAGGCGAGGCGGAATGAGCGATGAATTCTGTCCGATATTTTATGATAATCGACAGTTGGAAGTGGTAGATTCCGGACAGTTCTGGCTGTCTGAACAGCCGGATGTCCCTGACAGCGTCAGCTGGAAAAGTGACTTTCCAAGGATTTGCACTTGGGGAAGGTTCCGTTTTATTGAAGAACCGCATAAGGATTTCCTTGTTTTCAACACCCACCTTGATCACGTGAGCCAGCAGGCGAGGGAAAACGGCATCGCTTTGATTTGGAAAAGGCTTCATAATCAATACATAGAAAAGAAAACACCAATTGTGTTGATGGGCGATTTGAATAGTAAGCCTGACAATCAGGTGATTCAATTTTTGCAAGGGCAGGTGTCACTCAAAGGAAACACATGTCAATTCCAGAATGCCTATGACTGGCTGGGTGGCAATCCCGGACGGACTTTCCATCAGTTTGAAGGTGGTACGGAAGGGGAACCGATCGATTATATTTTTTGTACAAAAAAGATCAAGGGTATCAAAACTGAAATTGATAGAACATCCTATGACGGCAGGTTCCCTTCTGATCATTACCCGGTCATTACATCCCTGTCTTTTTAGGAAAAAGCATCAGGAAAGGAGTAGAAAATCATGAGGGAAGAACCAAAAAATCAACCGTCCTGTTGTGCAGCGAGCAGGAACAAAATGGAAGTAGCATCGCCGGAGGGACGTACGCTCAATACTCGAATTACCGCGGATGAAGCTAAGTTTAGGGATAAAATGGTATTGTTACCTGGTGGCGACTTCTTAATGGGAACGGAAGATGAAGATGGGTTTCCTTGGGATGGGGAAGGTCCTGTAAGAAAAGTGACAGTGGATCCGTTTTATATGGATAGTCATACCGTAACTAATGCGGAATTCCAGCAATTCACAGAAGAAACCGGGTATAAAACAGAAGCGGAACAATACGGCTGGTCATTTGTCTTTTACCTGTTCGTCCCTGATGATTTTTCTTATAAGGTCCAACAAGTTCCCAATACTCCATGGTGGCTTGCTGCAGAAGGAGCGTTCTGGTTCCAGCCGGAAGGGCCTGGTTCTGATATCCAGGAAAGGATGGATCATCCAGTCATCCATGTGTCCTGGAATGATGCTATAGCATTTTGTGAATGGGCAGGGAAGCGTCTGCCTACCGAAGCGGAGTGGGAATATGCAGCCCGTGGAGGTTTGGAACAAAAACGCTATCCATGGGGCGATACGCTGACTCCAAATGGCGAACATTACTGTAATATATGGCAGGGGAATTTTCCAAAAGAAAATACCAAAGAAGATGGGTATTTGGGAACGGCTCCAGTGACAGCTTTTCCTGCGAATGGATACGGTCTCTACCAGATGTCAGGAAATGTCTGGGAATGGTGCTCGGATTCCTTTCAGAAAAAGGGACATGCGAATTCTTCCTCCTCGAAAGTAATGCGGGGAGGTTCCTATCTCTGTCACAAATCCTATTGCAATCGTTACCGTGTAGCCGCCCGTACCTCTAATACGATCGATAGTTCGACGGGTAACATCGGTTTCCGTTGTGTAACAAGCAGCTAACATTGACGAGATTAGATAAGAACAAAGAGAAGAAATGAAAAAGGGGGCTTCCTGGGTGTGGAAGCCTCTTTTGTATGAATACCTCCTCGGAAGATTGATAGGGGACAGATGTTTTTGAAACTTTTTCCTTTAGTGGTCCGTAGAAATAGATAGAAAGCGGGGGGACGAACGTGAAAAAGTTAATGATGATGATGCTTCTGTTTGTTATGGTCTTTCCGGTGAGTGTGTTTGCGCTTGATTATGAAATCGACCGGACAGTGATTACTGCTGAGCTGCTTACGGACGGAAATGTGAAAGTGAAAGAAACACATACGTATAGTTTTGAAGGGGAATTCAATGGAATCACCAGGACTCTGATTCCGAAAGAAAATACAGCGATCATGGATGTGCATGCATCTGAAAATGGAAAGGATTTAAAAGTGGAGCAGGAGGATGAGCTTTATAAAGTTCATCGAAGCGGTGAAGATGAGACTGTTACAATTGATATCTTTTACACGATCGAAGATGGGGGTGAGGTGTTCCAGGATGTTGCACAGTTTTATTGGCCATTTTTCGATGAAAGCAATGAGTCCGACTACGAGAATATGACGATTACCATTGTTCCACCGGAGCCGACAGAGGTAAAAGCGGCTTATGGATTTGATGAGGCATACAATACAGCGCAAGTGTCCGGGGGAGGTGAAGTGACCTTTACCCTTGGGAAAGTTTCGAGCGGTGAAAACGGAGATATCCGGGTTGCTTATGATGCCAGTCTTTTCCCCGGTGCCCCACTGGCGAGTGATAAAGCGATGCTCGAAACAATCCAGGCAGACAAAGAAGCTTTGGATGAACAAGTCGCTGCAAAATTGGAGCAGCGGGAGCGCTGGAATCGCTTCGGACCGTTTATTATCGGCGGATTACTGCTGATTGCTATAGTCATTAGTTTTCAGGCGTGGAAAAAGAGACAGGAAACATTACAGGAAGCGAGGCGGCAAATCAGTGGAACAGGCCGTTTTCCGAAGACTTCTATGAGTCTTCCTGCTATGCTTGCGTTTTCAAGTCATGGTCAGGTGACCACGAAAGCAGTGACGCCGGCGTTACTTGAACTGGTTAGAAAAGGCCATATCGAGAAACTGTCGGAAAAGGAATTCCGAGTGGTGAATCGGGGTACCGAATTTGATCATGAGAGCCGTTTGATCCATTGGTTATTTGATGAAATTGGCCAGGACGGTAAATTCCATGTGGACGATTTGGAGGTCTATACAAAAAAAAAAGATAACCATGAACGCTACCGGAAGGATTTTAATGCTTGGCGGGAATCGGTCAGGCGTGAATTCCGCCAGCATAAATTGTATGAAACAAATACGAAGCCACGATGGATGGCTGGGATTGCTGCGTTTGTGACATTGCCGTTCATGATCGTATTTCCGGTGTTTGGTGTATTTAGCTGGATGATTGCAGCGTTCGTGTTATTTGCATTCTTCTTGATATTTGCGATTGGGTACCAGCCTTTAACTATAGAGGGGCAGCGGATCAAGCAGGAACTTCAGCCATTGAAGCTTGGTGAGCGATGGAAGCAATGGGAGGAAGAAGATCAAATACCAGCCTTGCTTTATCAGGTGGGGATGGGAAAAAGAAATTTAACTTCACAACCTTCAGGTGCCTTCGCTGGCTCAGGAAACGATTGGGTTATCTTTATGCTGCTGGCTGCCACGATGCAGAGCAGTTTTCAGGGGGCCGATAAGCACGCGTCCGTATCAGCGGCAACTGGCGGAATGGGTTCTGCCGGTGGTGGTGTTGGTGGCGGCGGAGGAGGCTCCGGCGCGTTTTAAGAAAAGTCCGGCTTTTTACAGCCGGGCTTTTTATGCGAATTCTAGTAGGGGTGGTATGTGTTTTCGTTAGGGCAGTATATGCTGGAGTTAGGTAGCTATGTTGTTTCGTTAGGGCGGTATTGGCTGGAGATAGGTCGTTATGGTGCTTCGTTAGGGAGGTATTTCGCTGGGATAGGCTGGATGAAACCCCTATAATGGGAGAGAACGTACACAAACTTCCAACTGGAGGTACGATCATGACAGAATGTAATGACTTATTCCGAAAACGAATCGGCATGGCTGAAGATAAAACGCTCACGATGAGTTCGCTTGGTGAATTGCTTGAGAAAACGGCATGCACCTTTCCTTTTGAAAACGCGCGGATTTTGAAGGGTACGACCCTCCCCCTGACAAAAGAAAATCTCGTCAGTAAGTTATTGAAGGAACAGGAAGGCGGGGTATGCTACGAGCTCAATCCGTTACTTTACTTTTTCCTGCTCGAAAATGGCTTTGATGTCCAACTGGTTCGCGGGGAAGTTTTTGTGGAAGCGAAGGAAGATTGGACGCATCTTGGAAGGACACATGTTGCAATTATCCTTGAACAAAATGGAGTATCCTGGCTGGTTGATACCGGCTTTGGGGGCAACGTACCGCTTCGCCCTGTCCCTCTGACAGGTGAAACGGTTAGTTCGGGTAATGGGCAGTTCCGGGTAAAACAGGCTGCCACAGAGTATGGGAATTATCTGCTGGAAATGAAGGTCAATCGTAAACAGAGCGACTGGCAGATCGGGTATACTTTCGATACGACCCGTCCGGTGAACGAAGTTGCTGAGCTAAATGAAGTGCAGGAAATCATTGAAACGGACGATAATTCCCCGTTCAATAAAAATCCACTGGCCGTCAAGCTTACAAATCGAGGCAGCAAAACGTTGTCCGATTCCTCTTATACAGAATGGATAGATGGGAAACAAAAGAAGAGCGACATAGATAAAGAAGAATTTCGAACACTGGCAAAAGAGCAGTTTGGTATTGAGTTTTAAGTGAAACCTATACTGACTCCATTCATATATAGGTGAGAAGGTAATGGCGTTAGGTCGGAACCTTCCTTCGTTAAGTCAGAAGTTGCAGGAGTTAGGGCAGAACATCCAGCTGTTAGGGAAGAAGTTCCTTGTGTTAGGGGAGAAGTTTTCCGCCTAAGTCCAAAAAATGTTTTTTATCCGGTCTAAATCGGCGATGAAATTCTGCAGCTCTTCCTGATTCAAGCGAACCAGTAATTGGTCATTCAAGGATAGCACCTGGCCGCCGGTATCGTCCTGATTCATTATCAGGTAATGGTAAATGGCATCGAATTGATCTTTATTAAGGGAAGATGAGGTAGACAGCTGTTTCACCTGCTGCAAAATGAAGGCATCACTATCCCGGTCGAACTCGCCGGCTAAGATTTCTCCTGAAAAATTCATGCGATCACTCCTTTAGAACGTTAGTTTGTCCAGTTTAGAAATGAAAATGTAAACAGGAATTTTTACATTTATATAGAAATAGATACAGGGACAAACAATGCGGAAAGCGAGGCAGTAAAAATGAGTATGAAAACAACCGATTTATGTGATCAATACCCGGAAAAGATTCGTATCGTCGATCCAACCTATGCAAGCTTTGGTAAAAAGAAAAGCTTTTTTGGCCCGATTTCAACGGTGCGGGTGAAGGATGATAATGTACTTGTGCGAAACGCACTGGAGACCATTCCGGCTGGAAACGTACTAGTTGTTGATGGCATGGCTTCGAAAAACTGCGCCCTGTTGGGAGGCAACCTTGCAGAAATCGCAGCAGAGCGAGAATTGGCAGGGATTATCGTCAATGGATACATAAGAGACCGCCTGGAAGTATGTGAAGCGGACGTTGGAGTCATGGCGTTAGGGACAATCCCATTGAAAAGTAAGAAAGAAGGCAAGGGCGAGACGGATATCGCCTTAGAATTTGGGAATACCGAATGGAATCCAGGTGATTATGTGTATGTCGATGAAGATGGTATTATCGTTTCATCCGAAAAGCTGGAACTGTGAGGAGGTACGAGGTGAAAGAATTTGAGGAGTTTTTAGCAAAGATCGATGACCCGGATCATCGTGACCGGACGGAGAAAGCGCTGCAGTGGGTTTCAGAGAAATTCCCGCAGTTAAAACGGGAAGTAAAATGGAATCAGCCGATGTTTACGGATCACGGCACATTTATTATTGCTTTCAGTGTAGCCAAAAAACACTTGGCCGTGGCCCCGGAACAGGCTGGGATTGAACAATTTTTAGAGGAAATCAAACAGGCTGGCTACGATCACACGAAACAGTTAGTGCGCATGCCGTGGAATCAGCCGATTGATTATTCCTTATTGGAGAAAATGATTGCGTTTAATATTAAAGATAAAGAAGATTATTCTGCTTTTTGGCGGAAATAAGACTGCTTATAAAAGTGAAAATAATCCATCTAAGTTTTTGCTTAGGTGGATTATTTTTGGTAGCTACATTAGATTGGGTGTATTAGGCTCAAGTCAGGCAAAGCTACTATGAGGGAAGTAAACCTAAAGGATAAGGACAGGATACAGATGTGGCTTTGATAAAATAAAAGATGAAGAATTCTTGTAGTGATTGTTGCTGCATAGGAAGGGTATTTGGAATGAAAGGAGTCTTTTTGAATGTTGGAACAGTTAATGAACATGTTGGAAGAACGGGAAGATGAAATGATTGCCATCCGCCGTCATTTGCATGAAAACCCTGAACTTTCTTTTCAAGAAGAAAATACAGCGGCCTATATTGAGGACTTTTACCAGGATAAGGGTGTCGAGATCGAGACAGAAGCAGGTAATGGACATGGCATTATCGTCACGATCAAAGGTGGAAAACCTGGTAAAGTGGTGGCGCTTCGCGCGGACTTTGATGCGCTGCCGATCAACGAAGAAGCAGAAGTACCGTTCAAATCGAAGCATGAGGGGATCATGCATGCCTGCGGCCATGATGCTCACACGGCGTATCTGTTAGTACTTGCTGATAGTCTGATTCAATTGAGAGAACATATCCAAGGCACGGTAAAAATCATCCACCAGCATGCGGAAGAAGTCCCTCCAGGAGGGGCGAAAAGTATAGTGGAAGCAGGGTATCTGGATGATGTCGATGCCATATTCGGTGTCCATGTTCTGCCGATGGCGCCTGCAGGGACGGTCGGCTACCGCAGTGGCTATACGTTTAACGGCCGGGCCTACTTCAAACTACGTATACAGGCGAGCGGTGGCCATGGCTCCTCACCACATAAGGCGAATGATGCCATCGTTGCCGGCTCTTATTTTGTGACTGCTGCCCAGACGATTGTCAGTCGCAGGGTGGACCCGCTTCGTACCGGCGTAGTAACGATTGGATCGTTTGATGGGAAAGGGAGTTTTAATGTTATCAAGGATAGCATCGAAATTGAGGGAGATATCCGGTATTCCGATAATGAAACGAGAGATGTCATCAGCAAAGAGATACAGCGAATCGCTAATGGAATTGAAGAGACCTTTGGAGTGATTTGCGAACTCACGTATGAACCGGATTATCCTCCGCTATACAATGATCCTGACATGACTGTGTTTGTTGCAGATACGTTAAAAAATATGGACGATGAGGATATTAAAGAGGTCAAGGAATTTCCGAGGCTGTCTCCTTCCGAGGATTTTGCTTATTATCTGGAAAAGATTCCTGGCTCCTATTTCTTTATCGGGTGTACGCCCAAAGGTGTGAAGGAACCGTATTTTAATCATCATCCGAAGTTTGATATCGATGAAGATTGTCTGCTTGTCGCGGCTAAATCTGTTGGTGCTGTGGTGTTCGAGTTTCTCGAGGCTTCACATAAGGAATGAACTATCTGATTATCCAGTAAAGCTCTTTTTTACTGAAACTCAGTTTCGAGATAAGCTGTTTCCGTTACGGTAGTAATGATTTAGAGGTTCGGGAAATTACCCGCTTTCCGTGGGCGTATTCCTCGGGCCGAAGCCCTGCGGGATCTCACCATGTACTATCCTCCCATCGGAGTCTCGCAATTTCCCGAACCTCCTTGCGTTTGTACGGGTAACGGAAACAGGTCAGTACTGAAAACTAAAAAATGAGGAAACAGCGAGTTTATCCCATATCACAAACTAAAAGGAAGCAGCTTATAATATCAGCCGCTTCCTTTTTTGGCTTTATATCCAAGATGTGACCTTACCAGGCTAAACTTGATTAATAGTTTTAATCTGCCAGCAGTTTTAATAGCTTTTCTCCGGTGACCTCTCCGTTTTTCATATAGACGCGCGGAACGCGTTTTCCAATCAGACAAGCTGTTTCGTAATGAATCGTTCCCATATGATCGGCAATTTCACCCATAGAAATAAAACCTTCAGAAGGTTCTCCGAAGACGGTGACGGTATCTGATACCGTTATGAATTCGATTCCAGTAACATCGATCATCGTCTGGTCCATGCATATTCTTCCGACAATCGGAGTCCTTTTACCTTGAACCGTCACATCGCCTTTATTGGAAAGGGAACGGGAAAGCCCGTCAGCATATCCGATAGGAAGGGTAGCGATGGTACTGGTCTGGGCTGTGGTGAACGTGCGGCCGTAGCTGATCGTCTGATTGGCTTCCAGTTTCTTGATCAGTACAGGTTTCACCTTCAGACTCATTACTTGTTTTAAAGGAATGAGTGGTTTTAAATGCTCTTCCGGATACAATCCATACAGGCTGATACCGACCCGCACCATATCCAGGTGCATCTCGGGATAAGCGATTGTCGCAGCACTATTGCAGCAATGCTTGATGGGGATAGATATATGATTTTCCAAAAAATCAACGAACCCGCAGAAGGCCGCAAATTGTTCTTTCGTATAGGCGGGATCTGGATTATCGGCATCTGCAAAATGGGTGAACGCTCCTTCGATGAACACATAATCGGAGGTGAGGGATTCGATGATCTGCAGTGCCTGTTTTTCTTCCGTGATGCCAATCCGGTTCATGCCGGTTTCTATTTTTACATGCACGCGGGCTGTCTTTTTCAGGGACTCCGCTGCTATTCGTACGGCATCGGCAGCCTCTTTTGTAAAAACGGTGAGGGTGATTTCCTGGCTGATCGCTGTTTCTACAGCATTCGGTGGCGTATAGCCGAGAACAAGGATCGGTTCATCCATCCCTGCCTCGCGAAGCAGAATCGCTTCCTCCAGAAGTGCAACAGCCAAGTAATCGGCACCGGCAGCAACTGCTTCTTTTGCCATTGCTTCCGCTCCGTGCCCGTAACCATCTGCTTTCACTACGGCCATAAGTTTTGTGTCTGGTTGAATATGCTGCTTGAATGCCAGCACGTTTTTTCGAAAGGCGTCCAGGGAGACTTCCGCCCACGCCTGACGATAGCTTCTATGATGCATTGGGTTACCTCCCTTACTAATGTTGTGATGATGGTAAAAAAGTATCCTGTCTGTCAATTGGACAGAAGGATACTTTTCACTTAATGAGCAAGTTCCGCTTCACGTAATGCGTTTACTGGAGAAACATACTCGTAACCAAGATCCTGTGCTACAGCTTCATACGTCACTTGGCCATTGACGACGTTCAGCCCTGAAAGGATAGCTCCATTATCCTCAACAGCCTGGGTCACACCTTTGGAAGCAATTTGGACCGCATAAGGAACAGTAACATTCGTTAGTCCCACGGTAGCCGTACGTGGCACAGCGCCAGGGATGTTCGCTACTGCATAATGAAGCACACCGTGTTTTTCATAGATGGGCTCATCGTGGGTAGTTGGATGGTCGACTGTCTCGAAGTTTCCACCCTGGTCAATGGCAACGTCAACAATAACAGATCCCAGCTTCATGGATTGAACCATTTCCTCTGATACCAATTTAGGAGCTTTTCTTCCTGGAATCAATACTGAGCCGATGACGAGGTCGGATTCTTTAACCGCTTCTGCGATGTTAAGCGGATTGGACATAACCGTATTGATTCTGGAACCGAAAATATCATCCAGTTCACGCAGACGGGCAGGGTTCAGGTCGATGATGGTGACTTCCGCGCCATAGCCAAGGGCGATTTTAGCTGCGTTGGTACCGACTACACCGCCACCAATGACGGTAACTTTTCCGCGTTTTACTCCCGGGATGCCGCCAAGAAGGATTCCTTTTCCACCTTGGGACTTTTCTAAATACTGTGCTCCAAGCTGGGAAGCCATACGGCCGGCTACTTCACTCATCGGAGTAAGCAATGGCAATGTACGATCGACAGTAATCGTTTCATAGGCGATGGCAGTAACTTCGTTTTCGATTAATGCCTCTGCTAATTCGGCTTCCGCTGCCAGGTGCAGGTAGGTGAAAAGGATAAGTCCTTTACGGAAATATTGGTATTCTTCCTTTAGTGGTTCTTTTACTTTCATAATCATATCCGCTTTTGCCCATACATCAGCCGGTTGGTCGATGATTTCCGCACCAGCTTCCACATATTCCTCATCCTTGAAGTTGCTTCCCAAACCGGCTCCTTTCTCGATATAGACGGTTTGTCCGGCATTTATCAGGTGAACGACTCCTGCTGGGGTCATAGCTACACGGTTTTCGTTGTTTTTTAATTCCTTAGGTACACCAATGATCACGATTCATCTCTCCTCTGTTAATTTCTTTTCCTCTCCATCGTAACTTTCTATTAAAGCGGTTTCATCGGGCAAATGGCAAAATAAAAAAAACATGCTTTGTGTATTTGCACAAAGCATGTTCAATCCAGTTTATCTGTAATTAAGTCCAGAAACAGGCTTACCTTTTGGTTTGGGTCGCTGAGATTGATCCCGCCGACTTCCCGAATCCGCTTCAGGCGGTAGTTCATGGTGTTCGGGTGAATAAACATCTCCTTCGCGGCCTGGTACACGTTGTTGTCATTTTTCAGGTACGTTTCTAACGTATCCAGGAGAAAGGTATGGTTGGCTTCGTCGTATCGGCGCAGGTTTTCAATTTGTCTGTTATGGTAATGGTTCTTTTTCTGGAACTCGTTTAACCGCTCAATAAATTGGTAGACCCCTAAATCTTCATATAAAAATACATCCGCAAGTTTTTCAGGAAACTTGTTCTTTAGCCGCAAAACTTCCGTCGCCTGATGATACGAATGGACAATTTTTTGTGAGGACGGATAGGTCATTCCCGCTGATCCATGCACATGCTGTAACTGTAATTGGCCTGTCAGTTTCATCATGAATTGCTGAATAAATTCTTTTAATGTTTGTTTAGGAGACTCGTCATCTTTTAATCGTACAAGCATAATGAAATCATCATCATCGAACAGGCGTGTAATTACGGAAACTTTCACCTGTGTTTCTGATAAATAATAGGCGTGTTTTTCCATTTGTTCCGTTACCACATCGGAAAAATTTATGACGACAATCGCTTTATTACCTTCCAGGTTCATATTGTACTGCTTTGCCTTTTGGAGAATTTCATCACTGTCCCAAAAGTCGCCTCGAAGCAGCTGCCAAAAAAAGTCTTTGTAACCTTCCTCGGATTTCCTCCGCCGTTTTCTGCGTTGGAGAAGAAACTTTTTCACATAAAGAGATGCTTCCTTGAATAAACGGTTTTCTTCACTCGTAAAAGTAGTGTCCGAGACATGTGCCCAAATAAAACCCAGTATCTCATTATTTTTCCGAATCGAAATCGCAACCCGATTGCCAAGTCCCGTTTCTTCCATCTTGGGAATGACAACAGGCTCATCACTGTCAAGCAGCCTTGGCATAATGCCATTTTTCCATAACCCGTTAATTACTTTATCGGGAACTTTGCGATTGATAATGGTAGCAACACGTACCTCGTCGATATTACTGGAATGGCGGCTGTAGGAGATAAGGCTATGATTGGAATCTTCTATTGTAATAGGGCAGTTGAAAATATCAGCAATACGATCGGCAAGTTCTTCGATGGATACATGACTTTCATTTAGTCGATCTTTCAGTATATCTGGATGTAGAGTCATTTGCCCGCTCCTTTATGTTCGTTTGAGTAAATACACAAATCGGTGCTTTTTAATTTTAGTATATTTACAAATAAAATTCATCTTCTAGATGTTATATTGTTACCCAAGACTGGACGGGAGGACATCATATGAAACAAGCACTAATGATTGGAAGCGCTTTTATTGGCGTGATCGTCGGGGCTGGCTTTGCCTCTGGACAAGAGGTACTGCAATATTTCACCAGCTTTGGCATAATGGGAATCATCGGGGCAATAGTTGCAACCGCTTTATTTGCATATACAGGTATGGCGCTTGTATGGATTGGAAGTCGAGTGAAAACCACTTCCCATAAGGAAGTTATTTACCAAATAAGTGGTAAATTATTAGGAACCATCATTGATTATGTACTTATTTTTACCTTGTTTGGGGTGGGGGTAGTCATGATTGCCGGTGCAGGTTCCAATCTTAATCAACAGTTTGGACTGCCGGTAGTTGCAGGAACCATCCTCATGACCCTGCTTGTATTGATGGCAGGAATGTTAAAGGTTGGCCGTGTCGTCAACATTATTGGAGGAATTACGCCTTTCCTTATTTTGTTCGTTCTGCTTATTTCCGTTTTCAGTTTTCTGAATGCGGACGGATCATTTGCTGAATTGGACAGCCAGGCCAACGAGTTACAGACCACGTTACCGAACTGGTTCATCTCTGCTATCAACTATGTGTCATTTAACATTGCAGTAGGGGCATCCATGGCGCTGGTCATGGGCGGTGCTGAGACAAACCGTAAAACGGCGGCGCTGGGAGGCCTGATGGGTGGTCTTGGTATTGGAGTTCTCATTATATTAAGTAACCTGGCTATTTTTACAAAAGTGGAGCACGCTGGACAAGCAGATATGCCGATGCTTGCCATCGTCAATGATGTATCACCGGTATTAGGAGTTATCATGTCGATCGTCATTTTCGCCATGATTTTCAATACAGCACTCAGCATGTTCTATTCATTTGCTGCCAGATTTTCTACCGTTGAAACCAAACAGTTCAAGGTGTTTTTCACCGGTACGATGGTGGTTGGTTTTATTGTCAGTTTCTTCGGGTTTACGAAATTGGTTGCCTACTTCTATCCACTGATCGGTTACCTCGGATTGACATTAATTGCCGTGTTAATCATTACACCTTTTCGGATGAAGAAGGCGTTTAAGGAAGATGAGGAAAGCGAGCCCAAGTCCGAGGAAGCGAAACAACGGGCAACGAGTTAACCCAGCAATTTTTCGTTAGGGCAGTATGGAAACGTTAGATAAAAAATCCCTGAGAGCAGCGGTTTGATCAACCGGATCTCAGGGATTTTTTACTTTTGTCGGAAGAGGATTGTTTAAAAACACCATACGTAGTTTCTGCCCATTGGTTCGTCTTTCGGTGTAATTAATTGGATCCTTTTTCGCTTGTTTGTTTTTGATCATGCTGGATGGTAAGCGTCAGCATGATTATACTGAAGATAGACGAAATCACGGTACTGCCGATTAGCAGCCAAATGATCGTATTCAATTTATTTTCCAATCGTCACAACTCCCTTGATGTAGTGTTACTTATTTTTGGCCGAATCCGTAATTTTATTTATGAAAATACGCTATTACTCTCGCGGGTACATACGAATACTATAATTGGTGGATCAAGACGGAATTCTTAACAATGGAGGGAAAAGTATGGACAACAACAGTCGATTGATTTTTTATGGGGCGATCAGTGTCGATGGTTTTCTTGCCCGTGAAAATCATGCCTTGGACTGGCTGATTGGAACAGAAGGCGAGCATGACACCGGGTATGAGGAATTCTACGATTCGATTGATACCATTTTGATGGGAAGGAAAACGTACGACCAAATCCAAGTATTGATGGAGGAATTTCCATATCAGGACAAAAAATGTTATGTGTTTTCCCGTTCGACTTACGGATCCACGGAACATGTGGAGTTTATCGATGAAGATATTGCTGCGTTCACGAAGGCATTGAAAAAGGAAGCGGGCAGGCGAATCTGGATCGTAGGTGGAGGCGAGGTGCTTTATCCGTTGTTACAGGAGCGGATGGTGGATGAGTTTATCATCCAGGTTGCCCCGACGATTATCGGCCGGGGGATTCCACTATTCATCCCTGGGGAAACGGAAAATCAATTGAAGCTGCTTGATGTTAAACAGTATAAACAGTTTGCAGAACTACATTATGAATTGGCGTGATATTATAACAAACTGTGCTGCAAATGCGGGGATGTAAGGAAATCGGCGATGGGATCGTCTGATTTTCACCTGTATGCATCATTTTTTGTATACAATGCTATTAAAAGAATTAAAAGAAAAGCAAAAGACAGATGGAGGAAGTATTTTCCCATCTGTCTTTTAACGTTTTAATTTTATGGGCTGGTTCTTCCGCTGTATGCATGTTCATGAGGAGGACTGCCATCAGCGGATGTTACCCCTCTAAATTCATGATAGTGACCTCCGCCAGGAAGGGGAATCGCAGGACCTGTTTCTCCATTTATTCTATGGTTATGGCCTGAATCGAAAGAAGTAACAGTAAAATAGCTATGGGTGTGGGGAACGCCACTTGGTGCTGGTTCCGTTGTGCCTGCATACTGATGTAGGTGTCCCATATCAAACGAAGTCATGCCACCGAACTCATGAACATGGACAGGACGGCCACCCCAGGAAGTAAGATATAATACGTGGGAATGTCCTTCATCCTCTTTAGATTGATCAGAACCTACAATAAAACCTGTTATAGGGAGTTCCAAACCATATTCCTCCTTCATATAAGAAAGTCATGTTGATTTTATGACGTTCAATCAAAAATATGTTGAAAAAATAAGTGCACAATTTTTGAGCGTTGAAGAAAATAGATCAATGATTGATGAATGGCTTGAATAAGAATCATGGAACAATTTCAAAAATAGTGCCCTGATTAAAGTCAGTCACTCTCACTGATCCATAAACCCCTAAATATAATCGCGTTTGGTTTAGATTCGACCCCAGGCTAACGAAATAAGCAGCTTCAGAACCGAAATCATAATCAGTTTCTATCACACTGAAATCGTTCAGTTTACAATCTGGGCTTACTCTCGTATAAGCTAACACTCCTTTGGCCGGAGCTTGGGATTCACCCCTCCGGGCAAGGTCGGTGAATACGACGCTTCCCGTTAAAGCGGGGATTGCATTTCCCATATACGGATGCACTCCTGTTAGTGCCGTTCCCCCGAACTTTTCGGGGCGGGAGTCATTATGATAGTAACTGGTTAAAGGCGGAATCCGCTTCACGGAAGTTTCGATGGCTTCCTTATAAAAAGCGGTAGTTTTCTCATCCAAATTTGATTTTGCAGCACAGCCCCTTATAATCGAAGTAGGAAAAGAACCTTCCCATCCTCGCCAGCCGAAGTTAATAACCCCTTCCTGGTCAGATTCAGAAGCTTGAATAAGCTCGTTAACCGGTACCGGTTTATATTGGGAGAATGAAAAAATTGACTCTACCAAATCCTGTCCGACGTTTCCTGCATATTTCCTATACTGATTGCCATACCATTGAAAGGAGATACCAGGGATATTGCGGACCCCTTTGGCAATAACCGTAAGCGTTTCCTGAATAGAAGCGGGTAGTTCATCAAAGCGTGTGACCACAGGTGGATGGATAGATGCTGGTTTTACTACATCGATTTCAATTATTTTACCCGCGACTTCCCTGTCGTTCTGACTTAAATTAAATGGATCATAGCCTGATCCGCCATCACCGGTGGTTAACACAAGCCTTCCCGTTTCAGGAGAAAAGTTTAGGCTGTTAACGCCATTATGATTGGAAAATGGCCTTCTTAAGTTAAGTAATGTCCGTCTCTTTTGCGGGCCATTAACGGTTAACACCCATTCTTCTACGGTGTCTATATGGTCGTATGCTGTATCCCTATTTGTCCATGTGAGGTTTAAACTGCCTGGATCACACGGGTCAGGGTTAAAAGGTTCTGGCAGAGCGCCTGGCCCTTGTGTTCCAGCCACTGAATAATGAAGGTAAAACAAACCGTTATAATAAAATTCCGGATGAAACGCCAGCCCGAGCAATCCTCGCTCATCATATCCCCCAGATGCCCCAAGTTTTATGATACGCGCGCGAATATCTAAAAAAGTTCTAATTTCCCCGTTTCCTATGTAAAAGATCTCTCCCACCTGTGTTGCAATAAATAGTCTTTCAACAGAGTCACCCGGGAGCATAGCTGTTTTCACAACAGTAGGTAAATTTATCTTATTTACAATAGGACGGAGCCTGACTTTAATTTTTCTCAACTACCTTTACGCCCCTTCTAATTGATTTATTTTTAAAGAATATGAGGAGAAATGTTCTAATAGTACCAATTAGGGCTGCGGCATCTCCAGGGCAGGCCACCACGAAATAATTTTTAGCATAATCTTTTAGTTTGGTGCATTTACCTATTATGGAGGTGTCGGATGGGGTCATTTTTCAGAAAAACAACATCAAGTGGTTGGGAAGAAGCGTTATTTCCAAATATCTCTGGTTATTCTAAGACAATGCGTCTTGCAGTTGGTGCTCTGTTAGGTTCCATAGCTGTAATCTTTCAGTCGGCGGGTGTTTTCACTGGGGTTGGCTATATTTTGAGTATGATGAGTACTGGTCCTCTCGTGCTTGCCAGTCTTTTGGCAGTAAGAACAGGGGTGATGACTTATGTCATAACCATCTTTCTTTTGGGCATACTCCAGCCAAGTGAGGTATTGGTGTTCGCCTTTACGACAGGATTATTAGGACTCAGTTTAGGTTTTGGACTTAAGTTCTTAAAGAGAGGGTTATTGATTATTCCGTCTGCAGCTCTGTGTTTGACCCTGGGTATTAGTATTTTATTGTATGGATTCAAATTTCCTATATTGGGACCCTCGGTTACCTCTCACTTTAATAGGGGGATTCTTACAGGAATCTTTGCTTTTTCCTTACTGTATAGCTGGATATGGAAGACTTTAAGTATCCCGGCTTTTAAACTCCTTAACAAAGTTTTACCTCTACGAATGTCTTCTAGGAAAGAAGGTTAAAATTCTTTCTCGTACGAAAGCTATTTTAATAAAATAGGCACTTATCGAGGAAGGATAAGCACCAGTGAAATAAAACTCTAATATCTTCTATCCAGAGGAATAATTTGCCCCCTGATTTCTCCATCAGGATTTTGCTCGGTATGAGCGTTCACGTACGTCAGTTCTTTACGCATAAATTTCAGCAGGTCACCGACATCGCGTATGCCCACATTATTATTCTCGATATCCTGGTCTGTAATGACTCCAGTGATTTTCCCTCTTCGTGTGGTAATCCCTTCTTGCTCAGCTAATGTCATTACATTAGCACCGAAAAGAAAAACGATGACAGGTCCATTTTCATCACGAGCACCAAAATGAATGTGTGCTTGCACGAAATTCCTGATATCCTCGACTTCAAGCTGAAACTTGATTTTTGTGCATTCTTTATTAGCAATGAATTTAGCTACTCCAAAAGCATCTGTATTAACTGGAGGCACTTCATTTCTACCTTTTAATTTTGCAATAAATTTGTCCATAATTACACCTCCTTCATGCGTAAGTTACGTTATTGTATGTAAAAAGGAATAAGCTTGTATAGGTGAGGGAATTAAAAGATGAAAAAGGGCAGCTGGAAAGTTTAATGAGATAGAAGAAACGAAATAAAATACAGAAATGGGAGCTTAAGATTGTTTCAATAGTCTTCAGCTCTTTCTTCATTCAAATCGGGGGACAGATCTCCGTGTGGTATTATAGATTTAGTACATATTGGAAGGTGTGATGTCTGATGGCATATAAACTGATGGATTCTTACCAGGCAGGCTTATATTTTGAAAAACTTATTCATGCAGAGGAGATGTCACATTGCAAACACAAGAACAAAAGCTTCAATCAGAAACGGAGCGGCTGATAATACGACCATTACAGAATGAGGATTACGAAGTGTGGCTGGAGGGGTTTCGAAACAGGCTTCCTTCCCAGTATAAATATGATGGCGATGGTATCGATGTGGACGCTTGGACACAGAGAAAGTTCCATGATATAGTTGCCAGATTTAAACGGTTAGCCGCAAGGGATGAGACGTATATGTTCGGGGTTTTTCGCAAATCGGATCAAAAACATATCGGCAGTGTTGAGTTTTCGACGATCATGAGAGATGAATTTCAGTGGGGAATGCTGGGGTACCGGATTCATAACCAATTCTGGAAGCAAGGTTACGGGAAAGAGGCGGTCCAGGAAGGGCTGGCTATTGCCTTTCATCATCTGGAGTTTAATCGTATAGAAGCTCATATTAATGTAGATAACAGCCCATCCATTCGGTTAGCAGAGAGTGCGGGACTGACTTATGAATGCACAAGGAAGGGATTTATTTATGAAGAAAATGACTGGACCGATAATCTTGTGTATTACATAAATAACAGATAAGCAGCAAGCAGGCGCAATTCTGTGAGAATGAATTGCGCCTGTTATTCTATTTCTGAATCTGGAAGGTGAGCGTAATAGGAAGTAGTCCTAATAACCATCACAGGATAGAAAATCAGAGTTAGTGATCCTTATAAGGTGTCTAATGAACAGAAGAAGGAGAAAATTTTGCGGGACGGTCTTTAGATGCTCGATAAGGACCGTTAACTTTCGTAAATCTTGAAGGGGCAGTCTTAATCGGAAAATTTTGTTCCATTCATTCGTTATACATAGTGAGAACTAACAGAGTCCTCCATCGCTGCGATAAAGGCACAGGACGTAGCTCATCAAGTTATTTCCAATAATTGAGTGAATTTTATGATAAAATGAATGAACGCACGTCTCATACAAGGAGAAAGACAAATGATATTGGAAAACGAGAATGGTTTACTGCTTAAGCGAATGGACCACTTAGGTGAACGGGACTGGAGAAGTGATCCGTGTTATAAAATTATATTTTCTCCTTTTGGCAGGGGCGAGTATCAGACACCTCATGGAGACATCTCTATTGATCAACATGCATTCTTTATCTTTAACCCGATGGATGCTCATAAACAGCTCCTCGCTACAAGGGAGAAATTCCTTATCGAGGTCCATCCATCCATGTTACAAGCTGCTTCCGAACAATTGGGTATAGGAGAGAAGGAACCTGAATTTTCATTGATTTCTTATCGTCATCCACTGATTCGGAAGTGGATGGCTTTTGTAAGAGACTTTCTTTCTTTAAACGAAGATTCAGATCCATCGACCAATCAATTTTTTCTTGAGAACAGTTTGACTCAACTTTCTGTCATGATGCTCCAATATGGAACCGGTTCTCATCAAACGGAGTTTCCAAGCTTTAAAAGTCAGGTCAATATAAATATAGTGATCGATGCTCTAAAAGAGAGCTACCGTGAAGATTGGACACTGGATGACATGGCTGCAGTTGCCAGGCTGAACAAATACCAGCTTGCTCATCTTTTCAAAGAAGAAGTCGGTCTGTCTCCATATTCCTGGTTACAACTATACCGCCTGTTTCGTAGTCAATCTGAGCTTCTACATACTAACCAGTCGATCCTTTCCATCGCGCTTCAACACGGCTTTAATAGTGTAGCTTCCTATAATCGCTTATTTAAAAAAGTTTACCGGAAGACTCCTTCTGAATTTCGCCATATTCACCGTTCGAAATAGCAGTGCTCCTCCACTTATCAGGAGAATGATCAAGCCACTGCCAAGCATCAGTTTTTGTATGGAAATAAATGTTACTAAAAGGCCGTAAACTCCTAAAGAGATCGTGTTAGAAAAGTATAAGAGAACGGCATTGGTACTGAAGGCCCTTCCTAACTTTCTTTCAGGAACAAGGGTCTGAAGAAGATAGCCCCGTGCCAATCCAGCAATAGGGAGCCCGATTCCTACGATTGCTCCTCCAATAAAAAAATGTTTTAAGTCATAGAGGGCTCCATAATAGATAATTCCTGCTCCCCATATGCTTGCCCCGATCAGGTAGTGGCGGAGCGTCATTTTCTTAATGAAATAGGGGATTGCAATATTTGTTAAGATAACAACTCCACCGAAAACTCCTTGCTGTATACTATAGAGCTCTTCGCTCTTCTCGCTCAGTTCTGCTAACGCTAGCAATAATCCTACTTCCCAGACCCACGTATTGAAGAAAACAGTAATAAACGTAAAGATGAATAAATTTCTAATGGTGGAATGGGCTTTTGCCCAGGAGGCAAATTCCATGATTGCTTTATATAAAGTTTTCAATGATTTCTTTTCGGAAGGAGCGGTGGCATCTTTCCATTGGAGCCTTGCTATAAAAAGAGCGCTAATCCCGTAGGTCAGAGCGTCTATCGTAAACAAATGGACTGTTCCAAAGGAATTCAATAACCATACGGTCAATAGGGGACTTAGGACAGTCACCCCTCTTGTCAAAGTGTCATACAAACTGTTAGCACTGGTCCTCTCCTCGTTCTTCGTGATCGAAGGCAGGACAGCGCGATGGGCCGGGTTGAAGAAACAGCCGATACTTTGAAGGAGAAAACTGATCACTAATAAATACCCATACGTCAATGCATCGAAATAATACAAACCTACAATCGACAGGACTAAAGGGATGCGAGCCAGATCTAAATAGATGAGTAATTTTTTCTTGGGCAGCCAGTCAGCCATTACGCCGCCAATCAATCCAAATAGAAGATACGGCAGGGTTTCTGCCATCGCCATAATGGTAGTATATAAGTTAGATCCTGTTATATCGTAAGCTAAAAACAAAAATGCCATCCCGGATAGGATGTCTCCTAGCCGGGACACTCCACCCGCTAACAGATAATACCGTATATTTTTGTTCATCCAAATCGTTCGATACATCTAATCACCTCTTGCCTTGATTATAAGCGGGCAGGAGGTGATGGTCTTTTTAATTATTGGCAAAAAACAGACCAATTTTTGCATGAATAGGAAGGTGAATGGCCCCTGGCCTTGCAAGTTGTAACATTTAACTATTGGTAATTAGCTGTAATGACCATTAGACAGTAGAGATATGAAACTAATGGTCTTAATAACGGAGATAAAGCCGATTAGAAGTGAGGAGTTTTTGTGGGACGGTCTTTAGAAGTTATATAAAGACCGTAAGCGATCGGAATTTTGAAGTAGGCACACGAAGGGAAAGGGGTTAAATATGATTAAAGGTCTATACGAAGCGCATTTGCCAGTGAGTAATATGGAAAAGTCTATTGATTTTTATCGTAAGTTAGGGTTGGAGTTAGCCCATCGTGGGGACGCGGTGACGTTCTTTTGGATTGAAAAGGGGAAGAGCTGGCTTGGTCTTTGGGAATCAGATAAGGTTGAAACCCCTTACCATCCTTCTCTCCGCCACATTGCCTTCCAGGTGGAATTGGATGATTTACTTAAGGCGAAAGAGTGGCTGGAAGAAAGAGGAGCAAGGGTGAAGAATGCGTTTGGCTTTGAGCCAGTGCAGCAGCCATTGGTGCTTCCAAATAGCCCGCAAACGCACGCTGCTTTATATTTTCACGATCCGGATGGCAATTCGTTAGAGTTCATTACTCCGCTGAAAATAGATGAGGAGATCGACTTTGAAATGATGGAGCTGAAGGAATACAGGAAAAGTCAAAGTAATTAGATTAGGAGGCTGCATATGTCGATACAGGGGCTCAATCACTTTTTGTTTTCTGTTTCAAATTTAGAAAAATCAATAGCGTTTTATGAAAACGTTTTTGATGCCAAGCTGCTGGTAAAAGGCCGAAGTACTGCCTACTTTGATGTCCATGGGATGTGGTTTGCACTCAATGAAGAAACAGGCATCCCTCGCAATGAAATAAAGCAGTCCTACACCCATATTGCCTTTTCGATTGATGAAAGTGATGTGGACAAAATGTATCAGAAGCTAAATGATCTGGGTGTTTCTATTTTGTCGGGCAGACCCAGGGATAAAAGGGACAAGCAATCGATTTATTTTGAAGACCCTGATGGGCATAAGTTTGAATTTCATACTGGTACGTTACAGGATCGATTGGATTATTATAAACAGGAAAAAACCTATATGGAGTTTTATGATTAAAACTCCATATAGGCCTTACTGGCCGCCACTGTTGGAGGAGGAAGCGGCTGTCGTGGCTGTTATCCCTGCCAGGGTTGCAGCCTGCTGGGCCTGCATCATAGTTTCGAGTGTGGAGAACAAACCTGTTTGGATGGTGGTGGCCTCCTGAAGCTGATGGCTTACCAGAATGTTAACCGCTACCTTGACATTCATTTCTTTTTGCCACCGGAAGGGAGCTTCCTGGTCCAGGGCATCCTTGAAAGCCAGGACCTCGTTGAGAGCGTTTATTTCATCTCCGAGGAATGCGAGCAGACCGGCTTCCGGATAAAGTAACTTTTTAAAACGGATTTCCGACCTCTTTAATGCTTCAGAAGCGCGGATGGTGCGATCTACTAGTTCATCAGGAAAATGCTCTTCGTCTAGTGAGAGCATATGACTTAAAAATTGAAGGTGGTTCCCCTTCCAAAATCCGTTCTGATCGAGTGCACGGTAGATATATTCAACTTGGTCGATAAGCGTTTCCATTTCTTCTTCCCGTTGAGCCAATAATGCGGCCAGCGGGTAATCATCGTTGGAGGTGAGAAATGGATGTTCCTTTTTCATTAACCGGTGAATCGAAACCGCTCGTTCCACTTTTTCCGCCAAGTCAGCCTCCGGGTGGTTTTGCAAGATTGCTGCAGCAGCAAGGTAGGTATATTGCGAACGGTTAAAACCGCTCCGAATCATAGTATCATAAACCTGCATCATGTCAGAAAATGCGCGGAATGGATCATTAAAACGTGTATCCAACATAGCGGCCACAGAATAGCGAAGCGGTGAGTTCAAATAGGAAAACATGCTGGCTTCTTTTTTAATTGTTTCCGAAAGATTTACATAACGATCGATATCAAATTCACGATCACTGGTCACATAGACAGATGCTACCATCATGACTATCTTTTTATCTGTCCATTTCATCTTTCTTCTCAATTGATTATAAATATCCAGGTATGTAGCTTTCATTGGAGTAAGTTCCTGCGCTAATGTCATACGTGGTCCCCCTTCTAAGTGGTTGGGTTTCTATTTGTTTATACGGATGAATGTTAAAAACGTTTCTATTTTATATGATAATAATAAACATGAAGGAGCTCAGGCACCTGTTCTTTCTTTAAATTTTAATCAAAAAATCGTAAAATAAAAAGGTTATTGCACGGAAGAGGAGTCGAACAAGAATGGATGTAACAGAGAAAAAAGTAATTAATCCAGCCTCCGGGGCCATTGTTATGGCTTTGGGTATTTTTTTACATGGAGTCATGAGTCATTTTTTAAACCCATCTGCAGAACGCTGGTTTGCCTTAACTTTTTTGTTCCTGGCTATAATTATCTACTCAAAATTAGTCCGGCAGTTTTTTCAAAAAGGATTTCTAACCCCTTTTTTAAATAATCCGGTTAATTCTTTTGTCATTGGTTCCTGGATTGCAGGTTTTTCGGTGTTGGGAATTGTACTGGAACACTATACGCCATTGCTTCATTCATTGGCGGTGGGTGTGGCAGTGATCAACTCATTCTTGTGGGTATTTTTTATTTATGTAAGTATGAAGAATTTCAAGAGATTGTGGCAGCGTCCAACCTTCCATGCGACTCATGGTGTCGTCCTGTTGTCTGCTGTTGCAGCACAATCACTCGTTGTTTTATGGGAGAAGATGTTTCCTAACCTGCCTGACTTATTCAGTCTGTCTGCGTTTGGGCTGGGTGTCTTATTTTATGCGAACGGACTTATTTTAATTTTGAAGCGTTATTTGACAACAGATTGGTCTATCATTGAGGACTGGACAAACACGAACTGTATCATTCATGGCGGTCTTTCTATTACAGGTCTTGCCATTATTACAACGAATATGCTGGATGGTTTGTTGCTTTATTATTATTGGTTATTTGTACTTGTCGTCTTTTGCTTCGTAGAGGGGGTGGAAATTTTACGTGCCATCAAACGAATTCAGCAAAAAGGCTGGGGAGAAGGGGTCTTTACCTACCATATCAGTCAGTGGTCACGTAATTTCACATTTGGGATGTTTTTTGCTTTTACAATGGCGATGCGTGGTAACAGCTATGATGGAAATCTACTAAATGAATTCCATCACTTCTTCTTGCCCGTATTGGCATTGGTGGTGCTGCTTGCTCTTTTGATTGAAATTATACTGTGGGCTCGTGAGGTGTTAATAGATAATAGATTTTCTTCATAGAATGGAGTATCTTGGTATATCACGTAGGGGGAAATAATTTATTTTAATTTTATTCCGCGTTACATTTTTTGCGATAAAGACCGTAAGCGTATCCGAAAATAACCGGGACGGTCTTTAAAGATCGTATTAGGATCATTAGAATCTGTGGAAATGGAGGGACGGTCCTAATTAGTGGTGTAAAGACTGCAAGAAGGAAGATGACCCAGGGGGACGTTCATTAAACCGCTAAACACCCCAGGTCCTCCAGAAAATGGAAGAGTCTTGTGTTAGGCTCCGTCGGTTAACTGAGGAAGTAAAACCACGGAGCCTTTCACTTGTTTACCCATCAGCTTTAAATGAATATGATTTCTTTTCTTTTCAGCCTCTGCCGTAATATTTATTGTCTCATCCTGGTAAACCGGTTTGAGAAATTGCATGTCATAATCCTTAATACGCATTCCCTTTTCCGTGAAACGGTTGGTGACATTCATGACAAGCCCCATTGTTAGTAAGCCGTGCGCAATCGGTGCCTGGAATCCTTGTTGCACTGCTTCTTTGTAATTGAAGTGAATCGGGTTGGTGTCGTTAGAAAGGTTGGCGTACTGTTTGATCATTTCTTTTGTAACGGTGATTTTGTGACTAGTTCGGAAACACATTTAGAACAAACCTCCTCATGCTGGTCATACAAGTAAAGGGATTGCGTGTAAAAAACATGGTTGCTCCTTTGTTTATTTACTTTTAGTATTACTTGGCATTGATAGGTTTCATCGATATCAAGTTCTTTTTCACATGTACCATATTGTTTTCTAAGAATGGCCGGAGAGGTTGTACGCCATGGTAATTCAATGAAACGGTAAAAAATCATAGCGAAGGTTGGGGGCAGGGTGGACTGCTCGCCAAAGATCTCTTCATATTCCTGAACCATTTTTTTCGTAATAGTTATAGGTACTCTCTCTGTTTTCATTGTGGATATTCCCATAACATAGAAACCCCCATCCCCCCGCCTATCCCTATAACAGACAGGCAATACTTAGTTAAGGATCGCTGAACTTCATAAAATAACCGAGTGACTAGAATAGCACCAGAGGCCCCATAAGGATGACCTGATGCAATAGCCCCACCTTTTGGATTGATTTTTTCATATGGAATCGAAAGCTCCCGGGAAATGAGAACGGCTTTCGCAGCGAACGCCTCATTGAGTTCAATCAGATCAATATCTTGAACAGTTAGATCACACTTTTTAAGCAGGGAAGAAATAGCGGAAACGGCTCCTGTAATCGGATGATTTGGATCCACTCCAGTAACGGCACTGTCCACAAATCGTAAAACAGGGCGGTACCCAAGTTCGATGGCTTTTGCTTCAGACATCACCAAAACGGCTGCAGCTCCATCATTAATTCCGCAACAGTTTCCCATCGTTATTGTTCCATTTTTATTGAAACAGGGGGATAACCGTTTAAGCAGGCGATGGTAGTTGATTCTTGGATTCGGGCTTTCATCGATTGGAGGAAGCCCCTGCGAGCTTATAATTTCCTCATGGACGTATCCTTTTTCCAACGCATCAAGCGCTCGCTGATAACTTAACAGGGCATATTCATCCTGCATCTTTCTTGTGATGCCGTATTTTTGTGCGGTCTGATCTGCTGCGATTCCCATATCCGGATCGCCGATATTTTCCGGCGAAAACCGCGCCCGTCCCTCAAAGGGCGATTGACTGCAACTTTCTACTCCGCCTGCAATGAATATATCCCCAGCACCACCCTGGATCAGATGACAGGCAAGTCGAATCGCTTCCAGCCCTGATCCGCACTGGCGGTCGATGGTGACACCAGGAGTCGAAATATCCTGCCCACTTGCTAAAGAGGATAATCTTGCTAAATTTCCACCAGGGCCAATCGCATTTCCTAATAAAATATCATCTACTGGACATGGGAGGTTTTGAACGAGTTCCTGAATGACAGGGGCAATCAATTTTTCAGGAGGGAAGTCCTTTAAAATACCGCCTTTTTTTCCAATCGCTGTTCGTTTTGCTTGAACAATAACGGCTCTTCTCATACCTGTTCCACCTCCAGCCATTTCCTTACTTCCTTACGAGCGATTTTGCCCCCGGATGTATAGGGGAAGTGTGTGACTTTCTTCCAGATTCTCGGAATCTTATAAGGAGTTAATTGTTTTAGACAATGAGATTTCAATGCGGTTATCGACACGTCTCCTTTGATACATGCGGCTATTTTTTCTCCCCAGTATGGATCATTCACACCGCATACCACTGCCTCTTCAACATTGTCCATCTTTTTTAAGACCTTTTCAATTTCCTGGGGGTAAATATTGATGCCCCCATAAAGAATCATGTCATTTTTACGACCGATTACATACACAAATCCGTTTTTATCTTTTTTGACAAGATCATGTACGGTCGCCCATTCTCCGTCCCATGCGTTTTGGTTTTCTTCCTTATCATTAAGATAACCGTCAAAAAGCATAGGACTCTTCACATATAGTATACCGGCTTCATTTGGGCGAGCTTCCCTGCCATCTTCTCTGCGTATGACCATATCCACGTTGTGAACAGGCCTGCCGACTGAATCACCGTGTGCCGTTTGTTCGTTCTCTTTTAACACGGTAACAAAACTTAACTCAGAAGCACCGTAGAATTCAAAAAGTGAAGCATGCGGAAAATTCCGTTTCATTGTTTTCTTTACCGAGCTCAGCAATTTGGCTCCAGTCGATATGAACGTAACTTCCTGATCTTCTTTCCAGTCCTCATCCAATAATGCCTGAATCATAGTAGGGACAGTATAGACGACAGAAATGGGATATTGGTGGAATGCCTGAATCAGACGGCCAGGCGCGAACTTTTTTAATAAATAGACAGTGCCACCTATGTATAGAGTACTTAAAGCTCCGTATAAAAAAGTGGAATTTACAAAAGATCCCGGGATTAACACATGATCGCTTTCCGCCAACCCGAGATCCTCCTGATTACAGCGGAACGATTCCACCCATGATTGATGAGAGCGGATAAATGCTTTGGGCTGCCCAGTCGAACCTGAAGTGAACCCGATATAAAAAGGAGGGTTGGACGGATGATCTGCATGCCATTCATTCCGGTGCCTGATCCAATCTTTAATCTCTTCGGAAAAAATGACCTTGATTGAATGAGTGTGAAACGAATCTTTTATACTTTCATCAGCGATGATAATATCCGGTTGGGTTTGACGGAGTCGTTCATCTATCTCTCCTTGCTTCCATCGCATATCCCCGACAATACTTGCCCATCCTGCTGCACATGCACCGGCAAATACCTGTAAAAACAAATGGCCATTTGGCAGGAATATAGCTACCCGATGGTGGGTAGCCGGCTCCTGAGAAAAGGCGGCAGCAGTGAGCCGGACCATGCTTTCCCAATCCCGGTATAGGATTGTTTCATCTTCTGTAATGATGGCAGGACGATCCGGTTGACGACTGGCATGCAGAGGATAGGGATCGGTAATATTCATTCACACGCGCACCTCTCTTTTAAATGGAGCTGCATAATACAACTTGACAGCAATAAATGAAGCTATCGTCACTTTCAAAACATCACCCGGCAGGAATGCGAGGCTGAGAATGGACGCTTCACTAACAGAAATCTGCATGATCATGGCCTGGATCGGCACTCCAATGAAGTAGATAATGAATATCCCGCCGATTAAGTTAACCATCATCATCTTCCAGAACGTTACCTCTTTCATAAACTGACATAAATAACCGATGACAAATGCACCAGCGATCCAGCCCATCAAGAAGCCAGCGGATGGTGTGAAGAAAACGCCTATTCCGCCACGGCCCCCTGATAGTAGCGGTGCCCCTGCCATCACAAGCAATAGAAATAACACTTGGCTTAATGCTGCATATTTAGGACCGTAATGGGCTCCGAGCACACTGCCAGCAAGCATGACGCCCAGGGTCTGCATGGTAATTGGAACAGGTGAAAAGCCTAAAGGAATCGGTGGAAGAAGTCCTAATACACCCATAATTGATGCAAACATAGATACATAGATTAAGTGATTGAGTTTCATCGTAAACCTCCTGTTGTTTTTGGTTAACATATATAAGTATTGCAATGGATGAGGATAGTGTCAAGAGGACGCAGAATAGCTTGGGAAAGATTCTTGAGTAATAGAGGGAGTTTTGAAATAATTGTAACTAGTTTAAGAGATATTAGCGGTATTGATATGACGGTAAGGACCGTAAACGCCACTGAAAATAGCCGTGACGGTCTTTAGAGAGCAGATAAGGACCATAAGAATCGATGAAACTGGAATAGACGGTCCTGATAAGTGGTTTAATGACCGCAAGAAGGAAGATGACCAGGCGTGACGTTCATTAAACGGCTAAACACCCCAGGTCCTCCAGATATAGGAAACTGGCTGAGTTGCAGATAAGCTTGGTTCAACGTTAGAAAAGGCGCACGACGCTCCCTAGTGTGGTTTTCCTGTAATGACAAAAATTTTATAAAGGAAGATGCACCAATGAGAACAGAAAAAGAGAAGATGCTGGCGGGGGAGATGTATGATCCGGCTGACCCGGTACTGGCAAAAGACCGTGAAGAAGCAAGGCGCAAGGTGAGATTATATAACCAAACCCTGGAAACGGAAGGGGAAAAACGGGCGGAGTTGTTGAATGAGCTGCTTGGTTCTGCCGGGGAGAATGCGTTTATAGAACCGACAATCCGGTTTGATTATGGCTATAATACCCACGTCGGCGATAACTTTTTTGCCAATTTTGACTGTACGATTCTCGACGTTTGTGAAGTACGGTTCGGCGATAATTGTATGCTGGCGCCGGGTGTACAGATCTATACAGCCACCCACCCGCTCGATGCGACGGAACGCAATTCCGGGAAAGAATATGCGAAACCGATTACGTTTGGAGACAATGTCTGGATTGGCGGCAGTGCGGTTATTAATCCGGGGGTGTCGGTCGGGGACAATGCTGTGATCGCTGCTGGTGCTGTGGTGACCAAAGATGTACCGGAGAATGTGGTGGTCGGCGGCAATCCGGCCAAGGTAATAAAACAGATTTGATTTGAGCCTGAACATGCAGGCTCTTTTTTTGCATATGGGAGCGGTGGGGATGCTTAGGGCGGTATGTTATCGAGTTAGGGAGGTATGTACCTGAATTAAGTCAGTATATTGCGGCGTTAAGTAAGAATAACTCTCTATTAATAAAAGTACCTGCTCCCAAAAGGAGAGCAGGCATGTTTTAAATTAAGAAGTATTTCTGTTGTAAGCGGGTGTCCGGTATTTTTTCATCAGGTGTCTTCTGCCGAGCACATTGATGGTGATCACCCCCAACAAGGCGACTGCACCACCGATAAGCGACAACATAGATGGAAGTTCATTCAGCCAGACCCATCCGAAAAAGACAGCGACAGCAGGTTCGAGGTACATCATGCTTGTCACGGAGCTGGCGTTGCCGAGCGACAGGGCGGTCGACCAGGTGACGTAAGCGACGCCTGCGGGGAAGATACCGACATAAATGGCGGCGAGATTCGCTTCCATACTTGCCTGCTGGACGGTATCGAACAGACCCGGGCTGAAGATGAAAAAGGGAATGGTACCGGCCCATGTGACGTAAGCGGTCAGCTCGATCGGCTTGTAGCGGCGGAAGAACGGTTTTTGGAAAACGAAAAAAATGGAAGTTGCGACCGTTGCCATCACTAACAGCAAGGCCCCGGAAGACAGGGTGAAGCTTGATCCGGAAGACCCGACCGTGATCAGCAGAATGCCGATAAAACCGATGGTGAGCCCGGTCCAGCCGAAGGTGCCGAGTTTTTCTTTTAACGCGATAACGGCGATGATCGCTGTGAAAATCGGCGCGGCTCCGATCAGCATACCCGCAGTCCCGGACGAGACGGTGATTTCACCGAATGTAACACCGATGTGATAGATGCTGATGCCGACAAACCCGAGCCCCAATAATGGAAGGACGTCTTTTTTTATTGGCAGCTTGAATTTCACGCCGGGCCACAGGGCGTAAACCGCAAACAAAGTGGATGCGATCAGGTAACGGAACAGCACAAGGTGTCCCGCGGTATAGCCGCCGTGGAGGCTCGCGCGGATCGCAGCAAACGTCGAACCCCAGATCAGTACCGTAATAAAAGCCAGTGTAAATGCCTGTTTGTTCATCGCAGCAACCTCCTTTCAGGCTCCGAATGATTCCTTTTTGGTTTCCTTGAGCGGGGAAGCAGGACGCTTTTTTGTAAAATAACTGTGCAGGGTCATGCCGGTAATGATGATGACGAGTCCTGCCACAGCGATGCCACTAGGGAGCGGGGCAGACAGCAGCCAGGCTTCTCCGAGCAGGACGAATAATACTTGGGTGGACTGGGTCGCTTCGACGGCAGCAAGCTTTCCTTGATTTTTTCTCGCCCGGTCCGTTGCAATGAAAAATAACGTCGTGGCGATGACACCGGAGCTGACTGCGACAATGAACGTCTGCAGCAGCTGGTCATTGGACGGCGCGCCTGCAGTGACCCAGCCAGTAGCCGCAATGAGCAGCCAAAACGGGAGGCTGGCGAGGGTCATTCCGAGCACCCGTTGAAAGGTATCAAGCCTCCCGCCGCATAACTCCATCATTTTCCGGTTGCCGAGCGGATACGCAAATGCTGCGATAACGACCGGCAGCACACCGATCAGCATATCATAAACGGTCAGCTCTCCTGCTTTTTGCACCTGGATCAAGGCCACCCCGAACAGAATCAACAGAGAAAAAGTCAGGGCCCTCACTTCCAGCTTGTTCCGTACTTTGACAGGACCTTCGGGGGTCTCAATTCTTTTGTGAAAAAGCGGGCCAAGCAGTGCCCCTGCGACGATCGTCATCTGCCAGGTGCCGGCAACGAGCCAGCCGGGACCATAGGCCGCCGCGTAGGTAAGCGGGGCATAAAATAAAACAAACCCGACAAAACTCCAGGTTATCCAAGGGAAAGGATTACGTCTTAATTGGGCAATCACTTGCCGGCCATTCTTCCTGACGAGTACAATAAGAATTAAAAACGGTACCATAAAAAGAAACCGTAGCGATGAACTCCATAACCAGCTGCCGCCCGACAGCTCCATGGAGCGGTTCAATATGAACGTCACCGCAAAGAAGACAGACGCCAATATTCCGATCAGAATCTCTTTCATATCATCCCCGCTTTTCGATTTGTAAAGTATACTATATATCCTATAAACTATATTATACATATATTCCTAGTGCCTGCCCAGGAAAATCAGGAAGGAGAAATTCAGTGGACGAGTACCAGAAGGAAGTGGAAAAGTTAGCGAAGCAAGTAGGTTCCACCCTAAGAAACATCCGAAAAGAAAAAGGAATCAGCTTACAGCAGCTCAGTGAACAGACGGGGGTGAGCGCGCTGACGCTAGGGAACATCGAGCGAGGAGAGGCTAACCCGTCGCTTGCTGTGATTTGGAAGATAGCGAATGGCTTGAGAATTCCTATCTCGATGCTTTTGAATGAACAACAGGAAGTGAAAATATCCAGGAATCATGAAGGGAATCGGGTTTTCAGTGACGATGAAGCCATCCGACTCGAGCCGATGTTTGATACGTCAGGCTATGGATCGATGGAAATCCACCGCGCCTTTTTGAAAGGGAATGAGGAGTACACCCCCGGCGCCCACCAGCCAGGCGTGGTCGAGTATGTAACCGTGATGGAAGGGGAAGTGCAGGTGAAAGTCGATGATGAGGTCTACCACCTTGATGAGTATGACTCGATCAAGTTCAAAGGTGACAGAGAGCACGCCTACATCAATCCGACTGACCAGGTCGCAGTCCTGCACTTCGTTATGACGTATGCCGATGGCCGGCGGTGAGCTGTTTGATGGTGAAAAGTGGACAGGATCGGGCAGTAAAAGCAATAAGCTGTCCGCTTAGAAGGTGAACCTCGAGACGAAGACCCAAGTAGTTTTATAACAATAATTTTGGGAGGGAGAATTTTTATGGATCGGTTTATGAAGCGAGCGGTAGACTTAGCCGTAAACAACGTCCGCGAAGGCGGTCAGCCTTTTGGCGCGGTACTGGTTAAAAATAATCAAGTTGTAGCTGAAGGGGTTAATGAACTGCATAAAACTTATGATGTCAGTGGACATGCAGAGCTGCTTTCCATCCGTCGGGCGCAGGAAGAGCTAAAGACGCATGATCTGTCAGGCTTTACGATGTATGCCAGCGGCGAGCCTTGCCCGATGTGCCTGACCGCGATGTATTTTGCAGGAATTGAAGATGTTTATTATGCTGCGTCGGTTGATCAAGCGGTGCAAGCGGGGTTAGGAGTGTATGACGATTTGCAAAAACAACAAGAAGAGCGTTTGCTTATGATGAAGCACGTGCCGTTGGAAGAAGGACAGGAAGATCCGATGAAGCTCTGGAAAGAAAAGACAGCTGAATAAATGTCGGTTACCAGGAGGTCTTCTTCCTTAACGTGGCAGGGTTCCTCCCTAACTCGGGAATGTTCTGCCCTATCTCAAAAATGTTCCGCCCTGTCTCAATAAACTTCTGCCCTAACGAAAGGATCTTCTTACTTAACGATAGCAAGGAGTGTGATGAAGTGATTAATGTAAGAGAAATACCAGTGGAAGATACATATGAATTGCGAGGGAAGCGTTCAGATCAGCCTGCTGATGCGCCCCAGTATCCGGGGGATGTTGAGGAATTCACCTTTCATTTAGGAGCGTTTGAAAACCGGGAGCTGACCGGGATTGCTTCTTTTTATATGGAAGCGACGCCAGCCGTAGCCTCTCGTAAACAGATTCGCCTCCGGGGCATGGCGTTCGATGATCCGGCTCAGGACCTCCGGGTTGCGACGACGATACTGCATAAGGCGAACCGGATTCTTTATCATGGAAATGTCGAATACCTTTGGTGCGAGGAGCCGAAGGAAGCCCAGGCTTTTTATGAGAGAATCGGATTTGTTCCAGCAGAAGAGACGACACAGGGGATTATTTTTCATAAAAAAATAGTGAAACCTTAATAGTCAGAAGCAGGTTTATGCCTGCTTCTTTGTATATTGCTAGTTGTTCACCTTCCGTTCATTTAAAAAGGGTAAACTTTTGGCCCTGATTGCTTAAAAGTAATCGGGGCCGATGATTCTTCTTTGGGCAATATAATTTGTCCTTTCATTGAAGCGTTTTGTGTTACAATGGTGGAGTCGCTATAAAATTCTGATCTTGTTTAACCCCCTGGTAAGTAATGAAAAAACGCTTTTTTAAAAAAAGTTTTGTGAAAGCGGTTTAAGTCTGTGGGAAATCGGTTATATGAGGATAATGGAGTGTTTTATGTAAGATAACCAGAAAGAGAAGGTTTCATCCTGCAGCAGGATGAAAAAAGTTAGGAGATCTGCAAGTGTAGAAGGAGATGCTTCTCCACACTCAGGTCAGAATCACACGTGGAGAGGAAGAAACGGATGAAACGATTCAACCTCCTAGAAGAGCACATTGAGCAGGTGAGATTAGAAATGTACCGTGCCTATCAGGACAACCCGCACGGAAAAGAAGTCCTTGAGCTGTCACAAAGACTGGACGGGCTTTTGAATGAATTGGACAGACGGAGATCACCTGTAAAAAAAGAAAGAAATGAGAAACCGAAAGCGAAGCTGGCTTTTAAATAAGCTGTGCTCCGTATTCACTTCGTATACTTGTTCGCATACCCGCTTGCCACGATGGCATCGGGTTTTATTTTTGCTTCCATGCCGAGGGATTCGATACGTGCTATCATTTCCTCTACATATATCCGCGTGCGATTCCGTTCACCGGCACCGATATCAATATGGCCTTCGATGGTAAAGCTGGCTCCTTTATAAATGTGGGGAAGCACGACATCAATCAATTGGGTCTTTTTATCCTCGGTAAACAGGTTGGCAATTTCTTCCGTCAGCGAAGTTTCGTAGGAAATCCGTTCGCCCAGGACGTGCATTTGCCGTGATACGACCTCTTTCCTGAAACAGGCCCATACGCCGGCTCCCAGACGCTGAATGACGATACCGGTGATGAATACCGTCGCGCGTGGATGCACCTGGGAGTCTGTGCCGAGCATCAGCTTATAGTTGCCCATGGGCTGCTTTTTCATAAAACGGTAAATATAGTTAAACACTTCATCAAAATCCATCTCGTTTCTGGTGGTATTTTGAAATCGTAAGGGTCTGGTCATTGGTTTTCCCCCTGTAAATGATTACATGTGGTAAAAAGCATGGTTCCTATAGCATATGTAAAAAGTTGAGATTAATTGAATAAGAGTGGGAACTGGTAAGTAGGAAGGCTGTCTGATCGCTTTTTTTCGTACCTTACTTTAGGCTACCCGCCGTTACCGACCTGCCTCCTGTCCATACGATAGAAATGAAGACAGTTTAAGTAAGGAGGCAGAAGGCATGTTCGATAATTTTGAGAAAAAGACCGGGGTAAATATGGATGAAGTGATGCGGCTGGTACAATCCCTGCAAGGAGCGGACCTTTCTGATGAAAGGACCGTCCGTCAGGTTATCAAAAAAGTATCACGACTTGCGAATAAACCGGTGTCCCGAAGTACAGAAGACAAGATAGTAAAAGCGATTCTAAGTGGAAATGTTCCTAAAGATATGGCCACTATCGAAAAAATGTTAAAAAAGAAAAGGTAATGTTACGACATCATTAATCGACACAACCTGGCGTATACTGGGTTGTGTTGTTTTTTTTACTTACACTTCGGATAACAGAAGGGGAGAGGTGCTGTGACGGTCATTGACACTCGCCCTTGGCTGGATGAATTTGTGCAAGCCTGTGAGAAGAAGGATTCCTTCCTGTCAAAAAATCTCTTAATAGAACAGCGGAAGAAAATTTGTGAACCGATTAAGGAAAGGGAAATATCATCGGAAAAATTACATTCCATCCTATTGAGACACGGGTTATTCGAGCCCCGGGAGTGGAAACAAGTTGCTAAAGCAGGACGGCAAATGGGAAGGAAGGGTCTGTGGGAGGTGGCCGCTCGTGAATACCGGCGTTTGAAAAGGAAGTGGCAGGGGCCAGACACAGCCATTTATATTTTTCCTGTCGCGCAGTTTCACCTGCCATCCCGGACGCGGCAAATTGTGAAAAGTGGCTTGAGCTTCAGGCGCTGCCTGTTTTTATTTTTGGCACCAGATGTCCCTGATATAGAAATCAAGGCTTTACTTGCCCATGAATATAATCATATTTGCCGGCTGGCAGAGACGAAATACAAAGCAGATGAAATGCCACTGAAAGAAGCGCTGGTGATGGAGGGGCTTGCGGAATACGCTGTAAAAGAAATGTATGGGGAAAAGCAGGTGTCCCATTGGACAAAAAGGTATAGAGAGCGGGATATTTTAAGAATCTGGAACAGGCACTTTCTGCCCGAGCTCGAGCTGAAAGGGCAGGAAAACCATCAGCCATATCTTTATGGCAAAAGCGGGCCGCTGCCGGAGTGGATCGGTTATCAGATCGGATACGAGATAGTAGAGGGTTTTCAAAAACAGAGTAGTTACCATTCGATGTCTGATTTGTTGAGATTATCCGCTGATAAGCTGATCGCCGGTTCTTTTTTCCGTATGTAATGAAGAAAGAAGTAACATCCTGGGTGGGAAGTTACTTCTTTTACATATGCTAGCTTTCTTCTTCTGCTTCCTGTTTTTTCTCGGCGGCTTCTTTCTTTTCTTCAGCCGCTTCTTTTTTCTCTTCCTCGGCTTCCTTCTTCTCTTTTTCTGATTCTTTCACCTGCTCGTAACGCTGCCGCTGGCGGTAACCATAGGTAGAAGACAGGACGGCGTCTTCATTTTCAAGTGCCGATCCCAGCGCACCGATGATGGTAGCGACACTTGTGGCGGTCCAGGCGATGTAGAAGTAGTTGATATAACTGACAGGTCCGGTAACTTGCGACTCCAGCATTCCCATTGGGATGAGGAGAAGGACGGCAAGTGAAAATAGTACGAATAAAATGACATAGTACATGCAGACGGACACTAACAGCGTCAGAACGGTCGCTGCATTATACAATTTCCGTATATAGTCCTTATATCCTGCATTTTTCTTTTCCCATAAGCTGTGTACAAGAATAATCCATGCAACCATGGCACTTATCGAGACAAAGGTCAGCAGGAACATCCGCCAAATCCCATATTCGCTGCTGAGCATCCATAAGGTGGGAAAGACGATCGCATACGACCCGGTCGCAAATGCTATCATAATCAATTTCAAGAATGCCGGGAACATCGCCCACGGGCGGTTGGCTCGGACCATTCCGCTCAAAACCCGGAGGGCGCCGCTAAAACGTGACTTTACCGTAAAACGGACATCGATGTTCGATTCGTCATTATCCGGGGTCTCCCGTTGAAGCGGAGACACCCACTCGAACGGACGCTTTCCTACTAATCGTGTCGAGCTCTTATTTTTTAGTTCTTTATATTCTTTCCTGTTTTTTGCCTGGATTTTCTCTTCTGCCTGTCTCCGGTCTTGCTCGGAACTCCCGTAATACATTTCATTGACCAGCTGCAAAACCGATTCGCGTATTCTTTTGAACATGGGAGTCGAGCCTAGCCCGGGCAGGCTAATTAGCGCCACACTTTCCTCTACATATGCTTCTGCGACAATCGGCCGTTTATTTTTAAAGAACGGCAGGTCGGTAAGGGCGACGGCAAAGTCCCAGCCTTCATCCGACTTTCGTTCAAGTGCTGCGCCCAAGACTTCCCGGGAATCTTCCGTAACTCCGGTAAGGGAGTCAGTGACACACTCCACATCCCACTGATCTTCCTCATTGACATAATAACTGAGCAAATCGGGCAACGATTTCTTTAATACATCTACTAGTTCTTCCGTATAACCCGGTGCTGTAATTAGTCCTAATTTTTTTGTTGATTTGCCCATAGCTAACACCTCTGCTGCAACGTTTATTATCCTAATAATGTATAACCTAAATTCAGTTATTTAAACTAGTGAAATTGCTTTTCTGCATGGAAATTAATAGGGAAGCTGAAACTTTTCTGCGAGTCATTCGTAGATAACTAGCAGCAGTCCGAAAGAAGCCAGGGACTTTTAGGAGAAAGAGAGTGTTAAAAGTGAGAAAATATGCGGTATTTATCATTAGTTTCTTTCTATTATATAGCTTATTTGCATTCCTGACCGGTTGGGTAATGACAGCTGCTTACACGGCTGATTTTTCCGTGAGTAACGGGACAGGGGAAGAGACGGATTATGGCAGGCAGACATTCGCACCGTTGGTGATTAGTATGCTGGCCGGGACGGCAGCCTATGGCTTTGCAGAAAAAATGAATGGAAAGAAAGGCTAGTAAGCTCCGAGGCAGGTATCATGTGATGGAAGATGAAATCAATCATCGCGGCCAGATACGGGTGATCAAGCGGATGCTAGCAGAAAAATAAACAGGTGCCTTCCCTTTATAGTGGGGAGGCACCTTTCCTTTAACCTTCTTCTGCTGCCAGGGCATCCGCTTTTGTTTCGTGGACCGTCCCAAATGGGTGCTCCGGCGGTGCATAGATTACATACAACTTCATTGGTGTCTGGCCGATGTTGGTAATATTATGCCATTTTCCGGCTGGCACCATGATGGCATAATCATCCTCGACATACGCTTCAAAATCTAAATCATCAGGACTATCTCCCATTTGTACCCGGCCTTCCCCCTGTTCCAGGCGTAAAAACTGATCTTCATTTGGATGGACTTCAAGGCCGATATCGTCTCCGACATCAATGCTCATCAGAGTTACTTGAAAATTTTCCCCGGTCCATATCGCTGTCCGGAACGTATCATTGTTGAGTGTCGCCTCTTCGATATCTACCACATAGGGCTCCCCGCCAAAGTCTGTTGTTTCTTGACGAATGTCTTCATTTGCTGCGAACTGTCCCGCTTGCTCCATATGCCTGATTTCATCCTGACAGGCTCTTAGAAACGCATGGCCTGCTGAAGATTGCGGGGAGTTGTAATAATAAGATCTCATCGCTTCGTAATTCTCCGCTGCTATCTCGGAAGCTATTCGCACGCCGTCCTGATACGAGTGGAACGTGATTTTTTCAGTTTCATAGTTCGGCAGTTGTCCGCTAAGTCGGGCATACAATTCAGTGAATTGCTGTAAATGCGCGCGCTCTTCTTTTAATGCCTGTAAAATAGCTGCTTGTTCTTGCTGACCTTCTGCTTTTCCTGATAGGCAATGGTATAGGTCGATTGTTTTCGCTTTTCTTTTGATCGCATCGAGGAGCGCCGTCGTTTCGTTACTGCCGCTTCTATTCCATTGCTGCGTCTGAAAGCTGCCATGATAAGGATTGCCATACATATAAGAACCGTTGTACATTGCTCTCATTCCTTTCCAGGGATTCACAACCATATCCTATGCTATGAGTAGGCGAGAAGGGAATGAATGTGGAAAATGCAGGAATTATGGCCCGGATGGTTAGTATGAAATTGGCAAAATACATTGAAATATTTTACCTATTTTGTATGACCCCATTAATATTCAGGTTAAATTACTTCTTTACGGGGTAGGAATAAGAAGAATTTAAATCTCTGAAGAATAGAATGGTGATCAAAATGGGGTTCTTTTATTATATAAAGAAATATTTTAAAATGTCGAGACGGCAGCGCAAAAGTGAATTGAAATCAACCCTTTGGTTTATGCCTTTTTGGTATATCATAGGAGCGGCTGGTTTATCTGTCTTTACCTTTTATCTGGATTATGTAGTCGATGTCAGTTTATATTTGCCTGCTGCCATCGGTTTTAGCGGTCAGACCCTGCAGGTGCTGTTAAGTGCACTCGTAGGTGGTGTGCTGACGTTAAGTGCCTTTACGATTAACTCTTTGCTTGTCGCCCTGACGACGTTCAGCGGGCAGTTTTCTTCCAAAATGCTGGTGAACTTTGTCAGCGACCGGGCGACCCAGCACGTACTCGGAATTTTTAACGGCAGTTTTATTTATGTGCTCTTGAACTTCTTATACGTGACCCATGAAGAAGAGGAGTTTATTGTGGCGACACCGGTCTTATCGATTCTGACTGCTATTACGGCCGCTGTGACGTTCATTTACTTTATCAATCATACAACCACCTGGATGCAGGTTCACAATATCAGCTCTAATATGAATACCAAGTCAAAATCGGTACAGGCTTCTCTCGAAAAAGAATTAACGTCTTACCGCCTGGATAAGGAGGTAGAGACTGAATCCCTCCCGCCTGACTCAAAGGGGAAGGTGATCATAACCAGCGAATCAGGGTATCTCCAAGTCGCTGACTTCACAAGACTGATGAAGCAGGCGAAAAGTGACAACATTCTCCTGAGGTTCAATGTCAGAATTGGAGAGTTTGTAGTAGAAGGGACCCCGCTGCTTACTTATTGGGAAAACGGACAAACCATTAACCCGGACCGTTACTCCAAGTCGGTGGAGATCGGGGTTAAACAAACGGAAATTCAGGACCTGGAGTATGGGCTGATTAAGCTTGCCGAGGTAGCTATCAAGGCGTTTGGTCATAATGACCCGCTCACGGTTACAAATACTATTCACCAGATTGCTGATTTGTTGAAAAGTATTGGCCAGTCTTCCAACTTTTCTCCTTATCTGTTCGATGAGGAAGAGGAGCTTCGTATCATCCTGAATCAAAAGGATTTTCGTTATTACCTGCATAAGGGATTTGCTTCGATTCGAGAGTATGCGAACCAGAACTCGACCGTGATCACAGAGCTGATTACCATGGTATCCCTGCTGAGTAAAACGATGGATAAGGAAGTACACAAAGACCTTTGGGAGTTTGCCCGGCAGACCATCTTAGGGTTTGATAACTATAGCCTGTATGAAAATGACTGCCTGTATATTTTAGAGCAATTAGCTGAGCTTGCGAAAAACACAGGAAATCAAAAGGATTATCTTTTCCTATTGGAATATATGCTGCAGCGTGTCAGTTCGAAGAGTGCCGCAGAGGTGCCTTCTTCTCTATAAGCTAGAACCATTCTGGGGGCGAACTCATCTATGGGGTTCGCCTCCTGTTATAGTTGGGGATAATGGTATAATGGGAGAACAAACAATCAAAAATCGGAAGGGTGGAGGTATCATGACCAAACATAAGATCTATACAATGAGTTTCTCGAGTGTCTATCCCCATTATGTTACGAAGGCGGAGCGAAAAGGACGTACGAAAGAAGAAGTCGATGAAATCATCCGCTGGCTGACAGGGTACAGCCAGGAAGCGCTAGAATCTCAGTTGGAAAAGCAGACAGACTTTGAGACCTTTTTTGCGGAAGCTCCGCAAATGAATCCTTCCCGGAAGCTGATCAAAGGTGTGGTTTGCGGTGTCCGCGTGGAAGACATCGAAGAACCAACGATGCAGGAAATTCGCTATATGGATAAGCTGATCGATGAATTGGCAAAAGGGAAAGCGATGGAGAAAATTTTGCGGAAAGAATACAAAAATAAGCAGGCATAAACCTGCTTATTTCTGTTTTACATCCCATTGCATTCTTGAATGTGTATTCGAATTCAGTTTCCGTGCAAGCATATGTGCAGAATGAAAATCTTTGAAAGTCTTTTTCTCATGGCTGTTTGAATTCTTCAAGGTTTCCGTTGCACCATTATTTTTACGTACAATAATATACATGGTTACCTTTTTCTTCAGGTTCAGCCTCCCTTTCAATATATTTACTAAGTAATTAGATGAAAAGCTTATCTATTCCTTTAATTTAACTTGATTGTAACTATTTGTAATGGATTTGAAAAAAGAAGCCCTATATAAAAATAGAACTTCCATTAATTTGGAAGTTCTATTTTTCTGCCTAATAGATAGGGGGACATTCACCTTATTTAATTGGAAGCTTCCGCATGCACAGGTGCTTTTTCCAGACGCTTCGTGACAAAGCGTTTCATCCGTTCCATCGCTTCGTCGAGCTGCTTAAGCGACGTAGCGTAGGAACAGCGGATGTAGCCTTCGCCGTTGGCTCCGAATACATCACCTGGAACGACGGCGACTTGTTCTTCTTGCAGCAGCTCTTCCGCAAATTCCGCCGAGGTCAGCCCGGTTGCCTGGATGGATGGGAAGGCGTAGAACGCTCCGCCTGGATTCGGGCAATCGAGCCCGATTTCATTCAGGCTGCTGACGATGAAATTCCTTCGCTGTTTATAGCTGTCGACCATGTCCTGGAGGCTCTGCCGTCCATTTTTCAATGCTTCTAAGGCAGCGTGCTGTGCCATCGTTGGAGCGCACATCATCGTGTACTGGTGGATTTTTACCATGGCAGAAATGAGTTCCGCTGGGCCGGTCGCATACCCGAGCCGCCAGCCGGTCATGGCGAATGCTTTTGAAAAACCGCTGATCAAAATCGTCCGCTCTTTCATCCGCGCGATGGAAGGAAAGCTCGTGTAGTTCTCGTCATAAGTAAGTTCAGCATAGATTTCATCGGACAAAACGATCAGGTCGTGCTTTTCAATCACTGCCGCCAGGGGCTCCAGTTCATCTTTTGTTAAAAAGGTCCCGGTCGGATTGTTCGGATTGCACAGCATGATCGCTTTCGTATTCGGTGTAATCGCTTCTTCAATCTGTTCCGGCTTCAGCTTGAATGCATCTTCGGCTTTCGTCTGGATCGTGACGGGTGTGCCACCGGCTAATGAGATGGCCGGGACATAGGCGACGAAACTCGGTTCGACGACAATGACCTCGTCTCCTGGATTGACAATCGTCCGAAGCGCAAGATCGATCGCCTGGCTTGCGCCGACAGTGACAATCACCTGGTCGTCTGGTTGATAATCAAGAGCATAATGCTTCTGTAAATAGCCGCTGATTTGCTCGCGCAGCTCGATCATGCCGGCGTTTTCGGTATAGGAGGTGTAGCCCTGCTCCAGGGCATGAAAGCTTTGCTCGATAAACGTCCAGGGCGTGACAAAATCGGGCTCGCCGACACCGAGGGAGATGACGTCATCCATCTGGGCTGCTAAATCAAAGAATTTCCGGATGCCGGATGGTTTCAGGTCTGCTACTTGCTTGGATAAATATTGATTCATGGTGATACCACAATTCTTTTATCGTCATCATCTTCATCCTCGAGAATGATGCCGTCATGCTTGTATTTTTTCAAAACAAAATGGGTGGTCGTGGATAGTACGGATTCGAGTGTGGACAGTTTTTCCGAAATGAAGCGCCCGATTTCCATCATCGTGTTTCCCCGCACCGAAACAGAGAGGTCATAAGCTCCTGACATCAGGTAGACGGCTTTTACTTCGGGAAAACGGTAGATGCGTTCCGCAACTTTATCGAAACCTACCCCGCGGGCAGGGGTCACTTTGACATCGACCATCGCTGTCACTTCTTCTTCATTGGCGACTTTTGCCCAGTCAATGAGCGTCGAATAGCCGAGAATGGCTTTCTTTTCTTCCAGATGTGCGATCATTTCTTCGATTTCTGCTGGCTTCTTGCCCATAAGTTTTGCAAGTTTATCCACGCTTAAGTTGGCATTCTTTTCGATTAACTTTAGTAATTCTACTTCATGTTCCATCATTGGGGTCCCTCACTTTTCAAAGATACGTATGCTTAATTCTATCAAAATTTTCTGTTAACTCAAATGTTTTCCTTAATGATTAAGGAGAAGGGGGCCTGCTTGATGTCCAGGCACCCCAGGTTCAAGTTGTCTCATAAACGCTCTTGGTGTCTCTTTAATTTTTGATTTTGTCTAATATAATTCCGAATTTGTCTCATAAAAATTCAAAATTGTCTCCCTTACGGGCAAGCATGTCTCAAATCCGGCAGGTGTTGTCTCATATACAGACAAATTGTCTATCTTATGCTCACGGACCCGCCCCTGCCTATTGGTAGTTGACGATGGCCGGACTTGGATCGAGTTTGACGACGTCTTCCGGGTTCATGACTGGTTCATCTTTGTTGTAAAAAATCTTGAAGCCGCCATACTGGGACGTGTCGTCACGGACAAACTTCCGGTACAAGGTCTGCTTGTCCGTGGAATTGCCCCAGCCATCAAAGTTCAGCGCAACTTGTACATTGTCGGTCGGCTGGACGGCGTCTTTATTTGTCAGGACGCCATCGGTGAACTGGTGGAGGAGGACGAATTTATCCGGCAGGTTATTTTCCTCGACGATTTTGGATAAATACTCCACGGCTTCCTGGACTTCTTCACCGTCGACCTGGCCGAGGTCTTCGCCTGGTACCTGGTCTTCCCCGACACGGAATTCCGTATCGATGGCGAGATGGACATGCGGCTCTTTCAGGTACTTTTCAATCAGTTTTACCTGGTTCATGACAGAGTCGGTGCCGAGCTGGATGTCGAGCAGAAGCAGGGCGTCGTTTTCTTTGGCGAGTTTTGAGTATTTCTCAATTTCTTCTTCCGGCGTCATCCGGTAGTACTTGCCTTCCGGACCGGGTTCTCGTTGGGCTGCCGTAGTAATCAGTTCAATTGTCGGGATGGCCGGCCGCTCTGGGTCAGCATCAGAATAGGCCTGGGTTTGTTCTTTCAACTTCTTCATAAACTCCTCTGGTTCCATTTCTCCGAGGATGCCCATATTTTCCGAGTTAGGATGCCCGTAAAAAGCGACGAGCCGGTTGTTTTTCAACGGACCATCTGTATTATCCTCTGCATCTTTTACCAGCATATCACCTGCTGGAACGGCTCGTTTCGGATTATCAACGCCGTATCGCTGGGATTCCGGCATGTTCGCCAGCTCGTCTTCCGATAGTTTTTCTTTCAAGGGCTTGGCGTCTTCAGAAGGTTCCAGCGCTTCATAAGGCTGGGAAGGTTCTTGTTCTTTTTCCTCAGACTCCTCTGGCTTTTCCTCTTGTTCTGATTCTTTCGTGTTATTTTCCTCTTCTTCTGCATCCTGCGAGGTTGAATCCGTGCAGGCAGCGAGAAGCAGGGTTGTAGTGAAGATCGTTAATAAGAAAGCTAATCGTTTCAAGGTGTTCACATCCTTATTTTCATGGTAATAATGAGAAAAGCAGCCTGTATTTTAACATATTGTACCGGCTTCAGGCAGGATTTAATGATTTTGAAATCAAATTATTAAGACAAGGCAACTTTCCTTTCGTTACAATGAGGGTATACCCTAATTTTTCCGAATAAAGCCTAAATATAAGAAGGAGATTATGATGAATCCAAATAAACCGTTAACTTTTGAAAAGTCAGAGATAGAGGCGTTGACAGCCCGGGATCCGGCTATGAGAAAACTGGTTGCACTTATCGGGAACATTTCCATGACGAAACGAGAGGACCATTTTCAAAGTCTGGTCCGGTCGTGCATCGGCCAGCAGCTTTCCGTAAAGGCGGCACAGACGATCTATACCAGGTTTAAGGAACTGGTAGGGGAAATAACGCCGGAAGCAATCCTGCAATTTTCCGATGAAGAGCTGAGAAGTGTCGGTCTTTCCAAGCAAAAAATTGTTTACTTAAGGGACCTCAGTGAAAAAGTACAGACGAAAGAGGTCGATCTTGATCAACTCGAAACAATGAATAACGATGATATTAGAAAAGTGCTGACCAGTGTCAAAGGCATCGGTCCGTGGACGGCTGAGATGTTTTTGATTTTTTCGCTGGGGCGGACGGATGTTTTGCCAGTGGGGGACCTGGGAATTCAACGCGCCTGCCAGTGGCTGTATGGGAAGGAGCGGGCTTCCAATGGTAAAAAGCTCATCCAGAGCAATGCAGAAAAATGGCATCCCCATTTTACGGCCGCTTCGCTATATCTTTGGGAAGCGATCAATCGAGGTTTGGTAGCTGAGTACACTAGTCTCGATGAAGCCTGGACACAGCTGAATCACGAAGAAAAGCCATGAACCGGTAATGACCCGGTCCATGGCTTTTTTGCTTTTTAAAATGATTAATCTTCTACAACAAATTCAAAGTTGCCTTCGAATTTAACATCTTTCCCAAGCAGGACGCCGCCTGTTTCGATTGCTGCATTCCAAGTCATGCCGTAAGCTTCGCGATTCACCTTACCGGTTACGTCGAAGCCTGCAATCGTACTGCCATCCATTGGGCTTTTGGAAACGCCATTGTATTCGACGGTGAATGTTTCTTCGCGGGTGACGTCTTTGATGGTGAAGTCACCAGTCACTTCGTACTCCTCATCGGATACCTTTTTGATGGACTTGCTTTCGAACACCATGTTCGGATATTTTTCTGCTTCGAAAAAGTCACCGGAGCGAAGGTGGCCATCGCGGTCTTCGTTCCCTGTATCAATGGAAGTGACAGGAATGGTTACAGTCACTTTTGCCTGGTCCAGGTTATCGAGCTCCCCGTTGAAATCAACGTTGAAGTCTGTGAATTCCCCTTTTGCCTTTGATACCATCATGTGTTTGATTTGAAAATTCAAGCTGCTGTGCACGGTGTCTAATTTTAATGTAGCCATTAATAATTCCTCCTGAATCGATAATTTTTATCTCGAATTAAAGATACTATAAATTTATCTCAAAGTCAAGATGTTTTTGTTTAAAATAATTAATATTACGGTTTATAAGAAGTTCGGTCGAATATAAAGGCACCGTAACCTGGTGCCTTTCTAGATTAAATATGTAGAAAAACCGGACTTCGCCACCAGTAACTGGCGAAGTCCGGTTTTTTTCAGTTAGATGTTTGTCGACGCTTTGCTGGCTGGCAAGGTGCCTGGTTTCAGACAGGAGGCAAGCGGCAGCCCAACTCAATTTTAATAGTAGAAAGTTGCTCCTACGATGATTAGCAGGATGAACAAAACGACGATCAATACGAATGTGTCACCATAACCGCGTCCGTAACCCATATTTCACACTCCTAACTTTAGGTTCTTGAGGTATTTCACTAATACTATATGTATGGAGGCCCTCATTTGGATAGGCGCAAGCCTATATTAGAAGAAATGGATGTTTTCATTAATTATGGGTTGATTACATAGTTTTTACACATTTGATCAGGAAGACAGTTAGACAGCCTGCGAAATAAGAATTGAAAGCTGTAATCATTTTGACATAACGGGGATATTTTCCAACCAAGGGTTTACAGGCCGCTCAAACATGATACAATGACGGAAACTCTTATTTGGAAAAGGGGAATGGAAATTGAGTAAAAAATGGATTCTAGGGTTGCTTTTTGCAGCATTATTAGCATTGGCTGCATGTGGCAACGATGAAGAAGCAAAAAAAGAAGGACAAGATAAAGACCAAAAGCAGGAACAAAAAGCAGAAGAAGGTCAAGAAGGTCAAGAAGGTGGAGAAGGCGAGCAAGCGAAAATGCCTGAACCGGACCTCAAAGATACACCTGAGGTCGTAGCAGAAGTCAATGGAGAAGAAATTAAGAAGGAAGAATTCGAGAGCGCTTATAAGCAGCAGTTCCAGCAGGCTGCCATGCAGGCGCAAATGTCAGGCCAGGAGCTCGACCAGGATCAACTGAAACAACAAATGGTAGAAAGCCTTGTCGGTCAGGAATTGCTGATCCAGGAAGCGAACAACCGAGGTTATGAAGCAACACAGGAAGAAAAGGACAAAATTCTGGAAGATCTGGCCGAGCAGAACCAGCTTGGATCGAAAGATGAATTCATGGCTGCCCTGGAAGAACAAGGCATGAGTAAAGAAGAAATTGATTCTCAACTGGAATTGCAAGTGAAGATGGATCAATTGATCGAAGAAGAAGCTGGCGACCTTGAACCATCCGAGGAAGAATTGAAACAAGCCTATGAACAAATGAAAGCCCAGCAGGAACAAATGGGCGGTGAAGGCCAAGGCGAAGTACCACCTTATGAAGAAATGAAGCCTCAGCTTGAAGAACAAGTCAAGATGCAGAAAGAAGGCGAAGAGGCTCAGAAGCTGATGAAAAGTCTTCGAGAAGAGGCCGATGTGAAAGTTCATATTTAAGCTGAAAAGAAGCCAGGTCCTGATGGGACCTGGCTTTTGTTATCTGTTTTTTTGAAAGAGGTCGATAAACGCATGGTACATTTCAATTCCCTGAAAAGAAAACAAGGATACTGCTGTTAATGAAAACGCTGCGATCATGATCATTCGAAACCATATCATCTGCATTCTCCTCCTTTGATAAAAATAGTAGCTGTTTTTTTATCAAAGGCGTACAATCACATAATTCGACTGATAAAAGATGGTAACAAGGAAAACTTTTGGGATGTAGGCTGTAGGAAACTGGTTGGTACACCAGGTCACAAGCAGCAGACTGATGCTGACAATGATCGTTCCTGGCAATAAGCCAATCTTCTTGTCCCCTGGATCACTGCCCCCAGGGGAAGGTTGATCCGTAATTGGGTTATCCGCTACATAGTTTTCCGGTGAGGCCAGGCTGTCATTCATGCTTGCCGTAGTCGAACTGATAACTAGGAAAAGCAGGAGAAAAACAAATAATTGTTTCATAGCCTCACCCTCTCGTTATTGTAGTATTCCAATTTTACACTATGCCAATGTTGTTTTATATAGTAAAAAAATCCTGAAATAATAATGGATGAGCCTATGGTTAGTGCTTTCCAGGACCTGCGTGGTAGGATAAAACCATCCTGATTAAGAAGGTGATGCGTGTGAAGAAGATAGCATTAGGAAACAGTGATTTACAGGTAGGCGAAATTTCGCTTGGCTGTATGCGGATGAGTGAACTAAGCACCAAGGATGCAGCCCATGTCATTGAAAATGCGATGGAAGCAGGCGTTGATCTGTTCGACCATGCTGACATTTATGGGAAAGGAAAGTCGGAAGAAGTTTTCGCCGATGCCATTGGCATGAACGATGATATGCGCGAGCGGATGAAAATCCAGACGAAATGCGGAATCCGCAAGGGCTTTTTCGATTTTTCCAAGGAACATATTCTTGAGTCGGTAGAAGCCAGCCTGCGCCGTTTGAAAACAGACTATGTCGACAGTCTGCTGCTGCATCGTCCGGATACATTGATGGAGCCGGAGGAAGTAGCAGAAGCATTTGCAACATTGAAGGAAAGCGGCAAGGTCCGTTATTTTGGCGTCAGCAATCAGAATCCGATGCAAATGGAATTGCTGCGTAAATACCTGAACGACGATTTGATTGTGAACCAGATGCAGCTGAGCCTTGTACATACCCCGATGATTGATTCCGGCTTTAACGTGAACATGCAAAATGATTCTGCCGTCGTGCGTGACAGCAGTGTACTGGAGTATTGCCGTTTGAACGACATTACCATCCAGGCGTGGTCACCATTTCAGCATGGCATGATCGAAGGGCCGTTTATCGGCAACGATGCGTTTCCGAAAGTGAACGCTAAACTGCAGGAACTCGCCGAGGAAAAGGGAGTCACTGATTCCGCAATCGCGATTGCCTGGATTTTACGTCATCCCGCTAACATTCAACCGGTCGTTGGCTCGATGAATCCGAAGCGGCTGAACGATATCGCAAAAGCTTCAGACATCGAATTGACGAGACAGGAGTGGTACGAACTGTACCGTGCAGCAGGCAATGACCTGCCCTAAAAGCAAAGGGAATGAACGCAGTCATCAGATTGCGTTCATTTTTTATATTTTTTTTGCATCATGTTAAAATGGCACCAATGTTTCAGGAGGTGGAAGCTTATGTTGAGTGATCCGTTTGTGCAATCCGTGTTAGCGATGGCGGCTATCGTAACGATCCTCTTTGTAATTTTTATTCTCATACTGCTTAAAAGAAGCAAGCAAAAATGAACGTTAGCGAAAACTGATTATGAACTGCAGGGAAATCAGGATTCATGAAGCCAGTCGTAGTACAGGTTGGATGGATCGTCCATAATTTCTTTTCGTCCTACTTGCGTGAAGCTATTTTTCATTCCACCGTAAAAATAACCGAGAAAGGTTTTTTTGATCGCACCTTGCTTCTGGAGGAAAATCGCTTGCTTAAAGGTTTTGTTGATAACGTCTATGTAATGATCGACCGGATAGTTCAGCTTCATCTGCCGGTATGCCCGCGCGACACTACCCCACGCGGCGTAAATATCCGTGATTTGTAAATAAGGTTTGGTCAGCTCAATAAAAGCTTTTGGTATGAAAGCAGGGAGGTAGTCTGTATCCATCACCTGTTTGGATGCAGCTTTTTTTATGTCTGTCTTTTGCACGGGTGCCTGTTCCATGGTGTTCACTTCCGGTTGGTCTGATTCTGCGTCTTTTTCCCATGGACATGGATCTGTTTCTTGAGGAAGGATAACAAGAAAATTCACGCCGCGTTTGCCATTGGGACGGACAGCTGGTACCCGCTTCATGAGTCCTTTGGCTACGAATAGGTTGATGGCGCGAATGACAGTGCTCCGGCTACGGCTCGTTTTCTCCATGATTGTTTCAATTTTAGCAAACGAGACACCCGGAAACTTTACCGAATGACGCCAGATGAATTTCAATACATGAAGGGCACCGGAAGAGAGCGTCGCTTTATGATGATAGAGAAAAGCACGGACTCGGAGGTCCAGCGAGTTTTTGTTTGGAAATGATTGCAGTTGACGGATTTCTTGCAGCATGTTCATCATCCTATCACAGTCTTTTACTTCTATAATCGTAATTTCGATAAGAATGGTGTGATGGAATATTAAATTATTTTTCGGCGAAGTTCGTTTTAACTATCCTTATCTTTTTTAAAAGTTACGTTTTTGCTTTGTTTCCAGTGGGAATGAGGACGACTGGGTCCTTGCGGTGTCTAATATTCAGCCCTGAGGGTAGGGTGTCATTTACGGTGGCATTCCTGGGGTGTCATCGCCTGTAGAAATAAAAAAATGCGTTATTCTAACGCTCAGCATTCTTCGGGGATTTTATTTGCAAGTTGCTATTGGTTCCAACGTATCGTCGGGTGACATTGGTTGGTGATTCATGTTTACTAGGAATATAGCTGGGTATATAATTAATGAGCCTCCAGAGAAAAAAGGTGATATAAGTGGAACATCAAGAATTAGACTTTATGCTTGATTCGCTTCTCGATACCAAAGAGGAGTTCGAGATCAAGGAGTATCCGAAGTACCGTTTTGGGAAAAAGATTGTTGATGATAACGGGGACTACATGATTATCTATTATCATCAAGAGATAGAAAAAGTAGTATATACGTTTAAAGGTGCGGAAGATATCTACTTCACACTGTATATGCCAAAACAGAATACCAAAGTAACCTAGCGCCTTTCTTCTGAAAGTGAAACATTCAGAAGGAAGGTTTTTTTGTTCCTCTCTGTAACAAAAAACGTCACGGCGAGGCTTGTCTTAAGCTTGTCGGGGGTGAGCAAGGCGCTTGCGCTTTTGTTCTTGTCTAAATTGTCATTACGGTTACGATTTGCTGGATACGTACGAATACAGTGGAATCGCCTGCTTTTAAAGCGATATGACCAGGCTGGGCAAGGTTGCATGAAAAGTGCTTTTATCAAAAAACCCCTTCCTTTCGGGAAGGAAGAGGTTAGTCATTATCCTAGGCCAGCGGCTCATACCTGCTTTGGTATTGAGGATGATAGAGATAATAAATAGGATAACCTTTCGTATAGAAATACTGAATAAGTGGACCGGCGCCTATCGTTCCCATAATGGTGCCGAGTCCCACTGGACCACCAATCAACAATGCGGATGTCGAGGTAGTGACTGCGATGGCTGTCTGACTTACCAGCAGGCTGATGTTGAACTTGTTGGCGATCACTAAGAATAATTGATCCACTGGTGCTCGCGGCAGTTGGGGTAAAATATAGATAGCTACCCCTAAAGCAGTGAAACTCACACCGGCTATAACGGTGAGTAGCTGGATTAAAAATGGCGCGGAAGTTAAGCTCATATTTTTGAACACGACTTCCAGCCAGAAGTCTAATACCAGGCTTTCTAAAACAAGTGGCAGAAGAGCACGAAATTCCGGCTTTTGCTTCATTAACCATCCATTGAGGAAAATGAAGGCAAGCTGAAATATCCCGTACCAAATCCCAACGGTAAAACCGAACCGGTCCGATAATCCTACAAATAGTGCCGTCCAGAATCCTGCGCCTAAGGCGGCTTTTATAATAAGGGCTACACCAAAAAAATTCACAAAAATTCCAAGCATGTACACAGCGGTACGATAAAGCATTACGATAACCCTCGTCTTTCTATACATTCAATTTTATTGGGCCATTTTATTAGCTGTATTTTTTCGCGTCAATAGGCTGGTGAATTTTTCATGTTTTTTATCTGAAGTACCCTGCAGGGGCCGTGAAGGGAAATACATAATAAGACAAGGTTTATGTGAATAGCATGGTATATAGAGTCTACCTGAAAGGGGGAGGGATCGTGCGAATTCATGTGGCTGCTTCAGGAGATACGTTATGGGCTGTGGCCCGGCGTTATGGAACGGATATGAACCAGATTATTTTAGCGAATCAGCTGGATAATCCTGATGTACTGGTGGTGGGGCAGGCGCTTGTCATCCCCGAACAGGGACGTGAGTATGTGGTTCAGCCGGGGGATACGTTGTGGGCGATCGCGCAACGTTTTGGTGTACCGCTGCAGGAGCTGGCCCAAGTCAACCAAATCACGAATCCAGCATTGATTTTTGTCGGCGATATGCTGGTACTGCCGTATTTTCCATATCGTGTTCGGCAGGGGGACACGTTATGGCAGATTGCCCGACGGTTCGGGACCTCCATGGACCGGATCGTCCAGGTGAATCAGATCAGTAATCCAGCGATGCTGTCTGTCGGCCAGGTTTTGTATATTCCCCGGGAGCAGCGTCCCGTTACGGAAATCAATGCTTATATTACGAAGACCGGGGAGGAAGGGCGGAGTGAGGTACTGGCGCTCGGGAGGAATTTTACTTACTTATCGCCATTCACATATTCCATCAGGGAGGATGGCACGATCACCGAAATGCGGGAAATCCTTGTATTGGAAGCGGCGCGAGCGACAGGAGTTGCACCATTGCTGGTGCTGACCAACTTCAGGGATCGGTCGTTCGATTCTGATATAGCGGCGACTATTTTGCGAAGTCCTGAGCTGAAGGAAACATTGATTACGAACATCATTGAAACAATGGAGGAAAAAGGGTATACAGGTTTGAATATTGATTTTGAATACGTCTATCCGGAAGACAGGGAAAATTACAATGATTTTCTGAGGCGTACTGTAGCAAGGCTCAGGCCGGCCGGCTATACAGTCTCGACGGCATTGGCACCGAAAGAATCGGCCGATCAGGCGGGGCTTTTGTATGAAGCCCATGACTATGCCGCACACGGGGAGATCCTCGATTTTGTCGTTATCATGACGTATGAATGGGGCTGGGCCGGAGGTGAGCCGTGGGCGATCGCGCCGATTAACAAAGTTCGTGATGTCCTCGATTACGCTGTAACGGAGATACCACCGGCCAAAATAATGATGGGGATCCCGCTCTATGGACGGGATTGGAAAATTCCGTGGCAGCAAGGCACTTTTGCCCGGACGGTCAGTCCAAAAGAAGCCGTTCAGCTTGCTGCACGGTATGGCGTCAATATTCAGTATGATGAGGAGTACCAATCGCCGTTTTTCCGTTACGTTGACGCGAGCGGCCAGGAGCATGAGGTGTGGTTCGAGGATGCCCGGAGCATGCAGGCGAAATACGAGACCATCAAGGAATATGGCCTTCGTGGCGGAAGTTATTGGGTGCTCGGAAGTCCGTTCCCACAAAACTGGCCGGTGCTGCGTAATAATTTTACGATAGAAAAATAGTAAAATATAGGCGTGCTTATCCGGCACGCTTTTTCCATGATTAGCCAGCAAACACCTCCCATAAATGTTAAAATGGAGAAAATTGTCTGAAAATAGTATATCGTGGAAAGGGGTATAGGGGTGAACAGAAAGCGGGTGTCCTATGCCGTGCTCTTATTGATCGCAGGGTTGCTGGTCACTTTTTCATTGGAGTTACCGGTATTAGGATATAAAAAATTGGATTACAACAAAGATACCGAAACTACACAAATCACGGAATATTATTGGTATGGCGGGATGAAAAAACAGGAACCGTTCGAGGGGAATCCGGATGAGGAGCTGGCCATTTTTCAAAAACAGTCTCGGCTGCAGAACATTCAAATCAGTACGATCATGTTTGTATTAATGGCTATAGCTGGGAAATGGGCACGGGAAAAACGGTTTGTGGTGATCGGTTCCCTGGCATTGGCGGTCATTTTGCTATTCGCAGATATCGCACTTGTCATTCATTTCAGAGGAGGATTATAAGAGAGTTTCGTCTACTTTAATAAGATAGAGTATGTGTAAAACAAGTAGTAATCGAAATTGTCAGCTATGTTTATCGTCTATTCTTTGCGGGAAACGTTTCATATAACCCAATTCCAACAGAAAGGATGAGTACAACATGGCACGAAAAGCACAATATCAACCTGTAGGCGGAAATGGGATTGATCCGAGTGATGCCCAGGAAGTACATTATGCGAAAGAATTCAAGCAAGCGGATAAAGCTGGAGGCTATCGAAAGCCTCGAGTACAGGAAGCAAAACGTGAAAACCCTGAATTAAAACGATAAACACCTTGAAAAAAGCAGCTTGAGCGCAAGCTGCTTTTTTACGTTAAGAAAGCTCAAAATTGTGTGAAACATGGCGACAAGTAAAGTTATTCTAAATAAAGGGGAGTTTTTATGAAACATGCGCTGGTGGTGGGCGGTACGGGAATGTTAGCGGAAACGACACTGTGGCTCGCAGATCAAGGTTATCATGTGTCTGTAGTGGCACGGAATAAACGGAAAATGGATAAGGTATTAAAGCGGTCACCTCATACGGATCAATTGATTCCGGTTTTGGTAGATTATAAAAATACAGAAGAATTGATACATAGATTGAGCAGAAATTTTGAGCGGTATGGTACACCTCGTCTGGTGGTGGCCTGGATTCATTCGGATGCCGAGAAGGCGAGGGAGGTTATCCTGCGTGAAATAGCTAAAGCATCTGTTCGGTTCGACGTATACCTAATTCTAGGAAGCTCCCACAGCCGTGAGGAGTTTCGGCAAAAGATCGATGTACCAGAACATGGCACGTTACATATCGTTCAACTGGGATTTGTGATGGAAGGGAATCGATCAAGGTGGCTCACGCATGAGGAGATTGCAAGCGGTGTGATTGAAGCTATAAAGAAAGAAAAAATGGAACATATTGTCGGTGTGCTGGAACGGTGGGAACGCAAGCCTTAATTTGGAAGGAGAGTGTTAAAAATATATGTTAGGTAAGAAGTCAGTTGCGTTAAGTAAGAAGGTGTCTCAGTTAGGGTAGAACATTGTTGCGTTAGGGCAGAAGATTGTGCCGTTAAGTCAGAACATAGAGTAATAGATAAAGGGCGCGTGGATTTGTACAAAATCCACGCGTTTTTTTTGTTCATAAATTGTTCATAAAGCTTACCATCACTGTATTCATCATAGCTAACGTATAAAAACAACACCAAAATATTGGCTACGTGTGATTTAGTTCACTTAGCTAATAACAGTTCTCAATTATCATAGAGTTAACAAATAATAAGGGGGATTATAAATGGCGGAGTCAAACGTAAAGAAGTCCGAAGAAGTGGCGGAAGAACATTCGTCAATCAAGGGGACTGTTTTTTCGGTAGCTGTAGTGGGGGGAGTTATTTTTCTAACGTATCTGCTGGTTTACGGCTTATATATGGCGAGAATATAGGAGGGGATGAACATGCATAAAGCGGAAAAAATTTGGCTGACGTTGAGTTTTGGAATGATTATCGGTTTCATGTTAATCACAGGCTATCAGGCGTTCGCGAAAGATATGGGGCCACCAAGTTACGGGGAAAGGATCGATCCGCAAAATGTCGATGAAACAGCTCCTTTCGATAACCCTGGGGTGAAACAGATTGGTGAAAATGAATATGAAGTGATTATGACATTACAGATCTTCAGCTTTACACCAAACAAAATTGAAGTACCTGCAGGATCCACGGTCCATTTCACCATGACTTCAAAGGATGTCACACATGGGTTCCAGGTTGCTGATACGAATATCAACGCAATGGTAATGCCCGGATACATTTCAAAAATCACACAAACATTCGATGAGCCTGGTGAGTATCTTGTCCTCTGTAACGAATATTGCGGATCAGGCCATCAGCTGATGGGTACGACCATTACAGTAAAATAAAGGGGGGAGTAACATGGAAGCGATAAAAAAAGAGTATTGGAAAGATAAAGCGAATAAAGCACTTGGAATCAGTCCGGAAGATGCCAGAATCACGAAATCATATTTAATTGTTGCCTTCGCCGCAATTTTAGTTGGCGGTCTTCTCGGACTTCTGCAAGGCATGAACAGGGCCGGCATCCTCGAATTGCCGGTATGGCTGAACTACTATAAAGTACTGACAGCCCATGGATTATTGTTAGTGGTTGTGTTATCGGCATTCTTCACGATCGGTTACTTTTACGCGGGGCTGTCCCATTCCCTGGGAGGACTGCTTCCGAAAGTACGGAAAATGGCCTGGATCGGGTTCTGGATGAAAATCTTCGGCTTCGTGCTCGCCGTCATCCCGATTTTACAGGGCGACGCCTCTGTCATGTATACGTTCTATCCACCGATGGCCGCTGCTCCGATGTTCTACATCGGCCTCGTCTTCATCGTATTGGGTGTCTGGATGCTTGCTTTCGGGGCATTTATCAATGTGGCGAACTGGAGAAAAAATCATAAGGGACAGCACATTCCGATCTCCTTTTTCGCCATGGGTGTATTCGTTCTCTTGTTCTTCGGAAGTCTGCCGGTTGCTATTGAAGTTCTCTATATCATCCCTTGGGCATTCGGCTGGATCGAGACCATCAATGTCATGGTTTCCCGTACACTATTCTGGGCATTCGGGCATACGCTCGTTAATATCTGGTATATGACCGCCATTTCTGCCTGGTATGTCTTCGTTCCTAAAATCATTGACGGAAGACGCTGGAGCGATTTGTTGACAAGGATCGTTGTCATTGCGCTCGTCATCATGAACATCACCGGTGGATTCCACCATCAAATCATTGACCCGGGTATCTCAGAATCTGTCAAATACATGCACGTTTTCATGAGTCTTGCTATCGGGTTCCCATCCTTGATGACCGCTTATGCGATGTTCGCTGTGTTTGAAAAAACAGCACGTAAAAAAGGCGGCAGAGGTCTTGTCGGCTGGTATAAAAAACTGCCTTGGGGAGACGTCCGGTTCCTTGCTCCGTTCATTGCGATGGCTGCTTTTATTCCAGCCGGTGCCGGCGGGATCGTACAAAGCACGAACCAGTTGAACCAAGTTGCCCATAATACGATGTGGGTGGTCGGTCACTTCCACTTGACGCTTGGCATGACAGTGGTGATGACGTTCTTCGGTGTCAGCTACTGGCTCGTTCCATATGTTTCCGGAAGGGTGTTGACCAAAGAAATAAATAAACTGGGTGTTATTCAGACAATAGTCTGGACAATCGGTATGGTGCTCATGTCTGGTGCCATGCACTGGGTCGGCTTGTTGGGTTCCCCACGCCGTACCTCATACTCGACTTACTTTGATAATGCAACGGCACTAAGCTGGGATCCGTACCTGTTCTTCCTTGCGATTGGCGGAACGTTGCTGATGATCGGTGTGCTGCTCCAAGTGTACGCTGTCTTCCACATGATGTTCCTGGCGCCAAAAGGGGAAACTGAGTTTCCGGTTGCAGATGTAGAAGAAGACGCAACGCCAACTCCAATGTGGACCGAGCGATGGGGCCTCTGGATCGTCCTGATGATTGGTTTAGTAAGCATGGCATATGTCATTCCGTTGGTCGACTTCATTGTTAACGCGCCTCCAGGTTCGCCGCCATTCAAAACCTGGTAAATGACAAAAGAAGAGAGCCCGCTCCTGGCAGCAGCTCTCTTTCTTTTAATCGATAACTAGGATGTGATCCTAATGGTCAACAAAAAACTACTATCTTATTTACTGGTCGCTGTCTTCGGCTTCGTCCTGTTCTATTTCGGAACCGATGGCTTTACTGCTTACACATCGGAAGCGGCTCGGGTTAACCAGTTGAAAGAAGATCAGCCCTTATTCCCCGAGGTAACGTTAGAGGATCACGCCGAACGGGTTTATCCTTTTTCTGAGTTTGAAGGAAAGTATGTATTCATTACATTTTTTTATACGATGTGCGGTACGGTCTGTCCTGAGCTGGAAAAGAATATGAAGGAAGTTTATGAGATGCTGCCGGATGACGGGCTGGAAGATGATATCCAGTTTTTAAGCATCAGCTTCGATCCGGAGCGTGATACACCTGAAGTACTGGACACGTACCGGGAATGGCTCGAGAGTGACGGGGAGACGTGGCGGATGGCAAGGATTCCAGATCAGCAGGAACTGGATGAACTGCTTGACCGTTTCGGTGTTACTGTTATACCCGACGAATATGGCAACTTTGCCCACAATTCGGCTTTTTATCTCGTTGATCCGGAAGGCCGGCTGGTGGAAGTGATGGATTATCAGGAGACGAGAGAAGCGGCAGTAACCGTGATGGATAGGATGGAAGGGGGCGGGGGAAAATGAAGGGAATCTATTATGTGCTATTGCTTTACGCTTTTCTCATGCTCCCTCCTGTTGCCAGTCTGATGGAGTCCGTTATGATCATCCATATGCATATGCAGATGACGCTGTTTGTCATCATCGGCTTTTTGCTCGCACCTGTATTGCAAAAAAAGTTCCCGCGCTTTTTTGAAGAGTGGAACCCGAATGGCATTCCTGGCATCCTGTTGTTTGTGATCGTCATTTTCTATTGGACACTGCCCCGGTCGATGGACGAAGCGCTCAACTTCTGGTATATCGAGCTGTTCAAGTTCATTTCCCTGCCGTTCCTTGCAGGTGTGCCGCTTCGGGACAGCTGGAGGAAAATAAGTCCCAGCCTTAAAAACGGCCTGATTATTTTATTTACATTGTTATTCATTTTAATGGGCTGGCTGTACATCTGGTCGCCGAACCAGCTGTGCAATAATTATCTGATGATCGACCAGATCACACTAGGGTGGGGGTTTTTGTTGACCGCTGTCTGCATGATCATTTACCTGGCGTACAGCTATATCACCGATTTCGCAAAAACGGTATAGTCTGCAATACAGCGGGTTAATGAGCAGGCAATGATAAATAAACATACCAAAGGCAGCTATCATACCAGGAAAAAGGGGGAGGTCAAACTGGTTAGGTAGCTGCCTTTATTCATTTTTTATACTAACAGACATAGCCGCTTTAAACCACCAAAGTAACATAAATGTAATGATTTTTTTACTATTGACAAATTTTGATTTTTTCAAGGAAAAAGACCCTTCTATCAGCAAATTCGGATAGTAATGTTGTAATGATCTTTAGACATTTTTTGGTGAATTACCGTAATAATTGTATGGAAGTATCGAACTTTACTTATAAAGTAGGATTAGATAATTAGATAATAAGCCTGTGTATTTTAAGGTGTCACTTATGTTAATCTTTTAGAGATGGAAATGCACGTCCTCCTTTACGGGGGACGTTTTTATTTGCAATTTAAGCAAGTTTATCTTTGTGAAAGGATTAAAGTAGAAGAAACATTAAGGCTTGCCTATACGGACTTGGCGGCAATCTGGTTTTTTCTAATAAAAAATAATAAGAGCTTTAACTTTATCTCATGTAAAGGAGTGACGTAGTTGGATTTATTCATCACGATATTTTTCCTGATCAGTGTTACATTTCCTGTGTTGCATATTTACCATTGCCTGCCGTTCTTTCGTGATGAAGACGAAAGAACCGGAGCGAATAAAGGTCTGAAACGATGGAAGATTGAGCACGGCTATGAACAAGAAGAGGGTATCAGCGTACTGGTTCCTTGTTTCAATGAAGAATCAATCATAGAAACTTCCATAGAAAGTATGAAAACACTGGCATATTCCCAATTTGAGGTGATTTATGTCAATGATGGTTCATCGGATGGCACGATGAATTACTTGCGGGAAATGCTGGACTTGAAGACCAGTGAATTGTCTCCCCAGGGTTCGCTAAAGCATGAAAATGTCAAAAAGGTCTACCAATCGCAGCTTTATCCGAATATCTATGTCATCGATAAGGTGAATGGCGGGAAAGCAGATGCACTCAATGCCGGAATCGAATATTCTCAAAAAGATTTGGTTGTAACTTTGGACGCCGATACTATTTTGACGGAGAATGCATTAGCGGCTGTCAATAAAGCATTCAAAGATAAAGGAGTCGTAGCTGCAGGCGGTATGGTCCATGTTCTGCAGACGAAAACGGATAATCCTTTAAAGCGGTTATCTCTTAAAAATGCCAACATGCTTGTGCGTGTCCAGGTGCTTGATTTTATGAAAGCTTTTTATATTTCAAAATTATCACTCGTCCGATTCAAGGCATTAGCGGTCATTTCTGGGGCGTTTGGTGTCTTTCGGAAAGACATTCTATTTAAGGTTGGCGGCTACCGGAATTCCATTGGAGAAGATATCGACATCACCTTGCGCATCCAGCGATTCATAGCGAAAAAAAAGCAGTTGAAAATCACGTTTATTGCTGATGCGATCGGTTATACCGAACTTCCGGAAACATGGAAGGATTTGACTAAGCAGCGACTCCGTTGGCAAAAAGCCTATGTTGACTGTGTCATTCATTTTTGGGCGTTTTTCTTAAAAACACTATTTACGAAGCCTGTTTCCTTTTTCTATATCTTTGAAACCTTCTTGATTGGTACCATTGCTGCTTATTTTATGACCGGGCTCGTCACATACAATTTGATTACGAGCTCTGAGAATTCAATTCTCGCGTATATGTTTTTCTATTTGTTCTTCCTGTTTTTATTCGGGGTCCTGTACGACCTGGTAGCACTCCGTATGAATAAGCATTACGGCTTCCGCTTTCAGAAAGGAGATGGATTCCGGATTTTGGGGACGATTTTATTCGATATCATCGTTTACCGGTTTGTGGCAGTGTATTACGTCATGTATGGAAGCATCTCTTACTTTTTCAACAAGAAATGGAACAAAGTATCCCGGACAGGAAGAAAATATAATCAGAAAAAATCGGAAACGGCAGCTTGATGATCCGATTCAGTGGAGGAAAGCATCATGGGTAAAAAATTTCTATTATTTATCATGACTGCAGTGACTGTACTGATACTCGGTGCGGGCAGTTATGCATTCAATGTGTTCACGTCGACCTCGGCAAGCATCTATGAAGATATCGACCGGAATCCGGAGTTTGAACAGCGACTGAAGAACATCGATTTGAAGGATGGGGATCCGATATCCGTGCTGATCATGGGACTGGATACGCAAAAAGGAGAAAAAGGTGGACGGGCCGATACGATGGTCCTGCTGACAATTAATCCGGAAGAGGAGTCTGTCCAGATGGTCAGTATTCCCCGCGACACGTATGTAAAGGTGCGAGGGGCTGAGGAAAATAAGATGAACAGCACCTATCAAGTCGGCGGTACGGAAATGACCATCAAGTCGATTGAGGAATTTCTCGACGTTCCGGTCGATTATTTTGTGAAAGTGAATATGCAAAGTTTTGAAGGGATTGTTGATGCTCTAGATGGCATCACTGTTCAGAACGACCTTGAGTTTGATACGAGGGATGCGGAGCATCTCAAAGGAGATGCGTATTTCCCTAAAGGTGAGATTACGCTAAATGGAAAAGAAGCTTTGCTGTATGCCCGGATGAGAGAACTCGATCCAAGAGGTGATTTCGGACGTCAGAAACGTCAGCGCCAAGTGATTGAACAGGTGATCCAAAAAGGGGCAAGCATTTCTTCTGTGACGAATTTCGGGGACATTTTTGAAGTGGTGGAAAATCACGTGAAGACCAACCTGAGCTTTAATGAGATGTGGAAAATCCAGTCCAATTACAAAGATGCCCGTGCCAATATTGAACAGCACAAAATTGAAGGCACGGATAAAAAGATCGATGGGATTTACTACTATATGCCGGATGAAAAACAGGTAGAGGAAATTTCCTATAAATTGAACTCCCATTTAGGGTTGGCGGACCAGGCATCTGATGCAGAAAAACGGCCGATAGAAGAGAATATGAAGAAAGAGGACAAGGAAGGGAATCTCTTTACGAGCAAAGAACCCAAGCCTGAATCTGGTAATGACCCAGTAACCGAAGCAGAGCCTCGTTCGGAAGAAGAAAATCCGCCAGAAGAAAGGGCGCCGGAAACATCGACAGAAGAACCAGCTCCTCCGAAAGAGGATGAAGGTGACAAGAAGTCAGCCACAAACGGAAGTGAGGATGCTCCGCAAGAACAAACAGAACCGGAACCTTCCGAGGGACGAGGCGGCAATGGTGATCCGAATGTTAAACAAGTCATTACCGATGACTGGGCTGTTGTTCCAACCGATCAGGAAAGCCATACCCATATCACTTTTGAAAAAGGTTCGCTCGATTGGAAAGAAATGACGACAGCTATTGCTGCAGGTGCCGGTTTGTCGGAAGACGATATGATTGTCTGGTGGGCAGCGGGAGAAGGCACGGATAAAGCCATTGCCACGGTCACCAATCAAGCCCAGACAGAGAATTACCGTGTTCACGTAACGTGGATCGACGGTGCCGGCTATAAGCCGGTGAAAACAGAAGTTCTTTATAAAAATGATCAGAAAAATGGATGAGACGACAGTTTTAAAAATAAAAAGGCGGGCCGTAAAGGTGGGCCCGCCAATAAACATGTAATTCCAACCAATTTGAAAGAAACTGCCCGAACAGCGGCTGGGTTTTCGAAGTCTATTAAAAAGAGTTGGAGGAAGAAACTATATGAATGCATCTGATTTTTTAAATATGTATGTGTGGGTAACAGCAGCTGGTGTGTTAGCGTTTGTTGTATTAGGCTTAATCATCTATCATTATTTTTCCGCTAAAAGCTATAAGAAAATGGTAGCAGAAGTGGAACGCGAAGCGGTGACTACACTCGATCAGGTGGAAAAGGATTACGAACTAAAGAAAGAAGAGGACAGGAAAAAAGTAAAGGAAGATTACGAGCAAAAGATCGCAGCGGTCAACGCTTACGTCAAAGATATGGAAAAGCTCTCTCGAACAGCCAGTGAGATGGAAATCTATACGATCGTGAGCGATCTGAAGGATAAGCTGGTTAATGAAGGAAGTATCCAGCCTTCTGACATGATTCTCCTGCCTAACGTGTACCTGCCGTTGTCTGGAGAGGATAAGGATAGGAAATTCGTGAAAAATGATCTCATTGTTTTGATGAAGTCAGGAATTTATCTCCTTGGTACCAACAATCTGGAAGGAAAGGTGCTATACGGCATGAATCAGGACAAGGCGAAGGAAGTTTCGTTTTTGCTTGATGACTTTTTTTCTACCGATGATAAGAAGGAAGAAAAGACCCTTGTCGCTGATAATGCGCAAGCAGAGCAGCATAGCCTGAAGGTGAGGTCTATTGAAGATCCTGCCACACAGGTATTAGATGGTATGGAGACGATCCATAACCAGCTGCAAAGTAATGACCTGGAAAGACGGGTTCTTCCGATCGTTTATTTTACCCATAGCAACCAGGTCATCAATTATTCAAAAGCTTATAAGCCATATGTATTTGATCAGAAAGAAAAGCTCGCCAAATTTCTGGTGGGTCAGCTGAAGGATGGCTATCCATTTTATACCGAAAAGGATATGAAAAAGCTGAAAGCCGTGCTCGAGCACGCCGATATGACAAGAAGAGAAGCCGGGCACTTCGGTCAGGAGCTTGCAGTGGAACATACGTAAAAGAAAAGCGCAAGCGCCCTGAAAGACACGACACGCATAAGCAAAACGGCTGGAGGAAGGTGTTCTTTCCTTCCGCAAGACGGGTTGCTTATGTCGCGAGTGTCTGGGCGCTGAAGCTAGCCAACTAAAATTTTATCCTTTCTTATCACAACAAAAGCCACCCTCGATTGGGGTGGCTTCTTGTATGCAGTGTTTGCTCTTTAAAAAGACAGGATTCCTATCAGATGAAAAGGGGGAGGTCAAAACTGATGGATCCTGACTTATTTATATTCACCCTAACAGATGAAATTGCTCTTATCCAGTGAAGTAATGGCCATGTAATGTGATTTTAACCCGTTATATATTTTTTCCATAATTCTGCTTTAAATTGTATGTAGCACCGGCAAGTTCTGACCTAACTCGGACAGGTTCTTCCCTAATCCCACCATCTTCTGACTTAACGCAACTATTAGCCGTTTGGTCAATAGGTTGCGTTGTCGTTTTTTTCTGGTTATAGTACAGATACATAGAGAAGTGAGATACATAGGAGGCTATTATGCCACGGGCTAAGTATAAGAAAATTTATGAAGACTTGAAACAGAAGATAGAAAATGAATTTTATCAATATCAACAGTTGCTCCCATCGGAGAATACCATGGTAAAAGAATATGACTGCTCACGGAATACGATCCGACGGGCAATCGGTGAACTGGCTTCAGAAGGATATGTCCAGACGAGACATGGGCATGGAGCCCGTGTGATTTACCAGGACTTCAAACAGGCGGAGTATATGTTCGGGGAAACCGAGACGTTCAAACAGTTCGCGATCCGTAATAAAAAAGGTCACCGGACGGAAGTGATCGTTTTCGAGGAAGTGACGGTGGACGAACGCATCCATGAGGAGACGATGATGCCGGTCGGAGTAGAAGTCTATCATCTCCAGCGGGTCCGATACCTGGATGGGGATCCGGTGATCATGGATTATAACTATTTTAGAAAAGATGTCGTGAAAGATCTGACAGTAGACATCGCTGAGGATTCTATCTATGAATACCTGGAAAGAGAGTGGAATCAAAGAGCGGTCACGGCCAAGCGCAAGATGACAGTGGAGAAAGTGACCGAAACGGATGAAAAATATTTGAAAATGGATGGTTACAATTGTGTCGTTGTCGTCACCAGTCATGTTTTCAATGGTGACGGTGTCATGTTCGAATATACCCAGTCCCGGCACATGCCCGGTAATTTTGTCTTTTTTGACCAGACGCAGCGAAAAGGATGATAAAAAAGTGTACGAGAGCGAGTCTCGTACACTTTTTTGATATTTTTAAACCGTTACTGCCTGCTTACGGTTATTATTATTTTTTTCCTGTTGACGAGCGGCGAGGTGAATGAACACGCTGGATGTCCACGTATGAGCAAGATCTCTTAATCCTTCACCAGTTTCAGCGTGGAAGTTCTCGGCGAACCCACCATGTTTACAAAGCTTCAGGAATTTTTCAGCTACTTCATCAGCCAAATCATACTCCCCGCATGCTTCAAAAGCATCAATGAACAGCAGGGTAGTCGGTGCCCAGATGGGACCTCTCCAGTAAGCGTCTTCCTCATATAATGGACTGTCGATTGCCTCGGAAGCAATTCCCCATTCGGTCAAATATCTGCCACTGCTAAGCGTTTCAATCATTTTCTTTTTTACTGACTCCGGCAATTTATCTGCCAGAATAAGGGAAACGAGCGGCAGGTATCCTTCGCTGTCAATTTTTTCACCGGTTCGCGTATAGCGGGCGACTGGCAAATCATCGACGATGAAATAGTCGCAGAATAGGTCGGTATATTTCTGTGCTGCTTCTTTCCAATATTGTTCATCTTTAGGGCGTTGCAATTTTTTAGCTGCGACAGCGAGCATGTCCATGGATTTAATCAAAAAGGCCAGCAGGTCCGGTGAATCAATGATATCAGCATTGCGGAAAACGGTACTGTTGTCCTGGCCGGAGTCGTTCCCATGATGGTATTCCGGTATGCCGTCCTGATTGGAATCCTTAAAGCGGAAATAGAAGTTCACATGCGCTTCGATCTGTTGATACATTTGTTCCAGCTGTTCTTCGGTAAGGGCCATTCTATCCATCATTTTCAAAACAAACAATCCTTGTACAGGAGGCTTGGAAAAGTTCCAGCGGATCGTGGAATCACTGATGGATCCGGGAATTTGTCCTTTTTCGTCCTGGTGGTCAAATAGGCACTGGATTTGATCCCATGCCAGCTGGTCATCCACTCCGGCAAGCGCTAGGCCATTAAAGGCGTTATCCCAGCTCCATACTCCAGGGAAGTTGCTGTTGGACATAAACATCGCTTTTCTTTTCAGCAAGCCTTCTTCATTTTTGATGCACGTCCAGTTGAGATAAGCTGCTTCGCGTAGGGTTTGCTGATAGCCTTCCGGGACCACTGGCTGTTTCGCTAGAAAATCTTCGAAGTGAGCTTTGCTTTTTGCCAGCGCTTGATCAAAGCTGTACTCCCTGTCAGCTGGGATCGATCCATGGGTTGGAATATCTTCAATGACACAGAGAAATTCACCGGACTCCTCTTCAGCGTCAATATGGATGCTCGACAGGTTGTCCGCTTTATTCGTGCTCCCGGTGGTATCCATAAATACGTTCTGTTTCATGGAAAGTGAACCTTGTGGTGCGAAAATCAAATACTTCGTTAAGTTCTTATAGCTATTGACGATGCAGTATTCGTCTCCGCTTTTTCCAAGTAGGTAATTGTATTCAAAGTTGTAAATTGGCTGGGTATCCAATATGAGTCCGAGGTTTTCCCCAGTTCCCCTGACAAAAATCCGCAACTCATCTTCAAAACAAATGTCCAATATTCCTCCATCGACATGAATGGTGATTTGGAATTCATCTGCCTCGTAACTATAGTTTACGGGTTCCCCGTTTTTCGTCGGAATTATTTTAAGCGCATTTTGATGCTGCTTGGATTTTCCCCTGACGGCATTCACATAAATGCCTTCTTTTTCGGGCTCACTATTCTCCTGGTAGGTAAGGGCCATATAAGAACCGAAATGGCTCATTGGAGTTACTGTTAAATCCAATTCGAACACTCCTTATTTCAAAATTTTCTTGACAACTAATCTCACTGTACTATAATGAACTTGTTTAAACAAGTAGCAAATTTTGAAAGCGGTTTTTGAAAGCGATTTAGATAAAAGGGAGGAAATATCATGGGTTTTAAAGAAAACGTTGCCAAAATAATTGAGCATGTCGGCGGTCCTAAAAACGTTACGAATGCTTCCCATTGTGTGACACGGCTGCGCCTCGTACTAAAAGATGAAAGTCTCGTTAACAGAGAAGCATTAGAAGAAAATGAACTGGTCAAAGGAACTTTTTCAGCGAATGGCCAGTACCAGGTCATTATCGGTCCTGGAATAGTGGAAAAAGTGTATCAGGAATTTGTGAAGCAGACAGATGCCGAGGAAGTCAGTAAGGATGAAATGAAGCAGATTACGGCAGAGAAAGGGAATCCTCTGCAAAAAGGGATCCGGGTGTTAGCGGATATCTTCATTCCGATCCTGCCGGCGATCGTTGCTGCTGGTTTACTGTTAGGATTGAACAACCTGCTTGCCAATCCGGGGATCTTTTTTGCAGATAAATCGTTATTAGATGTGTATACCGGCTGGACTGGGTTTGCTGAATTCATAAATGTAATCGCAAACACAGCGTTCACATTTTTACCTGTGTTGATTGCCTGGTCCGCAGCGAAAAAGTTTGGTGGAAGTCCGTTATTAGGTATCGTTCTTGGTTTGTTGCTTGTCCATCCTGACTTGATGTCTGCCTATGATTATGCGGCAGATCCGGAGGGTGTAGGCTACTGGAATTTGTTTGGCTGGGAAATTGCTAAGATCGGATATCAGGGACAAGTGCTCCCCGTAATCTTTGCGGTATGGCTGCTGACCTGGTCAGAAAAACATTTAAAGAGGTTCATTCCGGGCAATTTACAAATGTTATTTGTGGCACCGTTTGCTTTGATATTTGCCGGACTGTTGACGTTTGGTTTGATAGGACCGGTTACGATGACAGGTTCTAACTGGATTACGGATGGAATTTTATATCTATTTGAAGTATCTCCGGCATTTGCTGGCGGGGTGTACGGTTTCATTTCAGCTCCACTTGTTATTACAGGAATGCATCACATTTTCCTTGGGGTAAACTTGCAAATGGCAGGAACATTAGGATATGTCACGCTATGGCCGGTAAGTGAAACGGTAACATTGGCGCAGGGTGCTGCCGCATTGACGATGTTCTTCCTATTGAAACGCAACAAAAAATTAAGAGGGGTATCTTTTGCTGCGACAATTTCTGCCTGGCTCGGCGTAACGGAACCTGCGATTTATGGTATTAACCTACGCTTCCGCTACCCGTTCATCGCGGTTATGCTGGCGAGTGCTGTGGGTAGTGCCTATATCGCTGCTCAAGGGGTAAAAGCAACTTCAGTTGGAGTTGGCGGCGTACTGTCCTTCCTTTCTGTTTATCCAGAGCACTGGGGCTTCTACTTCCTTGGCATGGGAATCACGTTTGTTTTGACGGTTGGTTTGACACTCGGGTTCCATAAAGGTAACCTGTTCCAGACAAGAAAGTCTGTTGATAAAAAAGCTGGTCAAACAGTGGAGACAAAAAAAGTAGCAACCTCCTAATAGAAAAGCCACTCCAAATTGGAGTGGCTTTTCTTGATCGTATGTTTTGCTGCTTGTGTTCTTGTTCAATAAAGTCCAGGTTTTCATCAGAATATAAAGGGGGGGAGGTCAAAACTGATGGGAACCTGACTTTATTTATATTCACCCTAACAGATGAAACTCTATTCGACCATAGTAGTAATAGCTATGTAATAAGATTTTAACCCGTGATATCATTTTTCCAAACTTCTGCTTTAAATTTTTATAGCTGGCACCGGGAAGTTCTGCCCTAACTCGGACAGGTTCTGCCCTAGACCCACAAACTTCTGACTTAGCGCGGTTAACTTCTGCCCTAACGCGGCAAACTTCTTCCCTAACTCAACCATGTTCTGACTTAACGCATAAGGTGTCACCATGAGAGCCTGCACTTTTCTACTGAGTGGCATCTCTGTATAAGAAAGCGGATTTCTGCTGAAGCTATTTGTAGCAGATAGACGTTAAAGTAGGTGCAATGATGACAGCTGGACTGATATCGATTATTATTCCTTCGTATAATGAATCTGATAATATCGACCTTATTTATAAAGCAGTAGACAAAGAGTTTGAAACGCTTCGTTACGATTACGAAATCCTGTATGTGAATGACGGCAGTAGCGATGATACGCTCTCACGGATCAAGAAGCTGGCGGGGGCGAACACAAATGTGAAGTTCATTTCGTTTACGCGTAATTTTGGAAAAGAAGTGGCACTTCTTGCCGGGTTTCAGCATGCGAACGGAGAAGCTGTAATTGTAATGGATGCAGACTTGCAGCATCCTTGTTCGTTGATTCGACCGTTCCTCGACGGGTATGAGGAAGGTTATCACCAGGTGATCGGGAAACGGAATCGGAAGGGAGAGGGCTGGCTGCGCTCCTGTCTTTCTTCCCTTTATTATTGTGTCATCAATAAGTGTGTTGATGTCCAGCTTGAGGATGGGGTTGGGGATTTCCGGCTGCTGAGCAGAAAAGCGGTGAACGGGCTGTTGAAGTTGAATGAGGGTAGCCGCTTCTCGAAGGGGTTGTTTTCCTGGATCGGTTTAAGTCAGAAGGTCATTCATTATGATAACGTCTGCCGGGAGAATGGCCAGTCGAAGTGGAAGCTGTCTAAATTGATGAATTATGGCATTGATGGAGCGATATCATTTAACAACCGGCCGCTCCGGCTCTGCTTTTATAGCGGCATTTTTGTGCTGATGATTTCTGCTTTATACATTATTGTCCATTTAATCATGATAATGAATAACGGCATCGTTGAGCGGGGTTATTTCACAACGATTTCTGCGGTGCTGCTGCTTGGTGGCATTCAGCTTGTCAGCCTTGGTGTCATCGGAGAATATATCGGCAGAATTTATTATGAAACGAAGCAGCGGCCTCATTATCTGGTCGAGGAAGCCAATATCCGTCGTGGACCGAGCAGTGAAGCGGACCAAACGGGAGTTTATCAAATTCATCGCAGTGGGGATCAGTAATACGGTCAGATGCACTGGTGAACAATAAATATATAAATTGCAGGCGGGGATGTCATGAGGAATAAAAAATTCATGCTGTTAGTGGCGGCGAGCCTTGTACTTGCTGTTTTAGCTCATGTTTTTTTTCTGCAGGAATGGACAGAAGGCCGTTACATGGTCGGGCACAATGACGGCCTGCAGCAAATGGTGACATTCAAAAAACTTTTATATCATCAATATACCAGCGGGAATTTCTTCTATAACTACGGGTTTGGTCTTGGCGGGGATACATACAGCCAGTTGTCTTTTTACTTTTCGACATCGATTGTTTTCCTGCTCAGCGCTGGGGTGACTTTTTTGCTGGAATGGCTAGGAATAATCAGCGCGGTAGATATCGTTTATTGGGCCAAGGCTGCCGTGTTCATCAGCATCTTGCGTTTGACTGCTATTCTTGTCCTTACCACGCTTGTCTTCCGTTATATGAAAATTCCGTGGCTGCCCGGATTCCTGGGATCTGCCGTCTATGGGTTATCGGTAATCTATTTCCGACATGCGACGTACTGGGAGTTTTTTGCTGATGCGATGCTTTGGCTGCCATTGCTCGTCCTTGGGGTCGAAAAAATCATCCGCGAAGGCCGATCGGGATGGTTTATTTTTGCTGTTGCCATAACCATGTTTGATAACTTCTATTTTGCGTATATCAACCTGATTTTCATTGGTGTGTACTTTCTGTTCCGGTTGTTCCAACGGCTGGAAGATCGGGAAGTTTCCTTGGTCAGAAAGGTCAGCCTTTTTATTACGGCGGGATTGATTGGTGCTGGGATCAGTGCGGTTTCATTTGTACCGGCCGTCTACAGCTTTCTTAATAATTACCGTCCCGATTACCGGTTTCCCATCGAGGTAATCGATGTGACGGACAACGTTCTATTTACAAGCCGGGTTATTATTTTGCCGTCTATTTTTATTTTGTGCTTATTGCTTATTCCCTTGTATAAGCAGGCAAAATTCCGATTATTTACCTGGTTAAGCATTTTGTTCGTGCTCCTTCATTTCAGTCCACTGGCGGCCAGTGCCTTCAATGGCTTTTCCGCTCCGCAGTACCGGTGGGAATATTTATTGTCATTTACGGCCGGAGGGGTTGTGGCTGTCGGGCTGCAGTACCTGGGAAATGTCAGTAAAACAAGCATAATGATTGCAATTCTGCTCGTCATCAGCCTGTACTTGAGCGTGCTGGTGATCGATCAAGATCTTTCTTTCTTCTCGCTGCCTGGTCTCACGGTACTTATTTTCATGTTAGTCATCGTGTTGATGGCCGCATGTGTGGTATGGATAGGTAAACGCAGCTGCTTTTACGTGTTATACGGGGCAAGCCTTATTTTTCTGCTCGTTTTTTCTAATGCCATCCAGTACGTCATCTCGGAAATGACCGGTGTGCGAAGTGTATCGCAGGACTTTTTACATAGTGAAAAGTATAACGGGAAAGAACAGCGGGAATTGCTTGCGGAAATCAAGGAGCAGGATAGCGACCCGTTTTACCGGATTGACTGGCGGGTCGGATATTTGAACAATACGCCGATTGTTCAGGATTTCAACGGATTGAGTGTGTATTCCAGCATACTGGACAAGGAACTGTTGTTTTTTTATTTGTATGATTTGCAGGTGGATATGGGGCGGGAGAGTGTCAGCCGTTACTCGACGCTCGGCTCCCGGGCAAACCTGTACAGCCTGTTGCAGGGCAAATACATGATGCGTAAACAAGATGACACAGCAAAAGTTCCTTATGGTTTCGAAAAGGTGGCCACTACCGAAAATTATGTAATGTATGAAAATACCAACCTGCTGCCATTTGTACGTACGACAGACAATATATTTTCTACAGATGCGCTGGCAGAAGCCAATGTCCTGGAAAAAGAGCACGCGATGCTGGAAGGTGTGATTGTGGAGGACGGAAGCTTTTCAGAAAATCCAACAGACGTGCCTAATATTATGGACGACACGAGTATGGAAACGGCTGGAGCAGAATATGAACATGGGTATTTGAAGGTGAAGGAGAAAGAAGGTGGCATTGATCTGATTGTCGAGGACTTCGATGGGGAGGACGGGGATTATTACGTCAGTTTTCATCTTGAAAGTCTCGCCGAGCGGCAAGGGTTTGCGTTGAAGGTCAATGGTTACCGGACGACTCGTAAGCACAACCAGTCCATTTACAAAACTTACATCGATGACCTCGTCATCCGCATTCCAAAAACGGAAAAGATTTCGATACGTGTTCCTGAGGGAGAGTATTTATTGAAGGATCTTGCATTATATGAAGAAGACTACACCGTTTTAGAAAAAGCAAAACGCGATGCAGAAGATAGAGCACAGGTGAAGTGGGAAGGTAATAACCTGTCACTTCATTATGACAATATCGATGGGGACCGATTGATGATGCTGCCGATTCCGTACGAGCGAGGATGGCAGGTCAAGGTGAATGGGGACGTAAAGAAGGTGGAAAAGGTCAATTATGCATTCATCGGATTTCCGATTGAATCAGGACCCAATAAAATTCAATTATCGTATACTCCTCCTTTTTTCAAAGCTTCCATGGCAGTTACTTTTATAAGTATCCTGTTTGCTCTCTTATTAGTTAGGAGAAATACGAACGATTAATGTTAATAAGTTGATTATGTTCGTATTTATCGTTGAAACCATTTTTGTGATTTGTTATAGTGGGACAGTAACGTTATAAAACAATAACTCGTATATGCTCGGTAATATGGTCGGAGTGTTTCTACCAGGTTCCCATTGAAAGAACTGGACTACGAGGTGAAATTTATGAATGTTCGGCTTCCAGAATATTTGTCGGAAATTACATATTTTTCCTTCGTAGACCTAGAAGGTGCTACACCTTCCAGGCCTTTTTATACTTTGATAAAACTTAAAGTATAAGAAAAGACTTTGGCCATAAGGACTTGGTGATAAGCCAAGTTTTTCTAAGCATGCATACGACACCACAAGGAGGAACCAGCTTGAAAACAGCACAGAGAAAAGTCGTTATTTTACTAGCAGTCATGGCCGTAATGGTATTGACAGTCCTTGGGGCATGCAGTGCTTCATCATCAACAGAAGCGTCAAAAGAAAACAAACAGCAGCGTCCTATTCTAATTGAGGGACCGATGCCGATTGAAGCAGAAAACTTCGCCGAACGGCTCGAAGATGTAGAGGTAGAAAAGTCCGGTACTTTTGAATTCTATATCGGAACCGTCAATGACTACCCTGTCATTGTGGCAAAAACAGGGAAGGGAATGGAAAACACAGCAGCAGCTACAGCAGTAGCAATTGAAAAGTACAACCCGGCTGCGATCATCAACCAGGGTACATCGGGTGGACATGATCCGAATTTGAATGTCTATGATATCGTGTTAGGCGAACGGACGACCAACATCGGGTCCATGAAAACAGGCGATCGCGACGAAGGCGAAGGCATCGCGCCAAAAGAATGGATTCCGATGGATCTGATGGCTTCAGAAGGAAGCGCCGGAGAAGATCCGGATGCGGAAAATATCCGCTATTATGAAGCAGACGAAGATCTTCTGGCAGCCGCCAAAGCAGTGAAAGATGTGCATGAAGAAGGTAAAGTCGTCGAAGGGACAATTGGTTCTGCGGATGTCTGGAACAACGAAGTCGACCGGATCAACTGGTTCCACGAAAATTACGGCACCTCCGTAGAAGAAATGGAGGGCGCAGCGGCCGCCCAAATAGCTAAAGGCTACGACGTGCCTTATCTCGGGATCCGCATCCTTTCTAATAATAAAACAAATGACGGGGAATATGATCCGAATACAGCAGAAGCGAATCAGGAATATGTGTATGAAGTAGTGAAACAGTACATTTCTGATCAGAAGTAATAAAAATGCCTGGCTATCTCAGTTGGATAGCCAGGCATTATTTTTAAAAGTAAATTATCGTCTGCGGCCTTTCATGATAACACTGATGATAAATACGAAAATCAGCGCACCAATTAAGGCTGGTATGATCGCCATTCCAGCGAGGCTAGGCCCCCATGACCCTAATAGTGCTCCACCAATCCAGGCACCGATGATACCTGCAATAATATTACCAACAATTCCGAATGGTACGTCACGGCCGAGAATGACACCTGCTAACCAGCCGATCAGTCCACCAACAATTAAATATAGAATAAATCCCATAATCTTTTACCTCCTCAATGAAAACTTTTATATCGTGTCGTATTTGAAATATTACCGGCCTGGCCACTTTTAAAACATCCCTTTATATTTTTAATGATTGGTAAATGATAACAGACAAACACCAACCTATAACCATGCATTACAAAGAAGGAAGAAGATATGATAAATTGATAAATAAGTATTCAGTAGGTTTTTTGAAAGAAATCCCAGAGGGGGAAGTGAAGTGCATAAGAACTTGAGAGTGAGAATCGGATTGATCGGTAACTTGCTGATTTTTTTCTGGGGGATATCCCGGATATTTGCGGAAAACACGATAGCCTTTATTCCGGTGATCCTTGCAGTGGGCGGTTTTATTGGAGTGCTCGGGTCTATCTACAAGCTGAAAAAGCTTGATATAGATAAACGTCAAAGTTAACATAGTCTGGAAGTGATTTTTCTGTTACATGCATTTATTTTATTTATGTTTGCCGGTCTTGCTGAGATCGGTGGTGGTTATTTGATATGGTTATGGTTAAGAGAGGGTAAGTCATTTTATTTAGGAGTCGGCGGAGGGCTTTCACTTGTGTTATATGGTGTTATCGCTACTTTTCAGACTTTCCCTTCGTTCGGTAGAGTGTATGCCGCCTATGGTGGTGTATTCATTATCCTGTCCGTGTTATGGGGGTGGGGAATCGATAAAAAAACACCCGATATATACGACTGGCTCGGGGCCGGAATTTGTTTGATCGGTGTTTCCGTAATGTTGTTCGGGCCGCGTAATTGAAGTACGCTTCCATTATTTTTAACTTATGCTTGACGGGGAGTAATAATCAGCGTATAGTAGGGATTAATTATTCTTGTTCGTTTAAAGAATGCAAGAAAAAGTTTTACGACTTTCCCTTGAATTTCTAGAGCAATAATAGTAATACATTGTGGATTTACATCCACGCAGGAGGTAACAACATGTTACAAGGTAACGTAAAATGGTTCAACGCAGAAAAAGGTTTCGGATTTATTGAAGTAGAAGGTCAAGACGATGTATTCGTTCATTTCTCTGCTATTCAAGGTGAAGGTTTCAAAACACTAGAAGAAAACGAAACAGTTTCTTTCGAAATCGTCGAAGGCAACCGTGGACCACAAGCAGCTAACGTTCAAAAATAAGCGTTATTAGCTTGAAGAGAGACTTCCAACCCGGAAGTCTCTCTTTTTTTGTGTGAAAAGTTGGCTGTCGTCAGAAGAGGTTTACAGCATGTCACTTTTTCTAAGAACAAGGATAGAGCTTATTCGACAAAAACGTAGTATAATAGAAATAAGATACAAACTATTCTGAATAAGGAAGGGGGGGTTCTTGCTGTCAGGCTGGTAGGTGGAATGCACGTAAAAAATTGAATATGAGGTGGAAAAGATGAGCAAGCTGCTGACATCCATTGTGGCTGCAGTCCTGTTTCTTGCTATGTTTCTGTCTTTTATTGCTCAAGGGGAAGCCGCTGCTTCAACGTTTGTGACCAAAGCTAATACTTCGGTTAAATTAGTTGCTTTGACGTTTGATGACGGTTCAGATGGAACGAACATCGACCGGATTTTGCAGGTGCTTTCCGATGAGCGCATTCCATCGACCTTCTTCCTGACTGGTTCAGGAACCACTAACCACCCGGCTGCCATTAAAAGAATCGCCGCAGGTGGCCATGAAGTCGCCAACCATTCGTATTCCCATCCTGATTTTACAAAGCTGACCGCCACCCAGATCAAAACCGAGTTAGACCGCACCGAGGCCATTGTTAAAAGTACAACAGGTAAAACGACAAAACCGCTGTTTCGCGCACCGTTCGGTTCCGTGAATGGTACAGTGCTGGCGGCCGTAGGTGACGCCGGTTATACGCATACGATTCACTGGAACATCGACACGCTGGATTGGAAAGGTCTATCCAAGACGGAAGTTTACCGCAGGGTAGTCGATAACATCCTCCCAGGTTCCATTGTGCTGATGCACACCGGAGCAGGAGCGACAGGAACACCGGAAGCATTGCCGGATATCATTCAAAACCTGAAAGCGAAGGGATATCAATTTGCCACTGTCTCGCAGATTTTGAACTTGCCGGGGATAGCAGGTAAAACGATCCATGTGGTCCGTGCAGGAGACACGCTCTATCGTATCGCCAGGAGTTATGGTGTCACAGTGGACGAGCTTGCTGCTGCAAACAACCTGAGTAATCCTAATTTGATCCGTATCGGTCAATTCATAAAAATCCCAGCCAAAACGATTGGTGGAGGGGATGTCTATACGGTAAAGGCAGGGGACACGCTGTATAGCATAGCGAAAAAATACAATGTCTCTGTCAGCGATATCGTGGCTGCAAACCAGTTAGCCAATGCCAACCTTATCCAAGTCGGCCAAAAGCTGATTATACCAGTCAGCACCGTTTCTTATACCGTGAAAAGTGGGGATACACTGTACAGTATCGCCAGAAATCATGGTACGACTGTTGCAAAAATCGCATCAGCCAACAATATTACGAATACCAGTCTCATATTTCCGGGGCAGCAATTAGTGATTCCTAGATAAACTTTTGGACGACAGTCCGTTTTACGGGCTCTTTAATTGCAGGAAATCTTGGAGCTGTTAAGGTGAAAAAACGGAAGCCTCCGCTTGGGAACTTCCGTTTTTTATTCGCTTAGCAGCAAGTAGCACAGCATACTGGCGCCGATTGCTTTTTCGAAAAGCTTATAAATGGGAACTTCCATCTTTTTTTATGAAGGGCCGCAGAATTCCATGCATGTCGGTTGATATGGTCTAACTTGCGTTTTTTCTCTTCTACTCGTTGACTCACAGAATATAGGTTATACATTGTTTAACCTCCTATTGGCAGCAAGACTGCTCTTTTTTATTGTTTTCTAAATCTTGTTTGGTATAGAAAAATTCCCATTCATTGCCGTCCGGATCCGTTATCCAAAATTTATCCTGCAGGGCATAGCAGCAGGTAGTATTCGTTTCGTCTCTTGTGAAAAACCCGGATTTCTTCAGTCTGTCTTTATGAAAATCGATGTCTTCCTGCTTCTCTACCTGGATGCCGAAGTGGCCAACCTGATTGCCGGATACTTCGGGTTTTACATTCAAGGTAAAGTTCAATTGCAGATTTTCTGGCATGAATTTGGCATAATCATTTTTGACTTTCACCGGTTCCTCTCCGAAAACTTTTGTATAAAACTCAATTGATTTTGCTAAATTGACTACATTCAAGCCGACATGTACGTTCATTTGAAAACCTCCATATATCAATTTTTTTTGATGAATAGCTGAAAAAAATTACTCTCGACGGAATAAGCAGCACAATTCTTCAGACAGCAGGTGATTCATTTCTGAATGATTCAAGGTGTAGTAGCTCCAGGTTCCTCTGGTTTCTTTGGTGATCAGCTCGGCATCCAGCAGGATTTTCAGATGGTAGGATAATTTAGACTGGGGCAGGTTCAATTTTTCAGACAGATCGCAGACACATACTTCGCCTCGGTCGGTTATTTCATGAAGGATATGCAGTCGTTTGTGATCAGCGACTGCTTTGAACTTCTTTTCGTATTTTTGAAAGGTCTTTTCTAATGATACATCTGTGAGCGGGATTTGTTTAAACACATCAGCTCCTCCTTTACATCAACTTTATTTGATTTAATAAAAGTATATGCAAAGGACAGCAAAATGACAACTATTACATCAAATTTTTTTGATGAAAGGCTATAAACGGGAAAAAACTACTATGGCGGATTCCTTTCGTTTTATTTTACGAAAGTTAAAGTAATATAATGGAAGCAGACCAAGCAGGAGGTGCTTAATCAATGGCGAAACAACGAGGGATCGATCGCGTATGGACAGTAGAATACCAGAAGGGGAGCGGTCCGCACAAGCAAGTTGGACAAGTACTGCCGCCTGGCAACTGGGAACAATTCGATCCATTTTTGTTAATGGCGGAAGACTGGTTCCAGCAAGGGACGTTTCCGGACCACCCTCACCGGGGCATGGAGACAATCACGTATGTAATCGAAGGAAAACTGAAGCATGAGGACAACCATGGGGGCTCCGAGGTGTTGGAGCCTGGTGATGCGCAGCTAATGACTGCAGGCAGCGGCATCGTTCATTCGGAAGATCCGCTTCCGGGTGAAACGGTCCATAGCCTGCAATTGTGGCTGAACCTGCCGAGCAGCAAAAAGTCAGCGAAGCCCCGTTATCAGGATTTGAAAGCTGAGAGCGTGCCGGTACGTAAGGAAGAAGGAGCAGAAATTCGCGTCTATTCCGGGTCCTCCGGTGACGTCCAGGCAAAAACGGAAAACCATGTCCCGCTCACCTATGTCGAATTAAATGTGGATGCAGGCGCGAAGATAACGCAGGATCTTCCAGGAAGCTTCAATGGTTTTATCTATATTTTAGAAGGAAACGGTACGTTTGGGAGCGGTGAAACCGAAGGAAAGCAGAACCAGGTGCTCTGGCTCGGGCGCACCTCAAAGGATACAGCCAGTGAAGTGACCATCCAGGCGAATGATAAACTTCGAGCTATTCTCGTTGCCGGGGAACCGATCGGGGAGCCGGTGGTTGCCAGAGGACCGTTCGTCATGAATACGGAAGAAGAAATTTTCCAGGCTTACCGGGATTACCAGGAGGGCAAGTTCAGACCCTCCAAATAATTGGATTTTATAATGGATAGGGCCACTCATCTAATAAACAGCGGATGAGTGGCTTTTTATTTAGCTATGGAATAATTCCTGCTTGTGATACACAAGTTAATGAAGTGCAACAAGGGATTACGGGTATCTTGGCAGATAATCAAACTTTACATTATTAAGGGGCGGAATCTATGCATTTCCATGAAGCTTTCATTGAAATATTAATGCTGCTCGCTATATCCATTTTCGTTATTGGGATTGCCAAACTTATTAAACAGCCTTACTCGATAGCACTCGTATTTGTTGGGTTGGTCTTAGGGCTGACCAAAATCCCATTTTTCGAGGCGGCTGAAAATTTCATTACCCAGTCGAATGTTTTTCATGCCATCATTGTCTCGTTGTTTTTGCCGATATTACTGGCAGACGCCACACTTAAAATCCCGATTAAGCATTTTTTCGAATATAAAGCGGTGTCCTTTTCCATCGCTTTTCTCGGTACCTTTACTACTTTTATCCTTATCGGTGTTTCTACTTATTATCTAATAGGGCTCCCCCTCGTTCTGGCCTTCACATTTGCAGCGCTGATGAGTGCAACCGACCCGATCAGCGTAATTTCCATTTTTAAAACGTTGGGAGTGAGGGAAGAGCTATCGACAGTGATGGAAACGGAATCGTTATTCAATGATGGAATTGCGGTTGTCCTTTTTAATATTTCTACAGTCTATCTCTTAACCTACATAGATATGGGGGTCGCGGGGCTGGGAAGTGGCGTGTTATTGTTTTTGAAGTTTGTGATCGGAGGATCTGTTGTTGGTGCCGTTTTGGGTTTTGTTATCTCCCAGGTTATCCGCTTATTTGATGATTACCCGCTGGAGATTGCAATATCGCTGCTGATGTACTTTGGAAGTTATTTTATCGCAGAACACTTTCACTTCTCAGGAGTCATTGCTGTAGTAATCAGCGGGTTGATTTATGGCAGCTATGGAGCCAGAGTGGGTATGACAGAATCGACTAAAACAAATATCGACTCTTTCATGGATACGATAACGGAAATCGCTAACAGCTTGATTTTCTTAATGGTTGGACTGGAAATCCAGAATATCGATTTCACCGGGATGTGGATGCTGATCATCTGGGCCGTCGTGATTGTCCTCCTTGCCCGAACGGTGTCCCTCTATATGAGTACATCCTTGTCCAGTAAAATACCAGCCAAATGGAAAGTGATTATGAATTGGGGCGGCTTGAAAGGGAGCTTATCCATCGCTCTGGCTTTAAGTTTACCTTCTTCCTTTGAGGGCAGGGACACTGTGTTAATTCTCACGTTCAGTGTGGTCGTATTTTCTTTAATTGTACAGGGACTTACCATCAAGCCATTGATCAGCAAATTAGGTTTAATGGATAAGTGAACTATTTGCCATAAAAAAAATGCCAGACCTCCTGCGTCGACAGGAAGTCTGGCACTTTTTTTAATAGCTCTACTTGCAGAAAGGAAGAGATACACTGCATGGATTTTTCAGGGCGCTTGGTCTTTAAATCGATTCAGCGATTAAGGAGTCTGTTCCTTTCATGATATAAGGCACCACATAATCCACATAGTCTTCTGCAGGAAGTTCGCAGTTTTTCTTCCAATCCTCTGTCGCACCGTAGATAGCCCAGCTCAGCATCACGGCTGCCACTCGTAACGAATGTTCATGCTTATCGGGAAACTGTTTCGATAGAATGGTGAGGAACAACTGCTGCATATCTTCCTTTATAAGAGTTTCAATTCGATCGGTGAAAGCTGCAAAGCTGTCCGGACATCTGGTGGACATCGAAGCGTTGAATTTCGTCACAGTCAGGAACACACTTTTGATTGTCTCTTCATTGATGACTTCGTGATCACCGATTTCCTGACAAACGTTAATCATAAGGTCTTCTTTCAATACTTTATCCAATAAGTCATACTTATCGGTAAAATGGTAGTAAAAAGTTGCCCGGTTGACGGTCGCTTCCTGGGTAATATCTTTAATGGTGATATCTTTGAACTTCTTTTTTTCAGAAAGCGTCATGAAAGCATCCATAATCAGTTTTCGGGTACGAAGAATGCGGGGATCGGTCTTTTCTGCCATGGTATTGCCCCTTTCTACTTTTTAAACAGATATCAAAAAATGTTGTTTATACGATAAAATGTAAAACTTATTGGTTGAGTACCAAAGGATAAGTCTTTATAATGCGATTATACGACATTTGTTGTATAAACAAAAGATGTTTAAAAGTTGGAGTTTCCATCCAGCTATAAAGGATAGTATTTACACTAGCATCTCAGATTATATAGGAGGAATCATAGTTATGAACGTATTAGTAGTAAAAGGTAACAACCGTCCTGACGGTATCACAACAAAAATGTACGAAACATTCATGGAAGAGGTTAAAGACAACAGCGATTTGAACATCACGACGTATGATGTATTCGCAGAAGACATGCCTTATTTCGGGCAGGACCTTTTCAATGCTTTGACAAAAATGGAAGCTGGCGAGCGTTTGAATGACGTTGAACAGCGTCTGCTTGACGCCAAGCAAAAAGCAAAAGATGCCCTGGAAGCAGCCGATGTCATCGTGTTGGCATTCCCGCTATGGAACTTCACGATTCCAGCGAAATTGCACACATTCATCGACTACGTTTCTGAAGCTGGCTTCACATTCAAATATACCGCAGAAGGCATCAAGCCGCTTATGCCTGGCAAGAAAGTCATCCTGTTGAACGCACGCGGCGGTGTTTATTCTACGGAAGAAATGGCTCCGATGGATATGTCTGTCAACTTCATGCGCAACGTATTCGGCGGATTGTATGGCATGGACATCGTGGATGAAGTGATCATCGAAGGCCACAATGCGATGCCTGATAAAGCAGAAGCTATTATCGACGAAGGTATGACAAAAGTAAAAGAAGCAGCTCGCAACCTAGCCTACCAATACGCGTAAGGCTGAAATTTACGGAAAAGTGTGGTGCCAGAAATGAAAATTGAAGTATGGTCTGACTTTGTCTGCCCGTTTTGCTATATCGGCAAACGCCGGCTCGAGCAGGCGTTAGAAAAATTCGAACACAAGGATGACGTGGAAGTCATTTTCAAAAGTTATGAATTGCAGCCTCACATCCAGAGTGATGAGAATGTTTCTGTTTACGAAGTGCTTGCCAGGAAAATGGGTACCACGGTCGAGCAGGCGAAAGCGATGAACGATCAGCTGGTGGAGACCGCAAAGACCGTTGGTTTGGAGTATAATTTTGACGAGGTGAAACAGACCAATACGTTGGAGGCTCACCGGTTGTTTAAATATGCTGAAAAGCAGGGGAAAGGTCTGGAGTTCACAGAACGTCTGATGCGTGCCTACTTCACCGAATCCCTTTTCCTCGGCCGGCCTGATACATTGATTGAACTGGCTGAGGAAGTCGGTCTTGATGGTGAAGAAGCGGAAGAGGTATTGGTAGGCGATGACTTTTTGGAAGATGTCCGAAATGACCAGCGTGAAGCCCAGCAAATCGGAGTTCAGGGAGTACCTTTCTTCGTATTCAATCGTAAATATGCGATTTCTGGCGCCCAGCCACCAGAATTGTTCCAGGAAACCCTGGAAAAAGTGTGGCAGGAAGAAAACGAAACGCCTTCCTTGCAGCAAATTCAGACATCCGCTGATGCGGCATGTACGGATGACAGCTGTGAAGTAACGGATGATAATAACTAATTAAAAACGCCCGATTACGAGAATCTATTCTCATAATCGGGCGTTTTCGTATATAGAAGCTACTTAATGACCAGTACATGATCAGTCGGACTGCTTGACACTGAGTATAGTGACGGTAACGAGGATGAGCACCATTCCTATAAATTGAATGAGTCCCAGATGATCTCCAAGAAGCAACACGCCAAATATGGAAGCTGTCACCGGCTCAACCATGGCGACCATCGAAGCAGTGGTCGGGGCAGTCCGCCGAATTCCAATCACATAGAGTATAAACGAAATTCCAGCTCCTACAAGTCCTAAGAGAATGAACCATCCCAGGTCGCTAGAGGTCAACACACTAGCTGCTTCCCCAGTGTCCGTAAAAAGTAACAGGAGGAGGCAGAAGGAAAAGAAGGCCAAAGTTAAGGTGGTCTGTGGCTTTCCAATAGCAGAAGCGTTTTTAAACCCGAATATAAACAACGCATAGGAAAGGCCAGCACCAAGCCCAGCTGCCGCCCCTGCAAAACTTACGGAAATGGCCTCCGTGTTGTAGGCACCAGTAAGCAGGACAATCCCCATAAGTACACCGAAAATACACGCCCATTTAAACCAAGTTGAACGTTCCATACGTAATAAAAAGGAGATTAACAGGACAAACACAGGTGCTGTGTACATCAAAGTAGCCGCAACAGCAATGCTTGAGGCCTGGATGCCGAGAAAATAAAAAGTGAAATTTCCCGCAACACCAACCCCAGCTAACAGGGACCAGATGTATAAACGAGGAGAGAAAGTCCAATTCTTTCTAAAACGAATGAGAAACCACGCCAGGAAACATATAAATCCAACAGCACCTCGGTAAAAGGAAATTACCATTGGGTCCCAGCCCTTGGTCATTAAAATATCTGCAATTCCCCCGCTAATGCCCCAGCATATAGCGGCTAGCATCACTAAACCTACACCTGCAAATCTCATTGTGCTCCTCCTAAACATAAGTAATCGTACCAATTGTCTCTATTGATCTGGTCTTTATGTAAAATGCAGGACCAAACAAATTTTTTCGACCCTAAATAACATATTTTAAATGACCGTGTAGACGGTAATTCCTTTAATTTCTCATACTTAAACCTAAACCAGCCCGCATGGAACTTTACATTAGGAGATAGAGGTAAAAACAGTGAGGGTTACTATACTGTATAAATTTATGCTATAAAAGCAAGCTAATTAGAAAGTGTTTTATAGATAAAATGGAGCTGACAGGTATGGTTAAGCGACGGCGCAAACAGGTAAGTTCAAAAAAAGAATCTACTCCTGCCACACGAACAGAAAGGAATAATGATGCTCTTTCTGATGATTTAGATAAAAATGCAGATCATATTCGGTCTGTGTACGCAGAGGCTTCTGATTTAATTTTTCGCCGTTTCTACATAGCGGGTAAACAAAAAGCCGTTCTGTTTTATTTAGATGGATTAGTTGATATACAAGAGTTGGATGATTCGGTACTATCTCCTTTGATGGAGGAGTTCACAGCGGAATACAGCGATGTAAAAGAATTACTGGAGAAAAAAATATCGGTTTCAGGAGTTAAAGAATTTACAAATATACAGGATTGTTTAAAAAAGATATCCTCCGGTTTTCCAGTTATTTTGCTGGAAGGACGGAAGTCAGGAATCGCTTTAAACCTTACCAAGTTTGAGAAAAGAGCTATTGACGAACCACCTGCTGAAGCTGTTATCCGTGGTCCCAGGGAAGGTTTTGTAGAAACGCTGGGCATCAACCGAACCATGCTTAGAAGGAAAATTAAGAGTCCCAAATTAAAAATGAAAGAAATGGAGATTGGAAAGTATTCAGTCACACCAGTGATTTTGGCATACATGGATGGAATTGCTGAGGAGGGTTTGATCAAAGAAGCGGAAAACAGGCTGAAGCGAATTGATATTGATGGTGTACTGGACAGTGGAATCATTGAAGAATTGGTTGAAGACAACCCTTATTCTCCATTTCCCCAGATCCTGACAACAGAACGCCCGGATGTAGCAACGTCCCATTTGCTGGAGGGTCGTTTCGTCGTTTTAGTAGATGGTTCACCTTTCGTATTGATAGCTCCTGTTACCATTTATTCTTTTCTCCAGGCATCAGAGGATTACTATAATCGCTTTATCATCAGCACATTGATACGCTGGCTCCGCTATATTTTCTTACTGATTTCATTATTACTGCCATCTATCTATGTAGCCGTGATTACCTTTCATGCAGAAATGGTGCCAACCTCTTTGATGATAGGGATGGCAGCATCCAGGGAAGCTATTCCTTTTCCTGCCTTGATTGAGGCATTATTGATGGAAATCACATTCGAAGCCTTAAGAGAAGCGGGATTAAGACTTCCGAAGCAAGTAGGTTCTGCTGTAAGTATTGTAGGGGCGCTTGTCATTGGGGAAGCGGCTGTCATGGCGGGGATCGTTTCTGCACCTATGGTTATTGTCGTAGCTCTTACAGGGATTGCTTCTTTTACCATCCCTCGATACTCCGGGGCTGCAGCGATCCGCATGCTCCGGTTTCCGATGATTCTCCTGGCGGGCACCCTTGGACTTCTAGGGATTATGCTCGGATTGATTACTATTATCATTCATTTAGCTACCATACGATCTTTTGGAGTGCCCTACCTTAGTCCAATGGCGCCAATGATGGGTAGTGAAACGAAAGATGTCCTGGTACGAGCCCCGTGGTGGAAACTTAATACACGGCCGCACTTGACAGGGAAATACAATAAATATCGCCAGGCACCTGGCCAAAAACCCGGTCCGAAACATGGAGGAGACTAATCAATAAGAGGAGTAGGAAAAGTTATGGCTTACGGTTATCTTCATTTTTCCAGAAAACTTTTACTGATTGTCTTCACGTGGGGAAGTCTTTTGGTGCTTGCAGGCTGCTGGGATCGAGTGGAAATTAATGATTTAGCCATTGTGCTTGCCGCAGGGATCGACAAAACAGAAGATGATCAAATCGAATTGACGGTTCAGCTTGCTATACCAAGTCAGATGGGTGGCGGGCAGCAACAGGGATCAGGTACCGGGGGGCCGGGGAAGGAGCCTACAATTACCAGACAAGCTACCGGTACAACTATCTCTGAAGCTGCTTCGATTTTACAACAAAAACTTCCACGGCGAATTTTTTGGGGCCATAATGAAGTGATAGTATTTGGAAAGGAGCTTGCAGAAGATGGAATACGGGAATATGTAGAGTTCTTTGCCCATCACCCGGAACCAAGGCTTCGTTCTTATATATTTGTAAGCGAAGAAAAGGCATCTGCGCTGCTGGAAGTCATTCCCTATCTGGAACAAAGTTCTTCCCAATTCGCCAGGGAATTAGCCCGTTTTCAAATTGGACTGCGGGTAACGTTAAAGGATTTGTTAGAAAGAATATCGGGAGGGGCAAGAGCGGTAGCACTTCCGAGGTTAGCATATGAATTTGATAATTTAAAAGATAAAAAAGGCGGGTTGAATATTAACGGTACTGCAATTTTTAAGGAGGGTAAAATAGAAGGTTATCTTGATGATCGGTTAACCAGGGGGTTATTGTGGATACGAAATGAAGTGCACTTAGCGACCGTTTCTTTCACGCCGGAAAATGCAGAGGGGTATATGTCTTTTAAATTGCTTCGTTCCAATACTCAGTTACATCCAGAAATTAAGGATGGAAAATGGAAGATGACCCTTTCGATTACAACAGAAGATGATATAGAGGAAAATCAGACAAACTTAGTACTGACGGATCCTAAAATAATTGCCGAGTTAGAAGAACAATTAGCTGCAAAAATTGACGAGCGGATTGAAATGACACTTGAAAAAATACAAAAAGAAATGCAAGCCGACGTTTTAGGCTTTGCTAAAGCATTTGAACAGAAATATCCGGATGAATGGGATCAGGTGAAAGACAGGTGGGAGGAAAAGTTCGCAGAAGTTGAAATTGAGGTAGTTAGTAAGGCTTATATTCGAAGGTTAGGTATGTCGACACAACCCCAGGGAATACCGGAAGAGGAGATGAAAGGGGAATGAATTGGCTATCACTTATCGGTGTCAGTTTAGTTGTCCTACTCCTCTTCTTATATGAATGGTCTAAAATGGATCATACCCAGGTAAAAGAAAAAAGGACGTTTATATTCCTTCTTGCCGGAGTATGGCTGATAGCTGTCATGCTGATATTTTTTCCCGATGTATCAGGGCCAATTGATTTAATTACTTTTCTGTTCAGGCCGATGGAGAATTTTTTGTAAACTAGGGGGGATAACCGTATGGAAACAGGTAAAATCTCAGCTTCCCAAATGGCATTTATGATGTATCCTGTAGTGATAGCGACAGGTATTGTGATCATACCATCGATCACTGCTAATTATGCCGGGCAAGATATGTGGCTATCTCCAATATTTGCAAGTTTAATGGGAGTTCTCGTTATATTTGTCGCCCTTAAGCTTCATCAATTGTATCCTGGTCATACGATTATCGAATACAGCGTATCCATTATCGGCAAGGTGCCGGGAAAGGTTCTCGGGTTCATCTATTTATATTTCTATCTTCTGATGAATGCCGGGGGCACACGCATTTACGCAGATTTTGTGACAGGGGCTTTTTTTAAAGAAACGCCGCTATTTGTCATTCTTACTACTATCATGCTTGTCAGTTCATTTGCTGTCAGAGGAGGGATAGAGGTTGTCGGTCGTTCAGCGGAAATGATTGTCCCCGTTTATGTCATTGTTTTGACTATTTTATGTATCCTGCTTGTCGCTGATTTGAACCCTAAAAATATATTTCCAATTTTTCCTGATGGTCCCATGCCGTCACTTAAAGGTGCCTACACTCCTCAAAGCTGGTTTGCTGAGTTCTTTTTGATTGCCTTTCTCTTACCTTATGTCAAAGATGTTCAGAAAGCTGGAAAATGGGGTATGATTTCTTTGGGCGCTGTACTGCTGGGGTTTCTGGCCACTAACTTATCCTTGCTTTTTCTGTTTGGCGGAGAATTGACAGCGAGGTTCAATTATCCGTTGCTCGACGCTGTCCGTTATATCAGTATTGCGGAGTTTATCCAGCACATGGAATCCTTAGTGATGGCTATTTGGGTGGCAGGTACGTTCGTTAAGCTGGCAGTTGTCCATTTTGCCTTGGTTATTGGTACCGCTCAATGGCTAAATTTGTCTGACTATAAACCACTAGTATTTCCCCTGGGGTTCCTGACTGTATTAGTCAGTATATGGGGGATCTCAAGCGAAATGGAATCCGCTCATTATAGCGGAACGGTTTTTCCTTCGTTTTCACTTGTCGTCCAAACGATTATTCCTTTATTATTACTGGTAATTGCTATCGTCCGGAAGAAAAATTTGGGTTAGTGGTGTGAAAGGAAAGAATTAATAAGCAACATTTTAATAAGCAATTAAAAATCTTGAATTGAAGATAGTTTGGGTGTTAATATATACTAGAGTTAAATAAATTTCAAGGTTGATAGTAATACTGTGGTCAGTAAAAGATGCAATCTCTCGAAAACTCTCACTTGGCATTAATAGCAGCAAAAATTTTTAAGGTTATATCTCGAATTAGAGATATTTAGTTTTTTATATTCTTTCCTCTCTTTGGGCATAAGAAGAAGTAGAGCTGTACCCGTTTGGCGTTAAGATACCGCGTAAAGCATGGAATTCAATAAAATCAAAAAAGACATACAAGGAGGAATTTCGTTGTCATTTCATCGTAAACCAATTACATTTGTAAACCATGTCAACATTAAAGTGCAAAATTTAGAACGCTCCCTGGAATATTATCAAGAAGTGATAGGGTTTAAAATTCTGGAGCAAACGAAGAACAAAGCAAAGTTAACAGCCGATGGGAATACCTGCATCCTGTCTATAGAGCAGCCGGATAACGTCATACCCAAACAGGGAAGGACTACCGGACTATATCATTTTGCCCTCCTTGTACCACGCCGTTCCGATCTGGCTGACATCGTCCATCACTTTATTGCAAAAGGGATTCGAATTGGCTCTTCGGACCACCTGGTCAGTGAAGCCCTCTATTTAAATGATCCGGATGGGAACGGGATTGAAATTTATGTGGACCGTGATCCTTCGGTGTGGGAATGGAGGAATGGTGAAATTGCCATGACAGTTGATCCGTTGGATTTTGCAGACCTGCTGAAGACAGGGGATTCAGAAAAAGCATGGGAAGGACTTCCTGCCGGCACGGTGATGGGGCATATCCACTTACATGTTTCCCACTTAAATGAAGCAGAGGAATTTTACACAAAAGGACTGGGTTTTGACGTAGTCAACCGATTTGGTGATCAGGCCCTTTTCATCTCAGCAGGCAACTATCATCATCATATTGGCTTAAACACGTGGCAGGGGGTTGGAGCTCCTGAATCCCCAGCAAATAGCGTTGGTCTTGAATCATTTACCATCCTGCTGCCTGATGAAGCATATAGAAAAAATATGGTTGCTAGTCTTGAGAGTATTGGTGCCTCTGTTACAGAGGAGAATGGTGTAGTTACTACGAAAGATCCATCTGGAAACCGTATTCACCTCGCTGTTTAATAGGAAAACTTATCGATATCATGATGAAAAATAAGTTAAGATGTGTCGGAAAGCTTAGTTCTCTATTCCCCAATCACTTTAATGACCAGTACATTTAGAGAATAGAGTTCTAACGGTCTTTAGAGTATAGTTAATGACTGTTAAGGTACACGAACGCCCAACTTATGGTCTCTATAGGCAGGATAAGAACCGTGCGAGATGATAATCCGTTCGGGACGGTCTTAATAAGGCTGATTTAGAGCCAGAAAAAGGAATCCAGCAGTTTATACGGAATGGCTCATTAAAACAAGCTCAGAGTAAAAACTCTGAGCTTGTTTACGTTAATGATATCAGGAGGCTTTCCTGTCTTTTAACATGGTTACCTTTACGTTGCGCGGCGTCATATTAAATACGATATTCAGGACAATTGCTGTCACGCTTCCGGCAACGATGCCGTTGCTTGTCAGGATTTGAACACCAGAGGGCAGCTGGGCGAACAGTTCAGGAACCACGGTAACGCCAAGTCCCATCCCAACGGAGCATGCGACAATCATGGAATTTTCCGGTGAGTCGGCAATCACGGTGCTTAACATTTTAATTCCCTGGGAGATGACCATCCCGAACATCGCAACCATCGCACCTCCAAGGACCGCAGCCGGAATGATCGTCGTCAGGGCAGCAATTTTAGGTATAAACCCTAAGGCGATCAGGAGTAACCCCGTAACCAGAATCACTTTCCGTGATTTGACCCCAGTCATATGAACGAGCCCGACATTCTGAGAGAAAGCGGTGTAAGGAAAAGCATTGAAGATGCCTCCAAGAAAAATGGCCAGTCCTTCAGCACGATAGCCTTTGGACAAGTCCGTTTCCTTAACTTTCTTACCCGTCAGGTCACTAAGCGCAAAATAAACGCCGGTAGATTCCACCATTGATACCATAGCCACTAACATCATCGTCAGGATCGCCGACCATTCGAACGTTGGCATGCCGAAGTAAAACGGCTCTACCATATGAAAATATGAAGCTTCTCCGACAGCAGAAACGTCGACTTTTCCAACGAAAGCAGCGGCAACCGTACCAGCGACGATGCCAAGTAAAATAGCAATCGCCCGGATGAAACCGTGGGTAAAGCGATAGGTTAAGATAATGAATAATAGCGTTCCGAAAGCTAAGGAGATATTTGTGATCGACCCGAAATCACTGGCGCCTTCACCGCCGCCCATATTCGTAATCGCGACAGGGATCAAGGTAATCCCGATAATCGTGACGACCGTTCCGGTGACTACCGGCGGGAAAAAACGTACCAGCTTCCCGAAGAAACCACTGATGACAACGACAAATAACCCGGAAGCGAGAATTGCGCCATAAATAGCGGAAATTCCGTACTGCCCGCCAATCGCAATCATCGGAGCAACCGCTGTGAACGTACAGCCGAGTACAACGGGCAGTCCGATGCCGAAGAAGCGATTGTTAACAATCTGGAGAATGGTCGCCACTCCGCACATCAGGAGATCGATGGCGACGAGATAGGTTAATTGTTCGGAGGTGAGTCCAAGTGCGCCGCCGACAATCAAGGGGATTAACACTGCCCCTGTATACATGGCGAGCAGATGCTGGAGTCCTAAGGTGAAAGTTTTCATGTTAATGCCCCCTCCTTGTCAAAAGTGATTTTGTTATTTTCCATAGACGAAATGATGGCGAGGGACTCTACCCGGATTCCATCCTGGCGCAGAATCTTACCGCCATGCTGGAACCCTTTTTCGATCACGATGCCGACGCCTGCGAGATTTGCTCCCGCCTGTTTGACGATGTCCACCATTCCGGAAACGGCTTGCCCATTGGCCAAAAAGTCATCGATGAGGAGAATGTTATCATCCGGTGAAAGAAAGTCTTTGGAGATGGTGATGTTATTCATTTCTTTTTTGGTAAAGGAATAGACTTCTGTTGAAAAGTGATCAGCCAGTGTAATAGGCTTTCGTTTTTTGGCAAAAACAACCGGGACACCTAACACAAGGCCTGTCATGATTGCTGGTGCAATGCCTGATGACTCCAGCGTTAGTACCTTTGTTATGTTGGTATCTGAAAATCTGTCCGTAAACTCCTGCCCGATCTGTTTCATCAATAAAGGATCAATTTGATGGTTCAAAAAAGAATCGACCTTGATGACGGATTCTGATAGTACGTTTCCTTCGGTTACAATCTTCTGTTCTAATGCATTCATGGAAATCCCCTTTCTGAAATAAAAAAGCTCGCTTTCCACCACTATGAGGAAAGCGAGCTTTGGCTTAGTTTTTGCCAATGACGAATAGAATAGAGGGCGGACATACATCCCCGCTCTATTGTCATGCTGCTTTTCATAGTCGGTTCATTTACGGTAAACCGGTAGAAACTTGCAGGCCATATCCCTGCGATTATATGAAAAGGTATGTAGTTGTGAAAAAGCGAATGATAATAATTTTTTATTATTTATTGTTCGTATAATAGATAATCTACATGAAATGCTAACAGATGTCAAAGTTTTTTATCAATAATATTGAAGAATAGTATGTGGACTATTACATGGAATTATTATGAAAATATATCTTGTGGAACAGGCGAGGAATACGAGCTGGAAGTAGGTATTTTATTAGATAGAGCTGTAATATCAACAAATTTTACTTGCCACTTTTTCGATCGAGTGGAAAATAGCCCACCTCTTTATACCAAACAAAAGAGCCTCCGCATCAAACGGGAGCTCTTTTTTTATGCCATATGAGGGGGGACGTATTTCGTTTTGAACGCTGTCGTCACCGGTTCAGATTTCAAAATTGTCAGGAGCTGTTCTGCCATATAGGATGGTGAATGCTTCAGTCCGCTGTTGACCCACTCGATAATCATTCCGAAAATCGCGTAAAACTGATAACTGGCGTGCAAATCAGGGTCGATATCAGGGGTTGGCTGAAGGGCGATGAGGTCTTCTGATGCCAGCTCTTTCAATGCCCGGATGAATTTTTCCTGGAAGTTTGGCAGTGCGTTTGAACGGATGACAATCTGATAGAACTTAGCGTTTTGTTCCACATGATCGAAAATTTTTATAGCAGAAGAAGAGAGGGTGGTTTTTTTATCATTAGAGGGCTCCCGGTATGACTCCTTTAGCCCTGTCATGACATTTTCGATGATTTCGTCGAGCAAGTCTTCTTTGTATTGATAGTGCTTGTAAAACGTGCCACGATTGTAATCGGCTTTCGTAACAATATCTGTGATTGTAATATCGTGAAAGTCTTTTTCTTCCATTAGGGTAAGGAGGGAGTTTTGCAACGCCTTTTTCGTCCGTCTGACCCGTTTATCTGTATCCATCCTATTGACCTCCTGTCCGATTTATAATCCTTTCTTCAACAATTGCCCGAAGTAATGTCGATTATTACACAAGCTCTCGTCTTATTACTGATTTTTCCTTCTAATTACGTTTATTATACTGAAAAGTGCAGGTTATTGCACACTGTATTAATAGGAAAGAAAGCGGATTCAAGAGGAAAGCGTTTTTATGAAGGGAGGAGGCTTCAGGAAAAAAAGACTGCCTTTCCCGAGAAAAGCAGTCTTATACTTATTGTTTGATTCCCGGCATCTTTTTTTTGTAAAGCTAACGGAAACAACGGTTGCGGATGTGATGTGTCATTTAGGGTGTAAAGGTTTCGAATACGATAACATGGTTGTATTAATGGTTATAGGAAGTACGGAGGCGTTTGTTGTCGCCGAGTGGTTTATTGCCAATATAGTTGTGGAAGAAAAATTCACCAACCGCAAGCACGATTCCGGCCAGCAGCCCTGCTGACATCCATGATGAAACGTCGTTGCTTCCAAACATCGGTCCAATAACGGCGACCACTAAGAATGCGACCCCGACATCGGCTGTTGTTGCAATCATATTGGTGGTTTTCGGATAGAGCTTCAAATCACCTAATGGGTAAGAAACAGCTCCAAGTATGACCGTGATAGCCAGAACTGTCAGCAAGGACACGTTGAAGCCTAAGGTCAATACGACGAATAAACCGACAAACGTCATCAGTCCTTTAATGGCAAGTGCTTTTACATGTTCCACGATATCACTCCTTGTTGAGATGTTTTTGACCAATTTTCCTAACGATGTTTATAAATCCTTTGGCCCAATGTTGGACTTGTAACATATATTCCCAGCGGAAGGGAAAGGGTAAACGTATAATGAAATATTTAATACCATCGAAACATCCGGTTAATGTCAGGGAAATAAAAAAACCATGAAACCGGACGATTTGGTTTCATGGTTTTTAACCGAGGGCGACATCGAGGATCATCATGACCGTAAAGCCGATCATCAGGGTCATCGATGCCAGGTCTTTGTTCCCTTCTTCCTGAGAGCCGGGAATCACTTCTTCAGCAACAACGAAAATCATTGCCCCGGCAGCAAAACTTAGCGCGTACGGTAAGATTGGCTCAATCATCGTGACAGCCAGCACTCCTATAACTGCAGAGATGGGTTCGACCATCCCGGAAAATTGTCCGTAAAAGAAACTTTTCCGTCTGGAGATGCCATCACGGCGAAGTGGGAGGGAAACGGCAACCCCTTCCGGGAAGTTCTGAATGCCGATTCCAAGTCCAAGCGCCACAGCTCCTGCTAAAGACGCTTCCGGAAATCCCGCAGCTGCGGCTCCAAACGCTACCCCAACAGCCAGGCCCTCCGGGATGTTATGCAAGGTGATGGCAAGCACGAGCAAAGTACTGCGCCTTTTTTTGTTCGGCTGGTATCCTTCTGCCTCTGTCATCGAGGAGCCAGGATGCAGGTGAGGGATAACCTTATCGACACTCCATAAAAATATCCCGCCAAGCATAAAGCCGACAGCTGCGGGTATCCAGGCAGCGATATCGTCTTTTTCCGCCATTTCCAGGGCAGGAGCCAGCAAGGACCAGAAGCTGGCAGCGATCATCACTCCTCCGGCAAACCCTAACATACCGTCTAATAACTTTTGGCTCATTGTTTTCGTTGTAAATACAAGAGCTGCCCCGAGCGCTGTCATGCCCCAGGTGAAAAGGGTAGCAATCAACGCTTGCATCATCGGAGGCAGATCAAGAAATAAATCAACCATCGTCAGGTTCCTCCAGTACGTTTAACAATAGGTAATGATAAACAGGTTAAGTTTAAGCACAGCAAAAGTCAATAGGAAAGCAGGCCACAAGGGTAACCCATACCCTTTAAATCCTTACCTTTAACATAGGTTCCAGGTAAAAAATTAAGCGCCTGGTTCCGACATCAACTTGTCGAAAACCAGACACATGTTCAATCGTGTTTAACTTGGTTAAAAGATTAAAGTATAGGAAAATCTGAGGCATTCGCCATAACTACTGGCGATCAGCCAAGTTTTTCTTATAGGTCATGTATTGAAGATTTTCAGTCGGCACTCGTTTACGGATGTGACCATTCTTATCTTCATAAAGTTCATATTCCCGGTACGTTTCGACAATATTACCATCCACTTCTATTCTTTCTTCCAGCACGTATGTTAATTCGGAATAGGGGGTGTGCTGCTCTACCTGGCCGCTTGTTTCTTTAGCACCATCGTCCTGCATGACTGGGCTTCCGCCTATAGAAGGCAGGCCCTGTTTTTCCAGTAATGCGGCGAAAATAATCAATAGGACTGCCACTATCACAGAGACAGATTGTTTCATAGGCCATCTCCTTTTCCTCGCTCGTTTATCATTCATTAAGAAACTATATGCCTTGTCCCCCGTGAATATGAAGTTGTTGTAAAATGTAGAGGTAGAGGGGGAGAGGAATGAATATTAGAGGATATAGAAAAGGCGAGCGTCCACCTATGGAGTTGCTGCTCGAAGCGGATCCTTCCGAACAGATGGTACAGGAATATCTCCAGCGTGGAGAATGCTTTATTGCCGAAGACTATGGTGAAATCGTAGGGGTTTATGTACTATTGCCAACCAGACCAGCAACCGTTGAGCTTGTCAATATAGCTGTGAAAGCTTCCCACCAGGGAAAGGGATTGGGGCGAATACTTATTACAGATGCGATTGAAAAAGCGGCCGGGTACGGGTATCAAACGATAGAAATAGGGACCGGTAATTCAAGTATCGGCCAATTGGCTTTGTATCAAAAGTGTGGCTTCCGGCTCGTCGGAATCGACCGTGATTTTTTCCTGCGGCATTATCAGGAACCGATTATGGAAAATGGGATCCAGTGCCGTGACATGATTCGCCTGGCGCAGGAATTGAAATAAAAAGTGTAATTCTTTCCAATCCGCTGGTTTCTTTGTTACAGTGATAATACTAATCTAGCACGTTTACATAGTCATGAAGGAGGAACGGTTCTGTGATCATTGCGATCATCTTTTTGATATTCGTTTCATTATTCTTTTCTGGTAGTGAAACGGCACTGACTGCCGCTAATAAAATGAAGCTGCAGTCGAGAGCCAACAATAAGGATACAAAAGCGGAAAAGCTGTTGGATTTAATTTCCCGTCCAAGTGAATTTATTACCACCATTTTAATCGGAAACAATATCGCTAATATCTTATTGCCGACCTTGGTTACAACGCTTGCCATACAATATGGATTTAGTATTGGACTTGCCTCTGCGATACTCACCATTATCATCATCATTTTCGCAGAAGTGATCCCGAAATCAGTCGCGGCTGCTTTTCCTGACCGAATTGCGATGGCTGTCTCGCCGGTTATCCGATTTTTTGTACTGATATTCAAGCCGGTGACGATTGTGCTCAATTGGCTTACCGATGCATTGACTCGGGCTCTGTCAAAAGGGGAAACGGAAGAGGCTTCGATTTCAAAGGAAGAATTCCGGACGATGGTCGATATTGCCGGTTCAGAAGGGACGTTCAATGAAGCGGAGTCGCACCGGATTCGCGGGATTCTCGATTTTTATAGTTTAAATGTCAAAGATGTATTAAAAACGCCGCGGGTAGAGATTATCGCGATTCCAAGTGATGCGAGCTATGAAGAAGTCAGGGATCTCGTCATCCAAAATCCCTACACACGCTACCCGGTCTACCGCAAGGATATCGATGACATCGTGGCCGTTTTCCATTCGAAATACTTGCTGACATGGGCCATGAATCCGGAACGGCCATTATCCGACTTTTGCTATAAGGACCCGCTTGTCGTGTATGAATTCCATAATATCGAATGGGTGTTCAAGAAAATGACGAAAGAGAAAAAGCACATGGCAATTGTCATCGATGAATACGGCGGCACCGAAGGAATTTTAACCCATGAAGATGTCATCGAAGCGATGATCGGTATGGAGATCGAAGATGAAATGGACATGGAAAGCGATGTTATCGTGGAGAAGCTGTCTGAAACGGAAATCATCTGCGATGGTAAAATCACGCTCCATCGGCTGAATTCGATTTTTGATACCGAGATTCCTGAGGAGGAAGATGTACTGGCCGGTTATCTGTTGGCGGAGTTCAATCGCTTCCCAGAAGAAGACGATTTACTCGAGCGCAACAACCTGACGTTCAAAGTACTGGAGATAGAAGGACGGAAAATCAAAAAAGTGCAAGTGATCAAGTGAGTTATTGGAGAACTGGACTGGCGCCGGTTCTTTTTTTGTTGTTCGCAGAATAGTGCAAATAAAATGGTAAAGTCGCTAATAAAACACTGGTTCATTTTTTGGCAGGAAAAAGGAGGAATCGTCAGGAAATTGTAGAAGGGTATGGGTATGAAGTTGACGGAGGAAGGAGGAGCAATGAAGAAAAAATATCCGGAAATTGATCAGGTGATCGAGTATATCACCACTCATCTCTATGATTCCATATCACTTACTGATTTAGCTGCTCAGGCCGGCTACAGCCGTTATCATTTCAATCGTATATTCAAACAGAGGGTGGGAGTTCCCCCGCTTTACTACTTATCCGCCTTGCGTTTGCAAAAAGCGAAAGACTTATTGATCGAAACCGATTTTCCGGTCAGGGAGATTGGAATGGAAATCGGCCAGCAGAGCCTTGGAACATTTACGACCCGGTTTAGTGAAAGGGTGGGAATGACTCCGGCGCACTTTCGTAATTCAATACAACAGGCTGACGAACACTTCCGATCCCTGAAAAATTTAAGCGATTGGAGGGACCCGCGCACAAACATCGATTATCCCTACACTGTACATGGGACGCTTAAGACGGAAGTCCCTTTTGAAGGGGTCACCTTAATCGGGCTGTTTCCAAAACCGATTCCTGAAGGCCTGCCGGCTTATGGAACGCTTGTATCTTCCATAGGAGACTTCCGCGTCTCCGGTGTCAAACCTGGTGTCTATTATTTAATGGCGACTTCCGTCTCCTGGAAGATGCCGGTTCATGATTTTCTACTCCCTCACAGAACCTTACGCATCAGGGCAAAAAGCCCGATTATTGTTGAAACATATAAAGAAATTCCACACCAGACTGTTACACTACGTCCACCACTTAAGGACGATCCGCCAATTCTTATTTCCCTTCCACTGCTGATGAATAACTTTTTGGATCGTTTGCACCAGCATAGCAATCTGTAAGAAATATGGGGTGCAGTTCCGTGGTAGTATGAAATGGAAATCAGTAAGAACAAGACTACTTACATTTTGTGAAAAGGAGGCTGAAATTGAGTAAAGTCCAAAAAATCACCCCGCTTTTTTGGTTTGACACAAAAGCGGAGGAAGCTGCGACGTTCTATGTTTCTATTTTCAAAGATTCCAGAATTAACAAAGTCACTCGCTATCTGGATGAAGGTCAGGACATTCACGGTAAAGCAGCAGGGTCGGTGATGACTGTCGATTTTGAGCTGGAAGGGCAGTCATTCATGGCATTGAACGGGGGCCCCCATTTTCAGTTCAGTGAAGCGATTTCCTTTATTGTCCATTGTGAAAACCAGGAAGAAGTAGATCATTTCTGGGAAAAACTCTCCGAGGGAGGCGACGAAACAGCCCAGCAATGTGGATGGCTGAAAGATAAATATGGAGTTTCCTGGCAAATTGTTCCCGATAGACTGCCGGAGTTGCTCCGTCACCCCGAGCAGGAAGTGGCAGAGGAAGTAATGAGGGAAATGCTGCAAATGAAGAAAATCGATGTCAATAGGTTGAGTAGGATTGCAGAGAAAATTTAAGGAGGAACTGATATGGCCGTAAACAAAGAAAGCTTGGAGAAAAAAGTAGAGGGACGGAACCTGGTGATCGAACGAGTCTTTAAAGCTCCGAGGGAAAAGGTATTCCTTGCCTATTCCGATTCCGAACAATTGGCAGCATGGTGGGGTCCCCAGGGCTGGAATACGGAGAACAAAAGGTACGAGTTCCAGCCGGAAGGTGTCTGGCATTATTGTATGCGTTGTCATGATCAGGAGCAGGGAGATTTTTATGGGAAGGAATCATGGGGGAAAACAGTGTTCCAAGAAATCAAAGCTCCTGAGAAAATCGTCTATACCGACGTTTTTTCTGATGAGCAAGGCAATGAAGCAGAGGGAATGCCCAAGGTCGTCGTTACGTTAAATTTCAAGGACCAGGGCGACGAGACGAAATTGGTTACCAGAAGTGAATTCGCATCCGAAAAGGAATTACAATCCCTTCTTAATATGGGTGTTGTTGAAGGGGTGGCCTCCCAATTCGTATGCCTGGATGATCACTTAAAAAAATTAAATGAATGAGATCAATTTTGCAGCGCAATCCATTTATGGGTTGCGCTTTTTTTATAGGAGGATAAATAGGCAGGGAAATTGAATGTAGTATGGAGGAACTTATCTTTAATTACGGTAATTAAGGGGACAAGCTATGAAGTTTCAAAGCCAATTTAAAGAAAACTTATTATTATCTTTTCAAAAAGAAGGGGAAGCCTGGCTGGCACAATTGCCTGAATTGATTGCCTACTGTGAAAACCAATGGGAACTCAAGATTGGAGATCCTTTTCAATTATCATTTAATTACGTTGCACCGGCTACTCGAGCGGATGGAACGGAATTTGTTGTAAAATTATGTATTCCCAGGGAAGGATTTCGTGATGAATTGGAAGCGTTGCGGTTGTTTGCTGGGCAGGGAATAGTTTCTGTCATTGCGGCTGATGAGGAACGTGGAATTCTGCTGTTGGAAAAATTAGCACCGGGGACAATGCTTGTTGAAGTGAATAAAGAAGAAACCAGCTGCCGGCTAGCGGCAAAGGTGTTGGGCGAGTTGCATCGTCCTGCACCGTCATCCAGCCTATTACCGACCACTCAATCACGGGAAGCCAATTTACAGCGGCAGCTGAGGGAGCACCCGGACGGGAAAGGCCCGATTACGCGCAGTCAAATGGAAAAGGCTTGCGATATATTTGAGTATTTACATAAGTCTTCCCAACAACAGTTTCTCCTCCATGGAGATTTTCACCATTACAATGTGCTGGCATCAGGAGAAAATGAATGGAGGGCTATTGATCCGAAAGGCCTGATTGGGGAGCGGGAATATGACGTGATTCAGTTTCTACTAAATAAACTCCCTGAGACGGATATACTTCCGGTCTTACGAGATCGTATCGATATTTTTGTAGATATGCTTCATTTAAACAGAGAAAGGCTGGTTCTCTGGGGTTACTGCCACAGTGTGCTGGCCACCAGCTGGACGGTTGATTCACATGGGAACTATGAAAAACGGTTTTACCAGGCTGTCACCAGCTTTGAGCAGCTGCTCTATAAGTATAGGAATTAAGATGGAGATCATATGCTTCGGAGAAAATGGAAAGCGTGGTTTTATACTACTATATTGGCGATCTTTTTCGGTTGTCGTCTATCTATTTGGATTTGCGATCGCAATGACATACTGGGTAATAGATGAGCTATTGGAAAAGAAAAGCTATAATAGGGTGGAATCCGTAACGATGTAACAGGAGGAAAGTCAACATGAAAAAAATCGCCTTAATTTTAATGATCGTCCTAGTGACTGCAGCTTGTTCGGCAAGGAATGATATGCAGGCTTATGATAAGGATAAAATCACTAATGAACTAGGAGCTGTCGATTTTGATTATGAGCTACCGGCTAAAGTCCCAATGGAAGTAGACAATCTCGAAGTGGAAAGCTTTGCACCGGAACAGCCGATTTTTGTTGCTAACTTCCAGGGCACTGAGGGTCAGTTGATGGAATTGGAAGTGATCAACGCGAAAATGGAATCACCAGGCAGCAACTTGTTTGAGCAAGTCGAGTTCGGTGATGGTCAAAAGGGCTTCTTTTACGAAAATGCGCAAGGCAGCCGCATGTTGCTTTGGGAAAAGAATGGCGTCCATTACCAATTGAAATCAGCTGCGAATGAAGATGCAGAGGCGCTCGAAGATGAAGAGTTGATTGATACAGCAGAAACGTTTGAATAAAAAAGGAGGCCAGTAGTGTGAAGCACTTAGCTGGTAACTTTATTGATTTTTCGGAGTTGGAATGCAAAGGATCCAGTCCATTATATGAGCAGTTGGCATTAAAAGTAGCTGATAATGAGGAACTATTGGAACTAAGCTCCCATGCCAGGGAAGGACAGCCCATTCCTAATCTCCTGTTTGGCGCGGTGCATTATCTCCTGTTATCAGGAGAGCAGCACGAGCTGCGAAAGTATTATCCAAGCCTTACGGAAAAGGCGGAAGCTCCGGACAAAGTGTTTCCCCATTTTTTAAACTTTTGTCGCACCCATAGACGGTTGATTATGGAATTGATAGGGAAAAAGCTCGTACAGACGAATGAAGTCAGGCGTTGTGCTTATCTCTATCCTGTTTTTTGTTATATACATAAGAAAACAAAGAACCCCTTGTCGCTAATTGAAATAGGTACAAGCGCCGGCCTCCAATTACTCTGGGATCAATACGGTTATACTTATGGTGATAATCTTATATATGGAAATAAATCTTCTGTGCTCCAGTTATCTTCCCAAGTTAGGCAGGGGAGCATGCCGGGTCTGCTTTCTGCAGCTCCTCCAGTAGCTTCCCGTACTGGTGTGGACCTCCATGTCAGTGACCTTACAGACGGCGAGGAGACGTTGTGGCTGAAGGCGCTGATATGGCCGGAACATAAGGAGAGGCGGGAGAATTTTGAGAAGGCGGTGAGTCAATTCCGTGAAAATCCTCCTTCACTGGTCGAAGGAGACGGCGTATTGTTGCTGGAGGAACTTGCAGCCAATGCCACGTCAGCCAGCACGCTTTGTATTTTTCACACCCATGTTGCCAATCAAATGTCTAGAGAGGTGAAAGAGGAGCTACTGCAGAAAGTCACCGCCATCGGGCGGGAACGAGATGTGTTCCACATCTATAATAATATCGAGGACAGGAAGCTCCATCTCGATTATTTTATCAACGGGAAAAGCTTTGCTGAAACAGTGGGGGAGACGGATGGTCACGGTCGTTGGTTCGATTGGCATTTGAACAACACTAGCTGCCTGGCGTGACTTGTCTAGTAAATGAAATAATCGTCTGGTTAATTCTTGATTCTGTCTAGTTTATTTTCAAATCTGTCTAGTACTATTCCGAAATTGTCCAGTAAATTTCTGAGTTTGTCTAGTATGCGTCTGAGCTGTCCAGAAAGCCTGAAAACTGTCTGGTATAAGGTCCGGCGCGCCACTAATTTTTTCAATAAAAATGAATCCTTTGATAGCAAGGAAGTAAACGCTATCATTAGCAGGTTCCAGATTTCCCCCTATTGCTAACCGGGAGGCTATGCTATATAATCCAGGCATATCACTGATTTTTCTGAAAAAATAATAATAGAAAAAGCGATGAATGCCATGGGTTTGACTATGGCAGGAGCGGCTTCTGGAGAGAATGCACAAACCGTGCAGCGCCGAAGGGTTCATAATCTCAGGCAAAAGGACAGAAGGGTTACATAAACCTTTGAAAACGATGAGATTGGGTGTACCCCGGTCTCTCTTTTTTATAGTTTAACGTATCAAAGGGTCTCGCCTGATAACAGGCGATCAACCCACTACATAGGAAGTGAGGGGTCAGTCGAAATGAATCGTATTTATAATTTTTCTGCAGGGCCGTCGATGCTGCCGCTGCCTGTTTTGGAAAAGGCACAAAGCGAGTTGACCAACTATAAGGAGTCTGGCATGTCGGTGATGGAGCTCAGTCATCGCTCCGCATTGTTCACAGAAATCATCGAGGAAGCGGAGCAGCACCTGCGTGAGCTGATGGAAATCCCGGATAACTATAAGGTGTTGTTCGTACAGGGAGGCGCTTCCCAGCAGTTTGCTTCCGTGCCGCTTAATCTTTTCGGTGAAAAAGGAAAAGCGGACTACGTCAACACGGGCTCCTGGTCGAAGAAGGCGATCAAAGAAGCGGAAAAGTATGGTGACGTTCGGGTGATCGCTTCCTCTGAGGATGCCAATTTTACTTATATTCCTAAAATCGAGAAAAGCATGATCGATCCGGAAGCGGATTATGTTCATATTACGACCAACAACACGATTGAAGGGACGGCGTTCCATGAGATTCCGGACACGGGCGATGTGCCACTGGTTGCTGATATGTCATCGAATATTTTGTCAGAGCGAATGGATGTGTCGAAGTTAGGCGTGATTTATGCCGGGGCCCAGAAAAATATCGGTCCGGCCGGCCTGACCGTAGTTATCGTACGGGAAGACTTAATCGGCAAAGCGTCCAAATCCTGCCCGGTCATGCTCGATTACAAAACACACAGTGACAAAGGCTCCTTATACAATACGCCTCCGACGTTCGCTATCTACATGGCTAAGCTTGTGTTCGAGTGGCTGAAGGAACTCGGCGGCATCGCTGAAATGGAAAAGATTAACCGCGAGAAAGCGGCGCTGTTATACAACCAAATCGAAGCATCCAGACTGTTCTCGTCACCGGTTGAAAAAGACAGTCGTTCCATCATGAATATTCCGTTTGTCAGTCCGTCGGCTGATTTGGATGTGGATTTTATAAGCCAGGCAAAAGAGCAAGGGCTGGAAACGTTGAAAGGGCACCGTTCGGTTGGCGGGATGCGTGCGAGCATATATAATGCGATGCCAAAAGAAGGTGTCCAATCCCTTGTAGCATTCATGCAGAATTTTGAAGACAGCAATCAATAACACCAAAGAGGTCTCTCCCATTATAGAAGAGACCTCTTTTTTACGTGTTATTCCCCATGATTTCGATGGTATAGGTGCCGCGTTCCGTAACCAATGTGAAGGTCGTTCCGTCATCATAGCGATACAAAGTGGTGTCTTCAAGGGGGATTTCGTAGGAAGCATCCGGCAATGGCTGGGAACCGCCGGCCTCCAGTGTGATCTCTCCCTGTCCATTCAACGATAAGGTATGCATCGGCTGATACTCGTCCATCCTTCTTGTTTTGGTACGATACGAGACCGAATCTAGTTGTAAAAATGTTGTATCGACGTCCTCTAGCTCATGCTTTGATATTTTTATTTGTTCTCCGTTCCAATGTTTCAACAGTTCATTGAATTCTTCAATCGTCAACATTCTTTCTGGCATATTCATCCCTCCGGTTTTTATCATTTCCCGTAAGTCTTTAAAGATACCTTCTTAGTGCCAAACGTAAAAAAAGGTGTTTTAAGGCAGGAAGGTGCTGGGTATGCAAGGAGTATGACGTTAAAGCCGGCTTGGCTTTGGAAAGCTGACTACAGCAACTTTGAAGGCCATAAAAAAAAGAGACGGCGCATCGCCGTCTCTTTCGTTATATATCAGAATATCAATTTGTTATTTCATCGGTTGCTTTGTACTCAATGATTTGGATTTCTTTAGCTGGTATATTGAATTGTTCGGAAAGCTTGTCTTTCGCTGCTTCTTCTATTGTCTTTTTCTCTTTTCGATCATTTTCCAGTTTGATTTCATCCATTCGTTGGAATAGTTCGGGGCGGTCGAGTTCGCTTGCTTTGTGAAAATTAATCCACATTACTTTAATTTGCATGATTGTACCCCTTTCTAATCCAAGTTGATGCGAAACCCCTCTCAACTTGGCCCTAGATTAAAGCTCCCTATCCAAGTATTAAACCAGTATAACATGCATGCAAGCCTATGTATACCCCGGCCATATGACAGGGCGACAGGAGGTTTCAATCACCCGAAATAGGAAATAGTGCTATATGGGAGATTCAGTAAACGGCTGCAAGTTGACAAACAAGGAGGAAACAGCGTTGCGATATCTTGTAGTTTCCGATATACATGGGGAAGCTGATAAGCTCGATCAGGTGCTGGACAAGGCGGAATATGATCCGCAGGTAGATCAGTTGATCCTGCTTGGAGATTATATTGACCGCGGGCCTTCATCGAAGCGAGTGATAGAAAAAGTGAAACGACTGGTGGAAGATGACAGAGCGGTGGCGATCAAAGGCAACCATGATGATATGTTCATTCGGTCCAAAGAGGATCAGGAAGCAATGGAGCTTTGGAAAATGAACGGCGCAGCTACTACTATCCAATCGTATAAAGGAAGGATGGAGGAGGTCAAAGAAGATCAACAGTGGCTGGAAGAGAATCTTCACCTTTATTACGAGACGGACGATTATATATTTGTCCATGCCGGACTTGAACCGGAGACTCCGCTGGAACAACAGGACGAGGATACATTGTTATGGACGCGGCACGAGGAAAAAGTCGGTCTTGGCAAAACAGTCATCCACGGGCATACGCCAGTCCGGGAGATTGCTTATTACGAAGACCAGATTGATATTGACACAGGAGCTGCCTATGGAGGCAAGCTGACGGTGCTCGAGCTGCCAAGTCACGAAGTATATACGGTATAAAAAGAGCGGGGAAATCCCCGCTCTTTTTATAGATCAAGAAAGTTTTTAAAAAACTAAGGTTTTCGACACAAGTACTAGGCGATTTTTCTAATAAACTTTGTCTCCGTTAAAAATCGAATTTTTTACGACAACATAGTCGACATGTTTGATGGCGTCAAGGCTGGTTCCCCCTGCATAGGAAATGGCGGACTGAAGGTCCTGCTCCATTTCGAGCAAGGTATCTCTCAAGGAGCCTTTATGCTCAACGTACATTTTTTTGCCTTCGACGTTTTTCTTTTCACCTTTTTGGAATTCAGACGCAGAGCCGAAGTATTCTTTATAAAGCTTGCCATCTTGTTCGTATGTTTCTCCCGGAGACTCTTCATGCCCTGCAAAAAGGGAGCCGATCATGACCATCGACGCACCGAAGCGGATGGATTTTGCTACATCACCATGAGTGCGGATACCGCCGTCTGCGATGATTGGCTTGCTTGCGGCCTTTGCGCACCATCTTAATGCTGCCAATTGCCAGCCGCCTGTTCCGAAGCCGGTTTTTATTTTGGTAATACATACTTTACCTGGGCCGATGCCTACCTTGGTAGCGTCCGCCCCGGCATGTTCCAGTTCCCTGACTGCTTCCGGTGTTCCTACATTTCCGGCGATGACAAAGCTTTGTGGCAAATGCTCTTTAATATGCTGGATCATTTCGATGACTGCATTGGAGTGACCGTGGGCGATATCAATTGTGATGAATTCCGGAGTAATGCCTTCTTCGGATAGCTGGCGGACGAAATCGTATTCTTCGGGTTTGACACCGACACTGATGGAAGCGACCAATCCTTTTTCCTGCATCTCCCGGACAAAAGTCAGACGTTTTTCTGGCTGAAAGCGGTGCATGATATAAAAGTAGCCATTTTCAGCAAGTGTGGCAGCGATATTTTCATCGATGATGGTCTGCATATTGGCTGGCACGACCGGGAGCTTGAATGTATATCCCCCGAGCTGGACAGTCGTATCGCATTCTGAGCGACTTTTAACGACACATTTTGCGGGAATTAATTGTATATCTTCGTAATCAAATACATTTTCCATGGTTAACACTCCTAAAAGCGAATGATTTTATTTTTGAAATATTAATTGTTCGTACATTGGGTAATTTACACCATTATTTAGAAATTGTCAAAACTTATTATGGTTTAATGACTTATCAATAGGGTCATAAATAAACTAACAGGGAAAAGGTGGGTTGGCAGATGAAAGTCCGGATTGAATTTACTTATAAAACACCGAAGGGGACAACAAGTTCGTTTACGTCTGAAGAAATGCCGGCAGGCCAGGCGATTTTGATTGCCGAAGATTTAGAAAAGACCGGCCGGGCCAGAAGCTTTACATTCATCGATCCCAAGGATCACACGTGGAGCTTGAAAGAATTAAAGGCATTCATGAAAGGAATTGAAACAGAACCGCATAACATTACCGTCTATTTTGATGGTGGCTTTGATTTGAAAACAAAAAAATCGGGGCTCGGGTGCGCAATTTATTATGAGCAGGATGGCAAGTCCTATCGCCTCAGAAAAAATGCCCTTGTCGAAGAACTGCAAACGAACAACGAAGCGGAGTATGCGGCACTCCATCTGGCGTTGCAGGAACTGGATTTTCTCGGCGTCCATCATATCGATGTGAAAATCGTCGGTGATTCCCAGGTCGTCATCAATCAGTTGAATGGGGAATGGCCGTGTCTGGAAGATGAATTGTCCAAATGGGCGGATCGAATTGAAGATAAATTCAAGCAGCTAGGCATTACTCCGGAGTACCAGGTCATATCCCGAAAACGGAACAGAGAAGCGGACCGCCTGGCCACGCAGGCATTGGAGGAAATCGAGATCACCAGCACCATCGAATTATAATGAGGCTGCTAAAACAGGCAGCCTTTTTGCTGTTGTTTTGTAAAGTTTTTAACCTGAAAATGGAAAATTATCTTGAGAATAGTGCCATTATTTGAAATAATTGTAATTAAATGAATTTCAAATAACGGGGTGATAGATGTGGGGGCCATCGAGACGTTGATGCTTTTTTATCCTACGATCTTTTTGTTATTGGGAATAATCTTTGGAATTGGATATAAACTTTCTAAACGTCGACTATTTCTGATCGGTCTGTTCGGATATCTGCTTGCTAACGCTGCGTTTTTTTTCTTCCGCGAAGGCGGGTTTGCTGGTTTGGAACAAGGTGCAACCGGAGCAGGATTAGGAGTTTTTGCTGACTTGACCTTCGTGGAATTGGTGTCTCTGTTGATTGTACCGAGCGGATATTCCTTTATTTATACCGGTTTATTGCTATTAGGCTATTTGTTTACGTCAATTACAGTGGCGCTGTCTCGAAAAAATGCTGAAGCGTGATTTCCTGGAGAAATGAAACGAGGGGAAAGGAGTAACCCCGGGACCTGAATGAGGCCCGGGGGTTTTTTGGTTATTCGGCAGCGTTGGTGGAAATTTGCCACGAAATGCCGAACTTGTCTGTGACCTGTCCGTAAGCAGGGCTCCAGAAGGTTTCCTGCAGGTTCATGTCCACTTTTCCACCTTCCTGCAGCTTTTCAAAAATAGTATGGGCATGATGTGTATCCGAAACGGAAACGACAACTGTAACCTGATTGCCAAGCTCGTGAGGCTGGCCAGGGAAGGTGTCAGACAGCATGATGTCATTGGACCCGACTTTCAGATGGGCATGTAACACGCGATCTTTCGCTTCCGGTGGCAATGGATAATCCGGATTATCCGGCATATCATCAAATGTCTGTATGCCGAGAAGTTCCGCCTCCAGTGCTTCCTGATAAAATTTCACAGCTTCCTGTCCATTTCCATTGGTGACGATGTAAGGGTTGACACCTGTAATCATATAAAGCCCTCCTTATGCCATAAGTGAATGGCGAATGTTTGTTCTCATCATACCATAACTATGACTAATAAACTATTAGAATTTGAGGATATGAGAGAAAAAAATGCCGGATACGAGCCTATAGATGATAGAAGAGAGACAACTTTTTGATTAAGAGAGACAAATTTGAAAAAAAGAGAGACAATATCAAAAAAATATGAGAAGTATATAGACGTAAGAGAGACAATCCCCAACCTAAAAGAGACAAAAGAAGCACCACCTGAACATGCAGGCGGTGCTTCTTCTTATTGGATTTAAATGCAATTATTTTTCTTCAATGTCCTGGTTCTGATCCAGGAAACGAAGCAGGTCGCCGTGGACGACTTTATCGGAATACTCCAGCTCTTTTTCTGCTTGTTCTTTTAGCGGAGCACAGGCTTCGCCATCGATTTCCTCTTCGGTTTCTTTGTCATAGCAGGTACCATCCTTGGCAGCATAGACATATTTGTCAGTAACGACTGTGCCGTCACGGAAGATCGCTATATCCTCGCGATCTTTCGCGAACAAATCGACACCGAACTGAACGTCGTTGCCTGATTCAATACCGAGCAGGTTGAGGATCGTCGGTTTCAAGTCGACCTGACTTCCAACGGTCTTCATTTCTTTACCTTCCTCACCTGGAATGTGAATAATTAATGGGACCTCCTGGAACTGCGCTTCTTCAAATGTGCGGATTTCTTTGTCCATCAGGTCGCCCATGGCACGGTTATGGTTATCAGAAATACCGTAGTGGTCGCCATACATAATGAAAATGGTATCTTCATATTCGCCTTGTTCCTTCATCATTTCCATGAACTTTTTCACCGCTTCATCCTGATAACGCATGGTTTGGAAGTAGCGGTCTACCGTGCCATCACCGGTTTCGGCAGGATCAATCATCACATCTTCATCTTTATTCAAAATGAATGGATAATGGTGCGTCAGCGTGATGAACTTCGCATAATATGGCTTGTCCAGATCTTTGATCATTGGCATCGACTGTTCAAAGAAAGGAATGTCCTTTAAGCCATAGTTAACGGAGTTTTCTTCGTTTACATCATATTCGCTCTTAGAGAAAAAGTGGTCGTATCCGAGCGATTTATACATGATATCCCGATTCCAGAATGAATCATTGTTCCCATGGAACGACACCGGCGTATAGCCTTCCTCTTTGATAATTTCCGGGGTAGCGTTGTATTCATTGTTGGCATTCGTTGTAAAAACGGCTCCCCGTGACATGCCATACATGGAATTATCTAACAGGAACTCCGAGTCGGAGGTTTTCCCCTGACCTGTATTGTGATAGAAGTTAGAGAAATAGTAACTATCCTCTTTCAGGTCGTTAAGGAACGGTGTGACTTCCTGGCCATTCACTTTATAGTCAATCACAAAATTCTGCGTGGACTCCAGGGAAATCAGCACAACGTTTTTACCTTTAGCCTTACCGAAATATTCCCCTTGTACTCCCATTTTCCCTTGCTGGCCATTGACGTAGTTTAGTACTTCTGTCAATTCATCACTGTCCGCAAACACTCTCTTGGATGATGCGTTGGCGGTAACGACACTATCATAGATGTGATAGTTATAGATTCCCAGCAATTTTACTAGTTTCATTCGGTCGAATGTCCGGGTTAAGAGCTCCGGGCGTTCCTGATTTGCCAGGTTCAGATTCACAGCTGCAATACCAATGACTGCGGCATACAGCATCGCAACGGTACGCTTTTTGAACCGTATCGACGGTTTAACTTTCCTCGAGACGAGCCAGGTAATCAGAATGGCCACATCGATCCAGTAAACGATATCCATCGGATGAATCAATGCCTGGGCACTGCCTCCTAGTTCAGCGAAGTTTTTATACTGCATAAGCACCGGCAGTGTAATGAAGTCGCTGAAAAAACGGAAATAGACAACATTGGCGAAAAGCACGAATGTCATCAGTACATAAATCGTCATGAACGCTTTATTCCGGAATCTTCTTGGGATCAATAGGGACAATCCCAGGAAAAATAAAATCGAACTGATTGGTGCAATTCCGAGAATGAATTGCTGTGTACTATTTTCAATATCTAAGTTAAAAGCTGTTTTCAAAGCATAATAGGTTTTACCCCATAGGAACAGGACAGCTACTAGGAAGAATAGCCAGCCCTTTTTCAATAGACTCTTGTAATCTTTCATCGTGGTGAACCTCCTGTTTATGTTTCATCACTCACATAATAGTTCAATTTAACAAATTTTCACCCATAAGTAAACACAATCGTGGTTATTTTAAATCTCTGCAAGTGGTATACCCTCCTTTACATAGAATTAATCTTATTAATTTTTCCTTTACACTTTTAATGGAAAAATTAAGTTGACCAGTATGGTCGAAAAGAAGTACAATTAAGTCGACCGGGGTGGTCTAAAATTAACGCGAGATTTATATATTGGTGATAAGGAGGGGCAAAAAAATCGCAATGAAATTCATCAATTTAGACGATAATAAGCGAAGAAACATTTTGAATGCGGCATTCCGCGAGTTTGCTGAGAAAGGTTTTGAGCAGGCGTCGACCAATGTCATAGTCAAAGAAGCCGGAATCGGCAAAGGAATGCTTTTCTATTATTTTAAAAACAAGCAGGGTCTCTATGAATATCTCATCGAATACACACTCGATGTCATTATGGAAGATTATTTACAGCGGATCGATCCTGGCGAGCGGGATTTTATCGAGCGTTTCAAACATGCCGCGCGAGTAAAAATGAAGGCGTTCCTGGATCATCCGGACTTGTTCCGGTTCAGCGGGACATTCATGCTCGATCAGGAGTCGATTCCTGACAGGTTGAAGCCTCGGATGGAACAGCTTCAGGAAATGGGGAACAAAATCATGTATGAGAATATCGACTATTCCCTGTTCCGGGACGATGTCGATGTGGAAAAAGCGTTCCGCCTGATTCGCTGGGCCATAGAAGGCTATCAGAATGAAATGAAGCAGCGGCTCTATGGGGCGAATTTTGCCACATTAGACTTTGATCCGTATTGGAAGGAATTTGATGAGTACTTAGACGTTTTACGGAAAAGTTTTTATTCGTAAGGGAGGGGTCAGGATGAGTGTATTGGAAACGAAAAACCTGAAAAAGCATTTCGGCAAGGTAAAGGCGCTGGACGGAGTCGATATCGAAGTAAAGGAAGGGGAAGTGTTCGGTTTTATCGGACCGAATGGTGCCGGTAAATCGACGACACTCCGAGTCCTGCTTGGCATGTTGAAGGCGACTGCTGGCGAGGCGACTATTTTTGGGAAAGACGCCTGGAGTGACGCTGTGGAATTGCACAAACGAATTGCTTATGTGCCTGGGGATGTGAACTTGTGGCCGAACCTTACCGGCGGAGAAGTCATTGATCTGTTTGTGAAGCTGCGGGGCGGCAAGCGGTCTGCACGCCGGGAGGAATTGATTCGCCGGTTTCAATTGGATCCTGCGAAAAAATGCCGTACCTATTCCAAAGGGAACCGGCAAAAAGTGGCGTTGGTAGCTGCCTTTTCCTCGGAGGCTGATTTGTATATTCTGGATGAACCAACATCCGGCCTCGACCCATTGATGGAACGTGTCTTCCAGGAATGTGTGATGGAAGCTAAAGAGGAAGGGAAAAGTGTATTGCTCTCAAGTCATATTTTATCCGAGGTCGAACGTCTTTGTGACCGGGTGGCGATCATTCGGGATGGGCGGATCATCGAATCGGGATCTCTTGCTGACCTGCGCCATTTGACACGGACACAGCTGTTGTTACAAACGAAACAGCCTGTTCCCGATCTGGGAGAGCAGTCTGGTGTCCATCATCTCGAGGAAAAAGACGGGGCGCTCGTTTTTCAAGTGGATACGGAAAAGCTCGATGATGTAATGCGATACGTCAGCGGGTTCGGAATCGTGAAAATTGAAAGTACACCACCGACACTGGAGGACTTGTTCATGCGCCATTATGAAGGAGTGGAAGGCTGATGCACAAGCGGTTATATGCCAACACAGGCGTTCTTGCCCGGCACATCGCGAGACAGGACCGGGTACGACTTGTCATTTGGATGGCTGCTTTTCTTGTGTCCACTTTGCTTGTCGTGAGTGCTTTTTCGACCTTGTATTCCTCCGAAACAGAACGGCAGGCGATGGCAGAAACGATGGAAAATCCGGCAATGATTGCCATGGTCGGTCCTGGCTATGGTCTCGACAATTATACGGTCGGCGCGATGCTTGCCCACCAGATGCTGCTCTTGACAGCGGTCGTCGTGGGGGTCATGAACATCCTGCTCGTTGCCCGGCATACGCGGGGAGAAGAGGAGGACGGCCGATTGGAACTCGTCCGGGCGCTCCCGGCCGGAAGGCTATCCAGTCTTGCTTCGACACTCGTGGTATATACAGGGGCGAACCTCGTGCTGGCCCTGCTCATTGCCGGAGGGCTTGTAGCTTTTAACGTAGAAAGCATTGACATAGAGGGCTCACTTTTATATGGAGCGGCCCTCGGAGTAACGGGAATCTTTTTCGCTGCCCTGACCGCCGTGTTTGCCCAGCTGTCGGAAAGTGGAAGAGGAACAATCGGGCTGGGAATGGCTGTCCTGTTGATCGCCTATATGATTCGCGCAATTGGAGATGTGTCCAGCGAAGCATTGGCGCTCGCTTCCCCATTCGGCTGGATCGTCCGCACAGAAACTTATGTCAATAATCTCTGGTGGCCGGTTGCCGTAACCTTGGCAGCGGCGGTAATACTTGCTGTTTTGGCGTTTTATTTAAATGCCATCCGCGACATGGAGGCAGGATTTTTACCGTCAAAAGCAGGGAAAAAGCAAGCATCCCGTCTGCTGGTTCACCCGATTGGATTAGCAATCCGCCTCCAGCGAACCGGAATCATTTCCTGGGCAATCGCAATGTTCGTGCTTGGCGCGTCGTACGGCTCGGTTCTTGGCGATTTGGAGTCGTTTTTTGCCGACAATGAAATGATGCAGCAGCTGCTTACTCCGGTTTCCGGTGTTTCTTTGACCGAACAGTTCCTGTCGATGCTGATGGCTGTACTCGCCATGATCAGCACGATTCCGGCCCTGTTGTTCATTTTGAAGCTGAAAGGGGAAGAGGGCAAAGGGAGGGCCGCTCACTTATTGGAGCGGGCAATTTCCCGACCGCGATTAATGGGAAGCTATCTGGCGCTTGCGCTGGTTGGCGGCTGGATTATGCTGTCGCTTGCCGCGCTTGGTCTCGGAGTAGCCGGGAATGCTGTCATGGAAGATGGTATTTCGCTTGGAAGATTTTATGAATCAGCGATGGCCTATCTTCCCGCCATGTGGGTGATGCTTGCACTGGCAGTTTTACTGATTGGCTGGGCGCCACGTTTTTCTGTCATAGCCTGGCTGTACCTCGTCTACTCATTCATTGTCGTCTATATGGGAGGATTATTCCAATTTGACGAGTGGGTCACCAAACTGAGCCCGTTCGGCCATATTCCGGAACTTCCGGTCGAAGAAGTGAGCTGGCTTGGAATGAGTGTGCTGACTGGTATTGCGGCGGTAGTGCTTGTAGCTGGGTTTGCAGGATATCGGAAGCGCGATATCCAGGGCGGATAAGAGAAAATCTTACTGTATGAGAGACAAAGTACTAACGATGAGCGCCGTTCCTGTTGATAAGATAGACAAATTCGAGATTTTGAGAGACAATTTTTTCGATAAGAGAGACAAATTTTAAAAAAAGAGAGAACTGACAAGCGTATAAGAGACAATACGACTGCCTCTGGCCTTCCCAAAGCCAGAGGTTTTTTCTGTAATAAAAATGTAATAGCATTTCCGTTGACTTTGGTACATACATTTCATAATATATCAACAAATGAAAAATATATTTCAAAAAGGAGATGTTTACAATTACTACAGACAGTAAAGGGCTGATCTCGGAAAACACAAAGATGTCTGCAGAGCTTTTCGAAAAAGCGGGGAAAGTGATTCCTGGCGGCGTCACTGCCCATATCAAGCATATTGCGCCCCATCCTTTGGTGATGGAAAAAGCGAAAGGGAGTAAAATCTACGACGTGGATGGCAATGAATATATTGATTACCTGCTTTCGTATGGAGCATTAATCCATGGGCATGGGCACGAACACGTGCAGCAGGCAGTCATGAACCAGATGGAGACAGACGGCACGACGATATTCGGTACGCCCCATAAGCTGGAAATTACCATGGCGGAAAAACTGATCGACTTGTACCCGGGCATCGATATGGTGCGTTACACGAACTCCGGCTTGGAGGCGACGCTGCTCGCGATTAGCACGGCAATGGCTTATACTGGAAAAACGAAGCTGGCCAAGTTTGAAGGCCATTATCATGGCGGCTACGACCAGGTGCTTCTTAGTGTGAACCCTGACCTTGAGCAGGCAGGTGGAGAAGAAGCTCCGCAAGCTGTGCCGGAATCCAGTGGCATCCCTGAGTATTATGTAGAGAATACCATTATGCTTCCCTTCAATGATTTGGAAAGCGTGGAACGGCTTTTGCGAAAACATGCGAATGAAATTTCCGGTCTGATTATGGAGCCGGTCCAGGGCGGGTTCATCCCGGCGGAAAAGGAATTCATGGACGGTATCCGTAAACTCACCGAAGAACTCGGCATTGTCCTGATTTTCGATGAAGTGAAAACCGGATTCAGAGTCGGCCTTGGAGGTGCCCAGGAAATGTACGGCATTGAACCGGATTTGACGGCACTTGGAAAAGTATTAGGCGGCGGTTTTCCTGTGGGTGCAATCGGCGGGAAGCGGGAGTTTATGATGACGACCGCTGTTGATGACAGCCGAGACATCCTGACGGCCGGTGCTGATAATACCAATAAGAAGCAGTCCGTCTTTCATAGTGGCACGTACAACGGACATCCGACCGTACTTGCTGCCGGCCTTGCAACCATTAATGTGCTGGAGCAGACAGGTACGATGGATGATCTGTTCACTAAAACAAGAAAGCTCCGTGAAAAGCTGGAAGCTGTTTATCAAAAACACGGGCTGACGATGCAGACTGTCGGTGCGAGTAGTATTTTCAATATCATTTTGACGGATGAAAGAATTCTTAATTACCGCGATATGGAGCATCATGATGCCAACCTCCGAAAAGAAATCGATTATGAACTATTGAAGCTCGGCATTTATACAAAGCCGATGAACCGGTATTCGATGTCGACGGTGCACAGTGATGAAGACATTGAGCAAACTGTCACCGCTCACGGCGAGGCGATTCGTCGCGTCTTAAATAAATAAGAGAACCAGGGCGGACCAGTCATGCTATTGGTCCGCCTTTTTGACCTTGCAGAAGCCGGATGAAGCGTTTAATCTTAAGGAAGAAAGGTGGGTGTGACGATGGAGAATGTTTACCAGCGCATCGCAGCTGAAATTGGGGATATGAGCAAATCCCACGTAAGGATTGCGACCTACATATTAGAGAACCAGACGACGGCCCCATTTTTAACCGTCGGTAAATTAGCTAAAATGGCAGGTGTCGGGGATGCCACGGTTGTCCGGTTTGCAACAGCACTCGGGTACAGCGGGTATGCAGAGATGCAGCAATATATGCAAAGCTCCGTCCAGCAGCAGTTGACGACAACCGAGCGGTTGAGAATTTCAGAAGAAGTGTATGACCGGGAATCATCGGGTGTCTATGAGGTGTTTCAGGATGATATCTCGAACATCCAGGCGACGATGGAAAAACTGGATGAACAGGCGTTCCATCAGGCGGTCGAATCTTTGTTAAAGGCAAGAAAAATTTATATCATCGCCAACCGCAGTGCTGCCTCGCTTGGCGTATTTCTGAATTATTATCTCGGTATCATTCTGGAAAACACGGCACTGATCCGCTCGGTTGAGGATTCGTCGGAAAAATTGTATGACCTTGGGGAGCAGGATGTCGTTCTGGGTATCAGTTTTTCTCGTTATACAAAAAGTACGATCCAGATGTTTACTTACGCCAAAGAAAAGAACGCCCGGACGATTGCGATTACCGACAACCTGTTGTCGCCACTCGTGCCCCATGCGGATATTCCGTTGGCGGCATCGAGCCAGATGCCGAGCTTCATCGATTCGTTCGTTGCTCCGCTCAGCCTGATCAATGCCCTGATTACATTTGTCGGAAAAGAGAAGCAGACCGATATCCACGAACGGCTCGACGTATTAGAAGGAATATGGGATCATTTTGATGTGTTTGAAAAAAGGAAGAACCAGTGAGGGAGGTAGCTGATCGTTGAGAAAAGTAGAGGTGGTAGCATATGATGCCCGCTGGGTGGACTGCTTTAGGGAAGAAGCCGACCAGATAAAAGCTGTATTGGGAGATAACCTGGTGGCTATCCATCACATCGGCAGCACGTCGGTCCCCGGGCTTCCGGCAAAACCGATCATCGACATCATGCCGGTAGTGAAAGAAATGGAAGCAGTCGATCCATGTAAGGAAGCAATGGAAACGCTTGGATATGAAGCAAAAGGGGAATTTGGTATTCCGGGACGCCGCTATTTCAGAAAAGGTGGAGATGAGCGTACCCATCATGTCCATATTTTCGAGGAAGGGAGTCCGGCCGCTATCCGTCACTTGGCGTTTCGTGACTATTTACGGGAGCATTCCGATGCGGCAAAAGCATATGGTACGCTGAAACAGAACCTGGCCCGTCAATTCCCGCACGATATGCAAGCTTATATCGAAGGAAAGCATCATTTCGTCACGGAGCTGGAACAAAAAGCAGTCACCTGGTATACCAATTTGCGTCAATAGACGATGGTAATCGCCTTAGGTCAGAAGGTGGCGGCGTTAAGTCAGAAGTTTACAGAGTTAGGGCAGAACCTTAGCTCGTTAAGTCAGAACATTCCATCGTTAGGACAGAAGTCTTCCGAGTTAGGGAAGAACCCCCAGACAAAAAAGTTGAAACTTTTTTTAAACTGTCTCGTACATAGTAGTATCGACCAAATGGGAAGGAGGGAGCAGCATGTTCGAGTTTTTATTTGATTTGCCATTAAACTTTAATATCTATCTGTTATTTTTAGCGGTGCTGGTCCCGTCTTCCATTTTGTTAGCCGTCCAGTTTTTGGAAAGTCCGGCCTTCACAAGCGAGCTTTTACATTCAGAAGCGGCAGTGGAGCGGACCTTTAGCAAAGGGCAGCTAGCCGCAGCTGTACTGCCCAAGCAGACGCAAGTCTTTTTCATAACAAGGTTTATGAAGCGAAAAGACGCTCCAGATGACGATAACGATGACCATTGCCCTCCTCACACTCCATAGATTTTAAATTTGTGAGGAGGAAAAGAGTGAAACGTTTATTTTTCTTAGGAAGTATCGTGCTAGTGTTATTGAGTGGTTGTGCCGGGAACGGCCAGGCAGGGGATGGGTTCTTAACCCATGTGTTTGTCGACCCATTCACTTTTTTGATTGAAACAACTGCCTCGATTTTTGCTGGGAGTTATGGTATGGCCATCATCTTAATTACGTTATTAATTCGTCTTTTGCTGCTGCCTTTCATGGTGAAACAATATAAAAACCAGCGGGATATGAAAGAAAAAATGTCCGTGATGCAGCCGGAAATGGAAAAATTAAGGCAAAGATGAAGAAAACGGATGAACGGGAGAAACAGATGGAATTACAGCAGGATATGATGGCGCTATATAAAAAGCACGGGGTAAACCCGCTGGCCACTGGCTGTCTGCCATTGTTCATCCAGATGCCGATCCTGATGGGATTCTATTATGCTATTAAAAGTTCTCATGAGATTGCGACCCACTCGTTTCTCTGGTTCAATTTAGGAGCGGCGGATATTCCACTCGCCTTGATCGCCGGTGCTATTTACTTTGTACAGTTCCGCGTGCAGCAAAAGTTAATGCCGGTTGATCCGACAAATAATAACCCGATGGTACGCTGGATGGGGCTGATATCCCCGCTTATGATTCTGATCATTTCCTTCAGTATGCCTGCTGCTATCCCGTTATATTGGACAATCGGAGGACTTTTCCTGACAGGACAGTCCTTGCTGATAAGTAAATTATTATCGAAAAGTTGATTGCAAAAAAGGCACGTTGCTACGGTAACGTGCCTTTCTATCACAAGCATGAATACGGCTGACAAAAGTTTGTAAGTTTCCGTAAAATAATTATGTCAACTCAATCCCGAATTCGGTAAGTAAATCTTTGAAGGCTGGCCGCTCATTCCCATCTCGGCCAACGACATGTTCTGCGGTCACCAGCGAGTTCAAAACCGCTTCTTCCGTCGCTTCCCCAATCGCCCGGAAGGCTGTATCGATGTCTTCTTCATGAATCGTCGGGATGGTTAGCGGCTGAGCTGGCTTGTCGTGCGGGATTTTTACAGCAGTTGAAAAGCCAAGGACGATATCACCACTGCCATGACCAATCGTCGCCCCTGTCCGGGAGAGCCCGGTAACCGAACGTTTGAGAATCCGGTTTAGCTGCCGCTCCGATACCGGCAAGTCGGTTGCGACAATCACCATTACCGAACCTTTGTCCTTTTCCTCCCAGGAATCAAGAAGCGCCTGCTTCAACTCGTGGCCGGCAGGCTTTCCATTCACCCTCAGATCACTTAACATGCCAAAATTTGATAACACGAGTACCCCCATCGTATATACCCCATGATTGAACTCCATTTGTCGCGACGCTGAACCAATCCCGCCTTTGAGCGAATAACAAAGCATGCCCCGCCCGGCACCGACAGCGCCTTCTTGAAAATCTGAAGCGGTATTCGCGAGTGCTTCTAAAACCTGTGCTTTTTGAACGGCCTGGGCACGGACGTCATTCAAAAACATATCGTTGCATTCGCCGATGACGGGATTTACTGTACCGGTCGTCCGTCCGATTTCCGGGTTCTGTTCCATCGTAGCTGCAATTAATGCATCGGCCGCTGTACCGACACTTGCGGTATTGGTCAGTACAATCGGTGTCTCGAGGGTCCCGAGCTCATTCACCTGGATGGTTCCAATCGTTTTGCCGAACCCGTTAATCACGTGGCTGGATGCGATCAATTTTTCTTTAAAAATATTTCCCTGATGGGGGAGGATAGCGGTTACGCCGGTTTGGATGTCACGATCACTCAACGTGACGTGGCCGACTGTCACCCCTTCGACATCGGTAATCGTATTGCGTTTCCCTGGTTTCATTTTTCCGATTTTTACACCATAATCTGCAATCCGTTTCAAATCTATCACCAAGCTTTCGAAGTTAAAATGTGAGTTTCATTGTACCATGAAAGGAGAGGGCTGATGGTTATGAAGAAAACAGCCACTATTATCAATGCCGTGATCAGCGGTATAGTTGTGTTTATGATTTCCACCTTTCTCGCTGGTGGAGCTATTGGGGAAAATTATACCGACAAGACCTTTGTGGCGCCGGAGTTTTTCCTTATTGCTGTGATATGGGGTTTCGGTGCTCTGTTAGGAGCCATGCATTTGTGGAAAAATTCGATTTATCTTTTTGTAGTGGCTGTCATCCTTATGTGGTTATCCATTCCACTTGGCATAAGGTTTGCTCGGTATTTTGCACCTATTTTCACTTGATTCAGAATTTTTTCATCTTTTATCCCAGTAAAGCTTTAAATTGTCAGCTATTAGGCGTACAATGGATAATAATCTAAAAACCTCCACTTGCAGCTGGAGGTACTTTTTTATCGGGTGCTTTCGTCATAAGTAATTGGCGACAAGCCAAGTTTTTCAAATCCAAACTAACTGAAGAATCTAATCAAATAAGGAGTCATGAAGATGAAAACAGAGGAACTTGTAATCGTAGAAAGTAAGCATAAGCAGCCTAAGCCGAACACCGATCAGATCCCATTCGGCCGAACCTTCACCGACCACATGTTTGTGATGGATTATCATGAAGAGAAAGGCTGGTATGAACCACGTATCGTACCGTACGAGCCGTTGACGCTTGATCCGGCAGCGATGATTTTTCATTATGGTCAGACCGTATTCGAAGGATTGAAAGCTTATCGTTCTGGTGACCGCGTACTATTATTCCGTCCCGAAAAGAACCTGGAGCGTCTGAACCGATCCAGTGATCGTTTGAGCATTCCTGCAATTGATGAAGAAAAAGTGATGAAGTATTTGGAAGAGTTGATCAGCCTGGAAAAAGACTGGGTACCGGACACACCTGGTACTTCTTTATATATTCGTCCGTTCATTATCGGAACGGAGCCGAATCTATCGGTTGCACCTTCGAAAACGTATAAGCTGATGGTTATCCTGTCTCCTGTCGGCTCTTACTTTTCAGGCGGGCTGACACCCGTGAAAATCCGCGTCGAAGACAAGTTCACACGTGCGGTCAAAGGTGGTACGGGAATGGCGAAAACAGCCGGGAACTATTCTGCTGCCTACCAGGCCCAGAAGCAGGCGTATAAAGAAGGAAAAGCGGATGTGCTTTGGCTTGATGGCGTCGAGAAGCGTTATATTGAGGAAGTCGGCAGTATGAATATCTTTTTCAAGATTGATGGCGAGGTCGTAACGCCGGCATTAAGCGGGAGCATCTTGCAGGGGATTACCCGGATGTCTGTCATCGAACTGCTGGAAAAATGGGGCATAACGGTTACGGAACGCCGAATCTCCATAGAAGAACTTTACCAGTATTACGAAGAAGGAAAACTGGAAGAAGCGTTTGGGACAGGGACAGCTGCCGTCATTTCACCGGTCGGCGAGTTGAACTGGCTCGGAAAAGAAATGGTGATCAACAACCATGAAATCGGTGAACTATCCCAGAAATTGTATGACACGATTACCGGCGTACAGACAGGGAAGCTCGAAGATACCCAAGGCTGGACAGTCGAAGTCAAATAACCGAAAAAAATCCTCCTACCCATTTTGGGCAGGAGGATTTTTCTTATTTCCAGCTCCAGTCTTTAGCTATTTAAGCGAACCGAGCATTCGAAACATATTTTCCAGTTCACTTAAAGGGAGGGAAGCCGGGTCCGAATCATGCTCATAGAATATCCCCGCCTCCAGGAGGCTGTCGATATAATACTTCTTAACTTTCTCCACACCATCACGAAGCTCATTTCTTCCCATGATATCAGTTCTTTTCATGTTTTTCATACCTCCTTGTTTGTAATCATCAGGCCTCTGCTTAATCTAAGATTAAAGCAGTTCTTACAAGGCTTCCTCATTCCTGTGAGATAATCTCCCCCACTTTTCAGGAAACCTATTAAAAATTTGACAGAAGACTATGCAATAATAATTAACTTTGTTAAAGGATTAAAGTATTAGAAAATACTAAGGCTTTCGCCATTAGTGCCTGGAGACAAGCCTGGTTTTTCTAATGAAAAATGAGGTAACTTACTAGTCTCATCGTCGGGTTTTTATATTTTCTTAACATACAGACAGGAACGTATTTTACACTGAAAAGGTAGAATTGTAACTTGCAAGAAATAAAATTGAAAAGGAGCGATGCAAATGAACAGAGTATTCTCGTTTACCGTAATAATGCCAATGATTTTATCTTTTTTTAGCCCGGTGCTGGAAGAAGAGAGATCCGCCTATGCGGCAGGATCAGGCGAGGTGGTTATGAATGAAATTGCCTGGATGGGAACGACCTCAAGCTATAATGATGAATGGATGGAGTTATACAACCCAACAGGAAATGAAATCGACGTTACGGGGTGGACCTTGGAAGCCCAGGATGGTACACCCGCAATAGAATTAACAGGAACCATCGCTGCAAACAGCTTTTACATAATGGAGCGAACGGATGATTCGACTGTTCCTGATACGGAAGCTGATCTGATTTATGCCGGAAGCCTGTCCAATGCCGGGGAAGCAATGGAACTTCGTGATGCTGCCGGTAACCTAGTCGATGAAGTTGATGCGTGGCACGCAGGAGATAACGATGCCAAGGCATCGATGGAACGACTTAATGCAGAAGGAGAGGGTACCGATCCAGCGAATTGGGCAGATGCCACAGCTGAATATTCCGTTGGTTTTGGAACACCGAATGGTGCCAATGGCAGTGAAAACGCCGGCGGCTGTAAGGATAGTCAGGAGAATATATCCAATGTTTCTGAATCAGAAGGTGCTATTAATGTTTATTTCAACAAATGTGCCGATCATACAACGGCCTTCGCTGGAAACGAAGCCAATGACAATGTCAATTTAGAAGACCGTTTGATTGAAAGGTTGAACAGCGCCACGGAAAGTATCGATTTTGCTACCTATGAAATCAACCTTCCGGGAATCGTCGATACATTGGTTGCTAAGGCTGCTGAGGGGGTCGATGTGCGTATGATCGCCGATGCGAAAGACGCATCTGACCCGCATTATACCGAGCGTTACAAGACCATGAGGTTATACGTAGAGAAAATGGTCCGCGGTGCTGATGGCGAAATTGGCACGGCTGATGATATCCACGTTTTCTCGGACTCACCGATGATGGCAGTGGAAGATAGTACCGCCCGCTCGGAATATGGATTACCGGCTGAGGCCAATGACATTGCGGAAGTGACGGTTGAAATCGGCAACAGCACAGAAACCGGGCGTTTGTTTGTTGAAGCGGAAGAAAAAAGCGAAAATGCCTATTATTCACCAGGGAATCAGATGCATAATAAATTTGCCGTAGTCGATGACCGATGGGTATTTACCGGCAGTTGGAATTTCACAGTGACCGGATTATATGGCTCAGAAGAAAATAGGCAAGCAGGCATTCTGGATGGAAACCAGCAGCATGTAGTGGAAATCAACTGGCCGGAGCTTGCTGGAATCTATGAAACTGAGTTCAATGAAATGTGGGGAAGTAATGGAATGTACCCGGATAAAGTCACCTCGAATTTCAGTACAAGAAAAGTAGATAATACCAAACATCAGGTGAATATTAACGGGGTGCCTGTGGAAATCTATTTTTCCGCCGGAGATGATGCCGTTGGCCGGATGACGGAATTTGTGAAAAATGACGCGGACCTGAATACGTACTTTTCCATTTTTGCCTGGAGCGATCAGGAGCTGGTCGATGAATTAAAGTATAAATGGGAAGGCTCGTATAACGATAGGGAAGGTTCTTTGACCGGTTTTAATATAAAAGGGGTATTTGACACCAGTTTCTGGAATCAGTGGTGGTCGGCAAGTGTAGACATGACAGGAAGAACTGCTTCCCAGGAAAGCGACAACAACCCGAACACCCGCTGGGCCAACCCGGCTCCGGTGTATGAAGACGCTGAGTCCCGCAAACTTCATAGCAAAACGATGCTGGTCGATGCGGATACGGAGAGTGATCCGACGGTTATTGTCGGCTCGACCAACTGGAGCAACAATGGTAATAATATCAATGACGAAAACATGCTGTTCATCCATGATGAAGCAATAACCAATCAATTCTTACAAGAATTCCACGCCCGCTACGAACAGGCAGGCGGCACCATGAAGTAAACCCAAAAGCAGCACCCCGGGACATCCAGAAACTGGAGGACCCGGGGTGCTGATAGTTTAAGAGTGCTGGAGGGCGGCTGCTTTCATGGTGCCGGTTTCTTTGAAGCGGGTATGCCATTCAAAGGCTTTTTCCAGTACATGGGGAGTCTGGCCGCCTTTTTCCCATGCATCTTCATAATAAGCATAGAGCTGGTCGCGGTACGTCGGGTGCGCACAGTTCTCGATAATTAATGGTACGCGTTCTTTTGGTGCCAGGCCGCGCAGGTCAGCGTAACCCTGTTCCGTCACAATCACGTCGACATCGTGTTCGGTATGATCAACATGAGAAACAAATGGTACGACGCTTGAGATATCGCCATTTTTGGCAATCGACTTCGTAACAAAAATAGCAAGACGCGAGTTACGTGTAAAGTCACCGGAGCCGCCGATACCATTCATCATCTTAGTGCCAAGCACATGCGTGGAGTTGACATTGCCATAAATATCTACTTCCAGTGGTGTATTAATTGAAATCAGTCCTAACCGGCGGATGATCTCCGGATGGTTGGAAATTTCCTGTGGACGTAACAGCAATTGGTCACGGTAGCGGTCGATGTTCCAATAGACTTCTTCGAGTTTGTCTTCTGAAAGTGTAATCGAACATCCGGATGCGAACTTGATTTTCCCGGCATCCAGTAAGTCGAACACCGCATCTTGTAACACCTCGGAATAGACTTCCAGATCCGTGAACTCGGAATCGAGCAAGCCATGGAACACGGCATTCGCTACGGAGCCGATACCGGATTGCAACGGTGCCAGATTTTCAGGGAGCCTTCCGATTTCTACTTCTTTTCTTAAAAAATCTATCAAATGATTCGCCATCGTTGCTGTTTCTTCATCTGGCGGCACGATTGTCGACGGAGAGTCCGGTTGATTGGTGATGACGATCCCTTTAATTTTTTCAATGTCGACCTGGATGCCGATCGTGCCGATGCGGTCATCGACTTGCGTCAACGGGATGGGCTGACGCTTGCCCTGTGCCCCTAATTCATAGATGTCATGCAAGCTTTCAAATGCATCGGACTGGGCGAGGTTCAATTCAACAATTACATTTTCTGCTTTTTCTGCGAAGATGGAGGAGTTGCCGACAGAGGTGGATGGAATGATCATGCCGTCCTCTGTAATTGACACCGCTTCCACAATAGCGTAATCAATCGGGTTCAATACATCCTGACGAATCGCCTCTGCGGTATGAGACAAGTGCTGGTCGACAAACAGCATGTCTCCCTGGTTGATTTCATTGCGCATCGTTTTATCAGCCTGGAACGGCAAGCGTTTATTTACAACTCCAGCTTCTGCCATCAGGCGGTCGATATCAGAACCGAGGGAAGCTCCGGTATAAACGTTTACTTTCAGGTGTTCTTCTTTTGCTTTTTCAACTAAAGCTGATGGGACCGCCTTAGCATCACCGGCACGGGTGAAACCGCTCAAGCCAAGCGTCATTCCGTCCTTAATCCAGGAAGCGGCTGTTTCCTCTGAAATGATGCGGTCCTCTAATCGTTTATCTCGTAATCGTTGTTTATAAGTCTGTTCCATACCAAAAACCTCCATGATGTAATTTTCTTATAATTCTATCGTCTTATCGCGCTGGACTCTTGGGTTTTGGTATGAAAAGGCTTAAATCGGTACTGAAATAGAAAATTCATGACATAACTAAGAAAAATCAGAACGACAGGATCCTGCGGAACTGGCTCGCGTATGTCTGGCTCACAGGAATCTTGGTGCCATCTTTCATGATCAATAGAAAAGTAGAATGGGAATCCGGCTGTATCTCGGCAATATAATTAACGTTTATGATGTACGAACGGTGGCAGCGAAGGAAAATATCTTCCGGCAGATGGAACTCTACTTCGCTTAACGTGAATTTATGGGTACCTGTGCCGCGTTCTGATTGGACCCACGTCTTCCGGTTGTGCGCTTCTAAAAACATGACTTCCTCGTATGGGACCGGCATCCAGCGGTCTTCGATATGAAGGGTCAGGAACTTGGACAAAAACTTCAATTGCTTTGATGGTAAAATCGCAGTGACGCAGCCTTTGGGGTTTCCGGAATCGATAATTGGCACTGAGGTACCAAAGTAGGGGGTACCGAACACCTTGCCGTTGATATGATCCGACGTTTTTTTCCGGACGGTCAGTGCCTTGAACGTCACCGTATTTTCAGTGATTTTATCACCGGGCTTGATCTTCAGGTCGATGTGTTTGCTCGGTTTATAATAGATGAATTGCTGAGCGTCGGATACAGCAATGGAGGCTTCTTTCGGAAATAATTCTTTGAATGATTCTACCATGGAAGAAACGGAAAAGTAGTCCATCTTTCAACACTCTTTACTTTATCTCTCTTACCACCTATTATAGGGGGATTCATAAAAGAAGAAAACGGTTTCGCTTTTGGTTCTCTTCCGGTTATCACCCCGGGACATCCAATATCTGGAGGACCTGGGGTGGCCATCAGTTTATGCGTTTTTGGTCGCCACGGTACGGCGTCTATTTTTATAGGTTAAAACACTCCAGTTTTAGTATGTAAACGCCAAGCCAGTAATATGTGTAAGGCTGAATCCACATATTCAAAAAGAAGGGAGAGCATACTACTGGTAAGGAATAAAAGGTGAGGATGATCCGATGATATATATTTATAACGACTATGGTGGAACCCATACAACCTCATTGGCGGCGGCTTTTCACTTGAACATTCTTAAACCTTCTCAACAACCGCTATCGAAAAAGGAGATTCTGGCTGTTCCTTATTTTAATAAACTGACGAGAAAAGACTTCGGGAAACTTATCTTTCACGGGAAGGATGAGGAAGGTCATCCAGTCTATACGCTGGGTAGAAAGAAATCCAAGCTGGTTGTTCCGGCGTTGAAAGAATGGAGTCAGATGTTTATGGCTTTGCATCAGGTAGAAGAAAAAATCATTTTTTCCAACACTTCGCCAACAGTACCTTTTGTGATGACGATTGGTGGAGGGCTTTCCAGAGGGCTGGGAATCGATAGTCTCGGGGTTCCTTTACTGATAAAAGGGGCACAGAAATGCAGCGGGAATATTCATCAACTGGTGGAGTACACAAAGAATATAGCAACAGAACAGACAAGTGAGAATGTTATTATTTTAGAAAATAAACAATTTAAAGCCTGACCTAAAACGTACGTCATTGCCGTACGTTTTTTTAGTAATCGAATAGCCTCGTATCACAGGACCGACTCTGACTGCGGCAGGCATTTGAGGGGTAAAACATAGGCAAATACTTTGATTTGAAGCTTATTTTCCGGTATTCTTTTATTGTGAAACACTTTACATAATTCTCCGTTCACCTCTCATCCTATATTCATTAAAGGAGAATCTTACCTTATATGTTTTTTGACGCATTCGGCACGGATACTTTTTTACTTCTTACCGCATTACTTTTATTTAGTGGTGTACTCGTAGCTAAATTTTCGAGCCGCTGGGGCATTCCATCATTGATTTTGTTTATCCTGGTCGGCATGCTTTTTGGGAGTGATGGCTTAGGCATCATCTATTTTGATGATGCCAGCACCGCGCAGATCATCGGGGTATTCGCTCTGGTCATCATTTTGTTTGAAGGTGGTCTGCATACAAAGTGGACGACGGTTCGCTCTGTGGCGTTTCCATCTCTTTCGCTTGCCACTCTCGGTGTGCTGTTAACTTCATTTATCATTGGTTTTTCTGCGTACTTGATTTTCAATTTGACCATCCTCGAAGGTATGCTGTTGGGCGCGATTGTTGGTTCTACTGATGCCGCAGCTGTATTTGCTGCTTTAAAAGAACGGAATATAAAAGCGAAAATGGGAGCGACCCTGGAAGCAGAGTCGGGAACCAACGATCCGATGGCCGTTTTCCTTACGCTGTCCTTGATCGAACTGCTCACGGCCCAGGATCAGTCGATTTGGATGATGGTCCCGATGTTTTTCGTGCAAATGGGCATGGGGCTGTTGTTCGGAATTGTCCTGGGGAAGCTGGCTTCCTTTTCCATCAACCGGATCAAACTTGATTCGAGCGCCCTGTATCCGATTTTTTCAGTTGCTTTTGCACTTGTCACCTACAGTGTGACAGCATTCCTTGGGGGGAGCGGGTTCTTGGCAGTTTATGTCGCCGCTCTTGTTGTTGGTAACAGCGAGCTCACCTATCGTTATTCGATTTTTCAATTCAATGAAGGGTTTGCCTGGATGGCGCAGATTCTCATGTTCATCATCCTTGGCCTGCTCGTTTTCCCGGGTCAGGTATTCACCTCTGCGATCATGGTTAACGGCTTATTGTTATCTGCCATCCTGATTCTGGTGGCGCGGCCTGTCGCCGTGTTTTTGTCGCTGATAAAAATGGGCTATTCCGTAAAAGAAAAACTGTTCATATCCTGGGCGGGGCTTCGGGGGGCCGTACCGATCGTCCTGGCGACTTTCCCGATTGTCAATGGGATAGAAAACAGCCAGGTCATGTTCAATATCGTCTTTTTCATCGTATTGACATCAGCCCTCGTCCAAGGTTCGACCATTTCTTATATGGCAAAAAAGCTGCACCTCGTTGGCCCGAAAAAAGATGTACCGCACCATTCCATCGAGCTGATTTCCATGGGAAAGGCTTCAGCAGAAATGATTCAATATCAGGTAAGTCCCGAGTCGGCGGTCGTTGGGCAAAAGCTGCGAGATGTCGAGTTCCCGAACCGGGCGAATATCAGTGCGATCATTCGGAACAACCAGGTCATCACCCCATACGGAGAGACCGAAATCAAAGCCGGCGATTTCCTGTATATCCTTGTAGAAGCGAAATATAAGGACCAATTGAAAAAAGTACTGGAACAACGAGTAGAACGTAGTGCCTCCGAATAAAATGTAAACATTCCGCTCGGCTGGGAACACTAAGAGAAATTGTGTTTCTGCGAAAGGGGATTTCTCATGAAATTCGGCAGCCATGTTTCCATCCGGGAAGGTTATTTAGGAGCAGCCAAACAGGCAGCTGCCATGAATGCGGCTGCTTTTCAATATTTCCCTAAGAATCCGCGCAGCCTGTCGGTCAAAAAATTTAACCGAGACGATGCCAGGCTTTGCAAGGAGTTTAGTGAGCAGCATGGTCTTGTGTCTATCGCTCACACGCCTTACCCTACCAGCCTGACTCCAGCAGACAATCATAAGCGGGAAGAGGTGGTGGCGTCCTTAGTGAATGACCTTGTAATCACCGACGCCTGCGGTTCGATTGGCGTGGTCGTCCATTTTGGCAAACAGGTGGACGATGGCGATCCCCTTGTCAGTTACCAGCTGATGATCGGCGTGATCAATGAAGTGCTTTCCGAGTGGGAGGGAAGCTGTAAAATTCTTTTGGAAAACAATGCGGGAAAGCCAGGTTCGATGGGGACGACGTTAGAAGAGTTGAGCCGGGTGCGCGAGTTATGCGAGGAGCCGGAAAAGATCGGTTTTTGCCTTGATACCTGTCATGCCTTCGCGAGCGGGTTATGGGATGGGAACAACTGGGATGCTGTTTTGGCAAAAGGGAACGAGCTCGGTTATTTTAATCATCTGGAAGCCATCCACTTCAATAACTCCAAATATGAGACCGGCTCCGGGAAAGACCGCCATGCCAATATATTCGGGAACGGCTACATAACGGAAGAGCAGTTCGATCAGTTAATCGCCACCCCGCAGCTTGCTGATATCCCGTTCATTTTAGAGACTCCAAAAGATACTCCGACACATGAGAAAGAAATCCGTCAGCTGCAGCAAAAATGGGGATCAAGTTGATAGAAGAAAAGGAGCGCTAGGCTGAAGCCTGACGCTTTTTTTATCCTTTAAGAAAGTTTAACTTTGTTAAAGGACAAGAACCATAATCCAAGTTTTTCTAATGAGAAAAATCAATGATATAAGAGACAATACCCATCTGATGAGTGCCAGGAACAGGCATAAGAGAGCCAATTTCGAGAATAACAGAGACAAATTCGCGAAAAAGAGAGACACATTTGAAAAAAAGAGAGACACTCTCTACTTGAAGAGAGACATAACATTTCAAACGTGCACCCAACTGCCATCCTCCCGGCAGAAGACGTCCAGTTGAAAGAACAATCGACAATGCTTCTGGAATATTAAAAGATGGCATTGAAAATAGACTGATCTCCTCGTCCCGGAACACTCCGGGGCGTTTTTTTGTATTAGATGAGAAGCGTGTGATGTGCCTCACATACAGTAGAGGAAAATTCCGCTAGGATAGAGGTACATGGATAGAAAAAGGAGTGGCAGATGATGAGTCATGAATGTGCCGGAATGAAAATAGACAGCGGAGCAACACAACTTTGTGCAGCCTTACAGCACTTAAAGGATGAGCACCCAAAGCTTGAAGAAATGATGAAAAAATTGCAGCTGGCAGCAGCTGAAACAAAAGAAACCCCAGCAGAAGAGATCACCAATTTGCTTGCGCTCCGGGAAGAGGTCATATCCTTTATGGAATATCTCATTCCCCATTCGGAAAAAGAGGAAGGCGTCTTATTTCCGATGATGGGCAAGTATATTGGCACCAGTACCGGCCCGCTTGTTGTCATGGAATATGAGCATGACCTGGCAAAAGAGAGCTTTGAATCTTTTCTGAAAGGGACAAAAAATGTAACTGAAATCAAGGATCCTTCGCGTTTGCATCTTCATGTCCTCGAAGGGTGCACGACACTATTTTCTCATTTCAACAAAGAAGAAAACGTACTGTTCCCGATGGGGGAAAATGTGCTAACAGATGAAGATAAGGAAAAACTGGCGGATGCTTTTCAAATCCCACCACTAACATGACACGGCAAATCACCAGCCGTGTCATTTTTCCTGCTGCAAAAACTTACGAATAAAGGAGAAAACCAGTGACCTGACTTCTTCGGATTCATTGAAAAGCGCATGCTGGGCGTGATCGATCTGGACCATGGTCAGCCGACGAAACTTCTTCTGCAAAAACTTCATATTATACCGCCAGGCTACGGTCCTGTCATGATTGCCTTGAAGCACGAACGTCTGCGTGTTCGTCACAGGGTAACTTTTCAACTTCCTGTTCCAATCAAGCATGGCACCGACCCAGTCCAGCGGAATAGCCTGGCTCTGCAGGGGATCGATTTTCCGTAATTTCAAATAGTGCTCGTCAGAAGAATTGACCCGGAATTTCCGTTTCACTTCCTGTAGGAAGGGGACGATTTTTGCCATATAATAGCCAATTACCGTCCCGTACCAATGCTCGGAATGGACGAGCGGAGCGGCCAATATCACTTTGTCAAAGACATGGTCATGGTTGTTCAGCACGTAATCGATCGCGATTGCGCCCCCGGTGCTATGACCAATCACGTAGAATGGACCGCTCATTTCATTTTTTGCCCGGGAAAGCAGTTGTTCGAGGGATTTGACATAATCGGAAAATCGTTCCACGGAGGCTGATTCCCCCTCGGAAAGCCCGTGACCTTCCAGGTCATAGCTGATTACGGTGTAATGTAATTCATTTAAAAATTTGATAATTTGCTTGAGATGGCCGACGTGATCCAAATAGCCATGCAGCAGGAATATCGTTCCTTTCGATTGTTTTGGCGCGAACATCTGGACGAGCTTCTTCGTACCGTTTGTTTTCACCTTTCCAAAATGAAAGTCGACTCCGGTTGTATTCAAGCCATAATAATTTAAATATACAGATACATCCTGGTTTATTTCTACTGGTTTACTGAAATCGAACGTGTTATTCCAGTCTGATAAACGTTCCAGTACAGCATTGATATTTTTCATTAATATTTTCCCCTTGTTCCTTCGTTTTTTACTAGTATCACCACGAACGTTTTTCTAGAAACATGAGTTACCATCAGTCCTGACTCTTTCGGTGATTAACAATATATGGACATATTTACTGGTTTGCTTCCATGGTTGACCCTGACAACTCATATACCGCTAGTTTATCGAACTTTGCTATGTTATAGTAACACTAATTGTGCCATTTATCATATAAGAAAGGGACGAGATAGTGATAGATAGACAAAATGGAGTGAGAGAATTAATCAGCGAAAAAGTTATAAGCCAAAAGAGTCAATTGCGGGAAAATCTCCGCTTACACAAAGAAGATTACCAGGGCAACATAGCGAATAACGCAGAAGACCTGGTGCAATGGCGGGGAGACCTGATTGAGTTGTATGCTGAAACCATTGTACTGGACCTGGAAGAGAGCGATAAGAAGGTGACGGAATGGGGAGATAAAGCATCCGATTTTCTCGTCAACATTCAAATGCCACTGGATTTAGCGATAGAAGAAATACGTTATTATCGGAATATGATCGGGGAAATCATTCGGGACACTGGAGAAAAAGAATCGTTACCTATCCGTGACTTCTATGATTTGGTGTCTTCCTTTGACCTGGTTGTCGATCAAGTCGTCGAAATCATCAGTGTTTCCTATATGAAAAAATACAATCAAAAAATGTATGCATCGCAGACAGAAATCAACGAACTATCGGTACCAATCATCGAGATTACGGAAAGTGTCGCTGTCTTGCCTTTGGTGGGAGCGATTGACACCGCACGTGCCCAGCTGTTGATGGATCATGCGTTATCAGAAAGCTCCAACAATGATTACGATTATTTCATCATTGACGTATCCGGTGTTCCTGTCATCGATACGATGGTGGCCGATCAGATTTTTAAGGTGATCCGTGGGTTAAAACTGATCGGCGTTGAAGTGAAAATGAGCGGTGTCCGTCCGGAAATTGCCCAGACGATGGTGCAGCTTGGTGTGGACTTTGAAGACACCCTGTCTTTTTCCAGCCTTCATCGTGCATTGGACTATATCGGATTCGGACTCAAATAAAACTAGACACGCCCGGTGCTGGCGTGTCTAGTTTTCTCTTATCTGGGGGATTTGTCTCATAACCCACGAAAAATTCTCTTTTATTTTCTGTTTTGTCTCTTATATTATCGGAATTGTCTCTCTTATTCTTAAAATTGTCTCTATTACCGACCAAATTTCTCTAATAAGCTGAAATTGTCTCAATTACGCACCGAAAAGTCATTTATTTTGCACAGCTGGCTTACTTCCAGCAGTAGTTTTAGCGAGCTCATCGACATGTGCCTTCACGAGTTGTTCCCCTTCATCCAGGGTTTCAAAAAAAACGTGGCGGATTGAGCCGTCATTGTTTTTCTCTGCATGCTTATATTTCGGATCGTAATAATGAATAAGCAGCTGTTCGACGACGGTTCGGTAATCATGCGCCTTCAGTGCTTCTGCAATGATTTCCTGGACGTCATTAGGGGTTCTTTTTTCAATCACTTCCCAGGCAGCCTCAATCGCTTCATGGTGTTTGTCCGGCTGGTACGTGGATAGAATCGTGTCGACCCGGACAGGAATAGACGTATGCACCTGGATACGCGGACCGGTCTGTTTTCCTTTTATAATAAAAGCGGGAACCTCAATGTTACCGAGGCGTTTGCTTTCTGATTCAATGATGTAATAGTCGGTTTCCCCTATCTCCCCGATTCGTTCCCACAACCGGACATCAAAATCCTTTTGACTGCGGTCCGGCAAATCGACGCGTCCAAACACGGAACCGCGATGGGCAGCGAGACCTTCCAGGTCAATGACCGGGTACCCCTTGCCAGCCAGGCGCTCCAGAATTTCCGTTTTCTTCGTACCTGTTAATCCTTCCAAAACTATAAAGGTTCGATTCAGACGGGATGCAGCTTCCAGGTCTGCGACGACCTTTTTACGGAACGAACGGATGCCGCCTTCCAGCTGATGGCATTTCAACCCCATCAGTTCAAATATTGTCGCCAGTGTCCGGCTCCGCATGCCGCCACGCCAGCAGTAAATGATCAGCGGCTTGCCGCCAGAAATCTTTTTTGCCTGCTGGTAAAAATCCGGGAGCTTCGGTGACACGAGTGATATACCGAGGTCTTTGGCTGCTTCTTTCCCGAGCTGCTTGTATGTAGTTCCAACCGTGACACGCTCTTCATTAGAAAAAATCGGCATGTTGATGGCGCCGGGGATATGGAATTCTTCATACTCTTTCGGTGTCCGGACATCAAGGACGGGACAGTCCATCTCCAAAGCTTCCGCTATCGTCACTTTCTTCATCGATTTCACCTGCTTTATACCTGAGTGTGTATTGTCATTATAACATGCCCGGCTTACATTTTTCCTTTCGCGGCAACTTAGGTTAGAATATAGGAAGAAAGTATCTGTTCAAGAAAGGATATCAATCTATGGAAAATCATGAGAATTCGGCCAGTACCTGGCCTCTATTAGACACACTAGCCCCATTCCTGCAGCAGGCATGGGAAAACTCCAAGTTCCAGAAACCGACCGAAATCCAAAAACAGGCGATACCGCAGGTTTTAGAGGGGAAAGACGTGCTCGCAGAGGCACCGACAGGAAGCGGGAAGACGCTTGCGTATCTTTTCCCGGTCCTGCAGAAAATCGATCCCGATAAGAAAGATACGCAGGCCGTAATTCTGGCCTCTTCCCGTGAGCTTGTCATGCAGATTCATGAAGAATTGCAGACATGGAGTGCCGGGAGCGGTATTTCCAGTGCCACGCTTATTGGAGGCGCCAACATTAAACGTCAGCTGGACAAGCTGAAAAAGCATCCGCGTGTCATAATCGGAACACCGGGCCGCGTCCATGAGCTGATCAAAAAGAAAAAACTGAAAATGCATGAAGTAAAGACGCTCGTGCTTGATGAGGGGGACCAGCTTTTGGCTCCCGAGCATAAAGGGACGCTCGAAGATATTATTAAAAGTACGCTGGCAGAACGGCAGCTGCTGTTATTTTCGGCAACATTGCCAAAGGTGAGCGAACTGGAAGCCCAGCGCCTGATGAATGACCCCGAGATTGTCCGCGTCGGCACGGAAGCGGAGAAACCGGACGTCGACCACGGCTACCTAATTACCGACGCTCGTAAAAAAGTAGATACACTGAAGCGTTTGACGGTGATCGAGGCGTTCAAGGGTCTCGTTTTTGTGAGAGATATCGGTAACCTGGACGTACTGGCTGAAAAACTACGCTTCAAAGGGCTGTCCGTTGGTGTCATCCACGGGGATTCAAAAAAAGAAGACCGGGTAAAGACACTGAAAGCGTTCCGGGAAGAGAAATTGGCGTTACTATTGGCGACCGATGTGGCTGCACGCGGCCTTGACATTCCGTCGCTGAAGTATGTCATCAATTACGATCTTCCCGATGAAACCAGCCAGTATGTCCATCGTGCCGGTCGAACGGGACGCGTTGGGTCTCCGGTAGATGGCAGCGTTATTTCACTCGTTACTGGGGATGATATTAAAAAGATCGTCAAAATCAGTAAAGAGCTCAACATCGATATTACGGAAAAGCAGATGTATCGCGGTGAATTAATTGATGCCCGCCAGCAATAAGGAGGGTCGAATATGACAGAGAAAATCGCTGGTAAAACGATCGCTGAGTGGCAGGAAGAGTATCCGCTGCTGAAAGCGATTGTGGCAACAGAAGAAGTCTATTGGGAAAATAATGATTATCAGCCTGAAGCTCTGGGGGATGTGGTGTCCAGGGAAGAGCTGGATGAAGCGGCTGCCTTGTTCGATCGCTTTTTACCTTTTTTTAAAAAAGCCTTTCCGGAAGTAGACCTGCCTTCCGAAGGGATTGTATCCCCGCTCCGGGAGATAGCGGGGATGAAAAAGGAACTGGAGGCTGCTGAGGGCGTTTCCATCAGAGGCGAATTGTGGCTGAAATGCGATCATGAACTGCCGATAGCAGGTTCGATCAAAGCCCGCGGAGGATTTTACGAAATCCTCCAGTATGCCGAACAGCTGGCGATCGATCATGGTATGCTCGCAAAGTCCGATGACTACAGCAAGCTGTATGGAGAGCCGTTTAAAAGCTTTTACTCCAACTATTCCATCGCGGTGGGCTCGACAGGGAATCTTGGTCTCAGCATTGGAATCATCAGCGCAAAAATTGGTTTCCAGGTAACGGTTCATATGTCGCAGGACGCGAAACAATGGAAAAAGGATTTACTTCGAAGTTATGGAGTGACTGTTGTCGAGCACCCTGCCGATTTTAGTATTGCGGTAGAAAAGGGCAGGGAGATGTGCCGTGACGATGAAAATTGTCATTTCGTGGATGATGAAGATTCCAAAAACCTTTTCCTCGGCTATACGGTCGCTGCCAAAGAAGTCGCTCGTCAACTGGAAGAAGAGGGTGTGACTGTTGATGCCGCCCATCCGCTTATCGTTTACCTTCCGTGTGGAGTTGGCGGAGGACCGGGCGGTGTCGCGTATGGCTTGAAGCAGGTTTACGGGGAGCATGTTCACTGCCTGTTTGCCGAGCCCACCCATGCGCCATCAATGTTACTTGGCCTGCTGACCGGTCTTCATCATAATGTTTCCGTCCAGGATTTTGGCATTGATAATATCACGGAAGCAGATGGTCTCGCTGTCGGTCGCCCATCCGGGTTTGTCGCACCGATTCTGGAACAGCTGATCGCTGGTATTTATACGGTGGAAGACCGGGAGCTGTTTAAAATGCTTTACCAGCTTTATCGCAGCGAAGGACTGTTTCTGGAACCCTCGGCACTTGCCGGGATGTATGGCCCAGCGCAGGTTACCGACAAACGGCTTTTTGAAAACCTCGATCAGGCGACCCATCTTGTCTGGTCGACAGGCGGAAACCTGGTACCAGAAAAAGATAGAGAAGCGATGATCAAAAAAGGAAAAGCCACTCTTTAGCGAGAGTGGCGTTTCCCAGTTTTTGGATGGCTCTGGGGTAGTGGATGAAACACCCCGGGTCCTCCAAAAACTGGAAATTCGTGCAATTATTAAGGCTGTCCCATTAGTCTATCAACGACTTTGTTGGGACAGCCTTTTGTTATTTTCTTATTTTCAGACGTCGGAATTTAATATTTTTCGGGTCAAGCCCACTGCCGAGTGACCGGTACAGCTTACCGTATTTGGGATCGGCGAGCTTATTGTCCTTATAGTAGACACGCGGTGTCTTCCATAATGCGAGCAATGCTTCTCCAAGCGGCATCTCATGGTAACGTTCCGGCCAGAACTTTTTAATCTGTTCTTTGACGAGCGGATAATACTTCGGGTTCATCCCCGGGAACAAATGGTGCTCTGTATGATAAGAAAAGTTAAAGTGAAGCACATCAACCCACTTTGGAACCGTTACCGTCAAACTGTTTGCCAGTGGATCATTGATCGGGGTAATCGGGTTAAGCCTGTGATTCGTTGAAATATACCCCATTACAATCAGGTTGGCAATCAATAATGGGATGAAAAAGGCAAACAGCCAGTTGGTCAAGCCCATGACAAATAACAGACTGATCCAGAAAGCCCATGGCAAGAGAACCTGAAGCCATACCACCGGCTGCTTCTTCGGCTTGAAATCTTTGACATAGGTAAAGAACATTTTCAACGAATGCATCGAAAATTGTACGGCCAGGGATGCGAACGCAAATGTCGAGCGGACAAATAGCGGCAGCCGGTAGACCCAGTGGAATATTTTCATTTTTGATATTTTTTCTAATGTCGGCCAGGCGTCGGGATCTTTTTCCTCATGCTGGGTATGGACATGATGAATCATGTTGTGCCATTTTCTCCATAGCTTCGGTCCGGTGCTTAATGGAAAAAAAGCGATCGCACCCAGTAAATCACGAAGCCACGGTTTGCGGATAACCGTGCCATGGAGAATTTCATGTCCGAGAAATCCAAGTCCGGCGAAGCTGAAGCCGATAATGACGGAAAGCGTAAGATTTAAAATCGGATGCAAATCCAATAGACCAATTGCCAAAAAAGCCGCGATCGTCACAATCACATACGCCAACCCTCCAAATAAACGGGAGGGAACTGGCTTGAACACTCCTTTAGGCAAGTGTGGTTTGATTTGTTTTGCATACCAGCTGAACGAATGAAGGTCGTGCATATTCAGACTCCTTTCATAGAAGGAAAAATTATATTTCATTGCTTTTTATCGTACCAAGGCATATTCCCCTAGTCAATGAGTAATTATTAGCTGGTATTAATATGTAGTATAAATTGAAATATTATTCCATAAAAAGGGTATCAACCTTGTCATAGCGAATAGATAATGGTAGATGGTGTGACGTTTGAAAAATTAGTCATAGATTCCTGTCAGGATATCGAACATATCCTGTTCGTCCTTTCATAAAATCATTAATAACAACCATTTTACGTGGAGCAGAGGAGTGATAAGTGTGGGAGAGCTCGTTCACTTCCCCCATAAAAGCATCCGGCTGACCAATGAGGAACTGGCGATTTATTGGAGTATCAGAGCCCGGCTGGAAAATGCAGTGACCCTGGAGGAGATCCGCAAGCTTCGGCATGATGTCAAAGCTTTTCGCCACCGTCTTGCCATGAAATATGGTATCCCTTTATAGGGAAGGTTTGAAGCCACCGCTCTCCTTGGTATAGGATGGGAGAGAGGTGATAGAATTGTTGAAACAGTTTGATGTGAAAACCGATCGACGTGACCAAATGCTGGATATTACCAGCGAAATCGAATCTTTCCTAGAGGAAAAAGGGGCGGAGGAAGGCATCGTCGTCGTTTCTTCCCTGCACACGACGGCCGGGATTACTGTCAATGAAAATGCCGATCCCGACGTGAAGACAGATATGCTGATGCGCCTGGATGAGGTGTATCCATGGAATCATCCCAAAGATCGTCATGCGGAAGGAAACACGGCATCACATTTAAAAACGAGTACAGTCGGTCATGCCCAGACATTGATCATCCATGGTGGTAAACTGCAGTTAGGAACGTGGCAAGGGGTTTATTTCTGTGAGTTCGACGGCCCTCGTAACCGGAAGTTTCTCGTAAAAATTATTCCAGATTAAAACCAGGACCAGTAAATGGTGCTGGTTCTTTTTTTGCTCTAAATCAGGGATGTAAGGGCATACATAAAAAAGGAGGAAGTAAACGTCTGAAAGGCGGAATTATCTGAAACGTTTTAAAGAAATAATGGCGTGGTATCCATGGACTAGCAGAAAAAGACAAATGCATGGAGGTTAAAACATGGGTAAAGGAAAAAGCATACACGCCTTAATGATATTGTTATTCACTCAATTTATTTCTGGTGGTGTCACCAACACGAAAGGGATCGTTCTCGATCAGGTCGAACAGGACATCGGCCTGGATATGGGAGAATTCGGTTTCGTTGTATTCATATTTCAGCTGGGATTCACCTTGGCCAGTTTGATTTTTGGTTACCTGACCGATAAAAACGGTCTGCGAATCATGATGACTATTGCAGCCGTATTGATGGGATCAGGTTTTCTCGGTACCGGACTTGCACCGAATATTACCTTCTTCTTAGGTTTCTATATGCTGGTCGGTTTCGGCCTGGGAGCGCTTGGGGTTGCAGGTAATGCCATCGTTCCTGCCGCTTATCCGAAAAAACAGAACCAGATGTTCAACCTGGCGATGGGGATTTACGGGCTCGGGATGGTATTATTCCCGCAAATTCTGAACTTCCTGTTCCAGTTCGCTGACTGGAGAGTATTCTACATTGCTATCGCAGCTCTTCATATCGGGGTTATTATCTATATAACATCAGTGAATTTCCCGGAAGGTAAAGTAGAGAAGATCAATTTGAAAGCATTCATCCCGATGTTGAAGGATGCTCAGATGGTGTTCTTAATGGTCTTCCTTATGCTGGAAGTATCAGCGGAGGTATCATTTATGAACTTCTTCCCATCTTATTTGAAGAGTCTCGATCTTGGCGGCATGTCCGAGGCTGAAAAAGAAGGAATGACAGCCACAATTCTTTCGGTATTCTCGATATTTTTCATGGCAGGCCGTCTGGCAGTTGCTTATTTATCCAATCATATTAATGAGCGAAAGATTCTGATTATGTTCTCGCTTGGCTCTGTTGTAATGGTAGGTATCAGCTTCCTATTTGCTGAGCAATTGCCATACTTGTTTGCAGGTGCAGGGTTATTCTTCTCGACGTTGTTCCCGACGGCGACCGCATTCGGAACATCTATTTCGAGAAATCCTGGTACCGCACTTGGTCTCATCTATGTAGCTTCAGGAATCGGCGGCGGACTTGCCGGCTTATTGGTCGGGGCTGTTTCAGAAGCATTCGGCAATGCCGGCGGATTCAGCCTGATCATTGGATTCTTGCTCGTCATGTTTGTTACTTCCTTGTTTATGAATAAGGAAAAATCAAAGCAAACGATTTAATTAGAAAAAGCGTTGCAATTCCGGGTGGAATTGCAACGCTTTTTTCGTTCGCGCCTTCCCTCAAGGCTTTCGCGCTATATTTTCGAATTTCGCGCGGTGAAGACATTATTTCGCGCAATTATTCATATTTTAGCGCGATCACCGAAAGCTAGCACATGGAGTCTTTCGGGTTTGGATTATTCAAGCCAAATATCGGACGAATGAAGAGGGCAAGGTAGCTTCCTGCTAATGCCATGATCATCCATACCCAGCCGTGGAGGCTGAAGGATGCTATACCACCGAAATAAGCACCGATGTTACAGCCAAATGCAAGTCGAGCGCCATAGCCCATCATCAAGCCGCCGAGAATGGAAGCGGTCGCGATGCCAGGCTTGATTTTTCCTGGCTTAAAGTTGCCTTGTGCGGCAGCTGCCATAAATGCCCCAAGGATGATACCAAAGTTCATAACACTTGTAGAATCTGCGAGAACAGTGGTTTGCAGTGCTTCGGCATTGCCTTGCCAATAGCCCCAGCTTGATACATCCACACCAAAGATCATCAGGAATTTAGACCCCCATAAAGCAAAGGCCGATGTGATTCCCCAGGGATTTCCACGAATAGTCAATGTCAGTGCGTTCAAAATAGCCAGTACTACAGCAGCTACTAATAGCGGCCATGCACCACGCCATAATTTTTTCCAGCCGGTTGTGGTAGCCAGCGGCTTCATATGCGGCGGGTTTTTCTTTCGGGCGAATTTTATGGTCAAGCCGTAAATTCCAAGGAAAATGAGCATCTGCAGTACCCAGCCGCCAAAATAGCCAAGGCCGGTTGATTCGGCTAAGGATATAGGCGGTAGGGAAGGTGTCTGTTCTGTCCAGAACATAAAATGGTAGGCACCTATGACAGAGCCAGCGATAAATCCGAGCAATGTCAGCAGCATAGAAGATTTTCCACCACCGACACTATACAAGGTTCCCGATGCACACCCTGAACCCATCTGCATGCCAATTCCAAATAAGAAAGAACCAAAGATGACACTTATCCCGACTGGTGATACATAACCAGCTGGGTCAGTTCCTGTAAAACTGAAATTGGTAGCGAAAATGATAGCGAATAAGGTAGTTGCAACGGCCAACATTACCATATGAGCCTGTAAGCCTTGCACGTTACCGACAGACAAGAGACGTCTGAACGCTGATGTGAAACCGAATCTGGCATGAAGCAATGCCAGCCCCAGCCCGATCCCGATTATGAATAGGATACCCTGAGTCCAGCCTGCTACTGCCACGGTTACACTCAGAAGGATGATAGATATCAATAAACCCGTAAATAAATACGGTTTTTGAACAGGGTTCAATGGCGAAACGATAGTTGTGGCTTGTTTACGCCAAGATGGAATGGCTGTTTGTTTTGGTTGCTGTTCTGCTGTTGTTTGAGCCATTTATAAAACCTCCTAATTCCGATAGAAATAATGTGTTTTAGCAATTATATATCTTATGATGAAATGGATATTTTGTAAAGCCATTGACTTAGCAAGGGTAGATTAATAGGTGAATTTCCCTCAAGGTATTGCATAAATATATTGTTTTATGTATATTTATAACTAACTTATTTTTCAGGGGGACCACTTAATGGAAGCTAACAAGCAGACAACCTATCAAACAATCAATTCAGAAACAAAAGAGGAAGCATTTTCATGGAAAAGTTTTAATAAATTTTTTATCCCTTCTTTAATTGGTATTCTTTTATTTCTCGCTCCGATTCCTTTTCAAGGCAAAGTAACGATCGGTGTGGGAATACTGGCAGAATCCGTCCAGGGATTCTTTGCTGATCAGATTCCCCTATTCATGACAATTCTGGTTACGTTATCGGCACTTGGGGCACTGGCGGTTAAAATGCTGCAGCCAGTGTGGGTAGAGAGGAGTCCATTACTAAAAAATCTGTTCGACGTTTCGATTTTCTGGACAGGGGTAAGAATGATAGGGGCTGCTTTTGCGATCATGACAATGATGCAGCTGGGACCGGAATTCATCTGGTCCGACATCACAGGAGGAACTGTCCTTTATTCGTTAGTTCCCGTACTTACGACCTGGTTTTTATTTGCGGCGTTATTGATGCCGTTTTTGATGTCTTTCGGCTTGATGGATTTCATCGGTACCTTGCTGAGAAAAGTAATGCAGCCGGTGTTCAAGCTGCCGGGCCGCTCAGCGATTGATGCGACGGCATCGTGGATGGGTGCAGGACCGGTTGGTGTATTGATCACTACCCAGCAGTTTGAGCAGGGGTATTATACGAAGCGGGAAGCATCGGTGATTGCGACGAACTTCTCGATCGCATCGATTGCATTCAGCCTTGTTGTCATCACCTTCATCGGCTTAGAACAATATTTTGTTCCATTTTACTTAGTGGTGACAGTGGCCGTATTCATGGCTGCCATTATCGTACCAAGAATTCCACCGTTGTCACGAAAAAAAGATGAGTATGACGAAATAGCTGGAAAGCAGATTGAGGAATATGTACCGACTGGTAAATCCAGCTTCCGTTCTGGCCTGGATAAGGCGATGGAGCAGGTGGAAAAAGTTCCTTCCTATAAAAATGTGCTTTACAAAGGTTTTGCGAATGTCCTTGATATCTGGCTTGGTCTGATTCCGGTCGTTATGGGACTTGGAACGCTTGCCTTAGTATTAGCGGAATTCACACCAGTGTTCGTTTGGCTGTCCTATCCGCTCGTGCCTGTATTAGAGTGGATGCAGCTGCCGGAAGCGAGCGAAGCGGCTCCGGCTTTAATTGTAGGCTTTGCGGATATGTTCTTGCCGGCTGTTATCGGCAGTGGGATTGAAAGTGAACTGACCCGATTCGTGATCGCCGGAATTTCGATTACCCAGTTGATTTATATGTCTGAAATCGGGGTATTGATATTGAAGTCGAAAATTCCGCTTAGCATCGGTGAAATGTTCGTTATCTTTTTACAGCGTACCATCGTTACACTTCCGATTATCGTCCTATTCGCTCATTTGTTATTTTAAATAGGACAGGGCATTTTAACAGGGAGGAAGACCCAGGGGATTGTGTGAATCGTGCTAATTTTTACACAAACTGCCCCTTATCGTTTGCGACTCAGAATCGACTGTACTAAAATAAGCGACACATGAAAAAAGAAAGGATGAATAACTTGGCTGAACAAGAAAGTAAACGAGACTGGCAATTTAATTTTCTAATGAATAGTGGAAGAACGGTGACACAAGAAGTGGAACTGAGTGAAGAGCATACGGCAAAGGAAGCCTGTGAGTTCATTATGAAGCAATTGGAAAGAGGCATGTGGTGGTCACTGGATGATGACCTTGTCATCCGCACCGATCGTGTCGAAACATTCTTTGTCGGTGATTTGGAACGGGAAGAAGAGTTTTTGAATAAAGATGATGACTAAATAACACAAACAGCGCCCGGCTTGTCTGATCAAGCCGGGCGCTGTTTTTTTATGGTTAATAGCTGCTAACTAATTTAATATGGTAACTTCTATTGTTTCGCGGCCAAACGCTTTGGCGTCCTGCAAATCAGCCATGAACAAGTCGATTCGGTTACCTTTGATGTCACCGCCGATATCTCCGGCTGTTGCTGTACCGTAGCCAGGAACATGTACAGTAGAGCCGATCGGGATGACATCAGGATCGACAGCGATCACTTTCTTATTCGGGTTTGCGTTCAAATCGATACCGGTAGACGTGATGCCTGTACACCCTTCACAAGAAGCAGTATAGGCAGTGGCTTCAACGGTGACTTTTTCCCCCGTGTCTTCATTTCGATTGTTAGAAGCTTGTACAGGTTTTTCCTGTTCAAAACGCTTCAACTGATCAGATTTATTCGTTAAAGCGATTTTCTTTTCGCTTGTTGCGTCCACATTTATCTCTGCTTGGGAATGAGTTGCGCTGACTATAATTATGCTGGCAATAAGGACAAGGACGACGCCAAATTTTCTCAGAAGATTCAACCAAATTGCCCCCTCTAAATGAACTACTTCGCTCATTGTAGCAGGTATGGTGGTACTTTAACACTACAAGGACACTACAGTTTGATTGCAAATAGATGACAAATTAAATTGTAAGCGATTACTTTGAAAATGCAAAAATTAACACGTTGAAAATGCTTTTCTAATTCTCTCGTTTGTTATAGAGTATAGGATATGATTCTTTCTAGGAAATACATTATTACATCGCAGACGTACAATTAGAGGAGAGAAGAAATATGAAAAAAGTACCTTTACTCGCACGAATCATCATTGCAATTATCCTGGGGATTTTGATTGGTTCCTTCTCGCCGGAAGGTCTGATCGAGTTGTTTGCTACCTTTACCGGATTATTCGGTAACTTTTTAAGCTTTATCATCCCATTGATTATTCTCGGATTCATCGCTCCCGGCATCGGATCCATTGGGAGAGGTGCAGGGAAGATGCTCGGTCTCACTACCGGTCTCGCTTATTCCTCCACCGTGGCCGCAGGTTTACTGGCATTTGTAGTGGCTGGCACACTTTATCCTGTGATGCTGCAAGGACAGACAGCCTCCCAGCTGGAAAACCCGGAGGAATCACTGGTGGAGGCCGCCTTTTCGGTGGATATGCCGCCCGTAATTGATGTAATGGGAGCATTAATTCTAGCTTTTGTTATCGGTCTCGGGATTTCCAGACTGAAAAGTGATGCCCTGCTGAATGTGATGGACGAGTTTCGAAGCATCATTCAATTGGTAATCGAAAAAGTGATCATCCCGCTTTTGCCATTTCATATCTTTGGCATATTCGCCAATATGACTCATGCCGGACAAGTGCAGACGATACTAAATGTCTTTTGGAAAGTGTTCATCATGATCATCCTGCTTCATTTCGTCTATCTCGCCGCTGTTTATACACTGGCTGGATCCTTGCATAAAATGAACCCTGCCCGGATGCTCCGTACGATGCTGCCGGCCTATTTCACTGCCCTTGGGACGCAATCGTCAGCAGCGACAATTCCGGTTACACTGGAACGCGTCAAACGAGTAGGTGTCCGGGAACGGGTGGCGGATTTCGGCATCCCGCTCCTTGCTAATGTTCACCTGGCAGGAAGTACGATAACCATCACCAGCTGTGCGATGGCTGTCATGTACTTGCAGGGTCAGACAGCTGGTTTCGGATCGGTGGCACCGTTCATTCTGATGCTCGGGGTGACAATGATTGCTGCTCCTGGGGTCCCAGGAGGGGCTGTGATGGCAGCGCTCGGCCTGCTGGAGTCGATGCTCGGGTTTGGTCCTGCCATGACGTCATTAATGATCGCCCTTTATCTTGCCCAGGATAGCTTTGGCACAGCAACGAATGTTACCGGTGACGGTGCCCTGACAACCATTGCCAACCGATTTTCAAAATAATATCCTGTCATTCACGTCGGCCTCACGAGGCTGGCGTGTTTTCTATGTAGCTGCCTTTCTTTCTATTAGCACACCTAGTATACTAGTAAAAAGTACACGCGTTTTTGAATGAAGTTAAGGGGGAGTACCAGTGAAAGAAAATAAAATTTTGCTCGTCGATGGAATGGCGCTATTATTCCGCGCTTTCTATGCAACTGCGATGAGCAACTACTATATGATAAACAGCAAAGGAATGCCTACCAATGCCGTCTATGGCTTTGTCAAACACCTGTTCACCGCTACAAAAAATTATGAACCGAGCCATGTCGTATGCTGCTGGGATATGGGCAGCACCACATTCCGAACGGAAATGTTTCCGGAATACAAGGCGAACCGCGGAGAGCCGCCAGTGGAACTGGTGCCGCAATTTGACCTGGTCAAAGAGGTCGTGGATTCCCTGGACATTCCGAATGTGGGGCTTGCCGGCTATGAAGCGGATGATTGTATCGGCACTCTCGCATCCAAATACAGCGAACATTCCGAAGTGATTATCCTTACCGGAGACCAGGATATCCTTCAGCTCCTCAAGGATAACGTCACGGTCTCTTTATTGAAAAAAGGCTATGGCAATTATGCCGAATACCAGCATGAAACTTTTGTGAAGGAAAAAGGGATCACTCCAGCTCAAATGATTGATTTGAAAGCATTGATGGGGGATTCCAGCGACAACTATCCAGGTGTAAAAGGAATCGGGGAAAAAACAGCATTAAAGCTGCTTACCGAGTATGAGACGATCGAAGGCATTCTTGATAACCTGCCGAAGCTGACCAAAGGCCAGCGGGCGAAAATCGAGAATGAATTGGAAATGCTCCACCTTTCCCGCAAGCTCGCGGCCATTTATTGCGGAGTGGATGTCGACTGTTCCCTGGATGATGCGATTCTCGAAATCAACCGGGAACGAATGATGGAAAAGTTCAACGAGCTGGAATTCAAACGCCTCGAATCATTACTATCTTAATAGATACCATTAGAGAGCACAGCCATCCGTGCTCTTTTTTTGTTTTTGCCTAGGAAATTATAGAATTTTCTTTTAGTTGGTAACTATACGTGGTGGGTCGAATCCAGCTCCGACGCACAGGACGTGCTAGTGCCGATGTCGCCACAGGACGTGGCGTTTACATCGGCCAGCGCCTACCCCCTCGAGGTCTTAAGTCAATCCTCTCTGTGATTAGAAAAACAAAGGCTTATCGCCAATGGGTTATGGCGAAAGCCTTTGTTTTTCTTATACTTTGAACCTTTATAAACTTAATTGGTCTAAAAGTACAAAGACCGTCACGGCGAGGCTTGTCTTAAGCTTGTCGGGGGTAAGCAAGGCGCTTGCGCTTTTGTTTTTAAAAATCTACCATCTATTCCCGAAATTATGTCGAAACATGCTATAATTGATAAAGTATGTTTGAGTTCCATATATTTACCAGTTTTCACACCTAGTATCTTTTAAAGAAGGGGAGTGAGCCCATGATAGAATGCCCGAATTGCCAAAACGAAGTAAGTGAGGGCTCTCGTTTTTGTCCCAATTGTGGTACAAAGCTAGATGACGCTACACGTCTACATAATGACGAACTTTCAGCCACGGTAGCAAAAGAGACATCTTCTCGTACGGTACAGAGAGAGCCAAAAAAGAAGAAGTGGATCATGATATTGCTTCCCATGGTTGTTCTTCTGTTAGCTGGAGGTGGTGTCGGTTATACGTATGCGCACGAAAAGAATATCAATGAAGAAGTACTTAAGCTGAAGCGGGATGCAGAAGCATCTGCTCTGGAAGGCGAATACGATAAAGCCGAATCGCTCCTTGTGCAGGCTGTCGAAAAACGGGAAGATTTTTCCGTACTGAAAAAAGATTTGGCGTTCATCAAGGAAGCAAAGACCTTTGATGCCGAACTGGCAGACATCGAGGAGCAAATCCAAAAAGATGAACTGGAGAATGCGAGTGACCGCATCGATAACCTGCGCAGTGATGTCGATGCAAGTAACAGCAAGCTTGTTCCCGGTTTCCTGCCAAAACTGGATACCATGGAGTCACAGATAAAGATAAAACGGATCAATAGCGAGCTTGCTGAACTGTCGACCGTTGATCAGCTGGCAGCAAAATTATCTACGCTCTCCCGTTATAACTTAGAAGAAGCGACAAAGGTAAAAGCGAAGATTTTAGAAAAAATCGTTACCATTGCATCAAATAATGCGGAAAATCATATAGCGTCCAAAGAGTTCAGTAAAGCGATTGCCGCAGTAGACCATGCTCTCCAGTTTGCCGTCAATAATGAAAAACTGCTTCAGCTGAAAAAACGTATCCAGCAGGAGCAGGAAGCATTCGTCCAGGCACAGCGCGAACGGATTGAACGTGCGGCAGAAAAGGCAGCCCAGGAAGATCTGAAAAACCAGACAGCTGCTGTCGAAGTGAAAAATATCAAGGCGGAGCTCGATGACCTTGGTGACTTGACTGTTACCGGTGAAGTTGAAAGTGTCGCAACAAAAATCGTCAGTTCGGTCACACTGGAATTAGAAGTGCTGGATAGTGACGGCAACCCAATAGATGTAGAGGAAAACACGGTTACCGTTTACCCGATGTATTTGAACCCGGGAGATACCGGTAAATTTGAAAAACAGTTTTTCGAAATTAATGAAGAAGTCGAAGTCAATGTCGACAATATTGAATGGTATGTTGAGTAGGAGGGACGCAGCATGAAGCGCAAATGGATGATCAGTATCATTTTATCAGTGATTATTGCAGGTGCAGGCGTCTCGGGAGTGCTATATCTCCAAGATATGATGCCGGCCAAATTGGAAGAAGCATCCGCGCTGGTTCAGACAAGCAATAATGACCAGGCAGATGAAGAACCAGTTACGAGGGAAGAGGAGGAAATCATTGAAGAATCGCAGGATAGGGTTTTTCAAATCACAGCTCCGAACGGGGAACAGGGTTCCGGATTCCTCTATAACGAAAAAGGGGATCTATTAACGAATGCCCATGTGGTGGCCAATACTCGTGAGGTTACAATTACGACGTCCGATTCAAAAGAATTATCCGGCGAAGTCATTGGCATCAGCACCAATACCGATGTCGCAGTCGTCCGTGTTCCCGCTCTGAATGAAAATGCCCCTTTACCGCTTGAGCGGGAAAACAAGGCAGAAATGCTGGATAACGTGCTGGCACTGGGAAGCCCACTCGGGTTGCAGAATACTGTTACTACTGGTGAAATCACCGGGTTAGACCGGGAATTTGATATTGCCCCGTTTGAATATCGCGGGCTGTATCAGATTTCTGCCCCCATCCAGCCGGGTAACAGCGGCGGGCCGCTGATTGATGCAGAAACAGGTCACGTGATTGGGATCAATTCTGCGAAACTGGACAAAGAAGGAATCGGCTTCAGCATTCCGCTTCCCGATATTCTTGATCTTGTGGAAAGGTGGTCAGAATCTCCGATGGAAAGCCTGCCTGAAATCCAGGACACTGTCGGCGGTCCTGGGGAAGGTTATAATACTACCCCTGTCGATCAGGCGACTTATATCGTGGAATATTTTTATGAGAGCATCAACCAGGGGGATTTCGTTACGGCCTACTCCCTGATTGGCAGCAGCTGGCAGGGAGATAATTCCTATGAAAACTTTCGCCAGGGGTACTCGAATACATTATCGGTAAAAGTAGACGACTTGATCCCAAAGCAATCAGGAAAAAACGTACAGGTCACCGCCTTTATTACAGTGGAAGAAAACATAAGCGGCGAAGTGGAAATAAAGAAATATAAACTCAACTACATCGTTGGCGTAGAAAATGATCAGATCAAGATTCTATCAGGTAAAGGCGAAGAGGTCTCTTCCTGATCAAAACCCGGCAGGATTGCTCCCTGTCGGGTTTTGACGCTTTTGTGAATAATGACTTGTGAAAAGAGGAAGCCGGATGCCTTTGTCGAATACATACATGAATAATATTTTCTCTGAAAAAATGAAACGAATGACACGATTCGTTCGTATTACAGAAAGTGCAAGGTATATCCATACAATCACGTATAAGGCAATTAAGGGGGAGTAAATTGGATAATCGAACAATCAACATGCCGACAAGACAGAAACAGAAACTGAAGAAATTCGGGTCCATATTAGGTACGATATTCGGGGTATTTATCGTCCTGGCTATCGTATTAATGCTAACACTGAACTGGATCACCGATTACATATGGATGGATTCTCTTGGTTTTAAATCCGTATTTACGACGATTTTTACAAGTAAACTATTACTTGGTGTCGGTGGGTTCCTGATCTTTTTCCTATTGACGTATGTAACGCTTTCCTGGGTCAGGAAAACGTATATCGGGTTTTTCGATCGGGAGCGGCTTCCATCTATCCTGTTTTCGAAAAAATGGTCACAACTGATCATTATTGCACTGGCGGCATTTGTAGGGCTGCTGGGCAGCAGTATCGTTCAGGGAATCGGCTGGGAGTTATGGCTGAAATTCCTGAACCACACTTCATTTGGAATTAAAGACCCTCATTTTGATATGGACATTTCTTTTTATATGTTTGTGCTGCCATTTATCGATTTTGCGATTAACACACTGCTTGGTTTAGGAGTTTTGCTGCTATTAGTTCAGGTTGGTTTTTATTCGGTATTTGGTATGTACCGGGAAAGCCGGATGGCTCAGCTTCACATGGGGATTACGCTTGGTGTCATCGGCATTCTGCTGGCAGGTGTCCATGTGCTCGAGCCATATGGAACTTTGTTGACCAACCAGGTAAATATTTTTCAAACCAGTGTGGTACACGGGTTAAGTTACACTGATAAAGTGATTAACAACCCTGCTTCTTATGTATTGGCAGCAGCGGCTGTCATCGGAGCAATCTGGATGATTGTGATGCTTGTACGCGGGAAAGTTCAGGCGATGCTAACTCCGGTGGCTATCTATGTGGCTTTGGTTATTATCGCTCAGGGGGCGTCCGTTATCGTTCAGAATTACGTAGTATCTCCCAATGAATTTAGCAGGGAAAGTCCATATTTAGAGCAGAACCTGGAATTTACCAGGGCTGCCTATGACTTACACGGTATCGAAGAGCGGGAACATCCAGGCAACCAGTCCCTGGATCAGGAAATGGTAGATAATAATGAATTGACTATCAATAATGTACGAATCAATGATGCCCGTCCGATACTAGATATTTATAACCAGCTTCAGACATTCCGGACATACTATGAATTCAATGACATCGATGTCGACCGTTATGAGATTGATGGAGAATATACCCAGGTGTTCCTGGGGGCGAGAGAGCTGAATACGGTTGACCTGCCTTCTCAGGCAAAAACGTGGGTGAACGAAAATTTACGTTATACGCACGGTTATGGTATTGCGATGAGCGATGTCAATGAAATCACCTCCCAGGGACAGCCGGAGTATCTGTTGCGAAACCTTCCGCCAGATGGTGCACTTGATATTAGCCGTCCGCAAATTTACTTTGGTGAAGAAAATTATAAAAATGTCATCGTAAACAGTGAGGTGGATGAGTTTGACTACCCGGCCGGGGACGAGAACATGTCGACACGCTTTGAGGCAGACAGTGGCATTTCCTTATCTGGTCTGAACCGTCTCATTTTCAGTCTGGATGCCGGTTCATTCCGAATGTTTGTCTCTGATCAAATCAATGGAGACAGCCAGATGCTGATGACGCGTAATATTATGGACCGCGTTGAACGAATTGCTCCTTTCTTTGAATATGATGAGGATCCGTACATTTTTGTCCGCGAAGACGGCAGTCTGGCATGGATGATCGACGCTTACCTTACAGCGGAACGTTATCCGTATTCTGAACCGCACAGTGGCGATGAGAATTACATCAGGAACTCAGTTAAAGTAATGGCGGACGCCTATAGCGGGGAAGTGGACTATTACGCAGTCGACACCGAAGATCCATTGCTGCAGACTTATCAAAAGATGTTCCCTGACCTGTTTACAGATGACATACCGGCTGATGTAGAATCGCATTTCCGCTATCCGGTTGACTTATTTAAAATTCAAGCCTCCATGTATGGGACTTATCATATGACCAATTTGGAAGTTTTCTATAACCGGGAAGACAGATGGGAGTTCCCTACAGAGAAATATTTCAATGAAGACATCGAAATGGAACCCTATTACATTACAATGAAGCTTCCAGAATATGAGGAAGAAGAATTTGTGCTGATGCTGCCATTCACACCAAGAAACAGGCAGAACATGATTGCCTGGATGGGGGTCCGAAACGATGGGGAAAATTATGGGGAAACTTTTGTATACCAATTCCCGAAACAGCGTAATATTTACGGACCGCAGCAAATTGAAAATAGAATCAACCAGGACAGCAATATCTCTCAACAGTTGAACCTGTGGTCGCAGGGAGGCTCGGAAGTCATCCGTGGAAATCTGCTCGCTATACCATTTGAAGATACTGTGTTGTACGCAGAACCGATTTATATCGAATCTTCTAATGAAACATCCTTGCCGGAAGTGAAGCAGATTATCCTGGCGTACGGAGATCATATCGTGATGGAACCTACTTTCCAGGAGGCACTGGACCGCATGCTTGTACTCATCGACCCGGAAGCAGCCCCTGATGAAGGGGAAGAGGAAGAGTCTCCGGAAGATGGCAATGTGGAGGATATTCTCGAATCGGAAGAAATTCTTAGAGATCTTTCTACTTTATTCGAAGATTATCAATCCGCACTTTCCAATGGCAACTGGGAAGAAGCAGGAGCCATCATGGAAGAGATTGAACAGCGCCTGCGAGATGCTGAATAAATAAGAAAAGAAAACAGCCCGAATGAATCATGTTCGGGCTGTTGGTTTATGGATTATTATTAAGTTTATCGGAGGGATATCCAATGTATTTACTAGCAGAAGGCGGGCTGATGGTAGGGGATATGCTTGTCCAGGGGCTGTTTTTTCTTATCCTGCTGCTAATTATTAATGGACTGTTTCGGTTTATGAAAAAATCTACAGGCAAGGATAAACGGTTGGATCGGATTGAAGAAAAGCTGGACCGCCTGCTGAAAGAGAAAGATGGAAGTTAAATAGGTCAAAACAATACCTGACACATTGCGTGTCAGGTATTGTTATAAACAACTTAGGTGACCCAACCATGTCAGAATCATCCAGGATTCTGCAGTTTGAGAGTTTTACAGAAGGATAATTCTTTGGTGAATTCGTTTCCTTCTACCTCTGGGTTAAGTCCGATTTTAAAACTGTTTTCTTGGAGTTCAGTTAAGCCTCTTGCTCTGTCTGCCGCCAATGTTCCAGCAGACCTGACTGTCCGGGACAAATTTCAGGGCTTGTATCATACCATGCACAGGAAGTGCGATCCCTATTTTGAACCGGCGTCTCTGTTCGTTTGGAAACGAACTCGCAATGGTTGAGCCGCCTAAGTTGTTTATCTATCTTCTTTACACTTTTATTATACCACCATTTTCACACAAGGAAACCACAAGTTGTGAACTTTTTGTTAACGCTTACATATGTTGTTTCTGTTACGGTAGTAACGGCTTGGAGGGCCGGGAAATTACTCGCTTTCCATGGGCGTACGGTGAGCTTCCTCGGGCTAAAGCCCTGCGGGATCTCACCATGTACTATCCTCCCATAGGACTTTGAATAAGCTTCTTGAATAGACACCCACGAAGGAAATGCGTATCATTTTCGAGGAGTCTCGCAATTTCCCGGCCCTCCTTGCGCTTATAAGAGAAACGGAAACACCAATATATCCCTTCAAACTTAGAAAGGTCCTATGGTCTACTACCTTAATTCTTAGTCTTTAAATAGAAAATGTGGAAGACATCTTCATCTTTGTGAATGGTCCGTTATCCAAAAACGGATAAGGAGGCAGGGAAAAGATGAGACTCCCGTGGGAGAAGGGACAAGGCGAGACCCCACAGGGAGTGAAACGAACGAGGAGGCTCGCCAGTCCCCCACAGGAAAGCGAATCGTTTCCCAGCCGCCTTTACTCTTGACTCGGTAACGGACCAAAAAACATCTTTAAGTCAAGTCTTCGACTTTTCGGATCGTTTATTGAATAAGATTCTTATGAAAAATCTAATACACTGTTAAATAACAGAGAGAAATAGTAAGCAGTTTGAAAGTAATCTATTATAATTAATATGGTAGGATAATAGAAAGGAGGAAGTGCCATGGATCCGTTAGATATTCTCGGTGATTTAAGTAAAACAAAACCTGCCTATCAGCCGGTGATCAGTGCAATCAGGCACAGTGTCATCGGTTATGAGCTGTTAGGCCGATGCTACGATGGGGAGAAATGGATCAGTCTTGGCAATTTCTTTCGCGATCCAGATGTCCCGGATGAGTTTAAAATAGAAGTAGACCAACATTTGCTGGAACAGGCAATCACGGACTTTTTGGAATCCAATCGAAAAGGGCTGTTGTTCATCAATCGTAACGCCCGGCAATTAATGTTGCATGACGGCGAAGATCTGCTGACGACGCTGCAGTTGTTTGAGGAAAAAGGATTTTCGATGAGTCGGGTTGTCATTGAAGTGACCGAGCATGATTTTGAAGAGGATTTCAAAGCGTTGAGTCATTTGCTCCGCTATTATAAAACCTATGGTATTCAGATAGCAGTCGATCATATCGGCGCTAAAAGTTCCAATATTGACCGTATCCGCCAGCTTGAACCCCACTTATTGAAAATTGATACCAATATCATACGAAGACCGAACGCTGACAGTTTTCAGGATATCGTTTACTCATTATCCATGTTGGCGCGTCGTATAGGTGCTGCGTTACTGTTTGAAAATATTGAGGATGATTTTCAGCTTCATTTTGCCTGGAAGCATGGAGGAAGGTTTTATCAGGGGAATTTTCTGGCAGAACCAGGGTTTGATTTTTTAGCCCCGAATGCGGTTAGTGTCGACATCGGCGAGAAAGTGGCCAAGTATATTACAAGGGAAAAAGCTTTGATTGAACAGAGGCTTTCTTTGATACTGGCATGGGAGCAAAAAGTGAAACGGCTGCTTCCGAAGTGGGAAGGGACAAAAAAAGTGGATGCTTTTATCGAAAAGGTGACCAAGCAATTTGATCATGAAAGCTTTCGTATGTTTGTATGCAACAACGACGGCCAGCAGGTGTCTGCAAACTTTAGGAAAAGAAATGCTCATTGGATGGTGGAACCGGAGAAAAAAGGTTCCAATTGGGCGTTTCGTCCGTATTTTTTAGAAAATGTCATGTTGATGAAAACTTGGAACAAAGGTATTTTGTCCGAGCTTTATTCTGATATTGAAACAAAAGAAACCATCCGTACTTTCAGTTTTCCGCTGACCGACCAGCATTTTCTATTCATTGACATGAAGTATTCCTATATATATGAACACGAATGTCTGCTAATCTAATACCACTGCGCAAGAGAATAGGCTAGGGGTAGCAGGGCTTATTCTGAACAGCCTCAGCTGAATTTATCATTTTTTTCAAAAAACAGTGAAAATATTCCATTCTTATGATATGATATTTCTCAACTTTCATATCAGACAGAGAAATAATTATATCAGGGATGGTGGTCAGAGATGCAGCCGATTTTAATTGATTTTCCGTCAGCGTTCGAAACAGAGCGGCTTCAAATCCGCATGCCGCTCCCGGGTGATGGTGATGCTGTGCATAAAGCGCTGGAAGCTTCCCATGAAGAGTTGAAACGATGGATGCCATTCGCTCAGAGGCGACAATCGTTGGAAGAAACTGAGTCAAACGTAAGAGAAGCACATGCCAAGTTTTTGACAAGAGAAGATTTACGGTTACATATTTTTGAAAAAGGATCCGGGAAATTCATCGGTTCTTCCGGCCTTCATCGAATGAATTGGGAGATTCCTAAATTTGAAATCGGCTATTGGTTGGACAGCCGCTACTCTCGAAAAGGCTATATGTCCGAGGCAGTAGAAGGGATTACCACGTTTGCATTTGAAGAATTGAAGGCAAGACGGGTGGAAATCCGTTGTGATGCCGCTAACAAGGCAAGCAGGAAGATCCCTGAGAGACTTGGCTTTGAGCTGGAAGGTATTTTACGCCATGATGACCTCTCCGTTGCTGGTGATGAACTGCGTGATACATGCATCTATGCGAAAGTCCGGTAATAGGGGAAATTTTTATCCTATAACCCGCTAAAGTTTTTCAGTTTAATAGGCACATGCCGCCCCTTTGCTACATAAAATTGTGGCAAGGGGGTTTTTCGTTTAGGAATTTTTTATTACTTTAGTTAAAAATGTTTCCCTAGGTGAAAATTCCAGTTAGAATGACCTTAGGATGTTTGAAAGGAGCGAGAAGATTTGGGTTCAGATTTATTGTTAGCATTCGGTTTAACGTTAATGGCCGGTCTGGCCACAGGCATCGGTAGTATGCTGGCATTCTTCACGAGATCCACCAATACCCAGTTCCTGTCTTTTGCACTTGGTTTTTCGGCTGGTGTCATGATTTATGTGTCCATGGTGGAAATATTTTTCAAAGCAAAAGATTCTTTGGTGGGAGCCATGGGGATAGAGGCCGGTAACTGGGTGACGGTTGCTTCTTTCTTCGGCGGGATGCTGTTCATTGCCTTGATCGATCGGTTCATCCCTAAAAAGGCTAACCCCCATGAAGTGAAAAAGGTAGAGGATATGAAGAAGCCACAGCTAGGTAACGGCGATCCGGCGCTTTTGAAAATGGGAACTTTCGCCGCTTTGGCGATTGCCATTCACAATTTTCCGGAAGGGATCGCTACCTTTACCTCAGCCTTGCAGGATCCGAGCCTGGGGATAGCGATTGCTGTTGCGATTGCGATCCATAATATTCCCGAGGGCATCGCTGTTTCTGTTCCGATTTATTTTGCAACCGGCGATAAGAAAAAAGCATTCAAACTGTCATTCTTATCTGGCTTATCGGAGCCAGTCGGCGCGATTGCCGCATACCTGATTTTGATGCCATTCTTGAATGAAGTCATGTTCGGTGTCATTTTCGCTGGTGTAGCTGGGATTATGGTATTCATCTCCCTCGATGAACTCCTTCCGGCAGCGAAAAGATATGATGAAGCCCACCTTTCCATTTATGGTGTAATTAGCGGAATGATGATCATGGCACTAAGCCTGCTGTTGTTCATTTAATAGAAAAGGCACATCTTAAAAAGGTGTGTCCTTTTTATGTTGAAAAGGGGAAATTCCGAAATGCATCGTTAAGTTAGAAGGTTATCGTGTTAAGTCGGAACATAGACGCGTTATGGAAGAAGGTGAGTACGTTAAGAACATAACCGCGTTAGGGAAGAAGGTTCGTGCGTTAAGGCAGAACCACTGTCTTGGAAGGGGAGCTCTTTTAAGTAAAATGGACATACCTGCCTGATCCGCTTCATATAATGCGGTAGGGGTGGGATGCGATGATGGAACACCAATGGAAAGAATGGAGCCGGAAACGGAAGTGGCTGATGGCGATAGGTTTGGCGATACTGCTTGTGGTTGGCGGATCAAGTTCCTATTTACTGTTTCTTTATCAAAAAGTCCACCAGACCGTCGTCGATGACTTGTTCGAACCTGTAACGGCTATCGACAGTGAGACAAGTAAACGGAAAACCGAAGCGAATGAGGCATTAAATTTTTTATTGCTGGGAATTGATGAGCGGGAGGAAGATATTGGGCGTCCGGATACCCTCATCGTCATGCATGTCGATCCTGACGGGGAAAAGGTCCGATTAATCAGCATCCCGCGTGACACGATGGCTTGGATTCCCGGGCAGGGAAAATATGATAAAATCAATCATTCCTATACGTTCGGCGGTTTGGATATGACGATAAAAACTGTAGAAGACTTGCTGGATATAAAAATGGATTATTACGCAACAGTCAATATGAAAGGGTTGAGTGGAATTGTCGATGCTGTTGGCGGCGTACCGGTCACAAATGATTTTCCGTTTGTACAAGGAGGGTTTGAGTATCCGGAAGGTCCTCAAATGCTTACCGGAGACCAGGCGCTGGCTTACGTCCGGATGAGGGATCAGGACCCAAAAGGCGATATCGGCCGGAACCACCGGCAGCGGGAAGTTGTGGAAGGAATCATGCAACAGGGAATGAGCCTTCAGGCTGTCGCAAATCTGGATGGTATCTTTGAAGTTTTATCAGCCCATATGCACACAAATATGACATTAGATGAAATCAGGACATTGGCAATCGAGTACCGTCACGCTTTAAAAAATATTGATATGTACCAGATAAAAGGGAAAGACAGTTATATCAATGATATTTATTATTTGCAAGTATCTCCAGAGGAAATAGCCAAGGTCAATCAAATGATTTCCAGTGAAGCACTTTAAAAAAAGCGGGCATAGAGCCTGCTTTTTTAATTCCCCCGACAGCCGCTGGTTTACGCGGGAATAAAGAGTGGTAGTATGGTACAAAACAGGCAAAGAAAGGAGCCGTCCATGACGAAAACAGTAATGATTACAGGGGCATCGAATGGGTTCGGATATTTGACAGCTATCAAGTGTGCAGAAAAAGGTTTCCGTGTGATTGCGACGATGCGGAACATGAGTTATGCCGACCGCTTTGAACAGGAGGTCAAGAATCCAAATGTACTGGCAAGAATTATTCCAAGACAGCTGGATGTGACGGATCATGACTCGATCCGGTCGTTTGAAATCAGTCTGGCAACCATTGACAGGATCGATGTACTGATTAATAATGCCGGCATGGCTGTCGGTGGGTTTGTGGAGGAAGTACCAGTCGAGGATTACCGCAAGCAATTTGAAACGAATTTTTTCGGAATGGTTGCCGTAACCCAGCTGGTGCTGCCGATTATGCGAAGGCAGGGTTTTGGAAAAATCCTGAATGTCAGCAGTATCAGTGGTCTCATCGGTTTTCCGGGACTGTCCCCTTATGTTGCATCCAAGCATGCTGTAGAAGGATTCACGGAAAGCCTCCGGCTGGAACTGAAGCCATTCGGTATCGAGGCGGCAATGATTGAGCCAGGTTCCTTTCGGACGAACATCTGGACTAGAGGCACGTACATACCGGAAACGGCATCACAGACCGGTTCCCCTTATGCCGATTATATGAATCGAATCAAGCAGTATATGGAAGCGAGCAGGGAAACGATGGCTGAACCATCACAAGTTGCAGCATTCACAAGCAAACTCGTTGAGCGATCAGCGTGGTCGAAAGTGAGACACCCGGTCGGCAAAGGGGTCAGGCCGATGATATGGACGAAACGGTTATTACCTTGGCGCGTATGGGAAAAGCTTGTCATTCGTAAGGTATTGAACAAAAGGGAGGAGATGCATGATGAAAAAGACATATGAAGTGCTTCCTGGTGCGGAAGCATTTTTTCAAGAAGGCAATGAGGTAGGTATTCTTGTATTACACGGCTTTACCGGCACTCCGCAAAGCATGCGCCCCTTGGGAGAGGCGTTTGCAGCTTCCGGTTTTTCCATTGCCATGCCAAGACTGGCTGGACATGGCACCCACTATGAAGATATGGAAAAGACGACCTATAAAGATTGGATTGCCTCTGCGGAAGAAGCAATAGCATGGCTAAGGGAACGTACAAGCATATTGTTTGTAGCTGGTCTATCCATGGGTGGTACACTGGCACTCTCTCTGGCAGAAAAATATGATGATATTCAAGGGGTCATGCTAATCAATCCAGCTATTGAGATGCAGCAGATGGAGGCGCTTAGAGAATCTGAAAACCAGCCGAGGTACCTGGAGTCGATTCACTCCGATGTTCAGAAAGAAGGCGTCCAGGAGCTGGCCTATGATAAAGTGCCTTATGCTTCCGTAATAGAACTGTTAAATATGCTTCAGGAGGTACGTGCTGATTTGGCAAATGTCCATTGTCCAGCACTTCAGTTCGTATCTGATGAAGATCATGTCGTACCGCCGGATAATGCTTCCTATATATTTGATGCGATTTTTTCTGAGCACACCGAACTTGTCCATTTGGAAAATAGTTATCATGTAGCGACACTTGATCATGATCTTGATTTAATCATTGAACGGAGCCTGGAGTTTATCCAGCAATATAGCATGACCAAATAACTTATCGATTGTCTGGTGATACTACAAACATGTAGTTTTTCTGAATGTGTATGCTGGTATAGACAACTATATGCCTAAACTTTATAATAGAGCTAGCAGCTACATCAGGGAGGAAAAGTTATGACCCAGACATTGTTAATAAAAAATGTAACCATTATCGTCGAAAATGAAAAAGAAATTACAGGCTCTCTTTGGATAGAGGAAGGGAAAATTGCCGATATTTCCAAGGAAGGATTTTCGGACCGGACAGCCAATAGAGTCATAGACGGTAAAGGAAAAAACTGGTCGGTAATTCCCGGGTTCATTGATGTTCATATCCATGGAGCTGCCGGCCATGACACCATGGATGCAACCCAGGAAGCGCTGGAAGGGATTGCGACAGTGCTCCCCGAAGAAGGCACCACCAGTTTCCTTGCGACCACGATGACACAATCAGAAGCAGCGATCTCCAAAGCATTAGCAAATGCGGCCGACTATATTGACCATCAGGTCGATGGCTACAGAGCGGAAATCATCGGCATCCATTTGGAGGGGCCGTTTATTTCCAAGGATAAAGCAGGGGCCCAGCCGCTGGAGCATATCATCGCCCCCGATCTCGAGCAATTCAATGCATGGAATGAAACTGCCAGACAGCTGATCCGGCTTGTTACCATCGCTCCCGAAGAGCCGGGAGCATTACAGCTGATTGAGCATTTAAGTAAATCGGACATCGTCGCGTCCATTGGCCATACGAATGCCTCGTTTGCAGAAGTAGCACAGGCAGTAGAAAAGGGTGCCACCCATGTCACCCATTTATATAACCAGATGCGCGGTCTTCATCATCGGGAACCTGGTGCTTTGGGAGCGGCTTTGCTGCATAAGGAATTGTCAGTGGAAATCATCGTTGATTTTGTCCATGCCCATCAGGAGGCAGTCCGGCTTGCCTATGAAGCGAAGGGGCCGGAGAAAATGATGCTGATTACGGATGCAATGCGAGCCAAATGCCTCGCACCAGGGGAATATGATCTTGCCGGTCAACAGGTTACTGTAGAAGATAATGAAGCCCGTCTTGCAGATGGAACCATAGCAGGCAGCGTACTGACGTTGAAGCAGGCAGTAGCTAATTTGAAGGAAACGGTCCATCCATCCGTTTACGACTTGATCCAGCTTACCTCAGCAAATGCAGCCAAGGAGCTGAATGTTTTTGACCGAAAAGGAAGTATCAGCACCGGGAAAGACGCAGACCTTGTCATTCTGGATGAGGACTGGGATGTGGCCGTGACGATTTGTAAAGGAACGATTGCATATGAACAGGAGGGTCGATGACAGTGAAAGTGATTGTGAAAGAAGACTACCAGGAAATGAGCTGTGCCGCTGCTCATGTCGTTGAAAAGAAAATCACCGAAAATCCTCAGGCAGTACTGGGGCTTGCAACGGGAAGCACGCCGCTTGCGACGTATAAAGAAATGGTGAAGGGATATAAAGAAGGCGAATTCAGTTATCGGAATATCCAGACCTTGAATTTGGATGAATACGTCGGACTCGACAAAAAACACCCTCAAAGCTACCACCGGTTTATGTGTGAGCACCTTTTCGATCACATTGACATTGATCTTGATAACACGCATATCCCTCGAGGGGATGCGCCTGATATTGAGCAGGAATGCCAGCGTTATGAGGGGCTGATCGACCAAATCGGCCCTCCCGACCTTCAAATTCTCGGCATTGGGAGGAATGGACATATTGGCTTCAATGAGCCGGGGACACCGTTTGATTCGACTACCCATGTTGTAACTTTGACGGAGTCGACCCGGAAAGCCAATGCCCGGTTCTTTTCGTCATTAGAAGCAGTACCGACCCACTCAATTACGATGGGGATCTGTTCGATTTTAAAAAGTAAACAGATCCTTCTGCTGGCATCCGGGGAAGAAAAGGCACCTGCAATAGACAGGCTGTTGAATGGGGAAGTAGAAGAAGATTTCCCGGCTTCCGCGCTGAAAAACCACCCGGACGTCACATTGATTGTTGATGAAAAAGCATACCAGAAGGCAGTGAAGTGAAGGAGGAGAAACCATGTTGAACAAACAGTCCCCGCTCCCGATGTACTATCAGATTGAGGAAGATATAAAAAAACGGATCGCGAAGCAGGAATTCCTTCCCGGTGAATCAATACCGTCGGAGCGGGCATTAACCGAGATGTATGATGTCAGCCGCATGACCGTTCGCCAGGCTGTCAATAATCTGGTCCAGGAAGGCCTGCTATATCGCGAAAAAGGGAAAGGTACATTCATCGCCGAAGCAAAAATGGAGCAGTCATTAAGTGGACTGACAAGTTTCACCGAAGACATGAAACGGCGTGGTCTGAAACCTGGTAACAAGCTGTTGAGCTTCGAGGTGAAGGAAGCAGGATCTCCATTGGCGAAAAAACTAGGCATGGAAGCAGATGAGCGCGTCTATGAAGTGAGACGTGTCCGCCTGGCCGACGACGTGCCGATGGCATTGGAAACTACCTATATCCCATACGGTCTGATGCCGGAATTGACCGAGGAGCATATTCAGCAGTCGTTCTATGCTTATGTCGAAGCACTCGGGTTCACGATTGGCAGGGCGGAGCAGGCGATTGAAGCGGCATTGGCTGACGAATACCAGGCGGAAGCCCTGGAGATTCCGCTTCACGCCGCATTATTAGGAATCGAGCGTCTGACCTTTACAACCGATGGCCGTCCATTTGAACTCGTGCAATCCGCCTACCGTGCTGATCGCTATAAATTCTTAGCAGAAATTCATCGGAATTAAAAAAGGGCCACACCTTTCCTCACTTTCCTTTCGATAATAAAGTGAAAGGGGGAAGGAAACATGCAACTGGAAATCCAATCAATGCTTTTACCAAAACACCATCCATGCCGACCTGGGCATCACATGAAACCTCTATACATAACGGTGCATACGACAGGAAACCGTTCACGGGGAGCCAATGCCATGATGCATGGCAATTATTTACGCAATTTAGATGGAAGCAGACTGGTCAGCTGGCATTATACAGTCGATGAAAAAGTGGTCATTAAGCATCTTCCTGATAATGAAAGCGGCTGGCACGCCGGCGACGGTAACGGTCCAGGCAATAGAAGCTCTATTGGTATTGAAATCTGTGAACATGAGGATGGGGATTTTGAGCAGGCAGTCGGTATGGCAGCACAATTAATTCGACTACTGCAAGACAAGCACAACCTTCCTGTATCCCATGTCGTTCCCCACCAGAAATGGAGTGGAAAAATTTGTCCACGGCCGCTTTTGCCGGAATGGAATGCCTTTTTGATGAAGCTGCAAGACACCCCAGCCGGCCCTTTTTATATGGGGAAGAAACTGGTCTCTATCTATGATGGCATGCTGCGGTTTTACATACGGCCGTCCTGGAAAGATTCGGATGTATACGGGCACGTTAATTCAGGCTATGGGTTTCCGGTTATCACGAACAAATTGAAAGTCGGAAAAGGCTTTCAGTATGAGGTGAGAAATAGTAACGGGAAGGTATTTTATATTACCGCGAGCGAACAATACGTCCGGCTGGTGAACGTATAAAAAGCGCTTTCATGGTATAATAGTAGTAACTAGTATAGTATCCCATTGGAAAGGAGCTGGGTGCAGTGAGTAAAACCTATCTTGTACCTGTTGATGGCTCAGATCACTCCTTACGCGCACTGGAATATGCACTGGAAGTGGCAAATGACGAAGGAGATAAGCTATTGCTGGTACACGTCCAGCCTTCGTATAATACCCATAATGTCCGGCGCTTCCTTTCGAAAGAGCAGATCAAATCTTATCAGGAAGAGATGGCGGAAGAAGCGTTCCAAACCACTGAACCTCTCCTTGCCAGGCATGATGTGATCGTTGAAAAAATGATGCTTATTGGTGTTGCAAGTGAAGAAATCTGCAAGCTGGCGCGAAAAGAGAAAGTGAACGGGATTATCATGGGCTCCCGTGGCCTTGGCCGGGTGAAAGGATCGATTCTGGGCAGCATCAGCTACAGCGTCATCCACACCGCAGACGTCCCCGTCACCATCGTCCCGTAGCTCTTGAAACCTTTTTGGTTCCTTTTATACAGACTCAGAGTTCTTTCCAGACTCTGAGTTTTTTCTTTTATATGAAACTAAGTAAATTAGTTTCGTTTTCCAAAATGAGTGGAATGAGGGCTTGGCGAACCACTCGCTTTCCGCGGATGTCCTCGTGAGCCTCCTCAGGCTGACGCCTTGCGGGGTCTCCCATCAAACATTCTTCCGCAGGAGTCTCGCATTTCGCCCAGCCCTCATTTTTATATTCAGAAAACGAAACTACCCTTTAATTAGAAAGTTCTAACTCCATAGTTCAGTTGTACTTTTACTGTACCGAGTTGGATAATATTAAAATAAATGGGTCCGTCACTCTTAATGTAGTTGGGGTGGCGGGGAGACGGTGAGACTCCCGTGGGAGAAGGAGCTAGGCGAGATCCCGCAGGGAGTGAAACGACCGAGGAAGCTTGCCAGTTCCCCCACAGGAAAGCGAACCGTTCCCCGCCATCCCTAACATGCATGGCAACGGACCGTTGTTATTTTGGAATCAAGTGAGCCGGATGATTCATGTGGCAGATTAACCTGTGGTAAGATAAAAGAACTAATGCTTTTCCAAAAGGAGGATATTATGAGAAAGCTTACAGTCCTGTTGTTGCTAGCGCTGCTTACGGTCGTCGCTGCAGCATGCAATAACGAGGAAAAACCAACAGCAGAAGAACGATTTACGGAATACATAGCATTATGGGAAGACGGCAAGTTTGAAGAAATGTATGAAATGATGAGCGCTTCCTCCAAAGAGGAATTCAGTAAAGAGGAAGCGGTAGAGCGATTTGAAAAAATCTATCAGGATGTTGGAATTGAAGAGTTGAAAGTAGACTTCGAACAAAAAGAGGAAGAAGATGCTGAAGATGAAACAGAGAAAACAATCCCTTTTCAGGTATCCATGACTTCTGTTGCTGGCGATATCGAATTTGATTATGAGGCGACCTGGAGTAAAGAAGAACGGGAAGCAGATGGCGAAACAGAGGAAAATTGGTATGTCAACTGGAACCCGGGCTTCATTTTTCCAGAAATAGCGGATGGCCAGGGAGTAGGCATCACTTCCGTCCCCGCTGAACGTGGGGAAATCTTTGATCGAAATGGCGATGGATTAGCCATCAATGATGACTTTATCGAATTTGGTGTCGTTCCAGGACAATTAGGTGAAGAGGAAGAAGAAACGAAAGAAAAACTTGCCGAATTGCTTGATATGTCGATCGAAGCAATTGATCAAAAACTTGATGCCGGCTGGGTAAAGGAAGATTCGTTTGTTCCCTTGAAAAAAATACCAGCCGAGGAGAAGGAAAGAGTCGAAGCGATTGCTGACATCGAGGCTTCAACCTCCCGTGAAGCGACAGGAAGGTATTACCCATACGGGGAAGCGGCTGCGCATCTGACCGGCTATATCCGTCAGGTCACTGCTGAGGACCTGGAAAAATTAGATGATGAAAAATATAACAGCAATAGCGTAATCGGCCATGGAGGCATAGAAGCAGAGTTTGAAGAAACATTAAGCGGAAAGCCTGGGGTAGAAGTATACGCCGTAGACGAGGAAACAGATGAACGAACAACGATTGCAGAGACAGAGGTAGAGCATGGGGAGGATGTCGAGCTTACCGTTGACGCCGAAGTGCAAGAGAAGATCTATCAGTCTTATGAAGGCGAAGCCGGAGCGACAGCGGCTATCAACCCAACAACCGGGGAAACGTTGGCACTCGTAAGCTCACCTGCTATCGATCCGAACTTGCGAGTTTATGGTACCAACCAGAAAATCGACGATGAGCTGGAGCCAAGTCTGAACCGATCAATGCATACGTTTGCTCCTGGGTCCGTGGTCAAACCGATTACTGCTGCTATCGCTATGACCAATGGGGCGATCGGTCCGGAAGAAACGATGGATATTAACGGAAAAACATGGGCAAAAGACGATGGTTCGTGGGGGGGTTATGAAATCAGCCGGGTCACGGAATTTAATGGTCCGGTCGATGTTACAAACGCACTGATTCGTTCCGATAATATTTTCTTTGCTCGGACAGCTTTGAAAATGGAACCGGAAACGTTCCGGAGCGGCCTGGAGGATTTCGGGTTCAACGAGGAAATCCCATATGATTACCCACTTTATAACTCTCAGATTTCCAATGAAGATACCTTCCGGGATGATTTATTGATGGCAAACACAGCTTATGGCCAGGGACAAATGGAAATGTCTGTACTGCACCTGGCAACAGCCTACACGCCATTTTTCAACGAAGGTAACTTATTAAAGCCGACCATTGTTCAATCCGATAATACGCTGGATGTTTGGAAAGAAAATGTCACCGATCCGCAATATAACGATGTTATCAAAAATGCCCTGCGCCAGGTGGTTGCTCACGAAGCAGGAACCGCACGTGCAGCTAATATCGAAGGAAAAGCACTCGCTGGTAAGACGGGAACTGCCGAACTGAAGCGGACAAAAGAGGAAGATGGGAAGGAGAACGGCTGGTTTGTCGTTTATCCGAGCGAAAATACGGATATATTACTTGCAATGATGAAAGAAAATGCCAAAAGCGGGGATGTCGTCGAGCAGGCAGCGGATTTATTCCGAAATATGGAATAACCGCCCGCTTGTTGCTAAAGTTACAATAGTTTTTTATAATGGAACCAGTACAAAAAAAGCATAGATTCGAAGCCTTCCAAGGGGAGCCAAACATGGCTGAGAGTGGACAGTGTCCTTACCCTTCGAACCTGTTAGTTAATACTAGCGTAGGAATGGTGGCTTTTATGATGGTGCAATGCAAACGGAATCCGTCCATCTGGAAGCTTCCCCCTTGGCATTGCTTTTTTTGTTGCCAAAAATCAAGGGGAGTGATTCAAAAGTGAGAAACAAACGAACATTATTTATGGTAGAGGTCGCGATATTTGCAGCCCTTGCGACGTTATTGGACTTTATCCCGATTTTCAAAATGCCGCAGGGCGGATCGGTGTCGCTTGCCATGATACCTGTTTTCCTGATCGCATTTCGCTGGGGATTAAAGGGCGGACTGCTGACCGGGTTCCTTTATGGTGTATTCCAGATTATCGTCGGTCAGGCGTATATTCTGACTCCATTGCAGGCTTTCATTGAATATGGGCTGGCATTCACGGCACTGGGATTAGCAGGCATCTTTGCAAGTACGGTCAAACAATCATTGATTAATCATAATACGAAGAAATTCTTCACGTATGTTTCGCTGGCGATTCTATTAGGAAGCGCTTTGCGGTTCTTCGCCCATGTGGTTGCCGGCGTCGTATTCTTTGCCGAGTATACCGATGCAGAAAATATTTGGCTGTACTCACTGGGTTACAATGCATCCTATATGGTACCAGCTGCCATTATCAGTGCTCTCGGACTCGGTTATTTATTTAAGAAGCAGCCGCGGATAATCCTGAATGATCAAGAGCAGGCATCTTACCGGGCGGCAGCAAGACCAAGTGAACAAATAAACTAAAACCAATGACCTTGCCAAAATTTAGTGGCAAGGTTTTTTATTTTTTAAAAGGGGAATATAGTATGATGGTGAAAAGAGGGGGATTCTATTAATGGAGGAACTAGTAGGTCAATGTACTAAATGTGATAAAAAAATATATTGTGAAAACGGCTTTTTGAATGGCATGTATGAGAACGGCAAACTATATTGCGAACGTTGTTATGAAAATCTAAAGGAAAAGGATAAATGAAAAACAAACTTAATCAAATAAAAATAACATTTAAACAACTACTTAAGAAAAAGCGTAGCTGGGTCTTTCTGGCCGTGGTACTGTGGGTGGCCGTTGTGATTTTTTACAATACTTCTTATAAAGCACTCCCGGTTGGTCTGTCTTATCAAGGCAATGTACATGATATGGAGAACATCGAATTTTACCGGGATCTGACTTATCAGAACAAGACAGGAAAAACGGTTCATGAGTTAGAAATATTCGAAGAAATCAATGCGATGATCGCAGAAGCAGAAGAGTTTATTGTGATAGACATGTTTTTATTCAACGGCTACACCGATGGTAACCATGATTTCCCGGAAATATCCAAAGAACTGGCTGATGCTATTATCAAGCAAAAAGAAAAGCACCCACATTTAAAGGCGGTATTTATAACGGATCAAGTCAATACGGTGTATAACTCCTATCAGCCCGAAGCTATCAAACGGCTGCGAAAAAATGATGTGGATGTTGTCATGACAAGCTTAAGTGAGCTTAGGGATTCGAATCCATTATATTCATCCGTTTACCGGACCTTTTTTCAATGGTTCGGCGAAGAGGGAAATGGCTGGATAGGCAACCCTATGGCTAAAGAGGCTCCGGATATTACTTTCCGTTCTTACGTCAAGATGATGAATATTAAAGCAAATCACCGAAAAGTGGTAGTGACAGAGGATGCGGCTATGGTTTCCACAGCCAACCCCCACGACGCAAGCGGCTATCATGAAAATGTTGCTTTTAAAATGAAAGGTCCTATTCAAAAAGATATTTTAAAAGCGGAAAAAGCTGTTGTCGATTATTCATCGGAGGGCGAAGTAGATTACCCGGATATTGACAGTTATTCTTTTGAAGAGCAGACAGGAAGCATTAATGCACAGTTTCTTACAGAACGGAAAATATATAATGCTATCTTAGCTGACCTGGAAAAAGTCCGGAAAAATGACACTGTCTGGCTTGGCATGTATTATCTTGCTGATAGAAAGGTGCTGGAGAGGTTAAAGAATGCCGCTGAAAATGGGGCAACCATCAATATTATTCTTGATCCTAATAAAACGGCATTCGGTAACACGAAAACGGGACTTCCGAACCTTCCGGTAGCTGCAGAACTGATGAATCTGGAAAATAACAATCTCAATATCCGTTGGTATAATGTCGATAAAGAACAATTCCATACCAAAATGCTTTACATCGATAAAGTTGAAGGAGACGATACTATCATTGCAGGTTCTGCTAACTATACGCGCCGTAATTTATCAAATCTGAACCTGGAAGCAGACGTCAGGATACAGGCCCCTGAGGAGGAGCAGGTGATTCAGGAGGTAAGCGATTATTTTAACCGGATCTGGAACAATCAGGACGGGGAGTATACGGTTGCTTATGAAGAGAATGAAAGTGAATTGACTTTCCTGCTCAGCTTAACTTATCGCCTGCAGAAATTAATCTGGTTTACTACCTACTAATGGAAGAATTTAAAAAGCGTGTGACACCACAAACGGAGTCACACGCTTTTTTATGTTTTTTTAGAAAAAGACAATGTCAAAAACAAAGAAAATACCTGTGCATTAAAAAATCTCTCTTATTAACCAGCCTATTTCCACTGCGCCACCTATGTATGCAAGAAATGCCCCAAGGACAATACCTATCACTCGAAAACCGAAAAAGACCGGCTTTTTTAACAGAGATGGCATGACCTTTGAATAGGCATAAGGAATGCCATAAGGATAGATGCATTCGCTGATGAGCAATAACCCCAAAATGATGATAAATAATGTTGGTTTGAATATGTCCTCATGAAAATACATACCGACACCGAACACGATGGCTGCCAGATAAAGGGGAATTCGCAGCTTTGGATCCCCGCTGATTTCCTCCAATTTCGTCCATAGCTTTTTCATTATTACAGCCTTCCCTTAATAAAAATAATGCCATCATCGTAACATATTTGAGGCAATTAAAAAATCGAGTGGGTGTGCCACTCGATTTTTTTCTGTATTAAGAAGCCAGGATGGTATCCACATTATCTGTTTCTGTAACTATCAGGAGTACTTTCCCTTCATCCATTTCCTCTTCATAGCTGTCTGCTTCACTATCGCTGAAGCCCATTTCAGATAGCTTCGTGCGAAGTTCATCGCCTTTTTTACTGAACATGTTCGTTACGTAATTTTTTAAATCCTGTTCGGAGAAACCGATTTTGTTGGCATTTGCATTGCTTGCTAAACGGTCCGTGCGGTCATCGTCATGTGTGAGAATATAGACATTATCGCTATCGATTCCTTTATCTTTTAACTTTTTAACATCTTCGACTACTTTTTCATCATTTTGGTATTCACGAATAAATGGTTTCATTGAAATCAGCTCCTTCTAAAGATTGTTCACTATCTTAATTACCGTTAGCTCTTCACTTTAAACAAAAGAATACTAGAGATTATGGTGGCTGGGAAAACGGTTCGCTTTCCGTGGGCATGTGGTGAGCTTCCTCTGCCTTCGCTTTGCGAACTATCAAAACTTTTCATGACGCCTGCACGACAATTCGAAGGGAATGGGTGATGCAGCAGTTCATGTACCGTGAAAATAATCGTTATCAGCTGAACCCTGTAGAAATGTGGCCGGTTATTTTTGAAAAATAGGTTTTATTGCTCCCCGAAAAGGTTAGTAGTTTATATAATGGGAAATTTATACTTCACCTAGTATTCAAATTACTTCCATCAATCTAGTAGGGGAGGAAGATAGTATGTTAGAGCGTGATCATACTGTTGTCACCATCAACGGTCAAGAATACTTAGCAGATCCAGGACAAAATCTATTGGATCTTATCAATACCACCGGTGAAAATATCCCGCAGATCTGTTATAACGAATCGTTGGGACCAATTGAAACGTGCGATACATGTATCGTCCAGGTAAACGGTGAACTGACACGTGCCTGCGGAACTAAAGTCGAAGCAGGTATGCGTGTTCAAACCAACCTCGAGGAAGTTCATGATGCCCAGAAAGAGGCATTGGATACGATCTTGGAGAAGCACGAACTCTATTGTACGGTGTGTGATTACAACAACGGCGACTGTGAAATACATAATGCCGTTTCTGAATTTGGGCTGGAACATCAATCAAGGGAATTCAAACCGACTTCCTATGAAACAGATCGGTCCGGCTCCTTTTACCGCTATGACCCGAACCAATGTATCTTGTGCGGGCGCTGTGTAGAGGCTTGTCAGGACATTGTCGTCAACGAAACACTTACCATCGATTGGGACCGGAAAGAACCGCGTGTCCTTTGGGATAATGATGTTTCCATTGACCAGTCTTCCTGTGTGAATTGCGGGTTGTGTGTAACCGCTTGCCCTTGTAACGCATTATTAGAAAAAGATATGGAAGGGGAAGCAGGCTACCTGACGGATCAGGAGCCAGGTCTTCTTCGTTCCATGATTGATTTGACCAAGAAAGTCGAATCCGGATATGGGCCGTTATTAGCTGTATCGGATACGGAAGCCAAAATGCGCGAAGACCGTATCAAGAAGACAAAGACCGTTTGTACGTATTGCGGAGTAGGCTGCAGCTTTGACGTATGGACAAAAGATCGTGAAGTGCTGAAAGTTGAGCCTCACGCTCAGTCTCCGGCAAACGGAATTGCTACTTGCGTTAAAGGACGTTTCGGGTGGGACTACGTCAACAGTGAAAAACGTCTGAGAAAACCTTTGATTCGCCGTGGCGACCATTTTGAAGAAGTGGAATGGGACGAAGCAATTCAATATGTCGCTAAACGTTTCACAGAAATTAAAGCAGAATACGGTCCGGATGCCCTAGGATTCATCGCATCTTCCAAAGCGACAAATGAAGAATCCTATCTGATGCAGAAGCTCTCCCGCCAGGTGATCGGGACAAACAACGTGGACAACTGCTCCCGCTACTGTCAGTCCCCGGCTACAAAAGGGCTGTTTAGAACAGTAGGTCACGGTGGTGATTCCGGTTCGATCGACGACATTGCAAAAGCTGACCTTGTCATGACAATTGGATCAAATACGGCCGAATCACATCCGGTACTGGCTTCACGAATCAAGCGTTCCCATAAATTGTTCGGTCAAAAGTTGTTTGTATTCGATCTCCGAAAGCATGAAATGGCGCGCCGTGCTGACCGCTTTTATCAACCGAAATCAGGTACCGATCTTGTCTGGTTATCCGCAGTGACCAAATATATCCTCGATCAGGGATGGGAAGACAAAAACTTCCTTGATGAATGGGTCGATGGCTTTGACGAATACAGACAAAGCCTTGAAAAATATACAATGGAATATGCCGAAGAGCTGACTGGCATTCCGCAGGAGGAATTGAAGGACCTCGCAAAAGAAATTGCGGAGCAGGATAAAGTCGCGATTTGCTGGGCAATGGGTGTCACGCAGCATATGCTTGGAAGTGATACAAGTACAGCGATTTCCAACCTGCTCTTGATCACTGGTAACTACCGCCGTCCAGGAACAGGTGCTTATCCATTGCGTGGACATAATAACGTCCAGGGCTGCAGTGACTTCGGCAGCATGCCTAATTACTTCCCGGGCTATGAATTCGTAACTGATGATGATGTACGAAAACGGTATGAAAAAGCATGGGGCGTCGATTTGCCGAAAGAAGTGGGTATGGACAACCATGAACAGATTAAAGCGATGCATGAAGGGAAACTGAAGTCCTTCTACGTGAAAGGGGAAGACACCGGTATCGTTGATGCTAACATCAACTATGTTACGGGCGGCTTTGAAAAACTGGACTTCATGGTCGTACAGGATCTTTTCCTCACGAAAACAGCAGAATATGCTGATGTCGTTCTGCCAGCATGCGCGAGCCTGGAAAAAGACGGAACATTCACCAACACGGAGCGCCGCATCCAGCGCCTGTATAAGGCATTGGAACCAATGTACGATGCGAAACCGGATTGGGAAATCATCCAGCTGGTTGCTAAAGAGCTTGGCACCGACTGGGGATACACGCACCCGGAGGAGATCATGGAGGAAGCTGCGAGTCTTGCACCGTTATTTGCAGGCGTTAGCTATGAAAAGCTGGAAGGCTTCGAATCCCTGCAATGGCCGGTACATGAAGATGGAACCGATGAGCCGCTGTTATTCCAGGAAGGTTTCAATTTTGATAATGGGAAAGCAAAATTATATCCATTAGACTTCCAGATCCAATATGATGTTACAGAAGAGTATGACCTTCATATCAACAATGGCCGGCTGCTTGAGCATTTCCATGAAGGAAACATGACCTACGAATCGGAAGGTATTGTCCGCAGAACTCCTAGTGCGTGGGTGGAAATTTCACCAGAGCTTGCAGAAGAAAGAGGCTTGAAAGAAGGCGGAGAGATCAAGCTGATTTCGGAAGCAGGAGAAGCGACAGGAATCGTCGCAATCACCGATCGCGTCAAAGGTAAAGAATTATATATTCCGATGAGTGCCAATGGTAAATCAGCTGTCAACTTCCTGACGGACAACCGCGTCGATAAGGACACCGATACACCGGCATATAAAGAAATTGCCGCCAAATTAGAAGTTGTCCAGAAAAAAGGGGAGAAGTCTCCGATTCCGCCGAATAACCATCGTCGCGGAAACCGCCAGCCGCAAATCAGTGTTCAAGTGGAACGGAAGTGGCAGCGGGATGACTACGAATTCCCAGGAAGCAAGGTGAAGAAAAATGGCTAAATCGATGACGAATATTAAGCGGATGGAAGTGCCTAAGGAAGTACAGGTCGATAGGGATATGGAGGAAATTAAAGAAGCGGTATCCGAAAATAAACATGCCATTCTTGAGGGAATCAAGCTTTTGAAAGCATTGGATGATGCCGATACTTTGCAAGCCCTGTACGCATTGACGAATCATCGTAAGGATGCGATGAGGCTGATGGCGAAGGAACTGAACAAGGATCAATATTCCGGTGTGCTGGAAAATCTCACTGGATTCATGTTCCTGCTGGGGGAGCTGGATGTGGATGCGATCCGTAACCTTTCCGACCGCGTCAATCGCGGATTGGAGGAGACGGAAAAAGAACCGGAATCAAAAACCGGCTTCATGGATCTTGCCAAAGCTTTGAAGGATCCGGAAATCAACCGCAGTGTTACGATGCTGATGCAATTTTTAAAAGGAATGGGAAGAGACTAATAAAGAAGATCCAGCACCTTTACCGGTGCTGGATTTTTTAGATAGCGATGAAAAACCATATAATCATGATTAGTTGAACCACAATTTTGGCGACTGATCCACTAAGGAACCCGAACAGGGAACCGATACTGGCACGGAAAGCATCCTGAGGCGAGCGCTGCTGAAGCATTTCCACGATCAGCACAGCCACAAACGGCACGATAAGAATCCCTAATGGAGGAATAATAAACGAGCCGACGATGACCCCGACGGCTGCGGAACGCTCTCCCCACTTGGTACCGCCATATTTTTTGACGAAAAAGCTGTTGGCGATGATGTCTGATACAAGCAGAAGAATCGTTAGCACTACCATCGCTGTCCAGAAAAAGCCGGACAGCTCGCTATTATCCAATAAGAAATGAAATAACAAAAAGCCCGCCCAAATTGCCAGTGTCCCTGGGATGATCGGGAAAACCAGACTGAGGAAACTTAATAAGAATAAAAGGATGATAATAATCCATAGAATGACATCCATTCGCCCACCTCCGTTTTTCGTTCAAAGCCTGCTATTTCTATATACTATCGTACACTAAATAGAAAAAGACGCATAGCTTAACTGCTCATGCGTCTCTTTGTATTATTCCCCGGTTATTTCAAACGAGTCATTAATAGTAATCCCTGGAGCGGAACGCTGTTCCAAGGCCCTGGCAAGGCTGTTTCTGTCCGGATGGGGCTTGATGAGATCATCCTCAATGAAATGGGGATGAAAGCTGTAGGTGGCTGCTTCATTTTCATCGATTTCCACCTGCAATATACCCGTCTGTGCTGTTTCTCCCGCTACATAATCCGGAAAGAGGAAATTGCCTAACGAATAGGCGATCAATTTCCCTTTATACATTTCAAATCCCTGGAGTACATGGGGATGGCTTCCGATAATGCCATCAGCACCGGCATCAATCATGGCGTGTGCATATAATTGTTCGGACTCATTAAATTGAATTTCTTTTTCGTTCCCCCAATGGATTTGGACAAAAACATAGTCATTCTTTTCTTTTGTCGCCTGGATGATGTTGATTACCCTTTCCATCTGATAGCCGCTCGCTGCCCCAGGCCGTTCACCAACCGCATACCATTCGATAAATGGGAGGACTTTAGAAAAATTCAAGAACGCGACACGCTTCCCTTGTATCTCTGTTTCGAATGCCTGGTAAGCCTCATTTTCCGTCCTGCCAGCCCCGATTGTTTCTAAGCCTGCTTCCTCTGCGAAATGCAGCGTATCGACCAGTCCGTCGATCCCATAATCCAGTGTGTGGTTGTTAGCAAGCGCGACCCCATCCACACCGATTTGTTTCATGGTGGACATAGCCTCGGGCCTGGTCCGGAAATTGTACAGCTTATCCTCTTTCGTACCTCGTTCCGTGACAGCGGTCTCCAAATTGATGAATGTGAAATCATCGCTCAAAAAATAGTCACTCACATGCTGGAAAGGGTAGGCGTGCCCCTTTTCAGCTACGGTTTGTTCCAGCGACATGGCAAACAGTACGTCACCAGTAAATGTAAGCGTCATCGAGGATGGCTCGGGTTCTGGATCTGGAAGTTCCTCCGCTTCGGTTCCTTTCGCTTCCTTACCTTCAGGAGATGGTGCTCCTTTTTCCTCAGCAAGGGGACCGCCTTCTGCACTTACATGACGGCTTGTCTCTTTTTCTTCAGCAGAACTGCAACCGACGATAAAAATAAGTGAAAAAACCAGGATAGTAACTATGTATTTCAATGATGATGACTCCTTATGTAATAAAATAGAAACGATTTCAAGTAATTATTTGACAAAATAAAAACATAACAACTTCATACTAATATACAAAACTATCCAATACAACATAATATTAGAAGATAGTAGATTATTATTACATAAATGGGTGATATCTCATAGTTAGTATTTGGGAGGATATTAAAATAGGAAGCGGGGTTTTAATCTGTTTTAAGAGAAAACTAGCCTATATAGGAGACACGACCCCTGGTATATGAGACAAATCAGAAAATTAGAGAGACAAAACGAAAAATATAGGAGACAATTTTGAAAATTTAAGAGACAAAAATGGTGGAAGTGAGACAGTGAAGCCTTATCGGGGACAATCTATGGGGATCCCCAGCAAAAAAAAGACCGGCTGCTTACGCCGGTCAGCTATCCTTATTTTATTCCTAATTGCTGTCTGTCAGGGGGTGCCATGAATTCCGGACCTACTGGGTCTTTTACATGGCGCATCAGAATTTCATCGATGTCGCGCAAGCTGTCTTCATCGATTTCAAAATCGAGTTCGTCGATCGGGTCCATTTGGTCGGGACGGCGTCCGCCCATTAAAGCGATGTCAGCGCCTGGTTGTTGGATGACCCATTTCAATGCCAGATGGAGGACTCGTTTTCCGAACCTGTCCTGAGCCAGCTTGTCCAGTTGGTCCACGGCGCTCAAGTACTGCTCAAACCGCGGCTGTTGGAACTTCGGATCTTCTTTGCGTAAATCATCTCCCTCAAAGCTGCGGTCATTGGTCATTTTCCCTGACAATAACCCGCGGCATAAGGAGCCATAAAGTAGGGAAGACATATTGTTTTCCTGTACATAATGAAGCACATCATTCTCCGCCTCACGCTCAAATAGGTTATACGGTGGCTGCAGTGTATGCAATGGAGCAGATTCCCGGAAATAATCCATTTGCTCCGGTGTAAAATTACTGACGCCGATTGCACGTATCTTTCCCTGTTTATAGAGGTAGTTCAACGCTTCAGCTGTTTCATCAATCGGAGCAACCGGGTCTGGCCAGTGGACCTGATAAATATCAATGTAATCCGTTTGAAGTCGTCTTAGGGAATCATCGACTTCCTGGTGAATCCGTTCTTTACTGCCATTCCGGAATGGCTGCTCGTCTTTCCAGTCCAAACCGACTTTAGTTGCCAGGACGATGTCATCACGGCTGCCATATTCCTTAACAGCTTTCCCGATAATTTCTTCTGACCGGCCAAACCCGTATACCGGTGCTGTGTCGATCAGGTTGACGCCTTTATCCAGTGCGGTATGGATGGTGCGAATCGAGTCTTTCTCATCTGTACCACCCCACATCCAGCCGCCGATCGCCCAGGTGCCAAGACCGATCGGGCTAACCTTCAAGTCCGTGTTGCTGATTTGTAATCTATCCATGAATATCACTCCCATACTGCAAGTCTCTCTAACGCTCTTCCCGTTATGGCACGAATTTAATCGTTCCACTTCAATCGATCAATGGACTAAGTTCACGGACAACTTTGCTCAAATCGTCATGAATTACGTGGTTGAATAAATAATCCTTGCCCGTCGGCTCCCCGTTGATCATGATGGCAGGAATTCCGCGATAGGCAGCATATTCCGGCAGCAGGTTGAACGGGGTGACAAAAAGGGAGGTACCCATGACGAGCAGCACATCGACATGATCCAGAATCGCTTCCGCTTCATCATGTGCAGTAATCATATCTCCGAATAAAACGACATCAGGCTTCAAAATATCGCCACAGCCCGGTTCCTGGCAATACGGTATTTCGTTTTCCATGACATAATCAAGGCTGTAAGAAGCCTGGCAGGAGGGGCAGGATGCCTGATTTAATGTGCCATGATATTCGACAACCCGGCTGTTTCCTGCCAGCTGGTGAAGACCATCGACATTTTGAGTAATTATAGCGACATCTTTTCCAGCGTCTTCGAGCCGTTTGAAAAATTGATGCACCTTGTTTGGCTGATAGTTTTTTAACAACTTTAAACGGAATATTCGTTTATATTTATTCCAAAAGTCCACCGGGTCTTTGAAGAAGTACTGGCTGGACATATAATATTCCCGTGCGTGATCTTCCGTCCACAATCCTTCACTGGATCGAAAATCAGGAATGCCGCTTGCCGTGGATACACCTGCTCCTGTGAGGATGGCAACTGAATTGGCCTGTTGTATGATTTTTGCTATTTGATCTAAGTGGTTCATCAATATCCCTCCCAGGTAAAAAATAGAAAGTATCCTAATTATAGTACACAGGAGTATAACAATTAAATCGGGAAGCTGATAAATAGTGGTTCCCACTTTCTTCATGTATGTTAGGCTGAAAGTATCATGAATTTCCAATTCGAGAGGAAGAGATAGTACATATGGGGAAAATGGTTAAAAACAAAGCAGTAGTTACTTTAATAACTGTGGTGTGCGTGCTGGGGGCAGTTTCCTGGCTATATCCTTACTCGCCTGTAAGCGCCAAAAAAACAATAACCTATCAACCGGACGAAGTAGTAGTGGAGCAATATGAAAATGATCTGTCAGCTTTTAAGGATCGGTATCAAAGAGTCAGTGAAGGGGAAGAGGAGTACAGCAGAACCACCGATCAGGTACAGTACCTTTTACAAATGTTCGAACAGCGTTGGCTGGTGAGTAAAGAACCGACAAAGGTTACAAAGGGAAAGCTGGATAAAATCCATTTTGAAGTGAAACAAGCGAGAGAGGTATTGATTGGCCTTGTCTTTGAGGAGGAATATACTGATAATGCAAGCTCATTCCTGAGGTTATTATTGGAAAGGACGTTGCATTTAGAAGAGCAAGTGAATGAATTAAAGCATGCTTCCGACCATTCACGCGCAACACTTGATAGAGAGTTTAGAAACCTGCATACAAGTTTCATCAATAATTTTGGAATGCTCGACACATTTTTCGACCGATACCTGAATGAAGTATAAAATAGTAAAACAGCTCAGTTCGCTTGAGCTGTTTTATTATTGAAGGTAAAGTTTTATTTTTTATTGAAGCCTTTATTCTGTACATGATCTGTGACCTCCATCCGAATCGTGTTCTGGAACCGGCGTTTCATCTGGTCTGTCCAGGTGTCCGTCCGGTTATTCTCTGATCTCTTTTCATAATATTTGGCGATTCTATCGTCGAAACGATCCAATGCTTCTTCATGATGTTTGTAGCTGTTTTCAAAATAGACAGCATCGATCGGAAGGCGTGGCTTTGGTTCCGGGTGATGAGCAGGGTAGCCGATTGCCATGCCGAAAAGGGGGATGACGTGTTTGGGTAGATCCAATAGTTCATCGACTTTGGCAATGTTATTACGGACACTGCCGATGTAGCAGATACCGAGCCCTATAGACTCAGCTGCAACAGCCGCATTTTGTGCTGCGAGAGCGGCATCGATAGCAGAAACAAGAAAATGTTCGCTGTTTTCCAGGTTGTCGAGCATCGCTTCATATTCTTCCTCATTCGCTTTGACTGTCACCCGGTTCAAATCGGCACAAAAGATAAGAAAATGGCCATTATCCTTCACATAGCTTTGTCCGGTAATTTCCGCAAGCTCCGCTTTTTTATTTTCATCCGTAACCCCGATAATGGAGTAAGCCATCATATAGCTTGAAGTGGAAGCGTGCTGGGCGCTGGATATAATCATTTCGATTTGCTGCTCGTTCAATTTTTTTGATTTGAACTTTCTGATGGAGCGGTGACTTAATAAATTTTCAATCATTTCATTCATGGTGATTCCCCTTTATATCTAGTTAATAGTTAACGTGATAGTGGTGGCAGGTGCCCCTTTAGCTTTCCAGTTTTCCAGATTGTAAGAAGCGTAGTCCTCGACTCTTGGGATATCGATCGTCAATTCACTAGTGGATGTCCATCCCATATTTTCAATCGGGAACTGGTAAGCTTGATAGGTAGCTTCCGGGAAGTTTTCATCATCGATAGTTAAAGTTTTTTCTTCAAGATTACTTAAATCGACCACTTCCACATGATGTGTGGTGACACCATCCTGATTGGTTCTGCCGAATTTGATAGCCATTTGATTGTCATGAGAAACCTGAACCTGTTCCAGTTTAGCCAGATCCGCCAGCAAAATGGATGTTTCCTTTGAAAAGTCAATAAGTATGTAGGAACAACGGTTTTCATAACATGCGAATTCAATTAAAGCTTTATCTGCGTGTTCGTTCATTGTAACTGGTATAAATTTCATTGTCTCGAGTTTTGCTTGAGGATCTTTCGACGTACTGACAAAATTGTTCAAAATTGAATGTTTCTTTAAATCAATCGTAAATGTATTCTCTCCCAGCTGGACTTGGTACTTATGAGGAGGTTTTGTTTTCTCTTGTTCATCCCCCTTTGCTTTCGTTGTAACATTCTCTTTTACTACTTCCATGTCTTCTGTTGCCTTACTGCTCTCAGAAGAACATCCGCCAATTACCAGGATGATACTCACCAGAAGAAATATTAACATGTGTTTCATTTTTTTAGCTCCTCTATTAATTTTCTTCTCTATTATTATTCCTCTCTATTAAAAATTACCACTATCAGAAAGGGATTACAATATTTCACATTTGCTAGGTTAGATACCACTGCAGAAATACAATATGCTATAAGTGAGTTTCATATATCATTGTGCTCATGAAGCGCTGCATCTACTTACGACTATCTGACGAGTACATGGAAAAAGGAACGAAACCGGGGGATTTCGTTCCTTTGGGTACTGTATCTGCTGTTTTCTATAAAAGGGGTGTTAAAGTTTCATGTTTTTTGGATTATGAACCTCGGTCTGTGCTCCGTGGTCGAGATATTCTTCATTAAGGATTTCTTTTTCTTTATCCGAAAGAGATGCATCTTCCATCGAGCGGTTGCCTCTTTTTTCAATATAGATCGCAACGGCGATGAGTAGGGCAAGGGGTACTAAAAACATTAACCAAATCATGTTCAACCCTCCTTGCTTTATTATGTTAATAAAATTCCCGAAATATGCAGGCGTTAATCCTTTATGACAATAAAGAGGGAAAACGATGTGCTTTTTGAGATGCTTGTTATCTATTTGTAAAAATAAATAGACCAAAAGCACTACTGGTGTTGGTGACTTACTTTCGTAAATAAGGAAACCTCGATATACAGTTCTTCAACAATAGGGAGAGCTACTCATAAAAGCGTGTTTGCCTTCAACCTCTTGCATATTTCTGTTATCCTTTTTATACGCATCCGGGTACCTGTTATGTTATTTTTTTATAGGATGAAAAGGTGTGGAACCGCGTTATATCAAGGGTTGTATCTATTATAATGAATTCCAAAAAAAGTTCAGGCATACCCCCTTGACTATTATGGTGAGATGCTTTAATATACATCACAGGGTATTTAACCCGCCGGGGTATTAGGGGTTGGCAACTTCTAGACGGTAAGAATATTAATAACATTCTCAAGGAGGAATTTTTAATGAAAACAGCTATTATCGCAGCAAACGGTGGAGCGTTCGACGCTTACAAAGTATTGAACATTGCAAACGCATCTGCAACTTACGATGGTGAAACTGCAGTATTCTTCACATTCGAGGGTTTGAACCTGATCCACAAGGAAGCTCATAAGCAACTTCCAATGCCTGAAGGAGCAGAACACTTCCAGGAAGGTTTTGAAAAAGCAAACGTACCATCTATCCCTGAATTGGTTGAAATGGCTCAGGAAATGGGTGTACGTTTCATCGCCTGCCAAATGACAATGGACGTTATGGGTCTTACAAAAGAGGACTTCGTTGACGGAATCGAAGTTGGCGGCGCAGCAACTTTCCTGAACTTTGCCAAAGACGCGGATGTATCGCTTACATTCTAATATACTAAGGTTTAAAGGAGTGGAGTAAATGGTAACAGTATATACGACCAGCACCTGTCCTTATTGCACCATGGTCAAGCAATTTCTAGATCAAATGATTGTCAGCTATAAGGAAGTCAATTTGGAAAATGATCCAGAAGAAGGGAGAAAGTTAGTGGAAACAACTGGAGAAATGGGAGTTCCACAAACGAATATCGACGGTCAATGGGTCATCGGATTCGATCCAGAAACATTCTTGAAGTATTTGCCGAAACAGTAAAAGATATATGGCGATGAAAAAGTCATCGATCTTGGAGCAGGAAACGGGTATTTGACATTACCGATTGCAAAAGCGACGAAGGGCCGTGTGACAGCGGTCGATATCCAGCCGGAAATGTTCGAGATGGTGGCTGAGCGTGCGGAAAAAGAAGGACTTTATACTTTAGGAAAGTTTAATTTTGTTAAAGGGTTAAAGTATAAGAAAATACTAAGGCTTTCGCCATAAGGACTTGGCGACAAGCAAAGTTTTTCTAATTGTTACAACAAAATAAAGGGATGGAGGGAGCGCTGTTGCTTCCTCTGCCCGCTCCACTTATTTTTTTAAAAGTCCGCCAATAATGAAGGGTTGACTTTTAAAAAAATAAGTTCAAACTATACCCATAGGGGTTAAGGTAATTATGAAGAGAGGTATTGAAAAATGGAAACAATCATTACAATCGCAGCAGTAGCATTCCTGGTTTGGTTTTTAGCCAAACGGCTGATGCCGGCAAAAGGCGTCGGCCAGATTACAATTTCACAATTGAAGGACGAAATGAAACAGAAAAAAGGAAAACAGTTCATAGACGTCCGTACACCTGGCGAGTATCAGGCGAATCATATTAAAGGCTTTAACAACCTGCCGCTCCAGCAATTAGGAAAGCAGGCGGACCAGCTGGATAAGGAAAAGCCTGTCTATGTCATCTGCCAGAGTGGCGGCCGTTCCTCAGCAGCTTCCGGCATGCTGAAGAAGAAAGGTTTTGAAAAAGTGATCAATGTCCAGGGCGGCATGAATGCCTGGAGAGGTTAAAAGGAGGACCATCGAACAATGAAAAGTTTAACAGCAGAACAAGTTAAAGAAATAATGGAACAAGGGGAACAATTGAATATCGTTGATGTCCGTGAAGTCGGCGAAGTCAGCCAGGGCAAAGTTCCTGGTGCGGTAAATATCCCGCTTCACTTGCTTGAGTTCCGAAAAGATGAATTGGATAAAAATAAAAACTATATCATGGTGTGCCGCTCTGGCGGCCGCAGCGGTCAGGCGACACAATTCCTTGATCAGTATGGTTATGACGTTACCAACATGGAAGGCGGCATGATGTCCTGGACCGGTAAAGTCGAGTAATCGACCTGACGCAGACACACATCAACTTTCATCTATAATAGGAGGTATTTTCAATGAAGGTAAATGAAGTATTAGATGCAAAAGGGCTGGCTTGCCCGATGCCAATCGTTCGAACGAAAAAAGCGATGACAGAACTGGAGCCTGGCCACGTACTAGAAATTCAGGCGACAGACCGCGGTTCGATCGCTGATCTGGAAGCATGGTCTGAAAACATGGGTCATCAATACCTTGGTTATAAAGAAGATGGCGACGTCTTGTACCATTATGTACGCAAGAGTACAGACTCCGAAGATAAACCGGAGGAGAAGCATGACCAGGTTGTTTCCAATGAAGACCTTAAAGGTAAATTGAATGACGAGATCACTGTTCTTGATGTTCGTGAACCAGCAGAATATGAATTCGGCCACATTCCTGGGGCTGTATCCGTGCCGCTCGGAGAAATTGATGAAAAAGCAGATGAAATCGAAAAAAATAAAGATGTCTATGTTATTTGCCGCACCGGAAGCCGCAGTGACATGGCAGCACAGAAACTTGCAGAAAAAGGCTACAACGCATTCAACGTAACGCCAGGTATGAAAGACTGGAACGGCGACGTAGAAAAATAAATCATTAACTTGGAGGGGTTATAATGCCAAAAGCAATGAGCGCACAAGAAATTGCACGTAAAGTAATTGATAAAAAAGAATTGTTTATTCTGGATGTTCGTAACCAAAAAGAATTCGCAGACTGGAAAATCGAAGGCGACAGTGTAGAAGTTTTCAACGTACCTTACTTCGATCTTCTTGATGGTGTCGAAAGCATCATGGATAAACTTCCAAACAAAAACGTATTGGTTGTTTGTGCAAAAGAAGGTTCTTCTATGATGGTTGCCGACATGCTTGAAGAAACCGGCATGACCGGCGTATCTTACTTGAAAGGCGGTATGAAAGCCTGGAGTGAGTACCTGGAGCCGGTCAAAGTAGGCGACATTTCTGACGGCGGTGAACTATACCAGTTCGTACGTCTAGGAAAAGGCTGTCTATCTTATATGGTCATTTCTGATGGGGAAGCAATGGTCATCGACTCTAACCGTATGATTCAGCCATACCTTGACTTTGTAAAAGAAAAGAACGCAAAAATCGTTCAAATTGCAGACACTCATCTGCACGCGGACCACATTTCCGGCGGTCGTGCACTTCGTGAAGAAACAGGTGCCCAATATTGGCTGCCACCGAAAGATGCAACCGAAGTTCAATTCGATTACAACGCACTTGAAGATGGCAGTGAAATCACCGTCGGTACCACTAGAGTTGGCGCACAAGCCGTATATTCTCCAGGTCACACGATCGGATCTACTTCTTTCATCATCGACAGCAAATACTTGTTGACTGGTGACATCCTGTTCGTAGAATCTATCGGCCGTCCTGACCTTGCAGGTCTTACGGAAGACTGGGTCGGCGACTTGCGCGACACACTGTACGGCCGTTACAAAGAGCTGCCTGATGACTTGGAAGTACTTCCTGCCCACTTCGCTAACATGAGTGAAGTACAGGATGATGGGAAAGTATCCGCAACACTAGGTGAGCTTTATAAAGTGAACACTGGCCTGAACGTGGAAGATGAAGGCGAATTCCGTAAGATGGTTACGGAAAACCTTCCACCACAGCCAAACGCATATCAGGAAATTCGTCAGGTAAACATGGGTAAATTAACTCCAGAAGAAGAAGAAAAGCGTGAAATGGAAATCGGACCAAACCGCTGCGCGGTATCCTGATTGGCTGTCCCATTCCAGGGGCTCCCGGTTAATTTTAAAAAAGGAAGCAAATAAAGTACTAGATGCAAAAGGCCTGGCATGCCCAATGCCAATCGTAAAGACAAAAAAAGCGATGGATGAATTGAACAGTGGAGATATCCTGGAAATCCACGCAACAGATAAAGGTGCAAAAGCAGACTTAGCAGCATGGACAGATTCCAGTGGACACGAACTCGTCGATCAGAAAGAAGAAGACGAAGTCCTCAAATTCTGGATCAAGAAAGGCTGAGGAATAAAGGGGGACAGACATACCAGCACAGCTGGGGGGCTGTCCCTTTCCAATAGGTAAGGCTTTCATAGAGATAAAGGGAGGAAGAAAAAATGGAATTGGGTTTTTACATCACGATATTCCTGATTGGTTTTGCAGGATCATATGTGTCAGGAATGGTAGGGATCGGCGGATCGATCATTAAGTATCCGATGCTCTTATATATACCACCTATGCTTGGGTTCGCCGCTTTTACCGCACACGAAGTATCCGGCATCAGCGCCGTCCAGGTGTTCTTTGCAACCATTGCCGGTGCCTGGGCTTACCGTAAAGGCGGTTATCTGAATAAAGATTTGATTATTTATATAGGTGCAAGCATTTTGATTGGTAGTTTCATAGGCAGCTATGGGTCCCGAGCCATGGGTGAAACAGGGATACAGATTGTCTATGGTGTGCTTGCCCTGCTGGCAGCTATCATGATGTTTATTCCACGAAAAAATGTGGATGATATACCACCTGAAGAGGTGACCTTTAATAAAACAATCGCCGCAACGGCAAGTTTCTCCGTCGGTGTCGCAGCCGGTATCGTTGGTGCAGCAGGTGCATTCCTGCTCGTTCCGATCATGTTAACCGTGCTTAAGATCCCAACACGCGTCACGATTGCGACTTCTCTTGCTGTAACGTTCATTTCATCGATTGGTTCTACCGTCGGTAAAGTCATGACCGGGCAAGTTGTCCTAGTGCCTGCGCTCATTATGATTATTGCCAGTCTGATCGCCTCTCCGCTTGGTGCAAAAGCAGGTCAGAAAGTAAACACCAAATTGCTTCAGGGGATCCTGGCAGCATTGATTGTCGGCACTGCCATCAAAATCTGGTGGGACGTTCTTCTTTAATTGTTTACAAAGGATTGGAAATCTATTAAGCTATAATTAAATGAAAAATTGCATAGCGAATTTCGAGCACTAGGGGTGCGTGTAAGCTGAGAGGAGTCCTGGACTCTGACCCTTAGAACCCGAACTGGATAATACCAGCGTGGGGAAGTGCATAGTCTAAGGTGACACGTATAATTAATTTAACGAAACCCTTCGAACTGCATTCCCCCCGCGGGATGCAGTTTTTTATATGTGAAAAATTATTAAAATGGAGGGTTTATTATGGACAACCAAGTATGCAATGGAACAAGCAGGATTGTCGGGTGCCGTTTTTCGGTACATCCTATGACCGAAGACTTCGTATCTGTCATTCTGGGAGCTCTAGAGGAAGTGGATACGTCAAAAGTATGGATGCAGACCGATGATGTCAGTACCTGTATCAGAGGCAGGCTTCCTCATGTTTTCGATGTTACTCAGGCGATTTTCGCTCAAGCTGCCAAAACCGGTCATCATGTCGCTTTTTCAGGAACGTATTCCGTCGGCTGCCCCGGGGACACCGAAGGGGACGTTTATATGTCGGAAGATGATACAAAAGTGAACAACTCAGACATTGATCAGTACGCCGCCTGTGATTTTGCCCTGTACCCGCTTGGTTCTGACAGTTACATGGATATGATCATGGAACAGGTGGAAGCGGCAAAACAGCGCGGGCTGGCCGTGGAAAGTATCCATTATGCCACCAAGCTTAGGGGAGAGGCTAAAGAAATTTTTGCCACACTGGAGCAGGCTTTTACTGTCACACAAGAGCACAATAGTCATGTTGTCATGACTGCTTCCATTTCAGCAAACAGCCCGTCCCATAAAAAGGAGACTGACAATGAATAAATGGAAAATGAGAGAAATAGTTGTCATGTCGGTGCTGTCTGTCGTTTTTGCTGTGGTATATCTGGCGTTTCTTCCAGTCGGAAAGCTGCTTGTCGGCTTTTTCGGACCGATCGGTTATGATTTGATTTTCGGTATCTGGTTTATCGTATCGATTATCGCAGCTTATATTATCCGGAAGCCGGGGGCTGCGTTTTTGTCCGAGACGATTGCAGCCATCATCGAAGTCATGCTCGGGAACGCTGTCGGACCGATGCTCATTGTATCCGGTATGATCCAGGGACTTGGCGCAGAAGCAGTCTTTGCCGCCACCCGCTATCGTTTGTACAATGTCTGGGTACTGATGGGGGCAGGTATGGGTTCCGCCTTATTCAGCTTTGTCTGGGGTTACTTTATCTCCGGCTATGCCGCTCTTGCCACTTCATATGTAGCGGCGATGTTCATTGCCAGGATGATCAGCGGTGCGGTAATTGCAGGATTGTTAGGAAAAGCACTCAGTGACGCGCTTGCTAAAACCGGTGTGCTTTACAATTTTGCCCTTGGAAAAGAGCATAGGAGAAATAAGCATGGCGCCGCATGATTTAGTTGAAATAAAAGACCTTAACGTCAGCTATGAAGAAGCAAAACAGCCTGTTTTGCATGGCTTGAATCTTTCCCTATCTAAAGGAGAAACCACGTTATTGCTCGGCCCAAGCGGCTCTGGCAAAAGCACATTGATGTACACCCTCAATGGTCTGTACCCTGAAGAATTAGATGGAAAGCTGACGGGGGAACGTCTTTACCGGGAACGCCCTTATGAATCGTTTAATCCAGGGGAATTAAGCAGAGGGATCGGTGTCGTGTTCCAGGAGCCCGAAAGCCAGTTTTGCATGCTGACAGTCGAGGATGAAGTAGCATTTGGATTGGAAAACCTCGACACGCCTCCTGACGTCATTGCTGAAAAAGTCGACAGGGCACTGGGATTGGTGGGCTTGTCAGATGTAAAGGAAGCGACGATTACGTCCTTGTCCGGCGGGATGAAACAAAAGCTGGCCCTAGCCTGTGTCCTCGCTATGGAGCCGGAATTAATCATTTTAGATGAGCCGACATCCCTGCTCGACCCCCACTCGAGGCAAGCGTTTGTGGAGACCGTTATCTCCCTTCAGCAAGAAAAAGGACTTGGCTTGCTAATCATCGAGCATAACCTCGATGAATGGCTGGCCTATGTGGACCGCTGCCTGCTAATGAATCGTAACGGAAAACTTTTTTATGACGGACCATTGGCACAAGGATTCCACGAGCATTATGAGACGATTAAAAAAGAAGGGATATGGATGCCGCATCTGTTTCGGACCGCCTATCAGCTGATGCAACAGGGTGTAATCAATGATAGAAAAGCGTTCCCTTTGGAATTAGAAGCTATCTCCCGACATATTCCACACGGATTTTTCAAGGGGAAAATTCCACTTTCATCGGCGATGCCTCATCTTTCCCTGGAAAATGTCAGCTATAAACACATCATTCATCCAGTTACGTCCACCATCCACAAAGGAGAGTGGGTGGCTATTGTGGGAGCTAACGGAGCGGGGAAGACAACGCTAAGCCTGTTGCTGGCTGGGTTGATGATTCCTTCAGGAGGAACAATCACACTGAATGGCAACTGCTTGGAAGATTATCGAAGTGAATCCTTATGGCAGGAAGTCGGCTACGTATTCCAAAGTCCCGAGCATCAATTTGTGGCCGATACGGTCTTTGAAGAAGTCGCGTTTGGGCTTCGTCTGCAAGAGCGGCCAGAGTCCGAGGTGGAGGAACGAACCGAGGTCATGTTGGAACACTATGGTTTAACGGCGCACAAAGATCGCCATCCTTATACGTTGAGTCAAGGTCAGAAACGTCGTTTGAGTATTGCGACGATGATGGTGGAGAACCAGGGGCTGCTGGTTTTGGATGAACCGACGTTTGGACAGGATGAACATTCGGCACAGGAAATTATAGCGCTATTGCAGCAACGGCAGCAGGAAGGTGCGACCCTGGTGATGGTTACCCATGATATGGAACTGGTTGATCAGCATGCAGACCGTGCACTTGTCATGGAAAACGGGAGCCTGGCTTTTGATGGTTCACCGGAGGAGTTATGGGAAAAAGGGGAGCACTGGCTGACTCACCACCAACTACAGCCGCCATTTCGTGTCCGGCTGGAACAAGCGGCAAAGAAAGGAGCAGATACCATTGAATCTGCAAGAGCTTAATCCCAGTGTGAAAGCGATCACGCTGATTGTGGCTGTATTTTTGCTCGCTTTCGTTTTCGATCCGATTACGCCGCTAGTATTTTCGCTTGGAATCATAACCATCACCTTTCTTTTCGGACACGTCTCTTTTAAAAGGTGGGCACTTTATTTTATCCCTTTCTTTATCATCGCTTTCGGGTTCTTCTGGACGACGCTTGTCTTTAGTGACAGCAGTAATCATTCAGGGAAGTTGATAGAGGCTGGTTTTTTAACTTTTCCACTGGAAGGATTTCAAGTTGCCGTATCACTCGCCCTGCGCGTGCTCGGTTTCGCTCTTTTATCCTTACTGTTCATATTGACAACAAATAAAACCGATTTTCTGCTCAGCTTAATGCAGCAATTGAAGCTGTCCCCGAAGATCGCTTATGGAGTACTTGCCGGCTACCGGTTTTTACCGCTGATGTTAACCGAGTTAAAAACGATCCGCATGGCCCACCGCATCCGAGGGATCCATCGTGGAAAAGGGATCAGTGGGCGGGTACGTGAACTGAAGCGTTACGTCATCCCGCTGCTCGCTAGTGCCATCCGAAAAGCAGAACGGACAGCAGTCGCTATGGAATCAAAAGGATTCACAGGCAGCAGGCAGCGCACCTTCTACCGGACCATGAACATATCCTATAAAGACTGGGTATTCCTCGGTATGGTCCTGGCCCTTTATGGAGTCAGTGTGTATACTTCTGTAAGCTGGGGTTACTTTGAATGGTATAACGGCCAATTATAAAATTTCTTCTTATTTTGTCACGAGAGAAACTGCTTTTAGTTGCTTAAAAGCAGTTTTTTTGGTTTGACTGTCATCGTTGAAAATGAACAATCAGCGTTTTGACAGAAGCGGAGAACCAGCTTATTTTTGATAAAAAAGGAAGGTTTTCATGATAATTAAAAAGCATGAAATGCCTATGGCAGTACTGGATTTGACAGCTATTCAAAGGCGGCTGCCCCCTAATCATCCAAAGCTGGGCAACATCCAATCAGACTTATCTTTATACGAATCCGGCTATCGGGGAGAACTAGCTTTAGACTATCATTTGAATATGCTCCATGATAAAGAAACGTTCCTTCTGCATGGCGTCAGACTTCATTCCCGTAATAATTTTCAAATCGATACTATGGTAATGACACCTTACTTTTTCCTGATTATAGAAGTGAAGAATTTTACCGGCAGCGTTCGATTTGACCATGGATTCGGGCAGATGACGCAATCCTTTTATGGGGAAGAACGTTCTTTTAAAGACCCGGTCATACAGGCAGAAAACCAGGCATTCCACATGCAGAGCTGGCTGCTCAGCCAGGGAATTTCCGGAATTCCAGTCGAAACGCTCGTAGTCTTTGTCAGCAATCACGTTCAACTTACACGACAAGGCGAAGGAGCGGTTGATGAGCGCATCATTCATGCCGGTAAATTACGGGAAAAAATTAGCGCGCTTCGTGATGTTTTTTCGTACCGCTTGCTTGATACCTCTGAATTACGAAAGCTGGCCAATCGTATCAAGCGACATAATCAACCGCTGCGTATGGATATGAAGAAAAAATATAAACTTGCAGCGGATGATATTAGGCCGGGTATCCTTTGTACAGAATGCGGCTCCCTCCCAATGATAAGAAAGCACGGATCCTGGCAATGTACCTACTGCGGCCATATGGATAACCAAGCACATATTAACGCATTAAAAGATTACAAGTTGCTTTTTAACGATTCCATAACGAATAAAGAAGCGAGGTGGATGCTGCAAAGCACGGATCGTCATATTGTAGGGAAACTTCTAACTAGACATGGTCTCCGGCACAATGGTATGCGGAAAAACAGGAGGTATTACTTGGAGTTTGATTATCAAACCGATTACGCTTATTTGCTGAAGTGAAGTGTCTCATATAATCAAAAACATGCTCTCTTTTTTCAGAATTTGTCTCTCTTTTTCAAAAAATTGTCTCTCTTATTTTTAAAAGTGTCTCACATGGGGCCATCATTTTCGCTCTTATCCCATGCTGTGTCTCATATACCAGGTTATTGTCTCACTTATAATTCAAAACCCAACCACACAAAAAAGGAAAAATCCCGCAGTACGGGATTTCACGATTTAGAACTAATTTGGTTTGCTGCCCACCCATGGACGGCCTCCCATTCTTCGCGGAGCACACCCATCCGGATAGAATCATAATATTTTCCTTCATAGATGCGGCATTTCCGCATCCGGCCTTCCAGTTTCATGCCAAGCTTTTCAGCGACACGCATCATCCGCTCGTTTTTCGACCACGTCGTCAAGCCGACACGGGCAAGCGGAAGGGAAGAGAAGAGGTGATCGATCCACAACTTCAGCGCCTCGCTGCCATAACCACCATTCCAGTACTCCGCCCGGTAAATGCCGATGCCGACCTCAAGCCACCTGGAAGGCTTATGCTCCCAGTAATAGCTGACGGTGCCAATAATTTCTCCCTTTACTTCAATAATCAGGCGGGAGTCAGGTTCCTCCGCACCTAATCGTTCTTTCCGCGCCCGCTCATAACTTCTGAAACTGTCTAACGTGTGCGGCTCAAGCGGGTAATAGGGTGCATCCCACTTTTTCCATTCCGGGTCCGTCTTTTTATAAATCAATTTCCATAAGGATTCATGATCTTTGTCTGAAATGCTTCGCAATGTCACGCTTCTGCCTGCGAGCAAGGTATCTTCAGCAGTCATACCATCACCCCCGCAATAATCCTTCTTCTTTATCCTATCATACTTGCACGGGTAATTACCCCTGTGACAAAAAAGTGTTTGCCACCAGTCGAGTCGGGTAATATAAATAGAAGTCATATGTAGAATCAGGAAGGGTTTTTCAGATGTTGAAATTAATAGCTTATACGAAAGAGGGAGAGTTGATTGAAGATAATACCCTGAATCCATTGAAGAATCGAGAGGATATTGGCTGGTATTGGCTTGATTTCGATCGCCCGAGCCGGGAAGAAACAGATCTATTAGATAGTTATTTTCACTTTCATCCGCTCGCGATAGAAGACTGCATTCATGATCTGCAGCGGCCTAAAATGGATTATTATGAAGATCATACATTGATAGTCATTCATTCCATTGATGCTAACACATTAAAAAAACAGGAAATCGATATTTTCTTTGGTGAAGACTTCATCATTACCTATCATAAAAGTGAATTGCCGATGATGAATCACGTAATGCGAATGGTAAAGAAAGAGCGTCCGAAATGGGAAGAATATTATGTACTGCATTATATCTTCGATTTGGTCGTCGACAATTACTTTCCTATCATCTATGAAATCGAGGATCATATTAATGAAATCGAAGATAATACACAAAATCTATCCATCGACAAACTGCTGGAGCAATTGTTCGACCGGCGCAGTGAACTGCTGACAATGAGGCAGACGATCCATCCGATGCGTGATCTGTTGTACCGGATTCTCAATTCCCATCATCTGGACGGTATGAAACAGGGGAAGGAATACTTTGCTGATGTCCATGACCATCTGATCAAGCTGGCGGATGTGATTGCATCAAATCGTGACCTTACCCAGGATATAAGGGACAGTTATTTATCATTGACTTCCCATCAGCAAAATAAAACCATGCAGGTGCTGACGGTAATCTCGGTCATTTTCATGCCGCTCACGTTCATCGCCGGGGTTTATGGCATGAACTTTGAGAATATGCCTGAATTGGATGAACCTTTCGCGTATCCACTTGTCTGGTTTATCATGATTGCCCTGTCCGTCGCCATGATCATCTGGTTTAAGAAAAAAGGCTGGTTCGATTAATCGTTAAAAAAGGTGCCCGTTTCCTCATCAGGAGGAAGCGGGCACCTTTTTCAGTTGGAAAGAAAGTTCCGTCCAGAGGAGGATACGAAATCACTCGGCTGGCCGTTATGGAAAAAATGGAAAATACCTATAATTAAGTTAAGAAAAATAAACGGAGGAGATAGACATGAACTTCTTAAAAAAATGGGTCGATAACACGAAGCGGAATCCGTATCGCGACGTATGGCTCAAAATGCAACGCCGGCACATCTGATTATCAATTATCCGGAAAGGAAGTGATGTTATGTATTTCAATGAATATGAAATCTCCAAAGAAGTGGAAGAACGCCGCCCGCGATAATTGCACCTTTCCCTCTTGTTGAAAAATAAGAGGGATTTTGTCTGTCTACAAGGCGTTGTGCATGTCCACCCTCTCTTCTGCATAGGATGCTGTGGGGGGCGGTGGATATGATAGCATCCTGGATGGTGCTGATGGTTATTTTGCTTATCTTATCGATTTCTGTCATAGGAAAAATACGGGCGATGGAAGAAAAGAGGTACGTAAACGAAATACGTATGGCTGTCATCATTTTACTCGTTCTTTATGTAAGCAGCTTGTTATCGTTTCTAAATATGGCGCTCGTACCTGTGTTAATAATCGGCGCAGTGGCTGCGGGCGTGGTGAGCCTTGTTATCCGTGTGGAAGCGAGTTTACAGTGGGGGGCGATGGTCCACGGGGTCATGGCTGCGATTATGGGGTGGATGGTTATCCCGATGCTCGGAGCGAATCAACAGGTGCAGTATATGGAAGTATTGTCTCTCCTTCTATTTATTTTAATGTCGGGCTGGTTGTTTTTAACGTTGGGAAAAGAAAGTAAGTCGTATAATAAGTTATTTTTATTTTGTTTTGTTGTCCTGGTGTTTCATGAATTCCTCACTTATGTCGCCTGGCCGATATGAAACCTGGGTAAGTTCAATAGGGGAAAAAACAAAAACAGGGGGTTGATAGGATTCGCTATCACCCCCTATATACTGGATTATTTCAGAATATCATGGTCGACGTAGCGTTCACCGTTTAGTTCACTGATGACATTGATCGCGACGTGGGCGCCGTGTCCAGAGGTGATGATGGTATGGACGCTGACGCCGGCGACGGTACCAGCTGCCCAGACATTTTTCTTGTCGGTTTTGCCCTGAGCGTCAGCTTTGATGATCTTAGCCACGCGAGGTTCTGTACCATCTTGCACCGTCAAGCCGGTCTCTTCTGCCAGTTTTGCCGACATGCCGGTAGCGAAAATGACGTGTGTCGCTTCATAGCTGTTATTCTCAGTTTTCAATGTATACCCGGAACCACTTTCCTCGATTGCATTCACTTCTTCTTCTTTTAATTCTGCCCCGAACTTCGTTGCCTGCTCCTGACCTGTTTTCAATAATTCCGGACCTTCGATTTTTTTTACACCATAATGATTTTCCACCCAGGCTTTCGCTGTAATGCTTTTCCCATGGTCGAACATAACAACCTTTTTTCCGGCTTTGGCGGCGAACAATGCGGCACTGGCACCAGCCGGTCCTGCACCGATAATGGCAATATCAAACATTAAATTCCACTCCTTTTGAAAACGTATTCACCTGCTATTATAACGAAACGTTCGATTATTTTGAAAATAATTGCTCTTTAGCAGGAGGTGATTACAGAATCATAAAAAAATGAACAACGCCCGTCTGGATTTCCAGGCGGGCGTTGTCCTAAGATGGAGAAAAGGATGATTTATGTGATAATCCCCTCATCAGAGGAGTTATCGCTGAATTATAGCAAAGGTCCGACTACATAATTAATTAAAAACCATAAGATTCCGAAGAAAATAATTAAATACGTTATATATTTGATAGCTGCTACGCCGACCTTGCTGGAATCTTTCTTTTTTTCTTTCCGTTCAATGTCTACGTCGCGATCGTCTGCCATGTTCGATCACTCCTTTTTTGGAAAGATAGCCTGCAATTTTTACACAACGATAGAAATATGCTGTTCTGCCATGGAACCGGAATACTTCACGCGTTGATCGGACTGTTTGATTTGTTTGCTCAGAATCTGCTCGATTTTTTCATGAGCCTTTTCCGCGTTATTTCCATCAATAATCATCTTAATCGATTTTTTCGTGTTCGCCAGTAAAAAGAATGACATCAGCTTCGGCATGATGCTGGCATCCGCAATTAACTGCCCCTGGTGTAAGTAGATTTCACATTCACTTTTAGATACAAATTTATGAATATCGATGATTTCAGAAGTAGTAACCGATTGATTTAAATGTATTTGATAGGATGTTAGTTCTTTCAAGCTAATCACCTCATAATTTTTTTGTGTTGGTTAAAAGTTACCCTGCCCTGATGCCTATCAAACATTACTCCTGTCAAATAGTACTTTTGACCCTGTGAACCTACTGCTGTCACCATCTTCTGCTCGTTCGCATACACTTCAAAAGCAGAGACACGTTGAGGGAGGAAAAATGCTATGTTCCCTATTTCACAAAGATGTTTAAAGCCGGAGCAGGAGGGCATAGTGATAATACTTACTTGTATTTCTAATACCGAACTGCTATATTAGTCTATAAAAAAATTCAGGCGGAGGGGTTGCTATGTCGAAAGTATCATTGGTTACAATTTTCAAACATCGCGTTACACAAAAATATTTGCAGCGCTCCGGTGTCAACCATGCCGTCTCCGTTGCCTATAATGCATTTGACCTTGCTTCCAGGCGGGGAGTCGATGTCGATTTAGCTGCCAAGGCAGCACTACTCCACGATATGGGACATTATGAATGGTATCGGGATGGAAAGTGGGATTACGAAGAGTACCGGCGGCACGATATCCACGCGATCAAAGGGGCAGAGCGTGCACATAAACTGTTGATCCGGCTCGGGGAAGACCGTCTTGTCGCAAAGGACGTGTCTCTGGCTGTACTGCTTCATACGGACAGTTACCTTCCATTTGAACTGGACGGCAAACGGACGGATCTCCAGCAGGTGGTGACAGAAGCGGATAATATGGATGAACAGCCTGGAGGACTTCACCATTATAAAGAAATGTCCCGTTCGGAAGCGATTAGGCTGCTGAAGAAACTTGATCAAATGATCGCTGAATTCCAGGCGGGGGATGCCTCGAGATCAACGACCGGTTAAATAGTATAACTTATTTTCATACTTTAAAAAGGTTTAACTTTGTTAAAGGATAAAAGTATAAGAAACACTAAGGCTTTCGCTATTAGGACTTGGCGATAAGCCAAGTGTTTCTAAAAATAGGCTTTACTTTTGTTAGGACTTTTTATATAATTTCCAGTGTAGGAAAAAAATTCCGAGAAAGCGAGGTCGAACACAATGAAAATGATGACTGTTTATTTCAACCAATTGAATAACAACAATCGATCGACCTCTGCACTATACGTCAAGTTTTAATATTCTGACTATATTTCTTTCGTGCATATCTGCCACAGGTCGGTCATAGGATTGACTTGTGGTTTTTTTAATTTCGTGTGCCCTGGATCTCAGCTATAGGCTGTGCAGGCATGCAAACAAACGTGAAAGCCACAGGTGTCCCCCTGTGGCTTTTTCTCATGCAGTTAAAGAATGCATAAGCCATTCTTAACTATAAAAAACCCTTTTAAAGGAGGTGGGTAACCATGACGATACCGTTTTTTATCTTTACGATCAGAATTGAAAAAAGGAAGAAAGCAGCTGGGACAAAAGATCAGAAATACCATCGCACCCCGGAAGAAGAATGGTTTGACCGTAAGATGATGTATATGTCCAGATTCTAAAACATAAGGGAGAGGAGTTTTATCATGATTGGTTACATGTTGAAATTCACCAGCTGGTCGAACGAGGAGTTGGGTGCAGATCACTAGTCCCTGAAGAAGGGAGGGAAAACGATGAGGATTAATATGCTTTTTTTCACCATTATCATCAAAAAGAAATCAAAGGAAGAAATTTCACGGCAAGAACGCCGTCAGCAGGAAATCAAGCGGCACATGGATGAGATGAAACTCAAACATTTGCAACTATAAAAAACTGACAGAAAGGGTGAGTTACGATGATTAAGATGATCAGGTTCATGCAATGGTTAAATGTGGAGAAGGATAGCGCGTAGCTGAACTCACTAGGTAACTATGGAAGGGGAATAAACTAATGAAATTGAATATCTTATTTTTCAATAAATCGATTGTCAAACGTACGAAAGCGGAATTGGTCCGGGAAGAGCTACATCACCAGCGGATCCAGCGCCGCCTTGACGATATCAAATTGAAACAAATCAATTACTGACATTAAAAGCGGGATCCCTGTGACAGGGGTCCCGCTTATAGTTGTAATACTTAGTAACCGTACTAAAAAAAGCTTGGGATGTCGCTTTCTGCAGTTGGGTATCCCCAAAGGACAGAGGTCAAATCGTCTTTCGTCAGACCCTGCTGGATAGCGAGCGCAAACAGGTTGACGAGGTGCTCCGCTTCGCTGGATAAAAAGTGAGCACCGATAATTTGCCCGGTGGAAGGGTTCATTAAAATTTTGGCGTAAGCACCAGGCTCTTTTGTTCGCTGATACGTAAAAAACTTAGTAATTGTTTTGGATTCCGCCTCGTACGGGATGTGATTTTCCCGTGCTTCCTGCTGGCTCAGTCCGACCGAACCGAGCGCCGGATAGGTAAAGACAATCGACGGTACAGGTTTTCGAAATGGTTCCTGATTTTCTCCGTGCAGGAGATGACCTGTCAGTCTCGCAGCCTCTGCTCCGGCAGTTGGTGTCAGTGGAGGCAGCCCAGTATCGGCGCAATCACCGGCTGCATAGATGTGCTGATGGGGGACGGATTGATGGTTTTCATTCACCTTAATACCTTTTTGGGAGTATTCGATTCCTGCGTTCTCCAGCCCAAGGTGATCGATATTCGGAGCCCGTCCTGCCCCGTGAAAGACCATGTCCGCTTTCATCGCATGTTCATGGTTGAATTTCTTAACATCTATTTTATAGCCGCTATCGAGTTTCGTAATTTTAGTTACTTCCGTATTCGTGTGAATTTCTATACCCAAATCCTTCGTATGTTCGATCAGTTTGTTGGTAATCTCAAAATCATGATTTTCCAGGACATTCCTTCCCCGGTGAATAATGAGTACTTCTTTTCCGAGACGAGCCGCCAGCTGGGCGAATTCAAAGGAAATATACCCGCCGCCTACAAACATCAGGCGGTCCGGCAGCTGGTCCATTTCAAAAAAATGATCACTGGAAATCAGATGATCAGAGCCCTCAAAAGGTAGGTCAGCAGGTTTCGCCCCGGTTGCGATCACAATGTATTTTGCCGTGACATTTTCCTCGCCGATCTTTAATGTGTGAGGATCAAGAAAGGTTGCGGTCCCGTGATATTGCTTGATACCCAGTGCCTGAAACTTTTCTTCTGTTCCTTGTGGGACCGGTTCGGTGAATTCATTTTTAAACGCCAGCAGGTCTTTCCAATTCAAAGATACCTCGCCGTCCAGCCCAAGACCTTTCACCCGCCTGGCATCATCAACAATTCTGCTTATGCCAGTCATTACTTTTTTGGGATCACACCCACGTTGCGGACAGGTGCCGCCAAACGGACGTTCATCAACCACGGCCACCTCCATGCCTGCTTTTTGTGCTTTCGTTGCCACGGTACTTCCGGCTACCCCGGTACCGATGACAATCACATCGTATGTAGTATTCATGTTACATCCCTCCATCATTTAGCTATTCATTAATTTACCCCTAATCCATAAATAAAAAACAGCCCTCGTCTTTTAATAATAGTTCAACAAACGTTAAGATTTTGACGCGTAGAAGTCACATTCCTCTTGTTATAATAAGGGAAATTGTTCAAAGATAAGAAAGTATAAAATTTCGCTGCGAAGTGTTGGCTAGCTTCAGCGCCCAGACTCTCGCGACATAAGCAACCCGTCTTGCGGAAGGAAAAAACGCCTTCCTCCAGCCGTTTTGCTTATGCGTGTCGTGTCTTTCAGGGCGCTTGCGCTTTTCTAATATCAATCATAATTTTACAAAATAGGATGGATTTACGTTAGAATGACAGATAAGAAGATTTTCAATAGATGTGCGACACGGAAAGGATTGTTGATATGAAGTTCGACCGCAAACCGATTCCAGTAACCGATGCAGTAACGAAAGTGATGGAGTATGCCCGATTTGGCGGGACAGAAGAGGTTTCCATTAACGAATGCGAAAACCGCATCCTCGCCGAGGACATTACAGCTTCTCATCCAATACCGCCATTCCATAAGTCTCCATACGACGGATTTGCATTGAAAGCAGAGGATACGAAGGAGGCTGGCTCAGACAACCCGGTCACCTTCCATGTCATCGAACAAGTCGGTGCCGGTCATCGGGCAAGTAGGCCAATCGAAAGTGGGGAAGCGGTCCGGATTATGACCGGGGCAGAGATCCCGGAAGGTGCCGACTGTGTGGCGATGTTTGAAATCTGCCAGACACAGGAAGAGAATGGCAAAAGCTATATGACCATCAAACGGCAAATGGAAGAAGGCCAGAATGTCATCGAAAAAGGATCGGAAACGTCACATGGCGATGTGCTTGTAGAAAAAGGAACAAATATAAATCCCGGTGTAAAAGCGCTACTCGCGACTTTCGGCTATCCGACCGTAAAAGTCGGCAGGCGGCCGGTGGTTGGTCTTTTTGCGACCGGAACCGAACTGCTCGACGTGGACGAAAAGCTGCAGCCGGGTAAAATCAGAAACTCGAATGCTTATATGATTGCCGCCCAAATCGAACGTGCCGGCGGGATTGTCAAGTATTATGGCAAACTGGAAGACGATTTCGATACGTGCTACCAGGCTGTAACAAACGCTTTCGCAGAAGTAGATATGCTGATAACGACCGGGGGCGTTTCGGTCGGTGATTTCGATCTGATGCCGGAAATCTATGAAAAGCTGGAAGCGCAAGTATTGTTCAATAAAATCGCGATGCGCCCGGGCAGCGTCACCACTGTGGCGGAAAAAGACGGCAAGCTGTTGTTCGGTCTCTCCGGCAACCCATCCGCATGCTATGTCGGGTTTGAATTATATACATTTCCAGTCATCCAGCGCTATTCAGGTGTGGCAAAACCGTATCATAGGAAAATAGCTGCCATTCTTGGAAAAGACTTTCCTAAACCAAACCCATTTACCAGATTTGTACGTGGGTATATCCATTATGAAGAGGGAAAAGTGCTGGTGAGCCCGGCAGGAATGGACAAGTCAGCAGTCGTTACGACGCTCGCGAATACTGATGCATTGATAATGCTTCCAGGAGGAACAAGAGGATTCGCAGCAGGTAATGCCGTACAGGCGATTCTACTTGAGGATTCCACAGGCCAGGCAACGTTTGAATAGCTCCTGTTAACGGGAGTAAAGGAGAAGTGATTTACTCATGACAGATACCCAATATATCCGGGACCGATTGAACCGCCCAATGAAAGATTTGCGGATTTCGGTCATCGACCAGTGCAATTTCCGCTGCACCTACTGCATGCCAGCCGAAATTTTCGGGGAAGATTATCGGTTTTTACCATTCAAAGAACTGTTGAGTTTCGATGAAATTGTCCGTCTTACGGAAATATTTGCGAAGTTCGGAACAGAAAAAATCCGTATCACCGGTGGCGAACCGTTACTGCGGAAGAATCTCAATCAGCTGATCAAACGCTTGTATGCTATTGATGGCATCAAAGATATTGCCATCACCACCAACGGTGTATTTTTGACGAAGCAGGCGAAAAAGCTGAAAGAGGCTGGCCTTGACCGGGTTAACCTTAGTCTCGATGCTATTGAAGATGATGTCTTTAAGGAAATCAATGGCCGCGGCGTCAAAACAAAGCCCGTGCTGAAAGGGATTGAAGCGGCACAGGAAGCAGGACTCCAGGTCAAGATTAATATGGTCGTGAAAAAAGGCCTGAACGATAGCCAGATTCTGCCGATGGCCCGTTACTTCAAAGATTCAGACGTTATCCTCCGGTTCATTGAGTTCATGGATGTCGGCAACCATAACGGCTGGAACATGGATACCGTCGTTTCTAAACAGGAAATCGTCGATCGTATCAGTGGGGAAATGCCCCTCGAGCCGGTCGAGCAGAATTATTACGGGGAAGTCGCCTCACGCTACCGTTATCTCGATGGCGGCGGTGAAATAGGTGTCATTTCCTCTGTAACAGACTCCTTCTGCGGCAGCTGCACAAGAATCAGGCTTTCCGCAGACGGCAAGCTATACACCTGCCTGTTCGCAACCGAAGGCTATGATATCAAGACGCCGCTTCGGGAAAATGCCAGCGATCACCAATTGATCCTGGAGCTGATCAAACTCTGGAGCGGTCGCACCGACCGTTATTCCGATGAACGTGCAGAAGGAAAACCGCTCAAACGAGAAAAAATCGAAATGTCCTACATCGGCGGCTGACAACGTCCACCATCTAAAATATCAGTCAAACGTAGTGTCATAAAAATATCATGGAAAAGCTTAGAGGCTCTTTATGTCTCTAAGCTTTTTAAAAACGTAATTTTTATGCCAAAAGTATTCTATATAATGCTTCGGGAAAATTCACCGTAGCTTCCGTGAAACTATTAAAAGGCTAAAGGGGGGAGGAAAATGACGAGACTCCAGCGGGAAAGGAAGGGCTGGCAAGACCCCGCAGAGCTTTTAGCTCGAGGAGGCTTGCCGCCTTCCCCGCGGAAAGCGAGTTATTTCCCGGACCCCTTCCTCAACTTTTGGCAGCGGAAGCAGCCGCCTGTCAGAGAACCTAAAATAGAAACTTTTTGCCGAATAGGGCTTGCTACTCTATAATGAAATCAGATACATAAAGTGGGAGTGGATGGGATGAAAACGTTCAAGCTTGTTTCCCTCGATCTAGTAGAAGAAAAAGCGGAAGACATTACCCAACGCCGCATCAAACTCATCGACGGGCTGATCATCAACCGGGAAGACGATAAAGGTCGATGGGTGATTGAAGCCTATGTTGATCAAAGCTATCAATCGTTTTTCGAAGAATACGTAGAAAATGAAGAAGAGCTTCTGGTTCAGGTCAAAATCACGAAAGAAAGCAACCAGCCGGCAACCTTTTTAGTAAAGGCAATCGATACGAATATTATCAGTGATAATATGAACGTCCTGTTCATGGGGTCCATTGTCGATCGCAGACAGGATCAAATTGAAAAAACATTGAAGCTTTTGATTGAAGAAGGCTTCCAGGGAGAAGATCTGCTGGAAGAATTTAAAAAACGTGGAAGTAACAACAATAAAAAATGAGTTTTTGGCCGTATCCTTTTTAAGGATCGGCCGATATTTTTTGCTTTCCAATGACTAAACACGCCACCATTTTGTTTTCGCGCCAAAACAAAAAGTCCTGCGACCGGCAGGACTTTTTATGTTTAGGAACCAACCGGCTGACGTGTGTATTCGTACGCTTCCAGCAGTAAATCGACAATATGCACCGCCCGGATTGTGTCAGATAATCCTTCCCGTTCGATGCCGAGCTTCATTTGCAATAGGCATCCGGGATTTGCGGTGGCAATTGTTTTCGCTTGCGTTGTTTCTACCTGTTTCATTTTATAATCAAGAATCTGCATCGACATTTCCGATTCTACAATATTATAAATTCCGGCAGAGCCACAGCAACGGTCGGCGTCATTCATTTCCACATACTGGACACCATCAATCGCATGGAGCAGCTGACGGGGTTCGAGAAATGTTTTCTGGACATTTTTTAAATGGCAGGAATCCTGATAAGTGACAACCTGATCGGGTAATTGTAAGGGAAGTTCATCGAACCCAAGCTCGACCAGAACACTTGAGATATCTTTAATTTTGGCAGCGAAGTCTTTTCCCCGCTCGGCCCAAGCCGGATCATCTTTGAGCAGATGATCATAGTCGTGCAAAAACGCCCCGCAGCCGCCGGCATTGGTAATGATATAGTCGGCGCCAGTGTCTTCAAAAGCAATGATATTCCGCTTGGCGAGCTCTTTTGCCTGCTGTTTTTCTCCGCTATGTCCATGAAGAGCCCCACAGCAAGCCTGACTGTCAGGTATGACAATCTCGCAGCCGGCATACTGCAGCAATTTCATCGTGGCATCATTCGTCGACATGAACATCGAGTCCATAAGGCAGCCGGAAAAAAAGGCAGCCTTTTTCTTTTGTGGTACGAGAGAAGGCAGGTGGTCGGGACGGTTTTTCAATTGTTTCAGCGAAGGTACTTCGGGCAGAACTTTTTCCATCGTCGCCAGGTTATCGGGAAGAATTTTCATGATCCCGGTGAGTCGGGCTGCTTTTTGCAGCCCGCTTCGCTGGTAAAAGCCTAACAGCCCCGTCATCGTCCGCATCCGGCCCTGGTTCGGAAACAACCCTTTGAAGGCGATATTACGGATGGCCTTTGTGGTCGCTGACAAATCGTGATTCTGGTAGATGATGTCCCGTGCCTGTTCAAGCAGATGGCCATAATTGACCCCCGACGGGCACACCGGCTCACACGCCCGGCAGCCAAGACACATGTCGAGGGAGCGTTTCACATCATCGTCCGGCTCAATATCCCCGTCGACGACCGCCTTCATCAATGCTATTCTCCCGCGTGGAGAGTGGGCTTCGTCATAACCACTTTCGATATAGGTTGGACAGCTGGGAAGGCAGAATCCGCAGCGCATACAGTTAAGCAGTTCATCGTAATCCATCTTCTCCTGAAACTCTGTCTGGATCCGCTGTCTTTCTTGTTTGGTAATCATGTGTGAACCACCACCCGTTTTCGTTCCGATTTGGCAAACATTTTTCCTGGATTCATGATATTGTTAGGATCGAACGCCTGCTTAATCCCTTTCATCGCAGCTATTCCCTCATCTCCCAGTTTCAGATGGAGGTAAGGAGATTTCATGGCTCCGACGCCATGCTCCCCGGTAATGGTTCCCCCAAGTTCGACCGCCTGATGAAAAATGGCTTCAAAAGCTTGCTCAACCCGGTGGATTTCTTCTTTATTACGCACATCTGTCAGACAGGTAGGGTGGAGGTTCCCATCCCCGGCATGACCGAAGGTACAAATGTCCACCTTGTATTCTCGAGCGATGTCATTGATCGCACGCACCATTTCCGCTATTTTTGAGCGCGGAACGGTAGCATCTTCTAATATTGTTGTCGGCTTCAACCTTGCCAAGGCTGAAAGTGCCGTTCTTCTTGCGGTACGAAGCGCATCGGCTTCCAATTCAGACTTTGCCACATCGACGCGGATAGCCTGGTTGTCCCGGCACAGGGCGGCAATCTTCTCAATATCATGGTCGACCACTTCTTGAGGACCGTCCTGTTCAATCAGCAGTACTGCTTCAATATCTGTCGGAAGGCCGATTTGCGCATATTCTTCCACCACCTTCAACGTAGGCCGGTCGAGGAATTCCAATGTCGTCGGTATAATTCGATGGGCGATGATGCTGGACACCGCCTCGGCGGCAGCTTCAATATCTTCATATAATGCCAGGATCGTCTTTTTCGTTTCCGGCATCGGGACCAATTTCATTGTCGCTTCGGTAATCACACCAAGTGTACCCTCCGACCCGACAAACAAACGTGTCAAATCATATCCAGCGACATCCTTGGCAAGCTTGCCGCCAGTATGGATGATATCTCCGTTCGGCAGCACTACTTCGAGTCCCATAACATAATCCCGTGTGACCCCGTATTTTAACCCACGTAGCCCTCCGGAATTTTCATTCAAGTTGCCGCCCATCGTCGATATTTTCATCGAAGATGGGTCTGGCGGGTAAAATAAACCCCTTGCTTCAACCGCGTTGATCAAATCCAGCGTGATCAAGCCCGGCTGAACCGTCACCGTCAAGTTCTCTTCATCAATCTCGACGATATCCTGCATGTGTTTGAATAAGAGGACGATTCCTCCTTCCACAGGAGTCGTACCTGCCGAAAGATTCGTTCCGGAACCACGTGGAACGACCGGTATATGATGTTCATTGCACAATTTCAGTACTTCCGCTACTTCATCGGTATTCCGTGGTGCTACCACAGCGTCCGGCATGGATTGGAACTGAGGAGTTGCATCATAGGAATATACAAGCAGACTGGCTCTGCTATCCTGAACATTATCTGCTCCGACAATCGAAATCAGCTCATGTTTCACTTTATCGTTTAACATAATAGAAAACCCTTTCATTCTTTTCTGTAGGGGAGGTTTTCCATCCCCTTGCCACTGTCATTTAACTATGTACCTGGAAAATTAGATAGTACTAACTCCATTCTACATGGAATTAAGCAGGAAATTGTAGTTCAATCGATAAATTTTTATGATTTTCTAGGAATTTTTCTGAGCACACTGCTATAATGGGTAGAAGATTCTCGCAGGGAATGTGGCAGAATGTCTGAAAAGGAGAAAGTTTATGGCAATGAAGTACGGAAGGAATTTGCGGTCGATCAACAATCTATCTCCGTTTAAACTGATCGCCTTATTCTATTTATTCGCAGTAACATTTTCATCGATATTATTGGCCCTCCCGGTTGCGCATCAGCCGGGAGTGGAATTAACGTTCATTGATATATTATTTACCGCTGTCAGTGCTGTCAGTGTGACTGGTTTAAGCGTAATAACTGTGGCCGACACGTTCAGTACCACTGGAATTATTATGCTCGCATTTGTGCTGCAGCTTGGCGGAATCGGTGTGATGAGTATCGGGACAGCCATCTGGATGCTGCTGGGAAAAAAGATTGGTCTCAAGGAGCGGCGGCTGATCATGACCGATCAGAACCAGACATCTTTCCAGGGGGTGGTCCGGTTAATCAGACAGATTTTCCTGGTTGTTTTGCTGATTGAGTTTATCGGCTTTCTTACACTTGGCACTTATTTTTTACAATATTATCCTCCGCAAGAGGCTTACCTTCAAGGTTTTTTCGGTGCGATCAGTGCCATGACCAACGGGGGGTTCGATATAACCGGGGCGTCACTAATCCCGTTTGCGGATGATTATTTTGTCCAATTCATTAATATGCTGCTTATTGTTGCAGGTGCTATTGGTTTCCCGGTACTTATTGAAGTTAAGGAATACTTATTCAATAATTCCAAGGGCCTGGACGCCAAAAAGTTTTCTTTGTTTGCGAAACTGACCTCTTTTACTTTCTTAATGTTAGTGATCATTGGAATGGCGTTTATCATCCTGTTTGAAATGAATCATTTCTTCAGCGATAAAAACTGGCATGAAATTTTGTTCTATGCCTTATTCCAGTCCGTGACCACCCGTAGTGGCGGTTTGGCGACGATGGATGTCAGCTTACTGACAGAACAAACAAAATTGTTCCTGTCTTCCCTTATGTTCATCGGCGCTTCTCCGAGTAGTGTCGGAGGCGGAATTCGGACGACGACATTCGCGCTCCTGGTCATTTTTATGCTTACTTATGCCAGAGGGCAGACACGCGTTCGAGTGTTTCGCAGAGAAATTCATGACGAAGATTTGATCAAGGCAGTTGTTGTTACCATCATGGCGGTAATCATTTGTTTTGCGGCAGTGGTGGCATTGACTATTACGGAACCGTTCAGCCTTGGAGATATCCTGTTTGAAGTAACTTCCGCTTTTGGAACCGTTGGCTTGTCTACGGGTATTACCTCAGGGTTATCCACTTTTGCAAAATTTGTATTGATGATGCTGATGTTCATCGGAAGGATTGGTATCCTGACTTTCTTGTTTACTTTAAAACAGGAGAAGAAGAAAACAGGGAACTATCATTATCCTAAAGAACGCATCATTATCGGTTAAAGGAAAAAACACACAAAAAGCGCCTCCTGACACCAGGAGTGCGCTTTTTGTGTTTTCTCAACTGCTATTAGCAGTAGAATGCTGCTCCTACAATGATGAGCAAAATAAACAACACTACAATCAACGCGAAGTTGTTGCCATAACCACCTCGGCGTCCGTATGGGTAACATTGGTACATGAAAAGCTCACCTCCTCGGTTGGTACACTGATACTATATGCAACCGGGAGTTTCGCGTATGGTCATTTACCCAGATATCGGTCACTTATCTCGATTCAGTCGGTCTGATAAGAGGCATCATGCGTAGGGTGGGAGAAGTTTTTTCGCTTGGCATAATAATTTTCCTCCATGAGTTTGCGGTTATGAGATGTATTCCATCCGATATCATTGGTCTCATGCACCCACTCATCACCGGACATGACAGCTGGATCGATTTCTTCGCTCCAGTGATTGAGCGGCGAATTCATGGAGTCATAGTAACTGTCTCCGATCGTCACCCCATATGGGTTCACAAATGGAGCTTTCCTTTTTTTCTTATCAACATTCGGTGCATTCACTTGATGTGGAAACGAAGTGAATGCTTCCATCTGCTGTTCGATATTTTCTTCACGCATCAGACATCCCTCCTTATTTCTATCCTCCCCATCAGCCGGCAGATTATGAAAAAATGCTCATGTAATTTCCTCCTGCTCGTACCCTTCTTATTTCTGTTGTACATCAAAAGAATTTCTGTTCCGGTGTTACATATTGAAGTTTAGTGATGTTTTATAAATGTGTTTCATGGTTTCCTAAGAAAACATAATACAGTTATGACCTTTGTCACATACAAAAGCTGCAACCGTTTTTATAATGGATGTAGAATCAGCCTACGCGACATTTCAAACGAAATTTAAAAAGTTAAGGGGGATCTTATGTCTATTTTACCGAAAACCAATTCACTCGGTTTTTTTGAAATCCGTCTGGAATCAATCGGTGGTCTTGGCGCCAACCTTGCCGGCAAAATGCTGGCAGAAGCGGGTGTGTTAGGGCATGGTTTGAACGGCTCTAACTTCTCATCCTATGGCTCTGAAAAAAAGGGGACACCGGTTAAAGCATTCATACGTTTTTGTGAGCCAGAGGTGGAAATCCGTGCCCATTCTCCGATTGAAGAGCCTCATGTTATCGGAATTTTTCATGAAGCTTTGTACAAAACCGTCGATGTGACAAGCGGTTTGCAGCCGGATGGCATTGTGCTGGTCAACAGCGAACGCTCCATTGAAGAAGTGAAAAAAGAGCTCGATCTTGATCACAGAACATTGGCGGTTGTCGATGCCATGACCATTGCTGTAGAAGAGAACTCTCGTCTCAATACCGCTATGCTGGGTGCACTTTATCGCGTACTTGATTTTTTAGATGTCGATAATATGCGGGATATCATCCGCCAGACGTTCGAAAACAAATATCCCCACCTGGTCGAAGCTAATCTTCGTACATTCAATCGAGGTTATGAAGAAGTAAAGTTTCAAAGCTTTGAAGTGCTTGCGGCCGTACAAAAACCGTTTGAGCGGAATCTGCCGCGCCTGGGATATGAAACCCAGGAAATCGGCGGAATCATCAGTGCTCAGGCTAACAGCATTGAAAAAGACTTGAGTGGTTCGAGACAGGGATTTATTCCAGCTTTCGAACTAGAGAAATGCATCAATTGTACCCATTGCGATACGGTATGCCCGGATTTTTGTTTTGTATGGGAGGAAGGGGAAGACAAGCGGGGACGGAAACAGATGTTTCTTCAAGGTATTGACTATAACTATTGCAAGGGCTGCCTGAAATGTATAGAAGTTTGTCCGACTTCCGCTTTAACCGAAATCCGTGAAACGCTTGGTTTTAGCGATGAGCATCGCGTTAAACAACATTTCCCTTATGCAGAAGGAGTGATGAAATGAATCACGTCATAACAAAACAGGAGAAATTGCAGGCGCCTGTCAACCAGCAGGTAAGTTTTGAATCCGGCAATGAAATGGCGGCAAAAGCTGCCGCTCAGATCAATTATCACATCATGGGTTATTTCCCAATCACTCCATCAACTGAAATCGCTCAATACCTGGATCAGATGAAGACAAGAGGCGAGCATGATATCCAGCTGATTCCAGCAGATGGGGAACATGGGTCGGCAGGCATCTGTTACGGTGCCTCTGTCAGCGGCGCTCGGGTTTTCAATGCGACAAGTGCGAATGGCTTCCTGTTCATGCTGGAGCAGCTGCCGGTACAGTCTGGCACCAGGTTTCCGATGGTATTGAATCTCGTCACCAGAGCCGTGAGCGGCCCGCTTGATATTCGTGGTGACCATTCGGATTTATACTATGCTCTCAATACGGGTTGGGTCATATTAACTGCTAACACACCACAGGCAGTTTACGACTTGAACATCATGGCATTGAAAGTGGCAGAGCACAGAGCTGTCCGTCTTCCGGTTATTGTCGCTTATGACGGTTTTTTTACCTCCCATCAAAAAAGAAAAGTCCTATCGTTCAAGGATAGAAAAATAGTAACCGAATTTATTGGCGAACGTCCGGCAGATTACCCGAATGCCATTGATAAAAATAACCCGGTCACCATCGGGGCTCATATGAATGGCGACGATTTGATCCATAATAATTACCAGCAGTCCCAGGCGATGTACAATGCAGAGAAGGTGTTTGAAGAGATCCGGGAAGAGTATGAAAAATTGTCAGGAAGGTCCTATCCGACAATTGAAACCTATGCCATGGAAGACGCAGAGGCCGCAGTATTTTTAATCAACTCAGCGGCTGAGACCGCAAAAGATGTGGTGGACCGTTATCGCAAACAAGGAAAAAAAGTCGGAGTCATCACTCCTAACATGATTCGCCCATTTCCAAAAGAAGCGATGAAAGTAGCATTAAAAAACGTGAAAGCGGTCCTCGTTGGAGAGCGGGCAGACAGTTATGGTGCTAATGGTGCCAATATGACACTCGAAATTAAATCAGCCCTCCAGGAGCTATCAGGAGCTCAACCGGTTGTGTTAAGCCGTATCTTTGGTGTCGGAGGAAAAGATTTTTATGAACAAGACGCAGAAGTATTTTTCGATGACGTATTAGAAGCAGCAGCAACCTCTGTTGCTGTGAAGCCGTTTGATTATCATGGCATTCATGCTGGTGATCAGAAAAAACGGCTGCTCCCGGTTATCAAGCCGCAGACAGGTTCTTATGATTCCGGACTGATCACAGTTATGCAAGACGCGGAAACCGAAAAATTGAAAGTGAAAGTTCCGCCGCTCCGACAACTGATGAGTAAACCGAAGCGGATTGCCTCAGGGCACGGCGCGTGCCCAGGCTGTGGGATATTCCCTGGTCTTGAATTATTTTTCAAAGGAATTGAAGGGGACGTGGTGGTTTTATTCCAGACAGGATGCGGTTACGTCGTCAGTGCGGCCTATCCACATACATCCCATAAGCAGACGTTCATCCATAACTTATTCCAGAATGGTGCAGCCACGCTATCCGGAACGGTGGAAGCCTTTTATGAAATGAAACGCCGGGGCGAAGTTGAAATCGGTGATGATTTCACATTCGTCATGGTAACCGGTGACGGCGGGATGGATATCGGAATGGGATCGGCTATTGGGACCGCCCTGCGCAACCATGGAATGATCATCGTGGAATATGATAACGAAGGTTATATGAATACAGGGTCCCAACAGTCTTATTCGACCCCAATCGGTCATATGACGTCCACTTCGAATGTCGGCAAGAACCAAAAGGGGAAAGCATTCCATCATAAAGACACGCCGCAAATCATGGCAGCAACGAACATTCCCTATGTGTTCACAGGAACAGAAGCATACCCGCAGGATCTCATCAAAAAAGCAGCCAAAGCCCAGTGGTATGCCAAACATGAAGGATTGGTCTATGGCAAGCTTCTGATTACCTGTCCGTTGAACTGGAAAAGTGAAGAGCGCTATGGTCAGACGATCATCAAAGCGGCCGTTGATTCCTGTTTCTTCCCTTTGTATGAAGTAGAAAAAGGGAAAACGACAATCACTTATAATCCGGAAGCCACAAACAAGCGCGAACCTGTCAGTGAATGGCTGAAGTATCTCGGTAAAGCGAAGCATATGCTGAAACCGGAAAATGAACAGCTCTATCACGCATTTGAAACAGAAGTAGATAAACGATGGAATCGTCTCAAAGCAAAACATGAATGCGAATACCTTTAAATAACTTTGCTCCGCAGGTCTTGTTCCGTAAAAAACCTATACCGTACAAACAAAACGCTTGGACTCCAATTTCCAGGCGTTCTGTTTTTATGAAAAAATACAAAGTCCTTCGCCATAAATACTTAGAAGGCATCCCAGGTTTTTCTAACATGAGGAAAGGAAAGAAAAAATATATATTAACGAACAGGGAAGGAGGGGAGCAATGAAAAAGGCAGCTGCAACGATCAAATTGACGGAGGGCTCTGTCTTGATAAATGCTGGCAAAAGATCTGTTTCAGTAGAAGTGGATGGCAAGAATCATGAGCTGCGGGCAGGACAATGGACCCTAGTGAGGTCAACATTCCACTTTGGCAGAGAGAAACATAACGTTTCTACCTCCCATATATATTGCTTTATTGAATGTTCTGGAGGAGCTCGCGTGGAAACCTATCCAATAATACGGCCTCCAAAAGGAGAAGCTACACTCCGCCTCATCCATGCGAATCCTCGTTATTCTAAGTTAAATGCAAAAGCGCGCTATGGCGATGCATTTCCTCCTATAAACCAAGGCGAATCGACGGAAGCTACCACCTTATACGTCCCCGTGGACATAGTGATCGACTTTTTTGACCAACGAGGGCGATTACTGGATTACTTTCATTACGTTACGGAAGCTGATCATACTTCTTTTCTTATCTTCGGACACCATCGGATTATGCTTGTTACGATAAAGGATAAATAGCAAACAGGCGATTCTCCTTATTGAGAATCGCCTGCTATGGTGGAAGTGAACTGGTTGTGGTAATGAAAAGCTGTTTCATTATTTAAGCTGCCGGTGCTGTTGTGGCTTCTTTTTTAGTAGTATATTGGCGGATAAAAGGAATTACCCAGCGATCCAAACCAATTTTTCCTGCGTTGTATCCAGCTACGGCGATGAAGACTGTCAATAAAACCATTTGAGCGTTCGTACTTACTGTTCCACTGAACAAGAAGGCAAAGTTCATAACTAATCCCATGATTGCTGCGAAGTTAGTGAAAATTCCTAGAATAAGTGCGATACCTACTAATACTTCACCCCACATGACAAGGAACGTAAAAATCTCTGCGTTAGGAAGTGCTACGCCTTCTAAGAAACTTGCCCACCAGGCCTGAACAGCAGGGTGTTCTCCGCTTGCATTACCGATAGCGCCCTGGATGAATCCGGCAGAATCGAAACCTCCGCCAGTCAATTTTCCCCAGCCTGCAGTCAGCCATGCATATCCAAGATAAACCCGAAGCACCGTAAGAATAGCTGCCGCAACATTGTTTTCTCTTAAAAAGTTATTAATCATGATTCCCACTCCTTAAATAGTGTTTTGTTCAACATTTCACATGATTAGCTAAAAGAAGAACACCTTAGCCGGCTGTTTGTGTTGGTGTTATCTTTTACAGTTACATCATATCACCTTTTATCAATCTTGAGATAACTTTGTGATGGATTTCACATTTTGGTAATAAAGTTGTGGCAAAACTGTGAATTGCTGGCAACGGTTGCACACATGAGAAATGGGGGGGACATATGAATTTGCTTGATTTAGAAGGAAAAGGCAGGTAAAATCTTAATAGACATATCTTCTGATGAAGAGCAATGATTGATTACTTATTTTATGAGCACACTGTTAAAGAGAATGGATTTGGACGATCCTTTCTACAGTTTCGGAGGTGAAGCAAATGTGGGAGGTAACATTTTTTATTATTTCAGCACTTATCATCCTTTTGAACATCGGATATTGTATCTTTGATAACGGTTGATTCCTGACAAGGAAATCGCAGCGAAAGTAGTTCAGTTTAGGAGTACAAACAAGCATTGTACCCCACAGCTGAACTACTTTTTTATTTGTAAAAGATAAAAGCTAAAGCTCCCTTTAACTGAAGATCAGTTTCGTTACTTTTACGGGAGAAAATGGGGACTTGGAAATAACTCGCTTTCCGCGGGGAAGACGGCAAGCCTCCTCGAGCTAAAGCTCTGCGGGGTCTTGCCTGTCTATCCTTTCCCGCAGGAGTCTCGTCATTTCCAAGTCCCCATTACCATAAAAAGAGTAACGAAACCATCCTAGTATATACAATTAGACCATTCATAAAAAAAGGAGCGTTATTTTTACAACCCTGCGCAAATTGTTGTAAATCGATTTTAAATATACTTTTATGGCAAAGGGGCGTAGGGAAACGGTGAGACTCCTGTGGGATAAGCGGGAGCGCTGAGGCCCCGCAAGGCGAAGCCTGAGGAGACTCAGCACACGCCCACGGAAAGCGAATCGTTTCCCGAAGCCCCTAAACTCCAATAATCATTTTGAAATTGAGTCTTCCACAATTCGGCCATTTTATTGAAAATGGTTCTTGTGAGTAAAGTTTTTTAAATAGACCAGCACCACTTTCCTTCTCCTTTCGATTATAGAATTGAAAGGAGGTGAGGGACATGGCAGTGACAAGCGAAAAAGTAGGCTCCCTGTTGCGTATGGTACTGGAGAACGGACAGGACGACCGAGGAAATTTTATTTTCAAAAGCAAAAACTTTAATAACGTTAAAACAGAAGCAACAGCAGAACAGTTGTATACGGTAGCTAAATCGTTAGAGCCGTTACAGCAGCGCGAACTCTATGCGATCGAACGCAAAGACGATAACAAAATCATGAACATCTAAGCAGATTCAAATAATAAGAGAGGAGGAGAATCATGAAGAAACTCGAATTGAAATTCCAAAACGAAGAGGACAAGACGGTGACCATCACACTGGATGAGCCTGTCGAACCGGCTGACCCGGCATTGATCAATGCTGCGATGGATGCCATCATTGCTGCTAATTGTTTTTATTCAAACGGCGGTGATCTAGTTACTAAAAAAGAAGCTCGGATCGTCGAACGTAACGTCGAAGAAATACAATTGTAAATCCAAAGGGGTTGTCCGGCAGGGCAGCCTCTTTCTAGTTAGGAAAGGAGGGCAATAGGAGATGGACCATTGGGTAGCATTGCTCACAGATGTCGGTTTCCCGATCGCGGTGACTTTTTATCTGCTTCACCGAGTGGAAGGCAAACTTGATATCATGATAGAGACCTTACACCAACTGCCGGAAAAAATGAATTCATAATTTTAAAACCATCCTGTATTTTAGGCAGGATGGTTTTAAAAATGTCCGTCATTATCGGGTCATGCCCCATTCGTTGAAAGGATAGATGACAAGTTCGGAGCGTCCGATAATTTCACTTTCCTCTATGAAGCCTAGTCCGTTACGGCTATCTTTACTTATTGACCGGTTGTCACCCATTACAAAATAGTGATCCTCCGGTACTTTGACCGGACCATAATTGGTCGTTCCTTGAATGGAAGATTCATCCAGATAGCTTTCATCTTGCTCTTGGCCATTGATATAAAGCTTGTGATCCCGCACCTCGACAATATCATTTGGGAGGGCGATGATTCGTTTAACATAACTTTTAACAGGTCTATGAATAATGACAATTTCACCATACGAAGGTTCTTCCAGGTAATAGATGATTTTATTGAACATGACACGCTCGCCGCTCTCGAGTGTTGGATTCATGCTCACACCTTCGACAATCGAGGTGGCAAAGAAAAAAGTACGTAATAAGAATGCAAGGAGAATAGCGATGATGATCGCTTTCATCCATTCCCACCACTCATTTTTAGCTTCTTCTGACAATCTTGATCTTCCCTTCCTAATGATAGCCGGTTTGGTATAGCTCTTCTTGGGCATTGAGAAGAGGGGGGACGTGATTGTCCTGCGAAGCACGTGTCCAGCACGGCTTCATCCATCCTTATTTTAACACATTTGTCAGTCATCATGAGCAGAGCTTGCAATTTTCCTTTATCTCTGTCTGGAAAAATTGAATTTTCTGTCTTAGGAAAATTATCCGAGTTAAAATGTATAAATACGAGTGTATTTACCATAATAGACCAACTAATTTTGCCGATGTTTGTCTAGTTTTGCGAATTTATTTACAAGCCTCTGATTATCGGTCATAATTTATCTCGTTGAAAAAAATAGTTGGAGGTTTTTTTTCGTGGAACAAACAGAAAAGGAAGTCACATTAGTGGAATTGGAAGGAAAGATCAACCATTCTCAAAAAAAGATGTTGTCCTTAGCTGACCAGTATGGAAGGGATAGTCTATATACCATTAAGCAAAGTCAGGTTTTAGATACGCTTATCATCGAGTATATGAGACGTAAAAGAAAAATCAGCTAGCTTGAAAACGGATCCGTGTCAATCCATTTCTGCTATGGTAAACTATCTTTAAAAGCAGGGATTGGAGGTAACCTTGTGTCCAATTTCAATCATGCTGAACAACTACTGGAGAAAATTGAACGCTTACGTAACAAAATGGCCAGGGTTGCCTTAGCGAAAGGCTTTTCAAGCCCTGAATCGGTCCGTATCAGCCAGGAGCTGGACGAACTATTGAACATCTATGACAATTATACAAACAAATATAAAAAAACATAAAAAGGCTGTCCTGTTTGGTGGGAGAGCCTTTTTATAATGGGCTATATGGCTGGTTTTTCTATTGCTCTTTCTGCTATCATGATAGAAAGGGCAAAGGAGGAATGCTGCATGAACATCGGTTTTATCGGTACAGGAGTTATGGGGAAAGGCATGATCGGCCAGCTGCTTTCTAAAGGTTATGAGGTTTGTATACATACTCGGACGAAATCAAAAGCTGAATCGTTGATAGAAGCTGGGGCAGAGTGGTGTAATAATGTTGCGGACTTGGCAGAAAAAAGTGATACGATCATCACGATAGTCGGCTATCCTTACGATGTCAAACAGGTTTATTTTGAGGAAAACGGTTTGCTGGATAATGTACGTGAGGGAATGCACCTGATCGATATGACAACGTCGACCCCAAGCCTGGCTGAGGAAATAGCGAAGGCTGCCAGTGAGAAGGGGGCAGAAGCATTAGATGCACCGGTGTCCGGCGGGGATATCGGAGCAAGAGAAGGCAAGCTGTCCATCATGGTTGGCGGCTCTGAACAAGCATTTGCAACGGTCAAACCAATTTTCGAAGCGATGGGAACAAACATTGTCTACCAGGGACAGGCTGGTGCAGGGCAGCATACGAAAATGTGTAACCAGATTGCGATAGCTTCTAATATGTTAGGAGTGGCAGAAGCGGTGGTATATGCAGAGAAATCTGGCTTATCTCCGGAAAATGTGTTGAAAAGCATTTCCACAGGGGCAGCAGGCAGCTGGTCGTTAAGCAACCTGGCTCCGCGAATGATCGGCGGAGATTTCGCTCCTGGTTTTTATATTAAGCATTTTGTGAAGGATCTGAGAATCGCCATCGAAGAAGCTGACCGGATGGGACTGGAACTTCCGGGCCTTAAGCTGTCGGAGTCCATTTATGAGCGTCTGGTTGAACTAGGCTATGAAGACAATGGCACACAGGCTGTCTACAATTTTTACAAGTAAGCAAAACACCGCTGGCAGCTGCCAGCGGTGTTATTAATTTGACCTCTTTTCATTTCTTGTGTTGTCTCTATTAGGAATTTTATTTCTCTCTTATTTTCAAATGTGTCACTCATAACTTCGATTTTGTCTCTCATAATTTCAAAAACTTCTCTCTTCCCCTTATTATTGTCTCTCTTAATCAAAATAGTGCTCATTTAACGTGAAATTGTCTCACAAAAGAGGTGAAATTTACTTTTTCATAAATGCGGCCAGACGGTCCATTCCTTTCTCCAACGTCTCCATATCATAGGCGTAAGACAGCCGCATATATCCTTCACCGTAATCGGAAAAAGCATCCCCCGGCACTAACGCAACTCCCGCCTCACGCACCAGTTCGAGACCAAGCTCAAAGGAAGTCAGCTCCCCTTTTGCAAGTTTTGGGAAAATATAAAAGGCTCCGCCAGGCTGGATGTATTCGAGCCCCATTTCATCCATCCGCTCCATCACATAATCACGACGTTTTCGATATTCTTCGCGCATGGCAACCGGGTCGTCTGCTCCTTTTTCAATCGCTTCCAGTGCTGCATACTGACTGATCGAGGTGGCACACGAGACGTTATATTGGTGCACTTTTAAAATGTGTTTCATCAATACTGCCGGCCCCAGCAGATAGCCGATCCGCCAGCCGGTCATGGCGTGGGATTTGGAGACCCCATTAACGACAATGACCTGATTCCTTACTTCAGGGAACGAAGCAATGGATACATGCTCCTGTTCATAAACGAGCTCACTGTAGATCTCATCCGCAAGCACAATCAGATCTTTGCCAGCAATGAGTGTTGCGATTTCTTTCAGCTCTTGTTCGGTCAACGTAACTCCGGTCGGGTTGGACGGGTAGGGAAGGATGATGCACTTAGTCCGGTCGGTCATTGCCTGTTCGATTAAATCAGCTGTCATTTTGAACCCGTTACCTGCTATATCAATATGGACCGGAACACCGCCAGCCAAGCGGATCAATGGTTCATATCCCGGGTAAACCGGTCCTGGCAACAGAACTTCATCTCCTGGGGAAAGCAGGGTCCTTAAGGTAATATCAATGCCCTGAGATGCCCCGACCGTCACAATCACTTCTTCTGCCGGGTCATAGTCCAGGTTATATTTACGGGACACAGAGCTACTGATTGCATCCCGCAGTTTTAAAATGCCAGCATTGTGGGTATAGGTAGTATAATTTGAATCGATTGCCTGCTGGGCAGCCTGTTTCACGTGCTCCGGGGTGTGGAAGTCAGGCTGGCCGATTGATAGGGATAGGACATCCTCATAGTCACTGACCATGTTAAAAAATTTACGGATGCCGGAAATTTCGATGTCTTTGATATTTTTGTTCACTAAATGTTCCATAAGAAGGCCTCCAATTATTAGAAAAATCAAAAATGTTAACAAAATGTTCAAACAATTTAGATAAGTGAGTTAATAACTTTGATATAATAATAACGTAAACTTCATGAAAGGAGCATACGACATGCGACCAAATTTACCTTCCTTTGATGAACTTGTCAACAAAAACAAGGAAGAACTTTTAAGAGATCCGCGCGCCATGCAGGAAATTGAGAAGAATCTCGAAGAAAAGCAATCCAAAAATGTCAAACTGAATGTAAACTGATTATACCATTAGAAAAACTTGGCCTGTAGCCAGGTTTTTTATGGCGGAAGACTCCACTTTATATCAATAAACAGACAGCTGCCTATAACCAGGCAGCTGTATTGCGTTTTGAGTGGATACGTTTGACCGCACCCTGAAAAATGTTAAAATTTCCATATCAGCAAAAAGAAGGTGTTTTGGTATGGAAAAGACAGGCCTTGTGTTAGAAGGCGGGGGCATGCGCGGAACTTATACTGCCGGTGTACTGGATTATTTTCTTGATATGGATCTTCATTTTCCCTATGTAATCGGAGCATCAGCAGGAGCGTCAAACGGAAGCTCCTATGTAGCGAAGCAGCGGGGGAGAAACTATGATGTGCTCGTCGGCTACGGCGATCACCCGGAGTATATTTCCTTTAAACGGGCGTTCCGTCAGAAAGAACTGTTCGGCATGGACTTTATTTTCGACAAACTGCCGAATGAGCTTGTCCCATTCGATTATGATACATTTGAAGCAAGAAAGACGATGTTTGCGGTTGCTACAACAGATATGGAGACAGGGATGCCCCACTATTATGATGATTTTCCAGACCGGAACAGTTTACTTACGATCATGCGGGCATCCTGTTCGATTCCTTTGATATCGCCAAGCATTCCCTATGATGGTAAATATCTGATGGATGGTGGGATAGCCGACCCTGTGCCGATTGAACGTTCTATCGAACAGGGGAACGAAAAACATGTGGTCGTACTGACGAGAAATCAAGGATATATGAAGAAAAGAATGCGGCTTGGCTGGTATATCCAGCGCAAGTTCAAACAGTATCCTAAATTCGTGGACAGTCTCCTTAATCGTCATGATAAATACAACCAGTTGACAAGAAGGCTGTATGAGCTTGAAAAAGAGGGGAAAGTATTTATTATCCGTCCGGATGAGCCGCTTGCGGTCGGGAGAGTAGAGCGTAACAAACGAAAGCTTCATAACCTGTACATGCAAGGCTATAACGAAATGAGACAGAAGGAGAAAGCCTTGGAAGACTTTTTGAAAGCATAGAATAATCCACCAGGACCAGGTCCTGGTGGATTTTTTAATTTAGTCTAGGAAATTAGGTTACATCCTGCTTCTACGCACAGGACGTGCCGTTTTTAGTCGAACGTCATTACTAGCAAGGCGCATGCGCTTTTATACTTTAAATTCGCTTGAACAAAATATTATTTTCTAAATGAATATGCTGGAATGTATCGGCTTCGAGTTCTGCCAGCCGCTTGTAAGTGATCCGGTACGAGTTACAAGCGTCCAAAGGCGGTTCAAACCCATTGGTCAGGTTATGCATTTCTTTTAAGAGATCCCCGGCCTGGTCGTGTTCATCCTCTAATCCGCCATTCGCTTCGTGAATCCGCTGCCGCAACTCTTCACTTGGCTCTAAGTCATATTGCTTGATCAGCGGGAATACTTCCATTTCTTCTTTGATCAGATGGGACTCCAATTCGACTTTCAGATTATTATACAATCGATGTAATTCTTGCAAATGCGGTTGGTTAGCACCGTGGACCCTGTAGATTTTTGTGACAAACTGGCCTAATGCCGGCAGTTCATCATTCAAAAATGCATGATGGGTGTAAACGATGTGATCAACGAGTTCGGTGTTGGAAACTTTGCTCCAATCCGGACCTTGATTTCCTTTTGTAATCCATTCGGAGTAATCTTCATTCAACTGGTGTAAAATCATGTCTTCATCCATTTTCTTTTCATCGAATACTTCTCCGAGCGGACGATCTCCTCCACAGCAGAAGTCGATCCGGTTCTTTTTGAATAAGTCGCTCGCCTTCGGATATATATTTACGATCTCAGCAGGTGTGTTTTCTCTTGTAAAAGTGGTCATTTCATCAACCTCCTTAATTGGTTACCTCTATCATACAAGGTATCCACTATGGAGATAATGATATAAATCACACCCTGGCTGTGATTTTCACACGTTTACGACTTTTTGAAATGACGACTACCGCAGAAATGATAGCAAGCATGCCAGCCATTTGCCATCCATTAAAAGCATCATCAAAAACAGTAATACCGATAATGATAGCCACTACCGGTTCGATGGTGCTCAATATGGAGGCTTTCGATGCTTCCATTTCAAATAATCCGAGTGTGTAGGAGATATAGGCAACAGCTGTCGGCAACAGCCCAAGTCCGATGCCTAGCATGAGCGGACCGGGAGACAACAGCGTCACCAATTTTTCCTGATATGGAAAAAATGGAAGCAAAGCTGCCGTCGCCGTAATGAATGTATAAAAGGTGATGGTCAGGCTGTCATATTTTACAAAAGCGAATTTGCTGAAAATGCTATATAAAGCATAGCCGAAGCCGGATCCGATCCCGAGTAAAATACCGGCAGTAGATAAACTTGCATCCGGTGCTGGGAAGGCACCAACCGCAAAAGCAGCACCGACCAGTGTCAACCCAAGGGCCAGCCCTTTTTTAGCCGTGTACGGCTCTTTAAATAGAATAATAGATAGAATCATGACAAAAGCGGGGCCAGTATATAAGAGGGCAGTGGCAATCGGGATATTGGTTTCAGCCATACTGGCAAACAGGCAATAGTTGAAGAACACGATACTCCCGATTCCGGTGCCTAAAAAATACCGGATATCTTTCCAGTTTTTCAGTTTCATCTGTTTACGATACCGGAGCAGCATGTAGCCAAGGAGAAATACGCTGGCGAAAAAAACCCGGATCGTCACAATTTCCATAGGGGTAAAGCCTGCTTGTTCCAGCAGTTTTACATACAACCCGATCGTTCCCCAAAGCGAGGCGCCGATCAGTACGAGTAGGATAGCTTTTTTCATTGAAATTCCTCCTGATGAACGAATTATATCAGAAGTAAAAGCAGACCGGCTATCATTCTTTCAGATTTCTTTAATGGGTTTAAAATCTCGCAGTCCTGACCACACTGGTGGTGAATGGAAAGGGGACGTGATGAAATGAAAGACTGGTTTAATTGGAGCATTATAAGTAAGTGGCTGGAATTCGATCTCGACACTTTTGCAATCCTTGGAATCGATCCGACTTATATACATTTTCTCCTGCCATTTATGTTACTGGCTGCCGGAGTCTGGTTATTCGAACCGGTTACACTATGGCTCATGCACGCTAACTGGAAGCGGCTGCTTACTTTTATAGTGATCAGCCTGGCGGTAACCAATTTGTTGATCAGTATTCAGTTGTACCGGGTGGTGAAATTGAATGGAAGTATCGCGGAGGAAGCGTTGGCCGTGCAGCTGCTCGCAGTCGTGGTATTTGGGGTATGTTATACGCTGTATGGAATCCTCAGGCAGGTGTTCCGCTTTTTCAGAAAATCATCAAAGCCCGCCGTCAAGCGATGGTGAAAATTTGACCTGTTGCCAAAAAGGCAGCAGGTTTTTTTCATGTTTTAAAAGAGAGGAGCCGCAAATAAACTGCCGAAGCATGCAAAAAATATTTTCCCCTTATCCTGAACAATCTGTGATGTATGTCATAGAGGAAGGTACAGTTGTTTGCTAGTATCAAGGTGGAAAATGAATTTTCTGTCATCATCTAATCTGAATGGATAGAATTCATCCCCGTTATCTGTCTTGCTATTGGGAACATTCGCCTGTTCATCCAATTTTGCAAGCGCTGACAAATGATTGGCAGGAAATTTTACTATCAGGCTTTGCGCCCCCTTGTTGATTAGGGAATGGGAACAAGGCCGTTTAAAAGAAAGGAGGTTGATATTGTATGCACATTGTTGTTTGTGTCAAACAGGTGCCAGATACGAAAGTCATTAAGATCAATCCGAAAACGAATACACTGGACCGGCGAGGCGTCCCCTCAATCATGAATCCTTATGATGCTCATGCGGTACAGGAGGCAGTACGTCTGAAGCGCGAGTACGGCGGCAAAGTATCTGTGTTATCGATGGGACCACCCCAGGCCGAGGCAGTTATCAAAAAAAGCATCGAAATCGGTGCTGATGAAGGTTATTTGATCTCCGACAGGGCATTTGCAGGAGCCGACACATTAGCCACCAGTTATGCCCTGACAAAAGCGCTCGAAAAAATAAGCTCAGCATCCCCGATCGATATGATTTTCTGCGGAAAACATGCGATTGACGGAGATACCGGGCAGGTAGGACCCGGCATTGCCAGCAGGCTCGATATCCCGCCAGTAACAAACATCACTTCCATCACAAAAGTCACCAAAGACTATGTAGAACTCCAACGTAAGCTTCAAGACGGGTATGCCCATATCCGTACCACACTTCCTTGTCTGATAACCATAGAAAAAGAAATTAACGAGATTGAATATGCACCGTTCCCGAATATGTTGAAAGCAGTCTCTTGTCAACCGGTCGTTTGGAATGTCGACCAGTTAGGAGAAGTCGACCGAAAACAACTAGGACTGAAAGGATCGCCGACCGTAGTAGGAAAAATGTTCGCACCTCCGAAGCAGGAAGGCGGACACAGGTTGGAAGGTAGCCCCCAGGAGCAGGTGGACCAGCTGCTTCATGTATTGCAGGAAAAACGTCACTTGTTCCATAAGAAAGGGGGAGCAGCGGTATGATAGAAGACCATCGAGGTATCTGGGTGTTTGCTGAAGTCGTCGATGGCAATATAGCAGGTGTATCGCTTGAGCTTCTCGGCGCAGGAAGAGAATTGGCAGATAAGCTGGAAACGCCGCTTGCAGCGGTACTGTTAGGACATGAAGTCCGGCATCTGACTGATCCGTTGATCCACCATGGTGCTGATGAAGTATATGTCATCGACGCACCGGTGTTAAAGGACTACAGAACCGAACCTTATTTAGCAGGAATGGGAAAATTAGCGCGCATGCACCTGCCGGAAATCATCCTCTATGGAGCTACTCCCAATGGAAAAGACATTGCATCTGCAGTCGCAACCGACTTGAAGACTGGGCTTACGGCCGATTGTACGATGCTTGATGTCGATGTGGATAAAAGGCTATTAGAGGCAAGCAGACCCGCGTTTGGCGGCAACATCATGGCGACAATTCTTTGTAAAAAACATCGCCCGCAAATGGCCACTGTACGCCCCAAGGTGATGAAAGCATTAGAACCGGATGCTTCCAGGAAAGGAACGGTTATGGAGGAAAGTCTGGACATGAAGGAAGCGGATATCCGCACGAAGGTGCTTGAAATTGTCAAAGGACCAGGTAAGTCGGTAAACCTGGAAGATGCTGATGTCATTGTTTGCGGCGGCAAAGGGATGGGAGATGAACAAGGATTCCAGCTCATTCATCAATTTGCTGAAACAATCGGTGCCACGGTTGGCGGTACCAGGGATGCTGTCGAAGCAGGCTGGCTTTCCCATGATCACCAGGTCGGGCAGACGGGTGAGACAGTGACTCCGAAAATTTATTTCGCCATTGGAGTCTCCGGTGCGATCCAGCATACAGTAGGGATGAAAAACTCCGAAATGATCATCGCCATTAATAAAGATCCGGAGGCTCCTATCTTTGAAGTCGCCACCTATGGGATTGTAGGAGATGCCAGGGAAATCCTGCCGGTTCTGATCCATGCTTTTGATGAGCTGCTGAAGGAAGAGGTGGTTTCCCATGCCTGAAAAATTTGACGTCATCGTCGTTGGTGCCGGCCCTGCCGGAACCAGCTGTGCCTATTTATGTGCGAAAAACGGACTGAAGGTACTCCAAATTGAACGAGGGGAATACCCTGGCGCTAAAAACGTCATGGGCGGGGTGCTGTATAAGCAGCAGTTGGAAGAAATCATTCCCGAATTCTGGAAGGAAGCCCCCATTGAACGACCGATAGTGGAGCAACGGATGTGGCTGCTCGATGAGGAATCTGCGATTACACTTGGCTATAAGGGCCAGGCATGGGCTAATGAGGAAAACTATAATAACTTTACGATATTGCGCGCCAAGTTCGATCAATGGTTTGCAAAAAAAGCACAGGAACAAGGAGTAACCTTAATCAACGAAACGGTAGTGGATGCTTGTCTCGTCGAAGAAGGCAAAGTAATCGGGGTAAGAACTGATCGTCCTGATGGGGATGTATATACTGATGTCGTCGTACTGGCAGACGGTGTCAATTCGCTGCTTGCCAAACAACTCGGATTCCATGAGGAAATAGAGCCTGCTCAAGTAGCATTGACGGTGATGGAAGTACTCAACCTGCCAGCGGAAACCATCAATGAGCGGTTCAACCTTGAAGATGGGCAGGGGTGTACCATTGAAATGTTCGGTGATGCCACAAAAGGGCATCTCGGGACGGCCTTCCTGTATACAAACAAGGAAAGCCTGAATATCGGAGTGGGAACCACATTGTCGAGCCTCGTAAACAGTAAAATGAAGCCTTATGACCTTTTGGAATATGTGAAAAATCATCCGATCGTCAAACCGCTGATTAAAGGAGCAGAGGAAGCGGAATATCTCGCACATTTAATACCTGAAGGAGGGTATCACGCCATCCCGAAGCTGGTTGGAGACGGCGTGATTGTTGCCGGCGATGCCGCCCAGCTTGTCAACGGCATTCATCGCGAAGGTTCCAATATGGCGATGAAATCCGGCAGTTTTGCTGCTGAAGCCATCTTGCTGGCGAAACAAACCGGTAAGTATACCGAAGAAGTACTGGATATCTACCGGGAAAAAGTCTACGAAAGCTTTATTGGCAAGGACTTGGAAAAGTATAAAGATGCCACGGAAACATTGGAAAACCATCCGCAATATTTGAAAGAGTATATTCCGATGCTGAACCGGGCTGCACGCACCTTCTTTACCGTGGACGGAATAAGTAAACAGGAAAAGCAAAGAGGGATTTTCAATATGTTTATGGAACGCGGAAAAATCCGGACCGTACAGGATATGTACCGGGCATGGAAGGTGATGAAATAATGGCGAAAGCGACGATTGAAGAAAAACAGTATCTCGTCAGGTTCAGAGCGGATAAGGAATCCCATTTGAAGATTCTTGACCAGACGCTTTGCCTGGAAAAATGCCCGGATAAGCCTTGTACTTATTTTTGTCCGGGAGAAGTGTATAAGTTTGAAGGAGACCGAATTCAGGTGGGGTATGAAGGCTGTCATGAATGCGGCAGCTGCAGGATTGGCTGTCCCCACGATAATATTGAATGGAAGTACCCAAAAGGCGGGTATGGCGTCGTATTCCGACTGGCATAGTTAAAAGTGCTGCTCTTAATTTAATCATAGGAGCAGCACAACATTTTTGAGTATTAAATTCAGAAAATTCAAATTACCATTATGATTTCAGGAGAGGGGGAAGGCTGGGATGAATTATGTAGAATACTATACGAGAAAAGCGATTTCGATTGGAGAAAGAGATTTGAAAGTATTAAGAAGTTTAGCGAATAGTAATGATAGGGAGACAGAGTACTGGCTGATCGTATTAAGAGGAGCCGATGCTGAAGATGTAAAAGTAAAATGGAAGGTTGCCTTAATGACAGCAAGGCGTGATAGAAATTATGACTGTCATGCCAGGCCTGTTAGTGAAAAAGACTGTACTTCTTTCCAGGCCGGTCTCGATCTTATCAAAGAGTGGGAGTACAGGTTATGGGAAGATCGCTGGTTTGAAGAAGGGCAAGCTACATGAACACGTCTAAACCATAGACGTGTTTTATTTTTTGCAGGAAAATCATCAAATTGGCTTCAGGCGTGGTTTTCAAATTCTTGAAACATAAACGCAGGAAGCCGATAATAGAATGGGAGAAACAGAAGGGAGCGTATATTGATGGTGGAAGTGGGGAGCATTTTTGCTTTATTCCTGTTATTTGGGGTGCTGGTCTTTGTGCTGAATATTGTAACCAGCATTTGGGCTTACCGCGATTCACGGAGAAAAGGTAAAAGCCAGGAGTATGCCTTACTCATTTTAATCGGCACTTTATTTTTTCCGGTTATCGGCTTGATCATTTACTTAATCATCCGTAATGACGTCTGATTTCTGAAATTGTCTAGTAATCGGTGGTTGTGTCCAGTAAGTGTTCAGAAATGTCTAGTAAAAAATAATAAGTGTCCAATATTATTCAGAAACTGTCTAGTAAGTTCATAAAGATGTCCAGAAGGCTATACCTTCTGTCTAGTAAACAAGCTGCGCGTCTGGAAAAATCGTATAATACATAACCAAAAGGCTGCACCCAGTTGGGTACAGCCTTTTCTATTTCGGGGAGAGATTCTATTTGTCAACCACCTTGAACAGGTTGTCGTGCCATTGATAGGCATGCTTGGATAGATCCTCTGGGGATTCCTTTCGTGGGGAAGCATTTTTCACGATTTCTTTTTGCTCGACTGGCAATTTTTCGTAAGCATCCCTGAGTTCACTTGTGTATTGCATATGCCGTTTCAATTGATAGAGAAAATCATTCATTTGATCCATCATATCTACCTCCTCTATCATCTATCTTCCTCTTATCGGAAAAAATAAAACCTGCAGTCAGCGTAGAGCTGATTGCAGGTGGTCCTAGCGACTCCTTAATTTAGCAAGCAGCCGGAGCATTTCAATATATAACCAGACAAGGGTGACCACAAGTCCAAATGCTCCATACCATTCCATGTGCTTTGGAACCCCGCGATTCGATGCACGTTCGATAAAATCAAAATCAAGTACGAGATTCAAGGCGGCAATCGCTACAATAAAAAGACTGATGCCGATCCCGAGCAGACTGGATTCATGGAGCAGGGGCACGTGCATGGATGATGTAAAGACACGAAGGACAATATCCACTAAATAGACAAGGAAAATTCCGAGGGTAGCAGCCATCACACCCATACGGAAATTCTTCGTAACCTTAATAATACGCAGTTTATAGATAATCAATAGACCGAATAAAGTCATAATCGTAAGCAGTGCAGCCTGGACGACGATGCCTTCGTACAGACTGGCATACTGCGCTGAAATCGCTCCGATGAATAAACCTTCCAACGCGGCGTATACTGGAGCGGTGACAGGAGCTGCTTTTGGTACAAAAGCGGTGATCAAAGCGAAAATCAACGAGCCGATGATGCCAACCCAAATATAGATTCCGACGGGCTCACCTGCAGCATAGAGGTTCCAGGTGTAATAGGCAGTAGCCATCAAAAGGAACAGCAGAATGAATACTCGGTTGACGGTCCCCTGTAAAGTCATCGTGCGCTTACCAGTGGCAGCACGCTGTTTATTGAAAGTCCGGTCATTCAAAGTAGGATTAGCAGTTCGCAAGGTATCCCTCCTCCTATATCGTTAAGCTAGTCTATGTTTCTTCCTTCTTATTCTATGCCTCTCTGTTAGCTATGTAAAAGAAAACAATGTCTTACCACCATAGAAACAATCTGCGAACTAGTGAAATCCTTAATGGTTCTGTCCATAATACCGCTGCAGAAATACACTACGCTTTCCGCGGGCGGCTGATGAGCCTCCTCGAGCTAACGCTCTCCGGGGTCTCATCCAGGCCTCTGCTCCCGCAGGAGTCTCCGTGTATTTCTTCCGCTGATAGTGAGCTTATTGTTTTTAATTATCTTTTTTATACTGAAGCGTTCGTAATAGCACCCTAAGAGTCGAAATAATAAAACTTTCATTAGAGAATTTATAATAGCGTAGGCAGAATACGTAGACTCCTTGGGGAACAGCACGAGTCCGAAGACCCCACAGCGGTGGGTTTCCGCGAGGAGGCTGAGGCCGTGCCCCAGGAAAGCGAAGTGTTCTGCCGAAGCGGGTGAGCAGCACTCACGAAAAAAATCATTGTCTCGCAGTTTATATATATAGGGTGTTAAAGGGCGACAGTGCATTTGTAAAGGGAAAATGAAAAAGACCCCTGGGGAAAGGGGTCCTTTCAGAATGAATTTTGGTTAAACGGTGCCAAGTTCTTTATTACGTACGACTAAGACAGCGTGGATGGCACCTGGAATCCAGAAAATCGCTGTCAGAATCAAGTTGAATAAAGCTGTCATTGGTCTGCCTGCCATGAATACTGCTAAAGGCGGCAGTAGTACTGCCAGAATGTATTTTAACATAATCAAATGCCTCCTTTTAATGTATAACATACCACTAGAAAGCAGGCATTAATCATCTCATTGAAAAATGAGTAAAATAGTTCACGAAAACAGGCAGCCCCAAACCGTGGGCTGCCTGTACGATCATACGACTTTATATTTGTTTTGCTGAGACAAGGACTGGATGGCAGGGAGTTTTGCAATATCCATGTTACCTCCACTGACGATGACACCACAGTTATGGGAGTTGATTTTTTTATGATAGGAAAGGAGGGCTGCTAATGCTGTAGCGCCGGCGCCTTCTACCATAGTTTTCTCCCGTTCCAGCAGCTGGACCATGGTGGCCGCAATCTGCTGATCAGAAACCGTGATCATCTTATCGACATAGTTTCGGATGATCGGATACGTTTTTTCTCCCGGACGTTTTACTGCAATTCCATCAGCAATCGTCGAAACAGATGGAAGGGAAGTAGCCCCTTTGGAGTGAAACTGATTATAAGTGGCACTTGCACCTTCTGCCTGAACGCCGATTATCTGAATGGCCGGGTTGATGCTTTTCGCGGCAAAAGCAATGCCGCTGATCAGGCCGCCTCCGCCGACCGGGACGATAAGTGTATCCAGGGAAGGCTGGTCCTCAAGCATCTCGATGGCAATCGTTCCTTGTCCCGCCATGACATCGGGATCATCAAATGGGTGGATGAATACAGCTTTGGATCGCTTCTGTTCTTCGATAGCCGCCTCATAGGCTTCCTGAAACGACTCGCCCGTCAGCACGACTTTTGCTCCGTAGCCTTCTGTAGCTTTGGTCTTTGCTTTCGGTGTGTTGGCTGGCATGAATATCTTCGCTTCGATGCCGCGTTTAGCGGCCGCCAGAGCGACACCTTGGGCATGGTTGCCGGCAGAAGCGGCAATTACCCCACGCTTCATTTCATGCTTGGTCAATTGCGAGATTTTATAGCTGGCACCTCTGATTTTAAATGCGCCTGTTTTTTGCTGGTTTTCCATCTTCATAAACACATTTTTTCCTGTTTGTTCATTTAATGTCGCTGAAGTGGTGAGCGGGGTACGATGCACAACAGAGGATAGCTGTTCCATAGCATCCGCCACCTTGGTTAATAATAACGAATTCCCAATGTCTTCACACTCCTTGGTATTTTTATTTTATTACTTATGATTTTCTAATGGTGGTAGATAAATCTGTATCCACTTTCATCATCCAATAATTTGCTGGCGTTCTTCGTAGGCGGTGATTTTTTCTTCGTTCGTTAATGTGACGGCGATTTCATCCCAGCCGTTCAACAGCATCTGTTTATGGTAATCCGAAATGTCGAAGCTGAAGTTGAATTCATCTTCATCGACGACCAGCTGCTTTTCCAGATCAACCGTCAAATGAAGCTTTTGCTGCTCAGCTTTTTTAATGATTGCCTGTGTTTCATCTTCTGTCAGTTTGACAGGGAGGATGCCGTTCTTGACACAGTTATTATAAAAAATGTCTGCGAAGCTTGGTGCGATTATAACTTTGAAGCCGTAATCCAAAATTGCCCAAGGTGCGTGTTCCCGGGAGGAACCGCAGCCGAAATTATCTCCGGCGATCAAAATGGAAGCGTCATTATACTTCTCATCATTCATCGTAAAGCTGTCACGTTTTTCTCCTTCTTCATCAAATCTCCAGTTATAAAAAAGGAATTGGCCGAAGCCCTGGCGTTCGATTCGTTTCAGAAATTGTTTTGGAATGATTTGGTCTGTATCGACATTTGAGCGATTCAATGGGTAGACAAGCCCGGAATGAACGCGAATCGGTTCCATGGAAAGACCTCCTATCTGTTTACTGTTGTATTGGTAATTTTTCTTACATCAACAAAATGACCTTCAAGTGCAGCCGCTGCCGCCATTTCCGGGCTGACCAGGTGGGTGCGGGCACCATTTCCTTGTCTGCCTTCGAAGTTACGGTTGGAAGTAGATGCGCAGCGTTCGCCAGGAGGTACGATATCGTCATTCATCGCCAGGCACATGCTGCATCCTGCCTCACGCCATTCAAAGCCGGCTGTTTTGAAGATGACATCCAAACCTTCTGCTTCCGCTTGTTCCTTGACTGTTCTCGAGCCTGGAACCACTAGGGCAGTGACTTTGTCATCTACTTTTCTGCCTTGAATGACATCTGCTGCCTTTTTCAAATCACTCAACCGGGAGTTGGTACAGGAGCCGATAAAAACATAATCGATTTTAACAGAGTCGATCGGCTGATTGGCTTTCAGTCCCATGTAGTCAAGTGCCCGCTGGACAGCGTCCTGCTCATAATCTTTTTCCTGGCTGGCAGGGTCCGGTACATTGGAGCTGACTGGAATACACATGGATGGATTCGTTCCCCATGTTACCTGGGGTTCGACTTCATTGGCATCGATTTCAACGGTGGCATCGTAGCTTGCACCTTCATCGGTAGCCAGGGCACGCCATTTATCGGCAGCTTCATCAAAAGCTTCTCCATCCGGAACATGGCGTCTGCCGCGAAGGTACTCGATAGTCGTATCGTCTGGTGAAATCAGACCGGCGCGGGCACCTGCTTCAATAGACATGTTACAGACCGTCATCCGTTCTTCCATGGAAAGGTTGCGGACAGCTTCACCTGTATATTCGATAACATAGCCAGTTCCGAAACGGACGCCGTGCTTGGCGATAATAGCCAGAATCAAATCCTTAGCAGTAACGCCAGTGCCAAGTTTGCCATTCACTTTAACCTCAAGCGTTTTCGGAGCTGCCTGGCCAAGTGTCTGGGTGGAGAGCACATGTTCCACTTCACTGGTTCCAATTCCAAAGGCCAATGCCCCGAATGCCCCGTGAGTTGAAGTGTGGCTGTCACCACAGACTATTGTTTTACCTGGCTGGGTAAGACCAAGCTCCGGTCCGATAACATGGACGATACCTTGATCGGGATGGTCAATGTCAGCAAGCGGGACACCGAACTCTTCACAATTTTCTTTTAAGGTATGCATCTGTTTTTTTGAAACTTCATCTTTGATGATATGGCGTTGCTTTGTCGGGACATTGTGGTCCATCGTGGCAAACGTCAATTCAGGACGGCGCACTTTCCGCCCTTTCATTCTCAGTCCTTCAAAAGCCTGGGGAGATGTGACTTCATGAATCAGATGCAAATCGATATAAAGCAGATCAGGCTTGCCAGGCTCCTGATGGACAATATGATTTTCCCAAATTTTTTCGATGATTGTTTTTGGCTGGGTCATTTTTTTCACTCCTAGCGTCCGTAATCAGGCATATGCACTCATGATACAGCTGGCTGCATCACTTTCTGTCAGATATTCCACGACTTTACGAGTCATGTTAGTCGTATCCGTTTCAATGCCATTTGCTACTTTCAAATCTTTTGTATGATAGCCGGTGTCGATGACTTCTTCTACCGCTTTTTCAATGCAGGCTGCTTCTTCCTCCATACCGAAAGAGTGGCGTAGCATCAATGCCGTAGATAAAATCATCGCCAGCGGGTTGGCGATATTCTGCCCGGCAATATCCGGTGCAGAACCATGTACTGGTTCGTAAAGTCCGACACCATCGGAACGAAGGCTGGCAGAAGGAAGCATGCCCAGTGATCCAGTCAGTACAGAAGCTTCATCACTCAGGATGTCACCGAACATATTTTCTGTGACGATGACATCGAACTGTGCAGGGTTCTGAATCAGCTTCATAGCCGCCGCATCAACAAGCATATGCTCGACCGTAACATCCGGGTAATCAGCCTTTTTCTCTTCGACGATTTCGCGCCAAAGCTTACTGGATTCCAGTACATTGGCTTTATCGACCGAAGTCAGATGGTTGCGGCGCAGACGAGCGCTTTGGAATGCTTTATCTACGATTCTTTCGATTTCATGGCGTTCATAGTAAAGTGTATCGACAACCGACTGCCCGTCTTCGCTGCGTTCTGATGGAGTACCGAAATAAAGCCCTCCCGTTAATTCACGGACAATCAACAGGTCGCTGTCTTCGACAAGTTCTTCCTTCAGCGGGGAAGCGCCAAGCAATTTCTTGAAACCTTTGACCGGACGAAGGTTGGCAAACAGACCAAGTTCTTTCCGGATGCCAAGCAATCCTTTTTCAGGACGAAGATGGGAAGGGAGGTCATCCCATTTTGGACCACCTACCGCACCCAGCAATACAGCATCCGCTCGTTTACTAGCAGCGACTGTCTCCTCCGGAAGGGGAGTGCCATGCTCATCGACAGCCGTACCGCCGATGGCATGAGTTTCAAACGTAAACGAATGACCGTATTTTTCAGCAACTTCTTCCAGGACGGAACGGGCGGAACCGATGATTTCCTGACCGACTCCATCTCCAGGCAGCAATACGATATGTTTGTTCATAAAATTTCCTCCCTCAATAATAGTAGTGGTCCTTTCACGTTTATACGTGCGCTTGTTTTTGTTCCTGCACGTGCTGGGTGACAAATACGCGGTTGACCGCATTCAAAAATGCATTGGCGGAAGCTTCTAATACGTCCTGAGCAGTACCGCGGCCGCTTGTTTCTGTGTCATTGACCGTCATTTTTACATGAACTTCTGCTAAGGCATCGCGTCCTTTGCCAATCGAGCTCAATTGATAGTCCTCCAGATGAATTTCTTCATGGACAAGACTTTCGAGCGTATTATAGATGGCCTCGACACTTCCTTGACCGGTGCCGGCATGTTCGAGTCTTTTTCCTTCTGGCGTAGTCAAAGCTACTGTCGCTGTTGGCAGGTTGGCAGAACCATATTGGACCTGGAATGCTTCCAGCTTATATTTTTTGATAGCAGCACTGTCGACCTGCGTATCCATCAGGATCGTAAACAAGTCCTCGTCGGTGACTTCTTTTTTCTTGGCTGTCAGCTGTTTAAAGGCTTTGAATGCTTCTTTCATTTTTGCATCGTTGAAGCGATAGCCAAGCTCATGAACTTTTTCTTTGAAAGCATGGCTGCCGGAATGCTTACCAAGCACCATGTTGTTTGATTTCACTCCGACCATTTCCGGTGTGATGATTTCGTAAGTGGAGGCTTCTTTTAAGACGCCATCCTGATGGATTCCTGATTCATGGGCAAACGCATTGCGGCCGACCACTGCTTTGTTTCCAGGAATCATCATGCCGGTCAGCTTACTGACCATGTCACTCGTCCGTTTGATTTCTTTCAAGTTCAGGCTGTTTGTAAACGGGTAGACATCCTGGCGAATTTTCATCGCGACTGCAATTTCTTCAAGAGAAGCATTGCCGGCACGTTCGCCGATTCCGTTGATCGTACCTTCCACCTGAGTTGCACCATTTTCAATCGCTGCGATCGAGTTGGCTACTGCCATGCCAAGGTCATCATGACAATGGGCAGAAAGGGAGACTTTATCGATATTTGGAACGTTTTCTCTCAGATGGCGGAACAGACTGCCGTATTCTTCCGGCGTCGTATAGCCGACTGTATCCGGAATGTTGATGACGGTGGCCCCGGCATCAATGACAGCTTCGATGATTTTAACAAGAAAATCTTTGTCCGTTCTGGTAGCATCTTCTGCTGACCATTCGATGTGATGAAATTTCTCTTTCGCGTAAGCGACTGTCTCGACTGCTGTCTGCAAAACTTCTTCCGGTGTTTTTTTCAATTTATAAGTCATGTGAATGGGGGAGGTGGCAAGGAAGACGTGGAGGCGAGGCTCCACACCATCCTTTAAAGCTTCCCATGCTGTATCGATATCACTTTTTACTGCACGAGCCAATCCTGTTACCGAAACGTTTTTGATCGTACGGGCGATTTCCCGAACAGCTTCGAACTCTCCTTCTGAGGAAGCCGGAAAACCGGCTTCCATGATATCAACACCGAAACGTTCCAGCTGCTTGGCGATTTCGATTTTTTCCAGTTTGTTCAGATTGACTCCGGCTGATTGTTCACCGTCACGAAGGGTGGTATCAAACACCTTCACATGGGTCATATACTTACACCTCCTGTTTTTGTTTCTTCTGCTGCTTGACAAAAGGCATCAATTCGCGTAATTCACGTCCTACTTTTTCGATTTGGTGATTGTTTTCCAGGTTGTTGGTTGCATTAAATTCTGGACGGTTGACCTGGTTTTCTGTAATCCAGCCTTTCGCGAATTTGCCTGTCTGGATATCACTTAGCACTTCTTTCATGCGGGCTTTTGTTTCTTCGTTGATGACACGTGGTCCGGAAACGAAGTCGCCCCATTGTGCTGTATCGGAAATGGAATAACGCATGCCTTCCAGTCCGCCTTCATACATCAAGTCGACGATCAATTTCAGTTCGTGCATACATTCGAAGTAGGCAACTTCCGGCTGGTAGCCTGCTTCAGTCAATGTTTCAAAACCGGATTTGACAAGGTTGGAAAGCCCGCCGCAAAGGACCGCTTGCTCACCGAACAAGTCTGTTTCTGTTTCTTCCTGGAACGTGGTTTCCAATACGCCTGCACGGCCAGCGCCGATGCCTTTTGCGTAGGCAAGTGCTAATTCTTTTGCTTCACCAGTATAATCCTGTTCGACACCGATCAATGCTGGAACGCCTGCGCCTTCTTCGAATGTACGGCGTACCAAATGTCCTGGTCCTTTAGGTGCTACAAGGAATACGTCAACGTCAGAAGGAGGGACGACCTGGTTGAAATGGACGTTGAATCCATGAGCGAAAACGAGAGCATTGCCTTCCTGCAGATTCGGCTTGATTTGTTCTTCGAAAACTTTCGGCTGGTGTTCATCTGGAAGGAGCACCATTACTACATCTGCTTCTTCAACTGCTTCTGGTACGGTTTTGACTTCCTGACCGTCCTGTTCTGCTTTGTCCCAGGACTTCCCTGGTCTCAGACCGACTACTACCTGATGGCCGCTTTCTTTCAAGTTTTGGGCGTGAGCGTGACCTTGAGAGCCATAGCCTACAACCGCTACCTTTTTATTCGTCAATACCTGTTCGTTAATGTCGTTGTGATAAAGTACCTTTGCCATAATTAATCATCCTCCAAATTTGTTTTAGTAATTAAATTAATAATCTTGCTATTGATGGAGATGGAATTCACTCCCTTTCCTGCGGACGAACGGTCAAGCCTCCTCGCGAAACCCACGCTGCGGGGTCTTGACGCATTCGTTTTTCCGCGGGAGTGTCGCAAATTCCATCTCCATCAATGCTATAAGAGAGTAAGAATTATCTAATAAATTAGTAATCTTTCTGCTTAGCTATCCTGGTAGGTTCCATTTACCTCTAATTAATTAGAGGGGAGGGGAAACGGGGAGACTCCTCGAAATTGCATCCGCACTTTCTTCGTGCGTGGGTTAATTCTAGATGCTATTCAAAGTTCTGCGGGAAAGGTAAGACTGGAAAGACCCCGGAGGGCGAATGCCCGAGGAGGCTTGCCGTCTTCCCCGCGAAAAGCGAGTCGTTTCCCTGACCCGTTCCTACTATCACGGTAATGGAACCAGGAAAATCATTTTAAAATTGAGTAGTTTTTCATTTCTGCTACTTGTGGCTGCTGGCCGCGGAGGAAGGCGGTGAGGCCGGTCCGTGCCAGTTCTTTAATGCCGTATGGGCGAAGCAGATCGATCAATGCTTCAATCTTCTCATGCTTGCCTGTCACCTGAACGGTCAGACTGTCTTTGCTGATATCGATGATCGACGCCCGGAATGGTTCGATGATACCCTGAATTTCATTTCTTATCTGTGCATTGCTGACTACTCGGATCAATGCAAGTTCACTTGCAACAATCGCTTTATCGGTGATATCGGAAACCTTGAGAACATCAATTTGTTTATTCAGTTGCTTGGTCAGCTGTTCCAGTTTCCGTTCGTCTTCAACGTCGACAACAAATGTCATTTTGGAAATACCTTCTGCTTCCGTGCGGCCGACCGAAATACTTTCGATATTGAACTGTCGTTTCGCTAACAGCCCTGTTACCCGGTTCAGTACACCGCTTCGGTTTTGGACGGTTGCTGTCACAATTCTTCTCATGGTTTCACCCCGATCATTTCATGAATTCCTTTTCCTGGTGCAATCATCGGATAGACGTTTTCCTGCTGGAGTACCCGGCAGTCTACGACAACAGGTTCATCATTTGAGAGTGCTTCTGGAAGTTTTTCTTCCAGGTCCTGCTGTGACTCGATTCTCATGCCTCTTACATTGTAGCTTTCGGCAAGCTTTACAAAGTCAGGCTGTGTCGACAGGATGGATTCGGAATAGCGTTTTTCATAAAAGCTTTCCTGCCATTGGCGGACCATTCCAAGTGCCTGGTTGTTGACGATGATTACTTTTACCGGAAGTTTCATTTCCTGAAGGAGGGACAGCTCCTGCAATGTCATTTGGAAGCCGCCATCGCCGACAACAGCTACGACTTTTTCATCAGGAGCAGCAAGCTGAGCTCCAATGGCTGCCGGGAAGCCGAAGCCCATGGTTCCAAGTCCTCCGGAAGTGACCCAGCGATTCGGTTTTTCCAGTTTGTAGTACTGAGCTGCCCACATTTGATGCTGGCCTACATCTGTAGTCACAATAGCATCTCCACCCGTATAGCTGTGGACCTTTTCCATCAGCCATTGTGGCACCATGTCCGTTTCCGGCTTGTTGTACCAAAGTGGATATTCTTCCCGGTAGTTATCCAGCTTTTTGTACCATTCTTCCGTTGATGGGGCAGCAGCAGCATTTTTTAATAGAGCTTCCAATGCCGCTTTTGAGTCGGAAACAATCGGTATTTGGGTTGGTACATTCTTTCCGATTTCTGCCGGATCGACATCAATATGAGCGACGGTTGCTTTCGGTGCGAAATGTTCTAATTTTCCGGTTAGACGGTCATCGAAACGAGAACCGATATTGATAAGCAAATCACATTCATAAAGCGCCATGTTGGCTGCGTAGGTGCCGTGCATTCCTGCCATTCCGAATGAAAGGGAGTGGCTGCCAGGGAAAGTACCCAGCCCGTGCAGTGTGTGTACGACAGGGAGGGAATGCTGTTCAGCAAATGCTTTCAACTCTTCTGAAGCTTTCCCATGATGGATGCCGGCTCCAGCGAGCAGCACTGGTTTTTTAGCCTGCGCCATGGCATCTGTCAGCTTTTTGATTTGGAGCGGATTCGGTTTCAAGTTCGGTTGATAGCCCGGCAATGAGAACTCAACGCTTGGAGGATTGTCATCCACCTCGGTTGAAATATCTTTCGGAATATCAACCACAACAGGACCTGGCCGTCCGGTAGAAGCGATGTGAAAGGCTTCTTTTACAATTCTAGGCAGGTCGGACAGCGACTGTACCTGGTAGTTGTGCTTGGTGATTGGCGTTGTAATACCCATAACATCCGCTTCCTGAAAAGCATCGGTTCCGATAACGCCGCGAGCCACCTGACCGGTGAAAACAACGACCGGAAGGGAATCCATCATGGCATCCGCAATGCCGGTAATCAGGTTTGTCGCCCCTGGCCCGGAAGTGGCAATGACAACGCCTGGCTTCCCTGTTACTCTGGCATAGCCTTCAGCAGCATGGATTGAACCTTGCTCATGTCGGGCTAAGACGTGATGGAATGCATCACCGGAACGATACAACGCATCATAAATCGGTAAGACTGCCCCTCCCGGATATCCAAAAATGGTTTTGACTTCTTCCTGGATCAATGCATCCACGAGCAGGTCCGCACCTGACTTTGGTTTCGTTTGGGTTTCATAGTGCGGCTTCGCTTCTACCTTCATTTTTTAAATCCCTCCTAAGTGATATTTGAGTTTTTTAATCTAAACATTTTTAGCAATGAAAAAAGCCTTTTCATCCAACTCTTGTTTCCACATGGAACTAACGTGTGGAGCAAGAGGGGAGAAAAGACTTTGGCTTTTCACGGTACCACCCTCGTTTACAGTATCCTCGCAAATACTGCCTTGGGAAGCTGCCTATTCAACCAGTACAGCTTCTTTTGATAACAGGTGCTTAGGAAGGCACCTGGACGGACCTAATGGATGAATCGTTCAGCCCGACACTCAGGGAGGATGTCGGAATAAGGTGTATTTCCGGGCTTCCAGCAACCCCGGCTCTCTGTGAATACAATAACTTATCCCTTTGTTCCCGTCATGGAGTTAAATATAAAGTTGTCAGTTTCAGCTTACTTGAACTTTCGCATCAGAATCATATACTTTCACACCGTCTTCGGTAGTGAGTTTACGGAATTCAGACAACAGATGGTTGGTGACCTTACCAGGTTTACGGTTGTTAATCACCCGGGAATCTACTTCATTGACAGCAATGACTTCCGCCGCTGTCCCTGTCAGGAATACTTCATCTGCTACATAAACATCGTGGCGGGTGAATGGCTCTTCCCGCATTTCGTACCCTAAATTCTTCGCTAACTCAATGATCGTATTTCTTGTAATGCCTTCCAGTGCTCCCAGGTAGACGGGAGGAGTTTTGATGACCCCTTTTTTTACGATGAAGACATTATCGGCGGATCCTTCTGTGACATATCCCTGGTCGTTCAGCATCAATGCTTCATCGACTCCAGCCTGGTTCGCTTCCATTTTCACTAAAATATTATTTAAATAATTCAATGATTTCACTTGTGGAGGAAGAACATCGGCACGGTTCCTTCGGCTTGCGACCGATGCCAGCCGGACACCTCGTTCATAAAGTTCTTTCGGGAAGAGAGCGAGTGCTTCCGCGATGACTACGATTCGAGGTTCTGAGCACTTATTTGGATCTAACCCGAGATCTCCTGGACCGCGGGAAACAACGACGCGAATATAAGCTGTTTCCAACTGGTTCTTACGGACAGTCTCGACAATAATGTTCTGAAACTCCTCTTTTGTGTATGGGATATTCAGCATGATCGATTTTGCTGAGTCATATAAACGGTCAAGGTGTTCATCGAGTTTGAAGATGTTCCCGCTGTAGACACGAATACCTTCGAACACCCCATCTCCGTATAGGAAACCATGATCATAAACAGATACGACTGCGTCCTGTTTGGTGACGTATTCGCCGTTGAGATAAATCCATTGGTTACTCATCCTTTTGCACACTCCTCTCTTTAACTGATTATTTTTTAAAATTCATAAAATATTGTTGTGAAATTTATGAGCCCGGCTAACAAAATATGTGTAAGTTTCGGGGCCCAAAACTTCCTGCCTTTCAGCTTTCAGAAAATTATTTTTTTTTGAATTTGACGATTACTATACGCCCTTATTTGCAGGGCGTCAACAGGGTAAAAGTAAATTTTCTGATAGTTTAGATAAATCAGAAAAACAGTAAACGCTTACATTGTTGAAATGACAACATTTCGTTTTTAAAAAAATTTTCTAAAAAATTTTATCAGTATATTCCGAATGGTGGGTGAATACCTGTTCAGAGCGGGTTGGGGAAGTTTCGGCCTGGATGTTAATGGAAAAAATATTGACAAAAAAATAAAAACTTCCAGACAAAAATGGCTGAAAGTTTTTAGGAGATTTCATTTGATTTTCCCTTTAAATATATATCAAGAGCGTTTGCCACGCTGATTCCAGGGGCGGAAGTTCATACTTCCAAGATAGGAGGAGGTATAGGAGCTTTTTTGAAAAGATTTGTTTTTGGAGGGGGCCGGTTTCCGATCCAAATAACGATACAAATTTTTCTTCGCCCGGGAAAGAGACAATCGTGGTTTAGGGTTGCGGTAATCTTTGTCCAACTTCCCTAAATGGCGAAGTTCCTGAAAATCCTTTTTCTGCGCTGGAATATGAAAGTAATAGTTTCCTATCTGGATCAACAGGGTGGAATGCTGTTGACTTAATTTAGGATGATCAGAAAAGTGGAGGCCGAGTTTTCTGGCGCGGCTTTCCTTGAGAAGCTTCGCGATGGTATGTTTTTTTAAATCATACAATTCTTTTGGTTCAGGTGCTGTCTTAGCGTGGCGGTTGATAATAAATAACGATTCGGCTAATTCCTGGTCGGTCAACGCATGTTTTTCTTTCAACGTATACACTCCTTTCTTGTAACACTATAGGCAACGGTAAAGTTAAAGGCGCACAATAAGGTGCGCCATTGGATTATTGTGTTTTCTTAAGGTCCTCTAAAATCTCTTCCATGGATCCCGATTCTGTACCACTGTAATGTTTGATTGCTTCTCCATCAGGATTCACCAAATAAAAGCGTGTACCATGCATCATTTGATCGGAATTAGGTTCTTCTTCCAGCATGGACTGGAACGACTTGATGGAAAGCTGACGAATTTCATCAAAATCATAGCCAGTTAAAAAGTCCCAGTTGGCAAAGTCTGCCTGGAATTTATTCCCGAATTCTGTTAATACCTCAGGATCATCATTTTCAGGGTCGACACTGAAAGAGACTAACTGCACATCTTTAATACCTTCTTCTTCCATCATTGTCTGAAGGCGTGCCATATTAGCAGTCATTGGCGGACATACGGTATCACAATTGGTGAAAATAAAATCAGCTACCCAATATTGCCCCTGGTAGTCTTCTAAACTTTTTTCTTCACCTTGCTCATTGATTGCTGAGAATTCTCCCACATCCCGGGACATATTTTCCTCAATTTCCTGACCGCATGCAGCCAAGAATAACAACACAGCAAAAAAAGGCAAGGACAGTTTGTACATAAGTTTCATCCTGTTCCCTCCAACCTGAAGCTGTCAATCTTCTTTAACATTCGAAATTTATTGTAACATGAAGGCTGGCGTGTTGCTATTTTTGGCTCATTTGTCATAAAAATGTCGTAATTTCCTCAACTATTTTTTAACGTATGAACAGTAAATTCCGGTTTACACAAGAATCGGTAAGGAAGCCTGGTGGTACCGAGACCACGGCTGACATAGAGATCGAGATTACCGATCGTATGCCGTCCTTCTACATACTTTTCAGCATAGGGCGGTGTTACAAGGTACCCGAAAAAAGGAATCTGGACTTGACCGCCATGGCTGTGCCCTGATAATTGCACGTCTACCGGGTAGTTAGCTACCTCATCCGCATAATCCGGTTCATGAACCATCAGGAGTACGAAGGAATCGCGATCAGTTCCCTGCAGTGTTTTTTCCATATCCGGTTTACCAAGCATGAGATCGTCAACTCCAGCAAGAATGAAGGAAGCTCCTTCTTTTTTTATAACAGTATGTTCGTTTTGAAGCAGTTGAAAGCCGCTTTCGTCCATCTTTTTCTTAACGATATCTGTACCATAACCACCATGATCATGGTTGCCGTAAATCCAGTACTTCCCATGAGGAGCTTGCAGCTTTTTTAATACCTCGACAATATTGCCACCCCACTCGTAGGCGTTGGGACGATCGACAAGGTCTCCGGTGAAAAGTATCAGATCCGGCTTGATACGGTTAATTCGATCAACGACTTCTTTCAATTGCTCCAATGTATAGTGAAAGCCGACATGGGTATCGGAAAACTGTACGACCTTAAAGTCACGGAATGACCCGGGAATTTTACTATTTATCAGTGTTTCTTCTTGGATAGTGAGCATATCCGGCTCCATGTATCTCGCATAATAGTATGTTCCACCGCTTAAGCCCAGTAATGCAAGAAGACTGCCGAATGCTTTTTTTAAGAAAGCTCGCCGATTTATCTTCATATAAATTTCCTTTCTATCTCCATGTAAGTGTCTTTGGTTGCAGCATATATTCCCTCAGTCTAGGTTATTATAGCAGAAAGTAGGATATGTGCTAGATTTATGATGAAAATGATAATAGATTGATATATTTTGAAAAATGAACAGGAATTCAGTTTTTGATATGGAATACATACATAGTGAAGGAGGAGTTGTTATGGAAGGACAAGTTGTAATAGTTACCGGCGGTTCCAGCGGGATGGGGAAATACATGGCAAAGAAGTTCGTCCAGGAGGGTGCGAACGTTGTCATTACCGGTCGTAATGAGGAACGCCTGCAAGCGGCAAAAGAGGAGATCGTGGGGGATGACCCGGCTCAAGTACTTACAATTGTTATGGATGTAAGAAATATAGAAGATGCCGAACGGATGGTGATAGAGACAGAAGCAGCATTCGGACGAATTGATCACCTGGTCAATAATGCTGCCGGTAATTTTATCACCCCGGCAGAAAAGCTGTCTGCAAATGGATGGAAAACCGTCATTGATATCGTTTTGAACGGAACATTTTATTGTAGTCATGCCGTCGGAAATTACTGGATTGAAAATAAAACAAAGGGTACGATTTTGAACATGGTGGCTACTTATGCCTGGAATGCAGGAGCCGGTGTCATTCATTCTGCAGCGGCAAAAGCAGGTGTACTCAGTTTGACGCGGACATTGGCAGTCGAATGGGGTTCTAAATATGGGGTGAGGGTAAACGCGATAGCGCCTGGGCCTATCGAACGAACCGGAGGAGCAGATAAACTGTTTGAGTCAGAAGAGGCAGCAAAGCGGACGCTTCAATCGGTTCCATTGAGAAGATTGGGGACTCCCGAAGAAATTGCTGATTTGGCGCATTTCATACTTTCGGAAAAGGCGTCCTATATGAATGGCGAGGTCGTCACCCTGGACGGCGGCCAATGGCTTAACCAATTCCCTTTTTAAGGTTCTTAGAACATATACGGGGAGAATCGTTGTAATGATATGCAAGAAGCACCACCATGGCGGGTGGTGCTTCTCTTTTCTCTCTTATATAGGTTGGTGTCTCTCTTTAACTTATTTCATTCTCAAATAATGCAGGTATTGTCTCTTTTATTTTCAAAATTGTCTCTCATAATTAAAAAATTGTCACTCTTATGATGTAGGCTGTCTCATATACGCTATTACTTTCTCTTATATAGATGAAATTCTAATGGTTACGCATATTGCCTGTTCTCGTTATATCAATGGATATAAAAGAAAATGGTGAAGAAGTGGAACAGTGACCCTCCTAGCACGAACAGATGCCACACCATGTGGTGAAATGGAAAACTCCGCCACACGTAAAAAACACTGCCGATCGAGTACAGCACGCCGCCGACAACAAGATACGTAATCCCTTGTGCCGGTAACTCCGCAGTCAGGGGTCCCCACGCCAGAATAATCAGCCACCCCATCAAAATATAGAACAAAGTCGACAGCATGACGAAGCGTTTGACAAAGAAAACTTTGAAAACAATGCCCAGAATAGCTATGCCCCAAACGGTGCCGAACAACGTCCAGCCCAGGGTGCCTCTCAATGGAACGAGCATAATTGGAGTGTAAGTTCCAGCTATAAATAAATAGATGGTCGAGTGGTCAAAAATTTCAAAGAGATCTTTCATTTTCCCTTTTGGAAAACCATGACATAATGTTGAAGAAACGTACATTAATACCATGGTCGCCCCGTAAATAGCTACGGAGACAATGTGCCACGGGTTCCCCTCCATACTGGCAAACACTAAAAGTAAAACAAGTGCCGCCACACTTAATATCGCTCCGATCCCATGGGTGATCGTATTGGCTATCTCTTCCGGTTTTGTAAAGGTATGTGTTGACATTTTTGGACGAACATCTCCTTGTTTTCTTTCATTAACATACATTATCTCATGTTTTAATTTTCCTGGCTAGAGAACACCCCGGCTCTAATTGGTACATAAACTGTTAAAAAGGGTGTTTTTCTTATGTTTTTTAAATGTCCTAATTGCTGTTTGCTTTATAGAAACCCGGGGTATTGTAAGAAATGTAATAAAATTACATTGGTGGAAATTATCATTAATGTCGATAAAGAACCTGTCAGTGAGGAATAGGAAGGATCAGTCAGACGCGAACGTAAAAAAAGTTTTCTTCCATAAAAGTCTACTCGCTTCACCGGAGTATGTTAAAATATGAAGTAGCATATCCTGTGGTTCTATGTAATATCCATGAACAATGGGAGGGAAGGCTTTGATAAAAAAAGCCTTTTTGCTATGTATTGTGTTTTCCGTTTGCTCCTTCGACTGCTGGATGATAAGGGAGTGTTGAAGAATGATTAATGTACCAAACGATGAGTTGCTCCACACAACAGTAAACGAACTGATGATTCCTGCTGATAAAGTCGCCCATGTTCAGGTAGGCAATCCACTCGAACACGCTTTACTGGTCTTAGTGAAGACCGGATATTCTGCGGTTCCTGTACTGGATGCTGCATTTAAGCTGAAAGGGACAATCAGCAAAGCCGCTATCATCGAACAAACGTTAGGAATCGAACAATTTGAATTTAATAAACTATCCGAGATGTGTGTCAACACGGTCATGAAAACAGAAATCCCGATTCTTCACCGGGATGATTCGTTTGAAAAGGCGTTGAAGTATGTCATCGATAACCCATTTGTCTGTGTCGCAGATGAAGAAGGTTCTTTTGATGGTATTTTGACGCGCAGAGCAATTTTAAAGCAGTTGAATCGTTATTTGCATACAGAAACGAACCTCTTACGGGATAAGGTGAAGGGGTAGAGAAAAAAGAAATTGCAATCAACCGGGGCTCGACTCTATTAAAGAGTCAGCCCTTGTTTTATCTTAAGATGAAGAAAGTGAAGGGGATTTATGGAACAGTCTGTTGTACATAAAAAAACGATCAAACGGCCGCTCGTGTTAGCATCTATTATGCTTGCCATGTTTCTGGCAGCAATTGAAGCCACGATAGTATCTACAGCGATGCCAAGCATCGTCGCCGATTTAGGAGGATTCAGTCTATACAGCTGGGTATTTTCTGCTTATCTGCTGACGAATGCTGCCACGGTGCTGATATTCGGTAAACTCTCAGACATCTTTGGAAGAAAACCGATATTTTTATTTGGAATATCGGTGTTTTTAATTGGTTCGACATTAAGCGGGTTTGCTGCTTCCATGGAAATGCTTATTTTCACCCGGCTGATCCAGGGATTAGGGGCTGGGGCATTGATGCCGATTGCAACGACAATCGTTGGTGATATTTATACGAAAGAAGAGCGTGCCAATATTCAAGGCTACCTATCAAGTGTTTGGGGAATCTCTGCTGTAACGGGCCCGGCACTCGGCGGCTTTTTTGTTGATGTGTTGAGCTGGCCGTATGTATTCTGGATGAATATACCGTTAGGTTTGCTGGCGATGGCAGGCATTATCCTTTTCTTTCATGAGGAACTGGATAAGACAGACAGGAAAATCGACTATGGCGGTGCCTTGTACATGTTCATTGCTGTCAGTGCCCTCATGCTGATTCTCGTGGAAGGCGGGGTTAGGATAGCCTGGGATTCACAGTTGATGCTCGTACTTGCGAGTCTATCATCTATCGGATTCGTCCTATTTTTCTCCCAGGAGAAAAGGGTAAGCGCACCGATGATGCCATTTGAAATCTGGAAGCATCGCTCGATATCCATTGCTAATATTACATCCTTGACCACAGGAATGATTCTTATCGGCGTTTCCAGTTATTTGCCGGCATTCGTTCAGGGTGTGATGGAGAAGCCTGCGATTGTCGCCGGTTTCACGTTAACCACGATGTCGATTGGCTGGCCTATCTCATCTGCTCTTGCCGGGAGATTGCTGCTTCGGATCGGATTTCGGTCCACCTCATTGATTGGTGGTATTTCGTTAATTATCGGTGGTATCTTCTTCTTTATGTTATCTCCGGAAAAAGGACCGGTTTGGGCAGCGACAGGCTCGTTTTTCATCGGTGTCGGCATGGGGCTTTCGACGACTTCTTTCATCGTCTCGATTCAAAGTACGGTGGATTGGAAGACAAGGGGGATCGCTACAGCATCCAACATGTTCATGCGTTCCCTGGGGAGTGCGGTGGGCGCAGCTTTGCTCGGCGGTATGCTCAACAGCAGGATTCAGACAGCAATTGCTCAAGCGGATCTTGGCAAGGAGTTGACCGTCGACTCCACCAACCTGCTGCTGGATGCGGAAAAAAGGGAGAGTCTTTCCCCCGGTGCCCTTGAAGTACTGCAGGAGGCCCTGACATCCGGACTTCACCTTGTCTATATCGGTATCCTGGTCCTGGCGATCATCAGTCTTTTATTGATCAGTTTGCTGCCCAAAGGAGACAAAAGCAACGTAACGAAAAAATAAAGAAACAAGTGAAATTCTTGTCACAAACATTTCACTTTGATAAAGTAAATGAAGCAGTACGTTACATACCATGAAGGAGGAATTGACACATGAAACAAATGGATGCAAACGAAATCATTTCGTTTATTTCGAATAGCACCAAGTCGACACCAGTCAAAGTTTACCTGAAAGGGGAAAACTTGAAGAGCATCGATTTCGGTGAGAACGTTCAGGATTTTGTCGAAGAAAAAAGCGGAGTCTTATTCGGTGAATGGAAAGACATCGAACAGCTTCTTGAAAACAACAAAGATGCTATTGCGGACTACGTAGTAGAGAATGACCGCAGAAACTCTGCGATTCCATTGCTGGACTTGAAGGGCATTAACGCTCGTATCGAGCCAGGCGCTGTCATCCGTGACCAGGTGGAAATCGGCGATGGCTGCGTAATCATGATGGGTTCCATGATCAACATCGGTTCTGTTGTGGGTGAAGGTACGATGATCGATATGAACGTAGTCCTAGGCGGACGCGCAACGGTCGGCAAAAACTGCCACATCGGAGCAGGAGCCGTACTTGCAGGGGTTATCGAGCCGCCATCTGCCAGCCCGGTAGTAATCGAAGATGGTGTCGTAATCGGTGCAAACGCAGTTGTTTTGGAAGGTGTCACAGTCGGTGAAGGTTCCGTCGTAGCAGCAGGCTCCATCGTTACAGAAGATGTCCCTCCAAATACACTGGTTGCCGGTACACCAGCAAAAAAAATCAAAGACATCGACGATCAGACCAAATCCAAGACAGAAATCAAACAGGAACTACGCAAACTGGATAACTGATCAACCCTTAAGGCCTTGCACATCGCAGGGCCTTTTCTATAAGAAATATTGCATTAAAGCTCCTTTTACTGAAGACTGAGTTTCGAGACTTTAGCTTGTGATTATGGCGGCCGGGAAAACGGATCGCTTTCCGTGGGCATGTGGTGAGCTTCCTCAGGCTTCGCCTGAGGAGGTTCGCCAGTTCCACCGCAGGGAAGCGAATCCTTCCCCTATGCCGCTATTCCTCAAATAATGTCTCGAAATCAAGTCTTCGACTTTTCGGTTCTTTAATTGAACAAGTGTTTAGGGATAACCAGCAACAACTTAACAGATTCAAAAAGAAAGAGGTGGGCAGGTTGGATAAAAACCAGCTTCAAATAATAAGAAGAGACTTGCACCAGATTCCGGAACTTGGCTTCCAGGAATACAAAACACAACAGTATCTCTTAGAGGAGATCGGACGGATGCCACAGGAGCATATCGAAATCAAAACATGGCGGACAGGAATTTTAGTTTTTGTAAAAGGCGAGAATCCGTCAAAAACAATTGGCTACCGGGCCGATATTGATGGACTGCCTATCACGGAAGAAACCGGGTATGAGTATCAATCCCGGCATGAAGGAAACATGCACGCCTGCGGGCATGATTTTCACATGACTATCGCATTAGGATCACTAAGACGGCTTGCCGAAAACCCGGCAGCTGACAATGCATTGTTTATTTTTCAGCCGGCAGAGGAAGGACCAGGTGGTGCCAAGCCGCTTTTGAATAGTGAAGCATTTCAAGCGTGGCGTCCTGATGTTATTTTTGCTCTTCATATAGCACCAGATCTGCCGGTGGGGACCGTTTCATCCCGAGAAGGCTTGCTGTTTGCTAACACAAGCGAGTTGTTTATTGATTTGAAAGGGAAGGGTGGACATGCTGCCTACCCCCACCAGACGCATGACATGGTAGTGGCCGCGAGCTATTTCGTCACGCAGCTGCAGCAAATCGTTGCCCGGCGTGTGGATCCTTTGGATAGTGCGGTCGTCACAATTGGAAAAATTACCGGTGGAACAGTCCAGAATGTCATTGCAGAAAACGCCCGTCTGGAGGGAACGATCCGGACGATGTCCCCGGAAGCGATGAAAAAGGTAAAGGCGAATATTGAACGGCTGGCAGAAGGGCTGGAAATCGGACATGAATGTACCGCTTCGATTGATTATGGAGCTAATTACTATCAGGTGCACAATAACGGCAAGCATGTGGATGCTTTCCGGCAGATTTCTGAAAAAGTGGATGGTGTCACCTTCCAGGAAGCACCTCCAGCCATGACTGGGGAGGACTTCGGTTATATGCTGAAAGAGATTCCCGGGTTTATGTTCTGGCTTGGAGTGGAATCTGAATATGGACTTCATCACGCAAAACTAACACCGGATGAACGTGCATTGGCTGTTGGGGTGGACATTGTGGAAGCGGTCACCCGAAACTGGTAGGCATGGTTATCTGCATACCTCCTTTAACGTTGGTAACAATAGGGACGTAGACCTTACCCTATTCAAGGAGGAAAAAGAAATGAGAAAAATTGCAGTAGAGGAAAGTTTGACAGATATTAGTTCCGCTTTACAGGAAAAAGGGTATGATATAGTAACCCTTCGAAATGAACAGGATGCACAAGGATGTGACTGTTGTGTCATTTCCGGTCAGGATAAAGATGTGATGGGAATGGCGGATGTACAAACAGAGCAGTCGGTCATCAATGCACACGGTGCGACAGCGGAAGAAGTCTGTCAGCAAGTGGAGCAGCGGATGCGATAAGCAAATGGGGCGCATTGCCCCGATACATAGTCGTTAGAGGAGAGATTGGATGGAAACCACGTTAAAGCTTTTGGCAGTAGCCTTGCTGATCGTATTGACGGCTTTCTTTGTAGCGAGTGAATTCGCTATCGTAAAGGTGCGGAAAACGAAAATGGAAGCAAGGGCTGAAGCAGGGGATAAAAAAGCGAAGAGTGTATTACGGCTGACAAATAACCTGGATTATTATCTATCTGCCTGTCAGCTGGGAATCACAATTACCGCATTGGGATTAGGCTGGCTCGGTGAACCGACCCTCGAGGTGCTCCTCCACCCGTTATTGGAAGAATTTGAGCTGCCGAGTGCTGTCAGTCATACCATCTCTTTCGGAATCGCCTTTTTTGTCATCACCTTTTTACATGTGGTTTTAGGGGAGCTTGCCCCAAAGACAGTTGCCATCCAAAAAGCAGAAGCAATCACGCTGCTGTTGGCAAAGCCATTGATTTTATATAGTAAGATGATGTATCCGCTGATATGGCTGCTGAATGGGTCTGCCAATATCCTGGTGCGTATGTTCGGACTCCATGCAGCCAATGAATCCGAGGAGGTGCACTCCGAAGAAGAATTGCGGCATATCTTATCGGAAAGTTATCAAAAAGGGGAAATCAACCGATCTGAATTCACATACGTGGACCGTATTTTTGAATTCGATAACCGGACAGCAAAGGAAATCATGATTCCCCGTACGGAAATGGCTGTTATCGATATCAACGATTCTGTCAAAGCGATCAGTCGTTATATCCAGCAAGAACGGTTTACGAGATATCCAGTCATTGACGGTGATAAAGACCATATCCTGGGTGTCATTCATTTGAAGGAACTATTTTATAATGATTTCGAAGACCTGGGTACGTTAGAGCCGTTCATCCGCCCGGCATTCAAAGTATTTGAAAATATCCCGATCCATGACTTGCTGGTCCGGATGCAAAAAGAACGGACGCATATGGCCGTCCTGATCGATGAATATGGAGGTACATCCGGAATTGTTACCATTGAAGATATTATTGAAGAGATCGTAGGAGAGATCCGCGATGAATTCGACCACGAAGAAGAACGGGCGATCAAACGTCTGAAAAACGGCCACTTCCTTGTGGAAGGAAAAGTCTCTATTCAGGACATGAATGAATATTTTGATTTGGATCTTGAGAATGAAGACTACGACACGATTGCCGGATTTATTTATACGAATGATATCGATGCTTCGGAGGGGACAGAGGTCACCTTCCGGAATCATCATTTTAAAATCGTTGATATGATTGATGGGCAAATTAGAAAAGTAGAGGTATGGAAAGAATAAAAATGTCCCGGGCGCAGGAGCCCGGGATAATTTTTTTAGGATTTAACTTTTTATGAGACAGATTCGGCTTATATGAGAAATTACATCCGTTTGTGATTCCCTCGGGTTCATTAATGAGACAAAATTTAAATTATGAGAGACAAATTCGTGATTTAATGAGACAAATACGAAAATTTTCGAGACAAACTACCCATATACGAGACAGCCGGTCCAGGGGGGGCCGTTAAGCTTCTGCGTTACCCTGCTTCTCTATATATACCTGATGAGGGAACGGGATTTCAATGCCAGCAGCGTCAAGGGCTTCTTTCATCGCCTTGCGTAAATCCCTTTCGACGCCCCATTGTTCCATGTTTGTGGTTTTACCGAGAACTCGTAAGACGATATCAGAGGAACCAAGAGTCTGAACACCCAGGACATCCGGGCCTTCTTTGATTCGTTCATCATTGGCTGCAAAATCATCACAGACGCGCTGAAGAACAGCGACGGCTTCCTCGATATTTTCATCATAAGCGATGCCGATGTCGATCATCGCGCGCATGTTGCCGCGAGAGTGGTTACTGACACCTGAGATTTCCCGGTTGGGGATATAATGAAGAGTTCCATCAAAGCCGCGCAGCTTTGTCGTCCGCAGGCCAACTTCTTCCACCACTCCGTCATAACCTGCTGCGGTCACATAATCATCTACATCTACCTGCCGTTCAATCAATATGAAAAAACCGGTAACGATGTCACTGACAAGGCCTTGAGCGCCAAAACCAATGGCGAGACCGACAATACCAGCACCCGCAAGTAATGGTCCGATCGGAATACCGACCATCTCAAGAAGCATTACCACAAAAACGAACATCATAATGTAGGAAAACAGATTGATTGTAAGACGCTCCAGTGTTTTCGTGCGAGGTTCCGGAATTTTTCTATGTCTGCTGATCCGGTTGATGGCGCCACTGATCGCTTTTCGGCCAATCGGTGCAATAATTGCGAACGCTATGAGAAGCAATAGGATTTTCAACCCTACCGTAATCAACAGCTCTGTGATTTCCGTTAAATTGATTTGGAAACCATCCTCAAACAAATTCATGTAAACAACTCCTTATTTCATACCGTGCTATGTAATAGAATAGCGGATTTTGTAATAAATTATCAAATCAAACGGTTGATTCGGTAATAACCGGGATAGAAAAGGTTTTTGCCGGATGTAATGCCTATCATTTTACATTCATCAATCATTATTGTTTAATGAGAATGTGTAAGGGTTATATTATTAGGGCATGCTTGATTATGGAAGTCGGAGAAGCTAGATTAAATTTATTATAATTTAATATTGACTTTAAACAAGCAGCTCGTTATAATAGGACTTGTGAGTGATTACAACAACTAATTCAATATTTTTTGGAGGGATTTTCATGGCAGAACGTATGGTAGCAAAACAAGCTCCACGCTTCGAAATGGACGCAGTACTTCCGAACAAAGAATTCGGAAAAGTATCTTTGGAAGAAAACATGAAGAACGACAAATGGACAGTGCTATTCTTCTATCCAATGGACTTCACTTTCGTATGTCCAACAGAAATCACTGCACTTTCCGATCGTTACGATGAATTTGAAGATCTGGATGCAGAGGTAGTTGGAGTATCTACAGATACTATCCACACACACTTGGCATGGATCAACACTTCCCGTGATGACAATGGTCTAGGCGATCTTGCCTACCCATTGGCTGCTGACACTAACCATAAAGTCTCTGAAGACTTTGGTGTACTAATTGAAGATGAAGGTGTTGCACTACGCGGCCTATTCATCATCAGCCCAGAAGGTGAATTGATGTATCAAGTAGTTAACCACAACAACATCGGCCGTGACGTTGATGAAACACTACGTGTACTTCAAGCACTTCAAACTGGCGGACTTTGCCCAGCAAACTGGAAGCCAGGTCAAGAGACTCTATAATAGGGTCATAAAAGGACAAGCTATTCACAAGGGTCTAACTTCAGGTTAGGCCCTTTTATATCTAAGTAACCGAACTGTACCTTTTCTAAGGAGGAATTAACATGCGTTTAAGAGCACCAATGCCTGAACTGGAAGGCGCAACCGAATGGTTGAACGGAGAGGTCTCTAAAAGTGATCTATTAGGAGATAAACCTACATTGATCCATTTCTGGTCTGTCAGCTGTGGTCTATGTAAAGAAGCAATGCCGAACGTTAATGAATTCCGTGACGAATATAAAGAAGATTTGAACGTGGTTGCCGTCCATATGCCACGCTCTGAAAAAGACCTTGATTTGGATAAAATCAAAGAAGTGGCTGCTGAGCATGATATTACTCAGCCCATTTTCGTAGACAACAAACACGCACTTACCGATGCGTTTGAAAACCAATATGTTCCTGCCTACTATGTATTTGATGAAGAAGGTAACCTTCGTCACTTCCAGGCAGGCGGCGGTGGTATGAAAATGCTCCGCAAACGCGTCAACCGCGTCCTTGGCAACAAAGAAAAATAAGCACGAACCGAACCACCAGTTAAAGCTGGTGGTTTTTTTAATGACTAAAAGTGATTGTTCCTCGTTATTTACTATGAAAATCCACGTGTCATGTACATTAGTGCTATCCAATTTTACACTAGAATAAAGTATGGAGAATTTTAAAAAAATTAACTCAAAAAGGTGGATATTTATTTCGTAACCCGATATATTTATAATTACGTTAAAATTTTACAGAAAGAGGAGGGAGACAATGGATACTTTCAAAAAGCTGAGAGAATTTTATTGGCCTTATAAAAAGTATTTCTTTTGGTCGCTGTTGTTTTTATTATTTGTGACGGGAATTACTGTGGTATACCCGATCATCCTGCAAATCACAATCGATGATGTTGTAGCAGATGAACGGTATAATCTCATTCCTTATTTGGCAGGCGCCTTCATTATTTTGATGTCCATCAAAGGAATCGCCACCTACCTACACCAATACTTAGGTGATTTATTCGGTATCACTTCCGTCTATAAATTGAGAGATGAACTTTATAAAAAATTACAGCGTCTCCCATTTAAGTATTATGACAACGCCAAAACCGGCGATATCATGTCCCGGCTGACAGCGGATGTGGAAGGGTTCCGCTTTTTCCTTTCATTCGGTATTGCTGAATTAATCCGTATCACATTATTGATTGTCATCAGCCTAAGCGTCATGTTTTATTATTCCGTGCCATTGGCGCTTGTAACGATGGCGGCGATGCCTTTTCTGGCAGTCGTTGTTTTCCAGTTTGATAAACGCGTCCATCCAGCTTTCCGAGGCATTCGTAAATCGTTCGGGAAACTGAATACACGCGTACAGGAAAATATAAGCGGCATGACAACCGTTAAATCATTATCAAGGGAAGGTTTTGAAATCGGCAGATTCTCCGACCGTAACCAGGACTACCGCCAGAATTACCTGACCACCGCCAATATCTGGGCAAAATACTTTCCATTGATGGAGTTCATCGGAAATGTGTCTGTCGTCGCATTGCTGGCGTACGGAGGCAGCATGGTCGTCAATGGGAATCTTGGCCTCGGCGAACTCGTCGCATTCTTCAGCCTCGTCTGGTATATCCTTGGACCATTAATGAACCTCGGTTTTGTTATTAACTTATTTTCTCAATCGAAAGCGTCCGGGGAACGTCTTCTTGAAATTTTAGAGGCGAAAGAAGATATTCAGGAAAAATATAAACCAATTACTCTGGAGCGCTTAAACGGTCATGTCACTTTCCGTGATGTCACCCTGACTTATACGGAAGATGATGATTCAGCATTAAAAAATGTCAATTTTGATGCCCCTCCAGGCAAGGTCATCGGTTTAATCGGGGCAACTGGTTCCGGGAAAACAAGTATCACCCAGTTAATCACTCGATTTTATGAACCTGAAACCGGAGAAGTACTAGTTGATGGCAAACCTGTAGACCACTATGCCTTGAAAACTTTACGCCGCAATATCGGGTTTGTACTTCAGGAATCATTCCTTTTTTCAACGACGATCAAAGAAAATATTGCTTATGGGAACCCGGATGCTACATTAGAAGAAGTCATAGATGCTGCCAAGCGGGCGCAGGCACATGAATTCATCATGGATATGCCTGAAGGTTACGATACGTTGTTAGGTGAGCGGGGAATGGGCTTATCCGGTGGCCAAAAGCAGCGGATCGCAATTGCCCGGGCGATTTTGATTGATCCGAGTATCCTTGTTTTGGATGATGCTACTTCTGCTGTGGATATGGAAACAGAATTCAAGATTCAAAAAGCTTTGAAGGAAGTGATGCAAGGGAGAACGACCTTCATCATTGCACACCGAATTTCTTCCTTGAAGCACGCGGATGAAATTATCGTCCTGGAGGATGGGGAAGTAAAAGAGCGTGGTACCCACGACTTCCTGCTTTCTAACGGTGGTCCATATCAACGTATCTATGATATTCAGTATCAGGATAAAGAACAGATTTTGAAAGCATCCAATACCTGAAATCAAAAAGGGGGGAGTCACCTTGGCACGCAGACAAAAAACGAAACCACAGGAAAATAAGCACTTGAACCGGTTTCATTACACCATCGACCAGGCGATTGAGAAGCCGTTCAACTGGGAACAGATGGTCCGGTTATTAAAATATTTAAAACCATACGCAAAAACGCTGCTCCCGGCAGCTATCATCGCCATGCTGGTGTCAACGATCATCCGATTAGTCGTACCGATCCTGATAGGTAAAGTAGCGATTGATATTGCGATTGCGAATCAGGACGTCAATATGCTGATTCAGCTCGTAGTCGGAATCGCCATTCTTTACTTATTCAGTTATCTTGGGAACGTATTCCGTATTAAATGGGTGAACATCCTGGGGCAAAATGTCATCTATGATTTGCGCCAGCACTTGTTCTCCCATGTCCAGCGGTTATCACACCGGTTTTTCGACTCGCGTTCAGCCGGTTCGATACTTGTCCGGATCATGAATGACATCAATTCATTGCAGGAACTGTTCACAAATGGAATCATCAATCTATTGATGGACATCGTGACCTTGCTTGGCATTATCATAATATTATTCGTGCTGAGCCCGAAACTGGCATTGGCGATCATGGTCGTTTTGCCACTCATGTTTTATATCTCAACGAAATTACGCCGGAATATCCGCCGTTCCTGGCAGCGGGTAAGAATTCAGCAATCCCGTTTGAATTCCCATTTGAATGAAAGCATTCAGGGTATCCGGATCACCCAGTCGTTTTCTCAGGAAAAAGAAAATGCTGAGTTCTTTGACGGTGTCAATACCGACAGTTTTGAAGCCTGGCGGAATGCTACGAAGAAAAGTGCTATGTTCCGTCCATTTGTAGAAATGAGTAACGCCATTGGCACAGTCATTCTTATCTCTTACGGGGCGTGGCTGATCATTCAGGGACCGGCGAATGGGGGAATTGAAGTAGGGACGTTTGTCTCCTTCGCCTTTTTCCTGGGAATGTTCTGGGAGCCGATTTCACGTCTCGGACAGATGTATAACCAGCTGCTGATGGCAATGGCGGCGTCAGAACGGATATTTGAATTTCTTGATGAGCAGCCAAACGTGGCGGAGAAGCCAGATGCGAAACAGTTAGAGCGCATCAAGGGTCATATCGAATTCGACCATGTCCAGTTTTCATATGATGATAAAAGGATTGCCCTTCATGAAATTTCACTGGAGATGAAACAAGGGCAGACTGTTGCATTGGTCGGTCATACAGGTTCCGGTAAATCTACAATTGCTAATTTGATCAGCCGTTTCTATGATCCTACCAAAGGAGCTGTGAAAATTGATGGAACCGACCTGCGCGATGTTACCATTGACAGTGTCCGGCAGCAAATTAGTGTCGTCCTTCAGGATACATTCATTTTTTCCGGCACCATCATGGAAAATATTCGTTTCGGCCGTCCGGATGCAACGGATGATGAAGTTATTGAAGCGGCAAAGGTCGTCGGGGCTGATGAATTCATCCAGCGTCTTTCGAATGGATATGAGACAGAGGTGGAAGAACGAGGCAACGTCCTCTCTGCAGGGGAACGTCAACTGCTTTCGTTTGCAAGAGCACTGCTCGCTGATCCAAGAATCCTGATTTTGGATGAAGCGACAGCAAGCATCGATACAGAAACCGAAGTGAAAATTCAGTCTGCATTGCGTCGGCTGTTAAAAGGAAGAACAGCGATCATTATCGCTCACCGTCTTTCTACGATCAGGGAAGCGGATAATATCATTGTGCTGGAGCATGGTAAAATTCTTGAACAAGGCAGCCATGATGAGCTGATGGACCAAAAAGGTGAATATTACGACCTGGTCAAAACACAATTCCAAATGCTGGATGCCATATAAAAAAGCAAAATAATATCAAAAACGCCTGGATAATCAAAGTCCAGGCGTTTTTTCTCTTGTTCATCAACGACCCTGTTTTATTGAAAGTGGTATCGGGGCAGACTTTTTCTTTGGACAAAAACGAAACAAATATTATACGATAAAAACTAGAAAGAATATGTGAAGTTTGTCACAAAATAGTCATGATTAAAATTAAATTAAAACGATTTCACATATTATACTAGTGTTAGTATTTTTAGGGTAGAGTAACCATAGAGTTCATGAAAATTGAAGTGTAATGGGGAGGGAAGTCTGTGTTTGAATTAGATAACGTCATGCTAAGCAGGTTATTGACATCATTAACGCTTGGCTTTCATATTATTTTTGCAACGATCGGGGTCGGGGTTCCACTATTGATTTCCATTGCGGAATTCATGGGTATCAAAAAGAAAGACCCGAATTATACCTTGCTGGCCAGAAGGTGGACAAGAGGGTTCATTATACTCGTTGCAGTTGGTGTGGTAACCGGAACGGCTATCGGCTTGCAATTATCCTTATTATGGCCGAGTTTCATGCAGGTTGCTGGAAACGTCATCAGCCTCCCATTGTTCCTGGAAACCTTCGCCTTCTTTTTTGAGGCTATTTTTCTTGGTGCTTACTTATATACCTGGGACCGATTTAAAAAGCCGATCTATCATTGGTTTTTATCCATTCCTGTCGTTATTGGGGCTGGGATGTCGGCGTTTTTCATTACTACCGTCAACTCTTTTATGAACACGCCGCAAGGTTTCGAAGTCAAGGATGGCGCGTTGGTGAATGTCCAGCCACTTGTTGCGATGTTCAATCCTGCGACACCGACGAAGGTATTCCATGTTCTGTCGACAGCTTATTTGACATCTGCTGCGATCCTCGCGGCTATTACTGCTTTTTATATCATTAGAAAAAGAAACACGGAATACCATAAAAAAGCTTTAAAACTGACGGTCGGTTCCATTTTCATTTTTGCTTTGTTGACGGCTGTTGCAGGGGATTTATCTGCTAAATTCCTGGCGCATGAACAACCGGAAAAACTGGCCGTAGCAGAATGGCATTTTGAAACAGAGGAAGGCGCAGATTTAATATTATTTGGCCGGTTGAACGAGGATAATGAGGTTGAAAATGCTCTTCGCTTACCGAAAGCATTGAGCTTTCTTGCCACCGGAGATTTCAATGGCGAAGTAGTCGGTCTTGATCAATTCCCTGAAGATGAAATAGCTCCGTTATGGGTACATTACATGTTTGACTTAATGGTGCTGATTGGATTCTATTCCTTAGGGGTCAGCTTGCTCTATTTGATAGTTGCTAAGATGAAAAAATGGAATGAAAACAACAAATGGCTGTTGTGGCTGATTGTATTCAACGGCCCGCTTGCCATGCTTGCCATTGAATTCGGCTGGATTTATGCCGAGGTAGGACGCCAGCCATGGATTTTGAGAGGGTACATGACCGTTGCAGAAGGTGCCACTACCTCACCGAATGTCGGCTGGATGCTCCTGTTGTTCATTCTTTTATATACCGTGTTAGGCATCGGTGTCGTCACCGTGCTGCGCAAATTGTTCAAAAACAACCCTGCTGAATCAGAGCTGGAACGGCATTATCCGGAATTCACGGCTAAAGGGGAGGAGCGCTGATGACATACGAACTGATAGGAATCACTGTGTTATGGATCTTTTTATATGGCTACCTAATTGTCGCTTCGATTGATTTCGGTGCCGGATTTTTTGCTTATTATGCCAAGGTGACAAAAAGGGATCATGTAATCAATCGGTTGATTTCCCGTTATTTATCCCCGGTGTGGGAAGTGACCAATGTTTTTTTCGTATTTTTCTTCGTCGGACTGGTCGGTTTCTTCCCGGATGCGGCCTATTATTATGGCCAGACACTGCTCGTTCCCGGGAGTATAGCAATTGTATTGATTGCTATCCGCGGCTCATTCTATGCATTTGAAAACTACGGTTCGAAACAGAGTAACATTTATTTGTTCCTTTATGGAGCAACAGGTCTGTTGATTCCTGCTTCCTTATCAACAGCGCTGACCATTTCGGAAGGCGGGTTCATCGAAGAGACAGCGGAAGGTGTACACTTACTGACAGGTGAATTACTAACCAGTCCGTACTCCTGGAGCGTTGTATTTCTTGCGATAGTCTCTGTCCTGTATATCAGTGCAGCATTCTTAAGCTTCTATGCTCACCGTGCTGATGACCAGGGAGCATTGAATCTAGTGAAAAAGTATGCCCTGTTTTGGAGTTCGCCTACGATAATTGCCAGCCTGACCACATTTATTGCGATGAGTCAGCATAATGAAGATCACTTTAACCGGATGATGGAATTATGGTGGGTGTTTGGACTGTCTGTCGGATTTTTCATGCTTGCCATTTTCCTGATTTACCAGGGCAAATATTACGGCTGGGCGTTCATAGCCGTCATGTTCCAGTTCTTCACCGCGTTTTTCGGTTATGGTGCATCTCATTTGCCTTACCTGCTTTATCCGTACATTACCCTTTCCGAAGGTGTCGTCAATGATGCGATGGGGCTTGCACTGGTGATTGCATTTATTGCCGGGTTGTTCCTATTGATTCCATCGCTCATTTTATTAATGAGAATGTTCTTGTTTGATGCTGATTATGTCAAAGGGAAAAAGTGATACCGACAGCCTCCCGAACGCGGAGGCTGTGTTTAATTCTTTTAGGGTGCTCGTCGCAAACCTTAAATTATGATAAAATACTTCTATCAGATGTAAGCGAAAATGGAGGATTAACGATGAAGAAAGAGTATGCAGTCATTGGCTTGGGGCGCTTCGGCGGAAGCATCTGCAAGGAATTGAGTAAAGAAGGTCTTGAAGTACTCGCCATTGATTTAGATGAAGATAAAGTAAATGAATACAAAGAAATTGCATCCCACGCTGTTATTGCTGATTCTACCGACGAAACCGTGTTGAGAGAACTGGGAATCCGTAATATCGATCATGTCATCGTCGCCATTGGCGACAATATCCAGGCAAGTCTGCTGACTACCGTTATTCTGGAAGAGCTGGGTATTAAAAAGATTACTGTGAAAGCTCAGAATGATTACCATGAAAAAATACTGAGCAAAATAGGTGCCGATCACGTCATTCACCCAGAACGTGACATGGGTAAACGAATTGCCCATAATATTATGTCTAACAATATTCTCGACTATATCGAACTTTCCGACGACCACAGTGTCGTGGAAGTGAAAGCCGGAAATAAAATGAGCGGACGGTCGCTTGTGGACCTGGATATTCGAGCCCAGTACGGCTGTAACGTCGTTGCCATCAAGCGGGATAAAGATGTTATCGTATCTCCCATGGCGACTGAGATGATCCAGGAAGGCGATATCCTGATCGTAATCGGTGCTGATAAAGATATTTCGCGTTTCGAGAAAAATCTGGTTGTCGAAGACGATTAAAATAGGAATGTTTTACAAAAAATGATGAAAAGCTTATCAAGGACTGGCGGAGAATGAACTCTGTCAGTCTTTTTTATATGATAATTTCCTGCCAAGTAATTTTTTGGGGAAGGTTTCCTTTGTTGCAGGGAAGGATATACACATGGATATAAGATAACTAGATGTAGAGAGGGTGCTTTATGTTGTTAGAAAAACGCACGGGTGCCGTGATGACAGAAATGTTGATTGATTGGGGCATTGATCATATCTATGGCATGCCAGGTGATTCCATTAATGAATTGATTGACGATTTACGAAAACAGGAAGAAAAATTAAAATTTATTCAAGTGCGCCATGAAGAGGTAGGAGCGCTCGCTGCTGCCTCGTATGCTAAACTAACCGGAAAAATCGGGGTTTGTATGTCCATCGCAGGCCCAGGAGCCATCCATCTATTGAATGGGTTATATGATGCCAAAGCTGACAGGGCACCTGTCCTGGCGATTGTCGGGCAAGTGGACAGCGAAGAAATAGGCACCGATGCCTTTCAGGAAATCAACCTGGAGCGGATGTTTGATGATGTCTCTGTCTTTAACAAGCGGGCAGCGACGGAATCCCAGCTTCCTGACTTACTGAATCAGGCGATTCGTGAGGCTTATGTAAATAAAGGTGTATCGGTATTGATTGTACCGGACGATTTATTTGCCAGGAAGTTTAAAAATGAAAGCCGGCTGACTTCTCAAGGATTCTATCGACCGCAAATTTTCCCATCAGAAACATCATTAAAAGAAGCCCGATCACTGCTTGATGATGCGAAAAAGCCGGTAATCCTCGCAGGTAAAGGGGTGAAAGGAGCCAGTGAGGAACTGGTGGCTTTTGCTGAACATATCAAAGCGCCTATCATCCTTAGTCTGCTGGCTAAAGGGGTGATTCCGGATCAGCATCCGCTTTGCCTGGGGCAGCATGGGCAGATAGGGACAAAACCTGCATACAAGGCAATGATGGACGCAGACTTGATCCTTTTAATAGGTACCCAATTTCCGTACAGGGATTTCCTGCCTGATGGTGTAAAAGCCATCCAGATTGATTATAAGCCTGAACACCTTGGAAAGATGTATCCGATCGAAGTGGGCCTTGCGGGCGATGCCAAGGAAACTCTTGCCTATCTTACTTCTCATATGAGTGAAAAGAAAGACGATTCGTTTTTAAGAGAGAGTCAGGAAAGAATGAAAGAATGGCATGTACAGCTCCAGGAGGAAAAAAAGCTGGAACAGGATCCAATGCATGCCCCCCAAGTGATGTATCACTTGGAGAAGGTGATGGACAAAAATGCCGTTATTTCCTGTGATGTCGGGAATGTGACCGTATGGGTGACACGCTTTCTTCCATTGAAGCAACAGGATTTCATTATTTCAGGCTGGCTGGCAACGATGGGAAGCGGGCTCCCAGGAGCAATAGCGGCACAAATTGCCTATCCGGATCGCCAGGCAATCGCTGTATGCGGAGATGGCGGCTTTAATATGGTATCCCAGGATTTCGTAACAGCAGTAAAATACGAACTTCCGATCAAAGTAATTATACTCAATAACAAATCCATTAGCATGATCAAATATGAGCAGCAGCAAATGGGACACCAGACATATCAAACTGACTTAGGCGAAATGGATTTTGCTAAATTTGCTGAAGCATGCGGCGGAGAAGGCTATCGTGTGGAAAAATTTGAGGACTTAAGCAGCAGCATGAACCAGGCATTCGCGAGCGACAAACCCGCCATCATTGACGTCGTCATTGAAGAACAGGCCCCATTACCAGGACACATCGGTTATACCCAGGCAGTCAATTACAGTAAATTTTTGATTAAAGAGTTTTTCGATACAGGCAACATTGAACTTCCTGACATGAAAAAAACAATCGATCGACTAATCTGATGGCAGAGTAATCCCTATTTTTCAGTTAGGGGAGAAGTTTCCGTCGTTAGGGCAGAAGTTTGTTGAGTTAGGGAGGAACGTCTGGTAGTTAGGGCAGAAGTTATTGGCGATAGGGAAGAACATGGAGGCGTTAAGTAAGAAGTTACTGTAATATGCTTCCATTTAAGCCATCATCCGAATCTGGCTCCTGAAAAGTAAAAAATCCCGGACATTTTATACATGTCCGGGATTTTTTATTATACCTCCATGATAATCGGAAGGATCATCGGGCGGCGTTTTGTTTTATCAAATAAGAATGGTGCAATGGTATCCGTAATTTCATTCTTGATTTCCGACCACTGGGTCGTACGGCGTTCCATCACTTTTTCAACATGCTGGGAAACAAGCTTTTGCGCTTCTTTGATAAGATCTTCAGATTCACGCATATAGACGAATCCCCGCGAAATAATATCTGGACCTGATGCGATCTTGAATTCCTTCATGTTGATGCTTACAACTACAATTACAAGCCCTTCTTCGGAAAGGATACGGCGGTCGCGTAAAACGATGTTCCCGATATCACCAATACCGCTTCCATCTACATACACAGAACCGGATGGAATTTTGCCTGCAATCATGGCATTATCTTTTCCGAGGGCCAAAACGTCTCCGTTATCCATAACGAAGCAGTCACTCGGATCGATGTTTGTCTGTTGAGCCAGTTTCGTATGCTCTTTTAACATACGGTATTCACCATGAATCGGCATGAAATACTTAGGCTGCATCAAACGAAGCATCAATTTCATTTCCTCCTGGCTTCCATGACCAGAAGTATGGATGTCATTTAATGGTCCGTGAATGACATCCGCTCCGTTACGGTAAAGCATGTTGATTGTCTTAGATACACTCAACGTGTTCCCTGGGATTGGGGAAGAGGAGAACACGACAGTATCTCCTGGCATGATCTGAATCTGACGATGTGTACCATTGGCGATACGGGATAGAGCTGCCATTGGTTCCCCTTGGGAGCCGGTACACAGGATCATGACCTCATGTGCTGGAAGACGGTTGATCTGATGGGCATCGATGAAAGTATCCTTCGGTGCTTGAATATAGCCGAGTTCCTGGCCGATTCGAATAGACGATTCCATGCTGCGTCCGAATACGGCGACCTTTCGGTTATGTTTCACCGCTGCTTCTACCGCCTGCTGCAAACGATAGATATTGGATGCAAAAGTCGCAAAAATGACTCGTCCATTAACACGGCTGAATATGTCCTGGATGCTTTGTCCAACCACACTCTCAGACTTTGTAAAACCTGGGACTTCACTATTTGTACTATCCGATAATAATGCTAATACGCCTTCTTTACCGATTTCAGCCATTTTTGCTAGGTTTGCTGGCTCTCCAACCGGGGTGAAATCAAATTTGAAATCACCGGTGTGCACAACATTCCCTGGTGGTGTTTTCACAACGACACCAAAAGAGTCCGGAATGCTGTGTGTAGTTTTAAAGAATGTCACCGATGTTTTGCGGAATTTGATTACATCCTCTTCCTGAATCGTGTTCAGTTTTGCATTCCGCAATAAACCGTGTTCATCCAACTTATTTTTAATTAGTCCAATCGCTAATTTTCCTGCATAGATAGGCACATTGATTTCACGTAGAAGATAAGGAATGCCACCTATGTGGTCTTCGTGTCCGTGGGTGATAAAAAGACCTTTAATCTTGTCCTGGTTTTGCACCAGATAGGTGTAATCCGGAATGACATAATCAATCCCAAGTAATTCATCTTCCGGGAATTTGATACCCGCATCAATCAAGATGATTTCGTCCTGGAACTGGACGCCATACGTGTTTTTACCGATTTCACCTAAACCGCCTAGTGCAAAAACAGCGGTTTGATCATTTTTAACGAATTTCATGATCAGCCGTTCTCCACTTCAAGTTTTTCAACCGTTTGTTTTTCATAATTCAGGTGTTCCTCATCTAACCCCTGAATAAATTCAATATTAATCCCACGATCGGACAGATGTTCACGAACTTTTCTTTCTGTCTCTGCTTCTACATACAGAGCTTTTGTACGTTCTCGAACAGGAACTTCGGCAGGAAGCTCCTGATATAACACTTTATATACCATTTTCTAATATCTCTCCTAACTGCTAATGTTTTCCATGTTTTTTCCTAGCAATAATAATAGCGCATAGTTTATCGGATGTTTTTTGCTACTCCTAATACGTAGGAGAAGACCGTCTCAGGCTAACGTTTTACGCTTCCAAAAATCTTTCCAACGTTTTTTCAGCTTTCTTCTTAAGCGCTTCAGCATAGCACTCATCTCCTTTCAAGGTGATGAAGAAAACAACTAAAAACGTTCAACCGACCCAATCCCGTTACTCTTAGTATAATACGGTTTGAGAAATAATGAAACAAAGAACTATTATCTGAGAGGATTTATTATCCAACGATACCCGAAATTGGCGCTTGAAATTCCTGAAGTTATCCCTTAGTTTTTCCCTTCTCATCTTGTTTCAGTCATGCTATGGTGTATTCATTGATTAAAAATAACTGAAAAGAAATAACAGATACTAACGGAACAGCAGGAGGATGAAAAATGAATAAGAAGATTGCTTTTTTTGATATTGATGGAACTTTGCTAAATCATAATAAAGAACTGCCTGAAGAGACGATTCTCACAATAAAACGCCTGCAGGAAGAAGGAGTTTACTGCGCAATTGCAACAGGCAGGGCTCCATTCATGTTCGAGGATATTAGAAAAACACTGGGGATTGAATCGTTTGTTAGTTTTAATGGACAGTATGTGGTATTTGAAGGGGAGGTCATTTATGAAAACCCGCTTTCAACGGAGAGGCTGACCACTCTCTTTGAACATGCCAAGCAAACCGGCCATCCTATGGTGTTTATGAATCATGAAGAAATGAAGGCGACAGAATCTGAGCATGAGCATATTTCGGAAAGTATGGGGAGCTTACATTTTGATTACCCGGATATCGACGATGCCTTTTATGATGGAAGGAACATATACCAATCATTGATTTTCTGTGAAGGGGATGAAATTGAGGATTATCGTGGGGAGCACGACGCTTTTGATTTTATCCGCTGGCATCCAAAAGCCTGTGATGTCTTACCTGGCGGTGGCTCTAAAGCAGAAGGAATCAAAAAAATGATCGAGGCAAGCGGTCTGCGCATCGAAGACTCCTACGGATTTGGTGATGGACCGAACGATAAGGAAATGATGGAAGTAGTCGGTACCGCTGTTGCAATGGGGAACTCAATTCCAGAGCTTAAACCCCTAGCTGATTACGTCACCGATGATGTCGACGAAGGCGGACTAGTCAAAGCCATCCACGAAGTCGGCCTTCTAGAAAACTAAGAGGTCCGTTATCATGTAAGAGAAGGATGGGCAGGAAAACACCTCGAAATCAAGTCTTCTACTTTTCGGCATTTTAATTGAATGGGACCATTTTTAAAAAGCTTAGAGCCACGAGGACTCTAAGCTTTTTTACTATATGGATTAGATTGTGAAATGAGAAGTTGTGTTTAATGATCGAGGGCTTTGGCGTTTTCTGGTTCTTTGAATGGATTATCCGGATCGATATGATCGTAGAACATCACGCCATTCAAATGGTCGATTTCATGCTGGAAGACGATTGCTGCAAAATCTCGCAACCGCAATTTCACTTCGTTTCCTTCCAAATCAACAGCTTTGATCGTGACTCGTGCATAACGCGGAACATATCCAGGTACTTCCCGGTCTACAGAAAGACAGCCTTCACCGCTCGTCAAATAGGCTTTTTCAACGGAATGACTAACGATTTTCGGGTTAAACAAGCCATAACTATATAATTTATCATTGAAATCCGTAAAATGGACCGCAAGCATCCGCTTGGATACTCCAATTTGAGGAGCGGCTAATCCTACGCCCGGTCTTAAGCTGTAACGGTCACAGATTTGTTCGTCCTGACTGTTTTTTAAATATTGCAGCATCTCTCCAAGGGTTTCTTTCTCTTCCTCGCTCGGGGGCATTTCCACCTCGTCTGCCACCTCACGAAGCACCGGATTACCCTCCCGTACAATATCTTTCATTGTAATCATACCAATGTCCATCCTTTCTCTCTATCTCTGTCTTCGAATATCTTCATATAGTTTAACATAGATGACTTCAGAAGGGGGATAAGAGAAATCCCCATTCTACTACAATATTGGATAAAATATCCTTCCAATTTAATTTTTTTTATTATAGTATGTAAATTATGATGAAAAGTATGGAAAAATCCATACTTCTTAAGGGGGAAGATTCGTGTTATTAAGAAAGCTATTCATACCATTATCACTCATCTTAGTTATGTTAGCAGCCTGCAATAATGGGCCGGCTCCTGAGGAACAAATCTATGAACATCTTGAAGAAGCTGTTTCTCTGGAGGAAGAATTCCGGGAACAACAAGAGCCGATCGTCGAATTGGAGCGTAAGGAACAGGAATTGTATAACAAAATCATTAACCTGAGCATGGATGAATTCGACCAGATCAAAGAGTATTCCCAGGAAGCGGCATCTTTAGTGGAAGAGCGTCAGGAAAAGATTGATCGTGAAAAAGAAAGTATCGATGCAGCTAAAGAAGAATTTGATAAAATCGAACCGATTATTGATGATTTAGATGAAGAAGAACAGGCAGAAGCGAAGGAAGAAGCACAAAAACTGGTGGAAACGATGAATAATCGTTACGATGCTTACCAGCAATTGTATGAAAGTTACCAGTCAGCGATTGAACTGGATAAAGAATTATACGAACTGCTTCAGCAAGAGGACTTAGAAGAAGAAACATTACAGAATCAAATCGACAAAATTAATGATAGTTATGATAAGGTCATTGAAGCGAATGAGGAATTCAATCAGTATACAGAACAATACAACAAGCAGAAGAAAACTTTCTATGAATCGACAGATTTGAATGTGGAATACAGTGAACAAGAAAATGGAGCTTCTGAATCGGAATCAAATGAGCAGGAGAAAGAAGATAACCCTGACTCAGAGAAAGACGATACAGACCAGGAATAAAAAGGCCGCCCTTAGCGGTCTTTTTTTGTTGAGTATCCAGGGGAACATCAATAAAAATAACAGGAGAATCATTTTTTTCAGAACGTAACTGATACAGGAGTGCTATTTTACTGAAACAGTCTTCTTACGCTGCATGCCTTCCAGCCTGTTTCATCCTTGTTGCACCAGCTGTTATTAAAAAACCTCCATTGAAATTGATACAAACTGTTTGACGTTTCCTAGTAAGATAAGCTAAACTACAAACAGAACATTTCATTGTACCAGTTATTTTTGTGTTCTTATTGTAACAGTTTCCATTGTGTAAGGCTTATGATTAATATAAATGGCTAAAGGGTAAAAGAATAAGAGCAAATCGGTACAGGTTTTTTCAGCTTTTGGGAAAGCTAAGGAAAGTATCCATTTTTTTAATAGGAAGGAAGAGGTGAATCAGTTTGAAACGCTCACTTGAAAACATTGAAAATCAGTTCGAAATGTTTCAAATTCTGAATGAAAAAGGCGAAATTGTAAATGAAGATGCAATGCCTGACCTTTCAGACGATGATTTGAAAGAGATCATGCGCCGCATGGTTTACACACGTATCTTAGACCAACGTTCCATTGCCTTGAACCGTCAGGGCCGCCTGGGATTCTATGCTCCGACAGCAGGACAGGAAGCTTCCCAGCTAGGCAGTCATTATGCACTTGAGAAAGAAGACTTTATTCTTCCAGGGTACCGTGATGTACCTCAATTGATCTGGCATGGTCTGCCATTGTACCAGGCATTCCTATTCTCCCGTGGACACTTTCACGGTAACCAGATGCCAGAAGGTGTGAATGCTGTCAGCCCGCAAATCATTATCGGTGCACAGATTACACAAGCTGCTGGTGTCGGTATTGGTATGAAGAAACGCGGCAAAGACGCAATCGCAATTACTTACACAGGGGACGGCGGTGCCTCCCAAGGTGACTTCTACGAAGGTATTAACTTTGCTGGTGCATTCAATGCACAGGCAGTATTCGTAGTCCAAAACAACCGTTATGCAATTTCCGTTCCAGTAGAAAAGCAATCCGCTGCGAAAACAATCGCCCAAAAAGCAGTTGCTGCTGGTATTGAAGGCATTCAGGTAGACGGTATGGACGTTTTGGCTGTTTATGCAGCTACCAAAGATGCACGTGAACGTGCTATTAATGGTGAAGGTCCGACATTAATCGAAACCATGACATACCGTTACGGTCCTCATACAATGGCTGGTGATGACCCGACACGTTATCGTACAGAAGAAACTGACAATGAGTGGGAAGCAAAAGACCCTATCGTCCGTTTCCGTACGTTCCTTGAAAACAAAGGCCTATGGTCTGAAGAAGAAGAAAATGAAGTAATCGAACAAGCGAAAGAAGAAGTTAAAGCTGCCATTAAGAAAGCAGACGAGCAGCCAAAACAGAAAGTTACTGAACTAATGGATATCATGTACGAAGAACTTCCTGCCAGCCTTCAAGAGCAAAGGGAAGAATACGAGGCAAAGGAGTCGAAATAAATCATGGCACAAATGACAATGATCCAAGCCATCACTGATGCGATGCGCACAGAATTAAAAAATGACGAAAATGTGCTTGTCTTCGGTGAAGACGTCGGCCAAAACGGCGGAGTTTTCCGTGCAACTGAAGGCTTACAAAAAGAATTCGGTGAAGAGCGCGTATTCGATACACCGTTAGCAGAATCCGGAATCGGCGGTATGTCAATTGGTCTTGCCCTGCAAGGGTTCCGTCCAGTTCCTGAAATCCAGTTCTTCGGTTTCGTGTTTGAAACCATGGATGCAATAAGTGGACAAATGGCTCGTTACCGCTACCGTTCTGGTGGTACCCGTACAATGCCTATCACTGTTCGTTCCCCGTTTGGCGGCGGTGTACACACACCTGAACTTCATGCGGACAGCCTGGAAGGCTTGATGGCCCAGCAGCCTGGTCTGAAAGTAGTCATTCCTTCCAATCCATATGATGCAAAGGGATTGTTGATTCAATCTATCCGTGACAACGATCCGGTTATTTTCCTTGAGCATATGAAGCTTTACCGCTCCTTCCGTGAAGAGGTACCGGAAGAGGAGTATACGATTGATCTTGGAAAAGCGGAAGTGAAACGGGAAGGAAAGGACGTTACATTGATTGCTTACGGTGCGATGGTCCATACTGCATTGAAAGCAGCCGATGAATTAGAAGAGAACGGCATTTCAGCAGAGATTATCGACTTACGTACGGTAGCTCCAATTGACTATGAAACGATTATGGAGTCTGTGAAGAAGACAAATCGTGCTGTTGTGTTACAAGAAGCGCAAAAAGTGGCTGGTGTAGCTGCTAACGTGGTTTCAGAGATTCAAGAAAAAGCGATTCTGCATCTGGAAGCACCAGTACTACGTGTTACTGCTCCAGATACGGTATATCCTTTCTCTCAGGCAGAAACGGTATGGCTACCAAACCATAATGACGTTGTAGAGAAAGTTAATCAAGTAATGAACTTTTAATTGAAACCTAGAAAAGGGAGGCAATAATCGTGGCTTTCGAATTTAAACTACCGGACATCGGTGAAGGCATCCATGAAGGTGAAATTGTAAAATGGTTTGTCAAAGCCGGTGACGAAGTAAAAGAAGACGATGTTCTTTGCGAAGTGCAAAACGATAAAGCTGTCGTAGAAATCCCATCTCCTGTCGAAGGTACTGTCAAAGAGGTATTAGTAGAAGAAGGTTCTACCACCACAGTTGGTACAACAATCATCACATTTGATGCTGAAGGGTATGAGTCTGACGACAGCGGAGAAGACAAGCAAGAAGAAGCTCCAAAGGAAGAAGCTCCAAAAGAAGAAGCAAAATCAGAAGAGCCTGCTGCCGAAGACAAAGGCGCAGCTAAAGAAGATGCTCCTGCTGCAGACGATGAAGAAGTAGATGAAGATAAGCGTGTCATCGCGATGCCATCTGTCCGCAAACATGCCCGTGACAACGATGTCGATATCCGCAAAGTCCAAGGCACTGGCAAAAATGGTCGTGTGACCAAAGAAGATGTTGATGCATACTTGAGCGGCGATCAGCAGCCACAGGCAGAAGCAGGCGAAGCGAAAGAAGAAGCACAAGAACAGCAAGCTGCTGCATCTGGCGAAAAACAACAGCCTGTACTGGAAGGTCAATATCCAGAAACTCGTGAGAAAATGAGTGGTATCCGTAAAGCTATCGCTAAAGCGATGGTCAACTCCAAGCACACAGCTCCGCATGTTACGTTGATGGACGAAGTAGATGTCACCGAGCTTGTCGCTCACCGTAAGAAGTTCAAAGCAGTTGCTGCGGAGCAGGATATCAAATTGACGTATCTTCCTTATGTCGTCAAAGCTCTTGTGTCTGCGTTGAGAAAATATCCAGCACTAAATACACAAGTTGATGACGAAACGGATGAAATTATTCAGAAACACTACTATAATATTGGTATCGCAGCAGATACTGACAAAGGATTGCTTGTACCAGTTGTAAAAGATGCTGACCGCAAATCCATTTTTACTATCTCAAGTGAAATCAATGAACTTGCTGTGAAAGCTCGTGACGGTAAACTGTCATCTGAAGAAATGAAGGGCGGTTCTACTACAATCACCAATATCGGTTCTGCTGGCGGCCAATGGTTCACTCCGGTCATCAATCATCCGGAAGTAGCGATTCTTGGAATCGGCCGCATCGGCGAAAAAGCCGTTGTACGCGATGGTGAAATCGTAGTCGCTCCAGTTCTTGCTGTATCCTTGAGCTTTGACCATCGTATTATCGATGGTGCTACAGCTCAGCATGCAATGAACCACATCAAGCGTTTACTGAACGATCCACAACTTATTATGATGGAGGCGTAAAGTATGGTAGTAGGAGATTTCCCAATTGAACTAGACACGTTAGTAGTAGGTGCGGGTCCTGGCGGCTATGTAGCTGCCATCCGTGCCGCACAAACTGGTCAAAAGGTAACAATCGTAGACAAAGGAACACTTGGTGGTGTCTGTCTGAACGTAGGGTGTATCCCTTCTAAAGCACTAATCCAGGCCGGCCACCGTTATGCACATGCAAAAGGTGCCGACGAAATGGGCATCCAGTCCGAAAACACTACAGTCGATTTTTCCAAAGTACAAGAATGGAAAGGAAAAGTCGTTGATAAACTTACTGGCGGTGTAGAAGGGTTATTAAAAGGAAATAGCGTGGATATCGTCAAAGGCGAAGTTTACTTTGTCGATAAAAACACTGTTCGTGTCATGGATGATAAAAATTCTCAAACGTACACGTTCAAGAATTGCATCATCGCGACAGGTTCCAGCCCGATCGAACTGCCAAACTTCAAATATTCCGACCGTGTCCTGGATTCTACAGGTGCCTTGAACCTGAAAGAAATCCCTAAGAAGATGGTTGTCATCGGCGGCGGATACATCGGAACTGAGCTTGGTACTGCCTATGCTGATTTCGATACTGAAGTTACAATTCTTGAAGGTACCAAAGATATCCTTGGCGGCTTCGAGAAGCAGATGACACAACTTGTCAAGAAGCGCCTAAAGAAGAAAGGCGTTGAAGTTGTAACGAATGCGATGGCTCAAGGCGTTGAAGAAACAAAAGATGGCGTAAAAGTCACGTATGAAGTGAAAGGCGAAGAGAAAACGATCGAAGCAGACTACCTGCTTGTTACAGTTGGACGTAAGCCTAACACAGATGAAATCGGCCTGGAGCAAGTTGGCGTCGAAATGTCAGACAAGGGACTTATTAAAATCGATAAACAATGCCGTACAAGTGTAGATAACATCTTTGCGATCGGTGACATTGTCGAAGGTCCTCCACTTGCGCACAAAGCTTCTTATGAAGGTAAAATCGCTGCAGAAGTTATCGCAGGTGAGAAATCAGAAATCGATTATCTGGGCATCCCGATGGTTGTCTTCTCTGATCCGGAACTTGCATCTGTCGGCTATACCGAAAAAGATGCGAAAGAAGCTGGGTATGAGGTGAAAGCATCCAAGTTCCCATTTGCGGCAAACGGCCGTGCGTTGTCCTTAAATGAAACAGACGGTTTCGTTAAATTGGTTACGCGTCAAGATGATGGCCTGGTTATCGGTGCACAAGTTGCCGGAGCCAATGCCAGTGATGTTATTGCTGAACTAGGACTGGCAATTGAAACTGGTATGACTGCGGAAGACCTTGCACTAACTATCCATGCTCATCCTTCCCTAGGGGAAATCAGCATGGAAGCAGCCGAAGTAGCACTAGGAACTCCAATTCACATCAAATAATAAAGCATTCAAAAAATCCTGAACCTCATTGGTTCAGGATTTTTTACTTTGAAGATAATTTAACCTTGTTAAAGGAATAAAGTATAAGAAACACTTAGGCTTTCGCCATAGAGTACCTGGCGATAACCTAAGCTACTCTATATGTAAAATACTGTAGGAGAAAGGCAGCAGTACTTCTATAAGAGAAGAACAGAATTCAGAAAGGGGTGGAGCATGTCGGCTGCAAACGCAAAGACAGCTCCATTTATTATAATTGAAGTTTAAATTATTTTATGATTTCCATTAGCTGCTCGACGATTTCCTCACTTTTCCGTTCACCGGTAATGGTAGCTACCGTTTTTTCTTCTTTTCTGATTAGAAAGGCGGGCAGCTTGTTAATGTGTTCCTCCACTTGATATAACGATGCTGTACTTTTGAAAAATTCAAGTGGCTGCTGTTTATGTTGATTTTTAAAAGAAAGAAAGGCATCCATATATGCTTTGTCGATGTCTTTATCCTCTTCCTCGGTCAATAATTGAACTTCATATCCATTCGAATTGGCGCTGATGACTTCTATTTTTTTCTGTTCAGGGAAGCACCCTGAAATCATGATGAAAATCAAACCGACTGGCAGAAGTAGTTTAGTCAATGCAATACCACTCTCTTTCTATCGTAGAAACTGGTTACATTTTATCAGAGAAGATACGAAAAAAAGCGAATGTTATCGAAATGTCATGGAAGTGAAAACCCATCGAAGTGTTGTTTAATCGCATTGTCAAATTGTAATAAAGGCACAACGATAAGCGCTTTTTAACATCCCATCCCTTACCTTTCGATAACGGACACAACTATCTCGATACTGAGTCTTCAAGTAAAGGGAGCTTTAATTTGACAAAACAAGAAAGCTAAAAGGCGAGTATAAAACCGATAAGGTTCTATACTCGCCTTTTCTTAAACTGTAACAGCTCAATTATTTTTTCCCTTTTAATCCTATTTTTTTATCCTCTTCAGCAAACGTTCGTACTAACGAGAAGCAGAGCATGATCATGATAAACGTGAATGGGAAGGCGGCTATGATGGCTGCCGTCTGTAGAGCTTCTAAGCCTCCCTGCCATAGAAGGACAGCTGCTGCGCCAGCCTGTATAAGCCCCCATGTAAACTTAACCTGGTTACGTGGGTTCAAGCTGCCTCCTGTCGTCTGCATTCCAAGCACAAAGGTTGCTGAGTCAGCCGATGTGACAAAGAACGTACTGATCAAGGTCAGTCCGATGATTGACATCACCATGCCAAGCGGGATATTTTCTAACATTGCAAATAGGGCAACTTCTGTCCCTAGTTCATCCACCGCGGACTGAATATCCATGCCCTGGAAGAATTCAAGGTGAATGGTGGTACCACCGAACACGGAGAACCATAGACCACCGAAAATAGTCGGTACTAAAAGAACCCCAAGTATAAATTCGCGAATCGTACGACCACGAGAAACACGGGCAATAAACGTACCGACGAATGGTGCCCAGGAAATCCACCATGCCCAGTAGAAGATTGTCCACCCTTGAATCCAGGAATTACTTTCTTCCGAGAACGGAGTCATACGCAAGCTCATCTGCGGAAGGTTGGAAATATAAGAGCCGAACGTGGTTGTAAAGTAATCCATGATAAAGTTTGTAGGACCTGCAAATAGCAGGAAGAACATTAACAATAGGGCCAATACAATATTTGTATTACTCAAATATTTGATACCTTTATTCAAACCTGTCATGGCAGAAATCATGAACAAGACGGTCACAACAGCAATAATAGATAGCTGAAGGGTGAAATTATCACTTAACCCTGGGACTAAATAAGCGAGACCACTCGATATCTGCAAGGCCCCAAGACCAAGCGACGTTGCCACCCCGAAAATGGTTGCGAAGACAGCAATTGTATCCACAGTAGTCCCAATTGGTCCCTTTACTCGTTCCTCCCCAAGCAATGGAATTAGTGCTGCACTTATAACCCCTGGGGCGTTTTTACGGAACTTGAAATAAGCCAGAGCCAATGCAATTACGGCGTAGATTGCCCATGGGTGCAGTCCCCAGTGGAAAAAGCTGTAGCGCATCGCTTCCCGTGCCGATTCCTGAGTCTGTGGGTCAGCAGTAGGTGGTGTATGGAAATGGGATAGCGGTTCAGCAGCCCCCCAGAAAACAAGTCCAATACCCATTCCAGCACTGAATAACATGGCAAACCAGGTAATGTAAGGATACTCTGGTTCATCATCCGGCTTTCCCAATTTAATTTTTCCATATCGGGAAAAGATTAAAAAGATAGCAAATGCCAGAAAACCTGTTGCAGAAAGTAAATAAAACCATCCGAATTTCTCCGTTAGAAAACCTTGAATGTTCGTTGTAATGTTGCTAAGGTTCCAGGTTGGTAATATTGATTCCGGTATGATTCCCCATAAGATGAATAGGAAGGCGATAACAACCGAAATATAAAAAACCTTTGTAACCTGTTTCAATCTCATCATCCTTTCGTAAGAAATTACTACTGATTGAAGTCATCAACTCATCCCTTGCTGCTTTTTTACATATTGATAATAAATAGCTGCGTGTTTGGAAGTGGAGAGTTCCTTCAACTCTTCCATTACGTCATGCAAACAAAGTAATTCATACAGCAATACCGTCTGCGGCGGTAAATGGTGACGGTATCTTGATTCGTGTTCGATATGTTCTTGTTTCCAATCCCAAAACACATGATCTAGTTCCTCGATTTGCTTGAAATGCTCTTCTGGAATTTCTTGCTTAGGTGCTCTTAATATTGCCACAAATGAAGGAATCATTCTTCCGATCAGATGTTTTTCACGGTGATTGAAATCCGTTGCATCTGTCTGGATATACTGCAAATTTCCCAAGTGATAAATGATCTGCTGCAATAAGTCCAGCTTTTTTTGAGCAAATTGAAATGCACGCATATCGAAATTGGTGTGCTTATGATAGGACCATTCTTCCCTTTGATATTGCGAGAGCTGGTGGGTCTGTTCAATATGTTTTGTAAGCTCTTGATACCTTCTGTTAATAAGGCCCTTCTTTGCATGACGCTCTCCAATCACTTCATTTAATATCAATTCCAGCAAGTCAGCTGCTTGGCCATACAGCCGGTCGATACTGCGGTGAATACTCGTAAAATAATTCGGCGGCAGCAAAAAAAAGTTGACTAGGGAAGAAACTACTATACCAATAGATGTAGTACCCAATCTTATGAAGAACGAAACAATGTAATTTTCCTGGAAATCAGGGATCATAGCAGTTGCCGTAATCGTAGCTACCAGTATTCCGTCCTGAAGTTTCAGCTTATGGCACACAGCGATGGTAAGCATAGCTACCAATGCATAGGTGAGTGCTCCTTTTCCGAATACCCCATATAAGGTAGTAGCAAGTAATGCACCTATTGCTGAGGCGGGAAACCTTATCGCTGCCTTCCGGATGGAATCTGCTGCAGTATGCTCAATTGTGACAATCGCTGTAATGACCGCAAAAATAACCGGCCAACCAAAATAACCGCAGATCAGTGCGGTTATAAATACGGAAATACCGGTTTTTAGTGTCCTGCTTCCAAAAAGTTTGAATTGCCGTAGACGTTCCATCATATAGAACCACCCTACATTTCTTTAGGCTCCAGCCACGATTTCTTATTATAGTATAAATTAAAAAGAAACCATAGTAAAAACTACAAAAAATCAGGTATAATGAAATTGTTGGAAATACATAGAAAAAAATAACATCTGGGGGTCATTATTACATGAGAAAAGGTTTGTTGCTGCTGCTGCTGGTTATGGTGCTAGGGGCATGCAGTATGGAAAAAGATGCAGAGGCAGAACAAGATTCTATTAATGCAGAAGAAAAAGACGATACAGCTAAATCAGAGGAAAATTCAGAAGTGGAAGAGGAGTCTGCTGCTGAAGGAGAAGAAGAGAACGGAAATGAACTAGTGGAAGAAGAGGCCGTTCAGCAAGTGAGTGAACCATTATATGAGTTGTCTGGAAATTGGGCTGTACAGCCGATCGATGACCAGGCGAATGAAAAGGTGGCACTCGTCACGATCGATGATGCGCCTGATAAATTTAGTGTAGACATGGCGAAAACGTTGAAAGAACTTGATGCTCCTGCCATATTCTTTGTAAATGGCCATTTTCTTGACACACCGGAAGAAGAGGAGAAGCTGAAGCAAATTTATGAAATGGGCTTTGCCATCGGTAACCATACCTTCAACCATGCTTCTTTGCCAAGTTTGACAGAAGAGGAACAGTATGAAGAAATAGTCGGGTTAAATGATCGTGTCGAAGAGGTCATCGGCGAGCGTCCAGAATTTTTCCGGGCGCCATTCGGACAGAATACCGATTACTCCAAACAGTTAGTGGAAGAAGAAGGTATGCTATTGATGAATTGGACATATGGCTATGATTGGGAACAGGATTACCAGACTGCATCGGCTATTGCCGACATTATGGTTGAATCTCCTTTGTTAGCTGACGGCGCCAACCTGCTTATGCATGATCGTGAATGGACAGCAGAGGGTCTCGAAGACATTGTCCTAGGCCTAGAAGAAAAAGGTTTTGAAATACTGGACCCGCTTTTGATCAAGCGGCCATAATATAAAACACCACCCTTTTGCGGGGTGGTGTTTTGTCTCATTAAAGAGGAGAGAGTCTCTCTTTTTTGAGAATTTGTCTCGTTTAATTTTAAATTTTTCGCTCATAATCGGAAAATTGTCTCTCATCCACTGTATACATGCTCACTTATAACGTAGTTGTCTCTTTTATTTATCCATTGTCTCTTATACGAAATAAAAGTCCCTCTCCCCCTAAACTGGCCGCTCCTTAAATGGCCGGTCACCATATTTAAATAAAAAGCAATACACCCTAATGCATTTTTATTCTATTTACGATAGTTTTCGTTTATAATAATACATAATACGATCGTTGAATAAATGTAACTTTCCTTCTAATTTCTTCGCAAAGAATTTTGCAAGCTCATTCCCTTTGTTTTTATCTCCATGTGTAGAGGCTTCAGGCAGGGTTATTTGAATAAAAAATTGTTCCTGGTCGTCTGTCGATCCTTTTGTACTTCCTACTCCAACCAGTAAATGTTGATAATTTGGATCCGTTCCCCTTAAATGCAGATAGTTGCCATTATCGTCGTTTTTCTCCGTCACTAAGTAAGGAAAAGCGTGGCTGTTGTAACTCCAATCGAGCTGTTCTCCGGTTTTTGAAGTGATTTCCTGATAATAGTTGAGTAAATCATGTACCTCTTTCAAAGAAATCGTTTGTTGGACACTTTCTTCTACTAAATGAATGAATGCACTTTTACCCATTTTTCCAACTCCTGTCATAGGTTTCTAATCTTATGTTAGCACTTCCCATAAAGGTAGCTCAATAACATTTGTCACGTTTCCTGAATAAAATCTGGCATCTATTTCTACCAAAAAGCCAATCAGGCTTAATATATTAAGGAGGGAAACATATGTATATGGAAAAATTGTATGATGAAATGGAGCAGTCTAATGTAAGGTTTGTGGGATTCACTACGAAAGAAGGAAGGTATGACTTTGGTATTGTGTACACCAGTCAATTTTTCGGAAAGCCCCTCGTTGTATGTATGCAATCCGGCCAATCTTCGTTGCTCGACAGTTCGGATGTAAAGGATCTGGATTTTCTGCAAAAAAAATTCCGCCTGCCGGATAAAATGGTTGCGATGGATCTCGCTGATTTTCTAAACGATGTAGTTCCTCCGGCAGAGTTGATGGAAGCCTCTTACGAATAAATTCAGTCAGCTCGTTTACAGGATATCTTTATTGGGAAAGAAAAAAATAAATGTGACATACTTTTTGGGCTTGATTTTTTAAATGTGTCATATTAAAATAAGACCATAACCTGAAAACGATTACAAATTACTTGTAAAGGAGCTGGATATTCAGATGGGTACAATTGTATGTCAAGATTGCCAGAAGATCATTGAGCATTATGAAGATGAGAAGGTTTCCACTCTTTATAGTACTTGTCCGTCGTGCAACCCGAAAAAGAAATAGTCATTATATGCACATACGAAAACCCCACCGGCCATTCCGGTGGGGTTTAATTTTTTTAAGGGCTACATAATGAAAAAAGTATGTCTCATTATTTGAAAGCGCGATGTTCTTTTATGACACGGATGGTTGCCAGCGTTTCATCCTCAGGCCCTTGGACTGGAAGGCCGGCATCGAGATTATCCCGGATATAGGCTACATTATCGGCTGTTATAATTTCACCGGGAATGAAAATAGGAATTCCCGGAGGGTAAATCATCAAAGACTCGGCACTGATTCTTCCAATGCCTTCATCTAAAGGTACAACTTCTGTTTCGGAATAAAAAGCTTCCCTTGGTGATAAGGCGAGCAGCGGAATTTCCGGAACCTTTACTTTAACAGGTTGTTTTGCCGCGCGTTCGGTTTGTAAGGCAGCAAGTTCTTTCAACGCTTGGGTAAGGCTTTCCGTTTCTTCCCGTGTATCTCCCGGTGTTACCAGACAGAGGATATTATATAAGTCTGATAACTCTACTTCAATCCGGTAGTGCTCCCTCAGCCAAACCTCTACATCATAGCCTGTCATGCCTAGTTCTTTTACCGAGATGATCAGCTTGGTCGGGTCATAATCATAAGTGGCATCACTGCCTAATATTTCTTTGCCGACACAATATAGGCCTGGTATTTCATTGATTGCCAAACGTGTTTCTTGTGCTAAGGTGATCGTGCGCTCGAGCATTTCTTTTCCCTTGATGGCCAGCTGTCTTCGTGCCGTATCCAGCGATGCCAGAAGCACGTAGGAAGTGGAGGTGGTGGTTAGCATCGATAAAACGGCCTGCACTCGTTCATGAGACACCAGCCCCTCTCTCAAGTTCAATACAGAGCTTTGGGTCATAGAGCCGCCCAGTTTATGGACACTGGTAGCAGCAAGGTCAGCCCCTGCCTGCATGGCTGAAAGAGGAAGGTGCTCATGGAAATGGATGTGGACGCCGTGGGCTTCATCGACAAGTACAGGCACATGAAAATCATGAGCTACTTCAACGATCTTCTTTAAGTCAGCCGCTATCCCGAAGTAGGTCGGATTAATAACGAGTACTCCTTTGGCATCCGGATGAGCATTCAGCGCCCGGTTTACTGCTTCTGGCGTAATCCCATGAGAAATACCTAGCTGATCATCAAGCTCTGGATGAATGAAAATCGGTGTCGCCCCTGAAAAAATGATCGCAGAAGTTACGGACTTATGAACATTCCGGGGGACGATGATTTTGTCGCCTGGCTGGCAGACGCTCATGACCATTGTCATGATGGCTCCACTTGTACCCTGGACGGAAAAAAACGTATAGTCCGCACCAAATGCTTCTGCAGCCAAATCCTGTGCCTCTTTGATAATTCCCTGCGGATGATGAAGGTCATCCAGCGGTTCGATATTGATCATATCGATAGATAAAGCATTTTCCCCGATGAATGCACGAAATTCTTCATCCATGCCTTTGCCTTTTTTGTGACCTGGTATATGAAATTGAATCGGATCCTTCTCTGCATGAGCAATGAGACCCGCGAATAATGGAGTTTTGTCTTGAGACAATTGATACACCTCTTCATGTAATCATATAAAACAAATGAATTATAGCAGATGGCAGGCCTTGTGGCTAGCTTTTTTTAATCGTGGTTATTAGTTGATGCCTTGTAACCCAGTCATGATAGAATGAAAAAAAGGAGGCTGGAAAATGAATTGGGAAACGAAAGTAACGAAGCTCTTAGGTATTACATATCCGATTATCCAGGGTGGCCTGGCTCACCTTGCTTATTCCGAACTTGCTGCGGCCGTTTCGGAAGCAGGAGGGCTTGGCCAGATTACGGCCATGAGTATGGATGGCCCTGAGCAATTAAAAGAAGAAATCAAACGTGTCAGGACGATGACCGATAAGCCATTTGGCGTCAACTTTGCTATTGGTCAACATGGCCGGCCGTTCGAACATATGGTGGAAGTTGCTGTGAAAGAGAATGTTCCTGTCATTTCTGTCACAGGCGGCAACCCCAAACCTGTCCTAGAAATGGTAGAAGGAACCAATATTAAAAAACTGGTCCTGGTAGCCGCCAGAAGACAGGCAGAAAAAGCGGAACAACTTGGTGCCGATGCTGTAATGGTTGTTGGCCAGGAAGGAGGGGGACACATCGGCCGCGATGATATCGGTACCTTTGTCCTCACTCCTCAGGTAGTAGACTCCGTATCCATTCCTGTCATCGCTTCCGGCGGTATCGGAGACGGAAGAGGATTGATGGCTGCGCTTAGTCTTGGATCGGAAGGCATCGAAATGGGAACTCGATTCATTGCTACGAAAGAATGTGTCCATGCTCATGAAAGTTACAAAAAGGCCTTAGTAGATGCGGATGAAATGAGTACCACCGTGATCAAACGTTCCCTGAAAGCACCGGCACGTGCGCTGAAAAATAAATGGACAGATGAAATTCTTACCCTGGAAGCGACGAACCAGGGTTACGAAGGTTTGAAGAACTATATCAGCGGAGAAGCTAATAAACGATATATATATCAGGGAGAAGTTGAAGAAGGTTTCGCCTGGGCAGGACAGGTTGCGGGAAGAATAAAGGATGTTCCTACAGTAAAAACTTTAATAGATAACATGATCAATGAAGCGGAACATATCCGTAAGAAATGGAGCACATAGAAGAAAGGGGATTCCAGTATGAATTATACCTATCCTATCGATGAAACATGGTCCAAAAAGGAAATTATCGATGTCGTCAATTTTTATTCATTAGTAGAACAGGCATATGAGAAAAGTGTGAAAAGGGATGAGCTGATGCTCGCCTATACTCGCTTCAAACAAATTGTTCCTTCCAAAAGTGAAGAAAAGCAATTATGCGGAAAGTTCGAGAAAGAATCCGGATACTCCTGCTACCGGACCGTGAAAAAAGCAAGAGAAATGGAAAACGGCGATAAAGTAAGCATGTCATAATAAAAAGTCTGACCCTTTGCCAATTTGGCTTAGGTCAGACTTTTTTAAATAAAAGCGAGTCGCTTATCTCCCTGATCAACTCTGCATGGGCATGTGATCAAGCTTGTTTTGCCATGCGGTAAAGAGGTTCGAGTGTTTCGAATGTAGCCTTGCAGCGGGCTAGAAACTTATCAGCATCTTTCAAAATTGGATCGTTACGATCTATATTAAGACCACAAAGGAGCTCAGCCTTCTTGACATTTTCCAGCCGATCCACCATCTCACTGAACTTTTCATCCGTCAGTTCTTTTTGAGGAAGGGCATCCGGCTTCGTGTGATCGATCGACCATACAAAGTCTTCTGGTATTTCTTTTCGAATTTGGTTGTCTTCTTTCTTGATTGCTTTAGCGAAGTCCTGTTTTACGGGACTTTCGTAAATAACTGCGAACCAGACAAATACATGCGTTTCCCATAATCCGATTTGGAAATGAGGAAGTTTTTTATACCCGCGATTATTGTTAGCAAGCGCTGCCCATGTATCTTCCGGTGGATTCTTCGTGCGGCGGGCATGCTTAGCAACGTGCACAAACATCTCGTCCCCGGTCAGCGCCGTTACATCCGGTGCGAGCTCAGCGGCAATCGCTTCGAGCTTCGGTGATACTTGTGACCGGAGCACTTCCATTCGTTCCTCTAGACCAGGTATCGTGAATACATCAAAGTCCTTATCGGTAAACCCGTTAAAACGCTCCATGTACCATCAACTCCTAAACAATTTTGCTAATTGAAAGTTTACCATAGTATAGCCAAACTGCTAAATAATACGTTCTATTGGTTTGAAACCCGGTTAGATTGGTTAAATAAAAGTAAATAAAAACACATACCGAATAAGCAAACTGCTCATATAAATAGACAAAAGAGGGTTTCGACAAAGGGAGGGAAAATAATGAAGCGTGTTATGGAAGCGTTGTGGCAAAGAGAAGCTGAAGAGAAACTTCCTGTCATCCGTCTGGAAATAGATTATGAACTGATGACCTTATATGATGCGATGATGGGGGAGGATGAAGAGCAAATAGCCAGGAGCAAGCAACGATTGAATGAACTGCGTTCCGAGCTACTTCAATGGATGACATAAACAGGGCAGCTGATTAGTTGCTCTTTTTTTGTACTTTTAAGAAAGTTTAACTTTGGTAAAGGATTAAAGTATAATAAAATACTGAGGCTTTCGCTATAAGTACTTGGCGACAAGCCAAGTTTTCTCTAATTTATAAGGAAAAAAGAAATAAGTGTATTATATGGTAGATATTTGTTAGGCTAATCATACAGTATTTCTACGCTAAAACGTTAAAGGGGTTCTTGTCATGGAAACACAAACAAAGCAACAACTATTCGAACAAGCGAGGTCATGGGTACTCGAAGCAGGGGAAAAAATTCGTCAACAGATGGAGCAGCCATTTAAAGTGGAAACCAAAGCAGGTCCCAATGATCTTGTGACAGAATTAGACAAAGAAACAGAAAAATTTTTTGTTGAGAAAATAAACTCCACTTACCCGGATCATAAGCTGTTTGGGGAAGAAGGCTTCGGGGATGAAATAAAGACACTTGATGGCACCGTATGGATCGTCGACCCCATCGACGGTACCATGAATTTCGTCCATCAAAAGCGGAACTTCGCCATATCAGTCGGGGTTTATCAAGATGGAGTAGGAGAATTTGGAATCATTTATGATGTCATGGCTGATGTCCTTTATACAGGGATTCAAGGAGAAGGTGCGTATAAGAATGGAAAACGACTGGACTCTCTGAGTAAGCCTCAATCATTGGAAAGTTCGATTTTATGTATCAACTCGTTCTGGGCGTTACGCAATAAACGGGTAAGTGAAGAAGGAATTCACCGACTTGTTGAAAAAGTAAGAGGGACACGTTCCTTTGGTTCAGCTGCACTGGAATTTGCTTACGTGGCAGAAGGTATTATTGATGGTTATTTGACGATGAGTCTGATGCCGTGGGATATAGCGGCTGGAATTGTCATCGTTGAAGAAGCCGGAGGAATTACCACCCAGGCTGATGGAGAGCCGGTCAATATGCTAGAGAAAAACTCCATCCTGACGTCCCATAAGGACATCCACAACGAAATTGTCAGTGAATATATTGAATTAAAGAAATAAGTACAAAAGCGCAAGCGCCTTGCTCACCCCCGACAAGCTTAAGGCAAGCCTCGCCGTGACGTTTTTTGTACTTTTAGACCAATTAAGTTTAAAAAGGTTTAAAGTATAAGTAAAACTAAGGCTTTCGCCATAAACCATTGGCGATAAGCCAATTTTTTCTAATCACAGAGAGGGTTGACTTAAGACCTCGAGGGGGTAGGCGCTGGAGCTGGATGTAACCTACTACTTAAAGTTATCTACAAAAAGAAAATTTAATAATTTCCTAGACTAGTACTAAAAAACGATCGTGACCCAGTAGTCACGATCGTTTTTTACGTTTAGCAGCTATGCCAAATCCCATAACCCCAAAGCCAAGCAAAAGAAACAGTCCGGCCAGCCAGAAGTTTTTCATGCCTAAGGCAAATCCTACAAATACGAAGCAAAGGATGGCCAAAAAAGCGGTAAACATCCTTTTCCAATCGATTTTTCCCATTACTTTCACCTCTTTTTTATGTACTCTTTCAGTATATCTGACAAAACGTTTGTTGAAAATGGTCGAATTGATAGAGGAACTCTGATAATTTCTTCTAGCGCCATCTGCATTTGTTTAGTATGATGGAGACAAGAGAGAACAAGGGGGAACATCATGAACGAGGAAAATGTTTTAAATGTACCCAATGATTTGTGGCCGATAGCAGATTTCTTCTTCCAGGGCCTGGGTACAGAAGTGAATATGAATAATGAAAATGAAGTAGCCTTGCTTTTCCGTGGCTTCTTTTTATTGTATTTGACGGTCGTCATCCTGGCGATCATTACGTTCAAACTTGGTTTTGCAAGAAAACTTCCATTAGTACAGAACATTATTATATATGCTGTATTAATTATTGGAACTTTCTTTCTGACGCTGATTCTAGGATTAAATCTCCCGATTGCGGAAAGCCTGCTTGCTTCTGCCGTCGTATTAGGAATTTATCGACTCCGGCTCCACAAAGAACGAAGTGGAAGAAACGAAGGATAACAAGAAGGAGAGTGAAGGAATGCGCTCACTGCAGGATGCTGTTTATAATTGGCTTACCATTAAAGTAGTTGCCGATAAACGTCCCGACGACCTGTCTGCAAATGAAACAGCCGACTTTTTTTACGAAATGTTGAAAGAAGATCATCACCTGACAGACATCGAAATTCACCGGGATGAAGAAATGTACCAAGTGGAATGCATGACACAGGAAGAAGTGCGCAAGTTCCGTTTTCCGACAGAATTAATTGAACTGATCCTTAATCAAATTGAAGAAGAACCGCATAAATTTAAAAATTATCATTAAAACAAGAAAAGCTTGGCTTGTCGCCAAGTCTTCACGATGACTTAACAACGTTAAACATCCTTCATACACAACAAAGGCTGACCTAGATAGAGTATGGAATCTCTCCGGTCAGCCCTTTTGCTATCATCGAGCTCCAGCCGAACGTCATTAATAAGCAGACGCTTGCGCTTTTGCCATCAGGATAAATATTTCTCTGTTTTCCGTTCTTTGTAGATGCGGAAGTCGCCAGTTGCCAGTCTTTGTTTCGTTTTTTCACTTATACGCTCATGACAGCTTGGACACATGTACGTAGTGAGGCGCCGGTTTCTCAGCCGTTTTGCCTGTAGACAATTACTGTCAATATTGTTTATATCATCGCAAATGACACATTTTACTCGCATAATTTCACCTCAGTTAATCATTGGTCTCTTTCTGATACAGGCTCATTTGAAGCCTGATTTACACGACAGCTTTTATCCGTATAGGAATTCATCCTATTAGCTTGAAAGCTTATAGTAAAAGTATAACATACCGTATATAGAGACGCATTAAAGCGAGGGTTTATTAGTAATCCCTCAATGCCGGGTTAAACACAAAGGAGGAATAAGAATGGCGAATCAAGTAGAACAAACTTTAAACGACAAGCAATACGAACTGCTGCAACAAGAAACATTTATGTTGTTATCCACCTATCATGAAGAGACGCGTTCCCCAATGGTGAATGCGATCAGCTGGGTATATGCCAAAGACAGAAGGACCCTTGTATTCGCGGTTGATAATCGTTCGGTTATCGTCCGGAATATCAAATCCGCCCCCAAAGTCGTGTTGACTTTAATTGATGCAGACTCCACTTATTCCATTAAAGGAGAGGGGAAGGTGCTGACCGAACGAATGGAAGAAATTCCATTGAAGCTCGCTAAAATTGAAGTGGACATTGAAGAAGTAAGAGATGTCATGTTTTACGGAGCAAAAATCTCTAAGGGACCTGACTATGATAAAACATATGATGAGAAAGCTGCGGCCAAGCTGGATCGCCAAGTCATGACCTCCTTGAAGGATTAACCAGAAAAATACCGTTTCAAATAAATACTTTTCGGGAAGTGTATTTACAGAAGACCAAGAAAGGATGATTTCTTTGAGGAAAAGATGGATTTTTTCAACGGTAGGTGCACTAGGCGCAGGTACTTTGGCATACTTGCTGAAGGACGAAGAACGCCGGGGCCAATGGAAAGGGAAAGCACAGTCACTTTTCACTAAGTCTAATGGCAGTGATTTACCAGTAGAAGCAGCTGGAAATCCGCAGGAAGACAATCATGAAAATACTAAAATGGTGTCCGAGGGTTCTCAATTCGGAGTCCAGTATTATAATGAACTGACTGAAAAAGAGCGGGAAATACTTGAAAAAGCAAACAGCTAAATCCTGAAAAGGGTTTAGCTGTTCTTTTTTTAGTTTAGGAAATTATAAAATTTTCTTTTTGTGTATATTTTTACGTAGTGGGTTACATCCAGCTCCAGCGCCTACCCCCTCGAGGTCTTAAGTCAATCCTCTCTGTGACAAAAAACGTCACGGCGAGCCTTGCCTTAAGCTTGTCGGGGGTGAGCAAGGCGCTTGCGCTTTTGTATTTCAATTATTTTCTTTGTTCAAATGTTCGTTGGATTGCTCTTCTTCGATTTCATCCAGCTTCTGTTCTTCTTTTTCAGGAACAGATTCTTTATTCGGATCAGGCTCTTCCGGGCGGTCGTCATCAATTGGCATTTCCGGCATGTAACGACCGACAATGGCACTTAATTCTTCGCTAATGGCCTGAACCGGATGGCCCTCCTGCAGTTTGTTGTTCAATTGTCTGATGCGTTCCACACCATCTGCATCGGCAACAACTACTGCTTGTTTTCCGTATGGGTCATGTTTCAATGATTCTCCTACAGAATATTTAATCGTTCCCACCCGGGACCGATCTAATTCCTTATCAACATCTATGCCTACCACAACATAAGGACCCAGCACAATGGCAGTAGCATCATGTACATTTGGGACTTCTGTTGCCAGTTTAGCTAAGTGTTGTGCAATTTCCTGATTGGAGCGATCTTCCTTTTCTATAGGATCTGAATCTTTTACCATCAACGGTTCCGTTCCATCACGCTCTTGCTGTAATGTCTCCGGATCGTCGTTCTGACAAGCCGTCAAAGCGAATAAAGCAGTCAATATCAAGGCGTTAAGCATATGTTTTTTCATAGTAAGTTCACCTTCTTTTTTTACTAGCGTTTGTCAGGTCGTCTATCCTTATGCATCGGAACATATAAATGAGGTAAGAACCCTTGAAACCCTTCAACCTGATATATAGGAGGCGTACTGTTTGAAAAAAATCTATGTCTTGGATACGAACGTCCTGCTTCAGGATCCAAACGCAATTTATACGTTTGAGGATAATGAAGTCATCATTCCAGCCGTCGTATTAGAAGAAGTGGATACGAAGAAAAGAATCATGGAAGAAATTGGCCGCAATGCAAGGCAGGTATCGCGTATCATTGATAGGCTTCGCGTGAAAGGTGAACTGCACAAAGGGATTCTGCTTCGCAATGGGGGTAAATTAAAAATCGAATTGAACCACCGTTCTTATCAGAAAATGGAAGAAATTTTTGTAGAAAAAACAAATGATAACCGGATCTTGGCAGTAGCACTTAACTTGCACGAAGAAGAAAAACAAAAGAAAAACGGCAAACAGGTGATTCTTGTTTCGAAAGATATGCTGATGCGGGTAAAAGCGGATGCGATGGGGATACCAGCTGAGGACTTCCTTAATGAACGGGCCATTCACAAAGATGAAATATACACCGGCTTTTCGGAACTTTATGCCGAAAAAGAAGTCCTGGATCGCTTTTACAAAGATGGGCAGCTTCCCATCCAGGAATTGACACGGTCATATTACTCGAATGAATTTTTTATTTTAAAAAACCGGAACAACCCGTCACAATCAGCAATGGGGATGGTAAACCAACAGGGATTTTTAAAACCCTGCCAATTTTCCAATGAACATGTGTGGGGGATTAAACCAAGAAATGCGCAGCAGATCATGGCTATGGAACTGCTGCTAAGACGGGACATACCATTAGTGACGTTGACGGGGAAAGCTGGGACAGGCAAAACGTTGCTGGCACTGGCTGCCGGATTAATGCAAATTGAAGATTTAGGATTGTATAAAAAGATGTTAGTAGCACGTCCAATTGTACCACTGGGGAAAGATTTAGGTTATCTTCCGGGAGAGAAAGATGAAAAGCTGAGACCGTGGGTCCAGCCGATTTATGATAACCTGGAGCATTTATTCAATGTGAAAAAGCCAGGGGAGCTGGATGGCATTTTATCAGGTCTTGGTTCGATACAAGTAGAAGCATTGACTTACATCAGGGGCAGAAGTATACCCGATCAGCTCATCTTAATCGATGAGGCGCAGAACCTGACCCGCCATGAAGTGAAAACCATCCTGACAAGAATCGGGGAGGGAAGTAAAATTGTCCTTCTTGGAGACACGCAGCAGATCGATCATCCTTATCTAGACGAATATAATAATGGGCTTATGCATGTAGTGGAGAAATTCAAGCATCATAATTTGAGCGGACATGTGAAGCTGATAAAAGGGGAGCGTTCACCGCTCGCCCAGCTCGCAGCCGATTTCTTGTAAATCTTTAAAAAGGCCCAAATAAATCTCAATGTTGATTTACAAATAAAGCTCCCTTTTTTACTGAAGACTCAGTTTCGAGATAGTTGGATCCGTTACCATAAGCGGAAAGGGATGGTCTGGGAAACGACTCGCTTTCCTGCGGGGGACCTGGCAAGCTTCCTCGTGAGGGATCTCGCCTAGCTCCTTCTCCCGCGGGAGTCTCCCCGTTTCCCTGCCCATCCAGCTATTTCTGTAATAAACGGACCCTTCAAAAGGGGAAAGGGAGTACAATAAAACCTTTATTCTCAGGCATTTATAAAGGATATAGGGGAACCAAAATCTTCTTTCTATTATCATAGGCATTTTTTACAAGTGTGATTTCGAGAATTTCCTATGGTAAAGGGGCGTAGGGAAACGGTGAGACTCCTCTGGGATATGCGGGATCGCTGAGGCCCCGCAAGGCGAAGCCTGAGGAGACTCAGCACACGCCCACGGAAAGCGAATCGTTTCCCGGAGCCCCTAACCCCCAATAAATATCTCGAAATCAAGTCTTCGACTTTTCGGCCCTTTAATTGAAGACCTTTTATGGTAAATCTACAACTTGTTTTAAAAAACTTCAATAAAGCTGGCATCCAGAGGTTTGGTACAACCTTGGGTGCCAGCTTTTTGAATAACTGCAGATTAATTGAAAAGGATTTTTGTAACGCCTTTAATCGGTTCGTTTTTGTTGCTTCCGTCTTCCCAATACAGATGAATTGGACCATCTTCTTTTAACGGACGGCCTTCGACAGAAAACAACGCAAGTGCCTGCCTCATGTCTTCGATTGAAATTTCTTTGTTTCCTTGTGTCGTCTCCAACGTAACGCCCTTCGAATCATTGGCAGGTTCGCTCGTCTTGATAAAAGGTTTTAAATCCATTAAATATGTCTCTTTTAGGATTTTTTCTTTCTCAAAACGGGAAATACTTCTATTAACGGGTGGGTCGATTTTTTGTTGGTAAATTTCACGATCCCAACGCATGGAAGCTTTCTGCAGTTCATCTTCCTCCGTATTTTCTTTATCAACTGTACCGAATGCTTCTTCCAAAGTTATCTTCCGATCATCAAAAATCCATACAGTCGGATCCAGAGTGATTGGATAGTTCACATTTCCTGCTATTTGAACAATCATGGCAAGGGCCACCTTTCAATAAAATAATCACCATAATTCAGAATAGCAAAAAATTGTAATCATTGCACCCGAAGGAGGTAATAAAAGTGGCCAAAAATTTAACGAAAGAAGTATTAGAAGATTGGCTGGAAAACGTAAGACCCTTAGCGAGAGATGGAAAGGTCGCAGACTATATACCTGCATTAGCAAAGCAGGACCCCGACGAACTGGCAGTCGCTGTCTATGATCTGGACGGAGAATGTATCAGCGCCGGGAACCTTGTCTGCTGTTTTACACTGCAAAGTATCTCCAAGGTACTTTCCCTTGCTTTAGCTTTAATGGACAATGGGGAAGAATATGTCTTTGAGCGTGTTGGCATGGAGCCGACCGGAGACCCTTTCCACTCGATTTATCGACTGGAGCAGCATGCACCTTCAAAACCCCTGAACCCGATGATTAATGCCGGCGCCCTGGCTGTAACAAATATGATTCACGGGGCGACGCCTGATGAAAAAGTAGGGAGACTGCTCAGCTTCATTCATGAAATGACAGATGACCAGTCTATTCGATACAACGAAGACGTGGCGGTGTCTGAATTCCAGACAGCATACTTGAACCGCTCCCTTTGCTACTATATGAAACAGCATGGCGTAATTGAGGGAAGTGTAGAAGAAAACCTGGACGCTTATACGAAACAGTGTGCAATCGAAGTAAACATCAATCATCTGGCCCGTATCGGTGCTATTTTTGCCAATGATGGCAAAGACCTCGAGTCTGGGCGGCAAATCATTCCAAGGCATTTGGCCCGTATTTGTAAAACATTCATGGTGACGTGTGGCATGTACGATGCTTCTGGTTCTTTTGCCATCCGGGTAGGAATCCCAGCGAAAAGTGGTGTATCCGGCGCAGTAGTTGGTTCGGTCAACGGCTTTGGCGGAATCGCCGTATACGGTGCAGCCCTAGACGAAAAAGGAAACAGCGTCGTCGGCTTAAAACTATTGGAACTCCTCGCCAACCGCTATGATTTATCTATATTTTAAATGACAGCATTTTTGCATTTATGCACGCAAATAGGGATAAGAGGTATGGGTTTTGAAGTTTAACATATATCTTATATTGCAATTTGGCGGGACAGACGATAATATAGTAGTAGAAGTCTGTTATTGGAGGGGATTTTTGATGTTATCTGATTTGGCTGTAGATCATCGCGAAAAAGCCTACGCCCTTCTCAAGGCTGATGCAGATAAGATCTTGAAGTTAATCAAGGTTCAAATGGATAATCTGACCATGCCACAATGTCCTTTATATGAAGAAGTTTTGGATACACAAATGTTCGGGCTGTCACGTGAAATCGATTTCGCGGTACGACTCGATCTAATAACCGAGGGGGAAGGCAAAGCTTTGCTGGATAACTTGGAACAACAGTTGAATGTATTACATGAAGCTGCACAGAAATCTTGATATATAAGCTCAAATTGCGACAGCTAATGTTGTAATTTGGGTTTTTTTATACTTTGAGAAAGGATTATTGCTGAAGAAATACGAAGGCTTTTTCGATAAGGATCTGGCAATAAGCCAAATATTTAAATTGCGTAATGAAAAGATAAACTTTTGGCGTCACACCAGGCTTTTCTATTTTCCATATCATACATAACTCGACAGCTATAAAAATACTTGGTTATAAAAAGAAGGAATTTTGCGACGAATCTAGTAAAATATTATAGAGGGATGGAACGTAATGCGACAAAAATTGAAAAATATCGACTTTACTCTGTTTATCATACCGATTCTTTTGACTGGATTTGGAGCTGTGATGATATACAGTGCCAGCATGGTTTATGGCCCAGTATTATTGGATACGTCCAGTTTTCACTTTTTGAAAAAACAGCTGATGTGGGGGTCCATCGGCATAGGCTTACTTTTCTTTTTTACCATTTTTCCTTACAGACATTTGCAGCGGATGACAAAGCTGATTGTATTATTGATGATATTTATGCTGGTGGGGCTATTCTTTTTCGGTAAAAATGTTAACAATGCCACCTCATGGTATGACTTGAAATTCATGAGTTTTCAGCCAGCTGAATTTGTAAAAATCGGTTTGATTATTTACCTGTCTGCAATCTATGCGAAAAAGCAGCGTTACATCGATGATTTTGGTAAAGCCGTCCTTCCGCCCTTGATCTTGACCAGCATGATTCTTGGTTTAATCGTGTTGCAGCCGGATATTGGGACGGCGGCCATCATCGGGTTGATTGCCAGCTTTGTCATCGCAAGCTCCGGGATTAAAGGGAAACACATCGCTTTATTGATCGGGGTCACACTGGCATTCGTTTTGCTGCTAGCACCGCAAATGGTTACGGACGAACGGTTATCCCGTTTTACAGGGGCGTTCCAGCCGTTCGAAACACCAGATGGGGACGGCTATCATTTAATCCAATCCTATGTGGCAATCGGAACAGGCGGGTTATTTGGGGAAGGCCTGGGACAAGGTGTACAGAAGTTAGGCTTCCTTCCTGAACCGCACACCGATTTCATCATGGCTGTCATTGCGGAAGAATTAGGCTTCATTGGTGTCATCATTGTTGTAGGACTGCTGGGGGGACTCGTACTGAGAGGATTGTACATATCCAGACAGTGCAAGGATACGTTCGGTTCCCTGCTTGCGCTCGGAATTTCTGCAATGATCGGTATCCAGGCATTCATCAACCTTGGAGCAATGTCCGGTATGCTTCCAATCACCGGTGTGCCGCTGCCATTTGTAAGCTATGGCGGTTCATCCTTATTAATTATGATGCTCTCTGTCGGTATCTTGAATAATGTCGCACTTACCGTCCGTGTAAAAGAAGAACAGACAAAAGATCGTCGGCCAGTGCCGGCCGGTAAAAGTACTACGATTCAAAACACAAATCAACCAGAACGACAAGGAGTGAGATCATGACTGAAACAAGAAAAATCAATAAAGTTTTAGTAGCAAACCGAGGCGAAATCGCTATCCGTGTTTTCCGTGCCTGTACAGAAATGAATATTCGTACGGTGGCGGTCTATTCAAAAGAAGATACTGGGGCCTTCCACCGTTATAAAGCGGACGAAGCCTATCTTGTCGGTGAGGGTAAAAAGCCGATTGATGCCTATTTGGATATTGAAGGTATTATTGAAATTGCAAAAAACGTAGGAGTAGATGCGATTCATCCAGGTTATGGCTTTTTATCTGAAAACATTCATTTCGCCCGCCGTTGTGAAGAAGAAGGCATTATCTTTATCGGGCCTACCAGTGAACATTTAAATATGTTTGGAGATAAAGTAAAAGCCAGGGAGCAGGCTGTCCAGGCAGGTATCCCCGTTATTCCGGGAACAGACGGACCGGTTTCGGGCTTTGACGAAGTAGAAGAATTTGGCGAAAAACATGGGTATCCTATCATAATTAAAGCAGCTTTAGGAGGCGGTGGGCGTGGCATGCGTATTGTCAGAAGTGCCGACAACGTCCATGAAGCCTATGACCGCGCCAAATCAGAAGCAAAAGCAGCATTTGGAAGCGATGAAGTATATGTGGAGCGCTTAATCGAACAGCCGAAGCATATTGAAGTCCAGATTCTAGGAGACATAGATCAAAATATCATTCATTTATATGAACGCGACTGCTCCGTGCAGCGTCGCCATCAGAAAGTGGTAGAAGTTGCTCCAAGTGTGTCACTTTCAGATACATTAAGAGAAGAGATTTGTGAAGCAGCAGTAAAGCTGATGAAAAATGTGAATTATATCAATGCTGGAACAGTAGAATTCCTTGTGACCGATAATGAATATTTCTTTATTGAAGTCAACCCGCGAGTGCAGGTAGAGCATACGATCACCGAATTAATTACCGGAGTCGACATTGTCCAGACGCAAATCCGGATTTCGGAAGGGTATAACCTTCATGAGGAACAGATCGCCATACCACAGCAATCCGAGATACAGACCCATGGATATGCAATCCAGTCCCGGGTCACTACGGAAGATCCATTGAATAATTTCATGCCGGATACAGGAAAAATCATGGCTTATCGTTCCGGCGGCGGTTTCGGAGTGCGGCTTGATGCAGGGAATGGCTTTCAGGGAGCTGTCATTTCCCCGTATTATGATTCGCTCCTTGTTAAGGTTTCCACTTGGGCGCTTACATTTGATCAGGCAGCCAAGAAGATGGTGCGTAACCTTCGGGAATTCCGTATTCGCGGTATCAAGACGAACATTCCATTCCTTGAGAATGTCATCCAGCACAATCAGTTCCTTTCTGGAGAGTATGATACAACATTTATCGACCGTTCTCCTGAGTTATTCGTCTTTCCGAAACGAAAAGACCGTGGTACAAAAATGCTTAATTACATTGCAGACCGGACGGTCAACGGTTTTGAAGGGTTAGAAAATAAGAAAAAACCGGTTTATGCCAAGCCGAGAATCCCTAAAGTGAAATATTCTGAACCGATACAGGAAGGGACCAAACAAATATTGGACCAGCAGGGTCCTGATGGCCTGGCGAACTGGCTGAAAGAACGGAATGAGGTATTGCTGACAGATACAACATTCCGGGATGCCCATCAGTCCTTACTGGCGACGAGGGTTCGTACAAAAGATTTGGAGACCATTGCTGAACCTACTGCGCGCCTTTTGCCTGAGCTGTTTTCTGTGGAAATGTGGGGAGGAGCGACATTTGATGTAGCATCCCGCTTCCTGAAAGAAGACCCATGGCAGCGTTTGTTGAAACTGCGTGAAAAGATGCCGAATGTATTATTCCAGATGCTTTTACGTGCGAGTAATGCGGTCGGTTATAAAAACTATCCGGATAACCTGATCCGTGAGTTTGTTGAAAAGAGTGCTACAGCGGGCATCGATGTCTTCCGTATCTTTGATAGTCTTAACTGGATTGATGGCATGAAGCTAGCCATCGATTCCGTCCGGGAAAATGAAAAAGTGGCAGAAGCAGCACTTTGTTATACTGGGGATATTCTCGATTCCTCCCGTCCTAAATACGACTTGGATTACTACGTACGAATGGCAAAAGAATTACAAAATGCCGGAGCACATGTTCTCGGAATCAAAGACATGGCGGGGCTCTTGAAGCCTGAAGCTGCTTATCAGCTTGTATCCAGTTTGAAAGATTCGATCGATATCCCGATTCATCTTCATACACATGATACGAGCGGGAACGGAATTTTCACTTATGCCCGTGCCGTCGAAGCAGGAGTAGATGTTGTAGATGTAGCTGCGGGTCCAATGGCAGGACTCACGTCCCAGCCTAGTGCGAACAGCCTCTATTATGCTTTGGAAGGCAATAATCGCAAACCGAACATGGATATTAAAGCTTATGAAGAGTTAGGCCATTACTGGGAAGACATCCGTAATTATTATGCTGACTTTGAAAGCGGAATGAAATCTCCCCATACGGAAGTATATGAGCATGAAATGCCTGGCGGGCAATACAGTAATCTTCAGCAGCAGGCAAAGGCTGTCGGTCTCGCAAGTCGCTGGGATGAAGTGAAAAAGATGTACCGGAAAGTAAATGATATGTTTGGAGATGTTGTTAAAGTGACGCCTTCCTCCAAAGTAGTCGGTGATATGGCATTGTTTATGGTTCAGAATGACCTTACAGAAGACGATGTCTATGAAAAAGGAGATTCACTAGCATTTCCTGATTCCGTCGTCGAGTTCTTTGAAGGGTATTTAGGTCAGCCGTATCAAGGCTTTCCTGCTGAATTGCAGCGGATCGTATTGAAAGGCAGGAAACCGATCCAGGTCCGCCCGGGGGAACTGTTACCGCCGGTGGATTTCAAGGAATTGCGGGATACTTTATTCCATTCACTGGATCGTCAAGTAACAAGTTTTGATATGATTACGTACGCGCTCTATCCGAAAGTATTCATGGATCATCACCGTTTCTATGAACAATATGGAGATATGTCTGTATTGGATACCCCGACGTTCTTCTATGGCATGAGACTGGGTGAAGAAATCGAAGTGGAAATCGAGCAGGGGAAAACGCTGATCGTTAAACTTGTTTCTATTGGTGAAGCACAAGCCGATGGAACAAGAACGGTTTACTTCGAACTGAACGGCCAGCCACGAGAAGTGGTTGTCAAGGACAATAGTATAAAATCAGCTGTACAGGAACGACCGAAGGCGGATAAATCCAACGATAAGCATATTGGTGCAAGTATGCCGGGTACCGTCATCCAAGTGTTGGCTGAAAAGGGTGAAAAAGTAGAGAAAGGTGATCACCTGATGATTACGGAAGCAATGAAGATGGAAACGACCGTCCAGGCTCCGTTTTCCGGTCAAATTAAAGATATATATGTTAAGAACAACGAGGCAATTCACGTAGGGGATCTATTGATTGAATTTGAATAAGTGGTAACACTAAGGGCTGGCCTCATCAAACAGGCCAGCCTTTTTTAATTTTTTATAAAATTAATTGGGTAGGGATAACCTTAGGTGACGGACTGAATCCAGCTCCAGCGCCTACCCCCTCGAGGTCTTAAGTCAATCCTCTCTGTGATTAGAAAAACTTGGCTTATCGCCAATGGTTTATGGCGAAAGCCTTAGTTTTACTTATACTTTAAACCTTTATAAACTTAATGGGACTAAAAGTACAAGGGACGTAACGCCGAGGCTTGTCTTAAGCTTGTCGGAGGCCTGCAGGACAAGGAATGCTTCATAGAAAGACATCGCACGAAGAAAAAGTGGGGTTTCTTTTTCGAGGATGCAGGTCAGTTCGATGTTGGCACAGGACGTGCCGTTTTTAATCGAACGTCACTACTAGCAAGGCGCTTGCGCTTTTGTGCCGGAAATCTCTTTGTCACATTTTTGTTTATTTTGTATTGTTAACAGCATGGAAATGTAAAAAACACTTGCAAATGAAGCTGTTGTTTGCTAGAAATATATAGGGGATATTGAAAACGGAATAAACGTGAACACCCTGATTTAAAGGCATTTCCAAGTCAATAGAAACTCGTGGAGAAAGGCTGGATTGCCTTTTATTTTATTATGGGGGCATGTTTTCACAAATTTGTCACATCTTACAAAAATAATGTGATTAAATAGATTGAGAAGTTATTCCGTGATACAATGGCTTTGATGCCCCAAGGGCTATTTGAGAGGGTTCTTACCCCTTCAATGATTTTTTTGAAACACCACCCTAAAAAAACAGCTTCCATGTTATGTCGAACCATTGTTTTATGAGGGAGGTTGAAGGAGGAAGATAAACTGATGAACAATACGAGAACAGTCGAGACGGCATCGTCACAAGCCATCAACCATTCGACTGTCAGCAAATCATCACTTTGGGCTGATATCATGAGTCTGATCAAGATAGGAATCATCAATTCCAATTTGATTACGACATTTGCAGGCTTTTGGCTGGCTCTGCATTTTACCGGGTCATCCTTCATAGCTCATTGGCCGACATTTTTGCTTACGATGGTCGGAACCGCTTTCATTATAGCGGGAGGTTGTATCCTTAATAACTGGTATGATCGTGACATCGATCCTGTCATGTCACGAACGCAGACACGTCCTACTGTCACTGGTACGATCTCACTTTCCAATGTCAAGACAATGGGCATCGTGGTATCCATCGTTGGATTCTTATTATTGTTATTTACAACTGTTGAAGCTGCACTTCTCGGTGCTTTTGGGTGGTTTGTCTATGTGATTTTGTACACGATGTGGTCAAAGAGAAGGTATACGATCAATACGGTCATCGGCAGCTTTTCTGGAGCGGTTCCTCCGCTTATCGGCTGGGCTGCGATTGAACCAGGCCTTCGCCTTGAAGCGCTCATCCTTTTTTTGATCATGTTCATTTGGCAGCCGCCTCACTTTTTAGCACTAGCTATGAAGAAGAAAGACGAGTATAAAGCGGCTAATATTCCGATGTTGCCAGTCGTCCACGGCTTCGGCATCACTAAACGTCAAATGGTGGTCTATGTGGCATGTCTGTTGCCACTCCCTATCTATTTAGCTTCACTAGGAATCACCTTTATGATTATCAGTGGTTTGTTGACAGCAGGCTGGCTGGTATTGGCACTGGCTGGTTTTAAGATGAAAGATGACATTAAATGGGCAACATGGATGTTTCTTTATTCCTTGTTGTACCTGACCATCCTATTCCCACTGATGGTTATTGTCACACTGCCTTATTAATCAAATCAGATGATGACAGTCAAGTCATCATCTGATTATGAAATAAAAGTAAAGCTAAAAAGAGAAAGAGAGGTTGTATTCATGAAAGGATGGATGGGAAAATTCCGTGCTTTGTTCTTGCTCGGATCGCTCTCCTTGATCCTGTCAGGCTGTGGAGTTGATAAAGTCAGCGCACTTAAACCTGAAGGGTATGGAGCGGAACTACTATACGATTTGATGATTCTGAGTATTGCCATTATGATCTTTGTATTCATCGTCGTTATGGCCATTTACACCTTTGTTCTGATTCGTTACCGTCAGAAAAAAGGGCAAGAGGATTATATTCCTAAACAAACAGAAGGTAACAAAATGCTTGAAATCATCTGGACAGTCATTCCGATTATTCTATTGTTAGTGCTTGCAGTGCCAACAGTGACGGCTGTCTTTGACTTGGCAGAAGAGTCATCAGATGAAGCAGACATACGAATCGATGTCACCTCCGCACAATTCTGGTGGCAGTTCGATTATGCTGGCGAAGAAATTTCAACCAGCCAGGATTTATACATCCCTAAAGGGGAACGCGTATACTTAACGATGAAGTCAGCTGACGTCATCCATTCCTTCTGGGTGCCATCGATTGCAGGTAAAATCGATACCAACCCGGGAGATAACGAAAATACAATGTATCTGGAAGCAACAGAAGAAGGAGTCTACTGGGGACAATGTGCTGAGCTTTGCGGTCCTTCCCATTCATTAATGGACTTCCGTGTTGTAGTCGTAAGTCCGGAAGAGTATGAGCAGTGGGTAAGCGATATGCAAAATGCAGATCCGGAAGCTGAACCTGAGACACAAGTAGCCCAGGAAGGTAAAGAAATCTTCGAAAACAACTGCTTGAGCTGTCACGCTATCGGGTCCCAGCCGAAAGGTGTCGGACCTAACCTGACAAACTTCGGTGATCGTACCAAAGTGGCAGGTATCATGGAGCCGACAAAAGATAACATTAAACAATGGATCCTGAATCCAAATGAAATCAAGCCGGGCAACACGATGCCTGCGAATCTTGTAGACGAAGAGGAAGCAGGTAAGGTTGCTGAATACTTGATGCAATTGAAACCTTCAGAAGTAACTCCGGAAAGTGCACAATAATTTAAAGCTATGTTATATAGGTATTTAGTTTAGAGGGAGGTTAAAAGCGTGAGTACTGCAGTAGCGCAAAAGAAAGGCTTCGGCGCTTTTATGTGGGATTACCTGACAACTGTCGACCATAAAAAGATCGCGCATCTTTATCTTGTCGCCGGCGGATTGTTTTTCCTATTAGGCGGATTAGAAGCAATGATTATCCGGATTCAGCTGATTAAACCGGACAATGAATTCATCAGTGCAGGTCTTTACAACGAAATGATCACGATGCATGGTACAACCATGATTTTCCTGGCAGCGATGCCATTATTATTCGCGTTAATGAACGCCGTGGTCCCTTTACAAATCGGCGCACGGGATGTAGCATTCCCGTTTCTTAACTCATTAGGTTTCTGGCTGTTCTTCTTCGGCGGTGTAATCCTAAACTGTTCCTGGTTTATGGGTGGAGCTCCTGATGCCGGGTGGACAGCTTATGCACCATTATCAACCACATCACCTTCACATGGTGTAGACTTCTATGTTATGGGACTCCAGATTTCTGGTGCCGGGACATTGATCGGTGGTATCAACTTCCTTGTAACTATCGTCAATATGCGAGCACCAGGTATGAGTTATATGCGTATGCCATTGTTCACATGGACGATTTTTGTAACAAGTACGCTGATTTTGTTTGCATTCCCGGCTTTGACGGTCGGTTTGTTCTTGATGATGTTTGACCGTATGTTCGGCTCCGTATTCTTTGATGTCGCGGCCGGCGGTAACGTCATTATCTGGGAGCATTTATTCTGGATCTTCGGTCACCCGGAAGTTTACATTTTGATTCTTCCTGTGTTCGGTGTCTTTAGTGAAGTGTTCGCTACATTTTCTAAAAAACGTCTATTCGGATACTCTGCAATGGTATTTGCTACCGTGTTGATCGGTTTCCTAGGGTTCATGGTTTGGGCTCACCACATGTTCACAACAGGTATGGGGCCGGTTGCAAACTCCATTTTCGCAGTAACCACAATGGCGATCGCTGTTCCTACAGGTATCAAGATCTTCAACTGGTTATTCACCATGTGGGGCGGAGCAATCCGAATGACAACAGCGATGCTCTGGTCGGTTGCCTTTATTCCGACATTTACAATCGGTGGTATGACTGGTGTCATGCTTGCTGCAGCAGCGGCTGACTACCAGTACCATGACACGTATTTCGTTGTTGCTCATTTCCACTACGTTATCGTTGGTGGAGTTGTATTCGGTATTTTTGCCGCTCTTCATTACTGGTGGCCGAAAATGTTCGGTAAAGTTCTGAACGAAAAGCTTGGGAAATGGGCTTTCTGGCCATTTTTCATCGGTTTCCATTTGACATTCTTCATCCAGCATTTCCTTGGATTGATGGGAATGCCTAGACGTTACTGGAAGTTCCTTGATGGGCAAGGGCTTGAGACTGGTAACTTGATCAGTACAATCGGTGCTTTCTTCATGGCTCTTGGTGTAATAATTTTCGTTTGGAATATCATTTACACTCATATGAAAGAACCAAAAGCGAGCGCGGATCCATTTGACGGTCGTACGCTGGAATGGTCCATTCCTTCACCGCCTCCATTCTATAACTTTAAGCAGACGCCACTGGTACGTGGTCTGGATGCGTTATGGATTGAGAAATCTGAAGGTAAGAAAGCAATGACACCAGCTGAGCCGCTTGGAGATATCCATATGCCTTACGGATCTATTATCCCGTTTGTCATGTCTTTAGGACTTTTCATTGCAGGTTTCGGTTTCATCTACCAAGTCGATAATCCTGTCTGGTTGTCTCTTGTATTCATCGGTATGGGTATTACACTGGGGTCCATGTTTGTCCGTTCTGTCAAAGACGACCTTGGCTATCATATCCATAAAGAAGATTTAGAAAAGGGGGATGGCCAGCTATGAGTAACGAAGATATACTAAATCCGAAACAAATGCCCCATGAGCCGGAAAAAGCCACCCTTGAAGGCAAGAATAAGTTTGTTGGTTTCTGGTTTTTCCTTGGGGGAGAAACAGTTTTATTCGCAAGTCTTTTTGGTACTTACCTTGCATTGAATGATTCTACTGCCGGTGGGCCAGGGACAGAGGAATTATTCGGTCTGGAACTCGTATTTGTCATGACGATGCTGTTATTGACCAGTTCATTGACCAGTGTTTATGCCATGTACCATATGAAAAACAATAACTTTTCCAAGATGATGGTATGGCTGGGAGTAACAGTTGCACTAGGTTTATGCTTCCTTGGTTTTGAAATTTATGAGTTCTATCACTATATTCATGAATATGAGTTTACTTTCCGCTCTTCTGCGTTAGGTTCAGCATTCTATACACTCGTCGGTTTCCACGGGGGCCACGTACTATTCGGTCTACTTTGGATTATGACCTTAATGGGTAGAAACGCCAAGCGTGGTTTGAACCTGTACAACGCACCGAAGTTTTATATTGCCAGCTTGTACTGGCACTTCATCGACGTCGTTTGGGTATTCATCTTTACAGTTGTCTACCTGATGGGAAAGGTGGGTTAATCAATGGAAAAAGACACCAATTCCACTCATAACGAGTTTGAAAAAGCAGAACATAAACAAGAGATGCAACATCAGGTAATCAGTTTTGTCATGATGATCATTTTCACTATCGCAGCTTTTGCATTAGTGGTCAGTGATATCAGTAAATATTTCACGATACCAATCATTCTGCTGTTGGCAGTAGTACAGGTCGTATTCCAGCTTTATTATTTCATGCATATGAAAAATAAAGGGCACGAAATGCCGGCATTGATGATATATGGAGGTCTCGCAGTAGCATTCATGACAATTCTTACTTTCACTACGATTATTTGGTGGTAAGATTAGGCTGTAAGAGGTCGGGACAACTTGTTCCGATCTCTTTCTTCAATTAGGGAAAGAATTTGTCTGTTTTGTGAACTTTTCAGACGGCAGAATAAAATAGTCGAGAATTGCAGCGGTTTTAGTTAAAATAGGGTTATACCAACAGACCAATATGGAGTGAACATTATGTGGTTAGAATTACAGATTTTCGGGTTCCGGGCACTTTGGAGTCCTTACTACTTTTTATTTATATTGCTATTGGCCGGGCTTTACTATTATGTCACAGGTCCAGGACGCCATCGCTTCACGGATGAAGGGCGCCCGACAGGTAAGCAGCAGGCCTTATTCTATACGGGCTTAATCGTCTTGTATATTATCAAGGGGTCGCCAATTGATCTGCTTGCCCATATCATTTTCACTGCGCATATGACACAAATGGCCCTTTATTACTTATTGTTCCCGATATTAATCATTAAAGGAATTCCAACGTGGATGTGGAAGAAATTATTCAATATCCCGGTAGTTCGTCCGATTTTATTGCTCCTTTCTAAGCCGTTGATTGCCTTGTTATTATTCAATGCTTCATTTTCACTTTATCACCTGCCATCGGTATTCGATTACGCGAAAACCGGTGAGTTTGCTCATGCAGGCATTACCCTTGGTATTTTGTTTACTGCCTTTTTGATGTGGATGTCCGTTTTTCCTCCACTGGATGAGTTGGATCGTCTCAGTGAACTATTGAAAATTGGTTATATTTTTGCGAATGGTGTATTGATTACTCCGGCATGTGCTTTGATTATATTTGCAGATACTCCTTTGTACGCAACGTTTACAGAAGGAGGTCCATGGGTACAGGCATTAAGCCTATGTGTTCCTCCAGATGTATTAAGTGGTATGACTGGATTGAAAATGAGTGGGCCTGAGCTGTTCTCTCCACTATCTTTATTAGATGATCAGCAAAGTGCAGGAATTATTATGAAAGTTGCCCAGGAAATCATTTTTGGAGCTATTATCGCAAAAATCTTCTTCACCTGGTTCAACAAAGAGCGGGACATCATCGATCCGGTGCCAGCGCATATAACCCAAGATTCCTGATAACCTGGAAAGCTTTCCTGACTTGTCAGGAAAGCTTTTTTTTATCCTTTATGAAAAGCAAACATTGCTAAAGGTTTCCTTAAACGGTACGATGATAATATTCTGGGATTTCTGGAGTTATTTAACAAACTTGTGCAATTTACTTATCTTTATTAGTATGAAAGAGTATCAGGATTTTGCTTGAAGGGAATGACCGTCTATGCCTTTACTGCCAACAATCAGCACATTATTTATTGCTATTAGCGGTACGCTTGTAGCGATTGGATGGGTGCTGATTGCAAGAGGACACCGTCGCCGTCACCGGCAAGTGATGTTGTCCGCGGCCATCAGTGCACTATTATTTTTCATTATTTACTTAACTAGAACCATTTTAGTTGGAAATACAAGCTTCGGTGGACCAGAAGGGGTAGAGACGTACTATACCATCTATATGGTTTTCCATATCATATTGGCTACAACAGGTGCTATCTTCGGCTTAGTAACTCTGAGGCTTGCTTTGAAGCGTAATATCGCTAAGCACCGTAAACTAGGGCCAGTCACCAGTGTGATTTGGTTTTTCTCAGCTGTTACCGGCGTCATTGTATTTTTCCTTCTATACATCATCTACGAACCTGGCGAAACAACGAATGTTTTTCGAGCAATTTTCGGTTTCTAATCAGTAGAGTCGCATGGAGTCCAAAACGGTTTCATGCGACTTTTTTATTCTGTATGTAAGGTGAAAAGGATAAAATAACGTTTGTTTGAATCCCGGAAACGAAGAGAGGAGAAGGTTTATTTGTTTTTGGTAACAAAAAGGCTTCAGGCTCATGCGATGACTCAGCTGGAAGCACAATGGCTGATCAATGAAAGGGATAAGTTTTTTCAGGAAAATCACTTGATTAAAACCAACGAGTGGCCTGGTAATGGTCTGCTAGCTCTGCTTCCTTTTTATTCAGAAGCACTGGAAGCAAAAGAACTGGAAGCCGGCTTCGGTCCCTGGTATTTGATGGAGAAACCAATCAGGAAAGTAATCGGTAATGTTAACTTGAAGAGTGGAGATAAGGGTGAGCAAGTGGAGATAGGCTATACGATTGTTCCATCGGCAAGAGAGAAGGGTTTTGCCCAAGAAGCAGTAGCAGCAGTAACTGATTGGGTCTTCACCCGAAAAATCACTGCTATTACTGCACAATGTGATCAATCGAACATTCCTTCGTTACGAGTACTAAAGAACACCGGTTTTAAAATTTATGGTCGCGAGGATACCATATTATTTTTTAAGAAAGTGAGGAACAGTTAGATGAGTGAACTGAAAAAAATTACAACCTCGAACTATGATGATTGTTTGAGGTTAGGTGAGAACGCTTTTAATTATACTTTGACGCAAGCTCAGATAGAAGACAGAAAATGGCAGATGAATAAGCAGGATATTTATGGAATATTTGATGGGGAAAAGCTGGCTGCTAAGCTTCATCTTCATTCATTTCAAGTTACATTAAATGAACAGATAATTAACATGGGCGGGATTGCCGGGGTGGCAACATGGCCGGAAGACAGGAGGAAAGGATATGTCGGCGCCCTGATGAAGCATGCACTGCGTATTATGTACGAACAGGGGACAGCCCTTTCCATGCTTCATCCATTTTCTATACCATTTTATCGTAATTATGGTTTTGAACTCACGCAACACACCTACACGTATAAAGGGAAATTGGAGCATCTTATTACCAGTACTGCCTCTGAAAATGGAAAATTGAAGCGAATACATAAGGAAGATGCAGCCCGACTGTTGAACCCTGTTTACGAACAGGCAGCATCAGACTATATGCTGATGCTAAAGCGGGAACAATGGTGGTGGGAACGGCGGGTCATCTCGGAAAATACACAGATCATCGCCTACGAAGCAAATGGGAGAATAGAAGGTTACCTGCTAGCGGAAATGAAAAAAGACCGCTTGGTGATCGAAGAGTTCATTTACCAAAGTACAGAGGCTTTCACAGGCTTATTGCAATGGATGAAGAATCATGATTCCATGACAAGCGATATCGAACTTTCGATGCTACCGGGTGATTTGGACGCGTTTCATTTTTCTAATCCTTCCTTCAAGGAAGTTAGAAAACCATACTTTATGGCAAGAATTGTAGATGTGGTTAAATTCTTTGAGGAGTATCCTTTTGTGAAGCAGGGGAACGGTTCACTTAAGTTGAAGTTAACAGACCACTATGCACCATGGAATGAAGGAGTATGGGTATGTACGCTTACTGATGGCAACATGGAGGTTGAGAAGACAACAGGAGATGCGGATATAGAAATGGACATCCGGACTCTCTCCGCTGTTCTCTCAGGAAGTCTTTCTTTAGAGAAAGCCGCTTTTATGAACAAATTATCAGGAGAATCAGTAAGCGTGACGCTGCTGGCAAGCTGGCTTCCGAAAAATAACCCGGCATTTCTTGATTTTTTCTAACCCTATTAAAAAAGCTGAACCATTTCGTCTTGTTAAAGACTTATCTGGATCAGCTTTTTTTAAGTAGTTTTCTGTTATATTTTGAAGTTCCAGCGGATTATGCCAGCTTCTTTAGCTGAATTAAAGGCAATTAAAATCAATGGTCCGAGAATGAAACCCATAATCCCCATCAATTGAAGACCGAGAAACATGGCAACCAATGTAGCCAGTGGAGACAGACCGATATGTCTTCCCATCACTTTCGGTTCTACTGTACGGCGGATGGCAAGGAGCAGCACCGCTAAGATAGCAAGTTTCGTACCTGCCACTGCGTCCCCGGCAAGGTACATATACAATGACCAAGGAGCTAAGATGACAATCGAACCGATGATCGGGATGAAATCAATGGCCCATATGATTAGAGCCATCACAACGGCAACTTCGGGTGAGATAAACAATAAGCCGATCAAGGTTACTATGAAAATGATGATACTTACAAGAAATTGGGCTTTTAAAAACCCGAATACCACATATGATAAGCGAGCATTCATGAATTTCACTTTTTCCGATGTTTCTTCTGTCATGAATTCGTACGTATTTTCTTTCAGCCTTGGCATTTCAAGCATGAACAGGAATAAAGCGATTAAATAGACGATAAAACTTACGAGATATTCCGGAATTTTAGCAAACATTTTCGTTATGTTTTCGATGGTAAGGGTATCCGTTATGGTTTCACTGAGATTTCTCACATTGCTTTGCATCCCTGCAGTAATTTCTGTTACAAATTCATCCGGCAGGTCTTGGGCATAACGATCAATGCTTTCTTCCCAATTCTGTACCATCTGGTTGATCTGTTTCACATACGTCGGTGCATTTTCTGCAACATGCGCTACTTGTGTTACTGTTTTGGTGACTACAAAAGTACCGAGTATGCTGATCAGTAATAAAAAGAGAAGAAAGGTGATGATCACCGCCAATTTCCGCTTCATGCGGAATCGGAATTGCATCATCCGGATTGCCGGATTAAGAAACAAAGCGGTCACGAAGGCCATGATTAAAGGGACAGAGACTGGCAGTAGGAAATAAGCTGCAATGATGAAGAGCAAGGTAATTACAATCAAGATCCATTGACGTTTTGTAAGGTAGCGGAACAATTTGTTTATGTATCTCCTTTCCTAAATAACACCTATAATTCAAAATATAGCAAAGTCGTGGGTGTTTGAACAGTTAATGTGCGTAAGATGTTAAAAAAACCGCAACCTGACTAGTTAGTTAGGATGCGGTATCAGATATTGCTTAAACCACTTCTTGATGATTCTTGATATCCCCGGCAGTTTTTTCGACTAACTTAGCTGCACGGTCCATCAAGTCCTCAGAAAAGCCTTCCTGCTCTCCATATTCAACCCCGTGAGGATAGTAGTGGCGGCCTAGTAAAGGTGTCAGCATTTTGAAGACTGCATTTCCTGAATCTACATCTCCTTCAATTGCATAACCCTGGACACGCACATAATAAGTAATATTCTTTTCAGGCGAACCGATTTTGTAATCATATGTGACGCGTTCGTAATCCCATTGCCCGCCACGAATAAAGCCGGCTTTGTTCATGATATGATGAAGCGCTTTTTGTTTAATGACTAAACCTTCGATACCAGTACCTTCTAGTTTCATTCCAAACACCTCTCAAAAATTGTATGTAGTTAAGATTATCATAGTATGAAATTGAGCACGTTGCAATTCATTATACTATAAATCGATTAACGTTGCATGCAAACTTTCTTTCGTTTTGGATAAACTACCTGATGAATGGACAGTTATGACTGTCTTTTTTATTAGAAGGAGGGACAAAAATAATGAAATCAGTTCGTGAAGTGATGACATCAGAAATTTCATCCTGTACAGCAGATGACCACTTATTTGATGCAGCAACATTGATGAAAGAACGAAATGTAGGTGCTTTGCCTGTAGTAGGAAGCAATCAGGAGCTGCTTGGTATGGTGACTGACCGCGACTTAGTCATCCGTGGCTATGCCAATAAAAAGCCTGGTTCCACCCCGATCCAGGAAGTGATGAGTGACAAGCTTTACCATGTTATGCCAGATGCTACTTTACAGGAAGCAAGTGAAGTGATGGCAGACCACCAGGTACGTCGATTGCCAGTAGTCGAACAAGGTAAACTTGTAGGGATTCTTTCTTTAGGCGACTTGTCATTGGACGATATGTCCGATCAAGCGGCGGGAAAAGCCTTAGAAGAAATCTCAGAACGTCCAGAATTGCATTAATCTCCAAAAACACGAGCCTCCGATACAGGCTCGTGTTTTTTTATGACTCCGTTAAATTTCTGTGTTGATATTCCATTAAAGCCCCCTTTTACTGAAGACTCAGTTTCAAGATAAGTTGTTTCCGTTACGTTAGTAACGGTTTGGAGGTCCGGGAAATCACTTGCTTTCCATGGGCGTTCGGTGAGCTTCCTCGGGCTTAAAGCCCTGCGGGATCTCACCATGTACTATCGTCCCATTGGAGTCTCGCAATTTCCCGGGCCTCCTTGAGTTAGTATGTGTAACGAAAACCCTATAGGTACTGAAAATTATAAAATGATGAAAGGGCGAGTTCTATCCCCCATCAACTAAAAGGAAGCTTGGGGATGTGGGGCGCTGACTCAGGTAATGCGTGGGTCCGTTAAGCTTCTTGATAGTTGGGTGGCGGGGAAACGGTGAGACTCCCGTGGGAGAAGGATCCAGACGAGACCCCACAGGGAGTGAAACGACCGAGGAGGCTCGGCGGCTCCCCCACAGGAAAGCGAACCGTTTTCCAGCCGCCCTTACTTCGGATTCGGCAACGGATCCCACAATATCTCAAAATCAAGTCTTCGACTAAACTTGATAGTAAAATCATTAGCAAAAATAGCTGTGGTAGTAAAGAACGTCTCTGATGCGGTTGGGATAGTCATAAATAGTTGCAGGTTCGACTATACTGATGGTAAAAATATAGTAGCATCTGATAGAATCCACATGATTTAAAATAAGGGAGAGAAGACATGAATCTGATACGCCTCGTCCTGCTGGTTATGATAGCTGGAGGAATCTACCTGGCAGTAACAGGAGATTTCGCTGATGGAAAACTTGAAGAGGGACTGCAGAAAGGAAAGGATGCTGCAGTAAAGATTGCTGAAATGTTAGAAGAAGATCAATCACAAGAACAACCTGATACAAGCGAAGAAGAGGAAAGCTTGTCTATTGAAGGGGATATGTATAAATGGATCGGCAAGGACGAACAATCCTTGATCGATGAGTACGGAGAGCCCGAACGAAAAGACCCAACTGCTTATGGGTATACTTGGTGGGTTTATAATCAGGATTCGAATAAGTATTTGCAATTCGGTATCGATGATAACAAAGTTGTGACCTGGTTTTTGACCGGGGACGAAACAAATGCTGATCCGTTAACCATTGGTGATGATTATCAAGCGGTTCAATCCCAGCATAATTTTGAAAAAAAAGTCACCTATAAAAAAGGTGTGGAACAATACACCTTTCAATTATCCGAGGATGATTTGAAGACCCGGCCGCTGGTGCAATTAAGTGACAGTGTTTATGCCCAGCTCTATTTCGATACATTTACCGAACAACTTTCATCCATTCGCGTCATGAATTATGAAGTTCTGTTAAAACAGCAGCCATACCAGATTTCTTATCGGGGAAAACTTCCGAAGAAATCGGTATTGGAGGAAGACTGGGAAGCGATTGAAGAAGCGAGGGAGCGACAAATCTTTGATATAACCAACCGCTACCGTCATCGGTTTGGAAAAGGTGCCTTGGTGTGGTCGCAGCCTGTGGCAGAAGTGGCTTTCAAGCATAGTAAGGATATGAGAGATAATAATTACTTCTCTCATTATACACCGGACGGGGTTGGACTTCAGGAACGGTTACAGGCTGATGGATTGACCTACTCGCGTGCTGGTGAAAATATAGCTGCCCAATATCCGGATGCAGCTGCAGCAATGGAAGGATGGTTGAATAGTGAAGGTCATCGGGAAGCCTTGCTTCATGATCATTATTCCCATCTAGGGGTTGGTGTCTATAAAGACTACTATACGCAAAACTTCCTTGTCCCTCGTTAAAAATAGAAAGTGGAATGATGCCATTCGCCAGATAGACGGACATGTTCCCCGGTATGGAACCCTGCCTTCTCATTGTCAGAGAGTGCGGGTTCTTTTTTTATCGCTTTCACTCTTCCTTGCTTACCATCGATCCATAATTCCGTAACCTGCAGATAAAGGTCCTGGTAAAACTTTTCTTTATATGAGACGGTTCGAAGGATTCTCCCCTCCAGAATAGCGGTGGATTTAACATTTCCGTAAGTTCGCCATTCCTTTTCATATTTTTCCCGTTCTCTTTTTGTACGCAGATAAAAATAAAAAATGAGGATAGGAACCACTACTGATGCGATGAACATGTAAATCCTCCTCGTATTCCCCGCACATTTTATAGGCGTGGGCATAGGCTGATAACAGGTAATCCTTGAGTAAAAGAGGTGCAGCATATGGTAAGCAACAAGCTTCATCCAAGTGTTGAACAGTTCCGAGAATTCGTAAATAAACATCCGAAACTGAAAAAAGAGCTGCGCAGTAATCGTGAAAGTCTCCAGCACTATTATGAAAAGTGGCTTCTATTAGGAGAAGATGATCCTTTCTTTGATGATTATCGAAGCGATGACCATCACGATCAATCACAAGAGAAGAAGTCCACGGATAAAAAAGAATGGATGAATCAGTTTGTCCAAATGGTCGACCAGGTCAATTGGGAGAACATCAACGGCCATATCCATCATTTGAATGGGGCGCTTGGAAATCTGGAGACACTGGTAAAGCAGTTTCAAGAAATGAAAAATTCCCCTAAAGGCCCAGGTAACAACAACTTTCCATTTTTAAAGGACTGATCTGAATTGCAAGCAGAAAACTATCGTTTTTTACAGGAGAATGAGGAACGCCTGGCTTTCATTCGTATGAATCCTGAATGGTACAGAAAGTTGACAAGAGACCCAGGACAGCAGACAGTCTTTGATAAAGAGATGAAACGGTTCTTTGGACGGACACCGATTCAGCGCGTGGAAAAAATCGGGAACCAGCTGCAAATGATGAATATGCTGGTTCAGATGGCCAGGGCTATGAAAGATGAATAACCTGGTGCATTTCTTTCTACTATCATATTTGATATGATGGTAGTGGAGGTGAAACAAATGCTGGCCACGATGGAAATCGTCGATTTGTTGGATTCCTCTGAGCAAATCGGGCAAATGATTTTGCAATCAGAGGTCATGGAGGACTACCAAACTGCGAAAAAGCAGCTGGAAGAAGACGATCAGGCACAACGTCTGATTCATGACTTTCAACAAATCAAAGATCAATATGAAGATGTGGAGCGGTTTGGCCGCTACCATCCTGATTACTACCGTATAATGAAAGAGGTTCGATCCGTAAAAAGGGAAATGGACATGAATGATAAAGTTGCCACTTTCAAAATTAAAGAACGGGAACTGCAGAAGCTTCTTGATGAAGTGAGTCAACTTGTGGCCTTCAGTGTTTCAGAAAATATCAAAGTACCCCGTGACGGCATGGCCCTTACTGACAGCGGCTGTGGATGCGGTACTGGCGGAGGCTGTGGATGCGCCTCCTGATTCATAAGGGATCAGTGAAACGGATGCAGTCATCACAAAGGTTTCCGCAACAGAACATTTTACGCTGAGGGACCAGAAATCGGACCCTATACACATAGAACGCTTGGCTTTTGCGAACGAAACTCATCGCAAGAGTCAGGCGTTTTCCTTTCATAGCACCGGCTGCAGAGCGTTTCAGGAGCTCTTCCAAATCCTGCTGGGAGGTTTCTGGCTGGGGCTGGATATAAATGAAAGGGAGGCCGGTAAAGGATTTCACCTCGAAGGTACGGATGCTTTCTGCTTTTTTCATATAGTTTGTGAATTTCTCCCATGCACGTTCGTGATCCGTCATTGCCATCCCTCCATTCCTGTACCGCGTTTATTCTATCCTATCTTTCCCACTTGTGTTTTTCAATAACAAGCAAATACTATGCCAGAATAATTGCCTGAAAATTATAATTCTGATACACTTGCTGTAAATGCCTATAAAAGCGAGGAAAAACTATGAACGTCGAGCGACAAGGTATGGTCATTTATTTTCAGCATATGAAGAACTTAAGACAAATTAAAAAGCATGGGCATTTGATCTATGCTTCCAAAAAGAACAAGTATGCCATTTTATACGTAGATAAAGAGCAACACGAAGATACGATGGAAAAACTCGAACGTTTTCCGTTCGTCTCGAGAGTGCTTCCTTCCTATAAGCCAGAGGTAAAAACAAACTACGAAAACGCAAAGCCAGATAAAGCTAAACAATACGATTACAAAATGGGTATTTAATCGTGAAAAGCCAGTCCTCCTTCGAAAGATGGACTGGCTTTTTTTATTGTATTGGCTTACTCAATATTTGATTCGGACAGGCTGTCGAGTAAATACGGTAACCTGATAAGGATATCTAATTTAATGGTGCAATATAACGATTCATCCGTAAGATTCCGATCAGGTGCTGATAAAAGAGCGCTGTCTCATAAAATTGATCGGAAGATTTCACTGTAAGAGGAATGATAGACTTATCCAGTCGGACCGCGAGCTGTTCAAACATTTGATAACGTTGTGTTTTCTTTTCTTCAGGATCTGGTATACCCTCGCGGCAGATATAAATCGGCTGGAATTTATCTTCGCCTGATGGATGTAGAACGACAGCGAGTGATACGACAGGCTGCCCGTTTTTAATGGTAGCGAACGTCATCAGGTGTTTAACGCGGTCAGCCATCCGGTCTCCGATTTCAATCAGTTCATACAAGTCAGCGGTTCCTTCTCCCAGTTCAATGAATTTTTGGTTCATGTATATGCCACCTCATTTTATGTAATGTGTCCCGCATTTACTTTAGCATGTAATAAAGAAGTTGTGAACGGTTAAGCATAGTAACGATTAACTTGCACGAGAAATAAAAATAGGGCTGCCCGGTAAACGGACAGCCCGTCTTTTTGTTTCTGACTTGGAGAAACAAAAAGCAAAGGGAGAGGAGAAACCGGAGGAAGGCTTATGGGGATGTAAGCCTTCTCCGTCTTCTAAAGCAGTAAGCCATTGCTTCCTGCTTCATTGGTTATTATGAACGCTACATCAGGAATTTATACAAAAATTTTTCCTTATTTTTATTAGAAATGGGAGAAGTTTCACGAAGAAGTAAGTTTGTGGTAGGATAATGTAGAATGACTTGGCATCACCAATCCTTGTTATTTTGTAAAAAGAAATGAGCTGATAACAGATCTACATAAGGAGGATATCTTGTGAGAGTGATTGCTGGAGAACATAAAGGAAGACAACTGCGTCCGGTCCCCAACCGGCTTACACGCCCGACAACGGACAAAGTGAAGGAAGCATTATTCCAAATCATCGGTCCTTTTTTCGAAGGCGGCCAGGCACTTGATTTATTCGCAGGAAGTGGCGGTCTTGGCATCGAAGCATTGAGTCGGGGGTTTGACCATTGTGTTTTCGTCGATAAACATCCAAAAGCAATTCAGACAATATACGAGAACTTGAAGACGCTTGATATAGAAGAGCAGACAGAGGTATTCCGCACAGATGCTTTCCGTGCTATGAAAGCTGCCGGTAAGCGTGGCTTGAAGTTCAATATCATTTTCCTTGACCCTCCCTATCAGCAAGTATCCTACGAAAAACTAGTGGAAGCGATCAGGGAACATGACCTGTTGAAAGACGAAGGCATCATCATATGTGAACATGATGCCGATGAACACTTGCCTGATGAGCTGGCCGGTGTACCTTTAATGAAACATGAAGTTTATGGTGGCACGATTGCCATCAGCATATACCGATAAGGAGGATATAGTATGACACGTCTAGCCATTTGTCCTGGCAGTTTCGACCCGATTACATATGGACATCTCGATATCATCCAGAGAGGTGCCAAAGTTTTTGATCATGTCATTGTAGCCGTTTTTAATAACCAATCAAAAGCCCCGCTTTTCGATGTGGAAGAACGAAAGGCGTTGATTGAAGAAGTGACTAAAGATATTGAAAACGTTTCCGTTGATTCCTGTGGTGGTCTACTAATGGAATATGCTCAAAACAAGAACGCACAGGCGATTCTTCGCGGGCTAAGAGCCGTCAGTGACTTTGAATACGAAATGCAAATCACCTCGATGAATAGGAAATTGAATGAAGAGATTGAAACCTTTTTTATGATGACAAATAATCAATACTCCTTCCTGAGCTCGAGCATAGTCAAAGAGGTAGCAAAGTATCAGGCGTCCGTTTCTGATCTCGTGCCGCCTCCAGTCGAAGCTGCGTTAAAGAATAAATATTCCGGATAATGAAAAAAACCTGCCGTTAACGATTGGCAGGTTTTCCTTGATTATTTGTAGAAATGACTGGTTTTATGCTGTTTCCACAGGATGAGGCTTCCAGCCATCAGGCTGGCAATGGTAATTAAAGGCCCGTATTGCGACAGCTGTTCCAGAGCATGCATCGGCCACCCTGAGTCTTTGATTTTTGAAAGGACTGGTACAGCACCTGACGACCCTTCGGTTTGGGAGACATATAGCGGCTGGAATAGTAAAATACATAATACACTCGCAAAGAGACCGTGCATCAGGCGGCCGAGAAAATATGGGTGAAAACGTATATCTGTCTCCGCAAGGATGCTTGCGACTTGGGCCTGGACGGAAAATCCATTGAAGCCAAGGATAAAGCTGACAGCGATAGCTGCAAACAGCAATTCGACTCCTGATTGGGAAATCATTTGAGAACCCATGGTAATTTCCATCAACCCTGAGAAAATCGGGATATTTAATATTTCCGGCAAATGCAGGAATGTTAATAAAAAGGTAAAGCTGGTGGCAATTATTTCGGTGACTCCTGTAACGAACAACAATTTATTTAAAACTGAAAAAATGATGATGAACCCGCCAATCATCAATAACGTCTGTATAGAAGACAAAACAGCATCACCGAATAGTTTTCCGAAGGGACGCTCGTCCTTTATCCTGGTTTCGTGCAGCTCCCGGAATGCCCGTTTGAGCGAGAAGCGCTGATGACTAGCTTTGGGGCTTTTATCTTTACGGTGGTAAAAGCGCATGACTATGCCAACCATCGTGTTGCCGCCATAATGGCTTACCGCAAGGAGCATGCCTAATACAGGATCATTAAAAAAACCAACAGCTATCGCCCCAAAAATGAACAATGGATTCGAAGCGTTTGTAAAGGAAACCAGCCGCTCTGCTTCAATTCGGGTTAATTGTTTTTCCTGTCTGAGACGAGCGGTGATTTTAGCTCCGGAAGGGTACCCGCTGGCCATGCCCATCGCCCATACGAAGCTTCCGGAGCCAGGGACATTGAACAGGGGCCGCATAATCGGTTCGAATAATACGCCGATAAAGGTCACTACCCCAAATCCGATCATCAATTCCGAAATGATAAAGAAAGGGAGCAGAGAAGGAAAGACAATTTCCCACCACATGTTCAAACCTCGGATGCTGGCAGATAAAGCCTGGTCTGGGTATTGGATAAGCAGAATAGCAAAAAGAATCGTTACAAGGGCGAGTATGAAAGATTTAATTTGTGACTTCATGTCCGCCTCCTCAAGAAAAGCGTTCAGATTTCTGTACTTCTATTTTTATCCATAGTAGAATGTTTACAATTAAGACAAGCATACGTTCGTCTTTTAAAGATATGCACATAGTGCCTTCTGATATGCCATAAAATAGAAGTAAAATAACGACATCAGGGAGAGATCATGAGTGAAGCGTCCAAAAATTGGTCTGGCATTAGGTTCGGGTGGAGCGAGAGGCTTTGCCCATCTGGGAGTGTTGAAGGCTCTTCATGATCACAATGTTCCGGTCGATATAATTGCCGGGAGCAGCATGGGGGCACTTGTAGGGGCATTTTATGCAGCTGGTCAGAAAATTGATGACTTATATAAATTGGCAGCAACCTTCAAACGGAAGTATTACCTTGATTTTACTGTCCCGAAAATGGGTTTCATTCAAGGGAAAAGAATCAAAGAATATATAAAACTGTTCACATACAATAAGAATATCGAGGACTTCGTCGTTCCGATGGGAGTGGTGGCCACTGACCTGTATGCAGGAAGCAAGAAAGTATTCACGAAAGGAAATGCGAGTAATGCGGTCCGTGCCAGTATCAGCATTCCGGGTATTTTTGTGCCGGAAAAAATTGAAGGTCGATTGTACATAGATGGCGGTGTTATTGACCGGGTTCCTGCTTCTGTTGCAAAGGATATGGGAGCGGATATGGTGATAGCCGTAGACTGTGCGCATTTCAGCGGAGATGCCGACATTCATTCGATCTATGATGTGATCACCCAAAGTATTGATATTATGCAGGATGAACTCGTCAGTCATTTAGGTGTTTCGGCAGATATCATGATTCGTCCTGATGTCTCCAGGTTTAGTACACGAGCATTTACGGATATTGAAGAGATTGTAGCAGAGGGAGAGAAAGCAGCAGTAGACCAAATCAGCAAGATTAAGGGACTGTTGGCAAATTGGAAGGAGTCGTAGCATGAAGTTAAGCAGGCGTTATATTATTACAGCAATCATAACGATCTTATTAGCATTGTTTCTGGGTGGTTACCGGCTGCCGTTTTATATTTATAAACCGGGAGGAGCAGAAGAGCTCAATCCTGTCGTCCAGGTGGAGGGCGCGTATGACAGCTCAGGAGAAATGCACCTGGTGACGGTAAGAGGAGGACAGGCGACCCCGATCCAGTACTTACTGGCAAAAGTAAGATCTTATCATCAAATTTATCCGATAGAAGATATCCGGCCGGAAGGCATTTCTGAAAGCGAATATTATCATGCCCAGCTGCAGATGATGGAGACCTCACAGGAAGCGGCCCAGGTTGTAGCCTATCAAGCGGCAGACAAGGATATCGACATTCAGTATGAAGGTGTCTACGTGATGAACTTACTTGAGGGAATGCCAGCCGAAAATGAATTGAAGCCGGGAGACAGAATCATTCAAGTGGATGATACGAAAATCAACGAATCCAGTGACCTGGTGGAATACGTAGAAAAAATGGGGGCAGGAGATTCTATAAAACTTACGCTAGAACGGGAAGGCGAAGAAATGGTCAAAGAAATCGAATTGTCTCCTTTCCCGGATCAGAAAGAAAAAGTAGGCGTCGGTATTACCCTTGTTACGGACCGGAGTGTGGAGGTCAATCCTAAAGTTCAATTCAAAAGCGGGGAAATCGGCGGTCCTAGTGCCGGCCTGATGTTCTCCCTGGAAATTTATGATCAGCTGACCGAAGAGGATGTCACGAAAGGTTATATGGTCGCTGGTACGGGTGAGATTTCCTATGAAGGGGAAGTAGGCAGAATTGGCGGGATTGATAAGAAAGTAGTGGCCGCGGACAGAGAAGGCGTAGATATATTCTTTGCTCCTAATGAAGGTGGCAAAAAAGGTTCAAATTATGAAATAGCAAAGAGGACAGCAGAAAAGATTGATGCATCCATGAAAGTTGTCCCAGTTGATAACTTCCAGGAAGCCCTTGACTACCTGGAACAATTGGAACCGAAAGCATAAACGAAAAATGACCTGGCAGCTTTGTCTGCCAGGTCATTTTTCATTCATCTTGGTTGTCATGTATCCGGAGCGGGGGCTGTAATTCCTGTTGCAGCATATATTGCTTCAGTTGAGCTGGAAAGTTGCTGTAATAGGCGTTCGAAGCCCGTTCATCCATCCTTAATAGCGGATCGTCCATTTGCTGGATTTGATTGATGAATGGTACATCGGCTTCTCTACGTACTTCTTTCAAATAGGCCTGCCCTGTTTCATTCATGCCAAGAATCCGCACATAAGGCATTTTTTCAAGCGAAAGCAAGGCCTCTGCTTCATCTTTTTTTGTGTTGCATAGAATATGGGTGAACATCCGCTGCAGCCTGGTCCAGGTGTATCGTTTTGTTTTCATATTTTCCATCAGTTCGCGGAAAGTTCCGGACTGTTTGGCAACCCGTTTAATTCTGTTTTCAAGCCCTTCTTCCACCGTATGGATGTTTCTTAATTCTGTGGCACTCATGGTAAGGATACGATAATGCAGAAAGGGAAAATATAATTCCCAATCATGCCACTGTTTTGTTTTTCGCTTATAGTCGCTCAGCATGGTTCTTGTTGTTTCAGGGAGGGCTTGAGCAGCTTTCGCCGTCATGGAACAAGCAGACAAAAGTTCCTTCCGTATGCTTGTGGCACTTGCGATTTCCCCGGTGATGGTTTCATCATGATAGTCACTACTGATTCGCTGGATTGTCGCTGCTTTTACTTCTGGAGCATATTTGAGCAATTGTTTGACATAACTAAAACCAAGTATATTATTCGGTTTGGCTAAATCGACTTCTCCCTCGGTCAGCCCGATTGACTGGTAAGCGTGTCTTGCTGCCTCCGGAAAAGATAGCCCGGAGGATAATAATTCATGCAGCTGACTGTCAAATTCTTTTTGAGAGGATGCGTATACTTTGGCCGCTTCTGTGAAGCTCGTGATATTTCCATGTTCACTTCCAAAGCATAAGGCGTCAATACCAAGCTCTTTCAAGGTCAGAACAGCCCCCTTGCTGAATAAGTCACTATGCTCCACAGCAAACAGGGAAGGAAGTTCCACTACCAGGTCGACTCCTGATTCCAGTGCGGCCCTGGCTCTTGACCACTTATCTATGATAGCTGGCTCGCCACGCTGCAGAAATGGCCCGCTCATGACAGCAATCATACAAGCAGCGCCTGTTTCTTTTTTGGATTGTTCCAGATGGTGAAGATGCCCATAATGGAAAGGGTTATATTCGACCACCAGTCCACATGCTTTCATTATAACCGTTCCTTTCCTTACTATAAGATTGTTGACTGTTTAGACTTATTGTAGCAAAAATATCCAGGCCGTGTAGTGCAATGATTCGCCAATAAGGTTTCGGATGTGTTATTTTAGTAAAAACATGATATAAATGTGGGGCAGAAGTCCAGGCACTTCCTCTTTTCTTGTGTCTGGCTACAACGCCTAGCGACTCGTGTACTTCCTTCACCTCCGTACGAAAGGCGACATCGATTCACTACGTTCATCGTGTTTCCTTAATCTCCTACGGAGCAGTCCAGTTCCTTCGTCGCTAAACGGCCGCCTACGCTTTTCGTGTGTGTAAAGAAAATATGTTGACAAAAGGTTAAATTATATTTACAATTACTCTTGTTGCCATGAGGTGATATTAATGAAATTTCCGCTACAAAAGCTCAAGCAAGCTGGTGATGAGCCGTTTGTATTTGAAGATGATGTAGATATTAGTGAATTAGAAGAAATGAAAAATGATATTCGGCAGATACCGCCGGTCCAAGTCAAAGGGCAGGCGACGATGCAGGGAGAAGAGATCACTTTTCAATTCACCATTGATGGAACGATGATCCTTCCGTGTGCCCGCACACTGGTAGATGTTGAATATCCATTTCACGTGGATGCCATAGAAGTCTTTTCCACGTCACCTTTTTATGAGGAAGAAGATGAATCTGAAATTCATCCAGTGGATGGAGAAGTTCTTGACTTGACGCCTTATATAAAGGAAAATGTACTCTTGGAGGTTCCTTTTCGCGTGTTTTCCGAAAAACAGGAAGCATATGATCAGGCACCACAGGAAGGTCAGGGCTGGCAACTGGTCACAGAGGAAGCCCAGGAGAAAAAAGTGGATCCTCGAATGGCTAAACTGCAATCATTACTCAATGATAACCAAAAAGAAGACTGAGAAAATCCCTATAGAGATTTTCGATCGATTGAAGGAGGTGTAGAACATGGCAGTACCAAAGCGTAAAACTTCTAAAAAAGTGAAGAACCAACGTCGTACACACAAAAAACTTCACGTACCAGGTATGGTGGAATGCTCCAACTGTGGAGAATACACGAAGCCTCACCATGTTTGCAAATCTTGTGGACATTATGATGGAAAGCAAGTAGTCGAACAGTAAGCAAGGAAAAAGATGTCTGATATCATTTCAGGCATCTTTTTTATACTTTAAAAAAAGTTGAACGTTGTTAACGAATTAAAGTATAAGTAAAGACTTTGCGGATCATATGAAAATATAGATTTTTTGTAATGAAAACTTGGCGACAAGCCAAGTTTTTCTAATATATAATGGATGTTAGTCAGTAGGCAGGAGGAGATTGCTATGAGTTATGAGACGATTACATATGAAAATTTCCCGTCTGGTTTAGCAAAGATTACATTAAACCGTCCAGACAAAATGAATGCTGTTTCTAAGCAGATGACGGCTGAACTTTCTGAAGTTCTGAAACAGGCAAGAGACGAAGAAGAATTGAAATGTCTAGTAATTACCGGTAGTGGAGACCGGGCTTTTTGTACAGGAGGAGACTTACAAGATTTACATGGCGACTTGAATGCTGGGGAAGCCTTCCAGGTCTTATACCCCATGAAGGAAGTTCTCTATCAACTGGCATCTTTCCCAGTCCCTACAGTAGCGGTGTTAAATGGACAGGCTCGTGGTGGGGGGTGTGAAATTGCTACGGCATGTGATTTCCGATTTGCCATCCAAAATGCGTCGTTTGGATTTGTCCAGGGGGAATTAGGCATCACTCCTGGCTGGGGTGGTGGTGCGTTGTTATATGAAAAAATCCGCCCGGAATTCGCTTTCCAGTGGCTGGTAGAAGCGGAAATGTATAGTAGCGAGCGTGTGGCTGAGATGGGCTGGGCACATCGTCTCATAGAGAGGGAAGAGCTTGAGAACCTGGAACAGCTGCTCTCCGGCTTTCTTGATAAATCCATCGAACAAATGAAAGTATGGAAGAGACAATATGATAAAAAACTCTCCATGATTGCCTTGTCCCCGGTTATGGATGAAGAAGTACGTGCGTGTGCAAAACTATGGGAATCAGAAGAACATAAAGAAGCTGTCAACCGATTCATGAACCGCCGCTCCTGAATCAACTCACCAGTCTATTCACTTAAAGTCCCGAAAAGTCGAAGACTTGATTTCGAGATATCTACGGTTCTTTACCATAAAAGTGGGGGGGCGGCTGGGAAACTACTCGCTTTCCTGCGGGGGAACCGGCGAGCCTCCTCGGTCGTTTTCACTCCCTGTGGGGTCTCGCCTGGCTCCTTCTCCCGCTGGAGTCTCGCAGTTTCCCAACCAACCCATCCGAAGGATGGGAGAAAAGAACCCCTGTTATAGGTGAGACTGTCTTCTACAATCAATAGTAACAAGCACTTTTTACAAGTAGTTATCCCTTTGGTTGAAGGACTTCATAACAATGTTTCCGTTTTCTCATAAACGCAAGGAGGGCCGGGAAATTGCGAGACTCCTATGGGATCATAGTACATGGTGAGATCCCGCAGGGCTTCTGCCCGAGGAAGCTCACCGTACGCCCGTGGAAAGCGAGTAATTTCCCGGACCTCCAAACCGTTACTAACGTAACGGAAACAACTTATCTTGAAACTGAGTCTTCCACTAAAGGGAGCTTTTATGGTAATTTGAGTACTGAGATTTAACAGAGTCATTCTATTAAATCTCTGTCTTGCATACATATAAAGCAAACGATAGAGGAGGGATGGAATGGACGTCAATCGCCAGGATGCGTGGAAAGAAAATGAAGATTTACTATTGGCAGAAACAGTTCTCCGCTGCATTCGACAAGGGAGGACGCAGCTGGAAGCTTTCCGGGAAGTAGCTGATAAACTCTCCCGAACCCCTGCTGCCTGTGGCTTTCGCTGGAATGCCAATGTACGCAAGCATTACCAGCAGGCTATTGAAACTGCCAAGAATGAAAGAAAAAGGAAACAACATGCAAAAGCGGCATTTCCAGATGCTGCCCTGAATATGTCGCTGGATGATGCTATTTCTCTACTTACCGAGATGAAGGAAAAACAAAATTCCGCTGGAGACCCTAAAGTGCAGGAGCAGGTAAAAACATTGAGGGAAGAAAACCAGGCGTTAAAAGACGCCGTAACTCGCTACCAGTCAGCATGGAAAGAAGTGGAAAAACTGATGGACTGGGTACAAAAAGATAAGAACTTGCCGGTTTAATGGCATTATTTTTTTATGAATCCTTATCGGGTTACGTCCTACGGTATACCACACAATCCTATCAAAAATAGAAGCCACGCTATCGAACTCATAGCGCGGCTTATTTTATATTTCGCAGTGTGCTGACTTTTTAACTTACTCCGGATTTTCTCCAGTTTCTTTTTCCTCTACACCAGCAGGCATCCAGATTAATGGATTTTCGCCCAGGTCCCGTTCCATTTCGTAATGTGCTTTTTGGAAGCCCATTTTCTCCCAGAATCCGTGAGAATTGATACGCGGATTGGTTTTGATCGGCAAATCATAGCTTTTCGCAAAATCAACTAACGCCTTTCCATACCCTTGTCCGCGGTAATCAGGCAGAACTTCGAGTTTCCATAACTCATGGTAATCCTGCGGGGGATTGAAGTATTGGTCATACTTTGCACCTACGCGGTAAAGACTCATCCTGGCTACTAAAGCGTTTCCATAATAGATTCCGAAAAACGGCGACTCGCTGTCATTTTCCACAATATTGCTTTGCAAATCCTCAAGCATAGAAAGTTCCTGGTTGCCATATTCTTTAAACCGTTTAAATTCTTCAAGGGTCTTATAATTAACTAATAAACGTTCTACTTGTAAAGTTTCCACCATGATGATTTCCCCTTTCATATCTCTATACCCTTATTATAATATAAAAATTTTCAGAATGAAACGAACAATTGAGTGTTCGCTCAATTTATGGCAAAAACTAGTGCTCTTTCATTCATTCGTTTGCTACAATATTTAGTAAAAGAAGAGGGATTGGAGGCAGCAATGTGGAAATAGGTATCATCGGTGGTGGGGCTACTGGAATGCTGCTTGCCCATTATCTGGGTGATAACCATCAGGTAACCTTATACGTACGCCGGAAGGAACAGGCAGCAAGTATTGAAAGTAAAGGAATCCAGCTCGCGGTCACGAATATTACTACGATAATTCATGTACGGCAAATCGATGAAGGCATCAGAAATCATGCCATCTTGTTTGTTTGCGTTAAACAGAATCACCTGGATCATTTAACCCCGGTTCTTAATAAAATTGCTGATTCCACAACAGTAATCTTTCTGCAAAATGGGATGGCTCATATAGAAAAAGCAAAAGAGCTGTCAGCTAATGTGATGGTCGGGGTGATTGAACATGGTGCCTTGAAAGTTTCTGACCACACGGTCCGTCACAGCGGAAAAGGGATAATCCGGGTGGCTTATCTCACGGGAAGTGTGGATAGCATCAGTTTGGTGGAACGATTGAATCAGGAAAATTTCCCGTTTGTATTAGAGCCAGACTACTATCCAATGCTGGCGAAGAAATTAGTCATCAATGCTGTCATAAATCCACTGACAGCACTTTTTGAAATACGTAATGGCCAGTTGCTGGACAACCCATTCCTTACTCAGCTTGCAAGGCAGCTATGCAGGGAAGCCTGCCAGGTGCTTCACCTTGATGAAATAGAAGAATGGACGAATGTGATGCAAATTGCCCGGGCGACAGCCGGGAACTATTCTTCGATGTATAAAGATATTACCAACGGAAGGACAACAGAAATAGATGCGATCACTGGTTACCTATTGAAAAACTCTACGGAACAAATTTCAGGACATGCATTGCTCTTGCAAGCCATAAAAGCAAAACAATATGAAAAGAGAAAGGAGGGAGAGGATGAGTAATTTCTTCATATACATGTATGCCGCCGCTATAACGATGCCCATCCCCATATTACTTATTTTTTACTTTATCTACCGAAAAATATACCGTCACAAATGGAAAGCGATCCATAAGACGACCAACCTGGCAACGCTCCTATTTATCCTGTCTGTCGACCTATTAGCGAAAGTACTGTTTGAGCAGTCTTTTTTCGGTTATATCCTGCTAGTCTTGCTGCTGGTACTGACAGGAGCTATCATTATCCAGTATCGCCTTCATGAAGAAATAGTGTTCAAACGGGCATGGAAGGGGTTTTGGCGTTTCAATACGTTATTATTCGGTTTCCTGTATATCAGCCTCAGTTTGTATGGACTTGCCGGAAAACTACTCGCATTATAAAACATAATATGTGAATTACGCGCTCCTTTTTTGTACAATACATAAGTATACATATTTCAGAATGAAAAGGAGACCTTCACATATGCGCATTGATCCAATTGATTTACAAACAACCAACCCTTTGATAAAAGATTATCGCCAGGCAAGGGAGCGCGTACAGGATAAGTTCCACTATCATCCTTTTCACTCGACGGTATTCGCGGATCGGAAAAAAGATTTGAAGGAACAATCTTTCCAACGAGATGAACTCGTGCGTGTCTTACATGAGATAAATGGGGAATGGGATGCCCCACGCAGTACGGTGGAAAATATCGACCGGCTTGCTGATACTAAAAGCACCGTCGTTATCGGAGGTCAGCAGGCAGGCCTGCTGACCGGTCCGTTATATTCTGTTCATAAATTGATTTCTATCATTTATCTGTCAAGGAAGGCAGAGAAAGAAGAAGGAACCCCGGTGATCCCGGTGTTTTGGATTGCCGGAGAGGATCATGATTTTGATGAAATCAATCATGTCTTTCTTCCTGAAGACAACCGTATGCAAAAATACCAGGTGAAGCATACTCCGGTTAAAAAATCTTCCGTGACCGATATACCAATGGATAAACCGGCAGTTGAAGAATGGCTGGGGCAGGTGTTTAGCCAGCTGGAGGAATCCGTATATACGAAAGATCTGGAAAATCAAATCTATCAAGTAATAAGCCAATCGAACAGCTATGTGGATTTCTTTGCCCGTCTGATATTCCATCTGTTTCGTGAAGAAGGAGTCGTTTTGGTCGACTCCCATCATTCCTCCTTCCGCAAACTGGAATCACAGCATTTTAAAGCGATGATCCATAACCAGCAACAAATCACCCAGGGGGTGTATGCTGCCTGGCAGCAGAACATGCAGCAAGGCTATCCGGTTTCTCTTGACTGTAATCTGGCAGATGTCCATTTATTTTACCATCACGATGGGGAAAGGGTACTCTTAATGAAGGGGGAGGACGGGAAGTATTACGGTAAGCAAAACGAAGTCGTCCTGACGAAAGAACAGTTGCTGGACTTGGCTGAAGAACACCCGGAATCCCTGAGTAACAATGTGGTGACCCGGCCATTGATGCAGGAATTAATGTTTCCTACACTAGCTTTCATTGGCGGTCCCGGGGAAATCAATTATTGGTCGGTGTTAAAACCTGCTTTTGAGGCGATGGAAGTGAAAATGCCTCCAGTGTTCCCGCGTCTTTCGTTTTCCCTTATTGACCGGAAAACGGCAAAATATCTTGATCGGTTCCATTTAAGAGCGGGGGATGTGATTGAAAAAGGGGTCAGTCATGAAAAGACAGCCTGGCTCACCTCACAAAGTTATCCCCCATTAGAGGCGATTACGGAACAGGTGAAAAATGGTATTGAACGTATTCACCAGCCATTGAGAGAGAAGGCGGCTGAAATTCGTGATGATGTCAGTCAACTGGCAGATAAGAATTTAGCTTATCTTTTTAAAGACATTGAATTTCTGGAACAGCGGATGACGAAGGCTCTAGAAGAAAAGCACGCAAGCGAACTTAACAAATTTGACTACCTTGAGCTAGTACTGCATCCAGGGGAAGGACTTCAGGAACGGATGTGGGGCATCCTCCCATGGATGAACCAGTATGGATGGGAAATCTTTCAAGAAATACTGGAGCATGATATGAGATTTGAGGAAGCTCACCACTGTATTTACCTATAATCCCCCACCATCCTCCACCAAGGCGTCAAAAACCGTGAAAAACCTTGATGTGACAACAATTTAGCGTCGAAAAATAAAGAAGGAATCCTGCTCTTTGGAGCAGGATTTTTTTTAGTGTGGGGAGAAAGTGTATGTTAATGTGGAGGAAAGTGGGGGAATGTGGTACACTGGATTTATTCAGAAAGTGGGGAAGACTCTATGTTCATGGGCGAATTCCAACACAACATTGATACGAAGGGTAGAATCATTGTTCCTGCCAAGTTCCGTGAGGGCCTGGGGGATAGTTTCGTATTGACCCGTGGACTGGATAAATGTTTGTTTGCTTACCCAATGACTGAATGGAGAATCCTTGAAGAAAAACTAAAAAAACTCCCACTTACTAAAAAAGACGCCCGCGCCTTCACACGTTTCTTCTTCTCTGGTGCAGTAGAATGCGAAGTGGACAAGCAGGGAAGAGTAAATATCGCACAACCACTAAGAAATTTCGCAGAACTTGAGAAGGAATGTGTCGTAATCGGTGTCTCTAACCGGATTGAATTCTGGGCCAAGGATAAATGGGAAGACTATTTTGAGGAATCCGAAGAATCCTTTGCGGAGATTGCTGAAAATATGATGGATTTCGATATTTAATTCGAAAATAAGAAGCGGGTGATTGGATGTTTGATCATTATAGTGTATTGAAAAAGGAAGCTGTCGAGGGATTACAGATCCAGCCAGAAGGTACATACGTTGATTGTACATTAGGTGGTGGAGGTCATACAGAAGCCATTTGCGAGCAACTAAGCACAGGTGGAAGATTGATTGCTTTCGACCAGGATGAAATGGCACTCGAGGCAGCAAAAGAGAGGCTGAAACCTCATCACGACAAAATTACATTTGTACATGCGAATTTTAAAGAATTGGAGTCTCAATTAGAGAAGCTTGGGATCGAACAAGTGGATGGGATTTTGTTTGATTTAGGGGTGTCAAGCCCCCAGCTGGATGTGAAAGAGCGTGGGTTCAGTTATCAAAATGATGCGCCGCTAGACATGCGGATGAATCAGCAGGATTCATTTTCAGCTTATCAGGTCATCAATGAATGGCCATATGAGAAGCTGGTGAGGATTTTTTTCCAATATGGTGAAGAGAAATTTTCGAAGCAAATTGCCAGAAAGATAGAAACAAAGCGGGAAGAACAGCCGATTGAAACGACGTTTGAACTAGTCGATATCATTAAAGATGCGATCCCGGCTCCCGCCCGCAGAAAAGGCGGTCATCCGGCGAAACGCGTATTCCAGGCAATTCGAATTGCGGTCAATGATGAGTTGGGCGTATTCAGCAATGTGCTTGATCAGGCTGCTCGTTCCGTTTCTGTTAACGGACGGATCGCTGTGATTACGTTCCATTCACTGGAAGACAGGATTTGTAAACAGGCATTCAAAAAGTGGAGCAGCATCCCACCGGTGCCAAAGAACATCCCAATCATTCCAGAAGAAAAGAAACCGCCATTCAAGCTCATTACCAGAAAGCCGATCGTACCGGATGAGGGCGAATTAGATGACAATCGCAGGTCAAGGTCCGCTAAGTTGCGAATTGTAGAGAAAGTAAAAGAATGGACAGAAGAATTCAAAAGCGATGAAAGGTGGAACCAATAATGAACGCAGAGCAAATAAAACATATGCAACAGCCTGAAGAACAACAGCAAAAACAAGTGAAAGTAAAAGTCCAGAAAAAACGCTGGATTTCCAGAGGGGAAAAATTTCTTTATACCGCAGTAAGTGGAATAGTACTCACTGCCTCTGTTTTTATGGTACAATTTTCATCTACGACTGACGCCTTAAATAGAGATGTACAGAAATTAGAACAACATGTCAAAGTACAGAAGGCAGAAAATGAAAGTCTTCAATATGAAGTGAAAGAATTAAGCAATCCGGATCGCATCCTTAAGATTGCGAAGGAGAACGGATTGAATATTCAAAATGCCCAGGTTAAACAGGCGTCAACTATCGGAAATTAACAAAAGATTGTGGTGATCATCTGATGAAAAGCAAGAATACCCACCGGATGGCTAAAGTATGGATGCTGCTTTTTTCCTTGCTGTTCATGCTGCTGTTAGGTAGATTTCTTTATATCCAGACAACCGGAGAGGTGCAGGGGATCGATTTGGATGAATGGGCTGATAAGAAACGTACAAGTGCCTATCAGCTTGATGCGACCCGCGGCCGGATCCTGGATCAGAATGGCATGACACTGGCCTATGATCGCCCGACCTACAGACTTTATGCCATCGTCGATGAAAGCTATTCCACTAACCTTGAGGAGCCAAAGCATGTCACCGACCCGGAAGAAACGGCGGATATGCTGGCTCCTTTATTAGATATGGAAGCTGGTGAAATAGAGTCAAAGATTGAATCAGGCATGAAAGACGGTCGGTTCCAGGTGGAATTCGGAGCAGCGGGAAGGGATCTATCCCAGCAGACGATGAAGGATATCAAGGAAAAGAACATCCCAGGTATTAATTTTATCGAAGAATCGAAAAGGTATTACCCGAATGGAACATTCGCTTCGCATGTCATCGGTTTCTCCCGTACGGAAGATGGGGAAAACAAAGGGATCACAGGCGTAGAGAAGCAAATGCAGAAATACTTAGATGGAAAACCCGGCCGAATATCTTATCAGCGGGATAAATACGGAGTGAAGCTCCTGGATCCAAAAGAAGTGATCCAGCAGCCGGAAGACGGCGATGATGTCGTCCTCACTATCGACCAGAAGGTCCAGACCTTTTTAGAAGATGCTATGTCGCAAGTAGAAGAGCAATACAACCCGAAGCGGATTATGGCAGCCGTCATGGATCCGGATACCGGGCAGATTCTGGCGCTAGGCAATCGGCCAAGCTACAACCCGAATCAGATTGGTGAGGTGGAGAATTGGTATAACGATATCGTTTCTTACTCTTTTGAGCCAGGTTCTACCATGAAGATCTTCACGTGGGCGGCAGCGATGGAAGAAGGAGTTTACAATGGTAACGAAAAATTTTCTTCCGGCAGCTATCAGTTTGATGAAGGAAGCCGCCCAATTCGAGACCATCGCCGCGAAGGATGGGGAGACATTACGTACGATAAAGGCATGCGTGTTTCCTCTAACGTAGCGGCAGCCAAGCTTTCCGAAAAAGTCGGATCCGATAAATTTCTTGATTACTTGCATGACTTCGGGTTTGAAAACAAAACAGGCATCGACTTGCCTGGAGAAGAAACAGGAAAAATACTTTATAAATGGCCGGTTGAAAAATTGACCACCGCCTATGGACAAGGTACGACAACGACTCCAATCCAGCTATTGACCGCAGCGAGTGCAGTAGCGAACGATGGCAATATGATGCGTCCATACGTATTATCCCAGGTTTTAGATGGTGAAACCAAAGAAGTTGTAAGTGAGAATGAACCTGAAAAGATCGGTGATCCTATCTCACCTGAGACGGCAGAAAAAATGCGAGAACTGCTTGGAACTGTCGTTTCTGAAGATGATGGTACTGCAAGCGTCTATCAGCTTAATGATTATTCGCTTGCAGGGAAGACAGGTACGGCACAGATCCCGGATTCAGAAACAGGGAAATATATGACAGGCAAGAACAACTACATGTTTTCCTTCCTGGGGATGGCCCCCCAGGAGGATCCGGAATTACTGATTTATGTAGCTGTACAGCAGCCAGAGCTGGAAGTGACCGAATATGGACCTGAGCCTGTCTCTCACATCGTAAAGACAGTGACAGAGAACAGTCTCCATTATTTGGACATCCGTCCGGATCAGGAAACGAAAGAAACGGTGGACCCAGTTGAATTGCCTGATGTTTTTGGTGATAAGGTTAAAAAGGCAAAAGAGAAACTTGGTGATACATTCAACCGTGTGACAGTAATCGGGGATGAAAATGATAAGGTGGAACGAATTTATCCGGAACCAGGGGCGCCTGTTCTTCCGAATCAGCGTATCTTCCTTGTTACCGATGAACCGACGATGCCGGATATTACTGGATGGTCAGCCAGAGATGTCTTCCATTTTGCTGATATGTTTGGTTTGAAGGTGGAAACGATGGGGAATGGTTTTGCCTATAAACAAAGTGTTTCTGAAGGTGCGAAGATTCAAGAGGGCGGATATCTGGTAGTAGAATTTCAGCCCCCAGGACTAGAAAATGAAGAAGAGACAGAGGAAGAGGATCAGAATCCAGATGAAGAAACGGACTCTTCCTCCTGATTTGAGCAGTGTTCTAATCGTTTTTTGACTGTCATATAGTGATACAAGCTAAGTCTATGCGCGAAAGGGGCCAGGTTGATGAAGCGCGTATCACTCGTAACAGTCAGAAAACGGTTGATCACTGTTTTTATTTTGGCAGCGGTCATTTTCTTGATCATTATGATCAGGCTGGGATATGTTCAATTTGTGCTTGGAGATTTTCTAGTGGCAGATGCAGAAGAATCATGGAGCAGGGATATTACCTTTGAGCCAGAACGAGGGAAGATACTGGATACCGAAGGTGAAGTTTTAGTAGGCAACGTATCAGCTCCCACAGTGATGGTCGTCCCAAGACAAATTAAGGAACCGAAACGAGCGGCACAGGAGCTGGCTCGTATTTTGGACATGCCTGTGGAAAAAGCTTATCAGCATGTAACTAAAAACATTTCAATCGAAAGAATTCATCCAGAAGGCAGAAAGATATCAGAGGAACAGGCAAAAGCTATCCAGGGATTGAGGATGGAAGGAATCTATGTCGCACAGGACTCCAAACGGCACTATCCTAACGGCGCTTTTCTTTCCCACGTACTCGGGTTTACCGGTATCGATAACCAGGGTCTGATGGGGCTTGAGGCTTTCTATGATGAAAAATTGAGCGGGGATCCGGGCTATCTTTCCTTTTACTCGGATGCCAAAGGAAAACGGATGCCTGATAAAGCCGATGTTTATAAAGCTCCTGAGGATGGTATGGATTTACAACTTACCATTGACCAACGAGTACAGACAATCATGGAGCGGGAACTGGATATTGCAGTTTCTAAATATAATCCGGATGGGGCGATAGCCATTGCGGTCGACCCGAAGACCGGAAGAGTACTCGGGATGTCGAGCAGACCCAATTTCCACCCGGAAAAGTATCAGGAAGTTGATGCTTCTGTATACAACCGTAACCTGCCCGTATGGAGCACCTATGAGCCAGGTTCCACCTTCAAAATAATCACGTTGGCTGCAGCACTGGAAGAAGGAATGGTGGATCTGCATGAAGACCATTACCACGATTCTGGATCAATCAATGTCGATGGTGCTAAAATAAGGTGCTGGAAGAGTGGTGGGCATGGAGGTCAAACCTATTTGGAGGTCGTTCAAAATTCATGTAACCCGGGATTCGTCAATTTAGGGCAAAAGCTGGGAAAAGAAAAATTATTTCAGTACATCGATAATTTCGGATTTGGTAAAAAAACAGGAATAGACTTGCAGGGAGAAGGGAAAGGGATATTGTTCAAGCCGGAAAATGTAGGACCGGTAGAACTTGCGACCACGGCTTTCGGGCAAGGGGTATCGGTTACACCAATCCAGCAGGTAATGGCGGTAGCGGCAGCTGTCAACGGTGGTTATCTCTACGAACCATATATCCAGGAAGGATGGCGTGACCCTGTGTCAGGTGAATTGGTAGAAAAAAATGAGCCAAAGCTGAAAGAACAGATTATATCCGAAGAAACTTCGGAGGAAGTCAGCAAAGCTTTGGAAAGTGTAGTAGCCAGTGGGTCAGGCAGGGGAGCCTATGTAGAAGGTTACCGTGTTGGTGGAAAGACTGGTACCGCTCAGAAAGTCGGCAAAGATGGAAACTATATGAAAAATAATTATATCGTATCCTTCATTGGGTTTGCTCCCGCGGATGATCCGGAGTTGGTTGTATATCTCGCTGTCGACAACCCGAAGAATACTATTCAGTTTGGTGGAGTGGTAGCTGCTCCGATTGTAGGGAATATTATGGAGGACAGTTTGCGGGCGTTAGGAGTCGAACAAAGAGACGGCGGTCTGGAGAAAGACTACAAATGGCCGGATCAGCCGATGATCGAGATGCCTGATCTGGTCGGTATGGACAGGGAAGAACTCACCAATTACCTTATCGATCTCAACATAGACGTCAGTGGAGAAGGCGACAAAGTTATCCAGCAGGCACCAGCCCCAGGCGTGAAGTTAGAAACGGGATCATCCATCAGAATTTACTTAGGAGATTGAAGTTTTACACCATTAGCTTCTGCTAGGACTCCCATTATTTAAAGACTCCGTTTAGCGGTAGCTTGGTTCGGCTGGGTGCCTTCATCAAGATAAAGGGTATTTCGTTCTTTCAAGTTTTTTCTGAGTAAATTTTCTTCTGTCATCGTGAGATTGAAAAACTTTTGCTATAATAAATGAGAATGTGCTTACAGTTAGGATGATAATATTGAAACTACCAGAAGTATTGACCCATATACCTTATTTCCAGACAAATCAATCGATAGCAGAAATTGAAATAACCGGAGTGGAAATGGATTCCCGTGAAGTGAAAAAAGGGGATTTATTTATCTGTCTGCCTGGGGAACATTTTGACGGGCATGACTTTGTGGACCAGGCGATCAAAAAAGGAGCAGCAGCGCTCGTTTGTGAGCGCGCTCTTGATGTATCTATACCGTATGTGGTTGTGCCGGATTCCAGCAGGGCAATGGGCAGTATTGCCAATACTTTCTACAAGTATCCGACGACCGGAATGCAGCTGGTCGGTATAACCGGGACAAATGGGAAAACGTCGATCAGCTATCTGCTTGAGGAAGTTTTCCAAATGAATCACCATAAGACCGGCTTGATCGGTACAATCCAAATGAAAATCAATGAGTCGGTGTATCCTGTGAAAAACACGACACCAGACTCATTGTTTTTGCAAAAAAGTTTTCATACCATGAAAGAGCAAAACGTGGATACCACCATTATGGAAGTTTCTTCTCATGCATTAGATAAAGGAAGGGTGCATGGCTGCGACTTTGATGTGGCCGTTTTTACGAACTTGAGTCAGGATCATCTGGACTATCACAGCACCATGGATGAATATCTTCATGCTAAGTCACTGTTATTTGCCCAACTGGGGAATACATACAATCCTCAACATCCGAAGTTTGCCGTCATCAATGAAGATGATGATGCGGCAGGTGTCATGAAACGCAGTACTGCTCAGCCGGTTCTTAGTTATGGCATTCATAAGGAGGCTGCTATCATGGCGAAAGACCTTCACCTGCATGAAAAAGGGACGACATTTACATTAAGTACCCCTGAAGGAGAGACCCTAATTAACAGCAGTCTGATGGGTAAATTCAATGTTTATAATATGCTGGCTGCTGCCGGGGCAGCGATTGCCTCTGGGGTGAAGCTCGAAGTGATAAAAAAGGCGCTGGAGGCTTCCAAAGGGGTCCGTGGCCGTTTTGAACCTGTTGAGGAGAATCAGCCATTCGGCGTGGTCATCGATTATGCTCATACACCTGATTCCCTTCATAATGTGTTACAGACAATGCGGGAGTTTTGTAAAGGCAAAGTAAGGGTAGTTGTCGGTTGTGGTGGTAATCGGGACCGGACAAAGCGTCCGCTGATGGCAGATGTAGCGATGGAATTCGGCGACCATGCGATTTTCACATCGGATAACCCGCGTACAGAATCGCCAGAACAGATTCTTGATGACATGACGGAGCACTTGTCGGGCGGGTATGACAGAATAGTCGATCGCCGGGAAGCCATAGAGTATGCTTTGGGAAAAGCACAGCCAGGAGACATGGTACTGATTGCCGGGAAGGGTCATGAAACCTATCAGGAAATTAACGGAAAACGTTATGAGTTTGATGACAGAGAGATAGCGCGAGAACTTTTAAAGCAGCTAAAGGAGAGTAAGTGATGTTGTTTGCTGTAAAAGAATTATGTGAACTTTTTCCTGAACATAAGGGAGTAGCGATGGATAGCATTCCTTTGCGTCAGGTAATGACAGACTCAAGAAAAGAGATGAAACAAAGTGTTTTTGTGCCGATTGTCGGTGAAAATTTTGATGCGCATGAGTTTTTAAAGCAGGCAATCGAAAATGGAGCTGTAGCTGCCTTATGGCAAAAAGACAGGGAAGTGCCTCGGTTTGTACCGACGGATTTCCCGTTATTTTTTGTAAATGATACGACGGAAGCGATGCAGAAAATGGCAGGCTTCTATTTGGATAAAGTGAGCCCGCAAGTGATTGGCATCACCGGTTCAAATGGAAAAACAACGACCAAAGATTTGACAGCCGCTGTCCTTAGTACTAAATTTCGGACGCATAAGACAGACGGAAACTTCAATAACCATATAGGTCTCCCTTTAACGATATTCGCGATGCCGGAGGATACGGAAGTCGCTGTATTGGAAATGGGTATGAGCCAGGCTGGTGAAATTGAGGTGTTGAGTCGACTTGCCAGGCCGGATTATGCCCTGATTACCAATATCGGTGAATCGCATATTGAATATTTAGGAAGCCGTGAGGGGATTGCTAAAGCAAAGCTGGAAATCAAGGCCGGTCTCAAAGGTGACGGGGCCCTGATTTTTGATGGGGACGAACCGTTACTGGCTGAAGAATTAAAGAATCCGAATCACTGGGGTTGTGGGATGAATGACCATAACAGAACCCAGATCAAAGGCCTTGAATTGAAGGATCTCCAAAGCAGTTTTGTTATTGACGGGGTTCATTATGAATTACCGCTTGCAGGTAAGCATAATGTTAAAAATGCAAGCTATGTTATTACACTAGCCCGTCTAATGGGACTTTCCAGCGAGCTGATTCAGCAGGGGCTTGGCCAGATTCAAGTTACAGGCATGCGGTTTGAACGGCTGGCAGGAAAAGGTGGGTCATTGATTATTAATGATGCCTACAATGCTTCCCCTACTTCCATGAAAGCTGTCATTGAAGTCATCAAAGGCATGAAAGAAAAGAAAAATAAAATACTGGTGCTCGGTGATGTTTATGAACTCGGCAGCCATGCGAAAGCAATGCATCGCAGCGTCGCAGAGGTGATAGATGAAGATATTGCGGCTGTCTATACGTTTGGTGAAGATGCAGTTGAAATCAGTAAAGCCGTAGCTGAAAAGAAATTGAATATCAAATCCGAACATTTTACAGATAAAACATCTTTGCAGCAAGTAGTAGAAAAAGACCTCGATAAAGATACGGTGGTATTAGTTAAAGCTTCCAGGGGTGTGAAGCTGGAAACAATCATCGATCCTTTAGTAGAGAAGTAAACGGACGGTAACCAGGAACAAAGGAGGAATAATAGATGAACGATTTTGTACTATTAATTACAATAGCCATCGCATTTTTAATCACCGTCCTGATTTCACCTGTATTCATCCCATTTCTTCGAAGACTGAAGTTCGGACAGAGTATTAGGGAAGAAGGACCAGAAAGCCACCAGAAAAAATCAGGGACGCCGACGATGGGCGGGCTGATGGTACTGTTTTCTGTCAGCATCACGACCTTGATCATGGCAGCTAAATTCAATCCAGAACCAATGAGTTTTGAAGTCTTTTTACTTTTATTCGTTTTGATTGGGTATGGATTGATTGGATTTCTTGATGATTTTATTAAGGTAGTGATGAAGCGGAATCTGGGGTTGACTTCCAAGCAAAAATTGCTGGCACAGTTTGTCATCGCTGTTGTTGTTTATTTGATTTTACGTCAGCATAATTTCCCGACCTACATAGCTGTACCAGCTACAGATATCCAAGTAGACCTTGGTCTGCTTTATCCTGTTTTAATTCTTGTGATGCTGGTCGGGGCTTCTAATGCCGTCAATTTGACTGACGGATTGGATGGCCTGTTAGCCGGCACAGCTGCTCTGGCATTCGGAGCTTTTGCTATCCTGGCATGGACAGGAAATCCACAATTTGAGATTACTATCTTTTCTTTAGCCGTTGTCGGTTCACTGCTCGGATTCTTAGTGTTCAATGCCCACCCGGCTAAAGTTTTCATGGGCGACACTGGTTCATTGGCATTAGGTGGAGCGATCGCGATCGTTGCAATCCTGACAAAACTGGAAATCCTCCTGGTTGTAATTGGGGGAGTATTCGTCATTGAGACATTATCGGTCATTATTCAGGTAATATCGTTCAAAACGAGAGGCAAACGAATATTCCGGATGAGTCCGCTCCATCACCATTATGAATTGCAGGGCTGGTCAGAATGGCGTGTGGTGACTTCTTTCTGGCTTGTCGGTCTGGTGTTTGCCATTTTAGGAATTTATATTGAGGTGTGGTTAGGTTGAAACGATTAGAAGATTTTCCTTATCAGCATGCATTGATTTTAGGACTTGCCAAAAGTGGAACAGCAGCAGCAAAGCTATTACTGGACAGTGACGTAAACGTCCGTGTCAATGACTATAAAGCAAGCTACGATGACCCGGTGGTGCAGGAACTGGAAAAAGCAGGAGCTGAGGTAGTTCTTGGCGGCCATCCAGTATCTGCTTTGGATGGTATCGATGTCATGGTGAAAAACCCAGGCATCCCGTATGACAATAGTCTGGTAGCAGAAGCGGAAAAGCGAAACCTGCCAGTCATTACCGAAGTAGAGCTTGCCGCACATCTTCATCATGGTCCCATTGTAGGGATTACCGGTTCCAACGGTAAAACAACAACTACAACGCTTACGCATGAAATGTTGAAAGCGAGTGGTAAAGACTCAAGGATTGCCGGTAATATCGGGGAAGTTTCCTGTGAAGTAGCAAGAGAGACAACGAATGATCAGCCGATGGTAATAGAATTGTCTTCCTTCCAGCTGATGGGAATCGAAAAGTTTCGTCCTACCGTTGCTGTGTTATTGAACATCTACGAAGCACACCTGGATTACCATAAGACGTTGGAAAATTACCAGCATGCAAAGGCCCGTCTCTTCAAGAATCAGACGGATGATGATTATCTCATATATAATGCCGATGATCCTGTAATCGCTAAGTTTCTCGATGATGCAGCATCTGTTCTGGTACCTTTTTCTGCGAAGCAGGAATTGGAAGAGGGAGCATATGCAGACGAACAATATATCTATTACAATCAGAGCCCCGTTATGAAACGGGAAGATATCGTCCTCGTTGGAGAGCATAACATGGAAAATATATTGGCAGCAGTAGCAGCAGCGAAATTGAATGGCGCTACCAATGAAGGCATCCAAAAAGTGCTGACAAGTTTCAAAGGTGTTCCTCACCGGCTTGAATTTGTCGCCAATATCAAGGGTCGTCTGTTCTATAATGATTCTAAGGCAACTAATATTCTCGCTACATCCAAAGCATTGGGTGCATTTAAGCAGCCGGTGATTTTACTTGCCGGTGGTCTTGATCGGGGCAACAGCTTTGAAGAATTAGTGCCATTTTTAGACCATGTGAAAGCTATGGTGGTCTTCGGCGAGACAGCGGATAAAATGACACAGGCGGCAGAGCAGGCCGGAATTGCTGAAATTAAAAAAGTTGATAATGTAGGACAAGCAGCGCAAGTGGCATTTGACCTCTCCGGAGAAAAGGATGTCATTCTCCTCTCACCGGCATGTGCCAGCTGGGATCAGTATACTACTTTTGAAGAAAGAGGGCATATGTATGTCCAAGCTGTGCATAAGCTGAAATAGGGGCTTGTTCACAGTTAAAGAAAAGATAGCCCCATTTTCCAATTTAGTTGGAGGAGGGGTTTTTTCTTGAGTAAAAAAAGCCAGCCGAGAGCCATGCCTGATATTTTGTTGATGGTTGGTATCATATCTTTGCTTACTATCGGAGTTATTATGGTATACAGTTCGTCCAGCATTTGGGCGAGCTATAAATTCAATGATTCATTCTTCTTTGCAAAGCGGCAGATTTTATTTGCCGGAGCAGGTGTGTTGGCCATGTTTTTTATAGCAAGGGTGCCTTATCTTTTTTGGAGGACCCATGCCAAAAAGCTCCTGATCATCTGTTTTATCTTTTTAATTGCTGTCTTGATCCCTGGAATAGGGATGGTAAGGGGAGGGGCACAAAGCTGGATTGGTGTCGGAGCTTTCAGTATCCAGCCGTCTGAGTTCATGAAGCTTGGTTTAATCATTTTCCTGGCCAAGTTCCTTTCTGAACGGCAAAAGTATATCACTTCCTTCCAACAAGGCTTTCTGCCAGCTTTAAGCCTGGTGCTTGTCGCGTTTGGATTAATTATGCTCCAGCCTGACTTAGGGACGGGAGTCGTGTTAGTTGGAACGTGTATGCTGATGATTTTTGTGTCTGGGGCGAGGTGGGCTCATTTTGTTGGCTTAGGGCTGCTCGGCCTGGCCGGATTTGTCGCATTAATCGCATCAGCGCCTTACCGGATCAAGCGGATAACCGCCTTTCTGAATCCATGGGAAGATCCATTGGGGAGCGGGTTTCAAATTATCCAATCGCTCTATGCCATCGGGCCCGGCGGGCTGATGGGGCTTGGGCTTGGACAAAGCTTGCAAAAATTCTTCTACCTGCCTGAACCACAGACCGATTTTATATTCGCCATTCTGGCAGAAGAATTAGGGTTTCTTGGCGGTGCGTTCGTCCTGGCCTTGTTCCTGCTGGTGCTGTGGCGCGGAATCCGTGTTGCTTTATATGCACCTGACCTGTATGGTACCCTTCTTGCCCTTGGCATCGTAGGAATGATATCGATCCAAGTGATGATCAATATCAGTGTAGTAACCGGGCTTATTCCTGTTACCGGGATTACCCTCCCGTTTCTAAGTTATGGCGGGTCTTCCTTAACGTTGACCTTATGCTCTGTCGGCATCCTGCTAAGCGTCAGCCGCTATTCAAAACTGTAAGGACACTCTTTGAAAATGCTTTTATTAAACCAATGGAATGTCAATTCCGAATTTCATTTGTACAATTAAAGCTCCCTTTAATGGAAGACTCAGTTTCAAGATAAGCTGTTTCCGTTACGGTAGTAACGGTAGGCAGGTCCGGGAAATCACTCGCTTTCCATGGGCGCACGGTGAGCTTCCTCAGGCTTCGCCTTGAGGGATCTCACCGCTCATGTTCATCCCGCAGGACTTTGAATAAGCTTCTTGAAAAACACCGCACGAAGGAAATGCGTAGCATTTTCGAGGAGTCTCACCGTTTTCTCAACCACCATACGTTTGTAGTTTCTCGAAACTTCGATCAGAAATAGAGCGCTTTTGGAACAGAAAGTACGGTCAACTTACCATTGTCATAGGATTCTCGTCACAAAATATGTCTGGACTTTCCAAACACGATTTCGAGTATCTTATATGGCAAGGGACGTGGGGGAACGGGGAGACTCCTAGGGGAAAAGAGTGCCAGGTGAAACCCCGCAGAGCGTTAGCTCGAGGAGGCTCAACGAACTCCCGTGGAAAGCGACTCGTGCCCCCACGCCCCGCTCCTCCAACCAATATCTCGAAATCAAGCCTTCGACTTTTCGGCCCATTAGTTGAAGATCTTTTTTATGGTAAATCAGCAACAAGAGCTTACATTCGTTGAAAATTTTGATTAATTCGTAGTTGAACAGTCAGAGATTTTTTGCCAAAGCCGTACTATGTGAATGGGCATAGTTGCGGCTTTTTTCTGTATTAAAAGCTGAAAATAAAAGCATCATTAAAAAATCTGAAGTTTTTGCAACAGGGAGTCACAAAACGTAGGCTAACATGATAAAATGAAGGGGTGGATATATGTTTAATCGCTTTTCCGAGCGGGAACATGCAAACGGGTCTGAAAGGTGCTGGCCTTGACAGGCTGTTGAAAGCATCTTTAACAGCCCAGGCTTCATTGCTTTGGAATGCCCCCGTTTTTTTGAATGGAAAAGCAGTTGGCAACAATTATTTCCAAAAGTTAAAAATAACCGGAAGATGGATAGAAACTGTTGTATGATAAAGATATAACGAGCTAGCAGGAATGACTTTTCCTACATAGTATCCCATCTTCCCTGATATTGAACGATGTTAAGGGGAAATCATCATTATGGAGAAAAAAAATATTGTTTCCATTGAAGATCGTATTCCGAAGCTGAAACAGGCCAGGAAGAAGAAAGCGAACAGGCGCTTGATCTTTTATTTGACGATTTTGTTCTTGTTGATTGCCATCGTTGTTTATTTACAGTCCCCCCTTAGCCATGTGAAGCAAGTCACCGTAAAAGGAAATGTCCATGTTTCCGATGAGGAAATCAAAGAAATGAGTCATGTAACTGGAAAAGATAATTTCTGGAAAGTGGACAAGCAACAGGTAGAAACCAGTGTAAAAGGACATCCGGAAATTACAAAAGTCCGGGTAGCCAGAGACTTTCCGAACACGATTACCATCCAGGTGGACGAATATGACCGTGTAGGCTACGTTAGAGTGGACGGAAGCTATTATCCGATTTTGGAAAACGGCAAGCGGCTGGACTCTTATGAACTGCGAGTGACAAATGGTGACGCACCGCTTTTGCTTGACTTTGATAAAGCAACCTATCTGGAGGAAATGTCCAAGGAACTGCGAGAGCTTCCATCGAGTGTCGCGAATTTGATTTCTGAAATCCATTGGACACCAACAGATGACAATCCATTTCAAATTAAGCTTTATATGAATGATGGGTATGAGGTACAAGGGACGATCAGGAATTTTTCAAAGAAAATGAGAGCATATCCGTCAATCGTTACGCAGTTAAGTCCCGAAGATAAAGGGATTATTCATATCGATGTCGGTGCTTACTTTGAATCCTATTCCGACACAGAGCAGGAAGGTTCTTCTGAAGAAGAAAGCAACGGGGAAGATCAACAGGGAGAGAATGAAGATGAAGCTCAGGGGTAAGCATGTTATTCTCGCTTTCGTCCTATTAGTAACCGGCTTTCTAGTCTCTTACAGCTATACACAAGCCGACGAGAGCTCCCAAATGGTAAAACTTGCTGATCGTACATGGGAGAAGGAATACTACTATCGAAAGCAACTGTTGGATTTAGAATCCAAGAACAAAGAACTAAGGGAAGAATTGCAAACGAAAACAGAAGCAGTTCAGACTTATGAAGATGGTCTGGCTGCGAACGAGCAGCAAATTGCAGATTTTGTCGAACGGAAGAAAAGACTTCAGATGCTTACTGGACAATTGCCTGTAAAGGGGCCTGGATTGAGTGTGACTCTAAAGGATGCAGCATATATTCCAAGTGAAGAGCATGCCAATAATTATATCGTCCATGAACCTCACATCCATCAAGTAGTAAACGAATTAAAGAGTGCCGGTGCTAAGGCAATCGCGATTAATGGGCAGCGATACGTCAGCAACAGCTATTTCGCCTGTACAGGCCCGGTCATCACAATAGATGGCGTCCAGCACCCCGCACCGTTCGTGATTACAGCGATTGGTGATCCTGATGTATTGTTTTCCAGTTTATCTTTGAAAAATGGAGTAGTTGATCAGCTTGTTACTGATAACATTGAAGTAGAGCTGGAAAAGTCAGCGGAAATCCAAATGGATGCCAGGCTTTCGAGTGAAGGGTGATTTTATTGAGTAAACGAACGAAATGGCTCATGTCATTAATTTTTGCCCTGGTTGGCTTCATGCTGGCAATCCAGTTTCAAACAGCCTCTTCCGAACCTGAGTTCCGCGATACACGTGATCAGTGGGAGGTCAGACAGGCACTGCAGGAGCAACAGAAACTCCAGCAGGAATTACTGGAGCAAATCGCTCAGGCTGACCGAACGCTTGAAGAGTATGGAGAAGTATCGGACGCTGAAAAACTGGAAACTTTAAAGTCCTCGATTCATCAATTAGAGCAGGAGGCTGGTTTAGCAGAGTTGGAAGGCAGTGGAATCATCATTACACTTGCTCCTATTTTCCAGGAGTGGGAAGAAGGCGCTCCAGCTTATCCTACTGTCAGCCCCTCTCTGTTGACGCATTTGATCAATGAATTGAATACTTTTGGAGCTACAGGGATTGGGGTAGGGGAGGAGCGATTCATCAGTATATCGCCTGTCCGTAATGTAAATGGAGAGACTTATATTAATAACCGCCCAATGCCTCCTTTGCCAATAACGATAAAGGTCATTACCAGTAATCCCAAAAAGATGATGGATTACGTCAATGCGAGTCGCTCCAGAGATATGTTCGCCCTTGATCAGATTGCCATGGAAGTGGAGGCAGGACAGCATATAGAGCTTCCGGGTTATGAAGATAACCTTCAGGTAGACATACTCGAGCTGGATAGAAGTAAAGAAACAGGTGAAGATTAATGTGGCTGCCATTTGCTTTTTTAATCATCGGAGTTATCCTGGGTCTGTTAACAGATTTGCGGGTACCGGACGCTTATACCGATTACTTGACCATAGCGGTTCTTGCCGCTTTTGATACGCTATTAGGCGGAATAAGGGCACAATTAGAAAAGAAATTCGAGGATATCGTGTTTTTGACTGGGTTCTTTACCAATGTATCTCTTGCTGCCTTGTTAGCATTCCTGGGAGTGCAACTGGGTATTGACTTGTATCTTGCAGCAGTATTTGCATTTGGTGTACGCTTATTCCAAAATATAGCGATCATCCGAAGACATCTCATCAATCAAACAATCAACTCTAGAAAACTGAAAAAAAATCCGGAAAAATAAGAGGAATATCACATCTATCTGTGGAAACAGAACATGAATTGATTCTATTTCCATATTTCTGAGTGGAAAGAACCATATAGTATATCAATCTATTTACGAAACGGGAAATGGATTGTATTTTCTTCTTATATTCGATAATATTTGAACTATTCATATGCCTTTAGTGCAGGAGGTGCATCGCTTTTGAATCAGAATGAAATATTAGTAAGCTTAGATATTGGAACCACGCGGATTAAAGTGATCATCGGGGAAATCCTGAATGATTCCCTGAACATCATCGGCGTAGGTACCGCTAAATCAAAAGGAATGAAAAAAGGAGCAATTGTAGATATCGATCAGACTGTCCAGTCCATCCGCTCAGCTGTCGAACAGGCGGAAAGAATGGTCGATATGAAAATAGATCGCGTCGTCGTAGGTGTCAATGGTAACCATATTCAGCTCCAGCCATGTCATGGTGTGGTCGCTGTTTCCAGTGATGACCGTGAAATCGGCGATGAAGATATAAAACGTGTCATTGACGCAGCACAAGTGATTTCGATACCGCCGGAAAGAGAAATCATCGACGTCATTCCTAAACAGTTCATCGTGGACGGCCAGGACGAAATTACAGACCCACGAGGTATGATTGGCGTCCGTCTGGAAATGGAAGGTACGATCATCACTTGTTCGAGAACAGTGCTACATAACTTGTTGAAGTGTGTGGAAAGAGCTGAACTGCAAGTGCTGGATATCTGCCTTCAGCCTTTGGCTGCAGGTACAGTAGCGTTATCAGATGATGAAAAAAATCTTGGGGTCGCTTTAATCGATATTGGAGGAGGCAGTACCACTGTTTCTGTATTTGAGGATGGGCACCTGAAAGGTACAAGTATGACGGCTTTGGGGGGAGATAACATTACGAAAGATCTCTCCATCGGGCTTCGGACTTCCACAGAAGAGGCTGAGGAAATTAAAGTGGAACATGGCCATGCATTTTTTGATGATGCGCGTGAAGAGGAACAATTTGAAGTGACGATTATCGGAAGTAATCGAAAACAAACATTCAATCAATTGCAAATTTCTGATATGATTGAAGCTAGACTAGAAGAGATTTATGTGTTTGCCGCTCAAGAGATTCACAGAATGGGCGTTAAAGATTTGCCTGGAGGTTTCGTTCTGACAGGAGGTTCGATGAGCATGCCTGGTGTAATGGAACTTGCCCAGGATATCTTCCATGCCAATGTCCGTCTCGCTATTCCGGATTATATCGGGGTTCGCGAACCGCAATTCACCAGTGGTGTCGGAATCTTGCAATTCGCTTATCGTAATGCGAAAATACAAGGAAAAGAGATTTTTCCATCTGTCCAGGCGGTGGATGCTCAACAGCCTAGGCCGAAGAAACAGAAAAGAAGTACGGCAAAGCAACAAGAGCAGCAAGAGAAACCTGTAAAAGAAGAAAAAGAGAAAAAGGAATCAGGGATATCCAATCTACTGAAATACTTTTTCGACTAAACAACGTTTCCTTCATAACTGACGAATGGAAGCTGAAATAAGTCTCGTAATCTTTGAACTGGGAGGAACGAAAAATGTTAGATTTTGATACAAGCATGGACCAATTAGCAACGATAAAAGTTATTGGGGTTGGTGGCGGCGGAAGTAACGCTGTCAACCGTATGATCGAACACGGAGTACAAGGTGTAGAATTTATTGCAGTCAACACGGATGCTCAGGCATTAAACCTGTCCAAAGCAGAAGTGAAGATGCAAATTGGCGGCAAGCTGACCCGCGGTCTTGGGGCAGGTGCCAACCCGGAAGTAGGTAAAAAGGCTGCTGAAGAAAGCAAAGAGCAGCTGGAGGAAGCCTTGCAAGGTGCTGACATGGTATTTGTCACAGCTGGTATGGGCGGCGGAACTGGTACTGGTGCAGCGCCTGTAATTGCTCAAGTGGCAAAAGAACTAGGCGCGTTGACCGTAGGTGTCGTTACTCGTCCATTCACTTTTGAAGGGCGTAAGCGTTCCGTACAGGCGACAGGCGGTATTGATGGGCTGAAAAGTGCCGTTGACACGCTCATCGTCATTCCGAATGACCGTCTATTGGAAATCGTCGACAAGAACACCCCAATGCTTGAAGCCTTCCGTGAAGCGGATAATGTGCTTCGTCAAGGTGTACAAGGTATCTCTGACTTGATTGCAGTCCCAGGGCTGATCAATGTTGACTTTGCAGACGTTAAAACCATAATGATGGATAAAGGGTCTGCTTTGATGGGAATTGGAATTGCAACTGGTGAAAGCCGTGCGGTTGAAGCCGCTAAAAAAGCGATATCTTCTCCATTGCTGGAAACATCCATCGATGGTGCCCATGGCGTGCTGATGAATATCACGGGCGGATCAAACCTGAGCCTTTATGAAGTACAGGAAGCTGCAGATATTGTAACTTCTGCTGCCGACCAGGAAGTAAACGTCATCTTCGGTTCCGTTATTAATGAAAATCTAAAAGATGAAATCGTTGTTACCGTTATTGCGACAGGATTTGATGAAGCTCAATTGAGCCAAAGCCAGTCCAAGCAGCGTCCAAACGTGAGTCAAATGGGCGGCGGTGTAAACCAGCAGCCACAACAGCCGGATCGCCTGGAAAGAAGAAGAGAGGAACCTCGCCATCAGGAAATGCCATCCCAGCAACGAGGTGGACAAGGTGCCCAGGAAGAAGACACCCTGGATATTCCTACCTTCCTTCGTAACAGAAACCGTAGAAGATAACTAATATAATAAAGAGGATGAATGTCAAAAATCTTCTTTAATATGAGTCAACCCACGAAGACTTCTGTTTTCTTCGTGGGTTTTTTCAGCTTGTAGAGAAACTCCTGTTTTTCTACAAGCTTTTTTTATTGAAAAATACTTCCATTAAACCTTCCAATTGCTGAATACTCAGTTTCGAGAGAAACTGTTTCCGTTACGGTGGTAAGTGTTTGGAGCTCCGGGAAATCACTCGCTTTCCATGGGCGTACGGTGAGCTTCCTCGGGCTAAAGATCCTCCCATTGGACTTTTAAAAAGCTTCTTGAATAGACACCGCACGAAGGAAATGCGTAGCATTTACAAGGAGTATCGCAATTTCCCGGACCTCCTTGTGTTTATATGAGAAACGGAAACATTGGTATATGGTTCTAGTGAGCTACGCATGAAATATAAGCTTAAAACGGCACCTTTGTTGAATAAGTGTTTTACGAAAATCAATAACATTGTTTAACAGCGTCTATTATTTAAAAGAAAAAGTGTTAGAAAAAAATAGCTTACGGATTCGACAGAGCATAAGCTGACAATTCCGAGTGGTTGTCATTAATGAACGACAAATTCGGCTAAAAAAAGTCTTCCAATCCCATCAGAAAGTGACAGACTTTTAGGAACAGCATGTCTTATACTTGAAATCACCATTCAATAGAAAAGGAGAAAGAGGTGATGATCTATCTTGATGCCGTATGGCTCCTTAATTTTTTAGTTGATGGAATGATTCTGATTATTACACAGGCAGTCACAAAGTCCTATGCTTCTATGAAACGAATGATGTTCGCTGCATTAATAGCCTCCTTTATTGTACCGTTAACTATTTTTTTCCCAAATTCCTGGCTGGTCTCTCCCCTGGGAAAATTCACCTATTCGATACTCATTGTTCTGGCAGCCTTTCCATATAAATCATTGCGCCTTTATATGCGTAATCTGACCACTTTTTACTTTGTGACATTTGCGATCGGGGGTACGATGTTTGCCAGTCATTTCTTTTTGAATATGAATGTGCAGATGGCGACTTCAGGTATTGTGACGTTTTCGACAGGATACGGGGATCCAATTAGCTGGTTGTTTGTCATCATTGGCTTTCCGGCAGCATGGTGGTTTACAAAGCAAAGACTGGAACGGATTGCTGTCCTGAAATTGAAATATGAAGAAATTTATGAAGTGGTGTTGGAATGGAACGGTAAAAAAACAGTATCAACGGGTTTAGTTGACAGCGGAAATCAGTTGGTTGATCCATTGACGAAAAAACTTGTCTTTCTTGGTGATGAGGAAGTATTTCAAGCTTTTGTCTCGGAAGAAGAATGGACGGCACTTAAAGAAGTGGAAGAAACTTTCGACATTAATGGAATTCCTGAATCCCTGCAGGATAGTGTTCACTTTGTCCCTTATCAAGGTGCTGGAGGAGAAAGGAAATTGATGCTTGCTATCCAATTAAGCAAGATCGAATTAGTCAGTGAAGGGAAAAACATATGCATGCATGCTCCGCTGCTCGGGATGCAATTCGGAAAAATGACCGATGATGACAGCTATCATGTACTTCTTCATCCGGAGATGATGCAAAAAGGAAAAGTAGCTTAAAGGAAGGAGTAATGTTATGAGCAAATGGAAGTTGAAATTACGCCTCTGGTATTATCGTATTTTATTAAAATTAGGATTTAAGACCAATGAAATATACTACATAGGAGGAAGCGAAGCGCTTCCTCCTCCATTATCCAGAGAAGAAGAGGCAGAGCTCCTGAAACGGCTGCCTAAAGGGGATAAGGCTGCCAGAGCAATGCTGATTGAACGGAATCTTCGACTGGTCGTTTATATTGCCCGGAAGTTTGAAAATACAGGGTTAAACATTGAGGATTTGATTAGTATTGGTACGATTGGCCTCATCAAAGCGGTGAATACGTTCAATCCCGAAAAGAAAATCAAACTTGCCACTTATGCCTCCCGATGTATCGAAAATGAAATTTTGATGCATTTAAGAAAGAGTAATAAGTTGAAATCTGAGGTTTCTTTTGATGAACCCTTGAATGTAGATTGGGATGGAAACGAACTACTGTTGTCCGATATTCTTGGAACGGAGGAAGACATCATTACGAAAGACCTTGAAGACAAGGTTGACAAACGGCTATTAAAGAAAGCGCTGGAACAGCTGAACGACCGTGAAAAGCAGATCATGGAACTGCGTTTCGGGTTAGTCGATAAAGAAGAGAAGACACAGAAAGATGTGGCAGATATGCTTGGTATTTCACAATCCTATATTTCCAGGCTTGAGAAAAAAATTATTAAAAGATTGAAACGTGAATTCAACAAGATGGTATAGCACTTTCAAGGACTTTTCCGAACGTATATTCTTATATAAGCGAATTTAGCTAATGCATATTATTCCCAGCCCGGGGAGATACTGAATTTTGAATAGCTTCCTGGGAGGGTTTAATACCGTGACTAGACATAAAGTTGAAATATGTGGTGTAGATACATCTAAGCTTCCAGTACTTAAAAACGATGAAATGCGTGTATTATTTAAACGAATGCAAAGCGGAGACCAATCTGCCAGGGAGGAGCTAGTCAATGGCAACCTGCGTCTTGTGCTGAGTGTCATCCAACGCTTCAATAACCGCGGTGAATATGTCGATGATTTGTTCCAGGTTGGATGTATTGGTCTAATGAAATCGATTGATAACTTTGATTTAAGTCATAACGTGAAATTCTCTACTTACGCTGTTCCGATGATTATTGGAGAAATACGAAGGTATTTACGGGACAACAACCCGATCCGTGTTTCTCGCTCGCTTCGTGATACTGCGTATAAAGCGTTACAGATGCGGGAAAAACTGATCAGTGAACGGTCAAAGGATCCGGCGCCGGCTGAAATAGCTAAGGAAATGGGAGTTCCACACGAAGATGTTGTGTTTGCTATGGATGCCATCCAGGACCCGGTTTCGTTATTTGAACCAATCTATAATGATGGCGGAGATCCGATTTTTGTGATGGATCAGTTGAAGGATGAAAAGCATAAAGATTCGGTCTGGCTGGATGAACTCTCGCTAAGAGAAGGCATGAAACGGTTGAATGAGCGGGAAAAAATGATTTTGACGAAGCGTTTCTTCCAGGGAAAAACCCAGATGGAAGTAGCAGAAGAAATCGGCATCTCCCAAGCTCAGGTTTCTCGTCTTGAAAAAGCAGCTATCAAAGAAATGAACACGACGATGTTCGAATAATGCCAGGTTAAAAAGAAAATAAGTTCCAACATCTTTTAGTTCAGTTTTGGTGTACGCCAAAACTGAACTTTTTTTGTGTAATCAAACTGCTGTGTGTAATGGAAACCACTGATACGTGTGCCCACAAAAGACCACCAGATAAAAATCAGCAGTACCTTTACTTAGTTTGTCGCCAACTACTTATGGCGAAAGTCTTGGTATTTTCTTATACCTTCATACTGAAACAAAATTAAACTTTCCTAAAGTATAAAAAACTATCCATGTAATCAGCGTTTCTTACATAGTATGTAACAAGGAAGGTGATAGGATATGATGATTTCAGAATTACAATTGAAGGATATCATCGCTCTCGAAACGGGAGAAAGGCTCGGTCAAATCGCTGATTTAGATATAGATGTGAACACTGGCAAAGTTATTGCAATTATAATTACGCTAAAAGGGAAAATGATGGGGCTATTCGGAAAAGATGAAGAGGCGGTGATTCCCTGGGATCAGATTATTAACATTGGCACAGATGTGATTCTGGTAAAAAAACCTTTTGCACTTCCACCTCAATCGACAAATGAGATAGAATAATGGAATTATAACAAGAAATGTGACTGGTAATGTGGTAAAATATAGGGCAACTGAGGTGGTAATATGACAGAACCGTTTTCGCATAAAGAGGATAGGGTATTCGTAATAGAAGACTGGATGCAGGCTCACCCTAAGTTGCAGGCTGGTTTTACGAGCAGGAAAGGCGGCGTCAGCGCGCCGCCGTATGCCAGTTTCAATCATGGACTGCATGTTAACGATAAGGAAGAAGACGTCATCGCCAATCGCGGGCTTCTTGCTTCTTCCACGGCTATACCGTTAAACAACTGGGTGATTGGTGAACAAGTCCATGGTACAGAAGTCGCTGTTGTCAAGCGAACAGATGGCGGAAAAGGAGCATGGGAACAAGGGACTTCTGTTAAAGGTTGTGATGGCCTGATAACTAATATCTCTGGTTTATTATTGGCAGCCTTTTTTGCTGATTGTGTGCCGTTATATTTCCATGCCCCTGCTGCAGGATGGGTTGGAATCGCCCATGCTGGCTGGAAAGGGACAGTAAACGGAATGGCTTCTTCGATGGTGGCAGCTCTCATCAATGAAGGAGCATCGAGAGAAGATATTCAAGTGACCATCGGTCCTTCTATCAGTAAGAAACATTACGAAGTGGATCAAAGAGTAATCGACAACATTGAAGAACAGTATATAAAATTAGTCACAGAACCGCTTAATGATGGAAAATTCCTGTTAGATTTGAGAGAATTGAATCGACTGGTGCTAGTTGGAGCCGGCATCAAGAAACAGAACATCCGAATAACCGAGCATTGTACATACGAACAAGAAGACGTATTTTTTTCCCATCGCCGTGATAACGGGAAAACAGGCCGAATGCTTGGATTCATAGGCTTTACTGATGGAAAAGGAGACGTGTAGCATGAGTGTGGAATCAAAATGGCAGGAAATTCAAACAAACATCGCAGAAGCTTGCAATAGTTGTGGCAGAGATCTAAAAGAAATTACCGTCGTTGCTGTAACCAAATATGTAACGGTTGAAAGAGCCAGAGAAGCTTTGGCAGCCGGAATCATAGACCTTGGTGAAAACAGGATGACAGGTTTTTTGGAAAAGTATGAAGCAATAGGTGATGATGCCAGGTGGCATTTCATTGGTTCGTTGCAATCACGGAAAGTAAAAGAAATCATTCGCGAGGTGGATTACATTCATTCGTTAGACCGGAAATCATTGGCGAAGGAAATCAACAAACGTGCCGAAAGCCCGGTTTCCTGTTATGTGCAAGTGAATGTAAGCGGCGAAGAATCTAAACATGGACTAGCCCTGGATGAGGTAGAAGAATTCATCGAATGGCTGAAAGACTACCCGAATGTCCATGTAGTCGGGTTGATGACAATGGCACCACATGTAGATGATGAAGAAATGCTCCGAGGTACCTTTCGTAAGCTTCGGGCTATGCGCGACCGAATCAGGGATAAGCACTATCCGCACGCACCTTGCAAGGAGCTATCGATGGGGATGAGTAATGATTATAAGCTGGCGATTGAAGAAGGTGCCACCTGCATCCGGCTTGGCTCCAGCCTGGTAGGCTGATATCAAAATTATTGAGGTGATGGAGAGATGAGTATGAAAAATAAATTCAAATCATTTTTTACCTTAGACGATGAATATGAATATATGGAAGAAGAAGTGGAAGAATCGAACAAAGGTCAGCAAGTAAGTCAACCGCAGAATTATCCAGAACAAAAAGCAAAAAATGTTGTCAGTTTAAAAAGTGCCCAGTCCTCTTCCCGAATGATGCTATGCGAGCCGCGCAACTACAATGAGGCTCAGGATATTGCCGATCACCTCGTGAACCGTCGTGCCGTAGTCATCAATTTACAACGGGTCGACCATCATCAGGCGAAACGGATTGTGGATTTTTTAAGCGGGACCGTATATGCTATTGGAGGGGACATTCAGAAGCTTGGAATGCAAACGTTCCTGTGTACCCCTGATAATGTGGAAATTTCCGGGTCAATTTCGGAAATATTGGCACAGGAAGATGATTTAGACAAAAGGTGGTAAGGAAATGCAGCAACTATTCGTTTTATTGACTAACGCAATACAAATTTACAGCTGGGCATTAATCATTTATATTTTTATGTCATGGTTTCCTGGAGCGAGAGAATCGAAATTCGGCCAGTTCCTGGCGAAAATATGTGAGCCGTTTTTAGAGCCGTTTCGTCGTATTATCCCGCCGCTTGGTATGATTGACATTTCGCCGATTGTTGCCATCCTGGTACTTAATTTTGCAAATATGGGATTGCGGGAACTATATATTATGCTTATGTAAAACTTACATCGACCAACAAAGCTGCCACCGGCGGCTTTTCTTTTGCTATTTACATAGTGGTTAATAGTTTTTACTGGACTCCCTAAATCAAGTAAAGCTCCCATTAACTGAAGGCTCAGTTTCAAGATTGTTGGGGCCGTTACCATGAGAGAAAAGGGATGGGCTGGGAAACGACTCGCTTTCCTGCGGGGGACCTGGCAAGCTTCCTCGGGCTAAAGCCCTGCGGGATCTCGCCTAGCCCCTTCTCCCGCGGGAGTCTCCCCGCTTCCATGCCCATCCAACCATTTTTGTGATAAACGGACCCTTCATAAGAGAAAGATTGTACAGCTCAAACCTTCATCTAAATGCATTTACAAAGGATGTACAAGCAAAAACATCTTCTTTTTATAATGGTAGGTGAGGTCCTAAAAGTTTGATTTCGAGAACTTTTTATGGCAAGGGGGAGTGGGGGAACGACGAGACTCCTGTGGGATACGCGGGTTAGATGAGACCCCGCAGAGCGTCAGCTCGAGGAGGCTCATCACTCGCCCACGGAAAGCGAGTTGTTCCCCAACGACCCTCCCCTCACACGATATCTCGAAATCAAGTCTTCGACTTTCCGGCCCTTTTGTTGAATAAGTTTTTAAGAGAGCTTAGTTTAATCATGCAGTCTGGTTTTATAATTTTAGAGTGGAGAGATAGAAATGGAGATTTATCAGCATTTTCGTAAAGAAGAACAGCCATTTATCGATCAAGTAATATCCTGGCAAGAGGAAGTCGGCCGCAATTTTCAAAGTAAGCTGACCGATTTTCTCGATCCAAGGGAGCAGTTCATTTTCGAGAGCCTGCTTGGTAATCACCCGGACTTCACCTGGAAGCTCTTTGGTGGAAATGAGGAGGCGGAACGCGAGCGTGCTATTCTTGCCCCTTATTATGAAGAGATCGAACCGGAGCACTTTGATCTAACGTTGCTTGAGGCATCCTATCCAGAGAAATTCGTTACGCTCTCCCATCCGGACGTCCTTGGTGCGTTTATGAGTTTAGGAATCAAGCGGAAAAAACTGGGGGATCTAGTGGTGAAAGACGGGGTTGTTCAAATCATCGTAGCAAGTGAAATTGCTGATTATGTACGAATGAATCTGGAGGGGATCAAGAAAGCATCCGTGCAGTTTCAGGAAGCACCTTTTGACCGTATGCTCTCCAGCGATGAAGAATGGGAGCAGGTGGACACTACAGTCTCCTCCCTTCGTCTGGATACGGTTGTTAAAGAAATCTACCGGATGTCCCGCCAAAAAGCTGCATTATTCATAGATAAAAGCCAGGTAAAAGTGAATTTTCGTATTGTTGAAGATCCATCATTCAAGCTGGAAGCAGGGGACATGATCTCGATACGTGGAAAAGGGCGCAGCAAATTGGAAGACGTCTTAGGCACAACCAAAAAAGATAAATACAAAGTCGTCATCTCCCGGCTAAAATAAACCACCGGACAAGCAGGAATCTGAAAAGTTTTGTCGAAATGGGAATATAACTCGAAAAAATGTCCGATACTTTGAGGAGGTGGCTGGTGTGCCATTAACACCATTGGATATCCATAATAAAGAATTCACACGCGGTTTCAGGGGTTATGATGAAGACGAAGTCAATGAGTTCCTCGAACAGGTCATCAAAGACTACGAATTGGTCATTCGTGATAAGAAAGCGCTTGAAGAGAAAATGGAGCAGCTGAATGAACGCCTGGGACATTTCACAAATATCGAAACAACCCTGAATAAATCCATCCTGGTAGCTCAGGAAACAGCTGAAGAAGTGAAAAACAATGCCAGTAAGGAATCGAAGCTGATTGTGAAGGAAGCAGAGAAGAACGCGGACCGGATCATCAATGAAGCCTTGCAAAAGTCTCACCGGATTGCCATTGAAGTAGAAGAACTTAAAAAGCAGGCCAAAGTCTTCCGTACACGTCTGCGGATGCTCGTTGAAGCCCAGCTGGATATGATTGATACGGATGATTGGGATCATGTGTTTGAAACAGAAATTGACGAAAAGGTCGATGGTAAAAAAGAGATGGTAGAAAAATAGCCTTGACGTATGCAGTAATATTACATATAATTCATTAACATGAAATATTTCCTGCAGCAACTGAATATATAACGATAAACGATGACAGGGAAAGTACACAAGCCCGCTTGCAGCTTAAGCGATCCAGGGATGGTGAAAGCCTGGAGCAGCGTCTTGAAGGAAGATCACCCTTGAGTTTTCCATTCGAAAAGCAATGAGTAGAGATGGACGCTTTATCCACGATACGGATCAACAGAGCGGAATCGGCATGTTTAAAAGCCGGTTCTACAAGGGTGGTACCGCGAGATCCTCTCGTCCCTTTTGGGATGTGAGGGTCTTTTTTATATTTTTAAATAGAAAGACTGAGGCTTTTCTCCATTAAGGCAGGGCGACAAGCAAAGTTTATCTAGCATACACACAGAAAGAGTAAGGAGGAAATGGAAGTGAATTATAAAGACACATTACGTATGCCAAAGACCGATTTCCCAATGCGTGGAAACCTTCCGAACCGCGAACCGAAGATGCAAGAGCGCTGGGAAGAAATGAACATATATGAAAAGGTGCAGCAACGAACCGAAGGACGCCCGTTATTTGTCCTTCATGATGGCCCTCCATATGCAAATGGGGATTTGCACATGGGCCATGCATTGAATAAATCCCTGAAAGATTTTATTGTTCGTTATAAATCAATGGCAGGATATCACGCACCATATGTGCCAGGCTGGGATACACATGGACTGCCGATTGAAACGGCACTTACCAAAAAGAAGAAGGTCGACCGCAAAAAAATGTCCGTCGCGGAGTTCCGCCAGAAGTGTGCGGACTATGCTATGGGACAACTGGACAATCAGCGTAAAGAATTTAAGCGCATGGGCGTACGCGGTGACTGGGATAATCCTTATGTCACACTAAATAAAGATTATGAAGCTGAGCAGATCAAAGTCTTTGGAGAAATGGCTAAAAAAGAGTATATCTACAAAGGACTGAAGCCTGTCTATTGGTCTCCTTCCTCCGAATCAGCACTTGCTGAAGCGGAAATTGAGTACCAGGATAAGCGTTCTCCTTCTATCTATGTATCATTCCGGGTCAAAGATGGTAAAGAGTTGTTTGGCGGGGATGAAAAATTCATTATCTGGACGACAACCCCATGGACGATTCCATCTAACCTTGCGATTGCTTTGAACCCGGCTTATAACTATGTCGTTGTAAAAGCCGGCGAAAATAAATTTGTAATTGCAGAAGACTTGCTGGAAGATGTGGCACAGAAATTGGAATGGGAAGATTATGAAGTCGAAAAAACATTCAAAGGGAAAGAGGCAGAACATGTAACGACTCAACACCCATTCTATGACCGTGAATCTTTAGTCATTTTAGGTGACCATGTTACGACAGATGGAGGTACCGGCTGTGTCCATACAGCCCCTGGCCACGGGGAAGATGACTTCTGGGTCGGAAAACAATACGGTCTGGAAGTGCTCTGTCCTGTTGACAACAAAGGGGTATTTACAGAGGAAGCTCCAGGTTTTGAAGGAATGTTCTATGACAAAGCCAACAAACCGATTACCGAGAAACTGACAGAAGTGGGTGCATTAGAAAAACTGGAATTCATTACCCACTCCTATCCGCACGACTGGAGAACGAAAAAACCGACGATTTTCCGAGCAACTGACCAATGGTTCGCGTCGATCAAAGATTTCCGTGAAACCTTGCTGGAAGAAATTAAAAATGTAAAATGGGTACCACGATGGGGCGAAACCCGTCTCTATAACATGGTGAGAGACCGTGAAGACTGGTGTATTTCCCGTCAGCGTACATGGGGCGTTCCGATCCCTGTATTCTACGGAGAAGATGGCACCCCGATCATCACCGACGAAACAATCGACCACGTTGCTGGCCTGTTCCGGGAACACGGCTCGAATGTCTGGTTCGAACGGGAAGCAAAAGACTTGCTTCCGGAAGGCTTTACTTCTGAACATAGCCCGAACGGAGAATTCACCAAAGAAGAAGACATCATGGATGTCTGGTTCGATTCCGGATCCTCTCACCAGGCAGTATTGCATCAGCGTCCGGAGCTGCAGCGTCCGGCAGACCTTTACCTGGAAGGGTCCGACCAATATCGAGGCTGGTTTAACTCATCCCTGTCCACTTCTGTTGCTGTGACTGGAAAAGCACCATTCAAAGGGATTTTGAGTCACGGATTTGCTTTGGATGGCCATGGTCGTAAGATGAGTAAATCAATTGGGAACGTCATCCTGCCTGACAAAGTAACCAAACAACTGGGAGCGGAAATCATCCGTCTATGGGTAGCGAGCTCCGACTACCAGGCTGATGTCCGGGTATCTGATGACATTCTCAAGCAGGTTTCAGAAGTTTACCGGAAAATCCGTAACACATTCCGCTTCCTGCTCGGAAACCTTCATGATTTCGATCCATCTGCCAATACGGTGCCGGATGATCAGCTGGAAGAAGTCGACCGTTATATGAAAATGCGTCTCAACAACCTGGTCAAGAATGTCAGAGAAGCATATGATAACTATGAATTCAATGTCATTTACCATCAGGTCCACAATTTCTGTACGATCGACTTGAGCTCCTTCTACCTTGATTTTGCGAAAGATATCCTGTATATCGAAGCTCCTGATCATCCACGTAGAAGAAGTATCCAGACCGTCTACTATGAAACGCTGACAGCACTTGTGAAGCTGTTAGCTCCGATTATCCCGCATACAACGGATGAGGTGTGGGAATACCTCCCTGGTGTCAGCGAGGAAAGTGTCCAGTTGACTGATATACCGGCAGAAGTAGCTGTTATTGAAAGCGAGGAGCTTAAAGCTAAATGGGATCACTTCATGGATATTCGTGATGATGTTTTGAAAGCTTTAGAGGATGCAAGAAATGAAAAGGTCATCGGGAAATCACTGGAGGCACGTGTGACAATTGTGCCTAAGGATGAACAAACGCAAAGTGTCTTGAAGAATATCGAACACCTCCATCAGTTATTGATTGTATCCGATGCTGAGGTGGCATTGTCCCATCCAGAAGCCAAAGCATATGATCATGTCGATGTATATGTCGAGAAACATGAAGGCGATAAGTGTGAACGCTGCTGGGTAGCATCTGATAATGTTGGAGAAGATGCCGATCATCCAGAATTGTGCGTACGCTGTGCTACAGTTGTAAAAGAACATTACGAGAATTAAAAAGTCAGAAAGCCGTGTGCGCCCGCACACGGCTTTAAAATTTCATGTAAGTAACTATATCATTATTATGTAAACAAAACTTTTTTCCAGATATCACATAACAGCTACTTGTGGTACAATAATAAAATCGAATAATTATTTTGGAGGAAGTCTATGGTCTGGTATTACATAATAGTTAGCTTTGTGATCGTGCTTGATCAATGGTCAAAATGGATGGTAGTCAAGAATATGTATCTTGGAGAAACCATCACGATCATCGAAAACTTTTTTTATTTGACCTCCCACCGCAATCGCGGGGCGGCATGGGGGATTTTGCAAGGGCAGATGATTTTCTTTTATATCGTGACATTGATTGTCGTCGGAGTCATCATCTATTACATGCACCAATATGGAAAAAAATATCGATTAGCAGGGGTTGCCCTTTCTTTACTATTAGCCGGGGCAATCGGAAACTTTATTGACCGGCTAATCAGAAAAGAAGTCGTCGATTTTTTTGATTTTATTATTTTTACGTATGATTACCCGATCTTCAATATTGCAGATTCCTCGCTGGTGGTCGGAGTCATTCTTGTCATCATCGCTTCTATATTGGATGAACGTAAAAAGAAGGAGAGTACCCAAACGTGAGTAATCAATATCAAGTTACCAACCAGGATAATGGTAAACGCATCGATAAATTAATGATAGAAATCGAACCATCGGTTTCCAGGACACAGGTTCAAAGCTGGATTAAAGAGGGGCATCTGGTCGTCAATGGTGATCCAGTGAAAAGTAACTACAAGGTACAGGAAGAGGATGAAATAACCTGGGAAGTGCCTGAACCAGAACCATTAAAAATTGAAGCAGAAGATATCCCGCTAAATATCGTCTATGAAGATAAAGATGTCATCGTAGTCAACAAGCCCCGGGGAATGGTTGTCCACCCCTCTTCCGGACATCCTAATGGAACGCTGGTGAACGCTTTGCTGCATCATTGTGATGATCTTTCAGGAATCAATGGGGTAACAAGACCAGGGATTGTTCATCGGATTGATAAGGACACGAGCGGATTGTTGATGGTCGCTAAAAATGATAATGCCCACCAATCGCTTGCTGAACAATTGGCCAATAAAACCACGGATAGGAAATACGAAGCGATCGTTCATGGGGAAATCTCTCATGAATATGGTACCATTGAAGCACCGATTGGTCGTGACCCGAAGGACCGCCAGTCGATGGCAGTAGTTGAAGAAGGCAAGTCAGCCGTCACTCATTTTCAAGTACTACAGGTGTTCAAGGATTTCACCCATGTGGAATGTGTACTGGAAACAGGACGCACGCATCAAATCCGTGTGCATATGAAATATATCAATCATCCACTGGCCGGGGATCCTAAATACGGCCCTCGCAAATCCCTGCCAATTGATGGACAGGCGCTTCATGCGAGAACATTGGCCTTCAATCATCCTGTCACGAACGAGCGGATGGATTTCCATGTCGAACCACCGAGTGATTTCACCCAAATGCTCGAATTAATTAAAAAACGTAGTTGACAAACCGTCGAACGTTTGTGATAATCAATTAAAGAATTGAATATGACCTTTAAAGACAGTCCTGTGAGGCTGAAAAGGAAACGGAGCATATAATTATGTTACTCATACCCTTTTTCTGCCCTCATGCAGGAAAAGGGTTTTTAATATGCCTGAACAATCGGAGGTGGAGCAATGAAACCGAAGACTACAGTATTAGATGAAGCAGCTATCCGGCGTGCACTTACCCGGATTTCTCATGAAATCATAGAAAAAAATAAGGGTGTCGATGATGTCATCCTCGTTGGTATCAAAACAAGGGGAGTACCCTTAGCAAGCCGCCTCCAGAAAAGAATCAATGATATTGAAGGTGTCATCCTCCCGAGTGGTGAATTGGATATCACGCTTTACAGGGATGATCTCACTACCAAATCAGGTCAACAAGAACCAGAACTGAAAGAAACGAACATCGAAACGAATATTGATGGAAAAAAAGTCGTACTTGTTGATGATGTATTGTATACAGGCCGGACGGTGCGTGCCGCAATGGACGCATTGATGGATCATGGGAGACCATCACAAATACAGCTGGCCGTCCTTGTCGACCGTGGTCACCGTGAGCTTCCGATCCGGGCAGATTATGTCGGCAAAAATGTTCCGACTTCACTTGATGAAATCGTGACGGTTACCGTATCGGAAACAGATGAGGAAGACGCGGTAGTCATTTTTGAAAAGAATTGAATAAAACAGCACCTTTAAGTAAGTCCAGAGAGGCTTAAAAGGTCGCAAAATCAGCACGTATCGAAGCACATCAGGATACGTCGACCTCTTTGCGGTTTTTTAAGCGAAGAGGTTTTTTTAATGCTTGAAGATTCTTATACCTTGAGTTACCAATTATATACCTTTAAGTAAACAAAGGAGGAAATAAACATGAAATCAAATCAGGCTGCATTAGACGTCAGAGATGTCCCGTCCCTGCATAAATGGATTACCTTAAGTTTACAGCACTTATTCGCCATGTTCGGAGCAACCATCCTTGTTCCATTCCTGACAGGCTTGTCACCTTCCGTTGCGCTCGTTTCCAGCGGTACAGGTACACTTGCCTACCTGTTAATTACAAAAGGAAGGGTTCCAGCCTATCTTGGATCAAGTTTTGCCTTCATTGCACCTGTGATTGCAGCCAGTTCAGCAAGTGGAGTACCAGGAGCAATGGTGGGTAGTTTTCTTGCCGGCCTCGTCTATGGCATTGTCGCTCTACTGATCTCAATGTTCGGTACAGACTGGCTGATGAATTTGCTGCCGCCGGTTGTCGTCGGTCCTGTCATCATCGTCATTGGTCTTGGACTGGCAACTACAGCCATCGATATGTCCATGTACGTTCCAGGAATCGATGATGAGGTATATAGCGCTACGCACTTCAGTGTAGCCCTGGTTACCCTGGCGATTACCATTATCGCATCCATCTTCTTCAAAGGATTTTTCAGCCTGCTTCCGATCCTTGTCGGTATTGTCGGTGGATATTCGTTCGCTCTCATTCAAGGGATTGTCGACACGGCAGAAATCAAAGCAGAGTGGGCAGCCATCACGTCCGCTGATTCCTTTACCGGGGTATTAGGTGCTATTTTCCAAAAACCGGATTTCATCGTCCCATTCGTCGATTATTCTCCGATGAATGTGATCAGTATCGAAATCATCTTCATCATGGTTCCGATAGCGCTTGTCACCATCGCTGAGCACATCGGGGACCAAATGGTACTATCCAAAGTAGTCGGCCGTAACTTCTTGAAAGAACCTGGCTTGAATCGCTCCATTCTAGGGGACGGAACAGCGACCGTGATCGCTTCCTTCCTTGGTGGACCGCCAAACACGACTTATGGAGAAAACATCGGTGTTCTGGCTATTACACGAGTTTTCAGTGTCTTCGTTATCGGAGGAGCAGCTGTCTTCGCTGTTCTGTTCGGTTTCATCGGAATGAGTACAGCAGTAATTGGATCGATTCCATCAGCGGTCATGGGCGGTGTTTCCATCCTGCTTTTCGGTATCATCGCATCCAGCGGGCTTCGCATGCTGATTGACAACCAGATCGACCTGGGAGAAAAACGCAACCTCATCATTTCTTCGGTCATCCTGGTTATCGGAATCGGAGGAGCTTTCATCCAGGTCACTGACAATGTTCAAATCGCAGGAATGGCACTGTCCGCACTCATTGGAGTTGTATTGAACCTGATCCTTCCTGGCAAAGAAAAAGCCCATGGGAACGGGAAAATGTTCAAAGAAACAGTTACAGGCAATAAAAAATCAAATGATGATAATGCAGCATAACAGAACCATCGCACTTTTTAATAAAATCCCGTGAGATTTTGAAGGGTGTAGGGTTTGATTGATTCGTCATGCCTCAGTATGATGATGATAATTGAGCGCCTCCGCACCCCGGAGGCGCTTTTTTTTAACCCTGCGCTGATACACAAACTGGCAGAGGAGGTCGACCGAAGTGAAACATTTATTATCTATCGAAGACTTATCATCTGAAGACATCCACCACTTAATCTGGAAGGCGGAAGCTATCGAGCGGGGGGATGCTCCGGAATTTACGAAAAAAATATTTGCTGCAAATATTTTTTTAGAACCCAGTACAAGAACGAAAAACAGCTTTGTAGTCGCGGAACGGCGGCTTGGGCTGGATGTGCTGGATATATCTTCAGAAGATTCCAGTTTGACAAAAGGGGAGTCTTTATATGATACTGTTAAAACATTATACACTATTTCTGCAAGTTTATGCATTGTCCGCCACTCTCAAAATGGTATATTAAGAGAGATAGCAAATAAGGTAGAGGTACCGATTATCAATGCGGGTGACGGAACGGGCCAGCACCCGACGCAATGTCTGCTTGATTTATATACGATTCATCAGGAGTTCGGAACTTTCGAAGGGTTGAAAGTAGCGATAATCGGGGACATTAAGCACAGCCGTGTCGCCCGATCAAACAGCGAAGCCCTAAGAAAGTTAGGAGCGGAAGTTTACTTCGTTTCTAAACCGGAATGGCAGGATGAAGGAATAGCTGAAAACTATGTATCTATCGATGAAGCGGTTGAACTTGCAGATGTCGTCATGCTGCTCAGGATTCAGCATGAAAGGCATGACCACTCCTCGGAGGACCAGAACTACCTGCAAAGCTATGGACTTACTAAAGAGCGAGAGAGTAGAATGAATAAAAATTCAATCATTATGCATCCTGGGCCGTTTAACCGCGGTGTGGAAATAGACAGTGATGTCGTAGATTCCCCCAAATCACGGATCTTCAAACAGGTGGCTAACGGGGTAACCATGCGAATGGCGATTATATCAGAACTACTGAAGGAGGAACTGTAATGAATCTATCAATCAAAAATGTAAAAGTAAGAAGAGATGGGGCATGGGTAACAGAAGATATTTTTGTTGAAGGAAATATCGTTAAGAAAATCGGTGCTCATCCAGATGTAGAAGCTGATCGTACGATTGATGGACAGGGAAAAATTGCAGTTCCAGGTCTTGTTGATGTACATATACATCTCCGGGAGCCAGGAGGAGAAGCGAAAGAAACGATTGCAACAGGAACAAAGGCAGCAGCCAGAGGAGGGTACACTACCGTCTGTGCTATGCCGAATACAAGGCCGGTCCCGGACTCACTGGATACGATGGAAGCATTGAGGCATAGGATTGAGCAGGACGCCCTGGTACGTGTGCTTCCTTATGCGGCGATCACTACCAGACAGCTGGGAAAAGAAATTGTTGATATGGCTGCACTAAGAGATGCCGGCGCTTTTGCGTTCACCGATGATGGCGTCGGTGTTCAGGAAGCAGGCAAAATGCTGGAAGCGATGAAATCAGCCGCTGACAATGATGTAAGTATTGTCGCCCACTGTGAAGACAACAGTTTATTAGAAGGGGGAGTCATTCACAAAGGGAAAACAAGTAAGAAGCTTGATGTGCCGGGCATAGCGTCTGTATCTGAATCGGTCCATATAGCAAGGGACGTTCTTTTGGCAGAAGCTGCCGGGTGTCATTACCATGTCTGCCATGTCAGTACAAAGGAGTCCGTTCGGGTTATTCGTGACGCCAAGCGCGCCGGCATCCATGTAACCGCGGAAGTCACTCCGCATCATCTGCTGCTGAACGAAGAGGACATTACCCAGGATGATGCCATGTTCAAAATGAATCCACCATTACGCAGTAAAGAAGATCAGGAAGCTTTGTTGGAAGGACTGCTGGATGGAACCATTGACTGCATAGCGACCGATCATGCACCTCATACGGAGGAAGAAAAGGGAGAGGGGCTTATTCAGGCGCCGTTCGGTATTGTCGGGCTGGAAACTGCTTTTCCATTGCTGTACACCAACCTGGTGCAGACGGGAAAAATCAGCCTTGAAGCTTTACTTGACAGGATGACAGAAATTCCAGCTGATATTTTTGGACTTCCCTATGGGAAGCTGGAAGAGGGAAGTATCGCAGATATAACATTGATAGATTTGGAGAAGCGAAAAACAATTGACCGGCACAGCTTCTTCTCAAAAGGTAAGAACACACCGTTCCATAATTGGGAAGCAAAAGGCTGGCCGGCAGTTACCATATCACAAGGTGAAATCGTTTGGGAGGATGAGTGACCTATGACAATCAAACAATTGGTATTGGAAGATGGCAGTTATTTTGTTGGAGAAGGGTTTGGAAGTGAAGAGGATTCTATCGGAGAGATAGTGTTTAATACAGGGATGACCGGTTATCAGGAAATCATTTCTGACCCCTCTTACTGCGGACAAATCGTCACCTTCACCTACCCGTTGATCGGCAATTATGGGATCAACAGGGATGATTTTGAATCAGTCGACCCGGCCGTTTTAGGAGTAGTAGTCAAGGAGCATTGCGACACACCATCCAATTTCAGAAGTGAAGAGACACTGGATGAATTTTTAAAAGCAAAGCAAATTCCGGGGATTTCGGGCATTGATACCCGCAAGCTTACGAAAATCATTCGTAAGCATGGAACCATGAAAGCGATGATCACCTCCATGGATCGGTCAGTTTCGGAGGTATTGGAATTGCTTGATCATACATCCTTGCCAACAGACCAGGTAAGCCAGGTGTCAACGATCAAACCATACGTCGTCCCAGGAAGGGGATGCCGGATCGTGCTGATGGATTTCGGAATGAAACACGGGATATTGAGGGAGTTGACGAAACGTGAGTGCCACGTAACCGTTGTTCCTTATGATACGACTGCCGAGGAAATCAACCGCTTAAAACCTGATGGTATCATGTTGACCAATGGCCCGGGAGATCCGAAAAATGTGCCGGAAGCAATTGAAACCATCAAACAGCTCATCGGTCACGTGCCGATATTCGGGATTTGCCTCGGGCATCAGTTGATCGCTTTAGCAAGCGGGGCGGACACGTCGAAGATGAAGTTTGGTCACCGTGGCTCGAATCAGCCTGTCAAAGATTTGAGAAACGGTAAAACGTACATCACTTCACAGAACCATGGCTATGCAGTAAACCAGACTTCTTTAGAAGCTACTGAATTGGAACTGACACAACTATCCTTGAATGACGACTCGGTGGAAGGACTGGCCCACCGCGTTCATCCGGTATTTTCCGTTCAATACCATCCGGAAAGTTCTCCAGGCCCGGAAGACACCGCGAGCCTTTTCGATGAATTTCTAACAAATATCCGCACCAGTAAGAAGCAGCAGAAGGAGGAAGCCGTATGCCTAAACGTACAGATTTGAAAAAAATTCTAGTTATTGGTTCAGGACCGATTATCATTGGCCAGGCAGCCGAATTCGACTACTCAGGAACCCAGGCCTGCCAGGCGCTGAAAGAAGAAGGCTACGAAGTCATTCTTGCTAACTCGAATCCAGCAACGATCATGACCGACTATACGTTCGCGGATGAAGTCTATATGGAGCCGCTAACCGTGGAATTCATGACCAAAATCATCCGGAAAGAGCAGCCGGACGCCATTCTTCCTACCCTGGGCGGACAAACCGGGCTGAATCTGGCAATGGAACTGAGCAAGACGACGATTCTGAAAGATTATGGTGTCGAGCTGCTCGGTACGAAAATGGAGGCCATTGAACAGGCAGAGGACCGTGAGCTGTTCCGTAATCTAATGCATGAACTGAACGAGCCAGTGCCGGATAGTACGATTGTCAGCAGTGTCGAGACTGCAACAGACTTTGCTGCAGAAATCGGTTACCCTGTTATCGTTCGTCCTGCTTATACGATGGGCGGAACCGGAGGCGGCATGTGCGACAATGAAAAAGAGCTGCGGGAAATTACCCGCAATGGTCTGTCTCTTTCCCCGGTGAATCAATGCCTGATTGAAAAGAATATCGCCGGTTTCAAAGAAGTGGAGTACGAAGTCATGCGTGATAAAAGCGACCATGCCATCGTAGTTTGTAACATGGAGAACTTCGATCCTGTAGGTATTCATACAGGGGATTCCATTGTTGTGGCGCCATCTCAGACGTTAAGTGACCGGGAATACCAGCTCTTAAGGAACGCTTCCTTGAAAATCATTCGTGCGCTTGGGATAGAGGGAGGATGTAACGTTCAGTTAGCTCTCGATCCGGATAGCTTCCAATATTATGTGATTGAAGTGAATCCGCGTGTCAGCCGTTCATCGGCACTAGCTTCCAAGGCGACTGGTTACCCGATCGCGAAACTGGCTGCTAAAATTGCTGTCGGACTTACCCTTGATGAAATCAAGAACCCGGTTACCGGTACCACATATGCTTGTTTCGAGCCGGCACTAGACTACGTCGTGACCAAAATTCCACGCTGGCCTTTCGATAAATTTGCAAAAGGTAACCGGATACTTGGTACGCAGATGAAAGCAACTGGTGAAATCATGTCCATCGGCCGGAATTTTGAAGAATCACTGATGAAGGGTGTCCGCTCGCTGGAAGGGAAAACCGAAGAGCTGTATCTCGGTTACCTGACTGGTCTGCCTGATGAAGTACTAAATCAACGGCTCATCAAAGCGGATGATGAACGGATATTCGTACTGGCGGAAGCATTGCGCCGCAATCAGACCCTGCAAGAACTGCATGACCTGACCGGCATTGATTTCTTTTTCCTTCATAAGCTGAAAAAACTGATTGATTTGGAAAAGGTAATCGCGACAGAAAAGCTTTCCTACGAACCGCTCAGGAAAGCAAAGCAGTTAGGGTTTTCTGATCAGCAAATAGCCCGGCTGACAGGGAATGATGTTGATGACGTCTATCATTACCGACTTACAAATCAGATTACTCCTGTCTATAAAATGGTTGATACGTGCGCTGGAGAGTTTGCTTCCGAGACACCATATTATTACAGCAGCTATGAAGAAGAAAACGAGTCTGTTGTTACCAGCCGCAAGAAAGTGCTTGTCATCGGTTCCGGACCGATCCGAATTGGCCAGGGTGTGGAGTTTGACTATGCAACCGTACACTCGGTACTCGCCTTGAAGGAAATGGGCTTTGAAGCCATCATTATGAATAATAACCCGGAAACGGTGTCAACGGATTTCAGTGTTTCCGATAAATTGTACTTTGAGCCTTTATCATTAGAAGATGTGATGCATGTCATCGAACTGGAAAAACCGGAAGGGGTCATTGTACAGTTCGGTGGACAGACAGCAATCAACCTGGTCGACGGGCTCAGCCGGAGAGGAGTTAAAATCCTCGGTACTACCATGGAAGCCATCAATGAAACAGAAGACAGGGATCTTTTCGAACAGCTGCTCAATCGACTCGAAATAGCAAAGCCTGGCGGAGAAAGTGTCACCAGTGTCGATGAAGCGATCGTTACAGCGCGTCAAATCGGTTATCCTGTTGTGGTCCGTCCTTCTTATGTGCTCGGAGGGCGTGCGATGGAAATTGTCTATGGAGAAACAGAACTGCTTTCCTATATGGAGGAAACCGTAAGAGATTACAGTGATCACCCAATATTGATCGATAAATATTTAACCGGAATGGAGATCGAAGTGGACGCGATCAGCGATGGAGATACAGTCGTCATTCCTGGCATCATGGAACACATCGAGCGTGCGGGCGTCCATTCTGGGGATTCGATGGCAGTTTATCCATCCCAGCGACTCAGCGAGGAATTAAAGCAGCAATGTGTCGATGCTACGATCAAAATTGCCAGGGAGTTGAATATGCAAGGGTTGATTAATATTCAATTCGTCGTCCATGGCGGTACCGCTTATGTACTCGAAGTGAATCCAAGGGCGAGCAGGACTGTTCCATTTTTAAGTAAGATTACCGGTATTACTATGGCCAATCTGGCAACAAAAGCTATCCTTGGACAAAACTTGACAGACCTGGGGTATAAAACCGGAGTAGCAGGCTGCCCGGATGGTGTCTACGTGAAAGTTCCTGTCTTCTCATTCGAAAAGCTCCGCAGTGTCGATACAACCCTCGGGCCGGAGATGAAATCGACTGGGGAAGTCATCGGATATGACAGCACGCTTGAAAAAGCTTTATACAAAGGAATGACAGCGGCCGGCCTTAAAATTCCTATCGAAGGTTCTGTTCTGCTGACCGTTGCTGATAAGGATAAAAAAGAAGCACTTGAGATCGCCCGTACTTTCCATGAACTCGGCTTCAGACTTTATGCAACCATCGGTACAGCTGATGCTATTCAATCTGCTGGTATACCGGTACAGACAGTCAGTAAGGTAGGGGCGACGGATATGAATATCATCGATATCATCCAGTCCGGTAAAGTGCAGTTTGTCGTCAATACGTTCACTAAAGGGCAGCAATCACGGAGCGATGGATTCCGTATCAGGCGCACAGCAGTAGAACATGGAATTGCCTGCCTGACCAGCCTGGACACTGCAAAAGCAATTGTCGCTGTCATCGATTCCATGTCCTTTACAGCAAGATCGATAGGTAATCGTGAGGTGACGTTATCATGATGATCCGGGAAGAGATGGAAATTATCTTCCATGAACGAATTGCAGAAGATACCTATCGAATGACATTACAAGGGGACCTGCCAGCTGAAATTAGGCAGCCCGGGCAGTTTGTCCACATACTGATCGATCAAAGCGACTCACTAAGACGTCCGATATCAATTGCTGATGCCGATACAGCAAAGCAAACGTTGACGATTCTTTATAAGATTCTTGGAAGGGGGACCGCTGCTCTGTCGAAAAAGCAGAGCGGCGATCACCTCGATGTGCTTGGCCCTGGTGGTAATGGTTTTCCAATTGACAGTATCACTGCGGAACGGGCTCTGCTTGTCGGTGGAGGAATTGGGGTTCCTCCCTTGTACTATCTGGCGAAACAGTTAAAAGAAAAAGGGATCGAGGTTACGACCGTGCTAGGTTTTCAGCACGAAGCCTCGGTCTTTTTTGAGGAAGAATTCCGTGAATTGGGAGAAGTTTTCGTGACCACTAATGACGGTTCCTACGGAAATAAAGGCTTTGTAACAGAGATACTGCCTGCCTTGGAAGGACGCTTCGATACTTATTTTTCTTGCGGACCGGCAGTTATGTTAAAGGCTGTATCTGAAAAACTGGACGGCTATGAAGGTTATCTTTCGATTGAAGAACGATTGGGCTGCGGTGTAGGAGCATGCTTTGCCTGCGTCGTGCAAGCCCCGGAAGGTGATTCCAAAGGTTACCGGAAAATCTGTCATGATGGCCCTGTCTTCCGTACTGGTGAGGTGATTCTATGACGAGGCTAAGATTATCAATGCCAGGACTAGATTTGAAAAATCCAATCATGCCGGCCTCCGGATGCTTTGGTTTCGGAAAGGAGTTCAGTGAGTTTTATGACTTATCTGAGCTTGGGGCTGTCATCATTAAAGCGGCAACCGGCGAGACACGATACGGTAATCCTACTCCTCGGGTGGCGGAGACATCTGCCGGTATGCTGAACGCCATCGGCCTCCAGAATCCAGGCGTCGACCGTATCATTTCGGAGGAACTACCGTATTTAAGTGAATATAATGCCCCTGTGATTGCAAACGTAGCTGGCAGTACGGTGGAAGAGTATGTTGAAGTAGCAGAAAAAATATCTCGTGACCATACCATCAACGCGCTTGAACTGAACATTTCCTGTCCCAATGTCAAAGAAGGCGGGGTGCAGTTCGGTACCGATGCAGCGCTTGCTGCTGAAGTTACAAGACAGGTGAAACAAGCAAGCGAAGTGCCTGTGTATGTCAAGCTGTCACCGAATGTCACAGACATCGTAGGGATGGCAAAAGCAGTGGAAAAGGCTGGGGCAGACGGATTATCCATGATCAATACGCTTGCGGGTATGCGATTGGACCTGCATCGCAGGAAGCCGATTATTGCCAATCAGACAGGCGGGTTATCCGGCCCAGCCATCAAGCCGATAGCCATCCGGATGATTTATCAGGTATACCAGGAGGTTGATATCCCCATTATTGGCATGGGTGGAATTGAGACCGTGGAGGATATCATCGAATTTCTCTTAGCTGGCGCAAGTGCGGTCGCTGTTGGCAGCGCCAATTTCAAAAATCCATTCATCTGTAAAGAACTGATTGACCAGCTCCCAGAAGCGATGGAACGTTATGGCTTTGATCAGGTGGAAGAAATGATAGGAGGAGCTCACCGTTGAAAACCGTTGACCCATTATATATAGCACTGGACATGGAAACAGACAGAGAGGCCATTGATTTCCTTGATTACCACCACCTGGCTTCGCTTCCTGTCAAAGTAGGAATGGAACTTTTTTATCAATCTGGACCGGCTATTATATCCAGCTTGAAAGAACGCCAGCATCCTATTTTTCTGGATTTGAAACTGCATGATATTCCTACCACCGTAAAAAAGGCGATGCGCAACCTTGCCCGTCTCGACGTGGAAGTCGTCAATGTCCATGCCCAGGGAGGAATAGAAATGATCGCCGCTGCAAGAGAAGGGCTGGAAGCAGGGTGCCAGGGCAAGGAGCGACCGGTATTATTGGCGGTGACACAGCTTACTTCTACCGACCAAACGATGTTTACAGAAGAACTGCGACAGCAGGGCACCGTTAAAGAATCCGTCATTCACCTTGCACAGCTGGCAAAAGAAGGAGGAGCAGATGGTGTTGTGTGTTCTGTCCATGAAGTAAAAGCAATAAAAGAAGCCTGTGGTGACAACTTTTTAACGGTAACGCCAGGCATCCGGCCCGAGGGAAGTGATCGCAACGATCAGAAACGGGCTGCCACGCCAAAAGAAGCAAAGCAGGAAGGTACAGACTCTATCGTTGTCGGAAGGGCGATCACAGCCGCTGAACACCCCGGAAAAAACTATCAACAAATAGTCGAGGAGTGGAACCATGACTGATAACCAAAGTATTAGTAAAAGTCTCTTGGAAATAGGAGCGGTTCAGATTCGTCCAGATCAGCCATTTACGTGGACCTCCGGATTGAAGTCGCCAATCTATTGTGATAACCGCCTGACGATGTCCTACCCTGAAATCAGGCGTGAAATCAGGGATAAGTTTGTCGCTCGCATTAAAGAATTGGACTCTACGGTAGATGTCATTGCCGGCTGTGCGACAGCTGGCATCCCACATGCAGCTTTTATCTCAGAAGCGATGAATTTGCCTATGGTATATGTCCGATCATCTGCAAAAAAGCATGGAAAAGGAAATCAGATAGAAGGTAAGATTAAACCGGGAGATCGGATTGTGGTCATTGAAGATTTGATTTCCACGGGAAAGTCATCCATTGAGGCTGCTAAAGCATTGCAGGAAGCGGGAGCAGAAGTTGTTACAGTGCTGGCGATTTTCAGCTACGGCCTTCCGGAAGCAGCTGAGGCTTTTGAACAAGCGGGTTTTGCTTACCAGACCCTCACTGATTTTCAGGAACTGATTGCATATATGAGGGAAGACGGTCAGCTGGATGAAGAAGCCGAAGCAAAATTAGAACAATGGCAGCGCGAACCATCCGCCTTTTAATATCAAGCCCTGTTACAGTAAAGCTCCCTTTACTTGAAGACTCAGTTTCGAGATAAGTTGTTTCCGTTACGTTAGTAACGGTGTGGAGGTCCGGGAAATCACTCGCTTTCCATGGGCGTACGGTGAGACATATTCTTAATGGAAAAGGAGGGAATGATTAAATCATCATCAAAAATGTAAGCACCAGGACCTTCTCTCATCGCGAGGGGAGGGTCTTTCAGTCGATAAAGACTGTTAGAAGAGTGGAAATGTATCGGAGCGGTCTTTAGAACATGAATAGAGACCACTAAACAGTATGGAGAAGTGGCTAACGGTCATTAGAAAGGGTATAAAGACCGCTGCGCAGTGGATGTGCAGCCGGGACGGTCTTTATCAGGCAGCTTAAGACCATGGGACAACGAATGAACTAAGCGGACGGTCTTAATAAAGCGGAGTTGAAAGTCCTCAACGAACTCCCGTGGAAAGCTACTCGTTCCCCCACGCCCCGTTATTCCAACTAATATCTCGAAACTGAGTCTTCCACAATTCGGCCCTTTAATTGAATAATTTCTCTTAAGGAGAACCATTAACATTTAACAGAAACCAAAAGTTTTTCAGGAATAGGAATCGTTGAGTTGTGCTGAGGGCTTGAGTTATGTACCATATAATGTATATAGACATCAGAGCGACAATGGTGGTGCATAATGAAATCACGTAAACATTCCATGTTCATACTTACGAATGCCATCCTTGGATTGATTACATGTTTTGGCTATCTTTATGTATGGTTTACTTATTCTTTTATGGAAAGCATGTTGTCCTGGCCGCCGGTTTTGATGCTGGTGGCAGGGATAGGAGCATTTTTTCTCTGGAACAAATGGCTGCTTCGCAAAGAAAAAAAACGATACTGGCTCCAGGCAATCTTTTCCTACGGAGCAACCATCATCGTATTCATCTATTTTTTAACAAAATAATGACTATCGCTTTTTTATGCAAAATTAAAAGGATGGATCTCCCTATTGGGAGGAGCCATCCTTTTTTAGTTTCTTGATATAAGCTGGATCTGGAGTGACAAACAGTGTTTGCTGGTTATCGTATATGACATAACCCGGTTTAGCGCCTGAAGGTTTTTTGACATGCTTGATAAGCGTATAGTCCACCGGTACGGAAGATGATTGGGAAGACTTACTGAAATTAGCGGCAAGCTGTGCTGCCTCTAACAATGTATCTTCCGATGGATCATTCGACCGTATGACAACATGTGAGCCCGGGATGTCTTTCGTATGAAGCCAGACATCATTTTTGTTCGCCAGCCGGTTGGTCAAATATTCATTTTGCTTATTGTTACGTCCCACGTAAATCGTGGTTCCGTCACTGGAGTAGAATGTTTCCGGTTCCGGTGTCTTAGGCTTATTTTTACGCTTTTGAGTCTGAGGTTTCTTTTTCAGATAACCTTCCTCGCGCAGTTCTTCTCTGATTTCATCGATATCCTGTTCCCTGGCTTTCTCTATCTGTTCAATCAACTGATCCAAATAACTGATTTCTTTTTCCGCTTTTTTAAGCTCTTCCTGGACCACCTGTTTTGATTTTTTCATCTTTTGGTAGGTTTGGAATAAGCTTTGGGCATTTTCACTCGGTGTTTTATTCGGGTTCAGCTTTATTTCGAGCGTGGGTTGTTCAGGGTCATAGTAGTCGACGACGTCTACTTTTTTATCACCCTGTTTTACAAGGTGTAAGTGGGCTGTCAACAGTTCCCCTTCTTTCTGATAATCATCCGCTTTCTCTGCTTTTTTCAATGTCTGCTCGTGCTTTTTGATTTTGCGGATATTTTTATCCCGTTCATTTTTCAGGAATCGGTACAAGTCTCCAGCCTGCTGTTTGACACGGTCCCGTTCCGCTTTACCTGAATAGAAGGTATCCAGCATATCACTTACCCGGTCGAAAGTTTCGCGTTCTCCTTCCAGCGTTGAGAGAGGGAGCACATAGAATTGCTCCTTATTTCCATAGAAAATGCTTGGTGTATAATCATGGTTTTCCAATTGCTGTTGAAAGGAAAGGAAAGCTTCCTTGTAGGTATTCACTGCTCCCAGTCTTGCCTGGTGGGCGAGTTCCCTGGTAATCAATGGGGAGCAGCCCATCAATATATTCAATATCTGCCGGTCCATTTTTCCGGCATTGAAATCAAGTTTCCGCACAAATGAATCACCGTCAATTTCCAGCGGGTTGATTTTCCCTTGTTCTGGCGGGAATTTATAGGGCTGGCCGGGCATTACTGTCCGGTGGCGGTTCTGGGATGGCGGAAGATGTTTGATACTGTCCAGAATATGACCTTTTTCTTCATCAACGACGATGATGTTGCTGTGTTTTCCCATAACTTCGATGATCAGGACTTTGGTCGTTTCATCGCCCAGCTCGTTCCGACTTCTGATACGGAAACGGACGATACGTTCCATCTCGACTTGTTCGATTGCTTCAATAAAACCACCGACCAGATGCTTGCGTAACAACATGCAGAACATCGGTGGCTCTTTCGGGTTGTAATAATTATCATCGGTCAGATGAAACCTGGCATAGCTTGGATGGACAGATAATAGTAACGAATGGTTTTTTCGGTGGGATCTCACCGTAAATACCAACTCTGTTTCTGTTGGTTGATAGATTTTCATGATTCTTCCTGTTGCTAAAGTTTCATTCAATTCATTGGTTGCGGCTCGAGTTACAACTCCATCAAATGACATGTACGTTCACCTCTCAATGTTGCAAGTATAGCATGTTTAAGTGAGTTTTCTCTATTATCCTACGTGTTTTTCGTAGCCATGGAGGAAGTCTTTTTGATAAAATGAAGAACAGCATGGAAAGATAATGAGTTGACGGGTGTGATGGTAATGGTAACAAGTATGACAGGATATGGCAGAGAAACGGTCGATCTGGAAGAAACCCGGATCAGTCTGGAAGTCCGGGCAGTGAACCACCGATTTCTGGACATATCGACGAAAATGCCGCGTTCATTTTTATTTTTGGAAGATAAAATGAAAAAAGTGATACAACAGTCGATCCGACGTGGGAAAATAGATATTTTTGTTACAGTTGACGGTGAAGGACTGGTCAGCCAAAAACTGAAAGTGGATTGGAACCTGGTGGATCAATATATGGAACGTCTGGAGGAAATGCAGGCGCGGTACGGGTTGTCTGGCGAATTAACAGTCGATCTTGTAACAAAGCTGGAAGAAGTCTTTACGGTGCAGGAAGAAGAGCAGGATGAAAGCCGGCTGGAAAGTACCCTGTTGACTACACTCGGGGCTGCAGTCGAAAAAGTAGTGCAAATGAGGGCACAGGAAGGCGCTGCTTTAAAACAGGATATGCTTGATCGTTTATCCCGGATTCACCAGGTCATTGACAAATTGTCAGGTAGACGTGAAATAGTCATCGAATCCTACCGGGAAAGGATTAAGGCACGGATTGAACAATATGTCGAGGAAGAACTGAAGGCAGAGGAATCCCGTATTTTGCAGGATGTCGCTCTGCTCGCTGAAAAAGGAGATATTACAGAAGAAATAACCCGGCTGCGTTCCCATATCGAACAATTTAACGATACAATGGAAAATAAGGATGCCATTGGCCGTCGTCTGGACTTCATCGTGCAGGAAATGCATCGGGAAGTAAATACCATCGGTTCTAAATCAAATGATGCCAAAATCAGTGAATGGGTGGTATTATTAAAGAGTGAAATTGAAAAAATCAAAGAACAAGTCCAAAATGTAGAATAAGGATGTAGTATTTTCCCCTCTACTGGCAAAGCGGTTTTTTCACAAGCGGAAAGGGAGCCACCTCCTTCACCAGCTTGAAAAACAGCCACAGGAATCATACAATTTACACTGCTTGCATTTTTTCATTATAATATAAGTAATGCAAAGAGAACGTGTCATGAAGGAGGAACTTGTTTTGAGTCTGAAATTGATCAACATAGGATTCGGTAATGTCGTCTCTGCAAATCGGGTGATTTCAATTGTATCACCGGAGTCTGCTCCGATTAAACGTATTATAACCGTTGCAAGAGACAATAATAAATTAGTAGATGCTACATATGGCCGCCGTACACGAGCGGTCATCATTACGGATAGTGATCACGTCGTCCTCTCCGCTGTTCAACCAGAAACAGTAGGGCAACGGGTGATCAGCCATGACGACATATCTGATGAAAACTAGGAGGACACAAAGTGATTGAAGAGAAAGGCATTTTATTCATACTCTCAGGTCCATCCGGTGTTGGAAAGGGAACCGTCAGGAAATCTCTTTTCGAACATTCGACAGATTTGAGGTATTCGATTTCTATGACCACTCGGGGTGCCCGGGAAGGGGAAACCGACGGTGTCGATTATTTTTTCAAAAGCCGTGAAGAATTTGAAAGATTGATAGCAGAGGGTAAGTTGCTTGAGCACGCCGAATATGTCGGGAATTATTATGGGACACCAAGGGATTATGTGGAAGAGACACTGGAGCAAGGGAAAGACGTATTTCTGGAAATTGAAGTCCAGGGAGCTTTGCAGGTGAAAGAGAACTTTCCGCAAGGCGTATTCATTTTCCTGATTCCTCCGAGCCTGGAAGATTTAAAAGACAGAATTGTAAGCCGTGGTACGGAAACGGAAGAGAAGGTCAAAAACCGTCTGCATCAGGCGAGAACAGAAATTGAAATGATGGATGCATATGATTATGTCGTCGTTAACGATGAGGTTGATCATGCGGTCAAAAAAGTACAATCCATCGTCATGAGTGAACATTGCAAACGGGAACGTGTGGCCAAACAATACAAAAAAGCACTGGAGGCTGGTAAATCATGATGCTCGAACCATCTATTGATTCATTGCAAAAGCAAATCAAGTCCAAGTATACGTTAGTGACATTATCCGCTCGCAGAGCACGTGAACTTCAACAGGAGGGCGAACCGATGATTCAAAAACCTCAGTCTGATAAGTTCGTTGGAGTGGCCCTGGAAGAAATCCGTGAAGGGAAACTTACCTATTCATTTGCCGATGAAATCCAGGAACGTCTATTCTAATCTCAAAAACTGAAACGTTCATGAAAAAATTCAGTGGGAAGCTGAAAACTTTTAGTATGAAAGAAAGCCGCGCTCAATGCTGTACTTAGCGCGGCTTTCCCTATAGATAAGGACTAATCGATAATGAGCTAAAGGGAGAAGATGGTTATGCTGAAGGGAAAGCGGATTGTGCTCGGTGTTTCCGGGGGTATTGCCGTTTATAAAGCAAGTGCATTGACAAGTAAACTCGTACAGGCGGGGGCCGAAGTAAAAGTAATCATGACGGAGAGCGCGATGGAATTTGTTACCCCCCTAACCTTCCAGGCGTTATCACGAAATCCGGTCTATACCGATACGTTTGATGAAAAAGATCCTCGGTATATTGCACACATTGATTTAGCGGACTGGGCGGATTTGTTTTTAATTGCACCTGCGACCGCTAATATCATTGGGAAGCTGGCCAATGGTATTGCTGATGATATGCTCTCCACAACCCTGCTGGCTACAGAAGCTCCGGTTTATGTAGCTCCGGCAATGAATGTACATATGTATGCACATCCCGCTGTCATCAAAAACATGACGACATTGGAACAGTGGGGTTATAAATTCATTGAGCCAGGTGAAGGCTATCTTGCCTGTGGCTATGTTGGCAAGGGGCGGCTGGAAGAGCCGGAAACGATTGTATCTGTGTTGAAAAATATCGATCGTCCAGGCTGGCTGGAAGGGAAGCGTGTGCTGGTAACAGCTGGGCCAACACAAGAAAAGATCGACCCCGTACGGTATTTCACCAACCCATCCACCGGAAAAATGGGCTTTGCCCTGGCAGGGGAAGCTGCGAGGCTGGGAGCTGCTGTCACCCTGGTTACAGGCCCTGTCCAGCTAGATACACCACCAGGGGTTGATCGCGTAGATGTCACTACTGCCGAAGAGATGTATCAGGCTGTCCACGATCGTTTTGGTACACAGGATATTGTCATCAAATCGGCCGCAGTGGCAGATTACCGGCCGGCAATCACTTATGATCATAAGATGAAAAAGCAGCCTGGCGATTATGTCGTGGAAATGGAACGTACAAAAGATATTCTAAAAACCCTTGGGAAGGAAAAAAAGCATCAATTCCTGTTAGGGTTTGCCGCTGAAACAACCAATCCTTTAGGCTACGGCAAAGAGAAGCTCGAAAAGAAAAATCTGGATGCCATCGTCGTGAACAATGTCGCAGTTGAAGGGGCGGGGTTTGGACATGAGACCAATGCAGCGATATATATAAACCGTAATTTTGAGGAAACGGAGCTTCCGATGATGAGTAAGCAACAATTGGCTCAACATATTTTCAATCAGATAAAGTTGGATATCACTCATGAGTAGCCAGAACATTGCCCGGGTCGTTGTCGATGTACCTTCATCCCAAACGAATCGTCCCTTCGATTATCGTATTCCGGACAAGTATCAGGGGATCGTCCAGCCGGGAGTGCGAGTCATCATTCCGTTCGGTCCCCGCAAAGTGATGGGGTATGTCGTTGCGTTGACGGATGAAAGTGAATTTGACACATTAAAGCCAGTCACGGACGTGCTTGATTTGACCCCGATTCTTACCAGCGAATTGCTTAATCTTGGTAAGTGGCTGACCGATAAGACGCTGAGCTTTTATATTTCATCATTTCAAGTAATGCTGCCCCAGGTGCTGAAAGCAAAATACAAAAAAGAACTATGGCGCCTTGAGGAAGAGGAACTGCCTCATACGTTAGAGCAGCTGTTCGCCGGCCGTGATGTCATCGATTTTGAAGAGTTTGAACAGGCTGGCATCAGCTACCATCAATTGCAGAAGGTAGTTCATGATGGATTGATCGATGTGCATTATGAAGTGAAAAGCAAGGAAACTAAAAAGACGACTCGAATGATACAGCCGGGAAAAGATGCATTGGAACTGGAGGAAGCTGGCGTTGACCTCCCGAAACAGGCAGTGAAACAAAAAGAAGTGATCCACTACTTCATCGAAAATCCTGAACCGGTTTCCCAGAAACATTTGTTGGCGGAGCTGAAGACGACCAGGGCTTCCTTGAAACCATTGTTAGAAAAAGGGTTACTTAAGGAATTCAAACAGGAAGTCTACCGGGACCCCTTTAAAAACAGAGAATTTGAACGAACAGAACCCTTTCCTCTGACAGAGGAGCAACAAGCTGCAATAACGCCTGTGCTTAAGGATATCGAGACTAATAGCCATGAAGTCATGCTGCTTCATGGGGTGACAGGCAGCGGAAAAACCGAGATTTATCTCCAGTCGATTCAGGAAGTTATCGATAAGGGAGAAGAAGCGATCATGCTTGTTCCGGAAATCGCTTTGACTCCGCAAATGGTCGAGCGCTTCAAGGGGCGGTTCGGTTCCCGTGTAGCGGTCATGCATAGTGCGTTGTCTGCGGGAGAGAAATATGATGAGTGGCGAAAGATACAGCGGAAAGAAGTGCAAGTGGTCGTTGGTGCCCGTTCGGCTATATTCGCCCCGTTTACGAATTTGGGCATTATTATTATCGACGAAGAACACGAGACCAGTTACAAGCAGGAGGACCACCCGCGTTACCATGCCCGGGATGTAGCTATCTATCGTGGGGAGCGGCATAACTGCCCGGTTGTCCTGGGAAGTGCCACACCGACACTCGAAACCTTCGCACGCGCAAAGAAAGGGAATTATCGTCTGTTGACGCTTTCCAAACGAATGAATGATGCTTCCATGCCGGAAGTGGAACTGGTCGATATGAGAGAAGAGCTGCACGCTGGAAATCGCTCGATGTTTTCCCGGGCGTTGATGGAAAAAATCCAGGAACGGCTGCATCGTAAGGAACAGGTTGTCCTGTTTTTAAACCGGCGCGGCTACTCGACCTTCGTCATGTGCCGTGATTGCGGTTATGTCAGTGAATGCCCTCATTGCGACATTGCTCTTACCTACCATCGGAAGCAGGAGCGTTTAAAATGTCATTATTGTGCCTTTGAAGAACCTTTGCCAAGCCGGTGTCCAGAGTGTGAAAGTGAATCGATCCGCTATTTTGGCACAGGGACACAAAAGGTAGAAGAAAATCTCCAGCAACTGCTTCCAGAGGCGAAAGTCGTTCGGATGGATGTCGATACCACCAGAAGAAAAGGCGCCCACGAAAAACTGCTCTCCCAGTTTGGGCGTGGAGAAGCGGATATCCTGCTAGGAACTCAAATGATTGCGAAAGGCCTTGATTTTCAAAATGTGACACTGGTCGGCGTGTTGACTGCGGATTCTCTGCTGAACCTTCCTGATTTTCGTTCAGCCGAAAAAACATTTCAACTGTTGACCCAGGTCAGCGGCCGTGCAGGACGTCACTTAAAACCAGGGGAGGTAGTGGTACAGACCTACACCCCAGAACACTATAGTATTGAACTGGCAAGCCAGTATGACTATAATCAATTCTTTAGTCATGAAATGAAGTTGCGTAAAGCATTCCAATATCCGCCTTTTTATTATTTAACCCTGATTACCGTTTCCCACCCTAATCAATTGAAGGCACAGGAGGTCACTCAGAAAATATGTAAGTTCCTAAAAGGGAAATTATCGGACAGTTCCACCATCCTTGGTCCGACCCCTTCTGCGCTCGCCCGTATCAAAGATAGATATCGTTACCAATGCATGATAAAATACAAGCAAGAACCAGAGCAGCGGAAATTATTGAAAAAAGTACTACATTATTACGATGAAGATATCAGAAAGAATGAGCTGCAAATTTCCATTGACTTTCAACCATATCAGCTCATGTAAAGAAGGGAGCCGCCAATCATGACAAAAATAGCATTCATGGGAACACCGGATTTTGCTGTTCCCGTTTTAGAACAATTAATCACAGACGGTTATGAGGTTGTACTGGCAGTTACACAGCCAGATCGGCCAAAAGGGAGAAAGCGGGTAATGACACCCCCTCCAGTAAAAACAGCAGCCGGGAAGCACGGCATCCCTGTATTTCAGCCGGAAAAAATTAAAAATGAGTACGAAAAGGTGCTGGCGTATGAGCCAGATATCATCGTAACCGCAGCTTTCGGTCAAATATTGCCGAAAGAATTGCTGGAAGCACCGAAGCATGGATGTATCAATGTGCATGCCTCTTTACTACCCGAACTGCGTGGCGGTGCCCCTATCCACTATGCGATTTTACAAGGGAAAAAAGAGACGGGGATTACCATCATGTACATGGCAGAGAAGCTTGATGCCGGGGATATCCTGACGCAGGTTAAGGTAGCGATCGAAGAAGATGACCACGTCGGTTCTCTCCATGAAAAACTATCTCTTGCCGGCGCAGAACTTCTCCATGAGACCCTGCCAAAGCTTTTGAACGGGGAGCTGGAGCCGAAGCAGCAGGACGAAACGTTCGTGACCTTCGCCTCCAATATCAAACGGGACCAGGAAGAAATCAACTGGACAAATGACTATAAGACCGTTTATAACCAGATTCGCGGCCTGCATCCATGGCCTGTCGCCTACACATATTGGAAGGGTAAGCCAATGAAAGTATGGTGGGGAGAAAAAGTGGCCGCACCAGAAAAAGGTGAACCTGGAGAAATAACAGATGTACAGGAAGACGGCTTTGTCGTCATGACTGGCGATGAAAATGGAATTAAAATAACAGAACTACAGCCAACGGGAAAAAAGCGCATGTCTGCTGTTGATTTCCTGAATGGCGCAGGAAGTAAATTACAGCGTGGAGATAAGTTAGGAGAAGGCAATGAGTAAATTTGTATTACGGGAAACCGCCCTGGATTTATTGACAAGGATCGGTGAGCAAGGCGGTTTCAGTCACGTATTGATCGACCGGGCAATGAAACAGGAAGAGCTCACGGAGCGGGACGGGGCACTTTTGACAGAAATTGTTTATGGGACCTTGCAGCACCGCAATCTTTTAGCCTATTATGTCGATGACCGTATCAAAGGAAAGAAGAAGATGCGGCCTTGGGTGAAGTGGCTGCTTTATATGTCGGTGTATCAGATGCAGTTTTTAAATAAGGTACCGGACCATGCCATTATTCATGAAGCTGTCGAAATAGCCAAAAAAAGAGGACACAAAGGAATCGCTTCTCTCATCAATGGTGTGCTTCGGAACATACAGCGCGAAGGGGTCCCGGACACAAAAAAAATCGATGACCCTATCCGTCGGCTTGCCATTGAAACCAGTCACCCGGAATGGCTGGTGGTCAGGTGGGTGGATATGTATGGGTTAGAAACGACGAGCAACATGTGTCGTACAAATCTTACTCACAAAACCCTCAGTGTCCGTGTCCAGCCGTTGAAAGCTGACAGGCGGAAGGTCATGGAACAATTGACGAACGAGGGCTTTGAGGTATCCCCTTCCAGGATCTCCGAGCAAGGTATTTTAATCCATAAAGGCAACATACTAAAGCATGATTTATTTCATAATGGGACACTTACTATTCAGGATCAAAGCTCGATGCTTGTGGGAGAAATGATGGACGTTAACCCGGGTATGACCGTGCTTGATGCCTGCAGCGCTCCTGGGGGAAAGACCACGCATATAGCTGAAAAGATGCAAAATGAAGGGAACGTCATCGCTTATGACCTACATGCCAAAAAAGCGAAATTGGTGACAGAAAAGGCGAAACAGCTTGATTTGTCTATTATAACCGCCGGAGCGGCCGACAGCAGAGAGCTCGGAGACAAACATAAGCCAGAGAGCTTTGACAGGATTCTCCTGGATGCCCCTTGTTCCGGGCTAGGAGTTCTTCGCAGCAAGCCGGACATCAAATACCATAAACAAGAAAAAGATATCCTGGTGCTCTCCTCGATACAGGATGAATTGCTGGAGAGTATGGCACCGTTATTGAAGAAGGACGGCAAACTCGTTTATAGTACATGTACGGTCGATGAACGTGAAAATGAGCAAGTCATTGAGCGATTTTTGACTAACCACCCGGAATATACCTTAGACCCTGCATTCAGAGATGATCTCCCCGATGAACTGAAGGAGGCTCCGGGGCTGAGTGAATATGGCTTGCAGCTTTTCCCTCAGCATTATGATACAGATGGTTTTTTCCTGACGAGATTGCTTAAACAAAGCTAGAGTAACTTATCAAAAATTTTTGTATTAGAAGACGAGGTGAAATGATGAACGGGTACTTTTTGACAGATAGAGGCCAGGTGAGAAACCATAATGAAGACGCGGGTGGTCTCTTTGTTAACGGCCGTCACCAGACTCTCGCAGTAGTAGCGGACGGGATGGGCGGTCACCGCGCGGGAGATGTGGCAAGTGAAATGGCCACTTCTTATTTACATAACCATTGGCAGAGTGCCGAAACAATAACGTCACCGGAGCAGGCCGAAGAATGGCTGCAACAGGCAATCCATTCCATCAATCAGACGATATTAGACCATTCCGCTACAAATGAAGAATGTAAAGGGATGGGTACGACGATCGTAGCTGCCATATGTACCAATGAATTTGTAACCATTGCCCATATTGGTGACAGCAGGTGTTATTTAGCAAATCAATATGGATTCAAGCAGGTGACGGAGGATCATTCTTTAGTGAACGAACTGGTCCGGTCCGGCCAAATTACAAAAGAGGATGCGGAACAGCATCCACGAAAGAACGTATTGCTGAAGGCCCTTGGAACGGAACCGGAACTGTCTATTGATGTCCAGTCGATAGGCTGGGAAAAAGAAAATGTCTTACTATTATGCAGTGATGGACTGACGAACAAATTAACGGATGAAGAATTATATGATCTTGTCAAACACCCGCTTGAACTGGAAGAAGCTGCAAACAGGCTGGTTACTATCGCAAATGAAAGAGGCGGCGAAGATAACATTACCCTGGCACTCGTGCATTATGATCATCCGAATGAGAAAGAGGGTGGCATGTAATGTTGAACAACCGCCTGTTGAACGAGCGGTATCTGGTCAAAGAAATGATCGGCGGCGGTGGGATGGCTAACGTTTATTTAGCTGAAGATACCATTCTTGAGCGGGATGTTGCCATCAAGGTACTTCGTTTGGAATATGGAAACGATGAAGAATTCATTGCAAGGTTCCACCGGGAGGCACAATCAGCAACAAGTCTTTCTCATCCCAATATTGTGAACATCTACGATGTAGGCGAAGAAGATGACATATATTATATGGTCATGGAACATATCGATGGGATGACATTGAAGAAATACATACAGCTGCACAGCCCTGTAGATGTATCCGATGCCATTGCTATCATGCAGCAAGTGACGTCAGCAATCGCTCATGCCCATGATAACGGAATTGTCCACCGGGACATCAAGCCAGAAAATATTTTGATCGATCATTTTGGACAAGTAAAAGTAACCGATTTTGGTATAGCGATGGCACTTAGTGCTACAGCGCTCACCCAAACGAATTCGATCCTTGGCTCGGTTCACTACCTTTCTCCGGAACAGGCCAGAGGAGGCGTTGCCACCAAAAAATCGGATATCTATTCAATGGGCATCGTTTTATTTGAATTATTGACTGGCAGACTTCCGTTTTCTGGTGAATCGGCGGTTTCGGTGGCATTGAAACATCTTCAAAATGATACACCATCCATGAAGCGCTGGTATCCTGACCTGCCGCAGAGCGTTGAAAACGTCGTCTTGAAGGCGACTGCCAAAGATCCGCTGCAACGGTATGGAAATGCCCACGAGCTGGAAATGGATTTAGAAACGTCTCTGGACCCTGCAAGAAAAAATGAAGCTCCTTTCACTATTGATGAGGATGATATAGACGAAAAAACGAAAGCGATTCCCGTCATTACAAAAGAAGCATTTGAAAACCATGAGAGCGAAGAAACAATCGTTCACACCAATGGGAACAGTCATGGTACCAAGCCAGTACCGACCATGAATGAACAACCGCGGGAAAATGGAGAAGAAAAGAAAGCGAAGAAGAAAAAGAAAAAAAGGGTTTGGCCTTGGCTGCTGACAATATTTTTAGTGTTGCTGGCTGGTGGCATTGCTGCGTTATTGCTAATACCAGGATTGTTAGAACCGAAAGATGTTGAAATGATCGATGTGACTGGAATGGAATATGAAGAAGCGTTTAGTGAACTTAGAAACTTGAATCTGCAAGTCGAAAGAGAAACGGAGTACTCCGATACAGTAGAAGAGGGATATGTCGTTAGAACGAACCCTGAGGCCGGGAGGACGATCAAAGAGGGCTCTACAGTGACCGTTTATTCCAGCGATGGAAAAGAGACCGCGACTTTTGGCGACTATGTCGGTGAGGACTTTGAAAAAGTTAAGACCGAGTTGGAAGCCAATGGCTATGCTAGTGTAAGAAGCATCCAGGAGCGTTCCACGGATTATCCTGCCGGTACCATTATAGAACAAATCCAGCCACAGCCAGATGAAGACGTTGTGCCTGAAGATACACGGGTCATTTTTGAAGTTAGTGCAGGCCCTCCAACCGTCATGTTACAGGATTTAAGGGGGCGTACACAGGCAGAAGCTGAAAGCTTTTTAGAAGATAACAACCTGGAAGTCAAAGTAGAAGAATCTTTTTCCGATGATACCGGAGAAGGGCTGGTCATGTCCCAGAAGCCAGACCCATATCAGGAAGTGAATGAAGGATCTGTCGTTACAATAGTCATTTCCAAAGGGCCAGAAGCGAAGCCGCATACCAAAACGGTGACGGTCGAGGTTCCTTACGAGCCGGCACAGGAGGAAACAGACGAAGAAGAAAACGCGGACGACCAAGGACAAGATAATGAAGGACAGAACGGTGAAGGACAGGATGAGAATAACGAAGAAGAGCCACAGGAACAGGAAGTAATCATCTATGTGGATGATATGGAAAATGATATCTCCGAAGTTTATGAAAAAACGATGATAACGGAAGATACAGAATTTGATATTGAGTTGATTATTGCACCTGGCTCAGAAGCAAGTTACCGAGTTGTACGAGATGGAGAAACAGTTGCCGAAGAAACGGTTGCATATTAGGATGGTGAAAAAATGCCAGTAGGAAAAATAATAAAAGCGTTGAGCGGCTTCTATTATGTCTATTCAGAGGGAGAAGTTTATCAGTGTAGAGGAAGAGGCGTATTCCGGAAGCAAAAAATCACTCCTTTGGTCGGTGATGAGGTCACATTTGAAGCGGAAAACCAACAGGAGGGCTATGTACTTTCTATTGAAGACCGGAGAAACGAACTGGTTCGCCCGCCAATCGCCAACGTTGATCAAGCCTTAATCATGACTTCTGCCAAGAATCCGGATTTCAATCCTTTACTGCTGGACCGTTTTTTAGTCCTGGTCGAAGCGAACCGTATCGAACCTCTGATTGTCATCTCGAAAGTCGATGGACCAAAAGAGAAAGAGAAGATTAGCTCTTTTCAAGCCATCTACGAGAAAATCGGCTATCCAGTCATCCTTACTTCCAAAGAAACGGATATGGCACTCGATCAAATTGAGAAACATTTGGCTGACAAGATTACCGTAGTCGCTGGTCAATCAGGTGTAGGAAAATCAACTTTGTTGAATCACCTGGATTCAGCCTTATCAATTGAAACCAATGAGATTTCCGAAAGTCTCGGCCGTGGAAAACATACAACCCGCCATGTGGAACTATTTGAAATAGCAGGTGGGTTGGTAGCTGATACGCCAGGGTTCAGCTCATTGGAATTTCAGGATCTGGAAGAAGATCAGCTGCCGGAATGTTTCCCGGAATTCCGGGAAATCCAGCATTTATGTAAATTCAGGGGCTGTCTCCATAAAAAAGAGCCCAAATGCGCCGTAAAGGCTGCAGTAGATGATGGAGAGATATCAGGTCTACGTTACGATCATTATCTACAGTTTTTAGAAGAAATCCAAACCAGAAAGCCGAGGTATTGACTATGACAAAGATAGCACCTTCTATATTGTCTGCAGATTTTGCAAAGCTGGGACAAGAGATTAAAGAAGTAGTGGATGGAGGAGCGGACTACATCCATATTGATGTAATGGATGGACACTTCGTTCCCAATATCACCATTGGACCATTAATTGTCGATGCTGTGCGTCCAGTAACGGATCTTCCATTAGATGTTCACTTAATGATTGAAAATGCCGAACAATACGTGGAAGCATTCGCAAAAGCAGGCGCTGACATTATTACCGTACATCAGGAAGCGAATGTACACTTGCATCGCACCATTCAATTGATCAAAAGTCATGGCGTGAAAGCGGGAGTTGTCATTAATCCTGCGACCCCGTCAGAAACGATCAAACCAATTCTTCAGGATGTTGATCTCGTATTGTTAATGACAGTCAACCCTGGATTCGGCGGGCAATCTTTCATCGAATCCGTTGTCCCTAAGATACAGCAGATATCCCAATGGAGAAAAGAATTGGGGTTATCCTTTGAAATAGAAATTGACGGAGGGGTCAACAAAGATACAGCCCGAACATGTGTGGAAGCTGGTGCTGATGTGCTAGTTGCCGGGAGTGCCGTCTTTAATAAAGAAGATAGAAAAGCAGCCATTGACGCGATCAAGAACGCCTATTAATCATACAGCCGCACCTGGTGCGGCTGTTTCCATTCAGTGAGGAGGTGTGGCAGGATGAAACACGTAGCCATAGTCGGAGGAGGACCGAAACGGTATATCCCTGATCTAACGGAATACGATAAAGACAAAATGATATGGATTGGTGCTGATCAAGGAGCGGAAGTATTGCTCGAACAAGGCATTCCCATCAGCCTGGCTGTCGGTGATTTTGATTCGGTGACCGAAAATCGTTTGGAAGAAATCAGGAACTTTGCCAAACATACGGACGTTCACCCCGAAGAAAAAGACGACACCGATCTCGAGCTGGCAGTCAAAGCAGCTCTGAAAGAAAAGCCTGAGAAGATTTACCTGTTTGGGGTGACCGGGGGCCGGATCGATCATACGCTTGCCAATATTCATTTGCTGCATCAGACAGAACGTGCGAATGTACCGGCTGTAATTATTGATCAACAGAACCAGATTGAGCTTACTACACCAGGGAAACATCGAGTCAAAAAGGTCGATGGTTACCCTTATCTATCCTTTATTCCGATTTCAATGACGGTAAAGAAGCTCTCACTCGAAGGTTTTTATTACCCATTGAACGACATGGACCTGCCCCTTGGCTCCACTCTTTGTATGTCAAACAAGCTTGTAAAAGAATATGGTACTTTTTCATACGACCAAGGCATACTATTGTTAATAAGGAGTCGAGATAGTTGAGAATGCGCACCATACAGCTTGTCCGCAGTTGATTCAGGAAAGAGGAGGGGGACTCATTGAAATTTTATACCATTAAACTCCCAAAATTTATTGGTGGCTTTGTCAGAGCTGTCATAGGAACCTTTAAAAAAGGGTAACAAAAAAAGCACCCCAGCGCAGGGTGCTTTTTTTGTACTTTAAGAAAGTTAAATAGAAAAATGTAAAAGATTACTGTATTAAAGTAAACGAAATGCCTGTCACTGACAGGCATACTACTGCGTGATTATACGCGTGTTACTTTACCAGATTTAAGTGCACGGGCAGATACATAAACTTTTTTAGGCTTTCCATCCACTAGAATGCGTACTTTTTGTACATTAGCCTTGAAATTACGTTTATTAGCGTTCATAGCGTGCGAACGATTGTTACCTGAAGTTGTTTTGCGTCCAGTTACTACACATTTACGTCCCATGGTAATCCCTCCTAGTGCTTACAAGTATATCTTGAAATACTTATACAATGTATCATAATGCAATCAGGATTGCAATCATTGCTGTTAAATTATATCAAGAATTTTCACTTGACAGAATACGTGAATTCATCCAAAGTATTATAGGGGCAATCTTTGAATATGGCACGATATATGCCCAGAACGGATAAGTACCAATGATAATCCTGATAAGCTTGAGAATGTGTTATAATATAGGGAATAAACGAACAGGGACGAAGGAGGATCATCATGTCTGTTGATATGAATACTAAATATGGTCAAGTAACAATCAGTAATGAAGTAATATCTACCATCGCAGGCGGTGCCGCTGTTGAATGCTATGGAATCGTAGGGATGGCTTCAAAGAGCCAGCTGCGTGATGGTATCGCGGAAATCCTCAGAAAAGAGAACTTTTCCAAAGGTGTCGTGGTCAGACAGGAAGATGATTCTTTGCATATTGATATGTATATCATCGTAAGCTACGGGACGAAAATTTCTGAAGTTGCTCACAACGTCCAATCTCAAGTCAAATATACATTGAATAAAACAGTAGGTTTATCCGTAAATTCAGTGAACATTTATATCCAGGGTGTTCGCGTTTCTACTAACTAAACAATAAGAACAGACAAACTAGCAGATATAGAGGAGGAAGCAGGTGTGACGGTTAAATTGTTGGACGGTAAAACGTTCGCTGAAATGGTGCTCGCAGGCGCGCAGCATCTGACCAATAACGCGGATATGATTGATGCGTTGAACGTCTTTCCCGTTCCTGATGGTGATACAGGTACGAATATGAATTTGTCGATGACTTCAGGTGCTAATGAAGTAAAGAATGTAAAGGAAAATCATACAGGGGATGTTGCCCAGGCACTGGCCAAGGGTTTATTAATGGGTGCGCGAGGCAATTCAGGGGTCATTCTCTCTCAATTGTTCCGTGGATTCGGAAAAGAACTCGCTCAGAAGCAATCCTGTGATACGAAAGAATTTGCCCAAGCATTGCAGGCTGGCGTCGAAACAGCTTATAAAGCCGTAATGAAACCGGTGGAAGGAACTATTCTGACAGTTGCCAGGGAATCGGCAGAAGCTGCTGTCAAAACTGCGAAAAAAGAAGAGGATATGATCGTTTTTCTTGAGGCGGTTGTTAAAGAAGCTCAGGCTTCTTTAAAACGCACTCCAGAACTGCTTCCGGTCCTGAAAGAAGTCGGAGTTGTAGACAGTGGCGGACAAGGTCTCTTGACTATCTATGAAGGATTTCTGGCAAACCTGAAAGGGGAGACCCTGCCGGAACCTGATACAACTGGTTCCATGGATGAAATGGTGAATGCCGAGCATCATAAGCTCGCTCAGGATTTTATGGACACAGCAGATATCGAGTTTGGCTACTGTACCGAATTCATGGTCAAGTTCGAAGAGGACAAGCTTAAGGAAAACCCTTATGATGAAGACCAATTCCGCAATGAATTGAGTGAAATGGGAGACTCTTTGCTTGTCGTTTCCGATGACGAATTGATTAAAGTACACATCCACGTCGAATACCCTGGCGAAGCGATGACACTCGGTCAGCGCTACGGCAGTCTTGTGAATATGAAAATTGAAAACATGCGCGAACAGCATACATCTATCGTAGGTGACAAAAAAGAGAAGCAGGCAAAAGCAAAAGCTGAATATGGAATTGTCACTGTTTCCATGGGGGACGGCCTGAAAAAGATGTTCGAAAGCCTTGGCGCTACGGTTGTCATCCAGGGAGGCCAGACAATGAACCCAAGTACACAGGACATCTCGGAAGCTGTGTCAAAGGCTCATGCTAAAAATGTATTGATCCTGCCTAATAACAAAAATATCGTCATGGCTGCCGAACAGGCGGCTGAACTTGCGGAAGACAATGTTGCGGTCATTCCTAGTAAGTCGATTCCTCAGGGTATGAGTGCTTTATTGGCATTCAATCCGGAAGCTGATCTGACAACAAATCAACAGGAAATGTCCGGCATGATGGAACAGGTGAAAACCGGCCAGATCACTTATGCGGTCCGGGATACGCAAATCGATGGCATGACCATTGAAAAAGATCATTTCATGGGAATTTTTGATGGCGATATCAAAGCGACCGATAAAGATAAAATAACGACTGTCGAGAATCTCCTGAAAGAAATGATTGATGAAGATGAAGATGAAATTCTTACCGTTTTAGCCGGTGAAGAAGCGACCCAGGAAGAAATCGAGAGACTCGAAGCTTTCATGGAAGAAGAATTTGAAGATATCGAAGTAGAAGTCCATCAGGGCGACCAGCCGATATACTCTTTCATATTCTCAGTTGAATAATAAAACAGAAAATAGAGGTCTAAATCTAACAAGGTTTAGACCTCTTTTGAGTATATTCTGGTTTTTGTTAGACACTAAACGTGAATAAATAAATATACAAATCTTAACTGGTAAAGGAGATAAAATGAAACATTTAAATGAGATAGGATGGAATTTTGATAATAGTTATGCACGACTGCCAGAGCCTTTTTTTGAACAGGTACAGCCAGAACCCGTTCATTCACCGAAGCCTGTTATCATTAATAAATCGTTGGCAGAAACTTTAGGATTGAACGGTGATAACCTCGAAACGGAAGAAGCAGTAAATGTGCTGGCAGGGAACCAGGTACCAGATCAGGCAGTGCCGATTGCACAGGCGTACGCAGGTCACCAGTTTGGGCATTTTACTATGTTAGGCGACGGCCGTGCCGTTTTGCTAGGTGAACAAATCACACCATCAGAAAAACGTTTAGATATTCAGCTCAAGGGCTCAGGACGTACCCCATTCTCGCGCAGAGGCGATGGCCGGGCAACCCTTGGCCCAATGCTGCGGGAATATATCATCAGTGAGGCGATGCACGCGCTTGGTGTGCCGACGAATAGAAGCCTTGCTGTGGTGACAACCGGTGAATCTGTCATTCGGGAAACAAAATTGCCAGGTGCCATATTAACCCGTGTTGCTGCTAGTCACCTTCGAGTCGGCACCTTTGAATATACTAGAAGACTGAATGATATAGAAAAACTCCAGGAACTTGCTGACTATGCTATTGAGCGGCATTTTCCGGAAATTATACCAAATGAAGACCGATATCTTGCTTTTTATGAAGAAGTGGTCAGACGCCAGGCCAAATTGATAGCGAATTGGCAGTTGATTGGGTTTATTCATGGGGTGATGAATACGGATAATATGACCATCAGTGGTGAAACGATTGACTATGGACCTTGCGCCTTTATGGATGAATATGACCCGGAGACGGTATTCAGCTCGATTGATGTGCAAGGGCGATATGCCTATCAAAACCAGCCGGCAATTGGTCAGTGGAACCTGGCGCGCTTAGCTGAAGCCCTTTTACCATTGATTCACGAAGACCAGGACCATGCTGTGGAACTGGCACAAGAGATCCTTGGAAAGTACCAGGAATGGTACCATAGCTATTGGCTGACTGGGATGAGGAAGAAACTGGGTATTCAAAATGAAGAAGAGAAGGATGAGAGATTGATTGATGACCTTCTTGATATCATGAAGAAGCACCGTGCTGATTTTACCAACACGTTCCGCCTGTTAACATTGGGTAAAACGGAGGATACTGCTATGAATGAGAGTCCGGAATTCAAGCAATGGTATGAGCGGTGGCAACAGCGGTTAGACAGACAGGAGTTATCCAAGCCCTCTGCCTATCAGGAGATGAAGAAAGTCAATCCAGCCATCATCCCTCGTAATCACCGGGTGGAAGAGGCGTTGGAAGCGGCTGTCCAAAATGGTGACTACAATGTGATGGAACGGCTTTTGGATGTTCTTTCAGATCCCTATGCCTATTCACCCGAACAAGAGGAATACACGACCCTGCCAGCACCATCCAGGCTCCCATACCGAACCTATTGCGGGACATAAGAGGGTGGAAAACCCACTGTCTTTTTTATCATCGTTTACGGGTCAGATGTTTCGGTAACATAGTGGTAAAGGAGGCAGGATAATAAAAGACAGAAAAAAAGGGGAGGTGGCCAATCTGGTTAGATTGTCTCTTATATAGCCTATAATTCTCTCTTCCCGTAAATTTGTCTCTTAAAAATCCAATATTGTCACTCAAATTTCGAAAATTGTCTCTCATCCGGGTGCAAGATTCTCTCATACTATGCCGGTTGTCTCTCTTACGCCTTAAAATATCAAACACTTTTAAGCACGAGCGTACGTCACTATAAAAAAGGCTCAGAGTTAGCCATTAACTCTGAACCCAAAAATATTAATGTCCGACTGATCGCATGACAAATTCGAATAAGAACATCATGGCTATGAATACGACTGGGAAAGATAATTCCCTTTGTTTTCCAATCGCCAGCTTTACCAGCGGATAGGCTATGAATCCAAAAGCCATCCCATCAGCAATCGAATACGTAAAAGGAATCATGACAATGATCAAGAAAGCAGGCATTGTCTCGGATAACTGATCGAATTCGATATGTTTGATGTTCTGCACCATCAAAGCTCCGACAATAATCAAAATCGGGCTGATAGCAGTAGGTGGAACCATCGATATCCATGGTATCAATAATAATGTGGCGAGGAACAGGATAGCCATTGTAAATGCTGCGCGGCCGGTTTTTCCTTTTGATGCAATGACGGCGGCACTTTCTGCGGATGATACCGTAGGAGAAGTGCCAAGAAAACCACTTGCAAGTGCAGAAAAAGCGGTGGCTTTATAAGCGCGTTTAAACTTACTTTCATCTTCCAGCATCGCCAGCTGTCCGTGTATCAAGCCCATATTCTCAAATATCAGCACGATACTTAACGGGAAGACAGCCATCCAAAAGGTCAATGTTCCGATTCCTTCAAATGAAGGCATCCAGATGAAAGAACCCATATCCATGGAAATGCCTGTTCCCGGTTCGCCAAGCAGTCCGAAAAAGGAGGCAATCACCGTTCCTATGATCATGGTGACCAGGAAGTTGCCGGGAACGTTTCTGGTGAACAGAAATATTCCGATGAATAAGGTCAACAGGCTGGTAATCACCATTTCGGAAGAAGGGTTTCCAAGTGCGATCAAGGAGTGTTCTCCTCTTACAACAAGTCCACCCTTTTCAAGGCCGATCAGGGTCAGGAATAGACCAAGACCTACCGTGATGGCGTGTTTCAAGGAATCTGGAATCGCTTCTTTCAGCCATTCCCCAAGTTTAGTGAATGCCGTCACAAGGAAAATCAACGAAGATACGATGACGACTGCCAGCCCTTCCTGGAAGCTCATGCCGGTGCCTTCGACAATCGTATAGGCAAACAGGGCGTTGACTCCCATCCCTGGTATCAGCACCATCGGGGCATTGGCGAGCCATCCCATCAGCAAGGTACCGACAAAGCTGGCAAGGATGGTAGCGACCATCGCGTTCTCGACGCCGATCCCTGCATCATGCAGGATCGAGCTATTAACCGCTACAATATAGACAGTCGTAAAATAGCCGATCAGACCAGCAAGGATGTCATTTTTCCACTGAGCAGCATCAATGGCATGTTTACGCTTGTTAAACATGGTGTACTCCTCTATATATTTGTAGCCCTCTCCCACCCGGTTGTTCATGCAACCCACAAAGTTTAATTATAATACCTGATCCGTATTCTGGCAATACCTTGAGCTTTATGGTAAAAATAGTAGGGAATACTCCTGTTCAAGTAAACGTTTTCCCGCTAAAATAGAATAGGGAATAAGCGTGTGTAGTTATCATACATAACGGCTTATCTTGTGGAAGGGAAAGGTGATTGGATGAAATATAAATCAGTTTTCGATATTATGGGTCCGGTTATGATCGGACCATCTAGTTCACATACAGCTGGAGCAGCTAGAATCGGACGGGCTGCCAGGAACCTGTTCGGACGGGAACCGAAGTGGGCAGAAATTCATTTGTATGGTTCTTTTGCCCGAACCTATAAGGGACACGGTACGGACGTTGCCATAGTCGGCGGGTTATTGGATTATGATACACACGATACCAGGATCAGGGATGCGTTAGAAACAGCAAAACAAAAAGGAATTAAAGTGAGGTTCCATGAAGAAGAATCTCATACCGACCATCCGAATACAGCGAGAATACGTATCGGTGACGATAAAGGAGACCTGGAGCTTGTCGGAATATCCATTGGCGGAGGTATGGCTGAAATAACGGAGCTGAACGGCTTTGAATTACGTTTGTCCGGAAGCCATCCGGCTGTCCTGTTGATCCATAATGACAGGTACGGAGCGATCGCCTCTGTTACCGGTATTTTAGCACGACATGAAATCAATATCGGTCATATGGAAGTGTCACGCAAGCAGGAAGGCCAGCAGGCATTGATGGTGATTGAAGTCGATCAAAATATAGACGAAAGCATTTTGAAAGAGCTGGAGAGAGCAGACCATATCTTACAGGTTGCCAAGATCGTCGACTAATAGAAAGGAGCATGAATTATGTTTCGTAATGTAGCTGAACTCGTAGAAATGGCGGAAAGCGAAGGCATTCAAATATCAGAAGTAATGATTCGTCAGGAAATGGAAGTTAAAGAGAGGACAAGGGAAGAGGTTGTCGGGCAGATGGAACGCAATCTCGATGTCATGGAAAAAGCGGTCGAGGATGGTTTGAAAGGGGTAAAATCACACAGTGGTTTAACTGGCGGGGATGCTGTACTGCTCCAGGAGTATATGAAAAACCACGAACCTTTGTCCGGTACGATTCTGCTTGATGCTGTCAGTAAAGCCGTAGCTACGAATGAAGTCAATGCAGCTATGGGAACCATCTGTGCCACACCTACAGCGGGAAGTGCCGGGTGTGTTCCGGGTACGCTTTTTGCGGTGAAAAATAAATTGAACCCAACGAGAGAACAAATGGTACGTTATCTTTTCACCTCCGGGGCATTCGGCTTTGTTGTTGCAAATAATGCATCTATTTCCGGGGCTGCCGGCGGTTGTCAGGCGGAAGTAGGTTCTGCTGCCGGAATGGCTGCTGCTGCTATCGTTGAGATGGCTGGGGGTTCACCATCGCAGTCAGCAGAGGCAATGGCCATTACATTAAAAAATATGCTCGGACTTGTTTGTGATCCGGTTGCCGGTCTCGTCGAAGTTCCATGCGTGAAACGAAATGCCATGGGCGCTTCTAACGCAATTACAGCAGCAGATATGGCACTGGCAGGTGTGACCAGCCGGATTCCATGTGACGAAGTGATCGATGCCATGTATAAAATCGGACAGACCATGCCTGTGGCTCTGAGAGAAACAGCCCAGGGGGGCCTTGCAGCGACACCTACAGGTCGGGAACTAGAAGCGAAAGTGTACGGAATTTCTTTGAAGAAAGAGTGATAGTGTGTTGACGCAACCAGTTTCTGAGGTGAACGGTGTCGGGGAAAAATTGACAGATACACTTAATGAACTAGGAATCTACACAGTAGAAGACCTTATGTTTTATTTTCCCTACCGCTATGACACCTACGAAGTTAAACCATTGACGGAACTTGTGCATAATGAAAATGCAACAATCGAAGGGGAGGTCATTGGCGAACCTTCCCTTACTTTTTATGGGCGAAAAAAATCCCGGCTGACCATGACTTTGCAAGTGGACCAATTCTCCGTAAAAGCTGTCATGTTCAACCGGGCTTTTGCTAAGAAGCAGATCAGTGCCGGCGACATTATTACGGTCACAGGGAAATGGGATCAGCACCGTCTGCAAATAACGGTCAGCCAATATAAAAAAGGGCGGGCCGAAGCACAGAACCCAATTCAGCCCGTCTATTCGCTGAAAGAAAGCATCACCATGAAAAAAATGCGGAAAGTTATCTTGACTGCCTTAGAAGCATATGGCGACGAAGTAACAGAGATTCTGCCAGAGCAGCTGATTGACAGCTATAAGCTGCCGGAACGAACGAAAGCGCTATGGCAAATGCATTATCCGGAAAGCCGCGAATTATTAAAACATGCGAGAAGAAGGTTTACGTATGAAGAATTCCTGATTTTCCAGTTGAAAATGCAGTTGTTGAGAAAAATGAAGCGGGAAGCGACAGAAGGGAACAGACAGGCATATGATAATGATAAACTGACAACCTTTGTAGATTCCTTCCCCTTTGAATTGACCAAAGCGCAAAAGAAATCACTGGCAGAAATTTTAACAGATATGAAATCTCCCCATCGTATGAACCGTCTCCTGCAAGGGGACGTTGGGTCAGGGAAGACAGCTGTTGCTGCTATCGCTCTATATGCTTCCATTACAGCCGGAAATCAGGGTGCCTTGATGGTACCGACGGAGATTCTGGCTGAACAGCATTATGAATCCTTACAGGAAATGTTCGGTGACAGGGTCAATATCGTCTTATTGACGGGGTCTGTTAAAGGGAAACAGCGAAAAGCCATTCTCGAAGAGACCCGTACCAAAGAGGCCGATATTATTGTTGGTACACATGCGCTGATTCAGGAGGAAGTTGTCTTTTCCAAACTCGGACTTGTAATTGTAGATGAGCAGCACCGCTTCGGTGTCAATCAGCGCAGGACACTAAGAGATAAAGGGCTTCATCCAGACGTATTATTCATGACGGCCACCCCGATACCAAGGACGCTTGCTATCACAGCTTTCGGGGATATGGATGTTTCCGTCATTGATGAAATGCCGGCTGGCCGTAAACCAGTAGAAACTTATTGGGTCAAAGGAGATATGATGGATCGCGTCCTTCAATTCATTCAAAAAGAAGTTGCCCAGGAACACCAGGCATATGTAATTTCACCTTTAATCGAGGAATCCGATAAACTCGACATCCAGAATGCTGTCGACTTGCATTACCAGCTACAGACATTCTTTGAACCAGACATTCAAGTGGGGTTAATGCATGGACGCCTGCATCAGGAAGAAAAAGAAGCAGTGATGCAGCAGTTTGTCGATAATGATATCCAGGTTCTCGTTTCCACTACGGTTGTGGAAGTAGGGGTGAATGTCCCTAATGCGACCGTAATGGTCATCTATGATGCGGAACGTTTCGGTCTGAGTCAGCTCCATCAGCTTAGAGGTCGTGTCGGCCGTGGAGATGCACAGAGCTACTGTATTTTGTTGGCAGAGCCAAAAGGCGAAATCGGCAAGGAACGGATGCGGATCATGACAGAGACGACGGATGGGTTTGAATTATCGGAACAGGATCTTAAGCTCCGTGGACCTGGTGATTTTTTTGGAAAGAAACAAAGTGGCGTCCCGGAATTTAAAGTGGGAGATATGGTACATGATTATCGTGCCTTGGAAACCGCCCGGAAAGACGCTGCTGATATCATCGCTTCCGGCAGGCTGGAGACGGAAAAAGAATGGGCAGCACTGAAAAACATGCTGTACAAGGACGAAGCCCTGCAAGGGGAAATACTGGATTGATAGAGATATAGGGTTGTTTCAGTAGCGAAAAGACTGATGCACCAATGAGTGTGTGATTGGCGGTATCCGTATAAGGCTGCAGAAACAGCCCTTTTTCAAATTTCTACATATTTTTGAACTACATTGCTAATTCAGGAAAAATTTGATAGAATTTTAAGAAAATTCCCCCAGGAAACTTTATCATTTAAACGAACAAAGGAGTGTTGCATCTATGAAACTATTTCTTTCCGTTGATATGGAAGGAATAACCGGTCTGCCCGATTATACATACGTAGATTCATCGGAACTTAATTACGACCGGGCCCGCCGCATCATGACAGAAGAGACGAATTACGTTATCGAAGCAGCCAGGAAATCAGGCTGTGAAGAGGTATTAGTGAATGATAGTCATTCAAAGATGAATAACCTGCTGATCGATCAGCTTCACCCAGAAGCTCAACTTATTACAGGTGATGTGAAACCGCTATCAATGGTCCAGAGCCTTGATGACAGTTACGCTGGAGCAATGTTTATCGGATATCACGCACGAGCCGGTCAACGGGGGGTAATGTCCCACTCGATGATTTTCGGAGTAAGGAACTTTTACATAAACGATGTCGAAGTAGGGGAATTAGGATTCAATGCTTATGTCGCCGGCTATTACGGCGTACCGGTATTATTAGTTGCTGGCGATAACTGTGCTGCCAAAGAGGCAGAGGGGCTGATACCAAACATAACGACAGCGGTCGTTAAAGAAACAATATCACGTTCGTCAGTGAAAAGCCTGACACCGGTAAAAGCGGGAGAGCTGATCCAGGAAAAAGTTACAGCAGCTTTGAAAAAACGTAACCTGGTCAAGCCGCTGACACCTCCTGATAACCCGGTACTTAGAATAGAATTTAATAATTACGGCCAGGCAGAATGGGCAAACCTGATGCCAAAAACAGAAATTGAACCAGGCACCACCATTGTCAAGTATAAAGCAAAAGATATCATAGAAGCCTATCAGGCGATGATCGTCATGACTGAACTGGCGATGCATACGTCTTTCAGTTAGGGAGGGTGCCTATATGACAAAGTACATAATCAAACGTTTTCTGATCATGATTGGGACCGTATTAATTATTGCGACATTGACTTTCTTTTTGATGCATGCCATCCCTGGTTCCCCATTCAACGAAGAAAGAAGCTCTAACGAAGTAGTCCAGGCTAACCTTGAAGCGCATTACCATTTAAATGAACCATTATTCATTCAATATCTCATCTACCTGAAATCGATTGCTACGTTGGACTTCGGACCATCGATCAAACACCCGACACAGACAGTCAATGATTTATTAGGGAGAGGCTTTCCGATTTCTTTCGAATTAGGGATTGTCACTATTCTAGTTGCTGTTTTTTCAGGGATCATCCTCGGTGTATTGGCAGCTTTAAAACATAACGGTATCATCGATTATTTGGCAATGACGATAGCTGTCCTGGGTATTTCTATTCCGAACTTCGTGTTAGCAACCTTGTTAATTCAAAAACTTGCAGTCGATTGGGACATCTTCCCCGCTGCCACCTGGTCGAGTCCCGTACATATGGTGCTGCCGACGCTGGCGCTCGCGACTGGACCGATGGCCATCATAGCAAGACTGACTCGCTCCAGCATGCTTGAGGTTCTGACACAGGATTATATTAAAACAGCAAGAGCCAAAGGCCTGATGCCCTATAAGATTATTATCAAACATGCTTTGAAAAATGCGCTAATGCCGGTAGTCACGATTTTAGGTACGTTGTTAGCAGGAATTCTAACCGGTACATTCGTCATTGAAAAGATTTTCGCAATTCCTGGCATGGGGCGGTATTTCATTGAAAGCATAAACCAGAGGGATTATCCGGTAATCATGGGGACTACTGTGTTCTACAGCTTTTTCCTGGTTTTCATGTTGTTTTTGGTCGATATCGCCTACGGCTTGCTGGATCCTAGAATAAAAATGCATAAGAAGGAAGGGGAATGAGCATGAACCACCTTGCTGAAAAACAAAAGAAACATTCTCCTGCTGGCAATGATATTCCAGATGAATGGTTCAAACCGAAAGAAAAAAATGAAAGCGACTCAGAAAAAGTTGTGCGTCCATCCCTATCTTACTGGCAGGATGCATGGCGCAGGCTGCTAAAGAACAAACTTGCCATTGGCGGCCTGGTTTTTCTGATTTTATTAACCTTTATGGCGATTTTCGGACCAATGTTTTCCCCTTATAGTGTGAGTGAAAGTGTCCGGGCGAATCAAAACCAGCCGCCTTCTCTCAGTCATTGGTTTGGGACGGATAACCTGGGGAGAGATGTATTTACCAGGACATGGTACGGAGCGAGAATTTCATTGTTTGTCGGATTAATGGCAGCTTTGATCGATTTTTTTATTGGTGTAATCTATGGAGGTATTGCCGGTTATAAAGGCGGACGTACAGATAATGTAATGATGCGCATAATTGAAATTTTATACGGGCTTCCTTATTTACTGGTTGTTATCCTCTTATTGGTAGTTATGGGACCTAGCCTTATGACGATCATTATCGCCCTGACAGTGACAGGGTGGGTTGGGATGGCCCGTATCGTGCGGGGACAAGTCATGCAAATAAAAAATTATGAGTTTGTATTGGCATCTAAATCATTCGGTACAAAAACCTCGCGTATTATCCGGAAGAACCTGCTTCCAAACACAATGGGTCCGATCATTGTACAAATGACCCTCACAGTCCCGACAGCGATCTTTGCGGAGGCATTTTTGAGCTTCTTAGGACTTGGCATTCAATCCCCTTATGCCAGCTGGGGTGTAATGGCCAATGACGCATTAGGTACAATACTGTCCGGACATTGGTGGAGACTGTTTTTCCCGGCATTTTTTATTTCTGCAACGATGTTTGCATTTAACGTACTTGGAGACGGGCTTCAGGATGCACTCGATCCTAAGCTCAGGAGGTGACAATATTGGAAAAATTACTGGAAGTAAGAGACCTTGAAGTTTCCTTTTTAACTTATGGTGGGGAAGTACAGGCGGTCAGGGGAGTCAGCTTTGACTTACATAGAGGCGAGACACTGGCGATTGTAGGTGAATCGGGCTGCGGCAAGAGTGTAACAGCAAACTCGATCATGCGCCTGATACCACAGCCACCTGGACGGATAACGAATGGAACTATTCAATTCAAACACAAAGAGTTAATCACTCTCCCTGAAAATCAAATGAGAAAAATTAGAGGCGTAGACATATCGATGATTTTTCAGGATCCGATGACCGCGCTGAATCCCACCTTGACGGTCGGTAACCAGCTTGCAGAAGGGTTGAAACAGCATACTTCTGTTTCTGCTAAAGAAGCAAAGCAAAAAGCTGTGGAACTTCTGGACTTAGTCGGAATCCCTAACCCTGAGGAGCGCCTCAGCCTGTATCCTCACCAGTTCAGTGGCGGTATGCGTCAGCGTATTGTAATTGCAATGGCACTCATTTGCGAACCTGAACTTTTGATTGCCGATGAACCGACCACTGCTCTCGATGTCACCATTCAGGCGCAAATACTTGAATTATTCGAAAGAATTCAGGAACAGACAGGAGTAGCGATTATATTGATCACCCATGATCTGGGTGTAGTAGCGAAAATTGCCGACCGAATCGCTGTGATGTATGCCGGAAAGATTATCGAGGTTGGAACGAAGAAAGAAATTTTTTATCATTCCCAGCATCCATATACAAAAGGATTGTTAAATTCCGTTCCGCGATTAGACAGGAGAGAAGGAAAACTGATACCGATTGACGGGACTCCTCCCGATCTCTTTTCGCCGCCGGCAGGGTGCCCTTTTACGGCTAGATGTCCAAAAGCGATGGAAGTGTGTGACCGGGTTTACCCCCTGGAGACAAACCTTTCATCCACTCATCAGGTTGAATGCTGGCTTCAGGATGAGCGTGCAACTAAATTGTTGGCTTCCAAGTGAGGCCTCAAGATAAATACATATTCAGAAGGGAGAAAAAGCAATGAGAAAATGGCTTATGTTGTTACTAGCCGTGATGGTGGCAATAGTTCTGGCCGCCTGCACAACGAGTGGAAGCTCTGATAGTGGGGAGCAGAATGATGGAGGAGAGGAAGCCTCTGGGGGAGAAAAAGTACTGAAACTGAACAATGGGTCTGAACCTACATCTTTGGATCCTCCAATCGGTTTCGATTCCTACTCCTGGAATGTACTGAATAATTTAATGGAAGGGATGACTCGTCTGGATGAGTCCCATGAACCGGCAGCAGCAACTGCAGAAAAATGGGATGTTTCAGAAGATGGGACGGTCTATACGTTCCATATTCGTGAAGATGCCAACTGGTCCAATGGTGACCCAGTAACAGCAGGAGATTTTGAATTCGCCTGGAAACGTCTGGTTGACCCGGAAGTCGCGTCCCCGGCAGCATTTCTTGGCTACTTCATCGAAGGGGCAGAAGCATTCAATAATGGGGAAGGTTCTGAAGATGATGTAATGGTTGAAGCCGTAGACGAAAAGACACTGGAGGTTACCTTGACAGCTCCAACCGGGTACTTTCTACATGTGACTTCTAATCCGGCGTTTTTCCCTATTAATGAAGAAGTCCAAAGTGAAAATGAAGAATGGTTCGCAGAAGCAGATTCATTCGTAGGAAATGGTCCATTCCAATTGGCGGAATGGACACATGACAGCGAACTTGTCATGGAAAAGAACGACGAGTATTGGGATGCAGACACCGTCAAATTGGATAAAGTTGAGTGGGCGATGGTAAACGATACCAACACAGAATACCAAATGTATGAAAGCGGAGACCTGGATACATCAGACATTCCGAGTGAAATGTCTGAAGAGTTGATTGATAGTGAAAATGTTGTAATTGAGGAGCAGGCAGGAACTCATTTCTATCGATTTAATGTAAACGAAGAACCGTTTACAAATGAAAAAATCCGTAAAGCATTTGCGATGGCTGTCAATCAAGAGGAAATCGTCGAGTATGTTACGAAGAATAAAGAAGAACCTGCCTATGGCTTTGTATCTTATGGGTTTGCTGACCCCTCCGGTGAAGATTTCCGTGATAAAAACGGAGATTTAGTGGAGTATGACCCTGAGCAAGCAAAGCAGCTGTTAGAAGAAGGCATGGAAGAAGAGGGGTATGAGGAGCTGCCAAAGGTCACACTAACTTATAATACCAGTGACGTAAATAAATCGATCGCTGAGACTGTTCAAAGCATGTACAAAGAAAACTTAGATGTAGATATTACTTTGGAAAATACCGAGTGGAATGTATTTTTACAGGATCAGAAGGACTTGAAACATCAATTGTCCCGAAGCTCTTTCCTTGCTGACTATGCAGATCCGATCAACTTCCTGGAAAGCTTCACAACTGATTCATCAATGAACCGTACAGGCTGGTCAAATGAAGAGTATGATAAATTAATTCAACAAGCCAAGTCTGAAGCGGATGAAGAACAGCGTTTCGAATACATGTATGAAGCAGAAAAAATTCTATTTGAAGAAATGCCGCTCTTCCCGATCCACTTCTACAACCAGGTAGTACTTCAGAAAGACGAAGTAGAAAACATCGTCCGTCACCCTGTCGGGTACCTGGAATTAAAGTGGGCAGATAAAAACTAATAATAGCAAAAATAAGAGTTTCATAACTTGTTAGAACGAAGAAAATGGCCGGGGCAGGTGTCGATGAAGCAGGATCTGGGTGCAGCCTGCTTTCGGCTTATTTTTTGGCTCTGTTAAAGCTCCGTGTTGATTTTACAAAAATAGCTCCCTTTAGTGGAAGACTCAGTTTCAAGATAAGTTGTTCCCGTTACGTTAGTAATGGTTTGGAGGCCCGGGAAATTACTCGCTTTCCATGGGCGTACGGTGAGCTTCCTCGGGCAGAAGCCCTGCGGGATCTCACCATGTACTATCCTCCCATTGGAGTCTCGCAATTTCCCGGACCTCCTTGCGTTTATGGGAGAAACGGAAACATCGTTATGAAGTCCTTCAATCAAAGGGATAGCTACTTGTAAAACGTGCTTGTAACTATTGATTGTAGAAGACAGTCTCACTTATAACAGGGGTTCTTTTCTCCCATCCTTCGGATGGGTTGATTGGGAAACTGCGAGACTCCCGCGGGAGAAGGAGCCAGGCGAGGCTCGCCGGTTCCCCGCAGGAAAGCGAGTAGTTTCCCAGCCAACCCTGACGCTATTATGGTAAATAACCCTCACTATCTTGAAACTGAGTCTTCCACAATTCAGCCCTATTGTGGAATAAGCCTATGATGAAAAATCAACAACAAAGTTTAACAGAGCCTATTTATTAAACAGGAAGAGGGAATGGAAATGGTATTACCGAACCGGTTGCATAAAGGTGATAAAGTAGGCGTAATCGCCCCGGCCAGCCCACCAAATATCGATCAACTGAACAAGGCGATTCCATTTTTGGAATCACTTGGGCTCGAAGTCGTTATAGCTGACCATGTGGAAGATGTTCATGGTTACCTTGCAGGAACAGATGAGGAGCGTTTAGCTGATGTGCATGATATGTTTGCCCGCCCTGATATAAAAGGAATCTTCTGTGCCGGCGGTGGTTATGGAACAGGAAGGATTGCTGATAAGATTGATTATGAGCTGATCCGGAAAAATCCGAAAATCTTCTGGGGCTACAGTGATATCACTTACTTACATACAGCAATCCGCCAAAAAACAGGACTTGTAACTTTCCATGGCCCGATGCTCAGTTCGGATATTGGAAAAGATGACTTTCATGATGAATCAAAAACAATGTTTCACCAATTATTTTTTTCGCAGCCTTTGACTTACAACGAATCCCTTGCTCCATTAACCGTCATTGCAGAAGGGGAGGGAAGGGGAGAATTGACAGGGGGCAATCTTTCATTGCTTGTCAGTACATTAGGAACTCCTTTTGAGGTTGACACAAAGGGGAAACTACTGTTAATCGAAGATATTGATGAAGAACCTTACCGGATTGACGGCATGTTGAATCAATTGAGGTTAAGTGGCAAGTTCCATGACGCTGCCGGTATTGTCGTTGGTGATTTCATGAACGCCGAACCCTCCAAACGAAAAGCATCTCTTAGTCTATCACAAGTATTGAAAGATTATTTGAGTGGGCTTGCAAAACCAGTTGTGGCAGGATTCAAAATCGGTCACTGCCAGCCGCATTTCGCCATACCTTTGGGAGTCGAAGCAGAACTCTCTTCCAACGGGACGTTGAAAATTTCGCCTGGTGTTAAGTAAATGAGTAGAGGAGTGCTCTAATGCATATTAAAAAAATAGAAACGATGCGTATTGCTGTCCCCTTACATACCCCTTTCAAAACTGCACTCCGGACAGTAACCGAAGCGGAAGCGATCGTAGTGAAAATGACCTGTAATGAAGGAATCACCGGATGGGGAGAAGCACCGCCAACGCATGTGATTACAGGAGAAAGTCTGGATAGTATCGAAACCGCTATTAAAAAAATTATTGCTCCAAATTTGATTGGACACTCTCTCTTGGGGAGGGAGAGGGTTTTTGAAATCCTCCACACAGTTTTGGTTGGAAATACGAGTGCAAAAGCAGCAGTAGATATGGCCTTATATGATTGTCTCAGTCAGTTTGCAGGTATGCCCCTATTCCAGTTTCTTGGTGGATATCGCAACCGTTTGGAAACCGACTATACCGTAAGTGTCAATGAAGTCGAAGAAATGGCAGACGACGCTGCACGCTACATACAAAATGGGTTTACTGCTTTAAAGGTGAAGGTGGGCAAAGATGATATCGAAACGGATATTCAAAGAATCAAGGCTGTCCGCCAGGCAGCAGGGGAAGCTGCAGTGATCCGCCTCGATGCCAATCAAGGCTGGAAACCGAAAGAAGCCATCTATGCCATCAGAAAAATGGAAGACCTTGATCTGAACATAGAATTAGTAGAACAGCCGGTTAAAGCTCATGATCTTCAAGGATTGAAACAAGTGAAAGACCATGTTGATACACCAATCATGGCTGATGAAAGTGTATTCTCCATGTATGATGCCAGAAAAGTGCTGGAATCAGAGAGTGCCGATTTCATTAACATCAAGCTGATGAAAAGTGGTGGCATCTATCACGCTATGAAAATATGCACCTTGGCAGAAAGCTTTGGAGTAGAATGCATGGTAGGGAGCATGATTGAGACGAAGCTTGGTATTACCGCTGCTAGCCACTTTGCTGCCAGTCAGAAAAATGTCACCCGTTACGATTTCGATGCACCGCTGATGCTGGCGGATGACATAGTGGAAGGCGGAATCCATTACCAGGGGAAACGGATTCACTTGCCGGAAGAAAGCAGCGGTCTTGGTATTTCGGAGATAAAAAAACAATACATCCAGAATAAAGGGAGTGTTTCCAATGCTTGAAGGAACACATGAAAACTATATCGTCAACGTTTCTGTCGCTACGGTATGGACATCACCGAATTCCCCGCGGAAACTTGATGAGCCCGGGTTGACCAATCCTGTAAAATTAAAGGAATGGCTGGCCCTATTAACAAAAGAAAAGCGGCTCGAGCTGTGCGATAAAAACCTGGTACAATCCCAACTATTATATGGAGAAGAAGTGCTGGTTACGGATAAAAGTGAAGATTGGGCGCATGTCATCATACCGTCACAACCATCCAAAAAAGATGAACGCGGCTACCCTGGCTGGGTTCCGATGACGCAACTGCAGCCGATTACGAGGGAGTTTTGGGAAAGAGAAAAATCAGCCGTTGTCGCTACAAAGATGAGTACCCTGCAAAAGGAAACGGGCAAACCCATCCTCGAATTAAGCTATATGACGACACTTCCTGTACAAGAGATTCTGGAAGATTCCGTCCGGGTCAGCTCTCCCCATGGCACAGCATATCTGGAGAAAAAGGACATTACCATCTATTCCGAATCCCTTGGGATGAAGAAAGAAAACGGCACGAATATTGTTCGTATGGGAGAGGCATTCACAGGACTTTCTTATTTTTGGGGCGGCATGAGTGCCTATGGTTATGACTGTTCCGGTTTTGCCTACAACATGCATAAAGCTGCAGGCTACCAAATACCGAGGGATGCCACTGACCAGGCTATGGCAGGGGTGGAAATATCTTTCGATCACCTGATGCCGGGCGACTTGTTGTTTTTTGCATATGAAGAAGGAAAAGGCAGGATTCATCACGTCGGCATCTACCATGAAGAAGGGAAGATGATCCATTCGCCAAGCACTGGCAAAGGAATCGAAATAACTTCATTAACAGGTACGATTTATGAGAAAGAACTTTGTGCAGCCAGACGGTACTGGCAGGAGACGGAGGGACCAGCATGAATAACAAAACGATTCTGCAAGTAAACGAATTGAAGAAGCACTTCAACCTGGGGAAAGGGCGTTTACTTAAAGCTGTCGATGGAGTGAGCTTTGACGTCTACCAGGGGGAAACGTTTGGGCTGGTAGGTGAATCCGGTTGTGGAAAGTCCACGATCGGAAGAACGATCATGGGACTATACAATCGTACAGACGGAAATGTGTTGTATGAAGGAAATGACGTTCACCAATTGGATGAAGAGGGAAAATTTCAGTTCTATCGGAACATGCAGATGATCTTTCAGGATCCTTATGCCTCACTGAATCCACGCTCAACAGTCGGTGAAATAATCTCTGAACCGATGATTGTGCATGATTTATATTCTAATAAAAAACAGCGGATGGAGCGGGTTTATGAACTGCTGGAAGAAGTAGGGCTGAACCGGAACCACGCAACACGGTATCCCCATGAATTCAGTGGCGGTCAAAGGCAGCGGATTGGGATTGCCCGGGCCTTGGCATTGAATCCCGATTTCATCATCGCAGACGAACCGATTTCCGCGCTTGATGTTTCTGTTCAGGCGCAAGTGGTAAATCTATTAGAGAGGCTGCAGGAAGAAAAAGGACTGACCTATCTTTTTATCGCTCACGATCTTTCGATGGTACGCCATATCTCGGACCGCATTGGTGTCATGTATTTAGGACATCTGGTAGAGTTGACGGACAGTGACAGCCTTTATGAAAACCCAAAACATCCCTATACACAAGCCTTGCTGTCAGCGATTCCAATACCAGATCCTGATGTAGAAGAGAAACGGGAGCGGATGATTCTCGAAGGGGAACTGCCAAGCCCAATCGATCCTCCAAGTGGCTGTGTTTTCCGAACACGCTGTCCCATGGCGATGGAGGCCTGTGCCACGACCAAACCTGTGTGGCAGGCCGTCGGTCACAACCATTTTGTAGCATGTCACCTTTATAATGATGGCATAGAAGACAAGACGCCATTAAAAGATAAACGTAAACTAATGAATTAAGCAACAAAGGCTCTCCGGCAAGTCTCTGATGACTAATCGGTGCAGCCTTTTTTTGTAAGGATTGCTAACGTATTGCAGCAAATAGATATCTTAAACAGGCAAGCTGAAATATTTTTAAAAAACATAAGTGGTTCCACCAAGACATGACGCTGAGCATATTGAGCCCTTTAATAATGCTTATCCTTGCATTCACCCATTTGGTATTATATATTACTATTAGTACCTAGTCACAATTCGGACGGTGGATTAAAGATATGAAAAAGGATAAACGCACAAGGCAAAAAGAATTAAAAGAAACCATCGAATCCACGCCATTCATTACCGATGAAGACCTGGCTAAGAAGTTCGGCGTCAGTATCCAGACGATACGACTGGATCGGATGGAGCTTTCCATTCCGGAACTTCGGGAAAGGATCAAATCTGTGGCAAGAAATGAATGGAATGAAACCGTAAAAGCATTACCCATTGAAGAAGTGATCGGTGAAATAATAGATTTAGAGTTGGATCAGCGAGCTATTTCCATTTTGGATATTGACCGTGAGCATGTATTTTCCCGAAATGATATCGCCCGGGGCCATCATTTGTTTGCCCAGGGGAATTCATTGGCGGTAGCGGTCATCAATGATGAATTGGCGCTTACGGCAAAAGCGGAAATACGGTTTACCCGACAGGTGACAAAAGGGGAAAGGGTCGTTGCTAAAGCTTCAGTTACCGGGGTAGACGAAAAAGGGCGGACGGTTGTAGAAGTAAACAGTTTTGTCGATAATGAAAAAGTGTTCTCCGGTATATTTGAAATGTTTCGTTCGAATCAACAGAGGGGGCAGGAATAATGAGAATCGCAATCGATGCGATGGGTGGCGACCATGCACCTGTAGAAATCGTCAAAGGTGCCATCCAGGCAGTTGAGGCAAATGAACAGCTTCAAATCACCCTGGTTGGGGATGAGGAACAAATCAAGCCATTAATAAAGGATACAAAAAATATAACGATTATACATACAAAAGAAAAAATTACAAGCGAGGATGAACCGGTCCGGGCCGTACGCCGTAAAAAACAAGCTTCGATGGTACTTATGGCACAGGAAGTGAAAGAAGGAAGAGCGGATGCTTGTATTTCTGCAGGTAATACTGGAGCATTGATGAGCGCTGGCCTGTTCATTGTCGGCAGAATCAAGGGAATCGAACGCCCGGCGTTGAGTCCGACACTCCCGACGGTAGATGGAAAAGGATTCCTTCTCCTTGATGTCGGCGCTAATGTTGATGCTAAAGCGCAGCACCTCGTACAATATGCGATCATGGGTTCCATCTACTCGGAGAAAGTCAGAGGAATCAAGCAGCCGAAAGTTGGCTTATTGAATGTTGGCACGGAAGATGGCAAAGGCAGTGACCTTGCTAAAAAAGCATTTGCCGGATTGAAAGAAGCACCGGTAGAGTTTGTCGGGAATGTCGAAGCCCGTGACCTCCTTGATGGAGTGGCGGATATTGTGGTAACCGACGGATTCAGTGGCAACATCGCCTTAAAAACAATTGAAGGTACAGCGATGACGATGTTTTCGATGATTAAAGAAACATTCATGTCCAATTTCAAAACGAAACTTGCTGCTGGTCTTGTCAAAAATGATTTGAAACAGTTGAAAGATAAACTTGACTATTCGGAATATGGAGGCGCTGGTCTATTCGGGCTTTCTGCCCCGGTCATCAAAGCACATGGCTCGTCCAATGCCCGGGCAGTTTTCAATGCAATCAGGCAAGCGACCCATATGGCCGAAGAGGATGTTACCACGAAAATAGCTGAAACAGTGAAAAGTATTCATGGAACAGAGGAGGAAGAAGCATGAAACGCGTAGCTTTTGTTTTCCCGGGCCAGGGTTCTCAGGAAGTCGGCATGGGGAAGGCTTTGTATGAAACTTATGATGAAGTGAAAGACTTATTTGAACAGGCAGATGAGGAGTTAAAAGTCCCTCTAACGAAACTTATGTTTGAGGGGCCCCAGGATGAGCTGACAAAAACGGAACATGCTCAGCCGGCACTGTTAATCAATAGTGCAGCGATTGTCAGCCTGCTTGAAAAAGAAGGAATTGAACCGGTAATGACTGCCGGCCACAGCCTTGGTGAGTATAGCGCACTGGTGGCCTCAAAGGCACTTAAGCCGCTTGCAGCGGCTGCACTGGTGCAGAAGCGCGGCCAGTTGATGGAACATGCCTACCCGACTGGTAAGGGAGCCATGGCAGCAGTGTTAGGGCTGGATCAAGATGCAATCCAGAACGTTTTGGATGGTATGAAGGACGATGAAGTCGTTGATTTAGCGAACATCAATTGCCCTGGCCAAATTGTTATCTCCGGCAGTAAAGAAGGGGTGGATCAAGCTTCTGAACAACTGAAGGAAGCAGGAGCAAAACGTGTCCTGCCGCTGAATGTCAGTGGTCCTTTCCATTCACGTCTAATGAAACCGGCGAGCGAAGACTTTTCTGAAGCTCTGAAGAACACGGAACTTTCTGATGCTTCTATTCCGGTATATGCCAACGTGACAGCTGAACCTGTAACTGATAAGCAAATGATCGAAGAATTGTTAATCGAGCAGCTGTATTCTCCTGTCCGCTTCCAGCAAATTTTAGAAAAGTTTGTCGAACAGGATATTGACGCTATTGTGGAAGTCGGACATGGTAAAGTATTGAGCGGATTGGTTCGAAAAGTTAAACGCAGAATGAAGACATTCCAAATTCAGGATCCAGAAACATTACAAGCATTCATCGATTGGTATAAGGAGGATTCATAATGCTGGAAAATCAAGTAGCACTTGTCACAGGCGCTTCCCGAGGAATTGGACGTGCCATTGCGCTGGAATTAGCTGATAAAGGGGCCGCGGTTGCGGTAAACTATGCGGGCAGTGAAGCGAAGGCGCAGGAAGTGGTAGATGAGATAGAGGCTAATGGCGGAAAAGCTGTGAAAATCCAGGCAAATGTATCGAAGGAAGCCGAAGTTAAAGATATGGTTAAAACAACGATTGAAGCATTCGGCCGTCTTGATATATTAGTTAATAACGCTGGCATCACGAAGGATAATTTACTGATGCGGATGAAAGAAGAGGAATTCGATCAAGTAATTGATACAAATCTGAAAGGCGTGTTTCTGACTACTAAAGCTGTAACCCGCCAGATGATGAAACAAAAAAGCGGACGTATCATCAACATCGCTTCTATCGTAGGTGTGTCCGGAAACCCGGGTCAGGCTAATTACGTAGCTGCTAAAGCTGGAGTAATCGGTATGACCAAATCCAATGCCAAGGAACTTGCTACAAGGAATATCCTTGTTAATGCTGTAGCTCCTGGTTTCATTACAACTGACATGACAGATGAGCTGACAGAAGAGCAGCGGGAGGAAATGCTTAAGATGATCCCGCTTAACCGTTTAGGAGAAGGAAAAGATATCGCCAATGTGGTTCGCTTCCTTGCTTCTGAGGACAGCAGCTATATGACTGGACAGACGCTTCATGTTGATGGCGGCATGGTTATGTAAGGATTTATCCGGTTAAATTTGCCGGTTGAAATCATAAATATTTGAATCATCTAGTTTTTCGAGGAAAACTCATTTATAATAACGGAAGGGAGGTGAAGTCTTATGGCAGATACATTTGATCGTGTCAAACAAATCATTGTCGATCGTCTTGATGTAGATGAATCTAAGGTCACAATGGAGGCTTCCTTCAAAGATGATCTTGAAGCGGATTCTTTGGATGTAGTTGAGCTTGTTATGGAGCTTGAAGATGAATTCGATACGGAGATCGCTGATGAAGAAGCAGAAAAAATTAATACTGTTGGTGACGCTGTGAATTACATAAACAGCATCCAATAACAGTTTGGCAAGGTGCTGTCCAATATCTGGACAGCCCTTCCTATATGTCGTCAATACTAACTGAAAGGGTTTAGGTGAGCGATGGAGGACTTTTCAACCTTTCAAAAGAAAATTGGTATCCACTTCGAAAATATCGAACTTTTAAAACAAGCATTTACCCATTCATCTTATGTGAATGAGCATCGTAAGACAGAGCGTAAGGATAATGAGCGTCTCGAATTTCTTGGTGACGCTGTGCTGGAACTTGGTGTCTCCCAGTATCTTTACCGTAAGTACCCGGACATGAGTGAAGGCGAGTTGACGAAGCTTCGCGCTTCAATCGTCTGTGAAATCTCTCTGGTACGGTTTGCTGATGAATTGAATTTCAGTGAGCTGATCCAATTAGGAAAAGGGGAAGAGATGACAGGCGGCAGAAATCGCCCAGCCTTGCTTGCGGATGTATTTGAAGCATTTATTGGTGCTCTTTATCTGGATCAGGGGTACGAGGCAGTCCTTGCCTTTTTGGAGAAATATGTATATCCAAAGGTGAAAAAAGGTGCTTTTTCGCATGCGATGGATTTCAAAAGCCAATTGCAGGAAGTAGTGCAGCGGGAAAAGAACAGGGTAATCGAATATGAGATTATGGAAGAGCTTGGCCCGGCCCATAATCGAGAATTCGTAGCCCATGTCCGTATTCAGGATGAGACCGCCGGCATAGGCATCGGCCGCACAAAAAAAGAAGCAGAACAAAAAGCAGCTGAAGAAGCACTCCGAAAAGCAGGAGCATGTAAGTAGTAACAAAAGCGCAAGCGCCTTGCTAGTAAGGACGTTCGACTAAAAAAACGGCACGTCCTGTGCCAACGTCGAACTGACCTGCATCCTGCAGGCCTCCGACAAGCTTAAGACAAGCCTCGCCGTGACGTTCTTTGTACTTTTAGACCAATTAAGTTTAAAAAGGTTTAAAGTATAAGTAAAACTAAGGCTTTCGCCATAAAGCATTGGCGATAAGCCAAGTTTTACTAATCACAGAGAGGATTGACTTAAGACCTCGAGGGGGTAGGCGCTGGCCGATGAAAACGCCACGTCCTGTGGCGTCATCGGCACTAGCACGTCCTGTGCGTCGGAGCTGGATGAGACTCACAATCTAACGTTGTCTACAAAAAGACAAGTTTATAATTTCCTAGTCTATAACAAAGCCGCGCAAATGCTGCGCGGCTTTCTGTTGCACTTTAAGAAAATTTAAATTTGTCAAAGGGTTAAAGTATAAGAAAATACTAAGGCTTTCGCCATAAGTTCTTGGCGATAAGCCTTGTTTTTCTAAGCTTTCCCTATTATTTCCGGTAGTTGCCTAACTCTTCGACAAATGCCTGTGTCTCTGAGACACTCAGCTGTCCCTTTGTAACAATCATGTCATGCAGGGATTTGATTTCATCATAATTGTCCAGGTCATAATCGGCAGGGTCCATAATCGAACGGTTGACTACCTGCAGACGGTCAGCCAGGTCATTGATGATCGTTTCTAAGTTTTCTTGCGTGGGTTCATTCAAGCTCACGACGATTCCTCCTCATTGCGGGGTTGATTGGCTTCTTCTATAGCCCTAATGTTTATGATAAAATAAATGAGTTGAAATGCAAGCTTAAAACTACATGAAAGTTAATTACATAGGAGGATGCAGATGTTCCTCAAACGTTTAGATACCATTGGATTCAAATCTTTTGCCGAAAGGGTCACCGTTGACTTCGTGCCAGGTGTCACTTCTGTTGTCGGACCGAACGGAAGCGGGAAAAGTAACATTACCGACGCTATCCGCTGGGTGCTCGGTGAGCAATCCGCCCGGTCCCTTCGTGGCAGTAAGATGGAAGACATCATATTTGCCGGCAGTGATACGAGAAATGCCTTGAATATGGCGGAAGTAACCCTGACATTGGATAATGAAGATCAGACACTGCCGCTTGATTACCAGGAGGTCAGTGTCACCCGGAGAGTCTATCGATCGGGTGAAAGTGCTTTTTATATTAATAAACAGCCTTGCCGCCTCAAGGATATCGTTGATCTGTTTATGGATTCTGGTTTAGGCCGGGAAGCCTTTTCTATTATCAGTCAGGGAAAAGTAGAGGAAATCTTAAGTTCGAAAGCCGAAGAACGGCGTAGTATCTTTGAAGAAGCTGCTGGTGTGCTGAAATACAAACAGCGTAAGAAAAAGGCAGAATACAAGCTGGCCGAAACACAGGAAAACCTCAACAGGGTCGAAGATATTATTCATGAGATAGAAGGCCAGCTCGAACCTTTGAAAGAACAGGCGGCCATCGCCAAAGACTACCTGGAGAAAAAAGAGGAATTAAAACACGTAGAGATATCATTATTGATCGCCCAAATAGAAACGCTGAACAACGAATGGCAGGACTTATTGGACAATCTGGAAGAAATGAAAGTTAAAGAAGCTGAAATCAAAGCGGCTATCGAAGAGAAAGAATCCGTAGTGGAAAAAGAGCGGGATCAAGTATTAATCTTGGATGAGTCGATAGAAAAACTTCAAGAGAAACTACTCACCCTGACTCAGGAGCTGGAGAATCTCGAAGGGAAAAAGCAGCTCGTCAAAGAACAATTCAAGCATTTTGAAGAGAATAAAGTAAAGCTGGAAGAAGAGTTTACTCAGCTATCGTCCCGTCTGGAGCAGACGAAAGCAGTGTGTGAAAAACACGAAGCAGAACTAAAAGAAAGAAAAAAACAGCAAGCAGAAACTAGAAAGGCTTATAAAGAAACAACCAGACAGCTGGAGCTGGAGAGTCAGGATATCGGAGAACAGATAGAAGAGTTGAAAGGTGACTATATTGAATTATTGAATGAACAGGCTGCCAAACGAAATGAAAAGCAGTCGGTTTCCCGTCAACTGGATCAAATCGGCTCAAAAAGTGAAGTGCAAAGAGATAAATTCAAAGATATGCGTGAAGAAAGGGAGCGGTTGATCGCCAGAAAAGAAGAGATTGAACAGGAAGTCAACCAAATCTCCGAACAGCGGGTAAAAAAAGAGAAGCAACTGGCTGCTCTGGAAGAAAAACTGAACACCAGCCAAACCAGATACCAGGAGTTGCAAAGCAAACTTTATCAAGGGTACCAATATGTCGAAAAGCTTAAATCAAAGAAAGAAATGCTGGAAGAAATGAAAGAGGATTTCTCCGGGTATTTCCAAGGCGTTAAAGAAGTATTGAAAGCGCGAGAACAGCAATACATTCAGGGAATTGAAGGTGCAGTCCTTGAATTAATCGATGTCCCTGGCAATTTAATTACATCCATCGAGACAGCGCTGGGTGCACAGGCGCAGCACGTCATCATGACCAATGAAGCTGCTGCCCGCCAGGCGATCCACTGGCTTCGTCAGCATAATAAAGGGAGAGCGACATTTTTGCCGCTGGAAACAATCCAGCCCCGATTTATTCCTGCAGATATGACAGCCCGAATTAACGGCCAGCCCGGGTTTGTAGGAGTAGCTGCTGATTTAGTTGATTTCGGCCAACAATACGACCGGGCCATTCGTCACCTCCTGGGCCACATTGTTATCGCGGAAGATTTAGAGACAGCAAACAAATTAGCACAAGCGATGCAGCGGCGCTTCCGTATTGTAACTTTAGAAGGAGACGTCATCAATCCAGGCGGAGCGATGACTGGAGGAGCAAAAAAGAAAACAAATCAGTCCTTGTTTACGAGAGAAAGAGAACTGCAGGAACTGCATGATAAACTATCCTCTTTTGAACAGAAAACAAGGGCTGCAGAACAAGAGATGCAGCAATTAAAGCAAATGAATGAAGATCAGAAGGAAACATTACAGGAACTCCGTGCTTCTAAAGACAATTTAAAAGAACAGGAGCAGGAAAAGCGGGCAGTCCTTCGTGAAGTCCAAGTGAAGCATGATAACGTAAATGATCAATTGGTTTTGTTTGATCAGGACCAGGAACAATACGAACAGGATCGTGATCAATTAAAAGCTCGTCTGGCTGATCTGGCTGTTGAACTGGAGGATCTGGAAGTACAGTTGACAAAGGCTCAACAGCAAATCGATACGTTAACAGAAACGGAAAAACGACAGTCCGAAAACAAAGAAAGTTTGAAAGCCAGGCAGCATGAGTTGCAGGTCAAACTCACAGAGCAAGATTCTGATGTGAAATATTATCAGGAGAAGTGGCAAGGACTGAGGGAACAAAAAGCCGAACTGGAGCAAAGCCTGGAAGAAAACCGTCAGCAGTACAGTCAGTTGATGGATATAGCCAACAATAAACAGACAGAAGCCGAATTAGAAGCCTCTATTCAGGATAAAAAGTCCGACAAAGAAGAGACAGCCGCACAAATCGCGAGCCAAAGACATAAAAGGAACGAACATGCTGAGCACATTAAGCAGAAAGATCAGGAACTGAAAGAGCAAAATCGTACCCATCATCACTATGTTCAGGACATCCAGGACAAAGAGGTCAAAGCGAACCGAATGGATGTTGAACTTGAAAACATGCTGGGCTATTTGCAAAAAGAATATTTCCTTACTTTTGAACGCGCACAGCAGGAATATGAACGTGCGACAGATATCAATACCAGCACGACGAAAGTGAAATTGATCAAGCGTGCGATTGAAGAGCTGGGGACTGTCAATCTAGGTGCCATTGATGAGTTTGATCGCATCCAGGAACGCTATCAGTTTTTGAAAGACCAACAGGCCGACCTGAACGAAGCGAAAGATACACTTTATTCTGTCATTTCTGAAATGGATGGGGAAATGCATCGCAGGTTCGAAGAAACATTCACCCAAATTAAACAGGAATTCTCCGTCGTTTTCACCGAATTATTCGGAGGTGGACGAGCCGACCTTCGTTTGACGGATCCTGACAATATGCTTGAAACTGGTGTGGATATTGTAGCGCAGCCACCGGGCAAGAAGCTTCAAAATCTCAGCCTATTGTCAGGGGGCGAGCGCGCGTTGACTGCCATCGCTCTACTATTCGCTATCCTAAGGGTACGCCCTGTACCGTTCTGTGTACTGGATGAAGTAGAAGCGGCCCTGGATGACGCCAATGTCGACCGGTTCGCTCGCTATTTGAAAGTATTCAGTGAAAAAACACAATTTATCGTCATTACCCACCGGAAAGGCACGATGGAAGAATCGGATGTGCTTTACGGTGTTACGATGCAGGAATCCGGCGTTTCAAAGCTGGTTTCTGTGAGATTAGAAGAATCGGCTGACTTATTAGGAGTATAGAAAGGAAGATTGGATGAGCTTTTTCAAAAAGTTAAAAGACAAATTCATTTTAGATCCTTTTGAGCAAGATTTGAAAGAACTGGAGAAAGAGCAGGCAGAGGATCTGGAAGAACAACATTCAGATATTGAAAAAACAGAAACGCCAGAAGAATCTAGGCCTGCAGAAACAGACTCTATACCAGATGATCAACCAGTTGTGGAGGAAGAGACAGGAATCGAGGAAGAGGACACCGAAGAAGAACCTGTAAAACAACTGGATACTACCCCAGAGACTAAAGAGCAGCTCGAAGAGCCAGAGGCTGCTCCGGCCCTTCCTGTCGAAGACGAGACGCCTCAGGTGGAAGAACCGGAAACAGACCATTCTGCACGAGAGAAATCAATTGCGGCTAAGTTCCGTATCGGTCTGACAAAAACGAGGGACTCCTTCTCTGGAAGGATTAATGATCTGGTTGCCCGTTACCGCACGGTCGATGAAGATTTTTTCGAGGATTTAGAGGAAATCCTTATTTCTGCTGATGTCGGCGTTACCACGGTAATGGAAATGATTGATGAGCTGGAAATGGAAGTAAAGAGACGGAATATCAAAGATACTAGACAAGTAAGGGAAGTTATTTCCGAGAAGCTTGTTGAAATCTATTATGGCGATGACGACAGCGAAGAAATGGAAGAATTGAATATTAATCATGATGGTTTGTCGATCGTCCTGTTTGTCGGAGTTAACGGCGTTGGAAAAACGACTACGATTGGTAAACTTGCCCACCAGTTAAAAAGCGAAGGAAAAAATGTCATGCTCGCGGCAGGGGATACGTTCCGTGCCGGGGCCATTGAACAGCTGGATGCCTGGGGCGAGCGAGTTGGCGTCAATGTCGTGAAGCATAGCGCCGGAAGTGACCCGGCTGCAGTCATATTTGATGCCATCCAGGCAGCCAAATCCCGAAACGCAGACGTCCTGCTATGCGATACTGCCGGACGACTTCAGAACAAAGTCAATCTAATGAATGAATTAGCTAAAGTGAAACGTGTCATCGAGCGGGAAGTGCCAACTGCTCCTCATGAAGTACTCCTTGTGCTGGATGCGACTACCGGACAGAATGCGATGAGTCAGGCGAAGACATTCTCGGAAGCTACTGCTGTATCGGGAATTGTGTTGACGAAACTGGATGGTACAGCTAAAGGGGGAATTGTGCTTGCAATTCGTAATGAGCTGGAGATTCCTGTTAAACTGGTAGGGCTTGGTGAGAAAGTCACCGATCTTCAACAGTTTGATGCCCATGCATTTGTCTATGGCCTGTTCGCTGATATGGTGGAAGCCCATGATGAAGAAAAAGAGCAGTGATGCTTGACAGCTATGCCTTTCATTCTGTAATATTCATATATGTAAAGGCATTTCACTTAACAAGGAGTGGTTGCCGTGCTGGAGAAGACGACCAGAATTAATTATCTTTTTGATTTTTATCAGACGTTGCTGACACCTAAACAACGGAACTATATGGAATTGTATTATTTAGAAGATTATTCTCTTGGTGAAATCTCTGAGACATTCCATGTCTCGCGGCAGGCTGTCTATGACAATATCCGCCGTACAGAAGCCATGCTGGAAGAATACGAGGAAAAATTGAACTTGTATGCGAAGTTCCAGGAAAGGCAGCAATTGATTGAAGAGCTGCAAGGTAAACTCACAGATCAGAAAGAAGTTCTGGATTCACTCGAACGATTAAAAGACTTAGATTAGGAGGGCTCCTTCTATGGCATTTGAAGGTTTAGCCGACCGTTTACAAAATACAATCCAACGGATCAAAGGTAAAGGGAAGGTAACCGAACAAGATGTAAAAGAAATGACCCGGGAAGTCCGTCTTGCCCTCCTTGAGGCAGACGTCAACTTCAAGGTCGTCAAAGACTTTGTCAAACGCGTGAAAGAGCGGGCCATCGGTCAGGAAGTAATGGAAAGCCTGACACCAGGTCAGCAGGTAATCAAAGTGGTTAAAGAAGAATTGACCGATTTGATGGGCGGTGACGAAAGTAAGATCGCAGTTGCCAAGCGCCCCCCGACCGTCATCATGATGGTCGGTCTTCAAGGTGCCGGTAAGACGACCACTACCGGGAAACTTGCCAACCACCTGCGTAAAAAACACAATCGTAAACCGTTACTTGTAGCGGCTGACGTTTATCGTCCTGCAGCCATCAATCAGCTTCAGACACTCGGCAAGCAATTGGATTTGCCTGTCTATGCAAAAGGTACGGATGCCGATCCGGTTGATATTGCCAATGAAGCGATCGCCGAAGCGAAAGAAAACCACAATGACTACGTCATCATCGATACGGCTGGCCGTCTTCATGTTGATAGCGATTTGATGGGAGAACTGCAGCAAATCAAAGAAAATGTCCAACCGGATGAAATCTTCCTTGTCGTCGATGCCATGACCGGTCAGGACGCTGTCAATGTTGCTGAAAGTTTTGATGAACAGCTGGAAGTCAGTGGTGTTGTATTGACGAAACTTGATGGGGACACCCGTGGTGGTGCCGCATTGTCCATTAAGGCTGTAACAGGCAAACCGATCAAATTCGCCGGTATGGGTGAAAAACTCGATCAGTTGGAAGCCTTCCATCCTGAGCGGATGGCATCCCGTATTCTTGGTATGGGAGATGTGCTGACCCTGATCGAAAAAGCTCAGGATAGTGTAGACGAAAACCGTGCGAAAGAATTAGAACAGAAAATGCGCTCGGCTTCTTTCACCTTTGATGACTTTCTGGAACAAATGGGACAAGTCCGAAGCATGGGACCATTGGATGAACTACTCGATATGATTCCAGGAGCCAACAAGATGAAGGGTCTGAAGAATGCGCAAATTGACGACAAACAAATCTCGCATGTAGAAGCAATCATCCAGTCAATGACGAAGAAAGAACGGCAGGATCCATCTCTAATGAATGCAAGTCGTAAACGCCGGATCGCTAAAGGTTCCGGAACATCCGTATCTGAGGTCAACCGACTTCTGAAACAGTTTGAAGAAATGAAGAAAATGATGAAACAAATGACCAACATGCAAAAAGGAAAAAAAGGCAAGGGAATGAATTTTCCGTTCATGTAATGGAAAAATCCTTTACACACAGAAAAACATCTGCTAAAATCTAAACTTGTGCGAAACATTAATAATTTATGGAGGTGCTTAAAGATGGCAGTAAAAATTCGCCTAAAGCGCATGGGATCAAAACGTAACCCATTCTACCGTGTAGTTGTAGCTGATTCACGTTCTCCTCGTGATGGACGTTTCATTGAACAAATTGGCACATATAATCCAGTAGCTAACCCAGTTGAGGTTGATATTGATGAAGAAAAAGCTTTGAACTGGATGACTAATGGTGCTAAGCCAAGCGACACGGTTCGTAACCTATTCTCAAATGAAGGCATCATGACGAAGTTCCACGAAGCAAAAAACCAAAAGTAAAGTAGTGGTGATACCATGAAAGCCTTGATTGAAACTATTGTCAATCCGCTAGTCGATTACCCGGAAGACATCCAGGTAGACGTCAAAGAAGAGGAACGCAAAATCGTTTATCATTTGACGGTTAACCAGGAGGATGTCGGCAAGGTGATTGGAAAGAACGGTCGGATAGCAAAAGCGATCCGGACAGTTGTTTACGCAGCAGGGTCAGACTCTAAAAAGAGAATTTACTTGGATATCATGTAATGAGGGAGAGGGAGCAATTACCTTTCCCTTTTTTACAATTTACTTTTTAATTTATTGATGTATGGAACCAGAACGGAAAGCTTTGAGAAAAAGGGGCAGGAACATGAAAATTATTAAAAAAATTCCTGTAAAACAAGTACTGACTGCAGACAGTAAAGAACAGCTGTCACATGATTTCCAATCAAGATATCAAAGATATGACCGTGAATGCCAGCAGCTGCGTTTTGAACAGCGAAAGCTTGAGAAAAGAAGTGACATCTCACCAAGTGAAATTGAAAAACGGTTTACACAGGAAATCAAACTTCGCAAAGAAAAGATGAACTGGGTAGAATATAAACTCCAGCAACTAGAAATACTGCCAGAGGGCAGCGAATTGTTCATCGAAGAAGTCGAAGCGATTGTTGAAGTAACCGAAGGTGCCAGATGGGATGAAATATACGAACATCAGACAATCGTCATAAAAGATGGAATAGTAATTCAAGCGAGGTAATGAAATGGAACTGCAAATGTACAATGTAGGGAAAATTGTCAATACGCACGGAATCAAAGGAGAAGTGAAAGTGATTCGCATCACCGACTTTGACGATAGGTTCCAGCCAGGAGCGCCTTTGTATTGGGTGAAGGACGGCGGGAAACCGGAGAAATTGATTGTCTCCGGTCACCGTGAGCATAAAGGGTTTGATCTGATCACGTTTGAAGGACTCCCGACAATCAATGATGTCGAGCGCTTAAAAGGCGGCATCCTTCAGATTCGTGAGGAGCAGTTGTCGGATTTAGAAGAGGGAGAATATTATTTCCATGAAATTATCGGCTGCCGTGTCTTCCATGTTGATGGAACAGAACTTGGAGAAGTAAAAGAAATCCTCACTCCAGGAGCGAATGATGTCTGGGTCGTAGAGCGAGAAGGAAAGTCTGATGTCCTTATTCCATATATCGATGATGTCGTGAAGCAAGTGGACATAGAAGAAGGAAGGATTGTCATTGATCCAATAGAAGGGCTGCTTGACTGATGCATATTGATATTCTGACGTTGTTTCCAGAAATGTTTGAAGGCGTATTGAATAACTCTATTTTGAAAAAAGCGCAAGAGCGCGATATTTTCAGTTATGATTTCATCAACTTCCGGGATCATAGTAATAATAAACACCAGAAGGTTGATGACTATCCATACGGTGGAGGTGCCGGAATGGTGCTTACTCCCCAGCCGCTGTTCGATGCAGTGGAAACGGTAAAGAAGAAACGGAACTCGAAGCCTCGTGTCATCCTGATGTGCCCACAAGGAGAGACACATACGCAGAGTAAAGCATTAGAGCTTTCCGAAGAAGAGCATTTAATTTTTCTATGTGGCCATTATGAAGGCTATGACGAACGTATCCGTCAGCATATCATTACGGACGAGCTGTCTATTGGTGATTATGTACTGACAGGTGGAGAGCTTGGTGCGATGGTTGTGATCGATTCGGTCGTACGCTTATTGCCTGAGGCACTCGGTAACAAACAGTCTGCACCGGAAGATTCTTTTTCTAATGGTTTACTTGAACACCCTCATTATACCCGTCCAGCCGATTTTAGGGGAATGAAAGTCCCGGACATATTATTGTCAGGTGATCATGCCCGAATCGAAAAATGGCGGCATCAGCAGTCGTTGTACCGTACATGGGAGCGCAGGCCAGACCTGCTAGAAGAAAGGGAATTGACCGGGGAAGAAAAATCGTGGATAGAAAAATGGGAAAATAGCTGACAGCTTGTTGCAGTAGCAAAGAATCTATGATATATTAAATTTTGTGCTTAAACGTCGGTTTAAGCGGAAAACGATGTTCCGCTGTCTCCTAGTTAGTCAAGAGCATTAGTTTGGAAGGAGTGAAATAGGATGCAAGATTTGATTAACGAAATTACAAAAGATCAACTTCGTACAGACCATCCTGATTTTCGTCCTGGTGACACTGTGAAGGTCCACGTTAAAGTCGTGGAAGGAACTCGCGAGCGTATCCAGGTATTCGAAGGCGTTGTAATCAAGCGTCAAAACGGCGGAATCAGCGAAACATTCACTGTACGTAAAATTTCTTACGGTGTAGGAATCGAGCGTACATTCCCGCTACATTCCCCACGTATCGAGAAAATCGAACGTACACGTCGTGGTAAAGTTCGTCGTGCGAAGCTATACTATCTACGCAACCTGCGTGGTAAAGCAGCACGTATTAAAGAAATCATCTAATGAACCAGGAAGGAGCTTGCAGACGCCAAGCTCCTTTTTTCTACTTGTACATTAAGAAAGCTTAACTTTGTTAAAAGCTTAAAGTAGTTCTGGAACTTAATGAAAGTTAACTTAGCAGGAACAGTTAGTTTAGAGGAAAGGGATGGCCTTCATGAAAAATGCATGGATGGAATGGATCAAAGCATTCCTGATCGCTGCCATACTAGCCATTTTGGTAAGGGTTGTACTATTTGCTCCGGTTGTTGTCGAAGGGCCATCAATGCTTCCGACATTGGAAAATAATGACCATCTGATTGTCAGTAAGATCAATTACACGCTGGGAAAGCCGGAACGCTTTGATATTGTCGTATTTCACGCCACAGAGAGACGAGATTATATCAAACGGGTAATTGGGGTTCCGGGAGATCATGTAGCTGTCGAGAATGATGAGTTGTATATCAATGGAGAAAGAGTGGCTGAACCTTACCTGAAGGAAAGAAAAGAACAGCTGGCCGAGAATCAGATTCTAACCCAGGATTTCACGTTAGAACAAGTAACGGATGAAGGGTATGAAACAGTCCCGGAAGGGCATGTATTCGTCCTGGGAGATAACCGTAATAATTCGACAGACAGCCGTATGTTCGGTGTCGTTCCTATGGATCAAATAGTCGGGGAGGCAGTATTTACTTATTGGCCACTCGATCGCATCCGGCTCGCAGATTAAGAATAAGGTGATGTTATGACAATACAATGGTTCCCTGGCCACATGGCCAAAGCAAAAAGAGAAGTAGCAGAAAAATTAAAGCTGGTCGATTTCGTCATCGAACTTGTCGATGCCAGAGCACCGGAATCATCACAGAATCCGATGCTTCAGCAATTACTTCAGACAAAACCAAAGATGATCGTTATGATGAAGAAAGACCTTGCAGACCCTAAGTTGTCTGAGCAGTGGATGGAAACATTCAAGAATGATAACGTTTCTGCGGTAGCAGTTAACGCCCAGGAAAAAAAAGATATCCAGGCGCTAATCAACCTTGCCAAGCAAATGGCTCAAGAAAAAATGAACAAAATGAAAGCCAAAGGGATAAATCCACGGCCAGCCAGAGCTATGATTCTAGGGATACCGAATGTAGGGAAATCCACTCTGATCAACCGTCTTGCCAATAAGAAAATCGCTAAAACAGGCGATCGTCCTGGTGTCACAACCAGCCAGCAATGGATTAAAGTCAAGAAGGATTTTGAGCTTTTGGATACACCAGGTATTCTATGGCCGAAGTTCGAAGATGAAGAAGTAGGCTACCGTCTTGCTGCTATCGGTACGATTAAAGATCAAATATTACCGATTGAGGATGTAGCAGCTTATATATTAGACTATCTGAAGAATTTTTATCCCGATCTTTTAAAGGAAAGGTTTGGTTTCTCGAATTTTGAGGACATGATCGAGGCTTTCGAAACGATTGGGAAACGGCGTGGCTGCCTGGAAGCAGGAGCACGTGTCAATTATGAGAAAACGGCCGAAGTCATTATTCAGGACCTGAGGTCAGGCAAACTGGGCCGCATTACCTTCGATGTTCCCACAGAGTAATAGTATAAGAGCGCATTTTTGACCTCAAAAGTGCGCTTTTTTCTTTGATATTAACTCGGTAAAATCCCGTATTGATTTTATATATAAGCTCCCTTTAATTGAAGGCTCAGTTTCGAGAGAAACTGTTTCCGTTATGGATGAGAGCCTCTGGGGGTCCGGGAAATCACTCGCTTTCCGTGGGCATGTGGTGAGCTTCCTCAGGCTTCGCCTTGCGGGATCTCACCGCTCATGTTCATCCCACAGGACTTTGAATAAGCTTCTTGAATAAACACCGCACGAAGGAAATGTGTAGCATTTTCGAGGAGTCTCGCAATTTCCCGGACCTCCTTGCGTTTATAGGAGAAACGGAAACATCGTTATAGCGTTCTTCAAACAAAGAGTGAGCTAAGCATGAAATGTGAGCTTAAAACCGCGTTTTTGTTCAATAATCAATAAAAAGTAGAAGACATTTTCAATATGGTATGGGTTCGTTTCTCTTATCCTTCGGATGGGTTGGTTGGGAAACTAGGAGACTCCCGCGGGAGAAGGATCCAGGCGAGACCTCAGAAGGAGTAAAACGACTGAGGAGGCTTGCCGGTTCCCCCGCAGGAAAGAAATGAATGCGTAATCGCCTTGGGAGACACGACACGCGTAAGCAGAACAGCAAAAGGGAAGTGGTCTTTCTTCCCGTTGATGGACTGCTTATGTCGCGAGTGTCTAGGCGATGGAGCTGGAAAGCGAGTAGTTTCCCAGCCAACCCTCCCGCTATTAAGGTAAAGAACCCTTGGTATCTTCAAATCAAGTCTTCGACTTTTCGGGCGTTCAATGGAATAAACCTCTTGTGATAGATCAATAACGTTTAACAGAGTCTTGATATTAAAAAGAAACTTCCGATAAATAGAATAAGGATAGGAGAATGTACGGTGGGGAAATGGACGATTGCACAAGTGAAAGAAAAGCTGGCAGGAAGGCAGTTAGCTGAGCATGAATGGACAGCATTAAAACAGGACACTCGTAAAGGAGTTCAAAAATTACTCCTCCAGTATGAACGCTTGTTAGAAAAAGAACAATTACTAAAAGTTAAATATCAAGAGATGATGGCTTTTGAAAAGAAGCAATACCAGGCTGGCAAACAATATGTAGCCGGTGTTGATGAGGCTGGAAGAGGACCGCTTGCCGGACCGGTAGTAGCCGGTTGTGTCATTTTACATAAAGATTATTATTTAGAAGGCTTGAATGATTCAAAACAATTATCACACGAAAAAAGAGAAATGTTGTTCGAACGCATTACAGCCGATGCTCTGGCCTATGGAATTGGCGAAGTAACAAATGAGGAAATTGATCGCTACAACATATATGAAGCAACGAAAATGGCCATGAGACGAGCGGTGAGCAACCTGGGAATCACTCCTGATCATTTATTAATTGACGCAGTCAAACTTGAGGGAATGCCTTGTACAAAAGAGGCTTTAATCAAAGGAGACCAAAGAAGTGTGTCAATTGCGGCAGGAAGCATTGTCGCAAAAGTGACAAGGGACCGAATGATGGCAAAAATTCACGAAGAGTTTCCAATGTATGATTTTCAGTCAAACCAGGGCTATGGCACAAGTACTCATATGAAGGCTTTAGAGCAATTCGGCCCTTCCCCTTATCACAGGTACAGTTTTTCTCCAGTGGCAGCAGCAATCCGGTCTTAAGGGAGGAACTTAGCATTGAAAGGTATAGCATCAGGGTTATTTCAGGCATTACAACGAGTGACCAGTGTTAACAGGCCAGGGCTGGTTCATGGGCAGGTGTTATCAGGGCGCGTGATAAAGCTGATGCCAAAAAATACGGCAGTCATATCGTTAGGAAATCAACAAGTGACTGCCCAGTTGCAAGCACCTGTGACATCTGGGAAGAAGTATTTATTTCAAATTCTTTCCCTGGAAGATAAAATCCAATTGAAAATATTAACGAAACAATCGAAAGAGTACAATGATGACCCTAAACAGGTGTTAGATCGACTTGGGGTAGCAGCGACTGCAGATAACAAACGTCTGGTGTCATTACTAGTAGAGCGGAACCTTCCTTTCCGTCAGTCAGCATTGAAGCAGGCCTCATCCCTCTTACATAAGACAAGTGATAAACAAAAAACTTTGGGAGCTTTGCTTCAAGCTTTTGAAAAGCAGCTTCCTATCCGTACCGGCATCATAGAAGCCTTGACCGTTCGCCAACATGCTACTTTGTCATCCCTTCTGCAAGAAACAGAGAGGTATCTGACGGAAAAAACGTCTTTGAGCAATACGGAAAAAGCCCTTCTTCACCGCCTGGCCAGTTTGAACGGGACTCCGGGATCAGCGGGGAGAACACTTGGTATTGCGAGTCTGTTACACCAGGTGTTGAATGGCAATAAGGAAAGCTTCCTCATCTTGAAGGAGACTGGAGTACTCCCAGAAAAGGCAACATACGAGCATTTTCAAAAAAAATGGATCCAGTGGATGTACAGGCAAGGAAGTAATATTCACAAAGGAGATACGGCTGTTTCTATTTTAAATAAATTATCTGGTGCGAACCTTTCCACTATTCCTTTTGATCTGCCATCTTCTGAAAATAGCCGCATCATTTTCGATCTGCTCCAGTCAAGAAACAGTGCGAAAAGTTCAGCATCGCCTGTGACTGCCAAACAATTAAGCCCTGAAACCAAAGCTGTAATGATGGCACTTCTGCCTGAGTTTCCTCAACCGGAAAACCTTTCACAAAGAATCTCCCTTCAAGTGAAAAACATGATGCTGTTTGCAGGGCTTGATGATGAAATGCAATTGTTGAAACAGTTATCTAACCAGGAGGAACTTCAGTCAAACCACAGTATGAAAACGCTTCTGCTTCAGGCACTTAATGAACAGCAATCAGGGAAGTCGCAATTAGAACGGATGCAGCAAATTCTCCATTTTTTAAATGGGATTCAGTTGACAGCACATCAGGATAATACACAAATGGTACAGTGGAGCCTTGTATTACCCGGTACATTTATGAAGGCAAAGGATATACAGGTTAATATAGAAGGACGAAAAAATGAAAAGGGCGGGATCGACCCTGAATTTTGTCATGTTCTGTTTTATTTAGAATTAGGCAACTTAAAGGAAACAGTGGTAGATATGTCCATTCATCACCGCAAAGTATTCCTGACAGTTTATAATGAAAATAATGAGTTACTGAAAAGGACCTCCCATCTTCAGTCACAAATGGAAAAAGGGCTGGAGCAAGCGGGTTTTGACCTGGCTTCGATTCAATTTAAAAAAATCAAAAGTTCCAGTGATCGTGTTACTTATCCAAGCTACTTTTCCGAGAGCGGAGTGGATTTAAAAATATGAATGACAAACAGAAACAGGCTATGGCATTAGGATATAAGCAGGATCAGGATAATGCCCCTAAAGTTCTGGCAAAGGGGAAAGGCTATGTGGCAGCCAATCTGATTGAGAACGCAGTAAAAAACGATGTTCCCATCCAGGAGGACGCTTCCTTGGTGGAACTGCTATCCCAATTGAATATTAATGAAGAAATCCCGGAGGAGCTGTATCAGGTGGTGGCCGAAGTATTTTCTTTTATTTACAGGGCAGACCAGGAAATATAAGGGAAGGAGCTCACCTTCATTGTTTACATAATCAAGTTATGGTCCATTTGTTTCTGTATGTGACACTTTTTCGACAAGTTCCAACGGTTACTGTGGACAATTCCCGACGTTTTTTTATACAATGGTAATGCAGTTAAAATGATGGGAGGATGGAACATGAACATTCACGAGTATCAAGGGAAAGACATTCTACGCGAATTTGGCGTTTCAGTACCAAATGGTCATGTGGCATATACCGTAGATGAAGCTGTTGAAGCAGCTGAGAAATTAGGTTCAGGTGTCACAGTAGTGAAAGCGCAAATCCATGCGGGAGGCCGCGGTAAAGCCGGCGGTGTCAAAATCGCTAAAAATGCTGATGAAGTGCGTACATATGCCGATGAAATTCTTGGCAAAACGCTCGTTACTCATCAAACTGGCCCAGAAGGCAAGGAAGTAAAGCGCTTACTGATTGAGGAAGGCTGCGACATTAAGAGTGAATACTATGTCGGCCTTGTATTAGACCGCGCAACAAGCCGTGTTACCATGATGGCTTCAGAAGAAGGCGGTACGGAAATTGAAGAAGTTGCAGCAGCAACTCCTGAAAAAATCTTTAAAGAAGTCATCGACCCAGTAGTCGGATTGACTCCTTTCCAGGCCCGTCGTCTGGCATTCAACATCAACATTCCGAAAGAGCAAATTTCAAAAGCTGTTAAATTCATGATGGGGCTTTACAAAGTATTTGTCGAAAAAGATTGTTCCATCGCTGAAATCAACCCACTAGTCACTACAGGTGATGGGGATGTCATGGCGTTAGATGCTAAGTTGAACTTTGACGACAATGCACTTTACCGTCAAAAAGACGTACAGGAGCTTCGTGATCTCGATGAAGAAGATCCGAAAGAAGTGGAAGCTTCTAAGTATGACCTTAGTTATATTGCACTTGATGGCAATATCGGCTGTATGGTTAATGGTGCTGGTCTTGCAATGGCTACAATGGACACCATCAAACACTATGGCGGCGACCCGGCCAACTTCCTTGATGTAGGGGGCGGAGCAACTACTGAGAAGGTTACAGAGGCATTCAAAATCATCTTATCTGACGAACATGTCAAAGGAATCTTTGTTAATATCTTCGGTGGAATCATGAAGTGTGATGTCATTGCTGAAGGTGTTGTAGAAGCTACAAAACAGATCGGATTGACACTTCCGTTGGTCGTTCGTCTGGAAGGTACGAATGTCGAACAAGGTAAGAAAATCCTTGATGAATCCGGTTTGAACATAACATCTGCGGATTCAATGGCAGACGGTGCACAAAAAATAGTAGAACTAGTGAAGTAGAAAGGCGGGGAATCAGATGAGTGTATATGTTAATAAAGACACAAAAGTAATCGTGCAAGGAATTACAGGTTCAACAGCCCTTTTTCATACGAAACAAATGCTGGATTACGGTACGAAAATCGTAGGTGGTGTCACACCAGGTAAAGGCGGCACAGAGGTTGAAGGTGTCCCTGTATTCGATACAGTTTCAGAAGCAGTGGAAAAGACCGGTGCCAATGCTTCTGTCATCTACGTCCCTGCACCATTTGCAGCGGATGCCATCATGGAAGCGACAGATGCGGAAATGGATTTAGCGATCTGTATCACAGAGCATATTCCTGTGCTTGACATGGTGAAAGTAAAACGCTACATGGAGGGGAAAAAGACACGCTTAGTAGGTCCTAACTGTCCTGGTGTCATTACTCCAGAAGAGTGTAAAATTGGTATCATGCCTGGCTATATTCATAAGAAGGGCCATGTAGGGGTTGTTTCCCGTTCTGGTACCTTGACATATGAAGCGGTACATCAGCTTTCCGAAGCTGGAATTGGCCAGTCGACAGCAGTAGGTATCGGTGGAGACCCAGTCAATGGCACAGACTTTATCGATGTTCTGCAGGCGTTCAACGACGATGATGACACAGAAGCAGTCATCATGATCGGAGAAATCGGTGGTACGGCAGAAGAGGAAGCAGCAGAATGGGTCAAGAAAAATATGACCAAGCCTGTGGTAGGCTTCATCGGTGGACGTACAGCACCTCCCGGAAAACGTATGGGCCATGCTGGTGCCATTATTTCCGGTGGTAAAGGTACAGCTGACGAAAAGATCCGTGTCATGAACGAATGTGGCATCAAAGTGGCGGAAACACCATCTGTCATGGGTGAGACATTGATTGAAGTATTAAGTGACAACGGTCTTTATGACAAGTGTAAAACACATTAATTTCATGTTTGAGATCGTGCATGGCATCTTCATGCACGATCTTCTTTAAGTTGAACATAAATCTATCGTAAATTTCATAGCTTCCATCTCTTCTATTTAAAAAAGATTTTCCCCTTTTTTCTTCCACTTATAATAAACCTCGCCAATAATTTCACCACTAAAACAGGAGTGATTGGTATTGAATGATCAAGATACACGACGAAAATTGTTGGTTTTTCTTTACAATAATGACTACGCAACACGCCCCTTACTTCGAAGAATCCTCCTTCATGATCCTGGATTGACCTCTGTTTTTCAAATGTCTTCAAAAGATATTTCTTCCCTTTACAAAATACCCTTCCAACGAGCGCAAGCTTTTCATGACCAGCTTCAATCTGATACAAAAAGGTATAAAAGTGAACAATTTATGAAAGAATTCTCTGTGATAACAATTTTCGATGACGACTATCCCATCCTGCTTAAAAATATTCCGGATCCTCCATATGTGCTTTATCTGGCTGGTAACCGAAAGCTGTTGAACCATACACCATCGATCAGTGTAGTAGGTACGAGGAAACCGACGAAGTCAGCTTATCCATCAATGGAACAGGTCATTGCTCCACTGATCGAATCAGGCTGGAGGGTTGTCAGCGGGCTTGCTGCAGGGGTAGACAGGTTTGCACACCTCTTGGCTTTGCGCTATCATGGTACAACAGTCGGGGTGATTGGTTCTGGCTTTTATCATATGTATCCAAAACAGAACATATCCTTATTTCAACAAATGGCTGCTTCTCAATTGGTAATTTCAGAATATGCCCCGGATGTTCGTCCACAAAAGTATCATTTTCCCGAAAGGAACCGGATTGTGAGCGGTTTGTCAGCAGCTACTTTAGTAGTGGAAGCGAAGGCTCGAAGTGGTTCTTTAATAACGGTGGATCAGGCATTGGAACAAGGAAGAGAAGTTTTTGCGTTTCCTGGTTCACTTTTGAATGAAAATAGTGAAGGATGTAATCGCATGATTCAGGAAGGAGCGAAATTGGTTCTAAATACCCATGACATATTAGAATCATGGCCGAAATAAAACTCGGTTTACTGTCGAAATATGACGGATAACCACTTTTAATAGCTTAAGTTAAAAAAATTCTGACCAATCATGTTTGACAAATGAAAAGAAAGTATTTAATAATAGGGAAAGTTTATCAAAGAAATTGCATAAGGTGCACACACCTCTATGGGAGGAACAGTAATGGCAGATTATCTAGTTATCGTCGAATCACCTGCAAAAGCCAAAACAATCGAGAAATACTTAGGAAAAAAGTATAAAGTAAAGGCTTCTTTAGGCCATATCCGTGACTTGCCTAAAAGTCAGATGGGTGTAGATGTCGACAAAGAATTTGAACCAAAATATATAACGATCCGCGGGAAAGGTCCCGTGCTTAAAGAATTGAAAACAGCAGCTAAAAAAGCCAAGCGTGTCTATCTCGCTGCCGACCCCGATAGAGAAGGGGAAGCGATTGCCTGGCATTTGGCTCATAGCCTTGAAATAGATGATAAAACAGAATGTCGTGTGGTCTTTAATGAAATTACGAAAGACGCCGTAAAAAATTCATTCAAGAATCCCCGCACCATCGATATGGACCGTGTCGATGCTCAGCAGGCGAGGCGTATCCTGGATAGATTGGTAGGGTACAACATAAGCCCGATCCTGTGGAAAAAAGTTAAAAAAGGCCTGAGTGCCGGTCGTGTACAATCGGTCGCGGTCCGGTTGATCATCGATAGAGAGAACGAAATTAACAAGTTCAAGCCTGAAGAATATTGGTCCATCGACGGCTCTTTCCTAAAAGAGAAGGAAAAATTCTCTGGTGCCTTTTATGGGGTAGACGGGAAAAAGCAGGAATTGAAAACCAAACAGGACGTGGACCAGGTTCTTCAGAAAATGAAGGGCAAGGATTTCCAAATTGATAAAGTGAACAAACGGGAACGCAGAAGAAACCCTTCGGTACCGTTTACGACTTCTTCGCTTCAACAAGAGGCGGCGCGGAAGCTGAATTTCCGTGCAAAAAAGACAATGATGATCGCCCAGCAATTATATGAAGGTATTGAACTGGGTAAAAAAGAAGGTACCGTTGGTTTGATCACCTATATGCGTACAGACTCCACCCGTCTATCGGAATCGGCTCAGAACGAAGCGAAAAGCTATATCGAGGACAAGTTTGGTAATGAGTACCTGGGCGGTGGTAAAAAGAAGAAACAGAAGGAAGGCGCCCAGGATGCCCATGAGGCCATCCGTCCGACCTCTGCCGTACGTGATCCAAAAAAAATGAAAAGCATCTTGTCCCGGGATCAATATCGACTATATAAGTTGATTTGGGACCGCTTCATCGCTAGCCAGATGGCGCCTGCAGTTTTGGATACGATGACTGTGCATATGACCAACCAGGGGGTTGAGTTCCGTGCTACTGGCTCAAAGGTGAAATTCCAGGGTTTCATGAAAGTATATGTGGAAGGCCGGGATGACAACAAAAAAGAGGAAGATAAAATGCTGCCGGACCTGGAAGAAGGAATGACCGTCAAAGCAGATGAGATCGAACCGAACCAGCATTTTACCCAGCCGCCTCCCCGTTACACGGAAGCGAGATTGGTCAAAACATTGGAAGAGTTGGGAATCGGAAGACCTTCCACCTATGCCCCGACTTTGGATACCATTCAGCGCAGAGGCTACGTCGCACTCGATAATAAACGATTTGTGCCAACAGAACTGGGCAGTATCGTTCATGAATCCATCGAGGAATACTTCCCGGAGATTATTGATGTCGATTTCACTGCCAAGATGGAAGAAGATCTCGATGCAGTGGAAGAAGGAAACGTAGAATGGGTAAAAATCATCAAAGACTTTTACACAGGATTTGAACCTAGGCTTGAAAAAGCTGAAAAAGAGATGGAAAAAGTAGAAATCAAAGATGAACCTGCGGGCGTTGACTGTGAGAAGTGCGGGCATGAAATGGTTTATAAAATGGGACGCTACGGAAAGTTCCTTGCTTGTTCCAACTTTCCTGACTGCCGGAACACAAAGCCGATTTTAAAGAAAGTCGGCGTCACCTGTCCGAAGTGTAAAGAGGGAGAAGTAGTGGAAAGGAAAAGCAAGAAACGCCGGACTTTTTATGGCTGCGAACGTTATCCTGATTGTGACTTCATTTCCTGGGATAAGCCGATCAGCCGTCCTTGTCCAAAGTGCAGCTCCCTGCTTGTTGAGAAAAAGTCGAAAAAAGGTGTACAAATTCAGTGTACGGAATGTGATTATAAAGAAGAACCTCAAAAGTAAGCGCAATATTTGCGCTTGCTTTTTCTTTTTGGTATGTATGATAGAGTGAAGAATGATTGAAATATCTTATTGACACTAGTTGACCGTATCGATATAATTACCGAATGGTAAGTAGATATACTTGACACGAATATGAAAGGAGCATATCTAATGACGACACAACATGTGACAGTAATCGGCGCCGGTCTGGCCGGAAGTGAAGCAGCATGGCAGCTTGCCAAGCGAGGCATCCAAGTAAATTTGTACGAAATGCGGCCATCGAAACAGACCCCGGCTCACCATACAGATAAATTTGCAGAGCTCGTCTGCAGTAACTCCCTGCGGGCCAATGCCCTGACCAATGCAGTGGGGGTCATTAAAGAAGAAATGCGCAGTTTGGATTCTATTATCATTCAAGCGGCTGATCAGTCACAAGTTCCTGCTGGAGGAGCACTTGCTGTGGATCGCCATGAATTTGCGGGCTATGTGACCGAGAATGTTAAAAACCACCCGAATGTAACGGTATATAATGAAGAAATTGGGAATATCCCTACAGATGCCCCTGTAATTGTTGCAACCGGCCCATTGACTTCCGAGTCATTATCCAACCATTTAAAAGAAATGACTGGTGAGGAATACTTATACTTTTATGATGCAGCTGCTCCGATTATAGAAAAAGATTCGATTGATATGGACAAAGTCTATCTGAAATCACGCTACGATAAAGGAGAAGCGGCATATCTAAACTGCCCGATGACAGAAGAAGAATTTGACCGATTCTACGAAGCTCTGACTTCTGCCGATACCGTACCATTAAAAGAGTTCGAAAAAGAGATTTTCTTTGAAGGCTGCATGCCTATCGAAGTGATGGCCCAGCGCGGGAAAAAGACTATGACATTCGGCCCGTTGAAGCCTGTAGGTTTAGAAGACCCGAAAACAGGTAACACTCCTTATGCAGTCGTCCAATTACGTCAGGATGATGCAGCTGGAACATTATATAATATGGTAGGTTTCCAAACCCACCTGAAATGGGGAGCGCAAAAAGAAGTGTTCCGAATGATCCCTGGTCTGGAAAACGCTGAAATTGTACGCTATGGCGTCATGCATCGGAATACATTTATCAATTCTCCAAATTTACTTAAAGCGACTTATCAATACAAAGATAGAGATGATTTATTTTTTGCGGGGCAAATGACAGGGGTGGAAGGTTACGTTGAATCTGCGGCTGCAGGTCTCATTGCAGGCATCAACGCTGCTCGCCTGGTCGAAGGGAAAGAGCCTGTTGTGCTCCCGCATGAAACCATGATGGGAAGCATGGCTCATTATATTACAACGACGAGCCCGAAGAACTTCCAGCCGATGAATGCAAACTTTGGTCTTATTAAACCGCTGGATAAAAAAATCAAAAATAAAAAAGAAAGAAATGAAGCATACGCTAACAGAGCCTTGGACACAATTCAGAATTTTGTTACAATTTAGTTAAAACGATTGCGTTAATTGATTGAATTGTGTTAAAATTTAAACGCCTTGAAGAGGTGGATATATGGACGACTTACAAACAGAAAAACTACTTTTTCTGGAATATCTGCAAATTGAAAAAAATGCATCTTCATTAACCATTCAACACTATGAGAAAGATGTCGATGCATTTTTTCTTTTTATGCAAACAGAAGGTATAGCCAGTATCAAAGAAGTGGATTACCCTTTGATCCGGATATTCCTGACTCAGTTATACCAGCAGAAGCTTTCACGCAGAAGTGTATCAAGGAAGCTTTCCTGTATGCGGTCGTTTTACCGGTTCCTGGAGAGGGAAGGCAAGGTTACCCATAACCCATTCCTCAATGTTTCGCTGCCAAAGGAAGGTAAACCGATTCCGGAATTCTTTTATGAAGAAGAACTGGAGCGGTTATTTTCTGTGAGCGATTTGACTGATCCTCTTGGGCAAAGGAATCAGGCTTTACTTGAATTGATGTATGGGACAGGAATGCGTGTCAGTGAATGTGTCGCTACCAAAGTGGAGGATATAGATTTTTTTATCGGTACTATTTTGGTAAGGGGAAAGGGTCGGAAGGAAAGGTATGTACCCTTTGGCCAGTTTGCCGAAAGGGCATTGAAGAAGTATATCGAGGATGGACGCGTAAGTCTATTACAAAAAAGCAAAGCCCAGCCAGTTCAGCTGTTTTTGAATGCAAAAGGCGGGGCCCTGTCTGATCGCGGTGTACGCCTTATCCTGGATAAACTGGTTGAAAAAGCTGCCATGACTGTCAACATACATCCCCATAAATTAAGGCATAGCTTTGCGACCCACATGTTAAATCAAGGTGCTGATCTACGGGCAGTCCAGGAGCTGCTTGGCCATGAAAATTTATCATCCACACAGATTTATACTCATGTGACGAAGGACCATTTGCGTAAAATATATAGGGATAGTCACCCGAGAGCGAATAAATAGAGGTGAGAAGAGGATGAGTGAACAATTTCATGCAACGACAATTTTTGCTGTACAGCACAAAGGGCAATGTGCGATGAGCGGCGACGGCCAAGTGACACTTGGCAACCAGGTAGTTATGAAACATACCGCGAAGAAAGTAAGACGTTTGTTTAAAGGGAAGGTTCTGGCGGGTTTTGCCGGTTCCGTAGCCGATGCTTTCACACTGTTTGAAAAGTTTGAAGCCAACCTGGAAGCTTATGATGGCAACCTTGCCCGGGCAGCGGTGGAATTAGCCAAAGAGTGGCGAAGCGATAAAGTGCTTAGGAAGCTGGAGGCCATGTTGATTGTCATGGATAAAGACAGCATGTTCCTGGTGTCTGGTACGGGAGAAGTGATTGAACCGGATGATGGCATTCTTGCTATTGGTTCCGGAGGCAATTATGCCTTAAGTGCCGGTCGGGCACTGAAACGTTATTCAACGGAAAAGAGTGCCAGAGAAATCGCCCAGGCAGCATTAGAAATCGCTGGAGAAATTTGTGTCTTCACGAATGACCAGATTACCCTAGAGGTCATTGAATAAGGAGGCTGGTGGAATGTCATTTGAATTAACCCCCAGGCAAATTGTAGAAAAACTGGATCAATATATTATTGGCCAGAATGATGCCAAAAAATCAGTTGCTGTAGCATTGCGGAATCGTTATCGCCGTATGCGGCTGGATGATCAGCTGCGGGAAGAGATTGTGCCTAAAAACATTTTGATGATTGGTCCCACTGGTGTCGGAAAAACCGAAATTGCACGCAGACTTGCCAAACTGGTAGGGGCACCGTTTGTCAAAGTGGAAGCTACTAAATTCACGGAAGTAGGCTATGTCGGACGGGATGTCGAATCAATGGTAAGAGATTTGATGGAAACCGCAGTCCGGATGGTAAAAGAAGAGAAGATGGAAGCCGTTAAAGGTCGCGCCGAAGAACAAGCGAACAAGCGGCTTGTAGAGTTGCTGGTCCCATCCAGGAAGAAGCAGGCGAACTTCAAGAATCCTTTTGAAATGCTGTTCAATCAGCAAGGCGGTCAAGAAACCCAGGAAACTCCGGGTGATGAAGAAGCGGAAGTTGAAAGTAAACGGAAGCGGATAGCCCAGCAGCTGGCAATGGGTGAGTTAGAAGACCGCATGGTCAATGTAGAAGTGGAAGAACAGCACCCATCTATGTTTGATATGCTTCAAGGTTCAGGTATGGAACAAATGGGGATGAATATGCAAGATGCTATGAGTCAATTCATGCCGAAGAAAAAGAAGAAACGTCGCCTATCTGTATCGGAAGCCCGAAAAATACTGACCCAGGAAGAAGCGCAAAAATTAATTGATATGGATGAAGTCAGCCAGCAGGCTATTGAAAAGGTAGAACAATCTGGCATGATCTTTATCGATGAAATCGATAAAGTCGCCGCTAAAAGTGATAATCAGGCGAATGTTTCCCGGGAAGGTGTCCAGCGGGATATACTGCCGATCGTAGAAGGATCAACTGTTGTGACGAAGCACGGGCCTGTAAAGACGGATCATATTTTATTTGTTGCGGCAGGTGCTTTTCATATGGCTAAACCTTCTGATCTTATTCCTGAACTGCAGGGAAGATTTCCGATTCGTGTAGAATTGGAAAAACTTACAGTAGAAGACTTTAAACGGATTTTGAGAGAGCCTTCCAATGCACTTTTAAAACAATATGAAGCTTTATTGGAAACAGAAGGTATAAAGGTTGAATTTTCTGACGAAGCTGTAACTAAGCTAGCAGAAATCGCCTTTGAAGTTAATCAGGACACAGATAATATCGGCGCACGAAGACTGCATACGATTCTTGAGAAATTGCTGGAGGATTTATCGTTTGAAGCTCCCGATGTAACGATGGATACGATAAAAATCACCCCACAATACGTCGATGAAAAACTTAGCAGCATCGTGAAAAATAAAGATTTAAGCCGGTTTATTCTTTAGTAAGCGAGTAAAGTTAGGAGGAAGAGAAACATGCAATTATTAGAACGTGCCAGAAAAATCAACTCTATGTTACAGAAAACAACAGGGAAATCAGTTAATTTCAATGACATGTCAGCCACTTTGCGCGATGTCATTGGTGCCAACATTTTTATTTTGAGTCGCCGAGGTAAGCTATTAGGTTTTGCGATCAAACAGGAAATTGAGAATGAGCGTATGAAAGCGATGCTTTCAGAACGTCAGTTCCCGGAAGCGTATACCCAAAATCTATTCACCATTCAGGAAACAACTGCTAATATCGATATTGATAGTGAATATACCGCATTTCCTGTAGAAAACAGGGAACTTTTTGAAAATGGTCTCACGACTATCGTACCGATTATCGGAGGTGGGGAACGCCTTGGAACGTTGATCCTAAGCCGCCTGAGTGACAGTTTTGAAGAAGATGACCTGTTGCTTGCTGAATACGGTGCTACTGTTGTAGGGATGGAAATCCTTCATGAAAAGACGGAAGAAATCGAGCAGGAAGCAAGAAGTAAGGCTGTTGTTCAGATGGCGATCAGTTCCTTGTCTTATAGTGAACTGGAGGCGATTGAGCACATTTTTGATGAGCTGGAAGGTAACGAAGGGCTGCTTGTTGCCAGCAAGATCGCGGATCGTGTCGGCATCACCAGATCCGTCATCGTTAACGCCTTACGTAAATTGGAAAGTGCCGGGGTTATAGAATCCCGTTCCCTTGGAATGAAAGGTACCTATATCAAAGTGCTCAATAACAATTTCTTAGTAGAACTTCAAAAACTTCGTACAAATTAATAAGAAAGAACAAAAAGTACAGTTTCGTGAAATAACTTACAAGCTCAGAGTCGATAATGACTCTGAGCTTTATTTATGCCGGTTTCTTATATTCCCTATATTTTTAGGCTCTGTTAAACTTTGTTGTTGATTTTTCATAACAGGTTTATTCCACAATAGGGCCGAAAAGTCGAAGACTTGATTTCGAGATATTTATTGGAGTTTAGGGGCTCCGGGAAACGATTCGCTTTCCGTGGGCGTGTGCTGAGTCTCCTCAGGCTTCGCCTTGCGGGGCCTCAGCGATCCCGCATATCCCACAGGACATTGAATTTTCATCCTGACTTTACCCACGCACGAAGAAAATGTGGATACATTTTCGAGGAGTCTCACCGTTTCCCTACGCCCCTTTGCCATAGGAAGTTCTCGAAAACGCGATTGTGAAAAATGCCCTATGATAATAGCGAGAAGACTTTGGTCCTCTTACATTCTTTATAAATGCCTGAGGGTGAAGGCTTTTTTGTACGCCCTTTCTCCTTTTGAAGGGTCCGTTTGTTACAAATTTGGCTGGATGGGCGGGGAAACGGGGAGACTCCCGCGGGAGGAGGGGCTAGGCGAGATCCCACAGGGCTATAGCCCGAGGAAGCTTGCCAGGTCCCCCGCAGGAAAGAAATGAATGCGTAATCGCCTTGGGAGACACGACACGCATAAGCAGAACAGCACAAGGGAAGTGATTTTTCTTCCCGTTGATGGGCTGCTTATGTCGCGAGTGTCTAGGCGATGGAGCTGGAAAGCGAGTCGTTTCCCTGCCCATCCCTTATTTTTAAGATAACGGCCCCAACTCGCTCTATTAAAACTCCACGCAAAGCTAACGTAGTCTCTGTCTGAAAAATATCCTCTCCATGTTCACAAATGGTAGATTCCTTTTGTTTATGTTGTGTGTCATAATATTGGTAGGATGTTCATTATTCGTCAAAATCCTACAAAATTCCTACAAAAAGCTTTTAATGTAAAAATATGTCTAATTATTAATTGAAAATACCTGGTAATATAGTCGTTTTCTGTAAGGTTTCATAACATATTGACGAATTCGCATAGACAACGTGTCATTAATTCCTTACAATGTGTTGGTAGGTTATGGGACCATGTCCATAAATCAGGAGGTAGTAAGATGAATTTATTTGGAGGTACCATCCAGACACTGGAGAATTCCTTAAACTACGCATCTAAGAAAAACAATACGATTGCAAATAATATTGCGAATGTAGATACTCCAGGCTTTAAGGCTAAGAAGGTTTTATTCAAAGATTTGCTGGCTGAAAAACAGAAAGAAAGTATTTCAGGGACTCGCACACATCCTCAACATCTTCCGATTGGCGGGGCTTCCAATGATTCAATGGCCTATAAAGTAGTGAAAGATAATGGGACTGCCTATAATCACAACGGAAATAATGTGGATATCGACAAAGAAATGAATGAGCTCGCAAAAAACCAGCTCTTTTATCAATCAATGGTCGATCGTTTAAATGGAAAGTTTCGGAGTCTGGAAACTGTAATCAAGGGAGGTAGATAGTGTGGGCATTTTTCAGTCTATGAATACGAGTGCAAGTGCGTTGACTGCCCAGCGTCTGCGAATGGACACTATATCTTCCAACATTGCTAATGCGGAGACCACCAGGGCCCAATTAAATGAAAACGGAGATTGGCAGCCCTATCGACGCAAACAGGTTGTTTTTGAATCTGGACAGAAAAGCTTCGGTACATATTTGAAGAAAGCGACAGCAGCGTCCGCTGATTCAGCAGAAGGAGTACGGGTCAGTGAAATCCGGGAAGATGACAAAGAGCCATTTAAAATGGAGCATAATCCCAATCACCCTGATGCGGATGAAGACGGCTATGTAAGGTTACCTAATGTCGATCCGCTAAGGGAAATGGTCGATTTAATGAGCGCTACCCGTTCTTATGAAGCCAACATTACTTCCATTAACGCTTCAAAGTCAATGTTGATGAAAGCGCTAGAAATCGGAAAATAAGGCAGGTGAAAGTTATGACCAATTTGTCCGCAGTTAGTCAGGTGTCTCCATTTCTTAACAAATCACAGACAAACCTAAAGAATACTCCCGCTGAGGCCCATAGTGCTTTTGCCTCCGACTTAAAAAAGGCGATAACAGGTTTAAACAGCAGCCAAAAACTATCAGATCAAAAAACAGAAGCATTGGCAAAAGGAGAAATCAATGATTTGCATGACGTTATGACAACTGCAAAAAAAGCGAGTATCACTTTACAGACTTCTGTAGAAGTCCAGGGTAAAGTGATAGAAGCCTATCGTGAAATTATGCGGATGCAAGTGTAATTCCGTTCTATCGCGATTCGATATTATATTATTCTGATGAAGTGTGTGTTTTATGGGGGCAATTATGAGAAAAAATTTATTAATTTTCAAAGAATCTGTTTCGAACTTTTGGAAAGAACGGACGAAAGCACAAAAAGGAACACTGATTGGTTCGGTACTGATCTTTTTTATCGCTTTGCTTTTGATAAGTATTTTATCTTCAAAAAGCAATATGGTCCCCCTTTACCAAAACCTTTCTTTACAGGAAATCGGTCTGATGAAAACGGAACTGGACGCACGCAATACACCCTATAAGTTGACGGAAGGCGGTACAACCATACTGGTGCCAGAATCGCAGGTCGATACACTTTTAGTAGAGTTAGCTGCAGCAGGCCTTCCTAAAAACGGCAGCATCGATTATTCCTTTTTTAGTGAAAACACATCCTGGGGGATGACGGACAACGAATTCGACATGATCAAACTGGATACAATGCAGACCGAATTGGCTAATTTAATGATTGGAATTGAAGGGATCCAGGACGCGCAAGTAATGATCAATCAGCCGCCCGAACCAGTATTTATCGGGGATGAAAGCCAGGAGTCCACAGCATCTATAGTATTACATACAACACCAGGTTATCAGTTCAAAGATAATCAGCTGCAAGGACTTTATAACCTCGTTTCCAAATCAGTACCAAATCTATCTACTGACAATATCGTCATCATGAATCAATATTTTGAGTATTACGATCTAAATAATTCAGAATCACTGGCAAGTGGAGATACATATACCCAACAGCAAAACATCAAGAAGGATATTGAGCGGGATATTCAGCGCCGCGTACAGCAAATGCTGGGAACTATGATCGGTATGGATAAAGTAGTGGCTTCTGTCACCACAGATATCGATTTCACACAGGAAAACCGGGTAGAAGAACTAGTAGAACCGGTCGATCCAGACACGATGGAGGGCCTTCCTGTCAGCGTGGAACGCTTAACAGAAACCTATACAGGCAATCCGCCGATAGAAGGCGGTGTTCCTGCAGGAGAGGAAGACGTACCGGGTTACAATGCAGAAGATGAGGCCGGCGAAGGAGATTATGAAATGGTCAAAGAGACCATTAATAACGAGTTTGACCGGATTCAACGTGAAATCGTCGAAAGTCCATATAAAATCCGGGACATTGGTATACAGGTAGCAATTGACACTTCAAAAGGCACGGATGAAGCTGGAGATGTTCAACTTTTATCGCAACAGGAACAAGCAACTGTAGAAGCCAGTGTCAGTTCACTTCTCGACTCGATTATATCTACCTCTGTTGCAGCCCCATATGAAGTGAGTTCACCAGGTGAAAAGGTATCGATTGTCTTTCAGGAATTCAGCGGAGCGGAAGCGAAATCACCTGCCTCGCCTGTCATCCCGTTATGGGCCTATATTGCGGGGGGCATATTGCTCGTTATCGTACTCACGTTATTATGGGTATTATTTCGTAAAAAACGTGAAGAGGAATACGAAGAAGAAAACTACCAGGAATTTATCCAGAAACCGTTGGAAGAACCTATCCCTGAGCTGGATGTCGAAAAAGACACAGAGGAAACGAAAAAACGTAAACAGCTGGAACGAATGGCCAAAGAAAAGCCGGAGGATTTCGCCAAGCTTTTAAGGTCCTGGATTGCGGAAGATTAGGGGGAATATTAGATGCCTAAAAGAAAAACATTGACGGGTAAACAAAAAGCAGCGATTCTTTTAATTTCTCTCGGTCCAGATGTTTCCGCGCAAGTATACAAGCATTTATCAGAAGAAGAAATTGAAAAGTTGACCCTGGAGATTTCTTCAGTCCAGAAGGTCGAGGCGAAACAAAAAGATGCTATTTTGGAACAATTCCACCAGCTTGCTTTAGCTCGGGATTACATTACCCAGGGCGGGGTTGATTATGCAAGAACGGTGCTTGAGAAAGCGATGGGAGAAAACGAAGCTTCTAATATCATCGGAAGACTCACCTCTACTTTGCAGGTAAGGCCGTTTGACTTTGCGAGGAAAGCAGACCCGCAACAAATTTTAAATTTCATCCAGAATGAGCACCCACAGACGATTGCGCTCGTACTATCCTATTTGGATTCCGCACAGTCTGCTGAAATCTTATCTCAGCTTCCCCAGGAAATGCAGGCGGATATTGCCAAACGAATAGCTTTAATGGATTCGACTTCCCCGGAAATCATTAATCAAGTAGAACAAATTCTGGAACGGCATTTATCATCTACAGGGACACAGGATTATACACAGACCGGTGGGATCCCGGCGGTAGTTGAAGTGCTGAATGGTGTCGATCGAAGCACAGAACGAACCATTCTCGATGCACTCGAAATCCAGGACCCAGAACTTGCGGAAGAAATCAAAAAACGGATGTTCGTTTTCGAAGATATTGTCACTCTTGATAATCGCGCCATTCAGCGTGTGATCAGAGAGGTGGAAAACGATGACCTCCGTCTGTCACTGAAAGTAGCGAGCGAAGAAGTGAAAGAGGTTGTTTTTAACAATATGTCCCAGCGAATGGCTGATAACTTTAAAGAGGAAATGGAATTCATGGGGCCGGTACGTTTGAAAGATGTAGAAGAAGCCCAGACACGCACTGTCTCTGTCATCAGGCGATTAGAAGAAATTGGTGAAATCGTAATTGCCCGTGGTGGAGGTGACGATATTATTGTCTAAATTTAAATCTGAAGCTAAATCACGCCTTATCCGTCTAAGGCCAGTATTATCTTCTGAACAGGCACAAAATCAGGAGAAACAACCGCAAAACCTGAACTTGGAAGCAGAGATAAAAAGGAAATTACGAGAAGCAGAACAGGAACGAAACGCTGCCCATGAGCAGGCTGAGGACCTGTTAAGAAATACAGAAGCAGAAATAAGCCACCAAAAACAAGTCTGGGAGCAGGAACGTGTGCATTTGGAAGAAGCAGCAAGAAAGGATGGATTCGAACAGGGATTATTGGAGGGGAGGAACAAAGGATTCGAGGAATTCGCTCTGAATATTGAGAAGGCTCGCCAGGTAATCGACCAGGCAAAAGAGGAATATCAACAAATTATAGCATCGAGTGAAACGGACATACTGGATATCGCGGTACAGGCTGCTGAAAAAGTAATATGCCAGCAGCTCACACATAGCCCGGAGAGTTTTATGTCCCTTGTGAAAGGGGTAATAGCGGATGTTCAAGATCAACCAGAAATTATTATTTCGGTCCATCCTGAGCAATATTCCCTGCTGCTTACGCAAAAGAATGAATTGGAATCACTTATTTCCAGTAAATCCAAGCTCACCATTTATCCTCATGCCCAACTTGATTCTTACAGTTGTCTGATAGAATCGCCATTTGGAAGAATAGATGCTTCCATAGACAGCCAGTTGACAGAGTTGAGGAAACAGCTTGAAGAATTTAATAATGAGGGAAACCCAGATGAATAAGGCAAAACTTCTCACGGCTATCGAACAGATGGATACATATAAACGTTTTGGCAGGATTCATCGAGTAGTAGGACTGATGATTGAGTCGAAAGGACCGGAGGCGTCAATTGGCGATGTCTGTCTCATTCACTCTCCCAGTAATAAAAAGATAAAAGCGGAAGTAGTCGGATTCCACAATGAGAATATCCTGTTAATGCCTTTTAAAGAGGTGAGAGATATCAAACCAGGCAGCCTGGTAGAAGCGACAGGTGCTCCTCTTCTTATCAAGACAGGGACTGGTTTAATCGGTAAGGTTGTCGACGCTTTGGGTAAGCCATTAGATAACCAGCCCCTGCCTAATGGCCTTCGCTCTTATCCCACTGATCAGGATCCCCCTTCTCCATTATCACGGCCGACCATTAAAGAACCGCTGCAGGTTGGGGTAAGGGCGATCGACACGCTTCTGACCGTCGGTAAAGGACAGCGCATCGGCATTTTTGCGGGTAGTGGTGTCGGTAAGAGCACACTGATGGGAATGATCGCGAGAAACAGTTCTGCCACAATTAATGTCATTGCTCTCATTGGCGAACGTGGACGAGAGGTCAGAGAATTTATTGAAAATGATCTTGGAAAAGAAGGATTGAAAAAATCGATCATTGTAGCAGTTACCTCTGACCAGCCTGCATTGATGAGAATCAAAGGTGCCTATACAGCGACGGCGATCAGTGAATATTTCAGGGATTTGGGCTATCAGGTTAATTTGATGATGGATTCGGTGACAAGGGTGGCAATGGCCCAGAGAGAAGTAGGACTGGCTACTGGTGAGCCCCCTACTACCAAAGGTTATACCCCTTCCGTCTTTGCCATGCTGCCCAGACTATTAGAACGGACGGGCACAAGTACCCAGGGAACAATTACAGCATTTTATACCGTCCTCGTAGACGGGGATGATATGAATGAGCCGATCGCCGATACGGTCAGGGGGATATTAGACGGTCATTTCATATTAGATCGGAAGCTGGCTGAACAGAATCACTTTCCTGCTATCAATGTATTGAAATCCATAAGCAGAGTGATGAACCAGGTAATTGATGACAGCCACAAACAAGCGGCTGATCGGGTTCGCAACCTGCTTGCCACTTATGAAGAAAATAGGGAATTGATTCAGATTGGTGCCTATAAAACTGGAGCGGACAGACAAGTGGATGAAGCAATTCAGGCAAACACCACAATCAATGACTTCTTAAAGCAAGGTACCAATGAACCAGCACCTTTTCTTGAAACTTTGGACCAGTTTAACCAGTTTAATAGCGGGGGTTAATAAGGATGGCAAGTATACAAGCTTTTCATAAAATCAGAGATGTTCATGAGAATGATAAGTTAGCAGCACAGAAAACTTACCAGCAAGCTGTAAAGAATTTTGAAGAGATAGCTGAACAATTATATTTGGGGTTGAAAAAGAAAGAAGAAACTGAGGAACAGCTGCATGAAAAGATAACAGGTGGAACATTGACTGCCCATCATTTTGCTCAAATGCAGCATTATATTACACGCCTGGACCAACAGATAATGCAGTTGCAACCGGAGGTCAATCAGGCGAGAAATTATATGGAGAAATGCCGCAGGAAAATGACCGAGGCTCATGTGGAAGTGAAAAAGTTCGATAAATTGATTGATAGAAAACTGAAACAGTGGCAAGACAGTCAGAAGGAAATAGAGAAAAAGCAGATGGATGAGCTTTCCCTGCAGCAATTTTTATTAGAAAGAAACAGGTGAGATCATGGCAAATCCGTATAGAGAAGAATCAAAGCAAACGAATAAAGTCCAGTGGTTCTTCTTTGTCATCTTCATTCCTGCTTTATTCGCTATAGCATTGACATGGATAGTACTGACGATAGCAGGGATAAATGTCGGCGATTGGGCTTCGAAGCATGCCGCTGATGTGCCGGTAATTTCTTCGGTGTTCCCTTCAGACGAGGAAAAAGAACAGGAAGAGCTGATCGGTCAATTACGACATAATCTCGATGAAAAAGAGACCGTGATTCAACAGCTGGAACAGGAAAAATCAGAGCTGGATGCCAAAATTGATGATTTGGAACATCAAGTTGGTGACCTGGAAGCCAAACTAACTAAGGCAGAAGGTACGGATGAAGAACAAGAAGCTCAGGTGAAAAAAATTTCCTCTTCGTTCCGGGAAGTAGAACCTGAACAAGCAGCCGCTATCATCAAAAATTTAGATCAGTCGGTTGCCGTTACCGTGCTAGTTAATCTTCCTGCCAATGAAAGAGGAGCTATTTTGGGAGAAATGGATCCAAAGGACGCTGCCAAGTTAACCAGTCTATTACTTACAAATGGAAATTGATAGTCTTTCTGATTCTTGAAAGGAGGTGAAATAGAATGGAATCGAGTCTTATAAAATCAACATTTTCTTTACCAGGCGGTTCGTTAACAGCACAGCATCGCCCTCGTGGTCCAGCTGCCGCTTTTGAACAGTTAGTATCGAAATGCTTTTCTGCTGGAGAAGGGAAGAAGGAGGTTCAACCATTTCCTCAAGCAGTATCCTCCATAAAGCATTTTACCTCGACTATAGTGAAAACAGAGGGAGAAGGGAGTTCCGATTCTTCAGAGGTTGTGAAGGAATTGCCGCAATCGGTGCTGGACTACTTGCAGGAAGACAATAAATCCCTTTCTTCCTTGGTGCTCACAGCACAAGATGGGGAACTTCTTCAAATAGAGAAACTACCACCCGCCTTGGAAAACAGCGATTTTTATGTCAGTTCCGAAGGGGATACAGGGAAACTCATTGCTGAATCAAATTTATTAACACCCATCAGTGAAGAAAAAGTAATCCTGGGTGATTTTCAGTCCTTACTCCTACATATCAAAGAATTATTACAGAAGGCGGGTACTGAATCAGGTAGTGAGTATGGAATTATAGCGAAAAAGCTGCTTCATTCACTCGAACAATTGTCCCAGCAAAGTAAGTTACAGGAACCAGCGGTTTGGAAGAGGGTTGAAATACTCCAGGGTGATCGGGCTTTACGTGATGTGATCAAATGGTATCAATCACGCACTTCTATGCCAAACACAGCTTACCACTCCCAGGCACAAGTCACGACGAAAGATATGAGCAAATGGCTGAAGCAGGCGATTAACAAGTACAACATGAATGAGTTATCTGGTGCCCATCAGGGGCCTATTTCTCCAGGACCACTTTCCAAAGTAGAACAATTGATGATTCGGCTGGACCAAAGCCAATCATCAGATGGCATGCAAAAGCAGCTGATGCACGCATTTGAACGCGCCATAAAATCTAGTAACCTGCAACAATTAAAATCTGGCGCAATGGAAATGCAACTGAAGTTGAAGCCTGGAAACCTGGGCGATGTAGTAGTAAAGATGACGCAATTGAACGGAGAAATGGCTGTGAAGATTCTCGTAACTTCTCAGTCTGCTAAAGAAATGCTGGAAGGGAATATCCAGCAGCTTCGCCATATGTTCTCCCCTCAACAGGTTGTAATTGAAAAATCAGATATGCATCCTGGACAACAGCAATTTCAATCAAAAGAACAATCATTCAGCGGTCAGGAACGCGACTCTCACTCCCAACATCCTTCAAGAGAGCAAAATTCTGACGGAAGCAGTGAGGAGGAGAAGGAAAGCTTTCACGATATATTGGTGAATGAGAAAGTGTAGGTGATTACCATGACAAAGATTGATCCATCCCTTTATTTACCACAGCAGCCAACTAGAGGATCCACAAGTTCAACATTAGATAAGGATGACTTTTTAAAAATATTAATGACACAACTGCAAACCCAGGATCCGATGAATCCAATGGAGGATAAGGAATTCATTTCTCAAATGGCCAGCTTTTCCAGTTTGGAGCAGATGATGAATATGACACAAGCAATGGAAAAAATGGCTGACTCCCAGACATTTGTACCAGTAGTACAGTACAGCTCCCTCATTGGAAAAGAAGTGTCCTATCCTGTGGAAGGTGACTCCGAAACAGAAATGGGAGTGGTGGCAGCTGTCAGTCAAAAAGATGGTGAAACCTGGCTGGAAATGGAAGATGGTACGCAAGTCGATGTCCAGTCCGTTTTGCGGATAAGCCAGTTGAGTACCGAGTGATGTATAGAAAGGGGATTATATGGAACCTCGCATCCATCAGCTGCATCAACCGATGCCCTTACCTAAGGTTAATAAGCAGCAGACTTCCAATACGAGCAGTATCTCTTTCAAAGATGTACTTGCAGATGCCAGGCAAGTCAAGTTAAGTAAGCATGCCGGAGAACGGCTGCAACAAAGGAATATCGCGATTTCCCAAGCACAATGGGACCGGTTATCTGACAAGATGCAAGAAGCAAAACAAAAAGGGATTACCGATTCACTGGTATTGCTTCCTGATGCGGCTTTACTAGTCAGTACCAAAAATAACACGGTTATTACTGCTATGAACCGTAACGAAGCTTCTTCAAAAATATTTTCAAATATTAATGGCACGATTTTAATGGATGATTAGGCTGGACCCAGCAAGGGAAGCCGTAGAAACTGCTGACTGATCGAAGCAGTTTGAAAAACTTAAAAAGAGAAAGGAATGTAAGCTGCATGCTACGTTCAATGTACAGTGGAATTTCAGGTATGAAAGGGTTTCAGACAAAACTTGATACGATCGGAAACAATATAGCTAATGTCAACACCTATGGATACAAAAAAGGCCGGACTACCTTTCAGGCAATGATGAGCCAAACAATCAGTGGGGCTCAAGGTCCTACTAACTTTTCAGGTGGTAAGAATCCTTCACAAGTGGGGTTGGGATCTAATGTAGGAGCTGTTGATACCATCCATACACAAGGAAACCGTCAATCAACAGACCGTCCATTAGACTTGGCTATTGAAGGATCTGGAATGTTTGTTGTTGCTGAAGGAGAAGACACCTCCACTAATATCCTGGAATCTAAATTGAGTTTCACAAGAGCTGGAAATTTTTATTTGGATGATAACGGTGACGTGGTTAATAGTAATGGCCAGTATTTAGTTGCCGATACTTTTGATGAAGATGGCAACAGTTTAGGTGAGGGTCGTATAAATATTCCTGATACTGCTCAAAGTTTCAGTATACAGAGCAATGGTACAGTAACTTATGTAGAGAATGGCAAAGCAGTAAATGCTGCCCAAATTCGTCTGGCGAATTTCTCAAATCCTGATGGATTAGAAAAAGCGGGTGGCAATATGTATACACTCACTGACAACGCAGGTTTAAGTGTCCAGAACGAACAGACTGGTTTGGCTCTTACTGATTTAGAGATACCAGGTCAAGGGGGAGTTGGTCAAACTATTGCTGGTGCGTTGGAAATGTCTAACGTCGATCTTTCGGAAGAGTTCACTGAAATGATAACCGCTCAGCGTGGTTTTCAGGCTAACACCAGAATCATAACGACATCGGATGAGATTCTTCAGGAATTGGTCAATTTGAAGCGTTAATATAAGGGAGGAAAGGAGGATTCATTTAAAATGGATCCTCCATCATATGATTACACTTACACGGCTTAATGGTGAAACATTTCAACTTAATGCGTTGTACATAGAACAAATCCAGTCCTGTCCGGATGCCACCATAACCACCACGACTGGCAAAAAGTTAGTGGTACGGGAAGAAGAACAACTAATCGTCGCTCGTATGAAGCGATTTTATCAGGACATCGGGTTCACAGGCCAATGGAAAGGAGCTGGAGATCAAGAATGAGTTCCAAACTGCTCAAAACAATGGTTATTTCTTTATCAACTGTGGCGGTGCTCGGAATCATAGCACTTATATTGGTCTTGAATATGGGAGAGCAGCCACAGGCAGAGGGGAAACGATCCATCGATGATATCATCGAGACCTCTTATGAAACGGAAGAGATAACTACTGATTTAAAGGACAACCGTTTTGTCCGCATACAATTCCGAATCGTGACGGACAGTAAAGGCGCCCATGAAGAACTGCAAAAAAGGGACTTTCAATTACAGAATGTGTTGATTAAAGAGCTGGCTACCATGGAAGTCAGCGAGTTCAAGAGCGGCCTGGATAAGTTAGAGGCCAGTTTGAAAACGAAACTGAATGACTTGTTGACGGAGGGCAAGGTTGCCGATGTCTATACGATTAAAAAAGTATTGCAATAAAATATAAGTTGTTTATGAACGGAGGTGGTATTAGTGGCAGAAGATGTACTTTCCCAAAGTGAAATTGATGCACTGCTTTCCGCAATATCGACCGGAGAGATGAATGCGGAAGAATTAAAGGAAGAACAAAATGAAAAAAGGGTCAGGGTTTATGATTTTAAACGAGCGCTCCGTTTTTCTAAAGATCAGATAAGGAGCCTCTCACGAGTCCATGAGAATTTTGCGAGGCTTTTGACTACCTATTTTTCTGCAAAGCTCCGGACCTATGTACATATAACGGTTGCTTCTGTCGACCAGGCTCCTTATGAAGAATTCATCCGTTCCATACCTAAAATGACAATTTTGAATATATTCAGCCTTCCACCCTTAGCGGGCCGAATTCTGTTTGAAATCAATCCGAATATCGCTTACGCCATGCTGGATCGAGTATTGGGCGGAAGAGGTGTCAGTTTTAACAAAGTCGATAATCTGACAGAAATTGAAACGACAATCATGAAGCAATTGTTTGAGCACGCTGCCGAGAACTTTCAAGAGGCCTGGAGTTCTATTGTAGAAGTGGAACCGATAATGGAAGATTTTGAAGTGAACCCACAGTTTCTTCAATTAGTTTCACCGAATGAAACAGTAGTGATCATTTCTTTGAATATGACGATTGGGGAAACGACTGGAATGGTCAATATTTGTATTCCACATGTCGTTCTGGAGCCAATCATTCCAAAGCTTTCCGTCCATTATTGGATGCAGAACCAACAGCTGACCGAAAGCAAACCGGAAGAATACCAGGCCCTTTCAAAATCTCTGGAAAAAACAACAATTGAGGTAAAAGCGATATTAGGGGAAGCAGATGTCAGTATTGAAGAATTCATCCAGCTGAAGCCGGATGACGTTATCCAGCTTGATCAACTGATTAGTGACCCGCTGCGTCTATGTATTGATGAAGAACCTAAGTTCTATGTTCAGCCAGGAAAGAAACGGAGAAAGATGGCTGTCCAGGTTTTGGAAGAAATCAAAAGGGGGGACGAATACAATGATGAATGATGATATGTTATCGCAAGATGAAATAGATGCGCTTCTCAACGGAAGTGACATGGGTGATGAACAAGAAGAAAGCAAACCTGCTGCCTCAAAAACTCGGATGAACACAGAAGATTACCTCACCGAATTGGAAAGAGATGCCCTAGGTGAGATTGGAAATATTTCGTTCGGTAGTGCGGCCACCGCATTGTCCACCATATTGAAACAGAAGGTGGAAATCACGGCACCGTCCACGATGGTAATAGACAAGGCGCGGATTCATGAAGAATTTCCACAGCCCCATGTTGCAATCAAAGTAACCTATACGGAAGGTTTTACAGGGGATAACTTATTAATCATCAGCACAGATGATGCCGGTATTATTGGAGATTTGATGTTGGGTGGGGATGGAACAGCTCCTCCGACAGAGCTGGAGGACATGCATAGGAGTGCTGTCCAGGAGGCCATGAACCAGATGATGGGAGCCGCAGCAACAAGTATGTCAACTATTTTTGAAAAACGAGTAGATATCTCACCTCCAACCATCGATATGCTCGATCTCCCAGAAGATGAAGGATTAAATTATATTCCTGACGAAAATATTCTCGTCAAAATATCCTTCAACCTGAAGGTTGGTAACATAATTGACTCCAATTTCATGCAATTGCTTCCTTATCGTTTTGCGAAAGATTTGGTGGAAAGCTTGCTGCACCAGGACCCTCCTACTGAAGAAATTGTGCCAAATGGTGGCAGTGTTTCTTATCCAGGTGATGGGAAGGATAGCGAAATGCCTGGAAGCCATTATGTCACTGAGGAAGCTAAGCAACAGCAGTCTTCCCAATTATTAGGTACATATGGAAGCCAGCAGCAGGATGCGGAGATTCAATCTGCCCAATTTTCTGATTTTGGTACACAGCCACCTGTCTCTAAAGACCTGCGGAACCTCGATATGCTGCTCGATATTCCGCTTAAGGTAACGGTGGAGTTAGGGAGAGCGAAACGCACGATCAAGGATATTCTCGAATTATCTTCCGGTTCAGTAGTAGAGCTTGACAAGCTTGCAGGTGAGCCTGTTGATATCCATGTCAATAATAAATTGATTGCCCAGGGGGAAGTCGTTGTCATTGACGAAAATTTCGGTGTAAGAGTAACAGATATATTAAGTCCAAAGGATCGCTTGAAAAGGATCAAATAACAGGATAGAGAAGAGGGTTTATATGGCTAATAAAGTTTTAATTGTAGATGATGCTGCATTTATGCGGATGATGTTAAAAGATATCCTCACTCAACACGGATTTGTCGTAGCGGGGGAAGCGCAGGATGGGAAAGAAGCGATTGAAAAATTCGAAGCGATTACCCCTGATCTTGTGACAATGGATATCACGATGCCGGAGATGGATGGTATCTCAGCTCTGAAAGTGATTAAACAGAACCACCCGGACGCGAAAATTATTATGTGTTCAGCAATGGGCCAGCAGGCGATGGTTATCGAAGCGATTCAGGCGGGAGCAAAAGATTTCATTGTTAAGCCCTTTCAGCCGGAACGCGTAGTCGAAGCAGTTCAAAAAGCAATAGATTAAGTGTAGAAGTGAGGCTGTTATGTTTATAAATAGAGTGCTTTACATGCTTGGGGCCCTCGTCATATTGGTATCATTTTCATTGACTCCGGTAATGGCGACCCCTTCGGTGATTGATTGTACAGAAAATCCTGGATTGGAAGGGTGCAAGGAAGCGGGGACAGGGTCCACCGAATCACCGGTTAACCAAAATAGTCATTCGAACGAAATAAGCACAGCCAATGGTTCAATGGCTTGGAACCTTGTCCAGTTACTATTTTCACTCGCGCTGGTCCTTGGATTGATATACGGTCTCCTGAAGTTTTTTAATCGAAGAAATAAGTTATTCCAAAAAACGCGCAAACTTGAAAATATCGGTGGTCTATCGTTGGGGCCCAGCCGTTCCCTTCAGGTTGTTCGTATCGGAAGTCGGGTCTTAGTAATAGGAGTTGGGGACAATGTTGAAATGATTACAGAAATCACAGATGAACATACAAAAGAAGAGCTATTAAATTCGGAACCGGATACGTCAATGGAGCAGCAGATTTTCACACGTTTCTTTCAAAAGAAAAAAGAGAAACATGCCGCTTATGACAATTCCTCCTCTTCTGTTCAATTTCAACAATTATTTCAGCAAGAGCTGGGGGACCTGAAGGATAAGCGTAACCAGCTTTTACATAACAAAAAGCAGGGAGAGAGACATAACGATGAATGAATTCGTAGAGATCTTTTCAAGCTCAGATCCGGAGAACGTTTCTACAGCTGTCCGTCTCCTTTTGCTGCTTACCGTACTTTCGTTAGCCCCAGGTATTTTAATATTGATGACAAGTTTTACGCGTATATTAATCGTATTGTCATTTGTCCGAACTTCACTGGCTACTCAGCAGATGCCTCCTAATCAGGTCCTGATAGGAATAGCGTTGTTCCTGACTTTTTTCATAATGTCTCCCACTTTACAGGAAGTGAACGATCAAGCGCTTCAGCCATTATTCAATGAAGAAATCACGCTGGATGAAGCTTACGAAGAAGCCGCGGTGCCGATGAAGGAGTTTATGGCAAAGCATACGCGGCAAAAAGACCTGGCGCTTTTTATGAATTATGCTCAAATGGAACGGCCGAATACAATCCATGACATCCCGATGACAACCCTAGTCCCGGCATTCGCCATCAGTGAACTGAAAACCGCTTTTCAAATGGGGTTCATGATTTTCGTTCCGTTTCTCGTTATTGATATGGCAGTGGCCAGCGTCTTGATGTCGATGGGGATGATGATGCTGCCGCCAGTCATGATTTCACTGCCATTCAAAATCCTTTTATTTGTATTGGTCGATGGCTGGTATTTGATTACCCATTCGTTACTGGAAGGGTTTTAGAGACAGGAGGTAGCTTCAATGAACAGTGAAATGGTCATCTCACTGGCAGAAAGAGGAATCTATACGGTTTTGATAGTTACTGGTCCATTATTGATTTTGGCGCTTGGGGTCGGTTTGCTGGTCAGCATTTTCCAGGCTACAACTCAAATACAGGAACAGACGCTTGCTTTTATTCCGAAAATTGTAGCTGTCCTTCTCGGTCTTATATTCTTTGGACCATGGATGCTTACACAGGTAGTGGAATTCACAGCAGATATCTTTAGAAATCTTAATATATTGGTAGGTTAAAATATGCTGGAAACAATCAATTTGGCAAGCATTCCTGCATTTTTACTTGTATTGGTACGGGTGACTGCTTTTTTCGTTACATTGCCGCTCTTTTCCTATCGAAATGTACCTGCGCAGCATAAATTAGGCTTCGGTTTTTTCCTGGCGCTATTGATGTTTTTTACCATAGATGTTCCCATCGTGTTGCCTAATGGCACCTATATACTTTTACTTTTAAAAGAGGCGCTGGTCGGCTTGATGATCGGTCTGATTGCTTACATCATATTAGCTGCTATCCAAATTGCTGGAGGGTTCATCGATTTCCAGATGGGGTTTGCCATCGCCAATGTCATCGATCCTCAAACAGGGGCACAAAGCCCGTTGATCGGCCAGTATCTTTATACATTCGCCTTGCTGTTTTTATTAGCCGTCAATGGCCATCATCTGATGCTGGATGGGGTGTTTTACAGCTATGAGTTAATACCGATGCAGGCCTGGCTGCCGTTATCGGATGGTAATTTCGCTGACTTTGTCATTCAGGCATTCAACCAGATGTTCATCATTGCCTTTTTGATGGCTGTACCTGTGGTTGGCTGCTTGTTCCTTGTGGATGTCGCACTGGGAATCGTCGCACGGACTGTTCCTCAATTGAATGTATTCGTCGTCGGCCTTCCTTTGAAAATTCTCGTCGCATTTATTGTGTTATTTTTATCCATCGGAATTTTCATGATGTTAATTGAAAACTTGTTCGAAACGATGCTTGCTACAATGAGGGGCCTGATGCAACTGTTTGGAGGCGCATGACATGTATTTGAAACTAGACCTGCAGTACTTCGCAGGTGAAAAAACGGAGAAAGCAACACCTAAAAAGCGGCAGGATTCACGGAAAAAAGGGCAGGTAGCAAAAAGTCAGGACGTCAATACAGCAATCCTTATGCTTTGCATGTTCGCCCTGTTTATGGTGCTCGGGGATTTTCTTAAAGGTGTGATGACAGGCATGTATGAACATGCTTTCCAGGAATATATCCATTGGGATGTAACCGAAAAGAATGTTTTTCAGGTATTTACAGAGACAACGATTGAATTAAGCAAAGTTCTCGCGCCTATTATGGGTGTAGCGGTAATAGCTGGACTGGCTTCCAACTGGCTGCAAGTCGGCTTCATGTTTACCACTGATCCTTTAAAGTTCAAATTGAGTAAAATCAATCCAATCCAGGGAGCAAAAAAGATCTTCTCGGCACGGGCGCTCGTAGAACTGGTGAAATCGTTATTGAAAATCACCATGATTGGTACAATTACCTTCGCTGTAATCTGGTTAAGAAAAGATGACATGATGATGATGTCCCAGCGACCGGTCGAGGGGGCACTGGCTTTCTTTGGTCAAACGACCGTCATTATGGGGATAGCTTCAGCTATAGCCCTGTTGCTTATCTCGGTACTGGATTACAGTTATCAAAAATATGACTTTGAAAAAAGCATCAGGATGTCGAAACATGATGTCAAAGATGAACATAAAAATATTGAAGGCGACCCGTTAATTAAATCGAAAATTAAAGAGAAACAACGACAAATGGCCATGCAGCGGATGATGAGTGAGGTGCCGGAAGCAGATGTGGTCATCACCAATCCGACGCATTTTGCCATTGCGATTAAATATGACGAGGAAAAGGGCGACGCTCCGATCGTTCTTGCCAAGGGTGTTGATTTTGTCGCCCAAAAAATAAAAGAAGTGGCGAAGGCAAATAAGGTAGTCATGGTAGAGAATCGTCCCCTGGCAAGAGCGTTGTATGATGGTTCGGAAATTGGGGAGGCAATTGATGAAAAGTTTTATAAGGCTGTGGCAGAAGTGCTTGCCTATGTCTACCGTATCCAGAAGAAAGTCTAGAAAGTAAGGGGGAGAAGACAATGGCACCAAGGGATCTATCTGTTTTATTAGGCGTCATCATGATTATTATAATGTTGGTCATTCCCTTGCCGGGTTGGCTTTTAAGTTTTTTGATCTTAATCAACATCTCCCTTGCTTTGATGGTCATTCTTGTGTCCATGAATATGAAAGAGGCCTTGCAATTTTCTATTTTTCCTTCTTTGTTACTATTAATGACGTTATTCCGCCTGGGCTTGAATGTTTCCACTACTCGGTCCATTCTATCCAAAGCTGATGCTGGAGGGGTTGTCGATACATTTGGCACCTTTGTCATCGGAAACAATCCCCTGGTAGGTTTCGTAGTATTCATTATCCTGGTGATTATTCAGTTTTTAGTCATCACGAAAGGGGCAGAACGAGTGTCGGAAGTCGCAGCCAGATTCACCCTGGATGCCATGCCTGGAAAGCAGATGAGTATCGATGCCGATCTCAATGCCGGTATGATTTCCGAACAGCAGGCAAAAGAGCGCCGGGAAAAAATTGAACAGGAAGCTGATTTCTATGGAGCGATGGATGGTGGAAGCAAGTTTGTCAAAGGGGATGCTATCGCTGGAATTATTATCGTTTTGATCAATATTATGTTTGGATTGATCATTGGAATGGTCCAGATGGATATGTCTTTCGCGGAAGCGGTTGATGTCTATATGCGCCTCACTGTTGGGGATGGTCTTGTCAGTCAGATACCTGCGCTGTTGATATCTACAGCTACTGGCATTGTAGTCACTCGCGTTGCTTCAAAGGGGAACCTTGGGACAGACGTCACTAATCAGTTGCTGCAGGATCCTACAATGTTATACATAGCTGCTGGGACTATCTTTTTATTAGGATTGACACCGATTAACTTTCTTCTGACGACAATGATCGCCTCTATTTTAGCTTTTGGAGGCTATTGGCTGTCGCGCGATCCCGAAGAAGATGAAACGGACCTGGAGGAAAAAGAAGAAGAAGCGGATAGCAGTCAAATGAAGTCACCGGAGAATGTCGTCAATTTGATAAGTATGGATCCTGTTGAATTTGAATTTGGCTATGGTCTTATACCGCTCGCTGACACTAATCAGGGCGGAGATCTCCTCGACCGGATTGTCATGATTCGCCGTCAGCTTGCAATTGAACTTGGAATCGTCATTCCAGTGGTAAGAATAAGGGATAACATCCAATTAAGCCCTAATGAATACCGTTTGAAAATAAAAGGAAATGAAGTAGCCCGTGGAGAGCTGATTCTTGATCATTATTTGGCTATGAGCCCAGGGGACGACGATGAGGCGATTGATGGGATTGACACCAGGGAGCCTGCCTTTGGACTTCCAGCGAAATGGGTAACCGAAGAAGTAAAAGACGAAGCTGAACTTTCCGGATACACAGTTGTCGATCCCCCTTCTGTCGTATCTACGCACCTTACAGAAGTCATTAAAAAGCATGCTCATCAGCTGTTAGGAAGACAAGAGACACAGCAGCTGATCGATCATTTAAAAAATACTTATCCAATATTAGTGGAAGAGGTAACACCTGAACCACTCGGCGTTGGAGATATCCAGAAAGTGCTGGCGAAGCTGCTTAGAGAAAATGTATCGGTCAAAAACCTCCCAGTTATTTTTGAAACGTTAGCAGACTTCGGTAAAATGACCAACGATACCGAGCTGCTTGGGGAATATGCCAGACAGGGCCTCTCCCAGCAAATCACCGAACAATTTTCTAATGGTAGATCCATGAAGGTGCTGACCGTTTCCGGGAAAGTGGAAAAGTTGTTAGCTGATCATATCCAGCAGACAGAGCACGGCAGTTATTTAACACTCGACCCGGATACTCAGCAAACCATTATCCAATCTGTAGCGGAGCAGGCAGAACAACTATCATTGCAAGAAGAGACAGCGGTTGTCCTTTGTTCGCCGGCTGTCCGTATGTATTTGAAGCAATTGCTCGACCGGTATCTGCCTCAGGTCCATGTACTTTCCTATAATGAGCTTGAGCCAACCATAGAAGTCCAAAGTGTAGGGGTGGTGAATGTGGCATGAAAGTAAAAAAATATCAGGCACCATCCATGCCTGAAGTTATGACCCAGGTTAAAAAAGAGATGGGGAGCGACGCGGTGATTTTAAATTCTAAGGTCGTTTATCGCGGTGGTTTCCTTGGTTTATTCAAAAAAAAGAATATTGAAGTAATTGCAGCCATCGATCCTGATACTAGGGAACCTCATATTGCGGGCAGCCAAAATAAAATTAAGCAAGAAGCGAAACCGGTCCCTCCTCCCCCACAAAACGATCAATCAATGGATCTGGACGTAATAAGGGAAATCAAGGCAATGAAAAAGCTGCTTGAACGACAGCAGCCCCAATCGTTTCATTTAGCCTCACCTTTTAATGAAATATACGAGCAATTAATGGAACAAGAAGTTGCCCCGGCAATTGCAGAAGAAATCATAAATGATTGGAAGGAGCACAACAGGGATACTACACCTGAGGGTGGTATACATGAAGTTATCTCCTCTGCATTGAACCGTTTGAATCCGCTTTTATCATTTGGGGGAATCGATTATCGTAATCAATATATTCAGTTTGTCGGTCCTACTGGGGTAGGAAAAACCACTACGATTGCAAAGGTAGCCGCCCAGGCGGTATTATCTGCAAACAAAAAAGTAGCGTTTATTACAACGGATACCTATCGTATTGCTGCTATTGAACAATTGAAAACTTATGCAGAGTTATTAGATGTTCCGATTGAGGTCGCCTATTCTATTGAAGATTATATGGCAGCACGGGAAAAGTTCTCAGCTTATGATTTAGTATTGATCGATACTGCAGGAAGAAATTTTCGCGACGCGCAGTACATCAAAGAATTAAAAGAAATGATTGATTTCGGGGTAAATATGGAAACTTATCTAGTATTATCGCTGACCTCCCGATATCGGGATATGCAGGTGATTTACGATCAATTTCATGAAGTTCCAATTAATAAGCTGATCTTTACAAAAGCTGATGAAACTTCCACGTTCGGCTGCGCCTTGAACATGCTGCTTCGCAACAAAGTGGGAGCAGCCTACATTACAGATGGACAAAATGTACCGGATGATATTCGGGGAGCAACCATTGATTGGGTGGCATCGAGGATAGCAGGTGACAGAAATGATGCATGACCAGGCGCAGCAGTTGCGTGACCGTATGCTGGAAAAAAAGAATAGAGAAGAACATAAAGCCAAAACCCTTGCCATTATCAGTGGTAAGGGGGGAGTGGGCAAATCAAATTTTGCCTTGAATTTCTCTATTGCCTTAAAAGAGAGACAGCAGAGAGTTTTGTTGTTTGACCTAGATATAGGTATGGGTAATATCGATATCCTCATTGGGAAAAGTGCCACCCATAATCTTGTAGATCTGTTTGAGGGGGATGTATCTCTCAAGCATATTTTGACCCAGGGACCGGAATCATTGGAATACATAGCAGGAGGCTCAGGGTTATCCGAGCTGTTTCATTTGGATGAAAATCGGTTCCATCACTTTTTATCTGAGTTTGAAGCTATATCTAAATCTTATGATTATGTCATTTTTGATATGGGGGCAGGAGTTACAAACGACAGTTTAAAGTTCATTTTAGCTGCTGAAGAAACCATATTGGTCACCACACCGGAACCTACTGCGTTGACGGATGGTTATGCCATCCTTAAATATATTCATCAGCTACAGAGAAACATGAACATTTATATGCTGATTAATCGGGCTTCTGACATTCAGACTGGTAAGGAAACTCTGAATCGTTTTCAAAGGGCAGGAAAGCAGTTTCTTAATAAAGAATTGCATCCGCTTGGTATTTTACCTGATGATCCTAATGTTGGGAAAGCAGTAGTTTCTCAGGTGCCATTCTTACAATTCAACCGAAGATCATCAGCTTCTAAAGCGCTTTTGCAGATTACACAGCAATATTTGGATGGGTCTATTACTATCAACCAATCTGCAGAAACCGGGTTTGTGAATAGACTGAAACGGTTGATTTCAAATCAGGGGAGATAATTTTTAAAAGGGCAAGGGGGCCTGTATATGAAACAATACCTGGATATTTTTATCGAAGAAAGTAATGAAAATATTCAACGCATTAACGACCATCTGCTCGCCTTAGAAAAAGATCCTTTCAGCCTGAACCGAATCAATGAAGTCTTCCGTGCAACGCATACATTGAAGGGGATGGCTGCAGCTATGGATTTTCAGCACCTGGCCAAACTTACTCATTCGATGGAAAGTGTACTGGATGCTGTACGAAACCAGGCTATTCTCATTACGCCGCAGATCATAGATGTTCTTTTAAAAGCTGTAAATGATTTGGAATCAATCCTCATGAATATTGCGGCAGGCAATCACAGAAATCTGGATATAGATGCAACTATCTATCAGTTAGAAGTAGTCGAACAAATGGGCAGTTCTCCGGATGGATCCAATAATGCAGCTGAGCAGGAAAACCATACTTTTCCAGAAAACGAATTCGAAGATGCAGCACTAAAAAAACCTGAGGTCACCAGAGTAACTGGTCCTTATTTTCATACTCAGACTATGGAAGATACAACAATTCGTGTAAAGAAGGATCGGTTAAGCCAATTGTCTCAAGTGGCGGATAGGCTTGAAAGAGAAAAAGGGAAGTTAAACCAAATAACTGAATTAATCAATGATAAGGAATTACAGGCAACGCTGGGCCGTGTGTTAACATGCAGCACGGAATTAAAGCAGCTTACAACTGAGTTAAGGAAGATACCAGTTGGGCAAGTTTTTGCCAGATTCCCACGGATGGTCAGGCAGTTGGCCAGAAACCTCGGTAAAAACATCAACTTAGAAGTTAGCGGTGCAGAAGTTGAAATGGATAAATCGATTACCGATACCATCGCAATTCCTATTGTCCACCTGCTCCGAAATGCGATTGATCATGGCATTGAACAACCTGAGGAAAGAAAGCGTAGGGGGAAAAACGAAGAGGGTACCCTGACTCTTCGAGCTTATAAAGAAACAAGGCATTTTTACATAGAAATCACGGATGATGGCGCGGGGATAAGGCGCGATGAAGTAGTGCACAAGGCGATCAATCGTGGCCTTGTTAGTAAAAATGAGGCATATCATATGAAAGATTCACAGCTATTCCATTTAATTATGAGCAGTGGTTTTTCCACAGCAGATAAAGTTTCGGATGTGTCTGGTCGTGGTGTAGGGCTTGATATCGTGAAAAATACGATTGAATCCCTTGGCGGCCAAATAGATATCACTTCCCAAATAGGGAAAGGAAGCACGTTTCTTATCCGCCTGCCCTTAGGTAATGATGGTCAAGCAGCAATTACCTAAGGAGTGGACTGGATTGCAATGGTTATAGATGGAGGTGGCTAAAGAGAATGGCCGGAAATCTATTATGGAACTTAGCGTTAGCGATATCGGGATTTTTTCTCTCTTTGCTTCTATCACTGCAAAATAATTCCCTTGATACCTCCATGATAAGAGCAGCTTTCGTGTTTGTGTGTTTATATTTGCTTGGGTATTTTTTTCGCTGGGCATTTCAGTTTATTAAAGGGGAAAAGACCAAATTAGCAGTAGTAAATAAGGATATAAACGATCCTCTTCCTATTAATAAAGACGATGTAGAGGAGGTACAGCTATCCGCACAAGCTACAGAGGCAGTCAGACAATTATTAAAGGAAGATTGATAGCTTAATAAGCTAACTAGGTTAGAGATTTATAATTGAAGGAGGGAGAAGATGGCAAGCTCGTTATCGTTGGAAGAACAAGAGTTATGGAACCGGTGGCAGCAGGAGGAGAATATGGAAGCGGCCAATGAATTGATTGAAAATCATATGGATTTAGTCAATTTTCATGTGCAGCGGATTGCAGCTCATTTGCCTGCAAGTGTCAATAAAGATGATATTAAAAGTCTTGGTTTATACGGTTTATACGACGCCTTAAAAAAGTTTGATATCCAACGCGACTTGAAATTCGATACCTATGCATCTTTTCGTATTCGTGGTGCCATCATGGATGGTCTTCGAAAGGAGGATTGGCTCCCAAGGTCTGTCCGGGATAAAGCAAAAAAAATTGAACATGTCTCAGAACGACTCGAACAAAAATTACAACGGCTGCCCACTTCCAAAGAAATTGGGGAAGAAACTGGATTGGAAGAAGAAGAGGTTGCAGAAGTAGTGAAGGATGCTTTATTTGCAAATATCCTATCCATGGAAGATAAGACAAAAGATGGGAGCAATGACCAAACGGAAGGTGTGGGATACACTTTGCCGGATAATAAATCGTTGACTCCGGAAAAAAGTCTGGTCCGCCAGGAGAATCATCAGGATTTAGCTGATGGAATCCGCCAGCTGAAAGAGAAAGAGCAACTGGTGATCAGTTTATTCTACTATGAAGAACTCACGTTGACTGAAATCGGACAGGTATTAGGATTGACAACGTCAAGGATTTCTCAAATTCACGCCAAAGCCCTATTTAAACTCAAGAACAATCTTGGTGGCCTTATAAACGCATAGCACCAACTGTTGGGCCCGTTACCATGAGATATAAGGGATGGGCTGGGAAACGACTCGCTTTCCTGCGGGGGACCTGGCAAGCTTCCTCGGGCTAAGCCCTACGGGATCTCGCCTAGCCCCTTCTCCCGCGGGAGTCTCCCCGTTTCCCTGCCCATCCAACCAGTTTTGTAACAAACGGACCCTGCAGAAGGGGGAAAGCGCGTACAATAAACCTTCATCCTCAGGCATTTATAAGGATGTAAAGGGTCCATAGTCTTCTTTTTATTATCATAGGGCGTTTTTCACAAGTTTAATCAAGTCTTCGACTTTTCGGTATTTTATTGAAAAAGCTTATTATGACATATCAATAACAAGGGTTAACAGAGCCAAATTATAACCATTTAATGAGGTGATGGAACATATGACGACTTTCTTATTGGTCGTTAGTTTTTTACTCCATGGCATTATGCTCCTGGTCATTTTTATCCTTTTTGCCAGAGTGAAAAAAGCAGAAGAGTTGGAAATGAGGCAAAAGCAGGTAGCGGGGGAAATTGAGGAGATGTTTACCGCCTACTTACTTGAAATAAAAGAAGAGAATGAACAGCTAAAGCGATGGCTGAATGAAAGCCCGAAGAAATATAGGAACACTGAAATTAAGCAGCCTAAAAGTCATGAATACAGGAAAACTGCTAAAGAAGAAACGCACTCCGATTTGAATAAGGAGTACTCCGATCCTGTTTACAACCCTCCCATCCCGGGAAACAATGATATAGAGTATCAGCCTTCTTTGTCGACACGCGTAGTTGCCATGAGGAACGAGGGCTATACAATAGAAGATATAGCCCGTAAAATGGATTGTGGCAAAACAGAGATTGAATTAATTTTAAAATTCCAGCCACAAAAAATGTAATAATTACTTGATTGCACCAATGGCATATGATATATTTACTTTTGGTGTCAATACACACGTCCGCAGATTCCTGCCGAGGGTGCTCTGTTCCAGAGTTTCGGAAGGAAGATGAAGTGGACGGAGGATACTAAAAAAACCAAACAGGAGGAATTAACATGTCTGTTATTTCAATGAAGCAGCTGCTTGAAGCTGGTGTTCATTTTGGACATCAAACTCGCCGCTGGAACCCGAAGATGAAAAAATACATCTTCACAGAGCGTAACGGTATCTACATCATCGACCTTCAAAAGACGGTCAAGAAAGTAGATGAAGCATTCAATTATGTAAAGGATCTTGCTGCTGACGGAGGAACAATCCTTTTCGTCGGAACAAAAAAGCAAGCACAAGACACTGTACGTGACGAAGCTACTCGTTGCGGCATGTACTATATCAACCAACGTTGGTTGGGTGGTACGTTGACAAACTTCCAAACGATTCGCAAGCGTATCAACCGTCTGAAAGATATCGAGCGTATGGAGGAAGATGGAACATTTGATGTACTTCCTAAGAAAGAGGTAGTCGGACTTCTTAAAGAAAAAGATCGTCTGGTGAAATTCTTGGGCGGTATCAAAGAAATGAAGAACCTTCCTGATGCACTTTTCGTTATCGACCCACGTAAAGAGCGCATTGCGATTGCTGAAGCTCATAAACTAAACATTCCGATTGTCGGAATTGTTGATACAAACTGTGATCCAGACGAAATCGATTATGTCATTCCTGCGAATGACGATGCGATTCGTGCTGTTAAATTGCTTACTTCCAAAATGGCTGACGCTGTTCTTGAAGCAAAGCAAGGCGAAGAAACTGAAGTTGCAGAAGAAGCTGCACCAGCAGAAGATGCTGAAGTGGAAACTGCAACCGAGTAACAAAGGTTTCAAAGGTGATAAGAGGGTGGACCTTTTATCACCTTTTTTAAAGAGGATGTCCAAAGGCATGAGGACGTAACGATTATTATCGAGCTTCCACCCGGAGCCTGACTTCCTTTTTCTTCTTAACTTAATTGATGAAGCATACGTAAATGCTTAAATTTTAAAGGAGGAAATAACATGGCTGTAACTGCAAAAATGGTAAAAGAACTGCGTGAAAAAACAGGCGCAGGAATGATGGATTGTAAAAAAGCACTAACGGAAACGGATGGAGATATGGACAAAGCGATGGAATGGCTTCGCGAAAAAGGTATCTCTAAAGCACAAAAGAAAGCAGACCGTATCGCTGCAGAAGGTTCTGCCCACGTTGAAGTTGACGGTAACACAGCAGTATTGCTGGAAGTGAACTGCGAAACTGACTTCGTAACTAAAAACGATCAGTTTAAATCTCTTCTTCAAGAGCTTGGAAAACACCTTCTTTCTCAAAAGCCTGCAGATGCAGAAGAAGCTTTAGAGCAAAAGCTGCACGGTGAAGGAGATGCTGTTCAAGAGTATATCAACTCTACTATTGCAAAAATTGGGGAAAAAATCTCGCTGCGCCGTTTCACAATCCTTGAAAAAACGGATAACGACGCTTTTGGTGCATATATCCACATGGGTGGTAACATCGGTGTCCTTACCCTTCTTGAAGGTGCAACAGATGAAGCTGCAGCAAAAGACGTAGCTATGCACATTGCTGCTGTCAACCCGCGTTACGTTTCTCGTGATGAGGTTTCTGAAGATGAAGTAAATAAAGAACGTGAAATGCTTAAGACCCAAGCCTTGAACGAAGGCAAGCCTGAGCATATCGTTGAGAAAATGGTCGAAGGCCGTCTTGGCAAATTCTTCGAAGAGATTTGCCTGCTTGAACAAAGCTTTGTCAAAGATCCGGATCAAAAGGTTAAACAATTTGTTGAATCCACAAAAGGTTCTGTCAAAGGTTTCGTACGTTATGCGGTAGGAGAAGGCATGGAAAAACGTGAAGACAACTTTGCTGAAGAAGTCATGAGCCAAGTGAAAAAATAAGCATGCCTGAAAAAATAGGGGACACACGCAGTGTTCCCTATTTTCAAACATGCTACATACCATGTATATTGACAAGAACAAAAGATTATCAAACTGATAAAATAGGTATATGGAGGTTACTATGACTGCAGCTCGTTACCGTCGAATCGTATTGAAATTAAGTGGTGAAGCCTTAAGTGGGAAAGAGGGGTTCGGTTTAGATCCTGCTATCATCCAGTCTGTAGCGAAACAAATTAAGGAAGTTGCCGAACTAGGAGTTGAAATAGCCGTTGTCGTAGGTGGCGGTAACATTTGGCGAGGCAAAGTCGGAAGCGAAATGGGAATGGACAGAGCGAATGCCGATTATATGGGAATGCTGGCAACGGTCATGAATTCCCTGGCATTGCAGGATAGCCTGGAAAACCACGGTATTCCTACTCGTGTGCAAACTTCAATTGAAATGCGCCAGGTGGCTGAGCCATACATCCGTAGAAAAGCAATCCGTCACCTTGAAAAGAAGCGTGTTGTCATTTTTGCTGCCGGTACCGGGAATCCATATTTCTCTACGGATACTACTGCGGCACTGCGCGCTGCAGAAATAGAGGCAGATGTCATTCTAATGGCTAAAAATAACGTGGATGGCGTTTATAACGCTGACCCTAAATTCAATAAAGATGCTGAGAAATACGATCAGCTTTCCTATATGGATGTACTGAACGAAGGGCTTGGCGTTATGGATTCAACTGCCTCATCCTTATGTATGGACAACGATATTGCTTTATTGGTATTCTCAATTACTGAAGAGGGTAACATTAAAAAAGCAGTTCTGGGTGAAAATATCGGAACGATTGTTAGGGGGAAATAACATGTCCAACGAAGTAATCAAAGAAACGAATTCTAAAATGGAACAGGCGGTACAGGCGTACTCCCGTCAATTGGCAACTGTACGTGCTGGGAGAGCTAATCCTAACCTCTTAGACAGTGTTTATGTCGATTATTATGGTGCTTCTACACCGTTGAACCAATTGGCACAAGTATCAGCACCAGAGGCGCGCTTGCTTGTCATCACACCTTATGATAAATCTGCCATCGCAGATATTGAAAAAGGTATCCAAAAGGCAGATCTTGGACTGTCTCCTTCCAGTGATGGAAATGTAATTCGCATTAACATTCCGGCACTGACGGAAGAGCGTCGTAAAGATCTGGTAAAAGTTGTTGGGAAATATGCAGAAGAAGCGAAAGTCCAAATTCGTAATATTCGCCGTGACAGTAATGATAAGTTGAAGAAGCTTGAAAAAGACGGCGAACTTACTGAGGATGAATTACGATCTTTCCAGGACGATGTACAAAAAGCTACCGATAGCCACGTGGCAAAAGTCGACGAACTTTCCAAAAACAAAGAAGCAGAAATCCTGGAAGTATAAAGGAAAGGGAAAGTGTCTATTAAACTTAATAGGCGCAGAATGACTATACCTTTCAGTGTTAAAGTAAAAAGCCGCGCTGCAATTGGCGCGGCTTTCTATTTTGTCCGTCTGACCTTTTGGGTTGATTGTAAAACTATTAAAACTGTTATAAGCTTCGTTCCAAGCCGTTTTGTTAATCATTTACGTAGATTACTCTTATAGAAAGTTTTGACGTTATACTTTATGTCATTATACGCTTAGGGTAGGATTATAGTATAATAAATATGATAAGTATCCTTATTGGAGGATGTCGAAATGCCAATCAAAATTCCATTTACAAAAATTAAATCAAAGCCTGAAGAACAAACGCCTGATTTAGATTATAATCATTTACCATCTCACGTAGCTATTATCATGGATGGAAATGGAAGATGGGCAAAAAGCAAAGGTCTTCCAAGAATAGCAGGACATAAAGAGGGCATGAATGTAGTAAAGAAAATTGTCAGGCACGCTTCGAACCTGGGAATTGAGGTGTTGACTTTATACGCCTTTTCTACGGAAAACTGGAAGCGACCGAAGACAGAAGTCGATTTTCTTATGAAATTACCGATGGAATTTTTAAATACATATCTCCCGGAACTGATAGAGAAAAACGTACGCGTTGAAACTATCGGTGATTTCGAGAGATTGCCTCACCATACAAAGAAAGCTGTTCAGGAAGCGAAGAACCGTACGTCACAAAATACTGGCCTGGTGTTGAATTTTGCACTGAATTATGGAAGCCGCTATGAAATGGTGAAAGCTGTCAAACAAGTAGCGGACGAAGTGCGGGACGGTGACCTGGTTCCTGAGGATATCGATGAAGACTGTATTTCTGATCGTCTGTATACAGCAAACCTGAAAGAGCCAGACTTACTGATACGTACAAGCGGCGAGCAGCGTCTAAGCAACTTTCTACTGTGGCAATTAGCGTATAGTGAGTTTTGGTTCACTGATGTATACTGGCCTGATTTTGATGAAACATATTTTGAAAAAGCGCTGTACGACTATCAGAAAAGAAAACGTCGTTATGGCGGGATATAAGGTGTTGAAGTAGCATGAAACAAAGAACGATCACAGCAATTGTCGGAGCACTTATATTTCTTCCTTTAATCATTCTGGGAGGGTGGCCATTTAAAGTTTTCGTCTATTTGATTGCTAGTATAGGAATTTTCGAATTGATCCGAATGAAAAAGATTTCCCGGTATTCCATTCCTTCTATACTGACGCTTTTTTTAATGTGGGCTTTAATGTTCCCTTTCGGTGATGTGTTCGGTATGAAAGATGTTGATGTCACCAAATCTGAATTTACACTGCTTGCGGTTTTACTATTACTTAGTTATACCGTCTTGGTGAAAAACCGTTTCACTTTTGATGATGCAGGTTTCCTTTTGATTTCTGCCATTTATGTAGGAATGGGCTTCCATTATTTAATGGAAACAAGAGATAGTGGCCTGGTGTATATCTTTTATGCTTTGTTTGTCATATGGGCAACGGACACAGGAGCCTACTTATTCGGCCGCTCTTTCGGCAAGCATAAACTGTGGCCGAAGATCAGTCCCAAAAAGACAGTGGAAGGTGCAGTCGGCGGCATCGTGCTGGCCTGTATCGTAGCGCTCGCCTTTCAGCTATTCTATCCGGTACACTCATCTACTATCATTGTATTGATTGTAACCGTAGTGGTATCATTTTTCGGTCAGATTGGAGATCTCGTCGAATCTGCCTTTAAACGTCACTATGCGGTGAAGGATTCTGGCAGTATTCTTCCAGGGCATGGTGGTGTACTCGACCGGTTTGATAGTTTAATTTTCATATTACCTGTATTACATTTCATAAATTTCATTTCATAGCATTCAATAGAAGTGGGAGAGATTTATCATATGAAGCAAATTACGTTGCTCGGGGCCACTGGATCCATTGGCATCCAGACACTGGAAGTCATTCGGCTGCATCCTGATCATTTCTCGGTCTATGCACTTGCTTTTGGGAAAAATATTGAAAAAGCATTGCCGCTGATCAAAGAATTCTCACCAAAAATAGTTGTTGTCCAGGATAAAACGATTAAAAAACAAGTGGAAAGTGAATTCCCTGATATCCAAGTATTACTGGGAACGGAAGGGATGATTGCAGCAAGCACAGCAGCTGATGTGGATGTCCTGGTCAATGCTGTCATGGGCAGTGTAGGTCTTCCGGCAACCCTTGCAGCAATTGAAGCGCAGAAAGTCATTGCCATTGCAAATAAAGAAACGCTTGTAACAGCAGGCCATCTGGTGATGGAAGCAGCTTATAGATATAACGTGGATCTTTTACCAGTGGACAGTGAGCATTCTGCAATTTTTCAAAGCTTGAACGGGGAAAAACCGGACACGATTGAACGACTGGTTCTGACAGCTTCCGGCGGAAGTTTCAGGGACAAGACAAGGGAAGAACTGAAAGGTGTTACGGTAGAAGATGCCTTGAATCACCCGAACTGGAGCATGGGAGCCAAGATTACCGTTGATTCCGCTTCGATGATGAACAAGGGGCTGGAAGTAATTGAAGCGCACTGGCTCTTTCATATCCCTTACGAACAGATTGATGTTATACTTCATAGAGAGAGTGTCATCCATTCCATGGTTGAATACAAGGATAGAAGTGTCATTGCGCAATTAGGTACACCGGACATGAAAGTCCCAATTCAATATGCACTCACTTACCCGGACCGCCTTGATTTATCAATGACCAAACGGTTAAACTTAGAAGAAATCGCAACCTTGCACTTTCAGCCAATGGATTATGAACGTTTTCGCTGCTTGAAGTTAGCCTATCAGGCGGGGAAAGAAGGCGGGTCGATGACTACCGTTCTAAATGCCGCTAATGAGCAGGCTGTTGAGCTATTCCTGAATGGGAAAATCTCATTTCTGGATATAGAGACCTTGATTGAACAAGCTTTAGAAAGCCACCAAACCATTGCCAAACCTGATTTAGAAACGATTATCGCAATTGATCAGGAAACAAGAAGCCAGGTGTGCTCGTATTTAAAATAAAACACTGTTAAATGTTGTTATTGATAGTTTCAATTGTTCGTACGTCTGAGTTTGTCTTCGTAACTATCAATAGAAAGATTTAACAGCGATTAAAAAGGAAGGTGCTTCTTTTTGACGACTGTTATTGCTTTTATACTCATGTTCGGTGTTCTTGTATTTGTGCATGAGTGGGGCCATCTGATCTTTGCCAAGAGGGCAGGGATGCTTGCAAGGGAATTCGCGATCGGCTTCGGTCCGAAAATTTTTGCCTTCACGCGAAATGAAACGCTATATACCATTCGTCTGCTCCCTGTCGGCGGTTATGTAAGAGTCGCAGGAGAAGACCCGGAAATCATCGAATTGAAAGCAGGACATCACGTAGGTTTGGAATTCAATGAGCAAGGCAAAGTCAATAAGATTATTGTCAATAACAAATCCAAACATCCAAACGCGCGTGTGATCGAGGTAGAAAAGGCGGACCTTGATCACCGACTGGTCATTGAAGGATATGAAATCGATGAAGATGAAAAGCTGTTTTTTGAAGTAGATCCTAAAGCCTTCTTTGTAATGGATGAAAAGGAAACACAAATTGCCCCATATAATCGGCAATTCGCTTCCAAAACGGTAGGTCAGCGGGCCATGCAGCTGTTTGCTGGGCCATTGATGAACTTTGTTTTGGCGATTATCATCTTTTTCATCCTTGGTTTCATCCAGGGGGTTCCGGTAAATGAAGCACAAATTGGTAATATAGTTGAGGATACACCTGCAGAGCAGGCAGGTTTGCAACAAGGTGATGAGATTGTAGCAATTGAAGGACAGCAGGTAGCAACCTGGGATGAGTTTACTGAAATTGTCAGAAATAACCCTGATACAGAGATGGATTTTACTGTAATAAGGAATGGACAAGAACAGGAATTTTCCGTCACACCTGCAGCAATTGAACAGCAGGATGTTAAAATAGGACAAATTGGGGTAGAAAGAGCTTTTGAGGATTCGTTCCTGAAAACAATCCAATTCGGTTTCACGCAAACCTATGATTGGACGGTGCTGATTCTCACCAATTTAGGGAAGCTGGTAACTGGACAGTTTTCACTGGATATGCTGTCTGGACCTGTCGGTATTTATGATGCCACGGACAAAGTGGTACAGACTGGCATCATCAATTACTTGATGTGGTCCGCTATATTGAGCATCAACCTCGGCATCGTCAACCTCCTGCCATTGCCAGCACTTGATGGGGGACGGCTTTTATTCGTTGGAATTGAGGCGGTAAGAGGAAAGCCGATTGATCCACAGAAAGAAGGCGTAGTGCACTTTATTGGGTTTGCACTGCTAATGCTATTGATGCTGGTAGTAACCTGGAATGATATACAACGCCTATTCCTCTGATAACTTATCTTCTGTTACAATAGAAAGAGGAAAGCAGGTTTTATCAGTAACGAAACGAATGCAAAGTCTGCTGGAAGTGGAGGGTTTACACCCTTTACTTCCAGTTTTCTATCACGTAGTAATGAATAGGGGTGTTTAGTATGAGGCAAAGTGAAATGTTATTACCAACTTTACGTGAAACCCCAGCCGATGCTGAAATAAAAAGCCACCAGCTTCTAGTCAGGGCAGGCTATATTCGCCAGATCGCCTCTGGTGTGTATAGTTTCTTACCGATCGGTCGCAGAGTGTTGCGTAAAGTAGAAGAAATTGTAAGAGATGAAATGGATAAAGCAGGGGCACATGAGATGCTTATGGCTGCTCTACAGCCAGCTGAACTGTGGAAGGAAACGGGGCGCTGGGATACATTCGGACCAGAGCTGATGCGTCTTCACGATCGACACGAACGGGAATTTGCACTTGGGGCGACTCATGAAGAAGTAATCACAAGCATTGTCAGGGATGAAGTAAAGAGTTATAAAAAACTGCCACTTACTGTGTATCAAATTCAGAATAAATTCCGCGACGAAAAACGACCACGTTTTGGATTACTTCGAGGCCGGGAATTTTTAATGAAGGATGCCTACTCTTTTCATGATTCGTTTGAAAGCCTTGATGGTACATACCAAAGACTTTTTGATGCGTATTCCAATATTTTTCGTCGTTGCGGTTTGAATTTCCGGGCGGTCATTGCCGATTCGGGGGCAATGGGCGGTAAAGACACCCATGAATTTATGGTACTATCCGACGTCGGGGAAGATACGATTGCATACTCCGATACTTCCCGCTATGCCGCTAACATTGAGATGGCACCTGTCATCACAGAATATGATAAGTCGAATGAAGAGCCGAAAGAGATGGAGAAAGTAGCCACTCCGGAACAGAAGACGATGCAGCAAGTAGCTGATTATCTCGGTCATGGATTGGATCAGGGCTTGAAGTCAATCATGTTCAAAGTGGACGAGCGGTTTGTTATGGTCGTAACACGTGGGGATCATGAAGTAAATGATGTAAAGCTTAAAAACCTTTATGATGCCAGTCTGATTGACCTTGCTTCCGAAGAGGAAACAAGAAAATTGATGGGTGCAGGGTTCGGCTCCCTCGGTCCTATAGGTGTACCGGCGGAAGTAGAGGTAGTTGCTGACTTTGCGGTTGAAGCGATGGTCAATACTACCTGTGGAGCTAATGAAGAAGGATACCACTTTGTCAATGTAACACCAGGGAAAGATTTCTCTATCGATAAATATGCTGATTTGCGTTTTATTCAAGAAGGAGATCCTTCACCAGATGGAGAAGGCAATATCAAATTTGCCCGTGGTATTGAAGTAGGACATGTGTTCAAACTAGGGAAGTTCTATGCCGAGAAAATGGATGCTACCTACCTGAATGACCAGGGGAAAGCAAACACTATGATTATGGGATGTTATGGCATTGGAGTATCTCGTACGTTGGCATCGATCGTGGAGCAGTATCACGACGAAGATGGAATCACATGGCCGGCGAATGTCGCTCCTTATCATGTACACTTATTGACATTGAACCCTAAGAAAGAAGAGCAGGCGGCACTTGGAGAAGAATTATACCAAAAGCTTCAAGCTCAGGGAATTGACGTTTTATATGATGATCGGAAAGAACGTCCAGGTGTCAAATTTGCAGACAGTGACTTAATTGGTATCCCGCTGCGGATAACAGTCGGAAAGCGCGCCGGTGAGGGCATTGTAGAATTCAAAGAACGTGCGACCAAGGAACAACTCGAACTTGAAACAGACCAGGTCATCGCTCAAGTAAAAACATTCCTTGGCAAATAGAAAAAGAATTTCATCTTGATTAAGTGGATATACCCTTGCTACATTTATATGCGAGGGTATATTTTATTGCACGGAATGAAAATCGATTGGATGAATTTAGAAAAGCGGTATTCAGTAGTTTGTAAAGGCTGCAGATACACTGGGAGGAATCATCGTGGGAGTTTCAAGTAGAGAGAAGATGGAGTTGTTATTAGAACAGATTCAGTTTCCCGAAGAGCTGGCAGAGCAGCATATGGGAAAGTGTTCTTTGAAGAAATTGGACGTTTATACGCAAACAAAAGCGTGGCACTTTCATTTTCACCTGGAATGCCCGCTGCCTCCATCTGTTTATCAGTTGTTCACAACGAAATTGCAGGAAGGGTTCAGGCATATAGCTGAAGTAGTGGACTGGACGATGCATACAGATCAACAATCGCTTGAAGAACAAGACCTGCTGGATTATTGGAAATGTTTTGTCACTACTGTACCTCAGCTGTCTCCGGCGTATAAGGATCTAGTCTTAGAACAACAACCAGAAATTAACGGTAATAAGATTATGTTAACATGCAGGAATGAAGCAGAAAGTCACGCTGTCAGGAAGCGGCTGCACGAGCCGCTGATCTCCTTCTGCAAGAAAGTGGGCATCCCGCCTTGCGCGATAACTACTAAAGTGAAAAGTCAGGAAGAAGAAATCAAGAAGTTCCAGCAGGAGCGCCAAAAAGAAGATCAATTATTTGTCCAGCAGGCCGTCAAGGAAAAAGAAGAACGTGCAAAACAACAGAGCGAAGGACAACATGAAGGTCCCGTCATGATCGGTTATAACATCCAGGAAGAACCTGACAAGATGAGCGATATCCTCGAAGAAGAACGCAGGAAAATCGTTCAAGGTCACATATTTGATGTCGAGGTGAAAGAACTTCGTTCCGGACGCCATCTGCTGCTATTGAAAGTGACGGACTATACGGATTCTTTTTCTATCAAAATGTTCTCCCGCGGTGATGATCACGCGGAACAATTCAAGGCGATTAAAAAAGGAATGTGGATTAAGGCGCGTGGAAGTATCCAAACGGACAATTTCACTTCAGAACTGACTATGATGGCAAACGATATTAATGAAATAAAGCCATCCCTGCGCGTCGATGAGGCACCGGAAGGAGAAAAGCGAGTCGAGCTCCATGCCCATACTACCATGAGCCAAATGGATGCGCCGGTAGCTCCGGGACGTCTGATAGAGACCGCTGCCAGATGGGGCCATGAAGCGATTGCTATCACAGACCATGCAGTAGTACAGGCTTATCCGGAAGCCCATAGCGCAGGAAGTAAGCATGGGGTAAAGATAATTTACGGCGTTGAAGCGAATCTGGTTGATGATGGCGTGCCCATCGCTTATGAAGAACAGGATAGAGAACTGGCGAATGATACGTATGTCGTATTTGACGTTGAAACCACTGGTCTGTCTGCTGTCTATGACAAAATCATTGAACTCGCTGCAGTAAAAGTAAAAGATGGTGACATCATCGATCGTTTCGAATCATTCGCAAATCCACACCATCCATTATCCCAGACAACGACTGATTTAACAGGGATTACCGATGATATGGTAAAAGATGCACCAGAAATCGAAGATGTACTAAAAGACTTCCATGAGTGGACAGGAGACTCGATTCTTGTTGCCCATAATGCCAGCTTTGATATGGGCTTCCTTAATGCAGGATACAAAAATATTGGCCTCGGGAAGTCTGAGTTACCTGTAATCGATACATTGGAACTTGCGCGTCTGTTAGTTCCGGAGCTGAAGAATCATCGGTTGAACACATTATGTAAGTTTTTTGATATTGAACTCACTCAGCACCACCGTGCGATATATGATGCGGAAGCCACAGGGTATCTATTATGGAAGCTCGTTAAGAAGGCACTGGAAAGAGGAATTACAAATCATAAGAACTTGAACGATTATATGGGGGAAGGGAACGCCTATCAACGCTCCCGGCCTTTCCACTGCACACTGTTAGCGACAAATGAGACCGGATTGAAGAATATCTACCGCCTTGTTTCCCATGCGCATATTGATTATTTTTACCGGGTGCCGAGAATACCAAGATCGAAATTATCCAAACTGCGTGAAGGGGTCCTTATTGGCTCCGGTTGTGATAAAGGTGAAGTTTTTGAAACGATGATGCAAAAGTCAGAAGAAGAAGCGGAAAAAACCGCTGAATTTTATGACTATATTGAAATACAGCCACCAGGAAACTATCGACATTTGATAGAAAAAGAGCTTGTGCAGAATGAAGCACAAATCTTTGATATTTTGAAGAAGCTGGTTGCCATGGCAGAGCGGCTGGGCAAGAAAGCGGTAGTTACCGGAAATACTCATTATATTGAGCCGCATGAAAAGATGTACAGGCAGATTCTGATATCTTCTCAGAATGGAAATCCATTGAATCGTCAAACACTCCCAGAGGTTCATTTTAAGACGACAAACGAATTGTTGGACGAATTTGCATTTCTAGGTAAGGAGAAAGCGAAAGAGGTTGTCGTCACTAATACTCAGGCAGTAGCAAATCAAGTGGAAGAAGTCTCACCGGTGAAAGAGGACCTTTATACGCCTAATATTGAAGGTGCCGACCAGGAAATCAGGGAAATGTCTTACAATAAAGCGAAGAGCCTGTATGGGGATATGTTGCCTGAACTGGTAGAGAAAAGGTTAGAAAAAGAATTGGACAGTATTATCGGGCATGGGTTTGCTGTCATTTACTTGATTTCTCAAAAGCTCGTGAAAAAATCATTGGACGATGGCTACCTGGTCGGTTCCAGGGGATCGGTTGGTTCCTCTTTCGTTGCCACGATGACAGGAATTACGGAAGTGAATCCATTGCCTCCGCATTATGTATGTGCCCATTGCCGGGAGCCGGAATTTTTCACGGACGGGTCAGTAGGGAGCGGGTTCGACCTGCCAGAAAAAGATTGTCCTAAATGCGGGGAACCGATGAATAAAGATGGTCAGGATATTCCGTTTGAAACCTTCCTAGGGTTTAAAGGGGATAAAGTCCCCGATATTGATTTGAACTTCTCCGGTGAATATCAGCCGCAGGCGCATAACTATACAAAGGTACTGTTCGGTGAAGACAAAGTTTATCGTGCCGGTACGATCGGTACGATCGCAGAAAAGACTGCTTATGGTTATGTGAAAGGTTATGCCGGCGACCATCAATTGCAATATAAAAATGCTGAAATCGATCGTCTTGTCCAGGGATGCACAGGTGTCAAACGGACCAGTGGCCAGCACCCGGGCGGTATTATCGTCGTGCCTGATGATAAGGAGATTTATGATTTCACACCGATTCAGTATCCAGCGGATGATACGAAAGCAGAATGGCGTACTACTCACTTTGACTTCCATTCCATTCACGATAACCTATTGAAGCTCGACATACTCGGACACGATGATCCGACGGTTATCCGAATGCTTCAGGATTTAAGCGGGATTGACCAGAAAGAAATTCCGGTTGATGACCAGGAAGTCATGAAAATCTTCAGTGGGCCGGAAGCGCTGGGCGTTACTGCTGATGAAATTCTTTGTAAGACTGGCACTCTGGGTGTTCCTGAATTCGGCACACGTTTTGTCCGTCAGATGCTAGAAGATACCAGCCCGAAAACATTTGCGGAACTGGTCATTATTTCAGGGCTTTCCCACGGAACTGATGTGTGGCTGGGTAATGCCCAGGAACTGATCAATGACGGCATCTGTACATTGCCGGAAGTAATCGGCTGCCGGGATGATATCATGGTTTATCTGATGCACAAAGGGCTTGAACCGTCCCTTGCCTTTAAGATCATGGAATTCGTCCGTAAAGGGCGCGGTCTCCAGGATGAGTGGATTGAAGAAATGAAAAAACATGGGGTGCCAGACTGGTATATTGATTCCTGTAAGAAAATCAAATACATGTTTCCGAAAGCCCACGCGGCTGCCTATGTATTGATGGCTGTACGGATCGCTTACTTCAAGGTTCACTACCCAATTTACTTCTATGCTGCCTACTTTACGGTGCGTGCCAGTGATTATGAACTGGAAACCATGGTAAAAGGTTCAGATGCAATCAGGAAGCGGATCGAAGAGATTCTGGCAAAAGGAAATGACGCCTCTCCAAAAGAGAAAAGTTTACTTACTGTGCTGGAACTATCTCTTGAAATGTGTCAGCGCGGCTATTCCTTCCAGACCGTAGATCTTTATAAATCCAGTGCCAGTGAATTCCTTGTAGAAGGGGATACATTGATTCCACCTTTCAACGCGATCGATGGTCTTGGCACGAATGCTGCCATCAACATCGTAAATGCCAGGGAAGAAGGAGAGTTCCTCTCTAAACAGGACCTTCGGGAAAGAAGCCGCATTTCGAAGACAGTTCTTGAATACCTTGACCAGCAGGGCTGCCTGGAAGGCATGCCGGAAGAGAATCAGTTGTCCTTATTCTGATTGGTATGAAGGTGCTTTCTTGCATTAAAAAGGAACGTATGGTATATTTTTAATGGTTAGAAAAGTGATACGGAGGACGGCGAAAGAGTGGGGCAACCCGCTCTTTCGTTTATCTTTACGGTTATTTTTCTGTTTCGATTTCGCACCTGTTTGTGCACTACACTTGCTGTAGTGCCGTATTTTTGTGGATGACTGCATGTAACAAATGCAGGCGGAGTGCCAATGAATTAGATGATAGGAAATGATTATATTAGAAATACTAAGTGTAAGAAAAAGGAGGGAACGACATGGGTGACAATGTTATACGCTTGACAGAAGAGCTGGTTCAGCCGGTACTCGAAGAAATGAACCTGGAGCTCGTCGACGTTGAATTCAAAAAAGAAGGAAAGAACTGGTTCCTTCGTGTATTTGTAGATAAGGAAAATGGCGTAGACATCGAGGAATGTGGGTATGTATCTGAACAGCTTAGTGAAAAGCTGGATGACGTGGATCCGATAGAATTCCCTTATTTTCTCGAGGTAGCATCGCCGGGGGCGGAACGGCCTTTAAAAAACAAAGAAGCATTTGAAAAGAACGTCGGCCGCCGTGTCCATGTAAAGCTATATGAACCGATGAGTGGCGAAAAAGAATTTGAAGGTGATTTGACTTCCTTTGATAATGAAGTCGCCACCATTGCTTACAAAATTAAAACAAAGACAAAAACAGTTGAAATTCCATATGATAAGATTGCTAAAGCCCGTTTAGCAGTGAGTTTCAATTAAAGGGGGAGAAGATAGTTGAGCAACGAACTTTTTGATGCTATCCATTTTTTAGAAAAGGAAAAAGGCATTGATAAAGATGTATTAATCGACGCTCTGGAGGCTGCCTTGATTTCTGCATATAAAAAGAACTTCAATTCAGCTACCAATGTTCGTGTGGATTTGAACGAGGACGCAGGGACCATGAAAGTATACGCCCGTAAAACGATAGTAGACGAAGTAGATGACCCGCAGGAAGAGATTTCCACAGAAGAAGCGAAAGAAATCAATCCTAATTATGAATTGGAAGATGTTATCGAAGTAGAAGTCACACCAAAAGATTTTGGCCGTATTGCTGCACAGGCAGCCAAACAAGTGGTGACTCAGCGAGTACGTGAAGCGGAGCGCGGAGTCATTTATGGCGAATACAGCGATCGGGAAGAAGATGTTATGACAGGGATCATCCAACGTAAGGATCCTCGTTTTATCTATGTGAATCTAGGTAAAATTGAAGCCCGTCTTCCAGAAGCGGAACAAATGCCGACAGAGACCTATGAAGTCCATGATCGTCTTAAGGTATTGGTTACGAAAGTCGAAAATACCAATAAAGGGCCACAGATTTATGTTTCCCGTACCCATCCAGGCCTCTTAAAACGTTTGTTTGAGATGGAAGTGCCGGAGATTTTCGATGGTACTGTAGAAGTGAAATCGGTAGCTCGTGAAGCTGGAGACAGATCCAAAATTTCCGTCCATGCGGAAGATCCGGAAGTGGATCCGGTTGGTTCCTGTGTCGGGCAGCGAGGCCAGCGAGTGCAGGCAATCGTAAATGAATTGAAAGGCGAAAAGATTGATATTGTTCAGTGGTCCGAGGATCCAGTAACTTATGTCTCCAATGCCTTGAGCCCATCTAAAGTGGTAAAAGTGCTGGTCAATGAAGAAGAAAAAGCTACTACTGTCATTGTACCGGACTATCAACTGTCCCTTGCGATTGGTAAACGAGGGCAAAATGCTCGTCTAGCCGCTAAACTGACAGGATGGAAAATTGATATTAAGAGTGAATCAGAAGCAGAAGAAGAAGGCCTGTTAGATGATAATCTTCAGGAAGATGAAGCAGTTGATGCTGTTTCTGAATCTGACGAAGAACGCTTTGAATAAGGAGTGGTAATAATGGCTGCTTCAAGAAAAATTCCATTGCGTAAATGCGTTGTAACCAAAGAAATGAAACCGAAACAACAACTGATCCGTGTGGTACGCAACAAAGAAGGAGAAGTCTTTGTTGATCCGAGCGGAAAGAAAAATGGCAGAGGCGCCTACATTTCAAAGGATCCAAAGGTCATTGAAACCGCTCAGGATCAGGACGTACTAAGCCGACAGCTGAATACAAAAGTCGATCATACTATTTATGAAGAACTGAAATCCTTGGCTGGAGAGCAATAACATGCAAAAAGCATTGAATTTATTGGGACTTGCCTATCGTGCTGGCAAGTGCACGCTTGGTGAAGAACTAATCACCAGGGATATCCAGAAGAAAAAAGCAAAGCTTGTCTGGATAGCGGAAGATACCGGCTATCAGACGAAAAAGAAGCTGATAGATAAATGCAGCTTTTATAACATACCCTACTATCTTGCGGCCGACAGGGATACATTATCCCAGGCTATTGGTAAGGAGGGGAGAGTCGCGATCGCAGTTCTTGACCAAGGATTTGCGAAAAAGTTGCAATCGCTGCTCGATGAATCTATTCGGGGGTGAACGTATGAGTAAGATGCGAGTATATGAATATGCGAAGAAAAATGAAATGACAAGTAAGAAAGTGATCGATAAATTAGGGTCGTTGAATATTGAGGTTTCCAACCACATGTCAACGATTTCTGAAGATACAAAAGCAAAACTGGACCAGGAGTTCGGCTTTGCCAAGAAAGAACAAAAGCAGGCTGGACAGAAGAGCAACAGCAGCCAGCAGGATACGCAGAAGAAAAACAACCAGAACAGTCAGCAAAGTAACCAGAGTAACTATAAGAAAAAATCCAACCAGAATAAGAAAAAGAGCCATAATCAGAAGAAAAACAAAAAGCAGGACCGTAAGCAGCAACAACAGCAACAACAAAAACCTGCTTCTAAAGGTACACCGGATAAGATCCTTTTCTCTGGTACTCTAACCGTTGCTGAACTTGCTGAAAAGCTGAACAAAGATACTTCTGAAATCATCAAAAAGTTGATGATGCTTGGAGTAATGGCAACGAAAAATCAGGATTTAGATGTCGATGCCATTGAATTGATCTGTTCTGAATATGACGTAGAAGTCGAAGAAGAAGTGCAAGTAGATGAAACAGATATTGAGAACTATCAATTTGAAGATGCTCCCGAAGACTTGGAAGAGCGTCCTGCAGTTGTTACGATCATGGGACACGTCGACCATGGTAAAACAACATTACTTGATTCCATCCGTGATACTAAAGTAACAGAAGGTGAAGCTGGAGGTATCACGCAGCACATCGGAGCGTATCAAGTGGAAGAAAACGGCAAGAAAATCACCTTCCTTGATACACCAGGCCACGCAGCTTTTACAAGTATGCGTTCCCGTGGTGCTCAGGTTACCGATATTGCAATTTTAGTAGTTGCAGCAGACGATGGGGTCATGCCACAAACTGTAGAGGCAATCAACCATGCCAAAGCAGCTGAGGTACCGATCATTGTTGCTGTCAACAAAATGGATAAAGAAGGCGCCAACCCGGACCGCGTCATGCAGGAACTAATGGAATATGAGTTGATTTCGGAGGATTTCGGTGGCGAAACCATTTTTGTCAAGATGTCAGCCGTCAAACACGAAGGCATTGATGACCTCTTAGAAATGATCGTCCTTGTCTCTGAAATGGAAGAATTGAAAGCAAATCCTGACCGTCCGGCATATGGAACGGTTATTGAGGCAGAACTCGATAAAGGTCGTGGCTCTGTTGCTACCTTGCTCGTTCAGAATGGGACCCTTAATGTAGGAGATCCATTAGTAGTAGGTAACACCTTCGGTCGTGTCCGTGCCATGGTTAACGACCTAGGCCGCCGCGTAAAATCTGCCGGCCCATCCACACCTGTAGAAATCACTGGTTTGAATGATGTACCTCAAGCCGGGGACCGCTTCCTGGCATTTGAAGATGAAAAGAAAGCACGGGCCATTGGAGAAGCTCGTCAGCAGAAACAAATCGAGGCACAGCGTAGTGACAAAACGAAAGTCAGCCTGGATGATTTGTTTGAACAAATCAAACAGGGGGATATTAAGGATATCAATCTGATTGTTAAAGCAGACGTACAAGGTTCAGTGGAAGCACTTGCTTCTTCCCTTGAAAAAATTGATGTCGAAGGTGTTAAAGTCAACATCATCCATACCGGTGTCGGCGCTATTAATGAATCAGATATCAATCTGGCATCTGCCTCCAATGGTATCGTAATCGGGTTCAATGTCCGTCCGGATGCTAATGCTAAAAAAGCAGCAGAATCGGAAGATGTGGAAATCCGTCTACACCGTGTCATTTACAAAGTAATTGAAGAAATCGAAGCAGCGATGAAAGGGATGCTTGACCCTGAGTATGAAGAAAAAATCATCGGTCAGGTGGAAGTGCGGGAAACATTTAAAGTTTCCAAAATCGGCACCATCGCAGGTGGTTATGTCACTGATGGTAAAATCACAAGAAATTCAGGTGTGCGTATCGTTCGAGACGGCGTCGTCCTTTTTGAGGGTGAAATTGACACCTTGAAGCGTTACAAGGACGATGTCAAAGAGGTGGCACAAAACTATGAGTGCGGGATTACCATCAAAAATTATAATGACATCAAAGAAGGCGACGTCATTGAAGCGTTTGTCATGGAGGAAGTTGAACGTACATGATTCTAAGCGCAGAAATCGAGTGCTTCATATATGATGCACAATCGTTGAAGGAGAAACGTTCTGTCCTCAAGCGGATAACGACCAGGCTGCAAAATGAATTCAATGTTGCTGTAAGTGAGCTGGAACATCAGGATTTATGGCAGAGGACAGTCATCGGGATCGTGACGATTTCAAGCGACCGTGTCCAGGCAGAACGCCTCATTCAGCAAGCGTTATCCTTCATTGATTCATTTCCTGAAATTGAAAGGGCAGAGACGACCATTGAATGGTGCTGATGCTGCCTGGCAAGGAAGAGGTGGAAGAGATGAGTGATTTACGAGCCAATCGTGTAGCAGAACAAATGAAGAAGGAACTCGGAGACATCATCAGTAAGAAAATCAAAGACCCTCGCGTCGGTTTTGTTACGGTTACAGATGTTGAGGTCACCGGCGATCTTCAACAAGCGAAAGTTTATATCTCTGTATTAGGTAATGACAAGCAACAGCAAGACACATTACTTGGATTAGCCAAGGCAAAAGGGTTCATCCGTTCCGAAATCGGAAAACGGATCCGCCTTCGCAAAACACCGGAAATAGCTTTTGAATTTGATGAAGCAATTGAACGCGGCAATCGAATCGAAGCAATTTTACGTGACCTGAATGATACAGAAAGTAAATAATCCAGACGAGACTGTCCTTTTCAACCTGTTCTTTTGCCCAATATGTACAGCTGCCTGAGAAACACACTGTATCAGGAAGGGCATAGAGAGGAGACAAAAGTGACAGTCTTTTCTTTTTGATGAGGACTGTTAAAACTCCATATTGATTTTACAAATAAGCTCCCAATTGCTGAAGACTCAGTTTCGAGACGTTAGGTAGGAATTATGGTGGCAGGGAAAACGGATAGCTTTCCGTGGGCATGTGGTGAGCTTCCTCAGGCTTCGCCTTGCGGGATCTCACCGCTCATATCCCTCCCATGGGAAAGGATAGACTGGCAAGACCCCACAGAGCTTTAGCTCGAGGAGGCTTGCCGTCTTCCCCGCGGAAAGAAATTAATGCGTAATCACCTTGGGAGACACGACACGCATAAGCAGAACATCAAAAGGGAAGTGATTTTTCTTCCCGTTGATGGACTGCTTATGTCGCGAGTGTCTAGGTGATGGAGCTGGAAAGCGAATCCTTCCCCAACGACCCTATTCCTTAAACAATGTCTCGAAATCAAGTCTTCGACTTTTTGGGTCTTTAATTGGATAAAATCAATGATATTTTACAGAGCTTTTTACTTTAAAATAAGATAGCGAGGTGGATATAGTGGACGGTATACTGCCAGTTTGGAAGCCGAAGGGCTGGACTTCCCACGACTGTGTCATGAAGGTACGTAAAATCCTACATACGAAAAAAGTTGGACACACCGGCACCCTGGATCCGGATGTGGAAGGGGTACTGCCGCTCTGCATCGGCCGGGCTACAAAAATTGTTCCTTTTTTGACCGATACCGTAAAAGTCTATGAAGCTGTAGTAACTTTGGGCGTGGCAACCGACACAGAGGACAGTTCAGGTGATGCAGTTGAAACGAAAGAAGTTGCTGAGGTGTTTGATGAAGAGCAAATCAAAGAAGTTTTGCAAACTTTTCAAGGTAAAATCAAACAAATTCCTCCGATGTATTCTGCTGTAAAAATAAAAGGAAAAAAACTGTATGAGTATGCAAGAGAAGGGAAAATAGTTGAACGTCCAGCCCGTGAGGTTTATATTCATAATATAGAAATGCTGGGATCGATCAATTATGAACACGGAAAAGCGAGCTTTCCTTTTCGAGTAGTTTGTTCTAAAGGCACCTATATCCGAACGTTATGTGTCGATATCGGAACAGCTATCGGATATCCAGCTCATATGTCATTCCTTGAACGTACCCGTACGGGCGATATCAGGAAAGAAGATTGTTATCAGATTGAAGATATCGAGAAGCTGGCTGAGCAGGAAGCCTATGACGATCTGCTGCTGCCGCTTGAAAGAGGATTGAATCATTTGGATGCCTGGCAAGTTGATAAAGAAACTAGTGAGAGAATCCAGCACGGCCAAGTCCTCCCGGCTCCGGCCCAATCTTTTGAACGTGATATTTTTCAAGTCAAATATCAGGATAAGGTACTGGCAATCTATCAATTCCATCCGGAAAAGCAAGGTAAAATAAAGCCGGTACGGGTTTTTTGATTTGTGCCTTTATCTGTAATAAAAGTAGGTGAACATCGTGAAAATTACCGAATTGAAATATCCCCATGACTTTAATAAAGAAGATTTCCCCCCTTCTGTTCTGGCCCTCGGCTTTTTTGATGGTGTCCATAAAGGCCATCAGGAGCTGATTAACACTGCTGTGGAAAAGGCAAGGGAAACGGGACTAAACAGTGCTGTGATGACATTTTACCCTCATCCATCCGTTGTATTGAAAAAACAGGAACAGCACGTTGCCTACATTACCCCTATGAGGGAGAAGCAGCAAGTTCTTGAGGAACTAGGCGTCGAGCAATTGTTCATCGTTAAATTTGACGAACAGCTGGCTGATTTATTGCCGCAGGAATTTGTTGATCACTTTCTCATTCAATTGAATGTACGGCATGTAGTGGCAGGGTTTGATTACAGCTATGGGAGGATGGGGCGTGGCAATATGGAAACTTTGCCGTTCCATTCCAGGGGGATGTTTGACCAGACAGTGATTGATAAAGTGGAAGATCATGGAGAAAAAATCAGCTCTACCCGAATTCGCCGTGAATTGAAGCAAGGGAACATGGAAGAGGTAGCCCGGCTGCTTGCACGTCCTTTTTCTACGTATGGGAAGGTAGTACAGGGAGATCAACGAGGAAGGACCATTGGCTTTCCAACAGCAAATATAGCATTGAATGAAGATTACCTGCTGCCAAAGGTAGGGGTGTATGCTGTCCGTGTAAAATATAAGGGAAAACTTTATCAAGGGATGGCCAACCTTGGGTTTAAACCTACCTTTAACGAAGAGGCAGAGAAACCTAATTTAGAAGTGTATATTTTTGACTTTTCTGGAAATATTTACAACGAAGGAATCGATGTTTACTGGCATGCATTCATCCGTGATGAAAAGAAGTTTAACGGGGTGGATGCCCTTGTGGAGCAATTAAAACAGGATGAAAGAAATATCCGTCAATTTTTCGTAGAGAACATGAACTAATCCTTGCATTTTTGCAGCAAAAGTTGTACCCTTAAATACGGAACCTTCGCTTGGCAACGCGTGTCTCCAACGCTTGCTCGGGGAAAGGGAATTTTTATAGAAATCCAGGAGGTGTAGCCGAAATGGCAATCACACAAGAACGTAAAAACGAAATCATTAATGAGTATAAGACTCATGACAACGACACTGGTTCTCCAGAAGTACAGATCGCTGTACTTACTGAGCAGATCACCAGCTTGAATGAGCATTTGCGTACGCATAAGAAAGACCATCATTCTCGTCGTGGTTTGTTGAAAATGGTAGGTAAGCGTCGTAACCTTTTGAACTACCTACGTAAAAATGATGTTACACGTTACCGCGAGTTGATTAAGAGTCTTGGCTTGCGTCGTTAATGGTAAAGACAAAAAGCGGGAGTTAATCCCGCTTTTTCTGTATGTTTGCATACATAAAGGTGCAGCTGGACGCTGTATACTTTAAATTCATGTATATTCCCGAAGCAGACAGCTCATGCTTTTTATAGAAATAGGAAAAGCTAATGAGCATACAGGCTATACAAGGAATCGTGTTCACTTAACAGTTGTTATTGAGAGGAGTATTAAAAGTTATGGCAGAAGAAAAGCAAATTTTTTCGATCGAAGTTGGCGGTCGGACATTCTCCATCGAAGTAGGAGAATTAGCCAAGCAGGCTAATGGAGCCTGTATGGTACGCTACGGAGATACATCCGTTTTGTCCACTGCGACTGGATCTAAAGAACCGAAAGATCTACCTTTCTTTCCGTTGACTGTCAATTATGAAGAACGTCTATATGCAGTTGGGAAAATTCCAGGAGGATTCATTAAAAGGGAAGGTCGTCCGAGCGACAAAGCAGTTCTCGCCTCCCGTTTGATTGACCGTCCTATCCGTCCAATGTTTCCGGATGGCTTCCGTAATGATGTTCAGGTCATCAGCACCGTGATGAGTGTAGACCAGGATTGTTCTTCGGAAATGGCAGCCATGCTTGGTTCATCATTGTCTTTGGGCATTTCAGATATCCCATTCGCCGGTCCAATTGCTGGAGTGATTGTCGGACGTATTGATGGAGAGTTTGTCATCAACCCGACAACGGAACAGCAGGATAAAAGCGACATCAACTTGACGGTTGCTGGTACGAAGGATGCTGTCAACATGGTAGAAGCGGGAGCATTGGAAGTTCCTGAAGAAGACATGCTGGAAGCAATCATGTTCGGTCATGAAGAAATCAAACGCCTGGTGGCATTCCAGGAAGAAGTGATCGAAGCAGTTGGAAAAGAAAAGATGGAAGTGACACTGGTTGACCTCGACCAGGAATTGAAACAGCAGCTGGAAGCTGACGTCAAAGAAACTATGGTCAAAGCTATCCAGACGCACGAAAAGAAAGCCCGCGAACAAGCTATCGATACAGCTAAAAAAGAGATTATCGCCAGCTACGAAGAACAGGAAGCTGATGAAGAAACAATCAAGAAAGTAAAAGCTATTTTAGATGATATGGTGAAAGAGGAAGTACGCCGCCTGATTACAAAAGAAAAGGTACGTCCAGATGGCCGTAGTCCTGAAGAAATCCGGCCACTGTCCTCCCGTGTTGGTGTCTTGCCTCGCACCCATGGTTCCGGATTGTTCACACGTGGACAGACGCAGGCATTAAGTATTTGTACGCTGGGGCCCCTGGGTGACGTTCAGATTCTTGATGGATTGGACCTGGAAGAATCCAAGCGTTTCATGCATCACTATAACTTCCCGCATTTCTCTGTAGGTGAAACAGGGCCGATTCGTGGACCGGGACGTCGTGAAATTGGACATGGAGCTTTAGGTGAACGTGCATTGGAAGTTGTCATACCTTCTGAAGCAGACTTCCCTTATACGATCCGTCTGGTATCAGAAGTTCTAGAATCTAATGGCTCTACTTCTCAGGCAAGTATCTGTGCAAGTACATTAGCTATGATGGACGCAGGTGTACCGATCAAGGCACCTGTAGCTGGTATCGCTATGGGACTCGTAAAGTCTGGTGAAGATTATACGATTCTAAGTGATATCCAGGGAATGGAAGACTTCCTTGGCGATATGGACTTTAAAGTGGCAGGTACATCAAAGGGTGTCACGGCTCTTCAGATGGATATTAAAATTGAAGGACTTTCGCGTGAAATTCTGGAAGAAGCATTGACTCAGGCTAAGAAGGGCCGTATGCACATTTTGGATAGCATGCTGGCTACAATCCCTGAATACCGTCAGGAGCTTTCTCAGTATGCGCCTAAGATACTGACGATGCAGATTAAACCGGATAAAATCCGTGATGTTATCGGTCCAAGTGGAAAGCAGATCAATAAGATTATTGAAGATACAGGTGTCAAAATCGATATCGAGCAGGACGGTAAAGTCTTCATTTCTTCTACTGATGCAGAAATGAACTTGAAAGCGAAACAGATCATCGAGGATATCGTTCGTGAAGTAGAAGTCGGTGAAGTATATGAAGGAAAAGTGAAGCGGATTGAAAAATTCGGTGCCTTCGTAGAACTTTTCAAAGGAAAAGACGGCCTTGTACACATTTCAGAAATGGCTGAAGAACGCATCGGAAAAGTGGAAGATGTTGCGAAAATCGGTGATATGCTGAAAGTGAAAGTCAAGGAAATCGACAACCAGGGACGCGTCAACCTTTCCCGCAAAGCTGTACTGGTTGAAGAAAAGAAAAAGCAGGAAAAAGAAAATAGCGATGCATAATTGAAAAGAAGCTGGACATCCAGTTTCTTTTTTTACTTTAAAAAAGATTTACTAATTTAAAGGTAAAAGAAAACTTAGGCTTTCGCCATAAGGACTTAAACCGTTTTTCTAAAATGTATAATAAAAGTTCTAACTCGTCCTTTCTGTCCATAAGGTAACGATAAGGGGGAGTTTGTAATGAAATGGAGATACATAGGAATAAGCGTCATAGCTTTGATCATCATCTATTTTTCCATGGCTGCAAGACCTCTCTCTTATACCCATGTGTTTGCTCCATTAACCGCCTCTATGGAAACCACAAACCTCTATAAAGAAATAGAAACCAAAAAAGGAGATTATGATTTACCCGCCCAAGACGCCTATATAGATAAAGTCTGGAAAAAAACACCTGGACTCGAAGGCAGGAAAGTGAATGTGAAAAAGTCTTATGAGAAAATGAAAAAAGTGAATACTTTTGATGAAGATAAATTGGTCTACGATTCAGTGGCGCCAGAAGTATCATTAGAGGACCTGCCTGCCTCTCCCATCTACCGCGGTCATCCTGAGAAAGAGATGGTTACTTTCCTGATTAATGTCTCTTGGGGAGAAGAGCATATACCAGATATGTTAAAGACATTGAAAGAAAAAAAGGTAAAGGCTAACTTCTTCATTGACGGGCAATTTGCTGAGAAAAACCCTGACCTAGTCAAGATGATTAAAGAGGAAGGTCATATAATTGGAAATCATGCATACAATCACCCTGATATGAGTAGAATGGACAGTGGTCAAATACAAGAACAAATAGAAAGGACCAACCAGGTCATCACATCGCTTATAGATGAAACCCCAAAATGGTTTGCTCCACCTTCAGGAAGCTACAACAAAGCGGTAGTAGATACAGCAGCTGCGTTGGAGATGGAAACCATATTGTGGACCGTTGATACCGTTGATTGGAAAAAGCCAACCCAGCAAGTTATGGTGCAACGAGTGGTTTCAAAAATACACCCCGGAGCAATGGTATTGATGCACCCGACCCATGTAACTGCTCAAAGTCTCGAAGTAATGATCGATCAAATCAGAGAGAAAGGGCTAAAAGTCAGTGACATTGAATCTTTATTGAGTGAATCAAGATGAAAGAAGGAGTGGCAGCTGATGAGGTTCAAAAGTTTGAGCGGTAAGGAAATTGTCGATGTATCCAGTGGCACGAAGCTTGGAATTTTAGGGCAGACCGATTTAGAGATAGATGAAAAAACCGGGGAAATCAAATCATTCGTCATACCAGAATACAAGTGGTTCGGAGTTAAATCAGGACACGAAGGCCACCGGATAACCTGGAATGAAATTATCCGTGTCGGAGAAGACATGATCCTGATTCAGCCAAAAAAAGGATAAGAGATTCTTATATAAGTATTACAAATAGAGGTGCCGATCGAATAACGATCGGTGCCTTTTTATTTTTTTGCAAAACCTTACTTATATATAGATTCAGCTAGGTGGAGATGTATCTTTTTTTACGTCATAAACTTCAACTTATTCCACTAAAGGACCGAAAAGTCGAAGACTTGATTTCAAGATATCTAGGGTTCTTTACCATAAAAGTGTCATGGGCGGCTGGGAAACTACTCGCTTTCCTGTGGGGGAACTGGCGAGCTTCCTCGGGTTATTGCCCTGTGGGATCTCGCCTAGATCCTTCACATCCGAAGAATGAGAGCAACGAACATTTGAAGAGCTCTTCTACTTTTAATGGATAATTGAACAAAGGCAAGGTTTTAAGCTCACATTTTATGCGTAGCTCACTCTTTGTTTGAAGAACGTTATACCGTTGTTTCCGTTACTCCCACCAACGCAAGGAGGTCCGGGAAATTGCGAGACTCCTATGGGATGAACATGATCGGTGAGATCCCGGAAGGCGAAGCCTGAGGAAGCTCACCCCATGCCCATGGAAAGCGAGTGATTTCCCGGACCTCCAAACGCTCAACACCATAACGGAAACAGTTTCTCTTGAAACTGAGTCTTCAGCAAAAAGGAGCTTATCTGTAATATCAACCCTGAGGAAATCCCCCTATACTTTGGAATGTTTCTCCATGTCCCATTTCAATTTTAATAATCGACACCTTCCTATCTTTCATCTTTGCCAGTGATACAAGGAACGAACAATCCGCTCCTACATAGGATAGAGGGAGAACGTGAAGCACCAATGCAAAAGGAGGTGTCCGGTATGCTGACCGGATGGAATGTGGCAATCCTCGGCGGGGATGCAAGACAAATCGAAATGATCCGCAAGCTGAGTGAATGGGATGCCTCACTTCACTTAATAGGTTTCGACCAACTAGATTACGGCTTCACCGGAGCAAACCATATCGATATGGATGATGAAGAAGTAGAAAAATTTGACGTAGTCATTCTTCCTGTGGCGGGGACAGATGAAAACGGCAATATTGATAGTATCTTTTCCAATCAACAAATGGCGCTCGATGAGGACTGGGTGACACGGACAAAAGACGACTGTATCTTCCTGACAGGTATAGCCAATAAATATTTAACTGATTTAATGGATAAGACTGATCGTAGGTTGGTTCCTTTACTATCCCGTGATGATGTGGCGATTTATAATTCTGTCCCTACAGTAGAAGGGGCAATCATGATGGTTATCCAAAATACTGATTTCACTATACATTCTTCCAGAGTCCATGTCCTTGGTTTAGGAAGAGTGGGAATGAGTGTCGCGCGTGCTTTCCATGGTCTTGGCGCAAAAGTACATGTAGGGGTAAGAAAGCCAGCCCATTACGCAAGAGTACAGGAAATGGGGCTTGTTCCGTTCTATTTGAATAATTTAGAAAAAAATGCAGAAAACAGCGACATCATGATCAACACTATCCCGGCTCCGATAATAAACGCTTCTGTAATAAGAAAAATGCCCAGTCACACGTTCATTTTAGATTTGGCGTCTAAACCAGGAGGAACAGACTTCCGCTATGCAGAGAAACGTGGCATAAAAGCGATCATCGCCCCTAGTCTCCCGGGAATTGTAGCTCCTAAAACTGCCGGCAGGATTTTAGCGAACACAGTTTCGCAGATTTTAAAAGATTACAAGCGAAAGGATGGAGAATCTAAATGAGTCTTTCAGGGAAAACGATCGGCTTCGGATTAACGGGATCACATTGTACGTATGATGCTGTCTTTCCAGAAATCAAGCGCTTAGTGGATATGCAAGCGAAAGTGATACCGATTCTCTCCTATACGGTACAAAAGACGGATACCAGGTTCGGGGATGCGACAGACCACTTGAAAAAGTTGAAGGAATTGACCGGTGAAGAACCGATCATGACCATTCCGGATGCGGAGCCGTTAGGACCTAAACGCCCCCTCGACTGCATGGTAATTGCCCCGCTTACGGGCAATTCCATGAGCAAAATGGCTAATGCATTGACGGACTCCCCGGTATTGATGGCAGCCAAAGCAACATTAAGGAATGGAGGACCCGTAGTTCTCGGAATTTCCACGAATGATGCACTAGGGTTAAATGGAGTCAATCTAATGAGGTTGATGGCTACGAAGAATATCTATTTTATACCTTACGGGCAGGATGACCCATATAAAAAACCGAACTCCCTTGTCGCAGATATGACAAAATTACCGGAAACAGTAGAGGCGGCCATTGCTGGCAGGCAGAAACAACCTGTTTTACTCCAGCGTCATTTTGAAGATGCATAGAATATCGCTAACATCAACTCCCCTTATTATGATAGAATACAAGAAGTGACTCTATTTCAGAGAATTTTCAATTATTCAAACGAGAAAGGGGACACGGATATGAGTCAGTCAAAACAATACAACGTAGCAGTAGTAGGTGCCACAGGCGCTGTTGGTCAGAAAATGATAGAAACATTGGCAGATCGTGACTTTCCAATCAAAAGTCTGAAGCTGCTTTCTTCCTCGCGTTCAGCGGGTAAGAAAATTTCTTATAAAGGTGAAGAAATTACAGTAGAAGAAGCTAAACCTGAAAGCTTTGAAGGAGTTGATATCGCCCTATTTTCTGCTGGCGGTTCCATTTCTAAAAAGCTGGCTCCTGAAGCCGTAAAACGAGGAGCAGTTGTGGTGGATAATACAAGTGCTTATCGTATGGATCCGGAGGTACCGCTTGTCGTACCTGAAGTAAATAAAGAAGATATCAAAGAGCACAAAGGAATTATTGCTAATCCGAACTGTTCCACAATCCAAATGGTAGCAGCATTGGAACCGATCAAAGATGCTTACGGATTAACCAGGGTAATCGTATCTACCTATCAGGCTGTTTCAGGCTCTGGTACAGAAGCAATCGAAGAATTGCGCGAACAATCGCAGTCCTTCTTGAACGGAGAAGATATGAAGGCAGAAATCCTTCCCGTCAAAGGTGATGAGAAACATTATCCAATCGCGTTTAACGCGTTACCGCAAATCGACACCTTTGAAGAGAATGGTTATACCTTTGAAGAAATGAAAATGATTAACGAAACGAAGAAAATCATGCACGCGGAAGACTTGTCTGTAGCAGCTACATGCGTAAGACTACCGATATTCACATCTCATGCGGAAAGTGTATATATTGAAACAGAGAAAGAAGGACTATCAGTTGAGGATCTACATCAATCCTTGAAAAATGCACCTGGCATCGTATTGGAGGACGAACCGGCGACTCAAACGTATCCTACTCCGCTAAGCGCAGCAGAAAAACGGGATGTGTTTGTAGGCAGGATAAGAAAAGACCTGGACCAGACAAATGGTTTCCATCTTTGGATCGTCTCTGATAATCTATTAAAGGGAGCGGCTTGGAATTCTGTACAGATCGCAGAACAACTAGTTGCTAATGATTGGTTGTAATTTCTTAGTTGATGGGGTGTCAACATGAAAGTAGTAGTACAAAAATTTGGTGGAACATCTGTAAGAGATGAAGCAGGAAGAGCAAAAGCAATCGAACATATTCAGACAGCTATTGAACAAGGATATAAAGTGGTGGTCACCGTTTCTGCAATGGGCAGGAAGGGTGATCCTTACGCCACAGATTCTTTACTTGACCTCGTTGGTTTCCCTGCCTCTAATATTTCTTCCCGTGAACGTGATTTATTGATGTCATGCGGAGAAACGATCTCCTCTGTTGTTTTTTCCAATGAACTGAAACGGGCAGGCATTCATTCGATCGCATTAACAGGCGGTCAGGCTGGATTCATAACAAATGGAGATTTTACAAAAGCTAAGATTATCAAAATGGATGCTACACGTGTGGAAGAAGAACTTAATTCCCATGATGTAGTGGTTGTAGCAGGCTTCCAGGGCAGGTCGGAAGAGAACGAAATCACTACGATCGGCCGTGGTGGAAGCGACACGACAGCAGCCGCATTAGGCGCTTCCCTGCAGGCGGATTTTGTGGATATCTTCACAGATGTAGAAGGTATAATGACAGCAGATCCTCGGATTGTTGATTCGGCACGAGCTCTTGATAAGGTTACTTACAATGACATTTGTAATTTAGCCTACCAGGGAGCAAAAGTCATTCATCCGAGAGCGGTTGAAATTGCCATGCAGGCGGAAGTGCCAATCCGGGTCCGTTCTACTTACTCGGTTGATGAAGGTACACTCGTCACTTCCTCGCGTGAGTCGGAAGCAGGAAAGGATATCCCGGACCGGTTAGTGACAGGAATCGCACATATTTCCGGAATTACACAAATTCGTGTCCTTGCTAAAGAAGAACCATATCAGCTGCAGTCGGAAGTATTTAAATCCATGGCCGAAGCTGGTATATCTGTTGATTTCATTAATATTTCTCCTAGCGGTGTTGTTTATACGATTGAAGACTTATATACGAACCGCGCTGTGGAAATATTGGAGAATTTGGGCTATACGCCTGAAGTTATCCGTAATTGTGCAAAAGTGTCGACAGTTGGCGCTGGAATGACTGGGGTCCCGGGGGTTACTGCAAAAATCGTCCACACACTGACAGAAGCTGGGGTTCAGATTTTGCAGTCCGCCGACTCCCATACAACCATATGGGTGTTGATCCCTCAGGACGATTTAGTGACCGCTGTCAATGCCTTGCATAAAGTGTTTGAACTTGATCTTGAATAATTGTGAGTAAGAAGGGAGAAAGTGCACGATGAACTTCGGCAGAGTATTGACGGCAATGGTCACCCCATTTGACCATAAGGGTAATATAGATTTCGATAAGACAACAAAACTTGTCAACTTTCTGATCAATAATGGGTCAGATGGGCTGGTCGTTGCAGGAACGACAGGCGAATCACCAACCTTGTCATCGGAAGAGAAAATTGCATTATGGAAGCATACGGTGGAGGTGGCGGATAAACGTGTACCTGTCATCGCCGGCAGCGGCAGCAATGATACCCATGCTTCCATTGAGTTAAGCAAAAAAGCAGAACAAACTGGTGTGGACGCTGTCATGCTGGTTACTCCTTACTACAATAAGCCGAATCAACGTGGGCTCTATGAACACTTCAAAAGTATTGCCAATGGAACAAACCTCCCTGTAATGTTATATAATGTTCCAGGTCGCTCCATTGTATCAATATCTGCAGAGACAGTAATAGCACTCTCAAAGATACCTAATATTGTTGCTATTAAAGATGCAAGCAGAGATATTGAATCAATTTCAGAAATGATTGAGTCTACACCTGATAACTTCCATGTATATGGAGGGGAAGACAGTCTCACGTTGCCAATCTGTGCCATTGGTGCAGCGGGTATTGTCTCTGTATCTTCCCATGTCATTGGTAATGAAATGCAGGAGATGTTAGCGAAATTCGATCAAGGAGACGTCGAAGGAGCTGCTAAGATCCATCGCCAGCTCATTCCGATTATGAGTGAGATGTTCCGCGCTCCTTCACCTACACCTTTGAAGACAGCTCTACAAATCAAGGGCGTTGATGTGGGCGGAGTAAGACTTCCGCTTGTCCCGCTCTCTCCTGATGAGCGAAAAAGGCTGGTAGAGCTCCTTAATGTGACTGTGTAATATCTCAGAAAGCACCGTATGTGTAAATGGCATACGGTGCTTTTTTTGGTTAAAATTTATTAGCTAAACGCTATTCTAATCATCATACCTTATTTTGTATTGGATGATGGGGTCTGGTTCATACTAACCGTAAAGAAAGGGGTATGACTATGACAGAATTCAATAATCAGCCACAACAGCCACAAAAAGATCAGCCAGGAGATCAACCGAAAAAATCGGAGCTAGTGGAAAAAATTCAGCAGCTGGGACAATCAAATGTTCCTCAGGCTCCTGATTCAAATATTCATGTCCTGCCTATTATCGGTCAGGTAGAAGGTCATCTACAGCTTCCACCTCAAAATAAAACAACAAAGTATGAACATTTGATTCCCCAGCTGGTAGCAATTGAACAAAATCCTAAAATTGAAGGACTTGTTGTTTTATTGAATACAGTCGGAGGGGATGTGGAAGCAGGATTAGCTATTTCAGAAATGATTGCTTCCCTATCGAAGCCTACGGTTTCCATTGTCCTAGGCGGAGGCCACTCGATTGGAGTGCCGATCGCTGTTTCAACCGATTATTCGTTCATTACCGAAACTGCTACGATGACCATACACCCGATTAGGATGACCGGACTAGTCATCGGCGTCCCCCAAACCTTTGAGTACATGGACAAAATGCAGGATCGCGTAGTGAATTTCGTCACCCAGCATTCTAATATCGACGAAGACAAGTTCAAAGAATTAATGTTTGCGAAAGGAAACCTTACCCGTGATATCGGCACCAATGTAGTCGGACAGGACGCAGTCGATTATGGATTAATTGATGCTGTGGGAGGGGTTAAGGAAGCAATGGAAATGTTAAATAAGGAGATCGATAAGAGAAAACCAGATGAAGAGCAGGTGATCCAGTAATGGTTCTCTATACACCTTTAAGTGAGACGGATATATTCCCAGCGGATCAAAATGCATACGATAGTACGGTTATCACTGCCTACAAACAAACGACTGTCAAAGCAAGAAAGCTTGAAAATGGCAATTATCAGATCGTTCAACTACTATCTACCGATCCATTTGATTATTTACACCCGGACTATCAACCAGGAATTCAATTTAACGCTTGAATGCCACCAAACACATGCTTGCCTGTGCTATAATGATACTGACTATTATTTGTAAAGGATGTCGCTCTCAATGAATTATTCATTTGGCCGGCATCCTTCTAATTTTAAGTATTTTGTAGAGGCAGGGTTTTTCTACTTCCTAAACAAAGCTTCATTATAGTAGATAGAGGTGACAGCATGGCAAAAAAAAGGAACAAGAAAAAACAGGCGAGATTGAAAAAGCAGTTAAAGGTAGAACTTCTTGGCCTGTTATTTATATTGCTTGCCGTATTTGGAAGCGGGGCAAGTGCCATCAGTGATGGTGCAGTTCCTGGCGGGCTAGAACATATTTTGCAATTCTTCTTTGGTGTATGGTACTTCATAGCTTCCATATTCCTGTTGGTACTAGGATTATTTTTAATGATTAAAAGAAGATGGCCGGTATTTTTACATAAACGGATGACGGGATTTTATATCATTTTTCTTTCCACCATTCTATTCACACACATACAGTCATTTGAGCGTATTCTCGCAGGCTCCAGCCAGCCATCGATCTTGAAAACGACCTGGGAACACTATTTTGCTTATTTAGATGGAAATCTTCCCTTCGCTACGATCGGAGGGGGAATGGTCGGTGCTGTTTTATTTGCACTCACTTATTTTCTATTCTCAGCTGCCGGGGCCAAAATACTTTCTGTATTTGGTATTATCATCGGAATCATTTTCTTAACGGAATGGTCACTTGGCACCTGGCTGGAAAATGTATTAGGAAAAATCACCGCTTTCACCCGTGACCAATGGAATTCAATAAAAACGAATCGTAAATCAAAAGAAAAAGAAGATAGAAAGAAAGTACGAAACAAAAAGGACAAGCGTGAAACAGACATGGTGATGGAAGAAGGGGAACCACCGGTTGAAGGAATCGATGAGGGTGAGGAGCCAATCATCCAGGACTTCACTGATATTGCTTATTCCTCTGAATTGAAGCAGCAGAATTCCGCCCCAGAAGAGCAGATATCTACTGCTCAAGACGAGGAAAAGGAAGAAGATACACTCACCCAGTCATTACCGATGACGGAAATGGAGAATAAAGATTACCATTTGCCAGGCATGGATTTATTAGCTGAACCAACCCATAATTCCCAGTCGCAGGAACGCTCGCAAATTCAGGCCACGGTAAGGAAACTGGAGAAGACCTTCCATAGCTTCGGGGTGAAAGCAAAAGTGACAAAAGTCCATGTAGGTCCTGCTGTAACCAAATATGAAGTGTATCCTGATGTGGGAGTAAAAGTAAGCAAAATTGTCAATTTGCATGATGATCTGGCATTAGCCCTTGCCGCAAAAGATATACGAATCGAAGCACCGATTCCTGGTAAGTCTGCTGTAGGCATAGAAGTTCCGAATACGGAAGTGGCCATGGTTTCTTTACGGGAAGTGCTTGAATCAAACTCGGCTAAGCAAGGATCTAAATTGGGATTTGCTCTTGGAAGAGATATATCCGGGGATGCGGTGATCGGGGAACTTAACAAAATGCCCCACTTACTTGTTGCTGGTGCAACGGGAAGCGGGAAGAGTGTATGCATCAATGGAATTATTACAAGTATCCTGATGCGTGCGAAACCGCATGAAGTGAAAATGATGATGATTGATCCGAAGAAAGTAGAGTTAAATGTCTATAATGGCATTCCTCATTTACTTTCCCCCGTAGTTACGGATCCTAAGAAAGCGGCCCGGGCCCTGAAGAAAGTAGTAGCAGAAATGGAACGTCGCTATGATTTGTTTTCTGACACAGGAACAAGAAATATCGAAGGATATAATGAATATATCGCAAAACAGAATAAAGATAGCGAAGAAACACAGCCACAGCTTCCTTATATAGTTGTGCTTGTGGATGAGCTGGCCGATTTGATGATGGTAGCTTCCAATGATGTCGAAGATGCTATTACCCGACTTGCTCAAATGGCACGTGCGGCAGGTATCCATTTGATTATTGCTACTCAGCGACCATCCGTTGACGTTATTACAGGAATTATCAAAGCGAATATCCCGTCCAGGATAGCTTTTAGCGTTTCTTCTCAGACAGACTCCCGTACCATACTCGATTCTGGAGGTGCGGAAAAGCTGCTGGGCAGGGGAGATATGCTGTTTATGCCAGTAGGTGCATCGAAACCTACCCGTGTCCAGGGGGCGTTTTTATCGGATGAAGAAGTCGAAAGAATCGTCAACTACTGTGTGGACCAACAACGTGCCCAGTATCAGGAAGAAATGATTCCAGAAGAAGAGAGCGAAGTGAAACAGGAAGTGGATGACGAACTGTATCCAGAAGCAGTTCAGCTTGTGGTTGAAATGCAAAGTGCTAGTGTTTCGATGCTGCAACGAAGGTTTCGTGTCGGCTATACGAGAGCAGCCAGACTAATTGACGCCATGGAAGATAATGGAGTGGTGGGTCCTTATGAAGGAAGTAAACCGAGGACTGTACTTGTATCCCAAACAACAGAAGAACAACAAAGCTCCTAATAAAGACCATATGTCCTGGTACCAAGGATATATGGTCTTTTCTAATGTATGGAAATAGGCGCATGCGACAGATCGCTTAGACCTATTTAATCACACTAATGAGAAAAAATGTGTCTTATTTAGTAAAAATAAAAAAATTCTATTTATTTATTACTAGTTTAATGGTATATTATTGTCTGACAAGATGTGTCGAACGTCAGATGTCAGATCTCATACGTTAGGAATATTGGAGGGAACTCTATGTCAATCAGACAAGACACCCGTCACTTATACTTACAGGTGATTGAACAGATTAAACGTGATATAGAAAACGGGGTATATAAAGAGAAAGAAAAACTTCCGTCTGAATTTCAGTTATCAAAGAAACTGGGGGTTTCTCGTGCCACACTGCGGGAAGCATTACGGATTCTGGAAGAGGAAAACATTGTAACAAGAAGGCATGGGGTCGGGACTTTTGTCAATCCGAAACCAGTTTTTTCCTCAGGAATCGAAGAGCTTATCAGTGTAACAGCAATGATTCAAAAATCAGGTATGACACCTGGGACTCAGTTCCTTTCAACTGATTTCGTTGAACCGTCAGAGGAAGACAAGAAACGATTTGATCCGATTGCCGTACATAGTTTAGCGCAAATTGAACGAGTGAGAACAGCCGACTCCCAACCTGTTGTCTATTGCATTGATAAATTGCCGGATGGTTTGATACCAGTCAAAGATGTACTGGAAAAGGATTCCATATTTGATAGTCTCGAAGAATATGCAGGGAAACGAGTCAGCTATGCTGTAACCTATATTGAACCGATTGGTTACCATGAACGTATTTCCCCTGTGCTTGAGTGTGAACCTGAACAATCCCTCTTGCTTCTTAAACAAATGCACTATACAGAAATGGATGAACCAGTGTTGTATTCATCCAATTACTTCAGGGCTGATAAGTTCAGTTTTCACGTGTTAAGAAAAAGAGTGTAAGCGATTTCATCAATGTGACACATTTCATTTTAGGAGGTGATCGTCGATAAATCAGCAAAAATGAAAGCGTTTTTTAGTCGGAATTTTGCTAATTTTATAACAAATAGGGGGTAATTATGTTGAAAAATCGTCGTTCATTATTAATTTTAACACTATTGTTGGCGATCGGTATGGTTCTTGGTGCTTGCGGTTCTTCTGACGGTGACTCAGAAGATGCAGAAGGCAGCGGTAGTGACAATTCTAATGGAGAAGAAGCTGCAGGTGATGATTTTTCTGTAGCGATGGTAACCGACGTTGGCGGGATTGACGATAAATCATTTAACCAATCCGCTTGGGAAGGTTTAACGGCTTTTGGTGAAGAAAATGGGATGGAAAAAGGACAAGGGATCGATTATGCCCAGTCTACAAGTGATGCTGATTATAACACTAACTTGAACCGTCTGGTACGCAGTGATTATAACCTTATTTACGGTATCGGTTTCCTGTTGGCTCCAGCTATTGAAGAAGTTGCTGACCAAAATCCAGATACGAACTTCGGTATCGTTGACTCTGTTGTAGAAAAAGACAACGTGGCAAGCATCGTATTCAAAGAGCACCAAGGTTCTTTCCTTGTTGGAGTAGCGGCTGCTATGAAAACTGAATCTGACAAGGTAGGGTTCATCGGTGGAGTAGACAGTGATCTCATCAATAAATTCGAGGCTGGCTTCCGAGCAGGTGTTAAATCAGTAAACAAAGATATTGAAGTGAAAGTGCAATATGCAGGTGCTTTCGATGCACCTGATGATGGTAAAGCGATCGCTTCTAACATGTATTCTCAAGGAATAGATGTTATCTACCACGCTTCCGGCGGAACTGGTAACGGGGTATTCGCTCAAGCTAAAGACCTGAAACAAAATGACGCTGACCGAAATGTCTGGGTAATCGGGGTGGACCGTGACCAGCATGAAGAAGGTCAAATTAATGACACGAACGTTACATTGACTTCTATGGTCAAGAGAGTAGATGTTGCTGTCCAGGACGTTTCAACCAATGCTATGAACGGTGAGTTTCCTGGTGGGGAAGTAGTAGAGTATGGTCTTGAAGATGATGCGATCAGTGTTGCTACTACAAACGAGGAAGCTATGACAGATGAAATCAAAACTGCTGTAGAGGACTGGAAAGAAAAAATCGTCAACGGTGAAGTAGAAGTCCCTAGCACAATTGATGAAGTAAAAGAATTTGAAGATTCACTTTAATAATGGAATGGAAAGGCTGGTCAGCCAGCCTTTCCTTCTTATATAAAAACATCAAATGAAAGGCAGGCAGCCCTTTTCATTTGATGTTTTTAAAGACAAAGATTCTAGCAGTTTATCTACCTGGTAAACTTTTTAAATTTTAAATGTCAAATTATGGACCCTGGGATTAATATCCCTTTAGATAAAAAAAGGTTTACGGTCGATTAAGAAAGTGGGGGAAACCATGAATTATGTTATAGAAATGCTGAATATCCGGAAAGAATTTCCTGGGATAGTCGCTAACGATAATATCACCCTGCAAGTGAAACAAGGAGAAATCCACGCTTTGTTAGGGGAGAATGGAGCCGGTAAATCAACATTGATGAACGTCCTGTTTGGTCTTTACCAGCCGGAAAAGGGAGAAATAAAGGTGCGGGGGGAAAGTGTCAAAATCACTGATCCGAATGTAGCTAATCGGCTTGGCATCGGAATGGTGCATCAGCACTTTATGCTAGTGGACAAATTCACAGTCACGGAAAATATTATTCTGGGAAGTGAACCTATAAAGAAAGGTACCGTTGATATTAAGAAAGCGGAAAAAGAGGTGGAGCGTTTATCGGAGCTATACGGGCTTCGTGTCGATCCTAAGGCGAGAATCCGGGATATATCTGTTGGTATGCAGCAACGCGTGGAAATCTTGAAAACCTTGTATCGCGGTGCTGAAATCCTGATCTTTGATGAACCTACTGCTGTGTTGACACCACAGGAAATCAAAGAGCTGATTGAAATTATGCGGGCGTTAATTCGTGAAGGAAAATCAATCATCCTTATCACTCATAAACTGAAAGAAATCATGCAAGTCTGTGACCGATGCACCGTCATCCGAAAAGGAGAAGGGATCGGTACAGTTGATGTGGCAGATACGAATCCGAACGAACTTGCTTCTTTGATGGTTGGCCGTGAAGTCACTTTCTCTACTGAAAAGCAACCTGCCCAGCCCAAAGATGTCACCTTAGCAATTCAAGATCTTAACGTGAAGGATGCTCGTCAGGTCGATATGGTTAAAAGTTTGAATTTAGAAGTTAAAGCAGGTGAAATTGTTGGACTGGCTGGTGTCGATGGAAATGGCCAGTCAGAATTGATTGAAGCGATTACTGGGTTGAGAAAAGCGGATAGTGGTGATATTAGGCTGAATGGTAAATCAATCACCAATCTGACCCCTAGGAAAGTGACAGAAGCGGGAATTTCGCATATTCCCCAGGACCGTCATCGGTTCGGTCTGGTATTGGATTTCCCCATCGGTGAAAACATGGTACTCCAAACCTATCATCACGAACCTTTTTCAAAAAAAGGCGTCTTACGCTACAAAGAAATCTACCAAAAAGCTAAATCGCTTATAGAAGAATATGATGTACGGACGCCTTCGGTCTATACGAAAGCTCGTGCTCTTTCTGGGGGGAACCAGCAGAAAGCCATCATTGGCCGGGAAGTGGATCGCTCCCCTGACTTGATTATCGCTGCTCAGCCTACAAGGGGATTAGACGTAGGAGCAATCGAGTTCATTCATAAGAAATTGATTGAAGAACGGGATAAGGGACGAGCTGTCCTGCTATTATCATTTGAACTGGATGAAATTATGAATCTGAGCGATCGGATTGCAGTCATGTTCGACGGTAGCATAGTAGCTGAAGTGAAGCCGGAGGAAACGACAGAGCAGGAACTCGGTCTGCTCATGGCGGGCAGTAAACAGCAGAAGGCTGGTGGTCAGTGATGTTTTCCAATCGTTTAGTAAATATATTAATACCAACTATATCTGTCTTTTTAGGTTTATTGGTTGGGGCATTCATCATGCTTGGCTTTGGATATAATCCGTTGACAGGATACCTTTCTTTATGGGAGGGAGCCTTTGGGGATTCTTACTTTTTTGGCGAGACTTTAAGACAGGTTACACCATATATTCTGTCCGGATTAGCCGTGGCCTTTGCTTTTCGGACCGGGCTTTTCAATATCGGAGTTGAAGGTCAGGTTATTATGGGATGGCTGGCATCTGTGTGGGTTGGGCTTGCGATTGACGCACCGATGATCATCCACCTGCCACTAGTGATAATTGCTGCTGCTTTAGCTGGGGCTGCTTGGGGGTTCCTTCCTGGATTATTAAAAGCAAAACTCGGAGTCCATGAGGTTATTGTAACGATTATGATGAACTACATTGCTTTATATACCTCGAATGCTTTGGTACGAAATATCATTAGTGACGGGCAGGACCGTACCGATCGTATTCCGGAAACCGCATCATTGACTTCGGAATGGCTGGCTGCTCTTACCCAGTATTCCAGGCTCCACTATGGTCTGTTGATTGCGTTGTTCGCAGCCGCTATTATGTGGTTCATTTTAAATCAGACTACTCGTGGTTACGAGTTGAGATCGGTTGGTTTCAACCAGGATGCCTCTCGTTATGCTGGAATGAATGTCGGCCGTAATATTATTCTATCAATGGTTATTTCTGGTGCGTTTGCTGGACTGGCAGGTGCGATGGAAGGTATCGGGACATTCGGTTACCAATCAGTTAAAGGCGGGTTTACGAACATTGGCTTTGATGGAATCGCCGTTGCCTTGCTTGGCGGAAACGCAGCCATAGGAGTCGTCCTTGCTGCTTTACTATTCGGTACCTTGAAGGTAGGAGCATTGAACATGCCAACAGGTGCAGGTGTCCCTACGGAATTAGTAGATATCGTGATTGCCATGATCATTTTCTTTGTAGCATCCAGTTATATGATTCGCTGGTTCTTACTGAAAATGAAAAAGGAGGGGAAATAAAATGGGTTTTTTAGATATATTACAATCAATCATAGGCCCGGCTATTTTCTTTTCAGCCCCTCTGATTCTTACTGCTATCGGCGGTGTTTTTAGTGAAAGGTCCGGTGTTGTAAATATCGGCCTGGAAGGTCTTATGGTAATGGGGGCGTTTGTCGGGATTGTTTTCAATCTGACGTTTATCGATACATTCGGTTCCTGGACTCCTTGGGTATCTATTTTCGTAGCGATGATCATTTCTGCTATCTTCTCGATTATCCATGCGATTGCCTCGGTTACTTTCCGTGCCGATCAAGTTGTTAGTGGTGTAGCAATAAACTTCCTGGCACTGGGTTTAGGTCTGTTTTTAACCAAGCAGTGGTACGGTAAAGGTCAGACAGACATGGTGAGCAGACCATTCTATACCACAGATGTGCCGCTATTATCGGATATTCCGATAATTGGTCCATTATTTTTCTCAGGAATGTATTTGACCTCTTATGTGGCCATTGCCTTTGCTTTTGTAGGCTGGTACGTATTATATAAAACGCCATTTGGTCTCCGTCTGCGTTCCGTCGGGGAGCACCCGATGGCTGCAGACACTAACGGTATCAACGTTTCCAGAATGCGTTATGTCGCTGTCATGATATCAGGAGCAATGGCGGGGCTTGGTGGTTCCGTATTTGCATTGACGATTGCGCTGAACTTTTCTCATTCCACTATTGTAGGGCAGGGGTTCATGTCTCTGGCGGCTGTAATCTTCGGAAAATGGCATCCGCTTGGAGCAATGGGAGCAGCGTTGTTTTTCGGTTTCGCCCAAAGTCTGAGTATCATCAGTTCGGGTGTGCCGTTACTGCAGGATGTCCCACAAGTATTCCTGCTGATCGCTCCTTATGTATTGACGATTCTTGCACTGGCAGGGGTCATTGGCCGTGCCGAAGCACCAAAAGCGATTGGAACCCCTTACATCAAAGGCAGTCGTTAAACAGAACAACTTGCCGGTTATCTGACAGCCCTGAGTACAACTAAAATGAGTATGAGCCCAAAAAGGTTCATACTCGTTTTTCTTTTTAGCTTAAGTAAAAGCAGTCTTAATGTTTAGCGGCTGTAATTTAATCATACATTAAGATAGGTAATTGATTAATCATTGAACCCTCCCTTTAATTGAATAAGCCTCTTATGAAATCAACAGCAAAGTTTAAGCAGGGGAATACTTTTTACTTTTTCTTATGAATCACGTAGGATAATAAATGGAACAAATTTTTTAGAATGGATAAATATAGCTTGAAAATGTAAAAATAAAAAGAAGCAGTTTGAATGAGGAGGACGGGATGATGAAGATTACAAAAGAAAAAATGTTAGAAAAGCAAGGGTATCGGTTACATATCCTTCCGAGTAAAAAATACAAAACCATTAACATAGTGGCAAAATTTAAGTCCGAATTGAAAAAAGAATGGATGACCAAGCGGGCTTTGTTACCGATGGTATTGCAGAAAGCCACCCAGGACCATCCGAGTCCACGTCAGCTCCAATCGGCTTTGGAAAATTTGTATGGCACGATTTTGAGCAGTGATGGAACTAAAAAAGGCGAAAACCATGTGATCAGCTTCCGGATGGAGGTAGCCAATGAGGCTTACTTAAATGACCGGACACCATTGCTGGAAGAAGCATTACGACTTTTCCATGATGTCCTTTTCAATCCGAAAAGCGAAAATAATGCGTTTGATGAGAAAATCTTCAACAGGGAAAAACAAACGCTCGAGCAAAAGATAACATCCATAAAGGATGACAAAATGAGCTATGCTAATATGCGTCTGATCGATCACATGTGTAAGGATGAACCGTATTCTTACCATGTTCATGGCTATCCTGAAGAGCTTGAAAAATTAACGGCAGCTGATTTGTATGAATATTACCAGAGCTTCATCAACCATGACTTGCTCGATGTCTATATCACTGGGGATGTGGAAGAGGATGAAGCAGAACGATTGATTGATAAGTACTTTACTAGAGAAAATGCCTCCAATCAGGTTCTTGATGAGAAAAAAACAAACACCCAGCCTATTGATGATTCGAAAGAGATTATTGAAGAGGATGAACTAAACCAAGGCAAACTCCATTTGGGTTTTCGTACTCATACAACATTCGGGGATGAAGACTACTATGCCTTACAAATTTTCAATGGATTATTCGGTGGTTTCCCTAGTTCTAAACTGTTTATGAATGTCCGGGAAAAACACAGCCTTGCCTACTATGCTGCTTCCAGGTTTGAAAGCCATAAAGGACTTCTCCTGGTATTCAGTGGCATCGCACCAGATGTATACGACCAGGCGAAATCCATCATTCTGGAACAAGTGGAAGCGATGCGTAATGGGGAATTTACAGAAGAAGAAGTAGAACAAACAAAAGAATTAGTCGTCAACCAGCTTCTGGAGACGATGGACAGTGCCCAAGGGCTCATTGAAATTCTATACCATCAAGTGTTGTCCGGCCATATGGTAGAGGCAGAAGAACTGATTGAAAATATCCGCCAAGTTACAATGCAAGAAGTTGTGGATATGGCTAATAAAATTGAATTAGATACGATCTACTTCCTGACTAGCAACGAAGGGGGAGAAAAATAATGAAAGAACTCGTTTATGATCAGCTGAAAGAAACTATTTATACGGAGACACTGGATAACGGATTAAAAGTTTTTTTATTGACAAAACCGGATATGGTGAAAACGTTTGGCATCTTTGCTACTGATTATGGTTCAATCGATCAGAAGTTCACTCCCATTGGAAAAGATGAAACGGTTGCGGTTCCAGAAGGGATTGCTCACTTTTTGGAACATAAATTATTCGAGAAGGAAGACCGGGATGTATTCCAGGATTTCACAAAGCAAGGTGCATCTGCGAACGCATTTACTTCCTTTACGAAAACAGCTTATCTTTTCTCAGCAACCAGCAATATTGAAAAAAATGTAGAAACACTCTTGAACTTTGTACAAAATCCTTATTTTTCCGATCAGTCCGTCGAGAAAGAGAAAGGGATCATCGCCCAGGAAATCAAGATGTATGATGACCAGCCGGATTGGCGTGCTTTCTTCGGTACGATCCAAAGCCTTTTCCATGAGCATCCGGTACGTGTAGATATTGCTGGCACGGTGGATTCGATCGATGAAATTACCAAAGAAGACCTTTATACGTGCTATGAGACGTTTTATCACCCTTCCAATATGACATTGTTCATCGCAGGGAATTTTGATCCGGAAGAAATGATGAAGCAAGTCAAGGACAACCAAAATGCTAAGGAATTCGCGGATGCCCCATCTATTCACAGATCCTATCCCGAAGAACCTGAAAATGTGGCCAAAGCCTTTGAGAAAATCGAAATGCCTGTAACTACTTCCAAATGCATGATCGGTCTAAAAGAAAAAGTGTCAGGTCTGTCTGGAAGAGAAATCCTCCGTGCGGAACTTCTATCAAGTATGATTCTCAGCCACTATTTCTCAAAAAGCGGAGAATTTTATGAAGAGTTATATGAAAATGACCTGATTGATGACAGTTTCCATTATGAAACGGACCTCGATCGTCAATTTGGCTTTACCATTCTTGGTGGAGATTCCAGAAACCCCGATGAATTGGCGAAACGTGTGAAGGAAATGCTGCATCAATTGAAAGAGCGCCAAATTTCACAGGAAGACTTTGAACGTATGAAAAAGAAAAAGATCGGCCAATTCCTACGCGCCATGAATTCCATGGAGTTTATCGCTAACCAGTTTTCGCACTATCATCTGCTTGGCATCGATCTTTTTGAAGTATTGCCTGAAATCGAAGCGTTGACAATCGAAAACGCCAATGATTTTCTGAAAAATTGGATTAACGAAGACAGGATCGCTGTTTTCCAAGTAGTACCACCGCAAGCGAGCTGAAAATGACACCGTCTAATATTCTGATAGTGGGGGCGAGTGGTGATATTGGCAGTGCTATTTGCCGTGAATTAGCAGGAAAAGGATATAACCTTTTCCTTCAGTTTCATGCAAACAGCAGGATTATCAAGCAATTGGAAGAAGACATCGCGAAAGCCCAATGGCTTGGGGCTATGCAGGCTGACTTAGCAACGCCTGCTGGTATCCATCAGTTTCTTGATCAACTGAACATTCATCTTGATGGTGTGGTCTTTGCCGGTGGGCGAGCTTTGACTGGAATGTTTCAGGACATGACAGAAAAAGATATGGACGATTTGTATCACCTTCATGTCAAAACACCATGGATGATTACCAAGCATCTGCTCCCCTCCATGATTCGTCATCGGTACGGACGTATCCTGGTCATCTCTTCCATTTGGGGAGATGTTGGTGCCAGTATGGAAGTGTTGTACAGCTCCGTAAAAGGGGCACAAAACAGTTTCGTAAAAGCGCTGGCGAAAGAAACAGCTCGCAGTGGAGTTGTGGTCAACGGAGTAAGCCCGGGATTCATTGATACAAAAATGAATCTAGAGCTTGATGATGAAGAGAGAGCTTTATTATTCGATGATATTCCTACCGGCCGACCGGGTACTCCGGAGGAGGTCGCCAAAGTAGTCGGCTTCTTGATGAGTGAAGATGCCAGTTATATTAATGGCGAAATCATTAAAATCAATGGTGCATGGAGTTAATCCCTAGAAAATTTTTCTTCTAACTCTTCTTTTGCGTATAATACTCTCCTTTTTTCTAAAACTAAGGATGTATTTTTAAACAAAGGAGGAAATAGTATGTCTGTACTTGACAACTTTGATTCATGGAAAGATTTTTTAGGTGATCGATTGCACCAGGCGGAAGGTCAAGGGATGAATCAGAATGCCGTCTCAGAAATTGCTTATGAAATTGGCGGCTATCTGGCAAAGCAAGTAGATGCAAAGAATGATCAGGAAGCGATTTTGCGTGACCTTTGGAATGTGGCTGACAAAGAGGAACAGCACGCCATCGCGAATATGATGGTGAAATTGGTACAAGATCAAGGTACCCCGCGCTGAATACATCTTTGAAACTGAAAGCCGTGCTGCTCGACAGCGCGGCTTTCATCTGCTTATGTCAAAATATCTGTCAAATGGGTTTTCGTAATGTCGAATCGTGGAACACACCAAAATATACAAACATTCCTTTTCTAATATATGAAAATCATTTATTATAAAAGAAGGGTTGAAGCAGGTACAGTACAGTTACATATCATTTCATTCCAGAGGGGTTGTAATATGGAAAAAAAAGAGTGGTATCTGGAATACGAAATTCAGTATAACCGACCGGGACTACTAGGTGACATATCTTCATTATTAGGGATGTTAGCGATTAATATCATTACGATCAACGGTGTCGAAAATTCTCATCGGGGAATGCTTTTATTATGTAAAAATGAAGAGCAGATTGATCGGTTGAAATCGATTGTCAAAACAATGGATACCATTAAGATTACAAAATTGCGAAGGCCAAAGCTCAGAGATACACTGGCTGTCCGTCACGGCCGCTATATTCATAGCGATGTCGATGACCGAAAAACATTTCGATTTATCCGGGAAGATTTAGGTTTGCTGGTAGATTTTCTGGCCGAGCTGTTTATGAAGGAAGGACATAAGCTAGTGGGCATCAGAGGAATGCCACGTGTAGGGAAAACAGAGTCCATCGTCGCTTCCAGTGTCTGTGCGAATAAACGCTGGCTGTTTGTTTCCAGTACACTGCTGAAACAAACAATCCGAAGTCAGTTGATTGAGGATGAATACAGTGAAGACACGCTATATATCATAGACGGTATTGTTTCCACACGCCGTGCGAATGAAAAGCATTGGCAGCTGGTTCGTGAAATCATGAGGCTGCCTGCAACCAAAGTGGTTGAACACCCGGATATTTTCGTCCAGGAATCCGAGTATAAAATGGAAGATTTCGATTATATCATTGAATTAAGGAATACAGAAGATGAAGAAATAAAATATGATACAGTAGAAAAACCGCAGCTTTCACCAAACGATGGTTTTTCCATGTTCGATTTTTAAAGTAATGGATGGTGTTATACATGGACCTCGGTACTCGATTGAGAGAAGCGCGAGAATCAAAAGGCTTGTCATTAGAAGAAATACAACAAGTCACTAAAATCCAAAAACGATATTTACAAGCTATCGAAAAGGGAGATCATAGCAACCTGCCCGGAACATTTTATGCCAGAGCTTTTATACGAGAGTATGCAGCGGCTGTAGGTCTGAATCCTGATGAAGTGATGGAGGAGCATAAAAATGAATTGCCTGCGTCTCCTCAGGATAGCAGTGTCGCCTATAACCGGGTACAGCGTTCCAAGGAAGACGCGTCACCAGCCAATAGCAATTTTTCCAGAGTATTTCCGACTATCATCACAATCATTTTGATAGGGGTTATCATTTTTGCTGCCTATTTCTTTCTTTCCCAGCTGAATTCTAATTCAGGCGGGGATGCGGGAAAAAAGGAAAGTGGAGAAGATGAAATTATAATTGATAATTCGGTGGAAGAAAATAACTCAGCCGATGAAAATTCCGAAGAAACAGACGGAGCAGCAGATGAAAACCAATCCTCCGATGATAGTGCAAACGATGAGGATGAATCAGCTGAAGAAACTACTGAAGGTAGTTCTGAAGAGAAAGAAGAGCTCAACGTGGAAGTGACGGAGACAGGATCAGGTGGTTTTCCTCAACACACATTAGAAATATCCCAAGTAGACGATTTGGAACTCACGATTGAATTGAGTAACGATAGCTATTTGGAAGTCATGAAAGAACCGAATGGTGAAACATTGATTGACAGTAAAATATACGGGGAAGATGATTCACCGATCACAGTAGATGTAAGCAAAGAAGAGCAGATTTTTATTAAAACCGGCTTTGTTCCAGGAACCACTGTCAAACTCAATGAGCAGGAAATTGAGTTTCCAGTGGAAAATATGCAACAGAAACTTCTCATTAAAGTAGCTGAATAAATAAAGTACAGGGAAGCTGTTCCTAGTAACACAAGGTGTTGTTGTATGACACTTGTACCCTTTTTACTGGAACAGCTTTTCTTCATCATGCCGGAAGCCAATAGGAGTGTATGGAAAATGAATATACCAAACAGAATTACGATTTCACGAATTTTATTGATACCGATTTTTATTATATTGATGAGTGTACCCTTTAACTGGGGAGAAGTGTCTATGGGAGAAAGGGAACTTCCGTGGTCCCATTTGGCAGCTGCAATCTTGTTTATCATTGCTTCGACTACGGACTGGGTAGATGGCTATTATGCTAGAAAGCATAATTTAGTGACCAACCTTGGAAAATTTCTTGATCCACTTGCTGATAAATTGCTTGTCTCCGCGGCCTTGATTTTACTTGTAGAACAAGGTCTTGCTCCGGCTTGGATTGTCATTCTCATTATTAGCAGGGAATTTGCTGTTACCGGGCTCCGTCTTGTAGCAGCAGGTGAAGGAATTGTATTAGCAGCAAGTAATATGGGGAAATGGAAAACTACCCTTCAAATTGTAGCGATCGCAGTATTGCTGCTTCACAATTGGCCATTTGCTTATGCCGGATTTCCGTTTGGAACCATTATTTTATATGCAGCAATGATTATTACGGTCATTTCCGGCTATGATTATTTTGCGAAGAACTGGCATGTAATGAGGGATTCTAAATAATGAAGACAGTAAAAGCGGAAATCATAGGAATTGGCACGGAATTATTACTAGGACAAATCGCTAATACGAATGCGCAATGGATTTCCTCCCAGCTGGCTGCCCAGGGGATTCATGTCTATTTCCATGGGGTGGTTGGTGATAACTTCAGCCGTTGCGTAGAAACTTTTGAGGCTGCTCAGCGCAGGTCCGATCTTGTTATTGTTACAGGGGGGCTCGGCCCAACGGAAGATGATATGACCAGGGATGCAGCACAAAAAATCTTCTCCCAAAAACTTATCGAGGACCCGGAAAGCGCCAGGCGAGTGGAACACTTCTACCTAAAAAACAACCGTCCTATGTCACCGAACAACCGTAAGCAAGCCCTTGTATTCGAAAACGCGAAAGTACTTCAAAATGAAGAAGGCATGGCACCGGGAATGATGGTAGAACATGAAAATGTGCTTTGGGTATTTCTCCCTGGTGTTCCTTCTGAAATGAAGTATTTAATGAAAGAACATGTACTCCCTTATTTCCAGGATTATTTTCAGTTACAAACCGAAATCGTATCTGAAATGCTTCGTTTTATCGGGATAGGGGAATCCCAGTTGGAACATGAACTTCAAGATTTAATCAGCAGCCAGACGAATCCGACAATCGCTCCTTTAGCTTCAGAAGGAGAGGTGGGATTAAGGTTAACATCAAAAGGGGATACAGAAGAAGAAGCGCGATCTATGATTCGCTCGTTAAAGAACGTCATTCTTTCCAAAATGGGCGACTATTATTATGGTTCCGATGACATAACCATCCAGCAGGAAGTTCTTACTTTATCAAAAGAAAAGCAATTGACGATAGCTGCAGCGGAAAGCCTGACAGGCGGCAGGTTCATCGATGGTCTCATTACGTTACCTGGAGCTTCAAGCGTCTGTGAGGGGAGTGTCGTGACCTATACTCCTGACATGAAAGAAAAGATGCTTGGTATCCCGGGTGCTCTTATCAAAGAGTATGGAACAGTAAGTGAGGCATGTGCAAAAGCGATGGCTATGAACATAAAACAGCTCGTTAAATCAGATATCGGGATCAGTTTTACAGGAGTGGCAGGACCTGATTCGAGTGAGGGCAAAGAACCAGGGACCGTGTACATCGGCATCCAAATCAAAAATGAGCCTGTGGAAGTGTATCACTTTCATTTTAATGGAACAAGGGAGACGGTACGTAACCGGAGCGTGAAGAAAGGCTATGAATTACTTTTTCATCGTTTGAAAAAAGATTTATCATCCAAAAAAAGCGGGCAGTAACCAGCCTTTTCCTGAAGGAAGTAAGAATTATCGTCATCATAACGCATGAAAAAAAGGGAACATTCATTCGCTTTTTAGTTGGCAAATCATCTAAAACAAGTTATTATAAGGATAGCAAAGCTGAAAGGGGAATATTATGAGTGATCGTAAACAAGCGTTAGATATGGCGCTTAGACAAATTGAGAAACAGTTCGGTAAAGGCTCTGTAATGAAATTGGGGGAGCAGGCTGAGCAAAAAGTCAGTACGGTTCCCAGTGGTTCGCTGGCACTTGATGTCGCACTTGGTGTAGGCGGGTATCCACGCGGACGAATCGTTGAAATATATGGTCCGGAATCTTCCGGTAAAACAACTGTTGCACTGCATGCGATTGCAGAAGCACAGCGAAAGGGTGGACAAGCGGCGTTCATCGATGCCGAGCATGCCCTGGATCCGGTCTATGCCAGAAACCTTGGTGTCAATGTCGATGAACTATTACTTTCCCAGCCGGATACAGGGGAACAGGCTTTAGAGATTGCTGAAGCACTTGTGCGCAGTGGAGCAGTCGATATGGTAGTCATCGACTCTGTAGCAGCTTTGGTTCCTAAAGCTGAAATTGAAGGGGAAATGGGTGATTCCCATGTCGGTTTGCAAGCACGTCTGATGTCTCAGGCATTGCGTAAGCTTTCCGGTGCAATCAACAAATCAAAAACGACTGCTATCTTCATCAACCAAATCCGTGAAAAAGTCGGTGTTATGTTCGGTAACCCGGAAACTACTCCAGGTGGACGGGCATTGAAATTCTACTCTTCTGTACGTCTGGAAGTGCGCCGTGCTGAAACGCTGAAGCAGGGTAATGATATGGTCGGAAACAAAACACGGATCAAAGTCGTGAAGAACAAAGTTGCACCACCTTTCAAGCAGGCAGAAGTGGATATCATGTATGGTCAGGGGATTTCCAGCGAAGGAGAACTGATTGATATCGGTTCTGACCTGGACATTGTCCAGAAGAGCGGATCCTGGTATTCCTATAACGAGGAACGTTTAGGTCAGGGACGTGAAAACGCCAAGCAGTTCCTGAAAGAAAACCCTGATATCTATCAAGCTATCAATGATCAAATAAGAAGACATTATGGTATGTATGAAGGGGAAGAAGGCGAAGACGCCTCTAAAGAAGCGAATCAAGAATCACTGGATGTATAAGATCACACCATAACAGGCAGTTCAATATTGGGGTGTTGGCAGCACATGCACCCCTTGATTGAACTGCTTTTTTTATGGGAAATTATAAATTTTCCTTGCTGAAACACCTTAGGAACAGGGGAATATTTTTCCATGGGATGTGGAAACTCAGCAGGAACAAGGAAAATCAAGGAATATATATTTGACGATTCCTTGACATTACCATTTCACAAGCTTAAAATTAACGTGTATCATTTTCATTTTTTTATACACCTATTAAACAATGTTTGTCAGAAAATGAAACGTATGTACATGCCGACAAATTGTACAATTTCATAGCAAGAGGAGGTGAAATCATGGATAATTTGGTATCCCTGCTCATCTTCATTTTGCTTGCCCTGATCGTCGGTATTGTTGTTGGGTATCTCATTCGGAAATCCATAGCGGAAGCGAAGATTTCAAGTGCGGAAGAACTGGCGAAACAGATCGTGGATGAAGGTCGCCGTAATGCAGAGGCGGCTAAGAAAGAAGCCCTGCTGGAAGCGAAAGATGAAAACCATCGTCTGCGCCAGGATGCAGAAGACGAAATTCGCGAACGTCGTATGGAACTACAAAAGACAGAAAATCGTTTAATGCAGAAAGAAGAAAACCTCGACCGTAAAAGTGAAACGCTAGATAAGCGTGAGCTTACGCTCGAGAAAAAAGAGGAAACTCTTACCGAAAGACAACAACAAATTGAAGAAATGGAAAGCAAAGTGAAAGCTATGCTGCAAGAGCAACAAACTGAGCTTGAACGCATTTCCGGCTTAACTTCAGACCAGGCTAAACAGATTATTTTAGAACGTGTGGAGCAAGAAGTTTCTCATGAATCTGCTCTCATGATCAAAGAAGCAGAGAATCGTGCCAAAGAGGAAGCGGATAAGAAGGCGAAAAGCATTCTTTCACTTGCCATGCAGCGTTGTGCCGCTGATCATGTAGCGGAAACGACGGTATCGGTTGTAAACCTTCCAAATGATGAAATGAAGGGACGCATCATCGGACGTGAAGGTCGAAATATCCGGACATTGGAAACATTGACGGGTATCGACTTGATTATAGATGATACACCGGAAGCAGTCATTTTGTCAGGTTTTGATCCGATTCGAAGAGAAACTGCTCGGATTGCTTTAGAAAAATTGGTGCAGGATGGACGGATCCACCCGGCCAGGATCGAAGAAATGGTAGACAAATCAAGACGTGAAGTGGATGAATACATCCGTGAAGTCGGTGAACAGACCACATTCGAGGTCGGTGTACATGGCTTGCATCCTGACTTGGTAAAAATTCTTGGCCGTTTAAAATATCGTACAAGCTATGGTCAAAATGTTTTAAAACACTCAATGGAAGTAGCGTATCTCTCAGGACTGCTTGCAGCAGAGCTGGGGGAAGACGAAACATTAGCCCGCCGTGCCGGCCTTCTGCATGATATCGGAAAAGCGATTGATCATGAAATTGAAGGCAGCCACGTTGAAATCGGGAAAGAGCTGGCAGTGAAGTACAAGGAAAATGAAGTAGTAATCAATGCGATTGCCTCCCACCACGGAGACGAAGAACCTACCTCAATTATTTCGGTACTTGTCGCAGCAGCTGATGCTCTATCTGCAGCACGACCAGGTGCCCGCAGTGAAACGCTTGAAAATTATATCAAACGTCTGGAAAAGCTGGAAGAGATTTGTGAATCCCATGAAGGGGTGGAAAAATCCTTCGCTATCCAGGCAGGTCGTGAAGTAAGGATTATGGTGAAGCCAGATGAAATCGATGATGTCACAGCTACTAAAGTAGCTCGTAGCATCCGTAAACAGATTGAGGATGAGCTTGACTATCCAGGTCATATTAAAGTGACTGTCATCCGTGAAACGCGATCCGTTGAATATGCTAAATAAAAGTAAAGTGGCCGTTTCGGTCACTTTATTTTTTATACTTTAAGAGAGTGTAACTATATTAAATGTTTAAAGTATTGAAAAGCCTAGTATTACCTTTGCATGACCCAGCTTTGACAACGGAGCCTTCCTATGTGAAACTGAATCTGAATATATAGTGAGAGAGGATTAGGTTAATGAAAATATTATTTATCGGTGATGTAGTCGGGTCACCTGGAAGAGATATGGTGCAAGAATACTTACCGAAGCTGAAAGCGAAATATCAGCCCGTAGTAACAATTATTAATGGTGAAAATTCGGCTTCCGGTAAAGGGATCACAGAAAAAATCTACCGAAATTTTCTTGAATGGGGAGCTAATGCAGTGACGCTAGGAAACCATGCATGGGATAAAAAAGAGATATTCGATTTTATTGACCATGCTGATTACATGGTGCGGCCTGCAAACTACCCGGAAGGGACTCCCGGTAAAGGGATTACCTATGTCAAAACTAATCATGGCGAGGTGGCAGTACTTAACCTGCAAGGCAGAACATTTCTATCACCAAATGATGACCCATTCCGTAAAGTAGATGAGTTGATAGAAACAGCTAAGAAGCGAACCAATATTATCTTTCTCGACTTTCATGCGGAAACTACCAGTGAAAAACAGGCAATGGGCTGGTATGTGGACGGCAGAGTCAGTATCCATGTCGGTACCCATACCCATGTGCAAACTTCTGATGAGCGAATCCTCCCTGGTGGCACAGGTTATATTACCGATGTCGGTATGACTGGTCCTTATGATGGCATCCTCGGTATGGATCGCGAAGCTGTGATCAAACGGTTTCTCACAAACCTTCCTGTACGTTTCGAAGTCCCTAAAACGGGTAGAAAACAACTAAGCGCAATATTGGCAGATGTAGATGAAGCCACAGGAAAGGCAAAGAAACTCCAACGGATCATGATTAACGACGATCACCCTTTCTTCGGCTGATTATTTGAACTTTTCTAAAAATTCCTTCATAATGAAAAGGAATATTCTTCATCTCCAAGAATATAGTAGTTATGGAATAACTATAGTTTATGAAGGAGGAGCTAGTAATGGAAATATTAAAAGTCTCAGCCAAATCCAGTCCGAATTCAGTAGCAGGAGCTCTAGCAAACGTCCTTAGGGAACGTGGAACAGCGGAGATTCAAGCGATCGGCGCTGGTGCGTTGAACCAGGCCGTCAAAGCAGTTGCTATCGCCAGGGGGTTCGTAGCACCCAGTGGTGTCGATCTAATTTGTATTCCGGCTTTCACAGACATCATGATTGATGATGAAGAGCGTACTGCAATTAAATTGATTGTCGAACCTCGATAAACGACAAGCTCTTCCATTAAAAATTAAATGGACAAGAACAGCCGTGCTATCCAAAGCACGGCTTATATTTTTTACTCTTCGGATTTTCTTTACGTTATTGACGATTTACTATAAGAGGCATATCCACCAATAGGGTCGAAAAGTCGAAGACTTGATTTCGAGATGTTTGTCTGCACAAAGGTCCGGTGGGGAACGACTCCCTTTCCGCGGACATGCGCTGAGCCTCCTCGAGCTGACGCTCTGCGGGGTCTCACCTGCCATGCTCATCCCGCAGGAGTCTCGCCGTTCCCCACCGGACCTTGCCATAGGAAGTTCTCGAAATCACACTTATAGAAACAGCTCCATGATGCCACACGTTATTATGAAAACATTTATATTCTTTATATGCGTACAATTGTAGGAATTAGTTATTCACTTTTTGGAGGGTCCGTTTGTTACATAACTGGTTGGATGGGAAGGGAAACGGTGAGACTCCCGCGGGAGAAGGGGCTAGGCGAGATCCCGCAGGGATTTTGCCCAAGGAAGCTCGCCAGATCCCCCGCAGGAAAGCGAGTCGTTTCACAGCCCATCCCTTACCTTTCGGTAACGGACCCAACTATCTAGAAACTGAGTCTTCAAGAAAAGGGAGCTTTACTGGAAAAACAAGATTGAGAACAGATTTGAGCAGAAGCTAGTTTTTCTGAAATAGGGAAGGGAGAATATCAGTGATAATCGATGCGCACTGTGATGTTTTATGGAAATTATGGGAAAAGAAAGTTGATTTCTACAATAGCGAGGAACTTCGCTTCAATTATTTGAAATGGCAGCAAAGTGATATCAAAGTACAGTGTTTCGCTATCTTTGTACCAGAGGAAGTAAAAGAAGAATCACAGTTCAGTGTGGCTTTAGAAATGGTGTCTATTTTTTTTGAACAAGTAGTCGATCCTTATGATGATGTGAAGTTTATCAGTAACAGGCAAGATTTATTAAATTTAAAAGCGCATGAAAAAGGAGCAGTTTTGACACTCGAGGGCTGTCATTCGATTGGGGCAGATATCAATAAACTGAAGGCATTAGTACGGATGGGAGTACGTATCGTCGGGCTTACATGGAATCAGGCTAACGCCGTCTGTGATGGCATAGAAGAAGAACGAGGTGCCGGGTTATCCTCTTTTGGGAAGGACGTAGTCCATTACTTGAACAAAGAACAGATTTGGGTGGATCTCTCCCATATATCCTATCAGGGGTTTTGGGATATTATGGACATTGGTGATTATCCCATGGCTTCCCACTCGAATGTTTTTCAGATTGCACCTCATGTCCGTAACCTGGATAATTCCCAGATAGAGGCTTTGATTGCCTGCGACAGTTGGATAGGAATCACTTTTGTACCAGAATTCATAAATGGAAGAAAAGTGGCTTACAGGCAGGAAATTATCAAACACATAGAGTACATAGTAGCTATGGGAGGAGAATCCATTCTGGGGTTCGGTTCAGATTTCGAAGGGACGGAAGATGAAGTCATCGGGTTGAAAGATATAATGGATTATAAATTTCTGATTAATGACCTTTGTCACAGTCAAACGAAATCAACTATGCAAAAATTAAGCTATAAGAACTTTGTCGACAAATTCCCGCGGATTCGGAATTGAGAAGCACCGTTAATTTGTCAGATTAGCTTGAAAATTACTATCCGAAGGGCTATGATTTAAATACATATATTACATACATCATAGCTTGCATTCAACATTAACTTTTGCCGAAATAGTTTTGTTGTTTCAAATTAGTTTGTTAGATTAAAATTCTATCAAACTAAGAAGTTCCGGGGAGAGAACCCTGGAAAAATTAAAAGGGGTGTATTAGATGGTTGAACAACTTTCATGGAAAGTTGGCGGACAGCAAGGGGAAGGGATTGAAAGTACTGGAGAAATCTTCGCCATTACTTTAAACCGCCTTGGTTATTACCTGTATGGCTACCGTCATTTTTCCTCACGCATCAAAGGTGGGCACACCAATAATAAAATTCGTGTTTCTACGAAAAAAGTAAGGTCGATTGCTGACGACTTGGATATCCTCGTCGCATTTGATCAGGAAACTATCGATGTCAATGCACATGAATTACATAGTAAAGGAATCGTTCTGGCTGATGCCAAATTCAATCCGAAACTGCCAGAAGGGGTAGACGTTACTTTATATGCGGTGCCTTTTACAGAAATAGCGACAGAACTTGGAACATCATTAATGAAAAATATGGTGGCTGTAGGAGCTTCAAGCGCTATTATGAACTTAGAGTGTGAAGTCTTCCGGGATGTTGTCGAAGAGATTTTTTCTCGTAAAGGGGAACAGGTCGTAGCTAAGAATATGGAAGCCATTGTCAAAGGGGCTGAATATGTAAGGAAACAAGATAAAGATTCCTTGCATCAGATGGAATTAGCTAAAGCGGATGGCAAAAAACGTATGTTTATGATAGGAAATGATGCAATAGCTTTAGGATTCCTGGCAGGTGGGTGCCGGTTTATGGCTGCCTATCCAATTACTCCTGCGTCTGAAATTATGGAGTATATGATCAAAAAGCTGCCGGAATTCGGTGGAACAGTCATCCAGACTGAAGACGAAATTGCAGCTGCTACCATGTCGATCGGTGCCAACTACGCAGGTGTTCGTACGATTACAGCTTCTGCTGGACCTGGTCTCTCATTGATGATGGAATCGATCGGACTGGCCGGAATTACCGAAACCCCGCTCGTTGTTGTTGATACCCAGCGCGGTGGCCCGAGTACTGGACTCCCGACGAAGCAGGAACAGTCTGACTTGATGGCTATGATTTATGGGACACATGGGGAAATTCCAAAAGTAGTGATGGCACCAAGTACTGTTCAGGAAGCTTTCAATGATGCAGTTGAGGCGTTGAACATTGCTGAAGAATACCAGGTGCCTGTCATTCTGTTATCTGACCTGCAACTGTCACTTGGCAAACAGACAGTGGAGCCATTGGAGTACGATAAGATTGATGTGCGGCGTGGAAAATTACAAGAAGACCCGCAATTACCTGAACTGGAGAAGGGTGAATACTTCAAACGTTACCAGGTCACTGACGACGGGGTATCCCCTCGTATTCTTCCAGGAACGAAAAATGGCATATTCCATGTTACCGGGGTAGAACATGATGAAACAGGAAAGCCGAGCGAACTCGCTTCTAACCGAAAAGCACAGATGGATAAACGTCTTCGTAAATTGAAAAAGCTGCCCGAGGTATTCCCTACTCCTGTCCATAAGGATGCCAAGCATGAAGTGGCAGATATATTGTTTGTAGGTTTCAATTCCACACGAGGAGCAATTGAAGAGGCGAAGGGAAGGCTGGAAGAAGACGGCTATAAAGTGAATCATGCTCAAATCCGCCTGGTTCATCCTTTCCCGGCAAACGAAGTAAAAGCATTAGTAGATCATGCTAAAAAGGTAATCGTCGTCGAGAATAATGCTACTGCACAGTTGGCTAATATTATTAAGATGAACGTCGGCAGCCAGGAAAAAATGGACAGTCTTTTACAATATGACGGTACGCCGTTCCTGCCTGGTCAAATTCATCAGCGAAGCAAGGAGTTGTTATAAATGGCGACATTCAAAGAGTTCCGTAATAAGGTAAAACCGAATTGGTGTCCTGGTTGTGGCGATTTCTCTGTACAGGCCTCTATTCAACGAGCTGCTGCCAATGTAGGATTAGAACCGGAAGACTTAGCCGTTATCTCTGGTATTGGCTGTTCCGGACGAATTTCAGGCTATATTAACTCATACGGATTCCACGGGATTCACGGACGTGTCCTCCCGATCGCTCAGGGCGTCAAGATGGCGAATAAAGACCTGAAAGTCATTGCTTCCGGCGGTGATGGTGATGGATTTGCAATCGGGATGGGCCATACCGTCCATGCCATCCGTCGTAATCTGGACATTACTTATATCGTAATGGATAACCAGATATATGGTTTGACGAAAGGGCAGACTTCGCCACGTAGTGAAATGGGCTTCAAAACCAAGAGTACACCGGAAGGTTCGATTGAATCTGCTGTTAACGTGATGGAAATGGCTTTATCGGCCGGTGCTACATTTGTTGCCCAAAGCTTTTCAAGTGACTTGAAAGAGTTAACTTCTTTAATCGAGCAGGGCATCAATCATAAAGGTTTTTCATTGATCAATGTATTCAGCCCGTGTGTTACTTATAATAAAGTCAATACGTATGACTGGTTTAAAGAAAACCTGGTCAGCTTAGATGATATTGAGGGATATGACAGTTCTGACAGGAAAAAAGCGATGGCAACGCTGATGGAGCATAACAGTCTGGTTAAAGGCTTGATCTATCAGAATAACAGTCAGCAATCCTACCAGGATTTAGTGCACGGGTATGCAGAATACGCATTGAAAGACAGCGATCTAAAAATCGATCAAGAAAAATTTAATAATCTAGTAAGTGAATTCATGTAAACATTATTTCTCGCATACGAAAGCCAGGTCAGTAAAAATTCTGACCTGGTTTTTTTGGCTTTAATTATGCTAAACTAGCATGTTTACAAGGCTGGTGCCAACCCGGCTGTCTACAACGATCATTTGTGTTTTCCACGAGGACACATGCATTTGCAAAAAATATTACTCCTGTTAAAATGGTGATATATAAATAGTTATGAGTTTGATAGAGGATAGGAGTGTTCGTTGTGAGTGGAACAATGAGAGCTATTGTAAAACATCATCGCGGCGTAGGTGCTGAATTACAGGAAGTAGAAATTCCTGTTATAAAAGAGAATGAAGTATTGATAAAAGTGAAAGCGACTTCCATATGCGGAACCGATGTTCATATCTATAACTGGGATGAGTGGTCCGCCAGTCGTGTTAACCCGCCATATGTGTTCGGGCATGAATTCGCTGGTGAAGTGGTAGAAGTGGGAAGTAAAGTAAATACATTTGAAGAAGGGGATTATGTAAGCGCAGAGACACACTTGGTCTGTGGCCATTGCCCTCAATGTTTGACTGGCAAATATCATATTTGTGAGAATACCCAAATAATAGGTGTGGATACACAGGGATGTTTTGCTGAGTATGTTGCACTCCCAGCCGAGAACTTATGGAAAAACCCGACAGAAATGCCAACGGATATCGCTTCCGTTCAGGAACCAATGGGGAATGCTGTCCATACTGTATTAAACGGTGACGTAGCCGGCAAGTCAGTAGCCGTCATTGGCTGCGGACCGATTGGCCTTATGGCTGTCGGAGTAGCAAAAGCAGCAGGTGCTTCACAGGTTCTGGCGTTTGACCTGAACGGGTATCGCCTGGAATTAGCTTCTCAAATGGGGGCTACTACGGTGGTCAATTCTGGTATAGAAGACCCGGTAGCAAAAGCAAAGTCACTGACAGATGGCCATGGTATCGATGTGGTCTGTGAGATGAGCGGTCATCCGATAGCGATGGATCAGGGCTTTAAAATGATTACGAACGGGGGCAGGATGTCCATCCTGAGTCTGCCGACTAAACCAGTAACAATTGATGTCACAAATGATATCGTTTTTAAAGGTATTGAAGTACAGGGCATAACCGGACGCAAAATGTATGAAACATGGCAACAGGTTTCCCGCCTGCTTCATTCTAAACAAGTGGATTTAACTCCAATGATTACTCATCATCTGCCACTCGAAGAATTCGAGAAAGGCTTTCAGCTGATGAATGAAGGGAAATGCGGCAAAGTAGTACTGCATCCTTGATTAAATTATGGATTGTTGAAAAATAATCCGTAAATGAGAGATACTATTAATAGAAAGATTACTTCATTGTATAAGGAGGGTCATCCTCCTGCATACATACTACACATTTGTAAATTATTAAGGAGGTTTGTATATGAAAGGTTTTGAGTACTTACAAAAGGAACTGGACCAAATGAAAGACCAGGGGACATTCCGGGAATTGATCCCGTTGGAATCACCTCAGGGATCACGTGTTAAGATAAAAGGCAAAGAAGTGATTCAGTTATCTTCTAATAACTACCTTGGATTGACCTCTCATCCAAAAATGAAGGAAGCTGCAGAAAAAGCGGTCCGTGAATATGGAGCAGGTACCGGTTCAGTAAGAACGATTGCTGGGACGCTGCAAATGCACGAAGAATATGAAAAGAAGCTGGCTAAGTTTAAACATACCGAAGCAGCACTTGTTTTTCAGTCCGGCTTTACAACTAACCAGGGAGTTCTATCATCTATTTTGACAGAGGAAGATGTGGTTATTTCGGATGAATTGAACCATGCATCGATCATCGATGGAATTCGTCTGACAAAAGCTGGTCGTAAAATCTACAAACATGTCGATATGAAATCTTTGGAAGAAAAATTGAAAGAGTCCGGAGACTACCGCACACGCTTAATTGTTACTGATGGCGTTTTCTCCATGGATGGGAACATTGCTCCGCTTCCAGAAATAGTTGAACTGGCTGAGAAATACGAGGCACTCGTTATGGTTGATGATGCTCATGCCAGCGGAGTGTTAGGGGAGAATGGTCGCGGTACGGTCAACCACTTCGGATTGGATGGACGTGTTCACATCCAGGTAGGAACATTAAGTAAAGCAATCGGTGTTCTTGGAGGCTATGTGGCAAGCAGTCAGACTTTAAAAGAATACTTGATTCATAAAGGCCGCCCGTTCCTATTCAGTACTTCTCATCCGCCAGCTGTAACCGCCGCATGTGATGCAGCGATAGACGTATTACTGGAAGAGCCTGAATTGATCCAGAAACTGTGGGATAACACGAAATTCTTCAAAGATGGTTTGAAGTCTCTCGGTTTTGATATAGGAATCAGTGAAACACCTGTAACGCCGGTAATGGTCGGCGATGATTCATTGACGCACAAGTTCTCAGATGAACTATTCAATGAAGGCGTTTTTGCCCAAGGAATCGTTTTCCCTACAGTACAGCGTGGGAAAGGGCGGGTGCGAACGATCGTCACTGCAGAGCATTCGAAAGAAGAATTACAAGAAGCGCTAACTGCTTTCGAACGTGCCGGCAAGAAATTGAATATCATTTCCTGATAGTAAAAAGGCTGATCACATATGCTGATCAGCCTTCCTTTATGGTATTCTTCGGCTTCTGCTCTTAAAATTTGCTATCAAAGTTGATATAATGAGAAAGTTAGATATGTTATGCGAAAGGAGCACTGTTGATGAATGAACAACAGCGTAAACAGATGAGTCAAATTCGTGAAGTGAATCCAGCGGACGTAAAATCCGACCAGGATAACCTGAAACGAATTAAGGATAAGAAAAGTGAAGACTTTATCAAATATTTTGAAACAAGCTACCAGCCCCCTTCCTTGAAAGATGCCAAAAAGCGGGGCAAGGAAGACGTCGAAGTTCATTATGATTTTAATATACCGGAAGAAATGATCGGCCTTGGTAAAGGCAAGAAATTCATGATCCGTACTTATGGCTGCCAAATGAATGAACATGATACAGAAGTCATGGCCGGCATCCTGGAACAGATGGGCTACGTTTCCACTAATGAAACAAAAGAAGCCGATATCATATTATTGAATACTTGCGCGATCAGGGAGAATGCCGAAAATAAAGTATTTGGGGAAATCGGTCATTTGAAACCGTTGAAAACCGAAAATCCTGATCTGATCATCGGTGTCTGTGGCTGTATGTCCCAGGAAGAGTCGGTCGTAAACCGTATCCTGAAAAAGCACCAGTTCGTCGACCTTATCTTTGGAACCCATAATATTCACCGGCTGCCACAGCTTGTCAAAGAAGCCATGTATGGGAAAGAAATGGTAGTTGAAGTATGGTCCAAGGAAGGCGATATCATTGAAAATCTTCCTCGTTCCCGGAAAGGGAAAATTAAGGCATGGGTCAATATCATGTATGGCTGCGACAAGTTCTGTACGTATTGCATTGTCCCTTATACACGAGGTAAAGAGAGAAGCCGTCTGCCAGAGGATATTATCCAGGAAGTTAGACACTTGGCAGCACAAGGCTATAAAGAAATTACACTTCTCGGTCAAAACGTCAATGCCTATGGCAAAGATTTAGATTTCGAATATGGACTGGGCGACCTGATGAATGAAATTCATAAAATAGATATTCCACGTGTGCGGTTTACGACATCCCACCCGCGTGACTTTGATGATCGTTTAATTGAAGTTTTGGCACAAGGCGGAAATTTGCTGGATCATATCCACCTTCCTGTCCAGTCAGGAAGCTCAGATGTCCTGAAAATCATGGCTAGGAAATATACCCGGGATAGCTACTTGGAACTCGTAGATAAGATTCGTACAGCGATGCCAAATGCGACGCTGACAACAGACATCATTGTCGGCTTCCCGAATGAAACGGAAGAGCAGTTTGAAGAAACACTAACCCTCGTGGAAGAGGTCGGTTTTGAATCTGCTTACACGTTTATTTACTCTCCAAGAGAAGGTACCCCTGCAGCGCGTATGAAGGACAATGTACCGATGGAAGTGAAGAAAGAACGCCTGCAGCGTTTGAATAAACTGGTCAATGAACAGTCAGCAGAAGCTATGAAGAAATACGAAGGTGAAATTGTTGATGTACTGGTAGAAGGGGAAAGTAAGAAAAACGCTGACGTACTTGCCGGGTACACTGAAAGAAATAAATTGGTCAATTTCAAAGGGCCAAAATCCGCAATCGGTGAAATTGTGAAAGTGAAAATAAATAATGCAAAGACATGGTCTCTTGATGGAGAAATGGTCGAAGAAGCAGCAGAGGTGAAGTAGAAATGGCTGAATATACACGGAAACAAGTATTAGAAGAAGCACAGAAATTGGCTAAGATGATGGCCAATATCGAAGAGATCGATCGTTTTAAACAACTGGAAGCAAAAATAAATGAAAATAAAAAAGTGCAAGAAAATATCTCCAGGATCAAAGCGTTACAAAAGCAGGCCGTCAATTTCCAGGCTTATGGTAAAACAGAAGCCCAGAAAAAGGTAGAAAAAGAAATTGACCGGCTCCAGGAAGAATTGGACGCTATTCCAGTAGTAGAAGAGTTCAAAAGTTCTCAGGTAGTCATTAACGATGTTCTACAAATGGTAACGAATACCATTGCCCGTGAAGTGACTAATGAAGTTATCCGTTCCACCGGAGGAGATGTGCTCAAAGGAGAAACAGGCACTAAAGCTGACAATTCAGCCTGCGGCCACTAATTTTTTTCCTTGCGCTGAAGGAGAATTATGTCCTTCAGCGTTTTTTTTCGTACAATTATCTAGGCTCTTGCATAGAATGAACTAAAACCTTATACAAATCCTTCTTGAAGGGAAAGGCATGTGCACATTTCGCCCAATTCAAGCATAGGATGTTGTGTATGATAAAGGGAGGTTTTAGGTGAGATGTCATTCTTTGACCAAGAGTACCGTGAGATCATCACGAAGGCTGTTTGTGGCAAAGGGAAGAAATTCACGCAATCGACACACATGATTTCTCCACCCCACCGTCCATCAAGTATCCTGGGCTGCTGGGTGATCAATCATGTCTATCACGCCAAGAAAAAAGGGGAGCATGTGGAAGTAAGTGGCCACTACGATGCAAACGTCTGGTTTTCGTACAATGATAATACCAAGACGGAAGTCGTAACAGAGAGAGTCCACTATTGCGATCATGTCCCGCTGTACATCAAAGACGAAAATTGCATTGACGATGACTTGGAAGTCTTTGCAAGAGCGACACAACAACCGAACTGCCTGGAAGCCAACATCACTAGCAACGGTCAGAAGATTTCGGTTGAAGTAGAGCGGGAATTCTTCGTGGATGTAATTGGGGAAACGAAGCTTTGTGTCCGTGTCAATCCAAAGGGATGTAAGCACGATCATGACTTTGATTTTGGTGACTTATCCGATGATGATTTTTCAGAGATCGACCCGGATTTTCTCGGAAGAAAAGAAGAGGAATAACCCCATTTAGATAATCCTTGCTAACAAAAGCGGGGATTATCTTTTTGTTTGCTTTATTAAACTTTTTTGAAAGGTTTATTCAACAAAAGTGCCGAATTGTGGAAGACTCAGTTTCAAGATAGTGAGGGTTCTTTACCATAATAGCGTCAGGGTTGGCCGGGAAACTACTCGCTTTCCTGCGGGGGAACCGGCAAGCCTCCTCGGTCGTTTTCACTCCCTGTGGGGTCTCGCCTGGCTCCTTCTCCCGCGGGAGTCTCGCAGTTTCCCAACCAACCCATCTGAAGGATGGGAGAAAAGAACCCCTGTTATAGGTGAGACTGTCTTCTACAATCAATAGTTACAAGCACGTTTTTAAAAATAGCTATCCCTTTGGTTGAAGGACTTCATAACGATGTTTCCGTTTCTCTCATCACAAGGAGGTCCGGGAAATTGCGAGACTCCTATGGGAGAATAGTACATGGGGAGATCCCGCAAGGCGAAGCCTGAGGAAGCTCACCGTACGCCCATGGAAAGCGAGTAATTTTCCCGGATCTCCAAACCGTTACTACCATAACGGAAACAACATATCTTGATACTGAGCCTTCAGCAAAAGGGAGCTTAACTGGAGCAATCAAGATGGGATTAACGGAATCATTTTTAGGGATCTGAACACAACCTTTCAAGGAAGGTTTTCATCTATGCTATAATAATGAAAGTGACTATAGAACGTTTTGGGGGATAGCAAATGGCGCAATACACACCGATGATGCAGCAGTACTTGACAATCAAAGCACAGCATAAAGACGCTTTCTTATTTTTTCGACTTGGTGATTTTTATGAAATGTTTTTTGATGATGCCTTAGAAGCGGCAAGAGAATTGGAGATCACTTTGACCAGCCGAGATGGCGGGAATGAACGGATCCCAATGTGCGGGGTTCCTTACCATTCGGCGGCTAACTACATAAAGAACTTGATAGAAAAGGGTTATAAAGTTGCAATCTGTGAACAAGTGGAAGACCCGAAAGCAGCTAAGGGAGTAGTCAAACGGGAAGTTGTCCAATTGATTACTCCTGGCACAGTTATGGAAGGGAACATGCTGGATGAAAAAGAGAATAATTACCTGGCAAGCCTAACCAGCTTTGACGATGGCAGCTACACAGTGGCCTACAATGATCTTACCACCGGAGAAAATAGCATCGCTCTTATTACGGATGGATGGGGAGCAGTGGTCAGTGAGTTATATAACCGCCCTGTCAAAGAAGTCGTCATTGCCTCTGACCTGCCTGAATTTTGTCAGCAGGATTTAAAGGAGCGTTTAGCTTATACGATTTCTTATCAGGATGATGTAACCATTGAAGAACCATTTTCCTCCTTACTGGAAGATATCCAACAGGAGAAATATAAAATCGGCTTTGGCAGGCTGCTCAATTACATTCAACATACCCAAAAACGGTCCCTGGACCACTTGCAGCCGGTACAAAAAATCGAATTAAAACAGCATATGAACCTCGACATGTATTCCAAACGGAATCTTGAATTGATGGAAACATTAAGAAAACAAGGGAAGACAGGCAGCTTATTATGGGTAGTCGATGATACAGTCACTTCCATGGGAGCTCGTCAATTAAAAAAATGGCTCGAAAGACCGCTTTTAGACAGGAGAGAAATCGAGGTACGTCACCAACAGGTGTCGGGTTTCCTTGATCAATTCTTTGAGCGGGAAGAGCTGCGGGAACAGTTGAAATCTGTTTACGATTTGGAAAGACTATCAGGGCGTATTTCCTTTGGGAATGTGAATGCGCGGGATCTTTTACAATTAAAACAGTCGTTAGGTAAAATACCAGCGATTAAAGAAACACTCGAAAAGTTTTCCCATACAGAAATCAGCCGACTGCATGAATCCATCGATCCGCTGACAGATTTATATCAATTATTAGATGAAAGTATCCACGAAGACCCTCCAGTCACGATTAAAGAAGGCGGGATCATTAAAGATGATTTCAACAGCCAACTGGATGAATATCGCGACGCTGCCAAGAATGGGAAGCAGTGGATCGCTGAACTGGAACGAAGGGAACGGGAAGAAACAAAGATTAAATCCCTGAAAGTTGGATATAATCGCGTCTTCGGTTATTATATCGAGGTGACCAAAGCCAACCTTCATTTATTGCCGGAAGGAAAATATGAGCGTAAGCAGACACTGACAAATGCGGAGCGCTACATTACACCGGAGCTGAAAGAAAAGGAAACATTGATTTTAGAAGCTCAGGACAAAAGTGTCGAACTGGAGTATGAGCTCTTCTTAACCTTGAGGGAAAAAGTAAAGCAATACATTGAAGACTTACAAAAGCTAGCTGGACAAATCAGCAAAATTGATGTGCTGCAAGGTTTTGCATCCGTTTCCGAGAAAAATGGCTATATCCAGCCGGGCTTCAATGAACAACGGCTGATTGACATAAAACAAGGAAGGCATCCAGTAGTGGAAAAGGTGATGAAGGGCGCTTCTTTTGTGCCAAATGATGTCTTTATGGATGATGATACCGATATCCTGGTGATTACCGGGCCGAATATGTCAGGGAAAAGCACATATATGAGACAGCTCGCTTTAACTGCCATAATGGCACAGGTCGGCTGTTTTGTACCGTGCGAGCAGGCAAACCTTCCAATCTTTGATCAAATATTTACTAGAATAGGAGCCGCCGATGACCTCGTTTCCGGACAAAGTACGTTTATGGTAGAAATGCTGGAGGCGAAGCATGCGCTGGCGAATGCCACCGAAAACAGCATGATACTTCTTGATGAAATCGGCAGAGGTACCAGCACCTATGATGGGATGGCACTTGCTCAGGCGATCGTCGAGCATATTCATGAAGAAATCAAAGCAAAAACGCTCTTTTCCACCCATTATCATGAACTGACCGAACTGGAAGAAAGCTTGGACCGACTCCAGAATATTCATGTACGTGCTGAAGAGTATCAAGGAAATGTCGTCTTTCTCCATCAGATTCAAAGAGGGGCAGCGGATGAAAGCTACGGTATTCATGTAGCGAAACTGGCAGAGTTGCCAGATTCATTGATTTCGAGAGCGACAGACCTGTTGAAAGAATATGAAACAGGGACTAAAAAAGAAAACACTACAGAAGCGTTAGATGAGCAGCAATTGACTTTTTTTGAAGAAGTACGGGAAGAGAAACCTGGGAAAAGCACCAGAACAGAAAGTAAATTGCTTGATCAGCTGGCAAATATGGACTTGATGGAAATGACGCCAATGGAAGCGATGAACCAGCTCTATCAATTGCAAAAGCAAATTAAACGATAAACAAAGGGGGAGGGGCATGGGAAAAATCAAATTGATGCCGGACCACTTAGCGAATAAAATCGCAGCTGGTGAAGTAGTTGAACGTCCGGCCTCTGTCATCAAAGAACTAGTTGAGAACAGTATCGATGCAAATAGTAAATCAATTAAAGTAGAACTACTGGAAGCTGGACTACAACAAATTAAAATAACCGATGATGGGGATGGCATGGCAGAGGAAGATTGTGAGCATGCTTTCTTCCGTCATGCGACGAGTAAGATTCAGAATGAGAATGACCTATTCCATGTCAGGACACTCGGGTTCCGGGGAGAGGCTTTAGCGAGTATAGCCGCTGTCAGCCGTTTATCCATTCAGACTTCGACTGGAAATGAAGCAGGTACCAGGCTCGAGCTGGAAGGTGGAAAACTGACCAATAAATCGAAAAGTGATGCACGTAAAGGCACGGAAATCATCGTCAATGATATATTTTTCAACACGCCTGCCCGCTTGAAGTATATGAAAACAATCCATACCGAGCTTGGCCATATCACTGATGTACTAAACAGGATGGCACTGGCTCATCCTGAGGTGAAATTTTCATGCTCACACAATGGCAAACAGCTCTTCCATACCTCCGGACGGGGAGATTTATTGCAGGTTATCGCGCAGATTTACGGGATGGGGACAGCGAGAAAAATGGTTCCAGTCGTAGGAGAAACGAAAGATTTCAAAGTATCGGGTTATATTGCTAAGCCAGAGGTGACCCGTGCCTCAAGGAACTATATTTCAACCATCATTAATGGAAGGTATATTCGTAATATCACATTAAATAAAGCAGTGATGCAAGGGTATCATACACTTCTTCCGATTGGGAGGAACCCGCTTGTCGTGTTGAATGTGGAGATGGACCCGATTCTTGTAGACGTTAATGTTCATCCGGCAAAGCTGGAAGTCCGGTTCAGTAAAGAACAGGAGCTTTTCGAACTGGTCAAAACGACAATACAATCTACTTTCAGAAAAGAAACCTTGATACCAGAGGCGCCGGAACAGAAAAAGCCGGTTAAAAAAATACACACGACACAGCCGGCATTTCACTTCTATGAAGAACGGGAACAAGATGCACACGAGCAGAGGAAAAAATCCATGGACCATTTGCTTGATACTCCCTCCTATCAGACTGATGAAAAGAGGGAAGTCGATGATCATGAGCAGAATCATTATCAGGAAAAGCAAAACGAAGTCATCAAAGAAATGGTCAAGGAAGACCCTAAGGAAGCTACAGTTGTCCAGGAAAAAACCGATGCCGAAAGAGTACCTGCGATGTATCCGATTGGCCAACTGCATGGTACCTATATATTAGCTCAAAACGAACAGGGCCTGTATATTGTCGATCAGCACGCAGCTCAGGAACGGATCAAATACGAGTTTTACACGGAAAAGCTGGGAGAAGTAGAAAATGAGGTGCAGGAGCTTCTTGTGCCGCTTACATTTGATTTCTCCAAGCAGGAAGCGCTGAGAATCGAAGAATATCATGAAGAATTAATGCAGGTGGGAATCTTTTTTGAAGCATTCGGTGAGAATAGCTATATTATCAGATCTCACCCCATTTGGTTCCCGAAAGGCTTCGAAGTCGAAGTGATTGAAGAAATGGTGGAACAGATTATGAGTGAAGAACGGATTAACATTAAAAAAATTCGTGAAGACGCAGCAACATTAATGTCTTGTAAACGGTCGATCAAAGCCAACCATTATTTGAACCATAATGATATGTTTCAGCTGCTTGAAGATCTAAGGAAATCGACTGACCCGTTCACCTGTCCTCACGGCCGGCCGATTATCGTTCATTTTTCCGAATATGAAATGGAAAAAATGTTCAAACGGGTGATGTAAACATAAGAGAAACTGGAGAGCGATATCGTTCTTCAGTTTATTTATGCTAGAATGGGATGGTGGATTAAGGAGGGATACGATGGTATTACAGCTAAACCTAAAGAACAATGGAGAAACTCTCTGGGAGACTAATGACTTTTATGATGAAAAACAAAGACGGGGAGCTATCACTAAGTTATTTGAGGCAGCCAATGCTTACTATCAAGGCAACGAAAAAACCTACGCTTCCATCAGTAGGGGAGTGGAGCAACTGGATGAATGGCGAATTGGTCTGGAGAATTTAATCAAACAATCCTACCATATCGCCAGACGGGAAGCGGATGAAAATCCTGAACTCCATACTATCAACGATGTAGCTTTCCAATTGCTGGTCGTTTATGTCAGTGACTATTTTAAAAATGATAATATGGACTACGATTATTTTATCGATAACAAGCACCGTTTTATCGGGATGAACTTGATTATTCTCCAGGATGGAGTGGTTCGTTTTGACAACGTCATTAATGAAGAAAACTTAGAAGAGGCGGAACAGGAATTGACGCGATATGAGCGTCTTGTCAGTGCACAGTTACTGGCACAGCATCGTATCGTCTATCAGCTGATCAAAGCCGTACTCTTCAAATATAAGTTAGCACACCGACAATAGGGGAGCGCGAGCGACTTACTTTTTATTACGGAAGGTTATGCAGCTTCTCAGGTTATTTGTGGGATTGTCTGATGAACTGGAAGAAATTCAGAATTTGAATAATTTCTTCCCGACTCAGTTCCTCCCATACATATACATAAAACAAATCCGTTTCCTCGATCCCTTTATCTTCCAGCACGTCGTTTATTTTTTTAAGAATATCAAATGGTTGATCGCTTTTCCCCAATAAATAATCTGTCGTACAATCAAGTGCGTCCGCAAGTGCTACGATATTCTCCAGGCTTGGAGTCGTATAGCCGCGCTCCCAGTTAGAGATAACCTGAGAGGACTCTCCGACTTCTTCGGATAGTTTTTTTTGTGTCCAATTATGGTGGATGCGTAAAAATCGAATGCGTTCCGCTGTGACCATCAGGCAACCCTCCTACCGCTAATTTTACCATGATAGCAAGCATAGGGACATCTGTTTGCTGCAGATAACGTAATTCGTTACCCGCGCGTTAACGGGTATAGTTAGCTGTGGATTAAGAAAACGATTACACACACCTAACGGAATCCGTTAATTTTTAACTAACTAAATCCGTTATAAGGACGTGGAAACCCTTGCATTTCCGCGATTAGTTGCTTTGGGCATTGTCGTGTATAATGTTTGTATAATCAGGTTTGTGAATGAAAGGTGGATAACTATATGAAGCCTGTGGTTGTATCGGTAGTCGGACCGACAGCAGTAGGAAAAACTAAACTTGGAATAGAAATAGCCAAACGATTCAATGGTGAAGTCATCAGTGGCGATTCCATGCAAATCTATCGAAGCATGGACATCGGCACAGCAAAAGTGACTCCGAAAGAAATGGAAGGAATCCCGCATCATATGATCGATATTAAGGAGCCGGAGGATTCCTTTTCGGTCGCGGAATTTAAAGAAAGGGTTACAGAGGCGATTGAGGATATTTCCTCCAGGGGAAAGCTTCCTGTAATTGTGGGAGGGACAGGTCTTTATATTCAATCAGTGCTTTACGATTTTAATTTTTCAGAGCAAAAGCGAAACAGGGAAGTAACAGAGCGCTTAGAAACTGAGCTTGAGATAAAAGGAAAACAGGCACTCTATCAACAGTTGATTGAGATCGACCCTGAGCAGGCGGAAAAAATACATCCCAATAACGAGAGAAGACTGATTCGTGCCCTGGAAATCTATGAAAGCACAGGGATGACTATGTCAGAGTACCAAAAGAACCAGTCGGTTGAATCCCCTTACCATCCGATCCTTATTGGTTTAGAAATGGATCGTGAGCTGCTTTACGAGAGAATCAATCATCGCGTCGACATCATGATGGAGGAAGGGCTGCTGGAAGAAGTTCAGGACCTGTATGATTTGGACCTTGAAGACGTGCAATCCATGCGGGCGATAGGATATAAAGAATTTATTCCTTATTTTAAGGGAGAGTACGACCTGGAACAGGCGGTGGAATTATTGAAGCGCAATTCGCGCCGTTATGCGAAAAGACAATATACGTATTTCCGCAATAAAATGGATGTACGCTGGTATTCCGTAACCGAACACAATTACCAGGAAAAGTTTGAAATTATTTTGCGTGATTTAGCAGGAATGATCGAACAGACATAGAATTAGTTGTAATATAGATAGAAAAGAGGAGGAAGATTCATGGCTCAATCCGTCAATATTCAAGACACCTTTTTAAACCAACTAAGAAAAGAACGCGTTCAGGTAACCGTCTTTCTACTCAATGGGTTCCAATTAAGAGGAACTGTCAAATCATTTGATAATTTTACAGTTCTCCTGGAAACGGATGGGAAGCAGCAGCTTATTTTTAAACATGCAATTTCTACTTTCGCTCCAACCAAAAACGTTTCTCTAGATAAAGAATAATGAGCAGTAAAACGGATGCTTCCGGCATCCGTTTTTCAATGCGCCTGGGCGTTTGTCACACATTTTGGCTGTCATACGTATAGTGTTAGGGAATGAGGGGTGATCTTATGAGTTCCCAACTGACCCATAACCAACAAGGTAAAATCAACATTATATTAAAAGACCGGAAAGAAGATAATTCCGACAGGGCAGCACTTGCCCCTGTGGAGAGTGGTGAAACGGACCCGTTTCAGCTTATTGAAGATCATTTGGATGCTTTCATCGGAATGGATCGTCTGCGTGAAAAGGTAAAAGAGATCTATGCACAAGTTCTTGTTAAGGAAAAACGCAGACAAGTGGGGCTGACTACTGAAAATCAAGTGCTCCATATGATGTTTAAAGGGAATCCCGGCACAGGGAAAACAACCGTCGCACGCGCACTGGCAAAGATTTTTTATGATATGAACCTGTTATCGAAAGGGCATTTTATCGAAGCGGACCGAAGTGATCTGGTAGGCGAGTATATCGGCCATACCGCGAAGAAGACGAAAGATTTGATAAAAAAATCGCTCGGCGGTGTTCTGTTCATTGACGAAGCCTATTCTCTGGCGCGTGGTGGGGAAAAAGATTTCGGAAAAGAAGCGGTAGATACGATTGTGAAGTGTATGGAAGATCATCATAGTGAATTTATTTTGATTCTGGCAGGATACCCACGTGAAATGAGCAGGTTTCTGACTTTGAATCCCGGGTTGAAGTCCCGCTTCCCTATTACTCTTGAGTTTCCTGACTATACACCAGGTGAGTTGCTGGAAATAGCACACGACATGGCAGAACTGAAAGATTATAAATTGTCCAATGAAGCCCAATGGAAATTGAAACAACATTTTCATTCGTTGCTCCAGCGGTCTCCCTATAATTTTTCAAATGGCCGCTATGTGCGTAATATCATTGAAGATGCCATCCGCAAACATGCTATCCGAATGATGCGATGCTCCACCATCAATAAAGAGGTACTAATGACAATAGAAGCTAAAGATATTATATTCGAAGAGGTTGGGGGAGGATAATTATTATCCTTCACTCTTTTCTTTTGATATGATGATAAGAGATACCGACCATGGAAAGAGGTAGAAATAATGCCAGAAAGAGAACAAGTATTACTTGTAGCAAGAGCGCAAACCGGGCAGGATGATAAACGGTTCCAATCCTCGCTGGAAGAGCTGCAATCGCTCACAGAAACAGCTGATGGCGCGGTTCAGCATATCTTCGTCCAGAAAAGGGACCGGGTTCATCCTGCCACTTACTTAGGAGAAGGAAAATTAGAAGAAATTAAAGATTATGCAGAAGAGAATAATGTGGACCTTGTCATCTTTAATGAGGAACTTTCCCCTGGGCAGCTAAGGAATATAACAGACCGATTGGGAGTTCGGGTCATCGATCGAAGCCAGCTCATATTGGATATTTTCGCTCAACGGGCAAAAACGAAAGAAGGTAAACTGCAGGTAGAGCTGGCACAGCTGCAGTATTTGCTACCAAGGCTTGCCGGACAGGGGACTGAATTATCCCGTCTTGGCGGCGGAATCGGGACAAGGGGTCCAGGTGAAACAAAACTTGAAAGTGACCGTCGACACATACGCAGGCGCATTGACGATATTAAAAAACGGTTATCCGCGGTGGTAAAGCAGCGAGAGCAGTACCGAAAACGACGAAAAGAAAATAAGGCTTTTCAAGTGGCGATCGTAGGTTACACCAATGCTGGGAAGTCGACGTTTTTCAACCGTGTAACCGAAAGTGATTCATTTGAAGAAAACCTTTTATTCGCAACATTGGATCCATTGACACGGCAGTTACAGCTTCCATCAGGCCTCCAGGTGCTTTTAACCGATACGGTCGGGTTTATTCAGGATTTACCAACTACTCTGATTGCTGCTTTCCGGTCTACATTAGAGGAAGTGACAGAAGCGGACTTCATCCTTCACATGGTTGACGCTTCTCATCCTGATCACGAACAGCATGAACGAACGGTCCTGAAGTTGTTAGGGGATTTGGAAGCGGATCACCTGCCGATGCTTACCGTTTATAATAAGATGGACCTGCTTAATGGTGATTTCATACCAGAAGCTTTTCCATCCATCACAGTGAGCGTCCATGATCCCATCGATAACAAGCGGGTATTAGATAAAATAGAAGAAACGCTTATAAAAGAATGGGATAACTATCACACCTTTATTCCAGCCGGAAACGGCAAGCGGATTCAACAATTAAAAGGGGAAAGCATCGTCTCTTCCTTCCATTTTGATGAGGAAAGGGAAGGGTATGTCATAGCTGGTGCCATCCATCCCGAACATCCGTTAAAACACCAATTACTATAAAAAGGAAGTAACGTACGTTATGAATATTGAACAACTAGCAGAACATACCGAAGACCAAATTCGTCCTTACCATACATCTATCCAATCCATTGTGGAAAAAAATCAGCGGAGAGTGCTGGAAGCCTTCCGCCGACTTAAAATCTCGGACAGCCATTTCAACCCGACAACAGGATATGGGTATGACGATTACGGCAGGGATACTTTAGAAGAACTTTATGCAGAGATCTTCGGAGGGGAAGACGCATTGGTACGTCCGCAAATCATTTCAGGTACCCATGCTATTACAACGGCTCTATTTGGTGTGTTAAGACCAGGTGATGAATTATTATATATTACCGGGGAACCCTATGACACGTTGGAACAAGTAGTAAAAGGTTCGAATGAAAAAGATATCGGTTCCCTCAAAGATTATGGGATAAGCTATCGATCTGTCCCCCTTACCGAATCAGGAGATATTAATTTCCCGGAAATCAGAAACGCCATAAACAAGAACACAAAAATGATAGCTATCCAGCGTTCGAAAGGGTATGCGGACCGCCCTTCATTTACTATTGACGAAATCGCTGACATGATTAAAGAAATACGGGTTATAAAGCCGGATGCGATCGTTTTTGTGGACAATTGTTATGGGGAGTTTGTCGAGTTGCAAGAGCCACTGCATGTCGGGGCTGATTTGATTGCGGGGTCTTTGATTAAAAATCCGGGCGGAGGAATTGTGCGTACCGGAGGTTATATAGCAGGGAATAAAGACTTAGTGGAGTTATGCAGCTACCGTCTGACCGCTCCCGGAATCGGGAAAGAAGCTGGAGCCAGTTTGAACAGTCTCCAGGAAATGTACCAGGGAATTTTTCTCGCGCCTCATATGGTTGGAGAAGCTTTGAAAGGAGCCGTTTTCACTGCCAGACTTTTAGAAGAAGCAGGCTTTACGACGAGCCCTGCCTATCATGCGAAACGCACCGATTTAATTCAGGCAGTCGCTTTTGAAACGGCCGAGCAGATGGTTGCTTTTTGCCAGGCGATTCAGAAGAATTCACCAATTAATTCTCACGTTACGCCGTATCCGAGCCCGATGCCAGGGTATGAAAGTGATGTCATTATGGCAGCGGGTACGTTTATCCAAGGAGCCAGTTTGGAATTGACAGCAGATGGCCCAATCCGTCCTCCGTATATGGCTTTCGTGCAAGGCGGGCTTACATACGAGCATGTCAAAATAGCTGTGAAGCTTGCGCTCGAGGAAATAGTTGAAGCAGGTTTTCATCAAATAGAAACAGGGTAAAACTGAGATGGGGAAGCTCATTTCAGTTTTTTTATTTTCTTATGTTAGTTTTCTTAACATCTCTTGACACATAATATTTCATTGGTATAATTAAGTTATCACATTCAAGGGAGGTAGCCATCGATGAGTGATGAAATACGACGTTCGATGCCGTTATTCCCGATTAGTATTGTTAAATCATTAACAGATCTGTCTGCGAGACAAATCCGTTATTATGAAGAGCACAATTTAGTCCACCCGGCAAGATCAGAAGGAAATCGCAGATTGTTTTCCTTTAATGATGTCGATCGTCTGCTTGAAATAAAAGCATTGATTGAAAAAGGCATCAATCTGGCAGGGATCAAACAGGTTCTATCCATGCAGAAAGTACCGGATAACGAACCGATGGATCAAGAGCAAGTCGAGGAAATCCATAATGACCTCTCAGAGAAAGAACTTCGCCGCCTGCTCCAGCAGGAATTACATACCGCTGGAAGGTACGGCAAATCATCGTTAAGACAGGGAGAATTATCACGATTCTTCCACTAAAATATAGGAGGAAATAATTAAATGGGATTAACTAGAAAAGAAATTTACAAAAAAATCGAAGAAGAAAACGTAAAATTCATCCGACTACAATTTACAGACATGCTTGGTACCATCAAAAACGTGGAAATTCCATTAAGCCAATTGGATAAGGCTTTGGATAACGAAATGATGTTCGATGGATCTTCCATCGAAGGATTTGTTCGTATCGAAGAATCTGATATGTACTTAGTTCCAGACCCTGAAACTTTTGTAGTCTTCCCTTGGACATCCGAAAAAGGGAAAGTAGCACGTTTTATCTGTGATATTTATAACCCTGATATGACGCCATTCGAAGGGGATCCACGCTATATCCTGAAAAAGAACCTTCATAAGATGGAAGAGCTTGGATTTTCCGCATTCAATATCGGTACTGAGCCGGAATTCTTCCTGTTCAAGCTGGATGAGCGTGGAGAACCTTCCATGGAACTGAATGACAAAGGCGGGTACTTTGACCTTGCTCCAACGGACTTAGGAGAAAACTGCCGTCGCGATATCGTACTTGAACTAGAGGAAATGGGCTTTGAAATTGAAGCATCTCACCACGAGGTAGCACCTGGTCAGCACGAAATCGACTTTAAATATTCCGATGCCGTCAAGCACTGTGACGATATCCAAACGTTCAAATTGGTTGTAAAAACGATCGCCCGTAAACACGGTCTCCATGCGACATTCATGCCTAAACCATTGTTCGGTGTCAACGGCTCTGGAATGCATGCGAACATGTCTTTATTTAAAGGAAAGCAGAATGCATTCTACGACACAGAAGGCGAACTTGAACTTTCCGATGTTGCCTACCAGTTTACTGCCGGTATCATCAAGCACGCGACAAACTTTACAGCTGTGACAAACCCGACTGTAAACTCTTACAAACGTCTCGTACCAGGTTATGAAGCACCTTGTTACGTAGCATGGTCAGGACAAAACCGCAGTCCGTTGGTCCGTGTGCCAACTTCCCGCGGCTTAAGCACTCGTATCGAAGTACGCAGTGTCGACCCTGCAGCTAATCCATACCTTGCAATGGCAGTATTGCTGGCGTCTGGACTAGATGGTATTGAAAATGCACTGGAAGCACCTAAGCCTGTAGACCGCAATATCTATGTCATGAATAAAGCAGAACGTGAAAAGAACGGAGTACAGGATCTTCCGGCAACACTATATGACGCATTGGAACTGCTTAAGAAAGATGAAATCCTAGTTAAAGCACTAGGTGAACACTGCTTCGAACACTTTATTGAAGCGAAAGAAATCGAGTGGGATATGTTCCGTACACAAGTCCACCCTTGGGAACGCGAACAGTATATCTCCGTATATTAATCAGAAAACCCCTTGGTACTATTGGTATCAAGGGGGTTTTCTTTAGATATAAAAGACAATAAACTTATATTAAAATAAAGTATGCCCAAATTTTGACCATAATTTTTTTAAGGTTTAATACGATTTATGACTCAGAAAAATGATTTAGTACCTCTTACTTAAGGTAAGAGTATATAATCGGAAATAGGAATCGTGTATAAAATTATCAGACATTTTATACACGATTCCTATTTCTTTTGTTGAGTATAATGTCAATTTAGAAAAGATCGTGGATTATCACCTAAAAAGAAAATTACTAACTTTCCAAGGATATGTCTGCTCAACCATTAGCTTGTTGGTTCTTTTTATTGCGCCGATATGTTTCGAGATGTACAGGAGTACAATTTTAACGATTTTCTGCTGTTACCGTGAGAACATTAAATATGAGATAAAAAGTACATAAACCTCTGGTAGCGTTAGAAAATCACCCGCTAAATAGGGAAATCAATTATAATCTGTAAGCGTTTCCTAAATCTTTAGGAAAAGGATTAAATTTTGTTTCTTTAGGAAATCTCATATAATTATTAGTGTAAAGCAACAAAGCGCTTAAAACCCGGGGTTATAAACTAAATAATCTAAATAGATTGAAGGTGAGATTTTGAGCATAAGAGCATTAATTAACGAAGACCTAATAGATCTACATCTACATGGTTCCAACCAGCTTAATGTGATCGAGCAGATGGCTTCCATGCTGGAAAGGCAAGGACGAATAGAATCCAAATCCATTTTTACCGAGTGTGTATTAGAGAGAGAAGCACAAGTTACAACAGGTTTTGGAAATGGAATAGCTATACCGCACGGGAAAGATGAAACAGTCAAAGACACGAGTATATCGATAGGGAAATTATCAAATTCTGTTGACTGGAAAGCGATGGATGATCGCGATGTTTCATTTGTGATTATGCTTGCTATTCCTGAATCAGAAGCTGGCACTACTCATCTGCAAATCCTTTCCCAACTATCTGGTAAATTAATGGATGAAGATTTTAGGGATAGTTTAATGAAAGCAAATGAAAAAGAAGACGTACTTAACTTATTATCTGATTGTATCACTGAAAAAAATATTGGATAGGAGAGATATAAAATGAAACTTATTGCTATTACCGCTTGTCCAGCAGGTGTGGCTCATACACACATGGCTGCTGCAGCATTAGAATCAGCTGCGAAAAAAAATGGAGTTAAAATCAAAGTAGAAAAGCAAGGGGCTATGGGGATTGAAAATCAAATCAAAGAAAAGGAAATAGCAGATGCAGAAGCACTTATCCTTGCTGTGGATACGGCAATTGCTAAACCAGAAAGATTCGAAGGCATTCCTACGGTGAAAGTTTCTGTAGGGGAAGCTGTAAAAAATTCGCAAGGTTTAATTTCCAAGGCTATAGAACTTACAAAGTAAAAATGAACTTATCATGAGTGAGGGGGATTTTTATGAAAAGAATTGTAGAAGATGCAAAAACGCATCTGATGACCGGTGTATCGTACATGCTGCCTTTTGTGGTAGCCGGAGGCTTAATACTTACCATTGGTTTATTACTAGGCGGTGGTGAACAGGAGGCGGGATTTGCTAAGAAAACAGTCGATACAGGAGTTCTTATTTTTTCCCTTATGGTCCCTGTAATGGCAGCTTATATGGCCTACTCGATCTCTGATCGACCAGGTATAGCACCTGGTATGGTGGGTGGTTTAATTGCAAATGAAATTGGTGCAGGCTTTTTAGGAGGGATTGTTGCTGGTTTTATTGCTGGTTATATTGTAAATGCTCTAAAAAAACTTCCTATGCACAGATACTTTGTACAATTAAAACCTATTATCGTGATTCCTTTACTTGGTGCAGGCGCAGTAGCATTATTAATGTTTATAATAGGACAACCAATTGCAACTCTTTCAGAAGGCTTAGAGGGCTGGCTCAAATCTCTGTCTGGTGGTAACTTGCTTGTACTAGGACTTATCATAGGTGCAATGATGGCTTTTGACATGGGCGGACCGGTAAACAAAGTTGCTTTTGCCTTTTGTGTTGGAATGTTGAATCAAGAAGTTTATTACCCTATGGCTGCTTGCTGGATTGGGATTATGACTCCACCAATTGGCTTAGCATTAGCAACTAGAATTGCCCCTAAAAAATTCACGTCAGCTGAGCGTCAAAGTGCTTTGCCAACTACTTTCATGGGGGCTTCAGGCATCACGGAAGGTGCCATACCATTTGCAGTATCTGACCCTCTTCGCGTTATTCCTTCTATCGTAGTGGGATCTGCTATCGGTGGGGCGTTGGCATTAGCATTAGGTGCACAAGCACCAATCCCAAGTGGAGGCGTCTTTGTTTTACCGTTTTTCATTAAACCGTTCATGTTTGTCATAGCCTTTGCTGTAGGGATTGTAGTTACGGCTTTAATGACAGCATTTTTAAAGAAGCCAACGGAAGAAGAACTTTCTATTACGGAAGAAGTAGTCTAATAATTGAACATTTTAATTACTGAGGGATCTAGCTATTAGTTCCCTCTTGTTTTATATATTGTTTAAGTATCGGAGGCATTCAAATGAATTTTCATCTTATTTCTCACACGCATTGGGATCGGGAATGGCATCAAACTTATCAGCAATATCGGGTGAAGCTTGTACGTTTTATGGACGAACTTATTCAATTGCTGGAAGGCAGCCCGGAATATTCCTCTTTCATGTTGGACGGACAAACGATTGTGTTGGAAGATTATCTAGAAATAAAACCTGAAAAGAGAGAGGCAATTGTAAAGCTTGTCCAAAAGGGTCAATTACTAGTAGGACCTTGGTATATTCAGCCAGATGAATTCATTCCAAGTGGTGAATCCCTTATCAGAAACTTATTAATTGGACAACAAATCGCGGATGAATTCGGTCAGGCTATGAAGATAGGCTATCTGCCTGATTCTTTTGGGCAGTCCGCCCAAATTCCTCAAGTGTTAAATGGTTTTGGTATTAATTATGCCCTGTTCTGGCGTGGAATTACAGAGGAAGAAACTGCGAACACCGATTTTTGGTGGGAAGGTCTTGATGGTTCCAAAGTATTAACCACACACCTTCCATTAGGATATGGAAATGGAAGGGATATTTCTACCGACCATAAGCAGAATGTAAAAGTAATTGAACAGAATTTAAGTGATTTAAAAGATAAGGTAACATCTGAAAACATGTTAGTCATGTGTGGTTTTGATCAAAGAACAGCAATAAAAGAGCTGCCTGAAATCGTGGCACAATTGAACGAATATTACTCCAGCCAGGAAAGCGATCATGCCATCAAGCTTAGTCAGCTTAAAGAATACTTTGATTCCGTGGAAAAAGAAGCAGAAAAACTGGAAACCATAAGGGGAGAATTTAGAAAAGGGAAAAATATGCGTGTACATGTCAGCATTGCATCGACCCGGCTGGATTTAAAAAGAGAAAACTACGACGTACAAAATTTATACGAGAACTATCTGGAACCCCTAAACGCCATGTCTTTTCTAGTTGGTAACAGCTATGACAATGCTTTGATCAACCAAGGCTGGAAGTATACTCTTCAGAATCATGCTCACGATTCAATTTGTAATGTCTGTACAGATGCAACTCATAAGGAAATGGAAATGAGATATCTATTTGCAAAACAAATAGGAGAAACCATCCAAAATGATACAATAACCGATTTGTTAACCAATGTTGACTTTGATTTTACTAAAGGTTCGCCTATTATTGTGTTTAACACCTTAGCACACAAAAGAAAAAATGTAGTGGATACTACCATTCAGCTAAACTACAAGAACTTTACAATTGTCGACTCTAATGGAAATTCCATTCCGTATCAAATTGTTGAAACAAAGCAAGAAAACCTCAATGATAAACAGATTGAGATTGGAGTCAAAAACGAAGATCAGTATGTATGGACTACTAGAATTAAATTCTTGGCTGAATTAGAGGGGTTAGGATACAAAACCTTCTATATTAATGAAACAACCCCAAATCAACAAGAAACGCAGTATGTTTATGAAGATAAAGTGTTTTCAAATGACTTTTTCCAAGTGGAAATTCAACCAAATGGTGCATTAAGGGTGAAAGATCATTCAACCAATAAGGTATATGACAATTTAAACATTTTAGAAGAAAGCGGAAATGCTGGGGATGAATATGATTTTTCTCCACCCAAAGAAGATAAGGTTATCACCACTCATCATTCTATTCCTGAAGTTTCAGTGGTACAAAATGGACCTATTTTTGCGACTGTGAAAGTTACCCACACATTAAACGTACCCATTGATACAAATGTTGATCAGCGGTCGAAAGAAAAGAGAGAGATAACAATTGAATCATTGATAACCGTTCATCGGCATGAAGATCGGATAGATATTAAAACTTTGGTTGATAATACAGTTAAAAACCACAGAGTGCGTGCACTTTTTGAGTCTGGGTTACAGACGGGAAACCATGTGGCAGAACAGCAGTTCGGAATGATTCGCCGCGACAATTACCTCCCACAAGTCGATTACTGGGACAAAGATAAATGGGAAGAAAAATATTATCCTATTTATCCACAGCAAAAATACGTAGACATTTCAGATAGTGAAAAGGGGATTTCTTTTCTAAATAAAGGGCTTCCTCAATATGAAATATTGAACGGGGACGAGCCAACAGTTGCCTTAACCTTACTAGCTGGAACAGATTACATGGGGAAACAAGATTTATTGGATCGTCTTGGAAGAAGGTCAGGTCTCCATGTGGAGACACCAGATAGCAGTCTGTTAGGAGAATATGAGATGGAATATGCTATTGTTCCTCATGCTGGTGATGAATTAGATGCGCAGGTTGGAAGAAAGGCCGATGAATATACAACCCCAATGAAGGCTGTACAAGTGAATGGTCAGTCAGAATCTCAAGCAACATATAAAGAAAATGAGGTATTTTTCCAGGTAGATCATCCACATGTTGCACTGAGTGCGGTCAAGAAATGTGAATATGATGATAGCATTATTGTAAGAATTTATAACACAACAACTCGGGAAATACCTGCTGTTAAAACATTTGTTAACGCTAAATTTTTCGATAATGTAACAATGGTGGATTTGAACGAAAAACCGCTTACTAAAGAAGATAACAGGGTTCAATATAAAGATGGTAGACTTAATATCAATAATATAGCTAGTAATGAAATAATCAGTTTTAAGCTAAGCAAATAACTTTTCACTCAAAGTTTGTATCAGAAGGGAGGGATTGTATTGGTATGCTTAAATAATCGTTTGAAAGAAATAATAAAAGAATTATTAGCAAATGATACACCTGTTACCAGCGAGTATATGTCCAGGTTTTTAGGGGTGACTTCCCGTACGGTTAGGAACGATATCTCTTCTATCAATCAAGAATTAAAAAAGATTGGTGTGCAAATTGGCGCACAGCGCGGGGTAGGGTATTTCATCGATCCAAAACCAGATAATGAAATTAAAGTATTAATTGAAGAATTATTTCAATTAACAAGCAATACTGAAAATGAATTGCCTGTTTTACCTGAAGAGAGAGTATTGTATATATTAAAAAGCATCATTATGGCAGATGACTTTGTTACGATTGAAGAATTAGCTAGTGAACTGTTTGTAAGCAAATCAACAATAGATAATGACTTAAAACAAGTAGAGAAGTTATTAAGTAAATTTGATCTCTCTCTATTCAAAAAGCCTAATTATGGAATTAAATTAATGGGCAATGAAATGAATATTCGTTTTTGTTTATCCGCTTATTTATCAGATTATAAAAGTGAGCAACTGCAGGAAATTGAGAATAGTTACGACATTACAGAAGATATAGAAATTGATTTAATTAAGGCGGTCACCAAGAAACACATTAAACAATTACCATTTAACATTGCGGAATTGCCACTTAATAACCTGATCATGCATATAGCGATTGGAATTAAAAGAATTAAAAAAGGTAAAAGCATTGAGTCGGGCACCATTGAACTAGGAGAAATTAAAAATCAAAAAGAATATTTTGTCGCTTCACATATTGTTACATCTTTAGAGGAAGCATTTTTTATAAAAATACCAGAACAGGAAATAGCCTACATTGCTATTCATCTGCTAGGTGCTAAACGTTTTCAGAATGGGCGCCTTTCTCAAGATGATTTAATTGAATTAATCGGGGAGAGCACGTATCAATTAATCGAAGAGATTTTAACTGAAATTAAGCGGGTATACCGTATCGAACTAGCTAAAGACGAAGAACTGACATATGGTTTGGGGTTACATTTGAAATCAGCTTTGAATCGAGTGAAATATAATATGAACCTCCGAAATCCTATGTTAAAAGAAATTAAGAGTAGTTATCCCTTCGCATTTGAACTTGCGATAGTTGCTTCCGATATTATACAAAATAAGATTGATGTAACGATCAACGAAGACGAAATAGCTTATATCGCCGTTCATTTAGCGGCTGCAATTGAACGAATAAAGAATATGAAGAAACGCGAAGTTAAAAGGGTGGCTGTGGTGTGTTCATCAGGAATGGGGACAGCTAAATTACTCGCCGCAAATATTGAGAGTAAGTTCCCCGGTATTACAATAGTCGGAACTTACCCCTCATTATCTTTGAAAGATATTAAAAAAGAGGATGTTGATCTGATACTGAGTACTGTGCCGGTAAGTGAAGAAAGCTCCATACCTACCCTTCAAATCAATGCTATGTTATCTAATCGTGATATTGATAAAGTGAAAGATTACATCTCTAGGGAATATTTGAATGAGAATAAAAGTAAAACAAATGAAAAGCTGCAAAATTTATTCAGTGAAGATTTATTTTTTGCAGAAATCAATAAGACAGAACCAGTGGACATTATCAAGTCGATGGCAAACACCTTAAATATAAAAGGATATGTTAATGATCATTATCTTGATTCTGTACTCGAACGAGAAAAAGTTTCACCAACATCAATTGGCAATTTAGTAGCGATACCGCACCCTATAGAAACAAATGCTCTTGAATCATGCATTGCAATCGGACTATTAAAAAAGCAGGTGAAATGGGGAGAGCAACCGGTACAATTAGTACTTCTTCTCGCCCTCAATGAAAAAGATAAAGAAGAATTCAGTCCTCTCTTCACTAATCTATGGAATTTAGTTCAAGATAAACAATTAGTTGCCGATGTATGTAAAACATCCACCTTCCCTGAATTCATGGATAAAATAGAAAGATTTAAATAATTGGAAACAGTAAGTGGGGTTAATATATGAAAATAGTTATCGCTCCAGATTCATTCAAGGAATGCCTGCCTGCGTATGCAGTTGGGGAAAGTATAAAAAAGGGCTTTTTGACACAAATGCCGGAAGCGGATATAGAAGTTTTCCCAATGGCGGATGGAGGAGAGGGCACGCTCGAATCCCTTATTTATGCGACAAAGGGCAAAAAGGTCGAAATGGAAACTAGCGACCCATTAGGTAATCATATAACTACACACTATGGAATATTAGGTGATAACAAAACCGTTGTCATTGAGATGGCACAAGTAGCCGGATTACAGATTGTCACGGATAAAAATATAAATAAAGCGTCAACTTTTGGTGTAGGTGAGCTTATCAAAGATGCCATAGATAAAGGGCATCGAAAATTCATTATTGGCCTCGGAGGGAGTGCTACTAATGATGGAGGAGCAGGGATGCTCCATGCGCTAGGTGGTAAATTTTTTGATGCAGAAGGGGAGCAGGTACCTGTAGGTGGAGGATATGTTAAACAGATTGCAACTGTTGACCTTTCGGAAATTCACCCATTAATTTATGACTGTGAAATAATCATCGCGAGTGACGTAGAAAATGAATTATGTGGTCCCCACGGAGCAACGTATGTATTCGGTCCGCAAAAGGGAGCTAAAGAAGAAGAACTGGCTGAACTAGACAAAGGCATACATCATTATGCCAACTTAATTGAAAATGCCAGTGGTAAAAAACTTCAAAAAATACCAGGGGCAGGAGCAGCAGGTGGATTGGGGTTCGGGCTATTGGTGTTAGGAGCTGAAATTAGGTCAGGAGCAAGAATTGTTGCTGAAGCTATGAATCTGGAAAAGTGCCTTCAGACCGCTGATTGGGTTATTACCGGAGAAGGAAAAAGTGATTCTCAATCTTTGTATGGAAAAGTTCCGGTTTACGTGGCTTCTATAGCAAAAAAATATAGGGCTAAAACGATTTTGCTTTCAGGAGCGTTAGGTAAAGACTATCAACAACTTTATGATTATTTTACAAGCTGTCATTCTATTACACGGGGTCCAATAAGTTTGGTAGATTCAATGAAAAATGCAGAAAAGTTACTTTATGATTCCGCTTATAATATTGCAAGACTCATTAGTTTGTCCCCCAAAAATGATATCAACAAAGGGAGGTTATGACTTTGGGGAATGTGGCCATCGGACAAATCACACCAGTAACTGGGCAAAAAAACAAAAACCTAGTAAAAATGAAACAACATATAATCCAAGCCTCCCAAAAACATGTTGGGTTGGTGGTGTTTCCAGAGCTTGCTTTAACTGGTTACAACTGTGGAGATGATTTCTTTGAAGTAGCTGAACAAATTCCAGGAGAAGCGACTCACTTTTTCACAAAGCTAGCAGAAGAATATAACATGTATATTATTTGGGGCATGCCTGAAAAAAGTTTAAATGGGATTCTTTATAATGCAGCTGTGCTAGTTGGCCCTGAGGGTTATATTGGAAAGTGGAGAAAGAATACATTGCCTGGACATGCTACCGACAAAACCGGTCCTGGTGCTTTTCCTGACAGGAGATACTTTAAGGCAGGAGAAGGTTTGCCAGTCTTTGATACGAAAATCGGAAAGATCGGTGTCCTGATATGTTATGATATTTTCTTTCCTGAGCTTGCCCGTATGTTAACCTTACAAGGTGCAGATATTTTGGTAGGGATTTCAGGATCTCCAACCTTTGAAAAAGAAATCTTTGAACCCATTATTAAAGTAAGGGCAATGGAAAATACAGTGAATATTGTATATACAAACTTAGTTGGTATAGAGGGGGAAACTGAATATTGGGGAGGAGGTTGCATCATAGGAGCTGGGGAAAAAGATACAAAGGTTCCAGGAAGCCCCCTTGTATGTAAGGCTCCTTATGATGAGGAAGGAATTACGATAGGAAAACTTGATGTTCAAGAATATAATAAAATCCGTCCTTATTTCCCTGTATTAAGAGATCTAACAACGAGGATGTATGAACAATTAGGCGAACTTCATAGAAAGATTACGTGAACAGCTCTGGGTTATGAGATAATAACTTGAAATCTATAAAGAAAAAAGGAGCAAAAAACCATCATTGATTTGATGGTTTTTTTGTTTCTGGGTAGTTTTGAGCGCCTGCAAATATTTTAATCTTTGCCTACTATATAGAATCAAAATTATCGTACTTCTTTCACTGAAAAAAATAGTGTTATAGATAACCAGGCGATTCGAGAGCAACAAAAGGTTAGAAGGAAACTTGACTTGATCTGAGTAGTGTTTTTATGAAAAGCAACCTTGGCAAAAAAATTTTTATAAATTTTCAGAAAATATTGACTTCTATTACCGTATCCTGTAAAGTAAACTAAATTAATTCAACATACAAAATATTAGTTCAGAATACTGAACTGAAGGAGGTAATGCAATAGTGTGGGAAAATGAAAAAGAGGTATTTCAGTTAATGAAAGATAAGCTTTATGCGGCGGTGATTTGTGATACATTAGATGACTTGGATTTCAGGAACCAGGCAATGAGAGAAGACATCAGACCTTTAGATGACGACACGGTATTAGTAGGAAAAGCCAAAACGGTTTTGGCAGCGGATGTTTATCATGAACATGAAAACCCTTATGAACAAGAAATCAATGCAATTGACAGTATCGAAGAAGATGAAGTCGTTGTGGCAGGAACCAATCATTCTGTACGTAATGGACTTTGGGGAGAATTACTTTCTACTGCTTCAAAAATGCGAGGGGCCAGAGGAGCGGTTATTGACGGTCTAATTAGAGATACGAAAAAAATTCTTGAGCTTGGTTTTCCGGTTTATTGTACAGGTTTCAAGCCTGTTGACTCAAAGGGAAGAGGTGTAGTGATCGATTATGATTGCCCCGTAGAGGTCGGCGGAGTGCTGGTCCATCCGAATGACGTGGTGTTCGGGGATAGAGATGGTGTAGTAGTGATTCCTAGAGCAGTTTTTCAAGAAACTGTGGAAAAGGCGTTGGATAAGGTGAACAGCGAAAACCAAACAAGAAACGAATTACTCGATGGGAAGCTTTTGAAAGACGTTTACGAAAAATATGGGGTTTTATAAAAGGGGAGAAGGCATGTCAAGCTACAAGGTACCAGCTCTGGAAAAAACAATAGCTATCCTGAATCTTCTCGAGCAGTCCCCTGACGGTCTTACAGCTACAGAATTTTATAAAGAGCTGAAGCTTCCAAAAACATCTGTATTCTCAATTTTGAGCGTATTGGAAGAAAATGAATTTGTTAAAAAGAAAGCGAATGGCAAGTATATTCTGGGAGTAAGACTTTTTCACTTAGGCATGTCGTATTTAGAAAATCTGGATTTAGTGAAAGTCAGCAGGCCATATTTACAACAGTTAATGAGAGATACAGGTTATACCATTCATTTAGGCGTCATGGATAAAGATGAGGTCGTCTATGTCGATAAAGTGGAAGCGAATACATTTGTCCAATTTTCCACCTACCCGGGTAAACGTCTTGAGTTCCATACTTGTGGGATAGGAAAGGCGATAGCTGCTTATTATGATCGAAAAAGCTTGAATGAACTTCTGTCTAATGACTTAAAATCGTATACTCCCGCTACCATTACAAAACCTGACGAACTTCTGAAAGAGTTTGAAAAGGTAAGGAATAATGGGTTTGCGTTGGAGGATGAGGAAGGAGAACCAGGTATCAGATGTATAGGGGTTCCTATATTCGGAAAGGACGGAAACGTAATTGCTGGCATTAGTCTGACAGCTTTGACCGTACATTTAACAGACAAGTTGGTTGATGATATAGCTGGGCAAGTAATAAAAACAGGCAAAAAGATATCGAATGAATTCGGTGGGAGTTACCAGCTTGAAAAAATTAAAGGGTAGGGGGAAGACTGATGAAACACAAAGTTTTCTTTTTATTAATTTCTGTTATGTTGATGGGGATCTTAGCAGCCTGCAGCAGTGAGGAGACTTCAGGAAATAACAGCAAAGAAAGCGGGACACAATCTATTGAGCTCTGGCATTATTTTGAAGGTAACTTGAAAGATGTTCTGGAAGATAATGTAACAAAATACAATGAGTCGCAGGATAAGGTGGAAGTGAAGCTGACCTTTGTTCCTTATGGTGAACTTAATAACCAGCTTTTGATCTCAGGCACAAATGACGCTACCCCGGATCTTGTCATTACTGGAATCAATGAAGTGCAGCTGTTTGCAGAATCCGGTGTATTAGAGGATATGACAGCCAACGTAGAAGAATGGGAAAATAACGACCAGATCACAGAAGATATCATGGATATTCATAAAGTCGATGACAATGTGTATGGTCTTCCGATTAAAACGAATGCGATCGTTATGTTTTACAACAAAGACATGGTTGAGGAGCCGCCGACAACTTGGGAAGAGTTGAAGAAAACAGCAGCTGATGCAACGGATGGTAAACAGACGGGATTTTTAGCCTCGGCCCATAATTCCCAGCAGGGTACTGCTTCCTGGATTCCTTTTCTGATATCAGCCGGTGAGGATATTACGACAATCGGAAGTGATGGAGGAAAAGAGGCTCTACAGCTATGGAAAGACATGGTGGATGAAGGATCGATGTCCTCAGAAGCTGTCAATAAAACGATCATGGATGCTCAGGTAGACTTTCAGAATGGGAACACGGCAATGACACTGACCGGTCCTTGGTTCATACCTGAATTAGAGGCGAATGCCCCTGACTTGAATTGGGGAGTAGCTGAAATTCCTAAGGACGAGAAGCATGTGTCGCTTGTAGGTGGGGAAAGTATCTCGATGGGTAAAGGAGCAAATAAAGAGGCAGCCTGGGATTTTATCAGCTGGTTCCTTGAGCCGGAGAATCATTTTGAATATGCGAAAGCAACGGGTGACTTTCCAGCATTAGAGGATGCATTCAATGAACCTTATTTCCAGGATGACCCAGTGAAGCAGGTGTTTGTCAATGTTATTAAATCCTCGTCAGGCTATGGTTGGGGTGAGAATCAGGGAGATTTCAATCAAATTGTCTATACGGCCATGCAAAAAGCGTTGACAGGAGAAGCCACGGTAGAAGAGGCCGTTACAGAAGCTCAACAGAAAGTGGACCAAATCTTGCAATAAAACATTTGGAAGTTGGAGCACCCTGGAAAGCTTCACACTGGGGTGCTTCGCCATAAGGGGCTTGATTTTCAATGAAAAAAAGATTTGAAAATTATAGTTTTGTATTACCTGCAATCGTTTTTTTGATGATCTTTTTATTGTATCCATTTGCTTTTAACATTTATTTGAGTTTTCGTGATATCAACATCGGCAATCTTGTACAGGGGGATAGTCCTTTCATCGGGCTGGAAAACTATAAAACGATTCTGAGTGAGCCTTTGTTCTACAAATCATTGACCCAGACCGTGATTTTCACCTTTTTCACTCTGGTGGTGTCTACTTCAATCGGTTTCCTGTTAGCAAGCTATTTCAACAAGGCGTTCCCGGGTAATAAGTGGATGCGATCGATTATGTTGTTAGGCTGGATGACACCGATTATTATTGTCGGAACGATTTTTAAATGGATGCTTGATGGGAAGTACGGAATCGTAAATAATATGCTGGTCAACATAGGATTAATGAATTCGCCTATCAACTGGCTATCAGACATCGATACTGCATTATTTGCGGTTACTGTGACGAACATCTGGTTGAGCATCCCTTTCAGTATGATTATCCTGCTTTCCGGATTACAAGGAATCCCCACGTATGTATATGAACCGGCCACCATTGATGGGGCGAGTAGATGGCAGAAGTTTCGTTACATCACCTTGCCTTTGATGACTCCGACGATATCTATTCTATTAATATTAGGTTTGATCTACACCTTCAAGGTATTCGATGTGATTTATATCATGACAGCCGGAGGTCCAGCTAATTCGACGCAGGTGGTTTCCTATTTAGCATACGAATTATCGTTTAACCTCTTCCGTTTCGGCGAAGGAGCAGCATTATCAAACCTTGCCCTCTTCATCATCGCATTTTTCGCCATTTTGTATGTTAGAAAGGTCCAAAAGGAGAGTGTGGTACATTGAGAAAAAAATGGGCACTTTCTTTATTCGGCTTGATTATCGTAGCGGTTTATTTATTTCCAATCTACTGGATGGTAGCGACATCTTTAAAACCTACTTCTGCAATATTCAGTGATATCAATATCATACCTGCTCAAATCACCTTAGAATCCTATCAAAATATCCTGACACAAAATTATCCCTTCCTCACTTACATGAAAAATAGTTTGATTATAAGTGTCGGTGTTACTGTAGGAAACTTGTTGCTGGGAGCTCCAGCAGCTTATGCCCTGGCCAGAACTAGAATCACTGGCTATGTATGGCTCATCATGTTCATCCTGATTGTCCAGATGTTCCCGAGTAACATGCTTGCCCTGCCCCTTTACACCATCTTTTCTAAGCTGGGGTTGATTAATTCATTATTTGGGGTCATTCTTGCTGATATGACTTTGACGTTACCGTTTGTAATCTTGATTCTAAGAACTTCTTATTTAAATATACCTGTTGATTTAGAGGATGCTGCTTCTATAGATGGCTGTGGTAAATGGAGAGCTTTTTACTCTATTATTCTACCATTAGTAAGACCAGGACTGCTGACGTGTGCCGCCTTCAGTTTCATTTTATCTTGGGGTGAATTCCTTTATGCGCTGACCTTTCTGAAACAGAATGATATGTGGACAATAACGCTTGGGATGAGACAGTTCGTTGGACAGTTCGGAACAAACTGGGGAAGTATGATGGCCTTGTCGGCATTATCTTCGCTGCCTATTATCATCATCTTTATGGCTACTCAGAAATACATTGCAGGTGGGTTATCATCTGGGGCGGTTAAATAATTTTATAAAACAAGGAGGTAACCAATGAAACAACTAAAAATAGGGATTGCGGGGTTGGGTATCTCTGGCACAGGAACCAGCCGAGGAACACAAATCTATAAGGAATTTATTAAGTTTCCAGAGGTAGCTGTTACAGCAGTTATGGATCCTAATCCCGAAGCACTGGATCTATTCACGAATCAATACGATGTAGATCATGCAGTTAAATTATATGAAGAATTATTGATGAAAGATATAGATGTTGTTTTTATATCTTCACCAATGCAATTCCATGCACCTCAAGCAATTCAGGCTTTGAAAAAGAACATCCATGTTCTATCTGAAGTAACTGCGGCTCAGAGTTTAAAAGAATGTCAGGAGTTATTGATCGCTGCAAAAGAAAGTGAAGCGCAATATATGATGGCGGAGAATTATTGCTTCATCAGAGATAATGTCGCCATCAAAAATATGGTGAAAGCAGGACTGTTCGGTGAAGTTTATTTTGCTGAAGGTGAATACCTCCATAGTGTCAGGGATCTTCACTACCATGAAGGGCAACCGACATGGCGGAAAGAATACCAGGTTGGCAAGAGAGGTATGACCTATGGCACTCATTGTCTAGGACCACTTCTGGATTGGTTTGAAGAACCAATCGACCGGGTGAATTGTGTGGGTACAGGAATTCATACTTATAAGGAATATCAAACGGATGATACCACCTTACTAGAATGTAAATTGAAATCAGGGAAGTTACTCAAGCTACGCTTGGATATGGTATCAAAACGTCCGCATAATATGGCTTACTATTCGTTGCAAGGGACAAAAGGGTGTTATGAAGGACCAAAACACAAAGGAGATTATCATAAAGTATGGCTGGAAGATTTCTGTAAAGACACGGAAGAATGGCTGGATTTGTCGGAATTTTATGAAAGGTATCTGCCTGAGGAAATGGTTCATTTACCTGAGGAAGCGAAAGGTTCATTTCACTGGGGTGCTGATTATTTTATGATAAAGAGTTTCATCCATTCCATTGTAAAAGGAATTCCTGTTCCTGTAGATATCCATAAATCACTTGCGATGACAATTCCCGGTATCATTTCGGAACAATCGATTAAAGATGGAGGCAACTTCAAAAAAATTCCTGAATTAAATAAGCAAGTCGAGGAATTACAATGAGACTTGAAGGTAAGCGTGCATTAGTGACAGGCGGAGCCAGCGGTATTGGCAAAGGCATTGCCGCTCGTTTCTTAAAAGAAGGGGCTTCTGTTTTAATTGCAGATAAAAATAGCGAAGGTCTGATAAAAACCGCTGAACAGTTCAAGGGAGAAGGGCATGCCTGTGAATATATTGTGGCGGTTTTGAGTGACCGGAGGCAGCTTGACGTATTGGCTGAACATGCATGGTCGTGCTGGGGTGGTATTGATATTTTAGTCAACAATGCGGGGGTTGCTGTACGAGAGCCCTTTGTAGATATTGAAGCTGAGCGCTGGGATCAAATTATGGAAGTGAACTTGAATGCCATTTTCTTTTTAACTCAGAAAATTACCAGGAAAATGATCGATAATCGTATCAAAGGCTCGATTGTTAATATGGCCTCCAAGAACGGGGTGGCTGGCAGTTCAGCATTAGCACATTATAACACTTCCAAAGGCGGTATCATTCTACTGACCCAATCCATGGCTGTGGAATTAGCGGCTAAGGAAATCAGAGTAAATGCGCTCGCACCGGGGTTTATTGAAACACCTTTGGACCAGAAGCTGAAACAAGCGGATGATTCTTTGAATCTGACGGAACGGACCCCGATGCAAAGAGTGGGAACTGTGGAGGAAGTAGCTAACTGTGCCTTGTTTTTAGCTTCTGATGAGGCGTCCTATGTCACTGGGTCTACGCTTGTTGTCGATGGAGGACACCTGGCCAATGCCAGTGAGTTATAGCTTATATTCTATTACCTGTTTTCGAAGGATAGTGATGATATGTCTAAACTAAAAAGTGAAGATTACTTTAATGATCCAGGCTTTTGGGGGTTTATTCATCGATCATTTACAAAATCGATGGGATATACCGACCATGATCTGAAGAAACCAGTCATTGGCATATGCAATACATTCAGTGAACTGAACAAGTGTCACTCTCATTTCAATGAGCTCGCAGAGTATGTGAAACGAGGGGTTTGGCAGGCTGGTGGTTTGCCAATGGAGTTTCCTACTATTTCTTTAGGTGAGCCGTATGTAAAGCCTACCAGCATGCTGCTTCGTAATCTGATGGCAATGGATACAGAAGAAATGATGAAAGCTCATCCGATTGATGGTGTGGTCTTATTAGGAGGGTGTGATAAGACGATTCCGGCTCAATTGATGGCAGCGGCAAGTGTCAATATACCTGCAATCGTGCTGGCGGGCGGACCGATGCTCAATGGCAAGTATAAAGGGGAAGAAATTGGAGCATGCACCGACTGCTATCGTTTTAACCTGGAGCATAAAGCAGGCAACATTTCGGATACGGAAATATCAGAAATCGAGAACTCCATGTGTCGGAGTGAAGGGCATTGTATGGTAATGGGGACTGCGAGCACGATGGCTTCAATCGCAGAGGCGTTAGGCATGAGCCTTCCTGGCTGTGCAGCTATTCCAGCTCCAGATATTAGACGGAAGCATATGGCTGAAAAAACGGGGATACAAATCATGGAGGTGGTCGATAAACAAATTCTCCCCCGCGACATAATGACGGAAAAAGCTATTCATAATGCCATTAAAGTTACGATGGCCAGTGGGGGATCTACGAATGCTTTCATTCATTTGGTGGCAATTGCCGGTCGGTTAGGGATGAAATTATCGATGCAAACCTTTGATGAAATGAGTTCGTCCACCCCATTCCTACTGAATCTAAAGCCATCTGGAGAATATTTAATGGAAGAATATTTTGAGGCCGGGGGAGTGCCGGCCCTGATGAAGGAAATAGAACCCTTGTTAGACAATGATTGCATGACCGTGACCGGCAAGGCTGTTAGGGAAAATTTACGGAACGTGGAAGTGTTGGATCGCCGCGTTATTTCATCTTTTGACCAACCGTTAGGAAAGGAAGGCGGTATAGCTGTCATAGAAGGTAACCTGGCACCAAACGGGGCACTTATCAAACAATCTGCGGTGTCGGAGCAATTGAAGGAGCATAGAGGTAAAGCGATAGTTTTTGAATCGTTAGATGATATGAATAGCCGAATTGATGACCCTCAATTGGATGTTGATCAATCTAGTGTTTTAATCTTAAAAAATGTAGGTCCCAAAGGGGGACCAGGGATGCCGGAAGTTGGGCAAATACCAATTCCGAAAAAGTTATTAAAACAAGGAGTCAGGGATATGCTCAGGATTTCTGACGGCAGGATTAGTGGCACTTCCTATGGCACACTTATTGTTCACTTATCACCTGAGGCAGCGGATGGCGGACCACTGGCAATAGTAAGGGATGGTGATGAAATCAGGTTCAGCTTACAGGAAAAGAGATTGGAACTATTAGTGGAAGAAAAGGAAATGAAGGAGAGAATGTCCGAATGGAATGCGCCTGTACCGCATTATGATCGCGGTTATGGTTTGTTATTTCAGCAAACTGTCCTCCAGGCAGATGAAGGATGCGATTTTGATTTCTTACTTCCTCCAGAATTAAGGGATCAACCGGATAAGGAAGGAGAGGATGATGCGTGATTTTTGACAGCCATACACATCTTTTCGGTCCTGGTCAGGTAGGGGGGCCTGTTCTAAAGGCATTAAAGAGAGCCTGGGGCTCTGATTTCGAGATGGTCGCTGACTATAACGATCATCAGCAAAATATTCAAGGATTTTCCGGTTCGATTGTATTAGCATTTGATGCGCCTGCAACTGGAATAGTAGTCCCTAATAAGTATGTAGCCGATTATTGCAAACAGGACCCCTCTAAATTGTTTGGATTCGCAAGTATAGACCCAAATAAAGAAAACGCAGCGCTTTTATTAGAAAAGGCAATTCAAGAGCTTGGGCTCAAAGGATTGAAGCTCGGCCCGATTTATCAAAACTTTTATCCTGAGGAAAAGAAACATTACACTTTATATGAAAAAGCAGCAGAATTGAATATTCCGATATTATGGCATCAGGGGACCTCGTTTGTACCGGAAGGGTATCTGGACGCGTCACGTCCGGCGATGTTGGACCCTATAGCCCGGACATTCCCGAACTTGAAAATGGTCATAGCGCATATGGGTCATCCATGGGTAGATGAGTGTATTTCAGTCGTACGAAAAAATCCAAATGTTTATATGGATTTATCTGCGTTATTCCCACGCCCTTGGCAGTTTTATAACGCCCTGGTCAGTGCAATGGAATATGGGGTCACGCATAAGATTCTATTTGGTTCTGACTATCCGTTTTTCACTACTGACCATACCATTCAAGGCCTGAGGGATGTAAATAGATTAGTAGAAGGGACGCACATGCCGAAAGTAACGGAAGATATTATAGAATCCATTCTTCATAGAAATACTCCTGAGCTATTAGGTTTGGAATGATTTTTTCATATAAGAAAGGAAGGTGAACGGCATGAGGTTGAAAAATAAGACCGTTCTGATAACTGGAGCTGGCTCAGGAATAGGGAAATGTACAGCGCTATTGTTTGCTAAAGAAGGAGCAAATGTAGTTGTAAATGATATTAATGAAGAGAATGGAGACGGAACGGTAAAAGAAATCAAGAACCAAAACGGCACAGCAATTTTTATTAAAGCAGATGTAACCAAACCTGAAAGTGTAAGTGAGATGGTCGAAAACGCTCTTAATGAATTCGAGCAGATCGATGTATTATTTAATAATGCAGGGATCAGCGGAGTAGGAAAACTTCATGAAATTGAACCGACAGACTGGGAAAGGGTTGTGAATGTGAACATAAAAGGAGTCTATCTCCCTTCTAAATATGTCTTACCCACAATGATGGAACGGCAACAAGGTTCGATTATCAATATGTCTTCCTGTATCGCTGAAATAGGATTGGCCCAAAGAGCCTCTTACTCGGCTACTAAAGGAGCGGTCCTGGCTCTGACCAAATCGATGCAAGTCGATTATGCCAGGTATAATATTCGTGTTAATGCCCTACTGCCCGGAACAATCATGACACCGTTTGTAAAAAAATACTTAAAAGAATCCTACGAAAATCCGGAAGAAGCGATTGAAAAAATTAAATCAAGGCAATTGAGCGGCGATTTAGGTCTTCCGGAAGATGTCGCAAATGCTGCTTTATTTTTGGCTTCAGATGAGTCGAAATTTATGATGGGCTCTCCGCTATATATCGATGGGGGAGCAACTTTTGGAAAAGATGCGTAATTAATATAATTATTCACTCTGCAAAGGAGCAGTTTTTATGAAATTAATGACAATCAAAAAGAATGGCAATTACAGATTAGGAATCAAAACTGACAAAGGGATTTTAGAAGTAGAAAGTATTCTTAATAAAGATAAACAGAGCTCTTTACCTACTGAGATTATGACAGTCATTCAAAATGGAGAAGAAGCAGTTGGCTTACTTGAAACTTATGTGAAAGAAGTAGATGCATCACAGCTGCTCTATCTATCTGAAAGTGAAGTTGAATGGGGGCCATGTGTAACTGATCCTGAAAAAATCATTTGTGTGGGTCTGAATTACCGGAGGCATGCCGATGAAACGGGAGCAAGCTACCCAGAGTCTCCTATTCTGTTCAGCAAATTCAATAATACACTTACGGGCCATAACAATGATATTTTTATCCCAAAAACCACCGAGCAATTAGATTATGAAGTAGAGTTGGGGATAGTGATTGGGCGAAGAGCGAAAGATGTATCTGAAGAAGAGGCTCTTAACTATGTGTTTGGTTATTGTGCTGCCAATGATCTATCTGCACGAGATTTGCAATTCAAGACCAATCAGTGGCTGCTTGGAAAAACTTGCGACGGCTTCAGCCCGGTCGGTCCGTACCTTGTTACAACCAATGAAGTGGAGAATCCCAATAACCTTAAGCTTAAAACAGTTGTAAATGGGGAAGAGCGGCAGAACTCAAACACATCAGATATGATATTTAGCTGTAAAGAGCTAATCAGTTATATTTCTCATCATATGACATTAGAGCCTGGTGACCTTATTTTAACAGGGACACCAGAAGGAGTAATTTTAGGGGAGCCAGAGGACGAAAGGAATTATTTGAAACCAGGTGATGTAGTGACTGCTGAAATCGAAGGGGTAGGCGCTTTGACAAATAGAATGATATAAAATATTCATTTTTACATTTTATAGAGCGAAAAGCGGGTTAATAAAAATTATATAAACTTCTCTCTTTTACCATTCAGTAGAAGGTGAAATGGCTTACATAGGAAAAGGGAGAACGAAGGAACTTCCTTTGAGAAAAGTAAATTTCACAAAAAGTGAGCCTACTTTTTTCGCATGTGAACTCTTGGAAGACAGCTTTCTACTGCTTTATACGGAAGTGACTGATTTTGTGGAGTAGTATTAGAACTTTCTATTAATAAATTATAAAAATTTCCTATGTATCTATTGATAAACAAGTCCATCCTTGGGAACGTGAACAATATACCTCAGTATATTAATCAGCAAGCCCCTTGTTACCATTGGTATCAAGGGGTTATTTATTAAAATAGATATATTAGTTATCTTTGGAAGAATGCTGATGGTCCATAATTCGACCAAATTTATTTAAGGTTATGTCTGTGCAATCAATTAATGACTATTAAAATACCAAGGACAAAACAATCAAGACAGCAACAAAAATCGAGTATTTAACCATAATGGGTTATTACTGGATTTTTTTAACTTAATTTTAAACGTAAGTCAAAATTTAAACAACATTCAAAAAAATCCTTGCATAGTTTTTTGAACGTTGTTAAAATATTAATCAGTTAAGAATTTTCAGATAACTGACTTTTGTTTAAAAATTTAACACCGTTTATATTCCCTTGATTTCTGCAATGTGTTGCACGTAATGAGAAGTTATTACAAAAAATAAGGTGATGACATGAAGCTATCAGAAAGAAAAGTTTTGAGGAAAAAAGAACAGATCCTTCTTTCTGCAATTAACATAATCAATCAAAAAGGATACAGCGGTACGACAATGGAAGAAGTCGCCTCTGAGCTGTTAATGACAAAGGGTTCACTGTATTACTATTTTAAAAATAAAAGTGATCTTATGTATCAATGTCACAATTTCGTATTATCTCAAGCTACAAAAGACTTGGAAAGCATTCTAGAGGATGGGGGTCCTGTAAAAGATGTCTTAAAAAAAATGATAGAGACTCATATTACCTACGCTATTGATGAAAAGGAAACTTTTAATTTGATTATGGAGCCAAAAAGGTTTTTTAACGAAGAGCAATTGGAACTGGTATTGAAATTGAGAAACCATTATGAAGGTTTATTTGATGAAATCATCCAGCGTGGCATTGAAGTGGATGAATTTCACGCAGAGGAGCCTAAAATTGCAAGAATGATTATCCTTGGTGCAATGAACTGGGTTCAGCAATGGTATCGTCCTGAAGGTAGGCTATCAAAGGAAGACTTAATCACTTTATATAGTGATTACATATTAAAAATTCTTGAATGAAAGGAGCCGATTATGAACATTCAAGAGATTGACTTATATGGTAGACCGAACGTTAAAGTTTTCGCAGACAGGCCGGAAAATATAAACAGCATCCTTTCTAAACATCTGGATACCCATGCTGATAAGAAGGCAATAGTAACAGAAGGTCATGCTTTGTCTTATAAGCAACTGGATAAAGATTCAACAGCAATGGCCGCCTATTTACAAAAAAACTGTAACGTAGAAAAAGGTGATAGAGTTGCGACACTTATCGGCAACCGTCATCATTTCCCAATTGTACTCTTCGCTTGTATGAAGATTGGTGCAATTATGGTTCCTATTAACGTGAAATTGTCGGCAGATGAGGTTGAATATATTTTGGCTCATTCTGATATAAAAGTGATTATCAGTGAGGATAGATATTTTCACAAAATAGCAGAACTCAGACAACATACAGAGAAAATAATACCACCAGATGATCACCTCTTTATTATTGATGGAACGAATTCTTTTGAAAAATTACTCACCCATGATTATCCACTAACTAAAGTTCAAGTCGATGAGTTAGACCCCGCATTTATTCTTTATACCTCAGGAACTACAGGAAGACCTAAGGGTGCTGTATTGACCCACATCAACATTATTCACAGTTTGATAAACTATCAAGTTACTTTCCAAACACATCAAGATATGAAAACACTGATAGCCGTTCCAATGTTCCATGTGACCGGCCTTGTAGGACAACTTCTGCACCTCATTTACGTTGGGGGTACCGTCTACAGTATGGAGCGTTATCAAAATAGAAAATATATCGATTACATCTTAGAATATAAAATTAATTTTCTTTTTAACGTTCCCACGATTTTTATCATGATGTCGACAGAAGATAAGTTTTTAAATAATCAATTTGACTTTGTAACTAAGGTGGCATTCGGAGGATCGCCGATTTATCAGGAGACATTCAGCATGCTTAAGAAAGCGTTTCCAAACGCACAATTGCATAATGCATATGGCGCTACAGAGACGACATCCCCGGCTACACTCATGCCAGTAAATTACCATGAATCAAAGGTTACCTCGGTCGGGTTGGCAGTGCCAGTTGCTGATATAAAAATAGTTAGGGAAGATGGAATGAACTGCAAGCCTGGAGAAGCGGGAGAAATGCAAATAAAGGGACCGATGGTAGTCAAAGAATATTGGCGAAATCCTGAAGCTAATACAAGGAATTTCACTGATGGTTACTGGCATTCAGGTGATATAGGTTATATGGATGAAGATGGTTTTTTCTATATCAAAGATAGAAAAAAAGACATGATCAACCGTGGCGGTGAAAAGATATTTTCCATTGAGGTAGAAGATGTATTAAAAAGTCACGAACTAATTGATGAGGCGGCAGTAGTCGGAGTTCCAGATGAAGTCTTTGGGGAAAGAGTAAAAGCATTCATTGTCGGTTCAAGCATAAATGAAGCTTATATTGAGGAGATAAAACACTATTGCCACAGTCAATTAGCTAAATATAAAGTACCAGAAGTCTTTGAAATTATTGAGGAGCTACCTCGGAACTCATCAGGTAAAATTTTAAAAAATTCCTTAAAAGAAAGTGGAGGTAATGGATATGTTAAAAGAAATGTCAAATGATGCTAAACAGTTGCAAAATGAATTAGTAGAATTTATGGACAATTACATTTACCCGAATGAAATAGAGGTAGAAAAGTTTCTAGAGGAAGCCGAAAATAGATGGGTGATCCCCCCGGTAATTGAAGAATTGAAGGATAAAGCAAAAGAAAAAGGGTTATGGAACCTCTTTATCCCTAAAGAATATGAGTATAGTAAAGGCTTATCAAATTATGATTATGCCCATTTATGTGAAGTGATGGGGCGGTCATTGATTGCACCCGAAATATTCAACTGTAATGCACCTGATACAGGGAACATGGAAGTATTGATGAAATATGGAACGGACGCACAAAAGAAAAAGTGGCTAGAGCCACTAATGGAAGGGAAAATTCGGTCGGTATTTTCCATGACCGAGCCGCAAGTAGCATCTTCGGATGCAACAAATATTCAAGCCAGCATAGCTCGCGATGGTGATGAATACGTAATCAATGCCCGTAAATGGTGGTCTACCGGAGCACTGGATCCACGATGTGACATAGCAATAGTTATGGGTAAGACAGATCCAGATGCAGAACGTTATAGACAACAATCTATGATTTTAGTTCCTTTCAATACTCCTGGAGTAGAAGTGAAGCGACATTTAAATGTGTTTGGTTATGATCACGCCCCCCAAGGTCATGCGGAAATACATTATAATAACGTCCGCGTTCCTAAAGAAAATATTCTTTTAGGAGAAGGACGAGGGTTTGAAATCGCCCAGGGGCGCCTAGGACCAGGAAGAATCCATCATTGTATGCGTGCAATAGGGGCAGCAGAGCGAGCGTTAGAGCTCTTGATTAAACGAGCAAATGAACGGGAGGCATTCGGTTCTAAATTAGTCGAAAAAGATACGTTAAGACAAATGATAGCAGAGAGCCGTATCGAGATCGAACAAGCCCGATTACTCACACTACAAGCTGCAAACAAAATTGACCAGGAGGGCGCAAAAGCTGCTAGGAAAGAAATAGCTATGATCAAGGTAGCTGCACCACGAGTCTCCTTGAATGTTATTGATAGAGCAATTGAAGTCTTTGGCGGGGCGGGAGTTTCTCAAGACACTCCATTAGCTGAACATTATGCGAACGCAAGGACATTAAGAATAGTTGATGGGCCAGACCAAGTGCATTTAAGGGATATTGCAAAACTCGAAATTCGAGAACAATTATAAATTCTACAGATTGTGAGGTGGTAGCGTGAGGACTTGGGTTGTAACAGAATTAGGAGACCCGGAACACGCTCTTAATATAATAGAATCCCCAGTGGATAGTCCAGGTGAAAATGAGGTTCAAATAAAAGTAGAGGCATTCTCGTTGAACTTTTTTGATATTCTTCAGTGCCAGGGCAAATACCAGGAACGACCAGAGCTACCGTTTACACCCGGCGCTGAAATTGCTGGGACAATTACTGAGACTGGCCGAGACGTAGATTTGAAAGTTGGCGATCGTGTCCTGGCAACTCCACTTCTTCCAAATGGAGGTTTCGCGGAAAAAATTAACGTACATAAGGAAAACGTATTTCTAGTTCCTGATGAGATGTCATTCAATGAAGCAGCCGCGATGTTTATCACATACCAAACAGCTTACTATGCTTTAAAAGACAGAGCATTATTAAAAGCAGGTGAAACTGTCTTGGTTCATGCCGGATCTGGCGGGGTAGGGTCTGCAGCTATTCAGATTGCTAAGGCGATGGAAGCTAAAGTAATTGCGACAGCAGGAAGCGATGAGAAAACGGAAATTTGTAAACAACTTGGAGCAGATGTAGTGATAAATTATCGTGAAGAAGATTTTGTGAAGGTTGTGAAAGAACATAGCGACAAGGGTGGGGCTGATGTCATTTTTGATCCTGTAGGAGGCGATGTCTTACACAAATCTCGCAAGTGCATCGGTTTTGCAGGACGCCTTCTCTTAATCGGCTTTGCAGGAGGAGACATTCCCGAAGTACCGGCCAACCACCCCTTGATTAAAAATTACTCTATTGTTGGTGTGCATTTCGGCTACTTTAGAAAGCTTTTTCCTGAGTTAGTAGTAGAAGCACATCAGGATCTTATGGAACTTTACCAAAAAGGGAAAATCAAACCGTTAATATACCATGAATATACATTTAATGAGGTTATCAACGCGCTTGAGCAATTAGCGGATCGAAAAACATGGGGGAAATTGATAGTTACTCCGTAGACTTTTAAAAGAATGGGGAGGAATTCCATGAATGATTTAGTCAGTATTCATGTGGATGGTCACAAAGGCTGGTTGACTATGAATCGACCAGACAAGTTAAATGCATTATCGCGAGAATTAGTAGCAGAAATGAAAAATGGTCTAGACCAATTATCTGAAAATGAAAATGTCAAGGTTATTGTGCTAAGCGGCGAGGGCAAATCCTTTTGTGCAGGAGGTGATATCGCCTCTATGAATGACATTGCTTCAAGCTCTGAAGCGGCAAAATGGGTCGAGTATGTTTCCAGCCTCTCTAGAAAAATATTAGAAATCGATAAGTATGTTGTAGCAGCTATACATGGGTACGCTGCGGGAGCCGGTTTTAGCTTGGCATTAGCATGTGATTTTATCATAGCAAAAAAGGATGCAAAATTTGCGTTGAGCTTTTCGAATATTGGGTTGATTCCGGATCTGGGATTGATCAGATCACTTTCAGAACGTGTGCCATCTCCAATAGCAAAGGAATGGATATCATCAAGCAAGATTGTGACAGCTGTGGAAGCTCATGAACAAGGTATTGTTAACCGTTTGACTGAGGGTAGTTTGTATGATGAAGTAACTGATTTTACTAAATTTATAGAAGAGGGTCCAAACGTAGTTAACAAATATGTTAAATTTCTTATCAACCATATAGATGATGCTTCACTTGATAACTATTTTATGACTGAAAACATCATTCAGACAACTTTGCTGCAGACCTATGATCATAAGGAAGGTGTTCAAGCATTCTTTGAAAAAAGAAAGCCTCATTTCCAGGGAAGATAATTTTTTTAGTAATAATTTTGTGAAAATTCATAAAAAACAAGGAGGGAAAAATATTGAGAAAATTAAATTGGTTACCTATTGTGTTCAGCTTAGTGCTTGTATTAGCGGCTTGTGGTGGAGATGAAAAAGCAGGCGGGGAAAGTAGTGATGAAACCATAACTTTACGTGCTGCAACTGGGTTGAGTGCTCAGCATGGTTGGTGGTCAGATACCATGGTTCCGTGGATGGAAAAAGTAGAGGAACTTACAGATGGACAAGTCCAATTTGAAACATATACTGGTGGCGAATTGGTTTCTGTACCGGATGAAGGTGACGCCGTATTGAATGGCACTGTTGATATAGCCTTGGTATTACCCATTTATCAACCGGACCAATTTCCAATGGCCGAAGTGACAATGCTTCCCCTTGCTCACTCAGATACCCTTATCGGCTCCAATGCTTGGAAAGCATTACTCAACAGTGATGTCGAGTTAAAGGATGGTCAAACTTACCAAGAAATGATGTTCACCGATTTCAAAGTATTTCCTGTTTCTACGACTCAGGAATATTCCATTTCAACAACAGGAAAAGAATTTGACTCTGTAAGTGATGTAAAGGGTACCTCACTTCGTACACCTTCCAGAATTCATGAAGTGTATTCCGATAACGTCGGAATCAACAGTGTAACTATGCCGGCTGTAGAAATGTACGATGCATTGAGTAGAGGTTCTTTTGAAGGAAGTTATTATAGCATTGCCGACTGGTCCGGTTATGGATTCCAGGATTTATTCCGTTACACATTGACTGGTATCAATTTTGGTCACTTCAACTCATTCATCGGAATGAGTCAGCAGAAGTGGGAAGATATGCCTGAAAATGTCCAAGAAGCTATGGAACAAGCAAATGAAGAAGTGTTCAAACCTGGGGCAGAAGAGTGGATCAACCGTTCTGAAGAGCTGATCGAACAAAATAAAGAGGACGGCGGGAAGTTTGTTGAATTTTCTTCACTCGATCAGGAAGTACAGGAAGTCTTTACTACAGGTATTGAGGATACATGGATGAATTATGCCAACATGTTGGAGGAACAAGGACTACCTGGAAATAAACTCATTAAGCTTTGGCGTGATTTGATTGTGGAAGAAGGCGGCGATGTACCTGATGGATTGAAGAACATAGAGTAGAAACTACCTATAATTCTTGCCTCATTTTATAAAAATGGAATGGGGCAAGTAAAATACATAGTTGATTGGAAAGATTAAGGAGTGATAGTTTCATGGATAACGTCACCATTATTATTATCATATTGGCAATGGTAATATTACTCTTGCTTACAGGACTATATATTCACTCTGTTTTATTCGCCACAGGAATTATCGGTCTGATTTTATTAGAGGGATTCAGCTTTCTGCCGGGGCTTTTAGGGAATGAACCGTTCGATAGAGTCGCAAGTTATACACTAACAACTATTCCACTGTTTGTTCTTATGGCACAATTCATACTCCAATCTGGAATAGTAAAAGATTTATTTTATATCGTTCATAAGGTGGCAAAAGGAAAAAACAGTGTCCTCGGAATCTTGACAATATCTATCGGTGGATTGTTGGGAGCAGTATCTGGTTCAGGCACAGCCACTTCAGCCTCTTTAGGGCAAGTCGCTATTCCTGAATTACGTAAACACAGGTATAGTTCCCGATTAGCGGGCGCTATCGCAGCAGCGGGAGGGTCCTTATCTGGTATCATCCCTCCTAGTATTATCCTTATCCTTTATGGAGTGGCTACAGAAACGCCTGTAGGACAGTTATTCATTGGTGCTCTCATTCCAGGTGTGTTAGTGATGATTGTGTTCATAGCCATAATGCTAATCTACTATCGAATGGAACAAAAAGAAACATACGAAGAAGCTGATAAGGATTCATTGATACAACAGAGTGATAAGGTAACTTTCATCCGGTTATTTGTAGTAAGTCTTGCTGCATCAATCATTGTATTAATCATCTTTGTCGGAATTTATGCAGGAATTTTCACCCCAACAGAAGCAGGTGCTGTAGGAGCTTTTGTCGGCTTCTTAGCTGCTCTATGCTTAGGGAAGGTCAACTTTGAGTTTCTAAAAGTATCACTAGTAGAAACTCTAAAGCTTACGGGCATGGTAATGTTGATCATGATCGGGGCTCAGATCTTCGGTCGATTCGTATCGTTATCTATGCTGCCGAGACAGTTGATTGCTATGTTGGATCCAATCATGGGAATGCCTGCATTGGTATTAATTGTCATATCTCTCGTTCTCTTCGTTATGTTCATGTTTATCGAAGGTGCAGCTGTGATTCTGATGTCCATCCCAGTATTATTGCCAATAATCACAGAATTACAGATCGACCTGTTATGGTTTGGAGTTTTCGTTGGGGTTATTTGTACTATTGGCTTGATTACTCCCCCAGTCGGTCTAAGTGTCTATGCGGTCGCTGGTGTCAGTGGCATTAAGTCTGACGCCATATTTAGAGTAGGAATGGCTTTTGCAATTGCGGCACTTGTTATTGTATGCGGTACCATGATTGCTTTTCCAGAAATCGCAACATTTTTACCGGATTCGATGAGTCAATAAATGAAGGAGTGAGCGGAGTGAGAAGCGCTTTGAAAATTTATCGCGTCTTCGAGTGGATCAAGCTGATCGGTATTTGGATCAGTGGAATCAGTTTATTTGGAATGATGATGTTCATAGTCGTAGACGTTGTTTTAAGAAATGTACTTTCTGATTCCATCAACGGAGGATTTGAGTTCGTGCAGAATTATTTCATGCCATTGGCTGTTTTCCCGGCGTTAGCTTATGTCTATTCATCCGGTGTATTGCCTCGGATGGATCTGGTTCTCGATAAATTCAGTGTTCCTATTAAGAGAATACTGATTTTCATAATGGTTTTGCTTGAAATTTTCATATTAGGTTTGATTGTCCAATTCACATGGGAGTACGCAGTGTCAGGATTAGAGAGGGAAATGTCATTTCCAGCGGCGGGCAGTCTTTACCCATTATATCCATTATTCTTCTTGATTCCATTATCATTCGCTTTGATTATTGTAGAAAATTTATTTATTTTGTTCCGAAATATCATCGAAAGAAAGCCTTCCTTTTTGTTTAAGGAAAAATAAGGAGACTAGAGGTTGTATGAAATGAGAAGAGTGATTGTTCTTACACAAAAAGAACTGGTAGAAAAAGAAAGGTTAAATGATGCCACTGCAGTAGTAATCGATGTTTTCTTGGCCACATCCACGATAGCCTTCTTATTGGAGTATGGTTACGACCCTGTTTATACAGCAAATGACGGAAACCATGCGTGTGACATTCAAGAAAAAGAACAGCTATTTGGACTGATGCTTGGTGAAAAGAACGGGGAAGCAATTGAAGGGTTCGAATATCCAGATCCTACTCTGATTCAAAAAGTTAATAAAAAACAATCCGCAATCATTTGCTCTACAAATGGAACAAGGGCAGTGGAATCCGCCAATCTGTCGGAATCATTATTGTTATCTTCTTTAGTCAATGGCCATATGGTTGCAAAACATATACACCAAAAAACAGACTCAGAAACAATTGTTATTATATGCGCTGGGAATGCAGGCCATTTCTCGGCAGAAGATTTTGTCGGTGCAGGACAACTTGTTGATCATTTATGGGAAAGAGAAAATTACTCTTTTTCTGACTCGGCAAAACTTGCCCGGGATGCTTTCCTGAAAGAGAAAGCTAATAATTATAAAGGATTGTTGGAAAAAGAAACTTCTAAACTTTTAAGAGACACAGGCTTTGCAGAATCTATGGACCTTATCATCCAATCAGTAGAAATGGTCCATGTACTTCCAATGTATGTAGATGGAAAAATACAAAATTTAAACTTGGAGTGATGTTATGGGACACGGAGATATGAATTTAATCCAATATAGCTGTGGAGGAGAAATAGCAAAAGTGACAATCCATAACCCTCCATTAAACGTTTTGACAGATGAACTGCTGACAGAACTGGACAAGGCGGTAAGTGATATTTTACAAGAAGAAAGTACGAGAGCCATGATTTTGACAGGTACTGGGAAGAAAGCATTTGTTGCGGGGGCTGACATAAACCAGTTCTCTGTTTTGACTAAAGAAACAGGAAAAGAGCTAGTAGATAAAGGAAAACGTATTTTTAATAAGATCGCAAATGCCAAATTTCCTGTTATTTGCGCCATGAATGGTTTGACACTTGGAGGAGGCCTTGAATTAGCACTTGCATGTGATATCAGAATAGCTGAGGAAAACGTGAAGATGGGATTACCCGAAACGGGTTTAGGTATTTTACCAGGATATGCAGGTACACAGAGATTGACGAGGCTTATTGGACCGGGGAAGGCAAAGCAAATGATTTTTACTGGGGTAACTTTCTCAGCTGTTGAAGCCCATCAAGTTGGTTTAATAGAAAAAATCGTACCTAATGGAGAAGCCTATATTGAGGGCATGAAAATTGCAGAACAGATATTAATGAAAGGGCCAGTGGCCATTGCTTGTGCAAAGAACGCTATTGATAACGGAATAGATATGCCGCTTGCGGATGGCCAGAGACTGGAATCGGACTACTTTGGTGAGTTATGCGAAACAGAAGATATGCAGGAAGGTGTAAAAGCATTCAAGGAGAAAAGAAAACCAACATTTCTAGGTAAGTAATTCATAGAAAGGAGCTGAATTAATAAATGAGACAATTTACTGATTATGAACATATCAATTGGGATGCTCTAGAACGTTTCCTGAAAGAATCCATTTCAGATTTACCAAAGGAACAGATGGATGTAAAAAAATTTTCTGAAGGTTATTCAAATTTGACTTACTTAATTACCTTTGGTGATTGGGAGGGAGTACTAAGGAGGCCTCCATTCGGGGAAATTCCACCAAAAGCTCATGATATGTCACGTGAATATAACATTCTGAGAAAGGTAAACAATGCTTTCCCTTTAGCCCCAAAACCATATTTATATAGTGAAGACCCGAATATTATGGGAAGACATTTTTATGTAATGGAAAAGAAGCAGGGGATAGTTATAGACGAAAAAATTCCTGAATATTTCGGTAATGTTGAAAAGATCGGTCCTCTGATTTCTACGAACCTGATTAATACTTTGATAGAGATGCAATCTATAGATTATAAGGAAGCTAATTTGACAGATATCGGAAAACCGGAGGGTTATTTAGAAAGGCAAGTGCATGGATGGATCAAAAGATACAATCGATCCAGAACGGATAACACTCCAGAAGCGGAGGAATTAGAGGCCTGGTTCAAGGATAACATTCCAATTTCAAGGGAGATAGCCATTGTCCATAATGATTTCAAGTTGAATAACCTTGTTTTAGATAATGATATTCCTGGCAAGGTGAATGGAGTATTGGACTGGGAGCTTTCGACCGTCGGTGACCCGATGACAGACCTAGGCTCAACAGTAGCCTATTGGCGCCAGTCAGGTGATCCTGACTTAGGTATTAACGTAGTGACCAATCAACCTGGCTTTTTTAATAGAAGAGAATTCGTAGAAGAGTATGCAAGCAGATGTCAACGCGACATGTCGGATATTACCTATTACGTAGCTTTCGGCTTTTATAAATTGGCTGCCATATTACAACAAATTTATTATCGCTGGGCAAAGGGTGAAATCGAGGACGACCGGTTTGAAACATTGAACGAGGCGGTCGGAAACTTGATTGAAATGGCTCATCTCACTAAGTCTAACCGGATTATTTAAAAGAAGGGATATTAATGGAAGAGACACTCCGACACGATTACGCTCCATTTATAATTGAACGCGGAAAAATTAAAGAGTTCGCCCTTGCACTAGGAGTGAAAAACTGCATCCATTACGATAAAGAAAAAGCAATAAAACTTGGTTATCGGGATGTAGTAGCGCCTCCTACCTTTGGAACAGTGATAGATTTCTGGAACGATAATCATTATTATCAATTTTTAAAAAAGTTGAGCTTAACTCCTGAGGATGTGCTCCATGGTGAACAATCGTATGAATATATAGAAGAAATTTGTGCGGGGGATGAAATAACAGGAACTGTTCGAAATAGAAATACGAAAGACAAGGGCGATAAAATCTTTTTTTATCTTGAAACTAATTATTTTAACCAACATTCTAAGCTTGTGTTAATTGGACGAGCGACACTAGTTACTTTTAACAAAAAGGAGGTTCAGGAATGAAGCCTTTCCCGATAGAGGAAGTTCAATCTATCGACCTAGTAAAATATTGTGGCGCTTCTGGTGATTTCAACCCTATCCATACAATAGAAAAAGTCGCAAAAGAAAAAAAACACCCCGATATTCTTGTCCCAGGTATGATGTTGATGGGATGGGCTACTCAGGCTATCAACACATGGTTTCCAGGAAAGAAGATGAAGAGCTTTCATGTCCGTTTCTGTTCTCCGGTTTACTCGAAGGAATCACTCAAAGTGGTTTGCACATCTAAAAAGAATACTGTTGCAGGAGAACAAAAGTGCACGTTGGAGATAGTCAATCAGACAGGGGAAAAAAAGATGACAGGCAAATTTGAAATTGCCACCGAAATTGAAGGAGGAAATACATGATGCAACAGATTTTCGTTATAGAAGGAGCTCGGACAGCATTCACTGGTTTTGGTGGTTCATTTGTAAATACGGATGCAACAGAGCTTGGGAAAGCGACAGCAGTTGAAGCTATGAAACGCGCCAAGGTGGCTCCATCTTTAGTTGATCATGTTATATATGGAAATGTGATCCACTCCCAAACAAGTGCCGCTTACCTTTCTCGTCATATAGGCCTACATAGCGGGGTGCCAGAGAAAATCCCTGCACTGACATTGAATCGATTGTGCGGATCCGGCTTGCAGGCAGTGGTCTCTGCCTCACAAAGCATTTTATTGAATGAAGCAGATATTGTATTAGCTGGAGGAACCGAGAATATGTCCCAGTCTCCTTATGCTAATTTCGAACAGCGATTCGGCGGTCCAAAAATGGGGGATTTGAAGTTCGAAGATATGCTTCAGGCGACACTGACAGATAGGTATACAGGGGCTGGTATGGGGATGACGGCGGAAAAGTTGGCTGAAATTTATGACATATCAAGGGAAGAGCAAGATGCTTATGCAGTCGAGTCAAATCAGCGGGCTGCAAAGGCTCGGGAAAATGGAACCTTTGGTGGAGAAATCGTTCCGGTCCAAGTGAAAACGAAAAAAGAAACGCGAACAATCGAACAAGATGAACATATAAAAGCAGATGCTAGTATAGAAAAAATGCAATTGTTACGACCTGTGTTCAAAAAAGACGGTACTGTCACAGCTGGAAATTCATCAGGAATCAATGACGGAGCAACAAGTGTCATCGTTGCAGGTGAACATGCAATTGAGAAAAATTCCTTGAACCCGTTAACACGGATCGTCTCGTGGGGCATCGCTGGAGTGGATCCAACAATCATGGGAATAGGACCAGTGCCTGCAATTAGACAGGCATTAGAACGAGCTGATTTATCTGTAGAGGATATGGACCTTGTAGAAGTAAATGAAGCATTTGCAGCACAATATCTAGCTGTTGAAAAAGAACTTGGATTAGAGAGAGAGAAAACCAATGTGAATGGAGGAGCAATTTCGCTTGGTCATCCAGTCGGTGCTAGTGGATCAAGAATTTTACTATCTGCATCTTATGAACTTAAACGCCGGGGTGGAAAGTATGCTGTTGTCAGCTTATGTATCGGCGGTGGCCAAGGAATTGCAATGGTGATTGAAAATGTCTGATCTACCTATTATCGTGGCTCCGATGTTCTTGGTTTCAACTCCAGAGATGACCATTGAAGCAGGAAAAGCAGGAGTAATAGGCTCTTTTCCATTGTTGAATGCACGACCAGCTGAAAAATGTGCCGAATGGCTGGAAAAAGTTAAGCGTAATCTGGGGGACAAGCCCTGGGCTGTTAATTTCATATGCCATAGTGGGTCGAATAAACGATATGTGGAAGACTTTGAGTTGATAAGAAAATACGAGCCTCCTATTGTTATCACTTCATTGGGTAACCCGCGTGATGTGATAGAAGTGGTGCATAACTATGGGGGGAAAGTATATTCAGATGTGTCAAATGTGAAGCATGCCAAAAAGGCAGCTGAAACGGGAGTCGACGGCCTAATTCTAGTGTGTGCAGGTGCTGGGGGGCATGGAGGAACATTGAATCCCTTTGCGTTTCTTAGTGCTGTGAAAAAATTTTACGATGGAACACTTATTCTGGCAGGAGGTATCACTACAGGCAGGGATGTGGCAGCTGCTAAAGTGATGGGAGCAGATTATGCCTATATGGGAACAAGATTCATTCCCGCAAAAGAAAGTATTGCTTCGGAAGAATACAAGCAAATGATTCTGGATGCTTCTATTGAAGACATTTTATATACTAACGCGTTCAGTGGTGTCCATGCCAACCTCTTGATACCAAGCTTGCATCGGATGGGGATTGATCCTAAAACATTAAAGTCTAGGGAAGATGTAGATCTTTCGCACCTGGTCAATGTCAAAGCATGGCGGGATATTTGGTCTGCGGGGCATGGGGTAACACTAGTGGAAAAACAGGAGCCTATCAAAGAAATCATTGACCAGATGACTCGTGAATACAAGGAGGGGATGACAGATGTCATACCAAACCATTAAATACGAGATACACAAAGGAATCATGACCCTAATATTGAATCGTCCCGAGCAGATGAATACCTTTACGTATGCGATGAGTGAGGAACTATTGGACGTTTTAGAATGGGCGAATCAACAAGATAAGATCCGCGTGGTTATTATAACCGGAGCAGGAAAAGCCTTCTGTGCAGGGATGGACTTATCCGGTGGCACCTCCACTTTTGAAACAGATGAAGCGGCTGATGACTTCCGGGATGTCGGTGGTAAAGTCAGCTTAAAGGTTTATGATATGAAAAAGCCAGTAATTGCCGCAATAAATGGGGCAGCTGTTGGAGTCGGTATTACCCTGACCCTACCAATGGATATTCGAATTATTAAAAAGGGAGTGAAGGTAGGTTTTGTATTTGGACGTGTCGGTATCGGACCCGAATCCGTCTCTGGGTGGTTTTTACCGAAGCTAGTAGGAGCAGGAAAAGCACTAGATTGGATGCTAACAGGGCGTTACATTCCTACGGATGAAGCAATGGCCGCAGGGTTAATTCAGTATGAAGAAGAAGATCCTCTGGCTAAAGCCAAGGAAATCGCCGAAGCAATAGTCCAGAATACCGCAGCTACCTCTAACGCGTTCACGCGTCAAATATTGTGGAGAATGACTGGGGAAAGCAATCCGAAAAGAGCCCATTTGATTGAGTCAAAGTACTTATATTGGGCTGCTCGACAAGCAGATGCAAAAGAAGGAATCAATGCATTTTTGGAAAAAAGGTCCCCGTCCTTTTCATTATCGTCAAATGAATTACCAAATTTCTTTCTATAGGAGTGGTGAGACAGATGAAAATAGGTGTACTAGGATCCGGAATTATGGGCAATGGTATCGCGCAGGTTTTTGCCATGAACGACTATGACGTAACGGTAGTAGAAATAAGTGAGCAAGCAGCTCAGAAAGCAAAAAAAGACATGGAGAAAAACATTAACCGCGTTATAAAAAAGAAGGAATTGGACATTAAAGCGGAAGAAGTACTGGAAAATGTAACATTCACCACAGATAAAACCGAATTCAAGGGTGCTGCACTTGTCGTGGAAGCCATCATTGAAAATATGGAAATCAAAAAGCAAGTATTCGCCGAGCTGGAAGAAATTTGTGATGAATCCACCATACTAGCGACCAATACATCAAGCTTGTCTATCACAGAGATCGCCTCAGCGACCAAGCGTCCAGCCAAAGTATGCGGCATGCACTTTTTCAATCCAGTGCCGGTTATGAAACTGATTGAAATCATTGAAGGTGTCGAAACATCCAAAGAAACGGTACATACCCTAGAAAGAATCGCTTCCAATCTCAATAAAGAAAGCATCTTAGTAACAGACGCGCCTTTATTCATTGTCAATCGCATACTTGTGCCAATGATCAGTGAAGCCATTTTTGTATTAGACGAAGGCATCGCCTCCGCAGAAGACATTGATGCAGGAATGATGTTAGGGGCGAGTCACCCGATTGGACCCCTTAAACTGGCTGATCTTATCGGACTCGATACCTTATTGTATGTGCAAGAAACGTTATTCCATGAGACAGGTGATTCCAAATACCGTATTCCTAAACTGTTGAAAAAATTAGTGAGGGCAGGGCATTATGGAAGGAAGACAGGCAGAGGCTTTTATGCTTATGAGTGATGCAGATAAAAAGTAGCATACCAGTATCAGAGAATTTTCAACCCAAATAATGGACACTTATAAGGAAGTGTTACCTTATTTGGGTTATTTCAGTATCCAGATTCTTATTTTCACCTCGTTCACTATTCGTATTAACACCTATTAATTCTTATCGGTAATAATAAAATTTTTGTATATAAAATGTTTGGCGTAATTAATTGGTGAATACTTACATTCACTTCACTACCCAACTTGCAATTAATTGATTTATTCCAACGAAGTATGAAGTATTAAATATATTTTTATATTCAATTGGCATGGATTTTGCATAACTTATGGCACCACATAGATTATGATAGTTTTATAATTTATTAGGAGGTTTCAATATGAATGTATTCTCATTAGAAGGTAAGGTAGCTATGGTAACAGGGGCTAATCGCGGGCTAGGAAAATCAATAGCATTAATGTTAGCTAATGCAGGTGCTGATGTTGTTGTTTGTGGGAGAAATGAGGAAAGAAACCAGGAAGTTGTTAAAGAAATTGAAAACTGTGGGAGGAAAGCATTAGGGATATCAGTAGATTTAAACGATTTAGAAGAAATAGAAAAACTAGTGGAAGAGGCTTGGAAAGAATTTGGAACAATCGATATCCTAGTGAATAATGCAGGAAGATCTTCAACTAATTTTGCTTTATCGACAAGTGAAGAGGAATGGGATCAAGTAATGGATCTGAATGTTAAATCATTGTTTTTTTGTTCTCAGGCAGTAGCTTCAAAAATGAAGGAGAATGGCAATGGCGGAAAAATTATTAATATGGCATCAGTTGCTGGGGCAGTTGGAGATGTAGGAATAAGTCCTTATACAGCAAGTAAGGGAGCGGTAATTAACTTAACTAGATCTCTTGCATTGGAATGGTCTAGATTTAACATACAAGTAAATGCTATTGGGCCCGCTTATATTGAAACTGACATGAATAAAGAACAGTTAGCTATACCTAAAGTAAGAAATAAGATTATTGAAAAAACTCCAATGAAAAGGTTAGGACAGGCTGAGGAATTAGAAGGTGCTGTCTTACTGTTAGCAGGTAAAGGAAGTAGTTTTATTACGGGACAGACTATTTTTGTTGATGGAGGGTGGCTTGCTCAGTAAAGGAAGATATGTGTCGAGTGGGTAAGTAGTTACTTCATTTTTAAGAAATATAATAAGAAAATTATTTTTAATAGTAAAGTTTTATAGGTGAAAGCTTATTATAGCGATCATTTGAAGTTGGCATAATTTTTGCAACATTATCACGGTAGAAAAGCATTTAATGTAAGCGTTTACTCAATATGCTTGATTGGAGGAATTGAGGGGGATTTTGTATATGGAAGAACCAAGAGTGAAGTGCTTCATTTCAAGAACACAAAAAAGTAACTGTTATGTTGTGTCTTCATCTGATACATGTGTAGTCATAGACCCTGGAGAGGTTACTGAGGAATTATTGAGTTACCTAAACGGTCGAGATGTAGATTATATATTACTTACCCATGGTCACTATGACCATATTGCTGGAGTGAAAAGTTTAAAAACACTTACCGATGCACAAGTAGGTATACATCATTTAGAAGCCAGTTGGCTGCTTGACCCCGTTTTAAATCGCTCTTCAAATACCTCTAAGCATATCTATTGTGATTGGCCAGATATTTTGTTTGACGGAGAAGAAGTGATTCAATGTGCTTCCATTTCTATAAAAGTTCTATTTACACCAGGACATTCGCCAGGAAGTATCAGCTATTTAATTGAAGATAAATTTGTTTTTACAGGAGATACATTATTATCGGGTTTTGTTGGAGCAGTACATCTACCACAAAGTGATCGAGAATTGTTAAAGCAATCCATACAGAAAAAAATACTTACACTTTCCAATGAAGTAATCGTCTATCCAGGGCATGGCCAAAAGTCCACCATCAAATTTGAAAGAAGAAATAAAACTATTCCAAATACCAAAGAGTTCTTTATTATTTAGAACTATCACTTTATTGAGGGAGGTGATATTAAAAACAAGAAGATATCCTAATTAACTCTAGACTTAGTGGGAAGAAAATTTAAAAGGAGTGTATTAATATGGCAGAAATCTATCAGCGAGATGTAAATTTAGAAGACTATGATCCAGATTTACTAATTGAGTTGTATAAAACGATGGTTAAAATTAGGTCATTTGATGAAAATTTGATTCGCTTAATGCAAGAAGGTAAAGTTTCTGGGTTCTATCATTCTGGAATTGGCTCGGAAGGTTTGTCTGCTGGTTCGATTACAAAACTCCTCCGAGATGAAGACTATATTTATTACAATCATAGAGGTTGTAACCAAAAAATTGCAAAAGGGGTTCCACTTTCAAAAATATATGGTGATTTTTTAGGTACTATAGAAGGAACGACTAAAGGATTGGGGGCGGGAATAGTTCACAGTGCTGATCCTTCCAGGGGGGTCTTAGGTCAAGCCGGGACAATTGGATCTCAACTTAGCTTAGCGGTAGGGTCTGCTTTTGCTTCTCAAATGAAAGGAACTGACCAAGTTACTATAGTTTATTTTGGAGATGGTGCAGCTTCCAGAGAAACTATGCACGGATCTCTAAATTGGGCCAAATTATATAACTTGCCTGTGATTTATATTTGCGAAAACAATGAATATGCAATTTCATGTCATGTATCGGAAACTCATGGGGTCAAGGCTCATATTGCAGATTGGTCAGAAGGGTACGGGATTCCAAACTGTGTAGTTGATGGAAATGATGTCCTCTTGATGCATGAGGTGACCAAAGAAGCCATTGAGCGTGCTAAGAAAGGCAGGGGACCAACGTTTATTGAAGCACAAACTTTCCGTCATAGAGGACATTTTGAAGGTGATCCTTATGATTATATTGATAAAGCTGTCCTACAAGATTGGAAAGATAATAGAGACCCTATTAAGAATTTTAAAAAGCAATTAATTAATAGTGGACTAACAACCGAAGATCATCTGATTAACTTAGGTAAGCAAGTAGAAGAAGAAATCTTGCAAGCTATTGAAATAGCGGAAAATGCCCCTATGCCAGAACGGAATCGTATTTATGAAGGTCTATTTGCATAAGGAGGAGAAAAAATGAGACAAATTACTATGCGTGAAGCACTTAATGAAGCTTTACATGAAGAAATGGAAAGAGATGAGAGCACAGTATTATTCGGTGAAGACGTGGCTAAATTTGGTGGAATCAATAAAGTAACTCAAGGGCTTTATGAAAAGTATGGGGCGCCTCGGGTTTACGATACCCCGATTGCTGAAGCTACAATCGTAGGAGCTGCGGTTGGCATGGCTATAACCGGGCATGCTAGACCGATTCCAGAGCTTCAATTCGGTGATTTTGCAAGTATTGCATTCGATGAAATCTTTAACAAAATGGGGAAATGGCGGTTCATGCACGGAGGGCAGATGGAAATGCCTATAACATTAAGGCTCCCTGTTGGTATAGCGGGAGGAGCAGGTCCTGAACATTCTCAAAGCCCTCAAGCCTTGTTTATGCACGGTCCAGGTCTGCAAATTGTTGTACCTTCGACTCCTTATGACGCAAAAGGATTACTTAAGACATCTATTCGTGATAACAATGCAGTACTATTTTTTGAACATAAATTACTTTATGACATGAAAGGCGATGTGCCAGAGGAAGAGTATTTAATTCCATTTGGTAAAGCTGATATAAAACGCGAGGGAGAAGATCTCACGATTATAGCTACAGCACTCCAAGTACAAACCTCTTTAGAAGCTGCAGAGGAGCTCTCAAACCAAGGGGTTGAAGCTGAAGTTATTGACCCTCGTACACTTGCTCCTCTTGATATGGAAACCATCTTGAACTCTGTACGTAAAACTGGAAGAGTTTTAATAGTACATGAAGAATCAAAAACAGGTGGGTCAGGTGCTGAAATAGCTGCGCAAATTCAAGAAGAAGCACTTTTTGACTTGGAAGCACCTATAAAAAGAATTGGAAGTCCTGATGTACCTATTGCACAAAGTATTCATTTAGAACAATTTTATCGTCCGAACGCACAACAAATTATAAATGCTGTTAATGAAATTATTGATGTTCCAGTATAAGTAAAAATGACAGAACATTCTGAATCGAAAATGTGGGGAGTGTCAGATATGTACGAAGTAAAAATGCCAAGGTTAGGTGTAACCATGCAAAAAGGTACGATTAATCAATGGTTAGTCGAGGAAGGAGAGGAAGTTAATAAAGGAGATTATATTTTTGAAATGGAGACGGAGAAGTCAACTTTAGAAATAGAAGCCCAAGAGTCAGGGACCTTAAAGAAGGTGATTGTTCCTGATGGAGAAGAAGTGGCTGTAAATACTGTAGTTGCTATTATTGCTGATCTAAATGAAGAAGTGGATTTATCCGCTTATCTTCAAGATACAAACCAGGAGAAAGCTGTAGGCAATAACAAAGAAAAATCCACATCTTCAACTGCTACTGCTGTTAGAAAACAAAGAAGTAAAGTGGTTCCTAAGGCACGTAAGCTGGCCAAAGAGATGGGGTTATCTCTAGAGGAAATTCAAGGGACAGGGAAAGATGGGTTAATTACAGTCAATGATGTTAAATCTTTTGTAAATTTCTCAGAAGAATCTCAACTTACTGTGAAAGAAACCATTCCATTAAATCATGTGAAAAGAGCTATGAGCAACAATGTATTAGAAAGCTGGCAAACTGTTCCTCAATTTACACAAATGGTTTCTGTGAATATGGAGAATGTACTCAAAGTAAAAAAACAACTAGAGGGGATTACTTTAAATGATCTTTTAATTAAGTCTTTAGCCAAAGCAGCGGCTTCCTATCCGATAGTAAATAGTCAATTTGATAAAGATAAAAAAGTGAAAATCTTTGAAGAAGTAAATATATCGGTTGCTGTAAATAGCTCACATGGTCTTGTGGTACCCGTTTTACGAAACGTTCCATCTAAGTCAATCCATGAAGTTTCTAAGGAAATGAAAGAGATTGGGTATAAGGCAGAAGCAAGTGAGCTTACCCCTCAAGATTATGCTGATGGCACAATTACTCTTTCTAACTTAGGAAGTGTGGGAATCGAATCGGGAACCCCTATTATTAATACTCCCCAGTCAACGATAGTTTTTGCTGGAACTATTAAGAAAACACCGATAGTAAATAAGGAAGATGAGGTTATTGTGGCTCCAATAATGACCCTCTCCATTTGTTATGATCATCGGTTTATTGACGGGGTAACCGGGGCTGAGTTTACAAATCAGTTTAAAACTATTTTAGAAAAATTAAGTGTTGAAGATATTACTACTTAAATAAAGAAAAGAGGGGTTAAATGAGGTTAAAAAATAAAGTAGCTATTATAACCGGTGCGGGTAGTGGGCAGGGCAAAGAGGCCGCGAAAATATTCGCGGCCGAAGGTGCTCATGTTGTAATTGCTGAATGGAATGAGGATAACGGTAAAAGTGTGGAAAAAGAAATACTTAACACAGGTCATAAAGCCACTTTTATCAAAACTGACATCTCTGACGAAAATAATGTTAAGGAACTGGTGGAGCAAGTAATCAGCCAGAAACACAGGATAGACATTCTTTTTAACAATGCTGGTATCGGATTTTCTTCCAGATCCCAATATAAAATGGCATCTGTATTAGAAACCCCTCTTGATGATTGGAATAACATTCTCTCTATTAACTTAAATGGAACATATTTAATGTGTAAACATGTCTTACCAATTATGATTGAACAGCAATCCGGAAACATCGTGAATAATTCCTCTCTCAACGGTATTCTCGGAGTTACCGGTGCAGATGCTTACACCGCATCCAAGGGAGGGGTTGTAGCACTAAGCAGGGTAATGGCTGTAGATTATGGTAAATATAACATTCGTGTCAATTGCATTTGTCCCGGAGCTATTGATACTCCAATGATCCAGGAAGTCCTTGACAACCCAGAGATTGCAAAGAATTATGAAGCCGGCCCCTTAGGTAGAGTAGGTAAACCAGAAGAGGTTGCCCAAGCTGCATTATTTTTGGCGTCAGAGGAATCCAGCTACATTACAGGGTTAATCATGCCTGTAGATGGGGGTTGGAGTGTTGTCTGATAATATCTGGGCTTAAACTTTAAGGAGGGAAGCCAGATGGTGAAGGATAGCTTTTTCTTACAAGGTAGTTATTCACCAAGTAAAACGACAGAGAGGGAACGAGCTTTACAATGGAGTTGGACAAACTTTTTCAAGAAAGGAATAGAAGGAGAAAATATTCGGTCCCTCATACTTGCTTCTTGGAAGAGATCTGAGGATTATCTAATCGACCCATTTGAAACAAAGGCTCCGGTTATTGTCGATGAGTATGATTTAGAAAAAAGAAAAGAAGCAAATAAAGAAGTACTTACATTCATACGACCCTTTATGGATGATCTTTATGAAATTGTTAAAGGGACAAATAGCATAATAGCTTTCTCTGATAAAGATGGGGTAGTTTTGGAGCTTCATGGCGACAAAGACATTAAATTAAATGCCTCCTCAACTAATTTTATGGTTGGGGTAAACATGAATGAAAAAGTTATGGGGACTAATTCAATAGGTACTTCCCTTGCACTTGGTCATCCGGTTCAAGTGGTTGGAGCTGAACATTATTGTAAAGCGTGGCACACATCTCATTGTTCGACTGCTCCAATCAATGATCCACAAACAAACGAAATTGTTGGAACACTTACCTTAGTGGGATATTTAAAATCTGCACATCCACACTCTTTGGCATTGGTTAAGACAGCTTCTGAAACACTGGTCCAACTATTGGAGCAGCAGGGATTAAAACATGAACAATATATGATTAATAATTATTTCAGCGCGGCGATAGAGTCCGTATCAGATGGAGTAATTGTACTTAATCGAAATGGAGAACTTATCCGTCATAACCAGATCGCCTCACACCTTTTAAAGCTTCCTTCCTCTGTAGAAAAAAAGAAATTGAAGATTAGTAGTATCAGTCATTTGAATCCGCTGCAAAAAAACTTCCAGAAGGCTATACAAGGAGAAGATGTTATTATTCAACAGCAACTCGATCTCCCGCAAGAGGGCAGAGTTAATGTATTAATGACTTCAAGAAAAATCATGGTCGCGGGAAATCATATAGGCTGCATTATTATTTTCAAAAAAATAGCCGAAAACCATACTAAGAGCTTACGAGCCAAGCATACTTTTTCAAACTTAAAAGGCAGGGATGAATCAATTACCCAGGCCATTAAATTAGCAAAAAAGGTAGCTCTAACAGATAAAAGTGTAATGATAATAGGAGAAAGCGGTACAGGTAAAGAGTTGTTTGCCCAGGCTATTCATAATGAAAGTTTAAGAAGAACTGAGTCTTTTTTGGCTATCAACTGTTCTGCTATTCCAAAAGAGCTAATTACCAGTGAATTATTTGGGTACGCGGAAGGGGCTTTTACCAATGCTTTAAAGGGAGGAAAAAAAGGTAAGTTTGAGGCAGCGGATGGAGGAACTTTGTTTCTTGATGAAATCGGAGATATGCCATTAGAGCTTCAAGCTCATTTACTTAGAGTCTTAGAAGAAAAAGAAATTACACCTGTAGGAGCTAATTACTCAAAACCGATTGATGTAAGAATTATTGCTGCTACTAACAAAGATTTATACGAGCTTGTTAAAGAAAATAAATTTCGTTTGGATTTATTTTATCGATTAAACGTAATTTCTTTAGAGATACCTCCACTTAGAAAAAGAAAAAGAGATATTAGTTATCTTGCTGAAAATTTCATATCTACTAAAAGGATAAGTGAAGAAGTTAAACAATGCTTTCAGTTTTATACTTGGCCAGGTAACCTAAGAGAATTAAAAAATGTAATAGAACAAATGGAATTATTCAGTGAAAGTGAAGAGTTAAAAACTGAAGACCTTCCATCTTATTTACAGGAAGAGCTAGGAAATCAGGATAATAATGATACTAAACTTTATCAAACCTTTGCAGAACAAACGAAAAAAGAGTCTTTAATTATAGCACTGAAGGAGAACAAGAATATAGCCGCTGCTGCTAAGAAACTAGGTGTGTCTACGAGTACTGTTTATCGTTGGGCTCAAATGTATGGATTAGAAATAAAGAAAATAATAAAAGAAAGTTATTGAATGGAAAAAGGGGTGTTATTTTGAAAGCTGCTATTTTTAATGGACCTCAATCAATGGAAGTACGAGATGTTCCGCCTCTAGAAAGTAATCCTAATGACCTTGTCTTGCGTGTATTATCCTGTGGTATATGCGGTTCTGACTTACATTCGATGAGAACTGGGGACTTTGTGACACCAGGCCAAATAATGGGTCACGAATTTGTCGGAGAAGTAGTTGAGGTAGGCTCAAATGTTGAAGGTATTAAGAATGGTGATAGGGTGGTAGGAACTTCTGCTGCATTTTGTGGGGAATGTAGGTGGTGCAAATCAGGAGACTTCATCTATTGTCCAGATTTATTCAATACTGCAATTGGCTATGGAAGGCCTGGTGGTTTTTCGGATTTTGTAAGAATTGAAAACGCTGTGTTGAATCAAACTGTTTTCCATGTCCCAGAACATTTATCCAATGAAGAGGCCTCTTTAATGGAACCACTAGGAGTTGCAGCTTTGACTGTGTCTCAAGTACACCGGCAATCTAATAAAAGGGCGCTAGTGATAGGAGGAGGGATAATTGGAAATCTAGTAGCTCAAATACTGAAAAATGAACATGATTATGATGTAGCTATTTCGGAACCATCCGAGATTAGAAGAAATAAAGTTTACGGAGTTACACATAAAATAAATCCATTTGAAGAAGATCTGATCAAGCGACTTCAAAACATATGGGGGGAAGGAAAATACCATTTTGGTTCAGGCGGAATGGCTGATTTAGTTATAGATTGTGCAGGAAGTAAGCAAACATTCATTCAAGCACTAGAGGCAGTTAGAAGTAAGGGAGTTATTGGTGTAGTAGCTCTGCCTGATCAACCTGTTCCGGTAAATCTCATGCGTGTAGTGCATAAAGCCCCTGAAATTGTAGGAGTATTAGGCTCGGATATGGGAGAGGCTATACGTTTAGTCAAGGAAGACAAAGTTACTCTTAACACATTGGTAACGCACACATACCCACTTAAAAATATAACAGAAGCCTTTAAAGTTCAACAAAATACAGATGCATCTGTCAAAGTAGTAGTGAATCCATAATCAGTTTGTTTAAGTAAGCCCAACCATTTATCAGCTTTTATATATTGAAAAGGAGGTGATCACTGTGAAACTACAAAATAAAGTAGCAGTTGTGACTGGAGGGGGATCTGGATTAGGACGTGAATTTTGTATTCAAATGGCTCATGAAGGTGCAAAAATAGTAGTAGCAGATATTAATAAAAAAAATGGTGAAGAAACTGTAAAACTAATTGAAGCCGCGGGTGGAAAAGCATATTGTTTTGAAATTAATGTGGTTAAAACTGAGCATATTAACAATTTGATAGCATCAGTTTTAGAGGTATTTGGTACCATCGATATTCTTTGTAATAACGCTGGTATTACTGGTGAACGCACGAAGTGTCATCAAGTTACAGAAGATTCTTGGGATACAGTTTTAGAAGTTAATTTAAAAAGCATATTTTTAATGTCCAAAGCAATAATACCCATTATGATCAAACAAGGTGGTGGGGTAATCATAAATACTGCTTCTGCCTCTGGAATAATTGCAAGCGCTGCAGGTGTTGAATATACAGCTGCTAAGCATGGGGTAATAGGACTAACAAAACAATTATCTTACGAATATGGACATGAGGGAATTAGAGTGGTTGCTATTGCACCTGGAGTAATTAAAACCCCACTTACAAAACAATTTTCTAATGAAGATGGACCATTTCATCAACTGACCATGAATGCACCCGCTGGCCGATATGGTGAACCGATTGAAATAGCTAAAGTAGTTACTTTCTTGGCAAGTAAAGATGCTAGCTTTATTCACGGTCACGTTATACCCATTGAGGGTGGATCGACTATTTTATAAATCTTAAATATTAGAAATGTAGAAATTATAACACCTTAAAATTATTGAAAGGGGCAATTTGAATGGATTATACCTCCTGGGCAATTCTAAGTATGGCTGTCTATACATCTATACTTTTATTGATTGGTTGGATTACCACGCGGAACACTAAAACAGTGGGTGATTACCTTGTAGCTGGAAAAAGTATGGGGATTATTTTATTAACCTTCGGATTAATGGCAGCAATTCTTAGTGGTGGCGCTGTAATGGGATATTCAGGAACAGGCTTCGGAACTGGCTATGCAGGTTATGTTATGTTAGTTTCCCTCGCCTTCCCAGGAATAGTGATTAGCTATTGGGTTTTAGCCAAACCTATGCGTATCATTGCTGAAAAACATGAGGTATACACCCTTCCTGACTTCTTAGCACTTCGCTATAACAATAACAAAACTGTTAGAGGACTTTCAGCTTTTGCAATTTTACTGGGGTGCACCGCTTACATGATTTCACAATTTGCAGCCATGGGCTGGGTTTTAAGCTCTATTCTAAACATATCTTATACCACCTCAATTTTAATATCTGTTGTCATTATGGGTGTTTATACTGTGGGAGGTGGAATGAAAGCATCAATGTGGTCTAACCTTTTTCAAATGATTATCCTACTAACAATTGGATTATTGTTAAACTTTTTATTACTCCCTCAAGTTGGCGGTTTAACAGGTTTACACAATACTTTAGCTGAAACTGCACCAACTTTTCTTCAACCTTGGCATGAAGAAGGGGCATTTTCTATGGGCCTAGTTCTTCAATACGGTATAGTAGTGGGCTTACTGGCCTATGCTGGTGTCCCTCACGTTTCAACAAAGTTTCTAACAGTAAAAAATATTAAAGTATTAAAATGGGCCCCACTAGTTTCAGTAATTCTATATTTTGGCGGAGTCTTATCCCAATGGCCAGGGATGGCAGGAAAGGTACTAGTTGATAATGGTTCAATTACCGCACCACAAGCTGCTGATCAAATCCTTCCACACCTCATTATTAATCTAGTTAACAATCCTATAATGGCTGGCTTCTTTCTTGTTGCGGTAGCGGCTGCTGTTATGTCCACTTGCGAATCCTTTCTTATATTAAGTTCTGCAGCTATAGTTAGAGATTTTTTCAAAAATACTTTAGGAGTAGAAATGAGCGAAAAAAAAGAATTGAAATGGATACGAATAGGTTCATTATTAGTCTTAATAATTGGGTTTTTATTATCTCTCAACCCACCCACTTTCATCCTACTGGTTGTTAGTGTAGCATGGGGGGCATTTGCTGCTATGTTTGCACCAGCTCTTTACCTAGGAGTTCGGTGGAAAAGAGCCACTCCTCAAGGAGCAGTGGCTGGTCTTTTGACGGGCATAATTTTTGGAGGAGTGCTAGGTATATTAAATCTAACTGTTTTTAATAACAATCCCATCCTACCTCAGTTTAATGTTGCTGTATTAGGAACAATTCTTGGAACAGTGGCACTAGTGACAGTATCCTTACTTACCAAACCAACAGAGAGCGTAGTTTTTAATCATTTTAATAAAAGTCAGGCCGTTATTACAAATACGAGAAAAAATATAAGTGGATAAAATAGAACAACGGAAAGGATTTATTTCACATGGGGAAAATTTTAGTAACTGGAGGGTTTGGATTTTTAGGTGGGCATCTAGTAAAAAGATTGCTCACTTATGGAGAGGAAGTAGTGGTATTTGACACTAATTTCCCTTCAAATGGTTCTCCAATTAAGTGGTTGTTAAGCGATGAAATTGAGAACATTGAATATGTAATAGGAGATATAACTGATAAAACTATTGTAATGGAAACAGTAAATACTAAAAATATAAAAAAAATTTTTCATGCAGCTGTAATAAATGATTTGGATATATTAGCCAATGATCCTTTATTAACTATGAAAGTAAATGTGGAAGGTACTCTAAATATACTAGAAGCTGCTCGCAATTTTAATGTGGAAAAAGTGGTGTTAGCAAGTTCTGTCTCCGTTTATACACCAGTAAAATACGAGCCAATAGATGAGTACCACCCTGTCATTTCACCCGATGAAGGTCCTACTTTACTATCATACTCTAGTTCTAAAATTTCAGCTGAGTCTTTTGCCCAGCACTATTGGTTACATTATGGTTTAGATATTATTTCTCTGAGGTTTTCGGGGATTTATGGATTTGGTATGAAATACCCAATGTATATAAAACCAATGGTCGAAAATGCTGTAGAACAAAAACCCACCTTTTTCAAAGATAATGGAAGTTCTAAACGTGACTATACCCATATTAATGACGTGACTAAAGGGATTATACTAGCATTGGATAAACCTCTAAAGAAAAATATATTCAATATCTCCTCTGGTGAAAAATTAATAAGTCCTAGGGAGATAGCTAAAATCGTAGAAGATTTAACGCCCAATACCACTGTCAAGTTTGGTAATGAAAGAAATATTATAGAAGACAGGAGTGCAAAAACAAGAGGTATTCTTTCTATTAAATCCGCCAAAAGTGACTTAGGCTTTAACCCGGGTTACAACTTGAAAGATGGTATCAGAGAATATTTCAATCTCTACAAAAGTTATTTGGTAAATAATGATCTTTATTTTCCATCTAAATATAATTAATTTCCAAAGGAGATGGCTTTATGTTTGGTTTGTCATTTTTAACTTTTTTTATGGTTTTCGTCACACCACTTATTGGAATCATATTAGGGTTACTCTATGCTTTTAAATTTAATGAGAGTAGCGAAGAGTGGGGAGTAATTGATAATTTATTTAAGAGAAATGATTAATTGGAAAATTTACTATGAATTTAAACTATATAAGCAAGGGAGGTGAGTTAATGAATTTAGGATTAGTTTTACAAAGACAAAAAGATTTGAATCCTAATAATATTGCTATTAAATTTGAGGAGATAACATTGAGCTATGCCCAATTCAATAAGCGTGTTAACCAATTATCAAATGGGTTATTGAATGCAGGAATCAAAAAGGGGGACCGCATAGCTTTACTTTTGCATAATTCTAATGAATTTATAGAATCTTTTTGGGCTGCTGCAAAAATAGGAGCTATTTTAGTTCCTATAAATTGGAGATTAAGCACACAAGAGATTAAATATATTTTGCAAGATTCTTTATCCAAATGTTTAATTTATGGGGAGAGTTATAAACAAAAGGTTAGGGATTTAAAGAAATCCTTAGGAAATATTTCAAAATATATCATCGTAGAAGGAAAAGAGGAAATCGATCCTAGTTATGAAAATTTTATAAGGGATCAGAACGAAGGGGAGCCTAAGCAAGAGAAAGTATGCCTGGAAGATCTATTTATTATAAATTATACCTCTGGAACTACAGGAACCCCTAAAGGGGTAATGCTTACGCAAAAAAATATATTTTGGACCTCAATTAACCAAATTGTGGATTGGGAAATTAATCGGGACGATATTACTCTAATAGTATCACCATTATTTCATGTGGGTGGTCTTTTAATGTTCTCGCTTCCTGCAATTCATACAGGCTCATCTATGGTAATACTTCGACGTTTTTCAGTTGAAAAAGTATTACAATCTTTTGCAGAAGAAGGAATTACAACAATGTTCGGTGCTCCCACGATGTACCATGACATTGCTCAACATGCACATATAATTAAAAATTCCAACTATGAAAAGCTTCGTTTATTATGCTCAGGAGGAGCTTCCCTTCCGATGTCTTTAATGAAGCAAGTTAGCGAACTTTTCCCTAAAACGAACTTCACAGAAGGTTATGGAGTAACCGAAGCAGCTTCTTGTTCAAGTGTTCTTAGACAAAAAGATATTTTAAGTAAGCGAGGGTCAGTCGGCAAACCTTTTATTCATAATTTAATGAAAGTTATAAATAGTGAAGGTAGGGAAGTAGAGGAAGGTGAAATAGGTGAAATAGTTTTAAGTGGTCCTACTGTTATGAAAGGATATTGGAATAAACCTAATGAAACTAAGTCAGCATTCATAGGTGAATGGTTCAAAACAGGCGATTTAGCCAGAGTTGATAACGAGGGTTTTATCTATATTGTTGATCGGAAAAAAGATATGATTATTAGTGGAGGAGAAAATATTTCACCTAAAGAAGTAGAAAATGTTTTATATAGGCATTCAAGGATTTCAGAAGTAAGTATAATAGGTGTTCCTGACAAAAAATGGGGTGAGTCGGTAATGGCAGTAATAGTGCTAAAACCTAATGAAAAAATGACAAAGGAAGAAGTAATTGTTTACTCAAAATCTAATTTAGCAAGCTACAAAAAGCCAAAATATGTTGAGTTCGTGAGTGAACTACCTAAAAACCCCGCGGGAAAAGTACTAAAGCACGAATTACGGAAAAGGTATAGCGAACTCTCTGAGTCACATAAATTCTGAATAAGGCAAAAATAATTCTTTTTGCAATTGCATTAGTAGTCCTATTACAGAGCTAATATAAGGAATAAACACACACATATGTGTGCTTAGGGCTGGCGAGAAAGTCTCGACAGCCTTTTCTTATTTAAAAAATCATCAAGTAATCTTGTATTAATAATAACTTAAATAACTCTATTGTTTATAATAAACATAGAGGTGATACAAATGAACAAGGAAGAAAAGGAACGAAAACGGCAGGAACTTTTAAAACGGTACCGGGAAAAGCCAAGTGATAAGCCGATTCGCTGGCGTACAAAAGAGAGAACCATGGAGTTGATGTGTAAGGGACCGAAATTAGGCCCTAGTAGGAATTCGATGAAAAAACGGGAGAAAAAAAGAAAAGGAATTTGCCGGTTTTTTAAAGGATAATTTTTAAAGTTGGTTACTACTAATGGAGTCTAGGATGTAATATTAACTGTGTAAGTAGAAATGCGTACGGTTTCTACTTGCACAGTTTTACTTTGATAATATGAAAGTAAGTAAATTGGGAGGTTGCCTACTTTAGAAAAGCAACCCAAAAAGAGGCATTCCTAAGCGAGAATGCCTCTTAAAGATATCCTATTTACTACTCACAATATAACTTGACTAATGAAGTAGGTTGATCGAACTTTCACACTTATCAGGACAATCCCGAAAGCCATACATTACAGCTTTCCGCTTCTTCTTATAAGACAGATGTGACTGCGGATCAGTTTTTGCACTTGTACCTTTGCTCATACCGTTCCGGGATGGTTAGAGGTTTTTCCTTTGGGAAATCACATTCTATTAACCCATATCTTTCAAGCACTTTAACCTGTCTAGGAGTGTATTTTTTTTGGTTTTCCTCTTTCATTCTTTGTAATTCTTCAAAGATTATCTCTTGCTGCTCAAGGATCATTTTTTGAATGTGAATGATATAATCAAGCTTTGACTTCACCAGAACATACCTCCTAGTCCTAATCACTATAATGTGTTTGTTCGATGTTTCTTGTAACTTGAACATTCAAGTATCGTTCGTATTTCGCCATATCATCGGTGCTACAGTTATGAATGAGATTGACTCTTTCATTAAACATATTTTCTCCCCCTAAAACAAAAGAATCTAAATGATATAGTTGACCATTGACAACTACTACTGCATCAGTAGAATCAATTTCTATGATATCTTTAAGTTCTCCTGCTGTAGATATTTCCCCTCCTTTTTTATTTTTTTCAACCAATCTCAATTTCATAGTTTTATCGTTAGACATATCCTTTCCCCTCCTCATTTCTTATTATAAACAGATAATGAAAAATCATCTCCGCTGTTTAAATCATTCTTTTTCAGAAAAATAGAACCACCCCACCAAGAACCAATGACTTGATGGGGTGGAGTGGTTTTCTTATTCAAATATAAGAACTTACATAGCTTTGGTACTTTTTGAAATTATTATCTTCTAGTTTCTTGCTGATATGAGCATATATATCAGATGTTATCTGGATGCTTTTATGGCCGAGTCTTTCCTGGATATATTTCATATCTACCCCTGCTTCTAACATTAGTACAGCATGGGTGTGTCTCAGAGCGTGGATTGCTATATCTGGAAGGTTAGCTCGAGATTTAATCTTTCTAAAAGCATTATGGAGGCTAGACTTACGAAGAAAACTGCCATCTTTTCTACAATGAACCAGGTTTAGGCTATGATTATACATCGACCCACAAGTTAGCTTGTCCTTTTTTTGATGAAGTTGATGTTTTTTAAGTTCTTCTACTAGTCCGTCTGATATGGTAATGAGTCTTTTCGAATTCTTTGTTTTTGGAGAGCCAAAAACTTCAGTGTCATTTTTAGCACTGAAATTCAACGTTTTAGTAACGTTAATAGTCCCATTCACCAAGTCAATGTCTTTCCATTGTAGAGCAGCCGCTTCACCTTTACGCAATCCAGTTTCCAATAATATTTTAAAAAAGAAACCGTATTCATAACCGTACCTATATGCTTCCTGAAGAAATTGAGAAAGAGCTTCTTTTTCTAGATAATTAATCTCCTTCTCTTTAGTTTTACCCTTTAGCGTGACACCAATACAGGGGTTGGTTTTAATTTTGCTTAAGATAACTGCTTTTTTCATCGCATTAGACATAGTCGAGTGAATATTCTCTATAGTCCTCTTGCTCAAACCCTTATCAGCCAACTCATTAATGAATTTCTGATACCTGGTAGGATTAAGTTGATCCAGCATTAAATCTTTAAAGAAAGGGAGAATATGCTTTTCAATACTGTACTTATGCAATTTATAAGTATTCTCACGCACTTCATCCTTTTTATATACCTCTAACCATTCCAGTAAAAATGCTTTCAAGGAAACAGAAGTATGGAAGTAACCCTCTTTAATTTCCTCTTCCATTTTAGCGGCTGCAAGCTGTGCCTCTTTTTTTGTTCTAAAACCTCCCTTTGACTTTTCTATATACTTTTGAGTAAAAGGATCTTTATGCGAAATTCGATACTGCCACTTGTTATTCCTTTTTCTATAAGACGCCATATACATTCCTCCTAGTTATTTATTATAAAAACTTGCTGAAAACTATTTCTCTTATATCTTCATTAGCTTTCTAGATTTATTCAATAAACAAGGATAAGAAATTTTAATGTTATCCATTCTTTCTAACGCGAAAGCTTGAATGAATAAGAGACGAGGGGTGACCCTCGTCTTTAAAAGTCTTTAATTACACTTACTACGTGCATTAAGCGCCCATTTGATGTTTAAACCATCTCGAGAGAAACTCTTCTGTTTCTTTAGCAGGGTAATACCATTTCCCTCCTATTTTCACTTTTGGGAAATCCTCTTCATAAAAGAAAGTGCTTTGAATTGTACTCCACGACATACTGACGCGGCGTTTAAGCTCTTTTGAATCCCAAACGACTAAATCCGTATTCAATTTTGAAAGAGTTTCCTCAACTTGTTTCTTGATAACCTCATTTACTTCTTCCTCGTTCACTCTAAAGTGTAGAATGATGGCCACCGCCTTTTTCATAGTTTTGAGATACGAATTAAAGCGAAATCTTCGGATGACTATCCTGCATATCGATATCTAGGCTTATTGTATTGACCAAACTCAAAAAAACCAACACTTTGGAAAAATTTCTGGAAAAAATTTAAATTATTTTTGAAGGTGTCTTCGTTTTTGAATATAAAACTGTTGTAGAAAGGTTGAAACAAACCACTAGATTGCTGCCAATTAAGTAATTTGCAAGTCCTTGAAAAGAAATTTTTGATTTTTTAAAGGAACTTGAAAAAAGTAGATTAATTTATCTACAACAGAGGAGGTGATAGCTTGAAATAATTTGTAGAGAATTTTTGTCCTGGTAGACTACGAAAATCACTTAAAATTTTAAGGGGGAATTATAATGAGAGTAGAAGACTATATCAACAAAGTTAGGTCACTTAATACTGACTATAATGTTTCAATGGAGAAAGTTTGGTACCAAAATTCGTACAAAAGGGTGTTATGGTATCGATTGAAGGGAAATCATAACACAATTTTAACAAATCCTTATAAGAATGCTTGGCGTCTTGAAAAGTATAATTACATATATGATGTGACATTGATTGAGTGGGACTTGGTACGTTGGTATTCCCACTATAAAGATGACGCCGGTATAATGCGCGGGGGATATGAAGATCCTTACAAATTGGCTAAAAACTACGCACAGAATTGCGATAAACCTCCAGAATTCTTATTTCGTATTTTTGTGCCAGCCTCAGAGCATTTTTCCGCTCTACTCAAACTGAAAAATTTAGAAGAAGTAGCTGAGTACTTTGAGAAATATTGGACTTGTCCTGATTTTGAAGAAGATTTTCATTAAACATACATTGGATGGTTAGTGCCTGACTAACCATCCTTTTTCTTTTTTTATGAGGCACCTATTCTTTGTAAGTTTGGCAGTATGTGTATTAGCAAAGTGTTATTAGTAAGCACAACAAGATGTTTTAGGAAGTGGGATCTTCTTAATTTAAGAAAGACCCGGCAGAGAGTTACTTTGGATTTTATTACAAAAAAATTCTTTCAATTCTGAAAATATTATGCTATTATATAAAAAAATACAGTAATACTAAAATTATTACCGTCTTGCTAGAAAGGTTTTGGTGTAATGGAAGATATTTATAAGAAAATTAAGGAATTACGTCTACAAAATGGACTAACATTAAAGGGCTTGAGTGAGAAAACAGATCTTTCGGTCAGTTTCTTGTCTCAAGTAGAACGTGGGGATTCATCGCTAGCTATTACTTCATTAAAAAAAATTGCAGACGCTTTTGGCGTCCCTATGGCTTCATTTTTCGAGGACCCATATAACCACAACTATGCAGTAAAGCGGGAACATCAAAAACCGTTTAAGATTGAAGGGTCAGATCTAATACATACTCGTTTAGGTGGTCATTTTCCGGAAAGAAAAATGGAACCAATCAAGGTAACACTTAGCCCAAACCAACAGGATAAACAAAAGTTTAGTCATCCTGGTGAAGAATTTTATTATGTGTTGAAAGGTATGGTTATCTTTGTAATTGAAGGAAAAGAATATCTTCTTAAGGAAGGTGATGCTATTCACTTTCCTTCAGTACAACAGCATCAATGGGAAAATCCTTTATCGGAAGAGACAGAACTTCTTTGCGTATTGACACCTGTAATTTTTTAATTTCGGGTGTTTTATTTATATAACTTAAAAAAGGATGGTGTTTTAGGTGAGAGTGGCAACTGATATTGGCGGGACATTTACAGATTTGGTTTACGTCGATGAAAAAGGGAGTGTTGGTATTGAAAAAAGTCATACGACGCCGCCTAACTTTGAACAAGGGGTTATTGATGTTATTGACAAGAGTGGCATAAATCAACAGAGCATCCAATCGTTCATTCATGGAACAACTGTTATCATTAATTCGTTGACAGAACGAAAGGGTGCTAAAACTGCTCTGCTTACCACCAAAGGTTTTCGAGATGTACTAGAGATTGCAAGAGGGAATCGACCAGATTTATTTAATGTTTTATACAAAAAGCCAACTCCTTTTGTAGAAAGGTATCTAAGAAGGGAAGTTAGTGAACGTATCAACTATCAAGGGGATACACTGGAACCGCTCCAAAAAGAAGATATAAAAGAAGCGATTGAATATTTCAAAAAAGAAGGCGTGGAGGCTATTGCAGTATCTTTCTTGCACTCCTATGCTAATTCGGAACATGAAAAGAAAACGGTAGAACTAATTAAAGAATTATGGCCGGAGGTGGCTGTTACAGCCTCTCACGAAGTAACAAAAGAATGGCGCGAATATGAGCGAACAAATACAGCTGTATTGAATGCTTATGTTCAGCCGGCTGCTACAACTTATGTAAATAAATTGGATGAAAAATTAGCAGAAAATGATACGATGAGCAATAATTTTATTATGCAATCAAATGGTGGTGCGACAACTTTTCCTCAAGCAAAAAAAATCCCAATTAATATGGTAGAGTCTGGTCCTGTTGCAGGTATTTATGGGGCGGCAGTCTTAGGTGAAATTATTGGAGAAAAAAACATTATAGCTTTTGATATAGGCGGAACTACAGCTAAATGTTCTTTAATAGAAAATGGGGAAGTAAAGGTTTCTACCGATTATTATATCGAACGGACTGATCGAACAGCTGGTTATCCAATTAAAACACCTGTAGTTGATATTGTTGAAATTGGTAATGGTGGTGGATCTATTGCATGGATTGATGAAGCCAACTCGTTAAAAGTTGGTCCTCAGTCTTCTGGAGCAGTCCCCGGTCCAGTTGCTTACGGTTTAGGGGGCACAGAGCCAACCACTACTGATGCCAATCTTTTAACAGGTAGGTTAGCTCCTGAAAATTTTGATTATAATGTCGACTTAGCAAATGTGAAAAATGTAATTTCTAATAAAGTAGCTAAACGTTTTGATATTTCAACTGAAGAAGCTGCATTAGGAATTATTCGCATTGCCAATTCCAACATGTTGAATGCATTAAAATTAATATCTATCCGTAAAGGGCACAACCCTAGAGGTTTCACCTTAGTAGCTTTTGGTGGTGGAGGATCCATGCATGCCCCAGCTCTAGCAAAAGAACTTGGAGTGAAAAAAGTGGTAGTACCGATTTCTTCCCCTGTATTCTCCGCGTGGGGAATGCTAATGACTGACTTACGACATGATTACATTAAAACATTTATTAAGCGTTTAAATGATATAGATTTAACTTTGTTGAATGATGAGTGGAATCGTATGGAGCAGGAAGCAACAAACCAATTTATCACGGAAGGGGTTTCTAAGGAAAAAGTACATTACAACCGTTTTGCTGACATGCGTTACTTGGGACAAGAACATACAGTTAAAGTCCCTGTTCCGGCTGGAGAGTGGGATGAAGAATGCATCAAGTCTATCATCTCTAAATTTCATGAGCTTCATGAAAAGAACTTTACCTTTAAATTAGAAGAGTCACCCACCGAGATTGTAAACCTTCATCTCACTGCATTTGGAAAAGTTGATAAGCCTGAACTTAAGCAAAATATAGTTCAAGGGACATTGAACGACGCTAAAAAAGAAACAAGACCGGTTTATTTCGAGGAGGCCGGATGGTTAAATGTCGCTGTCTACCATCGTGAAAAATTGCCAACGGAAAGTATGGTGGCTGGTCCTGCAATTGTCGAAGAAAAAGCTGCCACGACGGTAATCTATGATGGACAATCGCTTTATAAGGATGTCTACGGAAATCTTATTATTGAAACGGGGGTAGCTGTTAATGACCTATGATACAAAAGTAGATCCATTTACGTTAGAGATAGTAAAAGATTCACTATTATCTATTGGGGACGAGATGTTTATTGCCTTAGCGCGTACTTCGATGAGCCCAATTATCTATGAAGTTTTAGATTATGCTAGTGGATTAACGGATGCGAAAGGTCAATTGCTTACCCAAGGCAATGGTGTAACCGGTTTTATCGGGATGCTTAGCTTTATGGTTAAACAAACTCTTGAAAAATATGGAGAGAAAGGGGATTTAGAGCCAGGAGATATTATCATAATTAACGACCCATATGGTGGTGGAGGTTCACATTTATCAGATGTTGGACTTGTTATGCCAATCTTCCATGAAGGTGAATTAATAGCTTTTTCGGCCAATAAAGCCCATTGGACAGAGGTAGGTGGGAAAGATCCTGGTTCTTTTACCAATGATTCAACAGATATTTTTCAGGAAGGCCTTCAATTTTCTTGTATCAAGCTATTTGAAAAAGGAAAAATCAACGAAGGCATTGTGGAAATCATCCGTTCAAATGTACGATTCCCTGATTTGTCACTAGGTGATATGTGGGCACAAGTTGCAGCATTGAAAACAGGTGATAAGCGAGTAAAGGAGCTGTGTGAGAAACATGGCAGAAACACTATTGTTTCAGCAGTTGATTACTTGTTAGATCATGGCGAACAAATTTCAAGGCAGGAGCTCAGCAAACTACCTAAAGGAACTTTTTATGCAGAAGATTTTATTGATACAGATGGAATTGGAAATGGCCCCTTTCCAATAAAGGTTAAAGTTACAATCACCGATGATGAATTTATTTGCGATTTCCGTGGAAGCAGCCCACAGGTTCCGGGTCCTGTTAACTGTTCTTATACCGGCCTCGTTTCCGCTGTTAGAACAATCTTTTTAGGAGTAACAAACCCTTCTCAGGATGTTAACGATGGTGTGTTCCGTCCATTAAAAATAATTGTAGATCAGAGGTCTGTGATGTCAGCGGAAAGACCAGCCCCTGTCTCCAATTATTTTGAAACGTTATTGGGAAGCTTAGATCTTGTTTGGAAAGCATTAGCGCCAGAACTGCCACATCGTTTGGGTGCGGGTCATTTACTATCTGTGTGTGCAGTAACATTAAGTGGACTGCACCATGATACAGATGAACCGTTCCTCATTGTTGAACCATCTGTTGGCGGTTGGGGAGCAGCTCAAGGACAAGATGGTGCAAGCGGCCAGTTTTGTATAGCGGATGGTGAAACTTATAATATTCCAGTAGAAGTGGCTGAAACACGTTATGGTGTTTTACTGGACGAGTATAGCTTACGAACAGATGGAGCAGGAGCAGGTCAATATATCGGGGGCAAGGGAGTTATTAGATCATATCGGGCCTTAACTGATAATCAGGCTGCAACAGTCACATTCGGAAGAAATAAGTATTTACCGTGGGGTATTGATAACGGCCATGAAGGCTCTCCTAATGAATTTTATATTGAAAAAACCAGTGGGGAAAAAGACGGACCATTCGGGGTTTATCCACGCTACCCACTACAAAAAAATGATGTAATTAAATTAATGACAGCAACTGGTGGAGGTTATGGTGATCCTTTGAAGAGACCTGCTGAACAAGTGGCTAAAGATGTGAAAAATGAGTATTACACCTTAGACGAAGCAAAAGAAATTTTTGGCGTTCTGGTTAACCCAGATACGTTCGAATGGGAAGAAGACAAAATTCGTAAAAAGTGAGGTGTAAATGTCTTGGAAGTAAAAAAGTACGAACAGGACATTAAAGGGCTGCAAACTTTATTTCAAAACGAAGTAAAATTCGGCTTGGTAAACATACAACCAGGGGAACGGGTTCCTGGTACAGGTTTATCCAACCACAATGAAGATGAATATTCATATATCATCGAAGGAAGCATTGAAGGAGAATGTGGCGGACATAGATTCAAAGCTTCAGAGGGAGAAGCTACCTTTATCCCTTCTGGGGAACAGCATTGGGCAGTAAATAACAGTGATAAAGTGTGCAGAATTGTTTGGACGTTAGTGAAGCCATAATAGGGAGAGGGGGCAGTTAATGCCCCTTATTCTTTGTCTGTTGTTATCAGAAAATTACAATAAAAGGAGACTGTTATTATGAAAGATAGCAAGAAACTAAAGCAAGATGAAGCCCTCTCATCTGTCCCGGAAAGTAAAAGGCAGCATTGGCTCACACCCGCAATGATTTTCGGAGGTTTGGAATTTACTATACCAGTTTTAATGGTTGGTGCTACTCTCGCTGGTAGCTTTGGATTAGGTAAGATATTTTTGATACTTGTACTTGCACTAGTAGGAATTCAATGGATCGGTAACGCCCTACAAGGTTATCTTGGAGCCAAAACCGGTAGAGCATCTTCTGTGATAGCGCGTACCAGTTTTGGAGCAAAGCAAGCGAGATTTATTGTGGGTTTAACGATATTTATCGTCTCACTTGGCTGGTGGGCGTTGCAGACTGCCGTTGCAGGAAATGCTATTTCAGCTATGTTTGGCATTGATTATACCACTCAATGGGGCTTATGGGCTTTAATAACAGTCATAGCAGGATTATTATTCGCCCTACCTTCTATTATTGGCTATAATTCTATGAAGTGGACAGACTATATTGCAGTACCCGCAGGTTTATTATTAATTGGTGCAGGGATCTTTTATGCTTTACGAAATACTGGTATAGATAATATTACCGCCTGGAGCCCAGAGCCTACTATGGGGATATTAGCCGCAATCAGCTTAGTAATCGGAGTGAACGTTTCACAATGGGTAATAGCTTCAGACTATACCCGATACGCTAAACCAAAGGTCAAAGATAATCTTCTTATACCATTAGGAATTGTTGCTATCGGTCTTCCATTATTTTATGTCGGCGCTATAATGTCAGTAGGAGTTGGGGATGCTGATATTGTAAATGTTATGCTGAACTTAGGGTTTCCGGTATGGGGATTTCTAATTCTATGGTTTGCCACTTGGACAAGCCAGCTAGTCAATAACTATAGCATGGGACTCGCTTTATCCAATATGCTTAATGTTAATTCTGATAAAGGACGGGCGGTACTCACACTTTTAGGTACTATTGTTGCTATTGTTGTAGCTTTGGCAGGAATATTAGATTATTTTATGGACTTTTTATATATGACAGCATTAATCTATCCTGCTATTGCCGGGGTTATGATGGCTGACTTTTTCTTTTTAAGGAAACAGACGTGGGTAGACAAAGACGGTTGGAATTGGATGGCTACAATCGCTCTAATAATCGGTACTGGAGTAGGTTATTTAACTCAGTATGTTACACAACTTGGACTTCCTGCCGTTCAATCCTTGATAGCAGCTGGTGTTGTTTATTTAGCAGCAATGAAAATAAAAGCATCAATCGCACCTGATCGATTTACTGAGTTGACTATCAATGAATACGACAATATAGACGTAGAGGCAAAAGTTGAATAGTCTCATTAATAGTGCCCCGGAATTTGGGGCGCTTTTTATTTACCACAATCGAAATACTACATCCATCCAAAAAGGAGAAAATGTTATCTGTAAAAAGTTAAGATATGAAATGGCAGCATTTATGTTAGAAAACTGGTATAAGTAAACGAAAATATGAACGAGTGGTTTCGTATATTTATTTAGTTATATCTCGAAACTGAGTCTTCCGTATAAGGGCAGGATTGTGGAAGACTCAGTTTCGAGATATCCCAGCATAGTATCATGAATTTTCAAATTACTCCTGGCACAATTTGTGTTAAAGTCATATTAAAGACTAATACATAAAAAGGAAATTAGTGTACCATAAACCAATTATGTTTTAATATTCTACTTAGCAATGGGGTAGGTGCAATTATGAAAATTAATAAAATACGAATTCAAAATTATAAGCTGTTTAGAGATGTAACTATTCGTGTGAATCAAGGTTACAATATTTTTGTCGGTAATAATGACTCTGGTAAAAGTACTTTGTTAGAGCTACTTCAAATAGTCATTAGTGGGAAGCTAAATAACTATTCTTTTGAACGTCAACTTAAGGTAACTTGCTTTAATCAGCAAGTTAGAGAGGAATTCAAGAAAAAGCTAGTGCAAGATGAAGTAATAGAAGAATTACCAAAGATAACAGCTGAAATTTATTTTCATGATGAGGGAACTGCTTCAGAATTAAAAGGGACTAACAATTCTTTAGGCGATGATTGCCCTGGCATACAAATGTCTGTAATCTTTAACCCTATGTATGCTGAAGCCTTTAAGGATATGGTAGAAAACGATGAAATATATGATATTCCCGTTGAGTTTTATGAAGTGAAATGGAGAGATTTTTCAGGAAACCCAATTGTTTTTCGGAAATTACCTTTCAAAGTATCTCTTTTGGATACAACAAAGAAAGATTACAGTAATTCAGTAAATAGGTTTGTGAATTCAAATGTAGCTGAACATTTGACTGATGAAGAAAAAGCAAGCTTGGCAAGAAGTTATCGAAAAATGAAGTATGACTTTAATTCCAATGAAAGTGTTATTAGCTTAAACGAGAGAATAGAAGAAAATGTTCGTTTAGATGACAAAAGAATTAAACTGGGCATAAAAGAGGAAGTATTAGACGCTTGGAAAAACGAAGTTTCTATAGATGTTGAAGAGATACCTTTTGAGGATGTAGGATTCGGTAGCCAGAATCTTATTAAAATGGAATTAGTTTTATATGAAGAATCTCAAAAGTCTAATTTTATACTTTTTGAAGAGCCTGAAAATAATTTATCTTTTAGTAATATGTCGAAACTTATCTCAAAAATCAAAAATGAAGAATCTAAACAAGTTTTTATCTCTACACATAGCAGCTTTGTTGCTAATAAGATAGGTCTCGATAATATCATTCTCTTACATCAAGGAATTATCACCCCTTTAAATGAAGTGAATGATGGAACAATGGATTTTTTCATGAAATTACCTGGATATAATACTGTAAGGTTTTTGCTTGCTGAAAAAGTGATTTTAGTTGAAGGACCCACAGATGAATTAGTAGTTCAAAGAGCATACTTTGATCGTTATGGAAAACTTCCCATCGAGGATGGTACAGATATTATAGCTGTTGATTCACTGGCTTTTAAACGCTATTGTGATCTAGCTATTTTAGTAAACAAGGATATTAATTTAGTGACAGATAATGACGGTGATATTAAGAAGAATATTTTAGATAAGTATGATGACTACCTGGATAAATACGAATTTATTAAAGTATTTTATGAAGAAGACGAAAGTTTATATAGTTTAGAGCCTAGTATGTATGAGTCAAATGCGAAAGATGAAGAGAAACTTTCTTTGTTTAAGGATGCGATTTCTAAGAACGGTTCTATGAAAGATAAATCTAGTCAACAAATCATTAATTTCATGGAGAACAATAAAGCTGAATGGGGGTTAAGGGTTTTCGACTATGACAGAGAAGTTGAATATCCCGATTACATTATCAATGCAATCACAAAATAAAATCATTATGGCGTGTGCAGGTTCAGGTAAGACATGGGGGATTTGTCAAGATGCAATAAACACCCCTCATGGAGCAAAAAAAGTGTTAATGGTGTCTTTTACCAACAAAGGAGTTGAGTCTTTAAGAAATGAATACGAAAAACAAAACTATGGTGTAGTTGACCAACATATAAAAATACATTCTTGGTATCAGTTTCTTTTAAAAGATCTAATAAAGCCATACCAAAGTTTTTTTTTAGAAGACATAAATATAATTAGATCTTTTGACTTTTCGAATATGTATGGTGCTAGAGACTTTTCCAAAAAAAACACTTTACCTTATTTCCTTAATAAAAGTGGTGATGTAAAAGCTAATAAGGCTTCGGAGTTTGTGGTTTATCTAAATGAAAAGTCAAACGGAGCAGTTATAAAAAGGTTAGAAGAAATTTATTCTTGTATATACATTGATGAGTTACAAGATTTAACGGGAAGAGATATCGAATTATTAGAACTTTTACTTAAGTCTTCTATCAGAGTATATTGTGTGGGTGATTACAAACAATCAACTTTAAAAACTCATAATGCTAAAACTAACAAGAAAAAAAGTGGGGAAAATATTTTCGGTTACCTAGAAACATTGAAAGATTCACATCATTTAGAGATTATTAAGAATAATAAATCTAAGAGGTTTATACAAGATATCGCTGATTTTGCAAACCTTGTATATCCCGGAGACCCAATAACAAGTGTTAAAGAGGACTCCCTTGAATATATGGGGGTCTATCAAATAACTAGGAAGAATATCGACGATTATATTAGGTACTTTCAACCTAAAGTTTTGATATATGATAAAAGAACATCCACATCAGGGTATATGTCATTGAATTTTGGTGTAAGTAAAGGTATGACACTAGACAGGAGCATAATTTTCCCAAATGGACCACTCAAGAAATTTTTGAAAGACCCAACTAAATCCTTGAGCACCCCTCATAAATATTTTGTTGGTGTAACTAGATCAAAGTATAGCTTAGTTTTTGTTGTAGATAAGTTAATAGAGAACAGGTATTTTAAGAGAGAAACAATGAAGGTTGGGGATAAAGTCATAGATGTAGCTAAATTTTATTTGTGAACAATCAAAATACTAGCCTCAAGTCTTCCGTTAAAAAGAGGGGACCTTTAATAAAGAGAATAATTTTTTATTAGTGTAACGTGCAATAAGTGAGATAAGAAAATTGGAATTCTTAAATACGTACTAAACTAGATACTACGTAATAAAAACCTTATTTTAGCCTATTAGGAAGGCATGGAGTAGAGGGGGGATCAGTTATCCTTATTTCTTGAATCCTGTGAAAATGATCAATACTTATTTCAATGGAGTATATAAAAGTATCTTAAAAAGGATTTGATAAGATGAAATACTTAAATTTTTCTGAAGTGGCGGAATCTGATAGTTTAAGATCTAAATATATGTTTGAAAATGTTTTTAGAAGAGAAGCTCTTGATACAAACAGTTCCAATTCTTATGGCGGCATCCCTAAACATTTAATTCAATATTGGGATGATGCAATAATACCTGAGGATGTAAAAAAAGTGATGGATACTTGGACAAAGAGTGGTCTACCAAAAATAGTTTTCGATAAAAAAAGTGCTGGAAAGTTTATAAGTGACAATTTTAGCGATAAATTTTCCGAAGCTTATGAGAGATGTATTCATCCAGCAATGAGATCAGATTACTTTAGGCTTTGCTATCTGTACAAAAATGGTGGTTTTTACGTTGATGTAGATGATAAATTTAATGATGTTTGTTTGAATTTTCTATTTGAAAATAACAATTTGAAAGTATCTCCATTATGTTACGATCTTTCTGCTGATCAAATGGTAGAAATCAATCATTTTTATTATAATTCAGAAGAAGCAAATCCAAATTATATATACTATGTAAACAATGATCCTATTTTGGCACCTGCAAAGCATCCATTAATAGGTTTAGCTTTGGATAGAGCGACTTATAATCTGTTAAATGAGGCTACTAATTTAAAACAAATACAATCAGTGTCCGGACCAGGTAATTTTAGTGCAAGTGTTGTTCAATTTTTTCTTAATAACGAAAATACAAACAGTCCATTGCCCTTTGAATTAATAAAGAATTGGGACGAAATATCAACTCCTCAGTGGAACTTAATGTATAGAGAGGATCAAAGGAATTGGAGAATATGGTCTGGAGAAAGTATGTAGATTGGATGTGTCAACCACAGAATGAATATCAAAAACAGAAAAAATTTGTTAAATCAAGTCAGGTTTAAATTGAGTTCTTTATCACGACTATTTGAATTATATCCAAAGACAAAAGCTTTTTCTACCAATAAAAAGAATACGATTAAGCGAATATATGTGATCAACTTAGACAGAAAACCGCATAGATGGAGACAAATAAGTAAAGAGTTAAAACGCATCTTTATTAATAAATCAAACACCCTGTTTAGTATAACAAGAAGATTTTCGGCCATAGATGCGAGATATCTTGATGAAAAAATTGATAGTAAACTTTTGAAAACAAAATATTCTTTAGCTGACCAATTAGCTGTTGAGCCAAATGACAAAATTTCTGACCAGTTAGACACTCAAGCACTACAAATCGATATGACTCCACAGGAAATAGCTATAGCATTATCGCATATTGAAATTTGGAAATTAATTTCCGAGTCTAATATAGACTATACATTGATTTTGGAAGATGACATTTATTTTAAATATGGGTTCAATAAAGAAGTAGATCGCATATGGAATCAACTCACAAAATATCAAAATGAAGAATTTGATATTCTGTATCTATCCTACGAGTATGTAAAAGGAAATAAAAATGATACAAGTCGAGTTATTAATGATCAGGTGGTTAGTAAGCCAGTTAAAGGGGTATGGCATGCCTCTGGATATATATTATCCAAAGAAGGGGCCAGGAAAATGTTGGAAATGTTACCTGTGTATGGTCCAGTAGATCTTTGGCTGAATTTAGTATTTGATAAATTGAATGTCTATATCGCGAATGATTCAATCATTAGTCAACGACTAGATGTTCCGTCAACTAATTCTTATTCAATAATGCCTATATTTTCTAAGTTGGGTATCTATACAGGAAATGATGTATCTACTTTTAATGCCCCTAAACTCAAAACGCCGGTATTCGTTTTTGGTGAGCCTGATTCAGGCCAAACATCGTTAGCGAATGCCTTAATGATATTAGGATATACCTGTTGTTATAATTTAGACCAGCTTCCAAAATTTGAAGAAGAAACATTTTGGGATAAGAAAAGTCAAAACTTATTTAATGCCTATGTAAATATCAGTTCATTATCATCATTACAAAAAGAAGAAATAACAAGAATTTATCCTGAAGCTAAATTTATTTATACTAGTAGGAAAGGGAATTCAGAGGCAAATGTATATAAGGGCAACATGCTTAGTTTATCGAAAGACTGCTCAGATAAATGGGAGAAACTTTGTAAGTTTTTACATATGGAATACCCTTCAGTACCTTTCCCAGAATTTGAAGATTCTGATGTGTTTGAACTTATTCCTTATAAGAAAAGAAATTTCAAGGCGCAGGAGCTGAAATTTGATAAATTACCTTGGATAATTTCTAATCTGAAACATATAGGGGTACAAACAAAAGATCATAACAATAGCTATAATAAAATATTGTCACTAAATAAAGAAACAAAATTTGAATTGAATAAATGGCGGCTACGAGACGACACATTCCCAAGTAATTTATCATTATTTAATCCAAATAATATAAAAAATATTGATAACAAAGTATTAGAGTTGAATTTCAAAAGAGAAGAAAACTCAGTCCGTTCATTTACTTCTGCTGCCCTAGTTACTAAGGAAAAATATCTATTTGGAAAATTTTCCGTAGAACTGCGTCCTTCAAATGTTTCAGGATTAATAACTGGAATTTTTCTGCATCGTAATAGTCCACATCAGGAGATAGACATAGAGTTTTTGGGTAAGGATACAACAAAAATGTTGATAAATGTTTTTTTTAATCCAGGAATTGAGGGTAGTAAGATGGAATACGGTTACAGGGGTACCCCAGTTATAATTGATCTGGGATTTGATGCTCATAAAGAGTTTCATTTGTATGAGATACATTGGCTTAATAACTCCATTAAATGGTATGTAGATGGAGACCTTGTTTATGAAAGGGGTATATGGGAACCAACCCCTATTCCGTATTTACCTATGGATTTTAATGTTAATTTGTGGCATTCTCAGTCAAAAGAGCTTGCTGGTTCTTTAAATAAAGACGCTATACCAGCAAAATCTATTGTTAAAAGTATGAAAATTAATTACTAGCTGATTAGAAAACGCACTATTTATAAATTAAAGGTATGATTTAAGAATTATCTTGAAATCAAGTCTTCAAGATAAGGGGGCTTTACTGGAATAATTTATAACTACCATAGACCTTCAATATACAACGATTTATGCAGGAGTTGTATGTTGAAGGTCTTTTTATATGCAAAAATACAGCCATTTCGTACTTACATCTAATTGCTCTGACTTTGTCTCTTATCTCTTCATTAGCTATCAAAATATTTTCAATAGGTGAGAACAAAAATTTTATCCTATTCGTTCCTTCTAAAGGAATGAAGAAAAGATCAGGGGAAGTCTAAATTTTTTTAGAAATTTTTTCGAAGTGTTGGATTTTTTTAGTTTGCTCAATACAATAAACCTACATATCGATTTGCAGCAGGATAGTCATCCATAGATTTCGCATTAAAAATGTGTTCTAAAAACTATTTAAAAGGCGGTGGACATCATTCTAAATATTAGAATGGATGAGGAAGAAGTAAAAGAGTTTATCAAGAAACAGGTTGAGGAGTCTCTATCAAATTTGAAACAGGATTTGGTCGTTTGGGATTCAAAAGAGCTGGAACGTCGCGTATGTATGTCGTGGGGAACAATTCAAAACACTTTCTTTTATGAAAAGGATTTCCCTAAAAAGAAAATAGGAGGAAAATGGCATTACCCAGCAAAAGAAACAGAGGAATTTCTTTTGAGATGGTTTAACAATCAAAGAGGCGCTTAATGCAGCAAGCGGAACTAAGATATAAAAATATACATTCGAAGTTTGAAAAATACGACTAGGTAGCTGCCAATTATGTGCTTAGCCAGTTTTCACGAAAAATTTTTAATTTTTTGGAGGAACTTTAAAAAAGTCGATTAATTAATCGATAACAAAGGAGGTGATAGCGTGAAGTAATAGTTAAAAACGTCATTTATGTTGGCCTTTGAAATTTACCATTATGAGGGGGATTATAATGAAAGCAGAAGATTATATCAATAAAGTGAAGTCACTTAAAACTGACTATGATGTTTCACTGGAGGAAGTTTGGTACCAAAACTCGTACAAACAGGTCTTATGGTATCGATTGAAGGACAATCATAACACCATTTTAAAAAATCCTTATAAGAATTTTTGGCGTCTTGAAAAGTATAAATACATATATGATGTGACATTAATCGAGTGGGACTTAGTACGTTGGTATACCCACTACAAAGATGACAACGGAGTAATACGCAGGGGATATGAAGATCCTTACAAATTGGCTAAAAACTACACACAAAATTGCAATAAACCTCCAGAATTCTTATTTCGTGTTTTTGTACCTGCATCAGAGCATTTTTATAACCTAGTCAAACTGGAACATTTAGAAGAAGTAGCTGAGTACTTTGAGCGATATTGAGCTTGTCCAGATTTTGATGAAGATCATTACCGATGCACACGAATCGGAAAGTTAATGAACAGTACGATGCTAATATGCATTAAACTACATTTACTTGCCCTGACTTTGTGAAGTAATAGGTTTAAAGTTACGGGGAGTTAATTCAGGATCTACTCTAAGAAATCTCGAAACCCAGTCTTCCAGTATAGGAGACTTTAATGAAATAATTTATAAATACAAAAGACCTTCAATCTACAACAATTTATGCATCGGTTGTATGTGTTGAAGGTCTATTTATAGGCAAAAATATACTGCCATTTCACACATGGATTAAATGCCAAATAAGCTTTTTTCACAATTTTCCCCCTTATTAATAATTTTCAACTATATTTTATTCAAGCAACGATACTGTCTTAAGTACCATACTCTCGGCGCGGCATTATTTGTTTATATATAGGGGGGGGGGAATTATTATTTTTTTAGAATTCAATAAAGATATATACAACTGTAGTATGTACGAAGAAATTGAAAGGGTAAAGATGCTCAACTCATTTAATAAGATATATAAAGAAGAGAAGAAATTACTAAGAGACGCCCTTTTTCCTGGGGAAAATCTTAAGCCGGCTGTTCAATACACAATAAAAATGACTACGAAAAATAAGGAAGGTAAAAAATACAGTCTTTACTATATGTATCAGTGGCACTACTTAGGTAAAATTAATAATCGCTCAAAATACAAGTGGATATCGCTGGGTAATATCAATGAACAATCCAATTTACGGAGTCTCCTTTCACCAACTAACACATCTATCGATAAATTATTTGAAAAAGTGATGAATAAATATCATTTGCTTATTAGTCATAAAGCCAAGTATCAGAATAGTTCATACAATCATAATTTGAATGAATACTATGGGACTAAGGCAGATATCGCAGAAGGTAATAAATATAAACCCAATAAGAAGGAAGAGCAACTGAAAGAAAGCATTGAAAAGATGAGCGATAGATTAGTTAAACGTTATCGGAAGGAGCTTGAAGGAATGATTCATATTTACAAGAAGAATTTATATGATCAATATGATTATGAAAATAACTTACATCGCTTGAATGGAAAGTTAAAGCTTTTAAGTGAGTTTTGAGGAACTGTAGGAAAAGGACCCTTTATTAGGGTTCTTTTTTACCTAGCTGTAAGTCTGCTTGGTTTGTTAGAAGCTCACATAGTAGGCCAATTTTCAGTTATTAAGTTTATTCTATGTTAATAGGTGCTTTAACTATAATATCAGGAATCTTATCAATTCCGTGAACTTACACAAGTGCTATTGCTGCCTTTCCCTTTTATAAATAGCCAGAGCGGACGTAGTCCGCTTAAAATACCGACCGAAGGGAGGAGAGATTTTAATAGTTTGACTAAATAAATACTATATTTCTTTATATTTAAACCTTACATATAAGTATATCCGTCATATTTGATGGCGGTCGGTTATCAAATATGGGACTGGTAAACGTTAATATGCTCTTATTTATCTAAGGTGAACTAATATTCGTTAATAACAAAATCAATCAAATCCATATCAGCGCCTGACAGATTGAATTTAACTTGAACTTCTTTTTCTTTCCTTCCATTTTTAATTAAACGAATTGCTTTTTTCAGAGTATCATCGTCGCTATACTTAAGCTCCTGTTCTTCTTTCTTCATATAAAATCACCTCTCCTCATTATACCAAAAATCAACAATCAGACTTAACAGAGTTAAAAACTAAAAAAATTGAAAGGAGTACTTTTAGCCAAGCTTAATACAATTAGTGTAACCATTTTTGGTTACAAGTTTTTATAATATGAGGAGTGGTTTTATGAAAGATTTCAATGCAATTATTAAGCCGGAAAAATATGAGGTTCCATTTACAATGGTGCCAAACTTTATTATTGAAGATAAGCGCATTGAAGCAAGACCAGCAAGAATTCTTATGTATCTACTAGGTAAGTCTAAGGGGTGGAAAATTCGTAAAACTAATATTATGAATGTATTTGGAATATCCGCATCAACTTTTGAAAGAGATATGAACTCTTTAATTGAGGCCGGGTATCTAAACAGAACACTCAACAGAGATAAAAAAAGTGGGGAGTTTTCAACAACCTATCAATTTTATTGGAATCCACTAGAAAATAATGAGTATCAAGGCAGCGACATTCCCTTAGGGGCTAATTATAAAAGTCCGAAAATAATTGAAAAACACAAAAAGAAAAACACCATAACAGAAAAGGTAAATGAAAGGTATGAAGCGGTAAGCAAATTTGATTTTTAGGAGGTGGTTATTTGAAGTGCAGTAAATGTGAAGGAGGTTGGATTCAAGGGGAAAATGGATCCATTCTTTGTAACTGTCTATTGGAAGAAAATTTAGAAAAACTGGTTAGAAATTCTGGGGCACCTTTCAAGTTATTTAAACAAATTAATCAGTTGGAGGAGATGAATCTAAAGAATCCCTTAAGTGAAGAAGCAACCAATCAACAGTTTGTAAAAGGCTTAGTAACAAAGGATTTACCTATAAATAATTTGATCGATAATGAAGCACGATTTGTATTTAGAGGATACCCGGGAAGCGGTAAGAGCCAGCTGGCAACTACTATTGCTATTGAAGCGATCAAATCCAACTTTGAGCGCAATTTTGCGAGAGATGTAAACTTACCCATATTTACATTTGTTGATATTAGAAAACTATTAAATCAGTATTTTATGGAGGATGCTCATAAAGAACGAGCTGATATAACTAATCAAATTAAGAAATCAAAAATATTGATAATTGATGATATAGGGGTAGAAAGCCACTTGGATGCGAATGGCTCTATTGTGTTAAAAAATAAAGTCTCTAATTTAATATTAGAATATGTTGAAACAATTGTGAGAGACTTTTGCGGGCTCATAATAGTCACCACTAATTTAGGAATGGATTTACGTCCTGTTTACCAGAATTTCTCACAAAGACTAGCAGATACTCTATTTCCTTCTATTGAAAAGAATCACGGGATGGAAAACACCTTCTACTACAGTTTTGTAAAAGAGGAAGATGAATCTTTTCGCAGGAAGTATCTACCTGTACAATTACCAATTTAATTTAGTCAGAGAGGATGATTATTTGAATATTAATGAGGAAGAAAAATTCTTACAGGCCCTTGCCAATAATCTGGATATGTTGGATGAAGAGATTTTAGATATAGAAAGTCCAGAAGATTTTTTGAGTGAAAGAGGCAGGAAACATTACTATACAATGAAGAGTCTTAGAGAAAATACGAAGATAAATCGTTATGATAAGAGTTTTCAAAAAGAACAATTTAGTGGTGAAGATAACTGTATAACACAAAAAGGAACCAAAGATTTCGTGCGTTTTCACCTACATAAGTTACTTGAAGTTCAAAACCAAATAAATGAAAAGAAAATATTGGGACGGTTAGAAAAACTATTAAATGATTTCGGGGTTGCAAAAAGTAATCAAGAAAAAATAGAGTTACTGGAAAGGCTAGATGTAGTACGAGTAAAGCTGGAAGTACAAGAAAATAAATCTAAAACACTAGGAGAAATAATACAGGAAGATTTTATTTATGATCCTGGTACTGGTCGTGTTCCTTCCTATATAAATGAATTAGATACATCGTTAAGTGGTGGATTCTCCCGCGGAGGCATTCACATACTTTCTGCAGAACCAGGAGGTGGCAAAACGACGGCGGCTGCTCAATTCAGCACGATGCAAGCATTAAACGGATATAAAGTGCTTATCATATCACTAGAGCAGGGAAGAAGTGATATTGCTGAAAATATATTATCGATAATATCAAGCGAAAAAGAAAAAGACAGACAATATTGGGAAATCGCAGCTTTTCATAATGAAAACGAAGCAATAAAAAAGCGCCAAGAGGCAAATCAACGTATCAATACATTCATACAAGACCGATTGGTAATAGATGATACTTCCTATGAAGAACTTGGGAAATTGATGAAAAGAATTACACGAGGGGTAGTTACTGAAAAATATGATTGCATATACATCGATAACTTTCAAAATGCGCCTGCCCGTTTTCCAAATATGAACCATAGAGAATGCTATGAACATTTTGCCAATTTTCTAATGGTAACAGCGAAAAAGTATAAAGTATGCATTTTTGCTCTTTCCCAATTGACCAAATACAATGGACAAACTAACACCAAGTATGCAACCAAGTTAAACGACAATGCGTTAACTCATTTAGAGATATTTAGAACAGGAGGAGAGAGTAAGGATTTTATTAATCCTAATCGAATTGGTTTTTGTTTCAAGAAAAACCGGAAGGGTGAAAAGAGAAGAGATCCAGTATTATTACCATTCCTTGCCCGTAAATCAGTTATCGGTTCTATCTGTTTAGAAAAATATGGGGCCAAAAAAGCTGAAAAATAAAGTTCTGAAGGAGGCGTTCGCCTCCTTTTTAGATCTGGAAAAATCAAAATTCACCATTTGCTTAAAATGATTGTTTAAACCAGTAAAAACATTAACTCCTGAGTAAACTTATAAAAAGTGCAACAATTTTATTAAATTTACCAATTATAATAGCTTTTTTAATAACTATTTCTAGCAAAAATCAACTATTTTCAACCTTTTTTAATAATGGAATTCAAACCAGGTCTTGGTTTAACGCCTAATTGCTTTTGCAGGAGGCAACGACCTCTTTCCAGTTACCTTTTCATAATATCAATCCACAAACTTTTCAAGATTAACCACTATCCTAAAACTACTGTACTTTCGCGGATTAATATTTCTAAGTTATTCATCCGGCTAAGTTTTACTGATCAAGGTACTGTACTTCCATGGATTTTGAGTAAACTCTTCTCCATATAAACTTATTTAATGGTATTCATACTGTACTTTTAAGAATAGATGGAATATGAATTTCTTTCTCATTAAATGACTCTTAGTTATACAGGGTATATACACTATTAATACATTGCAATGCTTTGCGATAACAGAGCAACACGTTGCAATATATTTGGTATACATGGACTATATAACGTACTGCAATATGATGCGAAATAAAATATACTGGCAAATAAATACGCTCATCTCTGCTGAACTCCTTGAACATTACATTTTATTAATTGGTAATCTAAACTTTGTCGATGCTCAATATATTCTCTTTACGGTAAGATTTAAAAAGGGAAATAAGCATTGTATATGATGCAATGCTTTGTATTAAAGAGCAATGTATTATATTGCTATACACGTACCTATACAATGCATTGCTAAGTTAATATATTAAAGAGCATTGTTTAGTATTGCTTTGTTATTAAAAAGCATTGCGTTTAATTCTAATTTATTTACGTGTGCAGAGAACGTTGTAAGAAGACTAAACGAATTTATAGAAAGAAAACATCTGAACAGGTAAAAGTAGAGGTCAATCAATTGCGGTAGATATGGAAAAAATATCTTGACTTTATGGGCTAGTTCCACCGATATTCCCAACGCAATACTGCGTTAATTGATTCTCAGTTTCCAGGTGCTGAAGTAGCAGGTTCCTGTGCATTCTAGAAAGAAAAAGGTTTTTCCGTAAACAAAGGAGAGAAAAATTTAAAGATTCTTGTACCTAATCGATTAGGTCAGCAATTTCAAAATGAAGAGGGTGTCCTCTGTTCATCCATATTCTGGTTGAACAGAGATAGTTGTGTGCCCGGTACGGGTATAAACTCTAGGGTTAAAGTCCCGAACGGGTTTTTATTGCTATTTTTATGAAAAAAATTATTTTTTGTCTTTTTTAAAATGAATTCAGATTTATTCGTTTTATTAATCAACGCAATATATTTACAGTGCATTACAATATATATACTGTGCACTTATCATATAAATTAATTGTAGTACACATAGAGCGTAATGCTGTTTCTTACATTGCTAATTCATAGCATACACAATGTGATGCACTGTATATATTTTTTTTATGTAAAAAATAAAAAAGGAGCTTGTTTGATTGAACTGATCTATACCCCGAATAATAGACACTGATAAAAAAGTGCCCTTACTCGGGGTTTTTATGTTTTAAGACCTCGATTCTCCATTTATAATTTAATTAACTAACCGAGCGAGGTTATAGACATGGCCACGATTATTTTTGCTGAATCACAAAGAAAAGAGTTAGAATCCAACCCTAATGTCATCAAGGTTTCGGATCGATTCATTACCTATTCTCCTGAATTTAAAGTCAAAGCAGTAGAAGAAAACGCAAAAGGGAAAGGGCCACATAGATCTTTCTCCTGAAGACAAACTGAAGGAAGCAGAAGCGCGTATTGCGTATCTAGAGGCAGAGTTAGATTTCGTAAAAAAGCTAGACGAACTCGAAGGCAGGCGAAGAAGAAAAAGTAACAATCTCAGAGAAATAGTGGGAAGAGAAAATGGATTCCCTCAGTTAATTCAATATTTTTGTGAGTTGGCGGGAGTAAGTCGGAGTAAGTGTCTAAATATACAGTGATAAAGCGTTTGAGGAGGGTGATTATGATGAATAAAGAAGAGAAAAAGAAAGCTTTGTTGAAGAGGTATCGTGAAGGGCCAAAAGATACTAATTTTAAAACGCGGTCTTGGGAAGAGACTGCCAAAATCGTTCGTGAGAGAAATAGAGCAAAAAGAACAAGGAGAAAAATCATTGATAAACTCAGAAATAGATAAAAGACAATATATAATCAATAAATATGTACATTTTAAGTACAGTACACCGCCCCGAAAAGTGCGAGGATTAAAAGTGGAAAATGGCGAAGCTTTTGAATATGACTTTTTTCCAGGCAAAACTGAAAAAACGAACCAAACTAAGTTTTACTGTTCAAGGTACTGTACTTTCGGGGATTTCGAGTAAACTTTCTCCATAAGAACTTATTTAATGATATGCATACTGGACTTTTAAGAATAGATGTGAAATATTAAACTGTTTAAAAGATATGTTGGGGTCATATGATTTTACCTATGAAGTTACAAATGAAGTATTGAGTTTAATTTCCTTAACATCAATAGGCTTTGACAAAATCAAAGATAAAGAAAATAATGGTGAAAACATTAACACAGTAGTTCACATGTATGAAAAATAAAACTGAATCGTTTTGCTTTTTTTCATAGGATGAACACTGGATACTTAAAAATAGGGGGGGGATTGTTCGACAAATATGAGGTGAGAGTTAAGCCAACATTAATGAACTTATTATGGACATTCTTAAAGTAAGCGTAAAATAATCCCACCATATGAATTAGAGAAGGGATTGTTTTACGCTTACTCAATTTTGAACCTCTCTTTTCCTAATTCATTCAGAAGAGCCTCGTATGTATAGACTTTCTGTTTGAGATTATAGTATTTTCAACCTCTTTCCTGGTATATAAAAATCCATTGAAATCGTTCGTAATTTTTGGTGTTCATAGTTTTGTCCCTACCTCTTAAATCTGAATATTAACCGTCTCCTCAAACGTAGATACTTTTCAATACAACACGGCTCCTGCATCTCCTAATAGATCTCCTATCTCAGTACCGATTAATTCTTCTGATAAAGCGCTCATCCCACCGTCATCTTTCAAATTCGGATCAGCTCCCGCTTCCAACAAGGCCCGTACGACCGAGGTATGCCCTTTTGTCGCAGCAATCGAAACGGCTGTTGTATTATAGGAATTCGTTGAGTTTGGGTCAGCGCCATATTCTAGTAGCAGTTCTACCGCTTCTATATCGCCAGAAAATGAAAAATTAAATAAAATAGAAGTTCCGTCTGATTCCGCATTAGGATTCATTCCGTCTTCTAACATCCCAATGAAGTTTTCCTTATCTTCGTAGTACATCTTAAACAATTGGTCATAGTCGTTTTCATCGGTAACAGAAGCAGTGTTCGATTCATTCGCTTCTGATTCATCACTTTCTTTCGTTTCCTTTTTTTCATCTTCTTGAACTAGCGTTTTCGTATAGTACAATTCCACGATGACGTCTTCCTCATCTTTTGTCACTTTTGACATCTTAAGCAATCCGACCTTAGGCGCGTATGTGAATACCGCCCTGAATCCGGTATCTGGATCGATCCTGGAAACTTCTATGCAATCGTCATACAAACCGCTATATACCTCTACTGTTTTATCGGTATCCGTAATATAAAAATCTAATCCTTGAGATTCCCAAGCAGGTGCATTCTTTATAATAATATACCCATCACGCTCAGCGATCTTTGTTTGACTGACTGTATAGTAGTCCGTTGTAGTCCCTTTGTGTTCTCCGCTTATTTTTGTTCTGCTTTCCACAGCGCGTTCCTTGACATTATTTATCTCCTCAGCTTCAATGAATGTCTCAGTGATGTTCGAGCCAGTTGTACCATCGAGAATAGCATATATATTTTGGGTCGAGACGGAGGGGAAATATTTACTTATATCCACACCCGCTATATCTTCTTTCGGAACTGTCTTAACTGATGCGCCTGAACGCTCCTTACCGGACATTGTTTCAGTTGGCAAGCTATTAGAGCATCCTACAAGCAAAAAGTACAAAAACGCGATGATATGAGCGACTCTTTTTCTACAGTGCATCGCTTTACTCCCCTTCTTAATCAATTATCATTGACTCAAGTCCCCGAAAAACTTTAGGAAAAAGAGTAATGGATGCTCTAAGTGTACCATTCTTTTTCCATATTAAAGAAGATATTTACTTCCCCAAGTCGAAGTGTAGATGAAGGAATTTGAAAATGCATGGGGTCATAGATTTTCTCAATGATTAGCCTGAAATGCCATTTGGATCTATAGAAGAAGGAGCACTTTCTCGATTCGATTTATGGCTACTTATGTACATGGTCCGAGCCTTGAGGATGAATATAATTTATAAATATAGTTCCAAATAATTTCCAATTTGAACTTCCAAAGGTTACAGAATTAGAAGGAAAAATACCAAGAGACTATATAACCACCAAATTAATCCTGATTACACATATATTTCAGAAGAAACAGTTTAGATCAGAAGAAACAGTTTAGAGTGGTGTTTATTTTCGGTGAACTCGAACATGGTCTAGCGGGCATCTTTAAAGACTACGCTGAGATTCCAGGACTTGCACAACCTTCTCAAATAGTAAATGCACTTCATCTATTGGCTATGAAAAAAATGGGTGACCAATAATAGTTCTTGTCCTAGTGGTTGTGGCAAAGGTTAGGGGAATGAAATTTTCGCCAAACTAAACCGTAAATGACATACTCAATGACATACTCTGTCTCATTATTTGTCATTTCTATTTAGTCTTATTAAATAGCTAAGACTAAAGGAAGCTTGTGTTCACATATTATTTAGACATTTTTTTATGCTATTTTCTTTGGTGAATCCATGGGCGCCATTTTTCCTAAAGATTAAAGTGCTGTTTAGAGTGAAAGAGTGTATAAAAATACTCCTTCCACCGGAAGAGGCGCTGACAGAGCAGGGATTACATATCCTTTATTAATATGTTTATGAAGGATATTAGAGACTTTTCTTTTAGAAATTCTATAATAGCTAAAATATCCCTTAAGGTAACCAATCTTAAGGGATATTTTTTTGTGTTGTAAATTTCTAACTATGAAAGCGTTTCAAAAAAATGTTTACAAGACATATTTTTTCATGCTAGTATAAATGTAATAATTATTACATAAACATTATATGTAATAATATTTATTACATTGAAAGGAGGGTTTAATATTGATTGAAAATGCTCCACTTCTATCTGATGAAGTAACGAAACGAGTAAAAAAATTAAATACTACACTTCTTGCTGATGCGATGAACGGTAACGGATCGATGAATTTTAATATTAAACCTGTATCCGATGATATGGTTGTAGTGGGTACGGCGTTGACAGTAGAACTTAGACCCGGAGATAACCTTTTTTTACACCAGGCTATTTACATGGGATCTAAAGGTTATGTCTTAGTAGTGGATGGAAAAGACCATACGGAAAATGCCTATTTAGGAGATTTAATGGCAAATGCAGCAAAAGCTATGGAAATTGAGGGTATCGTGGTAAACGGTTTGGTAAGGGATAAAAATGAGCTAAAAAGACTGAATTTTCCTATATTTGCGAAAGGATATATCCCTAGCGGCCCTTATAAAGATGGTCCCGGAAAAATAAATAATGTTATTTCTTGTGGCAATGCAACCGTTCATCCTGGTGATTTAGTTGCTGGTGATGCGAATGGAGTAGTAGTTGTACCTCGAGAAAGCATAAACGAAGTGCTAGATATGAGTGAGAAAAAACTCACTTATGAACAAAACAGACTTGAAAAGATAGATGCTTTTCAATTAGGAAAACATAACACTTCAGACATCGCTCCAAATTGGCTTGAAAGTGAAATGTCTAAGTTTAATGGCTAACGGAGATTTGGAGTAGTTGAAAAGCACAATAAAATTGTAAACGCATTCATGTTTAAGGTGGTAATCCTGTATACAGATTGGATAGGAGTTATGTAGATGAGAATAGGATTTATAGGATTTGGAGAAGTAAGTTATGAAATGTCAAAAGGTTTTAAAGAAGCAGGGGTGAAGGATATATGTGCCTTTGATCCATTATATGAAGATCATAGTGTACAAGAGAGAGCACAGCAATCCGGCATAAGACTGTTCTCAATTCCTGAAAAAGTGGCAGAGCAAGAATTGGATGTTTTAATCACTGCCGTACCTGCTCAGCATGCATACTCAGCATGGGAACAAATAAGTGATTATTTTCAGTCAGAAACTATTTATGTTGATGTATCGACAGCAGGAGCCTCTGTTAAATACGATATTTACAAAAAATTAATGAAGGAAAATCACTACCTGGTAGATGGTGCATTAATGGGACCACTTCCTGTGCATCAGCACAAAGTTCCTATTTTTGCGAGCGGAAATGGGACGGATAAATTTATAGAAATCATGAAGCCCTACCAGATGAATATCGAAAAAATAAGTGATAAAACAGGGGATGCAACAAATATCAAATTCATTCGAAGCATTTATACTAAAGGACTTTCTATGCTGCTATTGGAAGTTATACAATTATCAAATAAGTTAGGTCTAGAAGACACTATAATTGAATCATTGGGGAGGACGATGGATGAAAAACCTTTCGAAGAAATCATGAACCGTTTGATAACTGGTAGTGCTATTCATTCTGGAAGACGTCTAGTAGAAATGGAAAACGTTATTTCCTTTGTTGAAGAAAATGGCGAGGTACCTATGATGGCAAAGGCAACGAAAGATAAATTGGAAGAACTTACAACATTTGGACTTAAAGAAAAATTCAATAATAAGACGCCTGATAACTGGAAGTTGGTTGTAAATGAACTATCCAAGGAGAGAGGGGAAATTAATAGTGGGACTTTTAAATAAAAAAGGAATTCTTATGATGCTTATTGTAGGTATTCTTACTTTAAGTGCCTGTAGTCAAAATTCTAGTTCTTCTAAAGGAGAGGCTAGTAATTATCCTGAAAAAGAGATTAAAATAGTTGTTCCCTTTGCCGCCGGAGGAGCTGCTACAACTACCGCAAGGCTTATAGCCCAGAACATGGAAGAACATGCCGGTGTGGATATTGTTGTAGAAAACCGAGAAGGCGGAGGTGGCACCGCAGGGCAACAAGCAGTTGCTTCAGCAGAACCAGACGGTTATACCCTGTTGTTAGCCACAAACTCTGTAATCACAAACCCTATATTCAGTAAGACTGGCTATACACATGAAGACTTTGTGCCAATAGGCCAAGTAGTCAGTGATGCTTCCTATCTATACATCCCGGAAGGTGCTCCCTATGATGACTATGAATCTTTCGTGTCCTACGCTAAAGAAAATCCAGGAGAAGTAACGATTGGAACATCTGGAGCACAAGCATCTGACACCTTTGCAGCAAAAGACTTAATAGAAGCGGAAGGGTTGGACGCTCAGACTGTGCCGTATGATGGTGCAGCGCGAGCTGTTAGTTCTGCAGCAGGCGGTCATGATGATGCGGCAATGAGTAGCTTTTCCGAAGCAGAAGGTCAAGTACAAGAAGGTAATTTGAAGCCCGTACTCGTGTTCAGTGAAGAGAGTTCGGACGAATACCCAGATATCCCCACTACGGCTGATATAGGTTATGAAGGCATCACGGACGAATCATGGAGAGGTCTGGTGGCACCTAAGGACACGGACGAAGAAATTTCAAACTATTTAACTGATGCATTAGAGAAAGCATTTAATGAAGAAGACTTTCAAGAAGCAATGGAGAATCAGGGAATGGTCACTCGTTTTCGAAATGGAGAAGAGCTCAAAGAGCTTATGAATAATCAATATGAGCAGTACAATGGTGAATAATTAAAGGATATGACCTCTATCTAATAGTGGTAGAGGTCATATTTTTAGAAGAATATTAGGGGGAGCTTTTATGCAAAAATCTAATTATATATTTGCGCTCACCATGGCAGCTTTAGCGCTTCTCTTTTATTTTTGGGGGAACGCGTTTTCAGAGGATGCTAGCCAGTGGCCACAGTTTTTTGCTCTTGCTTTACTGTTACTTTCTATATTATTAATTGTTGATACAATTTTGAAACCTAATCGCGAAAAAGACGATGAGGAGGATGAAGTAGCAAAGCCGCAAATATATGAGAAAAAAGTCTTTTATTCAGCACTTCTATTAATTGTATATTTGTTAATTATGAATAGATTGGGTTTCTTGTTAACCACTCCAATCTTTTTGGCTGCTCTATTATGGGCTATTAATTATAGGTTCATTACTAAATTAATAACAATCTCCCTAGGGACTACAATAGCAATCACTATTATATTTCAATTTCTATTAGGCGTTCCTATACCGCAAGGCGTTTTGGCAAATTTGTTCTAAAGGAGAGTCTTTATGGATCTGTGGATGAATGCAGTGTCTGATGTGTTTACATTAACTAATCTTTCTGCCATATTATTCGGTACCGTTTTTGGAATTATTATGGGGTGTCTACCAGGTATGAGTTCCACTATGTCTATAGCAATCATCATCCCTTTTACTTTTACAATGGACCCTGCAACTGGAATCATATTACTTGCAGCTATTTATTGTGCCTCTGTATATGGAGGTTCTATTTCAGCTATCCTTTTAAATACTCCAGGTACACCAGCCGGAGCAGCAACGGTATTAGATGGCTATCCTTTATCCCAAAAAGGCGAGAGCGGAAGAGTATTGGGTGTATCAGCAGTAGCTTCTGGGCTGGGGGGAATCATTAGTGCAATTATTCTTTCCACCACTGCTCCATTTTTGGCAGATCAAGCTTTACGTTTTGGTGCAGCCGAATATTTTGCTGTTGCCATTTTTGGAATATCTGTAGTATCAAGTTTAGGAGGAAAAAACCCGATTAAAGGGTTGATGGCTGGTGTTTTTGGAATTTTAATAGCTACCGTTGGACTAGATCCAATTGTCGGTTATCCAAGGTATACGCTAGGGGAACCAGAATTAAATGGAGGATTTTCGCTGATACCGGTCCTAATTGGATTATTTTCTGCCTCACAATCGTTTGTTTTGATAAAGAATGCTGGGAAAGACAAAGATGCGACCGTAGAAGATGTTTCGTCTAATTCACGTGTGACATTTGGAGAAACTCTCAAATTATTACCAAATATTTCTCGTTCTTCTTTAATAGGAACGTTTATAGGTATTATCCCGGGGATAGGGGGAGATCCAGCAGCTTTTGTAGCTTATAACGAAGCGATGCGTTGGTCTAAAAACCCGAAGAATTTTGGAAAAGGTGAAATAGGAGGAGTAGCTGCCCCAGAAGCTGCAAATAACGCAGTAACAGGAGGAGCTCTTATTCCACTGCTTACATTAGGAATACCTGGTAATACAGTAACAGCTATTTTGATCGGTGGCCTATTAATACATGGGTTGCGTCCAGGACCTATGCTTTTTGAAGAAAATGGAGATGTAGTTTATTCATTGTTTATAAGTTTACTAGTTACTAATATTTTATTTATGGTGTTTGGTTTAGCGTTTACGAAGTATTTTGCAGCTGTTCTAAAGGTTCCTTCTAGAATATTAGGCCCTATCATTTTAATGTTAAGCATTATAGGTGCATATGCGATTCACAATAGTTATTTTGATATATGGATCATGTTGATCTTTGGGTTTATTGGATATTTGTTCAGGCAGATAAATGTTCCGACAACTCCAATAGTTCTTGCTCTAATTCTAGGTCCTATTGCGGAAGAAAGTTTTAGACAAGCTCTTTTGCAAGGTGGCGGAGAGATGAGCATTTTTGTCACTCGCCCAATTACTTTAGTATTTTTAGTTTTAGCTGTTATATCGTTTTTCACTCCATTTGTAAGAGATTTAATTGGATCACGAAAACTTAAAAAGTCAAACTAATAATAGAAGGATAATAATGTAAAACTCATACCGAAGAATTACAGCAACTTTTTAAAAACGCAGGTGTGAATTATGAAAAGGAAGGATATTTAGTGAAAAACCTATCTATAAAACCTGATAATTTTAAGGATTTAACATCGGATCACTTATTTTCATTTTTCGATCGGATGAGATATAAAGACTTCATCCAATTTTTCCTAGAGGAAAATAATAAGGGAGAAAATGGCTTACTCGTCAAATATATTCGGGAATCTCTGCTTCAAGAGGAAGAGGATTTTGTACAAAATCAAATTAATTACTTTAACCGCAATGAATTAACGTTGTGGGATGCTCAGGCTTCAAAAATATTTGACCAATTTAATACAAGGTGCATTAGGAGCACTTACGAATATTCGGATAGCAAAAAGATACCTATGATGTTTCTCCTTTTAACGCTAAACTATGTTTTTGTGGGTTATAAGGATAAACATTTTCGGAAAGTACTGGGATTAAAAAAACGCTCTTTTATAAAACCGTTTAAGATTTGAAGGCACAAAATATACATGGTGGCGAAAATTCTATGAAAAAGGATAAAAAAGTATATTTAACCTTACTAAGCACTGCCTGTTTTATGTTCAGTATTGCTGGGAGCCGTCCACTTATTCCATTGTTTGCTAACAATATTGGGGCGACAAACACTGACATCGGTTTAATCGTTGCCATGTTTTCCTTTTTACCTTTGTTTCTTTCACTACCTATAGGTAATATAATAGATAAAATCGGCCCGAAGAGTCCTCTTTTGTACAGCATAGGCTTAGGGGGCGTGGGGCTAATATGTCCGTATCTATCGTCAAATTTATCTGGGATCTATATTTCCCAAGTATTGACGGGTATCTCGCAAATGATATTCGTTATAGCCATGCAGACTTTCACAGGACGCTTTGAAAAGAGAGAAAAACGAGATTTTCATATTTTTATATTTAGTATAGGGGTAGCAGTTGGAAGTTTTTTCGGCCCTCTATTCAGTGGCATACTCTCTCAGCAAAAAGGGTATGCTTTTACATTTTTTATATTAGGAATTTTGTCTTTGTTTTCAATTATTTTAGTTCTTCTCTTACAAATAAAAGGTTATAGCGATAAAAATATTAAGGGAAAAGATATAGATAAGACTGTACTTGAATTATTGACACAACGGAATTTGAGATATGCTTTTCTAGTAAGTGCTTTGGTGCTAATTGCAAAAGATATGTTTATTGCTTATTTTCCTTTACTTGCTAATGAAAAAGGTATATCAAATGTTTTAATAGGGATAATTATTTCCATAAATGCTGGTGCAGGTGTGTTAATTAGGTTTGTCCTTCCAATTATTGCTCAAAAATGGCACCAACGAAAAGTAATTTCTTTTTCAATCCTGGCGGTTGCTATTCTTTATATGACTTATCCATTATTAGAACATGTGACTTTATTCCTCGTTATTTCATTTATACTTGGTATTTGTTTGGGTATTGGTCAACCATTATCAATATCAGCTACTATAAGTAATCTACCATCTGATCAGGTAGGGAAAGGGTTAGGTTTAAGGTTATGTATCAATAAGTTTGCACAAGTTATTATGCCGGCTTTTTTGGGTGTCGTAGCAAATGTAGGCGGAATTACTGGAGTATTTTATGTGATTGGTATTATTATATTCGCAGGTTCAGTGAAAACAGGAAAAGAAAAGGAATAAATTTTGAGGGGCAATATGTATAGTGTTAAAGTAATAATATATGAAAAATATTAATATCGTAAGTGAAAATAGCAGTAGTTATTAAGACTATAAATTAATGGAGAGAAAACAATGGATAATCCTTTGGTTAATTTAAAAGAGAAAATTTCTGAACTCACAACTACGCAACGCAAAGTTGCTGATTATATTTTACAAAACCCTTCGGAGGTTGCTTTTCTGACCGTCGATCAATTAGCACGCAAAGTTGGAACCAGCACTACAACAATTATGAGATTAACTTTTACTTTGGGTTATACAGGGTATTCTCAATTTCAGAAAGGGCTTCAGGCTATACTCCGTAATAGAACAGCTCCCCATACCCGTTTAGAAACGAATCTGAAAAACATGAACGAAGATGATCTTTGGGGGCATACAGTCAGCAAGCATTTGAATCAAATTGAAAATATGTTTGATTTAATTTCCGCTGAATACCTGGATACCATTATTGATGAGATATTGGTGGCTAATCGGATTTATTGTACAAGTGTCCGTAGTGGTCTTCCAGTTGGGCAGTATCTGACTCACGGTTTGAATCGTTCATTAGGAAATTGTAACTTAGTAATGGCTGATATGAGTGACTGGATTGATGATATGATAAATATGAAATCCACTGATTTAATTATTGCTACTAGCTTTCCTAGGTATGCTCAACGTATCATTGAATTCGTAAAGGTTGCAAAAGAGCGGAATATTAAAGTTATTGCTATTACAGATAATTATTCAGCCCCGATTGTAGAGTATGCTGATTATATTCTTACTTGTGATTCAAGTAGTATAGCCTTTCATAACTCCCCTATTACAGCAATGGTCGTAGCTGACTACATTATTAGTGCGGCAGCAATTAGAAATTCTGATCAAACTCGGGGAAGACTGGATGAAATAAACAACATATTAACAAAGATAAAATATCATAACGGCAAATGATTTTACCTAGCAAGATAACTCGCTATGACTTACCAAGTTATTCATAATATACTATTTATGACTGGATTTTGACTGGATATTAATTATGAATACAGATACCTTATTTAACAATAAGCTCGCACTGTAATGTTAAATACCAATTATATAAAGGTTTTTAACATCTATTTATAAGTATTTCGTAAAATAAGAGAATGGGCGGCATGATGTAAGTTTAAATAAAGGGTAACCACCCATTATTTGATAGAAGTTTAATTCTTTGGACCAAAAAAAGACCAAAAATATTTAAAAGAAGGGCAGTTTATTTAACAAAGCGCCCTTATGTTTATGCGGGTTTATCGATTAGAAACGAACATTCGTTTCCATAAAATCTATTCCGTACACAAGTCCACCCTTGGGAACGTGAACAGTATATCTCCGTATATTAATCAAGACAAAAGCCATTGATGCACCACGCATCAATGGCTTTATTTATGGGTCAACACCATCCAAGATCGCAATCACTTACGTATTGCTGAATATCATTCACTTTATTTATACGAAAGATTTTTCCTTTTTGGTATTTGAAACCTTCTATCATTTCGTAACGATTTTCTTCACCAGTCATTAAAATACAGCCGATTTTTTCCTTATAAAGGTATAAATTCATGTTTCCTTCTTCTAACTTTCCATTAATACTATCTGTAATATCTACTAACTGAAAGTTCTCTGTCTTCATTCAATTCCTCCTTTAAAATAAATAACACCATTCTTTCATAACGGTTGTACGTTATTATAAAGGAGCGTCAGGTGGAAAAGCAACTTATAGTCAGAATATATTGATAATTCAGTTAATTAGTCCTATGTCTAGTTAATGGATAAGAAAAAAGCACATAATCAGCGCTTTTTATAGTTATATACTAGGGTTTGGTATTCCTATACGGTAAATGATTCAGTATTAATATAAAACAAAAAGGACAATCACCGCTATTAGTATTCGGTGGTTGTCCTTTTAAGCTTATTTATGATTGACACATATAATAAGAGAGGGGGGTATTAATGGATCGCACGGTATAACCCCACTACTTTTCCCAGAATAGATACATCCTGAAGGATAATCGGATCCATGGTAGCATTTTCAGGCTGCAGACGGATATGATTTTTTTCTTTGAAAAAACGTTTGACTGTGGCTTCTTCGTCTTCCGTCATGGCAACGACAATTTCACCATTTTGAGCGGTTGGTGTCTGTTTCACAATGACCATATCTCCATCCAATATACCAGCTTCAATCATACTTTCTCCTTCGACTACAAGTACGAACGTATTTTCTTCCCCGCCGGCCAGGTTCTCCGGCAGCGGTACATATTCTTCGATATTTTCAATTGCTGTAATAGGAGAGCCGGCTGTTACTTTACCAATTACCGGGGCATAGGCGGCTTCACTTCTCGGAATATTTTGTTCTTCTTCTAATTCTAATACCTCTATTGCACGAGGCTTTGTTGGGTCTCTTCGTATGAAACCTTTTTTCTCTAACCTCGCAAGGTGACCGTGGACCGTGGAACTGGAGGCAAGTCCAACAGCCTGTCCTATCTCGCGTACAGAAGGTGGATAGCCTTTTGCCAGTACTTCTTCTTTTATGAATTTCAATATTTCCTGTTGCCGCTTCGATAATTTACTCATATAAGCACACCTCGTACATATGTTTTTATTAACCACATTGTACCATGTTGATTTCCACAATACAAACATTCGTTCGAGTTTTTCTTGACAAGAACGAATGTTCGTATATAATGAAATTAGCAAATGCGAACAAAAGTTCTGTATGGAGGGGTTAAAATGTTTGATAAACTATCTAAACTGGACATGACCTATATAATTCTTTTTATTTTGAGTCTGGCATTCTTATATGCTGCTATGACAATCAGCAGCTGACATTAGGTCTATAGTTTATTATCCGTATTAACGAGCAGAAAGGATCGCAGAAATGAACGTAATCATCTATTGCAGGGTCAGTACAGAAAAAGAAGCACAAGTAACGTCATTAGCCAGGCAGGAGTCAGAACTGCTTGCTATGGCCGAACAGAAGGACATGGAAGTTGTGGACGTAATAAAAGAACAAGCGAGCGGTTACGAAATTGAGCGTGAGGGTGTATTCCAGATGCTTGACCGGTTTTCCGGAGGACAGGCTGAAGGGTTATTAATTCAGGATGAAACACGCTTAGGCCGTGGTAATACGAAGATTGCACTGTTCCATCAGCTTCAAAAAATGGACGTGCAAGTCTTATCTCTCTCTCATCAGGGAGAGTTGCAGCTGTCTGAATCAGACTCTATGGTTCTGCAGATTGTAGGTATTGTGGAAGAGTACCAGCGTAAAATTCATAACCTGAAAATAAAGCGTGGCATGAACAAAGCGATGGAAAGAGGATATAACCCAGGTGAAAATCTTTCCAACCAGCAACTGGCAAGAGGGAGGGAGCGGATTGAATTTCCGATAGAGGAAGTCGTCCGGCTTAGATCCAATAATTTGACCTTCGTAGAGATTGCCGCCACGTTGCGCGGACTTGGATATGATGTTTCCAAAGCTACTGTCCATCGGCGTTACCAGGAATACATCTCGCTTGAAAAAGATGAAGATAAAAGTTAATATATTATAGAAGACAAGGGTCATAGGACACTTGTCTTTTTAGCACTTAAAGAACTGGTTAACTAACGCTGCCTCCAAAAGTATTTGAGGGAACAGAACAGGATCTTCTTATAAGGGCTTACAAAAAGGAGTGTGTACGCATGTTATCAAAAGAAAAACTCAATCGTATAAACGAATTAGCCAATAAATCAAAAACAGAATCCCTAACAAAAGCAGAGAAAGACGAACAGCAGCAATTACGTCAAGAATACCTCGGCAATGTCCGTAAGTCTTTCAAAAACCAACTGAAAAGTATGAAGGTCGTTGATCCGGAAGGGAATGACGTAACACCGGATAAAGTAAAGCGAATGCAGCGTAACGAAAAGAAACATTAATCCAGCAGTCGTACTTTTTAAAGTACGGCTTTTTTTATTGTCTTCATCTATATAAAACCCACATAAAACAAGATGTACATCTGTTTAATATTCCATTCTCGGGGAAAACTTCAAAAGTAAATCTTAAAATCAGGTGACAACGCTTGTCTATATGCCATTTTCATTATAGGATTATAGATGGTACATAATGCAGAGCGAGAAAGGGGATTATTCCATGTCAAACACGATTGAACAGACATCTATCAACACGATACGGACATTGACCATCGATGCCGTAGAAAAAGCCAACTCCGGCCACCCGGGTATGCCTATGGGGGCAGCGCCAATGGCTTATACACTTTGGACAGAATATATGAACCATAATCCTAAAAATTCCAATTGGTTCAACCGCGACCGTTTCGTTTTATCAGCAGGTCACGGCTCCATGCTGATTTACAGCTTGCTTCATCTTTCTGGATACAATGTAACCATCGACGATTTGAAGAATTTCCGTCAATGGGACTCCAAAACACCAGGACACCCTGAATTTGGTCATACTGACGGTGTTGAAGCGACTACAGGGCCATTAGGTCAAGGTATTTCTATGTCTACTGGTATGGCGATGGCTGAAGCACATCTTGCCGCCAAGTATAATACGGCCGACCATAAAGTTGTCGATCATTATACCTACTGTATCTGCAGTGATGGTGACTTGATGGAAGGGGTCTCCCAGGAATCTGCTTCTCTTGCAGGCCACCTTGGACTTGGAAAGCTAATCGTTTTATATGATTCCAACGACATCTCCCTTGACGGAGATTTGAACCGTGCTTTCTCTGAAAGCGTTGAAGATCGTTATAAAGCATACGGATGGCAAGTAATCCGTGTCGAAGACGGAAATGATACCAAAGCTATCAGTGAAGCGATTAAAGAAGCAAAAGAAAATACGGATCAGCCGACAATGATTGAAGTGAAGACAGTCATTGGCTATGGTTCTCCAAACAAGTCAGGTAAAGCAGATTCCCATGGTGCTCCATTAGGGGAAGAAGAAGCAAATGCAGCCAAAGAACATTATAAGTGGAGCCACGATGAAGCGTTCCATGTACCGGAAGAAGTTTATCAGGATTTCCAGGAAAAGATTCAAAAGAATGGGGAAGCGAAAGAGTCAGAATGGAATGACTTGCTGGAAGCCTATAACAAAGCCAATCCTGAATTAGGCTCAGAATTCGAAAAGGCCGTTAATGGCGATCTTCCAGAAGGTTGGAACAAGTCTCTTCCTACTTATACCGAAGAAGATAAATTGGCAACCCGTGCTTCTTCTGGAGAGGCCATCAATGCATTGTCTGAAGCTATTCCATACTTCTTCGGGGGAAGTGCAGACCTTGCCGGCTCGAATAAAACTGCTGTCAAAGGAGAAGATGACTTCTCTAAAAACAATTATGCCGGCCGTAATATCTGGTTCGGTGTCCGGGAATTCGCTATGGCTGCTGCCCTGAACGGAATGGCGTTACATGGCGGGTTGAAAGTATACGCTGGTACTTTCTTCGTCTTCAGCGACTACATGCGTCCAGCCATTCGTCTGTCTGCACTTATGAACTTGCCGGTGAACTATGTGTTTACGCATGATTCAATTGCTGTAGGGGAAGATGGACCTACGCACGAACCAGTTGAACAGTTATCATCCCTTAGGGCGATGCCGAACCTTTCTGTGATCCGTCCAGCTGATGGTAATGAGTCCAGCGCAGCTTGGAGAGTGGCTTTGGAATCCAAAACTACACCAACAGCTCTTGTTTTGACGCGCCAGGGACTTCCTACTTTGCCTGGTACTGCTGATCATGCCTATGAAGGGGTAAAGAAAGGTGCTTATGTATTAAGCCCGTCTGAAAAAGAAACACCTGATGCTCTGTTATTAGCGACAGGTTCTGAAGTTCAGCTTGCTGTACAGGCACAGGCCCAATTAAAGGAAAAAGGCTATGATGTACGTGTGGTAAGTATGCCTTCTTTCGATCGTTTCCAGGCACAGCCGGATGAATATAAAGAAAGTGTATTGCCAAAATCAGTTACCAAGAGGATTGCGATTGAAATGGCTTCCTCCTTCGGCTGGGAACGCTATGTAGGTTTAGATGGTACTGTTATTGGCATCGATATCTTTGGTGCTTCAGCACCCGGCGAAACCGTTATGAAAGAATATGGTTTCACCGTTGATAACGTAGTAAAACAAACAGAAAAACTGTTTAAGTAAACGAATGAATCAAGCGAGAAGTTGACATGCAAAAAAGGGCTGTCTCTCCGGTTAGAGACAGCCCTTTTTATTCTTGCATGCAACTAATTAAACATTCGACAAAACTCGATGTTTTCTTTTTCAGCATTTGACAGATTTATTGTGGTACAACCGCTATAATATCCCTCAAACAGGAGGGGTTAGTGGATGGACCTTTACTATGTCTATGCAGTAAAAGAGGAGATCTCAAAAGAATATTATTATAAAACAGAGTTATTGTTCCGCTTTTTTCAAGAGTATCACAATAATTCTCATATAGATTTATATAGAATGCAGTTTCAATTCATTACGAAGTCATTTCCAGAGAGATCCTTGATACATTTATTAAAAGAAGATGCAGGCTTCGATTTAAAAGAATATCTGGAAGATGAAAAAATGACAAAATGGGTTGAACCCCATGGTATAATAGAGATAACAAATGAAATGTGTCTTATACAGTGTGATAGTTTGATGGATGCTGAACAACTGCTTTTTCACAAGCTGCGAATGATTGATCACTGTTTTTTTATTGCAGAGTATGCCAGCCGGCAGTATGGATGGATTTCACCACAAAGGAAAGAAATGCTATTATAAGCAGGGAGAACTGAAAAAAGAACTATGAGAAAATAGCAGTTTTTCAAAAAGACATGCTATTGTATTCTCATGCCCATTTTACTATACTGTTATACTGTATAAGAGACAACATGAAGGAGGAAGACGGAGAATGAGCTTGGGTATTGTATGGGTCATCGTCATTGCCATCCTGGCTTTGATCGGCGGTGTAGCCCTCGGGTTTTTCATTGCAAGAAAATATATGATGAACTATTTGAAGAAGAACCCTCCTATCAATGAACAAATGCTGCGTACATTGATGATGCAAATGGGGCAAAAACCATCCCAGAAAAAAATCAACCAGATGATGCGTGCTATGAACAATCAGCAGACAAAATAACCAAAATTAAAAAACCTTCTTTCACATAAGGAAAGAAGGTTTTTTTACTATTGATCTACAGGATAATCGGAGTTTTCATAACGGCCATTGATCCAGTATTTAATATTTGTCAAAATCGAGAAGCTTAAAAAGAAATTGACCGCCAGTACTGAGGCAAGCAAGGAATAATTGTCAAAATGAATCATTTCATAACCTTTGATAGCCATTACAATCATGGATTGGACTATCAAAAAAATCACGCTCATAACAAGAGAAAATGCAGTCCTTACCATAGCGCACCCCCGTTAATATTTATAACGAAATAATTGTCTCATTACTTTAACTATAGAATATTTTCACATAAAATTCAATTTTTTAACATAAAACTTTCAGAAGTGCACCTTGACAATATAAAATAACCCAAAAATGCAACTTCCGGTAAAAGAAAGAATTGCAAATGGGGAAGGAAAGTTCTCTTTATGTTATGATGACTATCGGAGCATTAAACCTTAACTATGGATTTTACAAATATTCTATATTAAAATTGACACTATCTACGTCATAAAGGAGTTACTACATGATGATTAAAACTAATGACTTGATACTTAGAACAACCACCACGTTGATTGCCTTCATCTTGTTCGGCTTCTCAGTCTATCTGTTTTTTGCCGGTCATAATAAGCCTGGAGGCGGCTTTATCGGAGGATTGATGACATCTGCGGCTATTGTATTAATGTACATGGCCTATGGGATGGAGTCGGTTGCGAAAATCATTCCGATCAACTTTCGAGTAGTCATACCTATCGGACTATTGATTGCTGTTGGAACAGGAGTCGGGTCCTTTATATTCGGGCAGCCATTCTTAAGTCAGACCTTCGCGTATTTCCAACTGCCGATCCTGGGAAAAACAGAACTTGCGACTGCCTTATTGTTTGATTTAGGTGTTTATTTGACTGTCATAGGAGTTACGATGACGATCATCTTGACGATTGCCCAGGATCGAAAGGATGAAACTGCCTAAGGAGCCTTTCAGCAATACACCCGCTGAAGAGAACGACGCAAGAAATGAGTGGATGAAGATATGTTTTGGTTGTTTGCAAGTACAATTGTGGCGGCATTCATGGCTAGTTTAATGATTCTTATCCGTTTGAGAGCTGCCAGGCGACCTGCCAGTGTAAAAAAAATCATTTTACCACCGTTATTTATGAGCACAGGAGCATTCATGTTTATATTCCCGGTCTTCCGAGTTGGATGGCTGCAAGTAGTCGAAGCAATCAGTGTCGGTGCTTTATTCTCTATTTTTCTGATTATCACTTCCAAATTCGAAATTAGAGACGGGAACATCTACCTGAAGCAGTCAAAGGCATTTGCCTTCATATTGATTGGTTTATTAGTCGTTCGTTTAACCTTGAAATTAATGGTCGGTCAAACGATTTCATTTGGCGAAACAAGCGGAATGTTCTTTCTATTAGCATTTGGCATGATTGTGACATGGAGAGCAGCCATGTTGTATCGTTTTCTGCAGCTTGAAAAGTCACTAACCAAAAATGAAATCGTCTATTGAAAAAAGAAGGCTTTCGCCAGGAATTTATGGTGGAAGCCTTCTTTATATTAGGTTACTTTCCTCTAATGCATAACAAAAGCCTGTCCCGAACAAGCGCGTAGGACAGGCTTTCGTTTTATTCTTGCAATAGATACCGGTAGGGTGTAAGGTCAATATTTTTTTCTTCCAGTGTCTTAATCAAAAATTTATGGTCTCTTTTTGGTGTTGCTATGATGTAACCTTCGACGATGACATCTTCCGTAATTCTGCTTCTGTCCTTCTTCAAAGCGGTTTCTCCAATTTTACTGGCAATTTTTTGCCGGGCGATGTCACGGAAAAGTTCTGGTACAGGTGCGACCAGTTCTTCCAGCAGCTGCTTTTCCTGTTCGCCCCACATATGTTTTGTTTCTTCTAAATAGTATTCTTCCCAATCCATATCCGATTTTCCATCTTCTTTAGGAAGACGTTTCAAAAACTTTCGGAACATGAAGAATCCACCGATAGCCAGCAATACAATCATGATGACTGCCCAGCCTATGATAAATAATGAAAATCCTCCTGACATAAAACCACCTATTTCATCATATATTCAAATCAAAGCCACATTCATTTCTTTCAATCATGACATAATAGGCCAAAAGTTTTACCTGTTTGTCAGATTATAGTATGATAAGTATAACTTATTGGCGGGACTGTGTGGGAATCGAACCCACCTGAGACGGCACGCGCCTCACAAGCAGTTTTGAAGACTGTGGCCTGCACCAGCATAGCAACCAGCCCCAGGATATTGCCTTCCAATAGTAACATAAGCAATTATAAAATCTGGAACGTGAAATGACAAGCTTTACATTTTCGCTTATTTTCTTTGAAAATGAATTCTTCAACTTGAAGTAGCTTTTCCATGTAAGATACTATATATTTAGATAGAAAGGAAGGAGCGGGTAGAATGGGTAACCATGACCTTGATTCATCTGAACAGCAAGGAAATCTTACTCCTTATACATACTATGATTTTTCCTCTCTACCCGATTGTTTTCAGTCGTGGATTGAACAAAACGGAAATGATCTTGTGACGATTTTTGATTTGGAGGGCAATATTAAATTTATTTCCAAATCAGTAACCCAGTGGCTTGGTTTTAATGTGGAGGAAGTAGTAGATTCCAAAGCAGGGGAGTATATCCATATCAAAGATCATCATAAGATACGGAGTTTGTTAGGTCAAAAACCTGACCAGACCCATACGACAAACATACTGGTAAAGGAAAAAAGTGGACGGTATATATTGATGAAAACCATCATCTCCAAAAAACTCAACCCTGCAGATGGTAAAACTTATATTTTGACCATTTCCCAGCACATTTCGGATCACAATATGATGGAAGAGCAGATTATGCATGCGGAAAAAATGACAGTTGCCGGTCAGTTGGCAGCTAGTGTTGCGCATGAAATCAGAAACCCGCTTACTTCTTTGAAAGGATTTCTTCAGCTGCTCCAAGCGGGAATCCGAAAAGAGGAAGAATATTATAAAATTATGCTCGAAGAAATTGAGAAAATGGAGTCAGTAACGTCCGAATTACTGTTTGTTTCCAAACCAATGACAGACGAACGGACAAGTGAGTCATTGAAAGATATGCTGGACGATGTCATCACATTGATGGATACCCAGGCTAAAATGCAGAGTATTACCATCCGTACGGAAATCCCTGAAGGAATTTTCATTTTTTGTGATCGTTCTCAAATCAAACAAGTATTCATCAATATCATTAAAAACGCAATTGAAGCCATGCAGGAAGGCGGACTGTTGGAAATAAGAGTATCCCGGAAAGAAAATCGTGTTCATATTGACATTAACGACGAGGGACCTGGGATACCTGAGGATGTCAGGCAAAAGATTGCTGAGCCTTTTTTTACGACGAAAAAGAACGGAACCGGGCTGGGACTGATGATCAGCAGTCAAATCTTAGACAAGCACAACGGATTTTTTGAAATTCATCCGAATGAAACGATTGGAACGACTTTTCGGCTTGTATTACCAGCTGAATGACACGTTTGCCATGCAAGCGTGTTTTTCTTATTGTTCTCCAAAGGAAAAGGGGGATTTTTTTGCATAAACGTTTTTATACCATAGGCATGGCCGGTCATATTGATCACGGTAAAACAGCTTTAACGAAAGCATTGACAGAAGTGGATACCGACCGGTTGAAAGAAGAAAAAGAACGGAATATTTCTATTGAGCCCGGTTTTGCCCCATTGAAATTGCAGAATCATGATTGGAATGTATCGATCATCGATGTACCAGGACACGAGAAATTTATCAGGCAAATGATCGCCGGTGTTGCTGGCATAGACCTGGTTATCATTGTCATTGCTGGCGATGAAGGGATTATGCCACAAACAAGGGAGCACATGGACATTCTATCTCTACTTGGTGTGGAAGAAGCGATTCTCGTTGTCACCAAAGCTGATCTGATCGATGAAGAAATGGAAGAACTAGTTGAAGAGGATATCCGTTCTTACGTGAAAGGGAAAAGTTATGAACGTGCGGAATTATTATTCGTCGATAGTCTTTCTGGAAGAGGTATCTATGAGCTTGAACAGTTAATAGGAGAAAAACTTTCCGTCCAGCCTACGCGCGACGCATCAGGCGCTTTTCGCATGCCGGTGGATCAATCGTTTACGATAAAAGGACAGGGTACAATCGTAAGAGGTACCATTTTTGAAGGGAGCCTGCGGATAGAAGATCGTGTTCTGTTCCTGCCTCAATATCAACAAGCCAGAATCCGTCAGATTGAGGTTCATCATACGCCAGTTATTCAGGCTTTTGCCGGCCAGCGTGCTGCCGTCAATATTACCGGTCTCGGAAAGGAAGATGTTAAGCGAGGGGACGTCATGGTGAAAAGTGATGCTTTTATTACTACCCAAACTCTTGATGTACGCATCACACTGGTCGATCATCTTCTTTCCCCAATAAAACAGCGTGCTCCTGTAAATGTTTATATTGGTACTGCTCAGGCAGCCGGTAAAATCGTATTCTTCGATCGCAATGAGGTGACAGAAAGCAGCGAGGAAATATTTTGTCAACTTCGCCTGAACGAACCTGTCGTAGCCAAAAGAAGTGACCGTTTCATTCTTCGCCGTCCGACCCCTGTAGAAACGATAGGAGGTGGAGTGGTGATTGAAGCGGGGGCTGAAAAGCATCGGTTTGGTGTTAATACTGTTGAAATGCTCAAAGAGAAGAGTAAAACGACGCCGGAAGAACGCTTAATCCATTTATTACACCAAACTAAATGGATGGATGAACAAGGGTTATGGAAAGATACAGCAATGGATCCTAAGCAATTAAAAGATATGCTGCAAACCAATATTGCTGAAGGTCGAATAATCGTACTCAGCAATGGCTATATGCTGAAAGAAGAAGTAGACAGGCTATTAGAGGACATAGCTGGAAGTTTAAAGGAATACCATGACCAAAACCCTCTTCGAGCTGGTAAAAATAAGGCGGAACTTATTGCTCAGCTTCCATTAAATAAACCGATTGGAAAACGTCTAATGGACTACTGGTTGAAGAAAGGCGAACTAAAAGCTTTCGGGCAATACTTTGCTCTCCCTTCCTTCGCACCCTACTTTCCAAAGGAATGGGCGGACCACTTTCATGCATTGGAGAAACAATGGAGGCAGGATGGCCTGGAGGTAAAAACCTGGAACTCGTATGGGGTGGAGCTGGGTGTACCGGATAGTTGGATGCAGGAATTAAAACTGTTTTACTTGCAGCAAAACCTGGCCTGGGAACTGGATGGGAAACATTTGGTACACATCCAGCCGGTACGGGAAAGTTTTGAACAACTGTACCATGAGACGGAAGAAGCGTTTTCTTTGAAGGAAGCAAAGGAAGTTTTCCAAGTCTCTCGTAAATACCTTGTGCCTCTGCTTGAGAATGGTGATGAAGCTGGTGTGACTATACGCATTGAGAATGGGAGAAAATGGCTGAAACAGCCATCCAAAATACTATCGAATAAACAAGAGGCTGACTAGGGAAAGTTATTTCCTTAGCTCAGCCTCTTTATTATGGATGCACCACGATTCTTTTATCTTCTGCCTTTTTCACTTCACCTATAATGGAAGCTTTCATATCCCCTATACGATTGAAAGCTTCTACATAAGATTCAGCATCTTCTATTGGCATGGATATTAATAACCCTCCAGAAGTGATCGCATCACATAAGATAAGCTGTTGTACTTCTGTAAGTTCCTCGTGATAATGGACCTGCCCGTCGAGCCAGGCATGATTAGCTTTAGAACCTCCAGGAATCACGCCTTTCCCGGCCAGCTCTATTGTCCGTTTCAACTGAGGAACCCGATGATAAGAAAGATGGATACTGACACCGCTTCCGGCGGCCATTTCATAGCTATGACCTAATAACCCAAAGCCAGTTACATCCGTCACTGCATGCACCCGATAACCTGCTAAAAGTTCGGAAGCTGCTTTATTTAATGCGGCCATCGTTTTTGTAACCCGTTCTTTTTCGACATCCTCGAGAAGGTCTCGTTTTATAGCAGTGGTGTGGATTCCGACCCCGATAGGCTTAGTCAACACAACAGCGTCGCCTTGTTGTGCCGTTGAGTTTTGGTATATTTTTTCCGGATGGGCCACACCAGTCACAGCCATGCCGAATTTGGGTTCCTGATCATCAATCGAATGGCCGCCAATGATATCGCCACCGGCCTCTGTCATTTTATCCTGTGCCCCTTGAAGGATTTGGGCAAGAAGTTCCGGTCCCAGCTTCTTAATCGGGTACCCGACGATATTGAGCCCTGTTTTGACTTCGCCTCCCATAGCATAAATGTCGCTTAAAGCATTAGCGGCGGCTATTTGTCCAAAATCATATGGGTCGTCTACTATCGGAGTGAAATAATCGACCGATTGAATCATCGCTATTTCATTTGTCAATTTATATACACCTGCATCATCATTAGTTCCAGAGCCAACCAGAACATCAGCATTAGGTTGAGGAGCATTGATTTGCCGCAGCACGTGCGACAGGTCTTCCGGACCGATTTTGCATCCTCAGCCGGCTTTTGTCGACAATGCGGTCAGTCGAATGATTTCTTCTTTGCTCATTATTCCACCTCCTGTAATCTTAGTATAATTGAAAGAAACATAAAGAGAAAATGTTGACCCTCTGTCTGATATTTTAATTTTATCAGGAATATGGCTATACTGATAAGGGATAAGAGAGGAGGAGAGGTATGAACGATTTGTTAAGACAAATACCTCCTGTACACGAACTACAAAAGCTGGATGCCCTTATTACCATTCGTATGGAGCATCAAGCAACAAAGCGTCTATGGACCAGCTGGATCCAGAAAGCAGTGGAATCCTTGCGCCAGGACATACTTCAAAGCGAGCATCCCAACCCGGTCGATTTTCAGGAGATCATCATAAAAAAAACACGCCATTACGCGAAACAGTGGGGGCTCCCAGCTTTACATAAAGTAATTAATGGTACCGGCACAGTCTTGCATACCAACCTCGGCAGAGCGAGGTTAAGTGAAAAGGCGGTCGCTCGAATAGTGGAAGTGTCTGGTAACTACTCTAACCTGGAATATGATATGGAAAAAGGAAAACGTGGTTCTCGTCACGATGTGCTGGAACGCCGTTTGAAAGAAATAACCGGTGCTGAAGCAGCGATGGTAGTTAATAATAATGCTGCGGCGGTTTATTTAATATTAAGGGCATTAGCCAAGGGGAAAAAAGTCATTGTTTCCCGAGGGGAATTGGTGGAAATCGGTGGAAGCTTCCGGGTATCTAAAGTAATGGAAGAAAGTGATGCGCAGTTGGTCGAAGTTGGTACAACGAATAAAACACATTTATATGATTATGAAGAAGCCATCGATGAAGAGACAGCAATGATTATGAAAGTCCATACGAGTAATTTTTATATGGAAGGATTCACAGAATCACAGTCGACCGCAAGTCTTGCGCCTCTTACGAAAGAAAAAGATCTGATTTTCTATGAAGACCTCGGAAGCGGCTCTATTGTCGATTATCAAGCACAAATGATCGGGAAGGAACCGGTGGTAAGCGATATAATAGCCCAAGGAACCGACTTAGTCTCCTTCAGTGGGGATAAACTTTTAGGTGGTCCGCAAGCAGGGATCATTGCCGGAAGAAAACAATATATTGATATCTTGAAAAAACATCAACTGGCCAGAGTGTTAAGGGTAGATAAAATGACATTGGCTGCCCTTGAAAGTACGCTGCAGGAGTATGGACGAGATAATATTGGGCACGGAAATGATGTCTACCGGGATATTACAAAACGACCGGATAAAATAAAAAAGGATGCTGAAAACTTTGTCGATGAGATGAAAAACATTAAAAGTCTGACATTAAAAGTAAAACCTTGTACTTCCAGAATCGGAGGAGGCACCATGCCCGAGGTGGAACTGCCAAGCTTTGGGATTAAGATTACTTCTGAGAATATGAGTCCGGAAACAATAGAAAAATTCATGCGTATAAATCCTCCATACGTCATCGGACGATTCCTGGAGGAAAGTTATTTTCTCGATTTCCGGACGATCACACCACCGGAAATCGAGCTAATGAAACAAGCTTTGAATAAGCTTGATGCTTACATGTCATGAGAAGCGTTCTTTTTTTGTCGGGAATGATTACGGTTTTTCACCTTTTTCGAACCTTTTAAGGGCTGATTAGGCTGTTTATCTTTTCGAGAATGTGTCATGGTCATCGCTCCTTTCTCGTTTAGGATTTGAGTTTTTCCATGGGGTTATGTATGGAAAAGATTTGTCTGGTGCATGCTATTCAATAGAAAAACTTGGTTTGTCGCCAACTATGGCGAAAGCCTTAGTTTTTTCTTATACTTTAAACCTTTAACAAAGTTAAACTTCCTAAAGTATTAGAAAAACTTGACTTTAAACCAAAAAAAGAGGTGTCTTTGTGAGTTATTATCAGAATAAACAGGAAGCTTTCCAGCATGCATCCAATAAAGTACATGAAGCGGAACGTACAGCGGATGACGTCTTAATGTCGATCCATGAAGCAGATTACGGCACAGAACTGGCACATTTAAAAGAAGAAGTTAACCAGGCTTATCAGCAGGTCGAAAAGGCGCTGACAGTTGCCAGTGAACATCAGGAAGAGCAATTGCAATCCTACAAACAGCAACTGGACAAAATCAGAAATCAATTGTTATAAAGAAACAGACGCTCATGACCTGGGCGTCTGTTTTACTGTTTTATTGATTTTTCTTACGCTTTTTATTAAACATTCTTTCTTCCGCAGTCAACGGTTCCCGCGGTGTTTCCTCCTGGTATCCAGCACCACCGCCCTGGGCTTTTGCCGCATTCATTCCCGGGCGTACATGATTGGCTTTTCTTGTTGTCATTTTACGTCACCTCCTCCTGTATACATAGTGTGACAAAAATTGACCAATTTAATTTACTTCTAAATCGTTTTCATTTACAATGGTAGATGCATATTTGTGAACTTTTTCTGAAAAAAGTAACAAATCGAATTTAAAGAATAGTGTAATCGAACTTGAGTTGCATTATTCAATTTCAACTGAGGGGGTAAGAGGAAAATATGGCAAGCAATAATGCTTACAATGCAAAAAAGCAATTTGAACTTAACGGTAAGACTTACAATTACTACCAACTGAAAGCATTAGAAGATGCTGGGCTGGGCAAAGTTTCACGATTGCCTTTCTCCATCCGTATCCTGCTGGAATCCCTGCTTCGACAACATGATGGCCGTGTCATCAAAGACGAGCATGTGGAAAGTCTGGCTAAATGGGGAACCAAGGATGCAAAAGGGGAAGATGTGCCTTTCAAACCATCTCGTGTTATCCTTCAGGACTTTACAGGTGTACCTGCTGTAGTCGACCTTGCTTCACTTAGAAAAGCGATGGTTGATATGGGAGGAAGCCCGGATAAAATCAACCCTGAAGTTCCCGTCGATCTTGTTATCGACCACTCTGTTCAGGTAGATGCATACGGAACAGAAAAAGCGTTACAAGTGAACATGGAATTAGAGTTTGAACGTAATGCGGAACGTTACGAGTTCCTTCACTGGGCTCAAAAAGCGTTTGATAACTACCGTGCCGTTCCACCAGCAACTGGTATCGTCCACCAGGTTAACTTGGAGTACTTAGCTAATGTTGTTCATGCTGTAGAGAACGACAATGGTGAAACTGATACTTATCCTGATACACTAGTCGGTACCGACTCACATACTACAATGATCAATGGTCTGGGTATCCTGGGCTGGGGTGTCGGCGGTATCGAAGCAGAAGCAGGAATGCTTGGACAGCCTTCATACTTCCCTGCACCGGAAGTTGTGGGTGTCAAGCTTAATGGCAGCTTCCCTAACGGCACAACAGCAACTGACCTGGCACTAAAAGTAACCCAGGTCCTTCGTGAGAAGAAGGTTGTTGGTAAATTCGTCGAATTCTTCGGACCAGGCCTACAGGAAATGCCGCTTGCTGACCGTGCAACCATTTCAAATATGGCTCCTGAGTATGGTGCTACTTGCGGTTTCTTCCCTGTTGACAAGGAGTCTCTCGACTACCTGCGCCTTACTGGACGCAGCGAGGATCAAATTGAACTCGTTGAAAAATATTGCAAAGAAAACGATCTATGGTATTCTCCAGAATTGCCTGATCCAGAGTTTACACAACTTGTCGAAATCGACCTTTCCGAGCTGGAACCAAACCTATCCGGTCCTAAGCGTCCACAGGACTTGATTCCACTTTCTAAAATGAAGGAATCCTTCAACAAAGCGTTGACTGCACCTACTGGACCTCAAGGTTTCGGTTTGGATAAAGATGAAATCGAGAAGGAAGTCACTTTCGATCTTGATAATGGAAAGACTACAACAATGAAGACAGGTGCGCTTGCTATTGCAGCCATCACTTCTTGTACGAATACTTCCAACCCGCATGTTATGCTGGGCGCCGGTTTGCTTGCTAAGAAAGCAGTTGAAAAAGGCTTGGAAGTTCCTGATTACGTTAAAACATCCCTGGCTCCAGGTTCAAAAGTAGTTACACGTTACCTGGAAGATTCCAACTTGATGGACCCTTTAAACCAGCTTGGCTTCAACCTGGTTGGTTATGGCTGTACAACATGTATCGGTAACTCCGGTCCATTGAAGCCTGAAATCGAAGAAGCTATTGCAAGCAGTGACTTGACTGTATCTTCTGTACTCTCCGGTAACCGTAACTTTGAAGGCCGCATCCATCCACTTGTAAAAGCGAACTACCTTGCTTCTCCACCACTGGTTGTCGCTTATGCATTAGCTGGTACAGTGGATATCGACCTGAGAAACGAACCGCTTGGGCAGGACAAAGATGGCAACAATGTATTCTTTGATGATATTTGGCCATCCCAGGAAGAAGTCAAAAAAGAAGTTGCACGTGTTGTAACTCCTGAAATCTTCCGCAAGGAATACGAAAACGTATTTAACTCCAACGAAAAATGGAATGAAATCGATACAACGGATGAACCGTTGTATGATTGGGACAGCGAGTCTACTTATATCCAGAACCCGCCATTCTTCGAAGGACTTTCCGCTGAGCCTGACACAGTCAAGCCGTTGAATAATTTGAGGGCTATCGGTAAATTCGGTGATTCCGTAACGACGGACCACATTTCACCAGCGGGTGCGATTCCAAAAGACATGCCAGCAGGTGAATACTTGCAGGACAAAGATGTTTCTCCTCGTAACTTCAACTCTTATGGTTCCCGCCGTGGTAACCATGAAGTGATGATGCGTGGTACGTTTGCCAATATCCGTATTCGTAACGAGCTTGCTCCAGGTACAGAAGGTGGATTCACTACTTACTGGCCGACGGAAGAAGTAATGCCGATTTACACAGCTGCTATGAAATATCAGCAGGATGATACTGGCTTACTAGTTATCGCTGGTAAGGATTATGGTATGGGAAGCTCCCGTGACTGGGCTGCCAAAGGTACAGACCTACTCGGCATCAAGACAGTCATTGCGGAAAGCTTCGAGCGTATCCACCGTTCCAATCTTGTGATGATGGGTGTACTGCCATTGCAATTTAAGGACGGCGATACCATTGATTCACTTGGTCTTACTGGCCGTGAAACTTTCAACGTAGAAATCGGTGAAAACGTCAAGCCGCATGACCTTGTCAAAGTGACAGCAGTAGACGAAGAAGGCAACAACAAAGAATTTGAAGTTGTCGCGCGTTTCGATAGTGAAGTGGAAATCGACTACTATCGCCATGGCGGTATTTTGCAAATGGTACTTCGTAACAAGCTAGCTTAACTTAAATAAGCATTGATCCGCATAGCCGGTAACGGTTATGCGGATTTTTATTTAGAATGAGGCTGCTGGTAACAAGTACCGCTCATCCTATGCTTCCACTTATAAACAGGGAGCTTTACTTTTGGTGAGCGTATATTTATCATCGTTAATGGAGAGTAAATTCCTCTACAATACATAGTTTGGAAAAGGAAGTGTTCCACCATGATCAAGCGAATAGTGGTTAGTGCTTTATTCCTGATATTGATTGGTTACGCTGTCTATAGCTTTGCTGCTGATAACGGTGAGGATGAAACGAATGGCCCCAATGAATATGATGTTTCTGGAGACACCTCGCAGGAAGGATCAGGGATGATGCCGCCTAATACTCCGAAAGGAATACAAGAAGGGGAACAGGCACCTGATTTTGAATTAGAAACTGTCGAGGGTGAAACCATTCGCTTATCTGATTTAAAGGGGAAGAAAGTATTTCTTAATTTCTGGGCGACATGGTGTCCGCCTTGCAAAGAAGAAATGCCTGAAATGCAGAAGTTCCATGAAGAGTTTGGCGAAGAAGTGGAAATAGTTGCCGTGAATGTCACTACGACAGAAACCGGTATAGATGATGTGCAAAAATATTTAGACCAGCAAGGCTATACGTTCCAGGTACCATTAGATAAGAGAAACCAGGTAAGTTCAGAATATCAGGCGATTACTATTCCGACCACTTACTTCATTGGTACCGATGGAATAGTTCAGCAACCGCGCCAGGTTGGTCCAATGAACTATGATTTCATGGTAAAGATGAAAGATGACTTGAAATAAGGTATATTTTTGCTGAATGAGGGAATCCTTGCTTATAAAAGGAGAGATTCCCATGGCAAAGAGGCGTAAACCCAATTTCCAGGATCTTGTTAAAGAGAACCGGAAACAAATACTATCCGATCACGACCTGATTACAAAAATTGAAGCGAAAATTGATGAACGTCACCATCAGAAATTACGTTCATCCTAAGGTAAAAGAAGCAAACCATCCCTTCAGGAATGGCTTGCTTTTTTTTATTTCAAGCATAAAAACAGCCTCGTTTGCAAATATTATTGCTGAATGGTACTGAAGGAGGAATAAGTAATGAGCAATCCAAAAAAACATGCTCAGGCTTTTACCCCGAGTCATTTGGGTACCCAGCCGAGGGAATCCGAAGTTAACAATGGTAAGAAAATGGAAGTCAAGACAGATAAAGAACCGAAAGTTATTCAAACCAAAGGGAAGAAGTAGGAGGGTTTTTACCATGGAAAACAATCAACGCCATCCCAATCCTGATGATCGAAGTGATAACGTAGAAAAATTGCAGCACATGGTACAGGATACAATTGAAAATATTGAAGATTCCCATGATGCGTATCCAATGGCTAATGAACAAGAAAAACGGGCAATTGAAGAAAAGAATAAACGACGCGAAGAATCCATTAATGCGATGCGAAATGAAATTAAAGACGAAGCCCGTCATAATCAGAATTAAACCAAAACGTCCTTTCACACGAAAGGACGTTTTGTTATGGGCATGAGCGTCTACATATTCCGACCAGTTATGATAGAATAAACCAATGAAACAAAAGGAGGAGGGGCGCGCCCATGGAAACAGAAATCAAAGCTCAATTGCAGCAATGGAACTCAATTGACCAACAACCTCCAATTACGGAAACTGAGGCATTAAAATTACTTGATGAAACGCTAGACGATAAAACAGATATGCAGGCTTATCTTTATGTTGCCCTGGCGTATCACCGGATTAAACGCCATCCAGGGGAAGATCGCCTGGCTGATTATTTTATAGAACAAGCTAAAGAAATGAAGCAAAATCATCCGTTAGTATCCCAATTGAACGAAGCGAAAAAAGTGCTGAAGGTCTATCACAGCCTCCGTGATATGACTTTTGATAACTGGACGATACACGAAACAGACCATCAGTCAGCAAAAATGAAAAAGGCTGGCAGAATACATGAACAAGTCATTCACCTTTTGAAGGCTTGGGATCAAGATCTGGTAGAAAAAGATATTGTCGATGCTGCCAGCGGTCGTTTGAAACTATACCAGGAAATTCACTTTCACCTTACCGAATTAAAGGAAATTTTGGAGGAAGCTATCGAGTCGATAGAAAACCGGCGCATCCGCTTATCAGCAGGAATAATCAATGAAAAAACGAGATATATCAGCAATTATACGGAAGAGCTGTACAAAAGGCTTCCTGATTTTTTAACGCGTACGGAACAACTGGATCCCCTTGAAGCGTTGGACAATATGGTCGGCCTCAAGGATGTCAAAGGTTATATCCACCGCTATTATCATTATTTGAAATATCAACAGCAGCGGAAAAACATGGGATTCAGTATGGTAGATGAGCCCGAACTGCATATGATCATGACCGGAAATCCAGGAACTGGAAAAACTACCTTGGCCAGGCTCCTGGCAAATATCTATTATGAGCTGGGGCTGCTGGAGACCAGGGAGGTCGTAGAGGTAAACCGGTCACACCTTGTCGGAGCCTATATTGGCCAAAGTGAAGAAAATACCATGAACTACGTCAAACAGGCAACCGGAGGAGTTTTGTTCATCGATGAGGCTTACAGTTTGAGCAGAGAAGGACAAACAGGCAATGATTATGGCCAGGCTGTCATCGATACCCTGGTTTCGGCTATGACCAGCAAAGAATACGGAGGTAAATTTGCAGTCATCCTTGCTGGATATCCAGAAGAGATGCGTCAATTTCTATGGTCGAATCCCGGACTGCGGAGCCGTTTTCCTGAACAGAATCATATTGAACTCCCTGATTATGGAATGGATGAGTTGCTGGAAATAGCTGAAATCAGTGCAATTGAAAATGATTATTTCTTCACAGATGGAGCATTGAAACAGTTTGAAACGTTAATTGACAAGCACCGTGTCGATGAATCTTTCGGAAACGCGCGTACGGTGAAAAACCTTGTCCTTAAAATCATTTTTAACAAAAGTGCTTTCCAGTCAGAGGTAGAACAGCAGAGATGGCTAGACCATATGCGGCTTACCAAAAAGGACATCGAAATAGATGATGAATCAGACAGGGAAAAAGAAGCGCCTATGCAGAGGCTGGAAGAACTGATCGGTCTTGGAAATGTAAAGGATGAAGTAAAAAAACTATCTGCTTTTGTAAGGGTTCAGCAGGAACGGAAAGATAAAAACCTGCCGCATGTACCAATCCAGCTTCATTCCGTTTTCACTGGAAATCCAGGAACTGGGAAAACTACGGTTGCCGCTATTTATGGAGATATATTAAAGCAGTGTGGACTCCTGAAGCGTGGACATATGATTGTGGTCTCCCGGAGCGATCTAGTCGCTGGTTATGTTGGACAGACCGCAATCAAAACGAAGAAGAAAATCAGAGAAGCGCTTGGAGGTGTCCTATTCATCGATGAAGCTTATTCCCTTTACAACGGCGGGAGAGATGATTTTGGAAAAGAGGCGATTGAAACACTCGTCGATGAAATGACCCGACATAACGAAAATCTCGTGGTTATCCTTGCAGGGTATCAAAATGAGATGCGTCAGTTAGTTAACAGTAACCCCGGGTTGACGAGCCGGTTTAAAAAATATTTTTATTTTCCTGATTACAATTCGGAAGAGTTGCTTACTATGACAAAATTCCAGGCAGCATCCTATCAATACAGGCTGGATGACACCGTGGAGCAATTTCTTGCTGAACGTTATCAGCAGGAAGACGTAAAAGGGAACGGACGTTTTGTCAATAACTTAATTAATGAAGCTATCCAATACCAGGCACTTCGGGTTGAAGGCGAAGAGGATCCTTCCATGGATTTATTAACCAAAAGTGATATCGAACAGGCGTGGAAAACAGTACAGGGGGACATTTAACATGACAAAAACAGAGACACCGATACGAGTAAGGTACCAGGAAACAGATCAGATGGGTGTTGTCTATCACGCTAATTATTTAGTATGGTTTGAACTGGGACGAACTGATTTTATCGAGGCATTAGGTTTCAAATACCACGAAATCGAAAACAAGGGGGTAGTTTCACCGGTGGTAGACGCGAATATACAATTCAAAAAACCGGTCCGCTATGGGGAAGATGCCTATGTGGAAACGTGGCTGGAGGATTACGATGGTCTCCGGATCACCTATGGTTACCGTATTTTCAATACAAGCCAGGATCTTGCCGTTTCCGGTACTACGAAACATGTGATTGTGAAAGAAGGAAGCTTTCGTCCAGTATCCATCCGTCGTTCCTTCCCCGAATGGCATGAAGCTTATACGAAAGCATTGGAGCGGTAATCATGGCGTTTGGAGTAGACAGAGCAGAATTGACGCAGTGGAAAGAACAAGTAAGTAAAGGCCAAATTGCTTTTTTGACCCATTATTGGCTGGACGATCGTTTTCCGGGGTGTGACACGGTAACTAAAGTTGGCTGCCGGGATGTCGCAAAACTGAAAAGATGGGGAGCAAAACACGGCCTCCAGCCGAACTGGATTCACTAGGATGATCAGTATCCCCACTATGATTTATTTGGCGAAGTGCAGGCAAGAATCCTATCTGCCGAAGGCATTCATTCTCAAATAAGAAGGTTCAACATTAAATGAAACCATTATTTTGATACTGTAGTTTCCCACCCATCCGCAAATCTGCTCAGGTATAAAGGTAATTAAATTTAATAACGATCCTCATAGTAAAAGAGCACTTTTCCTAAACGAAAGTGCTCTTTCTTTATGCTGCCACTAAAAGTTAAACATAATTAAATTCTGGTTCTTCCCATTTGGAGTTATAATCAACTTTCAATGATTTATCATCAAAATACCAGGCATCGGACGCTTCTACAAAAAAGGTGATGCCATTAATTTGAGTAGAAGCGGCTGGTTCCTCTGGCTCGTCCATTTGGATGGCTAATGAAAAACCAGGCTGCAGCCCGCCAGAACCACCATAACGGACAAGAAAACGGATAGCTGCTCCACTACTGATTTCCAGTTCTTCTTCATACCATTTTGCTGCCTGTTCGGTTACTTCGATTTCCATTCGCTCCACTCCTTTAGTCGATGTATCGTTTCTTCTGAAAGGTGCTGATTAGAAGAAATAAAGCAGGCTGTCATCGTTCAGCCTGCTTTATTTCTTTTTTCTCTCTGGTACAGGATCAAAACCTCCTGGGTGGAATGGCTGGCATTTAACGATCCTTACTACTGTTAAATACAACCCTTTTATAAAGCCAAAACGTTGGAATGCTTCTAACCCGTATTGTGAACAGGTGGGGTAGAAGCGGCAAGTTGGCGGTTTAACGGGACTGATTACTTTTTGATAAAAGCGTATCAACCCGATGAAGATATATTTCATATTTACCCGCCTTAGATTCTTTCCTCGTTTTTATCATAGTGCATGCTGGCTATCGCATCATGCAAGTGGATGGATTCTTCGTTTCTGCAAGTGACTTTAAAGCTTTCCACAAAGTCATATTCATATAAGTCAGCTGCCACCAGCCGGACGACATCTTCTACAAAGCGAGGATTTTCATATGCCTGTTCTGTCACCATTTTTTCATCCGGACGCTTCAACACAGGGTGAATTCGGGCGCTGGCATTACTTTCTGCCGCTTCTAACAGTGCAGTCTTCCAATCATTTTCCTGTTCATTGAAATCTTCTGTTAACCGGACAGACATAGACACATAGCCACGCTGGTTATGGGCGCTGTATTCACTGATCTCTTTAGAACATGGACACAGGGTTGTAATAGCAGCAGTCAATCCCACTTCAATATCATACCCTGTTTGTTTGTGGTATTTAACCTTCATTTCCGCGTCAGCATGGTTCATTCCAGCGAAGTCGGAAGCCGGTCCCTTCCGTTCAAAGAACCAAGGGAAGGAGACTTCTACTTCAGCATCTTCTTGCTTCAACCTGTCCGCCAGTTCTTTCGTGAATTTTTTCAGGGTGGTTAGATCGATGGCAAAACCGTCCTGATGGTATTCGTCCAGTTGCTGGGTAAAGCGGCTCATGTTTGTTCCTTTGCTGTCCTGGGTAATGGATGAGCCGAATGTAAACGTGCCAATGGTCGTCTGTATTTCCGGTGTCAATTTACTCGGGATGCGAATTGGATGCTTAACATTGGAAATTCCAACGGTATCGATTTTGAACAGGAAGTCCTGTTTTGAATTTTGTAAGTCTACCATTTGTTCTTTTTCTACCGGCTTTGTTCTTGGCCCCGGCTCACTTGAACCGAATAATTTATGTCGTTCCTTTTTTGAAGGTAATTGTTTTTTATTCTTGATTTCTGTTTGAGACATAACTTTGACTCCTTTCAAGCCATAGCAGTGTTTCTATAGTTCAAAGTATACATGAACTGAAAAATTTTATACAATTACATGCTTATTATGAGCTATGGTGAGAAACTGCATGTTCGCTTAAAGATTTTATCTTATTCCTTTTCAATAATATCATATTTTGCGCTGCTAAAATATGTTTCCTGACTTTTCAGCTTTGCAATAGGGGATTTAAATTTGTATTTTATGTGAAATTATTCACATATTTATATTTTTTCTAAACCGTTAATATTATAATAGAGACAAACAATAAGGGAGGGCTTACCATGACAGGGACAGCCGTTTTATTAGAAAACAATAAATACATCGTGTTAGAAGAGGTCGAACGTACATTGATCGAAGGAATAGCAAAAACACATATATCGGGAAAAGAGAGCATCGATCATCTTTCCCTGGTCGGTTTTAAAGAAGAAGAAATTGATTGGGAATATGGTTATTGATAAAAAAGAAGCAGTTCAGACTTTTGCCTGAACTGCTTCTTTTTACATCCATGTAATTTTAGGCTCTGTCTTATTCCTGATCCGTTTAATATTTTCCCTGTGACGATAGACCACAAATAATGTAAGCAAAGTAATAACGATGAATAGTCCAATGTCACCTAAGAAAAAAGAAACCGCCATGGATACAATACCTGTGATCATAGAGGATAATGATACATATTTAGTCAGGTAAAGCATTAAGAAAAATGTAGCGATCATGATAGCAAATACCAGAGGATTCACCCCAAGGATAACTCCTCCGGAAGTGGCCACTGCTTTTCCACCTCGAAAGCCTGCAAATAGCGGATACATATGACCTATTACCGCTATAATACCGAAAATCAAGGGATTGATGTCAGGAACAAACAGAACAGCAAGCACGGTGGCAAGCGTACCCTTTAAAATATCAGCTATTGTGACAAATAACCCGGCTTTCTTGCCAAGAACCCGAAAAGTATTGGTGCCTCCGAGGTTACCGCTGCCATGTTCTCTGATATCAATACCATAACCAAGTTTCCCTACTAACAGACCAGAAGGAATAGATCCTAAAATATAAGCGATGATTGCTAAAATAATGTATTCCATAATAAAACCCCTTTTTGTTGCCTATTCCTTACTTATTTTACCACGCAATTTGTCTTGTCAGTATAATCAAATAATGCTCTTGTTTCCCTTCGGCAGTTTTGTCCGCTAGAATGGTAGAAGGGGAAGAGTCCTACGATCATGAAAAAATTCATTTACCTGATTATACGTGTCCTATGCATGGCAGGTGCTCTTATATTATATCTTATGCCTTCCGACAATCAAATAGAAATCAAACAGGTCGGGGGACAAACTCCCCTTGATTATAATAGAGAGGAAGTTTCTGATTGAGCAGGCAGGAGATGAGAAATGTTTTCCTTTTAAGGAAAATGGGTATAACTAAGTCAACATGTGTCTGGTGGGGGATAAAAGATGATAGAGTTTAAAAATGTAACCAAAACGTATCCCGATGGCACGACTGCATTAAGAGGTGTAACATTCTCGGTGGAAGAAGGAGAATTGTTGACGGTAGTCGGACCAAGCGGTTGTGGTAAAACTACAACGATGAAGATGATAAACAGGCTGATCAAGCCGACAGAAGGATCAATCTTCATACATAATAAAAATATCAAGGAATTCAATATTCATGAACTGCGCTGGAATATTGGCTATGTCCTACAACAGATTGCCTTATTTCCGCATATGACCATTGAAGAAAATATCGCAATTGTTCCGGAATTGAAAAAGTGGAAAAAGAAAGATATTTCTTCTCGTATCGATGAATTGATGAACATGGTCGGGCTGGAACCTGAGACTTACCGGAAAAGAAAGCCCGATGAATTATCAGGTGGGCAGCAGCAACGGATAGGAGTCATACGCGCTCTGGCCGCTGACCCTGATATCATATTGATGGATGAGCCGTTCAGTGCGCTCGATCCGATCAGCCGTGAAAAGCTTCAGCAGGACATCCGTGAATTGCAGCGAAAAATAAAAAAGACGATAGTGTTCGTCACTCATGATATGGATGAAGCTTTGGCTCTCGGTGATCGTGTGTGTTTGATGAAAGAAGGGGAAATCGTCCAGGTAGATACACCGCAGAATATGGTGCTTGAACCTAAGAATGAATTTGTTAAAGAATTCATCGGGAATCGTAAATCGCCATGGCAGTCTGCCGTTGATGTCATCGCCGACAGAAGCGGCAGCAGGGTGATCACCGAAGAAGAATTCGAGCGAAGAAAATTCGATTCCTATGGTGCTTATATCATGGAAGATGCTACAGGGAATTATGTTAGTGGCGTCAAACAAGCGGAGAAAGTAGACTTACCTGTTCTTGAAAATGATCTTCCTCTAAAGAAAGCCGCTGATATATTTGAACAGCATGGAGAAGAGTTACTGCCAGTTGTTAAAGGCCAGCAGTTAATTGGCACCCTGTCCTATCGGGAGATCGTTCTTCACCTCAAGCAACACGTTTCCACAGAGAACGGGGTGATACGGTCATGAAGGAGTTTTTAGATGTATTAGAGCGCCGTCAGGACGTGTTATGGCCGACGATTTGGGAGCACCTTCAAATTTCCATTGTCGCCCTGGTCATTGCGACATTAATTTCGCTCCCTTTAGGTTTAATTTTAACTAGAAATCAGCGAATAGCAGAACCGATTATCGGGCTTACAGCCATTTTGCAGACAATACCGAGTCTGGCGGTCTTAGCATTCTTGATACCTTTCTTCGGTATCGGCCAGACACCAGCTATTATTGCATTGACAGCGTATGGATTGCTCCCAATCTTAAGGAATACCTATACCGGGATAAAAGAAGTCGATCCTGCCCTAAAAGAAGCCGCGACCGGAATGGGGATGAGTTCCTTCCGTCGCTTATCACGGGTAGAACTGCCACTGGCAATGCCTGTTATCATGGCCGGGATTCGTACATCGATGGTTCTTATTGTTGGTACTACAACAATTGCAGCTTTAATCGGAGCCGGCGGTCTTGGGGACATTATCCTGCTTGGTTTAGACCGAGGAGGAGATTTGAACCTTATCCTGTTAGGGGCTATTCCTGCCGCTTTATTAGCGATCATACTGGATTTGATTCTGCGGATGTTTGAACGGACTTCAGCCAAATCAGGTTTCCGTTCACTCGTCAGTCTGCTTGTGATAGCAGCGTTGATTGCTGTTGGGCCACTCGCTTTCGGTGGTGGTACGAAATCCGATATAAAAATTGGTGCAAAACTGGGGGCAGAGCCTTCTATCCTGATCAATATGTACAAGCTAATGATTGAGGAAGAGACTGATCTCTCAGTGGAGCTGGTACCAAATCTAGGAAAGACAGATGTCGTATTCAGCGCACTTCAAGAAGGCAGCATTGACATTTACCCTGAATTTACAGGTACCGCGTTAGTGAGCTTATTAAATCAGGAAGCGGAAAGCACAGATGAACGGGAAGTCTATCAATCAGCTGCAGAGGGATTAGCAAGGGAGTATAGCCTTGCTTACCTTGAACCGATGCAATATAACAATACTTATGCCATTGCTACTACGCAGGAGTTCGCTGATCAATATGATTTAGAGACGATAGCAGACCTTAAACCGATTGAAGACCAAGTAACAGCAGGTTTTACACTTGAATTTAATGATAGAGAAGATGGTTATCAGGGAATTAAACAACTTTATAATTTAGAATTTGGCGAAGTCAGGACGATGGATGCCGGTTTAAGGGAAGGTGCCATCGAAAAAGGAGAAGTGGACATCATTGATGCCTACTCAACAGACAGTTATGTGGAAGGATTGAACTTAAAAGTACTGGAAGATAACGAAAACCTCTTCCCGCCATACCAGGGTGCACCGCTGCTTCGTCAGGAAACGCTTGATAAATATCCTGAATTAGAAGAAATTTTAAACCAGCTGGGAGGCAAGATTACTGGCGATCAAATGCGGGAAATGAATTATAAAGTAGAAGAAGAGGATGTGGATCCTGAAGAAGTAGCCAGAGAATTTCTGGAAGCAGAAGGATTATTGTAAAGGAGGCTGTATAATGGGATATCAACACCCCGATAATGAGACGATCGTTCAAGCGTTAAAAGATACGAAAAAAATCGCTGTAATTGGTCTTTCTGATAAGGAATACCGCACCTCTTATCAGATTGCCAAAGAAATGCAGGATGCAGGCTACCGGATCATTCCTGTAAATCCCATGGTGGATCAGGTGCTTGGGGAAAAAGCATATGACTCCTTGCTTGATGTGAAAGAATCATTTGAAATGATCAATGTTTTCCGCCGGTCGGAGCATCTTCCTTCCCTGGCAGAGGAAGCGGTCAAAACGGATGCGAAGATTTTTTGGGCCCAGCAGGGTGTCCAAGATGATGAGGCTTATGAATACTTGAAAAAACACGATTTTACCGTCATGATGGATATGTGTTTAAAAGTAGCCCATGCTGTTCTTATGAAATGAAGACGATAATTGACCGGTAAAAATCCCTGTGCTTACAGGGATTTTTTACTGAGTATGGAAAACGTTACTTGCGTCTTTTGTTAAAAAGGCTAAAATAGAACAAGCAGATATGTATAGTTATTTACACGTTCGAACGTTTGTTCTAATATAGAATCAGATAGGTAAGTCAGAAGGGAGACGTAGACATTTTGGTTAAACAATCACAGCAATATTCAGATGATTCCATACAGGTATTGGAAGGGTTGGAAGCAGTCAGGAAACGTCCAGGTATGTATATCGGTAGTACCGATCACCGAGGGCTGCATCATTTGGTTTATGAAATCGTCGATAATGCAGTCGATGAGGTGCTAGCCGGTTTCGGTAACCGAATTACCGTCACATTGAATAAAGATGGCAGTGTCTCAGTCGAAGATGAAGGACGAGGGATGCCAACAGGCATGCATAAAATGGGAAAACCTACCCCGGAAGTAATCTTGACTGTACTTCACGCGGGGGGGAAATTCGGCCAGGGAGGCTACAAGACAAGTGGTGGTTTGCACGGTGTCGGGGCTTCTGTAGTCAATGCCCTGTCGGAATGGCTGGAAGTTACCATCCATCGGGATGGACAGACCTATGTCCAGCGTTTTGAAAACGGAGGTGTTCCGGTCACATCGCTTGATAAAACGAAGAAAACGAAAAAAAGCGGGACGATTATTACCTTCAAGCCGGACACTTCAATTTTTTCCACTACCACCTTCAATTTTGAAACTTTATCGGAACGGTTAAGAGAGGCAGCCTTTTTACTTAAAGGTGTGGAAATCAAACTGATTGATGCGCGTAAAGATATCGAAGAAAGCTACCAGTATGAAGAAGGGTTGAAAGCCTTTGTCAGTTACTTGAATGAAGAAAAGGATACCCTGCATCCAGTAGTGGCTTTCGAAGGGGAGCAAAATGGCATTGAAATTGATTTTGCTTTTCAATTTAATGATGGCTTCGCAGAGAGTATGCTGTCTTTTGTCAACAACGTACGGACAAAGGACGGAGGAACGCATGAATCCGGTGCAAAAACGGCTATAACGAGGATTTTCAATGACCATGCCCGTAAGACCAACCTGCTGAAAGAAAAAGATAAAAACCTGGAAGGTAATGACATTCGCGAAGGTTTCACAGCGATCGTCTCTGCAAGAATTCCGGAAGAGTTATTGCAGTTCGAGGGACAGACGAAAAGTAAACTCGGTACCTCAGAAGCAAGGTCCGCAGTCGACGCTATCGTTTCGAGTAAATTATCTTATTTTCTTGAAGAGAATCCTGATATCGCAAGCTTGCTGATCAAGAAGGCAATCAGAGCGAAAGAAGCGCGTGAGGCTGCCAGGAAGGCCAGGGAAGATGCAAGGTCAGGGAAGAAAAAGAAACGGAAAGAAACCATGCTGAGTGGAAAACTGACCCCTGCCCAATCAAGGAATCCAAAGAAAAATGAGCTTTACCTCGTCGAAGGTGATTCAGCAGGCGGCTCTGCTAAACAAGGACGTGACCGAAAATTCCAGGCCATCCTGCCCCTAAGGGGAAAGGTAATCAATACAGAAAAGGCGAAAATAGCCGATATATTTAAAAACGAAGAGATTTCAACAATCATCCATACGATCGGAGCTGGGGTCGGCGGTGATTTTGATCTCGAAGACTGTAATTACGATAAAATCGTCATCATGACGGATGCAGATACCGATGGAGCTCATATCCAGGTATTGCTCCTGACTTTCTTTTACCGGTATATGCGCCCGCTCGTAGAAGACGGCAAAGTGTTCATTGCCTTGCCGCCCCTTTATAAGATTTCGAAAGGTAAAGGTAAAAAAGAGCAAATAGAATATGCCTGGGATGAAGAAGGCATGGAAGCAGCAGTCAAAAAGTTTAAGAGCGGCTATATTATTCAGCGTTACAAAGGTCTTGGTGAAATGAATGCCGACCAGCTATGGGAGACAACGATGGATCCGGCTACTCGTACATTAATAAGAGTGACGATTGACGATCTTGCCCGTGCCGAACGACGGGTAACGACATTAATGGGAGATAAAGTCGAGCCACGAAGGAAATGGATTGAGTCCCATGTCGCATTTGGGATGGAAGACGAAGCAAACATCCTGGAAAATGACAAAATTCAAAACTAGAGGAGGATATTCTTTTGGCGGAAGTGGAAAATTACTTAGATTTACCTTTAGAAGAGGTCATCGGCGACCGGTTCGGAAGGTATAGTAAATACATCATACAGGAGCGGGCGCTGCCGGATGCCCGGGATGGGTTGAAACCTGTCCAGCGGAGGATTCTGTATGCGATGCATCAGGAAAAGAATACACATGATAAAGCTTTCCGGAAATCTGCGAAAACGGTAGGTACAGTAATCGGTAATTATCACCCCCATGGAGATACCTCTGTCTATGATGCGATGGTACGACTGAGTCAGGAATGGAAAGTACGGAAACACTTAGTAGAAATGCATGGAAATAACGGAAGCGTCGACGGGGATCCACCTGCTGCCATGCGTTATACAGAAGCCCGTTTATCCAGCATTTCGTCTGAGCTTTTACGGGATATCGAAAAAGAAACGGTAGATTTCATTCCTAACTTTGACGACACCATCTATGAACCTGTCGTTTTGCCTGCAAAATTCCCAAACCTTTTGGTCAACGGTTCAACTGGTATCTCGGCAGGTTATGCTACGGATATTCCTCCCCATAACCTTGGGGAAGTGATCGATGCTGTCATCATGAAAATTGAAAAGCAGAATGTGACGACTAGCGAACTGATGACTAAACTGAAAGGGCCGGATTTCCCGACAGGAGGAATCATACAAGGGGAAGAAGGCATTAGAAAAGCGTATGAAACCGGTAAAGGAAAGGTCATTTTACGCGGAAGAGCAAATATTGAAAGCATCAAAGGAAATAAGGAACAAATCGTTATTGATGAAATTCCTTATGAAGTTAATAAAGCTAACCTTGTCAAACGTATGGACGAACTGCGCATCGACCGTAAAGTGGAAGGAATTGCAGAAGTGCGGGATGAAACAGACCGTACAGGACTACGGATTGTAGTGGAACTGAAAAAGGAAGCAAATAGTGAAGGCGTTTTGAATTATCTCTATAAAAATACCGATTTGCAGATTACCTATCATTTCAATATGGTAGCAATCAAAGATCGCACACCAACGCTACTTAATTTACAACAGATTCTTGAATCGTATATCGCCCATCAGAAAGAAGTGGTGACCCGGCAGTCCAACTACGATTTAAAGAAGGCGAAGGCACGCGCCCACATCGTAGAAGGTCTGATTAAAGCTATTTCGATTCTGGATGAGGTGATTGCAACGATCCGTGCTTCCAAGGATAAGCAGGATGCAAAAAAACGATTAATTCAAGCTTACGATTTCACAGAAGAACAAGCAGAAGCAATCGTCAATCTTCAGTTATACCGTCTGACAAATACTGATATCACAGCACTTGAAAAAGAAGCGGCTGAACTAAGAGAACGCATCGCATACTTAGAAGAAATACTAGCCGATGAACGAAAATTATTAAAAGTAATCAAATCCGACCTGAAGAAGTTAAAGAAGCAATACAATGATGAGCGCAGAACTAAAATCGAGGCCGAAATCGAAGAGTTGAAGATTAACTTAGAAGTCATGGTAGCCAGTGAAGATATCATCGTCTCGGTAACCAGGGATGGTTATGTAAAACGGACAAGTCTTCGTTCTTATGCTGCTTCCAATGGGGAAGATTTTGCGATTAAAGACGGCGACCACCTGCTGCGCCTGATAGAAATCAATACAACGGATAAGCTTCTCCTGTTCACCAACAAAGGAAATTATCTCTACTTACCTGTCCATGAAATTCCGGATATCCGCTGGAAGGATCTTGGTCAGCATATCGCAAATCTCGTTCCTATTAACAAAGACGAGAAGATTGTCGCTGCTTATCCGGTAAGAGATTTTAAGGAAGATAACTGTCTATTATTCTTCACAAAGAACGGAATGGTCAAAAAGAGTGAACTGGCGCTATATGAAGCACAGCGTTATTCGAAACCGCTTGTAGCGATCAATTTGAAAGGTGATGACGAGGTGACGGATGTCCATGTAACCGATGGCCATTCTGATATTTTCATCGCTTCCAATAAGGGCTATGCGCTCTGGTATCATGAAAGCGAAGTAAAAACAGTAGGCCAGCGGGCTGCAGGCGTCAAAGCGATTACCTTAAAAGAAGGCGAACAAGTTGTTTCAGGACAGGTATTCGATGATTTGTCGGATCCATCCATCGTTATTATCACCCATAGAGGTGCATTAAAGCGGATGCGGTTAAAAGAGTTTGAACAAAGCTCCCGCGCCAAACGGGGCGTTGTTATGCTTCGTGAGTTGAAAAAGAATCCTCACCGTCTCGTAAACATGCATCTGATCGAATCAGGCCAGGAGTTGCAAGTGAAGAGTGAAAACGGAGAAGTTTTAACCATCAACCCGATGCAATTCAAGGCAAATGACCGCTACAGCAACGGCTCCTATATTGTGGATACCGATCAAAGCGGGGAAGTCATCGACTCCTGGATAAAAAATGAATATGAAAAGCCATTTGAAACGGAAGAACAAAATTCCTGACTGACATCCAGGCGTGCAGCCTGGATGTTTTTGTATATTATTCGCCAAAAAGCCTTTGTATTTTCTGAAAAATGTGATAAAATTGTGACAAATGTCTAGCGGGAAAGGGGATGATGTATGGCAGGGTTAAGAGAGTCGATCCTTAGAACCTCGCTTGAGTTGTTTGAGCAAAAAGGGTTCCATGGTGTGACAGTCAACCAAATTGTAGCAGCCTCTAATACTTCGAAAGGTGGATTCTATCATCATTTCCAATCGAAAGATGAGCTGCTGTTCGTCATTCACGACACATTCATTACATATGTATTGAAAGAAGCGAATGCAGCAAATGAAATCCACAAATCTCCCATCAAGAAGATTCAATCAATCATCAAAGCATTTGTAAAAGTTTTCGACTTATACAAACCACACATCTCAGTATTCTACCAGGAAAGCAATTATTTAAAACCTGAATATGAAGAGCAAATCAAACGTAAGCGCGATGCATTCAAGCAGATGGTCTTTCAAGTGATTGAAGAAGGCCAGGAAACCGGCGACTTCCGAAAAGAATTGCCAATGGAGATCACTGGCATGGCAATCCTCGGGATGGTCAACTGGATTTATAAATGGTATACACCTAAAGGGAAATATACCATTGATGAAATCGCAGATGTCTATGTGGATATTATCCTACATGCTTTATTGACTACCAATGTAGTTTCCGAGGAAAATTTCCAGGCCCACATGCTTGAGCGCCCTTTTTTTACTGAAAAAAAGTAACCGCTTACATTAATTTTTTGAGCAATACAGACCAACCAGTCGGTCTCTCAAAAGAATGGATAATAAGGGGGAGCATTATGAACTTTGAATTGACAAAAGAACAGGAAATGACCCGTAAAATGGTACGGGATTTTGCGGAGAATGTCATTCAGCCACGTGCCATTGATCTGGATGTGAAAGCAGAATTTCCGGAAGATATTTTTAAAGAGATGGGGAAACTTGGTTTGCTTGGCATCCCGTTCCCGGAAGAATACGGGGGGGTCGGCGGAGATACGATAACCTATGCCTTAGCAGTAGAAGAAATCGGCCGTGTTTGCGGGGGCACCGGACTTAGCTATGCAGCAGCAGTGTCACTAGGTTCAAGTCCAATCTATTATTTTGGGACAGAAGACCAAAAGCAAGAATATCTGGTTCCTCTTGCCAAAGGCGAAGGGCTGGCATCCTTCGGTCTTACCGAACCGAATGCCGGTTCTGATGCAGGTGGTACACAAACACGTGCCAAGCTCGAAGGCGATGAATATGTCATCAACGGGGAAAAGAGCTGGATTACAAATGCCGGCTATGCGCGCTCCATTACCGTTACGGCTGTTTCTGGAAAGAGAGAGGACGGCAAAAACATCATTTCAGCGTTTATCGTACCAGCAGATACCCCTGGACTTACGATTAACAGTAACTATGACAAAATGGGGGTACGTGCTTCCAATACTTGTGAAATCATTTTGGAGGATGTCAGGGTTCCAAAGGAGAATATATTAGGTGACCCTGAAAAAGGCTTCGGTCAGTTTTTATATACCCTCGATGGCGGAAGAATTTCTATAGCTGCCTTGGCCGTGGGGATTGCTCAGGCATCGCTTGACCGGGCGCTGGCTTATGCCAAAGAACGTAAACAGTTTGGAAAGACAATCTCCAACTTCCAGGCCATTCAGTTCAAACTTGCTGATATGGCGATGGAAGTGGAACTTGCCAGGAATATGGTAATGAAGGCAGCATGGTTGAAAGATCAGGGCAAACCGTTCACGAAGGAATCAGCCTATGCAAAGCTGTTCGCTTCTGAAACCGCTTTCCGTTCTGCGAACCAGGCTATTCAAATTCACGGTGGTTATGGTTATATGCGTGAATATGAAGTAGAGCGTTACCTTCGTGATGCGAAGCTGTTAGAGATCGGGGAAGGTACTTCAGAAATCCAGCGTCTGGTCATTGCCCGTCAGCTGGGATGCTAAAAAATTACGAGGAGGAACCGTATGACTTTATTGAAACAAACTGTCGGAGAAATTTTAGAAGAAAAGGCGCAGGCTCATCCGGATCATGAAGCTTTTGTCTACCCGGAATTGAATCTTCGTAAAACATATAAAGAATTAGATGAAATGACTGATAGAGCAGCTAAAGGGTTTATGGCTATGGGCATCGAAAAGGGCGAACACGTAGCTATTTGGGCTGACAACAAACCGGAATGGCTGATCTCCCAATTTGCGACTGGCAAGATGGGAGCGGTTTTGGTAACAGTCAATACAAATTACCGCGCACAGGAGCTGGAATATCTGCTAAAACAGTCAGACACGACGACATTGATCCTGACCGAATCCTTCCGCGGGGCATCCTATATCGATATTCTCAAAGAAGTCTGCCCTGAGCTTGAGGTCTCCGAGAAAGGAGATATTCAGTGTGCGAAACTTCCGAATTTAAAGCGTGTCATTGTCTTGAGCGATAAAGAGTACAACGGTTGCTTTAAATGGCAGGAGTTAATGGATATGGGGGAAGATGTAGCTGATGAAGCATTGAAGCAGAGAAAATCAATGCTTGCCTATGATGAGGTCATCAATATGCAGTATACCTCTGGAACTACCGGTTTTCCGAAGGGAGTTATGCTCACCCATTACAATATCATCAATAATGGAAAACAAGTTGCAGAGGCAATGAAAATGACAAAAGATGACCGTCTTTGCATTCCGGTACCATTCTTTCATTGTTTCGGCTGTGTGATGAGTACGATTGCCTGTGTAACCCAAGGAGCGACGATGGTTATTTTAGAGCAATTCGACCCTGAAAAGGTACTGAATGCTGTGGAGAGTGAACAATGTACGGCATTGCATGGGGTACCAACTATGTTCATTGCTGAATTGAACCACCCTCGTTTTGAAAGCTTTAACACAGAGACGCTTCGTACTGGTATTATGGCGGGATCCTCCTGCCCAATGGAAGTCATGAAGGACGTCATTAATAAAATAGGAGCAGAAGAGATAACAATCGCTTATGGGCAGACGGAGTCTTCCCCGGTTATCACGCAGACTCGTACAGATGATACGATCGAACGGCGTGTCAGTACGGTAGGAAAAGCTCACCCGAATGTTGAAGTGAAAATCGTCGACCCAAGTATGAACCAGGAAGTGGAACGAGGGGTGCCAGGCGAGCTTTGTACACGCGGCTATCTTGTCATGGAAGGCTATTATAAAAATGAGGAAGCAACCCAGATGGCAATAGATACAGAAGGCTGGCTTCATACTGGGGATATTGGTGTCATGGATGAAGATGGCTATGTGGAAATTACCGGCCGAATCAAAGATATGATCATCCGTGGTGGTGAAAACGTCTACCCGCGTGAAATAGAAGAGTTTTTGTATCAGCATCCCGATGTGCTTGATGTCCAGGTGGTAGGTATCCCGGACAGTAAGTATGGGGAGGAGATCATGGCCTGGATAATCCCGAAAGAAGGAAAGACACTGACGGAACGTAATATCAGGGAATTCTGTGAAGGGAAAATATCCAAACATAAAATTCCTCGTTACATCGAATTCACTGACGAGTATCCAATGACAGCAAGTGGGAAAATCCAGAAGTTTAAGCTGAGAGAAACAGCACTGGAAAAATTACAATCAAAATCTTAACTGAAGGAGGAGAGTCCGTGTTTCAAAAAGTCCTAATTGCCAATCGTGGTGAAATAGCTGCTCGCATTATCCGTACATGTAAGAAAATGAATATAGCAACCGTCGCTGTCTACTCAGAAGCGGATGAGCAAGCTACTTATGTAAAAGAAGCAGATGAAAGTTTTTTGATTGGAAAACCACGTGTGAATGAATCATACCTGAACATTGATAATATTCTGGATGCTGCCAAAGAATCAGGCGCAGAAGCTATTCACCCGGGATATGGGCTGTTGAGCGAAAATGCCGGGTTTGCTAAAAGATGCAGGGAAGCCGGGTTTGCTTTTATCGGCCCGTCCGAAGAAGTGATGGCGACCATGGGGGATAAAGTAGCTGCAAGACAAGCGATGAAAGAAGCAGGCGTCCCGATCGTTCCGGGAACCGATCAGGCAGTGACAGATGTTGAGGAAGCGAAAGCGTACGCCAATGAATTCGGTTACCCTGTCATGCTGAAAGCAGCCGCAGGGGGAGGCGGCATCGGCATGCAGGCGGTCAATAACGATGCCGAATTGGAAAAAGCATTTGAAGGAAACTCCAAACGCGCGGAATCATTCTTCGGAAATGGCACCATGTTCTTAGAAAAGCAGATTTTGAATCCGCGCCATATAGAAATCCAGGTGCTGGCTGACAGCCATGGAAATGCTGTGCATTTATTCGAACGGGAATGCTCGATCCAGCGGAGGCACCAAAAGGTAGTGGAAGAAGCTCCTTCACCTTTCTTATCCGAAGCAACCCGGAAGGACATGGGGGAGACAGCGATTCAGGCGGTTCAGGCATTGCACTACAAAAATGCAGGAACGATTGAATTTTTGGTAGATAGAGAGGAAAACTTCTACTTTTTGGAAATGAATACCCGGCTGCAGGTCGAACATCCGGTAACCGAAGAAATCACAGGAATCGACCTGGTAGAACAACAGCTGCGAGTAGCCTTTGGAGAAGCACTGATCTTCCAGCAAAAAGACATAACACGGACAGGTCATGCGATTGAAGTAAGGATTTATGCAGAAGATCCGGTCAGGTTTTTCCCTTCTCCCGGACAATTGACGAAATTTGAGATTCCAAATGGGGAAGGTATCCGTCACGAACTGGCCGTGACAGGAAATTCGATGGTAACACCTTTCTATGATCCGATGATAGCTAAGCTGATTGCCTATGGAGAAGACCGCGAACAGGCGATTTCCCGCATGCAAGAAGCATTGGAAAACTATCAGGTCGAAGGGATAAAGACGAATATTCCCATGCTGAAGGATGTCATCGCACATGATAAGTTCAAACAAGGTGCGACAGAGACATCTTTCGTCGAAAAATACTATTTACCAGCAGTAACGAATAACTGAGGAGGAAGCAGATATGACAGAGATCAAAGCATCAATGGCAGGAAGTGTATGGAAAGTAGTAGCAGGGCAAGGAGATACCATCAACAATGGTCAGGATATTGTCATCCTGGAATCTATGAAAATGGAAATACCGGTTCCTGCAGAAGCAGACGGTACCATCAAGGAATTGAAAGTAAGCGAAGGGGACTTCGTCAATGAGGGCGATGTCATCGCAATCATCGAATAAATAGGGGCTGTTTGCATGTTACAACTACCGGAAAGCGTCACCATCAAGGAGGTCGGCCCCAGGGACGGCCTCCAAAATGAAACTAATAAAATAGCAACCGAAGATAAAGTGGCATGGATAGATCAACTGTCTGACACAGGGCTGTCCTATATCGAAATATCGTCTTTTGTACACCCGAAATGGATTCCGCAGCTGGCTGATGCCAAAGAAGTCGCACAGGCCATCAAACGGAATCCTGGGATTACCTATGCTGCATTAGTACCAAACGTTAAAGGACTGGAGCGGGCGATTGAAACGGAAATCGATGAGGTTTCCATTTTCATGTCCAGCAGTGAAACTCACAACAAAAAGAATATCAATAAAACGATTGAGGAAACCTTCCCGGTCCTGCAGGAAGTCGTAGATGGAGCTAAACAAGCCGGAAAAACTGTCCGCGGCTATGTATCCACTGTTTTCGGGTGCCCATACGATGGACATGTACCTGTAGAACAGGTGCTCCGCGTATGTGACCGTTTATTTGAAATGGGGATTGATGAACTTTCGTTAGGAGATACCACTGGCGTGGCTGATCCGAAACAAGTAGATGCTGTTTTAAATAAAATGAAGCAAAATTTTTCATTTGATCAGATAACCATGCACTTTCATAACACCCGGGGGATGGCGTTAGCGAATGTGCTGGTTTCCCTGCAGCATGGGATAACCACGTTTGACGGTGCATTAGGCGGTCTTGGCGGCTGTCCGTATGCGAAAGGAGCATCTGGTAATCTTGCGACAGATGACCTTGTCCATATGCTGCATCAAATGGGAGTGGAAACCGGGATCCATCAGGACAAACTACACGAGTCAGCTGCATTCATTCAAAGGAAATTAGGGAAAGAATTGCCGAGTCATCAAATGCAAGTGATGAACCGTTCATCATAAGGAGGCTAAGCGATGTGGGAGTTAGTGAAGCTGGATGATCCGGCTGATCATGTCAAAAGATTAACGTTAAACCGGCCAGATGCAGCCAATGCTTTATCCAAGCAATTGCTGTATGAAATTAATGAGGCGCTGGCAGAAGTGGAAAAGCATAAAAACACACGCTGTCTTCTGATTACAGCAAGCGGCGGTAAAGCTTTTTGTGCTGGTGCGGATCTGAAAGAGCGTGCCGGAATGACAGATCAGGAAGTGGTTGACACGGTCACCCTGATCGGTGACACGATACATCGGGTGGAACGACTGGATATACCGACGATTGCCGTCATCAATGGAGTAGCTTTTGGTGGAGGTTTAGAGCTTGCGCTTGCCTGCGATCTCCGGCTTAGTTCAAACAGTGCAAAGATGGGATTGACGGAAACATCGCTCGGGATAATACCGGGAGCCGGTGGCACACAAAGACTTTCCAGACTTATTGGACTAGGAAAGGCAAAAGAATTGATATTTACCGCAAAACCGATTTCCTGTGAAACGGCACGAGCAATCGGTCTTGTAGAATATGCGTATGATCCATCGATATTGCAGGGGGAAGCGTTAGCTATGGCTGAGCGGATCGCCAACAATGCTCCAATTGCTCTTAGACAGGCAAAAAAGGCTATCCATCAGGGCTTCCAGACAGATATCGAAACGGGGCTCCAAATTGAAAAGATGTGCTACCAGACCACGATACCTACGAAAGATCGCCTGGAAGGCTTACAAGCTTTCAAGGAAAAAAGAAAGCCTATCTACCGTGGTGAATAGAACAGGAGGGACAGTTTCATGTCATTAGATAAAACATTGCAAGAGCGCGTAGAGAAAATTTCCCAAGGGGGAGCAGATAAGTACCATCAAAAAAATAGCGAAAAAGGGAAAATGTTCGTGCGGGAACGACTCTCCCTATTGTTTGATGAGGGGATGGATATCGAAGAGGCATTCTTTGCCAACTGCATGGACGATTCCTTGCCATCGGATGGGGTGGTCACCGGAATAGGGAAAATCAATGGCCAGAAAGTATGCGTCATGGCTAATGATTCGACAGTAAAAGCCGGGTCCTGGGGAGCGAGGACTGTGGAGAAGATTATTCGCATTCAGGAAACCGCATTGAAATTGCAGATTCCGATGCTTTATCTTGTCGATTCTGCAGGTGCCCGGATAACCGATCAAGTAGAAATGTTCCCAGGCAGAAGAGGAGCAGGAAGGATTTTTCACAATCAGATCAAACTATCCGGTCGTGTCCCGCAAGTTTGTCTGTTGTTTGGTCCATCTGCTGCCGGAGGAGCTTACATACCTGCATTCTGCGATATCGTCGTCATGGTCGATGGTAATGCGTCGATGTATCTTGGCTCTCCACGAATGGCAGAAAAAGTAATCGGAGAGAAGGTCACGCTGGAGGAAATGGGTGGCGCACGTATGCATTGTTCTGTTTCCGGCTGCGGGGATGTGCTGGCAAAATCGGAAGAAAAAGCGATTGCTTATGCAAGGGATTATATGAGCTATTTTCCACCAAATTATACATCCAACCCGCCATCCGCAGAATCTAAGGAACCCGTAGAAAACGATAAGTCCATTCATGATTTAATTCCAGAGAACCAGAATGCTCCATTTGATATGTATCAGTTTATCGACCGGCTGATCGATGATGGTTCTTTTTGTGAAATCAAGAAAATGTTTGCCCCTGAATTAGTCACCGGTCTGGCAAGAATCGACGGAAGACCAGTGGGGATCATCGCTAACCAGCCGAGAGCAAAGGGCGGGGTACTGTTTCCTGACTCTGCGGACAAAGCGGCAAAGTTCATCCAGCTGTGTGATGCTTTCAATATTCCTTTACTTTTCCTGGCCGACATTCCTGGCTTCATGATCGGCACACGGGTAGAACGGGCAGGTATCATTAGACATGGAGCTAAAATGTTATCTGCGATGAGCGAAGCGACCGTACCCAAAATATCTGTTGTCGTAAGGAAAGCCTACGGGGCTGGCTTATATGCCATGGCCGGTCCAGCCTTTGAACCAGACTGTTGTCTTGCATTACCTAGTGCACAAATAGCTGTCATGGGACCGGAAGCGGCGGTGAATGCTGTTTATGCTAATAAGATCGCTGAGCTTCCTGAAGAGGACCGCCCGGCTTTCATCAAAGCAAAACATGAGGAATATAAAGAGAATATTGATATTTACCGATTAGCTTCAGAAATGGTAGTGGATGCAATCGTCCAGCCGGACGAGTTAAGAAAAGAGTTAATCAACCGTTATGATACGTACGTAACAAAAGAGGTTACCTTTACAGAACGGAAGCATGGTGTATATCCTGTTTAACCAAAACGGTTATTAAACAGTATAAAACCGATGTCCTGCATGGACATCGGTTTTTTTAGCCGGTATGTTCATTTTTATGAAGTGTAGAATCTTTAATCGCTTTTTGGCGCGCTTCACTTTGTAATCTGTTTTTATCACGGCTGATTTTTTCGTCACGTTTTAAGCCGGCGAGATACAACTCATCTCTTTTCAATTGGTATTTTTGTTTTGTTTTCGAAAAGAATTTTGGATAACGGCTGGTATCTTTGGAGTGGGAACCAGCCACTCTTTTTTTACCGGCAAATAAGTTACCTACAAAGAATCCTGCAACAACAGAGCCGATGATACCAGCAGTATTTGAGGTCTTGTCTTTTTCCGTCATGCTGATATTTCATCCTTATCAATTTCTTTTAAAGCTTTGCGTTTTTCTTTGAAATAATAACCTAATGCCAGGGCTCCGTATAAGCCGCCTAAATCTTGTCTTCTTGTCATATCTTTTCCTTCATTTGTATCCTTTTTCATCGACATTGTGACATCGACAAGGGAAGAGGACAGCTTTCTGGAAGATTCGCCAATATCTCCTAAGATATAGAAGAGCGGGCTTAACGCTGCGATTTTTTTATTAACATCTGCTAATGTATCATTGCTGTGATTAAGCAACTGACCTGTTTCTTTCATCACATCATCCAATTGGTCCGGAAGCCGTTCTACCGTCTTATCCACACCGGATAATACTTTCGATAGATTATTAAGGGTACGTGCCAGAAAGATTGATCCTACTAAAAAGGCAATTCCCATTAGTAATACTCCGATTCCTGTTAAACTCAAAGTTCATCCCTCGTTTCTTAATTATTATAATGTTGTTGAGTCGTATTGCTGGTGCGTTTCCATTTTGCAAAAAGGTTTGTAAGTGCTTCTCCCCATCTTACCGCTTTGACAATTGAGTCGTTCTGCTTTTTGGTATGATAGGTGAAGTTTGCTGAAGCCTTGTTCAAGCCATGGTTCAGATTGTCGACAGAATCACCGACGTTCTGAAACGATTCAAATAATGAATTAGTTGAATCCACTTTATGATGAATATCTTCTGCTAAGTAATTAGATTTGTTGATCAGGTGTTCTGATTCCTTAGTAATATCCCTCATTTGGGACTCCAGACTTCCTACCGTACCGTCGAGACTTTTCATTGTCTTATTGACACTAATTAATGATTTAACAATGAATGCTACAACAAGGGCAAAAGACAAGGCCATGATAAATACTCCAATATATACTAAATCCATCGGCTCTCTTCACCTCCTAAATTACCACTTCCCTGTACCTGCCACCGTAAAACGCTTTTCGACAGTAAAGATCAAATATTTTGCAGAGTTAGTAGAAAATGATTAAAGATAAGTGAAAATGGGGTAGAGAAAAAGAAGGTGCAACTAATGGAGGTGGTAACTGTGAAAAAAATGGTGAATTATATGAAATCAGTAATCAAAGAATTTCAAAATGACGATGTACCTGTATTAGCAGCCGCTCAAGCATACTATTACTTACTATCCATCGTACCCATGCTGATCCTGCTTTTCTCTATCATTCCTTATTTAGGCATTCAACCAATCGAGGCAGTTAACTTCATGAAAAGTGTACTGCCATCAGAAACAGCTTCAGCTTTGGAAGAAAATATTATCTCGATTGTTTCCGAACCTAATGGCGGATTGTTGTCCGTCGGTATTATCGGTACCATCTGGTCAGCATCAAATGGACTCAATGCTTTTATAAAGTCTTCCAATATAGCCTATAACGTGGAAGAGACACGTTCATTCATTAAAGTACGTTTACTCTCGATCGGATTGACGCTTGGGATGATCGTTGCCATTGTGGTAGCTTTAGTTCTTCCGGTCTTTGGAAGAGTAATTTTCGATTTTATCCAAAGGGTTTTGTTCATACCAGACCAACTGATGATTATCTTAGAAATAGCCCGCTGGGTAGTCAGTATTCTCGTAATGAGCCTGATATTGATGCTGTTATATCGATTTGCTCCTAACAGGTATATTCCATTCAAAGAGATCATTCCTGGAGCTATCATCACGTCGGTATTGTGGATGTTAATTTCTTTAGGATTTTCTTTCTATGTAAGTAATTTCGGGAGTTATTCTGCCACCTATGGCAGTTTAGGCGGTCTGATCATTTTAATGATCTGGTTCTTCTTAACCGGACTAATTTTAGTAGTCGGTGCAGAAATAAATGTTGTCTATCATAGGAAAAAACATGGATTGAAAGGTAGACAAGAAGCATGACAGGAAGACTGCCAAGTTCAACTTTCATCTTAAAAAAACAGCCAAAACGGTAAAGACCGTTCTGGCTGTTTTTATTTATACCCCTCGTTTGTTTCCCCACAGTAGGGCATGCAGCTGTGGCAGAACACGCACTTTATTCAGACCTGGAGTTTCCATGACCTGATCCACCAGCCATTCATACTTATCCAATAGTTTGATAGCTATGGCTTGATCATTCGTTTCTTCCAAATCATCATTTCCGACCTGCAAGTAGAAAGAAACCCCAGGATAGCGTTTGTGAACTTGTTCTGCGTATGATAAGTCCCCCTCATTAAAAATGACTACTTTCAAACTCGTATGAAGGAGCCTGTCATTCTCTTTCAGTTGTTTGATGATGTTGTCCAATTTATCCCAGTCCGTTGTCATATGAGAACTAGGGGGCTTTGGTGATATCGTAAGGTCGTCGATAGCAAGGAACCAATCCTGCCAGCGGCTGCCTTGTGTTTCAAGTGCGACTTCTATATCTCGTTCTTTTAATAGATCAATCAATTCGTTCAGGTAAGGGAAGAGGGCAGGGTTGCCTCCTGATATGGTTACATGATCGAATTTAGTCCCACCTATTTTATCCAATTCCTTTGTAATTTCTTCAGCATCCATACGTTTGATTTCTTCTTTAGCACTTCCATCCCAGGTAAAGGCTGAATCACACCAGGAACAACTGTAGTCACATCCGGCGGTCCGGACAAACATCGTTTTTCTGCCGACGACCATCCCTTCGCCCTGGATCGTTGGTCCAAAAATCTCCAAGACAGGGAGTTTAGTCATTTTCCATCCACTCCCGTCTTACTTCGGCAAAGCTAGTAGGCGTTTCAAATAACTTTACAAACTCCACCCGAGAGCCATCATTTTCATTTTGAAGCGCATTTTCCATTTGTTCATATATCCAAACAACCATGTTTTCGGCCGTTGTGTTCATAGGAGGGAGCGTGTCATTCAGGTATCGATGATCCAAATGGATCTCAATTTGTTCTTTCCATATTTTCTTAATATCGCCAAAGTCTATCACTATACCGATATCATCGACATAACCGCTGATACCGAAGACAACTTTATACGTGTGCCCGTGAAGGTTTTTACACTTTCCTTCATAACAATGAAGGTGATGGGCAGCATCAAAGGTGAATTCCTTGCTGACCATGACCCGTTTGTTATGATACTTCAGCTCGTGGCGTTTGATGTCCTCATCGATTTTCTGAAGTTTTTCTACGATCGTAAAACCATAATTGGAGAGTGTCATCAAACATCCGCTCCTTCACGCTGTTGTAGATAGTTTTCAAGGCCCTGATTTCGTAGCTTGCAGGCCGGACATTCTCCGCAACCGCTGCCAATTACGCCATTATAGCAAGTCAACGTATGATGGCGAACGAAGTCAAAAGCTTCGAGTTCATCTGCGAGCTGCCATGTTTCCGCTTTATCCAGCCACATTAACGGTGTATGGATCACAAAGGAATCGTCCATGGACAAGTTTAACGTTACATTCAATGATTTGATGAACACATCCCGACAGTCCGGATAGCCGCTGAAATCTGTTTCACATACACCCGTAATGATATGCCTGGCCCCAATTTGACGCGCAACAATTCCTGCGAATGATAAGAACAGGAGGTTACGGCCAGGAACGAAAGTAGAAGGGAGGGAGTCACCTTCGCCATCTTCTACTTCGATTTCTTTGTGGGTCAGTGCATTAGGAGAAAGCTGGCTTAATAAAGACATGTCCAGGATTCTATGCTTTACATCCAGTTTTTCTGTAATTGCTTTTGCAACTTCCACTTCTTCTTCGTGGCGTTGGTTATAATGAAAGGTGACAGCTTCTACTTCATCGAATTTCTCCAATGCCCAGAACAGGCATGTGGTGCTGTCCTGGCCACCGCTGAAGACGACCACCGCTTTTTCTTTTTTCATTAAAAAATTCTCCTTTCCGTGAAAAAGAGAATTCTACTCACCCGTTACAATCATAAAATAAACTAAAAAACCATACCTAAGGGATAGGTATAGTTCCATCCTTAGTTTTTTATAGAGGGTGTAGCTAGAACCTCTCCTGCGAAAAAAACGCAGACTTTTATCAAATTTTTAACGTTAACAGTATAACAGAAGAAATAGCTCCTGTCATGATAAAAAATGCTTGAGCAGTCTTGGAATTCAGCTCGATTTCCTATATACTTTAGGGGGTTAGCCGCCAGGGGAATACAATAGAGAAAGAGGCTTAAAAAAGAGAGATGAGCAAACGGCTAAAAAAGAAAAAGATTAAAGCTTTAGCTGCGGAGACATTGAGGAATATTCAAATTCCACTTGATTTTCATCTTGAAAAGACAAATGTAAACATGATTTATGATTTCATTCAAAACAAGCTGATTATTGATGTGGAGCGTCTGAAGAAAGCCCGTAAAGAAATGAGAATGCCGGTTACACTTGAAGCATACGTGCGGGCATTAGTGCTACATGAGACTGGACATTATATGGATCGGGATGCTTTATGGGAATCGGTTCCAAGAACAATTGAAATACATAAAAAGAAAAGGGAAGTCCCATACTTTGAACGGGCAAAAGACCTTAAGTTATTTCAATTGGATATAGAAGAACATGAGATGGACTACACGTTTGAAGAAACCGCCTGGCGCAATGCTGCAATGTTGAATGAAAAATATGGTATTGTGGATAAAGAAAGCTTTGAGAGCGTTAAGTTCGAAAGTCTACTGAGCTATACCGCTGTCTATAACCGTGACTTACTGATCTATCAGAAGTTATTAAAAGAAGACACCGGCAAACACCTGGCTGTCTAAACAACCCCCCTGAACCATTCATAAGGTTCAGGGGGGTTTTTAGTGTTCAGGAGAGGGAAGCAGACTTGCCAAGTTCACGGATTTCGTCTACTGCGTCCGGATTCTCCAGGGCACTTAAATCACCGGATGCTTCGTTGAGGTATGCAGATTTGATCGCTCTTCGCATCACTTTTGCATTCCTGGTTTTAGGTAAGTCAGAGACCACATGGACGACCTTTGGCGCCAATGCTTTCCCCAATTTATCATTCAGGTGATCTGAAATATCCTTTAGCAATGCATCGCTTGGCTCATAATCAGGTCGCAGCACGACAAAGCCGACTGCTTCCTGACCTTTCACCTCATGTGGAACGCCAATAACACCAGCTTCCACCACTGCCTGATGTTCTACCAGGACTGATTCCACTTCAGAAGGACCAAGTCGTTTCCCAGCCACGTTGAGTACGTCATCCGAACGGCCTGTGATGGTATAGAAGCCCTCCTCGTCATGAATAACCCAGTCCCCATGCACCCAGGTATCTTTGAAGCGGCTCCAATAGGTTTTTTCGTAACGGTCATTTTCTTTATAAAAACCGTTTGTCATCCCTACCCAAGGCTGACGGAGTACCAGCTCTCCGACATCGTTTTTCACCGATTTACCTTGCTCATCAAATACTCCCACATCCATACCAGGTAAAGCGGCGTTGAAAGATACAGGATTGATTGGTTTTACAAGAACGTTACCAAAAATACCACCGGAGATTTCCGTCCCGCCGGAATAATTGAAAATTGGAACCTTTGATTTTCCTGCATGCTCAAACAACCAGCGCCAAGGCTCCGGATTCCATGGTTCACCTGTAGAGCCAATCATTTTTAAGGACGAGAGATTATGTTTATGAATCCACTGCTCACCATGTTTCATCAAAGAGCGAACAAGCGTAGGGGAGATTCCCAGATGGGTCACCCTATACCGGTCAACAATCTCCCAAAGCCTGTCTGGCTCAGGGTAATCAGGCGTTCCTTCAAACATGACGATGGATGCGCCATTAACTAATCCTCCGTAAGCTAAGAAAGGTCCCATCATCCAGCCCATATCGGTATACCAGAAAAGCGTATCCTTATCGGTCACATCCATACATATCCCTGCATCGAAGGCTGCCTTAATAGGAAATCCGCCATGTGTGTGTAGAGCACCTTTTGGTTTGCCGGTGGTACCAGAAGTATAAATGATCATATAAGGATCATGGGCGTTAGTCACTTTTGTTTTGTAATCGTTTTCATTTTTGAGCAGACGATTCCACGCTACATGAAGACTGTCATCCCAGTCGACTTCACGGTCTGCCCGATTGACTACAACCACATGCTCCAGGCTTGGAGATTCAGCGGCTGCTCGATCCGCTTCCTCTTTCATGGCTACCACTTTCCCACGTCGATAAAATCCATCAGCTGTTATAATCGCTTTTGCTTCGGAGGCATTTACCCTTGTAGTAATTGCTTCTGCTTTATAACCGGAGAAAGCAGGGGAGAAGATGGCACCAATTTTAGAGACAGCGAGCATGGCTATCAGAGTTTCTGGAAGCATTGGCATATAGATGGTTACAACATCCTTTTCCTCAATCCCCAATTCTTCCAGACCATGGGCACAGGCATTCACTTTAGCATATAAGTCAGCAAAGGTGTATGTTTCTGCGTCTCCATTGTCACCTTCCCAATAGAGAGCAGCTTTATTTTTGGTTTCAGAGTTCAACGCCCATTTATCAAGCGCATTATGAACGACATTCATTTTACCTCCAACAAACCAGTCAGGATATTTAATTCCTTTTTCAAGGTGAAGTGTCTCTTTATATGGCTCATACCACTCAATATCCAATTCGTTTACCGCCTCATCCCAAAACCAGGCGATGTCTTCGATTGACTTTTGGTAAAAGTCATCATAAGAGGTGTATCCATATTTTAGCATCCATTGGTAAAGCCGAGTCGATTTTTTAAAGTCTTCTCCAGGTGACCAGGCGGGTTGTTGTGTTTTCACATTGATTCCTCCTTAAACCACGAAAATTCAGAATGTTCTACTTTTAATTATAACGGATTGTGTCCTAATAAGAAACTTTCGTGTGGTAATTCCTGTTAAGCAGGCAATATTAAAGAAGAGAGGTTTAAGGAAATTAATCGCAGGGGTATAGGATTAAGCGTAAAAGAAGGTGAGAAGCCTCCTTTTGCAAAATTTCAACTAATATATCATTACCAACTTTTCAGAAAAGAATGTTATTCTAATATGGAGTAATGATTAGGACAAGGTAGTAGGAGGGAAATTATGAGAATAGTAGTAGCAGGGGGAGATGGTTTTTGTGGTTGGCCGACCGCATTGCACCTATCAAACCAAGGTCACGAAGTAACTATTGTTGACAACTTATCACGCAGAAAATGGGATGAGGAACTTCATTCTAATTCTGTAACACCAATTGCTTCCTTAGAAGATAGAGTAGAAAAATGGAAAGAACTTACCGGAAATGAAATAAAAACTTTCATTGGGGATCTAAATCATTATGATTTCCTTCGTGAAGTATTCAGGCAGACAGAACCAGAGGCATTTGTTCATTTTGCTGAGCAGCGTTCTGCTCCTTATTCCATGATTGACCGTGAACATGCTGTATTCACACAGCAGAATAATGTAATCGGTAATTTGAATGTGCTGTATGCGATTAAAGAATTAGCACCTGATTGTCATTTAATTAAACTGGGCACTATGGGAGAATATGGTGCACCTAACATTGATATTGAAGAAGGTTATATAGAGATAGAACATAACGGGCGCAAAGATGTCCTGCCATACCCAAAACAGCCAGGTTCTTTCTATCATTTATCAAAGGTTCACGATAGTCATAATATTATGTTTGCCTGTAAAATCTGGGGCATCCGTGCGACTGATTTGAACCAGGGGATCGTTTATGGTCTACATACAAACGAAACCAAAATGGATCCGATGCTGGTCAACCGCGTGGATTATGACGGTGTGTTTGGTACCGCCCTGAACCGTTTCCTGATTCAGGCAGCTACCGGTCATGACTTGACCGTTTATGGCTCAGGAAAACAAACAAGATCATTCCTGAATATTGAGGATACGGTCCGTTGTGTACAAATTGCAGCAGAAAATCCTGCTGATAAAGGGGAATTCCGGGTATTCAATCAATTCACCGAATACTTCTCTGTGTTAGAACTTGCAGAAAAAGTGAAAAAGATAGCACAGGAAAAGGGTCTGGACACGGAGTTAGCTTATTTGGAGAACCCACGTATCGAACCAGAAGATCATTACTATCATGCTGTAAATACAGGACTTCGGGAGCTGGGACTGGAACCACATTTATTGACGGACGAGGTGCTGCATGATATTTTACAGACAGTTATCGAGCATAAAGATCGTGTAATCAAAGAGAACGTACTACCATCCATTACATGGAAGTAAGGAGCCACCGTCTTGAAGATCGCAATCATAACTGAAACATTCCTGCCCTCCACAGATGGAGTGGTGACTAGACTAAAAGAAGCAATCAAGCATTTACAAAAAGAAAATAATGAAGTCATAGTTATCGCCCCTGACCTTGGCGTTACGGAATATGAAGGTGCGATTGTGGAAGGTGTCAAAACGACCAGAATGCCTTTTTACAGGTCGAGGGAATTTTCGATGCCGCAAAAAAAGGTGAAGGAACTCTTAATCAAACACGAGCCGGATCTGGTTCACGTGGTGAACCCTGCTCTGGTTGGTGTATCTGGTGTTTATTATGCCAGTAAATTAGGTTATCCGCTGTTAGCTTCCTACCATACTCATGTGCCTAAATATCTTGATTACTATCGACTTTATCCGTTCAAACCATTGGTGTGGTGGTATTTCAAAAAGCTCCATAGTTATGCTGATTTGAACTTATGTACATCCAAAGCAATCCAAAAAGAATTGATAGAGAAAAAGATTCCTAACGTCCATGTATGGGACCGGGGAGTCGCGATAGATAGCTATCATCCCGACTATCAGGATACTTCTATGCGTGAACGTCTTTCAGGAGGCAAGCCGGAAAATAAGCTGCTTGTATTTGTGGGAAGACTCGCTCCTGAGAAGGAAATCCATAAGCTGAAACCGTTATTGGAAAGACGAAGCGACATATCGTTAGCCATAGTAGGCGATGGTCCTGTAAGAGACCAGCTGGAGAAAACCTTCAAAGGGACCAATACGACATTCACTGGTTTCCTTCATGGGGAAGAATTATCACAGGCATTTGCCTCAGGAGATGCTTTTATCTTTCCATCGGTTACTGAAACATTAGGATTAGTCATTTTAGAAGCAATGGCATCAGGACTACCGGTTATTGCGGCTAAGAGTGGTCCGACGATGGAGCAAGTAGAGGATGGGCACACTGGTCTGCTATTTGAAAATGAGAACACGGAAAGCCTGATTAATGCTATTGAAAAAATCGAAGATCCTGAATTACATGAACTCCTCAGTAAAAACGCTAGAACAGAAGCTGAAAAATTCAGCTGGCAGAAGCCATCAGAACAGATTTTAGAATTTTATTATCAAACATTGAAAGAGCATCAGAAAAGCCAGGTAAATGCTCCAAAAAAGAGCAAAGTTAAAGTTACTGAATAAACCAAGTGTTTATCCTGCTGACCGGATATACCAATTCCGGTCAGCTTTTATTTGACGAAGTTTTGTCGAAATATGTCTGTAGATAGATTAAAGAGAAAGAGGAGGGAAGAGACAGATCATCCTTAGAGAGTTCTTGAGGTTGTTCTATTATTGGAGAATACATAATACGGACTTTAAGAAGAAAAAAAGCAAACAACAGGGATAAGGGAAAATTATGATTTAGCCCATTCCCATAAAGCACTCCAACTTATAACTTAGTAGCAACTCCGAACTATAAAAACCAATACATTATTTATAACGCAAGTAAAAACCCTTGACAAGAGGATTGGGAAATATCCAAGGAATAGCAACAAAAGAGACAGCAAAAACTAGCATACTAAAAAGATATCATTCGCGCAAACATTATTATCAGTTCCAGGCCCAGCAATAGCTAAATATTTAAAAGTAAGTGAATTGTATTAATCGATACACAGAAATTTATGAAATAGTATAGCTGAGGGTAAAAATAATGCCGTAAAATTCAGCTGCAATTAATAACTAACAATAATAAGAAGAGTTTAGTATAAATTTCTTTTTTGTCTCAATATCTTAAGTATACTTAGTGTTTGAGACAAAAAACGCTAACTTCATACAACTTCCGATAATAAGTATTATGTAAACTAGAAATAAAGTTATTTTCAAGTCCAAGTCCCCTAGCTTCAGCATAATTTGCAGCCAGAACTTCTTCCTCTTATCCCGTAAGGTTACCCTAACCAAAACCTCTAAAAAAATAAAGACGAAATCATAGATGACTTCGTCTTTTATAAAGAGAATTTAGATTGAATCAACAACTTAATAGCTTATAGTGAATTTCTCTTTCTCTTAATTCGTATTCTTTCAGCTTCCCGTCTCTTGCTTATAGGATTGAAGCGTTCTTTAAATCTTTCTATTTCAGTCTGGTGATTACTTTCTGTCATGGACCTGCATGAGCAAGAATGCTTACTTTTCACATGACTTCCTTTCACCTCATCTAGAGGTTTTCGAGGTGCTCTTTTCTTAAATCTTTCCATTTCAATCTGGTGATTACTTTCTGTCATGGACCTGCATGAGTTAGAATGCCTACTTTTCACATGACTTCCTTTCACCTCATTTTGAGGTTTTTGAGGCGCTTTTTTCTTATTACCAACCATAGGACTGGAATTAATTTCTCTCACTACCCTGTCTAAGAGACTATTTGATGGTTGAGGTCTTTGTTTCATCTTTGGAAAATTGAATTGAGAAGGACCTTCTGTGCTTTCAGTTTCAGGATTAATCTGCTCCATCTTTTTATCAGCAGTTACTTCAACTTCTTCTGAATTACTGGAGCTGATATTTAAGGATTCCAAACTAGACTCTTCGTTTTCAAAATCATCAATTTGTGTTTTAGGGACCGGACTTTGTTCTCTTTCGTTTGCAATATTTTCAAGATCTTTTTTGGCAGTGATATTTTTATCAGGTTCTCTACTTGCAATGGTGTAATCAATGTTTTCATATTCTCCGGCTGGCATGGCCTCCACTTCATCCCAGATAGATGAAATATCACGTACCACGCGGTCCCAGGTGTAATTTTTTTCAGCGAGGGAACGCCCATACCTTCCCATTTCTTTACCTTTATCTGGATTGCCAAGCAGATAAGACAGGTGCTCCACAAACTCCTCCGGCTTTTCTGGATTTTCTACTACAATACCGTTTTGATAAGGTTCGATTACTTCTGTATTCCCTCCCCGGTCAGTGGTTACAATTGGCAAGGCTGCGGCCATAGCCTCGTAATGAACACGTGCAAGTGGTTCCTGCCATTGCGAAGTACAAACAAAGATATCGGAGGCGACAAACCATTCCTGAATCTTATCAGGGGATACGAAACCTGTTTGTATTACGGGGATTGGAAGTCTTTCTGCAAGTGCACGTACATAGGCAATATAATCTGTTATTGAGTTATCACTGAACCATTTACTCCCCATAACAACTAAGGCTATATCCTGATGTTTTTTTGCTAACTCAGGAATTGCACGTATTAATACATCAATTCCTTTATTAGGTGAAAGTCGTCCGGCATACAAAATAACCTTTCTCGAATCAAGGTTATGCTCATTACGAATTCTAGTTCTTAATTCCTTTGCCTGTGACGAATAGGATGGAACAAAGCGATTGAGATCGACTCCGGAGTATATAGTTTGAAGTTTCGGTTCAGCTTCAGGAAAAAAATGGGCGATTGTTCTACCGATATAGTTACTTATCGTGATTATTTTATCGACATTCCTGACAACCATGGTCCCTTCTTCCGGGTCAAGTTTTTCTGGTTTAAACATATCATTATGCATGCTTAAAATGATTTTGGCATCCGGAGCCAATGCACGGACAGCATTTACAAGGCGTGGGCGATTAAAAATGTGGATCAAATCGTATTGTGCAGAAGTTGTCTGCAGGAATTCAGCGACATTATTACGATAAACTTCTAACTGCCCGCCTTCTACCCTGCAATAGCGAATACCATCCTGTACTTCATCGTCTGGAAGTGAATCATCACTTCTTCCCAGTACAGTAATTTGATGATTCTTCTTTAAGTCAGGCAATGCTCCTGCTATATACGTCTGAATTGCTCCTCCTTTGATTGGCGGAACCGGTAATTTTTCGGTACAAATGATTAATACTTTCATTTGAATGATAAACCTCCTTTCCTATCTTCAGCCAGTTCCTGTAAAACCGGCCATTTTGTTTTTTCCAGCTCATTAATAAACTGTAATTGCTGATTAAATTCATCCGTCATAAAGGTTGTCGGAGAGTATACAATCGGCTTGATCTCTTTATAAAAAGAATTAGGCAGCGATAAGTCAATGAGCAGCATTTCATATTCTTCATCAGAGATTGGATTTACTGCGTTATAAGACTGTATCATTTCCCTAATATAATCAGCATCCCATTTACCTATAGCAGCCATTCGGTCGATAATCAACTTTCTTAAGTCGCGAATAGCAATGTCAAATGATACACCGTCCAGGTCTATCACCCACATACCATCATCTGCGATTTGTGCGTTGGACCAGCCATAGTCCTGGTGGACAAGACTAGCTTCTTCTGTCCCTCGCTCAAGAATACTGGCATATGATGATTCACTTAGACGATGACGTGCTTCCCTGGCTTGGGTTTGGTACATATCAATCACAGACAAAATGGTCGAGCTTGCAGGCATTTCATCATAGGCATGAGCAATGTCGCGAAACCAGTTTAATTTCTTTTCTAACCTTTCGTATGTCCTGGGCCATCGGTGAAGTCGTGATACAAACTCCGCATCTTCAGGAGGTACATATCCTTTAGTTAATTTATGGAAATCTCCTAGCGCTTCGCAAAGTTTCTTAGTACCTTCCAGACCTTCTGGGAGCTGCCTGAGTGTTTGTATCCATATTGCAACGAACCATAGCTTCCCTCCCATTTCTACATAATTTTCTTCAGTTTGTGTTTTAATGATAGCTGGCACGTTGGCGTTTTTTTCATTTACTAAATATTCCTGGGCGCCTAGACTGAATTTACTTTTTGGGATCCTTCTATGAAGTAGCTTTAAACTGAAAGGGCCCCTCTCTGTTTCTATTTTCCAAATGGCCCCACCCTTGACAGGCTTTGTAGCCATGACTGTCATGTTATCAATACTCTGGAAGTCGTAATGCTTCAAAACTTCCCGGGCCATTTCCTCCACATAGGGTGGAACATATAAAGAATCTTCCATAGCTTCTTCAGCCCACGGTTCAATATTATGACCTTTCATTTATTTCACCTCCGTAGTATAAACATCCTATTCTCTCAAAGAAACATTGTATGGATTAATTACTTACAAAATCCTAAGATAGGCAAAAAAACAGCACTCCCGTAGGGAAATGCCTTAATTATTGCCTATCGGCTATTAGCCGTTTCATATATAGAAGTTCAAAATATAGTAGTCATAACACTTATTAATAATTGAGGAGAAAGTTTCATGAAAATCTTATTAATTGGGCAGGGGTACGTAGGAACGACCATGGCAGTGGTTTTAGCCAATGCCGGTCATGAAGTAACCGGCCTGGATATAGACCATGACAAAATAGCTTCACTCCAAAAAGGGAAACTATATTTCTATGAACCCGGAGTCCAGAAAATGCTGGATAAACAGCTGGAAGCAAATCGATTACAGTTTACAACGGATGCCAGGCAGGCAGTAGTAAATAATGACATCCTTTTTATCACAGTCGGTACCCCATCTTTGAGTAACGGGAATGCCGACCTTACCTATATCAAAAATGCTGCAAAAATGATCGGACAATACAAAAATAAAAAGAAAATAATTGTTGTGAAAAGTACCGTTCCGGTAGGGACTACTGAAAAAGTAAAGGATTGGGTGATGGAAGCAGGTGAAGATACAGCACCTGTAGAGGTGGCCATGAATCCAGAATTTTTAAGAGAAGGCAACGCATTACAAGATGCTCTTTATCCTGACCGGATTGTCATCGGCAGCCATAGTGATGAGGCTCTTGAAACAATTCATCAACTTTATCAGCAATGGAACTGTCCTTTTATAAAAACCACACCCCGGGGTGCAGAAATGATCAAATATGCTTCTAATGGTTTTCTGGCAACAAAAATTTCTTTTATCAATGAAATAGCAATGCTATGCGATAAGCTCGAAGTTAATGTGCGTGATGTCTCAAAAGGAATGGGGCTGGATAAGCGTATCGGACCCTCATTTTTAGAAGCGGGTTTAGGTTATGGGGGCTCATGCTTTCCTAAAGATATCAAGGAATTTTTGTGGACCGCAAACACTAATCAAATTCCCTTATCCATATTGTCGAAAGTTGAACAAGTTAACCACCATCAGCCGGACTATTTATTAGATAAAGTAAAAAAACAAGTTGGATCATTAACTGGCAAAAACGTCGCAGTCCTTGGCCTGGCATTCAAGCCACATACCGATGACACCCGTGAATCCGTATCAATACCCATTATCCAACAGCTATTAGAAGAAAAGGCGATCGTTACCGTCCACGACCCAGTAGTCAATTTGGAAGCGAATTGGATAGAAAAAGGAGTCTTACAAAACAACGATCCTTATCAGGTAATAAAGGAATCTGACGCCATCATCATCTGTACCAATTGGCCACAGTATGAAGCACTGGACTGGAAGAAGGTGCGAAAGATTGTACGCCATCCTGCCATTTTCGATGGTCGAAATATGTTAAATGCTGAACAATTGAGTGAATTGAGGTTTCATTATGAAGGAATTGGCTACCCTTAGTTGATTTCCTTGGAAAGGAGATAATCATGAAAGGTTTAATTTTGACAGCTGGTAATGGAACCAGACTTCGCCCCCTATCCTATACCAAACCCAAGCCATTACTACCCGTTTCTAATCGCCCAGTCATCAGTTATGGAATTGAACAGCTAGCTGAAATGGGAATTAAGGACATCGGTCTTGTTATCCAGCCACATCAAGAGGATACATTCCATGAACATTTATATGCTTATGCTGTAAAAAAGAAGATGAGACTTCACTATATTCCTCAATATGAACAAAAAGGAATCGCCCATGCAGTGGCACAAGCGGAAGATTTCTTGGGATCTGATTCGTTTGTTTTGTTATTGGGCGACAACTTGATTGACGATTCGTTGCAGAAACTAAAGGAATCCTTCGAACAAACATCGGCCCACGGAACCGTACTGGTCACAGAAGTCAGTAAACCGCAAGATTATGGTATAGCAGACATCAAAGACGATAAGCTTATCGAGGTAGAAGAAAAGCCGGAGAAGCCGAAATCAAATCTTGCTGTCATTGGAGCCTATATTTTCAAATCATCTATTTTCAATGCAATCCATTCGATATCCCCTTCAGCAAGAGGTGAATACGAAATCACCGATGCTATTCAATGGATGATTGACCATCACTACCATATCAATTATGTGAAAACTGCTAAGCCAACATTTGATGTAGGGACAATTGATCGCTGGTTAAAAGCTAACCAGTGGATGCTCAAGCGATTTGGGAATTCAACAGATGCTGATTTTCTAGATGAAAATTCTCATAATGCTGTTATAATACCGCCTGTAGTAATTGGAGATAACTGCACAATTGAAGATTCAGTCATCGGTCCCTATGTATCAATTCAATCAGACGTCATTATTAAAAAGAGCATCGTGAAAAACAGTATCATACTAAAGGGATGTCATATCGAAAACATGCCCTATGAAATTTCCGACAGCATATTAGGTGAAAAAACAAAACTCTCCGGCAATTATGTGAATGATAATACTATCCAGGCGGTCTTTGGAGATGAATCTACATTCTTTCTTTCTTGCAAAGATAAATCGAAAGATAAGGGGGCTGACTAAGTTTACACTCGTTAGCCCCCCATCACAGGGATGTGACTACCTTTAGAAATGAGGTGAAACTATGATTCTGGTTACTGGAGCAGCAGGATTTATTGGATCCCATGTATCAAAACTGCTGCTGAGTAAAGGGCAAACAGTCATTGGTATTGATAATTTGAACGACTACTATAGTGTGAAATTAAAAAAAGATCGTCTAAAATTCTTAAACAGTAGCAACTTTAAGTTTGAACAAATCGACCGTGTAGATAGAGACGCTATTGCTAAACTCTTTAAAAAATATAAACCTTCCATTGTCATTGACCTTGCTGCCCAAGCCGGGGTACGGTACAGTCTGGAGAACCCTTATGCTTACATTAATTCTAACATCGTCGGATTCATCAACATCCTCGAAGCATGCCGGAAACATCAGGTCGAGCACCTGATTTATGCGTCCTCCAGCTCTGTTTACGGGGCAAACAAAAAGATGCCCTTCTCAGTAGAAGATAGTGTCGATCATCCAGTCAGCTTATATGCCGCCACTAAAAAAGCAAATGAACTCATGGCTCATACCTACAGCCACCTCTATGGGTTGCCGACAACAGGACTTCGATTTTTTACGGTATATGGACCTTGGGGACGGCCGGATATGGCGCTCTTCCGTTTCACCAGGGCAATTTTAGAAGGAAAACCAATTGAAGTCTATAATAACGGGAATATGTTACGGGACTTCACTTATATTGATGATATTGTCGAAGGCATTATTCGGCTGATCGATAAAAAACCTTGTCCTGACCCCGAATGGGAAGAAAAAGCTCCCCATCCTGGAAGAAGCAACGCCCCCTATAAGGTTTACAATATCGGGAATAATCAGCCAATAAAGCTCTTGGATTTTATAACAGCTATTGAAAATAAACTCGGCCTCAAAGCTGACAAAAAGTTTATGCCGATGCAGGATGGAGATGTGCCTGCAACATACGCTGATGTTGAAGATTTAATAAGAGACGTTGGATATAAACCAAACACTCCCATTGAAGTGGGTGTGGGCAAATTCATCGATTGGTATAAATCTTATTACGGGGATGCTTAGTATAAGTTAGTAACTGAATATTAAACCAAGAGAAAGCTTTTATCAGCTTTCTCTCCCTATAGCGTGTTTAATAACATCGCTCTTTTCAATACGTTCTGTTTGTAGAATCCGGTATCCTTTCCTCTCTAATTTATCGAACAGTTCATTTAAAAGACCTTCATTGACATTTGAAACAGCTATACAGAGGCGCCTGACAACTTTACTTCCGTCATCATCCATAGTCATTAATCCCTCGATATTAATGCCACGTTTATTCAACGACTTTGTTAACTCTGCTACTGCACCTTGTTTTTCCGGTGATACGATTGTAATGATATACTCACCTGATTGAAGCCCGAACGATTGTTCTAATACATCGAACACTTTGTTGTGCGTAAGAATTCCGACGAAGTTCTTCCATTCATCCAGTACAGCGATAAAAGGAAGAGCCTTAACCTGGATCATTGCCTGAGGAAATGAGGTTTCTTCAAATACAAAGGTATCTGGATTATCAAGAAATTTTGTGATTTTCCTGTTCTCATTTGGAGTTTTACGACTCCTGAAACACTCATTCTCATGACTTTCTATCCTGTCACGAAATAGCATCCCATGGTACTTTCCATTCTCATCAATTGCAGGGATGCATCGATAGCCACTTTCATCCAGCGCCTGTTTAGCTTCCTTTATTGTTGCTTCTGCATGGATGGTTACGACATGATGCTTTGGTATAATATTGTTTTTAACTAACATCTCATCCCCCCTCCCATCCATTTTATTCCGAAAGTTATTTTTCATAACCTTGTATGTTGAATAGATGTAGAAGAAATACATCAGAAGATTTAACCACAAAAAAGCACACCCGTTACAGGTGTACTTTTTATTATTGTGCTTCTGCTTTTTTCTTGCGTTCTTTTTTCACTTGTTTGCTTCGAAGTTGGCCACATGCTGCATCAATGTCCGTTCCATTTTCATGACGGATCACACAGTTGATGCCGTTTTTCTTCAACGTATCATAAAAACCTAAAATCGCTTCTTTTTCACTCCGCTGATAAGAGTGATCATCAACTGGATTGTATGGAATCAAGTTGACATAAGATAAATGCCGTTTATCTTTCAACAGTTCAGCCAGCTCTTTTGCTTCTTTTTGGTGATCATTGACATCTCTCAGCATGATATATTCAAAAGTGATTCTTCGATTGGTCTTCTCCAAGTAGTAATCAATGGCAGGCATTAATTTATCTAATGGATAAGCTTTGTTAACCTTCATAATACGAGTACGCAACTCATCATTTGGTGCGTGCAGAGATAAAGCAAGGTTCACTTGGGTATCCTCATCAGCGAATTGATAAATTTTATCTGCTAAGCCACTGGTAGATACGGTGATTTTTCTTGCACCGATCGCAAGTCCCTTTTGGGAGTTGACGATACGAATGAAATCCATCGTATGATCGTAGTTGTCAAACGGTTCACCGATTCCCATAACAACAATATGACTGACACGATCCCCTTGTCCCTTATCATCCAACGCATGCTGCACATTCATGATTTGCTCGACGATTTCACCACTGGTAAGATCGCGGCTTTTCTTCAAAAGACCACTTGCACAGAAGGAACAGCCGATATTACAGCCAACCTGAGTCGTCACACAGACAGATAAACCATAATGGAAACGCATCAAGACGGTTTCAATTACATTACCATCCTGCAGCTTGAATAGAAACTTGATAGTTCCGTCAGACGATTCCTGCTTCACTTCTTCGCGCAAAGTCTGAATCACAAAATTATCTTCCAATAGCTGAATGCAATCCTTGTTGACGTTATGCATGTCAGAAAAGCTTTTTACTCGTTTGTTATATAGCCAGTCCCAAACCTGTGATGCACGAAACTTTTTATGTCCGTGTTCCATCAGCCAGTCAGTCAACTGATCAAATGTCATACCATATATAGACTGTTTCATTTATAACCCTCATTTCAATTTTAACCATTCATTCCTACAATACTAGAAGTGTTACCATTTAGCAACAGTTTAATCAGCATATCCTTATTACCGGAAACTTATTTAGCTATTTGGCTAACCAATAAATTTAAACTTTCTAAATAAAAGAGATAGGGATCTTTTCCCTACCTCTTTTATTATTAGTTATACTTCCTTGAAATCCATCGAAATGATGCGATCTGTATTTGGATTATAAATCACCGTTCCTTCAACCGTGATAGTTTCCTGCGGCGAGCGCAGTACGTACTTATACGTTTCTTTCATTCGGTTGGCATTTTGTTTTGTTTTACTAACCCTGCTATAATCTGTTACATCATAGTTCGAATAGGCAGATTGTACGACCTCAAGCAGGTATTTCCCCCACTTTTCTTCTTCTAATTCTACTCCAGTGGAAATTTCTACATTAATAACCCCAAAGTCTACGTTAGCACCTAGAGTTTCAAAAGCTTTTCTGTGTAAATTCACTTTATTTTTTCCATAACCTGCAACCTGATCGACAACTGTCACTAACACTTCTCTGCCATTGGCCAGATTTTTCACTTTTAATGTATCACCACATTTGTATGGCGAATTCTGCCCGACTGCTACTGTCATATATAAATTAGCTGACCAGGGAATACCACACTGGGTCACTGTTCCACCTTCCGTCCATGTCGCCTGGCCGCGAACCGGCTGTCTCACATCATGGTATGTCTGATATCCTCCATAATAGCTGCTGTAAGGATAACGGGCATATGGCGCCTGATAAGGATTCGTCACATATGGATAAGCATATGGCATGTGAAAATGATTCGGATACATCTTTATTCCCCCTGTAATAATCTGAATGTCTCCGATAGCCTATGCATCAGACAGGTTGACCTGTGACAGGAGCTATTTTACACAAAATAAAAAACAGACAGCATCAGCCATCTGCTTTACAACCTATCAGCTTCCAAACTTGCGAGGGGTCATTTTCTTCCAGAATTCCTTAGCCACAGCCTTGTAGCCTTCCTGGCTCAAGTGTATATCAGGGTATGGAAGATAGGTCTTATAATCCTCTGCAATTGCCTGGTAAGTGGGAACAAAAATTCCCCCCTTCTCTTCTGTAACTTCCTTAATCCCATTATTGAAAAGGTGTAAAAAAGAAATTAATTCATTTTTTGTACCTTCCTCAATAGGAAGTGACCAAAGGGCATTATAATAGCCCATCACGTAAATCTTCGCATCCGAAGCCTCATTAATAATACCTAGAATCTTATCTATATTTTCTAGGGCTTCTTCCGATGCTTCATATAATCCACTCCTATCATTAGCGTTCAAATGTTTAAGCAAATCATTGGCTCCGATATCAATCGTAATGGCATCTGCTTTTGCAATATTATTAATTACCTCTTCTTCTGTTAACTTATTCCCTAAATCGAAAGTTGTAGCTTTTGGAGCACTATGATTTTTCAGTGTTACTTTATAGTTGGATTGCTCGAAACGTTCCTTTATATATTCAGGATATCCTCTCAACTTTTCCAATTTAACTCCACCATTTTCCACCCTCACAGGTGTATAACCAGCTGCCAATGAGTCTCCTAACGCCACGTAATTGATTACCTTTCTGTCAGGCACTTTCGCATCGCTGTCTAAGGGCATACCCAGAGCTGCAATAAATAAGGTTAAGATTGTAATGAATACTGATTTTACTTGTTTCACAAACTTCCCCCTTCTGCTAAAAGTCTTATCTTTATTAATTCCCTATTAAGAACAAAAATTCCTTTTTTTATCGACGTTGAAATAGTTGTTATGTATTTGCAGGAGTCGATATAATGAAACTACCATGATTAAGGGAGCTTGATTACATGAACCAGAAAGAGATGGAAGAACAAATCATCCGCAATTATCAGCAGGATGAAGAAATGATGATCCTTGTGTTTGCCCAATGGTGCATCAATAATGAGTTAGATCCAGTAGAGGTTTATGAGAGAGCTTATCCAAATCAATCAAAGAATGATGCTCTGAATCACGCGGTGGAATTGACAGTGCCTAAAAAGGAATCGGAAGACATCCTGGATGAAACGTTACTTGGAGTCCTTTCTCTATTCGGAAACGATGATCTTGCTTTTGTTGTCAGTGAGGAAATGGAAAAGCGAAAAAATAATTCATAATACACTTCCCATTGGAAACAATAAGGGTGGAGGTGGTCAGCATGTCTAACCCATACTTGTGCCCGAATTGTAAAACCAACCGTTCAAGATTCAATCTGATTCAGCAGGTACCTTCCCACGTCAAACTGGATCCAGGAACAGGTATCGTCATGGAAGAATATACAGATGAGAACCTGGATGCCTTCCACTTAAGTTACAAAGGACCAGAAAAGAAGGTGCAGTGCGGATCGTGCGGATTAATTGAAGACGAAAAAACGTTTATTAAATTTGCCGAACATAATCCACGAAAGACTCAGTAAAAAAAAGCACGCGCAAGAAGGTAAATCCTTCCTTTGCGCGTGCTTTTTTTAATAGAAAAACGGAAAAAATAAGCGGCGGATAGAGAAAAATGGGTAGCGAAACCTCCGAAACCTTCGGAATCTTCGCGGATAGCCATATCCTCCGCCAAATGGGTAGCCGCCATATCCCCCGCCAAACCCACTATAGCCAAATTGTCTCTGCTCATCCATGTCGTCTCCAGCAGGGACCAGCATGTAAACATTATCTTCATCCGTCCCGTCGATAATCCCCTCTGCTAATGAACCATCTGACATTTGAACTTGAACAAAATAATAGTTATGGGTCTGGCAAAGATCCTTTACCTCTGCCGCGTTATTTCTTTCCCATTCTTCCTCTTCCCACATTGGATATTCATGATAATTATACATTTATCCAACCTCCTCCCACAGGCAGGATATTCATTGTACTGGTTATTTGTGAAGATCTTTTTAATTAGGAGACTCGGCCGTCATTATTTCGGCAAACATTAATATTCTTTAATCCTTTAACATAATTAAACATTCTTAAAGTACCAAAAAGGCGATACCCTTTTAAAAACGGGCATCGCCTTGAAACAGCTATTGATTCATTGTATCAGTCAAGATTGTTTTTCCATTCTGTTGTATTACTTTTCCTTCTTTCATCAGCTTACCTATGGCGCGTTTGAATGCTGACTTACTGATGCGAAAGGTTTTACGTATGTCATCCGCATCACTTTTATCATGAAATGGGATGCTCCCTCCGCGTTCAATCAAATACTCAAGAATTAAGTCCGCATCTTCTTTCATACCTTCCTGCTTTAATGGTCGCAAAGAAACATTGATTGATCCATCCTCTTTTACATCAATCACCCTGCCAGTCACTGTTTCACCGACACGTGGTTCTTCTTTACGTTCTGTCGGATGAATAAAACCACGGTAACCTTCCTCTGTTAAAAGGAAAGATCCTGCCTTTGTTGAGCGATAAATCCGACCGGTGATGTCTTTCTTTAATAAAGAAGCAGGAGCAGGTTCTAAGTCTCCCTGAACCTCACCTTCTGTTATTGGTTTAGCCAGAAGACGCCCTTTCTTATCTACTTCCAAACTCACGAATAACCAATCACCGACTTTCGGCCACACGCTTTCTAAAAGCGGAAGATCATCTATGGATACTAGCATTTCCTTTTCAATACCAATATCCACAAACACACCTAAGTTTTTGACTACTTCCACCACTTCCACCCATCCATAGGTTTCCGTATCAACTTCAGGCATGGTCATCGTCGCTAATAAATTTCCTTTTTTATCATGATAGAGAAAAACTTGCGCTTCTTTATCGAGCTCAATATCTTCACTTGCCTGATCGTTTGGCAGCATGACTTCCTGGCTGCCATCTGTCACGATGAAACCTTCTGTTTTTTTCTTTTTAACCATCAAGTTTTGAATAGTACCGATTTTAAGATTACTCATAGTTTGTATTTCTTCCCTTTCCTCAGCTATGCTGATATTCATTATAGCTTAATCGGCTATGTGAAAAAACTTTTTCTATTTAATCATCTACCCATATAAAAGAAGCTTTACTCTTCATTTCAATATCAGATCGTATACTTAGATTTTCTATTAAACGGAATAAAGCCTGATCTTTCTGTTTGGCTTCAATCATACAGTCAATATGTGGAACCGTTCCATTTACCCCTTTTATAAACTCCAGGAACATCGGAGGATCTATAAAATCCGCATGACTTTTAAACATTTTAGCATTTTTCGGACTGGAAATATGCATTTTAAGTGGAAGCGGCGAATGTTCCCATGTATGAACGACTCGATTCCAATGGTTTGTCCAGTTTTCATCCTTGTGATTGGCTAAATGGTGATGGAGATCAAACACAAGCGGAATATTAAGTTTTTCACATACATAAAGACAATCTTCAAGTGTAAAAGACTTATCATCATTCTCCAGAATGATCATTTTCTGAAGACTGGACGGAACCAGCGTCCAATTCTCAATAAAGTTTTCCAGCGCTTGCTCTTTGTTCTGGTATCGACCGCCTAAATGTAACACACACCGGTGTGTTGGATCGATTCCCATCGCATGTAAGAGTAAAAAATGATATTTCAATACAACCATTGAACGCTGGAAAACTTCCTTCTCAGGAGTATTGATGACCACGAAGTGATCCGGGTGAAAATCGACACGCATATCATAGGCTCTTGCATAATCGCCAATAGCCTTTAATTCTTGTTTAAGGGCTGTAATATACCGCCACCCTCTTAAGTCCTCGTGGGTGGCTAACGGTATAAGCCGGGAACTCATACGAAAAAATTTAATGTCATGCGCTTCATTGTGCTTCAATAAGCGTAATGTATTATGTAAGTTGGAGCGGGCGATTGCTTCTAATCGTCTGATCGCTGCCTCCTGGTCTGATAGTGTGCGAAACCGGCTATATGTCATCGTTTGAGATGGTGAGGCATTTTCAAGAATCTTACTCATAGCTACATAGCCAAGCTGGAATAATGTCATTCTATTCACCTTCTCCATATAAGTACAGTTAGTTTGTTCCACACTCTTTGCTTATATGTAAAAGGAGAATAAACAAGAGGGAGGATCCCCCTCCCTCTCTTCTGCACAAAATTTATACGATTTCACGGTCCCAATGACGGTGCTCAGCGATAGCTGCGACAAATTCTTTCACATAAGATTTCAGGTCGTCATTGATGACAACACCTAGACCATCATCAATTCCAGCTTTCTTCAGCAAATCGACACCTTCATGAGTAGCACCGATTGGCTTATAGTGAGCAAGTGCTTCTTTCAGGAAGTATAAAGCATCCTGTTGGAACTTTTTATCCATAGACTTGCTACCTGCAGCGTATAGTGCATCAAATAAAACGGACTCACCAGTCAGGAACGTATGGTCAGCTTCCAGTTCTTCTCCATCTGTACCTTTGATTGTTCCAAGTTTATTACTGATGATTTCCGGTTCTACTTCTGCTTTTTTCAAAGCCTCAATTACTGAAGTGACTTCTTGGCCATTGAAACCTTCCGCTACAATAACACCTACTTTCCGTGTGTGTGGTAGCTTGTTTGTGTTTTCCTGGCTTAAAGCAGGAGAAGCCTTCGTGACGTTCGACCCTCCCTCTTTCGGAACTTCGACACCTACGTTCTCAGCAACTTCCTGGGCCAATTCCAGACTTACATTAGCGAACATATCAACCACTTGCTGCTGGATATCTTCGCTGGACAGCTTACCCAGTTCAAAACTGAAAGCCTCCTTGATATGTTCTTTTTCCGGGTCGCTCATACTGTTCCAAAATAAAGTGGCCTGGGAGAAATGATCCTTGAAACTGTCACTTCGCTTACGGACTTTCCTTCCTTCCACTTTTTCCTGGTAATGCTCGAAACCTCCCTCTTCGGGAGATGATGTTGCCGGAGTATTATCAGCCATCGAGTTTTTGTGATAAGCTACCGGACCTTTATTAATCGTCATACGATTATAGCCATCCCGTTGATTATTATGGAACGGACAGACAGGACGGTTGATCGGAAGCTCATGGAAGTTCGGGCCGCCGAGGCGGATTAACTGTGTATCCGTGTAAGAGAACAGTCGACCTTGCAGCAATGGATCGTTAGTGAAGTCGATACCAGGTACTACATGGCCAGGGTGGAATGCTACCTGTTCGGTTTCAGCAAATACGTTATCGACATTTCGGTTCAACGTCATTTTTCCGATCTTTTTAACAGGTACGTCTTCTTCCGGCCAAAGCTTAGTAGGATCCAATACATCAAAATCAAAATTGAATTCATCTTCCTCTTTGATAATTTGGACACCTAGTTCAAACTCTGGGTAATCTCCATTTTCAATAGCGTCATATAGGTCTCCGCGATGGAAATCAGGATCTTTACCGGAAATCTTTTGCGCTTCATCCCAGACAAGCGAATGGGTACCCAATACCGGCTTCCAATGCCACTTGATAAAATGCGCTTCTCCTTTGTCATTGACGAAACGGAATGTATGCACACCGAATCCTTCCATCATACGGAAACTTCTAGGGATCGCACGGTCAGACATCGCCCACATCACCATATGTGCGGATTCCTGGTTATTTGCTATGAAGTCCCAGAATGTGTCATGGGCGCTCGCCCCTTGTGGCATTTCATTATGTGGTTCTGGCTTTAACGCATGGACTAAATCAGGGAATTTGATAGCATCTTGAATGAAGAAGACAGGAATGTTATTTCCTACAAGGTCAAAGTTTCCTTCTTCCGTATAGAATTTCGTAGCAAAGCCGCGGGCATCTCGAACTGTTTCCGCAGAACCTTTAGAGCCTTGCACCGTTGAAAAACGTACAAATACTGGTGTTTTTTTAGATGGATCCTGTAAGAAATCAGCTTTTGTATAATCTTTCATTGATTCATACGGCTGGAACTCCCCATGGGCTGCGAAACCACGGGCATGGACAATACGTTCCGGAATTCGTTCATGGTCAAAATGTGTCATCTTTTCACGGAAATGAAAGTCTTCCATTAACGTGGGCCCACGTTCGCCAGCCTTTAAAGAGAATTCGTCTTCGGAAACCTTTGTGCCTTGGTTGGTAGTCATTTTTTTATCACGGTCATCGGTACGAAACTCTTCTATTTGTTTATTTTTACGATTTTCATTACTCATGTATAATTTCCTCCTTTTTTATGGTATGTAAATGCTTTCCTGTAACCATCTTCCCTTGGTAACAATTAGTAAAACATTTGTCGAAAAAAAGAGTACTCCTTGTTGAGTACTCTAGCGTAACAGTGACTCTGCACCATCTATATAAACCTCTGTACCTGTGATATGGTTCGAATGCTCTGATGCTAAAAAATATACAAGATCCGCCACCTGTTCTGGAGAACCAGGCTTATGTTCCAGGGGCTGTCCCCCTTCTGGAAATTCAACTGGAATATCTACTTTTTCCAAACTCTTTTCCTTTTCCGTATTCTGATCGATATTAGTATCGATAGCACCTGGGCAGATAGCATTCACACGAATTTGATAGCGAGCAAGCTCAAGTGCTGCCATTTTCATAAAAGCTACCTGCCCTGCTTTTGAAGTCGCATAAGCTGACATACCAATTCCCGAGAATGTGCGATTGCCATTTATTGAACTGGTAATAATAATGCTTCCTCCCGATTCTTTCATATAAGGGATGGAGTGCTTCACAAATAAGAAACTGCTTTTTAGGTTGGTATGAATGGTTTGTTCCCAATCGTCTGTTTCCATATCTTCAATGGGGGCAAACGTTCCATTGATACCGGCATTGTCAAAAACGACATCTATTCTTCCCCAGTGAGTATGCACATCAGCAAGACCTTCTTTTACACGCGTCTCATCCGAGACGTCGATATCGTAAACTGCTGCCTGCCCTCCAGCTGAAATAATTTTGTCTTGTACTTCTTTTGCCCTGTTCTCCTTTACATCCATTAGAGCGACTGCATAACCTTCTTCTGCCAGTTTAATAGCGGCTGCTTTTCCGATACCGGATCCTGCTCCAGTAACAACAGCTGTTCTCAATTCAGATTTCATAGACACCATCCCATCTATTTTTTATTGTCATTTGATAATTTCTCAAGCGGCCTAGTCGCAGGGCCTTCAATCACATTGCCTTCTACCGTAAAGCGGGAACCATGGCAGGGACAATCCCAGGACCTTTCACTGTTATTCCAAGCCAAATCGCACCCCATATGAGTACAAGTGGTATCTACCAGGCTGACTTTTCCAGAATTATCTTTATACGCACCTGCCCGTTTGCCATCCACCTTTACGATGGCTCCTTCATCAAAGTTAAGATCTCGCAAATTCTTTTTACCTTTCGTAGGCAATTTACCTTTTACGAACTCTTTTGCCACATCCGCATTTTCTTTGGTAAAACTCTTCAACCCGGCACTTTTATGAAACCTGGAAGGGGAAAATAACTCCTCGAATGGATTTTTACGTTCTGTAATCAGGTCATGGATGACATCAGCTGCAATCGTCCCCTGCGTCATTCCCCATTTGGCAAAGCCGGTCGCAACATAAATGTTTGGATTATTAGAAGTAATGTATCCAATGTAAGGTACAAGGTCCAGTGTACTCATATCCTGGGAAGACCAGCGATAAGGAATATCCTGAATGGTGTAGTATTCATTTGTAAAGTCTGCGAGATTGTTGTAATGCTGCCATGTATCTTCACTCTGCCCGCTTGTATGACCTTCTCCCCCCACTAGAAGCAGTGATTCACCATTTGTACCACGTGCCTTTCTTATGGAGCGTTTAGGTTCCTCTACATTCAAATACATGCCTTCCGGTACAGGTTGTTCTATTTTAAAAGCAACCGAATAAGACCTTTCCACATGAAGTCTGGAGAAATAAAGACCGTCGAAATCTTTGAAGGGAAAATGAGTAGCAACGACAACATAATTCGAAGTAATCGTTTGACCCTCTGCCGTGATAATTTTTGGCTTGTCTCCTTTTTCAATATCGACAGCCCGCGTATCTTCATAGATGCTGACTTGATTTTCCCTCAGATAATCCATGAGAGAAAGCAGGTATTTAACTGGATGGAATTGAGCCTGGTGATGCATTTGGATAGCTCCAGTTACGGGGAAAGGCAAATCAATATCGCTAGTCATCTTCCCGTCAATTCCCAGCTTTTCATATACTTCTGCTTCCTTTTCTATTAATTTTTCAGCTTTTTCTGTTTCCCCAAATACAATAGCATCCTGGTAAGAAAAATCGCAGTCCATCTGATGTACCTCAATATTTTTCTCAATTGCCTGCAGAGCAGCCATATTCGCCTGGTAATATAGCTTCGCTTTCTCCTCCCCTATTGTTTTCTGCAACTGTTGGTATATCAAACCGTGCTGTGCAGAGAGTTTGGCGGTCGTATAGCCAGTAGTTCCTTCTAAAACTCGGCCGGCTTCTACAATCGTAACTCTGAATCCTGATTGAACCAGCCGATAGGCAGCGGTAATTCCAGCGATTCCAGAACCGACGACGGTAACATCAGTTGAAATATCCTCTTCCAGTGGGGGGAAACTCTCTATTGGCAAGTCTCTCCAAAGAGATGACGGGGTATGTGGTATCTGTCGTTCTCCCATAAATAATATGCCCTCCTAAAATATCATTATAGGTACATACCCACGTGGAGGAATTTCATGCATCATTCAAAGTTGATAGCTGCAAGTAATTCATAGGATTTTAGCTTAGCTTCAAAATCGTATATATTCGTTATAACTAAAAATTCTTCTGTTTGATACATTTCCTGCAACTGCAATAGTTCTCTTTTTACTGTATCTTGAGAACCGACGATCATACGCTTACGATTCTTTTTAATTTTTTCAATCTCTTTAAGCGTGAACGTATGTCTTTTCACTTCTTCTACGGGTGGCACCCTCGTATCCAGTCCTTTTTCCACTTGCAGCAGCCACATATCCAGGCTTAAGGCCAATTGTTCTGCCTCTTCATCAGTTCTAGCACAGACAACAAAAACACAGACATTGGTACGTGGGGATTCTAACAGGTAGTTGGACTTAAAATATGTGGTGTAGGTTTCTATGGCCTCTTCCCCATGGCTTGGATCGATGAAGTGGCCAAATGTGAAACCTGTTCCATTATTGGCAGCATGCCGAGCACCCCTCGATGACAGGCCGAGGACCCACATTTCCGGGTTTCCGCCAGTATTAGGTGTTGCTTTTACGCCAAACGATGGATGATCTTTCGGTATATCACCTTGTAGAAAGTGCTGCAGCTCTTCCACTTGCCTGGGAAAAGCACTTAATGTTTTATTAACCCCGTCTGTTAATGCCATGCGGGTCTTTTGGGAGCCACCGGGAGACCTTCCCAAACCCAGATCAATGCGTTCAGGAAAGAGTGCTTCTAGCATCTTGAAGTTTTCCGCCACCTTCAAAGGACTGTACTGAGGCAATAGTACGCCACCCGAACCTACGCGGATATGATCGGTAACTGATGCAATTCTGGTAATCATGATTTCCGGTGAGGAACTCGCCAGACCGTTAGTATTATGATGCTCGGCCATCCAATATCGGAAATAGCCTAATTCTTCGGCTTTTTTCGCTAATCTGAGACTATTTTTCAATGTATCTTCTGCAGTAAAACCTTTGGAAATCGGTGCCTGGTCCAGAACACTTAGCAGCATAAAGCTGACGCTCCCTTATCATCGATGTAAGTTTATTTATATATTTCTTTCATAATCTTATTCAGTATGTCTAGCTGCTCTTCAAATAACAATTTGTATCGTTTCTTTAACACATCAAATTCTTCTTTCCCTTTATCAGTAAGCGAATACCAATAGACTTTCTGCCGTTTACGATCATGAGATTTATAATCTTCCTTTCTCGATAACAAACCTTCTTCAGTCATCTCATGTAACGTATCCAGCAAAGTAGATGGAGCCGGTATCCAATTTGTAGTAAGCTTTTTAAATTCTTTCTTGAATTGTTCACTGATCATTGGAGGATGGACTTGCAGCAGGTGCATAATATAAAACTTTGTAAACTGCGCGGCAGTCATGTTTAATGCAAACTTCTTTGGATTATTTTTATGTGACATTTCTACACCTCTCCCCATCTATTGATAATTCTTTCCTCTATTACTAGATTTACCTTCTATTTTACAATACAATAGGCCTTATGTGTCTATATCAGCGTCTGTAGAAAACTCCCATGAAAGAAAAAATTAAATTTCTAATTAAATAAATGCCCATAATACTTGCTTTATAGAAGCGGGATTTGTAAGCTTGTTGCTAATGATGTTTTTATATCAGTTCGGAGTTGCTACTAAGTTTTAAGTGGAATTAAATGGAGTTTGACTTTAATGAGGGTTAAAGTAACGTCCAATCAGGACGTAAAAAAAGCCGGGAACTCCGGCTTCTTTTGTATTCTTATAATTTTTCTTCGAACCAACGGAGCAAATGCTGCAACCGTTCCAGACGTAACGATGGCTTCCCCGTTCTCGATAAATTATGGTCCGCTTCTGGAATCCGGACAAATTCTGTGTCTTTCTCCTGTCGTTTCAAAGCGATAAATAATTGTTCTGCCTGTTCGATCGGACACCTTAAATCCTGTTCACTATGGATTATCAAGAGAGGTGTTTCTATCTCGTCCACATAGGCAAGGGGTGAATGCTCCCACAATTTCTTAATATTGCGGAGATCCGCTTGGATTTGCCATTCACTGAAGTAATAACCGATATCACTCACCCCGTAAAAACTGATCCAGTTGGAAATACTCCGCTGCGTGACCGCTGCTTTGAATCGGTCAGTATGTCCGACAATCCAGTTGGTCATAAACCCGCCATAACTTCCTCCGGTCAAGCCCAGCCGCTGTTCATCAATAAACTCATATTTCTCCAGCAGGTGGTCGAGCCCATTCATGACATCCATATAATCATTACCGCCGTAGTCTCCTCTCACGGCATCGACAAATTCCTGATGATAACTATGCGATCCCCGCGGATTAATGTAAGCTACTACATAGCCCTGGGATGCCAGCCATTGCATTTCATGAAAAAAAGTATTGCCATACATCGCATGTGGTCCACCGTGAACTTGATAAATCAACGGATAACGTTCCGTTTCATCAAACTCAATCGGTTTCATCAGCCATCCATGCACATCCCAACTGTCAACACTCCGGTAGACGAATTCTTCTGGCTCTGAAATCTTCACCTGGCTCAGCCATTCCTCATGATATTTTGTCAGTTTCTGTTTCTCCTGTTGACTGAGCTCATAAACGTAAAGCTCCCCTGGCTCCGTAGACGTTGCCACAGTAGCTGCCACCTTATCTGATCTCACATCAAAGCCATAGATATGCTGCTGGCCGTCCCAGATTTGCTTGATATTACCCGAGTCATTTCCTTCATAAAGAGCAACGTTACCATATTCACTGACAGGAAAATAAAAGGTTTCTTCATTTCCCCATTGGACACCCGGCATCCTAGCTCCCTGTAGTATGTCACCTGACATATAATCTCCTACGGGAAAATCGAGATCCTTCGTCGCATTTAATGTCTCTTCGCTTTCTTTATCATAGACGAGGATATCAGGGTGGGAAGCATTTTTATAAACTTGCCCATGAAAAACGAAGGCAAACTTCTTTCCATCCGGAGACCACTCCCCGTCGGTTACAAACCCTTTATCGGTTTCTATAATCTTGCTGGTTTTTGACTCTAAATCGTATAAAACCAGATCACTGTCAAACGAAAAATCCTTATTCTCCGCTTCATCAGCTGTATACATTAAACACTTACCATCCGGAGACCAAGCCAGGAGACCATAATCATGCCCCGGTTTAGTAATGTGTTCGATTTCCTCTGTTTCTAAATCAATGATCCCTATTTGCTCGTATTCCTCAGAAAGAATGCCTGCGCCATCACCCTTATATTTCATCCTGCTAATCACTTTGACTTCAGGCTTGGTTTCATTGGGTTCCTGTTCTTCATCCGCTTTTCTGTCAAAGGATTCATCCGGCTTTAAAGCGCCTTGAAATGCGATACGTTTACCGTCTGGAGACCATTCAAATTCACTAACCCCATTAGTACAGTTTGTTACTTGTTTTGCTTCCCCTCCCGCTAAAGGGATGACAAAAAGTTGACTGGCTTTGTTTCTTGTAGAAAGAAATGCAAGATGGTCCCCTTTTGGAGACCATATGGGCTGTATGTCTTTTTGTTCCCCATAGGTCCATTGAGTCACCTGTTCACTCGTATTATCATAATAGAACAAATTAGATATGTATGTATCTTTATCTTTCTCCAAATTCGTTTTAACGAAAATAATACCTTTCCCATCCGGTGACCACTTCGGATCGGTGATAGATTGGATGTTGAAAATATCTTCCTTCGTGACTGCACGTTTAACGTCTGACATCGTTCTCCTCCTTTTGACCTGTTACTGCTTCCCCTGTAATATTGATGCTTCCTTCTTATTATTACAAATTTTCTCATATTATTGTCATTTTCGAGTTATTCTCTTATATTGTTACAAAAACCGACACAAATAACCCCCATGACTAATGCAATAGCCATGGGGGTTATATTATTTTTCAATAATGAATCCGATTTTACCGAAATTTTTAGTGTCACGGAGATATTCAAAAGCTTCCTTGAATTCTGCCAGCTGAAACATCCTGTCGACCTCTGGTTTAATATCGTGCCTGGCGATAAAAGAAAGCATGGCCTTGAATTCTTCTGCACTCCCCATCGTCGATCCTAGTAAATTATATTGACCGTAAAAGAACTTCCGAATGTCGATCTCCACTTCATCTTCTGTGGTGGCACCAAAGGTTACAACGGTTCCTCCTTTACGGACAGCTACGAGTGATTTATCAAACGTGGCGCGCCCGATACTTTCCACTACAAGATCTACTTGTTCATCTTTCAACGCTTCGTTCCAATCTGTTTGCGTAGGGATGGCACGATCAGCTCCAAGTTCTTTGGCGGCATCCAGCTTTTCCTCGCTTCTCGAGGTTACAATGACACGTGCTCCCAGCGCTTTAGCAAATTTCAATGCAAATGTCAGGACTCCACTCCCTATACCAGGAAGAAGCACCGTATCTCCCTCTTTCACTTTTCCGCGTGTGAAGATTACACGATAAGCCGTCAAGGCAGCCAGGGGAAGAACTCCAGCTTCCTCCCAGGAAAGATGGGCAGGCTTAGACTCGACATGATCGCTTGGGACTACCACATATTCTCCGAAGGTTCCATGATCCGGAAAGCCCATAATCTCAAACCCTTCCGGCGGAGCATCGCTATTTTCTTTCCACCCGAGACCAGGGTTGATGACAACCTCATCACCAACTTGAACATCGGTTACTCCCTGTCCCACTTCAGCAATTATACCCGCTCCATCAGAACCCAGTACCAATGCCGGCTGATCCGGTTTATGCCTTGAAGTCACAGCTATGTCCCTGCGATTCAATCCCGCTGTTTTCAATTTTACTTTAACCTTACCAGGTGCAGGGCCCACTTCCTCCATGTCCTGATAGGATAGTCCTTCTAGTCCTTCTTTGCCTTGATGAATAATTGCTTTCATTATTTCGATTCCTCCTTGATACTTTGCTGGATATGATCAGCGAATATTTTCAACTTTTCCATATCGGATACATCCTCTTCGAATAAAGGGACTTTGATTAATTCCTGTTTAGAAAAAGTACCTTCAATTTGTTTTAAGTAGTTGAGTTCCTGTTTTCTTCGTTTGGCTAGAAATTCTCCATCCGCGTGGTCCGGCAATACCTTATTGACAACCAGTGTCCGGACGTGCAGGTGGTATTTATCCAGCTGCCTGATAGCCTGCTCTGTTTCAAGAATTGGCAGTCGTTCGGGATTCAAAACGAAAACAAATCCTGTCCTGCTTCCATCCAGGATGATTTCCCGGACGCTCGCAAACTTATTCTTCCTTTTTTGCAGTATTTCATAGATAGGGTCTTCCACCGGTTCGCCGTCATTCAGCAACTGTGTATAATTATCATTGATTTTTTTCCTTCGTTCCAGCATCCCATCAATCCAGACACTCATCAATTCCGGAAGTGTCAGTAGACGAATGGTGTGACCTGTCGGTGCTGTATCAAAAATGATTTTATCAAACTGATCGGCTTCTTCGAGAATAATTGAAATCAGCCGATCGAATAATGCAGCTTCATCAGCTCCTGGTGAAGCACTTGCCATATCTATCTGCCTATGGACCTCTTCCACCATCCGGGATTTAACCAGCCCCTGCAGGTTATCTTTTACCCCTTCAATATACCGTTTCGATTCTCTTTCCGGATCGACTTCAATGCCCCAGAGATTTTCAGTCAGTTTTGTTTTTTCGTGTTTGATTTTTTTATGAAAAATATCCCCGAGATTGTGAGCAGGGTCCGTGGATACAATCAATGTCCGGTGACCAGAATCAGCCAATGCCAGTGCAAAAGCAGCGGAGGTCGTCGATTTACCGACTCCTCCCTTTCCCCCTATGAATACTATTTTTTTATTGACCAGGTTACTCATCCAGAACGACCCTTTCCTAAATAATTAACAGCAGCGGATGCCATCAAGGGGAGACTTCTCCATCCCCATCCGCAAATGCCAATCGTGGAATTTTTCGATGATATACGGGTAAAGTTCGAGTGTATAATAAAAAGCAGGATTCGGTATGCCGAGCATGTCGGAATAGACAAGCAAAAGGAATAGGTCATCCTCATCCCTGAGCTCTCTGGCAACCTCGTTTTTGTGAGGAAGACTGAGGATCTCGTCATACAACTCGAAGAGACGCTTTAACGAAAACTTCTTGTCTGTCATACATGCCGCCTCCCTAGCTAAATAGCCTTTCTTTAATCAGTGTATCATAATTGTTTGAATCTCTAAGGTATTTACCATCGATAAAGATCGCATTGAATTTGATATGGAGGAAGAAGTGGGACAATCCTTCCAGCCAGGATATATTCCCTTTATTCGCCTGAGTAATGAAATAACCGGCAATGGATAACAGGTTTCGCGGGTCAAGAAAATTGATATTCACTTGATCGCCATAGTCAATCAATATCTGCCGGTATATGCGTCCCATCTCTATTCTGTCCTGTTCATGATGCTTGAAATCCTCACTCATGGTGATGAGCCCGTCATCACTGATTCCACCGCATCAGCCCCCGCCTATTAGCTTTTCCGCCCGGATGATAATGATATCGACCATATGAACACCTCCTTGAAAGGGGAAAAGCCGCACCAGTGAGCGCGGCTTTTTTATAATTATTAGGCACTTCTTTCAATTCGATCTTTCTTTCCTTTAGCGATAGCTGAAAAAGCCGTCAGTAGAATCCAGAATGTGAATATCAGGATGATTGCACCGAATGTGAATAACAGCCAGTCGCTTCCTTCTGTCCAGGGAGCCCATTGCGTGAACACCTGGGTAACCATGGCCCATAAGGTCATAAACATCAGGAAGACCATCGGTATAATCGTAGGCAGATAGTTCCTTCCCAGACGCTTCAGCCAGATGGATATTAATAGAAGACTGATTCCTGCCAACAGCTGATTGGAAGTACCAAACAACGGCCATAACAGGTAACCCCCAGAACCGAAACCATTGGGACCTTCCGGAATCAAAGTGAGGGCAGCACTGGATGCGACTGCGATTGTAGTCGCCACGTGTGTCTTCGTAATCGGCTTAATGTTATATTCTGTGCCTAGTTCCGCAATGATATAACGCATTAATCGGACGGAAGAGTCAAGGGTAGTTGCAGCAAAACTTACAACGATAACAGAAACGATTGTAGCAGCTACTCCCGCTGGAATGCCGAGACCTGCTGCCAATTGACCTGCACCCTGGATGAAGACACCTAAGCCTGCTCCACTTGCTGCAGCAAATCCACTATAGGTATCTAGGAATTCCCCGGATGTAGGGAAGAAAGTGACGACCGCAATAATCGCGACCAGGGCAAGCGCACCTTCTCCGACAGAGCCCAGGTAACCTACGAAACGAGCATCTGTTTCTTTATCCAATTGTTTAGAAGATGTCCCGGATGAAACCAGACCGTGGAATCCTGAAATGGCACCACAGGCAATAGTTATAAATAACAGCGGGAACCAGGAGACATCATTCGCCTGGCTGTTAGTCACAGGAGCCGTGATTTCCGGGTTAGTGAACAACAAGCCCAGGTAAAGCAAGCCCAAACCGACGATCAACTGATGGGAGTTGATGTAATCCCTTGGCTGCAAAAGCTTCCAAACAGGGAGCGTAGAAGCAATATATACATAAACCATCAATACAACGATCCAGACTAAAAACGCCATCGAAGTAGCATTCATTCCAAATAGAGTAGTTGCCCCTTCTCCTCCGAAATACCGGACGAGATCGATTTGCAGCGCTGGAACATAGCTTGCCACGATCGCTGCCAAATACATGACCGCCAGTGCAACTATTGAAGGCAATAGCATACTTCCTTTTCGCTTGTAGACACTGTAACCAATCCATATTGCTAATGGAATTTGGATGAATACAGATAGTACGCTAGCCGGGAATGAAATGAACAAGTTCGCAATAACCCAGGCAAATACAGCGTTGACCATCAATACTAACAATAAAATGATGAATAAGAACAAGATTTTCGCACGTTGGCCGATAAGTTTATTTGCCAATGTACCGATAGATTGCCCTTTATTTCTTACAGATAGCACCAATGTACCAAAGTCATGGACACCTGCAGCGAAGACAGTACCTAGTAATACCCATACCAATGCCGGCAGCCAGCCCCAGTAGACAGCGATTGCCGGTCCGACAATCGGTGCTGCTCCTGCTACGGACGTAAAATGATGTCCCCATAATACAAATTTGTTGGTTGGTACAAAATCCACGCCATCTTTATATTGATGGGCTGGTGTTGTATAGTTCGGGTCCAACCGGTAGATTTTCTCGGCGATGAACTTGGAATAATATTTATATCCAAGAAAAAATATGATACCGCCGATAAGCGCTAACCATATACCACTCATATTACCCCTCCTCTGATGTCATGTAAGCAATATCTGTATCCGCTTACACGCACTCTAATTATACTATGTTAGGTTTCTATCAATCAATATAGTTGACTGACTTATCTAATAATTCCTTTTTTTAAAAATATAAGATAAACCAAAAAAAGACCGCCTCTAAAGAGGCAGCCTTTCAATCTATTAGTCTAAGATAGTAACTTCTACGTTTTGCACCCCGAACTCAAGGGCATCTGAACGTTCAGGCATGAAGATATCGATTTTATTACCTTTGATGGCACCGCCAACATCTCCTGCTACTGCTCTTCCATAACCTTCTACATAAACTTCAGAACCTAGAGGAATTACATTCGGATCGACTGCGATGACTTTTTTGTCAGGGTTTGCGTTTAAGTCGATGCCGGTCGCCGTAACTCCGGAGCAACCTGTACAATTAGCCGTATAAGCTGTTGCACTTACATTTATAGTTTGACCTTCAGCAGATTGAGACGTTTGTTCTGTACTGCTGTCTTCTTCAGCTGATTCATTGCTGCTTGTCTGTTCAGGCGCTGAATCGTTGCCGCTTGTCTGCTCAGTTTCTGTTGTGCTTTCCTCTTCAACTGCACCTTTCAAGCTAAGTTGATCTCCAGGGTAAATTGTCGTAGTTGAGATTTGGTTCCACTTCTTAAGCTCGTTTACTGAAACGCCATGATCTTGCGAAATTCCCCAAAGTGTGTCGCCGGATTTAACAGTATAATAATCGGCACTTGATACGGCCGGAGTACCTTCTTCATTAGATACAGTCAATTTATCGTCAGGATAAATGGTATTAGATTTTAAGTTATTTAGATCTTTCAATGTTTCGACCGTCAGATTATACTCTTGGGAGATTCCCCAAAGCGTGTCGCCTTTATTCACCACATAATCTCCGTCGTGTGCCTGTGCTTGTACTGCTAGCCCACCAGAGATTGTGGTTACGGCTGCTAATGATACTACTGTTTTCTTCACAGGAAAACCTCCTTAAAAATTTGGATTAATTTTGCTTACAAACCCTAATTTAACATATGAGGAATAAATGTTAAGAACAAAACAGTAACATTTATATTTCAGTAATAACATTAATATCTCAATAAGATTACAACGGCAAATAAAGCGATTACAATGTCGAATTAGGCAAAAAAATAGTGTTATTGCGATATCGCAATAACACTATTTTGAATTTTAACATTCAATTTATTGTAAAGCTTTTAATTTTTGTTCTACTTTTGCATCTTGAATATACTCGTCATAACTCATTTCCTCATCCACGATGCCGTTTGGTGTCAATTCGATAATGCGATTTGCAATTGTTTGGATAAATTGATGGTCATGGGAAGAGAACAATATCGAACCTTTGAATTTGATCAGACCATTATTCAATGCAGTAATGGACTCCAAGTCCAGATGGTTCGTCGGTTCATCAAGAATTAACACATTGGCACCACTCAACATCATTTTAGACAGCATACACCTTACTTTTTCGCCCCCGGACAGGACACTTGCCTTTTTCAGAGCTTCTTCTCCTGAAAACAACATACGTCCAAGGAAACCACGGAGGAAAGTTTCTGTTTCATCTTCTGGTGAATATTGACGCAGCCATTCTACAAGGGAAAGGTCACAGCCCTCAAAATATTTCGAGTTGTCCTTTGGAAAGTAGCTTTGGCTTGTGGTAATTCCCCATTTATAAGAGCCCTCGTCAGGTTCCATTTCCCCGGCTAATATTTGGAACAGCGTCGTTTTCGCAATTTCGTTACTGCCGACAAATGCTACTTTATCATTTCTATTAAGTGTGAAACTGACGTTATTCAACACCTTTTCACCATCTATCGTTTTAGATAGTCCATCTACCACCAGAAGATCATTACCGATTTCCCTCTCAGCGTTGAAAGCGATATATGGATATCTTCTTGATGAAGGCTGAATATCATCCAAGGTGATTTTCTCCAACAGTTTCTTCCTTGAAGTCGCTTGCTTTGATTTGGAAGCATTCGCACTGAACCTGGCAATGAATTCCTTTAATTCATTGATTTTCTCTTCTTTCTTTTTATTCTGTTCTGCAGCCATTTTTTGAGCCAGTTGACTGGATTCATACCAGAAATCATAATTCCCTACATATATCTGAATTTTACCAAAGTCCAAATCAGCAATATGAGTACAAACATTATTGAGGAAATGTCGGTCATGGGAAACGACAATAACCGTATTTTCAAAATTGATCAAGAAATCCTCAAGCCACTGGATTGCTTTGATATCCAGATGGTTTGTCGGCTCATCTAACAGAAGAACATCAGGGTTTCCGAATAATGCCTGCGCAAGCAGCACTTTAACTTTGTCAGACCCACTGAGATCCTTCAGCAATTTACCATGAAGTTCTTCTCCAATGCCCAATCCTTTCAATAAACGTGCTGCATCGGATTCTGCTTCCCAACCATTCATTTCAGCGAATTCGCCTTCAAGTTCAGCCGCCTTGATGCCATCCTCCTCTGAAAAATCAGCTTTCATATAGATGGCGTTTTTCTCCTCCATCACCTCATAAAGACGCGTGTGTCCCATAATTACTACCTGCAGCACTTCATAGTCATCATATTCGAAGTGGTTCTGTTTCAATACAGCCATCCGCTGTCCAGGTTTCATAGACACGTCCCCTGTCTGCGCTTCGATTTCCCCGCTTAAGATTTTTAAAAAGGTCGACTTCCCGGCTCCGTTGGCCCCAATCAGGCCATAGCAGTTGCCAGGTGTGAATTTTATATTTACGTCTTCGAATAATTTCTGGTCACCGAACCGAAGACTGACATTTTGTACATTAATCATTCAGGAATCCTCCATATTTCAAAATTTATATCAGAAGAATTATATCATTCTTATGCTTAAGAAGATATAACTGTAAGCAAAACTCCTAAGGAAAGCAGTATGAAAAAGCCACGCTGGTGCACAGCGTGGCTTTTCTGCAGCTTATTTATAATAAATACTATTATTATCTACCACTTGCAGCACTTTCGAAGACTTGCTCATTTCACTTTTGCAAATCGGACAGGTAGGAGTTTCTTCTATTTTGAAGTTATCTCTCATCCAGCAGTTACAATCCTCAGAGTTGCAAACCCAAATCTTTGTTTCTTCTTTAATTACTTCTTCTTGATTTTTCTTTCCGAATGCCATTGTTAACCTACCTCCTTTGAAAAATGGGAACCTATGTAAAAGAGACTGACTTTCCATAAAGCCAGTCCCTTTCAGTTCATATGTTTGTACTGCTATTATAGTTTAACTACATTTGCAGCTTGTGGTCCACGGTTGCCTTCAGTAATTTCAAACTCAACTGCCTGGCCTTCTTCAAGCGTCTTGAAGCCTTCACCTTGGATTGCACTGAAATGTACGAATACGTCGTCTTCACCTTGTACTTCGATGAAACCGAAACCTTTTTCTGCGTTAAACCATTTTACTGTACCATTTTTCATTCTTTTGGTCCTCCAATGTTTCTTAAAAATTAATATGGACTTCATAAAAAATCACATATTATAAAAAGTACCAACAACTCGTTGATCACTCTTTGTAACAGGTGACTTTTGGATCTTCCATTCATTTACAACTTTCAGCTTTTAAAGAATGAAAGTATGTACCTATATTACTATAGTGAGAAATTTTTGTCAAGTTTAACTCCTTACCACCCCCGCTTCTTCCATTTTATGCAATTCACTCCATTTTTATTCACACTTTCTGAATTACTCCGCATGCCAGCCGTTTACCAGCATCTCCTGCTGGCTGGCTCTGATAATCATCAGGACTTTCATGGATAATGACTGCCTTGCCGATGACATCATCAACTTTAAAACGACTGGTGAAAAACATCATTCTTGCAAACCCCTCATTAGAAAAAAGCACAGGAAAATCACCTGCATGATTGCCATGGGGCTGGTTATCCGGGTTCCAATGACCTCCCGCCGCTTGAAAAGGATCACTTTCATCTCCGATTTGACAACTGCCATTTTCATGGATATGAAAGCCATGAGGGCCTACTTGCTTTTTTCCATTTTCACCTGGCTGGTATTCAGGAAGCCCTTGCACCTGTATAAACACCTCAACTCCATACGGGAGTTCATAAAAATAGACATCTCCTGTTAACCCTTCGGCCAATGGACCTCCCTGAATTCTGGCTCTTGCCTGTTTTGGCTGTTGCCTGAAAGGGGCTGGGTAGTAATTTACCTGAGCAGGATATCCATAATTGTACACGTCTCTCACCTCTCCTTCTGTTTCTTAATCAACCTATTCATATCATGGGTATATTATGCATCCTCCCCCTTACAGCACCTTTGTTTACAACCCGAAGCTGCTGTGCTAAACTCCTGTTATATTTTTCATCACGTTCAACAAAGGAGAGATTAGATGCATAGGAAGGTATGGACGATGATTCTTGGACTTGTGTTGGTCTTTGTTCTCGCTGCCTGCAGCGGAGAAGACGATCAGTCTGCTCAAAATGACAGCCAAAAAGAAAACCAAACGGAAGAAAATCAAGAGACAGCTGAAGAAGAGGATCAAGATGTTCCCGACCCGGTTGCCGTAGTCAATGGAGAGGAAATATCTAAAGAGCAATTCACTAACCAGTATAATGCCATGAAACAACAATACGAGGGCATGGGAGTGAATGTTGAAAAAAATAAAGAACAACTACAGGAAAGCATCGTCAACTCTTTAGTAGATTCAGAGCTGTTAGTACAATATGCAAAGCAGGCAGGCATTAACGTGGATGATCAGGAAGTAGAAAAGCAATACGAAGAAATTAAAGGCCAAATAGAGTCCGAAGAACAAATGCAGGAATTCCTGGAAGTGAATAATATGTCTTCTGAAGAAGAACTTAAACCTCGTATAAAAGAACAGTTACAGGTCGAAAAGTATGTAGAAGAACAAACCGATCAAGCGGAAGTCACTGATCAGGAGCTTCAGGAAGAGTATGATAAAATGGTCGGACAGATGGAAGAACAGGCAGAACAATCAGATCAAGAACAGGAGATCCCTTCATTCGAGGAAGCCAAGCCTCAGTTAGAGGAACAATTAAAACAGACGAAAGAACAAGAGCAAATTACAGAACTGGTAAAGAAACTGCGTGATGACAGCGAGGTAAAAATCAATATATAAATAGAAAAGACGCCTGGAGAATCAGGCGTCTTTTCTTATACAAACTGAGCCAGTGTATTGTTTTTTGTTTTAAGGGCATCGATGTCAATTGGATGTTCAAGGTTATAATTCAAACCATCATAGTATTCGCTAATTTCTTCTGTTTTTATTGTTTCATATCTCTCAACGATTTCTTTCCATTGCTTCCTATATTTATCTTGAATATCCTCTTCAGCCTGTTGTAGCTGGGCTTTTATGATTGGGTCGACAGCTTCTTTCAATTCTTCCTTCACCAGCTCTTTTTCATTCTGTTCGAAGAACTTTTTGGTCCCTTTAAATTTCTGCAAAATAGATTTTGTCTGTTCCCCATCAAAGGCAATCTTGAAGTCAAATGCTGGATGTTCAAGGCTCTGTGAATCAATATCACCTAATTCGAAATTATCACGTATTTCCTGCAAATGGCGCTCCAAATCCTGATTCATTTGCATCAGGGAGTCATTAAGGAATGCTTCTACCCTTAATGAAACTGCCCGTAATTCCTGGTTGAATTCATAGGTCACTTCCTGCTCCAATGCTTTCGAGGCCATTTCCAGCTGGGTTTTAGCTTCTTTTCCGCTCCCTTTTATTGTTGCTGGATTAAAATGATGTTTGAAGTAATCATTAAAATTTAGTAAGAGTCGCTGATGGATGTAATATACTTGTTTTTCAATTTTTTGAGTAATCATCGTTTCATACTGACGGTAGTTGAAAGCGTCTAGCGTGTCCAGCATCGAAGATTTTTCTGCTTTATTTCTTTCTACTTTCTTCTGCCGTGCTTCCTGATCGAGGCTTGCATCGTCAATGATAGCTTCCATCCGGCTTTTCGTACGGGCAAAATCATGGTGGATGGAACGGATCAATACCTGCGGCAGCTCTTTTTCAATGAAGGTATAGAAACGCTTTTCAAATTCCGGGAAGCCATCCCTTGCTTCAGCAAGCATTTCTTCTTCATCCAAATCTTCGCGTAAGGCATAGAGACTTGATACTGGAAAGATTTGCGGATTTCTGATCTGGAAACGCAGCAATTGTTCTTTCATATATTCAAGAACTCCAGCAAGTTCTTTCTCGGAACGTGCCAGATCAGCCGCATTAATAAGAAAGAACATTTTATCCATACTGAATGCATCTTTGACACGCCCCAACTGGGTTAGAAAGCTTTCATCCGCTTTTGAAAATGGATGGTTATAATAAGTGATAAATAGCACAGCATCTGCACTGCGAATATATTCAAATGCAACATCTGTATGTCTGGCATTGACGGAATCAGCCCCCGGCGTATCAACGAGTGTAATTCCTTTTCGGGTCAATGGACAGTCATAATGAACCTGCATCCATTCCACAAAACAAGACTTCTTCTCATCGGCAACATAAGCGGGAAACTCATCTAAACCAATCTTCAACTGTGCTCCAAGGTTATCAGAAGCTTCCTTATACCCATCCAGTACCGCTTCCACAAACGACCGCTGCTTATGCGCCAGTTGTTTAAACTCGTTACTCTTTACTTCTTCAAGCTGATCTAATATTGCTGGCAACTCCCGCTCTTCAATACCAAGGAAACTTGTGATGGAAGTCAGATCCTCTATCATTTGAGCTTCTGTTTTCACCTTTACGATAATACTTCCATGCTCATATTTTTCATTTGGCGGAGCGATCTTATTGATTGTAGCGGTCGTTGGGTTCGGTGAAACCGGCAATAATTTTTCCTTAATCAAAGCATTAGCGAACGAGGATTTTCCGGCACTGAAGGCCCCAAACAACGCCACTGTGAACTTTTGCTGCTTCAAACGAGTGCCCTTTTCATCAAGCTGAAGCGTCAACTCTTTAAAGCCAGGCGTTTTTTCTACTGTTTCTATAACCTGGTCAATGGCTCGTAATGTCGCCTTCTTATCAATATTATCGTGTTCAGGTAATTCGACTTCATCAGTCTGGATTACAGTCTCCTCTTCCTGATGATTCTTTTCTTCATCAGGAACCCAAGCATCAAGAAAGCGGATATTATCCTCTCTTTCTTTTAATAGAACCTGGATTCGTTGGTTTAGTCCCGATGCAGGGGTCTTTTCGGTAAAGGCGTGCCACAATTCAGCTCGATAGCTTTCAATCTTATTTTCTATATCTTCTAATTCTTTTTGGTACTGTTCCAGTTGGCCGAAGGATTGTTTTACATCATCATATCCATGGATTTTCTCACTGGCATCATCCCGGATTGCCTGCTTAATTTCCTCCCATAACCCCTTCACAAAAGATTTATAAGTTCGCTTTACGTCATCTGCCACTTTATCCGTGTATACCAGCACATAGGTATTGGTAACCTTAGCCCCTGGATCGATCAAATCTTCTAACGCCTGTTTGGAATAATCGACCGATAATTTTTGAATACGTTCGGTAACCTGTGAACCTGCGACAGGATAAGCTTCCACTACTTCCAATAAGCGATCACGTAAGGGCCAGCGAAGGTTTTTTTCCACTACCTTCATCAGGTGGGAATAGAAGATTTCTTCCCTTTGTTCCCGTTCTTCTTCTGTTTTCTTCTTCGTGAACATCAATCCCACTTTGAAGCCTGGCTGCATAGCCTCTAAATAACGTTCTGCATCTTCTCTTAATGTTGTCGGCATCAAATAAGCATTCTTGAAAAGAGATAATACCCGTTCCTGATAAAGTGCTTCTGCTTCTTCGTCACGATTCTCTAAGCGCTGGATTTCACTTTGAACCTGTTCCCTCTTTTCATCAGGCGTCGTGGATTGCAAATCTTCCATTTTCTCTAACAGCTCTTCTTTTTTGTCCTCGAAGTCTGAAGCAACTTCGTCGACGCTTTCCTCTAGGATCAGGGATGCACTCCTGGTTATGCTTGCTTCCCGTTCTTCTGCAGATATTTCCGTCACTGTTTTTACATGGCTTTTTAACATGGACAGCTCATTAATCGCCAACTCAGGTGACATCAATGTGGTATAGAATATCTTGTCAGGGGTCAACTGCCAGTTTTCAAGAGCCTCACTTACACTGGCTTGAAATTCAGGAAAGGGTAATTCACTTTCCTGATGCTTATCAACCTGGTTAACTATAATGGAAAAAGGAAGACCTTTTTTCTGCATTTCCTGTAAAAAGGTCAGATTCACTTCTGATTGGACATGATTATAATCCATTACATAATACATATAATCCATTAAATGAAGGGAAGATTCGGTGATAACCCTATCCGCGTCATTGGTAGAATCCACGCCCGGGGTGTCAATCATCGTGACATGGGAAGAAAGATTGGCATCCTTCTGACTTATTTCTAAAGAAACGATTTCGTCCCCATCCTTACATAGTGACTGGATTGTTTCCATATCCGGTTTTCCTTCATATTGGGCTGGGCGACCATCCCGGTAAAACACACGTGTGTAATTCTCCCCAGACTGAAGTTTGACGACATTAGCACTCGTCGGTATTGGGCTGGAGGGAAGAATTTCTTCTTCCAGGAGGGTATTGATCATGGTTGATTTACCAGCAGAAAAATGTCCGGCAAAACCGATCATCACCTGCTGCCGCTCCCATTTATCAATCAAATCAAGCACTTTTTCCGCTTGCCTGTCATTACCTTGTTTATTCAATTCATGATATAACCCACTTAACGATTGTGCTTCTTTCGTAAGCTGACTGCTTTTTGTAGTTACATTCATGTACGGGACTCCTTTATATCCGGCAAATAATTTCTCTATTCCTTATTCTTGTTATACATTGTAGCAGGAGCTAAGCTTTATGGGTAGTGTTCCCTACACTTAAGAGTTGTTTCTTATTTCTTTTTTTGACTATCGATATATTCTTTGAACCCTTCTACTCCGAATTTCTCGCCAAATAGCCCTTCAAGTCGCTGCATATAGTCATTTGATAGTAAAGATGACGCCCCCCTATGAATTTCCTCGGCGTAATGAAAAGGCGGAGTGAGCTCTTGCTTTTTCTCCAGAACATAAAAGGTGAGTACATTCTTTAAAAGCTTATCACCCAACTGCACATCTACGATCGTGGGGCGATAATGACCAGCGTTGACCCCTTCCCTTTTGAACAAATAGTCGACTGCATCAAGAGGGACCTGGTATAACACTCCTTCGACATTGTCATCTGCTTCGATAATATCCGCCCTGCCGCCGTCATGAAGATGGAGAGAGAATAAAAGACGGTAACCTTTAAGGACTCCACGTCCGAGTTTTTGATGGAAATAATGATCAATCCCTGCCAATTTGAACCGTTCTGCATCCATGCACGAACCATAGGCGAAATAAACTACTTCATCCTGTTTCAGCAATTCATGTACTTTCCAGTCTCCGTATTCAATTTCAGCTACTGCCATTTCTTTTCTGTCCGGTGATAGATAATAGACGTAGGCTTGAAATTCCCCATCATCTGTCTTTACTTCTTTGATTTTTCGGTCATATAAGTTGTCCTTTCCGTCTCCTTGGAAACCCTCTAGTTCGTCAATGGTCTCCATCATCTCATCCGTTACTTTATATAGCTCACCGTAAACAAATGCCTCCTCATCCACTAATACAGGATAATAACTTGGACCTTCATATAGTTTGCCAGTCGTACTAGCCTGTTCTGAAATCAGCACAGCCTCTTCCAGATGAAAAGCGTTCGGCTGGTTTTTTCGCAATGTTCCATAGACAAATAAATAGTTATTCATGTTGCTTCTTCCTCCTTAGCCAAAACTCCTGATGACCCATCATTCCATAAGCTGTTTCAGCCTTAGTGACTCCCCGTATCACAGCACGTTCAACGACTTTCGCAGCAAGCATTCCAATCGTATTAAGATCTGCTTCAACCTCGCCTGTGGACAGGACAAATATAGTATCTCCGTCCACAAGCGTATGAGACGGCCTCATCGTCCTGGCAAACCCGTCATGAGCAATTGCTGCGATTTTATTTGCCTGCGACTTTGACAGCTTGGCATTTGTCATAATGACTCCGATTGAAGTGTTGCCGGAAAACCTGTCAGCCTTTCCGCTCATGATTTGCTCTAATAATATATTTTCGGTAGAAAGTAATGTTAAACATTCTTTATCATAAACTCCTGCCATCAGCTTGCCATCCTGTGGGGAGACAATATCTCCGAAACTGTTAACTGCTACCATGGCACCTATTTGTACATCAGCCGCTTGAAGGGCATAACTGCCCAGGCCGCTTTTCATAGCATGGTCAGAGCCCAATATTTTTCCAATCGAGGCACCTGTACCTGCTCCGGCGTTACCTTCCCTTATTCCTTGAGTTTGATAGGCATGCTTGCATGCTTCATAACCCATTTGAAGATCAGGACGGCTGCTGTGATCCCCAACATGAAGATCGAAGAGAATGGCACCAGGTACGATTGGCACTTTACCTACCCCCGTATCGAACCCTATATCCTTTTCTTCCAAAAACGCCATCACCCCTGACCCGGCAGCAAGTCCGTAAGCGCTCCCCCCTGCTAAAAACACGGCATGGACGCTTTCAACAAGGTTCTCCGGACGTAAGAGATCCGTTTCACGGGTACCAGGTGCGCCACCACGGACATCCACTCCGCCCACAGCTCCACGTTCACACAAGACGACTGAACATCCAGTTGCTGCTGTCTTATCATCCGCATGTCCTATCCGGAAACCCTTCAGAGAAAAGATATCAATTTCTTTCATTAGCCTATTCCCCTCCTTTAACCCATTACATATTTACAGGTTAACGAAACACACTAGGAAAATAAACTATTTTTGTCATACAGGAGGTATACCTATGGATTATATGCTCGACCCACACGAAGCTAAAGATGGTACTGATGTCTTTGTCATCATGAAGGATATACATAACCCGGCAAATTGGGAAGTCACATCAGGGAAAATTATTCAATCTCCGTCTTTGCCCGACACAAAAACGATATGGTTACAGAATAGTTATTGTAAGTTGGATGACAACCATGTATTATTTAGAACCGAACAAGAGGCGAGACACTATTATGAAGAATTATTTAACTAAGCAGACTTATAGAAAATTCGCCTATGTTATGGTATAAAGAATGCAAAACGAGAAGCAATAAGGGGGTAAATGATGGCGATAGCACACATTATCGTACACGGACGAGTACAAGGGGTCGGATTCAGATTTTCTGCTCAACAAGTAGCAGCTGAACATAATATAAGTGGATGGGTCAAAAATAATCCAGATGGTACAGTTGAAATAGAAGCAGAAGGCGAGAAGCATAACCTGGATCGTTTTATGGAAGATATACAAAATGGTCCTAGTCCTTATGCAAAAGTCGAGCACATGGATATTACTACAGAAAATAAAGAAAAAGGCTATAAGAAATTCCAAATAAAAGGATAGCCGCTGTCATGCAAACAGCGGCTATCCTTTCGTTGAATTCTAAGGAATTCACACCTCTAATAGAAGTTGAATGTCTTACTTGTTACCTTGTGATGGTCGTACAACTACTTCGTTAACATTGACATAATCAGGCTGTGATACAGCGTAAGTGACTGCCCGGGCTATATCCTCCGGTTCTAACGGCTCTGTCTAATCTGATACCCTGTTCAAATCACAGGTATTCCTCTCACCGGAAAATTTTTAACAAAAGAAAAGAACGAAACCCAAATGGATTTCGCTCTTTTATCTGTGTTCTTTTACCAATGTCATAAGCAGTCTATCTTTACTTATATTAGTTTATTTATCAAAGAACTTTCGATTGATTTCGATATAGTCCTTCTCTTCTTCCGGTACTTCATCTTCCATATAGATTGCTTCTACCGGGCAGACAGCCTCGCAGGCGCCGCAATCGATGCAAATGTTTGGATCGATATAAAACATATCTTCCCCTTCATCTATGCAATCGACTGGACAAACATCCACGCATTCAGCCGCTTTTTCATCTTTACATGGCGAAGTAATAACAAAAGCCAAAGTGAATCTCCTCCTTTTATGTTAGTAAAGTTTCTATTTGTTATTTATAAGGATGTGATGAATGTCACTCCCTATAATATCTATTAGATACCCTCTTATTTAATTCCTGCTTGTTTGACAGAAAAATAATCATTCTGTGTTTTGCGGATGAGCAAGAGGGTCTTTCCATATCCGTTCTACGGTATATTCTCCCCCTTGTTTTTGGACGAGGAAGACATCCGGATTACTAATTTCCTTCCATTGTTCGAAGCCAATTTCTACATCAAACGACTGCAAGAGCAAAGCCATTAAGTTACCATGTGTGATGAGAGCGATGCCTTGGTGATTTTCGTCCCGCTCTATTTCCTTTAGCAAGTCAAGGACGCGGGATTTGGCCTCGTTGGAGGACTCTCCACCCGGCATTTTAAAATCCAAATCTTCAAAAGTTTTTTCTAAGTAATCGAGAAAATCATCTAAAGGTTCCTTACTCAAAATCCGTTCCTGGAGACGGTCGTCTATTTCTATCGTCAACCCTTTTTGGGCTGCGAAAGGTTTGATGGTTTCAACAGCACGAAAAAAAGGACTGGATATTACCCTATCTATTTCAGGGGCAGACTGATTCAGAAAATGAGCAAGTGTCTGCGATTGCCTGATACCTTTTTTAGTAAGGGGGGAATCATGGTGCTGGCCTTCTGTCGCACTATGGCGGATTAGATATAATTTCTTCACCTACGACCATCTCCTCGTCTTATGGGTTTACTCCATTATGGACGAATATAGTCCCTATGGCAAGATGACCTGCTACGTCTCTTCCTTTGATAGCTGACTATAGGATATACCAGATGCGTCTCCCATGGGCTTATCAGTTTTATAATGCCGCTCATCTTCTAATGTAAAGTATTACTAAAATCGCCCACCTCTTATAAATATAAAACATCACCTGGGACAGAAAGAATATTTCTAAACAGTTCCATAGCCTCATATAAATAGGAGAAAAGGAGGGATTAAATGGGAATAAAATTGATAAAGATTTCAACGATTTATTTTTTGATAGGGGTAGCGCTTGGTTATGGTATGTCCATTTCTCATATTTATGCGCTTTCTCCTGTCCATGTCCATATCAACCTGCTTGGCTGGACGGCATTGACTTTAGCAGGTATCGTTTATTATTTATTTCCAGGAGCAGGCAACTCAAAGCTTGGCAAATGGCATTTCTGGCTGCATAATCTGGGACTGCCGATCATGATGGGCTCACTCGCAGTCATGATTGTCACTAAAAATGAAGCATTAGCAGCAAGTACTGCTGTAGGAGCAAGCCTGGTGATGATCAGTGTGGTATTATTTACTATTAATATCTGGAAAAACGTCAAACCAAAAAACTAGACAGCAAATGCTGTCTAGCTTTTTATAGGTTGAATTTACCTTTATTCGTTGAGTGCTTACTTAGCTGATTTCCTTGAAATAATCTTTATAGAAGCCACCGATTCTTCCGGAATTATCAAGAATGAAATAAAATTCCTCTGTTTCATTTTTTACTTCGTAGACTTTACCAGGTGTAAGTACTTTATCTACTACGAACTTTTCAGCTTCATTATGCACACACTCAATTTGTTTAATTGTTTTGCTTGTTTCCCAGTTTTTATGGATCATGTTACCCCATCCTTTTTCCAGTTTATTTTTCTATGATATCGTTTTAGGTCTCCACACTCAACTGTTATTCTTTGCATAATGAAAAGGAACTTCCTTGTCATACCTGATTCCTGTCCAGTCGACGGTGCATTTGCTGCCAAGGACTTTTACCCCATAATCCTCCGCTTGTTTCACAGCTGTACTGAATGCCGGGTCTATTTCTTCCGCTGTAGTGATTGCTGTCAGGTCATTCCGCTGGGCGACAAACAGTATGGCTGTATCCATTTTTCCCTCCCGCTGTATCTGCGCCAGTTCCTCCACATGCTTTTTGCCTCGCTTGGTAACAGCGTCCGGGAATTTCCCATAAGTATCCTCTCTCATCGTGACACTTTTAACCTCCAATATCAATTTCCTGTTTCCGTTATAAAGAAGGAAATCGAACCGTGAATGCCCCATTGTATATTCTCTTTTTAATAGCTGATAGTTTTTTAACGAAGGAACCACTCCACTTCGTAACGCTTTTTCGACTAATTGATTGGCAAGCTGTGTATTTAAAGAAACCATCGTATTCGTGCTGGTATCTTCCACCATTACCGCCGACCAGGCTGTCTTCCTGTTCGGATCATCATGGTTTCTGACAATAATGGCAGCTCCTTCTCGTAATAAACCAGTTAACCTGCCTGGGTCAGGGAGGTATACCCGAATGGTTTGCCCATTTTCTTTTAACCGACAATGTAAAATGAAACGATTAGGCCGTTCAAGGAAAACCGCTTCAAACAGCTTATCCTGTTCAAATGGAACTAATGCTGGCTGCATGACAAAAACCACCTTTCTTTCGTAAAAAGAGACTGTCTCATCAAATTGAGACAGTCTCCTAACTTCATTTCTGAGTTTTATCATACCATTTTTTTGCTTCCTGTACTTCTGCTTCGGTAAGTTGGTGTCCAAACTTCTCCCAAAAGACCTCCACAGCAGCACCGGCATTTTCAAAAATTTCTTTCAGTTCCTTCGTTTCTTCCGGTGGACAGATTGGATCGTTCTCCCCAGCTCCTATGAACAGCTGCTTGCCAGTCAAATCTGGAAGCTCCACATTTCTTCTAGGAACCATCGCATGAAAGAGCATAGCTCCCTTCAAACTGTTTTCGATGTGGAATAATAAGCTGCCGGCGATATTCGCTCCATTGGAATAGCCAGCTGCTATCACATACTCACGGTCAAACCCATAAGCTTCAGCTGCTTCTTCTAAGAACTCATCCAATTCTTTCGTCCGGTTAATCAAATCTTCTTCGTCAAATACACCTTCTCGCAAGCGTTTGAAAAAGCGCGGCATACCATTTTCAGATACATTACCGCGGACAGAGAGGATGGATGCATCAGGGTCGATCATATTCGCGATCGGCAAAAGGTCCTGCTCGGTTCCTCCTGTCCCATGCAGGAGCAATAATACATTTTTATTATCCGTTTTTCCTTCCCGGAAAATATGTTTCATCTTCATTCGGATGGCCTCCTCTTTAAGTATCTATCGTTGTTAGACCTTCATTTATCTCAGTATCAAGATAATGGTATCTCACATTCAAGGTAACGTCAACTAAGAGCGGCTGGCAGAAGTCTCTTTACCTTCAAGCTTAGGAAGTAGCCATTGTAAAAGGAAAGGTAATAATAAAACGATCATCAATAACCGAATCATTTGCAGCGAACTTACAATAGAAGGATCTCCCCCTGCTGCATCCGCTGTCAAAGCCATCTCGATTAATCCCCCCGGAGCTATACTTAAGATTGCAGTCGAGAGCTCCATCCCTGTCCATTGAGTTAATAAGTAGCCTAAACCGAAAGATACCAGGATAACAAATAAAGCCAGGCCAAAATAATAAAAACAGTACCGCCCTGCCCGGATAACATCTGTAATTGAAACAGAATTGCCAAGATATACGCCGAGACTCAGCTGGGCAAATATGAAAATAACCCCGGGAAGCTCAAATAATGGCATCCCTAAAGACTGGATTCCCCCAGTGATCAACATCGGTACGATGACTAATGAGGCTGGGATTCGTTTTTGAAGCAGAAAACCTAAAAGGAATGCTGCTATGTAGAATAAGATGGTGTACCATTCTCCTTGTACATGAGACGAGGCTGAAGCTGCTCCTTGAGTTTTATCACTGGCAAAAAAATGAGTAGCCATAAAAGGGATAGCGAATAAGACTGTAACTAATCTTATCGTATGCAAAATGGTCACAAGCACCGTATTTCCCCTTAGTGAGTCGCTCAAAGCGAGCATGGCTGACAATCCACCTGGGACACTGCCCAGCATGCTCGTCTTCGCGTCAATTTCTATATATCGGGAAATAACATAAGCATTTAATAAACTGATTGCAATCAATAAGAAAGTAAAAATACTATAAGGAATCAAATAAGGCGCCACACTCGAAAAAGTATCGGCAGTAAATGTATTTCCTATTTGAATGCCTAAAAAACCGAAACTCAAATTCCACAGCTTTAAAGAAGCAGCGGTTGCTTTCTTAGTGGTTACCTTATATATCAGTAGAAATGCCACCGGTCCTAGAATCCAGGGCAACGGAAAATGAAGATAAAGAAATATACCTCCACCTGCTATGGAGATCAAAAAAGATAATAATAATTTCCATAAATGAGATTTAAACATAGCATTAACTCCTTCAGCCCAATTCTATCATACCCTTTCCTCATCTCCTCGTATCCAGCCAGAAAAAGTTAACCACTTTTATAGATAGTCAACCCATCCGAAGGATGGGAGAAAAGAACCCCTGTTATAGGTGAGACTGTCTTCTACAATCAATAGTTACAAACACGTTTTAAAAAATAGCTATCCCTTTGGTTGAAGGACTTCATAACGATGTTTCCGTTTCTCCCATAAACACAAGGAGGTCCGGGAAATTGCGAGACTCCAATGGGAGGATAGTACATAGGGAGATCCCGCAGGGCTTTAGCCCGAGGCAGCTTACCGTACGCCCATGGAAAGCGAGTGATTACCCGGAGCTCCCTACCTTTACTACCGTAACGGAAACAACTTATCTTGAAACTGCTTCTTCAGTAAAAGGGAGCTTTAGTGTGAAAATAGTTAAACAACTTTCCTTAGTCTGAAAAAGGAGTACAAATTTTTAATGGTAACTTTAACAACAGCATATAGAGGAATAGCGATAAGCATTCCTATAAATCCATATAATGACGCCGCAGTAATCAAAAGGAAGATAATGGTCAAAGGATGAACATCCAAACGATTTCCGAGCACTACCGGGGCAACCAGACTGCTTTCCATTTGCTGAACAATTGCCATAGTAATCAGTACATATACGACCATGGAAGGTTCTTGTGTCAGTGCAACAATAAGAGAGGGCAGTATACCGATGATTGGACCGAAAAAAGGAACAACAGCGGTGAGTGTCACAAATATGGACAGTACCAGGGCATAATCAAGACCGATGATCAAATAACCGATATACATCAATACCCCATCGACTACTGCCACTGTGATTTGACCAATAATGTAGGCGGACAATGTCTGGCTGATATTTTTTAATATCTTTTGACCTTCCCTCTCGTGTTTTTCAGGGATGAGTTTTAACATAAATGGAATAAAGCGATGGTCATCCTTCAAAAAATAAAATAATACAAAGGGAACTACGATAAGCACAGTGGCTGCACTTGTAATAGCGCTTAAGACTTCCGTCAAATTTTCCCCTATAGTCTGAACCATGTCTCCCGAAAAGCTGGTAGCTTTTTGTCTGAGGCTGCTTATAGAAATCATCCCCATATCGTTTTCTTCAATCGCCTGTTCTGTTTTTTCTGCAGATTTCTTCAGATCTTCCGGTAATTTATTCGTGATATTGGAAATTTGTTGTTGAAGCGTCTCAGCCAAAATTACATAAGCAGAATAAATAATACCAGCTATTCCTGCGAATACAATCACCACCGCTAAGCTATCCGGCACATATTTGTACTTGGAAAAAAATCTAACGAACGGCCGTATAATAAAATAGAGAAACCCAGCGATCAATATCGGATAAAACACACTTCCTAAAACTACTTTGACTGGTTCAAAGAATCCAAGAACCTTCAAAAAGAAAATACTGATTAGAATTAATATTAAACCGATTATATATTTGAAAAAGGGATGTTTCGTCCACATTCATTTTCTCTCCTCACTGCTGGCACAATTTTTCATTTACCATCACTCATACCACTGATCCTTGGTTTCTAACCTCAGATAATTTTTATAATAATAGGGATTATCGTTTATTATTCTTCAATATTACCCTTAGTAATTAAGTTTTTTACCAAAAGGAAAACGAGTCGTGATGCATACAATTTTTGTTAACGGGGTATGGGGTAATGTCTACAAATTCAAAGGAGGATGATGCTGAATGGATAAAAAGCTCATTGGAGGCGTATTCACTCACGTAGGAGACGCAGAACGTGCAATCAGAGATTTACAGAATCATGGCTATAGCGGTAATGACATTTCTGTCTTTGCCCAAGATAAAAATAAGGTGAATGTGCTGGAAGATGAAACAGATACCACGGTTACATCCAATAAAGGCGGCAGGGGTAAAAATGCCGGTAAAGGTGCAGGCATCGGTGCTGCATCCGGAGGTGTTCTGGGCGGCATTGCCGGTTTAATAACAGGGCTTGGTCTGTTGGCTATTCCAGGAATCGGTCAAATAGCAGCAGCTGGCCCGATCGCAGCAGCACTATCTGGCGCAGGCATCGGTGCCGGCGGCGGAGGAATCGTCGGAGCTATGGTAGGAGCTGGTATGCCGGAAGCAGAAGCAAAACAGTATGAACAATATTTAAAAGATGGAAAAACCATTGTATTAGTAGAAGCTGACGAAAAGAATGAAGAAAAAGTCTATCGTACCTTCCTGACAAACAAAACAGAAAATAAATCCATGTATCCTAATAATATAGTAAATAATGAAACAAATGATAATGTTGGGGCGAACCAAAGAGGGGATTCAGGCCCAGAAAGAAAAACCAGCTGGATCAATGAGAGCACGAATCAAACGACGGGAACCAGGAGTCGAAGTAGACGATAAAACAATAAGAATTGCTAATAACAATTATTGTGGTTTTAGAGGATAGAATATCAAATAGCCCAGAGTAGACCTCTGGGCTAACTTTATATACAACTTTCTATTAAATCCTCACGGAAAAAGAAAATTTACCTCATTTTTGTTCACGCACACGACGTGACTGGAATAAGTAATATTGACACTAAAATATAAAAGTGAGATGTACAGTATTCGCCGATTGTTATCATCCCAATAGAAGTATCTTAATTTCGTCTAAATAGAGATATCTATTCCCCTAACACTTGCCAGTATCACGTTACAGTTTACTTCTTTCATCTGTAATGAAAGCAGTTTTTGCCCATTCTGCAAAAAGAAATTCAGAAATTAGTCCCGCGACCCTATTACGTTAAAGCTTGAGTAAAGTACAGGATTAACATCTTTTTTTATTCTTTTGGATTTCCATTTTCTTTGTATGGGTTTTTAAATAAAACTCTTCCTCTTTGCTTGAGAGTTTATTATTTAAACCCATGTAAGAAGCAATGGATAAAACTATAAGAATGATACTTAAAAACACCTGTGATACATGGACAGCTCCCAAAAAAGTGTGAAATTTTGCACTAAAAGAAATATTCATTAAGGAAACAGAAATGCTATAGAAAACAAAATTTAGTAATGTATCATTTTTTAATGGAAGTTCAATTATGTATGGGGGTAGTAAGTAATAAAACAAACTATACAAAACCATAACTTCTACTAGGGAAAATACCGCCAGAGAAATACGAGCATTTTTTAGTAATAAACTATTTTTCCAGCGATGAATATAAATCCCATAATTATTATCTTCTTTTTTACGGAAGATTTTGTCACTTACTGAAACCACATCATTATAAAAAGCATAAGAAATCTCTACAAACCTTGAGATAATTCGGAATCCTACAAGCCATAAAAGTACATTTAATGTGGTTTCTGATGGGGAAGTCATTATTAGAATTGCCAATATCATGGCCAGTAAAGACGCACAAACAACGTTATTCCAATTTGAAGACTGGATAAAATACTTATTCATAATTTTAATTGAATACCATTCATGAAAACAAATTTGATCATAATAATTCTTTTTACATTTTCCTTTCTCCTTATGGCTACATTCTTTGTGCCTTTTTTTTATTGCATCTTTGAATAGCCTTGCAAAATAGTAATCTATAGATAATAGGTACATAAAAATTAATTTTAATTTATTTAATAAATTCCCCTCATTTTTATATGATAGAGCTATTCCCATCCAATTTATTGATGACCATTTCTCCACTTTGTTTTTCCTCTTATCATCATTGTCAGTTGGTAACTCTTTATCAATCATCCTAATTCTCTTAAAGGGCATCCAATGTATTAGAAAAGCTAAACAAACATGAATAATTAGTGCAATAATGATGGGTAACAATAATTTCATTACTTGAAGCATTTCAATCCACTCTGGTTTCCAAAAGTAAAGTATTACGATCGTTATACAAAGTGCAACTAGAAAAATATATTTCCACTTTGAATTGTTTTCAGAAACCTTATCTAACCTAACGTATAAATCAACTTCTTCTTCCGAATGATCATACCCCTTAAATAACTTCTTTTCTGACATATACACATTCCTCTCAACATATACTCAAAGTTATATGAAGTTCAAAAATCTTAATTTGTAATTAGACTACTCTATATTATTTTTAGACAATATAATCTAAAAACCCTACAATCCAAAACATCTAGCTGATTATAAGACCTCTTTCTCACATTTAGAACCTTTTGCTTACTCAATTTGGATACTTACATCCACATGCTACATCTTCTGGACATAGCACCTACTTGATTCCTTCAGTTTTTAACTCATCAATGACTTTTCTCAAAAATCTTCTGGTTTGGTCAATATCCGCAATGGTGTTGTTATCAAAACGGCTATCAGCCCATGATGTCTTGCCAGTAGAGCGTATGAGTAATTTCCCCCCCTTAATTAAGTAGTGATTGGTTTGTTTAAAATTTCTATCGGCGAAATCAGTCGTTTTCGCAAATCCCTCATTTAAATCTAAGAGTTTTTGTATTACATCTTTTGTTAATCTCATTGTTATTATCCTCCTCAAATTCCGATTTATCTGTTGCTGAAGTTCTAAATAGTACCTGTCTTTATCCTATTCATAGTTTCTCCCCTGACGTTTATCAGAAATGATTTATAAATGAATTATCTCCTTCTTTCACTAAACTGCTCCGTTAGTTTAAGTTACATTACTTCACATACTCTCATTTTATTTTAACACAAATTTCCAATATACTAGATGTCACTAATTATTATAGATTGTAAGATATGAGTATGGAAAATACATGAAAAATTACAAAATAAGGGAAGTGGCCAAATGGAGATATCCATGAATGACGTACGAGTAAACGTAGATATCCAAGTGTTCGACCAGGAAACCAATCACATCCAGGTTGAATTTATGGTTCGAGGAGAGAATGAATTTCATTTATTCTCCAACTTACTCAGAGAAAACACATTTGATATTAAAGTCCCGGAATTTGACATGGACTATAAGGCAAAAATCTTATCCAGTTCGTCTTCTTATAACGATCAACTAACAGGAGATACGCCTGTTCGCTTTTCCGTAGAACTCCAAGAATATGATGAAGAAAACGATAGTAATTGGAACGCAACAACAGCTACAGGTGTTATTGGTGTACAGAACTGGGCAAGAACAAGAGCCTTGGCTGAACTGTTACAAGAAAAAGGCATCCTAACGAAACAAGAATATGATGAAAAGATCAGACAAGTATTAGATCGTGACAAAGAGGAAATGATCAGTTTCTTCACAGGTGAAGATCGTGACTTTCCACAAGAGTAATCGTAATCGATTGCTCTTTTTAAAATGATGTATTCATACGCAATGTTAAGAGGGTGTTTATTTTTCAGTCAATATGGGGGCACTAAGATAACGTGTCTTTTTTCATCCATCATTAAGCGACCTCTTCGCTGCCAGTGAACTAAAGTAAATTAAATGCGTAAATATGGCTTAAATTAGGCATTTTAATTTAAACAATTTAATTAAAATCAGTATTTAAAAGAACAAATGTGCATTTTGTGAACTTATAGAGTAAGTGCGTGGTCCTTCATATTTCCGGTTAATACTAGGGTTACCTTTGAATCGTAGCGCGTCCAGTATCCTATAAGATTTGGCTCTTCCTTTTATCTAGCTACCTATCTTTGGTTTTTTACTCTCCAATAAAACGCATTTTAAATAAAAAACCTGGACAATCTCTCCTAATTGTCGATATATATGTACATCTAAGATAAGGAGGTTTTTTATGGCGTTAAAGTATATTACAGTTGATCGTGAAGTTGAACTAGGAGATTTGGTACTATGCATAAACAGCGGAAATATATATTCTGTGGAATCTATTTTAGAAGGTGAAATAGACATTTTGGATATTGAGGATCTCTTTGAAGAGGGATTCAATCCAAGTGACTTATTGGCTATGCAACTAGGTGACTACTGGGTATTAGAAAAAGCTAAAAATAGTTCTTCTTAAATTATTTAGGATGGTGATAAAGTAGTACCCCTAACACTACAATAATCCTAGTGCGTCAGATTCTATATTCTGACGCACTAGGATTATGAATTTATTATTTATTAATTCTAACGCAAAAACGGCTCCTTTTACAGGAACCGTTTTGAATTTAAAATTGAATATCGTCATCTTTAGGTGGGGTGATTTCATCTTCTAAAGAACTTGCTACTTCATCATTAATCCTTTCAAATTCATTCTTTAATTCTTGGTCAAATATCCCCTTTTTATCCATAAAATCGATTCTTTGTTCTAACATGTTTTTATATTCTTCGAAAATATAATAATCATACACATCAATACCTAATTCCCATTTTAATTTTTCATCCGCTAATTGAGTATTTATATCTACTTGTGTCATGTCTGGAAGGGACCTAAAGAACTTATTAGAGTTATACGCCTTTACAACCTTATCAAAATGTTTATATTGTTTATCTATTAATTTTTCAATATAACTTATAATTTTTTCTTTATAATCTTTTTCAATAGAATTAATGTATGCTATGTAACCTAAAATTTTATTAGTATGTTGGTAGTCCCCAGTAACAATCGCTTTATGAATCATTGCTCTGACTTTTTTCTTTATTTGCCTATCAGCCTTTAGTTTTTTTTGACTTGTTATTGTGACACCAGTAATCTTTTTAGGTGAAATCGGTGAAGAATATCTCGTTTTTTTATGGTTGATTAAATAACCTTCATTAATAACTATTTTTTCCACGACCTGTTTTACTTTTCTTAAAGCAACTTTATTATTGCAGGAAAAAGTTAAATCATCCGCATATCTCGTATATAATATATCTCTTTTAGAACATAAGCCTTTTAGTCTACGGTCCATTTTATAACAGATTAAATTTGAAAGGTAGGGAGAACAAACTCCCCCTTGTGGAAGTTTATTATTTAAAGTGCTTAAATTTGCTAAAATATTTGAGATAAACTTATTATAGCCCAAATTTTTAAATAGATAATAGACCTGCTTCCTAGTAATAGAAGGGAAAAAGTCCTTAATGTCCATTTGTAAAAAATACAAACTATCTTTATGATACGCTGCATTTTCATAGGGGCCATTCAAACCTTTTTTGAAGGCAGTAGCTTCACTTGAGTTCTCTATATTGCAAAGAATTTCTTCAAGAATCCACCTTTGAATAATCTTAAGGGATAGATTTGGACTGTATATATCTCTGAACGTTCCATCGCTTTTTGGTATTTTATGGTTGGTATAAAAGTTCCCTGGATTTTTTGAAAGCAAATAAATCATTTTGAGGCTGATTCCAGTAGAGTTAGAAAGAGTATAAAGGTCTTCTATTATAGGCAGTTTTAAAGAATTTAATATAAATATGTTTGTAGGATCTTTTGACATAAGATTTACCCTCCTTACCATAAATCATTTTGTGGAAATGTGCCTTTAATCTTACTGTCGTGAGATTGAAGGTGCAGGTTCCACAAATCTAACCTGATTGTTATGCTAAAGGTCGACGAACCGTCTCCCACATACTAATAGCATGAATTTAATGTGCACACTTCATGAAATTAGTAGTAATTTCTAAGAAGGGTAATCTTATGTATAATATTTATTTAACATAATATCAAAACTTATTCTATCATACAAGACTGTACGATTCGTGATCAAAAGGTTATCTAATAAATCATTAACAGTATTGTATCCCTTCTCAGTCAAGGTGTAGCTAGATAATCTTGATTGCTCCTCCTTATAAAGATGCTTATCTAATAGTTTATGTTTTTGTAACAATTTAATTGAAGGCTGAAAAAGTGTATCAAAATTTTTTTCTTCTTCAAGTCTATATTTTCTATATAGATATTTAATTAAGTTTGCAATATCCTCTGATGTTAGCTGTTTATAAAAAAATAAGATCAATAAAATGAAATAATACAGGCCTATTAATGAATTTAGAGGCTTGGTATTATTTATTGGATTGTTATGAAGAGACCCCCTCCTTTTTAACTTGTTTATTCCAAAAATACCGCTCAGCTCTTCAACTAGCATGTCAATATTTTTCTTACTATAGTAAACAATATTTTTTTTCTGGCTTTTCCTCTTTTTCAAATAAGCAGCTGGTCCCATCATAATAAAGCTTTCATCGTTTTTTCTTCTTTCATCAAAAGCAGCAATAACTTTACCAACTGTTTTTTCATTATTTGTAAAAGCACCCAATTCCACTAAAGATCCTGCACTTTCACATATGATACAGATATAATCACTATTATCTGCGAGAAAGCTTTCTAAGCTCATCAAATCCTGTGTTTTATCTGTTTTCAGCATTTCCATAAACAAATCTTCAGGATAATGTATTCTAATATTTCTGTAAGTGTTTAATTTTGCCATAACTTTATCTCTGTCTGATTGTTCTTTTGCGTTACTTGCACCGCCGCAAAGAAATACATCAACATAATTTTCATTTATCTTTTTAAAAATTTCTTCATAAATTTTAGTAACTATATCCTTTTGTTTGCTATCTATTTTCATTGTTTATCACCTAATAGAAAATTTACTCTATTATACCAACTATTTCCTAGAAATGAAAATACTATCAAGTTTCTTATAATTCTATCAGATCTCTTATGCTACCGTTCATTATTGCCTTACCTTATTTAATAATTTCTTCCTATGAGGTGGTTAAATATGTTTGGTATTGAAGAACAAAAGCGCAAGCGCTTTGTTCACCCCCCACTAGCTTAAGCCAAGCCTCGTCGTGACGTTTTTTGTCACAAAGAGGATTGACTTAAGACCTCGAGGGGGTAAGCGCTGGAGCTGAAAGCTGCTCACTACAAAAAATGGTCCACAACCATCATTTTTTATTAATTTCTAGACTATAAAAAAACTGCCAAACAATGTGGCAGCTTTAATTGGAAAGTTTTAAACAAAATATTCACAATTCAGCACAATTCAGAAGAAGGAAATAATTTTTCATTTAACCATGTTATCTATACGGAAGATTGGTACGATGTGATTTTCTGGCCATTCTGAGCTGTAGCCGCAAATTTCATCCATCCTTCTCCGCTTTCTGTTTAGCCATATATTAGCGCCAGCATACAAATAGTCATACAATACTCTGGAAAATCCAACTCCTCCAGTGAATTTATATATTTCTCCTGCACCTTCTTGGAGCGTTAAGGTAGTTCCTAGATGATATTGTATACTAGTCAGAATCCCTTTGCTGCCGCAAAACCCAGAATATTTCCGGGAAGGGCCGGGACAAGTTAGACCATCACCATCGAAATATCCCCTTATAAAATGAGGGATTAAGTGATCTGGAAGATCTGGCATTACTTCTTTGCCACTTTTACCCTGGACTACACCTAATTTTTGCAAAGAATGATACATGTGTTTAGAAGACCCTCTAAAAGCATATTTATCTTTCCATCTTAGATTTTGTTTTTCCACAAAATAATTATTACGACCTTCTGCCCCAATATATAGGGTGAAGCCGAGTACGGCATCCGAATCTTCATGTTGAAGTATTAAGCGAATCGAGTGATCTTTTTCATAAATGTATCCATCAGCAACCAATAACCCCAAAAAGTATGCCTTGTCTTCCGTGTCAATATGATCGAAATAGTCAGTTCTTTTAATTTTTGGACGTGGACCTCTCTCTCGACTGAATTCACGTTCTTTTAATTTTTGACAAATCCAGGCCTCTGAGACGTTTAGTTTTTCAGCGATTTCCTTTCCTATCAACCCTAATTTAGCTAACTTTTCAACTTCATCCACCACTTCTTTAGTGTACTTTTGGCCAACCGGATGTATTTCAACATTTTGCTCCTTTAATATAGTTGTAACCTTAAAGGGGGAAATTTTGTACCTCTCGGCCAATTCATAGGTTGAGCATCGCTCATGTTGGTAAGCATCGACAATTTTCTTAATGATGTGCGCTGGTAAGTTAATTTTTTCATTCTTTGGTCGAATAGTTACTCCCATTTTAACCAAACGATGTTTAACAGTCTCTCGAGAGCAATTAAACCTCTCCGATATAACTTTTAAACTATCTCCAATGAGGTACCTCTCCCTCATTTCTTCCTTTTGTGATTCCGTAAATCGATCTGGTTTGGAAAGTGGGGACATCCCATTTTTCTTTAAAAAACCGTATATGGTCGAATTGTTACGCTTGACTGTTTTTGCAATTTCCGGTGCTGTTTTCCCCTGTACGTGAAACTGTAAGATTCGATTTTTTTCCTCTTGAGTTAATGATGGGTAATTCATTTTTCCACACTCCTTATTGAACATTGTTTTTAGATTGCTTTTGCGGTAAAAATGTTGTTTCTAAGGAGTGTGGTCATAATCCGGTAATTATATTCCTGCTAATTGAAATTGATATAAAATAATAAAAAAACTAAACTTGTTTAATGTATTTGGCATTTGTTTCATGTATAAAATGACAATATATTTTTTGCATATAAAAGACCTTCATCATACAACCGATGCATAAATTGTTGTATATTGAAGGTCTTTTGTATCCATAGATTATTTAATTAAATCAATTACCTCTTAATTGGTAATTTCCTTTTTTATTCAGTTTTCCTCTTGTGGCGTGCTGATGTTCCAAGCATAGTTAGGTTTTGTAAATTTTGTTTGCAACATCAGTTTACAGTTTTCACTAGATTGCGTCAGTAAATTAACTCAAAATTTGACATGGTACAACTACTTCACGTGAATAGTAACAATTGACATCGATGATTACCCTAGAGATGTATAGTATTCGCCAATACTAAAAATACCTTTTCTTGCACTTTGATTTGTGCAAGTTTTGCACTATCACTATAGAACTTACAAAAAATCTTTAATGATTCTTTTTAACTGTTCCTCATTAAACTTTATACCATAGCATTTTCCTACATTTTTTTGTGAATGTTTCTCCCAAAATGGTTCTTCTGCCATTTCAAACTCAATATACTTCTCTGGGTTTTTATATACATAGCAGTGCTTATCTTCTTCTAGTAACTTTTTAAACTGATCAATTGCAAAATAAATTGGACCATCTACAGCATCTCCTGTAAACAAAGTAACGTTTAACCTTGGGATATTAAAAGATTTTATAATGGTATGTATATCTCCATTTTTATTCATAAGCTTAAATGCCACGGTAGCTGAGTGAGAATATGAACCAAATTCAATTTTAAATGTGTATCCTTTCTCGAATAGCTCCAATTTAAATTGCTCATCATCATTTAAAGAGTCAAATATGTAATTAATGTCTTCAAAATTGTCTGCATAATATATTTCCCATGATTCGTTTTCTTCAGCTTCTGCAATCTCCATTAAATCTAATAATTCTTCATAAACAGAATCCAAAGGATTTTCCTTATAATAATTTAAGTTGTCATAAAAGAATCCGGTTATTAAATTTAAGGCACTGTTAATTACAGTCAAGACTTCATGAAAATCTATAGTTTTATCTAAACCAAAATGAGTAACCTTATTTCTTATTTTACCTATAGAATCTAAAGTGTGTATTTGGTTATTCGACAAATTGTATATTATACCCAACCTTTTTACACATTCAATATAATCAATAGTCAAAATATTAACTTGATCTGAAATTACGTAATAATCGAGAGGCATACCCTTTTCTCTATTTTTCCTGTGTTGTAATAAATCCAGTAACATCGGATCAGATAAATCCCTATAGATTAATAATTCATTTTCATCGCTTAATAACTTTTTGCTAAATAACTCCAATGCATTATGAAAACTGATTACCGACATTTTTAAATAACCAGGATTCAATGTATTATATTTATCTTCTATACTTAGGTATTTATGATAAAATTCCATACCAAACCTTACAGAATCTATGCCGTTTTCCAATAACTCTAACCTCAATGGCTTAACTCTCCTTTTACTTGTTGCTGATAATAATCCCTCTTAGGCCCTCTTTCCTATTCAACGTTACCTTATTTATTTTAGTGATTGCCCAAATCAATTTAACAACCATTTTATTGTTATCTCTATCACTAAATAGTTAAGTGCATATGGAAAACTTTTTGGTTATACGTATACTTTTCTATGCCGCTCTTAATATTCCACATTTTTTTGCCCCAGCACTACCCCAAATAAGCTTCTGGCTTTCTTTTATAATGTCAGCTTTAAATGGTACAACTACAAATTAAAATAGGTTTTTGATTATGATTAAGATTTGTTTCTATCTGGTGGCCCGATTATCTATGAAGCTATATTACCTAATTATGGCACCTTTATCACCGGAAGTATCTGTCAAACTGGAATTTTAGGTTATTATATGTGTTATAACTTGTTAGCAAACCTATCATTCGTAAAAAGGGCAATCCTTTATCATTGTTATCCAGTTTTTTGACTTCCATTATATACTTAATTTCTTCATCACAATTATATTCCAAAGGTAAAGCAATGAAATCATCTTTGTTAGAATTATAAATGCTTAGAGCACTTTGCCGGTTTTTCGAAGTTATTCGTAGTTTTGATATGACATACTTTTTATTAACCCAAATTAGAGTTGGGATATTTATAGAATCAATATGCTTACCTGTGTAATGGGTTTTAATATGTTTTATTATTGAGGGTAACTCCATTCCTTTATAAGAAAAAATAACTGTTGAAGGAAAATTTGTAATAAACTCATAAATATATTCATCTTCAATATCTTGTGGACTAATTTCTGCCTTTTTATAAAGCTCAGCTATCATAAATGTATCAAGCTCAATAACTTTCTTACTCATCTTCGGGATACTCTCTATTTCAATGAGTGCCTGATCTAAAGTATCTCCAGTTAGATTGCTTTTACTTGAGACAACGGCAGCCACACTTTCAATACAATCAAACATTATATCATGTTCTTTAAAATTCAAACCTAGATCACTTTTAACTATTATGTCTATCTGTTTTGATTCTTTTCCATTTAAATCTAAAATTACTCCCCCTCTATTGACTGCTAGCCTATGGGGAATGTGTTTATTTAAAAATTCTTCTATAATAATTTCTCGATTAGTCCCTATGGATGAAGAATGTTCATTAATTCCAGCTTGATTAGCTCTTGTATCTACAATATCTGACATCACGTTAAAATATCTTTTAATTTTAGACATTTGTATCCCCTTTAATATTTTAATATATAAGCGACCCTACCATAGCTTCTAAAACACATACTGCCTCCTTACTTTCATAACCTATCTTCCCACATTACCATTAATTATTGTTCCAATAGTATTCAACCTGAATTTTACCATTTATTATCACTTAAGCAATATACTACCAACCAATTTATCTATCAAACATTAATAGTCTATTATACATCTGCTTGGTATAATATGGTTATATTATTCAACTCTAAGTATCGATAACCATTATTACCAATATATAGTTATTAATTTAGTCACCTAAAGAAATAGCGTAATAACGTTATTTCCCAAATCCGTTAGTGAAAGGAGGAAGAGGTAAAATGATCGATGATTCCAAACTTCAAACACAAAATATCAATGAACTTTCTATTGAAATTCAAGAACTACAAAATGAAGCAAGCGAACATCTAGCGAACTCTAAATCTGAAAATACAAAACGAGCATATGAATTAGACTGGAAACAATTCGAAACATGGTGTTCCTCTCATTCGTTTTCATTCCTGCCCGCTAAACCAGAAACGGTGGTATATTACATAACATATTTAGGAAAATCATTTAAAGCCTCCTCGATCAAACGGAAAATGACAACAATTTCCCAACGCCATGAAACAGCGGGATTTAAAAGTCCAACAAAAACACCACTGGTTCGAGGAGTGTGGGAAGGATTACAAAGGAAAATCGGCATTAAGGAGAATGGGAAAGAAGCGCTTTGGCTACATGAATTGCGCCAGGTCATTGAATCGTTGCAGCAAGAAAAACTCATCTCCATTAGAAATCGCGCTTTGTTAGTTATCGGCTGGACTGCAGCTCTAAGACGAAGTGAATTGGTTGGATTAAACATCGAAAATATTTCACATACAAGGGACGGGCTGATCCTCCATTTAAATAGCAGTAAAACGGATCAAAAAGCAGAAGGACATCATGTAGCATTGCCGTTTGGGAGTAACCCTTTAACCTGTCCTGTGAGAAGTTATGAAGACTGGTTAGCTGCAGCAGGTATCACAGAAGGTCCAGTGTTCAGAAGGATTGATAGACATGCAAATATCATGGGACGGTTAACCGATCAATCAGTTCGGTTAGTTGTGAAAAAGTGTTGCGAAGAGGTTGGGCTGGATCCGAAGCGATATGGGGCACACAGTTTAAGAAGTGGCTTTTGCTCACAAGCTGCAAAGGCCGGGAAAACAGAGCATCAAATTATGAAACAAACGAGGCATAAGCGAAGTGATTCGTTGCAACGCTATATTAAAAAGACAAATCTTTTTGATGATAATGCAGCCAGTGGAATTGGTTTGTGATTGAGTTCCTATGAGATCCTAAACACCTTGATACACAAATAATTATTCGTAATCGATTTAAAGAAGAAAAGGAAAGACCCGCACAAGAGGAAGAAAGTTCATTTTCACACGATAAATAGCATATAAATTAACATAGTTTTTGATGAAAAATCGCATAACAAATAGCAAAACAAAGGATCAGATTTTTACCTGATCCTTTTTGGTCTGGAAGTACAAGAGACCTACTCTCCAACCATCCCATCTCCATCCCTATCGTCCATATAAGGGTATAACCAGTGGTCGGATGTAATGGGCATACTGAAACCTGCATCTTTTGCTTCTTTAATTGTTACTTGCCCATTACCATTAGTATCAACGCTAGAAACATCATGTTTTTCATCAGGAGTAGAGTCATCTGAACTAAAAGGTTCGTTACTATCCGTTAAACCTAACGACTAATTCACTTCATCAGGGTTTATATTATCGAAAGTATCTACAATCTCGTTACCGTTTATCGTGTATGAATACTGATATTTTGAAGGTATTTGTGTGTTCGTATCTGGGTAAGAGATGACTGCTTCAAAATTAGTTGCATCACCAGCTTTACGTATCGCATCCTCCATGTACGCTTGGTCACCATGTCGGTTAAGTGTACTTTCTTGAGGTGTAATATTGTAGGCATTTGATACGCCCCCCAAAGAGTCAGCAATAACATGGCCCTCATCTAACAGATCACTTTCGACACCTGGAACTTTCGCCTCGTCAGAGAAGTATCTACCACTTGATAGGACTGGCTCATTTTCATCATCTTGCAGAATAATTTCGTCTGCAACAACTCGCACTAATTGTCCATACTCATTTGTGAATGCCCAGTACTCCCTGTCACCAAATCCTATATCTACTACAACGTTTGATTCTCGATCGCCGCTTAAGTCACCACCGTCCACCTCTATTAAATCGTATCCTGAAAATAGTTCATCATTCGTTTCGGTTGTTGTTTCTTCTACTACTGTTTCATCAACAACCATAGCGTCTTCTTCCTTTTCACTATTCTCATTTGTATTAACTGTTGTTTCTTCTTGTAGATTTGTTTTTTCATCTGTAGCGGATGCATCTTCTACGTTGTGGGCACATCCAACCATAAAGATGGTCATTAAAAGTAAGATTAAATAATTTATTTTCTTTTTCATTTTGGATTCCCCTATTTAGTTTTTGGTCTTTGCACCTTTTATTTTCAAATTCCTAATTAAATTAACCTGCCCCTTTAGAACAATAAGAGTTCGACCCTGTTAAAACTAACGCAACCGAAAGTACAATGGCTTTGTTAAATTTCTGTTCGTTAATAAAAATTTAATGAAGAGGTAATTAAATATTTTTCTTGTTTCATATCTTATGAAACATGTCTTCCTTATTTTCCTAAATGTTTTTTTTCATAATTTTATAGCCTATATATTTATGAGATTCCATGCCTATAATAGGCGCATATGTAACTTCGGTAATTCTCTTTATAATGTTGAGTATTTGGTCTATTCTTATTACTTCAATAGAGGAAGGATTAACCAATATCATATATTCAATTTTTTCTTTAAATGTATGTATCCACTCTAATAAATTCTTGTCTGCACTTATTCTATATGACTTAAAAATTTCTGCTGGCTCATTTTCTCTGCTAATAGCAGTGTGAATATTAATATCTATATATTCAAGTAGAAAAATACCATGTTTAGATGGAGACATTTTTTTTTCATAACTTTTTATATGTTTTAGCCAATTTTTCTTTATTGAATTTACAATATTAATATGTGTGTGTTTTTCAAATGGGCGAGAGAATGATTGGCTTACTTGCGTATCTTCTTCACTACTATCAAGATTACTTAAAAAAGTAGTTTCACTCTTCCTTTTTAAAATCAAAGATTCTTGCTTCTGTTTTGCCCCTTTTCTTCCCTCTGATGAAGAAGTAACTGAAAAATGTTCTATAAAGCCATCTTCAAATATAAAATCTGGAAATTCATTACTATTCTGATTAGGCTTAGCATCCTTTAACCATTTTTGTAATTCAATATACTGTTGATTTGACATACCAAAACAATCTTTCTTATTTATTTTGTTTTTTACTAAATCCAAGCATCCTTGCTCTATGTTATCTTGGTCTTTTTGATTCTTACTCATTCTGTACATCCTTTCTACTTTCCTAAGAATCTTAGTCAACCTGGCTAAGAGCATCATCCGCTGTTTGTTTTAAATAATAGAGGGTTTTAAAGTTACTAATAGCCGCAAGTAAAAGGACAGAGGTTTTTTCATAATTATTTTCACTATTTATAGTGGCACCGAAGTGAATTGCATTCCTAGCCTCCCTAATTACATCTGTCCAAATTCTTATTTCTTCCAAAAAAGCTGGCTGAATACTTGTGATACGCCTCAATTCATTAAACCAATCTTTGTAATGACTAGAATATAATTTTATAACTTTATCAACTTTATAGACAAAACTATCTTGACCCATTAGTTTTTCTTTAAGTTGATTATTCTTTTCATCATCCAGCCCTTTAGATATCGCATAATCACATAATGAAATTCCTAACTCTATCCAAGCTCCTTCTACAGCTTTCCCCAGCATAGTTAGAGAAGGACGATAGAGTTCCTTTTTAAAGCAAGAAATTGTGTCATTAATAGCTTCAATAACATCTTCGTGGGCATTAGGAATATTCAATTGTGAAATAAAAAGATCAACATCAAAAAGAGTAAATTCCTTGGTGTTATTCTTAACCATTGATTTTTTTAGAACTGCGGGTACTGGAATAATAAAATCACTAAATCTCCAAGAGCTTGATGAACCTCCTGCCCCAGGTACAACAGTAGTCCATGGTATGTCTAAATTACCGCCAAACGGAAATAGCTGTTGGCTTGTAGGAAATAGGTAATTTGAGTGTACTAATTCTAAAATAGCTTGGGAATAAGCAATGTACCTAGATAGATACCCACTTGCTTGTTTTATTTGTTCTTCTATAGGTACACTATTATGTATTACAACTCGGGATATCTTTGGGTAACCTTGTGACGTTGTAAAACGTTCAAGTGAAGAATTAACCTCGATAGTTCCTTCCTCATTCAAAATGAATTTCTTTGCTAAAATAACCGTCTGTTGGGTAACTCTTATATGACTTCTTATTTCTTTTTCAACTTGATTTATATTCATAAACATACACCTCAAAATTTAAAAAAAATTTAATGATTTCTCTGCAAGTAAGTTAAGTTTAACATATTTTTCTAAGTTACTTTTAAGAAGTCCCAGATTAGCAACTCCTATAACATTTGTAGGAGTAATGAGAAGGAGGGATATCTATATAAAAGGAACGATCAGACAACTAATAAAAGAAAAAGCACCCCCGATGGGAGTGCTTTACTTCAGTCCTAATTTTCTCATAGTTACTTCAGTTGCTACTTTACTAACTATACCAGTAAAGACCTTTTGCATAGCAGGTGAAATATTCTATCAGCAACCACCTTTAAGCATTATTGAATATATAGATAGTAACCTGTCCTGTATAATAAACTGTCTCTATAGTAAATTTTATATTTTTTCGTAAACACTATCCTCAAATGGCCGATATATATGTATAACAAACAATGGGGAGGTGTGAAAGGTGCCTTTCAGATTCTATCTTAATTCTCGCAATGCTAAAGTTGGCGATTATGTCCAAGAAATTAGCTCAGGTGATATATACAAGGTTGCTAGGGTGGATCAATCCGGTAATGCACTTATTGAAATAGAACTTAATAATGAGACAGGACAAATAGAACATATATTTTTACCATCAAACCTATATTGGGTACTTGAAAAGGAAGATAGTTAAAAAATTATAGTTGAAAATATCGTAACCGCTCACTAAATCGCATAGTTTTTGATTATGTATACTGTTATTTTGCCAATTGTATCATATGCTTTAACGACTAAACAAAGATGATGATTAACTTTTGTTTGATTTCATTTCCCATGCACTCGCCCATTAATAGTAAAGTCACCCTCTATTTCATCACCAGTTAGATCGATAGTTCTCCTTGATAAAATACACCCTATATCGCGCCTTTTTATTTCCAGACAAGTTATTTAACTTTTTCATCATATCATAGAATTGCAAAAATCTTTTTATCCTATCCGTTCAATCTAGGTACACCCTGTACAAACAAATGAAAACACTGTAACATCAAGGTTGGAAATGTTCAATCAGGGTTGTTCAAATGGGAGGGGGATTTCATGATATTTGGTTATGCCAGAGTAAGTTCGAATGAACAAAACTTGGATCGCCAATTAAAGGAGCTAGAAGCTTATGGTTGTGAAGATATCATTGTTGAAAAACAAAGTGGTGTGATGGCCAGACCAGAATTTGAAAATCTTTTAAAGTACATACGGAAAAATGATGTGGTGGTATGTCATGACTTAACTCGATTTGGCCGATCACAAATCCATATCTTACAGGTTATTCAGGAATTGCGTGAAAAGCAGGCTGGACTTGTAACCTTAAAAGAGCGGATCGATACTCGTGAGGACAATCCCTATAGTGACTTAATTGTGTCTATTTTTTCTGCTACTGCAGAATTCGAGAGGAAAATGATTAAAGAACGTCAGCGTGAAGGTATTGAAATTGCCAAGAATAAAGGTGCTTACAAAGGGGGCCGGAAAAGGTATCATTCGGGGGCAACAGGAAAAGAAAAAGTCATTTATGATGAAGTTATACGATTACTTCACCAACAAGAATCCGTGATGAATATACATAGAAGAACAGGATTATCCAGAAATACTATATATAACATAAAGCATAATAAAAATATAAACCGCCCATAAGTGAGCGGTTTATATAAACATTTTTTGCATAAATCCTTTTTTTTGCTCATGAAGGTTAACCAGTTTTTGATTTTCAATTTGTATCTTATTATCAAATAAGCTAAAAAAATCAGCAATTTTATTTTGTTCTTTAACAGATGGGATCAAACAAGTAATACTTTCTATTGTTGAAGCGCTCAAGCTTGGAACACCTGAAGCTTCATTGTATTTGAGCCAATTAATTGTCTGAAATAGATAATAGACGAACTTCGGGCGGTGTTCTAAAAGAATTTCAGTATAAAAGAGGGTGTCTACTGTCCAAAAGGGTTGCTCTCTAAACTGTGGTTTATTAATTGTACCTTTCCGTCCTATTAAAACTGAGGGACTAGTATAAAGGGGAGTATTAGTATACCCGATAACTCCACCAGTTCCAAGAATAGGATATTTACCTTCATCTATTTGTACTTGTTTTTGGTCTTTACCATGACGAACCTTAAGGATAGACCCTATTTTAACTTGTTTCCACTTTGGAAAATCTTTACCATTATCATCTTTAAAACGCAATTCCTGGCTAAAGATTTTATGCAGCAACCCTTTTTTCCGTTCTTTTAATAATGCTATCTTTTCTTGCTGCTTTTCAATACGACGGTCGAGAAGGGAGAAGAAGTCGGCGATTTTTTTTTGTTCTTCTATGTCGTTAGGAAAAGAAAAAGTCTCTTTATTTAGGTCTCTTACAGTAACGTGGGGCTGGGCACTCCCGATTTTAGAACTATAGATAAAACGAGGTAAGATTTTGTACCTGATTAGTTTCTCCATAAAATCGACCATTATTGCATCAGTCTTTTTCCTGATTATTAACATAGCTGAGTTAATTCTAATAACATTTGAAGGTAATGTTTTGTTATAGATTGCTACTTTTCCTAACTTGGACCCTCTTGATGTAATAATAATATCTTCAAACTCAAGCTGCCCTTTTCTCAACGAATTATGTTTTTCTTCTGAAATGAAATTCATATTACTAAAATCAAACCCAGTTTCAGTAAGGTTGTGCGCATTTAAAAACAGACAATATCCTTCTTTTTGAAAATCATTTTCATTAGGGTAATTGCTTCCTCTATCACCATCAATTAATTTAAAACGATTTATTAATATATCCTTTCTCCAACCGTTCTTAAACCCTTTAAACCCAAGAACAGGTCTAGTCATAGTAAACCCCCAACTCTTTAAAATACTTCTCAAGCTCTTCATCTATCTCTGAGATCTCATCGTTAATTTCTTTAATGCGCGTAGATACAGATTCTAGATCTACTGGTTCTTCTTCTTCAAATGTGTCAACGTACCTTGGGATGTTAAGGTTATAATCATTATTTCTGATTTCCTCAAGTGAGGCTAGATAAGAGTATTTGTCTACTGTGTCACGTTTGATGTATGTGCTGACTATTTTATCAACGTTTTCATCTATTAGATGGTTCTGGTTTCGTCCCTTTTCAAATTCGCTCGATGCATCAATGAAAATAACATCATCACTATCCTTACGGCATTTTTTAAATACTAGTATACACGTTGGAATAGTGGTACCAAAAAATATATTTGCCGGCAGACCAATTACTGCATCAAGGTAGTTTTTATCTTTGATTAAATACTTTCGTATTACACCTTCGGCTGCTCCTCGAAAGAGAACGCCGTGCGGAAGTACTACCGCCATTGTTCCGTTATCATCCAGTTGATGAATCATGTGTTGAACGAAAGTAAAATCGGCTTTTGACTTGGGTGCTAATTTTCCATAAGCACTGAATCTTTCATCATCTTTAAACTTGGAATCCCCACTCCATTTGGCGCTGTAGGGAGGATTGGCCACGACAGCTTCAAACCGCTCATTAAGATGGTGAGGAATTTCGATAGTATCGTCGTTCTGTATATCAAAGCGATTGAAGTTTACGTCATGCAATAACATGTTCATTCGGGCTAAGTTGTAAGTGGTTGACGTTTTTTCCTGACCATAAAACTTACGGACGTTGGCTTCTTTAGATACACGTAAAAGAAGAGAACCTGAACCACATGTAGGGTCATAAACACTCTTTAGATCTGTTCTTCCGGCAGCTACGATTTTTGCAAGAATTTTAGAAACCTGCTGCGGTGTATAGAACTCTCCGGCCTTCTTGCCAGCACTGGCAGCAAACTGAGAAATCATATATTCATAAGCATCTCCTAACACATCGATATCTACATCGTCATGTAAGAAAGGGATCTCATTAATGTTCACCATAATTTTTGCGATCAGCTTGGAACGGGATTTCACATCACGACCTAACCTGGAAGAGGTAAGGTCCATATCATCGAAAAGGTGTTGGAAATCTTCTTGACTGACTTCTCCTAGCGTGGATTCCTCTACGGCATTAATACCTTTTTGCAGCATCTCTACATCAAAAACTCCATTATCTCCTTTTTTGATTTCGTTAATCATGTTGGAGAAAAGGTATTTTGGCTCAATGACATAACCAATCTGCTCAATCAGTTCCTCCGAAAGTGCTTCTCTGTATTCTTCCTTTTCCCACGCTTTTTCATAAGAGATGTTATCTTCTTCTAAGAGTTTATCTACACGGGATTCCACTTTTTCAGATAAATAGCGGTAAAAAATCAAGCCAAGAATATAATTCTTGAATTCGTAGGCTTCCATCTGTCCTCGAAGGTCATTGGCCATGTCCCATAACTTTTTATGAAGTTCGGATTGATGAAGTCTTGCCTTTTCTGTTGGTGTCAATTAGAATTCCCCCAATTTATTTAGTATTTGTTGACGTACCCATTTGTTTTCAAGCTCATTTCTTTCTTGCATTAGTGCTCGTTTGTGTTGCTGTAGTGTAACTATAGAAGCAATCTTTTCTTGCTCAACCATAGGTGGAAGAGAAATAACCATTGCTCTCAGCATATTGATAGAAAGCGTTGCTATGGTTGACCCCTGTGTACTTAGATGAAATTGCTTTTGGATTTTTGGATGTTCATTGAAATACCAGGACATAAACGGAGCGCTTATTCCCTCTTCAAAATCTAAAGCAACAAAATTCGAAGGGATCACTAAATTCCAGTCTTCCTTAGGTAGTACAGCAGCCTTTTGGGATTGAAGGTGGATGATTAACCGGTCTGCTTTAGTTAAAAGGAGTTTTTCAAACTTTTCCTCTTTAACAAAGGAGTGCTGCTTTTTATCCTGTAACATCCTGTAAGGAAGGCCGATTGCTTTATTGAATTGACGTAAAGTAAGCAAGTTCACTTTCACGGCATCTGCATGTTCTTCCGTCACTTCAATTCGTGCCGGATTGACCCCTTGTGTAATTGTCGCAATCTCATTGAGTTTTATGATCGTCACCCCTTTAGCGAGTGTTTATAGAATAAGTATATGTGCAATTTTTAAAAATAGCAATAATTATTTTTGTTATTTTTAAAAATAACAAAAAGAGAGCTTTTAAGCTCTCTTTCCTACGCAAACCGTTTGGTGTGTTCCATGATAAACGTTTTGATTCTTGGGATAAGCTTTCGCCTTTTTAGGAGGCTCATTTTTAAATGATCACTGATTTCGGTCTGATTGATGATATTACTGTATTCATATTCATGTATAAAACTCTTGAGATCCTCAGGGGAAAGTTCCACATTAGAGGAAAATTCATCTATTTCTTTTTCTCGTACTTGTTCTTTGTATTTTTCGAATTCCACCACCACTGAATCGTCGTTGGAAAGATAAGGAGCAACTTGATCTAAGAATCCTTTAATTAAATCGACTTTCAAACGAAGTTCGGGATCCGAAGCACGGCCCATCTCTTCTTTGATGAAACGGAGGTCATTGTTCATATTAGTTTTGTCGGCAAAATCTAGGTTGCTGATTAACTTCATAATGTAATCGACGTTGATACGATCGGTATGCATGAGCTCAAGCTCAAAGTCTATATCCTGAAGGATAGAGGTTTTTTCTATTTGACGTCGTGTGCGGTCGGCTATTTTTAAGTACTTACTTTTAAAGTCCTCGTAAGTTTGAGGATCGATCTGCAGCTCATCGGGCTCAAATTCGAATTCGGTAAAGGTCTCCAAACGAACTAAGATTTTGCTGAGGTGCCTAAACCATTCAATGAACTTTTTCTGTTCTTCTTCGCTTTCGAGCTTGTCTACATCTTCCGGGGTTGGAGCCATTGATCTGACTTTATCTAATGCATCATGGAACATGGCCAGATACTCTTCATAACTTTTCATTAATACATCATCTACACTGTCAGTTTTGGAGAAGATTCGGATGGCTTCATCCGTGTTTTCTTTTAAGTTTCTGTAGCAAACAATGTTTCCATGAGGTTTCGTTGCTTTATGCATGCGATTGGTACGACTGTAGGCTTGCAATAGATCATGGTGTTTTAGGTTTTTATCTACATAAAGGGTGTTTAGTGTCTTACTATCAAACCCTGTTAGGAACATACGTACAACGATTAGAATATCAATTTGCGCAGCTTTTACCTTTTTGGAAACATCTTTAAAGTAACCACTCCAAGTCTGGTTGGAGTAGTTTGTACTAAATATTTCATTATAATCTCTTATCATCTCCTCAAGGGAGTCTCTCGAGTGTTCCTCTTTTCCTTCACTTTCCTCGTTTGCTCCATATGTAAAAATGCCAGCGATTTTCAAATTGTGATCGTATTCTTTAAACAGCTTGTAGTATTTCACGAGCATCGGGATCGAATCTACGGTGAAAATAGCGCTATAACCTTTACTTCGTGATCTTTGTTCGTGGTGATCGAGGATGTTTCTGGCAACTAAATTCATCCGCATGTCGTCCATCCAAATCTCGTCTGTATCGATTCCCTGAACCTTTGTTTGGTCTTCTTCGTTGATGGTTGCATTAAAGGTTCGATGATATTCTACGGAGAAACCGAGAACATTCCCATCACGAATGGCTTCTTTAATAAGGTAGGTGTGCAAGCACTTTTCAAATAGGTCTGCCGTTGTACGACCGTCCTGGCTTTTGTTTTCAGGAAGTCGTGGTGTTCCTGTAAACCCAAAATATTGAGCGTTTTGAAAATGTTGAGAAATTTTGGTGTGCATTTTACCAAACTGACTACGGTGGCATTCATCAATAATGAAAATGACACTCTCATCTTTATATCGCTCCATATCCTGAGCATATCTAGGATTCTTGACGGCGTTGGCCATCTTTTGAATCGTAGTAACAATGATCGGGTTCGTAAGATCACGGATCTGTTTGACCAGAGTGTCTGTTTTGTCTGTCTCATCGACTGAACCTTCTTGGAATTTGTTAAATTCCTCTGTTGTTTGGGAATCAAGGTCTTGCCGATCAATAAGGAAAAATACTTTTTTAATACTAGGTTCATTGGCAAGAATCTGACTTGCTTTAAATGACGTCAAGGTTTTACCTGATCCTGTGGTATGCCAGATGTAACCGTTGTTTTTGGTCTCGAGCGCACGATCTACAAGGACCTCTACCGCATAGACCTGATAGGGTCTCAAGACCAATAGAGTTTTGCTGGCATCACTAATGACCATGTACCGTGCAATCATCTTTGCTGTATGGCAGCGTTGAAGGAAAGATGCAGTGAATTCCTGCAAGTTGGTGATGATATTATTTTCATCGTCCGACCAAAAGAACGAATAACCATAAAGAATGTCCCCATCTGAATTGGAAAAGTACTTGGTGTCCACGCCATTACTGATCACAAAGATTTGAATGAAACGATATAACCCTTTGTAGGAATGCTTTCTATAGCGTTGAATTTGATTGAAAGCCTCTTTAAAATCAAGGCCGCGACGCTTCAGTTCTATCTGCACAAGAGGAAGTCCGTTGATCAGAATAGTCACATCATAACGATTTTCATATTTACCGGTTACGGTTGTCTGTGTTGTCACCTGAAAATGGTTCTTACACCATTTCCGTGTGTTAAAGAGTTCTATGTATACTTGCGTGCCGTCATCCCGTTCAATGAGCTGTTTATCCCTCAGTATTTTAGCTGAGGCAAAGATACTTTTCCCTTCAATTAGAGTTAACAGTCGGTTGAATTCGTTATCGGTTAAAGGATTACCATTAAGTTTTTCTTTATTGAATTGATTGACTTGGTTGCAGAAATTATTTACTAAGGATTCATAATCCGGTATTTTAATAGGTTCATAACCCTGATCAATAAGTTGTTTAATCATGTTTTCTTCTAATTTCGCTTCCGATTGATAATTCACTGACTAAACTCCTTTTCTGAGGGAGAATGGAAATAATTGTTTGGTACTAGTTTACCATACTCGAAAAATAAAACTCAAAGCTACCACCGCAAAATGATTTACTTTATTCGCCACTCTATAGTTTATTTCGACTAAGTAAAAAGTTAATTTTACTTAAGTGTAAGGAGGACCGAAGAAACAGATACAGAACGATTCCAATCATTTTTAGCGACAAAAAAATCTAATTATAAAAACTATTGAACTCTTACTGGTTGTATTATTCTCTCTCTTATTTCATTATAAACTTCTATATCTACACCCTCAGCGACTTCAAATGTAACAACCAGTGAATAAGGCACCTCTATATCACCTAGTCCACCAGCATCTTCTTGACAATTAACCTTTATCTCTAAGTTACTTCCATCAACAAATGGTACAGCTTGTTCTCCCTCAAGTATCTCATGCTGAAGAGTTCCTCTTTTAACTGAATTATGATCTGCTTCCGTTCTTGTTACCAGGATGTCCTCTTGTGGAGGTGTGAATGACAGTTTAGCTTGTCGATATTTTTGATTTAAAGCATTAACAGGACTAAACCATGCGAGAGTAATTGTAAGGCGCCTCCATACATCTTTACTACTTAATGAAGGTGGCAAGGGTATCGTATACTCATGAGCTTCATCTTTTGTTAATTTATTGGTGCCTATAATGGTGGCTCTATATGGTTTAGGTTCTAAGATTCGTGTAATATCAGATACCCCATAACCTATCAACCTGGGTACTATACGATCTCTTAGATTTTTTTTCTCTCCTTCATTCAAGGCACCTTCTATTATTGATAAAGTTGATTCCCAACTAGCTCCATGAACCAATAAGGCTTTTATTAATAATGTAATATTAACTCTTTCTTTATTTTCACCTAAGATTTCTAGCAATTCATCATATAATAATGCTCCATTCCTAGTTGCTAAAGCTGTTGAATTACTTGTCCCTCTTGTATAGCCTGTTTTATTGAGGTGTCCTTGCGTACCAGGAAGTGCAACTCTCTGACCTGGTGGTTGAAGACTGTCTACAATTCTCAATAATGCCAACCCATCTCTTCCTACTATATCTTCCTGATAAAGTTGTTTTCCGCCAGGCATCAGAATCTCTGGCTTAATTGATCTCCTATGACCTAACCCTAACCTACTAATTGGACTTAACATATACTGGTTGCTAAAAATATCAAGTCTATGACTACTTTGTACATATGAAGAGGAGTCATAATGTGATGCACCAACAGTGAGGGCATTTATGGATTCTGAAGGTGTCAAAATACGCCTATGTTGTGCCTCTTGTAAAATGGTCTTAATTGCAGCAACTTCTTTATTTTCAGGAGTTAAACTGTTAAACTCATCTTTTCTTACGTTCAAAACCATATGATCAATAAAATTACCCGCGCTGACAATAAATAACACATTATATTTAAATGATAGCCAATCTAATAACCTAGCCCAAGGGCTAAGAAACCTATCAAAGGGTCTAGCCATGTCACCTATAGACAAGTTAATTATTTTAACATTTGGAGCTACTGCCTCCCCCTCTTCATCTCCTTCAAACAACCTTTTTACTGCTTTATATACAAGGTCAATTGGCAAAGTATTTAAGGGCATACATTCGCTTCTTATTTCACTAAAATCTCTTTCATTAGGTTTCATTATAGGCCGAACATATATTTTTCTATTTAAAGGATGAGATTCTTCATCAAGTTCACCATGTATTATTAATGAGGCCATACTAGTGCCATGCCTTCTCTCAGTGACATTATAGTCTGTACTCAAATTATCTGGATCATCAACTTTAATTCTATCTCTTAACAGCTCATGATTTTCAATTGGAAGTCCATCAAATAAGGCTATTATTGGATCATCCATAACTTCACCTGACCGATCATCTTCAGTGATTAGGTGCTCTTCTGAGTGAGGTATTTTCGTTGAGATTTGACCAATTGGTCGGAAGAACATGATGTGTTCTGATCTGATAAAGCTAATAGCATCACTTTCACTAATCACTTCGAACACATTAATTGGAGTAGAAACTAAAATACCGTGATAACTAATGTTTTCTATAACGGTTTCTTGAATTATCTCACCATTACATTCTTCAATCATACTTTTTACTTTATGATATACTTCATCTCTTTTTGATTGAATACTTCTAAACCATAATTCTATTTCAAATTGTATAACTTCTTCGTTCCTATCTACACGTTCTTGCCAATCTTCAAGTAATCCAGTCCCATCTAGTCTATCATTTATATTCCAATTTCTAATGTCTCTTAGATAAGCGAACAGATGTTTCCACCGACCTAAACCATGCGGTAACTTCTCACCTGTTTTATATATCTCCCATAAACCAATTAGTTGTTGAAGTGCGGTTTGGTCCGTCATAATAAAATACAATCGACCATTTAATTCTTTCTCTTCTTTTTCACCATCGTTTTCCAGATAAAAATCTTCATCAGGTTCAAAAGACTCTTCTAATTCACACAGCCATTCTAAACCTTCTATTTTCCTCACAGCATTTACAAACTGATCTATGCTACCGATTATTTCAAATACTAATGTTTCTTCTGGCAAAAATCCCACTGAACCATCACTCAAATTTGCTGATTTTCTATCCAGTGCATCTACTAAACTTTGTAACTTTGGCTCAATCCGAACAGTTTGTCTTTCTGAAGATGGGATGTGTGGCTGTCTTGGTGGAAAAGGCCTTCTATCTCTTGAAGACAAACTAGGTTCAGAGAAAAAAAGTAATGGTCTTTCCATCATCTACTCCTCCTTGGTTTGTTCTTCCTCAGTTATGTAACGTTCTGTCCATTGATCTAATCTACCTTTGACAATTGCTTTTATATTTGTATCAAAGGATAAAACGTACCGTCTCTGTACATCTAGTGCAAATTGCTCTAATTCTGCAAAGCTCAATCCTTGTAGCTTTTGCACTAAAATATTATTTGATATCCCCAAAGAACTATCATAACTTTGTCTTAAATCATTGATCCATTGTGTAAGTTGCTTTTTATTAGGCGTATCAAGACATAGGTGTAATTGAAATCTTCTCCATACAGCTCTATCTAATAATTCTGGATGATTAGTGGCAGTTATGATAACAACATGTGACGGCAAAGAGTCTATCTGCATTAGTAAAGAACTGACTACTCTCTTAATCTCTCCTGTATCGTGGCTGTCTCCTCTTTCTTTTCCAATAGTATCAAACTCATCGAAGAATAATACACACTTGTGTGACTTAATACTTCGAAATAGCTTCTCTAACCGAGAAGCTGTTTCCCCTAAATAACTTCCAATTATCGCATCGTATCTAACTATATATAAGGGTACAACTAATTCATTTGCTACAGCCTCTGCCAAAGTTGTTTTACCATTTCCAGGCGGGCCAGTTAACAATATACGATTTCGAGGTTCTAAATTAAATGATCTTAAAAGATCAGTACGATGTTGTTCTTCAATAATTTCATTAATTGCGTTGGTAACTATATTAGATAAAATTAAATCACCTAAGCATTTTGAAGGTAGAACCTCATAAACAAAATCATTATTGTTGAAAGATGTGTTTAAGAATTGTTTTGTATTTTTAGTTTGGTTATTTTTCAGTGATTTTTCTAACTTTTTTGCTAAAACATGGTGTTGCTTATTTCTTTCATCTGCTGCCATGGCTTCAACAGTTCTTACCAATAATTGTTGATTCCCAGTAACTCCTGCTTCTATTAACTTTAATACTAAGTCTGAACGAACCATTGTTTATCACAACCTTTACTTGCTTGTTGTTACTCATGTTGTCATTATACATCATATACACTTCTTACATTAACATACTGTACATTATTCATAATTCCATACCCTCCACACTATCTTAACTATTTTTTATCCAGAGTTCTTATAATCGGTATGATATAAGAACATTTAAATAAATATTTAAACAACAAATGGAACTGAATATTGAGGATATGCAAATAAAAATGGCGATCAACCGTATAGCGTCATGTAAGTGAACATAACTTCATACAATCTCTATTATATGAACTTATACTCTCAACACGTATTTTTTCTTCTAAATAAAACCCGCTCCCTATTTTCTAAATAAAAGGGAGCGGGTTTTTAGTTATTGGAAATCCATTAATTGTAGCTAAACATGACAATTGGCTACTCCACATAGGGAATAGCCAATTATGCCAGACTACGAAATACTAAACATAAGCATAAGCATATAATTAGTATACCTATACTTGCTGTATTTATGCAGTTTATAAATATAATTTGTTTATTAAGATAAAAGCAGCTCAATTAAGTCAATTGTCCGGGTCTGGATATGTATAATCGTGAGATTATCGTTTAAAATTCAGCACCTCAAAATTATGCCTCTGGTGCAGAAGCTTTCACTACCATTGATGGGGATCTTCGGAGGGTTTCGAACTTTTTCATAACGAGAGTGGAAATGAACTAAAAAATCAAGCTATTGAAAAGTTAGTAAATACCCTTAACATTGATCGCTTAAGGATAAGGTGATTAAGACAGAGTTAAATATTTCATCCAGCAACAACTGAACGTGACCTTATTTGATTATGGACATTTTATTGTAAAAACCCGCTCCTTATTTTAAACAAAGGAGCGGGTTTTCATTTATGTTTTATATCCAATAATTACAGCAAGACATGACAATTGGCTACTCCACATAGGGAATAGCCAATTATGCCAGACTACGAAATACTCAACATCATGATATGAATTAGTATATCTATATTCGCTGTAGTTATTCGTCATTATATAAAATTGGTATAAAAAATTGTTGAAATAGACGCGTTTGTTTAATAGACAGGAGTGATTTTCTTACATATATTTTTCGCACTTCAAAATTTTATTGTTTCAAATTTGTGCCATATAGTTGGAATAGTAAGATTGCCTTAAATTCATAACAATACTTTCAAACAGATGAATAAAATCGTTTAAGAAAAGGGAGGACGATACAGTGGAGATTCAAAAAGAAATGAGCAATGAAATAAGAGGTGCATGGGGGAATATCAAACCATATCATCGTTATGCAACTTTAAATGATGTTGAACATGGATATAATTTTGGTTGCTTCTTTTCAATTGGTGACAGTGAAGAACAAAAAAAGATCATTTTAGGCATTGCTAATTTGTCTTTAAATACCTATAAAGTCGTAACTCTAACTTCGATAGGAAATGTTCAATTAGTTGAGAATATGATTAAGGTGATTAAAAAGCTATTTCCACACTTAACATTTGAAGGATATCGAGAAATGATCTTTGATATGCTTGATGAAAGTATAGTGCCAGTATTAGAAAAATATGAGAAAGGGTTTCCTGCTGATTATCATTTACTTGATGTAGGGAATTTAAATATTAATGACACACTGGGGTTTACATCATTATCGTATAGCCTCACTGTAGAGGGTATACCATTTAATTATAAAATGGTACCAGTCATCGAAGATATGTTAGTTAATGACTTAGAAAGTTAACTATTACCTTTCTATAATACTTGTATATCAAAGTACCTCTCTCGATGTATAATCGCAGCCCGCTTCCTTTTTCAAATGGAAAAGGAGCGGGTTTTTAAAGACTCTTTTAAGAAGATTTAATAAACCTTTGAGATTTCCACTGTCGATAAGGACCACTGTTTCTAAAACAGTACCGAAGGTACTTAAATACTAGTAATGTTTTACCACCCTACGTGGAGAGAACTCTCACTTTATAGCGTTTCTGGGTACCGATGGTATTTTATGAAGTTCTTTACGTTTTGTACATTTCTCAAAGCCATCATTATTCTTTCCGCACTGATAATATCACTATCATATATTGTTTACCTGCATACCTTTAAAATCGAATTTAATTATAGTTTAAGTATTAACTCAACCTAACCGCCGTTTGCTATATCTATACTTTTTCTTTCCATTAACCTTGGAACCTTCTAAATAATAACTGAACCTAACATAGTCCATAATTAGATTTTCTTTGAAAAAGTAAACATTTCCAATTTGCTTTACAACTTCTAAAAGCAAAGCGTCGTTCCTTCTTATATCATCATTTAAAGCTTCAAAACTGTATAAAACCATTAAATTCACATCATATTTAGGTTTTTCTAATGTTCTCCTCATTTGTAGTAATTCAGAACGTGGGAAAGGTGGTCCAAGATAGCCTAGGTCACTAAACCTCTTGAGTACCGAAAGATTTTTCATTTCACAATAATTTAAGAGGACTTTTTCCTGATGAACAATACGTTGAACTGGAGACCATGAGTTACCAAATTCAATGGATTTTCTGTAATAACAAAAGACATTTTCCACAACAGCCCCCCTTATGAGCTAAATAAGTAATATTACAATTTTTTTCACTCTCACTAACGTAGAGGTTAAAAGACTGTTCTATCGGTTTCTCCGGATTAAAAATAGATGTTTCAAAAATAACCATTTGAAGAAATTAAGCAACAAAAAAAGCATGTAAATCAAATATAGATTGAGCTACATGCTAGTATTGACTTATTTACATATAAAATATTCATCCTATTATATACACTCGGAATACTGGCTTTTATGGAAAACGATACTCTAAGCTTGCACTTTAGTCATGGTCCTTATCATATGCCAATGCTCCCGAAGTTCTTTTACTCATCTCAATCGTTAGGTATCATTTCCTGGCCTCATAAACCTCGGCACTTTCGACAACAAACGTAGCAAATCCTCATTTTCCTTTTGAATAGGAAAGGTAATGTTTCTTGCAACACAAAGACGTTTATTTGGATTTCTCGGTGGTGATAGCTTTTGATTTAATCTCATAGGTAATAACTCAATCCTTATTAGCTTAGTAGTAATAATTATTATACTGTTAGTTGTATATAGTGCTTGAAATACTTATTCTCCAAAACATTGGTAAATATTTTATCAAGTTCTTCTAAAGATGCCCTTACTTCAAAATTTATATACGTTTCTTATAACTCTTAATTGATCTTCCAAAGTATTTGTCATTCTTTGTCTCCTTTTTCTTTTTAACTTTCATGTAAAGCCTCCGATATTGGAATAATTTTAAGCTAACAAATACAAAAAACAGTTGTAACATTGATGATGAAGTTTTTAAATTGCAATGACACCAGATCTCCTCCTTTAAACGATTATAAAGTAAGGAGGAGATAACCTATGTATATTTACAAGAGAATTAACCTTGACGGTAGTACCTGGAGAAGCAGAAGCATCAGTACCGAAAAGTTGTTTGATGAAGAGGTGTACTTGAACAAAACCCTTCCTGCTTCAGAGGTTACATTCACGAATGAACCCCTGAAAGGGGACTATGATGAGCTTTGCAAAAGGTTGTCCGGTGAGGTGAAAACGTATAGAATCCCATAAACTTCTTGCCACCTCCAAATGACTTGGTAGCTACCTTATTGCCCCACTAAAGACAAAGCTGCTCCATAGGATATTAAGTGGGAAGTTTAAAAAGAGGTTTTACAAGAGTTATTTCTGCTTAATAATTGAGAAACCCCTCCATGGGTGTTTCTCTTCTTTAGTTCTCGCCCATGTGTATTTAAAACTTAAAATCAAGATAATGTAGAAAAATTTTATTGCGATGGTACAACAAATTCTACTTTTATCCTATCAGGCTGGATTTTTTTATATCAACCTCTTTAAGATTTTTGTTATAAAATCATCCATTTTCACTCTCATACAAGTACTTAATCTCCTGTAATATTCATGTTATGTGCACTTTATGTTCGATAGATTTAAATAAATATAAGTGAAATAATTCCCAGTTTACAATCTAAATCATTCCATAAATAAATATTTCGGTGCTGAAATTCCATACTCGTTCGACCAGGTGTTCGATTAAATCAGGATAAATTCCGTGCAAAAATTATTTAATCCCTTTTGACTAATTTTTCTTTCTCTTTTCCTAATAGTCTAAACTAGATGATCTATTTTAGACTATGATTAAAAATTGATTGAAAATGAGGTACTATATTTATCTATAAAGTAACGTTCCCTTAAATATTTTATTCTTTATAAAAATACCCACTTATATCAGTATAGGCACTCAATACTTTGGCCTAGCTATCCTAAATGACTCCCCTAGATAACAATACCCTGGTCCAGCCAATCTCCCAACCGGCTTTAACTTTTCAATATTAATCTTTCCATCATAATAAAGCTCATTTTCAATATAAAAACACTTAACCTCACCAAGTAACATATCAAAATTCACATTACCTTTATTATCCTTTAATTCAATATGCTGGTGAAGTACACATTCCATAGCAATTTTACTTTCCGAAATCCGAGGAACAGAAACGTATTCTCCAGGAACAGTTGTTAAACCGGCCAATTTCACCTCACTCACACCCTCAGGTGCATCAATTGCTGTGTGGTTAGCTTGATTAAGAATTTCCTGATTTACTACATGAACTACAAATTCTTGATTTGCCATTATATTTGCAACCGTATGCTTCATCTCTCCCCCTTTGTCTCGTCCAGCTGAGAACATCAAAATGGGAGGATTGTGACTTACAATGTTATAAAAGCTAAATGGTGCCGCATTGATTACCCCATCCTCATTCATGCTTGTGACAAAGGCAATAGGTCTTGGAACCACACTTCCCATTAATAACTTATAGTTATCTTGGAGGGATTGTTGTTCTGAAAATATATACATGATAAAACTCCTTTAGATAGATAATAAAATTAGTCGTACACCTACTAAAAAGATAAAGAGTCTAAAAATGATGACAATTGTTTTTTCATTTAACCGTGTGCTAATCCAAACACCAAATCTTGCTCCAATCCATGCACCTGGGATTAAGGCTGCTGTATATAACCATTCCACATTGCCTTGTACCATATGTGCAATAGAGCCGGTAGCGGCAAATAATAAGACTAGTAGCATGGAGGTTGCGACAGCTATAGATGGAGGGAAACGGAATACAATCAGCATAAGTGGCACCATCAATGCACCTCCTCCTATACCGAATAAGCCTGACAAGATTCCGACTAAAAATGAAAATGAAATCCCAATCGGAATATGAACTCGATATGTAATCGCATTTCCATCGTTATCTTTGTATATCCTCTCAAGCCCTTTTTTCAACTTAAAAACCCTTAGTTTATTGGTAATGGCTAACACAATCGAAATGACAATCATTAATAATCCAAAAAACAGATTAAAAAAATCATTATTTAACCTTTCATTTAGAAATGCACCTAGCAAAGCTCCAGGTCCACCTCCAATAAAAAAAATCAAACCACTTACATAGTCGACCTTCTTGCGTTTTAAATATGCTAAGGTCGACGATAGACCCGTGAAAATTATAATGATAATAGATGTACCAACGGCAAGCTGAGGGGTTATGGGCGGGAGAAGGTTTGTACTGTCCCCTAAAAATAAAAGGGAAGGAACAATAACAATCCCACCACCTAGACCTGCCAAACTCCCAATGGCACCCCCGATAAATCCAATGAGTATTAGAATTAGATAGACCAAGCTTTTTTCTCCTTCATAGATGGAGCAGTCCATATCGACAGCAAAACGAATTACTCAAATAACGGGATGACTTTATCCGCCCGCCAACAGAGAGTCACTTCATCCCCTACATGTAGACTATTAATATCATGTTTTTCTGAAGGAGCTTCTACGACCATGTTTTCACCATTTTTAAACGTTGTATTTAACTCAATTATTGTCCCTTTATAAATCACTTGATTTATTCTTACATTGAATTGGTTACTATACTCTGTAGTGTCAGTCGGATTTAACACAACCATATTTGGACGAATACCAATGTGCTTAATGCCTTTTTCTGTGCTAATCAACTTCACCTTTAAGCCTTTGTCCGTAATAAAATAATCATCCTCCACTTTCCCATCAAAAATGTTCCTTACTCCAACAAAGTGTGCCGTAAAATATGATTTCGGCGAGTCAAAAATCTCACTTGGAGTCCCAATTTGACGGATATTCCCTTCATCCATAACGACAATTTTATCTGATAATACTAAGGCTTCTTCCTGATCATGGGTTACAAAAATGCAGGTTAAATCTAGTCGTTTTTGCAAACTTAGAATTTCATTTCTCATTTCATCTCTAAGTTTTGCATCTAAATTACTTAAAGGTTCATCTAATAATAGTACTCTTGGGTTCACAATAATAGCACGAGCAAGGGCTACACGCTGTTGCTGCCCACCTGATAATTGCCCTGGATAACGATCTTCAAAATGATCCAAGTGAACCATTTTTAAAACTTCGCTTACCCTCGATTTAATTTCACTTTTCGGTACCTTTCTCATTTTCAAACCATAGGCTACATTCTCAGCCACGGTCATATGAGGAAATAAAGCATAGTTTTGGAACACTAATGCTGTATCTCTTTTATTGGGTGGGGTATGAGTGACTTCAGAATCATTCATCGTGATTTTTCCTCCATCAGGCTCTAAAAACCCTGAAATCAAACGAAGTGTTGTACTCTTCCCACACCCACTTGGTCCAAGTAAAGAAACCAATTCGCCTTTCTTGATTGATAGGCTTATATTTTTGACGACAACGTTATCTCCAAACTTTTTCACGACTTGATTTAGAATTAGTTCCTCCATAAAATATGCTCCTTATGTTAGAAATATTTACCTAGACGTATTCCGGGGATTCTAGATAAATTAGATTATATTACCTGCAGTTTCTTAGGATATTGAGTTAATAGTTTATATCCATCCTTGGTGACTAAAATCTCGTCCTCAATTCGAACACCGCCAATTTCAGGAATATAAATACCTGGTTCAATTGTAAAAGTCATTCCTTCCCGCAAAACATTGTCATTGTTTTGATGCAGGGATGGATATTCATGTCCTTCTAACCCAATCCCATGCCCTACGCGGTGAGGATAATAATCACCATAACCTGCTTCTGTAATCACTTTTCTCGAAATTCGATCAATTTCTCCAATCGTCATACCAGGCTTACAGCTTTCAATCGCCTTCTGATTCGCTTCCAAGACGGTTTCATAAATCTCTTTCTTGTGATTCGAAACGCGATGATATACAAAGGTTCTAGTGATGTCAGAACAATAACCATTTAGAATTACTCCAAGGTCTAACATCACGAAATCACCTTCCTCTAACTTCCGTAACCCGGGCTTCCCATGTGGATGGCCACTGTTTTTTCCGAATAATGCCATAGGTGGTGCCGCCATGTGTCGAATACCTTTTTTCTTTTGTTTATATTCGATATGGGCAACTAGTTCAATTTCTGTAATTCCTTCCCGCAATGCCTGAATACCGACTTCTATCCCATACTCTGCTATTCTGGAGGAATCTATCATGGCTTCAACTTCTTGTTCACTTTTAATCAAACGTTCCTGGTTTATCACTTCATCCAATGGTACAATAAAAGCCGAAGGAAATAACCCTTGTAGTTTTAGACTCCGTTTATAAGATAAAACCGATTCCTCTATCGCATAAGATGCAGGATTAATTCTTTCTCGGTCAAGAGACTCCTTAATCTTGCTCCAAGGATCTTCACTATCCTGATAGCTAATGATTCCATAACTCCATCCCGATTGTTTGACTTGCTCTTCTTCAAGTTTTGGACAAACCATAATAGGATCAGCTTCAGAAAATACAAATAGTCCAACTAAGCGTTCGTAGGGTTTACACGTAAATCCGGTATAGTAATAAATATTGGTTACTGAATTAATAAACACAAAATCTACTTTTTCATCTTCTAGCCAATTTGCTAGTTTTGCTATCCTATTCTTCATATAATCCACTTCCAACCTAAATAAATTTACATTAAAATACTTTTCTGATACTAATAAACTTGTTAGCAATCCACATTAAAATCCCGATCAAAATAATTTGGACTGTTGAAACGGCAGCAATTAATGGGTCTACCTTCCAAAATACATAATTTAATATTTCAATCGGTAATGTTAACTCCCCCGGTCTCACCAACATCAAGCTGATCTCTAAGTTGTTAAAGGAATGAATAAAGGATAGAATTCCAGCAGCAATAATTGAAGGTCTTAAGTTAGGTAGAACGATTTTGATGAATGCTTGGATTCTAGTAGAACCTAAGTCAATTGCAGCTTCTTCTAAAGATGGATTAATACTCTGGAGTCCTGCTGAAATTAATCGTACTGTCCACGGAATACAAATAATGACATGAGCTGTAATTAATGCCCAAAGGTTTGGTACCATATCAATACCAATTAACCGTTCCGTATTAAATAGGAAAATATAAATTCCGATCCCTGTAATAATGGTAGGTACAATTAAAGGGGATAGAAATAACAATTCAAAAATCTTCTTCCCTTTAAAGTTATATCGAATAAGGGCAATAGATCCGAGTAAACCCAATACCAATGAAATGATCATGGCAAAAAAAGACACCCTTAAACTTAAAAAGAAGGAGTTTAAGAATTCTTGATGATGTAGAAGCTCCACAAACCATTTGAAAGAATATCCTTTAGGAGGAAAGGTAATTAACGAAGTTGAGAAAAAGGATATCCATATAACCATAAACACAGGTAACACAATAAAACCAAAGATTAAAAAGATTGGTATCCGTTTGAAAAAGGTTAACCATTTAGATTGTTGCATCTATCCTTTCACCTCCGTTGTAGTGGCATGATTGCTACCGGAGGTAGTTCGTTCGATGACTCGTAAGTACAAAATAGATGAAAGCAGTGTGATGGTAATCAGGATAATTGCCATTGCAGACCCCATCGGCCAGTTAGATACTTCATTAATTTGGGCATATAAAGCAGGTGCCATCATTTGAACCTTAGTGCCCCCAATAACGAGAGGAGTGGTGTAAGCATTCATAGAAAGAATAAATACAAAGAGTGTTCCCGCTAGAATACCTGGCATAGCAATCGGAATCAATACCGTTCGAATCACCTTCCACCTTGATGCACCTAAATCTATAGCCGCTTCTTCTAATGCGGGATTGATTCGTTCAATCACAGATTGTATCGTTAAAATCATATACGGAAGGACAACATTGGCTATAGCAATAATAACGGCCGGTGGTGTTTCTAAAAATTGAACAGGACCATCCGTAAGCCCTATTTTTGTTATGATTCGATTTACAAGTCCATTTTCACTGAAGAAAGAAATCCAACCAATATCCCGTACAATATTTCCTACTAAAAGCGGAAAAACAACAAGTGCGATTAGCACACCCTTCCAATTAGATGTCATTCTTGCTAGGATATACGCGATTGGAAAGGCCATCACAAGTGTAAGCAGAGTTGCTGCTATAGAGATATAGATTGTATTCCATAGGATTTTTAAAAAATATGGATCGGTGAAGAATCCGATGTAATTCTCAATGGTCCAGGCGGACTCCATGAATCCGCCTAGAATATTTTGATTGAAACTGACTCTTAAAAAGTAAATAAGAGGTAGCAGGAACATAATCGTAATTAGAATAGTTGTAGGAGCAATTAGCATTCCTATTTCAAATCTGCTTTTATTTCTGTTCTGGGACACAAAACTCCCCCTTCGGTTTTTCTATGTTTTATTATTCACTTGCAATCTCTCGATCAAATTTTTGCTTCCAAGCAGCATAATTTTCCGATACATAACCTAAGTCCACTGACTTAACGAGTTTAGTTTCTTCTTTAGAAAAACCTACGTCCTCGATTAATTCATCAGACATTTCGGCATTGACCACAGTAGTGTCATATCCCATGTTCGCTGCAAATTCCACTTGAGCTTCTGGCTCTAGCATAGCATTTAGATAATCATATGCCGCTTCTACATTTTGAGCATTGGCAGGAATACCGCCACCATAAATCCTGGGATATGTTCCCTCTTGAGGAATGGTATTTCCAATGGGATCTCCGCCTGATTCATTCCATTGCACAGCACGAGATTTCCAACCAATAGTTAAAGCAATTTCACCTGTTTTTAATGCTGTTCCTAAAGCTTCCTGGGAAGTATAGAACTTAGGATTTTGCTTCGTGATCGATGCAAACTTGTCCCAACTCTTCTCCCAATTTTGACCTTCCGTATTACCTTCAACTGCAGCAGCTGCATATAACCATCGATCAAATACATCCACATAAACCCCAACTTTTCCTTTATACTTTGGATCCCACAATACTTCCCATGATTGAGGTTCTTCTTTAACAAGTTTTTCATTATAGAGAAGAACTCCGGCACTATAAATGTGTGGAACAAAATAAGGGTTCTCTAAGTTCGGTTTAATGTTTTCTGAATTAGGGATTTTACTATAATCTAATTTCATCATAATCTCTTCATCAATCATTTCTTGAATGGTGTCATATGATAGTTGAACCACATCAAAGGTTCCATTTCCTTCCTTTTCTACGCGTAGCTTCGTCAAACGAGAAGATGCGTCTGAAGGGACATAAACCACTTCAGTATCACTATTGGCTTCCTTAAACTTTGGATTAACATAATCCGTTAAGAACTGTTGATAGTCACCGCCCCACGCGCCCACTACAACCTCAGAATTCGTTTCACCTGATGAAGTTTTATCTCCCCCACAGGCTGCTAACATAAGCAATAGAACCATCATGGATAGAAACAAACTAAACTTTCGCATAATCTTTCATCCTCTCTCTTATTTTAAAATTTTTAATTCTATTGAATAATTAAAGACTCTAAATCCCTAGGATAATAGGTTAAAAACTCACATCCGTCCTCTGTAATCAAAATAGTATCAGAATTGCGGAAACCTCCAATATTCTCTACATATAACGCTGGTTCAACGGTAGCTACCATGCCTGGCTTCATAATGTTTTGATCGCCTAGATCAAAGAATGGTGCTTCATGATTAAGCAATCCAATATTATGACCTGTATGATGTCGAGTTAAGTGTTCTACATTATTTTCTTCATAAAAAGCTCTTACATTTTTCTCTACCACGTTAAATGGTTGTCCTGGTTTAATACTTTCGACTGCAATTTTTTGAGCTTGTTGTACTAAGCGATAATATTTTTCTTGCTCCTTACTAACTTCTCTAACAAACATCGTTCTCTCCAGTTCACTTCTGTAGCCCCAAACGGTAGATTCGGACTGAGAAACGACATTATCTCCCTTTTTTAAGATTAAATTTTGTGTTTGTGAATGCGGAAAATTAGAATGTTGTCCGATTTGGCCTCTGTAAAAAGCGTTAGTCGGCTCACCGTGGGGTAGAAACTCTTTTCCAAGGGTTTCAATCATAGTTGTCGTGGCTTCAAGTGTGGCTCGTCCCGAAATTTCAATTTCGCTTAGACCAACTTTACTATATTTATGAAGGAGTCGATGAGCTAAATTTCCCCAACGACAGGATTCTTTAATTAACTCTATCTCATTATTCGACTTAATTTGACGAAATTCCTCTACCCACCCATCAATGGAAACATATTGTGCATCAATAAGGTCTCGCACTTTACTTCCATGATAACCTTTTGGAGAGGTGTACCCTTCTGCATCTAGTCCAATTACCTTATTTTGAAGGCCGCCATCTAGTAAACTTTCTTTCAAATATTCCATTGGATGGCTTAATCCCGGGTATTCTGGATAGTAATGAATATTTTGGACAAAGGCATATTCCTCAGCATGTTCTTTTTCTAAATGGGGAATCAGAATATGTGTGTTCTCTTGGGGGTCAATGAAAAAAGCAATTGGTCTTTCTGATGGACGAAAATGAAAACCAGTTAAATAGAATATATCGGTAACGCTAAATAAAATGGCTCCATCCACTCCTTTTTCTTGTAGAGTAGTAATTAATTTTCTTTGTCTAGATTTGATCTCGCTTTCTGGTATAGAGAGTCGCATCTACTCACATCCCTTTACAATAATATTTGTCAGAATTTAAAGAAATATCTAAAAATAATTTTATCATTAGAGTAATGATTGGTATAATATATTATTATCTTTTATTGATATCTTAAAAATATTGTTTGGGATGTGATTTGAATGGAACTTCGTCATTTAAAGTACTTTACAGTGATTGCGGAAGAATTACATTTTAGACGAGCAGCTGAGAAGCTAAACATCTCCCAACCACCGTTAAGCCAACAGCTAAAACAGTTAGAAAATGAATTGCAGGTAAAACTCTTTTATCGTACGAATAGATCAGTAGAACTCACTGAAGCAGGAAGTGTGCTTCTCGAGAAAGCCTATAATATTTTCAACTATTTAGATGACGCTTGTGAGGAGACAAGAGGAGTTCATCGAGGGGAAATCGGGGAATTAACACTTGGTTATAGTGGATCAGCCGTGTTTGACTTAATTCCTACCATTATTCATTCCTGTAACCAACTCTTCCCAAATCTAACCTTAGATTTAAAACAGCTCACAACCTCAGAACAAATCAAAGCACTAGAAGAAAGAAAAATTCAAGTGGGAGTACTCGTCCCTCCGTTAGAAAACCCCAATCTTGTCACGCAAACGATACGAGAAGAAAAATTAGTGGTATGTCTTCCGAATAATCATCCTCTAGCTCAAGGCCGAGCACAAATTGATGCTAGAGAACTAGCAACGGAAAATTTCATTATGCCACCTCGACAAGCAGGACATGGTTATTATGAAGCCATTAAGAATATTTTTAAGGATGCAGGTTTTACCCCTACTATTGTACAGACAGCAAAAGAACAGCACACCATGGTATCGTTGGTGGCGGCTGGAATTGGTATAGTCATAGTACCTGAATATACACAGTTTATTAAGCTGGAAAATGTGGTGTATCTTCCATTTAATAAGACCTATCCTAAAATCACTGCAATGGCTTGGCATAAGGAGAATAGGAGGCCGGTTGTGAATCGCTTTATAAGTGTAGTGCAGGAATTCGTGATTCCTAAGTTTTGATTTCTGATTCTGGAATACGGGGGTTAAATATAGGTTCTTCAACTAAGTTAAGAATCTATTATTCTTTCCACTAACTCTATATCATGTTCATTGTATGTAGCTCTTATAAAATCATTTAATTTACTTTATTCCCGGATTATAGCTATAGGTTAAGTTAAGTGTAAGCGTAAAATAATCCCCATCTGTATCTCAACGGGGATTATTGTTTATATTTTACTACAGAAACAAAAGTGTCCCGTGAAATCATAATAGAGGCCGCCCCTCTATTTTTTCATATATCTCAACTTTTTACATAAGATATACAAAAAGTAGAAGAGGTGTAAAATGGAAAGAAGAAAGCCAGATAGGGTTAAAGTTGGCAAGCCCGGATTTTCCCCAAAAGAAAGTAAAATCCATCTAATGAATCAGCAGCTTATAGTTTGGTTAGAAAGCTTAAAAAAATAAGAGTTGGCTTTCCTTCAATAACCAGGAAAGCCTATACAAAAACAGCCCCCCGCTTCTATTTGTTAGATGGAGCGGGTTCAGAGTGAACATTCAACTCTAATATGTTTATTTAATGTACCCTTCTTCAAAACATTCTGAGATATACAATCTTTAATAGTAATAATAATTAAAGAGAACCAGTAGCTACTGGCCCTCTCCTTCAATTGTGAGACAACTTATAACGCAGAAACTGCCCTTAATGAGACTACCTCTAAGTGCACTTAAGATATTTTATACACTCTGCTATAATGATCAATTAATACAGAATCATACATAATGTCTATATATTTTTGAAGGAATTCTACTATATTCTTATGAATGTGATTAACAATTTCCCCATATTTATATCTATGTATTCCGTATTGATCATCGCTTATTTCTTTCATAGCATAAATCCACTTCTTACCATTATCTACAACATCTACGTTTAATAAATCTATATTAATTAAACAATTAAAGAAAGACGAGTCGTAATACTCAATGGAGAATATGACCTTGTTTGGATTCCTCCTCAGTAACCGTCCATCATAGCTAATACTTATCCCATTGATCTCTTTTATCATATTTAATCACTTCTCTCAGTTTTTATTATACTACAATCATTTTCTCTATTATTCTACAAATACCTCTAGCTAAATATGACAGATTCTTGAAACATGAATATTTTATAATATGACCCATACTGCTAAATATTATATCAACCTCTTTTTTAGCTTCACCGAATTATCTAAGGGGTTACCAATTGTAACGGATATGAAATAATGAGGTCATTAGCTAGGAAATATTAATTATGTGATGGAAGGTGAATGTATGAAAAAGGTAATAGAGTTACGGAAATGGCCACAATCAGTCCCACAACCTTCAATAGACGAAGTGTTAAAGAGAAAGAAAAAGAACCGAGAAGAGAAAATAAAAGAAACTAAAAGGAAAATCGAGAAAATCAGAAATAATAAGTAATATTTTGTTCTAGTAACACCTTACTTCTTTTCGTTAGCTTAATAATATTTCCTCCATGTTGTGATGCTTTACTATCGGCAATTTGTTTGTTTAATGAAGGAAATAACGTGTATACAATAATAAAAGTGATGTTATCTTCCACTACGCGTGCATTTGTAACTGCCAAGAATAACGTTAATTTCTTACACAATATTCGATAGTTATTGGATTCCCTAAGTGCTATAAGTCCTATTGTTTTTTTATGACGAAAGAGCACTCATCTTCTTATAAGTACACTCTGAAGCGTCCATACAACTGTCATTTAGTCAATTTTATTGGAGTAATATCACCTTCCATAAAACCATTTATTCACAAATAGAAAAGTGCTGCACGAATAGCTAATTTATGTTCTGTTTAAAGTGTTACAGGGTACTAATTAGCAACAAAAACGACTTCTCATAGGTCAAAAAAGTTTCACCCTCTTAAACCCCTTGCGAGAGTACGATCCTTTATTATAGTAAAGTGGATAATCACTTGGATAATAGTTGGATAATAATTATCCAACTCACTATCCATATTTTTATTTACAAATTATCCATTTTCTCAGCTCTTACAACTACTTAAAACAGTTTCTAACTCAGAGAAAGGGTCGGTGGGTTCAGTCACGTACAAATGAAATAATTAGCGATCTATACAACTTTTTCTTTCGATCAAGAGTTCGATAATTTCTGAATTAAATACTTTGTTTAACCCGTTAAGTTATAAACACTAAAACAAGTACTAAATTTCCCATACCTTTATGTATTGATTATAGTCTATTTTAGACTAGTCTAGATTAAATCATCTATTTTAGACTATAATTTAAAATTTATATTGCACGTCTCTTTTTCATCATATATTTTATTTAAAACATAAAGTTTTTCTTCCTTAATATAACCGTCTTTTCTTACTCTCTATTACTTTTATAAAAATGTTTACATCTTCAATTTAAAGAAATTGTACCGTTTCAGATGATTCCCATACAGACCTTGTTTAGAAAGTTTTCATACTTTTTCAAGTACAGAATGACAAAATTTATAACATAAACAATAACAGATAAAATAACAAACCTAGTAACAAATAATATTGTGAAAACAGAAATGTTTATACTCCCCTCCCCAAAAGCCAAGGTGAGCAAAGACTTTAGCCTATTTTAAAAAATTCAGAAAACCAATGATATTGTTGAGATATTTGTACATTCTACATATAAATTTTATTTTGATATCGGTTAATAGCTAAAGTGGCAGAGCTAATTGCCTCTTGTAAAAGTAAATTGATGTCCACATTTATATAATTGATTTAATCAGTAAAAAAATGGAATTTACAGGTATAAAAATAACCCTGGAGCAAACAAATTACTGTTTATCCAGGGTTTTAGGTTAAAATATTCTTATTTTAAACACGGGAGTATGTGAAAACTTTGGGCGGAAAGTTATTTGTTCAACACGAAAAAGCCGTTTCCCTTTTTCAAAAAAGAGTAACAGCTTACTGTTCTAACCATTTTTTAAAGAGATTTGAGGTGTCAGCTGCCTTCCGGTCTTCACGTTGTGTTAATGGTGCGGGTTCAATCTTTGGAGAAACTGGCACTTGTTTCTTCTTGAAGAACAGCACTATTTGTTTTAGCTTTTCAGCTTCTTCATCGTTTTTCTTCTCTTTTGAAAGAAGTGATTTCTTAGCTAGAGATACTACCAATTCTTTGTGATTTATTTTAGACAATAGACTTGCGGGGTCTTTTACACCATTCTCTCTGCAATTTCCAATGAACATACCCTGGATCTTAGGGATATGTTTTGTGTATACAACGTCAATTGATTCTTGCAAGTCTGACCAAGGTTCTTCTGCGCCTAAACCGGTCATTAATTCGTGGGCCTTTTCAATTTTTTGTATATCTTGATCAATAATCACTTTGTGTTCGTCGCTAGAGTTGGCAATAAAAAATTGCACTAACATAGGGATATCCGTTTTAGACATCGGATATCCTGTAGCTGCCATCGCTCCCCTACTTCCTATGTCTGATTTTAGGGCACCCAAAATAACCTTCTTAACCTCTTCCAATAAATAGAAATCAGTGAAGTGGTTAGCGGCTTTATTTTTAAGATTATAGTAAATGATGTTTTCATGTTTTTCAGCAAAATACTTCTCTAGTGAAGCACGATAAATGTGTAGTCCTGATAGGCTAAACAGTTCCATCATTGTGTTTTTCTGGCCAATAATAAAATTGAACGTTTCTTCTTTTAGATCTTCGTGGAACATATGGTAACGGTTAGAAAGTAAACGAATTTCTTCTGTACCTGCTTGGTTGCTGACTGCTGGTTGGTTGTAAATATCTTCGTTGACTTTTAAGCCAATCGCATGTTTTGACTTGTAGTATTTGCTAGTGCGACGTTTTTTGTTGTTTCTAAAACCGCACATCTCATGGAAAAGCTTTTTGTAATTAGGATCACGACTATCTATTTTCCCCTTTTCTTCGGGAAGGCGTAAGGAAATAAGGCCTTCATCAGAGAGGTGAAAAAGGTCCTTATACATAGTCTTATAGTCATCATAAACAGGCATGCCGTATTTACGGTCATGCAGCTTATTCTTATATAGGTTTTCTACTGCAACCCTCTTCCAGTCATTGTGCACGTTTAGTGTAGCGATATACAAAAACAAACGAGTTTGATTTGTGGATAAGTTTAAAAACTTATAAGTGTTTAAGAAAGGAAAGTTTCTCAAATATGATTCTCTGCCGTTTGTAGACAGGTGAAAATTAGAGATGAAATGACCATCTTTGCAAATTAATAGTTTTTTACCTTTGTAATCTGTCTCACATAATTCTTTTAACGCCTTTTCGAAAGAACGGTTTTCACAAAACATTTGCTTTCTAATAGCTTCTCTATCCAAATGAATGTGACCGTCACGATCAATGTAAGGAGTCAGGCGAATAATTAGATTAATAGCGGTTTTGGATAATTCCAGTTCTCCCAAAGAGAAATCTCTAAGTAGTTCTCTATTTAATTTAGGTGTATGTATGTTAAATTTCATTTTACCCCTACCTTTACAACAGTTGAAAATATCACACAAAAAAGCACCACTAAATAACTCGATGCAGGTACGTAACCCATCAAGATCTTTAGTGGTGCTTCCACGTAATAACTATATTGAATTATACATTCTAAGTATAGAATATGTTTGTTTTTTATGCAATAAAAAGTTTTACCAAAGTTATTAATGGTTACTCCTTTTTTCCAGGAGCTTTTTTGTCTAGTTTTAATGGCGTATTATTGACATAACACGCCACGTTCCCTTTAACCATTTAGTAATCAATCACCTATTTAGTAGCGGGACATCCTCTAGGTGAACCATATTCCCACACCGCTCTGTTATCTTATTCCCATCCCTAAGATATTTTCTGTTATAAGGGGTCTCTTGCTGGTAATGATCTATTAACAATTCGTTACCTCCTTCTCTTATTCATGGAGATAACGTAAGGACTTGAATGATAGAAGTCAATACCTTAAAAAAAGAAAAACCCTCCGCAATGGGAGGGCTTATTCTGCAGGCATGATGACTTCAATACTTTTTACTTTACTTACAATATCAGAAGACAGTTGACCTATTTTCTCGTTGTATGTAACTAAAGACCCGCTTGGTGATATGGCAAGTTCATAGAATTCTTCTGATAAAGTGTACAATTGGACTACCTCGTCATAGACTTTCTCATATTCCTCGGAAGGTGTATTCAGTTCTTTGAGTTTTTCACCTATCCGGTCTGATTCTGCCTCAATCTCTTCAATGCTTCCGTTGGTAGAATAATATGCTTTCAAACTTGCAAGGACAGAATTGAAATCCCCATCAATAGAAAAGCCTCCATAGTTATCACTACTTACTTCAAAATGGTCACGTACTGTCAATACACTGACTCCTAAAACTTCTGCTGCGTCATCCTCCGATAAATCTTGACTGATAGCCCCATCCCACATAATAGCGTAGGCATTTATCATATCCTCCGCTTTTGCACCGTTACTCACAATATCTGTAACAACATTTTCTAACTCTTCTCCGTAATTGATTTCCTCCTTCTCTGTTCCGCTTGCACTTGCACAGCCGACAAGAAAAAGAAAAAATAATGGAATCAATGAGATAAAGACTTTTTTCATGATAAACCCTCCAAATTTTTATTAAAAATTATTTTTAAAATTAATATTAGAAACCTCTATTTGTTCTATAGCTTTTTGCATATTCCAAAGCCATTCCATACAGGACTGCACCCTCATAAAGGTAGGATTCATAAAGAGATAAATCTTCTCTTTTTATATCCCATGCTAAATCAAAAGCATCGTCAAATTTATTCATAGATTTAATATATGTATCATGTATTTCCGCTAACTCATAATCACTTTGGTCGATTTTTGACAACCTTACCTCAGCAGCAAGTTTACCCAGGTGAGTTAATTTATCGGCTAGACCTCTTTTGTCTTCCACGCCAGGCTCGTCAGGGTAATACTGCATAAAAGAATTGAGATCTTCAAAAGCAGAATAGAATTCTTCTGTATGAACATCAAACCAATCGAAGTATTCTTTACCATTCATTTCCGTAAACTTTGATTCAACCGGTTCAGTAAAATCTTCTGAGTTCTCCGTCTTAGCTTTACTGTTATCCTGATTAAAAACATGCCCGACTCCAAGTACCAGTGAGGGGCTAAATAAAATTCCCACCACTACTAACCAAGCTTTGATACGCTGTTTGTTTGTGTATGCTTTCTGCTCTTCTTTACGAATTAGCCTCATATGCACCCCTCACTTTCTTTTTTAATCTTCATCTAGTCTAAGGGAGAGACAATTTCTTTTCCTGTTACTAACTTGTATTCATCAAAAGATTTTTCCATTGTATGCATATATATGACTATTCCAAATTGGTTATAGCTATCAATCGAATCTTCCAGACTTTTACCTCCAAAATAGGAGTCGAGTTCTTCAGCGCCTTCTAAAAGCAGTTCGTGTATTTTTAAAAGGTCTTTATCTTCCGGGGCTTCCTTCAAATAAAGACTCCTACATTTATTTACAAGAGAATATGCGTAATCATTATATGCGTCATAATATTGAGCAGGATCACCCTCTACAGCAGAACCAACGAGAATATTCAATTCTCCTATATCTCCAAGTAGACTAGCTGCGGTATTTTCATACCAACTCAAATAACTTTCTCTTTGAGAAATTTTATCAGCGGCTTCATCAGCAATATTGCTTATTCTCTTATCTTTTACGCTGCTATCATCTACAACCTGGCTAATGGCTTTATCCTCTGGGCCAATATCGATATTCATCCATGAAGTTACTCCAATGGTTAATAAAACACCTAATAAAAATGCTAAAACGAGTTTTATCTTCATAACCTACTCCCCTCTCCCTGTTCTCAATATCGATTCCACAGGCATCACAATACTTAAATATTTTCTTTTTATTGGCAGGAATGCTTCTTACTTGCCGTTCTAACTTTCTTGATCATGTAATCTCCTCTCTTCTTGACTCATGTAATTCAGAAACGTGCATCCTTTTTAATATGTAAAGTTATACCAATTAAACCAAACCCAATAAACAGTAATAGGACATCTATGATTCTACCATTGGAGTTACAGGGGGAAATATATCCTTAAACAAACAGTCGTAGAAGTTACAATAGCCCACCAGCGTAAATTTAATACGAACAATACCAGTTCATATAGACCATATAATTTAGCTTTCATAGCACTGCCCACTTTATTGTTTGAATTAAGATTTAATTAAATGGAAAACTTTACTATAATAATAACACAAAAATACTATGTAATATCTAATAAATTCCATAAAAAAAGAGCCCGCCTAAAATTAGGCGAACCACAAAAGGGGGGGGGAGAATTACTCATCCTCTTTTTCATCTACAATAAAACAGTAAATCCCGGAATTTATATTGATAGCCTCTTCATAGTCTTCAAAGTCTTTATTGCAGTCGCAACAAGTCATGAGCTATCACTGCTATCGCTTACTTCTACTAATTCAACGTCCTCGTGGAATCTCACCCTTGTTTTCATACCTCTTGTCACCATGCATTAAACACAGTCACTACAAAATGGTTGGTTTTTACCCAGTTGCTCACACTTATAATATATTCCTATTGAATAGTCTAGACTAAATATTGTCTTTCAAAAACACTTTCTAATATGTACTCCAACCGTATTAACATAATCGATAATATCACTAATTCAAGTCTTGCAGATAACTGCCCTTAAACGAAATAAAGCTATTAGATAAAAATAAATATACGACTTCATTCAATAGAAAACTCGTTTGTTTATAATGCTCTAATAAACATTTTCCATAACTCACCAAGACTAAATGACCTATGCACTTATTTTTCTGATGCAAAGCTATTGTAGGAAAATAACTAAATAATTTTTTGTACTTATAATATCCATCGTTTATTAATTCATGTAATCTATGTTTAGTGATACATTTGGAAATCTAATAAAAACTGATAGGAGGCATTATAATTTATTAAATGTACTTATTGTAGCCAGATTAATTTGTTTAGTTTAACAGGTATTTGAACACTTTTTCTAATTCATAATTTGGTATTACCCAATTAAATATTATTTGTTGTCGGAAGCACCGAAACATTCTCGATCCTTAAAATAGGGTCGTTTGTTTCGGTGCTTTTTTTAGGGGGATTTTCTTCATAAATAGTTAAAATGATTAACCTATTTCAGATAAAGATAGGCATTAAAACTAAATAGGGATACATCTCATAGAAACGAAAAAGAACTTACTATAACACTAGGGGGAGAACTTATGTCAATAAAAAGATTCTTTAATAATAAAGGCCATCAAACCATAAACGATATTTTTCAGGATTTGGTCCGTTCAAATTTTGACGTTCTTGAAAAGAAAATTTATGATACAAACAAGGCGAATACTGTTGCATCTTTCCACAGAGAAAGGGTTAATAAAGATGAATAGTATTTTGAATGATATTGCACTAGGTGTAAGGTTTGCTCCTTATGTAAGAGTTAGTACCACATTAGAAAGTCAGAAAGATAGCCTAGAGAACCAAACTTCGTTTTTTATCAATTATATAAAAGATAAAAAAGGCGAATTATTTAATATCTATTCGGATGATGGAAAAACTGGTACTAGCCTTACTAAAAGAGATGAAATGAAGAACCTTTTAAAAGACGCTAAAAAAGGCTTGTTTGATGTTGTACTAATAAAGTCCATTACACGATGGGCCCGAGACACGGTAGATTCCATTACTTTAGTACGAGACTTGAAGGGCTCAGGTGTTCGTGTTGTATCCATTGAGGATGGTTATGATTCCTTTGATGATCATGGCGAAATGAAATTAACACTTCTCTCAATGATGGCTCAGCAAGAGAGTGATAACATTTCTAAAAATGTAAGTTTTGGAATCCGTGAAAAGGCTCGCCATGGAATCTTTCATGGCACACCACCTTATGGATATAGTAATGAAAAAGGAAAATTAATACCAAGATATCCCGAGGCTCAAATTGTCCAGGAAATCTTCAAGCTGTACCTTAAGAATGGATGGGGAATGCAGAGAATCGCAAACCATTTAACAGAAAACAAAGTTCCGACTCCTCGAACTGTATTAGGGGCTAAAAACGCAGGGAGTATATGGCATCAATCATCAATAAAAATTATTCTTGCAAATGTCCATTATGTCGGGGACCTACTTCAAGGTAAATCTAAGACAGATCCTTCAGATAAGGCATTTAGTCAGCGACATGGCTATAAAAAGCGAATAATAATGGATGAAGAAGAAGTGATTTTTGTTCCTGAAACACATTCTGGTTTGATAAGTCGCGAAGAATTCCATGAAGTGCAAACAAGGATGAAAAGTAGGGCTAAAATGCGTTTTTGCGGTAGAGGAAAAAAGAGTTTGTTTGCAAGAATAGCTTATTGTGCAGATTGTGGGGCAGGGATGGTTTTCAAAAATAATAGAAATACTTATATCTGCGGTTCCTATCAAAAAAGAGGTGGTAAGGTTTGCACTTCACATAGAATCAAATCTAACATCTTGAAAGAAAAGGTTTTATCAGACATTAGAATATTAGCAGAAGAATCAATTGACACAAATGCTCTACAAAAAGTAGTTCAAAAACAGTCTGGTAATAAAAGTGAGGATCTTAAAGACCAACTTACCGAATTAAACAAAACCTTTAAACAACTTGATAATGAAAAGATACAGTTAGTACGTGCTTTAACAAGAGAAACTGTTGATGATACTACTTTTAAAAAGCAACAACAAGTAATCGATAGTGAAATTAAGGTTGTTAAAGAAAAAAAAGCCGAAATTGAAAAGTCATTGTTTCAACAAAAAGATGATGAAAAAAGGCTAATCTCTTTCCACCATGAAGTTAAAAGGTTTGTTCAACTAAAAATAGATGAGGATGAAGTGCTTCGACAAGCACTTCACTCATTAATTGAAAAAATTGATGTAGCTGAAAATGGAAAAATCGAAGCTATCCATTACAATTTTAAAAAACCAATGGGGACTTAATTGTCCCCATCTTTTAAGGTCATCAATATTACACATTCCACATGTGTCGTCTGAGTGTTACAAAGGTCCACTTTATGATCACCCGTTATCTATGAGGGATTCCATCAATCAAACAAGTAACGGAGATAGCCATACCCTTCTTCTTCCATCTTCTCTTTAGGTACGAATTTGAGTGCTGCGGAGTTGATACAGTAGCGCAGGCCGCCTTTATCTCTCGGACCGTCTTCGAAAACATGTCCCAGATGGGAATCTCCTTCATGACTCCGAACCTCGGTTCGGATCATGCCGTGGGAAGTATCGGTGTTTTCTGCCACTTGCTGTTTTTCGATTGGTTTGGTAAAGCTTGGCCATCCGCAGCCTGCATCGTATTTATCCGTAGAACTAAATAAAGGTTCACCCGATACTATATCTACATAAATGCCCTCTTCCTCGTGATTGTTGTATTCATTCCGGAAAGGTGGTTCTGTACCATTTTCCTGGGTGACAAAATACTGCATATCTGTCAGCTGATGCTTCAGTTCATCCTTGTCCTTTTTATAACCCCAGTTTTCTTTGATGAAATCAGCTCGGCCGGAGCCTTTTTTATACAGGTTATAGTGAAAAGACTGTTTTTTATAGTAGTCCTGATGGGCTTCTTCAGCAGGATAGAAAGGTTTAGCCGGCAATATTTTGGTCACAATCGGATCTTGGAATTTGCCACTTTCCTCAAGATTTCGCTTACTGTTTTCAGCTATTTGCTTCTGTTCTTCATCATGGTAAAATATGGCGGTTGTGTAATGTTCCCCGCGATCATTGAACTGACCGCCTGGATCTGTAGGGTTGATCTGCTGCCAAAATATTTCCACCAACCGCTCGTAAGAAAAAACTTCAGGGTTGTAAGTGATCTCTACCGCTTCCACGTGACCCGTATCTTTGGTAAAAACATCTTCATAGGAAGGGTTCTCTGTATGGCCGCCGGTATACCCGGAAACCACCTTCTCTATACCTGGTCGTTCATCAAATGGCTCGACCATGCACCAGAAACAGCCACCAGCAAAGGTCGCTTTTTTCAAATTCTGTTCAGACATATTTAAAACCTCCAAGAAGAAAGTGTGAATATAACATGTATTTCCCCTATTCTTGCGGTTTTAGGAAAAAAAATCAAGTCACATGCACAGCTCAAATATATAATTTGGGCTGTGATGTGCCTTGATTAGATCGAGAAGCTTTATTAGAGTGTAACTCACTGGAAGATTCCTCGCGTCTCCTATTGCTTTCCCGATTGCTGCTCACTCTTGACTCCATTCTATCCGGAGATCTAAGAGAGCTTTCTGCCTGTGTTTCTGTTTCTTCATCAGGCTCACGCATGATTTTCCATAGATTAATCAACGTTGGTATGTTTTTTACCATCGGTCCATATTGTTGGATCATCGGTGCAGCACTCTGGGCCACTTTCAGTACTTGCTGTGCGTTACCAAGCATGGAAGCAAAATCAGTACCGCCACCCTGTACGGCTCCAAAGCCTCCACGAGCTGCAGCACCTGCTCCTCTATTAGCTAAAAGCCTGGATAGGAATCCTTGCTTTTGCGGCATTCCCCTGAACTGATTGCCAATTCCGAACTGATTCCCATACGATCCGATTTGGAAAGGCGATTGCCCCCCAAACCCTGGTGGTCTTCCTCCCATCGGAGGTCTTGCAGGTGGAAACATATCTATCCCTCCGTACTTATTCTCTCGTCTTAGGATAGTATATGTGAGCCGGCTAAGTTTGCATGGGCTTAAGCCCTTGTTACTTGATGCGGCAGCTGCCAATCAATCGGCGAGTCGCCTATTTCCTCCAGGAATCGATTAGCCTTGGAAAATGGACGACTGCCAAAAAATCCACGATAGGCCGATAATGGACTGGGATGTGGAGATTGAATCACAAAGTGACGGCTGCGATCGACAAACGAAGCCTTTTTCTGGGCATGTTTTCCCCACAGCATGAATACTACTGGCTTTTCTCTATCATTTAACGCATCAATGACTTCATCGGTGAACGTTTCCCAGCCTGCTCCCTGATGGGAATGTGCCTGATGAGCCCTGACAGTCAGTACATTATTCAATAATAATACCCCTTGGTCGGCCCACGGCTTCAAATAGCCGTGATTGGGAATATCGAACCCTACATCGGCTTCCAGTTCTTTATAGATGTTTTTTAAAGACGGAGGTATATCAATCCCCGGATTTACTGAAAAACTGAATCCATGCGCTTGATTTGGACCATGATATGGATCTTGTCCTAAAATGACTACTTTTGTATCTTGATAAGGGGTTGTGTGCAAGGCTTGATAGATCTCATGCATATCAGGATAAATGGTATGATGGTGATATTCTTTTTTCAGAAATTCCCGAAGCTCACGGTAGTATGGTTTTTCAAACTCCTGCTCCAGCAGGGGAGCCCAATCGTTATGTAATATTTTCATATCCTCACCCTTCCTTTCACAGCTCTATAAAAATGATAACAAAACCTATCAAGTTAATAAAAAAAATTCTCCAGGTAAATGTAACCTGGAGAATGGATAGGATTTTCCGCTTAAAAAACTATTATTCTGAAACTAAATCTGCTGTAATGATCAAGCCAATAAAACCACTTAGAATTAAACCAAACAAAACACTGCTGAGCATGTTATCTTCCCCCCATTGAAAATATTCATGTAGCTACTTTAAGTATAAGGGGAATATCTTCCCAAAAAGCGTGGGGAATGTGGCAATTCTTTGAAACTTGCTGGGACATAGGGGAAATAATTCAGCACAGTATTTCCCGGGCAAGCGCAAAAACAGACGCTTTTCGCTAACTAATGATTCGTTAATTGACGCTATATAGCGAAATTAGTTGATATTTGCAAGTAGTCTGCTGATTTTTGAAGATCAATTCGACAACTTTCCCGCTTCCGATCAAATCGGCATCCAGATGACGCTTGATTTCGATCATTTCCTCCATGGGAAATATTTTATAACCATCGAAAGTGATTTCAAAAATATTATCTTCTGCATTGATTCGTTTTTCCCGGCCTTCCGTAATCATTTTCCATTCCATTGAAAAAGGTGTAGACATGGCAATACCTCCGCTCTCTTTACTTTTATCCTATTTAATTAGAAAGAGAATTACAAGCAACTTAGTGGTAGCGGCGATAATTTTTTTCAGGAAGGTCGAATAACCGTGCTTCAAAAGGAAAGGAAACCCCGTGTTTGGTGAGGATTTTTTTATTCGATTCAAACAGATAGCCAGATTTTTCATGCTTGTTTGAGTTAACATCCACCAGATGGATAATCGTCTGGAGCGCAATGGTCATTTCAATGATGTCTGCCTGATCCTTGACATCCAAATCTGGCAAATGAAAAACATCGGTGTTTCCTAACTGTTTTAAATAAGAAGTAGATAGATAACTTGGTAATACTTCTTCTTGAAACTGTCCCCATAGCCCATGTAACTCTTCTACTTGAGCTGTCGTTGGTGCATTAATAACTTTCATGTGGAACGCCCTCTCTGCTTCTAACATGTGCAATTAATAATATAACATGACAGAAACATAGTTTTAAAAAGTAATTAATGGAATACAAACTGTACTGTGGAGCCCTCTGGACTTGGTGAAATATGGAGCTTCGCTTTTATTTCCTCTTTTAATTGGGGAACATGGGATATGATTCCCAGCATTCGGTTGCCGTCCTGCAAATCTTTTAAGCAGCCGATCGCTTGCTCTAATGATAAATCATCAAGCGTGCCGAAGCCTTCATCGATAAACAATGTATCCAGTTGAACGCCTCCTGCGTGAGCCTGCACGACATCAGCCATCCCTAAGGCGAGGCTCAGTGCTGCTTTGAATCCCTCACCGCCTGAAAGTGTACGGACAGAACGCTGCAGCCCTGTGTGATGATCCATAACTTCGAGATCAAGCCCACTCTGAGCTCCACGTTTTGCTACCTGGTCACTTCTTATCAGCTGGTAACGATGATCAGTCATTTGATCGAAGCGGATGTTTGCCTGCATAAGGATCTCATCTAAGAATGCAGACAGAACGTACCGCTCAAAGGATAGACGCAAATGATTCTCCCCTCTGGCTAAATCGGCAAGTTCACCAATATCATAATAATCGTTCAACAATTGTTCTTGCTCCTTATATAAGGACTCCACCGCTGTCTGAACGTCCTGGATCAATTTAAGATGCAGCTCGGCTTCGTTTTTACGGGAAGTAAGTGCTTCTTTCACTTTCTCTTCCTGCTCCAGCTTGGCTTGTAATGATTCTATTTCAGGTTCTTCCTTGCCTTTCAAGTGTGCTTCCAGTTCCGCTGTCTGCTCTTCAATCGTGACCAGCTTCTGCTTGTACTGTTCCAGTTTATGTTTTAATTCTTCCCATTCTGACTTAGGAAGCTTAACCGCCTGGTAGGCTTCTAAACTGGCAAACTGGTGCTTGCTTAGCTGTTCCTCTAACTTCATTTGCCATTTCGAGACCGTCTGCCTGCTTTCTTCGGTAAAATTGGTAAGCTCAGAAACTTCTATTTCAAGCTTTTGTAATTTTTCTTTCATCTTTTCAAATTGTTCTTTGACCTTTTCCCAGTCTGCTACAGCTTGTTGATAATCCCGCTCCAAACGGGCAATCGTTTCTTTCATTTGAGATAAACTGTCCAGTGTGGTGTTCATTCCTTCACTCAATTGTTCGATCCATGTTTCTGTTTTCACCATACTGTTCCCAAGCTGATTGTATTGTTCCCGCTCAGTCTCGAGTTCGCTTTGATAGGCTTCCAGCTGATCATCCAACCGCTTCGCTTTATCGTGTGCAGCAGCTATTTCTTTCAGCCTGGCCTCTATTTCCTTTATTTTTTGTTGATACATATCAATCGTTTCTGCCTGTTTTTGCTGTACTCTCTTAATCGTTTCCTCCTGAAGGTCAGGAACATGCTCAGCGACTTCTTCATGAACCGCTACGAGCAGCTGTTTTTGTGATTGTCCTTCCGCCTTCAGTTGTATATTTTGCTCTTGCTCTTTCTTGACAGCTTCTTCAGCTTGCCGGTACTTTTCTTGTAACTGTTCGACAACCTCCAGGGATGAAGTTCCCTGGCTGGATGCTACAGCCGGAGCAGGATGGTGTTCAGAACCGCACACTGGGCAGGGTTCTCCTGCTTCCAGGGAATGAGCTAACAGGAAAGCGTGCTGCTGATTCAATTCTTTTTGCTTTTCATCCAGCTGGTTCTTAATATGCTCGGCTTCCGTAACCTTTTTATCGTATTGCCGTCTGAAATCCCGGTACGTGTTTCGCATGTTCAAGATGTCTTCATTAACTTTGACTAATTTTTCGATTCTATTTTGAATGGTTTTTTGTTCTTGAAAATCCTGCTTCCACTGATAATACGATTTATTCCATTCGCTTTCCTGCTTAAGCAGCCCCTGAAGATCGGTTCTTTCCCGTTTGTTCGTTTCAATTGCCTGCTTCAGCTTTTGAATGGCTTGAGATTTAACTTCCATCTGCTTTCTGGTCTTTTCTTTGTCTTCGTGAAGGACTTTCAGTTTGTTAAGCTTCTCCAGTTCCTCTTTTTTTCGTGTGATATCTTCCTTTAACCGCTCCCGCTCTGGCTCTTTTTCTAATTCTTGTTCATATGTTTTTTGAAGCTTTGCGAACTGTTCGCGGCTTTCAGCAAGAAAAGTCTGTTTCTGTTCTAACTGAGCTTCCAAGCGTTCATAGTCCTGCTGGCGGCTCTTCCAATGCTCCTCGACCGGTATCACTTCCATCGCATTTTCTGCTTGCAAGAGTCTGTCTTTCACTTTTTCCATTTCAGGCTGTTGCTTCAATAAAGTTTGTTTTTCTTCCTGGTATTTTTTCAACCTCGAAAAATCTTCCTGCAGCTGCTTAGCCTGGTAAAATGATTCCTGCGTCTTCTTTAACTTGACGTTTTGTTTTGTCAATTGCTCTTCCACATGCTGGTGGGAGTTCTGTGCCTGTTTTTCTTTTTGTTCCAGCAAAGTCAAAATCTCTTTCGGATCTTCTAACGTATCAACAACTTCTTCTTCGTCCCAGGCTACTTTAGTTGTCTCCTGTTTGATCTTCCATTGATACTGGCTGATTTCTTCTTTTAATTGCCTGGAGTGCTGTTTAAGTTCCTCGGTGACTCTTTCATAAAAATGGGTACGGAAAATGCGTTGGAGGATCTCCTCCCGTTCCTTACTGTTTTCTGAAATAAGCTTTCGAAATTCTCCCTGTGGAATCATGATCATCTTACGAAATTGCTCATAATCGAGGCTGATCATCTCTTCCAGCGTATCATTCACTTCTTTTATACGAGAAGCTGCCAATATTTCTTTTTCTCCATCAAGAAGGTATAATTCTGCTTTCGCAGGATCTTCGGTAAACCCCTCACCTCTGGCTTTTTTCTTCGGCTGTTTCGGTGTTCGGATAACACGATAGGTTTTCCCTCTCAATTCAAACACAAATTCAACACTTGTCTGTTCATCCGGTTCTGCAAAGTGACTTCTTAATGTATCCTGATCGCGATCGCTGCCACTTGCCTTTCCGTACAAAGCAAAGCACATAGCATCAAATATCGTCGTTTTTCCCGCCCCTGTCGGACCAGTCACTAAGAATATCGATTCTTCCCCGAGCCTGCTGAAATCAATATGCTGTCGTCCCCGATAAGGTCCGAACGCGGTAACAGTTAACGTAATAGCTTTCATATCATTTCACCCGCTCTTCAGTCATTAATTTATTGATGACTTGTTCAATGTGCTGGCTCCGCTTTTCAGGAATAGCATCCCCTTTCATTTCTTCATAAAAGGAAGCAAATAAGTCCGTATGGGACATTTCCTGACGTTCTTTGATTTTTGTGAGATCCTGAAGTTTTTTTTGCGACGAGAGCATATTTCGTTCAAGTCGCAATATATTTGGGTATTTCCTGCGTAACTTCCCCATCGGATCCACTAACTGACCGTCATCCAACAATTTTATATGAAGATAATTTTCTGGGTGAGCTGGCAAATCCTGATTCAAAAAATCATCCAGGTAGCCTTCTACGACCTCAAGGTCCCGTCGCGGCTTTAGAGGGACTTGTCTAATGGTGGCGTCTTCATCGGTAAGCTCTACAATCGTTACACTCTTTCGGTGATTCGCTTCAGAAAAAGAATACTTTAAGATGGACCCGCTGTAACGAATATGTTCAGACCTTACCCGTTGTGGCTGATGCAAGTGCCCTAATGCCACGTAGGAGAAATCCTCGAATAGTTCCGCATCGATATACGGACTCCCGCCTATCATCGATAACCTTTCTTCCGATTCTGTTTCCATTCCACCGGCTAAAAACGAATGACCCACCCACACATGGCGTTCTGACATATCATGATTCGATTTTATATAGTCAATCATCCGTTCCGCAGCCTGATGGTGAGATTGTACGCGATCATCGTCAAAAAACTGTCTTACTTCCGCCGGCTCCAAATAAGGGACCAGATGGAAATGGACAGGACCATGTTCATCCTTTAGCGTGACAGGATGAAATTCACCTTTTAACTTCGTATCTAAATATAATTGCTGGGATCGGAATAACTGACTGCCGAACTCCAGTCTGTCCGGACTATCATGATTTCCCGAAATTGCAAGTACCGGGATTTTTTTATGGATGACCAATTCCGTCAAGACATCATTCAACAATTCAACTGCTTCTCTTGGGGGTATCGAACGGTCATATAAATCACCCGCGATTATAATCGCATCCGGCTGCTCGTCATCTACTACCTTCATAAATTCTTGCAAAATGTAGCGTTGATCCTCCGTCATATGTACACTATTGACGATTTTACCAAGATGCCAGTCTGCGGTATGTAATAGTTTCATAGAATATCCTCACTTTCATGCTTGAATACCAATTTCTCGTTCTGATTATAAGCCTATTATACACGAACGTGGGTTCCGTTACGAACAACAGGGAAATGTTACCTGTGGGTAAAATGAAAAACCGCACAACCAGCCGGCTGCACGATTCCATTTCAACTATTCTTGTTCATCCATTTGATAGGAATCCCATAACCGATCAAAAACGCGAAGTGCTTCAGGGAATGGAGCATTCCATTCCAGATAGTCACTAACCTCATGATAAGATGTAGATTGCTTAGGAAAACTATGATCCTCAAACATCCAGTCTGCCAATTCTTTTTCGTGATCTTGCTGCTTGTTCCCTCTGAATCGCATCATATAATGATAAAATGAACGCACCCAAAGCTCCCCCTTACTTCTTACAAACTATTGTATTAAGTTTTATCATGGTTTTTCGTTAAAATCAATGAAATAGTGATAAATCTCACTTTCAGAGCTGCAGTATCCTGTTATTATATAGGTGTGCAAGTGATGATCCTTTGTTTGTGTCTTGGCCTTGACTGTAAAAACAGTCAAGGTCTTTTTTTTGAATACTTCACCCCACCATTCTAACGTTCTCCATTTGCTATAAACTTCATATAAAAACCCGCTGTCACAAAGGACAGCGGGTTTATGGTCAGCTTCCATACTCATCATCTTCGAAATCCTGCTCCATAAATTCGCGGTGGTGCTTTAATTTTTTACGATACACGACACGAGAGAGAATGATACTCACTTCATATAAAATAATCAAAGGAACGGCTGTCACCAGCTGTAAAATAAAATCAGGCGGTGAAATCATGGTTCCTATGATGATCAAAACAAAATACGCATACTTTCTGATTTTTACTAACATAACAGGGTTGATTACGCCCAGGCTTGTCAAGAACATCGTGATGATAGGTATTTCAAATAAGATAGCAAACGGGATGGTCACCCGGAACAAAAACTTGAAATAACGATCGACCGTGAAAATTTCATTGAACATTCCATCATTCAAGGATAACAAGAATGGAAGTATCAGTTGGACAAAAATTACATAGCCGAAAGTCAATCCAGCTAAAAACAACAAAAATATAGCCGGAATATAAGAGAGAGAAACCTTCGTCTCTTTCGGTGTCAAAGCTGGTTTTACAAATAACCAGATTTGCAGGCTAAGAATTGGCAGTGTACCGATCAAAGCGACGATACTTGCCATAGAGAAATAAATCCATATAATCTCACCTGGACTGGTTACATGTAAGTCGAACGCCAGATCCCTGACAAAGAACTGATAAATATCTTTAATAAAAATGAATCCAGTAATAAAAAAGGCCACAAAGGAGACAAGTGTCCAAATGATCCGCTTTCTAAGCTCCGTTAAATGGTCTGTCAAATTCATTTCGACGTCTTCTATTTGTTTCTTTTTTTTCACCCTCAACACCTCCCGCTGCACCGTCCCAGTTTAAAGCTCAAGCGTTATGTACATATGCCCGTTTGACTAAACCAGCACGTGCCGGTATAACCTGCATCTTGCAGGGCCATTAAGCATATACAACAATCCTATTATAATTTTCCTATCCAACAAGTAAAGAAGATGCAAGGTCGCCCCTTACACCTTCCTGGTATTCATTATTATTTGTTTTCATTTTTATCGTCCGACTTTTTATCATCATCCGACATCATGTCATTGGTAGCTTTCTTGAACTCTTTTAAGGAACTGCCTACAGCCTTACCTATTTCAGGCAGCTTGGACGGTCCGAAAATGACTAATGCAATGACTAGAATCAAAATCAGACCAGGAACACCGATGTTACTGAACATAACTATCACCTCTAAGAGAGATTATTTATTTACCCGATGATTGCTGATCATCCGTGAACGCTTGTTTTACTTCTTTGACATCACCGGCAACATCGCCTGTCATATCTTTCGCTGACTTTTTAAACTCACTTAAAGTCTGGCCAGCAGCTTTACCTATTTCAGGAAGTTTTGATGGGCCGAAAATAACCAATGCAATGACTAAAATCAAAATCAGCCCTGGTACACCGATACTTGTTAACATTCCTTTCACCATCCTTCCCAAAATAGATTACAAAATAGAAATTTATCATAGTCCCATTATAACGGTTCCGTACTTGAAATACTGTAGTTTTTCACTGTTGTCATAAAATGTTCGATTGTTTAGGTAAAGCTTGTCTCAAGCAACTACATTTTATCACGGATTAAGGTCCATGTCTTTTAACTCTTGAGTATTTTTACAATTTCTTGAGCTTTCGCATAGTCATTCGGGTCATTCATATTAAAAAAGTGTCTATGCAGTTCAACCGTATCGATAGATGGAAAATTATTGACGAACACCGTATCCGTTTCGTTGAATAACGCCTTCATGCTTCTCTTGCCTTGTTTTAAAAGCTCCCCGGCTTTCTTATAAACTGCTGCTGAATAAACGCCTGACATCGGGTGGAACTTCCCATTGAAAACGGGAATGGCAATATCATGCCCCGCCACCTGTTGTTTTAAAACTTCATAAACAGCCGGAGAAAGGAAAGGAGTGTCGCAGGCGGATAGCAGATAATAATCAGCGGGAAGATAGTGAATAGCAGCATGCAGTCCCGCCATCGGCCCTTCTCCCTTAAATACATCAGGATAAGAAGGAATATCCACAAAAGCAAAGCGTTCCTTCTGATTGGTGATAATTGCCCTCTGATCTGTTACCATACGAAGTCTCTCGTCCACCCACTGGATTGTCTTAAGCCCTCCGAGCTCAAGCAGCGCTTTATCGGTGCCCATCCTGCTTGACTGCCCGCCGGCTAATAAGACGCCACAATAGGCTGTCATTACCTGGTCACCCGGTCATAGGTGCGAAAATAATAATCATACGGATTTTTCTCATCCTTGACGCCTTTTTCTACATGCGTTAATTCCCACTCATCTTCTTGATATTCCGGGAAATAGGTATCTCCTGGAAAAGTTTCATCGATGTAGGTCATATACATACGATCCGCTTGGTCGAGAATCTGTTCAAACAATACACTACCGCCTATAACGAACCACTCCGTTTCAGGGTTTTCTTCATTCCACCTCAGTATCTCGCTGATATCATGAATGATTTTACACCCTGGCTGCTGATAGGACTCATCTTTTGTGAGGATGACATTCTCTCTTTTCGGTAATGGCCTATTGAAGGATTCATAGGTTTTTCTTCCCATTATAATGGTATGGCCGATTGTTTTTTCTTTAAAGAATTTCAAATCATTCGGTAAATGCCAAGGGAGGTCATTGTCCTTCCCCATAACGCGATTCCGGTCCATTGCAAATAGTAGTGATATCATTTCAGTGCTCCCTTCTAAACAGCAACAGGTGCTTTAATGCCTGGATGTGGGTCATAACCCTCGATTTTCATATCCTCCATTTCAAAATCAAATATGGAGGTCTTTTCTTGATTCAGTTTGAGTGCCGGGAAAGCCCTCGGCTCACGAGCCAATTGGGTTTTTACTTGTTCGATATGGTTGGTGTAAATATGAGCGTCTCCCAAAGTATGGATGAATTCTCCCGGTTCAAGGCCGCACGCATGAGCAATAAGGTGGGTAAGCAGTGCATAGCTGGCAATATTGAACGGAACACCGAGGAAGATATCACCGCTGCGCTGGTATAGCTGACAGGAAAGTCTTCCCTCTGCTACATAAAATTGAAACATGGTATGACACGGCGGCAGAGCCATATTTGAAGGAACATCTTCCGGGTTCCATGCGGTTACGATATGCCTTCTTGAATCAGGATTAGTTTTAATGTTTTCTATTACTTCTTTGAGCTGGTCAATCGTATCTCCCTGGGAAGTTTTCCACGCCCGCCATTGCTTCCCGTATACAGAGCCTAAGTCTCCATAGGCTTTTGCAAAACGATCGTCTTCCAGGATTAACTGTTTGAAGCGGTCCATCTGCTGTTTATAGATAGTATGAAAGTCTTCATCCTGCTGACTGCGGATGCCAAAATCAGTCATATCCGGTCCATCATACTCGTCGCTTTCCACCCATTTTTTGAACGCCCATTCGTTCCAAATATTATTATTGTGCTGTAAAAGGTAACGAATGTTAGTGTCCCCTTTGATGAACCAGAGCAATTCACTCGCAATCAAGCGGAAAGGCACACGCTTAGTCGTCAGTAACGGAAATCCCTCTGACAGATCAAACCGAAGTTGTTTTCCAAAAGTGGAATATGTACCTGTGCCAGTCCGATCTCCTTTTTTCGTCCCATTCTCTAATACTTCCTGACACATTTCTAAGTAAGCTCTTTCTCCAGTCGTCACATTCCGTCACTCCTTGTCGATTTCTACTTTCCATTCTAGCACGTGTGCCACTCCTGATAAAAATGTTTCAGATACGCTTCCATAAATTCATGCCTTTCTAACGCCTCTTGCTTTGCAGACTCGGTATTCATTTTGTCTTTAAGCGTTAATAATTTATCATAAAAATGCTGAATGGATGTATTTCCTTGTTCTTCATCGTGAATCAACTGACCTTTTGCACCACCGAATGCGAAAGTCCTCGCAATTCCTACGGCACCAATCGCATCAAGACGATCCGCATCCTGCACAATTCTGCCTTCCAGTGTATCGGGCACTTTTCCCTTAGAAAACGATACATCCTCTATAGCGGTTTCGATGTCTGTAATCATTTCAGCAGGCACCTTTAATTCCATAAGGAAATCGTTCATCATCTTTCTTGCCTGATTCGAGTCAGCGAATAACTTGGCATCTCCAATATCATGCAGCCAGCCTGCAGCTTCAGTAACAAATAGGTGTGCCCCTTCCTTCTCAGCTATTTGCCTCGCTTTTTTAGCCACACGTTTCATATGAAAATAATCATGGCCAGTTACATCATTTTCAAACAGTCCTTTTACATAGCTTTCGATTCTCTTTAAAAATAAATCTTTATCCATAATTGCTGCTCCTCAAAAGTTGAATAAATCCATTTGTCTTGGATTAAGGTTTTCATAGGTGATCCCAAGCATATCAATCAGCTGCTTAGCATTAGCAGCTGCATCGCCGTCGGAATTATTATTAAAAAAGATTGTAATGTCCTTTGTTTGCTGCTCCAGTTTCATAAGGTTTTCTACCCATTCTTCTAATTCTTTCTCGTTATACCGATAAAGAAAGCGAACAGCACGCCAGTCTTTCCCTTCCCGGCCATTTCGGTTCCAGCCATGCACATTCCTTCCGTGAAAACGGATCAATGTCTTGTCAGGATGTGTCGGCTCCAGGATGGTAGGTACGGAATTCTCACCAGCCTGAGGCTCATCGACGATCGTATGAATCCACTTTTCTTCTTTCATGAAATCAAGCGTCTGCCTTTTATATTGGGGGTCGAACCAGGACTGGTTTCGAAACTCTAAAGCCAAGGGCAAGTCCGGAAGCCATTCTCTTATCGTTTTGAGTTTTTGGATATGTGCTTTTCGAACATCAAACCACGGAGGAAACTGAAACAAAATAGCATTCAACTTTCCTGCATCTATGACAGGCTGAATCGATTCCCTGTATTCCTCCATCAACGCTTTCGCTTCCGGTACCGTCAACTTTGAGCGATCATGACCCGTAAGCTTTTGATAGGCTTTTATGACAAACGAAAAATTTTCAGGAGTCTGACTTAGCCATTTTCGATAGTTTTTTTCTGGTTGAATGGCATAGAAAGCTGTATCTACTTCGACTACCGGGAAATGGGAAGCGTAAGCGGAAAGCTTGTCTCCTGCGGCTATACGATCATCATATAACAGATCGTGGTCCCCCCAGCCAGTTACTCCAATTTTTATAGCCATTATCTTTCACCTCGTACTATCCATGATTCCTTTGATTGTAGCAAAAATCTCCCCGCTTATCAGCTGGGGAGATTCTTTTGTTACATATATTAAACGTTGTTGTTAATTTACCAAAAGAGGCTTATTCAACAAAAGAGCCGAAAAGTCGAAGACTTGATTTCGAGACATTGTTTAAGGAATAGGGGCGTTGGGGAAGGATTCGCTTTCCTGCGGGGGACCTGGCAAGCTTCCTCGGGCGAAGCCTGAGGAAGCTCACCACATGCCCACGGAAAGCGATCCGTTTTCCCAGCCACCATAATTGCTACCTAACGTCTCGAAACTGAGTCTTCAGCAATTGGGAGCTTTACAGGAAATATTACATTTTTAGAACAAACCTGTAATGGTCCCGTCTTCTTTAACGTCCATATGAAGAGCAGCCGGCTTCTTTGGAAGTCCTGGCATTGTCATAATATCGCCGGTAAGAACAACGATAAAGCCAGCACCTGCTGAGGCACGCAACTCTCTGATGTTGACTGTAAAATCTTTTGGCCTGCCAAGCAGACTTGGGTCATCGGATAACGAGTATTGAGTTTTCGCCATACAAACAGGCAAGTTACCGAATCCAAGCTTTTCGTATTGAATTAGCTGTTTTTTGGCCTTTGGAGATAATTCTATATCTGCTGCTCCATATACCTTTTGAGCGATCTTGCGAATTTTAAGCTCTAAGTTGTCGTCAAGTTCATAAGCATACTGGAGGTTCGTTTGTTCTGTTTCACATATGTGGACGACTTTATCAGCCAGATCCAGACCGCCTTCCCCCCCTTGAGCAAACACATCAGCAATGGAGACAAGCGCGTTCCTGGACTCACACCAATGATGGACAAAATTCACTTCTTCCTCTGTATCTGTCGGGAACTTATTGATGGCGATGACATATGGAAGTCCGAAGCCTTCGACCGTTTCCATATGTTTTTTCAGATTTTCCATTCCTTTTTTCAAAGCATTCAAATCTTCTTCCGCCAAATCATTTTTACCTTTGCCTCCATGCATTTTCAGCGCTCTGATTGTAGCTACAATGACAACTGCATCCGGTTCGAATTCGCCTGCGCGTGTTTTGATATCAATGAATTTCTCCGCTCCTAAATCAGCTCCGAAACCAGCTTCCGTCACCACATAATCACCAAGCTTGGCAGCGATTTTCGTCGCTACAACACTATTGCAGCCATGAGCTATATTAGCAAAAGGACCTCCGTGGATAATCGCAGGTGTATTTTCCAGTGTTTGCACCAGGTTAGGTTTAATAGCATTTTTTAAAAGTAATGCCAAAGCACCTTCATACCCTAATTGTCCTACCGTTACAGGTTCTTTATCATACGTATAGCCGATCAGTATTTTTGCAAGGCGCTGCTTCAGGTCAGCCATATTTTTGGCCAGGCACAGAACGGCCATGATTTCAGAGGCGACGGTAATATTAAAACCATCTTCACGCGGCATCCCCTGGGCAGGACCACCAAGACCGACGACCACATTTCTTAACGCCCTGTCATTCAAATCCATAACACGTTTCCATTCAATTCTTCTCGGGTCAATATTAAGCTCATTTCCGCGATGAATGTGATTATCGATAAATGCAGAAAGAGCATTATTGGCAGTTGTTATCGCATGAATATCCCCAGTGAAATGAAGGTTGATGTCCTGCATGGGTACTACCTGAGAATACCCTCCACCCGCAGCTCCACCTTTCAATCCCATTGTCGGACCTAAAGAAGGCTCCCTTAGGGCAATGATAGCCTTTTTATTGATTTTATTCAGTGCCTGGCCCAGTCCTACAGTTATAGTCGACTTCCCTTCTCCCGCCGGTGTAGGATTAATGGAAGTGGTCAGAATGACTTTTCCATCAGGCCGATCGGCGAGCTTATCAAGGAGTTTGTCTGAAAGCTTGGCCTTATAGTGTCCATATGGCTCCCAATCATCTTTCGTAAGCGCTAACATTTTTGTTATTTCTTCAATCGGTTTCATCTCGGCTTGTTGCGCAATCTCTATATCCGTCTTCATTTAATGACCCCCTTTTATTATGTACAGAATCTATTTTACCCCAGACATGAGGTTCTGTTGATACTCCAGTGAGAAGATTAAATTTTCTGATAAGAGCAATCAACCCGCTGGTATGAATATTTATCAATCGATTTCTATTCTCCCTTGACAATAAAGACACTCATAAGCTATATTAGAAACAAGCAAAACGATGAATAGGTATTAAATTTAATATCAGGTTTATTTGTTTTGTAATTAACACGTGTTACGTGCAAGATTTTAGGAGGATTTTTATCATGCAAAACGGTACAGTAAAATGGTTTAACGCAGAAAAAGGTTACGGCTTTATCTCTGTAGAAGGTGGCGACGATGTATTCGTACACTTCTCTGCAATCAACGAAGAAGGCTTTAAATCACTAGAAGAAGGTCAATCTGTTACTTTCGAAATCGTCGAAGGCGACCGTGGCCCTCAAGCTGCCAACGTAGAAAAAAACTAATTTAAACCAATATACCAAGCGGCAATCCTTAGGATTGCCGCTTTTTCATTTGTGTAATGATATGCCCAGCCGTATAATTAAAACATCTTCCCCCACCCATACCCTTTATACAAGTGGGAATGCATTGCACGAGCCTTTCACAGAGACATCATAACGCACTTATGAGCAGAAATTAATTGGAGAGAACTTAAATAAAAGGATGAGATTTATGATTGAAGTTTATACAGATGGAGCAGCAGCAGGAGATCCTGGCCCAAGTGCAGCCGGGGTTTTTATTAAAAATGGCAAAGACCACCGGGAATTTTCCTTTACTTTAGGGGAAATGTCTAATCACGAAGCAGAATTCTGGGCAGTGATCAGAGCTTTGGAAGTCTGCCAGAAGTATTTTCCTGATGAAATTTTATCGTTTCGCAGCGACTCCAAAATTGTGGTAGAAACCATCGAAAAAAATTATACAAAAAACTCTAACTTCATTTCTTTACTAGAAAAAATTAATCAACTGCAATCAGGATTCCCCTATGTCTTTTTCAAATGGATTCCTGAAAAACAAAATGGGAAAGCTGATGCACTTGCCCGGACAGCCTTAAAAAAATGACCCGCAGACTTACGACGATAGGTCTGCGGGTTTATTATTGCTGATTGCTTTCCGTTTGGATAAACCTTTTGCTTCTAAAACTTCCCATGCTTTTCTTTTAGAGTTAATGCCCTCCCCGGAAATGTGTTCCAGTACTCCCATATAAAAACTTCCGTCAAATGTTTGCTGGAATTGTAACGTAGCTTTGAGGGCAATAATCACTTTCCATACAGCGGCATTGGTTGAATTCATTCCAAAATAAATGAATCGAACGTCTTCATCGGATAATTTAAATCCTTTTGCCCATAAATCCTCTAGAAAATAAGCTAAAGTATATTGCTGTTTCATGCACCGCCACCCTCTGGTCTGAATTTATTCCGTTCCCAACTTACTTACTGATGGTTGCCACTTCATTTCCTTGATAAGAGATCCAATCACTAAAACTACCAACATACAATTTCACATTTACAAACCCTGCTTCCCATAACCCTATTACATTGGAAGCAGCGGTGACACCTGAACCACAATAAACGATAATTTCCTTTTTATTTTCCAGATTCCTGAAATGCTCTTTCAATTCTTCCTTTGTTTTCCATAACCCATCTTCTTTATAAACGCCGCTCCAATCGTACTGCAAAGCCCCAGGGATGTGGCCTTTCTTTTTGTCGATAGGTTCTTCCCAGCCTGCATAGCGTGCATAACTGCGGGAATCGATAACGATTGTGTCCCCCTCATCGGTTTTCGTTCGGACATACGACTCTCCGCAAGCCATATCATGTCGCGGGTGGATTGTACCCTCAATAACCGGCTCAGCCGTGGCTGAATTAGCATCAACTGGATAACCTGCTATTTTCCATGCATCCAGCCCACCGTTCAATATATATACCCGTTCATATCCACAAAATTTCATTAACCATAACATCCTGGCAGCCATGACACTTCTATTTTGGTCATAAGCTATAACGATTGTATCTTTATCAATTCCTCTTTCCGCAAGTTTCTTTTGGAGTGAATTTATGTCGGGAAGTGGATGTCTGCCACCGTGTGTTTTAGTTTCTCCACTCAAATCTTTTTCTAAATCAAAATAAACAGCTTCAGGAATGTGTTCCTGCTTATATTTATGCCACCCCTGCTCCGGATTGTTTAAATCAAACCGGCAATCCGCAAACACTACTTTATTCGTCTCTGACCATTCCTTTGCTTTTTCCACAGCAATGATATTCGACATAAGTCCACACCTTTCGACTTTTTTCCATTATAACAAAAATTAAACCAGGTGTCGGTCACCTGGCTGAAAGAAAGTGTTCATATTGTTTTTTTCTCTGTTTCATGCTTGACGTTACCTTGTTTCTCCCTTTTATCTTATGGTCAGGAGATGAGTCAATCTTTCTAAGAATATATACAGCTATTCCACAATAAACAGAAATAGTCAAAACGATCATAACCATCATATGCAGAACCTTCTTTCTACAATTGATAATGATTTTCATTTCTAATTAGAATTATAGCAAATGACCTACCCATTGGCAATCGAGAATCAGAATTGTATGAATTATTGTCAAAATTGATCAGCGGCACTAAATTGATTCAGGGCTTTTTCTTCTATTGGGATTCTGACTCTTAACAGCAGTAAATGCAGAACAGGAAAAATGATCGCTGTCGCATAAGCCTGGAATAGAAGAGAGATAATGATGAATTCCATAAAGACCACCCAGTAATTCGGATGCTTGAAAAATCTGTAAGGACCTTTTGCTACAATTTCATGGCCTGGGATGACAATTACCCTTGTGTTCCAATATTTCCCTAAGGATAAAATGCACCATACCCGAAATAATTGCAAAGCAGTAAAGATAGAAAATAATAAGAGGAAATGACTTGGTTTCCACTCATTAAAATAAATGGAAGATTCTATAGCCAAGCTTATGAAAAAAAGTGTATGGACGATAATAAACCACTTATAGTGAGATTCGCCGTATTCTCTCCCACCCCGTTCGTACGCCCATTTTCGATTCGCATTCGCAACTATCAATTCTACCAACCGTTGTAAAATTATCGCTCCTAACAAGAACATAAAAACAACTGGCATCATACCCACTCCAAACTCATCAACTCGGAACTGAACCCCGGCCCAAGTGCTGCCATCACTGACTTCGTTCCTGTGGAAGGAAAATCTTTCATGTATTCATACAACACATAACAGACAGTAACCGAGGACATATTCCCATGGTCTCTCAACACTTGATAAGATGCTTGAAAAGCCTCTGTATTCTTCTGCAAGACTTCTTGATAGGATTCCAACACTTTTTTTCCTCCAGGGTGGGCAACTATGAAGGGAAGGTCATCGGCCTCCAGGTTGTATGACTGCATGAAATGATCAAGATGGTTTTTCCAGAAGGCTTTTATTAGATGAGGAATACTCTTATTAAAAATCACTTCAAATCCTGTGTCAGTGATGTCCCACCCCATTACATCAATGGAATCTTTTTTTGTTCTAGAGCTTGTACCCTTGATTACCGGAACAGTACCCTTCTGTTTTTCCCTAAGAACAGAATCAGAACCAGTCACCAACGTGGCACTAACGCCATCACCAAACAGTGCTGTTCCCACAAAATTACTTTTCCTGGAGTCGGTCTTTTGAAAAGTCAAACTGCAAAATTCCACGTTAATAACCAGGACATTCTTAGCGGGATACGCTTTCAGAAACTCATATGCCCTTGCAAGACCACTTACTCCACCAGCACACCCCAGACCGAATAAGGGCACGCGCTTAACATCTTCCCGAAAATTCCTGGCATTCATCAATCTTGCTTCGATTGAAGGGGTTGCCAGCCCTGTAGTAGAGACAAATATAATCATATCAATTAAATCGACACCGACCTTTTCAGTAAGAAACAAAGGATTGAATAGACATTCATCAATTGCCGAGAGTGCATGGCGATAAGCCTCATTGACATAGATTTCATTTCTTGCCCGTAATCCATGTGTTTGCTTAAACCATTCTTCTTCTACCACAAATTGTCTTTTCTCTATCAAAGAGTGGTCGAATACAGGTAGCAGCCGTTGCTTTTCACGGTCAGACAACGGAAACAGATTTTCAACCAAGTCTTTGACTTTCTCTTGTTCCATCTCATATTGTGGTTCACTTTTTCCAACAGAGAGAATGTATGCCATAAGTTCTCCTTTTTAGGCTTATGTTGTACCATTCTGCTTGTTCTATGTATAAGGGGCAAAGCTTTCAGAGTTTATAAGAAAAATAAAGAAGACTGCCGAAAATTTTTGGCAGTCTTCTTTATTGATACAGCGAATTTTTCAGCTATTAAAAACCATAGATCGTCATGCCGCCATCTACGAACAAAGTTTGGCCTGTCATGTAGTCGCTGGCTTCAGCAGCCAGAAATACTGCCGTTCCTGCCAGTTCGGACAATTTACCTATTCGCTTAAGCGGGGTTCGGGACAATATATCCTGGACATAGTTTTCATCCTGTAATAGCTTTTCAGTCAACGCAGTAGGGAAATACCAGGGACCAATCGCATTAACATTGATATTATATTTTCCCCATTCCATCGCCAGGTTCTTAGTCATTTGAATCAGCGCGCTCTTGGTCATCGCATAGACAACCCCCGTTCTTAATGCGGTATGACCTCCGACGGAAGATATATTGATGATTTTCCCTTGCTGATTATCTTTCATTTTTTCAGCAGCATACTGAGACAAGAAAAATGCACTCTTCATGTTTGTGGATACAATCTGATCCCACTCTGCCTCTGTAACATCCATAGCCTCGCGTCGTATATTCATGCCTGCGTTATTTACCCAAATGTCCAATGGCCGTTCACCAATTATATTATCTATCTGTTCTTTGATTAATTTATATTCATTTACATCAGCTTGTATAGTAACAGCCTTCCTGCCAAGCTCTTCGATCATTGCCTTCACTTCTTCTAACTGTTCGTTTGAACGGGCAATTAACACAACATCTGCACCTGCCTCTGCAAAAGATACAGCGATTGCTTTACCAATTCCTTTCGTGGCCCCGGTTATAACTGCTAACTTATTTGTTAGTTCAAAACTTGGTAAAAACATTCCATTTCCCCCTGTTGAATCGTTTTCATCATTATATCATTACATTTCAAAGACTATCTAAATCGAAACGGAGAACATGAATAAATTATATCCTCTACTCTATCTCTAATTTGCTCATAAGTAAAAAGTTCTATTTTTTTCACAATAAAGCCCCATTATGTGATTGCTTGCAATTTTGTTTTGTGATAGACCAATTATCAGATTTCACAAACTATACACATTTACCTTCAAATCAATGAAGAATATCACAGGTAAACCCTTTTACTACGGTGTTTTCAGTTGTTATTGAACAATTTGTGAAACATGTGAAATCCAAGTCGAATTTACATTAATTTGCTGTAAGATAGTTAATAACAAAAGCAAATATTTTTGAAAGGGGTGGGCATAAATGCCTAGCACAAACCTGAAACATCAAGTCGAGCAAGAACACAGCTCCAGCGAACCTAATTTAAAAGGAACACTGATTTCTGTTTCAGTAGTTGGAGGATTTTTAGTTTTATCCTGGCTTGCCGTTTTTGGTCTATTTTTAGCACGATAGCACTTTTACTTAGGAAGAGGGGATTACGATGCATATGCATAAATACGAAAAAATATGGATGGCATCCGGAGTGGGGACATTACTTGTTTTTTTAATTGTCCTGGGTATCGGTGCTTTCTATCAAGGCACACAGCCGCCAAGCTGTATGGTTACATTAGATCCGCAAAATGTCCAGGCGCATGAGGCTTTCAAAGAAGAAAATCTAGGATTACAACAACTGGGAGAAAAAGAATACACATTGAATGTGCTTGCTACTGCTTTTAATTATGACTTTGGAAAAGATGAAGACGGAAACAACGTTAAGACCATTAGAATACCTGCAGGATCTAAAGTAATGTTCCAGGCTACCACCGAAGATGTCATTCACGGTTTTCAGCTTGCCGGCACCAATGTCAATATGATGCTCGAGCCAGGATATATTTCTACTCTGGAAACTACATTAGATAACCCGGGAACTTATACTCTCATTTGTAATGAATATTGTGGTACCGGACACCATCTTATGACTGCTACCGTGGAGGTGTATGAAGAATGATTGCAGAAAAAACAGGGCTGGGCAAAGCTGATTCTAAATTGGTCATGTCGTTCATGTGGGTTACCTTCATTTCATTGTTAATAGGCGGTCTGATGGGGCTATTGCAAACATTGGTAAGAACAGGTAACTACACACTCCCTTTCGGTATCGGATATTACCAAATTTTAACTGTTCACGGTGTCATATTAGGTTTGGTACTTACCACATTTTTCATCATTGGCTTTCAGTTCTCGTTAATGGCTAAGACTGTTGGGATGACCCATAAACAACGACAATGGGCATGGGTGTCCTTTTGGGTTATGCTCACGGGCACTATTGCAAGTGCTATAATGATTCTTTTAGGTAAAGCAAGTGTACTTTACACATTCTACGCTCCTTTGAAAGCCCACCCGATTTTTTATTTCGGACTTACTTTTGTCGTGGTAGGATCGTGGATTGCCTGTTTTGTCAATTTCCACCAATTGTACCAATGGAAAAAGAAACATCAGGGTGAACATTCCCCGTTGTTAGCATTCATGGTTGTCATCAATATGCTGATGTGGTTTATATGTACGCTCGGTGTGGCAGCTACTGTATTAATCCAATTTATTCCTTGGTCCTTAGGGTTAGTTGGGGAAATAAATATCCTTGTTAGCCGAACCTTATTCTGGTATTTCGGTCATCCACTAGTTTATTTCTGGCTGCTTCCTGCCTATATGGCATGGTATGCCATCCTGCCAAAAATTATCGGCGGCAAAATATTCAGCGATTCATTAGCGCGTCTTGCGTTTATTCTGTTTTTGATTTTCTCGATTCCAGTTGGTTTTCACCATCAGCTTTTGGAACCGGGAATTGATCCTATGTGGAAATACATTCAAGTTGTACTTACATTCGCTGTTATCATACCTTCCTTGTTGACTGCCTTTTCTATGTTCGCAACATTCGAAATCACGGGAAGACAAAAAGGGTATACAGGATTATTCGGCTGGTTCCGTCATCTTCCTTGGAAAGATGTCCGATTCTTCGCACCATTTATGGGAATGGTTGCATTTATTCCAGCAGGTGCCGGGGGCATTATCAACGCTTCCAACCAGATGAACCAGGTTGTTCACAATACCATCTGGGTGACGGGACATTTCCACCTCACGCTTGCGACCACCGTCATTCTTACTTTCTTCGGGATTACGTACTGGCTTGTACCGGTACTTACGGGCAGGAAAATTGATAAAAAAATTAACACCCTTGGTATGACACAAACAATCGTTTGGCTTGTCGGCATGTTCTTCATGTCAGGCTCTATGCATTTGGCAGGTCTGCTCGGAGCTCCGAGACGTTCTGCATTCTCCGACTACCAGGGCAGCGCACAGGCGGCAGAATGGATCGGATATCAATACGGTCAGGCGATTGGCGGTTCTATCCTTTTCATTGGCATCCTGATCATGCTTTATAACTTCTTTTACATGACATTCAAGGCACCAAAAGGCGTCGAAGAATTCCCAATTGCTGAAGCACCTGATGGTTCAGAGCCGACCCCTTTGGTATTGGAGAATTGGAAGTTATGGATAGGCATAACTGTCGTATTGATTGCATTTGCCTACACTATTCCTTTCGTGGATATTATCCAGAATTCACCTCCTGGATCGCCACCTTTTGAATGGCCGATTGGAAACGGGTGATGTTCGAAGAAAAAAGAGCATGGAATTGAGGATTCCATGCTCTTTTAATATTCTTCTTTCCAACTTTCCAATATTAGCAGAAATATTAAAACTGATATATCTTACTGTATTTCTTACTCAGGTATTGTACTAAATAATCAGGATTAAGCTTCTCCCCTGTAACGTCATTCAAAATTTCCAGGGGCTTTTTCATACTCCCATATTGATGTATATTTTCCGTAAGCCATTCTTTAATCCCAGTGAAGTCTCCTGCTCGAATGACCTTATCAAAATCAATATCCTTTTCCATACGATTGTGGAATTGGGCGGCATACATATACCCTAATGCATAAGAAGGAAAGTAGCCGAAACTTCCACCTGCCCAATGTACGTCCTGCAGTACTCCCTCCGCATTATTGCGTGGTCTTATTCCTACGTATTCCTCCATTTTATCATTCCACAGTTCTGGAAGTTCCTTCACCTTTATGTCCCCGGCAATCAATGCTTTTTCCAGTTCATAACGGACCATAATGTGTAAAGGATACGTAAGTTCATCTGCTTCAATTCGTATATATGAAGGTTTGACTTCATTGATAGCTTTATAAAAAGGATCCAGCGGAAGGTCACTGAAACTGTCCGGTGCATAAGTTTTGAATAACTTATAATGATTTTCCCAGAACGCTTCACTTCTGGCAATGAAATTTTCCCAGAAAAGCGATTGGGACTCATGGATTCCCATGGAGGTCCCATCAGCTAGCGGGGTAAATGCCAGTTCAGGGTTGATATTCTGTTCATATAGCGCATGACCGCCTTCGTGAATGGTTCCAAATACGGCGGTACGAAAATCTTTTACATCATATTTAGTAGTGACACGGACATCATTGACGTTCAATCCGATGGCAAATGGATGGACTGTTTCGTCAAGCCTGCCCGCTTCAAAATCATACCCCATGCGCGAAAGTATTTCGAGACTGAATTTCTCTTGATCAGCTTTTGGAAAATGACCATGAAGCACAGAAGGGTCCGGTTGGATTGGAGACTGCTGTATTTTGTCCAGTAGACCTGACAATGAATTCCTTACCTTAGGAAATACATCATCTAAAACAGCTACCGTTACACCAGGTTCATAGTTATCTAACAGAGCATCATAAATATGATTGTCATAACCCCAATAACCAGCAAACTTCTGATTGTAAGCAACAAGTTTTTCGAGATAAGGCTCGAAACTTTCGAAATCATCCTTGTCTTTCGCTTCCTCCCAAACGGACTCTGCCTTGGATTGCAACATCACATACTCTTTATATTCCTCTGCCGGAATTTTTGCACTCCGATTGTAACTATCTTCTGATTTTTCCACTGCCTTTTTGATAATCTCGTTCTGGGTGTTGTTCTTTAACTCATCAATGTATCCTTTCATTTGATCGGAGGTAGTGATCTGATGAACCTTCTGGGACACCATTCCAATTACTTCTGATCGATTACCGACTGCTTTTTTTGGAGCATTTGTTCTTAAATCCCAAAACATCAACCCAAGTGCTTCTTCATAGGAAGCTTTTTCTTTCAATAAGTTCAAAAAGTCCTGTTCCAACTCTTTACTCACAAATGTCTCCCCCTATTTCGGCCGCGTTCCAAAAAACTGATAATAATCGGTTTTGATGTATCCATTGAATAATTTCCGTTTTTTAGAAGCCTGCCGCCCATAAATTTTTTCAAATCCTGAATGGGAAGTTAGGATATAGACACTCCAGCTCGGATGGTCTCTCATTATCGAGCCAAGATCTCTGTACAGTGTCTCCACTTCTTCCCGCTCCCCGATTCGCTCTCCATAAGGAGGATTAGACACCAAGTACCCATTTTCCTGCTTGGGGCGCAAATCTTTTACCTGCATCTGTTTCCACTGAATCAGATCACCCAGCCCGGCTTCCATGGCGTTTGATTTTGAGATTTCAATCATGCGATGGTCAATATCGTAACCGGTTATTTCCAAAGGCTGGTCGTAGTTTGCATGATCTTCTGCTTCCTGAAAAGCATCATCCCATACTTTCTGAGGGATCCACCCCCACTCTTCTGAGGCAAATTCTCTATTAAAGCCAGGAGCAATATTTTGACCGATCAACGCAGCTTCAATGGCAATGGTACCTGAACCACAGAAAGGATCGACGAATGGCTTATCGGGCGTCCAGTTGGTTAATTGCACGAGTGCGGCAGCCAAAGTTTCTTTTAACGGAGCTTCTCCCTGTCCGGTTCGATAACCTCTTTTATGCAATCCGGAACCAGAGGTATCAATTGTCAATAATGCGGTATCTTTATGCAAGGCAATTTCCACACGGTAGAATGCCCCGTCTTCTTTCAGCCATGAAGCGACCCCATGACGTTGCTTCAGCCGTTCAACGATCGCCTTCTTTACAATCGACTGACAATCAGGAACGCTATATAATTTTGATTTCACTGACTTACCAATAACGGGGAACTCTCCATCTTCTGGTATGTATGATTCCCAAGGAAGGGCTTTGGTCTTTTCAAACAATTCATCAAAGGTGAAAGCTTTGAACTTTCCAACCTGAAGCTTAACGCGGTCAGCTGTCCTAAGCCAAAGGTTTGCCCTAGGGATTGCTGATATATCCGCTTCAAAGGTTACTCTGCCATTTTCCACTTCTACATCTTCATATCCGAGATTTTTTACTTCCTGCGCAACGATGGATTCCAATCCCATTGCTGCGGTAGCGATCAAGGTTACTTTTTGCGGCATAAAATATTCATTCCTTTTCAAATAATGATAGCAGGACAAGATTTCCTTCTAATGACATACCATTTTCTGCAAGTATAAAAAACCCTTTCTAACGCAATAATTGCATTTAGAAAGGGATCATTTCATAATCAGACCTTTGAATACTTTGTAAGCCATGTTCTGTACCATCGTACTGCCAGCGGTGGTCAACCTCGTACTCCGGTGGTAATCATCTATCTGCAAGCATGAATGCTTGCCTCTTATCAGGTTCATTTCCCTTCCAAGAGTGCCCCTACCTTCATTTGGGTTGCTCGCTCATGGGGTTTACCGCGTTCCACTCAAAGCATTTCTGCTTTGACTACGTCACTGTGGCACTTTCAAGGTTGGAATGCCATATCCCTAAGGACTTAGGCATTTTCCCTGCCGTTAGCCAAAAAGGCTACCCTGACTTATGGTTTCGTCAGGCATGAACACTACAGGCATCTCAGCCTGTGCGAGCATGGACTTTCCTCTGCATGTTAAGTATGCAGCGATCACCCAAGTATTCAAAACTGCTTTATAATTGTAACTAGTTGACTGATTACTGTCAATGGAATAACTATTATAGCATACAAGAAAACAGACTGCACACTCCAATTTTTGGCAATTATGAGTCGGCGTATTTCTTCCCAAAAACAGCTTTCTCTAAATTAGAGAGACGCTTCAGTACGTCATAATTCACTTGATGATTGGGCGTCTGATTTTCACTTTGGACTGGGCGACTTCTGGTAGTCTCTCTGGAAGGTGTCCGTTTCAGACGTTCATTTTCCTGCCTTAGCCGTTCTATCTCTTGATTAAGCACATCATAATCCTGAATGATCAGATCTAAAAACTCGTCTACTTCTTCCTGATTATAACCCCTCATGGATGTCTTAAAGTCTTTTTCTAAAATCTGTTTACCATCTAAATTCAATTTGTCATTGAACATCAGTATCACCTCTGTTTACGCACCTTACTCTTATTTTTCCAAAACTTCGAAGGAATGTCAATTTTTATTATGACTCATTGGTTCCAGTAATCAGGGTCTGCCATTTGTATTTGCTCGACCGTTTCCTGGAGATCAAAAGGAGTGATATATAATATTTTATACCCCTTTTCCTCTGCAGCTATAGCCTTTTTTCGTAAAAAGTCAGGACTACCTGGTGTATCCTCGTCGTAAAGCATCAGGACACCCTCCGAATGATCTATCAGAAACTGGTCCTTCGCTTTAAATTGATATGGTCCCTGGTATTCTTTTTCGTAGATAGGCTGATAAAAATCAGCAACCATCGTTAGTTCTTCATATTGGTGCTTCATATCGTCCGGCCATCGTGATTCTTGATTGATAAATGGGGGAAGTAAGCCAAGCTGGATGTCATAGGCTTCTTTTAAATCCATCACTACTTCCCCGGCCCATAACTCTACTCCCATCTGGCCTGAAATCAATACCCATTCGAGTCCTTCTTCAACGAGTCCTGCCAGCTTATTTTTCAGGGTTTGTTTAATATAGAAAATCCTTTGATCGTCATTTTTATATATTCCCAATTCCATCGGCTTGTATCCTGTAACAACTATTGTTTTCATCACATACGGCTCCTTGAGCGATTTCTTTCTTCACTCAGTATATCTCAAACCTGGCTCCTCTTCCACATGACGCTTCCCCATGTTCCTATAAATAAAACTACTAGATTTATCCATTATTCCTTTAAAAAAATGGTGAAAGTTTGGAAACCATAAAAAAAACGAGTATCCGTAGGAAGATACTCGTTTTAACTATTAATCACGCCACCAAGGATGATGGCATCCTTTGCCCATATGATAACCGCCAGGTCCAGGTCCCATTGGTCCGTATGGCATTCCCTGCGGCATCATTCCGTTGTCTTCGACTCCCGCCACCTGAGGTCCCATCCCCTGCGGGGGCATGCCCATCGGCGACATTGGTCCTGTTTGTGCTCCCATCACCTGTGGCCCCATTCCCATCGGTCCTGTCATCTCCGGACCCTGCTGAGGCATGAATATATCTTCCGAATCGAACGTATCCCTTACCGATTGTGTATGCGGGAAGTGGTGGTAGTTTTTTGTTAAATGATGATTCATGACTGTGGTGTGAGTCGGATGGATAACGTCGACTTCATTCAGGAAGTGGTTGTTCTGTACACAATGTCTGGTAGGACAGACAACTTGCTGCCTCGGTCTTGTTTGGCCAGGGCCCATGCATTTTCTGTGATGCATCTTTTATTCCCCTTTCTGTAAGATTCATCTTTCATTATTAGGTTATGTGCCAGGCCAATAACATGTACTGAGGCAAACGACCATTTTAGGCAATAAAAAACACCCAGCTGGACTGGGTGCTTTTATGTATCGATTATTATTCTGCAGCTAAATCACTTTGCGCAAAGGAAAACGGCAGCAATTCTTCCATCGTCATGGTTTTCACATTCCCCGAAAGATTGCTGGTATGGATTTTCATATCGCTCGGAAAGAATTCACTCATTACCTGACGACACGAACCGCATGGCGGGACCGGGCGGGCAGTATCAGCGACTACAGCCATTTCCTGAAATTCTGTTTCCCCGTCAGCGATCGCCTTGAAGATTGCAACTCTTTCTGCACAGCAGGTTACAGGATAAGCTGCATTTTCTATGTTACATCCTTCGTATGTTTTCCCTGACTTAGTTACTAGCGCTGCTCCAACCTTGAACTTCGAATATGGGGTGTAAGCACGCTCACGAATTTCTTTTGCTTTTTCAAGTAGTTGTTGGTTCATCATCTTTTTATCCCTCCCCTTATAATGGGAAGATAATTATAAAATATATGAATATGATTGTAAAGCGTTTACAATTATCGTGCTTTAAATAAATCATTTCTAAAAAGTTACATTAGCAATAAAATGTGGTATAACTATTTGTATAAGTTTTGTTAAAACATTTTAAAAGGGGGGATAACCATGGGGAAAATTTTACATTACCGAAAAATTGTCTGGATTTTTATCTTGCTTCTCCTCTTTACCGGGATATTTACATATTTTCAACTCCCCAAAAGAGAGATTCCTGAAATTAATGTCAACCTTACTTCCCTGTCTACAGTTTATCCAGGGGCGACACCGGAGGAAGTGGAACGTACCATCACAACTCCTCTGGAGGAAGAAATATCCAACATTGCAGGTATTGAGGAAGTCACCTCTGCATCAACAACCGGATTCTCATCTGTTACCGCTTCCTTATCAGATAATGCTGATGGGGATATAGTCAATGCCAAAATACAACAAGCCGTCACAAATGTCTCAAGGGACTTTCCTGATGAAGCAGATTCTCCTGATATAGAAACTGATCTCATGATGTCAGCAGCAGCTTCCTATCATTTATTAGCTGAAGATCATGAGGATTTCTACTCGCTTCATGAAGAATTAAGCATTTGGCGCGAAGAGCTTACGGATATCTCTGGTATTGAAGCAGTAGAAATCAAAGGGCTCCCAGACCGCGAAATTGAACTTTCCCTTTATAATGAAGCGCTCCAAGAAAATCAACTGTCGCCTTTTCAGGTAATAGAAGCTGTAAATGCAGAGTTAGCACCGAATGCAATCGGCTCAACCATGGATAATGGAAAAAGTTATCAATTAGTAGTTGATAATATATCTGAGATTGAAATGCTTGAAGAAATACCAATTGGTCAGAAAAGTGATGGCCCCTTATATTTGCGGGATGTAGGAGAAGTTGGTATGACGGCCACTGATCCAAAAGATCTTATCAACTTCAATGAAAAGCCGGCTCTTTCAGTCACCCTCCTCGCCGAGGAAGGAGTGAACATGTCGGCGCTTCAAGAACAAATCAATAAAAAAGTGGAACAATTATCTTCCAATCTCCCTGATGGGGTGGAAACAGAGCAGTTCTACACGCAAAATACGATAATCGAAGAAGTTTTTACTAACCTGCTTATATCATTTGGAATTTCGTTATTCTCTGTTTTTTTCATAATGATTATCGGACTGCCAATTTCTTCCGCTATTCTGGTAGGCTTGGCCGTACCTTTATCGATAATTATCGGATTAATCCCCCTCCCTTATACTGGGGTTGATTTAAATCAGATTTCAATTATTGGGATGATCATAGCCATAGGAATACTTGTAGATGATGCGATTGTAGTGAATGATAATATCCAACGGAGATTTCAACTGGGCGATAGGCCTTTAGAAGGTACGATAAACGGCGTCAAAGAAGTGGGTATATCGATATTGACATCTACCTTAATGATCATATTCAGCTTTCTTCCACTAACATTTTTATCTGGAAGCAATGGAGATTTTATCCGTGCCCTGCCGATGGTGTTAATATTGACCATCCTCTCCTCTACGTTGATGGCATTCACATTAATACCGACTGTCCAATACGCTCGTCATAAACGCAAAAATTTCAAATCAACCAAGAAGATTGGCCTGCTTGGCGGTCTATTCAATCGTTTAGAGTCCTTATACGGGGACAGAGTACTGCCAAAGGTCACAAAGCGGCCTTGGGTAACAGGATCAATCGGACTCATAGCATGTGTGTTATTAGCTATGCTGGTTATAAAAATTCCGTTTGAATTTTTCCCTAGCGCAGATCGCCCGGAAGTGACGGTGTCCGTCACCTACCCACAAGGGACCCCATTAGAGGAGACGCAGGCTTCGCTTGAAGAGATGGAAACTTACCTTAACCGTGATGAAACTGTTATTACAGAGACAGCAGTTTATGCAGGAAGCGGTCTGCCTAACCTTTTTAGCTCAGCTTTAAACAGGTCGGGAGAAAATACCGGACAAATACTTGTCCGTGTTGATCGTGATAAAACCAGTGCCACTGCTTTTATTAATAAATGGGAAAATGAACTGCGAAATCAATTTAATGAAGCAGAAATATTCATGAATACGATTGAATCAGGTCCTCCTGCCTCTCCACCAATTGAGTTAAAAGTACAGGGACCAGAATTAGATCAGCTTCTGGAGTTATCCAAAGATATACAAAACCGCTTTGACCAGTTGGAAAGCACTGAATTGACAACACTCGATGCTGCAAGTGAGCAGCCGTTCATCCGTTATCAGCTAGATCGAGATTTGCTGGCTGAAAATGGGATTGGATCTGATCAGGTAACCTCTCTTTTGCAGATTGCCAATACCGGGATTCCACTTGGTGTATTCGATAACGGGAACGAACGCTTACCCATCCGGGTATATGTGGATGATGGAGAAGAGAATGGGGTCGATTTGGAAGTACTGCAAATTACCAGTCAGACTCCTTCCAGCTCTATGGGATCTCCGGATGCTCCACAGCAGCCTTCAACATTTACATTAGATGAAATGATCACCCAGGAAGAATACACTCAGGTAGGCGCTATCCCACATTTGAACGGAAAGAGGACTTTCACCCTTGAAGCGTACCCGAAAAAAGGAGAAGAATCGAATTTTGAACAGGAAGCAAACGAACTTATTGAGGAATATCAGCAAGAGACATCTGGAGATTATCAGGTATTCCAAACGGGCGAATCGAATGCCCGCAGTGAATTCTTCGTTGAAGTGGCAAAATTATTTGTTATCGTACTTTTCCTGATTTATCTGACGCTTGCCATACAATTCAATTCATTAAGTATGCCTTTCCTAATAACCAGCTCCGTATTTTTAGCTGTTACAGGAGCAATTATCGGTTTATTCGTCACCGGGCAACCGTTAAGCTTCTTAGCCGTGTTAGGTATTGTGTCTTTATCAGGAATTGTTGTGAGAAATTCCGTTATACTGGTGGAATTTATTGAGCAGAATAAGAAGAAATACGAAACGACTGTCGAGGCAGTCACACAAGCAGGCAAAGCAAGATTACGACCGATCATTTTGACATCTTTGACTTCTATCGCCGCTTTGACGCCTATTATTTTTTCAGGTGACGTCTTGTTCCGTCCGTTAGCGATTTCGATTGTTTCTGGTTTGCTTTTTTCTACTCTGCTTACACTCTTGCTTTTACCGGCTTTTTACCTTATGCTTTATCGGGTCAGAAAGCGATAAAAAAATGTCCTTGTACTTTGGTGCAAGGACATTTTTCATTTTCTTCCTTTAATTAATTATCAGTACAGAGGTGATAATAATTAAAAAGGAGGTTGATTATATGGGACGCGGAAAAGAATTCAAAGCAAAACGTCAGAACCATGAACACGAAAAGCCTAAAACAGCTAAACGCTTTGCGGAGTCTGGAGATCAAGTAAGAAAAATCCCCGAAGGCACCTCTTATAAAGAATAGAAATAGGGACCAGTCATTGGTCCCCTTTCCCTTCATTCCAATCTTTCAATAGCATGTCCATGACATAATGGACAGAGTGATTAAGCTCATTATACCGTTTCTTTTTCACATCAATGTAGTAACTATGCAAAATCAACAGCTCTACATTTTCATGGGTCGATTTCACTTGGTTAGGATGTACATTAACCTGTTTATTCTTAACAAAATTTTCTGCGGCTTCCCGCCATTTATCATTTAACTGAAACATTGGCTCTGTTTCTGTTTTTACTTTTTGAAAAAAATCATGATCATTTTTATCAATAGGTTCCGTGATCCTCTCATACTGCATGCTCAATTCGTCGATCATGTCTTTCACTTTCTCTGTAAGCTCAACTAAGTCTTTCATAATGGTTCACCCCTTCCCCTATAGCCTACCACGCTTAAGGGAAACGGTACATCGAGAAGTTTAAATTAGTCTTGTCTTTCTCCCCGCTAGTGAAAATGATTGATCCATGTGCAAGTCTTTTTGATTCTTTTTCAGCTCTTTTATTTCTTCTCTCATCGTCAATATTTCTTCCTGCAACCGATCGATTTCCTTCCGATGAGCTACTGCCATGGTAAAGACCACTTCATCAGCTTTTAAAGATATCTTCTGCTCCAGGCGCTGCATATCATCCATCATTTCAAGCAAGGAGTGTTCGAATTGTCTTCTGGAGACCCCTTTTTGCTGTAATTTTGATGAAACTCCCATGCATAAAACCTCCTTTATGCTTTCTTATAATATAAACATTCTAGTTAATTCTCCACCCTCCTCTTCAGGTGACAAAACTAGAAGCTATCTTACAAAAATAGCAAAAGATAAAATTATAAAAATCGTAATTCGACAAATAATATGATTGAGGAGGGATGTTTCCATGAGTAAGAAAGAACAGAAACGTACCGAGCAGCAGAATAAAAAGAACAGTAATGAAGCAAGAAGACACACAGGCAATCCTAAATTAGATGGAGAAAACCATCCGGCAACATGAGGCAGGAGGCTGATTGAATGATCAGCCTCTCCCTATTCTATACATCCATTTACTCAGCCGCATCAATGCCTGTTTTTTTACATAATATCGTCTGGGAGCGTTATCTGGCAGAGGTAAACTGTTCTGCCACCACTTTTGTTTCAACCCCCTTAAGCGAAACCAATCTTCACGAATATTGTCTTGATGCTGGACGATAGCGTAAACCTCCTGTAAAGGCGGTGCTGCTACCATCGAATTACGAAAAAATTGTTCGTAATCTTTTCTGCTTCCTGTTGGCTTAACAGTTAACGCAAAATTGAGGAAACCTGGATAAAAATCAGGGTGAAACAGCATATCTGCCAATGTGTTTCCAATCGAGATTCGCTGATCAAGATGGGTAAATCGATAAATAGGAAGACCGTATAATATACCGCTTTCTCCAGGCAGTAATACCACATTCAAACGAAATATAGATTCGAGCATGTACGGCCACTGATGGAACACCTTTTCCTGATACCAAGGTTGCTGGATAACTGGATTTTCAATCACATTTTGTTCATTTATAATAAGTGCTTTCACAAGTCTTGATTTATCTTTTGTTTCCCAAAATCTCAGCCATTCGTTAATCATGAATTGGGATACGTGAAACTTATTTAGAAGATGGAATAAAGGTGTCCTCTTCTCCTTTGAGAGTTGGTAAAGAAGAAGCTGAGGGTAAGCATCTGAAAAAATCAGCCAGTTCGCCCGCTCATAAGTAGAAAATAACATCCACCGCTGCTTATCAGTCAAAAGGGTTATTAATGGCTGTATAGCTAGGTCCGTCATATTCCATCCAGCATTTCTAGATACCATACTTGCAAGAAATGCCCATCGAATCTCTTTATTTTTCAAATAAAAGTTTTGATAAGCATTGGTCCGGGTAATATTATCCGAGTTATAACGTGCTGTTTTGTTTGTAACTTGCTGGAAAATATCGCCCTTCATATCCAAACTCATAGTCAACATCCTTTTTTTGTATATTATGTGTCTATATCACTGGTATATTTAAAGTATGGATAATTTTTGTTCTCATTTTTGCGGAAAATTTGGTATGATACTCTCATGGTGGGAGGTATAATGATGAATTATCCAAATGGGAAACGGGGCTCTGTCGCTAAATCAGCCAACCCCCAAAAAAAGAAGCCCGACTTCAGTAACAGGGGTATGACACTTGAGGAGGACATCAATGTAACCAATGAGTATTATTTATCGTCTAATACTGCGGTGATTCATAAAAAGCCGACCCCCGTACAGATTGTTCGTGTTGATTATCCAAAAAGAAGCGCGGCAGTCATTAAAGAAGGCTATTTCAAGCAAGCATCCACTACAGACTATAATGGCATTTACCGAGGCAGTTATATAGATTTTGAAGCGAAGGAAACGAGAAATAAGACTTCTTTTCCCTTAAGCAATATCCATCAACATCAAATCGATCATATGAAATCAGTGCATGAACACGGGGGCATTTGTTTTATGATCATCCGTTTCACACCACATGATGAAACATTCTTTTTATCTGCTGTGAAACTTTTTTACTGGTGGGAGGAACAATATCAAGGAGGAAGAAAGTCCATTCCTTATTCTTTTATTAAAAGGCATGGTAAGCTGATTCCTTTTCACTACCAGGCACGAGTAGATTACATCAAAGTTCTTGACAAGCTTTTTTTCTAGAAATGGAGGAAATGAGTTATGGCAAATGACAGCCAATCTCGTACAGCAAGACGAAATCAAAAAAATAATAAAGGAAACAGAAAACCGGTATTTAAAAAGGTACTTCTTGCCCTTTTAATCACCGGTATTGTTCTAATGATAGCTACCGGGAGCTTAATGGCTTATTATGTTTCCAGTGCACCAGAGTTAAATAAAGCGCAATTATCTGATCCTATTCCATCACGCGTATATGACATGAATGGTGAGCTATTTGCGGAATTAGGCAGTGAAAACAGAACCAAGATCAGTTACAGTGAACTGCCGGACGTTATGAGAGATGCAGTGCTGGCTACCGAGGATGTCCGTTTTTTCGAACACTCAGGTATTGATATCCGAAGAATTGGCGGAGCTGTAATCAGCAATATAACATCTGGCTTTGGCTCCCAGGGAGCGAGCACTATAACGCAGCAGGTAGTCAAACGCTCCTTCTTAAGTCCTGACAAAACGTTAAAACGAAAAGTACAGGAGCAATGGCTGGCGATTAAATTGGAACAGCAATATTCTAAAGAAGAAATTTTTGAAATGTATATGAATAAAATTTATTACGACAGCGGTGCCTATGGGGTAGCTGAAGCGGCAGAGACATACTATGGAATTACCGACCTTAAAGAACTTACGCTGCCACAGGCTGCATTGCTGGCCGGTCTTCCTCAACGCCCGGCAGCTTATAACCCTATTAAAAATCCAGAATATGCAAAAGAACGCCGTGACAGGGTATTAGATCTGATGGTCCACCATGACAAGATATCAGAACAAGAGGCGGAAGAAGCAAAAAGTGTAGAGATTGAAGAAATGCTTAACCCTGCGGAAAAACGCACGAACAAGTATCAAGCATTCTTAGATCAAGTCCAAAGAGAAGTAGAAGCAAAACTCGACGGGGCTGATATTTACGAGGATGGCCTTCGTATTTATACCACTGTGGAGCCGAAGGCGCAGGAGAAAGTCGAAGAATTGTTAAGTAAAGACAGCCCGCTTCCATTCCCGGATGATGAGCTGCAAACAGCGACTACAGTCGTCGATACTCAAACAGGAGCTATACGAGCAATAGGTGGAAGCAGATCCGAAGAGGCTGGCGGGTATAATTATGCCATCCAGGGGGGCCGTCAGGCAGGTTCTACATTCAAACCTATCATGGCTTATGGACCTGTGATAGAAAATAAAAAATGGTCTACTTATCATCAGTATGATGATGATGGTCCAGTAGAATTCCCGAATGGGGATGTTATCGGCAACTATAATGATAAATATTACGGATGGGTTTCTATGCGTGAAGCACTTTATCGTTCTCTCAATAATCCGGCAGTCAATACAATGCAGGAAGTGGGTATGGATGAAGCCAAATCATTTGCAGAAGGGCTTGGTATTGAGTTCAAAGATGATGAAATCTATCCTGCTGATGCTATTGGCGGCGCCAAAACGACTGCTACTCCAAAAGAACTGGCCGGTGCTTATGCAGCATTTGGGAATGAAGGTGTCTTTAATGAACCATATGCGGTAGAAAAGGTTGTCCTGCCGGACGATGAAGAATTAGATTTGAAGCCAGAACCTCAAGCCGCTATGAGCAAATACACTGCTTATATGATTACAGATATGCTTAAAAGCGTAGTGAACAATGACAGCGGTACAGGGCGTGATGCAAATATCCCTGACCTTCCGTTGGCAGGTAAGACCGGTACAACAAACTCTTATAACGAGGGTGAAGATGTCACTCCTGATGCCTGGTTCAATGGTTATACGACGAACTACTCGATTTCTACCTGGACCGGTTACGGTGAAGGTAATGCCCGTGATATTCCAGGAGCAGGTAAAGATATTCCGAAACAATTGTTCAAATCATTGATGACCAGCCTCTCAGAAGGTAAAGATACTAAAGATTTTACCATGCCTGAAACAGTCAAAGAAGTTGAAGTGGAGAAAGGTTCGAATCCAGCAAAACTTCCAAGTGACTATACACCGGATTCAGAAATCGTAACGGAATTATTCCATGTCGACAACATGCCATCTGAAACATCTGAGGAGTATGACCGCCTGGATCCTGTAAAAGATCTTAAGGCCAAATATAACAAAGGTAAGCATGTCATAGATATGTCTTGGAATCACGACGATGATGTCTCGTTTGAAGTTTCTGTATCCGTAGATGGGTCCGATGAGAGAACCATTACTACAACGGATAAAAAGTCACTGGAAGTAACTCAAATCAATGAAGGTTCGACTTATAAGTTTACGATAAGAGCGGTCGGTGATGACAGCAAAAGTGAAGGAAAATCTGTTGAAGTCACTGTCCCTGGCGGTGATGAAGAACAAGAAGAAGACACAGACGAAGAAAATCAGGATGAAGAAGAAAACGAAAATGAAGATCAAGGCCAAGGAAACAATGGCAATGGTAATGGTAATGGCAACAATGGCAATGGCAGAGGAAATGGTAATGATGATGGTGATGGTGACACTGGCAGCGACGGTGATGACGGCGGTGGTGACACTGACGGCGACGGCACTGATGGCGGTGACACTGGTGATGACGACGCTGACGGCGGTGATACTGGCGGCGACGGCACTGATGGCGGTGACACTGGTGATGACGACGCTGACGGCGGTGACACTGGCGGCGACACTGACGACAGTGACTCTAACGAAGATAGTAGCAATAGCCTGTTGCCATAGCATTTCACAAATTACCCCTATAGAAAAGCCAGTAGCTGGTTCAATCCAGCTACTGGCTTTTTTCCGTAAAATTAAGACTAGAAGTTAAAATTTATCTTTTTCGCATACGTTTCTTTCCTTCTCTGCATAAATCAAGCAGCTTACATTCCTCACAATTAGGCCGTTGTGCTTTACAGTGATACCTGCCAAAGAAAATCATACGGTGATGGGTTTCGCTCCATCTTTCCTTCGGTATTTTTCTCATCAAGGTCTTCTCTACCTCTAATACAGAGTCTTTCCACCTGCAAATACCCAACCGTTTTGATACTCTTTCTACATGGGTATCTACAGCAATAGCTGGTTCCTCAAAGGCAACAGAAGCTACCACATTGGCTGTTTTTCTTCCCACACCCGCAAGACTTTCCAATTCTTGTTTGGTCCGAGGTACCTCCCCACCAAATTTATCAAGCAGCGTCTGTGAAAGCTTCCGGATGTTTTTCGCTTTATTCCTATATAGACCGATGGAACGAATATCTTGTTCCAATTCTTCTAACGGTACTGCCAGGTAGTCCTCAGGGGTACGATATTTTTCGAATAAATCTTTTGTTATTTTATTTACTAATGCATCCGTACATTGGGCAGAAAGTACGACGGCAATCAATAAGTCAAATGGATTGGAATGGTTTAACTCACATTCGGCGTGTGGAAACATTTCTTCGAAAACATCCAGGCAATACTCGATTTGTTTTTTATTGAGCAACTGTCCATCTCTCCCTCTATTCTTCCTCCAGCCAATTATAATATAAAGAAATATCTTTTTTTGAACTTTGGCTTACGGTTTCTCCAGACTTCTGTTGACCCCTGAATTGTTTACCGGCTTGTCGTGCTTGATCAACACTGCGGATTCCCTTCTTCTTCCATTCCCTAAGGATGCGATCTATATATTTGAAGTTTAGTTTCCCCATCAAAACAGCTTCACGCAACGCTGCCTTTATTAAGGAAGGCGGCTGTTCATCCTGATCGAGCCATATATTAATCGTTTCTATTTCAAAAGGAGATAATAAACGGCCAAATTCCTGTTCGAACAATACAAATAAGTTCTCCTGTGAAGCAGCTTCCGTCGTGGATGGGAACTCTTCACCTGCTGTGTATAGTTTTTCCCATAGTGGTTCAAAAGAGTAATATTCATTCAGGATACCATCTTCGTTCCTTTTTTGTTCAATTACCAGAATATTTTTTTTGATCAAACTTTGAAGTAGACGAGAGCAGTCCTGGTCTGTGCCTGTGAGATATTTTGAAATTTCCGCAGGAGTAGGAAAAGGATTGCCATCATAATAAAACCTCTGGATTTGGAGTATGGTTATCAATTCTGAATCTGTAAGACCTAACGATTGATAATTCATCAATAATTTTTTGGAGAGCGTCATTTGATCATTCAATATATCCTGATATTGCTGATAATTACTCATATTTTTCACACCTTAAATGTATATATACTGGATGTCTTTTCTAGTAATAGAGCTAACTGCGCTCCATAAAACAATAACTAAGCTGGTCACAACATAGACCATGCACGGGGTCCGTAAGCATGGTCTATGGATTAGATATTAGCGACTTGCATTATGGATATAAACGATTGAGCAGACGCGGGAATGGTATGGTTTCACGTACATGCTCGACACCTGCAATCCAGGCGACGGTACGCTCTAATCCTAACCCGAACCCAGAATGCGGGACACTGCCATACTGACGAAGCTGAAGATACCATTCATATGCTGGGCCAGTCAGCCCGTGTTCTTCATAACGTTGTTTCATCAGCTCCATATCATCGATGCGCTGAGATCCTCCAATTATCTCTCCATATCCTTCTGGAGCAATCAAGTCCGCGCATAAAACGACATCTGGACGTTTTGGATCTGGCTTCATATAAAAGGCTTTGATTTCGGCCGGCCAGTTTGTAATAAAGACAGGCTTGTCGAAACTCTCAGCAATTGCAGTTTCATGAGGGGCACCAAAATCATCTCCCCATTCCACGTCATCAAATCCCTTTTCTTTTACTAACTGAATTGCCTCATCGTAGGTAATACGTGGGAATGGTGCTTGGATGTTTTCAAGTTTTGATGTGTCTCTATCAAGTATCGACAACTCAATCTTACAGTTTTTCAAAACAGATTGAACGACATGTGAAACATACTGCTCTTGTACTTGAAGGCTATCCTCATGATCCATGAACGCCATTTCCGGTTCAATCATCCAAAATTCAATCAGGTGGCGTCTTGTCTTGGATTTTTCTGCACGGAAGGTAGGACCGAAACTGAAAACTTTACCAAGTGCCATTGCTGCCGCTTCCATATATAATTGGCCTGATTGAGACAGATAGGCATCTTCATCAAAGTATTTCGTATGGAAAAGCTCCGTCGTACCCTCTGCAGAAGCACCTGTAAGAATCGGAGGATCCACTTTGACATATCCCTGTTCATTAAAAAATTCATAAGTCGCCCGAATGATTTCATTACGAACCTTCATCACGGCATGTTGTTTTTTCGAACGCAGCCATAAATGACGGTGATCCATTAAGAATTCGGTTCCATGATCTTTTGGGGTAATGGGATAATCCACAGCTTCATGAATCAGTTCAAAGTCAGACACCTGCATCTCGAACCCAAGTGGCGAACGAGTATCTTCTACAATTTTTCCGGTCACATAGAGAGAAGATTCCTGGGTAAGACTCTTCGCTTCCTGAAACTTTTCCTCCCCTATTTCTGCTTTCACAGCCACTCCCTGCATAAATCCCGTTCCATCCCTCAGCTGCAGGAATGCAATTTTCCCACTGGATCGCTTATTTGCAAGCCACGCTCCAATCGTCACTTCTTCACCTACATGTTTGTATACTTCAGCTATCGTCGTTTTCACAATGTTCCCTCCAACTAACATGATTAATGATTTTCTACGAAACGTTTGATTCGTTTAGCCGCTTCTTCCAACTGATCTAGTGAAGTAGCATAAGAAAGGCGAATATTATCTGGGGAACCAAAGCCTGAGCCAGGTACTACGGCAACTTTCTCTTCTTCTAAGAGTGCTTCCACCCATGCATCTACTGATTCAAACCCGTTCTTTTCGCTTGCTTTTTTCACATTCGGAAATAGGTAGAATGCTCCTTTTGGTTTCACACATTCTATTCCTGGAATTTCCACCAGCCATTCATACAATTTCTCCAAACGTTCACGGAAGGCTTCTTTCATTTTGTTTACTTCATGCTCATCTGTCGTATAAGCTGCTAATGCAGCGTACTGTGCAATTGACGTAGGGTTGGAGGTGGAATGTGAAGCCATGCTGGTCATCGCTTTTATGATTTCCGGATCACCTGCTGCATAACCGATTCTCCAGCCTGTCATGGAATGTGATTTGGAAACACCATTGATGACAACCGTTTGTTTGTACAAGTCATCTGATAAGGAAGCGATAGAGACATGCTTTTCCTCTGAATAGATCAGCTTTTCATAAATCTCATCCGATACAATCAAAAGATCGTGTTTCAAGCAAATTTCTCCTAGTTCCTGCAATTCCTCTTTAGAGTACATCATGCCAGTTGGATTACTTGGTGAATTGATGATGACCGCCTTTGTCTTAGGAGTAATAGCAGCTTCCAGCTGGTCTGGAGTAATTTTGAAGCCGTTCTCTTCCTTTGCCTCGGCGAATACAGGCTTACCTTCTGCTAATTTCACTTGTTCAGGATAGCTCACCCAATAAGGAGTAGGCACAATCACTTCATCACCCGGGTTAAGTACGACCTGGAACAACGTAAACAAAGCATGCTTTGCACCGGTGGTGACTACTATTTGTGTATCTTTATAGTTTAAGTTCTGGTCTTTTGAGAATTTCTCACTAATCGCCTGTTTAAGATCTGGTATTCCGCCAGAAGGCGTATATTTAGTTAAGCCTTGTTTCATGGCATATGATGCTGCATCCAAAATATATTCTGGGGTGTTGAAATCAGGCTCTCCTGCTCCTAAGCCGATGACATCATGTCCATCTGCTTTCAATGCCTTCGCTTTTGCGGTAATTGCTAACGTACTGGATGGTGTCAATGCTTGTACTCGGTTTGCTAGTTTCATGTTCTCCACTCCTCTTAAAATCGTTTGAATGCAAATTGCTGATAACGTTCTCCGGACTTCGCGTCATAATGAGCAAGTACATACCGGCCCTGCTCATCTATGTAGGTCATTTCCCATATTGCCCTTTTTTCTTCCAAGCCTAATTTGATATCCAACCACTCACATGAACGGCAAGACTCCTGCCAACTTTTTTTCAGCTTGGCTGACTCAACAAGTGCTTCTGATTGCAAATAAGTTTCCAATTGCTTTTTGTCTGTACTGATAAATGCGTATCCTTTTTCACCAGTTTCCTCTGTGCCGGATACTATGTGAAAGACCTCGTTACCGTTATACCTTTCAACAGCAGTGATGTCAATTAACTCTGTTTCATTCAATGCTATTTGTCTGGAATTTTCAAAACCCTCTCGCTTTTGGTCCATAATAGATGAATAAAATGTAAAAGCCGAGATAACCAATACTATTCCAAGTATAAAGGTGCCCAGCAGCGTCCATTTTAACCAATCAGGTACGGTAGATCGTGAAGACTGCGGTGTCTTGATCATCTTCATCCAACGCCAATCCAAACATTAAATTTTCTTCTTTCAACGTACGGTTCAATGTATCCACTATTTTGTATAGATCATCGCTATTCTTTATTTTTACCGTTGACAACGTTTCAATTTTGTTCCCCATTTTAATTCCTCCAAAAAAATCAGTTCATCTCAATATTTACTACTCATAATACCATGTTTCTAACTGATACTAATATTGTAACGTCAAGTCATCACCTTAATCATTATAACAGTTTGCCGATCAGAAATTGATGGTGAATTCAAGATAAAATAAAAAACCTAACCCACAACCATCCTGTGCCCGACTTCGGGCACAGTTTTTTTAATGTAAACTTTACGCGTTTAAGGAGAAAAGTAAAACAAAAACAAAGGCTCTCGCCAACAAATTGGCGATAAAGCCAGTTTTTCTAGTCAGAGGGTATATGGTATTGATCCTTACCTATTTCAATGGTAGTTGTTCCAGTCTGCTGCAATCGGTAAACGTCCATCCAAAAACCGTGCATCCGTTCAATCAGCCCATCATTAACTGATGTCCCTTTTCTTGTAAATAAAACAGCAAGGTGTGGATCTGTTTTTTCCAGAAATTGTTCTGTAGGAGAGGTTCCTGTACCGTAGTTTCCAATCTTCAATATTTGGAAAGGTGGTAACGACTTATTGGAAATGTGAACTTCTTCTTCCAGATCTCCTTTCGTAAAAAATATGATTCCAGTTTCATGAAAGGAAAGGTGTAAGGACATCTGTTCATTCTCTGTATAAATGACCTGTAAGGACACACCGTCTAATTGGGTACGATCACCTTCTTTCCAATTGACCGTTGATACGCCATCCGGTACATTGCAATTATCGGAGAGTGAACCAGTATAAAAAATTTCCTCGACATCATAATCGGTTACTACTTCTTTCAGATTCCCGCAAAAATCACTGGTCTGCCCTGTCAGGACAATCCCTTTGATTTTTTTTACTTCCAGTCTTTCCAATTCCTTTTTAAGGAATTTAAGACTGGAAGTTTCACCGGTATTAAAAAGGTAATTTCGTCTTCGGTCGGATTGGAGCAGTGTAGCCTCCCCATCAGGGATATTGAAAAATGTAATCTCCGCCTGGCTTTGCTCTTTCGGTTTATACTGTGGCTGTTCCGGCCCACTTGCACCAGCAAGAATGAACCATACCGTCAGTAAAAGAAACAAAAATCTTTTCATCTGCATCCCTGCTATCTTTCAAAAGTTTAACACCATTAGCATATGCAGAGGAAAAAATCATAACCATTCTGTCGCTTTTTGCATCAGTCTGGAAGTACTGTCAACTTCCAGTGGTACTTCTGGTATCGATTCGATGAAATACTTGCCATATCTGGCATTGACCAAACGCTGATCACACACAAAAACGATACCTCTATCTGTACTGGAGCGGATCAACCTGCCAAACCCTTGCTTGAATCGGATGACTGCATGTGGTAAAGACTGTTCCATAAAAGCATTTTTGCCGTCTCTTTTCAAACGTTCAGCCCTTGCTTGATACACAGGATGATTCGGCGGCTGGAATGGAAGCCGTACAATCATGAGACAGGATAAATCATCTCCTGGGATATCAACACCCTCCCAGAAAGAACTGGTTCCTAACAGTATGGATTGATCAAACGCCTGGAAATTCTTTTTTAAACGTTCCCTGCTCCCACTTGTTACACCTTGGGCAAATAACATGAATTCTTCCGGCATAATGATTTCTCGTAATAATTCGTACGTTTTTTTTAACATATCATAGGAAGTGAATAACACCAGCATCCGACCTTCCGTTATTTGAGCCATGGAGTATATGGCTTCACATGTAGCCGAAATAAAATCATCCTGATCCCTTTTTATATCAGGAAAATCATCCGGCACCATCAACCGTACTTGCTCATGGAATGGATAAGGGGAAGGTATTTTCTTTTGTACTGGATTTAATTCTGTTATCCCAAGCCTGTCGGTAATATACCGGAAAGAATGCTTCATCGTAAGGGTGGCACTAGTCAGGATGACACTTGCTTTTACATCGAACAAGGATTGTTTTAGACGGGAAGCTATATTTACAGGTTCGCTGTATAAATAAACAGCATTGTGAGCCCCCATAGCGTCAATTTCCAGCCATTTGACCTCCTCTTCATCCTCGTTTAATAAATAATGGTTCAGCTCATCCTTCATCTGTATTAGTTTCTGAATAAAAGCAGCCATTTCTACAAAGTCTGAATTACTGGAATCAGTCAATACGTTTTCAGCTGCCAGATGGTCCGTCAATGTGTCCATCCCTCGCCCCAAATGATTAACATCAGCCGTCAGCCTTGCCAGCATCTCTTTGATGGTTGATAATTGCTTCGCCTTCACGTTCTTTTGTTGATAGGTGAATTGCATTCTGCCAACGTCACTATGGTCTTTGTTTTTTTTGTTATTAGACCTGACCAGATGGAATATAAAACGAAACAGAGCATCTACTTCTTCCTTCAAGCTTTTATAAAATGGAATCTCTTCTGTTATTATTTCTTGCATTTTTTCGGACCAGGTAGAATTCTTAGTCGTATACAAGGCTTCTAATTGATTAAAGTAACTTTGCCATAAGCCATAATCCATATGAAGCCCAAAATATTTGCTGGCCGTCGTTTCCAAGTGATGGGCCTCGTCGATGATCAGATGATCGAATTCAGGCATAAATGCATGTTCCAGGGTTAAATCCGTACATAACAAGGAGTGGTTGGAAATGATAATGTCCGCTTCTTCCGCACGCCTTCTTGCTTTACGATAAAAGGAGTCTTTATTGGTCTTTGACCAAGTCTCTTCCGCTTCTTCCTGGTCGGTCGAAATACGATTCCATAAATATCTTCCACTCGAAGGCAGTTGGATTTCGTCGATATCTCCTGTGGTCGTCTCTGTAAGCCAGACAAGCAGCATTGCTTTGGATAATACAATATCGTAATTGTCCCGGCTTCCTTCCCTCAGCTCCTTGCTGAACCTGAGCGTACTGATATAATGTTCTTTCCCTTTTAAAAGGGCGATTTCGAAGGTTTTTCCAAATAACAATTGAACTTGAGGGATTTCCTTTTCCAATAATTGACGCTGCAATTGTGTCGTGTAGGTGCTGATTACTACTTTCTTCTGTTGAGATAAAGCGTAATATACTGCAGGAATCAAATAAGCCAAAGATTTCCCTGTTCCGGTTTCCGCTTCAATCAAGGCGTGTTTTTCCGATGTAAATGCATCATAAACCGTTTCAGCCATCGTTCTCTGACCTTCTCGATACTCATAACCGGAGACACTGGAAGAGAGGCCTTCTTTCGAATGAAAAAGATGCTCCAAATAGTCTCCAAAAGATGAGGCTGCTTCAAATTCACCGGCTGGTTTTTTGTCGATTCTTTTGACAGCCAGTCCATGAATGATATCTATTTCATCGCTTTCTTCATCGGAGTACAGCTTTCTGGAAATTTCATCGTTCAATAATTGGCGTAAATCACTTTTAAACCCACTTTCCATTCTTAAAAGCTGCTCTAAGGTGAGGAGTGGAAGCTCTGAAAACTTTTGAAATAACTGAGCTAATAAGTCTACTGTAACCTTTGTGTCAGATAAAGCCCGGTGAGGGTCTTCATGTTGTATGTTCAGTTGGTCTGCCAGCTGCCCCAGCTTGAACCCTGGAGACTGAGGCAGTAATATGCGGGCTAGCTCCACAGTGTCTATCACTGGGTTATCTAGCGCTTTCAAACCACAATCAGCAAATTCCTTATTTAAAAAGCCAAGATCGAACTGAATATTATGAGCCACAATATAGGCGTCTGAGAACTTTTCATACATCTCCTCTGCTATTTCAGAAAAAAGAGGGGCATGTGCCACCTGTTCATTCGTTATACCAGTAAGGTTCGTTATGAAAGGCGGTATGTCCTGTTCAGGATATACCAGGGAAGAAAATTCCTCCACTATCTCTCCATCTTCCCATATAACCACACCTACTTCGATGATCCGGTCGTTTTTGGCTGGAGTATTTCCGGTAGTCTCTAAATCGACCACCACGAACTTAGCCATAAACCACCCCTCCTTTCACTTGTTCAAACAATAATAAAGGATTCCGCTTTGTGATGAAGCGAGAATCCCCATGTTAAGCATATATGAATTGCCTGGCCTTCGTCAGTTGGTGACTGCCGTTAAAGGAGGCTCTTCCTCAATGACTCGCAATACTTGATTATCCTCATTCATTAAAGCTATCTTCGGCTTAAAATCCACTAACTCTTCTTCCGATAACATCGCATAGGCAACAATGATAATGATATCGTCCGGCTGTACCAGACGGGCCGCTGCCCCATTCAGACAGACGACACCACTCCCTCTAGCGCCTGCAATCACATAGGTTTCCAGACGGGCGCCATTATTGTTATTTACAATTTGCACCTTTTCGTGAGGGAGGATGCCTACTTGGTCGATGATATCCTGATCTATTGTAATGCTGCCGACATAATTCAAGTTTGCTTCCGTGACACGGGCACGGTGTATTTTAGCTTTCATCATGGTCTGAAACATTATGTTCTCCTCCTAAAGAGTCATCCTATAGTTACCGCTCCATGGCTGTCGAATACCTGGTTGTCGATAAGCCTTGCTTTTTCAAATTGGACAGCTGCGGCTATAATCATTTGTCCTTTGGGACGATCGATATTTTCCAGCTCCGGATAGGATAGTAATTCAACATAATCTATTTTACCATGAGTATGTGTTTCAATAAATGTATTTACAGCAGTCTTAACATTATTCAAATCCTGTTCACCATTCCGAATCATTTCGCGACCTTGTTGCAGGGCAGCATAAATTACTGGTGCATCCTTGCGCTCCTGATCGTTTAAATTAACATTCCGGCTGCTTTTCGCTAATCCATCGGGCTCTCTCACTGTAGCTACAGGCACAATTTCTACCGGGAAATTCAAATCATCCACCAAGGCTTTTACGACTGCCACCTGCTGGGCATCTTTCATACCGAAATAAGCCTTCGCGGGCTGGCATAAATGAAAAAGCTTGGCCACTACCGTCACAACACCGTCAAAATGACCTGGACGGCTCTTTCCACATAATACATTCGTTCTTTTATTGACGCTTAATTGGATGGCGGATTCGGTAGGATACATACTTTCTTTTGTAGGAAAAAATAGCAAATCCACTCCGAGTTTTTGTGCAACTGTTTGGTCATGGACCTCATCCCTTGGATATCGATCCAAATCCTCTCCTTCACCAAATTGAAGCGGGTTGATAAAAATGCTCAGAATTACTATGTCATTTTCTTCTTTCGCTTCTTTTATTAGCTGTTCATGCCCTTCATGCAAATAACCCATCGTTGGTACAAAGCCTATTTGCTTCCCTTGGGCTTTAAATTCACTAGCTTTCTTTTGTATTATTTCTGGTGAGTCGATAATTTTCATTTTTCATCACCATTAACAGACGGCAAATAGGTTGGATCCATGGTGAACGTATGCGCTTCGGCCGGAAAATTGTGAGCCTTAACCTCTTTCACATAATTTCCAAGCGCCTCTGTAAATTGTTGGTTTGCATCACCATACGTTTGGACAAATTTAGGCAGCCTGTCCACTCCATAGTTCAGGATGTCATGATAAACCAGCACTTGACCGTCACACCCGGCGCCAGCTCCTATACCGATGGTAGGAATGGAGAGCTGTTCACTGATCAATGCTGCCAGTTCCTTTGGTACACATTCCAGTACAAGTGCAATGGCACCGCTTCTTTCTACAGCGAGGGAATCCTCCAGCAACTGTGCTGCTGCTTCTTTTTGTTTTCCTTGCACTTTATAACCACCTAGCACATTGACGGATTGAGGGGTCAAACCCAGGTGACCAACTACAGGTATCCCGCCTTCTGTAAGCCGTTCGATTGTAGGTAACACATTTCCGGCACCTTCCACCTTTAATGCCTGGGCCTGCGTTTCCTGGTAGATCTTCATAGCATTCTTCAACGATTCTTCTAAGGAAATATGATAAGACATGAACGGCATATCAACTACGACATAAGTTTTGCCAGCCCCACGCACTACGGCTTTGCCGTGATGAATCATATCATCCACCGTCACAGGAATGGTTGAATCATAACCGAGCACAACCATCCCTAAAGAATCCCCTACTAAAATCATATCCACGCCTGCATTTTCTGCAAATTTGGCAGAAGGATAATCATAAGCAGTTACCATCGCAATTTTTTCCTTGCTATTTTTCATATCAAGCATTTGTTTACGGGTTAGCATTGTAGCCATCATCTCCCCAATGTATTTCGGCAGAATAAAGTTTCTTCTGCTTGCCATCGTTTGTCCGAGTCAATAATGCACCATCACTTTCAATGCCGACCAATGTAGCCGGCCATGTTTTTCGCATCGTGGATATCGTGACTTCCTCCCCGATTTTATATCCATACTTTTCCCATTTTTCCTTAACAGATTGGAAACCTTTATCGAGAAACTGCTCGTATGTATTTTCAAAGGTCTCGAGAATGAGCTGGATCAGCCAATTGATTTCCCACGATTTTTGGGACTCTATCTTCAATGAGGTGGCTTTGTGTCTGATATCTTCCGGTATACTCTGCTGATCATGATTAACATTAATCCCGATTCCGAGCACAATATATTGAATCTGATCTTGTTCCGCTTGCATTTCTGTCAATATTCCGGCTATTTTTTTATGATTAATCAATATATCATTCGGCCATTTAATTTGGGGTGTTAGCTCTGTTGCAGAAGCGAACACCTCTGCCAGTACCACGGCTGTGAGCAAGGTTATTTGGGGAGCCTGAACTGGCGGCAATTCCGGTTTCAATAATAAACTCATCCAGATTCCCTGGTTTTTGCCGGAATGCCATGGTCTTGACATACGCCCTTTCCCTTTTACTTGTTCATCCGCGACCACTACTGTGCCATGCCCGTATCCTTCCTGGACTAACTGGTGAATGATTTCCTGTGTTGAACCTACTTGCTCATAATGAAAGATTTCCTTGCCTATGCGTATTGTATTTAATCCCCATCTTAAGGTATTCTTGGTCACTTTATCAGGAAAAGCGACAATTCGATACCCTTTACGCGGGGCAGCTTCAATCTTGTAACCATCCTTCTCCAGTTCTTTCATATGTTTCCATACGGCAGTTCTGGATACATCCAAACGCCTGGAAAGTTCCTGCCCTGAAAGGTAAGCATTTTTATTGCTTTCCAGGATTTTAATCAATCTTTGCCGGGTGGATTCCATGCCTGTACCCACTCCTTTATTTCATTATAATCGTTCGCCAGTTCCATGGAAACTACCTTCTTCTCCAGGGAAACAAGCAGTTCACCTATCCAAGGCCCCTTTGGAACGTCCGGAAACATTTCCATTAAGTGAGCGGCCGATAACTCAATTTCACTACGATCCGTAATCACTAAATTCTTTCTGATGGATGTTAACTTATTGGCATATCCGCTGGACATATCTGGGAAAAGCAGACCGACAAGCCGGATAAAGCCCTTATCCAAATGAGGAGGCATGTTATAAACCAGCCATTCATCCAGACCACGAAGTTTGTATTGTTCCAGAGCCTCAACATAAGCTTTTGCATTATACTTAAGCCGCCTGGAAAGCTTCCATTGTTTCACCCAGTCATCCACGGTGACTTCCGGGTGATAGAAAACAAAGAAGCTGATAAGTTCCGCAAAATCATCGAGAGGATAAGTGATTCCTTTTGCGTAATCAAATAGAAACGGGTACTGCTTGAACACAGGGAAAAATCGGTGGATGCCTGATTGTTTACATGCTTCTACAGCCTGAATCAGATATTCGCCTCGAAATAACTTTTCAAATTCCACAGCAATTCGCTCAACAGCTATCTCCTTTAACCATTCTCCCTGTTTAAGAATAGCTGCAGAAGTGTTTTTTTCAATATGAAAGCCTAATTGGCTGCTAAACCGGATAGCACGCATGATACGAAGTGGATCCTCTTCGAATCGTTCCAAAGGGTCGCCAACCGCCTGTATCTTTTTGTCCTTGATTGCTTGCAACCCCTCAAACGGGTCCATGACTCTTCCGTCTCTGTTCAATGCCATGGCATTGATAGTAAAGTCTCTACGGGCCAGGTCCAGTTCGATATCGGTCACGAACTCCACCTTATCTGGATGGCGGTGGTCTTCATAACCAGATTCAGAACGAAAAGTAGTTACTTCATAGGATTGTCCTTCGTATCTGATAATTACAGTTCCATGCTCAATGCCCACAGGGATTACTTTTTTAAATAGTGTCTTAATATCCTGGGGAGTAGCAGAACTTGCTATGTCAACATCCACAATATCCTTGCCGATCAAGGCGTCACGTACAGAACCGCCAACAAAAAAAGCTTGAAAGCCATGTTTCTCGATACGCTCCAGAACTGGGAGTGCTTGTTGGAATGCTGGAATCTGAGTGATATTAACGTTCATTATTCAACACCTTATCATAAAGAGCCTCGTATTGTTTCAATATCTCTTGCGAATGGAACTCTACTTTCACGCGTTTTTCGCTTTGTTTAGAGAATTTCTCCCATATATCTTTATTTGAGAGGATTTCTATACTTTTTTTACTGATATCTTCGATGTCTCCGATATCAGTAATATAACCAGTTTCTCCATGTAAAATAACTTCTGGTATTCCACCCGCATTCGTTCCGATACAAGGAACTCCACAAGCCATTGCTTCCAGCAGGACAAGGCCAAAGCTTTCTTTTTCTGAAAGCAGCAGTTTAAGGTCGGAAATTGAAAGTAGCTCCGAGACGTTCTCTTGCTTTCCTAAAAATAGGACATGGTCCTGCAGGCCAAGATCCTGGACTAATTGATACGTATTAGAAAATTCGGGACCATCTCCGACAAGCAACAGTTTTGAAGGTATTTCCGCTGCTATTCGATGAAAGGCATGAACGACATCTGCGACCCTTTTTACTCTCCTGAAATTTGAAATATGGATAATAACCTTTTCTTCTTGGCCAATATGGTACTGTTTTTTGAGGTCTTGATCAGAATGGCGAAAATATTCCCTTTCATCCACGAAGTTATATAGTACGTCCATTCCCCTCGTTATCGACAACATCTCTTTGGTTTGTTCTGCCAGACTTTTTGAAACAGTAGTCACCCGGTCTGACTGCTCAATCCCAAATTTAATAATATTTTTCATACTTGAATCTATTCCCAGAACGGTAATATCCGTTCCATGCAAGGTTGTAATTATTTTTACATCATGATTTGCCATCTGTTTAGCAAGAATCGCACAAATAGCATGAGGCATCGCATAATGAACATGAAGGATATCGAGCTTTTCACGATTGATGACTTCAGCCATTTTGTTGGCAAGTGCCAGGTCATATGGAGGATGGCTGAAGACCGGATAATTGGTCACTTCTACTTCATGGTAAAAAATATTGGAGTAAATCCGGTTCAACCGAAACGGGACTTGAGAGGTGATGAAATGTATCTCGTGTCCTTCCTCTGCTAGTAATTTTCCTAATTCTGTCGCTATTACCCCAGAGCCCCCCACCGTAGGGTAACAGGTAATCCCTATCTTTTTCACACTATCACCCTTGCTTATCTCTGTCTTTAATGATTTCCCGCCAATTCAAATCTCCCCGTTCCAGCGCTCTAATTAAAATTTCGGCTCCGGCCAAATTTGTCGCCAAGGGAATTCTGTGTACATCACATAAACGCAACAGCGCACTGACATCGGGTTCATGAGGCTGGGCGGTTAATGGATCCCGAAAGAAAATAACCATATCCATGTCATTTTCTGCAATTTTAGCACCTATTTGCTGATCGCCTCCCAGTGGTCCTGACTGAAAACGAAAAACATCGAGGGGAGTAGCTTCAGCTATCCGTTTTCCTGTAGTTCCTGTAGCAAATAGTTTATGATTCTTTAAAATATGTTTATAAGCGAATACAAACTGAAGGATTTCTGGTTTTTTCTCATCGTGTGCTATTAAGGCTATATTCATTAGTCTCTCCCCTAATCTAATAAATTTTCCAGACCGTAAGCTAACACATCCATCTCCATGACACGTTCAACGGAAAGCTTCACACCTGTCATGAATGAATCACGATTGATAGAGTCATGCTTGATAGTCAAGGTTTCACCCAAACCGCCAAACATAACTTCCTGATGAGCTACAAGGCCTGGGAGTCGCACACTATGGATTTTCAGCCCCTCACTATCTGCTCCACGTGCACCTTCCATTGTTTCTTTCTCATTCGGGTGTCCCTGCTGTTTTGCCTCTCGCTCTTCCTGGATCAATTCTGCCGTTTTGACTGCTGTCCCTGAAGGAGCATCAAGTTTCTGATCATGATGGCGTTCTATGATCTCGACATCAGGGAAATGTTTGGCCGCCCATTTGGAAAATTGCATCATTAATACAGCACCAATCGCAAAATTAGGTGCAATAACAGCACCAAGCTGTTTGCGCTCCGCCATTTCTGTAAGTTCTTCCAGCTGATCTTTTGTAAAACCTGTAGTACCTACTACTGGACGCACCCCGTGATCTAAAGATAACTTTGTATGCTTATAACCGTACTCAGGTGTGGTCAAATCTATAAAGACATCCGCTTCCACTTCATTCAAGCATACTTCCGGATCCTCATAAATTTTAGCTTCAAAGGCAGGGAGCCCTTCAATATCTTTGATCTGTGAGCCACCATACTTACGATCCACACAGGCAGCGAGTTGAAGATTATCCGAGCGTTCTATCATTCTTAAAGCTGCAGAGCCCATTTTTCCTCTTGGTCCGGCTACAATCACTTTAATATTATTCATTTTCCTTACCCCTTTCAGATTTCCTTGTCCATCTATTTTTATCACGTGTTTCTATTTTCGTCATTGAACGGTCAAACGCTTCGGAAAGGTCAATATCTAACGAATTAGCAAAGCTGCTTAATACAAAAAGGACATCTCCTAATTCCTCTTCTAAGGACTTGTCGTCTTCGGAACCCTTTTTAGGCTTTTCCCCATAATGGTGGTTGACCTCCCTAGCCAGTTCTCCCACCTCTTCTGACATTCTAGCCATCATACTTAATGGCGAAAAATAACCTTCTTTAAATTGGGATATGTAACGATCTACCCTTTCCTGCATTTGCACGGTTGTAAACGAATTACTCATGGTGATACCTCCCCACATTAGTGTCTATCTCTAAATGTTAGCCAAAACAGAAGGCTTTGACAAATTATTTAATCGAATTACCACCTTTATTGTCGCTATCAGGATATTTGATTATAATGGTAGACGTGCAAACGACTGCTGAAAGGGGGCTGCAAAATTGATTTTAGGATTAAAATATAAAAATATTTTCTTCATTTTACTTGGATCTGCTATCTTTTCATTCGGACTAGTACACTTCAATATTCAGAACAACTTAGGTGAAGGTGGTTTTACAGGTATCACACTCCTCTTGCTATTCTTATTTAATTGGGACCCCGGGGTAATGAATATCGTACTGAATGTCCCTGTATTAATTATTGGGTGGAGAATACTTGGTAGGAATACATTCTTTTATTCCTTGATTGGTATCATTGCTGTTTCCGTCTTTATCTGGCTTTTTCAAATATATACCATTCATATTAATCTTCAATCAGATATGACACTGGCCGCACTTTTTGCAGGTGTATTCGTCGGGGTCGGTCTGGGAATCATCTTCAAATTCGGTGGCACAACCGGAGGAGTCGATATCATCGCCAGGCTGATACATAAATATTGGGGCTGGTCGATGGGACGTGCGATGTTTGTTTTTGATACTGCCGTTATTTTCACATCTATTATCACCTATTTGAATATGATCCAGGGGATGTATACGTTAGTGGCTGTCTATATAGCAGCCCGGGTCATTGATTTGATTCAGGAAGGAGCCTATGCAGCAAGAGGCGCCACCATCATTTCCTCGAAAAGTGAAGCGATAGCTGCAAAGATATTGAAAGAAATGGACCGGGGAGTCACTGTACTGGAAGGACGTGGGTCTTTTACCGGAGAACGTCGAGACGTGTTATATTGTGTTGTCGGAAAGAATGAAATTGTTCGCCTGAAGAATGTCATTGATTCGATTGATCCTCATGCTTTTGTGGCAGTTACATCCGTACATGATGTGTTAGGTGAGGGGTTTACATTGGATGAAAATAAGAAGCCGATTGAATATTAAACGCAATTTTAAAGCTTGTTTAATTAAATGGCCGAAAAGTCGAAGACTCAGTTTCAAGATAGTGAGGGTTCTTTACAAGAATAGCGTCAGGGGTAGCTGGGGAAACTACTCGCTTTCCTGCGGGGGAACCGGCAAGCCTCCTCAGTCGTTTTCACTCCCTGTGGGGTCTCGCCTGGCTCCTTCTCCCGCGGGAGTCTCGCAGTTTCCCAACCAACCCATCCGAAGGATGGGAGAAAAGAACCCCCTGACATATTGTAGATGTCTTCTTTAAATGGATAATTGAACAAAGACGCGACTTTTAAGCTCACATTTCATGCGTAGCTCACTCTTTGTTTGCAGAACGATATACCAATGTTTCCGTTTCTCTTATAAACGCAAGGAGTCCGGGAAATTGCGAGACTCCTATGGGATGAACATGCTCGGTGAGATCCCGCAAGGCGAAGCCTGAGGAAGCTCACCACCTGCCCATGGAAAGCGAGTGATTTCCCGGACCTCCCAATTCCCAACACTATAACGGAAACAGTTTCTCTCGAAACTGAGTCTTCAAGAAAAGGGAGCTTTACTGTGTGAATAAAAAAATCAGGATGCCCAGATTTGTGGACATCCTGATTTTTATTTAATCTTCGTTCATCGCGAAAAACATTAGGAGGAAACGAATCAATTCTGCTAGAGCTACCAGTGCGGCCGCGACATATGTCAACGCAGCAGCATTCAAAACCTTCTTCGTTGGACGCTCTTCGTTGTTAGTGATGACTCCAGTTGAAACCATTTGCTCCATTGCTCTGTTGGAAGCATCAAATTCGACTGGCAACGTAATCAGCTGGAACAAAACAGCTGCAGCGAAGAAAATGATACCCAATAGCAACAGACCGCTCATCCCCAATAATGCTCCCCCAATAATGAGGAAAATAGAAATATTTGAACCAAAACTTGCAACAGGTACTAAAGCAGATCTTAAACGAAGAAAAGCATAATCCTGTGCATCCTGGATAGCATGACCAACTTCGTGTGCTGCTACAGCAGAAGCAGCCATCGAATGACCGTGAAAATTGTCAGTAGACAAACGGACTATTTTTTTCCTGGGGTCATAATGGTCAGAGAGCATTCCTCTTGTTTCCTCTATTGCCACATTATTCAACCCATTATCATCTAAAATTTTCCTTGCGACTTGCGCTCCTGTCATGGAAGAGGAAGTTGCAACCTTTGAATATTTCTTATACGTACTCTTCACTCTCGACTGTGCCCACAACGGTATAATCATCAAAATGGCCACATAAATCAAATATGATCCTAAGCCCATGTTCATTCCTCCATCAAAGTTGTATATCTCTATAGGTTAATATTAGTCAATTGACAGAAAAAGGTCAACTATTTGAATTGCGTTTATACAGCCTTTCTTTCACCGTTTTTTTCTCGGCCTGATACTTACGGTAACCCACGTACAACAGCGTCAGGATGATGCATCCTCCCACAATAATGATTGTCCATACCAGAGCATCAAGACTCATTCCGTCCCCTGGTTTTTCCTGCATCATTTCTATAGATAAGCTGAGTATGCGGTCAATTTCTTCAGCTTCATCAGCCTCGGTTAATAGGTTGTAGTGATGATGGAATTGTTGAAAGAAAGCTTCATCAAACGTTAGAGCAGCTGCAGGGAGAACACTACTCCAATACGATTTGATATCTTCTAATGAGGTGGTATTATCTATTCCAATTTGATTATGATATTGTTCGATGTTTTCCAGCAGCTTTCCTTTTTCTTTCACAATTAAACGCGGTTCCTTATTTACTATTGCATCCAGCCATAACACCAATCCCAAGTGCTCATAAAGCAGGGAGTCGATATCCCTTTGTGCTCCCATGGCTTTTTTCTTTATCTCGTTATACTCACTATAATGACTTGGATGATTTTCTCGCATATAGTTTTCCAATCTTTCTTCATTGTAGCGCAGTAAATTATGGGAAAGCGATAAATCGCCTTCTTTGACAGCTTCATAATACTCGTCCAAAAAATGCGGAATTGTATTAGGCGCGGCAGCTTGAACGTGTATAGACAAAATCCCTATAAATAGTAGTAACAGCCCAACAGTCGATGATATACGCAGCATTGTGCCCACCTCTTCTTCTAGGGTTCTCTAACCAGTTTATGAGAAGAGGGACAAGATTAGACCAGCTTTACAAATAGGTTTTCTTCAGCCTTGGCCGCACAGCTAATACATAGGCTATACCAATACTCGCCATACTTAGCCAAAATGTAAAATAACCAATAGGATTGATAAATTCCATCAATGGGCCATAGATTGGCATTTGTTCAAAGACATAATCAATAATGTCATTATGAACGGTCCACACAGCAGCGACAGCTAAATGTCTGATTTTCATTTGGTAATACGGAGCATATAACAAACCCTGGATAGCCATGGCACCATGCGAAATAATCAACATATACCCAGTCCAGTGCAGTGATCCCTCCACCAATAAAGTTAAAATGTTCATGACCACTGCCCAAATTCCATATTTAAACAGGGTAACCATAGCAACCGCACCGATATAAGGTGCTTGTTTTCCAAAATACATCACCAGCAAGAAAATCGTGAAGAACAGACTGGCTGTTGGGCTGTCAGGAACAAATAATAGAAATATCGGTTCCGTCTGCTCCAGTTGATAGCCATACCATATGTAGCCGTATACGGAGCCAGCTAAATTAATTAAAAATAGGAGAAATATAAATGTCCGATTGGCTAATATGTTATAAAACAAGAAAGCCACCTCCGCCTTATGTAATCGAAAATAACAAATATAAGAGAAGCCGCGCTAATGAATAGCGCGGCTTTCATCTTTGTTTTAATTAATGACCTTCTCCCCCGCTGTCTTCTCCACCTTCGCCTTCACCAGCGTTAGCAATGAATTCAGCAAGCTGCTGTAATTCCTCATCAGAACCATTGAACATATCAGCAGGCATACCGCCGATACCATTGACAGCGATATCTTTGATTTCATCTACTGATTTCTCAGTTTCAATTAAAGATGGGTTACTGCCTTGTCCTTGCAGCTGTTCACCGTGACAGCTCAAGCAATTTTGCTCGTAAAGAGCGTAACCAGGGTCTTCGGTATCAATCTCAGGACCTTCTCCCTCTTCTTGAACACCGTACTGTTCAGAGCGTTGTTCATAATCAACTTCAGACACTGATTCATAAGTAAGCCAGAATGTTGCGATGAAACCCAGCAACATCAAACCAGTAGCAATCGGTCGCTTTGTCGGTTTACGTTCCGGTCCGTTATCCAGGAACGGAGCCAGCAACAATGCACCAAATGCCAGTCCTGGCATAACAATCGCACCAAGTACAATATAGTTACCGCCAGCAAATTCATATTTCAGGAATTGATATAAGAATAAGAAATACCAGTCTGGTAACGGAATATACGACGCATTAGTCGGATCAGCCTGCTGTTCCAAAGGTGATGGATGTGCTGCCGTAACAATAAGAAACCCGATTAAAAACACCGCACCTACCAGCCACTCTTTTAATAAGAAATTGGGCCAGAAAGCTTCCGTACGACCCGGATATTCTGAATAATCTTTTGGTATGTTCGGTTTACGTTCTGCCGGAATACGTGAGTCTCCGACGAACTTCATGCCTTTACCCCTATGCACTGCGTTCCCTCCTTTTCACAAAAACTGACATCTTATAGTGGTCCAGAAATACCTTGTTTACGTATCATAATGAAGTGCGCTGCCATTAAACCAAATAGTGCTGCAGGCAGGAAGAACACGTGAATAGCGAAGAACCGTGTCAACGTCTGGGCCCCTACAATACTTGGATCACCCGCAAGTAATGTACGCAAATCTTCACCGATGAAAGGTGTTGCCGCAGCGATTTCCAAACCAACCTGAGTCGCAAAATAAGCTTTGTTGTCCCACGGTAGCAGGTAACCTGTGAAACCAAGACCAAGCATTACGAAGAATAACAACACTCCGACAATCCAGTTCAATTCACGAGGCTTCTTATAGGCACCCTGGAAAAACACCCGTAAAGTATGTAGGAACAACATTACGATAACCAAACTCGCACCCCAGTGGTGCATCCCACGGACGATTTGTCCATGTGCGACTTCCTTTTGCAAGTAATAAACAGACTCCCATGCATTCTCAATGTCTGGGACATAGTACATCGTCAAAAACATTCCGGATAAAACCTGGATGACTGTCACAAAAAATGTCAAACCGCCAAAGCAATATACAAATGCTGAAAAATGATGGGCAGGATTGACATGTTCAGGAACTTCATGGTCGGCAATATCACGCCACAATGGGGTGATGTCCATCCGCTCGTCGACCCAGTCATAAATCTTCTGCAACATGATTAAATCCCACTCCCTCTTGATATGGCTTGTCCAAGGTAAAGCATACCTTCTTCCACTTTATGCTCGTATACAGGTAACGGAGCAGTTGGTGGAGTATTCGGTACGTTTACCCCATCTTTGGTGTAACGGCCGCCATGGCATGGACAATAGAATTCATCTGGAAACTGCTCTTGAGAGTTCCAGTCCACGGTGCAGCCCAAGTGCGTACAAATGGGAGAAAGGGCTACGATTTCGCCGTTCTCATCTTTGTATACCCAGGCATTTTTTTCAACCTCTGATTCATACCAGCCATCTTTCTGGTCGACTTTCCAGTTGAATCGCTGTGGTTCATTGGTTATTTCGCTCTCCTCCACAACAGCAGCAAATTCACCTGCAGCTGACGGCTTCAATACTGGATCAATAGCAAAACGAACCATTGGAGCAAGCATTCCTGCCGCCATGAAACCGCCTACACCAGTTAATGTGTAGTTCAGGAACTGACGTCTGGATACTTGTTTTTTATCGCTCATATTTTTCCCCCCTCTATGCTGTAATCCATTATTCATGGATATTTTACACACAGTTTACTAGGACATTACCATGATAGCGCAAACTTATGTGCCGGTCAATAAATTATCGGTGAAACGAGAAAATTTGTCATCACCAATAAGATCTTATCATTTCGGCAATTTGACTTACTTGCTCTTTAATGAAAGACTGTGCTTCTGAGCTTTGCAGGTTACCAGATTGTAACCCAGGCAGCCAGATGACCTCACCATCAACATCCTTGCTCGCCTTACGCCAATTGACATCAAATGTAAAAAGAAATACATGCTCGAATGGAAGTTCTGTAAATTCCTCAACCCAATGGTTAAGCCTAGCTGTCTCCTCATTAACTTTACCAGATAGGTAATAATACTCAGGTAGCAATACAATCCTGCCTTTATATTCTTTTTCAATCTCGTTGACGAACATAGTCAATAGTTCCTTTTGAAAAGCCTGTGTTTTCATTTGCTCGTCTTTTTTAGCCCCAAATGGAATTAAGGGTACAATCAGGGTGTCGATGTACTCTTTCGCCTCTACATATTGCGAAATATCATGCTGGTTCCATTTCATCAGTCATCACTATCCTTTCCAATCTCCCTATATTTTACTAAAAATCTGCAAAAATAAAAAACTGAATCGGAAAAGATCCAGTTTTTTATTGCTCTGAAATTTCAGCTAATTCTTGCTTTACCTTTTTCAAAAGGGCCGATACGTTATTGAATGCAGCTCTATCCCCATTATCAAGAGCTTCATCTATTTCACGTTCCAGCTGCTGCTTTTGGTGCTCCAAAAGGCTGATGTCCAACAGCCTGCCTGCCAGTTTCTTATCCTTTGCAGTCAAATAATGATTGAGTGGTACGTATGGATTTTCTTCTAATACCGCTGCGTATCGTGCAGACTGGTTCGCTTGATCGAAATTTAATTGAATATAGAGTGGTTCCTCCTGGTTCAAGCGGATATCATGGAAAGACTTTTCGGCATCGGTCGTCATGACTTTATCTTTATAAAATCGGAACGGTGGTGCTTTTACTCCCTGGGCACTAATAAGAATGCCTCTCGGACAGAACTCGACTTCGTCGACAAAGTGTGCATGCTGCAGAATCGCTTCATGATTGATCAAGTAGTTCAAGATCCATACGCTTTCTCTTTTCTTCAATTGATAATGATTCAAAAACCACCGGACAAAATCTTTTTTATCTTGAACGGATATAGGTGTTTCCATTTACACCCCTCCCACATCGTATTACGTGATATCCTCTTCACGATTCTCCAAACGATGAACGAAATCCTCTATGTCACTGTCAGTAGGTTCAATTTTCATATACTCTCGGAAAATACGGACGGCTTCTCCCATCCTCCCTTCTTCGACTAAGAAATAGCCATATTCTTTCAAAAAGACACTATCTTCTTTAAAGGAATTATATGCAACTTCATAATGATTTATAGCCTCGGAATATTGTTCTTCTGTTTCATAAGCTTTTGCCAGCTCCCAGTGGTAGTTCGGGTCAGCTTCACCAAGGTCAAGCAGATGCTCCAATAAATCAATGACCGCTTCGTAGTCTTCATCAGTTTTATAATTTTCTATTAAAAACAGAATGGCTTCTTTATATCCCGGATCTAAGCTTACTGCTTCTTTCATGGATTGATAGGCTTCTTCCTTCTTACCTTGTCGGTGGGCAAGCGTACCTGCCAGATGATAGAGCTCTTTATTGAATTCGTCTTTCGCAAGGCCGCTTTGTGCCATTTGATAAGCTTCTTCAATCATACCCTCACTCTCGTACGCCTGCGCCAGTAAAGGGTATACGGATTGGTAATAAGGGTCTCTTTCTACAAGATCTTCCCACACCTTGATGGCAATATCTGTACGATTGGCCTGGAATGCTACAAAGCCATAACGGAATTTAACATCGGCATTTTCTTCTTCTACTTTTTGGAAGTGGGCCAGGGATTGTTCAAAGTCACCTGTTGCTGCATAAGCCTCGGCAAGTCTTGCCGCCACCTCAATGTCTCCAATGACCGGCTCACGGCTGCGTGCATTTTCATAAAACGGTATGCTCTTATTGTATTCCCCATTAGAAAAGGAGAGTTCTCCTAATGCGAAATCAATGACAGCTTCATTAGGTGCCGCCTCCTTGGCAGCAAGCAGTTTTTGTTCCGCTACTTCAAAAAGCCCTTGTGATTGATACAGATCGGCAAGCTGCATCAAAGACGGCAAATAATCTTCATCTTCCGGGCCAAACTGATTCAAAAGTTCTATCGCTTCTTCATCTTCTTCTAGGTCGATATGAATTTCTGACAACATAATCTTCAGTTCATTTTCTTTGGGGTACCGCTGACTCAACTCTTTAAGAATCATTTTCGCTTCTTCTAACATCCCCCATTGGATATACAACTCTGCGATTGTAAAACGTTCTTCTTCATCTGCTTCTGGCAAATAGGATTGTAATGTCTTTAATGCTTCATCTGTCCGGTTCGCTTCCATAAGCCGGACGGCTTGTTGTATTTCCTCCATATGGACATCCTTTCTCATCTATGCAAAATGCATCGGTATCGAAACCTTCTTGTGTTTTCCAATCATCTTATCATTTATAATCTCCTGATTCGCTTGAACTACTTCTCCATTCATAATGGTCACGTCAGGAACAGACCCATGGTACCTGATTTCAGCCGGATCATCAATTACAGTGCATCCGTCATGTAAATGCAAATTGTAATCAGCCTGTCCGCCTGGCATTAAATCCCCCTTATATGGATATATTCCTGTCCTTCTAAGGTTATTGCTTGTCAAGGGGTGTTCTGTTATAGGATCTTTCAACGTAATCATATCACAATGTTCAACTGTTTTTTTCCATGCATCATATAATTTTTGTGAATCTTCCCCCTTCACCTTTATTAAAGGAGCAATGGGGATTCTTGTATAACTCTGCGCTTGTGCCAACCATTCCCAAGCGACATTTTTCATGTCTTTTTCTGTGTGTAACTCAACTAAGATAAAGGGCGCTTTTTGCATACCGAAGAATCGAACCATAGCTGGAGTCAGTAGTCTAGGGGCAACGACAGGGGATATCATATAATCCATAGGTAATCCTGCAAGCATCTGGCGATACGAATGATATTTTTGTTTGAATAGATGAGTAGTCGTGATTGGCAGCTGCACAAGTAATAAGGTACATCCACGGATAAGATAGTCCAAACTGAGCTTCTTCTTGTCAACAGATGAATATAATGGTGCAGAGTGATCGACCATGACATATCCTGGTGTAACGTGGTAGGCATCCACATTTAACTCAATCGGATGGGAAGAAGAAAGGAACTTCCTTACGAAGCAATCATCCTCAACAAGCACTTCTTTATTAACCCATTGTTCTTTATGCCAGGTCCGCTGATAAAAATAGTAAGCTCCCATACTTGTCCACCTCCGACAGGCTTTCTATAAGGTATGAGAGCTTGAGCTATTGTATGATTAGCTTCGCTATTTTTTCAAAGAATCTAAATCTTTAAAAAATCCAGGGTAAGAAATGTCGATGCATTGGCCATTTGACAACACAGTTTCTCCTTCCGCTATCAGTGACGCTACTGCAATCATCATACCGATACGATGGTCCATATAGGAATCAACCTCAGCCGCTTTTAAAGAAGCTTTTCCGTAAATAGTTAAACCATCCTCTTCTTCTGTCACCTCTGCACCAAAACTGCTCAGTACCTGTGCTACTGCCGCAATTCTATCGGTTTCTTTCACACGCAGTTCACCAGCATCTTTAATTTTTGTAACCCCACTTGCCTGAGTTGCTGCCAGCGCCAGGATTGGAAGTTCGTCTATCAAAGAAGGAATCATCTCCCCTTCAATCACTGCTCCTGTCAGCTCCTGGTATTTTATTTCCACATTACCGACCGCTTCTCCTCCTATTTTACGTGTTTCTTTTACAGTAATATCTGCTCCCATCATCTCCAGGGCTTTTATTAATCCAGTTCTTGTAGGATTGATTCCTACATCTTCTACTAGAATAGAACTTCCTGGTATGATCGCTGCTGCCACCAGGAAAAAAGCTGCAGAGGAAATATCCCCGGGAACAGCCAAGTCCGCAGGTTGTAATTGCTGACTGCCCCGAATGGTGATTTCTTTGTCCTGGATGGAAATTTCCCCACCAAATTGTGGGAGCATTTGCTCTGTATGGTCCCTCGTTCTTACTTGTTCTATAATGGTTGTCTCTCCTGCAGCAACCATTCCAGCTAACAGTAAAGCAGATTTAACCTGGGCACTTTTTACCGGCATTTCATATGTAATGCCTTGCAAGTTATTACCTTTAATCGCTAGAGGCAGTAATCGACCATTACTTCTTCCCTCTATGTTAGCGCCCATTTTCTTCAATGGACCTACCACTCGATCCATTGGCCTTTTCGATAAGGAAGGGTCCCCATAACAGGTAGTGAATAAAGGAAGGCCCGACAGCAAACCTGTAACTAACCTTGCAGTAGTACCGGAGTTTCCAAAGTATACTGGTCGTTCCGCTTCTTTCAACGATTCCAGTCCATTACTCCTGATTGTCAGGTTTGACCCGGATTGTTCAATATCCACTCCCAAGTCTCTAAAGACCTGAATAGTTCGCATACAGTCCTCACCTGATAAAAAATTCGAAATGTGGGAGGTCCCTTCTGCCAATGAAGAAAATATCACAGCACGGTGGGAAATGGATTTATCACCGGGCACTGATAGTTTACCGTCAATAGCATGTTCAATTGGTTTTAATGTGATTTTACTCATGGCTTGCCCTCCTACTGCTCTATAGTAACCTCGTAATTATGGGATTCAAGTATCCTTCTGCTTTCTTTCTGTTCTTTACTGCTTTGAAAACTAATTCGAAGCACACCCGTTATCCCTTCTCTGACTTCTAAAATTTCTATATTTTTAATGGAAATATCCTTATCTGCCAAGTGTTCAATTACATGAAGCAGCGCCCCTGGCTGGTCATGGATATCAACATAGATATCATAAAAGGATGGAATCGCTCCCTTTCTCCTTGCAGGCAAACCATCACGATAATGTTTAGCTTCCAGGAGATAATTTTCTGTGGCTGCACCATCACTGTTTGCTAATAGAGTTCTCACTTGCTCCATTTCTGTGAGCCAGTCATCAAGCATGGAAATCAAGACCGTTTTGTTCTGCAGGAAAATATCTCTCCACAAAACTGGATTGCTGGAGGCGATTCTTGTAATATCGCGAAACCCGCCTGCTGCCAAATCTTCTAAAAAAGGGTGAGTCTTTTGCCAATTACGTGCCTGATGGACAAGAGAAGAAGCGATCAAATGAGGAAAGTGTGAAATGACCGCCGTCATCTCGTCATGTTCTTCCGTTGTGAAAACTAAGAATCTTGCTTTAGCCGGCGACAACACTTCTTTGATCCTGGCGACATCTTGTTCATCTGCAGTTGAAGCGGGGGTAAGTACATAGATAGCATTTTCAAACAGGTGCCCTTTGGCTGCCTGTATCCCTTGCTTATGTGACCCCGCCATCGGATGTCCACCGATAAATGTCACAGCAGGATTTGTTATTTTTTCAGCCTGATTCATCACTTTTCCTTTTACCGACGAAACATCGGTCACCAATAATTTCTTTTCCAGATGTACTTCGTTTAATTGAGCCATATATCCTAGTGTCATTGGAATTGGGGTAGCAATAATTAGTATATCCGCCTTTTGAACGCCTGAGATGAAATCATCGCATATTTCATCAACGGCACCTTTTTCGAGGGCTAATCGGCACGTTTCATCTTGAGCATCCATGCCAAGCACATGAAAATGGCCGCGGGACCGGATACTCATGGCAAGTGATCCGCCAATTAACCCAAGTCCCGCGATCATTACCGTTTCTTTCACTTTTGCGCACCTGTCTTCTTAGAAGAAAGGTAGTGACTGATTTCATCCTGGATCTGTTCCATGATTTCCTTGCTGCCAATAGTCAGACGGATGCTATTAGGTATGCCAAGTGCTTCACCGGAACGGACAATAAACCCTTTACTTAATAAATGCTCAAATATGACATCCCCACTTACAGGCAGATTGATCAAAAGGAAATTGGCCTGGGAATCAAAATACCCTAGTTCATGCTCATCACAAAACTTCATCATCACTTCTCTATTGGTCTTATTACGTGCAACCGATTCGTTTAAGAATTTTTGATCATCCAAGGCTATCATGGCAGCAGCTTGTGCGATTGTGGAAGTATTGAAAGGTTCGCGAGCTGGATCCAGCTGCTGAATGACCTCTGTTTGAGCTACACCATACCCGATCCTTAACCCTGCCAATCCGTATGCTTTTGAAAAAGTACGTAATACAATCATATTAGGGTGATTTGCTACACCGGAGATGGCATCGTAATAGTCAGAAGCGTCCATGTATTCGTAATAGGCTTCATCCACTACCACCAGTACATTGTCAGGACACCGGCCTAAAAAGCTTTCCATATCCGGTTGTGAAATATGGGAACCTGTTGGATTGTTCGGCGTGCACAGCCATACCGCACGTGTATGCTCATCGATTTCGTTAATCATACGATCTAAATCATGATAACCATCTACGACTGGTACTTCCCGTATTTCAGCACCTTCAATTAAAGCGTTATGCTTATATTGCGGGAAGGTTGGGGTGGCCATAACTGTATTAGTCCCTTGCTCCAGATAAGTTCTGCAAATGATTTGGACAATTTCATCCGATCCGTTTCCAAATATCAGTTGAGCAGGATCTACACTCAACTTCTCACCTAGCTTTTTCCGCAATTCAGCGGCATAACCGTCGGGATATTTTTCTAACCCGGCAATCAGATCAGGAAGCTCTTTTTTAACCTGGGGAGAAAAGCCAAAGGGATTTTCATTCGATGCTAATTTGACAATTTCCTTAAGACCATATTCCTTTTTAACTTCTTCAATTTGTTTCCCCGGTTTATAAGGCTTCATGGTTTTTAAAATTTCTTTTGCTTTCATGACAATTCTCCTTTCGGCTTTCGCAAATCAGGTCGTAACTTACGGGCATCATAATGGTAGATATGTTCAATCTGATCCTGATGCACCTCGGTTTCTGCCGTGACCATCACTCGAACACATTTGGGAAGTGCATCAGGGACTTTTATTTCCTGCATACACATAACAGGTACATAAGTCCATCCCTCTATCTTCCGGAGTGATTTAGCTGGAAATGCCGCGTTCAAATCAGCTGTCGCTGAAAATAAAACAGAAACGACATTTTTAGCTTCCACTTTATTTTTGTCTATCAGATCCATCATCATTTCATATGCTCGTTCAACGATTTCTTCTCCATCATTAATCTGTACTGTGGTTGCTCCTCTGATCCCCCTGATCAACAGCTCATCACCTCTTCTTTAAAACGATTTAATAATTCAGTCAGTTCTGTTTCTTTTACTTCCATCATGACTGGCTTTCCCAGTTCCTCTAATAACACCATATTCACTTTACCCGATGTTGATTTTTTATCTTTTTTCATACGGTCTACCAAAGAACTGGTATCTAAATGTGTTAAAACATTTAACGGATACCCTTGTTTCCCAAGCCATGCATATAAGTTTGCAATAGGCATGGATGCCTCCAACTTTTCTTTGCTGACGTACATAGCAAACAATAAACCTATCGCTACTGCTTCCCCATGCGTGACATGGCCATAGCCTGCTTCCGATTCTATTGCATGCCCGAGTGTATGACCCAGGTTCAGATATTTTCGGATTCCAGTCTCTTTTTCATCTTGTTCGACAACGGAAGCTTTGATCGCTATCCCTTTTAATAGGTGGTCTTCAAGTACCTCTGTTATAGCCTCATCCGCTAATGATCTAGAAGTTGCATCATGAAATAAATCCGGATCATCCAGACATCCGTGTTTAATTATTTCTGCATAGCCTGAACGTAATTCATGATAAGGTAAGGTTTGCAATGTCTCGACATCATATAAAACCTGAACAGGACTATGGAAACTTCCAATCAAATTCTTTCCAAGTGGATGATTGATGGCAACCTTGCCGCCGACACTGCTGTCATGGGCAAGTACTGTGGTGGGCATTTGAATATAGTCAATGCCCCGCATATAAGTAGCAGCAACAAATCCAGCTAAGTCGCCAACAACTCCTCCTCCGAGAGCAATGATCAATGACTTTCGATCAAGACTGTTTTCTATACATGCAGTCAATAATTCTTCATATTGACTCATTGACTTGGCTTGTTCACCTGCAGGGAAAATAACTGTATCTATAGGCGTTCCAGTCAAAGAATGTTTAACATCTTCCAAGTAAAGTGGCGCCACCTGACTGTCCGTAATAATCATTACGTGGGAATAGTCTTTTGCGATCATACTGCCGACTGTATGGCGAAGCCCTTTACCAATCTGTACCTTATAGGAATGGTTACTGGCGTGTATGGATAGCTCCTTCATGTTAAAAACTCCTGACCTCTTCCCTGTATGCTTCAACCGCCTGTTTCATTCTAGGAAAATAATCCCCTGGGAACTGTTCCATCATCGCGCGAGCCAATTCAAAGGCTACCACATGTTCCATAACAACCCCCGCCGCTGGTACGGCACAGGAATCAGACCTTTCAATGCTGGCAGCAAAAGGCTCCTTCGTGTCGATATCGACACTTTGCAGAGGTTTGTATAGAGTAGGAATTGGCTTCATCACGCCCTTTATTACCAGTGGCATGCCGGTTGTCATTCCACCTTCGAAACCGCCTAGACGGTTTGTCTTACGGTAATAACCATGTGATTCTTCCCATGCAATTTCATCATGGACCTTACTGCCATTTCTCCTGGCTGCTTCAAAACCGATTCCGAACTCTACACCTTTGAAGGCATTGATACTTACGACACTTCCAGCAATACGGCTGTCCAGTTTGCGATCATATTGAACATAGGAACCGACTCCCGGAGGCATACCTTCCACATATACCTCTACAACTCCACCAATCGAGTCTCCTTCTTTCTTCGCCTGATCGATCGCATCCATCATCTCTTTTTCCGCTTTTTTATCCAGTGTTCTAACAGGTGAAGCTTCTGCGATTTCAACACGCTCTTCCAATGTCATAGATTCATCAAAGCTGCTCACTATCCCTGCGATTTCTCTGACATAGGCTCCAACCTTAATGCCCAGTTCACTTAGCAAAACTTTAGCCACAGCTCCTGCAGCCACCCGGGCAGCTGTTTCCCTGGCTGAAGAACGCTCCAGAACGTTTCGTAAATCTCTATGCCCGTATTTCATGCCACCGTTAAGATCGGCATGCCCCGGGCGCGGGCGTGAAATTGTCCGGCGAACTTCTTCATCATCAGGGATCGGATTTTCACCCATGATGTTTCTCCAATGTTTGAAATCATCATTATTGATAACGAGTGAAATTGGAGAACCCAAGGTGTAGCCATGGCGTACCCCCGCTGTAATTTCTACTAAATCTTTTTCTATTTGCATACGACGTCCACGACCGTAGCCTCCCTGGCGCCGCAACAAGGATTCATTTATTTGGTCATTTAAAATTGGTAAATGGGATGGTATTCCTTCAATAATGGTAGTTAGTTGTTTTCCGTGTGATTCTCCAGCAGTCAAATAGCGCATGGACGTCCCTCCATAGTATAAATTTTATGTTCTACTATATCATATCTTAGCAAACTTGTGTGCAATAAATTTTTTAATAGGTTAAAACATAAAAGCGATAAAGTGCACAAGTATTGTTATAAACATAATAAAGCGGGTTTTATACCAGGCGCTCAGGAGGAAAATCTCAAGTATTTAAAAATCCTTTTTCCGTCGGTACGAATAAAAAAAGCTTGCAGAGAAATCGATTTCTCTGCAAGCTGGTCGTTCTTCCAAAAGAACGTTTTTAGTTTGGTTTAGTAAACCCAGTCATTATCATTTTTATCATAAGTCACCACTTGTTCTTCATCAAAGAAAAGGGAAATTTCACGTTCTGCACTTTCCGGTGAATCAGATCCATGAATGACGTTTTTCCCTACAGTGACACCAAAGTCTCCGCGAATAGTTCCAGGCATAGCATCTTGAGGATTTGTTTTGCCCATCATTTGACGTGCTGCAGCGATTACATTTTCCCCTTCCCATACCATTGCAAATACAGGACCGGAAGTAATGAAGCCAACTAATTCCCCAAAGAAAGGCTTTTCCTTATGCTCCCCGTAATGCTTTTCCGCAAGCTCGGAAGGAATGTTCATCAACTTTGCGCCAGCAAGTTTGAAACCTTTGTTCTCGAAGCGGGAAACAATTTCTCCTATTAAATTACGTTGCACACCATCAGGTTTAACCATTAAAAAAGTTTTTTCCATCCTAAACACCTCATCATTATGTATTTGTGTAAGCGCTTAAAAACGTCACCGAAGAAAATTTTAACAGATTCCAACGATGGTGGCAATCTGTTAAGACTTTCTTTTACCAATATATTTTGCGATCCCGCGTAATGTTTGTTTTGCTCGACCTGCCGGCAGCACATCAAGCGCTTGATAAGCTTTTTGTAAATAACGGTCACTGAGCTCCAGCGAACGATCCAGGGCGTCCCCTGCCTTAATCTTACTTATGATAGGAGCGATGTCTTCAGGGGTCAGTTTTTCCGTATCTTCCTGGAATAGCAGGTGCAGCTCTGAGGCTATCTCTTCATCTTCCATTGCATAGAGTACAGGCAGGGTAATATTTCCTTGTAACAGGTCACTTCCGGCAGGTTTGCCCAACTCTTCTTCCGAAGCAGTGAAGTCCAATACATCGTCAATGATTTGATAAGACATACCCACAAAGTAGCCATAGCGATAGAGAGCCCGTTCATATTGGCGCGACGCCTCCGAAGCAATGGCTCCCAGCTGGCAACTGGCCGCGATCAAGAGAGCCGTCTTTCGTTTGATTCGAAGCAGATAGTCCCTTAAATTCTGATCCAGTCGGTATTTATCTTTTACCTGTTCAATTTCACCAAGACACAACTCTACCATTGTCTTTGCGAGTACTTGATGGGCATGTGGGTCTTCAAGAGCAGATAAGGACTCTAATGAACGTGCAAATATGTAATCCCCCGTATACATGGCTATCCTGTTATCCCATCTCGCTTTGATCGTCGGCTCCCCTCTTCTCAACCGGGCATTGTCAACGACGTCATCATGGACAAGCGAGGCCATGTGAATAAGTTCCAAAGATACGGCCACTGCCTCCATACGCTCTAAGCGATAATCTCCGAATTTTCCTCCCAATAATACAAAAACAGGACGGATCCGTTTCCCTCCTGCGGCTAATAACTGGGTAGAAGCTTCACGTAATACAGGGTGCTGGGCTTGTATGGTGTTATTGATAGACTCTTCAATTTTCGCTAAATCTTGTTTTAAAAAAGAATAGATCATAGCTAACTTCATGGTGCCCACCCTTGTGTTATGATAATTTTTCTCCCATATGCATTGCTGCGACTCCACCGGTAAAAGATTTAACTTTTACATTACTTAACCCGGCTTCCTTAAACATCTGTTTCAATTCCTCTTTCCCTGGAAAATCTCTTGCAGATTCGTGAAGCCAGCTATATTCCTGATAGCTTCGAGCAAACAATTTACCGAATACAGGCATGATGTACTTGAAATAAAAATAATAGGCTTGCCTGAAACCAGGCATGGTGGGCTGGGAGGTTTCCAGACAAATCACTTTACCTCCTGGTTTGACGACCCTTGTCATCTCCTTTAAAACTTGAAGATAATCCGGCACATTGCGCAGCCCGAACCCAATTGTCACATAGTCAAAACTATTATCTTCAAATGGTAGATCCATCGCATTACCGTGTTCAAATTCGATTTGACTCAAACCATACTCCAATTTCTTTTTAATGCCGACTGATAACATATTATGACTGAAATCAAGTCCGATCACTTTTCCATCTTTACTTACTTTATCAGCCAGAGCCACTGTCCAATCCCCTGTGCCACAACAGACATCCAGGGCTTTTTCCCCCTTCTTGACGTCCATTTTATTCATGACATCTTTACGCCAGGCTTTATGCCGCTGAAAGGATATGACTGAGTTCATCACATCGTAGCGCTGATAGATTTTTTCAAATACATGATGCACGCGTTCTTCTTTGGTCTGTGGCATGCTTTATCCCTCTTCTGCAAATTGTTTCGTGTAATTATGGTCGTCCAAGGTTGAATGAACGTATGATTTCAGCTGATTAAAATGTAAAGGAAGCTGTGAAATAGTCATTTCCAGCCGTGACATATTCTTTTGGATGATATTTTCTACCGTATTCATCATTTGAGAATAGCTAGTATTTGTCCTTGGACTTTTCAACAATAAATCAAATAACGGAGAGAATCCGTTATTTTGAATGTTTTTCTTCTCATTCAACAGCTTTTTAGTAAGGAGCCATTCACCAGCTACATCATTTATGGTGGTCCGTTGAACATAGGAAGCGACACGCTGAATCAACAAGGATTCAATATCTCTCAAACCGTTCATGAACTCCTGGAACGATCCTACATCTTTATAGTAAAGCTCCATTTTTTGCTCATTAATATCTTTTATAGCAGAGGCCAGCGTATGGATCATTGGAATATCGTCTAACTGAGATAGTAAATAATAATACATCCCACTATAATAATCTCCGGCTAACACTGTCAGCTGACGGCTGCGGACCGTCTCCTGTTCTTCGTCTTCATCCGTCAAAGTGACAAGGTCATGGGTATCCAACGCTACTTGAACGAGCATGGTTGTTATAATGTATTGCTCTTTTTTTACTTCAGGTAATGCCGTATCATCCATAATAGAGGATAAGAGCATCAGCTTGTCCTCATCTATCACCGGTTCAGGAATGAATTTCGATAAAAAAGGATGGCGAACTTTAGCAATTATTTTTTGTTTTAGCGTTTGGATTTCATGTTCAACATTGCTCACCTGGATCACCTGAGTCCTTTCTGAAAGGCGTTTACAACACAAGTATTATAGCATATTTCGTTGTAGAATGCCTCCGTTATGTATGAAACATCTAAGTAAACACATCCATTAATCAGCTTCGTTTGTCACTTCACCATGACTGGTCTGGATTAATGCTTTGCCTCTGATCTTTACAGCTGAAGTATGCTCGGTGAACTGAGCAATCATCACTTCATTCTTATCGAGTTTCTCTGAGTGATGAAATCTGGTGTCGGTACCCCTGGTCAATCCAATTACGTTGACTCCGTCCTCTAAAGCTTTGATAACAAAGAAATCGTTTCCTTTCAAATCCACTTCAAACCACTCCCCTTATTCTGTAAATTTAATATCGCTTACATTGAATAGAATGTCAATTTTTCCGTTTCCTATTGTCTATATTCTGGCTAGTAATTCACAATTGATACCATGAAAAAAAGGGTGCGCAAATGGCACCCTTTTTCCACTTGCCCTATGTAGGAAATTACTTAACAGCATCCTTAAGGGCTTTACCTGGTTTAAACGCAGGGACTTTGCTGGCAGAAATTTCGATTTCTTCACCAGTTTGAGGGTTGCGGCCTTTACGGGCAGCACGCTCACGTACTTCAAAGTTCCCGAAACCAATCAATTGTACTTTGTCACCATCTTTAAGTGAATCCATGATTGATTCAAATACGGAATCAACTGCTTTTGTAGCATCCTTTTTAGAAAGATCAGCTTTTTCAGAAACAGTGTTGATTAGATCTGTCTTGTTCATGACATTCACCTCCTCTCGGGCGATAATCCATTCTCAGGGCTCTCCTTAGCGGATGTCCTGGAACATTCAATTTGAACAAGCGGTCATCATTGTTTTGATGACATGCCTTATATTAAACGAGATTTCAGTGAAATTCAATAGAGAGTTGCACCAAAACCGCTTAATACCGCAATTTCTACCGGTTAAGCACCCTTGCGGTACATGAAGCGTACCATATTAATTTTCAGGATGCAAGAAACCTGCAGGCCTTGGTATGACAGCGTTTATGAAGATTTCAAGATAGGCTCTCTACGATATTACGACACCCTGCTTTCAATCTCCTGCTAATTCGAAAAAAAATTTTCAAAGACACTGAAAAACTAAGGCTTTTCGCCGCGTACATACGGCGAAAACCTTAGTATATTATACGTCAACAATATAGTCTGTTAAACGTTGTTATTGATTTTTTATAAGAAAGCCATTCAAAAACATAGCCTAAAAAGTCGAAGACTTGATTTCGAGAATTTTGAGGTCCGTTGCTGAATCCGGAGTAAGGGCGGCTGGGAAACGGTTCGCTTTCTAGCTTCATCGCCTAGACACTCGCGACATAAGCTGTCCATCAACGGGAAGAAAGAGCCCTTCCCTTTTGCTGTTCTGCTTATGCGTGTCGTGTCTCCCAAGGCGATTACGCATTCATTTCTTTCCTGTGGGGAGCCGCCGATCCTCCTCCGTCGTTTCACTCCCCGCGGGGTCTCGTCTGGTTCCTTCTCCCACGGGAGTCTCACCGTTTCAGCTGTTATGAAAGTTAACGGGCCCCAAAATAGCCGAAAACAAGGTTCTTGCATTGTAATTTGCATAGAATCCGCTTTTCCCCCATTTTATAACTTTCAATACTGACGTATAGCGTTTCAGTTACCCATACAAACGCTAGGAGGTCCGGGAAATTGCGAGACTCCTATGGGAGCATAGTACATGGTGAGATCCCGCAGGGCTTCTGCCCGAGGAAGCTCACCGTACGCCCATGGAAAGCGAGTAATTTCCCGGACCTCCCTACCGTTACTAACGTGACGGAAACAACTTATCTTGAAACTGAGTCTTCCACTAAAGGGAGCTTAACTGTAATATCAATCCTGCGATTTAACAGTGTCAAAAAATAAAAAAACGGCCCTCTCAAGAGCCGTTATAGTATAATTGCAATCATTCCGCCTTGACCTTCGTTAATGATTCTTTCCAGTGTTTCTTTTAATTTATAGCGGGCATTTTCAGGCATGAGTGACAATTTTGCCTGAATTCCTTCACGTACGATTGAGCTGAGTGAACGACCGAAGATGTCAGAATTCCATATCGATAATGGATCCTCTTCAAAGTCCTGCATTAAATACCGGACTAGTTCCTCACTCTGCTTCTCTGTTCCGATTATCGGTGAAAATTCTGAATGGACATCAACTTTCACCATATGGATGGAAGGAGCAACTGCCTTCAAACGTACGCCGAACCTTGAACCCTGCCTGATTATTTCAGGTTCTTCCAATACCATATCATGGAGCGTTGGAGCAGCAATTCCATACCCTGTTTGCTTTACCATGTTAAGTGCATCTGCCACTTGATCATATTCTCTTTTTGCATGTGAGAAGTCCTGCATAATTTGCAGCAGATGATCTTTCCCCCTGATTTCTTCCCCGACAATCTCTTTTAGTACAACATCGTATAATTGATCCGGGGCCTGGAGGTCGATTTCAGCTACACCTTCTCCTAATTCCATACCAGAAAGGTTTGCTCTTGAGATATATTCATAATCATCGAAATGACCAACTACCCGACTGACATCACGCAGACGTTTGATATCCTGTACTGTTTCTTCAATGGCAGATTGGAAGTTGTTCCTTAGCCAGTGTCCCTCCTCCAATACCATCACCCAGCTTGGGAGGTTGACGTTTACTTCCAGGACAGGGAATTCATATAACGCCTCTCTCAACACATTGTTTACATCGTCTTCCCGCATGGCTTCCACGGACAAAGCAATGACAGGGATATCATATTTCTCACTCAGTTCCTCACGGAGTAATTCTGTATCCTTGTGATAAGGCTGAACAGAGTTGACTACCATAATGAAAGGCTTTCCAACCTCTTTCATTTCCTCGACAATTCGTTCTTCCGCTTCAACATATTCACTGCGTTCAATTTCCCCGATAGTACCATCGGTGGTTACTACTACTCCAATGGTCGAATGATCCTGAATGACTTTTCTTGTACCAATTTCTGCAGCCTCGTGGAACGGAATAGCCTCTTCATACCAAGGGGTGTTGATCATTCGAGGCCCGTTTTCATCTTCATATCCTACCGCCCCTTTAACTGCGTACCCTACACAATCTACCAGCCTGATATTCACGTCCAGACCTTCATCCACAGCAACAGAAACAGCCTGATTCGGGACAAACTTAGGTTCCGTAGTCATGATCGTTTTCCCGGCAGCACTTTGCGGCAGCTCATCCATTGCCCGTTCTCGATCAGATTCATCTGCCATTTGCGGCAAAACCACCAGTTCCATGAATTTCTTGATGAATGTGGATTTACCTGTACGGACCGCCCCGACAACACCCAGATAAATATCTCCATTCGTCCGTTTGGAAATATCTTTGAAAATATCGACTTTTTCCAAAAGATCCCCTCCTGATCTGCCTCGACTCATAAAACTTATACGAGCTATGACATTATGATTCTATGTTGTTGTCCTAATAGAATATGACTGTTTTTTCACCTTTTTCTCCAACAAAAAAAGCATAAGGAACCGGCCAGTTGATCTGTCCAGTCTCTTATGCTTATGATATATTTATTTCCTCTATGCCTCCGACATAAAAACCGGCTCCCCATCTTCTATCGTATATGGGGGAGAATATACCGGCACAAATGGTGAATGATCCAACAATAAATATCGGATATCATCTCCTGGCTGATAATCATGGTCTTTATTTTGGATATAATTATATAAATCCTTTCGATAGTCCACCACTAACTCTCCGCCTCCCGTAATATAGACGGGTAATGGTTCCTGAGAGTAGGGACTGGTAACCGTCAACGGCGCATCCAGACCGAGCTTTTCATAATCCAAATCAAATATCCCCTTGGAAACTTGAGATTTATATGGAGGATATTGGTTGTTTTGCTCATAACGATTAATCTGTAATCTGATCGAACGAAGCTCCTCCGTAATACGCAAATCTATCAATTTGACGGTAGGATTGTCCTCCGGGTCCACTAAAACATATTGGTAGACGCCTCCATTTTCAAAGGCATTACCTGGTGTCTCAGAAATAAGACTCTTTTCTTTCAATTTATTAAAATCGATGACATACTTCTGGAAGATTGGAGTGTCTTGTTCTTTGGTTTTAATCGGTAATAGCCCATGTTCTTGTTCTCTGTAGGAATCGATCGCTCTTTGAATATTCTCAAGCTGAACCTCATTAGGAACGTTATTTTTGGAAAGACGATCATCCGGATATAAACACCCTGTCAAAAGGAATAATGTCAATAAAGCTACAACGATACCTTTGATTTTCATATATAAGCCTCCCTTGCCAGCTACTAACCGGTTGGTCCGCTGAAAACGATATAAAAGATAATAAGCCCGGATAAAATCATAAATATGTAAGCCAGAACCGCTACAATCCCCGCCAGAATCCCTTTCAATTTGTACCTGCTCAGCATAATGAGCCCAATGGCCAGAAACATAAAGATGATGCCAGCAAAAGATATATACATATTCAACATGGAAGTAGACATTCGTATTCCCCCAATCGATTAACTCTATATTCACCTCAGGTATTATACCATAGTGGTTGTCCAAATCCACAATGAATGCATAAGAAATGAGACTGCAGCAAGATCTAATTGGAAAATTTCTATCTATTTAGGTCGGTATATTTTCCACCCGCCTATTTTCCAACAATGAGCCTGTTGCAGCCCCTTGACTAAATAATCCCCACGGCAGCTCAAATAGAATGGTTGCTGCGAGTTATCTTATGCAGTTGATGGGATGCCCGTATAATCACATGCCCAACCACCGTTTATTTTTTAAATAGTTGGTTCAAACTGTTCATATCAAGCGGCATATTTTGGTTAATGATCGCCTTAACGATTTTGTCTTCCTTTTCCTTGGAAACTGGTTTATTAGCCATCCTTGATAATTGTCTCACTAATTGACGGATTGTCTTTTCATCTGAAAAATCAGCGTTTTTTACTGAATCGGCTACTTTGAATATTTCATCAGGCGATACATTTGATTTCTTTTGAATTTGATCAAAAAGATTCCTTTGAAAATCACTCACTCAATGTCCCTCCTCGTGCATAACATTCAACATATCATATGCATTAGAGGGTGTATTGTGAGAGATCGAGAAGATATTTATGGCTGTTCGCCTAATAAATTACTCAAGGCCTCCATTTCATGTCGTCTACCCCTGGTCATCAGTTGATCAACGACATCTTTTGGTTTTGCATCTTCAAACAGTATACGATAAAGGCCATTAGTAATTGGCATCTCTACCTGCTGCTCTTCGGCAAACTGGTAGGCAGCTTTGGTGGTTCGTACTCCTTCAACGACCATCCCCATCTTTTCAAGCACCTCTTCTAAATCGTTCCCCTTGCCTAATAAGTTGCCAGCCCGCCAGTTCCTGCTGTGAGGACTGGTACAGGTGACAATCAAATCACCAACTCCTGATAAACCAGAGAACGTCAATGGATTGGCGCCCATCGCCACTCCGAGTCTCGTGATTTCCGCAAGACCCCTTGTAATCAGTGCTGCCTTTGCATTATCGCCGTACCCTAGACCATCCGATATCCCGGCACCAAGCGCAATGATGTTTTTCAGAGCCCCGCCCAACTCCACACCTACCAAATCAGGAGAGGTATAGACACGGAACCTTTCGTTGATGAATAGCTCCTGGACGGCCTCGGCTTTTTCCAGATTTTCCGAAGAGACGGTCACCGTGGTAGGCTGTCGACGACTGACCTCTTCAGCATGACTCGGACCGGAAAGGACAACAATTGCCTCGTACAGCTTATCAGGCATTTCCTCTGCAATCACTTCCGAAACCCGCTTGTAAGTAGAAGGCTCAATGCCCTTTGATGCATGGGTAATCGTCACAGGATGATCGATTACCTCTGCTAATTGCTGACACACTTCCCGCATTACTTTGGTGGGTACTACTAGTAAAATATGCGATGCACCATAGACCGCTTCAGCCAAGTCATAATGGGCTTTAATTGATGAAGGGATGGTAACCCCTTCTAAATATTTCGGGTTTGAGTGTGTGCGGTTTATCTCTTCTGCCTGCTCTTTTCGATGTGTCCATAAACTGACATCATGCTTGTTATCTGCAAGTACAAGAGCTAAAGCTGTGCCCCAACTTCCGGCACCAATTACTGCTACTTTTTCCATCTTCCTTCCGCCCCTTTCTTTAATTACGTCTTCTGGCAAATATTTTAATAGGCGTACCTTCGAATCCAAAGGCTTCCCTGATACGGTTTTCTAAAAAACGTTCATAGGAAAAATGCATCAATTCAGGAGCATTGACAAAAACGACAAAGCTTGGCGGCTTTACAGAAACCTGAGCCGCATAAAACACTTTCAGCTTTTGACCCTTTACCGTTGGAGCAGGATTCATAGCCAATGCATCCATAATCACTTCATTTAATATATTGGTCTGTACTCGTTTGGCATGATTTTCACTAGCCTTCAGCACTTGAGGAAGCAGTGTATGCATGCGTTTTTTCGTTTTTGCTGATAAAAACACGATAGGGGCGTAATCAAGGTACTGAAAGTGTGCCCGCACTTTTTGTTCAAACTCTTTCATGGCTTTTTCGTTTGTTTCGACAGTATCCCACTTGTTCACAACAATGACGACTGCTTTCCCTGCTTCATGCGCATAGCCCGCTATCTTTTTATCCTGTTCAATTATCCCCTCTTCAGCATCGATCAATGTCAAAACAACATCAGATCGTTCTATTGCTTTCAGGGCACGGAGGATGCTGTACTTTTCCGTGGTTTCGTAAATTTTCCCTTTCTTCCGCATTCCTGCTGTATCGATGATCACAAAGTCTCTTCCTTCTTTTTCAAAAGGGGTGTCGATAGCATCCCTGGTAGTACCAGCTATATCACTGACAATTACTCGTTCCTGACCAAGCAATGCATTGACTAAGGAAGACTTACCTACATTCGGTCTGCCTATCAAGCTAAAACGAATCGTATCATCATCTTCCGCTTCTATAACCTTTTCGGGGAAATGGTCCACAACTGCATCCAGCATATCTCCTAATCCAAGTCCATGAGTACCTGATATTGGATAAGGTTCACCAAAACCAAGAGAGTAGAACTCATAAATATTTTCTCTCATCTCCGGGTTGTCAACTTTGTTTACCGCAAGTACTACAGGTTTGTTAGACTTGTAAAGTATTTTCGCGACTTCCTCATCCGCTCCCGTAATACCGTCCCGGCCATTGACCATAAAAATGATGACATCTGCCTCATCAATGGCCACCTGAGCCTGTTCTCTCATTTGCACCAGCAATGGCTCATCACCAATTTCTATCCCACCGGTATCAATGATGTTGAAAGTGGTGTTCAGCCATTCTCCTTGAGCGTAAATACGATCTCTTGTTACTCCTGGAATATCTTCTACAATGGATATTCTTTCGCCAACAAGGCGGTTGAATATCGTTGATTTACCTACATTCGGTCTGCCTACGATGGCTACGACTGATTTTCTCATGAAAGGTAACATCCTTTCTGCCTGACATTATTTCTTTATTTTTTGAAATCAAAGCAGTTTATCAGCATGCGGTATCTGCAATATACGGCATTAAAAAAAGGAGGGCACTTCAAGAGATGATTGCCGGCGCATGATCATCATGCCGGTATCACCCTTCTCTTAGAGTCAACCCCCCTGACTGACTATCCACTTTATTTTGTAGGAAAAGTCTGCTTTTCCATACTTTGTACGTAACTATTCTAGCAAACAAGTTGTCAAGAGACAATCTTTTTCAATGTTTTACGATGACATATAAATCTTTGCTTAATGCATGGGCAATGCCATCGATAATGGCTTCCAAATTAGCAGCTACCATTTCTAATTCCTCCTGGGTCTCACAGTAGAATATCGGCATGCCGCCGCCCACCCTATCTCTTGAATGGTCCGTCGTGATTGCGGCTAAAATAGACTTTTCGATATTCATTGATTTTTACCCTCCATTTCCGGTCGGGATTCTGATGGCATACGGATTGCATTCTCTAAGACTGGCACAGCTCCAATCGCTTTAATGGCACGGTCAATATCCTGATACTGAGGCAAAATGAAGACACCGATTCTTCCATCGTCTAAATCCCTTTTGATCAATGGTACAAGTGCAGGTGTACCGGAGTCCCTGAACACTCCTAAGGTAACTGATACATCATGAAGAATAGCTTGTCTCTGGCCAAGATTTGCGATGGTTGAACGAATATTGAAGTTTTTTGGTTCCAATACAAAGCCCATGCCATATTTTAAAACCTCTTCCTGCCTGTCCGGAAGTCCGATATTCATGATATAAATATTATCTACATATAAGCCTGCTCCATCAAAATGCGGCTTTACATATTTGATATTTACAATGTCCTTTAAAGTGGAACCGGTCATTAATTTTTTCGATATTAAGTATAGTACCACTGCTGTACCGGCAGCAGCCCAAATATTTACAGATAAATAAACCAAAGTGGTCAGTAATGAAGTGATAATAACCAGATAATTTCGACCTTCAAAAGCTACGGCTATACCTTCGATATACGTTTTGCCTCGAGGTACCAGTTCAAATTCATCCAATTCATTCATCGTATTCCTTTCCATGTTACGCACTTCTCGGAATTGAGATGCAGCCAGGGTGAGAAATGTAACTGCCGTAAATTCTTTTTCCATAATGGAAGGCACAGCAAATGTGCCCAGGGAAGCCGCAATGAACCCTAAAGATATATGAATCACTTTACCATGCAGGTAGGTAGGATATTGGCGATAATCCGTCCGCAACATGAGGAGTCTCATACTTGTACCAACAATGATTCCGAATAAAATAGGATAAGTATACTCATTCATTGACCAAAACGCTCCGTTCTCCATTTTATTTTATATGCCGCTTCCATAATCTTTTGTTTAAGATGTTGCAAGGCAAGCAGCACAAGCGAGAGAAATACCCCTTTTATCAGAAACAGCAGATCACTAATATGGCCTATGGAATGTATCAGCCCATAAGAAGTCAGGATATAGCCACTCAATAAATTGCCGGTGGATGCAACAAAAACGTACATCATTATACGCTGCCACGGATGTCTGGTCATTACCGTGAGCAGCATCAGGAAAAGAATCATCACAATTGTCCGGGCAGGGAATATTAACCATACAGGATTTATAAAAAGAAACAAATGGATACCGGCAAGCATGATACCGAATGTCACCAGATAACTCATCTGCCATAAGGTGGCCTTAATTTTAAGAAGAAACAAAAGTGCGCTTGTCCATATAAACACTAAAGCCCAGGAGAGGGTCATTTCTGTCAGGGATAGATAACGCTCGGAAAGCAGGAGAAAAATCAGAAGTCCAGTGGCAAATCTTGTACGCCAATACTCATCCTCATAAAAAAAGACCACAGCTATCCATACCATCCAGCTGAACCAATAAAATAATGCTGTTTCCACTTGTCCTACTCCCTTTCTTTTTAACATTATGGATGTAAGCATTGATATTTAAACCTCATAGTTTAAATTTGCCCGGGGACAATAACAAGCAAGGAGGGATAACTTTGGGAAAAGATCGTCAAGAATCAAAGTTAAAGAAAGAAAGAAGAGTAGAATCAGACCGTGATGTCAAAAAAGCAAAAAAAGGTACTACTTCTGTTGAATCGAAATGAAAAAAGCTGCCTCTAAAGTAATACTCTAGAGGCAGCTTTTTTTATTGGCTGCGTTGGTCCATCCATTCTTTTGTTTTACCTGTCAGAATATAAGCTTTTCCAGCTAGCGCATGCGGTTCATCCGCATTAAGGAGCATCATTGTCACTTTCAGTTCATGATGAATGGATTCAATGCGCTCAATCAGTGCTTCCTGCCCCGAAGTGACTAATACCTTCAACAACCCTCCGGCCATTCCGAACATTTCAGCTCCTAAGATAAGTGCCTTTGCACCATCAAGCCCATGCCTGATTCCTCCGGAAGCAAAAATGTGGGCCCCAGTATTAGTACGCTGAACTTCCAGGAGAGAAACCGGGGTAGGTATGCCCCAGTCTTCGAAGACATGTAAGGGGTTCTCCCTTCTCTGGTTTTCCACTTTAGAAAAGTTAGTGCCACCTCGCCCTGCCACATCAATATAACGGACACCAGCTTCTTTCAATAAAGCGGCAGTTTCCATAGACATACCGTAGCCAACCTCTTTGACAATAACTGGTACAGGGAGTCGAGAAGCAATCTTCTCTATGTTATTCAACCGTGTCGAAAAATTTCTGTCTCCTTCTGGCATGATCAGCTCCTGCAGTGTGTTGAGATGGATCTGTAAGGCATCTGCTTCTAACATATCGACCGCCTGATTTGCGTGCTCAAGGTCAGCTTCACTGCCTAAATTAGCGAAGATATTACCCTTTGGATTAGATTTACGAACAACTTCGTAACTTCTTTTTTCTTCAGGGTTTTTCAAGGCGGACATTTGGGAACCGACAGCCATCGCAATTCCTGTCTCGGCGGCAACCTCAGCTAACTGCCGATTGATATCTTCTGTTTTCTTTCCACCGCCACCCGTCATAGCATTGACAAAAAGAGGCGAACTTAGTGAAAGTTCGCCTACTTTTATATCCAATCTCAGGCCATCCCATGATAAACCAGAAACGCTCTGATGAACAACTTCAATATCATCAAAGTGGTTCTGTAGTTCTCTGGAATGACTTAATGCATGACGGATATGGTCGATTTTACGTTTTTCTCTCGACATATCTTTTCACCAATCAGTTTTTATATTTGTCTAGTTTGTCTCCAATCATGTCACCCAATTGAAAACCAGAATGATCGTCTTCTTTCTCATACTGCTTCAATTCCTGACGATCTTCCTCACGTTCTAATTCCTTGATACTCAATGACAGGCGCTTGGCATGCTCATCAACATCTAAGACCTTGACCTTCACCTGCTGACCGACTTCCAACTCTTCGTCAGGTGTACCAATATGACGGGTTGCGATTTGAGAAATATGAACAAGGCCTTCCACACCTGGCAATACTTCAACAAAGGCACCGAAGTTGACCAGACGCTTAACAGTTCCTTCAAGCACTGCTCCACGTTCTACACGCTGTTCCAAGTCGTGCCAAGGTCCAGGCTGTGTTTCTTTGTAAGATAATGAGATACGTTCATTATCTCTATCCACCGAAAGAACCTTCACTTTAATTTGCTGGCCTTCTTCTACGACGTCAGAAGCCTTTTCCACATGTTCATGGGAAAGCTGGGAAATATGAACCAGGCCATCAATTCCGCCAAGGTTTACGAATGCACCAAAATCCGTAATTCGTTGCACGGTACCATCTACTACTTGTCCTTCTTCTAAAGAATTCAGCACTTCCTGCTTCTTGCTGGATTCCTCTTCCTCAACGACTGCACGGTGGGAGAGAATTACGCGGTTTTGCTCGCGATCAAGCTCTACTACTTTTAGTGTCAAAGGTTTTCCTTTATATTCATCAAAGTTTTCTACATAGTATGTTTCAACTAAGGAAGCGGGAATAAATCCGCGCAGGCCGACATCTACTACAAGTCCACCTTTAACGATATCTTTGACTTCTGCTTCAAAGACTTCTCCGCTTTCATATTTCGCTTCCAATTCTTCCCATGCTTTATCAGCATCTACTGCACGTTTGGAAAGAACGATTTCGTCGTCTTCTACTTTTTTGACTTGAAGCTTGATTTCATCGCCTTCACTGACGACATCAGAAGCCTTTTCTACATGAAGACTGGATAGTTCACTAATTGGAACAATCCCCTCCACTTTATAGCCAACATCGACAAGAACCTGTTTTTCTTCCACTTTAACTACTTTTCCTGTCACGATGTCACCAGTAGAAAATTCCTGCATTCCTGTTACTTCTTGATTCATTTCATCCATACCAAGCTACCTCCTTCAAAATCCGACACTACTTCACTTCAGAATGTCCTTTTGTCTAACTTCTAATATTTATAAGAATTTGTCAAGTAATTAACCATGTATTTTTGGGTTTTTTGCTAATTTTTCGATTTCTTTCATAATCATATCTGTCGTCTCTCTGGCTGTAGCTTTATTTTCCCGATAGCTTGACATGTCTATCGGCTTTCCATATACGACCCACAGGCGTTTGAACGGTTTATAAGGCCCGATAATCGCACAAGGTACAATCCACGCTTCTGATCGGAGGGCAAAAAATCCTGCGCCTGCCAATCCTTGACCGACCTCTCCGTTTTTACTTCTTGTTCCTTCTGGAAAAAGGCCTAATGTTTCATTCTGCTCCAAAATCTTAAGACCGCCTCTTAAGGCATTACGATCTTTCATTCCTCTCTTAACCGGAAAAGCATGCACATTTCTAAGGATCTTCCCGAAAAATTTATTTTTGAAAAGTTCTTCTTTAGCCATAAAATGAATATTACGTCCACTTGTAATTCCCACGACAGGAGGATCAAGGTTAGAAATATGATTAGAGCAAATGATAACAGGACCTTCTTTAGGAATATTTTTTTTGCCCACTACCTTAATACGATAAAGCGGATATAAAAGGACCGTAAATAAAAATTTCCCCACTTTATAGAGATTCATAGCCTATACTCCTTACTCTTTATTTTTGACAACCTGGATGATTCGCTCCACCACTTCATCAATGCTTAATGAAGTGGTGTCGATTTCAACTGCATCATCTGCTTTTACTAATGGTGCCACCTCACGTTGCGAGTCGATTTCATCTCGTCGTCTGATTTCATCTTTTAATTCTTCTAAATCAGAAGAAAAACCTTTTTCAAGATTCTCCTGATGTCTTCTCTCTGCCCGTTCTTCTACGGTAGCTATCATAAAAATCTTCACTTCAGCATCCGGAATTACATGGGTGCCAATGTCCCTGCCGTCCATAACTACTCCACGCTTCGCTGCCAGCTGCTGCTGCCTCCTGACCATCACGTCCCGTACTTTTCTATGTTTAGCCACAATCGAAACTTGATTCGTGACTTCTTGTGTACGAATCGACTGGGTAACATCTTGTCCATTTACATAAACGTGTTGCCCCTCTTTCTCCATTTGCAGCTGTATTTCACACGCCTGGAGCAATTTATGAATATTTTCTTCTTCTTCCAGGTTCAAACCTTTTTTTAGTGCGCACCATGTTAAAGCTCGGTACATTGCTCCGGTATCAATATAAACATACCCTAGTTGATGAGCAACCCTTTTGGCTACCGTACTTTTTCCAGCGGCAGCTGGTCCATCGATTGCAATTGCAAGTTGTTTCACCAAAATCTTTCACCACTTTCCTGCCTTAATGCTTTCTGTCTAATAGTACATCTGTTTTGTTCAATTTTGTACTTTCTTATCACCGCGTTAACCTTTCCTGAAGTATAAGAAAAAAACGCCTTTCCCATAGTAAGAAAGCGCGCTTTTTTCAAATTCTTTCACAGGTTTTATTAGATTTATATCCCTACGCGTCTTTTAGCTAATATTCAATTCGTACTTCAAAATCATAACATAATGTCTGCTTAAAAATCCATTACATCTACCCGCTTCTATGGGAACAATGTTTGCCTAGTCAAAAGTTCAGTTCATTATTTTCTCAACGTACTCTCTTACCTTTCATATATAGCTGTCGTTCAAAACAGAATTGAATGATTGTCTGCCTGCTGCCATCAGTAATATCATGAAACTCAACAGAAGCTGACTCACGTTCCATTCCTTTGCTTTTGAAAACCCGTACAATTTCAGCTTTTGCATCTATGTAGTGTATATCCCCTGCTTTCATATGGAAAACAAACAACATTTCCACCAAGGTTCCTGGTGCGCATCCATGCCTATACGGTAATACTATTGCCGCCCCTCCGCCACTGATATCGGTGGTAATAGAAGTGAAAGAATGTTCTCCCCGGCTTTTAATGGCAACATCTACAGCGGTTTCGATGCGGACAAACTTTCTTCTTTGTATCCGTTTAAATTTGTTTTCATCAGGCAAATGAAAAATTAATACAGGGATCTTAAATTTTTTCTTTGCAATCATGGAGGTCTCAAACATATAGACGCTTTTATCTTTTCCTACAAAACGAAGCTTGAATGGTGTACCTTCGTGAAAAAAACCTGTCTTTCCTGATTTTTCACCACTTGGCAAAGATAAAAATAAATAACCTCCTCTTATATCAACCACTTTGCATTTATATAATTCATGAAAAGTATGATCTCTATGTAACAGTTCAAGTGTAACAGGTGTTCCTATATCCACTTCAAGACCACTTCTTTCTGACTAGGAATTTTGGCTGTTTCCATTATCTCAGAAAACTAAAAAAAGAGAAAGATGGTAAGCCCATCTTTCCTCTTTATACAGCGCTGGAGAACTTAATTTCAGTAGCTTTTAGACGTTCCACTTTTTCTTCGGTACCGTCCTCTGCATTAATGAAAATCCGATAGGTATTATCACCCAGTGTGCCGAGAAATTCATAGGTCAATACTTCTTCTGCCAAATCATTCTCTATAATGGCCATGTGCTGTTCCTGGATTTTTACATCTGGATTAACACTTGACCTGGCTTCTTCTTCAGAGATACCTGTTTCAGGTATGTCGCGTTTGGTGTGATTCATAAAATAATCCTTTGCAGACATCCCTAACATGTCTCCATTATCCAATGCGACTTTCACCTGGATAGCGTCAGGATAGATTCTTACACCACCCTGGCTTGCTACAAAAGAATATACCCCTTCTTTTTCATATTGACTACTTTGAATCAGCTCCCTATCCGGGAATTCAAAGGATTTAAGATAATCATTAGCCTTTAATGCACCTTCATGAAGACTGATTTTTGTATCCTTCACCGGGCGCTCTACCATTACCGTCAAAGGATGTCCTCCTTTTACTGACATATCTATATAACCGTTTTTATCTCCATCTTGATAAGAGGCCATCCAAGTCTGTACATCCGCCCCATCGCCTGTTTTGGTCATATTTATTTTTTGTTCGTCTTTAATATTAAATATTTTCTTTGCTGTTTCCTTTGCTTCTTGCTCACTGATCTCCTTGCCATTTAATCCTTTGAATTCATGATTTTCATCAGCTATCCCGATGATATTACTGCCATTGTTCTCTTCGCCAAAACCAGCAACACTTTTTTCTACGGTTTCAAAACCATCAATAATGGTATTATCCCCCTGTGCATCATTGGTTGCTAAAGCAAGCTGCACGTCCATCCAGCGCAGATTCTCCTCCAGCACCGTATGCTGGACCTTTCTTAGCTCATCCTTAATTGTACCGCTTTGCTTATAAAGGTCTTCCAGCATTGTTACTTCTTCATCAGATAACGGTTCATCACTCAAATTACGGATAGCAGTTTTATAACTGAAATCACCGATATCATGAAGAAACTCTTCTGTTTTATTGAACGGAAGCAATGTCAATGGAAGCTGGCCGACATCCGCCTGAGCTTCAGAAGTTAATCGCCATATTTGAGCAAGTTCTGGAGAAAGCCTCTTTTGGGAATTCATGGCGAGTACATTACCGATCTTGTCATGTAATAGATCGGTATGATAAGTCAAATCGTGAAAAGCTCGCTGATACGTATTTTCTGCCTGTATCAGGATTGCATTTTTATCCTGGTGTTCCTTGTATCCCCAGACACCTGTACCCACTACAACAATAGCCAGTAAAGAAATTAATATCCATCTTTTCATCCGTCTCACCACCTATTTCGCAAAAATGTGTTTTCCTATCTTTTTAATTTGGGGTCTGCTCCAAATCCAACCTGAAGTTGCCGTGTCCGGGTTAAAATAATAAATGGCTTCGCTGGAAGGATCCCAGCCATTAATCGCATCCATAACGGCTCTTTTTGCTGTTTCATTCGGAGTCAGCCAGATTTGTCCATCTGCCACTGCAGTAAAAGCCCTCGGCTCAAAGATTACACCCGCAACTGTATTGGGGAAAGTAGTACTGTTTACACGATTTAAAATAACTGCGGCAACTGCTACTTGCCCAACATAAGGCTCGCCCCTGGCCTCTCCATATACCGCATTAGCCATTAACTGGATATCATTTTGAGAATAACCGTTCGGGATATTTACCGCAGTATTGCTCGGTTCTTCCGCTTGTTGCTGTTCTCCCTGCTGTTGTTTTTTAGGTGCCGGGTTTTTTACTTGTTGATCTTTAGGCACACCGCCATAATAAGAGAAATCCTTACCTTGTCTAATTTGTTCCTTAACAAAACCTTCATCGTATTGACTGGCATTCACCAATTTCTGCTTGGTTGACTGGCCGGCCAGACCATCGATTTCCATACCGAACTCATATTGAAAGTTCCTTAACGCCCAGTAGGTCCCCCAGCCAAAGACACCATCGATTTTCCCATTGTAAAAACCTAAATATTGCAGTCTGGCTTGCAATTCGATAACATCATCACCAACCGCACCTTGTTGGATCACTTGATTCGAAAAAGCATCCGCCTGTTCAGTTGGGTAGGAAACTACGATGACTCCTGCCATCAATACTGATAAAGCTGTATAAAAAATCGAACGCTTTATGCTCATTTCTCGTTCTCGCCTCCTGGATACTATAGTCACTAATGCTAATGATAGCTTTTGAAACTCCACAGGTTTTATACATAAAATTGACGACGATGCTATCTTCTTACAAATATGTCATAAAACAAAAAGGAGCTTATTCAACAAAAAGTCCGAAAAGTCGAAGACTTAATTTCGAGATGATTTTGGGGAGTTTAGGGGCGTTGGGGAAGGATTCGCTTTCCAGCTTCATCGCCTAGACACTCGCGACATAAGCAGTCCATCAACGGGAAGAAAGACCACTTCCCTTTTGCTGTTCTGCTTATGCGTGTCGTGTCTACCAAGGCGATTACGCATTAATTTCTTTCCTGCGGGGAACATGGCAAGCTTCCTCGGGCTGCGCCCTGCGGGATCATGCCTTGCTCCTTCTCCCGCGGGAGTCTCACCCTTCCCCCACGCCCCTTGCCATAAAAGATACTCGAAATCATGTTTGGAAAGTCCAGCCCTATTTTGTGATGAATATCCTATTACAATGGTAAGTTGACCGTATTTTCTGCTCCAAAAGCACTCTATTTCTGATGGAAGTTTCGAGAAACTAACGAACGTATGGTGGCTGGGAAAACGGTGAGACTCCAGTGGGATGAACATGATCGGTGAGATCCCGCAAGGCGAAGCCTGAGGAAGCTCACCACATGCCCACGGAAAGCGATCCGTTTTCCCAGCCAACATAATCGATACCTAAAGTCTCGAAACTGAGTATTCAGCAATTGGGAGCTTTAATTGAAGCTCAAGGCTGAGATTTAATAGGGACAAAAATAAAACCATGTCATTATAGACATGGTTGATATAGAACTTATTCAGCTTTCGAGTGAAGGTTAGCAGAATGATGATTGGCCAATCGGATTTTACGAATTCCGATAACCCATAGACCTGCCATAAAAGGGATCATAAGATAAAGCCAGGCATTAGAAGTGGTGGTAAGAATCATATCATATAAACCGTGTAAAGCAACGGGAATAAATAAAGCTAAAGTTAAACACATTTTTGTTCGAGTCGTATTGAACTTAGCTTTTCCAATATAATACCCCATCAAAATACCAAACAAGGCATGAGAGGATACTGGAAAGATCGCTCTTCCCCATGCATACTGGGTCCCATTTGCAAGAAGATAAATGATGTTCTCCACGGTTGCGAACCCCAGACTTATAGCGACCCCATAAATGATGCCGTCATAATGGTGATCAAATTCTCTATGTTGATAAACAGCGAATAAAAATATAAACCATTTAACAAACTCTTCAAGCAACCCCGCTAATAAAAATGAGTGGAGGTATGGCGATTGTAATAATCCTTCGATATTAAAAGCATATTGGATAAACATGGTTGGAAAAACAAGCAGTGCTCCAAGTATGAAAGTACGGATGATCAAAGGGAGCGGCTCTAATTCTATTCGTTTATTAAAATAGATGAACGTCATGATAGCTGCAACCGGGGCGAGCGCTAACGTCAAAATGGATACCATTGTCTGCTCCTCACTTTCCATCCAGGTAATTTAATCGTATCATGGAAAAGAAGGAAACGGAACAATAGAAAAAGAAGGTGATAAATTATGAAACGTATTATGATCCTCCATACCGGGGGAACTATATCTATGAAAGAAAACAAGGTTACAGGAGAAGTTAATACAGAGGGACGACACCCCTTACAGGAAATCAATGACATACTCAAAGACGAGGCAGAAATTGAAGACGAGGTGCTTTTCTATATACCATCTCCTCATATGACACCTTTCCATATGCTCCAATTAGGGAGAAGGATCCATGAAGTACTTGCTTCAGGAAAATTTGATGGGGTCGTTATCACTCACGGTACAGACACACTAGAAGAGACTGCCTATTTTTTAGACCTTTTCTTGCAAACGAGAAAACCGGTAGTAATGACTGGAGCTATGCGATCCAGTAACGAAATTGGATCTGATGGGTTATATAACCTGCTTACAGCTATCCGTGTAGCGACTTGTGATGAAGCCCAGGATAAAGGCGTACTGGTGGTAATGAATGATGAAATTCATACAGCGAAAAATGTTACAAAAACATCGACAAGCAATGTAGCTACATTCCAAAGCCCCCAGTATGGGCCAATAGGAATCACTACAAAAAAAGATGTGTTTTTTCACCATAAATTAACCAGGCATGATTCCTATCCGATTCAAAAAATTGATAAAAACGTGTCGCTGGTGAAGGCCTTTGCCGGCATGGACGGTTCAATCTTCGATGCGCTTAGGAGCACAGAGATTGACGGACTTGTCATCGAGGCACTTGGCCAAGGAAACTTACCCCCGGCCACGGTAGCTTCTATAAAAAAACTGCTGGATTTGAATATTCCAATTGTACTTGTTTCCCGCTGCTATCAAGGAATAGTCCAGGATACCTACGGTTATGAAGGCGGCGGACGAAAATTACGAGAAGCTGGAATCATTTTTGCAAATGGACTGACGGGACCTAAAGCAAGAATTAAGCTGATGGTGGCGTTGGAAATGACTAACAATCCGACAGAGCTGGCACCGATGTTCGATTATTAGAAAAGATAATAGCCTGATCCTTAACATACAAGCTCAGAGTTTATACTCTGAGCTTGTAGAAATTCATATAGATAATTATTTTTTTGCAGCTATTGCATTTGCAATTTGTTCACCATGATGGCGCCCGTTTTCGATAAAAATTTCATTATTATTATAACCGGCAGCAATCACACCTGCGATATAGATCCCCGGAACATTGGTTTCCATGGTTGTTTCATTAAAGGATGGTCTGCCTGTTTTTTCATCCATATCCACGCCCATCTTGGTCAGAAAACTATGGTCTGGACGATAGCCAGTCATCGCAAAGACAAAATCGTTAGTAATTTGCTCTTCCTTACCATTACACGTGAAGACAACGTGGGTTTCGCTAATCTTTTTTACTTCTGTACAAAATCTCATCTCAACGATACCTTTGTTGACCAATGCTTCAAATTCCGGAAGTATCCAAGGCTTAATGCTTTTCGAGTAATCTTCACCACGATAGAGAACCGTCACGTACGCTCCTGCCTTCACTAATTCCAGTGCAGCATCTACAGCGGAGTTTTTCCCGCCAATAACTACTACATTCTTTTTAAAATAGGGATGAGCTTCTTTGAAATAATGCTTCACCTTATCCAGTTCTTCACCTTCAATATTCATCAGATTCGGTTGATCATAATAGCCTGTGGCTATGATGATATCCTTGGCCTGATAGTTATCAGTTTCCCCACTGTTTTTCTTTGTATGGACGGTGAAGGTTGTTTCTTCTTTTACCACTTGTGTCACCCGCTCATAGGCGTTCACCCGTAATTCCTTACGCTCAGCTACTGCTCTATAGTAAGCTAAAGCCTGATTCCTGACAGGCTTCTGTCGTTCAGTTATGAAAGGAACTCCTCCAATCTCCAGTTTTTCACTGGAACTGAAAAAAGTCTGGTGTGTGGGATAATTATAGATGGAATTGACAACGTTCCCTTTTTCTATCAAAAGTGGTTCAATCCCTCGTTCCTGCAGCTCTATGGCAACACTCATTCCACATGGTCCTGCCCCGACAATAATTACATCTTCCTGTTGCACTCATGCTCACTCCTTAACACAAAGAAACCCGAAGAGATCTATCCGAACTCTCCAGTCCTTTCATCTTCAAGCTTTCACTCGTTATACAGTATATTAAACACGCTTTACCAAAATAAAATATCTCCTACCATACTACATGATAGGAGATATCAAGCTTATAATCAACTTAAACCCATCCACGGAAACGAGAGGCTTCTGCCATTTTACGCACGCCTACCATATAGGCGGCGAGACGCATATCCACCCTTCTAGTCTGGGCAGTGTTATAAACGTTATTAAAACCTTTGATCATCACTTTATAGAGTTTCTCTTCTACTTCTTCTTCTGTCCAATAATAACCTTGATTATTCTGTACCCATTCAAAATAAGAAACCGTGACACCACCAGCTGAAGCCAGCACATCAGGTACTAACAGAATACCACGGTCTGACAGAATCTTCGTTGCTTCTAGGGTTGTCGGGCCATTAGCAGCTTCTACAACAATCGGTGTCTTGATGTTATAAGCATTGTCTTCTGTAATCTGATTTTCAATTGCTGCCGGTACAAGAATATCACCTTCAAGTTCCAACAGCTCCTGATTCGTAATCTTATTTTTAAATAAATTAGTTACCGTTCCGAAACTGTCACGGCGATCCAATAAGTAGTCAATATCCAGCCCATCCGGGTCATGGAGAGCACCATAAGCATCGGAGATACCGATCACTTTTGCTCCTTTATCATGCATGAATTTCGCCAGAAAACTTCCTGCATTTCCGAACCCTTGAACTATAACACGGGCACCTTTCAATTCGATGCCTTTCTTCTTACAAGCCTCTTCAATACATATGGTTACACCCTTAGCCGTAGCGGATTCCCTGCCGTGGGAACCTCCCAGCACAATCGGTTTACCTGTTATGAACCCAGGATTGTTGAATTCATCAATACGACTATATTCATCCATCATCCATGCCATAATTTGTGAGTTAGTGAAAACATCAGGAGCCGGAATATCCTTTGTCGGTCCTACTATTTGACTGATTGAACGTACATATCCTCTACTTATCCCTTCCAACTCACGGAACGACATTTCACGTGGATCACAGACGATCCCGCCTTTACCTCCACCATATGGGAGATCAACAATACCAGCTTTCAGACTCATCCAGATAGAAAGTGCTTTTACTTCCTTTTCACTTACATTCGGGTGGAAGCGGACTCCGCCTTTTGTCGGGCCTACGGCATCATTGTGCTGCGCCCTGTAACCCGTGAAAATCTTGATGGACCCATCGTCCATCCTCACAGGAATCCGGACGGTCATCATTCGCACAGGTTCTTTCATCAGCTCATACACTTCCCCTGGATAACCCAGTTTATCCAGTGCTTTCTTGATTACAGACTGTGTCGACTTTAAAACATCCAACTTATCGTTTACAGAATCTGCTGGCTTATCGGCTACCATCAGTTTACCTCCTATATGTCCATTCACTATCATTATCAACTATGCTTTCAGTGATTAGTATACACTTTCAAATCGAATATGCAAGCAACAAAATCGCATTAAAAAATGGCTATCTTTTAGCAATGAAAACGATTTCGGCTCATGTTATCCTTTTACAACAGAAAGCTCAACAAATTTTTCGACCATCTCTTCATAACTCCAGCCGATTTTCTTAGCAGAATCCGGGAAGAGACTTGTTGGTGTCATGCCAGGAAGTGTGTTAACTTCTAAGATTATTGCTTCATCTTCATCCGTTACAATAAAGTCTACCCGGGAGTATACGTCACATCCCAATAATTGATGAGCCAGCACTGAGTGCTTTTGTAGTTTTTCAGTCATCTCTTCTGGCAATTGTGCAGGCACGATATGTTCACTTCCGCCTGGTTTATATTTGGAATCAAAATCGTAATAATCGCTTTTAGGAATGATTTCAATGACAGGAAGCGCTTTTTCTGCCCCTTGTTTTCCTACCACGGGTACTGTAACTTCTCTGCCTGCTATATAGTCTTCCACCAGGATCGTATCATCTGATTCGCCTGCTTTTTTGACACCTTCCTCAATCTCGGTAGTATCTTTAACGATCGTCAGCCCTAAGGTGGACCCTTCCTGGTTCGGTTTAATAACGAAAGGAGGCTTGAAATCTTGCTTAATCGCTTCTTCTATGGCCCTCAGATTATCGTTTTCTACTCGATATGTTTTGCTTCTTGCAGTCGCAATGCCATATTGACTGAATATTTGCTTCGATTTTGCTTTATCCATGGCAAGTGCTGAGGCAAGTACACCTGAGCCCACATATGGGATACCAAGCATATCAAGTAACCCTTGAATCTTTCCATCTTCACCAAAACGGCCGTGTAGACCGATGAAGACAAGGTCTACATCCAATTCAAGGATTTCATTCAATCTATCAGGGTGGAAATCGATATCCACTACCTCATGTCCATTTTTTTTCAATGCATTTATGATCCCTTTTCCAGTCGATAAGGATACTTCTCTTTCTCCGGAAGTACCCCCATATAAAACAGCTATCTTCAACGCATACACTCCCTCAACTTAGACCTTCTTAACATACTTATTCCCTACAATAGTAACATGTTCACTAAAAACCTTCTATCTAATCTTAATAAATTGTCTCTGTTAAAGATTGTAGTTGATTTTTCTTTAAAGGCATATTCAATTAAAAGGCCGAAAAGTCGAAGACTTGATTTCGAGATATTGGTTGGAGGAGCGGGGCGTGGGGGCACGAGTCGCTTTCCCCGGGAGTTCGTTGAGCCTCCTCGAGCTAACGCTCTGCGGGGTCTCACCTGGAACTCTTTTCCCGTAGGAGTCTCCCCGTGCCCCCACGTCCCTTGCCATATAAGATACTCGAAATCGTGTTTGGAAAGTCCAAACCCTATTTTGTGATGAGTGTCCTATCACGGACCTCCAAACCGTTACTATCGTAACGGAAACAACATATCTTGAAACTGAGTCTTCAGTAAAAGGGAGCTTATCTGGAACATCAACATTGAGATTCAACAAAGCCTATAAATTAAAAAACAACTTATATCTTTAGGAATTAATTTATGGAATGAGAGAACTAACCTTGTATGAACACAAAAAAATGAACGGTACTGTTATCCGTTCATTTATTGTAGGAATGTGGCTTTATGAAATAATCAAAGACCTGCTTCGCTGCATCATTTTCCATCACGATTTCCCCATATTCTTTAAGCCTGTGGGAAGTCACAATGCTTGGTGTTCCGAATTCTGACATTAAAGCAATAACCTGTTCCCTGTTTAAGTCTTCTATGTCTTCTTCTTCTAATTTCATATAATAATAATCACCGTAGTGGATAATACTTCCACCTTCAACACCAAGATTATATAATCGGCGGGAGACTTGTATGATATCTTCAAATTCTAGGAATGAAAAGATTAATTCCTTACTCTCATCCAAAGTTACTTTCATTTCGATATAGTCTTCATCCTCATCCTGGTAGTCACGTTCTGTCTGGGTAACTACGATGAACATCCCTTGCGCTTGAAGAAGATAGACCTGTACAAGCAAGGTACCATCCAGTTCAAAACCAAGTTCATCACTTGCTTCATACATCATATCACTAAATAATTGATGCACGCGGGGTAAATCATGCCATAAATCTTCCTTAGTCAACCCTCTCTCAATCAAATCATCGAAGGTAAGGAATATTTTAAACTTGTCGTTTGACATTCGTTCCAAACGCATTCCCATCGCCCCCTGAAAGCTATCGGTTTATCTTTATCTTATGCTATTATTCAACTTTTGGTGCTCTTTTATCCCGGTATTACTTATCTTTGGTCATCCAACCATTTTAGCCACTCTTCCCTTGTGGTACCGACTAAGAATCGGTCTGCTTTGGCTTTTTCATCGGGGTCCAATTGATCAAAAGCATAACCCCCAAGGCCAACCCGCATTCCAGGATAATTTTTTTGGATAGTTTCCGCTAACATAATGGTAGCTGGTACATTTTTCTTTAAGGTAGTGGATAAAAAGACATATGCAGCGTCCACTTCCTTTAATATTGGCTGGATATCCCCATCTGCAATGCTTTGACCAAGGTAAATGACTTCATAACCCTTTCGTTTCAAAAACAGAGCGAATATCAAAAGCCCAAGTTCATGTTTTTCATTTGGCCCGCATACTAATACGGCCTTTGGAAGATAAGGTGCTGCCGGTATCGATAATAATAACATACCAATTCGGGACCTAAGAAAGCTACTGGCAAAGTGTTCATGAGCACTCGTTATTTTGTTCTCTTCCCAAAGCACTCCTACCTTGATTAAAAGCGGGGATATGATTTCAATAGCTACCTTTTCAGGAGTATATAAACTAAATGCATAATCAAGGTGTTGCTGCGCTGTCCTTTCATCGAAAGATAGTAACGCTTCCAACAATTCAGAGGACTTTTTTTCCAATTCATTATCCTGACCGGTCTCTGGCTCGTTTAAAGTTTCCCCTTGATTATTTTCATATAGTGAAACGGCCTGCGAAATAGTAAAACCGTGATCGACTTTAGCAATCAACCATTTCAGTATCCGTACATGATGGTCTGTATAGAGTCGATGACCGGCATTATTTCTTACAGGCCGGATGATTTGATAACGCCGTTCCCATGCTCGTAATGTACCAGGCTGGATCCCTAACATATTTGAAACAGCTTTAATGTTGTATTTTCCCTTTTCCGTTGCCATGTGCCTACCCCCACTGTGTTGTTTGTATCAATTATATCCAACAGAAGGAGGCTGTGCAAAGAATGTATATCAACTATATAAGTTTTGCATAAAATCAACCTGTGATTGTTAAGATATGACATTCTGCTCTTGTTCCCAGCCGAAAAGGAATCAATCGTGTGCCGTAACCTTCACTGATAAAAACAGGAATGCCATTTACAGTTTTCAACCCGCCGCGTTCACTTAATCCTAACCCCATAAAACGTATCTGACCACCGTGAGTATGACCACTTAGGACAAGGTCGACTTGCTCCTGCTGCTCCTGGGGTAATTGTTCAAAAATCGAGGGATCATGAATCACCATTATTTTGCATTTGCTATTTGCACCTTCAAACGCAAATCCGCTGTTTCCTTCATGATGCAAGTAAGGATCAATACCAAGTACGTTGAACGTATCTCCAGTTTCTGATTCAAATTCTACAGCACTATTACCGAGTATATGGACGCCTTCATCCAGTAGCAGCGCATCCAGGTCATGATAATCCCCTTCATAGTCATTGTTACCCCAAATAAAATAAAGCGGGGCATTCAATTGCTTCAGCCGGGTAATGTTTTCTCGAACATTTTCCATTGGGACACCGCGTTCCATTAAATCTCCTGCGATTATAACTAAATCTATAGAAGAAATAGCGTGGATGGTATGGTTATCGAGGATACGTCGGTGAATATCGGAAATGAAAAAGATACGAACTCCATCAAAAGAAGAAGGGAAATTTTGTATCGGAAGTACCCGTTCGTCAATGAAATCTGTGTGAGCTTTGCGATACATATTAAAAACAAGTAATGCAGCTACTACTGTAATTAAAAGTGTTGTGGTATATACAAAAGTCATGCTTACTTCCACGCTCCTGCTATATCGACTCGAACTAAATGATTGGTTAAATGGATGTTACCATCATACCAGGCAAGGAATTTTTCTTCCATTATCACCTTTTCTTTTCATAAAAAAACCCCTTCCCGACCAACATATGTCAGAAAGAGGAGAAAAAGAAGGGTTAAACTTCTTTTATATCAAGCACCCGGAACCCTGTCTTTTCAAGCTTTTCAGTGAACTTTTCAATATTGTCATTGGGATCCACTTTTAAAACAATTCGACGGGCCAGTTTGTCCGTTTCATCAAATGTAGCTAAAGAAATAACATTTTCATGATATTGTTTCAATATATCCCCCAGTCGCTCGATTCTACCGGCTGATTCCTCAGATGTGAATGCAATCCTAATTCCTTTTCTTTTCACACCAAAAGCACTCTCGAACTGCTCCAGTACATCAGCCCGAGTCACCAGTCCTAAGAACTTCTTACTTGAATCGACAACGGCAATTACAGGGAAGCCAGCAAAAACAGGCAATGTCCTTTCAAATACTTCCACTTCTTTAATATATAAATCTTTTTTTTCAACTAAGTCACCAGCTAACGTTTTTTCCAGGTATCTATCTCTTATTTGACCGCTTTCAAAGAAGCCTTTATAAATCGTTTCCTTAGATAACATTCCTACAAAAGTGGTTTCATCAAGAACTGGAACAGCCTGTATATCATGCTCTTCCAGTATCGCGATGACAGACTTCAAGCTGTCATGTTTTTGTGCACACTTACATTCATGGGGAAGCTTCATGATACTTTTGACAAACATTCTCATCACTCCAACAGTTCAAATAACTTCAATTATTAATATTCGACTAAGGGAGACAAATTTCCTTCTTTAATTAAGGTATTGGACTACCTTTCGTGTACATACAATTGCAATAGTCTTCGTTAAGGAAGGTGATGATTATGTACACCCAGCAGAAATGCTATCGACCTTTCCATAGTCCGATGGATCCCTGCCCTCCAAGGGAAATCAAATGTTATTCGACCCCGCCGCAATTATACATGCCTTACCAGCCGCCGGGATTACAACAGTTCGATCCCCGAGTTGCATTAAGAAAAGGGACATTATGGCCAGCTCTATTTGATCCTTATCCGAAAAAGAAGCCCTACAGAGAGGAGGGGGAATAATGGCGACCATCCCTCCTGAATATTACCATCAGATGGAGGCAATTCAGGCCGTAGACTTCGTATTAGTGGAATTAACCTTATATCTCGATACCCATCCAAATGATCAGGATGCAATCGAACAATTCAATGCATGCGCCCGGGAAAGTCGCAGGCTGAAAAAGAATTTTGAACAGCAGTTCGGGCCGTTGATGCAGTATGGAAAAAGCTATTCCGGTGTACCGTGGCAATGGAAAGATAGCCCATGGCCATGGCAAGTATAAATAAGACTTTTAAGCGGAGGTGATTCTTTGTCATGTGGTATTACGAGAAAAAGCTACAATACCCTGTAAAGGTCAGCAACTGTAATCCTCGTCTAGCCAAATATTTGATCGAGCAGTATGGAGGTGCCGATGGGGAATTGGCCGCTGCTTTACGTTACCTGAACCAGCGTTATTCCATCCCTGACAAGGTTATTGGGTTATTGACAGATATAGGGACAGAAGAGTTCGCGCATTTAGAAATGATTGCAACCATGGTCTATAAATTAACGAAAGACGCAACACCTGAACAGATGAAAGAAGCTGGTTTAGGAGCTCATTACGCCAATCATGATAATGCTTTATTCTATCAGAATGCAGCTGGTGATCCATGGACAGCAACTTATATTCAGGCAAAAGGTGACCCGATAGCAGATCTGTATGAGGATATCGCGGCAGAAGAAAAGGCGCGTGCTACTTACCAGTGGATCATCAATATGTCTGATGATCCTGATTTGAATGATGGTCTAGCATTTTTAAGAGAACGGGAGATTGTCCACTCCCTGCGTTTCCGGGAAGCCGTAGAGATACTTAAAGAAGAACGGGATAAGAAACAATTCTTCTAAGCAATAAGCCTACCAAAAAAAGGTAGGCTTTTATGTTTTTATTCCTATAAAAGTTGCCTCATTCGGTAGCGGATATATAGCGCCAATAATAAATCGATAACGAAATGAGCGGTAATTGTCGTTAATAAGTTTCCTGTGATTTCATACATATACCCGATAAAGAAACTTACAAATAACACGGAAATAAGCAGCACAAACTTTTTTAAATAGCGGATGTGCATCACAGCAAATAGTGTACTTGCAATTATATAGCCGAATTGTGCATGAAGCACACCCCGGAACAATAATTCTTCACTGACGGCAACTAATAATGTGATGCCAATAATACCTCTAAGTGATCGGTCTTTAAACACCTTCACATTAATACCGCCATCATCATAATACTTTTCAGGAACAAATCTCATTAAAATCAAATCAATGGAAACTACAATAACTCCTGGTACTATACCATAGACAAAAATTTCAAACAGAGACAAAGTGAATTGATTTCTCCAGCCCTCCCAGAAGCTAGTAAAAAGGAGCCAGCTGCCTATCCCACTTAAGGCCAGAATGATTGCTTGTGTCAACATAAGATGTAATGTGATTTCTTTGTCTGACATTGTTTTTATTAGATCTGACTGGCTTGGCCTCTTCATGCTTGTCCCCCTGCGAGAAATATCTTATTCAGCCTCTCTTCCCAACTCTCCTGTTCGGTATTATTTTTACTCTCACCAAATGAAAAATCATGCTGGTGGAACCCACATTGATCACAACATGGGACCACCGGCGGCTTTACTGTATCTTGAAAAGTCTGGTATAACTTTTCTCTTCTGCAATTTCGGTGATGAACCCATGTCAACAATTCAGAGAATCTGGCCATTTTATAGTAGTACCTATGTTCAATCTTCTCTTTTAACAACATATAGAATTCTTTCCATTTCATTTCATTGAATACTACTTTCTTATTATCAAGTAATCCTTTTCGATAAAAATGATACTTAAAAAAACGCCATTGGTTCTCTGACAACTCCAATTGCTCTTGGACAGCTTCGTCTGACGGAAGAACAGCATTGGTCTGGTAGAGGGAGAGCAAATAATCCAGTACAGCCTTTAAATGTGCAGGCTCTGGGAGCTCGCTTTGGATCAACTTTTTAGGTAAGTAATCATCAGTGGGAGAATAGTACACGATACTGATACTGTGATTGCCATCACGCCCTGCTCTCCCTACCTCCTGGATAAATGATTCTGTTTGGGTAGGGAGATGAAAATGGATGATATATCTAATATTCTTTTTATTAATCCCCATTCCAAACGCGCTTGTACAACAAATGATATCCAACTGATCATTCATAAATTGCTGTTGAATTAACAAACGGTCCGATTGTTCCATACCCCCGTGATAATAGGCGATTCTTTTTTCAGGCATTTTTGAAGAAAGTTCTAATGATGCCCGTTCCGCCCAATTTCTACTTGAAAAATAGATCATTGCAGGCGCATCTTGAAGCTGTAATGTTTTGGAGATCTTTCTCAATTTTTCATCAGGATTTTCTACACGTTCCACGACAAAACTTATATTCTCTTTGTCCATCGGGTAAATGTGCTGCTTCATTCTTTTTAGCCCTAACTGTTTTATGATATCCTCCTGGACTTCCGGGGTTGCTGTACCGCTTAAAGCCAAAACCGTGGGATGATTTAACTCTGCAATCACTGCTGATAATTTTAAATAATCCGTTCGAAACTCGTGTCCCCATTGGGAAATGCAGTGTGCTTCATCTACCACGAAAAATGAAACCTTCAACATCTTCAATCGACGAATTACCATTTCATTTTGAAGCATTTCAGGTGATAAATAGATAAGTTTGTATCGACTAAGCTGATCGAACACCTGCTTCTTCTGACTGACTGATAAAAAACTGTTAATGGCTGTCACTTGTTTATAGCCGTTGGCCTTTAGTTCTTTTACTTGATCAATCATCAATGAGACCAATGGCGAGACTACAATAGTAATCCCGTCTGTAATCATCGCAGGAAGCTGGTAACAGACAGATTTCCCTGAACCAGTCGGAAGAATACCGAGCGTATCTTCGCCTGCCATTACGTCTCTTATAATTTCTTTTTGACCTTGATTAAAAGTATCGAAGCCAAAATACCTTTTCAACTTATTTTCCAATTTGTCGCTCATCATGTTTCCCCGCTTTGATTGTGCTGTCTATTCGCTTGCACTAGTCTTATTTGAAAATAATCAAATTTTGCTTCTAGTGCATCATAAATTTCCTTGAGCTTATTTGTATTAAGTGTTTGTAGGGTGTTATTAATTTCATTTACTTCTTTATCGTTGATAAAGTAAAACATAGGAAAATCCGGCATTACTAATGCCATCTCTACTACGTGATCCTGTATCGTACTCATTTTCAAGCCACGGATGTGAACAATTGATTCCAAATCCAACCCTTGTTTGATAAGTTTATAGGTTTTTTGTGCTGAGTTTGTAATCAAGCCACCTGTGTCATCTACAGTTTTAACAAATAAAGCCAGCGCAGGCCATTGTTCCGGTTTCGTTGCTGCCATTTGGTAGAAACGATGTAAGCTATGCTGGAGAAGAAGGTGTACATCATGGACAGATAAACCGAATTGAACGGCCAGTTGCTGTTTACTAAAACCAATACGCCCCGCACCAGTTATACGGTGACTGAATACATCTGCTTCCTCCTCATGAGCGGCTTTCAACAAGGCGTGGAGTTCTTTATACATATCAATCGTGTGGCTTTCAAGGTTCATTTTGTTACGCTTATATGTTTTCTTCACCCAATTCAAGATATCCGGACGCTCAGAAACTGGGAGGAAGTGATGATTTCCAGCTTTCACATTCGTGATAGTCTGGATATATAAAAATAGACGCTCTTCAAAAACAGAAATATGTTCTTGTATATGTATGCCAGCGAAAAAGAGCGGCTCCCACTTTTCTTCCAACCGTTTAAGTTCTTCTTCTCCATAACTAGTAATTTCCGGCCGGTCATTTTTGATTTTAATTTTATAGGATTGGCTCATACCTTCAAGGAAGGGAATTAATTCTGTACGATGTAACGTTTTATAGATAGCAAAAAATCCAGTCAGCTGATAGGCATAGGCATCTTGCAGTGTCTGAGATGACCGCTTACCCGCAAGCAGGTTATAAATTCCCGCTAGTGACCTCTCGCCCTTCAAGTTATTAATACAGCGAAGTATAATGTATTCAAACACGTTAATTCTCCTTTATGTTTGCTCCTTTTTAAACTTACTACATATGCTTGAGAATGAATAGTGATACAAGTCACACCAAACCGCATAGCTGCAAGGGTTTCGGGCATTTTTTATGGTTGAAAAAAATATGGGATAGCAGTACAATAAATTTAAGGCGAATGTTCTCAGAGAGAAAATAATCTTCACTTGTATAATTTATTTTTAGGGATCTGTATTATTAGGAGGGAATGTGTTATGGCGAAATACACAATTGTTGACAAAGAAACTTGTATTGCGTGCGGTGCTTGTGGTGCTGCAGCTCCAGATATTTACGATTATGATGATGAAGGAATCGCGTATGTAGTCCTTGATGATAACGAAGGTATCGTTGAAATTCCAGAAGTGCTGGAAGAAGACATGGAAGATGCTTTTGAAGGCTGCCCAACCGACTCCATTAAAGTAGCGGATGAACCATTTGAAGGCGATCCGGTTAAATTTGAATAATTAGCACCAAAGCCCCCTATACGAGGGGGCTTTTTTAATTTACTCTCCTGACTTTACCCCCATCCTGCCTTTTATTTTAACACGGAACTCTCGCATTGCGGCACTTCACCTTAGTTTATTCCACTGCCTAAATCACCCAATCCAGCAGGCAAGCTAAACTGTATATATCGTCTGCTTTTTAGTCTGTATCCATAAGGAGAGGATTCACTGCTTCAGGAGTTTCCAAAGGGCTGGATAGATCATACCTGTGGATACTCCTGAATGGGAGACCTTGCAATTGTACGTGTTCATAACCAAAGGAAGCAGCCGTAGCCAACACAGCTTCAATCATCATCATCGAGCGTTGGTCCGCTTCCAATTCTTTTGAGGCGTTTATGGTGACGGAAAGCAGTTCATCCCGAGGTTCTTCCCCTTCAATCGAAACACCAGCCGGTATTGGTGAATCGATGTACTCTCCTCCTCCATTATCGATCAGCGTTTGAAATGCCTCTTCGATTGTGGCGTTTTCATTTATCTTTATAGGAACTAAGAAATTTGATTCCGTTGCCGGATAGTTATAAAGTTTATAACTCACTTTCACAGAGGAGGGGATTTTCAGGGACTCAACCGTTCCAAAGTTACCCATTTCAAAAGGACGTCCATCCTGATATTTCAGGTTCACTTGTGATATTTGACTATTTTGAAAGGTCTGCTCAATACTATTATGAAGCATAACATCAGAGCTTGAACCTCCAGCCGTTTGAAAATCATCCGGAAAAATTATTTCTGCTTCTGTTCCCTTCATGTTTATTACTGTTCCTTGTAATGGAAAACCGGCCACGCCAAGATCTTCTGCTTGTTTAGCCACTAAAGTGGTAGTAGTGGTATAATCCAGTTGTCCATCCTTTGCTGTAATGGCAAATGGGATGATTTGCTCCCCATTCATTCCTGCGGCAACCGCAACTATAAAAGGGCTTTCCTTAAATTTTTCAAACACCAAATAACTTTGCAGGTCGCTGTCATCCACGTCTCGCTCTGTTACTTCCATTTCAGATGGGTTCTGGGAAATCTCCGCTGACTGCTCATCATGCAAGGTTTCTGAGTGATCTTCAGCGTCCTCATTGGATTCTGTCGCTATATCCATCGACTCTTCGCCAGACTGTTCTATTAAAATGGGCGGGAGGATGATGGCTGTTAGAAAGAGCACCGCAACCAGAGCGAAAACTGGCATGATTACCCGTTTTCTTTTTTTGGGCTCTTCTTCCATCATTTGAAGGGAAATTTTGTTATAAAGCTCATCTTTATCCTGGTGATCCTGGATAAAGGGGAACTTTTCAAACTCCTTTTCCAGTTCCTTACGCCTGTCGTTTTTATTTTGGTTCATAACTATCTCCCTCCTTTCGTTGATCTGCCATCAAATCCTGCAATACTTTCATCCCCCGATGCTGGGTTGTTTTCACTTTACTGATGGACCACCCTAAAATATCAGCCGTTTCCTGGATTGACATTAATTGTATGAATCTCAAAATAATGACACTTCTCTGATCTACTGTCAGCCTATCCAAATACTCATATAGAATTTGTATTTGCTCATTTTTTTCAGCTATCTCCTCTGGTAAAGGCTGCTGATCTTTTAGTTGTTCGCCCTTTTTCTCCCAGTCAAAAAATTCGAGCAGGCGTTTTCTCTTTCTTTCCTGCTTACGAAAGAAATCAATCGTGACATGCCTGGCAATAGAAAACAACCATGTTTTTTCACTACTGTCCCCTTTAAATTTCTCGTAAGATTTTAAGACTTTTATATAAACCTCTTGGACAAGGTCTTCTGTTTGCTCCCGGTTCTTCACCATATAAAAAATAAACTGAAATATATCCTGGTGATATTTTTCATAAAGAGATTCAAATATCGACCTCACAGTGGAGAGACCTCCCGTTCATTAAATTAGTCGTATTATGTATTAAAAAGTTACATCCCCCTTAATAATAGGCATAATATAGAAAAAATACCAACCCTAATTGGCTGGTATTTCAAGCTGGAATCCATTGGTTATAATAACGTTGAAACAGACGGCTGAATACAGGATAAAGCATGGTGATGAACACTGCATTGCCTGCTGCATGGTAAAGATCAAATGGCAGACCGGCCAGATAATATCCCCAAAATGACCCTGCAAAGCTATACATGGTTACAGACAATACAAGACCATAAAATATGCCGCTCAACGCTCCGAAGGCAGCCAATAATAGCAGCGGAATATTTGACCAATATTTGCCGATTAATCCGCTAGCCAAACCAATGACAGCCCAGGCAGCCACTTGCCATATCGTCCAGATTCCCATCCCTAACATGATATTGGAAAGGAAGGTGACCAAAACTGCCAGCACAACTGCTGCTAGTGGACCGAGCCAAAATCCCGCAATGATGATGATAGCGGTAACCGGCTGAACGTTTGGTAAAAACGCAAATACATACCTGCCAACTACCGCCAGGGACGCCAGCAATGCTATTAAAGTTATTTTATAGGTGTTCATCCTTATCAGTCCCATGCATGGAAATCAAAAGTGAATGAATCGTTTTCTTCTACTTTGTATTCTTTTGCCCCCACAGACGCATCCTCTCCATTGATCGTAAAGAACCAGGCTTTCTGTTCTCCTTCTTTTGCCTCTATTCCTTCAATCTTGGTTACGAAGCCATCTTTTTCCTCTACATCTTCGAAATTATTTTTTAAAACTTCCATCAAACTTGTACCTTCCTCAACTTCCAGCTCTTTTTCTGCCACCATTTCTTTACCTTCCTCTTGAGAAATAGTAACCTTCACAGGCACCTGTTCCTGCTGTTCTTGTTGAGCCTGGCTTGACTCCTCTGATTCGGATTGACAACCTGTCAATACTGCCACTGTCATTAATAAAGCAACAATAAATTGCTTAATATTCAGCATGACCTATCATCCTTTCACGTAGTTTGTTTGTTTCATTGCTATTGGGTGTGAAATTCAGATAGACAACCGCATTTCCCCCAAATAAATAGCCCATTCTTCAATAGAATGGGCTTGGACTACCAGTATTCATATAGATCCCGACTTAATGGGGTTAATCCACCGGTTGTCTCAACCAGCTCAATCCCCGAAGCTTTGAAACGACGAATCAAGGCAGGTCTACTGGCTTGTGCTTTTCCTACTACGGACCCTTCCCATACATTATGGTACAGTGGTCTGTCCGTTTCGTGGCACTTACAGTTGCGAGGACAGCTTTGGATTTTCACCAAATTCCCTTTTCAACTACTCAAAAGTACCTTGATTCACATATTCAATTCTATTCTTATATTATCATAAGCAAGGTGAAAGTAAATAGTTGTTTCACAGGGAACAAGATTTTATTACAAATCTTGTAGATCTTCGCTAAGATCAGGCAAGTGAAAAGAGAATGTTGTTCCCGAACCTTCTTTACTGTGCACAGCAATGGTTCCCTGATGTGCTTCAATAATATGTTTAGCGATAGAGAGTCCCAGTCCGGTACCTGTCTTTCCTTTTTTCCTTTTCCTCGATTTGTCTGCTTTATAGAAACGCTCGAATACAAATGGCAAATCTTCTTCAGGAATCCCTGTGCCTGAATCTTGTACAGCAGAATGGATTCCTTCATTCGTCATTTCCAGATGAATATCAACATTTCCGCCCGTATTGGTATGACGAATCGCATTATCGATTAAATTCGTATAAACCTGCTCGATACGATCGGGGTCAAAATATTTGGTGCTCATCACTTCTGGAGCATGGAGTCTTAAGTTTACATCCTTTTCCTGGGCAAGCCCTTGGAATTTACGTACAATCTTTTCTGCAAACGGGCGTACGTCTACCTCTTCTTTATTCAAGGTAATATGGCCGGCTTCCATTCTTGCCAGGTCCAGCAGTTCGTTGACCAGTCTGCTCATCCGCTGGGATTCTTCATAGATGATCTGGGCAAGTTCATTTTTCTCCTCCTTGCTTTCAGCTATATCATCTACAATTGCTTCGCTATATCCCTGCATCATCGAGATTGGGGTACGTAACTCATGAGAGACATTTGCAATGAAATCCTGTCTCAGTTTATCCAGGCGTCGTTCTTCAGTCATATCTCTTAGTACTGCAACAGCTCCGCGGACAGAGGATTTATCATATAATGGCGTCATGATAATAACCCAGTTTCTTCCTTGAGCATCTGTCTCTGTCATCACTTCCGTCTCCGTCGCAATAACTTGGTTGAAAATCTCTTTCAACCTTTCTGGCAAATGCATCGACTCATCTTTGTAAGCAATATCTGTCCCATCTTCTTCATAAGCCCAGGCTTGAAGATATTGTTCAGCGGGAGGATTGGTAATCAGGATTTCCCCTTGGCGATTAATAGTGATAACACCGTCAGCCATTGAGCTGAGAATCCCTGACAACTGCTCTTTTTCCTGATTCAATGCATTAATATGAAATTTCAACTGGCGCCCCATCCGATTAAACGCCATTGCGAGCTCCCCAATTTCATCATGGGTAAGAATGGGTACTTTCGTGTTGAATTCCCCTTTAGCAAGTTCTAAAGCGCCTTCGCGCATCTTGATAAGCGGTGCTGTGATCCGTGTCGATAAGAAGAAAGCGAATATCGTAGTCAAGATGATTGCTATTCCGGCACCCAGAAAAATGATTTTAGTCGTCTGCATTGTCGTCTCTTCAACTGAGTCGAGAGACTGGTAGACAAAGACACCTGAACCTTCTGCATTTAACGGTGTACCTACTACCATGACCCCATTTTGAAAGTTATCAATATCCGCTATTTTTTTCACTTGATCTGACCCTGACAATACGGAAGAAAGCTCTTCATCCGATTCAATCCATTGGCGGTCAATTTGGGGCAGAGTTCCTTCTGCCGAGGAACTCCACATGTCCTTCTCATCAAAAAAGATGACCACACGGCTTGTCGGGTCTTTCACTCTGGTAGAGGTGTCTAAAATTAAATCCCTTTCACCATATTCATCAACAATTTCGGAAACCTTATCTGCCGTCTGTAATAACTCTCTTTCAGCTTCTAAAATGTGGAAGTTCTCAAAAAACTCCAGGAGTAATACCGTCAAAAGAAATAATACAAATGAAACTAACAATAATATAGTGAACCATAGTTTACCTACGACACTGCGCCAAAACATCAGTCACCACTTACCTCGAATTTATATCCCACACCCCAGACAGTTACAATCATTTTAGCGGCATCTTTGGAAACCTTGCTTAATTTCTCCCTCAGTCGTTTTACATGCGTATCAACTGTTCTTAGATCACCGAAAAATTCATACTGCCAGACTTCCTTCAATAAATGCTCCCGTTCATAGACCTTATCAGGAGCTTTGGCAAGGAAATGTAATAATTCATATTCTTTCGGGGTCAAGGTTACCTCTTTTCCATCAGCAGTCACCCGGTGTGCGTCATTGTCAATCGTCAGATGCGGGAACACTAATACATTATTTGCCGAAGTATCTGTTTGAAGAAACTTAGTAGAAGAAGACCGACGCAGGATTGCTTTAACCCGAAGCACTACTTCTCTCGGGCTGAATGGTTTTACAATATAGTCGTCTGCTCCTACTTCAAACCCTTGAACACGATTGCTTTCTTCTCCCTTTGCTGTAAGCATCAGAACCGGTGTTGCCTTTTTTTCGCGCAAATCCTTACAAACTTCAATTCCATCTTTTCCAGGCATCATGATATCCAATAATATTACATCGTAATCGTTATTCAATGACTTAGTAAGTGCTTCATCTCCATCTTCTGCTTCTTCAACCTCAAAGTTTTCTCTTTCTAAGTACATACGAATCAGCCGTCTGATTCTTTCTTCATCATCTACTACTAATACCCTGGCTTCTTTTTCCATAGCGATGCCCCCTCTAAAAGTACCTATATATCATTCAATTCTATTACCTTTGTTTCTTTTCCTATTAGCATAACAAAAAATTATTATGTAAACGATAGACCATCAGAGAACTGCAGGCCTCTAATGGTCTATCATTGGTCTTTTCTTCTGTAAGGATTTGGATGCAACCAGCCAGATATACAAATGAATTCCTTAATATTTAAGCGTAGGAGTGTAATCCAGCGATAATAAGGTTGACAGCAATCAAGTTGAACATGATGATAGCAAATCCTCCTACGGCAAGCCAGGCCGATTTAGTACCGTGCCAGCCCCTTGATAACCGCAGGTGAAGGAAGAATGCATAGAATAACCAGGTAATCAGTGCCCATACCTCTTTCGGATCCCATCCCCAAAATCGATTCCAGGCTTCTTGTGCCCAAATCATAGCAAATATCAAGGCGCCTAATGTGAATATTGGAAAACCGATCGAAACTGCACGATAAGAAACTTCATCAATTAAATCCGGGTTGAATTTTTTTAGCTTCGGCTGGATGACTGCAGCTACTCGCTTCCTCAAAATCAGACGCGCAGCCCCATAAAGAACTAATCCACTCACAAGTGACCAAATCAATGTGTTAAATTTGCGTGCCGCACTTTCTCCCCTCATCCATTCCGGGGCATCAAATAGTGGCTGCATGGCTCCTGCCGTCTGTAACTCTCCGTCATTTGGACCAGCAATTGCAGGTAAGTGATATTCTACCGCTACAATCTGACCTTCCACCGGTGCCTGGAACTGGGCCTGGTAATCCATAGCACCGAAAGTAGTAGTTACAATGATAAAGCCTAAAGTAGAGAAAATGGAATAAATAACAAATTCAAGCCAGAATGTATGCTTAGACTTTTTAGTCTGATCAATTTGCCGGATTAAAAATATCAAGCCGGCCACAAAACTGATAGCTAAGATTGCCTCTCCAATTGCGGCTGTGGTTACATGAATATACAGCCAATGGGATTTCAAGGAAGGAACCAATGGTGATATCTCCCTCGGAAACATGCTTGCATAGGCAATGATAAGTAATGCAACTGGCAGTGCAAATAAACCAATGACATCCAACCGGTAGATAAAGTAAATGATGATAAACGCCATGACAAGCATCATGCCGAAAAATGTCGTGAATTCAAACAAGTTACTCACCGGGGCATGTTTGCTGACTGCCCAACGAGTGAAGAAATAACCGAGCTGGGTGATAAACCCGGCAATAGTCAAGGAAATCCCAATAGTACTTGCTTTTCCTCTGGAACTATTTTTTTTGTCACGAATCGTCCCGCCAAAAAAGAAGGTAGCGATCATGTAAAAGAAAAATGAAGCATATAATAGATTACTGCTGATTGTTACCAGATCTCCCATTTAATTATCCTCCTATCCCCTTTTTCATGAAAAGGGTCAACCTTTTAATTGCTGCTGATCCTCCGGCATGTCAATTCCTGTTTGATCAATAGACTTTTCTATGTCTTTCTTCAGTCCATACCAATTCTTATTCGTATGGCCGGCAATCCATACGCCGTACTCCCTAGGCTGCAGCCATATCCTTCGGTGGTTCCAGTACATCCCCTGGACCACCCCGATCATAAAGATCAATCCTCCTACAGCCATAAACGGCAGCGTATAATCCTTTTTCACAGCCAGGCCAGTAACATCCCTTGTATCATAACCTGCCAGGCTCAGCTTATATTGATTTTCATTAGTCGGATCGATATTCATCCCGATACCGGCAAAACTGACCTCTGGATCGCCTCCATCTGGAGGATAAACATAAAATACAAATGCCGGATTTTTAGGGAATTTAGATTTAGAGCGTGGCTGATTCTCATCCATGTAATACTCTGGAAAATATTCATCGATTACTACCCTGGCCCCGCTATCCAGCTCGTATTCCATCTCCGGATTCGTCAAATCGACGGTGAATTCACCCAGTACTGCTGATTCATCGTCCGTTTCATGGAGGGTAAAAGACATAGCAGCAAATTCATCTAACTGATAGCTGGATTGATATAGGGCAAAACCATCAAACTTTGCCGGTTTATTGACAACAATTTCTTTTTTTTGAATTTCTTCTAATTCCGGTTCAGCTCCTACCACGTCATTGTTGGTACGCTCGTAAATCACAGCATTGGTTTGATAGTTGCTGGCAACAGGAGCACTTTGGTTCATCAACGCTTCCTGGAATCGTTCGTCTTTATCAGGATCATAGTTTTCAAGAATGAAGTCTTCATTTTTAACATAATATTGACCGCCTGTGGATGGCACTACAGCAGTCTCACCTTCCCGAACCCACACGAAGTCATCGATATACATAGAAGGTAAAAAGCGTAACAACGCCCCTAAAAGAAAGATGATCAGCCCAATATGATTGACATAAGGACCCCACCGTGAAAATCTACCTTTCTCGGCGAGAATATGGCCATTTTCGTCCCATACTTTATACCGCTGCTTTCTCAATTTTGATTTAAAAGCTTCAACATCAGCTTGTCCGTTTGTTTCCCCAAAAACACGCTGACGCTTCAAAAAAGTATGATGTCGTTTAGGTTTTTGTTTTTTTAGTGCCCTATGTAATGGAACAACCCTGTCAATGCTGCAAATGACCAAGGAAACACCAATCAGTGCAATCATTAACATAAACCATACCGTGCTGTATAAATTATGGAATCCTAACTGATAATAGATTTTCCCGGCCAGTCCATATTGGTCTTCATAAAATGTCGCTGGGTTGGAGCCCGGAGGAATATACATCTCTTGCGGAAAAATCGTACCAAGTGATGATGCAACCAGAGTTATGATAATCAGCCAGACTCCCACTTTAACAGAAGAAAAAAAGTTCCATACTTTATCTATTATATTGCGATTATAAGTCTGGGAACGACGAGCACTTCCTTCATAACGCATATTCAATAACGAGTCTTTCTTATTCCCATCAATATGCTGATTGCCTTCAATTGGCTTCCCGCAGGCTTCACATAATACTGTGCCTTCCGGGTTGACGTGCCCGCATTCGCATTTGATCTTCTTCATAGTAAAACCTCTCTATACCTAAGACTTATGCTTCCGGTTGAATCTCTTTCAAATGTTCTTCCAGTTTTTCAAGTGTCAGAGGCCCGATGACTTTATCTACAATCTCTCCATTTTCATCAATGAAAAAAGTGGAAGGAATAGGGCTGATACCATATTGATCCATTACCTGCCCGTTTTTATCATGAAGATTAGTAAACGTGAGATCATATTTATCAATAAAACGATTGACTACCAGTTTCGTTGAATCAAGGTTGACTCCCACAATTTCTACGCCTTTTTCCTTATACTTAGGGTATAGCTCTTGCATATAAGGCATTTCTTCTTCACAAGGCTTACAATATGTAGCCCAGAAGTTGAGCATTACTCCTTTACCTTTGAAATCATCCAATGACTTTCTTTCACCGTCTGTTCCGAATTGTTCCAGTTCAAAGTTCGGAGCCTGTTCACCTTCCGCAACAACCGCATCATCTTGTGATAAATTTCCGATAATCGCAAAAACAACAAGACCGACCAGTACCGCTAATATAAAGATGCGAAATATCAACCGACGTTGTTTTTTCTTCTTTTTATCCATTTTCATCACTCCTTTTGCGATTATAACATTTAACACTATTGGTAAATGTGAAAGTTATTTAACATTTTTCTCCGATAAATGCCTTAGCTGTTTCACTTCATGGGGGGTCAACTCACGAAGCTCCCCTGCATTCAAACCATGAAGATCAAGAAAACCATAGCGTTCCCGTTTCAACTTATCGACAGGGTACCCGATGGAATCAAACATTCTACGCACTTGCCTGTTTTTTCCTTCGTGCAGGATCAATTGAATAATAGCAGTGTTCTTCTTTTTATCCACCGACTTTGTTTTTACATGCGCAGCTTTTAATAATTCACCATCAGACCGTATTCCTTTTGTCAGCTTAGCCAAATCTTCTCTTAAAGGGATTCCTTTTGTCTTCGCGATATATACTTTTTCAATCTCATGCTTAGGATGCATCAATTGATTAGCGAATTCCCCGTCATTTGTTAATAACAAAATCCCGGAGGTGTCATAATCCAGACGGCCGACTGGAAATACACGTTCCTCTATTTCTTCAGGGAGAAAATCTGTTACTACTTTACGGTTTTTATCGTCTTTGACACTGGAAATAACCCCTCGTGGCTTATATAGAAGAAAATAAACCGGCTCTTCTTTTGTCAATGGAACACCTTCCACTTCTACCTTATCATCCGGTGTCACTTTCGTTCCCAGTTCCGTAACGACCTTTCCGTTGACGGATACCTTTCCTTCCACAATCAATTTTTCCGCTTTTCTTCTTGATGTAACGCCACTTTTAGCAATTACTTTCTGTAAACGTTCTAATGAACCTGTCATACTAATCACCTACTCAATTATTGTTATATAATATATTGGATACATAATAGAAGTCATTTCCCCCTTCATTAAGTGATTCACTTCATTGACTATTTCTATACAAACTTAATGAAAGCCATATATAATTTATAGTACGGGAATTATGTTAACGCCTTATGAAGACGCTAGGGGGAAATAAACTACCATGCAAGAAAAATCCAATACCCAACAGTAAGCCACGCTGACATTTCAGCGTGGCTTACTATCTGGTCTCCTTATCCTGATCAACTGAAAAGGATGGTGACAACTATTATTGAAGCTATTATACCAATCATGTCAGCGGCTAGTCCAACTTTAAGTGCATCCCCCATCTTTTTTATTCCGACTGCTCCAAAATAAACGGTCAGTATATAAAAGGTTGTATCGGTACTCCCTTGCATAACAGATGCCAAATACCCGATAAAAGAATCAGGTCCATAAGTTTTTATTAATTCACTTGTCATCCCTAAAGCAGCGGTTCCCGATAAAGGACGCACAAGGGCTAATGGTAATATTTCTTCAGGCATGCCAAGCAACACTGTAAGAGGTTTTACTAAGGTGATGAATGCTTCCATTGCACCGGAAGCACGGAAGATAGCAATGGAGACCATCATCCCAATCAAAAAAGGCAGCAGGGAGATAGCGATATCTATCCCTTCCTTGCCTCCTTCCACAAACTTTTCATACGTTGGAACTCTTTTGTAGGTCGCTGTTAAGAGAATCAGCAATATGATAGCGGGGATTATCCAAATGCTGATACTCATTCTGCTCCCCTCCTGTATCTTCTCCAGTAAAAATAACGATCAATCAAAAGAGCTCCTGTTGTGGAAATGGTGGTAGCTATAATAGCTGCACCGACAACCGCCGTCGGATCAACAGAGCCATATTTCATCCGAATTGCTATTACCGTCGTTGGAATCAATGTTATGGAGGAAGTATTGATTGCCAGAAAAGTAATCATTGATCGGCTTGCTGTATCCTTACCATGCAGCTGCTTCAATTCTTTCATCGCCTTCAAACCCATTGGCGTAGCAGCATTACCTAAACCGAATAAATTGGCGGTCATATTCGATAAAATATAACCCATGGCTGGGTGGTCTTTGGGGATGTCAGGAAATATCCGCTGAACGACTGGACGGAACAAAGTGGCAAGACCCCTAAGTAAACCAGCTTCTTCGGCAATACGCGTCAACCCTAACCAGAATATCAGCACCCCCATCATGGTCAGCGTTATCATAATCGCATCATCTATGGTACTGAAAATGGCTTTATTAACCTCTCCCATCGTCCCATTAAAAGCAGCAAATACAATTCCAATTACTGCGAGCAACGACCAGATAATATTTACCATGACGTCAACCCCATAAACCGATTAGTCCTTTCCAGCCAGTATGAAAGTAATGTTCGCTCTGAAGGACTATCCACAACAGCTGTGGTCATGATTGGACTGTCATCGAGATAGATTACATGCCTGCCGACAAGTGAGCTGTCTGTATTCTGCAGCAAATTCAATTTTGAATGAAGTGACTGCTTCTCAGAAGTGGTTACCGGCCAAATAACATCCCTTGTATAATATAAAGATTTCTTTTCGGGAACGTTTACTGGAACTTTTCCTTTTTCCTGAAGGAGAACGTGATCGTAATTCTCAAATCCCCATTCGAACATCCGTTGATGATCATTCCAGTCATCTCCTGCATTTAATGTAACGGCCACCAGCTCCATATCCCCTTTTTTTGCTGTAGATACTAATGTTCTTCCGGCTGCTTTGGTAAAGCCTGTTTTCCCTCCGGTACAATAATCATAATACTTAGTGAGAAGCTTGTTTTTATTGAACCAGTAATAATCCCTATTCTCCGATAAGTACCGTTCTGCTCCTGTTATTTCACGGAATGTGTCATACTGCATAGCACTACGCATTAATAAAGCCAAGTCATACGCAGTTGAATAATGATTATCAGAGTCAAGTCCATGGGGGTTTTCAAAATTGGAATGATTCATTCCCAGCCAATCGGCCTTTTCATTCATTAAAAATGCAAATCCTTCCTCGGAACCGCCTAAATGCTCAGCGATAGCCATAGCAGCATCATTACCGGAGCGCAGCATCAGACCATAGACGAGGTCCTTCAGCTTCATCTTTTCTCCTTCTTTTAAATAGATGGAAGACCCCTCTGTGTAAACCGCATGATGGCTCGCTTCCACTTTTTCTTCTAATTTTCCAGATTCAACGGCAATTAGTGCTGTCATTATTTTTGTCGTACTTGCAATCAATTCTTCTTCGTCAGCGGCCTTCTCATATAAAACTCTCCCTGACTGCATGTCCATCAGCACAGCATTTCTGGCAGAGACAGAGATCGCTGCTTCCGCTTGAAATGGATGAATAAGACTAACGATGAGGAAACTATAAATCAACCATATAATCATGCGCTTCTTCAAAGCCGCTCCTCCTTCAATTCATAACTTACTATTTAATCTATGCGAAGAAGACGAGCGTATGATATAGATGGACCTCTTTTAAATAGGAACAGCTGAAAATAAAATATAAAATCGTTTCGAACGAAACGAGCAGCAACACCTGCCAGAAAGCCATATCCCCTGGATAAGTTTTTCACCTTACCTCTAACCTTAATCAGACCAAAAAACTGCCCCAAAAGCCTATGACAGACTTTTGGAGCAGTTCCTTTCTTATTGGCTGGTGATTCGTTTCCTATCTCTCAGGATGCCGGGCCCTTTTTCTTATTTCCTTCCAGGGCAGCTTTGGATTGGTTATTTGTCTCATAACATTCCAATTCTTGCCGGACTTTTTGAAAAGATGACTCCAGTTTCAACATCAATTTTTTAAAGGAAAGCGGTGGCTCATGATGATAAAGGATTGCACTTTCCCCTGTATACGCGGCACGACTGTCTTCATACCAAGTATCACTTTTAGGAGCAAAAAACTCTGCGATACATTGATGGTATATACCGTACAACGTCCGCTCTGCTGCTGCCGTTTTAAACCCTTCCGATTGAAGCAGGACAGCAATGGCGTCTTTAGCTTCATCACAAAACACTTCCAACCTGCGAAGCGACTTCAATAATGAACGGTAGTATCTTTTTTCTTTACTTCCTTGTTCTTCCATTAAATTGTCCAATTGATGATAATCAAGGTAGGCATCTAACTGCTCAACTATTAATGTTAAATAACTGCCTGCCACATTCAGTTGTGCCCGTATCATCTGTTTATGCATAGCCAGCCTCCTAAGTGGTGTATATCTCATGAAGGTCAATCTCAAGCATGAAGAAATTCCAGGGTGGATTCGAGATCGAATCGCTTGCCATTGCTGAGCTTTAAGAAGGCCTGTTGGGCTGCTTCCCAATTCACATTCGTATATAGTTCCTTATATTTCTCATAATCATTGATATAGACTTTTTTGCGATGTTTATAGCCAGGATTTTTCACGAGTGCAATAAAAGCTGCCATGTCCTTAAGCATGATTTCTTCCTCACCGAACACTATCACCGGGTTCTCCGAAAAAGGTGTAAATTCTTCAGGATTTTCATCAAAATACCGTAAATATAGTAAAGAAAAACTGTGTTCTTTACCCTTATCTTCATAGATTACTTCGGAGCGATTGAAAAATTCCTCAGGTGAATTGGCCTTTTCTTTTACCAACTCTACGCCTTTCGCAGATATGATTTCCATAGGCTCCCCCTTATCAGTATATGATATAAGTATATTTTACCATAACCCTATTGAGAAGGTTGTATATTATTCCTCATCGGGTTGCTTCTCTGCAGCTGGTGCTTTGAATTCTTCAAAGAAAAGGTCGGCTTCTGCCTCCACATCTTCTTCATTCCCTTCTGGTAAAGGGGGCAAGTCTTCTAAGGAACTTATTCCAAAATAAGTTAAAAATTCTTTTGTAGTACCATACAAAATGGGACGGCCTATTCCCTCTTTCCTCCCAACTTCTTGTATCAGGGAACGAGTAGTAAGGGTCTGGATGGCACGTTCACTCTTCACCCCTCGCAGCTCTTCAATTTCCGACCTGGTAATGGGCTGTTGGTAGGCAATGATAGCAAGTGTTTCTAGAGCTGCTTGTGACAGCCGGGAAGCATGCGGTGTATCTAATAATTGCTTCAAATAGGGAGCATGTTCAGCTTTCGTCGTCATATAGACGATATTCTCCACGGACATCAGGGCAAGACCTCGTTTCTTGTCACTGTAGTCAAATTTCAGACTGTCAAGTATTTCATCGAGCACTTCTCGTTCTACCTCGAGTACATTCCTGAGTTTACTTGTGTTTATTCCCTCTTCCCCGACAGCAAAAAGAAGCCCCTCTACTATCCCTTTATATTCATGAATGTCCATTAATTAATCCTCCATTTTATATACAAGCAATTCGTCAAAGTGCTTTTCTTGCACACAATATATTTCATTTCCTTTCATCAATTCCAACAGGGCCATAAAAGTTACAACAATATGTTGGCGGGATGGCTCTGGAAATAGTTCAAAAAAACTAACAGCGTTTCCTGAGCTGTTAATATACTTCTTAATTTCACTCATTCTCGTTTGTATTGGAATTTCATCGCGTTGAATTTTGGTATCGGTACGACTACTCTCCTGTTTTTTATGGCCTTTCAGTATTTTAGCCATAGCTCCCAGGATGTCATAGATCGACCCCTCGCCTTCACGCACCTCAGGTTTACCGTCTTGAAAATCTTCGAGATTCGAAGGAGGTTTTGTATACGTTCGGTCAGCATTTTCTTCCTTGTGTTTAAGGTGCAACGCAGCATCCTTATATCTACGGTATTCAATCAGACGCCTCATCAATTCTTCCCTAGGGTCTTCTTCCAGTTCTTCTTCATCATCCAAATCAAAGGATTGATTGGGTAAGAGCATCTGGCTTTTCATTGCTAACAGGCTTGCTGCCATTACTAAATATTCACTTGCTATATCCAACTCCAGTTCTTGCATCGTATGGATGAAAGTCATATACTGTTCTGTTATATCAGCGACAGGAATATCGTATATATCGATTTCATACTGGTTGATTAAATGTAAAAGAAGGTCCAGCGGTCCCTCAAATGCGTCTATTTTTACTTGATAACTTTGTTTCATATATGTATTTCCTCCACATTCCAATGGAATGATATTAATACCGCCTAAACAATAAATGGCGATATACTCCTTTATTATCGTAAGATGTATCTTACCAAAAAATCAAAAATTCGTTAACTCCAACATAACAATAAGCAGTGAATACATTCGCAATTGTTCATCTTGTTTATATTTATCGAGCCGTATGGACTAGAAACAGACAGGTAACCAACGCTTGTCATAGAAATTTTGTGATTCTTTCTTCGTCCTCATATATGTTACACTCATGGTATCTTCTAAGAAGGAGCAAATGTAATGATTTATCCCCAAGCCTATACCGATTTTCTAGCCCACTTCAATGGAACGAAAGACTTTTTTGAATGTCATGAAGTACTAGAAGAATATTGGAAAGAAACTACCCCATGCCACCGTGAGTCTGTTTGGGTATGGTTAATTCAGTTCGCTGTAAGTCTCTACCATTACCGTCGGGGGAATGAGAGAGGCGCGCTCAAGCTGTTAAAACGTCTGGAACGCACTTGGAGTGTCCAAGAAGACAATTTAGAAAGCCTGGGTTTACATGCACATGATTTAAAGATCACCTTAACAGAAGTTCACGAATCACTCCGACAAAAAAAACCTTATTACAATGTTAACATTTCAATACTGGATACTGACCTGCAGGATATAGTCGAGAGAAAATGCCAGTACTGGAATGTTCCTTATAACAGGGAAACAGACCCTGGCGACTACTTCCTTACACATAAACATAAGTTAAGAGACCGGCATTCAAGCGAGGATGTAAAAGCAGACCAGCTAAGCCAAAAGTAAATCCATTCCCCAAATGAAATAAGCGCATGTCAATGACATGCGCTTATTTTTATCAGGCTTCAGCAGATTCAGCATCTGAACCAGTTGTGCAGCACTTTTCTAAAAAGCCACTCGTGGCTTCGTCAGCACATACGTGATATTGGTCCTTGTAAAAACCCTTCACGCCTTGCACCATCTTTTTACCAATGCCCATGTTTCGATGAGAAGGATTGACAGTGACATGTTGAATCACCGCTCGTTCACCTTCTTCTAATCGGACACCGACTGCCCCGAGGATATCTTCGTCCTTCCAAAGGAATAACTGCCAATCCTCATTGGTTTCATATTCTTTTATGGTTTGCTGGAGCTTCTTGACATCCTTCTCTTCTGGCATGAATGACAACAGCCCCATAGCAATTTTTTCAAATGTTTTCTTATAACGAATTAACATAGTAACCCCTCATTATGAAAATAACTTTCCTACTCCCATGATGGGCAGGATAAAGGCTGTTTCCGTAATAACCAGCCAAGATCTTCTTATTACTGCTTAATCGCTTCAACAGATCATGGACAGTTGAAGAAATCAATCATTCATGGCTGAAATATTTGCATGTTTTAGAGTGCTATGAAAAACCAGTAGTATAATCCCCATAGTATGCTGAAGGTTAATAAAACGATAAACAAAATCACATTTTTCTTTCTCATTCAGCTTCCCCCGTGTTAATAACCTTTTTAAGCTTCAACGAATAGCATAAGCTAAACTAAAAAATTATTCAAGTTGTCTTATGTAATTGTCTATTTAATAATATATGGAAAAAACGATAGCCATCAGAATATTTCCCCTTCCAATAAAAGGGAATCAGATTGACAACTGATAAATATAAATTGAACCAAAGAAAGGTATTGCCTTCTTCTAACCATAGATAGAGCAAGAAAAAAAAGACCAGGTTCATTAACGGTCCGCTCAATGTTACCATTGCCTCTCTCCAATGAGAAATTCTATAGGGATGCCTGCTCTCTGTATGACCGCCAAGGAAGAATATTGCGTGTATATATAAATGAAGCTTCCCTATTTCGATTTGAAACAATTTCGGTCCAAAGCCGATCCGTACCTTTGCTTCCCCATGGTTGATTAGCACTGTCGGAATGGCATGCCCTAATTCATGGATAAAGATACCTAAAGGAACTACCCAGATCATAGCTGTCAAAAACTCCAACAAACGGTAATCTCTCCCCTCCCGTAAGGATATCATAGATAGAAAAATAGTGAGCCAAAACAGGCCCACTATTCTCCTACTTACTCTTCATCCCACACGCGGACTTCTTTCATTGTATCTCCCGGCTTGATATTCAAGACTGTATCCATTCCTTCAGTCACTTGTCCGAAAACAGTATGGACGCCGTCTAAATGCGGCTGAGGGTCATGTACCAGAAAGAACTGACTGCTTCCAGTATCCTTCCCGGCATGCGCCATTGATAGCGACCCGGCCACGTGTTTGTGCGGGTTCCCTTCCGTTTCACATTTAATTGTTTTACCGGAGCCTCCGCGGCCGGTCCCCGTCGGATCTCCTCCTTGTGCTACAAAACCTGGAATTACCCGGTGGAAAATGACTCCATCATAGAAACCACTGTTGGCTAATTCTTCGAAGTTGGCTACTGTTCCCGGGGCATCTTCCGGGTAAAATTCCAATAAAATTTTTTCTCCTGTTTCAAACGTAATGCTGCCTTTTTTCATGTAAGACTCTCCTCTCCTTTTTTATAAGAGCAATCTAACCTTAGCAAATCTTCATAGCTTTCCCGCTCAATGACAAGTTGATGTTCGCCATTTTCCACGAAAACCACTGCAGCTCTAGGAAAACGGTTGTAATTATTAGACATCGAATAACCATAAGCGCCAGTACTCATTACAGCAAGAATGTCATGATGAGATACTTCCGGTAGCTCTACATCCCATATTAGCATATCTCCGGATTCACAGCACTTCCCTGCAACGGAAACTTTTTCATGCACTGGAGCGTCCATCTGATTGGCCACAACAGCTTCATATTTAGCATGGTACAATGCCGGCCTTAAGTTATCAGTCATACCGCCATCCACAGAAATATACTTTCGGACCCCGGGAATTTCTTTTATAGAGCCGATAGAATATAAAGTTACAGCGGCATCACCGACAATCGCACGGCCCGGTTCTATCCAGATTTCCGGTATTGGATAATTCCGTACGGCAGCCTGTTCATTAACTTCATTAATAAGCGCGTGGGCATAGGCATCTAATTCAAGAGGATCATCATCTTTCGTATAACGGATGCCGAAACCTCCTCCCAGGTTAAGCACATCAGCTATAAATCCGTATTTTACCCGCCATTCTTCCATGGAAGCGAACAGCTTTTTAGTCGCCATCAAAAAACCGCTTGTTTCGAATATCTGTGAACCGATATGGCAATGAAGACCGATAAGATGGATGCGTTCAGTTGCATGGATACGTTCAAACGCTGCATCAGCCTGGCCACTGGATAAGTCAAAACCGAACTTAGAATCCTCCTGCCCGGTCAGAATATAATCATGGGTATGCGCTTCAATACCCGGGGTCACTCTTAACAGCACATCCATTTCTTTCTGCTTATCTTCAAGGATTGCGGTGAGCAAATCGATTTCATAAAAGTTATCAACCACGATACAGCCGATTCCTTGTTCTACAGCCATCTCTAATTCATCTACGCTTTTGTTATTGCCGTGGAGATGGATCTTTTCTACCGGAAAATCTGCCTTTAGCGCCGTATATAATTCTCCCTGGGAGACGACATCAAGACTCAGGTTTTCCTGTTTAGCTACTTGCAGCATCGCCACAGAAGAAAAGGCTTTGCTGGCATAGGCAACCTGAGCCTTCATTCCTCTTTCTTCAAATGTTTTTACGAACGCACGGGCATTTTTACGGATACGCTCGACATCATATACAAATAATGGAGTGCCATACGTTTCTGTTAATGACACTGCATCAATTCCTCCAATAAGTAAATGGCCTTGCTCATTATATGGTAAACTCATGTAGTTCCTTCCTTCCTCTATCAACCATCCAAAATATTTTGATCACTTTCTCCTATATCATACGGGTTGGACCAGTTCAGGGAAACGGCTTCATTTCCTTATTTCGAAACGTACAATAATTGTTTCAGGAGAGCCACAATCAAAAAAGAATGCCCCCAGTGAGGGAAAGACATTCTTATTTGTAAATTATATTAAATTTATCATATGGTGCTAAAACCGGCAAATACCAAATTACGGCTGCCGGTGATTATTTTGAGGATGGACGATACTTGGACGGACTTTGGCTAATGGTACAGAAAGACGGAATAAAATTTGCATCATTGCCTTCATATTGAATGGCAAAAACGGCCAAAAGTAAGGCGTATTTAGTGATTTTGTTCGTGCCAGGGCAAGGATATATATAGTAAAACCAATAGTAAATCCTTTTACCCCAAAGAATGCAGTTAACAACAATAGAAGAATCCTGCTTATTTTATTTGCTACGCTCAATTCATAACTAGGCGTAGCAAAAGTGCCGATAGCCGCTACCGCCACATACAAGATTACTTCAGGCACAAACATGCCTACATCAATCGCAATTTGTCCGATTAGTACAGCAGCTATCAAACCCATCGCAGTTGATAGGGGGGTGGGGGTGTGGATGGCTGCTATCCTTAAAAATTCAATCCCGATATCTGCTATTAATATCTGTATGACGACAGGTATACTGCTTTCTTCATTTGGACCGATGAAAGCAAGCGGTTCAGGAAGCAGAGAAGGCTCCATGACCATCAGCAGCCAGAACGGCAATAAAAACACAGAAGCAAACATACCGATGAACCGAATCCACCTGATGAATGTTCCAACCACCGGCGATTGTCGGTACTCCTCCGCATGTTGGACATGATGAAAAAAAGTAGTAGGAGTAATGATCATACTTGGGGTTGTGTCTACCATAATTAATACATGCCCTTCAAATAGATGGCTGGCAGCAACATCAGGCCTCTCTGTGTAGCGGACCAGTGGAAAAGGGTTAAACCCCTGTTTCACAATATATTCCTCTACCGTTTTATCAGCCATCGAAAGACCATCAATTTCTATATTCTTTACCTCTTCTTTTACAAGCTTCACTAATCCTGGATCAGCCACGTCTTTCAAGTAAGATATACATATATCTGTTTTCGACCTTGTACCTGATTTGATAATTTCATGCCGCAACCTTCCGTCCCTGATCCTTCTTCGAGTCAAAGCTGTGTTTTCAATAATATTCTCTGTATAACCGTCACGTGATCCACGGACGACTTTTTCGGTATCGGGCTCCTCAGGTGACCTCCCTGGATAAGATCTCACATCAATGATGAACGCTTTTTTCTCACCCTCAACAAAGATGACAGCCAATCCTGATAGTAGCTGGGTAATACATTCCTCCATAGATTCAACAATTTCCACTTGTTGATGGACAAGATGTTCATATATTCCTTCAAACACTTTTCTTGTTCTTGGTTGTTCCGCTTCCCACTCCATCAACTCTTTCATCAACTCAATCACATAGTCTGTATCAACAAGACCTGTAACATAATACATATTCAGCTTTCTGCCTAAAATCGGAAACTGCCGGAAACCTACATCAAAGGATTCTTCTATGCCTACTTGCTCGTCCATGAATTTTTCAATATCATGTAAACGTGACATTACATGGGTTTCTTGTTGATTATCCATTACGTTCTCCTTTCTCTATCGCCCGTCTAAGTGAAAATCCGGATTCTTTACCCTTTTGGTTTAAAAATGACAGCGATCAGAAATCCGAACAAAATCGCTGAGGCGATGCCGGCTGATGTAAGCTGGAATATCCCAGTTGCTATCCCGATAAATCCATGCTCTTTCGTTTGCTCCATGGCACCATGAAGCAAGGAATGGCCGAAGCTTGTAATAGGAACGGTTGCTCCCGCTCCTGCAAATTCAATCAAGTTATCGTATAAATCAAAAGCATCCAGGACGGCTCCTGCTACTACAAAGGATGACATGACATGAGCTGGCGTCAGCTTTGCAACATCCAGGAGCAGTTGCCCGATGACACAAATGCCTCCTCCAACCAGGAATGCCCATAGATAAACCATCATGCTCCCTCCTCTCGCATGAGTACCACACCGTGAGCAATCGCAGGAATGGACTCCTTCTGCTGCACCATGGTCGGACTCATCAACGCCCCAGTAGCTACTACAAGAATTTTGTTGTATTTTCCTGAAGCCAGGTCATCCAGTAACTTCCCATAAGTCACAACAGCTGAGCAGGCACATCCACTACCGCCACTGAAGACTGGCTGGTCACTATGATAGATCATCAAGCCACAATCATTATGGACCTCTTCGACATTAAATCCATCTTCTTTCAGCATATCCCGTACGATAGGAGTTCCTACAGAAGATAAATCCCCAGTGACAATCAAATCATAATCTTTCGGGGAGCGGCCCATGTCCTGAAAATGGTTCTTGATGGTATCGTAAGCAGCTGGTGCCATCGCCGAACCCATATCGAATGGATCCTTTGTTCCATAATCCATGACCCGTCCGATTGTGGCAGCCTCCACTCGTATATTTGATTTTTGTTTGGAGATCATTACGGCACCACTTCCTGTAACAGTAAAAGTGGCTGTCTTTGGTTTTTGCCCACCATATTCCGTTGGATAACGGAACTGCCTCTCTGCTGTAGCGTTATGGGAACTTACAGCGGCAATTACTTGATCTGCAAAACCTCCATCAATTAAAGAAGCACCAGTAGCCAGCGTTTCCATAGATGTCGAGCAGGCACCAAACATACATAGAAAAGGTAGCCCCAACTCCTTAGCAACATAATTCGCAGTAACATTTTGATTAAGTAAGTCACCGGCAAGGAACAAATCCATCTCCGAACGATCTTTGCCTGATTTTTGTAAACAGGCATTGACTGCATCCTTCATCAATTGGCGTTCAGCCAACTCCCAATTGTCTTGATTGCAGTGTAATTCCTGGTACGTTTGATCAAAACTTTCCCCTAAAGGACCAGCTGCTTCCAGCGGACCTACAGCTGTTCCTGCAGCGTTAATATAGATGGCACTATTATATAACCAAGACTGCTGTCCCATTTTACCCATGATTGTTCCTCCTAGAAGAAATGTTGCCAAGTATATCTCAGCATGCCAAGAACATATGCTGCCACTACTCCAAATACGATGACTGACCCGGCAAGCTTGAACAAGTTGGTAGCTACGCCAAGAACTAATCCCTCACTCTTATGTTCGAGAGCGGCAGATGTTATCGAGTTAGCAAATCCGGTGACCGGTACTGCCGATCCCGCACCAGCAAACTGGCCGAGTTTATCATATACACCAAAGCCGGTTAACAAAGCAGCTGTAAAGATTAACGTCGTTACTGTAGGGTTGACCGCTTCTTTTTCAGAAAAGTTTAGTACGTTCACGTAGAAGTCTGTCACCGCCTGGCCGATGACACATATCAGTCCCCCAACGATAAAAGCCTTCAGACAGTTCCAAAAGTAATTTGGTTTTGGCTGGTAATTTTTAATAGTTTTATTGTATTGAGCCTGCACAAATTTATCGCTCATGTTCTTACCTCCAAGTTTCATTTCACGAATAGGAGCCAGTGGAATAAAGAGCCGGTTATTTTACCCAGCACTAGAGCCATCATTAATAACAATAACTGCCCCTCCATCCCGATTCGTTTCGTAAGGAGGGGAAATACATTCAATACTTCCGTAAGAGCGGCGGCCAGCATACCGATAAAAATCCCGTGCAGTAAGCCCCAAATGCCAATGACGACATCAGGCAGAAAAATAGCCTGATCACCGAAAGAAAGATATATTCCTGCAAAGGTTCCTATAATTACAGCTGATTCGTAGCTTCGTACTTTGTTGGTCGCACCGCTTAATTGCATCAATCGCGGGATGATTCCTAAGACAGTCAGGAAAGCAACAAAACCTGTTCCTACTGCTATTCCTGCAGCCAGCCCTATCAGGATTTCAAGAAGAATGGTTATCATCGTTGTTTTCCACCTTATTTTCATTAACGGCTACATAGGAATCCATACTCTGTTGATACTTAAACACTTCTACTTCTAATGGAGACGGTTCTTCATTGATCTTCTTATTAAATACATGATTGAAAAATAGGATCATACCAAGTCCAAGCCCTATCGAATAAGGGATTTGAATCCAAACAGGATGTTTCTTCTGTTCTCCTGTAAGCATAAAATGAAGTTTTTGATGCACCGCTTCCATACTAACGTCATAGTGGAAGTTCATGATTGCCATTGCTGCTCCTACAAATAGCAATACCCATATGCCTGCAACCATCCATAATGGAGGTTTTCGCTTCTTGGTAATAATAGTAATGATCGTCTGCGGAGGCCCTATGAGCTGAACCTCAACCGCTGGAAATGACTCAGCAATCTTTTCTATTACTACAAAACCATCTATAACAATGATGTTTTTGTCTTTTTTCGTTATATAGTGAAGTGGCAGTGTTTCCAGCTTTTCTTTTAAAGTTATAGAACAAGCGAGATAGGCGATGTCTTTAAGGAGTACAGGCCGATAACTTGTCATATCCACCTTTTTCCGCAGCCGAACATATACGATATTTCCCATATAAACTACCCTTTCGACATGAGCCTTTGTTTCTTAGTATGGATAGTAACGGGAAAAACATGCACCGGGAAACAGGTATGAAGACATACAAAAAGACGCATCGTAGGCAATGCGTCCATCGTAGAGATTAATCAGGCTCCATTTGCTCTTTAATCTCTTTCAATATTTTCTTTTCTAACCTTGATACCTGTACTTGGGATATGCCAAGGCGTTCTGCCACTTCCGTCTGGGTCTGATCCTTGAAATAGCGAAGATAAATAATCAGTCGTTCTCTTTTATCCAGTTTGCGGATGACATCCTGTAGCATCATTTTATCAAACCACTTGGTATCATCTTCAGCCATCTGATCCAGTAAGGTGATTGGATCTCCATCATTTTCATATACGGTTTCATGTATAGATTGAGGCGCCCTGCCTGCTTCTTCGGCAAGTACCACTTCTTCTGTAGTCATTTCCAGTGCCTTAGCCATTTCTTCGATAGTCGGCGATCTGCCATACTCTTTGGTCAATTCTTCTTTTTTCCGCCGAATCTTATTGTTTGTCTCTTTCAATGACCTGCTGACTTTCACACTGCCATCATCACGGATAAACCGCTGAATTTCACCAATAATCATCGGCACAGCATAAGTGGAGAACTTCACTTCATAGCTCAAGTCGAATTTATCTACGGACTTCAACAACCCGATACACCCGATTTGGAACAGGTCTTCCTGATCGTAACCACGGTGGATGTATCGCTGCACTACCGACCAGACCAATCGGACATTTCTTTCGACTAACATGTCTCTTGCTTCCTGATCACCCTTTTGACTTCGGGCGATCAATGCCCTGACATCTTCATCAGTCAACCGCTTATTTTTTTGACTCACATCCACATTCATCGCAGGCCCCTAATTACAATACGCTTTATTTGTACTTAAATGCTTGATCAAGCGGACCGTCGTGCCTTCTTCAGGGCTAGAAATGACATCGACCTTGTCCATGAAATTTTCCATGATCGTGAAACCCATTCCTGATCGTTCTAATTCCGGTTTCGATGTGTATAATGGCTCTCTCGCCTCTTCAATATCCGCGATCCCTTCCCCATGGTCTTGAATCATCAGTTCCATCTCGCCATCATCGAGCGAGCAGGAAATATATATTTTCCCATCCGGACGTTCATGATAGCCATGGATAATCGCATTAGTAACTGCTTCGGATACAACCGTCTTGATTTCTGTGAGTTCTTCCATCGTCGGGTCAAGCTGGCTTACGAATGCGGCAACTGTCACACGAGCGAATGACTCATTTTGACTGATACTAGAAAACTCCAGGTTCATACTATTTTTCATGAAGCCACCCCCAGCATCTCTAATGCGAACTCTTCATTATCGACAAGCTTCATGATTTTGAACATACCCGATAAATCAAAGAGTCGTTTGACTTCAGGAGATATAGAGCAAATAACCATCTCTCCTCCCATTGCATTAATTTCCTTGTATCTGCCTAAAATCACACCAAGACCAGAGCTATCCATGAAATCCAGACCCTCCAAATTCAAGATAACATTTCGTACCTGGTGCTGATTAAGAATCGCTTTCCATTCTTTCTTAAGACCCTCCGCTTCATGGTGATCCAATTCACCAACCAACCGAACTAGAAGGACGTCTTCTTTGCGGGCAAAATCGACACTTAGACTCACTATGTTTACCTCCTCTTTCTTTGCGTTAGTGAGTCTTTTTCTTTACTGACTTCCTGATTTCCTGCATGGTGACAAAACTAGTGAAGATACGCTAAATGTTTAGCTTAATTGACATTTTGTCACCGGTGGGCCATCTTACCCAGCGTCCTTTTGAAGAGCTGCCACACGTTTCCTTGTTTAATATTCGTCTCTGCTACCAAAGGAACTTCAGTAAGTACTTTTTCACCCTGCATCACCTTCAAAGTAGCTAATTGACTTCCCTTTTCAATCGGAAGCTTAACCTCACTCTCGTACTCTAAAGAGGTCGTGACATTTTCCAAATTCTCACCCTTACGCTTCAATAAAGTGACAGGTGTTTTGGTGACAAGATCCAATTCAGGGGTATCTGCTCGATCTAAATGTAAGGTGGTCATCGCATATCCTTTATCATAGAGTTGTTCTGTTTCAAACTGGTTATAAGAGTAATCAAGCATCCTGGCAATATTCGCATTTCTCTCTTTTGGTGTCTTCGCCCCCATGACTACCGCTATCATACGCATGCCATTCTTCTCAGCAGTCGCAGTTAAACAATATTTAGCTTCATTCGTATAACCGGTCTTCAGTCCATCGACACCTTTATAGTGCTTAACCAGCTTATTCGTATTTACCAGCCAAAACTCATTTTCCTGACCTTTTCTCAAATAATCTTCATAGATGCTCGTGTAGTTTGTTATATCCTCATACTTTAATAAATTCTGAGCCATTACTGCCATGTCATAAGCTGTACTGTAATGGTTTTCTTCTGGAAGCCCTGTCGTATTTTGAAATTTGGTATTCTTCAGGCCTAGTTCCTTCGCCTTATCATTCATTTTTTGGACAAAGGCTTCTTCACTTCCCGCTATTCTCTCCGCTAATGCAACACTGGCATCGTTACCAGAGGCCACAGCTACTCCTTTGAGAAGATCTGCTACAGTCATTTCTTCTCCGGCTTCAAGAAATATTTGTGACCCTCCCATCGATGCAGCACGCTCACTGATTCTGACACTTTCTTCAAGCGCAATGGTTTTATCCTCTAATGCTTCCATAATCAAAAGCAATGTCATAATTTTTGTCATGCTTGCCGGGGGAAGTTTTTCATGGGCATTCTTATCATAAAGGATGGTCCCACTACTGTTCTCCATCAGTACTGCAGACTTGGTCCCTTCCGTAAGTTCTATTTGATTGGACTCCTGTCCATAGGTTACGGGGATGATTAACGTATTTACCAGCAAGAATACTGTAAAATAAATGGCTATCTTCTTCATTCACTTTTCCCTCCATTCATAGTTATAGTTATATTTTCCAACCATCTATCGTTTTATTACGAAACACGGAGAAAATTATTTAATAAACGATATATTTATTATGTAAACAAAAGGAAGGAGTAGATATATACATGTTATGGAAGAATCAATTCCGAAAAAACCAGCGAGGATCATTTTTAATAACTTAACCATCCCAACACCTGGATGAGGACTAATTCAAAATAAAATCGCCCCTATCCTTAAGATGGATAGAGGCGCCTGGCAGAGACGGTTTAATTTATTACTTTATGGATCAAAGTAGGTGCTGTAATTGTTTCTTTTGTGATGGTATATGCCTCTTTCACTTTAGTGATAGAGTCTGTCGGATTTTCTTCATCACTGTTTAAAACAACGAGAGGTTCGCCCGTTTTAACTTGATCACCGATTTTCTTCTTAAGCGTAATGCCTACTGCATGGTTGATGGTATCATCTTTTGTCGCTCTTCCAGCTCCGAGATACATGGCTGCAACACCGATCGATTCGGCGTCGATAGCTGAGACATAGCCATCCTCTTCAGCAGTAACTTCTACATGATACTTGGATTGTGGAAGTTTATCCAAATCATCAATCATCGCAGTATCGCCCCCCTGAGCACCAATAAAGTTACGGAATGCTTCGAATGCTTTCCCGTTTTCCAGGTTCTTCTCCAGGGTTTCATACGCTTCGTTATAATCAGAGAATACTTCTGCTAACACGGTCATGTGAGATGCGATTTCGAGAGATAGTTTGCGGAGGTCTTCCACATTCTTACCTTGCAAAATCTCTGCCGCTTCTTTAATTTCATTGGCATTACCAACTTCGTAGCCAAGCGGCTGATTCATATCACTTATGACAGCAACCGTGTTTCTGCCAAGGTTTTTACCAATATTCACCATTTCACGCGCTAACGCTTCAGAATCTTCCAACGTTTTCATAAATGCTCCAGAACCCGTTTTTACATCCAGGACGATACTGTCTGCTCCAGAAGCAAGCTTCTTGCTCATAATGGAACCGGCAATCAAAGGAATGGAATCCACTGTTGCAGTGACATCACGCAAAGCATATAGCTTCTTATCTGCCGGAGCCAGGTTACCCGTCTGTCCAGCTACAGCCAGCTTGTGGGTGTTGACGTTGTTAATGAATTCCTCTTTGGTCATTTCAATATGGAAGTTCTTAATCGCTTCTAATTTATCCAGCGTTCCACCCGTGTGACCAAGTCCTCTTCCCGACATCTTTGCAACCGGAACACCGACAGATGCAACCAGTGGACCTACGATGAAAGTAACTTTATCACCTACACCGCCGGTAGAATGTTTATCAACAATATGGCCTTCGATTCCAGAAAGATCAATTGTTTCTCCAGAATCTACCATCGCCTGTGTCAATGTTGCCGTCTCTTTTTCTGTCATTCCTTTGAAATAAATAGCCATTGTTAATGCGGAAGCTTGATAATCAGGAATGTCACCGTTTGTATATCCTGTTACAAAGAACTTGATTTCTTCCTCATTAAGCTCAAGCCCATTCCGTTTCTTCTGGATCACGTCTACCATTCTCATTGTGCTCATCCTCCCCTATTAAGATGCGGGTATTGACTTTAAGATTTCTTTTACAAAACCAAGAAAATCCTCCCGGACCTGTGCTGTCGTCTCGATAACCTCGTCATGAGTAAGCGGCTGATCCAAAATACCAGCTGCCATATTTGAAATACAGGAGATGCCCAGAACCTTAATACCAGAATGGCTTGCTACAATAACCTCTGGTACCGTAGACATTCCTACCGCATCTCCCCCCACAGTCCGCAGCATTTTGACTTCGGCTGCTGTTTCATAAGCTGGGCCGGTATTCCCTACATACACTCCATTTCTCACCTTTAGACCTAGATTATCCGCACACTTCTGAGCAGTTTCAATTAATTCCTTATTATAGGCTTGTGACATGTCAGGGAATCGAGGCCCCATTTCCTCGTCGTTCTTACCAATCAGCGGACTATCTCCCATATTGTTAATGTGATCGTTGATGATCATAAGATCCCCTGGATTGAAGTCCTTGTTGACACCACCGGCAGCATTGGTTACAAACATTGTTTCAATGCCCAATTGTTTCATGACACGAACCGGGAATGTCACTTGCTGCATAGTATACCCTTCATAATAGTGAAAACGACCTTGCATCGCGATAACTTGATGCCCTTCCAGTTTCCCGATAACCAATTGCCCTTTATGGCCAGATACTGTGGATTCAGGAAAATGAGGAATTTCGCCGTATGGAATTACGACCGGGTTTTTGATTTCCTCTGCCAACACCCCAAGCCCTGAACCGAGTATCAAACCTACGCTTGGTTTTTCTGGCAGCTTATCCATTATAAATGAAGCTGATTGTTTAATTTCTTCCATATTCATGGTTAACCCTCCGTTATTTAATATCATTCAAAAAGCTTTGACCGTACTCTGGCATTTTAATATTGAAATTATCGGATACCGTAGCACCGATATCAGCAAATGTTTTACGCTGTTCCAAACGTTTCCCTTCATTGATTCCTTTATGATAGGCAAGCAACGGCACCAATTCACGGGTATGATCTGTACCGTGATGGATTGGATCATTGCCATGGTCTGCAGTTATCAACAACAAATCATCTTCCTTTAATTTCTCTAACACTTGTGGAAGTCTTGCATCAAAAGCTTCCAATGCTTCCCCATACCCTTGAGGATCACGGCGATGACCAAATTTCGCATCAAAATCGACAAGGTTAAGGAAATTCAAACCACGGAAGTCTTTATCCATGGAGGTCACTAATTGATCCATTCCGTCCATATTATCACTCGTACGAATGGATTCTGTGACACCTTCCCCATCATAAATATCCGAAATTTTTCCTAGAGCGATGACATCCAATCCTTCGTCTTTCATTTCATTCATAACGGTACGGCCAAAAGGCTTTAATGCATAGTCATGGCGATTAGGCGTCCGTTCAAATGCACCTGGCTCCCCTACAAACGGACGTGCGATGACACGACCGACCATATATTTTTCGTCGCGAGTCAATTCTCTGGCTGTTTCACAGATTTCATATAATTCTTCAAGGGGCACAACATCTTCATGAGCTGCGATCTGCAATACAGAATCAGCAGATGTATATACGATCAACGCCCCAGTCTTTATATGTTCTTCGCCTAATTCCTTTAAAATCTCTGTACCGGAAGCAGGCTTATTGCCGATAATCTTTCGTCCAGTACGTTGAACCAGTTCCTGGAGCAGCTCATCCGGGAAACCGTCAGGGAAGGTACGGAAAGGCTTATCGATGTACAAGCCCATGATCTCCCAATGGCCAGTCATGGTATCTTTCCCATTAGAAGCTTCCTGCATTGTAGTATAATGAGCTTTTGGCTTAGCAGCCTCTTCAATCCCTTTAATATTGCGAATGTTGCTTATGCCTAACTCCCCCATATTCGGCATATTCAATCCGTCCATATGTTCAGCGATATGGCCAAGCGTATTCGCTCCTTCATCATTGAACTTAGCAGCATCAGGCGCCTCACCGATCCCTACTGAATCCATTACAATCAAAAATACTCGCTTGAATTCATTCATGATAAAACCTCCTATTGATTACATTCCTTATCCTTACCATTTTCACACAAAACATCGAGATGTAGGATGTCAGACAACTAATTTTGTAAAAAAGAGTTTATGCTCGCGGATGGTACGAGCGATAAACGTCTTTTAATCGCGTTTTACTTACATGTGTGTATACCTGTGTAGTTGAAATATCAGCATGCCCCAGCATTTCCTGGACAGCTCGCAAGTCAGCCCCGTTTTCTAACAGATGAGTGGCAAATGAGTGCCGCAATGTATGAGGGGTTATTGGCTTTTGAATCCCGACATCACGGGCAACCGCTTTCAATATCTTCCAAAAACCCTGCCTTGATAATGAATTACCATGATGATTGACAAAAAGTTCTTCCGTCTGCTTTTTCTTGAGCAGGCTTGGACGTGAGCGGTTTAAATAGTCTTCGACAGCTTCCTTAGCCATATCTCCCAGCGGAATAATACGCTCCTTCGCCCCTTTTCCGAAACATCTGACAAATCCCATGGTAAGATGCAGGTCTGTCACTTTCAAAGAAACCAGTTCAGACACGCGCAAACCAGTAGCGTATAACATCTCAAGCATCGCCCGGTTACGAATGGTAAGTGGATCATTTCCTTGCAAGTTCAACAACTTGTCCACCTCTGCCATGGAAAGTACTTTCGGCAGCTTGCGCTCTTTTTTGGGAGTCTCGATATGCAGGCTCGGATCATGGCTGCTCAGCTTTTCCCTGACTAAAAATTGATGAAAAAGCCGAAGAGATGATAAAAGCCGAGCTATCGTAGCAGAAGAGCGGCCTTCATCCGTTAAATGATACATGTATTGCATGATATGTGACCTTGACACTTCATCCCAATCATTAATCGAAAAACTATCATCCAAAAAATTACCATATTGTCTTAAGTCACGTTGATAGGACTTAATTGTATTCTCCGATAACCCTCTTTCCACAGTTAAATAGTGGAAAAAATCCTCCAATGCATGCTTCAGCATACGTCTCTACTCTCCCAATTGAAAAAAAATCGATAACCGCTCTGGCCAGCTGATATCTTCCTGATTGAATACTTTCACAGCAGCCCCTTTCGGTTCATCATAACGATGATAGCGCTCATATTCCTGATGAACCATTCGTAAAGCCATATAAAAAAAGGAAGTACAAAGGACAAATATAATGAGAACCTTCAATGTATCCTTGAGGAACAACCAAACGTGTTTCATCAGCACGCCCCCTTGTCTATCTCCTTAACAAGGTATGCCATTCCTATCGGAAAATATACATAAAAAGAAGATTCCAATCTACTTTAAACGTACAATAATTCTAATAGAATGTAAAGAAATTCCGATCTCCACCTGAAGACACCTTGAAATGGGTCTCCTGCCACCCTTTACACCTATATATTTTATCACATTAAGCACCTTGCCTAGCTGCAAAAAACAACAAAAAAGTGAACACGATTACCGCATTCACCATTGTACAATTTATACCATTAACCGGTCCATCAGGATTTAACTGTTTCTTTTTGACAGACCCGGCATATTCCATGAAAAGTCAGTCGATGATCCTTCACCTGGAATCCCCACTGGTTTTCCACTATTTTTTCTACATCCCCAAGAAGGTCTTCTTCAATCTCTTCCACTGATCCACACTCGATACAAACAAGGTGATGGTGAAAATGTTCCGCACCTTCTTTTCGTAAATCATACCGGGAAACACCGTCCCCGAAATTTATTTTATCAACAATTTTCAATTCAGATAATAGCTCCAATGTCCGGTAGACTGTAGCCAGTCCTATCTCAGGCGCCTTCTCTTTTACAAGGAGGTAAACATCTTCAGCACTTAAATGATCCTCTTCATTTTCCAGCAATACTCGTACCGTCGCTTCTCGTTGAGGTGTTAGTTTATAGCTTTGAGAATGCAACTGCTTTTTAATCCGTTCGATCCGATGTTCCATGTAGCGTCCCCCTCCCGCGCAATTCCATTTTAATTATAAGCACAGAAGGAACCAGTGTCAAATTACAATCATTATAATTTATTGTTTGTAATTATTATTAAATAATACAATACCCAATTATTTATAAAGCCATTTTACAACCCATTCCAGCGTTTGGTTAGAGAGAAAGGCTTCTATAAAAGCTGCAATGACAAGACATGCGATTAAGATGGAAAAAAGAATCCCATATTGAAGAAAAATTGTCATGATCGGTTGATGTACCCGCTTCGAAAAAAGCTGCCGGAATAAGGTGATGGAAAAAATCATAGCTAATGCTCCAGCTATTAAATAAATCGGTATAATCAATAGATTCTGTGGAGCAATCGAAACGGAAGAAATCAAAAGCCCATACCATCCCATCTGATTTACGAGGAACCCTACAGAGAATCCAACGACCAAACCTTTAATGAATAGCAATACGGTGATGATCGGCATACCAATAACAGAAATTCCTAATATAAATATCAGCAACATATATTTCAAGTGATAAGCAAGGCTATCCCAAAATAGAGTCGGCTTTGATACGACATCTGTATTCATCATCTGCTGAAAAAATTGATTCAAATAAAAGTACAAGTCCTGTTTTTGGATAAAATTCATACTGTTAACGATAATAGCTCCAAAAATGATTCCAATTAAAAATAGCACGGAAATGAAAATATAAATATTCATATAACTGGTAAAATGATTCTTCAAAACCCGCTGCTGTGCGTACATCCGTTCCTCCACCCCTTCCAAGCTATCTATTACAACTCTATGAAGTGATGGAAGGAAGTAGACCAATGTTTCTATGAATTTCTCCTGATCTTCCCATACTTGCCTCCCCCGCCGGCATCAATTGCTAGTTCTCCTTTCCTCAATGCCATAATCCCTTTCGCAAGTTTATCCGGAACGACTTCTCTTAATTCCGTTCTCTTCGCATGATGAATCACAGCCATTTCCGTACCGAAGACATCAAGAAGCTTTTCATAAGTCTTCGGACCAAGAGAAGGCAAATATTCAAGAGGCACCTGGTAGATGTAAGGGGGACGATTCTTGATAGTGGCGTTCGGCGAAGCAAGTTCTTCTATCCTTTCCGCCACACCTTTAATTACCTTTTTGGAATGACAGACCGGGCAAGGAACTTTGTACTCTGCTAATGTAGCGCCACAGTCGTTGCAGACGGTTTGATGGTATTTGCCTAACAATGGATTCATACCATAATTGGCCAATACTCTCCTGTCTTGCTGACCTTTGAGTGCTAAGCCTAATTCTTGAAACGTAGGTTCAAGAAGTTCTACCCTCTGATATTCCCGGCCGATTTTTCCTAAAGAATGGGCGTCTGAGTTAGAAACGAATGGATAACGGGATAATTCCTCAATACTATCTGCCATGTCTGTATCAGAGCTCAAACCTAATTCTATGGCATCAATTTTTTCCGGGTTCAGTACTTCCGCTAACGATTTATGAACCCCTTTGCCGTATAGGCTTTTGAACGGAGTGAACACATGGGCGGGAATAAACCAGCCACCAAGGCTTTGGACATAATCCTGCAGTTCCCCTGCTGTTCCATAATAGCGCTGAGAGCTCAAATTTATATTTTTCATTCGTGCAGACAGCCAAGTGGTGAACTCTTTCATCAATGAAAAATAAGGGAAATAGCACAACACATGAATCGGTCCCTGGCAGAAGTCATCATAGATTTCTATTTCTGAACCTAAAATCAACGTGGTATTCTCATAGCGGATACCTCCTCCCGCCATCTCCTGAGCCCGTCCGCTCGAAAGGAAATCTTCAAGCTCCGCCTGTACGCTGGGTGCGTGGCTGTCAATCACTCCAATGATCTCCATTCCTTTTCGTCTGCTTGCTTCCCTCAAAATATTTGTCAGCGTGAGCGATTTGCCCCCACTGATTTTGACCGGGCGTCCATTCCAGTCTCTTCCAATATGAATATGAAGGTCGACGTTATAGATTGAAAAAGACATCTTCATTCTCCCCTGGTTTTCAAATAAAGCAGCGCATAGGCAGTTTTGGCGTCATGAATACGCTTTTCTTCCATGAGACGTTCCGCTTCCCCAAGAGGAAGTTCATACTTTTCAACAAATTCATCCTCATCTCCTGCAATGTCCTCCTGCAGGCGTTTCAGCTGGTTTGTGAAATATACATACACAAGTTCATCTGCAAACCCCGGCGAAGTGTAAAAGGAGGTGACAAGTTCCAGGTGGTCCGTCGTATATCCTGTCTCTTCTTCCAGTTCGCGTTTAGCAGTAACCTCTGGTGCTTCTCCATCTTCCAGCTTCCCAGCTGGGATTTCCAGGATGCTTTTCTCCAAAGCTTTGCGGTATTGTTCAACGAAAACGATGTTATTTTCCTCTGTCAATGCTATAATCGCTACAGCACCAGGATGTTTGATTAATTCTCGTTTAGATGTGTTGCCATCGGGTAAAGTAACACTGTCTACCTGAAGTTTAATTACTTTCCCGTCAAATATCTTCTCTGTATCTATTGTTTTTTCTTCAAATTTTTTCACAAAAATACCCCTCTCTGCTATCGCGCACACTACCGCCATTCTAACATATTGAGAATGGCGGTTATAACTATTTTCTAGGAAAGGGATGGTACGATGAATAAACGACAACTGGGAAAATCAGACCTTTATCTATCCGAAATCAGCCTGGGCTGCATGAACCTCGGAACAGAGGAGAGTAAAGCAAAGGATATCATCGACCGAGCGCTGGATGCCGGAATCAACTATTTAGACACCGCTGATTTATATGATTTCGGCGAGAATGAAAAGGTAGTAGGAAAAGCGATCAAACACCGGCGTGAAGATATCATTCTCGGCACCAAAGTTGGAAACCATTTTGATAAAGAGAAAGAGGATTGGCATTGGGACCCATCGAAGGAACATATCAAAAATGGCGTAAAAGACAGCCTTCAGCGGCTTCAGACCGATTACATCGACCTCTATCAGCTCCACGGGGGTACGATAGATGATAACATTGGAGAAACATTAGAAGCTTTTGAAGATTTGAAGCAGGATGGTCTAATTAGAGAGTATGGAATTTCATCAATCCGCCCAAATGTCATCCGTGAATATGTCGAGCGTTCCAGCATGGTAAGTGTCATGATGCAATATAATATGTTAGACCGCCGGCCGGAAGAAGAAATCCTCGACCTGCTTCACAACAATAATATCAGTGTCCTCGCCCGCGGACCGCTTGCCAAAGGGATGCTCAGCAATAAAGGAGCAAAAGTTGCGGAGGCGAAGGCAAAAGACGGATTCCTGGATTATAGTTATGAAGAGATGCTGGCACTGACTGAAAAACTTGAGGATTATGGTAATGAAGCACGTACACTCAACGCGCTGGCTCTTCAATATGTCCTGCACCACCCAGCTGTAGCTACGGCCGTATTTGGAGCAAGCTCCTTGGAACAGGTAGAAGACAACTTGAGCTTCCTGGAAGCCGCTCCATTGACCGAGCAGATTTATGGTGAAATCCAGGCGTTGACCAGCCCGATCACCTATCAAAAACACCGGTAATACCTGAAATCCGCCCTGTTCTTAGGTGCTTTAAAAAGTCTCAGATAAATGTTGTTGTAGATTTAGACTTATTCAACTATCGGGCCGAAAAGTCGAAGACTTGATTTCGAGATATCTGAGGGGTCTTTACCATAATAGTGTCAGGGCTGGTTTGGGAACTGGCGAGCTTCCTCGGGCTATCGCCCTGTGGGATCTCGCCTAGATCCTTCTCCCACGGGAGTCTCGCAGTTTCCCAACCACCCCATCCGAAGGATGAGAGAAAAGAACCCCGCATAGCTGAAAAAATCTTCCACGATTACCGAATAATATGACTCGAGGTTGAAGGTTACAAGCAGGCTTTTATAAGTAGCTCACTATTGTTGAAGTACTGCTTTCCCATAAACGCAAGGAGGGCCGGGAAATTGCGAGACTCCTCGAAAATGCTACGCATTTCCTTCGTGCGGTGTTTATTCAAGAAGCTTATTCAAAGTCCTATGGGATGAACATGAGCGGTGAGATCCCGCAAGGCGAAGCCTGAGGAAGCTCACCCCATGCCCACGGAAAGCGATCCGTTTTCCCAGCCACCATAACCGCTACTTAACGTTTCGAAACTGAGTCTTCAGCAATTGGGAGCTTAACTTTAATATCAACATGTGGTTTAACAAAGCTTTAAATAAAATCAGACTGCCTGATGGAGTATGCTCCACAGGCAGCCGTTTACTTGAACTTTTTCCAGTCCATTTCACTTTCTTCGAGCAGTTCTTCAAAACTCTTATTTGCTTCTTTCTTCTTTCGTTCCTCTATTTTACGCTTTCTCTCTCGTTCCTTGTCCTGCTCTTCCTTTTGTTTCAACTGTGATTTTTTTGACTTCAATTGGCTGACGATATCGGCATTCAGCCGGTCACTCAACGAGCCTTGCTCGTTGATACGTTTCTTACTCATGCGCTGTCTCCTTTCATCACTTCCGAACCTGGGATTACAGGATTGAGAACTCCGTTCGGGCTGCTTAAGCGAAGCTTCCCATTCACTATTTCCAGCCGGAGACTCTTCTCAAAAAAGACGGCCTGCTGTTGGTGAAGAATCACTTCAAAATCCTCATTATCTACACCTTGATCCCAATCGGTTCTTGTGTCCGTCCAACGGAGGGTCGGAACGCCATTCACCCCGCATCCACAGCCTTCCGTGTCATAATACAGCCGTAAATACCTGCGGTTATCAGGATTCAACGCTTGCAATTGTTCTTTCGCTTCATTAGTTATCTTCAATTCCATTTCTATCCCCCCTATGAGTATAATCATAAGGAATTTTTTATTTCCAGGCAAAAAAGACATTCCGACTTACTCTGCAAAGTGCCCTCCCACAAGTTTGCTTCGATGAAGAGCGGTCCCTGCTTCTGTATAAGAAACGCCCCGGAGCAGCGCATCACTGCCATATTTGTCCCGGATGGCATCCATGACGTAACCGAGTTCCCGTTTACGATCCCTTCCCGTATCGAATAAATCCAATTGGATGCTCGTGTCTTCACTGATATTAGACAAGGCGACAGATATACTCCGCACCGTCTTTTCCTCATAGAACTCTTTAAACAGCTGCAGGCACGTATAATAAATATCCATGGTAATGTTGGTCGGCTGGTCGAGGCTGCGCGAACGATGAAAGCCGCCGCCTCCTTCCGTTTTACTATAGCCGATTCCCAGACTGATTGTCCGTCCCGCTTTATCGTTGCTCCGCGCCCGCCTCGCCACCTCTTCACACATTTCCAGCATGACGTGTTTCACATGGGACGGGTCATGATAGTCACGCAGCAGAATCTGGCTTTTCCCATAACTGATCTGCCCCTGGATGATAGGAGCACCAAGCTCCGATAAATCGATCCCATGCGCATGATAGAACAATTGATTGCCCATGACGCCGAATACTTTTTCGAGCCGATCCAACGGATAATGCGCAAGCTGGCCGACGGTCGTAATCCCCATCCGGTTCAGTCTTCTTTCCAGGCGCGGACCGATCCCCCACATCTCTCTGAGTGGGGCAACCCGCCACAGTTTTTCCGGGACGTCCTCATATGTCCAGACGGCGACACCTTTTTTCTTCGCTTCCAAATCAAGACACAGCTTGGCCATCAGCATATTTGGGCCAATTCCGATTGCCGCCTTGAGATGGAAGGTATCTTCCAGTTCCTTCAAAATCATCGTTGCTATCTCTTCCGCTTCGCCGAACATCCGCTCGCTTCCATCGACCTCAAGAAAGCTTTCATCCACGCTATAAGTATGGATGGATTCTTTGGGTACATATTTATGAAACAACCTCGTAACCTCAGTGGAAATCTCTAAATAGGTACTCATCTGCGCGGATACAATAACAATATCTGGGTCATCCGGTATTTCAAACAGCCGGCTCCCTGTGCGAATGCCGTAGTCCTTCTTCATGGCCGGGGATGCGGCTAACACTACACTCCCCCTGCGATTCGTATCCGCCACCACTGCTAAATGGCAGGTCATCGGATCAAGCCCCCGTAAAATGGCGGCGCAGCTGGCATAAAAACTCTTCATATCCACACACAGGACTCGACGTTCCGGAAATAAATTGTAATCGATTACCGGATTACTCATTTCCGTCACACCTCTCTTTTGATCTCACCTTATATTATGAGAATGTGTGTTCGTATATGCAAGAGGGAATCATTGTAAAAAAGAGCTGCTGGCTGAACCTCAATAGAAAAAACCCGGCAAAAGACATTGCCAGGCTATTTTTTATTGAATTGTTTGTGGAGGAGTTTTTCTGTCAAGCCAGGGAATTGGTAGTGCAGCTTACTACCCGCTTCCATCCAGACCGGAAGATTGATTTCCCTGCTCGGTCTGAATAATTGCTTAACGATCCGATTGGCAACCCGGTTAGCGTCAAGCATCCATGAATCCACAGCATTACGGTAAGCACCTGAAGGATCAGCCTGGTCGAAGAAACCAGTGCGGACAGGACCAAGGTTTACTCCTGTGACCAATATGCCCTGAGGCTCCGCTTCCAGGCGCAAAGCATTGGTGAAGCCCAATACAGCATGTTTCGTTGCGGCATAAACGGCAGACTTAGGTGTCGCCATCTTTCCTGACTGGGAAGCTATGTTGACGATGTGCCCGGATTCCTGCTCTATCATCCGGGGGAGCACCTGGTGTGTCATTCTTAGCAAAGAGGTAATATTCACCTGGATCATCCGGTTGATATCTTCCCATTCAGACTCAGCGAAATAGTCAAAGATGCCCATCCCGGCATTGTTGATTAGAGCATCAATCGATTCATGTTCCGCTAAAATTTGTTCACTGATCCCTTTCGATTCTGTATCTCTGCTAAAGTCAGCCTGATACCAGTGGCACGAGACATCGAATTTTTCTTTCAATATGTTCGCTGTTGTCTCCAGCTTATCAGCAGAACGGGCTACCAGGATAGGACTTCCTCCGTTCCTGGCAACATGAATGGCAATATACCTACCGATTCCCCCGGATGCTCCGGTAATCAATACTTTCTTCTCTTTTAAGAAGGGATTCATAGATGAGAACCCTCCAGGTTTTGATAAAGAATCACACCATCATCCACGCTTGCTTTCACAGCTTTTATGTCCTCCAGATAATCAAGCTGACCAATGGTTTCAGACATGGTAAGACCGAATTGTTTCTCGTATTGGTTCGGAAACAAACAAGCGCAAATCTGGAAAATATTCATCTCTGCCTCTCCAATGATTTCCCGCACTTTAGTCGCCCGTTTTTCCTGACTCTCTAAACGCCGGTTAATCAAGTGGGCCGCGTTAGTGAATGTCTTTCCATGCCCGGGGTAGACATGTTCAATATCATACGAAAGCAATTTTTTTAAGGAGCTGCGATACTGGAGCATCGGCTTAGGTCTCTCTTCACCAGGTTGATAAGGTGGCTCAAGCAACGGATTAGGAGAGATATGTTCAAGCAAATGATCGCCTCCCAGCAGAGCTCCGTCCTTTTCGCGATAAAAAGACAAGTGACTCTGTGCGTGGCCAGGTGTAGCAATTACTTCCCATTCTTCATGTCCAGGCAGGGAGTCGCCTTCAAGTATCATGCTGGTGAGATTCCCTTTTGCTACATCACCAAGAGGGTTGCGCAGTTGTTTCAAAAAGCGGAGGTATTGCTCCGGGACCCCTGCCTGGTGATATAAAGCCTGGAAAAAGTTTTGGTAATGCTGCAAGAAATCTGGTTCTCTCTTAAGCCATTGATCGACTTGAGGATGAGCGACCACTTCTTCAAGACGTGGAAAATACTCAATCAGACCGATATGGTCGGGATGATGATGAGTCAAAACTACCTGTTCAATATCTTTTGGTTCATAACCAATCTGCTTCAATTGATAAACAAACGCAGCCCAGGCTTCATCGGTCTTCACCCCTGCGTCAATAATTGAGAGACGTTCTCCTTCCATTACATAAATATGGACATCCCCTACCGCATAAGGAGTAGGTACGGTTATTTGACTGATTTTTTGCTTCACGATAGTCATCTGAATTCCTCTCTCTTACTGAATAGTCATTCATTTTAATTATACCATTGTAGCATAATTTTTCCATTCCCTCATCTTTTTTGGGATTAACGAACTTATAAGTTAAAAGCTGATCCGATGGTTATCGGACCAGCTGAAGGCTCAGTTTTCTAACAGCTTTTTTAATGTATATTGAAGAAGCTCTGGCAAATACTCGAAGGAATAAGTCAGTTCGAGCCGTTCTGTCCATTGATGCGGGTCCTTCCCTAACGGACCGACATTAATGACCGGCATATTCAAGGTTTTCATCACATCCTCAGGCAGTTCAAACCCCCGCCCCTGTATCGGCATCAACTTCAAAAGATCTTCAAGTGGGGAGTCAGAAGATACCGGACCTAGGAAACTCAAGTCAGACAGCCCGGCAAAATATTCGACATTTTTCAGATCAACTCCATATGTTTGGCTGGCATATGATTGACAATCCTTCACCGTCGCTTCAATGAGCGGATCTTTTTTTGATGAAACGGATGGATAGAACGGCGGGCTGTAAAACAGAACAATCATTGGCCCGATATCTTTACATAACGAAGCAAGATCCTGAACGAGCAGGGTAGAAAAATCACGATCCCCTTGATCCCTTTGGGAAGTCAGCAGGTTCTGACGCCTTTCTACCTCCCCTTTCCCATACCTTTTCTCAGCCTCCCGGTATAATTGTTCATAGGTCAGTACCGTCACCGTCATTTCCAGGTATTCGCGTTCCTTTTCGGAAATATAATACCCTGCCTTATCATTATAATGCTTGAGGATCTTTTCCCTCGCTCTTTCTGCTGCCGTAAGCAGCTTATCGTTTATATCTGCAATCGTCTGCTCCATATAAAGGACGTTATACATAGCCACAGCAGACTGAGGGGTCTGAACGGAGTATTCCTCTTTTAAATCACGCTGCATCAGGCTGATTGGCGGGGGTGTCGTTTCCTCACCCACCGTTTCGATAAAATCCTCACTTAATTCCAATTCTTGCGCAAGATAACTGATCATCAGATTAGCATTCAACCCGGCAAAGGGCTCTCCTACATGTGTTTCTTTTCCATAGCAAAGAAAACCAGGAAGCACCTTTCCGATAGAACCCGTATATAAGTAGTAAGCAGTATCACCTGGAAATTTCCGAAACATTGGTTCCCCGTTCATCGTTGCTTTAAAATTCAAGTCATGCCGTTTCTGTAATTCGTCTAATGCCGGCAAAGCCGTAAGCATTCCAAGCGAATTCACTTCCTCATCAGGGACCGCGAGTAACAAAAGATTCCCATCAAACTCTCCATTCATCGCCTTTTCCAGCATAGATAAATGGACAGTCAGGCCTGCTTTCATGTCCATGGTTCCACGCCCAAACAACCAGTCACCTGTTTTCAGATCGTTTGCAGCTTCTTCCGGCAGCTCTTTTAGACGATGTTGTAATTCTCTGGTCAGTTCTTTTGGATGGAAGGCCAGATTTTGAAAGGAACCATAATCTTCAATCCCCACCACATCTACATGGGAGAGCAGTACGATTGTATCTTTTGCTTCCGGTTTTTTTACTAGAGCAGTCAAGAGCTGACGCCCATCCTTTAAAGGATAGGTTTGCAAAAGGTCAGGATTTTCCTTGAAATAGGGTTTTGTCGCTAATAGGTGCTGCAGATATTCAATGATAGCAATTTCATTATTACTACCTGTAATACTAGGATAGTTGACAAGGGAACATAATAGGTCCGTCAACTGCTCTTTTGTCTTCCATTGGGTTTCCATCTTGATCCACTCCTTTAAATTGACTTTTACTAGTAAATGTCACACAATCAAAAAGAGTAGATAGCGAGAGGTGACATAATTGGGAACTTTGATTTATGCCCATAGAGGCGCCAGTAAACTTGCCCCCGAAAATACCATGCCGGCGTTTGAATTAGCCCACCAGGCAGGTGCAGATGGTATTGAAACGGATGTCCAGCTGACTAAAGATGGTGTTCCGGTTTTGATTCATGATGAGAATGTGCGTCGCACCACAAATGGTACCGGTTTCGTTCAGGATTATACATATGAAGAAATAAAAAAGCTGGATGCAGGCAGCTGGTTTTCCACGAAATTTTCAGATACACCTATTGTAACATTAGAAGAATTTTTAGAGTGGGTACAGGACAAATCTATGGTGTTAAATATCGAGCTTAAAAACAATGTAATTGATTATAAAAATATGGAGCGAATCGTTTATGACCTTCTACAGGCCTACCAGTTACTTGATCAAACGGTCGTTTCCTCATTCAATCCCGACAGTATGAAACGGATGAAGGAAATCGATCCAAAGGTGGCAACGGCCTTTTTAACTTCTCAAAAGCTCCCTGACCTGTTTGGATATTTAAAAAGGTTACAGGTGGATGGGTTACATGTAAAGTATCGGCTGCTGAACAAAAAACTGGCAGAGAATTGTATGCAGCAAAACCTGGCCTTGCGAAGCTACACGGTAAACCGCCCTGCCCAAATGAAAAAGTGTTTTAAGCTTAAATGTGAAGGCATTTTTACAGATGTGCCCCACTTGGCTAAAGAATACCGTGAGTTATATCAATAATCAAAAACATACGTCATAAAGGAGAGATAGCATGGAATCAAAACTATTTTCCCCATATAGGATAAAAGACGTCACACTAAAAAATAGAATCGTCATGTCCCCGATGTGTATGTATTCTTCCGACACGCAGGACGGTAAGGCTGCTCCCTTCCACTTTGCGCACTATGAAAGCCGTGCTGCCGGACAAGCCGGTCTTGTCATGACGGAAGCTACTGCTGTGGTCCCGGAAGGGAGAATTTCCTATGAAGACCTTGGCATATGGAGCGATGAACATATAGCAGGATTAAAGCAAATCAATGAAGGGATACACCGTCACGGTGCTGCTTCTGCCATCCAGCTTGCCCATGCCGGGAGAAAAGCTGATCTGAAAGATCCTATTTATGGACCCAGTCCGCTCCCTTTTAATGAACAGTTGCAAACTCCGAATGAGATGTCCCTGGAAGATATCCAAAATGTAATCACCGCTTTTAAAAATGCTGCCAGAAGAGCTGATGAAAGTGGATTTGATATCATCGAACTCCATGGCGCCCATGGCTACTTGATCAATGAATTCTTATCTCCTCTTACTAATAAACGAAGCGATAATTATGGAGGTTCTACAGAAAACCGCTACCGTTTTCTGAGAGAAGTGATTACAGCTGTCCAAGAAGTATGGAATGGCCCTTTGTTCGTTAGGATTTCAGGGAATGAATATCATGAAGAGGGTAATACGATGAAAGATTTTCTTTACTATGCTGGAGAGATGAAAAAGCAGGGTATTGACTTGATTGATGTCAGTTCAGGCGGAGTAGTGCCAGCTCCCATCCATCCATTTCCCGGGTACCAATTATCGTACGCGGAGGAAATCAAACGCAGGACCGCGATTCCCACAGGAGCGGTGGGGCTAATAACACACGGAATTCAAGCAGAAGAGATTGTTCAAAACGAACGCGCTGAGCTGGTATTCATCGGTCGCGCTCTATTGCGAAATCCTTACTGGCCGAGACAGGCAGCTGAAGAGTTAGGATTCACCCTTGAAGGACCCCGCCAATATGCAAGGGCATGGAAATAAAAAATTCTCAAAAAGATCCGTCCAATTCTTTGGCACGGATCTTTCTTTCTACGTGTCACGTGGCTTAGCCAGTGATAAGATAGCGGTATAGGAGGAAAGAATATGGAATTATTTTTTCTCGGGACCGGTTCCGGCGTCCCTTCAAAAGAACGGAACGTTTCCGCATTAGCACTGCAGATGCTTCAAGAACGGCAGAGTACCTGGCTGTTCGACTGCGGGGAATCCACCCAGCACCAGATCCTGCGTACCAATATCCGGCCGCGCCGGGTAGAAAAAATATTCATTACCCACCTTCATGGCGACCATATTTACGGACTGCCAGGTTTTTTGAGCAGCCGTTCTTTTCAGGGTGGAGAAACCCCCTGTACAATATATGGCCCAAAAGGGTTGAAGGAATACATTACGATAAGTCTCCGTGTCAGTGGAACAAGGCTTACCTATCCCCTTGAAATTGTCGAAGTGATGGATGAACAGACAATTTTTGAGGATGAAGGGATTACTGTAAAGAGCGTGCCGCTAGAACACGGGCTTGAAAGTTTCGGATATATTATCCAGGAAAAAGATCAGCCCGGGGAACTCCTGCCGGAAAAACTGAAGGCTGCAGGCATTTCCCCTGGACCTATTTACCAAAAAATAAAAAAGAATGAAACGACGGAGCTGACTGATGGCAGGGTTATTCGCAGGAAGGATTATCTCGGTCCTGTTAAGGCAGGAAGAAAAATCGCCATTCTTGGGGATACCCGGTACCTGGAAAGATTGGCAGATATTTTGAAGCATGCCGATATTCTTGTCCACGAAGCCACGTTTGCTGGTGATGATGAAAAATTGGCCCATGCGTACTTCCATTCTACTACACGCCAGGCGGCAAACCTTGCCAAACTTGCTGAGGTGAAGCAATTGATTATCAGCCACATATCTTCCAGGTATCAGGGAGATAAAGTTAAGGATTTGTTGCGGGAAGCACAGGAAATCTTCCCTGATACAGAAATCGCCTATGACTTTTACCACCACCCTGTCCCGGCTAACAAGTAAGGAGGAATGTTCGATGTCCATCATCTCGAAAGCAACAGCAGATCAAAAAGATTTTTTTCGCCAAGGTCACACCAAGCCATACGAGTTTCGTCTCGCTCAATTAAAAAAACTGAAAAAGATGCTGAAAAAGTGGGAGCCTGCTATTCTTGAAGCGGTAAATGCCGACTTGAATAAATCAGAGTACGAGGCTTACACTACCGAAGTCGGCTTCCTCTATAGTGAGATTGATGACCATATGAAACACTTGGAAGAATGGATGGAACCAATTGAAGTTAAAACTCCTCTTACTCATAAAGGCTCGAAAAATTATATCATAAAAGAACCCTATGGAAATGTACTCGTTATCGCTCCATGGAACTATCCGATCAACCTGGCTTTCGCTCCGGTCATCGGAGCCATAGCTGCTGGCAATACTGTGATTCTGAAGCCATCCGAGCTTACCCCGAAGGTTTCTTCGCTGCTGGAGGAAATGGTCGCTGAAACCTTTGAACCTGGTTTCTTCACCGTCATCGAAGGTGGAAAAGAAACAAGTCAGGCATTGCTCGACCAACGGTTTGATTACATCTTCTTCACCGGGAGCATTCCAGTCGGAAAAATTGTGATGGAAAAAGCGAGTAAGCACCTGACACCGGTCACTCTCGAACTTGGCGGAAAAAGTCCCGCAATCGTCCATAAAGATGCCAAACTTGACCTGGCTGCCAAACGGATTGTCTGGGGAAAGTTTACAAACGCAGGCCAGACCTGCATCGCACCTGATTTCCTTTATATTCACCAGGATGTGAAAGATAAACTGTTAGCTAAGATTAATAAGCATATAGAGAGCATGTACGGAAAGAATCCATTGAAAAACCCGGATTTCACCAGTATCGTCTCCAGCGGACACTTTGACCGATTAACTGACTTTCTGGATAATGGCCAAATTTTCACTGGCGGCCGAACCGATCGGGAACGATTAATCATCGAACCTACCATCATAGATAATATCAGTTGGACTGACCCAGTCATGGAAGAAGAAATATTCGGCCCGATCCTGCCGGTACTGACCTTTGAGAATCTAACCGAAGCAGTGGATAACCTTCAAGATAAAGAGAAACCCTTAGCTCTCTACTACTTCGGCCAAAAAGAAAAACAGCAGAAATTCGTGACGGAAACGCTATCCTTTGGCGGCGGTTGTATCAATGACACCCTCTATCATATTGCTAACCCTCACCTTCCCTTCGGCGGGGTCGGCAGCAGCGGCATGGGGGCTTATCATGGGAAAGCAAGTTTTGAGACATTCTCCCATCAAAAGAGTATGACAAAGCAAACAACCAAATTCGACTACAGCATCCGCTACCCAGGCTCAAAAATAGGATTGAAAATCATCAAAAAATTACTGAAATAGTAGAACAAAAGCGCAAGCGCCTTGCTCACCCCCGACAAGCTTAAGACAAGCCTCGCCGTGACGTTTTTGGTCACAGAGAGGATTGACTTAAGACCTCGAGGGGGTAGGCGCTGGAGCTGGATGGGACAAACCACTTAAAGTTACCCAAAAAAGAAAATTTTATAATTTCCTAGACAATAAATAAAGAGGCTGTCCCAAAAGTCCTCTTTAAAATGAAAAAACCACGAAGAAATTGTTTTTCTTCGTGGTTTTTTCATTGTGAGCTTATTTCCTCCCC
>NZ_JAASRY010000002.1 GCF_011761345.1 Thalassobacillus devorans
AAGGGAATCGTTTCCCAGCCCCACTTTTCCGATATCAACAATAAACGAAAAAAGCTGCCCCAATTAGTCTGTTACAGACTTATGGGACAGCCCCTGTTTCATTTAATACTTTAAGAAAGTTTAACTTTGTTAAATGATTAAAGTATAAGAAAATACTAAGGCTTTCGCCATAAAACTTGGCGACAAGCCAAGTTTTTCTAAGATATATTTTTCTTGTCGAGCAGTTCAATAGCTTGTTTCAATGAAGAGCAAGTCGTTACACGGTTTTTACTGGACTGGAATATTCCAAGCTTGGTTGCTTGCATGCTAAGGTCCGGCCGCATACCGGTAAGGAGTGGAGTGATTCCAAGCAAAGTCAAGGAATCAAGCAGGCGGTACAAATGACTCATGAACGAATTGTTGACGTCATAAACTCCGGACAAATCGATAATCAGCCATTCGATATTCCAGTTGCTTACTTCTTTTAAGGTCTCATCCATCAAGACGTCGGCCCGCTTTTGATCAATCTCCCCGATGATCGGCAGGATGGCGACTGTATCCTTTATAGGGACAATTGGTGTAGAAAGTTTTAAGTATTTCTCTTCATAATTCTTAAGGATGCGTTCTTCTTCTTTGGCGAAGCTCAAGCTGAAACCATGAACGATATGATTGAAAATATCATCCGTACGTGTTACTACTTCGATGATATGTTTGAAATCATAATTCGTTTCATGAGATTGCTCCTCGATAAATGTCCATAACACTTCTTTATATATTCCGATTCTTTCTAAGGCCTGGCTCAAAGAGCCCCCTCGGGTTACAGAATTCTTTCCGATTTCTTCCCCCCATTGAGTCGCGATTTCGTTTGATTTTTCCACGTGCAGCATGGTTTTGGCGATGGTTTCGAATAGTTGATGTACAATTCTTTTACTATTCTTGAGCTCTTCTTCTGACAAACGCGCAAGCTCTTCTGGGTATCTATGTTGAGACATAGTGAATATTCTTTCAGTCAACTCATCAACATTCTCGGATATTTTCTTTTGGAAGAATACCACATGTTCTTTTTGCACCATAAAGCAATTCAGTCCCTTTTAGCAATAAATTACTATTATTATATATTGTCACCGTAATTAAGTAAATTTAAATCATCATGACAATTGTAAATGTGCTGGTTATTTCAATGGGTTTTTATCCGTTTATACCCAATTATTGATTGAGAATACATGTTTGATAGCTAAATAGATAGGTTAAAGGGATAATAACGTTTTTTTACCTTAATAAAGATAAGTCTTGTTTAGCGTTTTCCTAATAAAATTTATCTGCAAAGGTTGCGTGGCATTATGAAAAAACTTGCGATGATGGCAGTGTTGCTGATCCTTTCTGGGTGCAATCTGCGTGTGCTTGATCCGAAAAGCCAAACAGCTTCTGATCAGGCCTTTTTAATTTATTTGAGTTTTGGCATTATGATGTTCGTTGTACTAGTAGTGACGATCCTTTTCATTGGTTTTATATGGAAATACAGAGAGACTGAAAAAAACCGATACGATATACCGAAGCATGAAGAAGGGAATCGGACGCTCGAGATCATTTGGACCGTGCTGCCAATCATCTTGCTGATCGGCTTGGCTATCCCTACGGTGATGATTACTTATGATGTTTCTGATATAGGTGCCACGTCGGATGATACACTTCATGTCAATGTAGTGGCAGAACAGTACCAATGGACGTTTGGGTATGAAAATGGTAAAGAAACACACAAGAATTTAGTCCTTCCAGTCGATCAGGAGGTCGTTTTACATTTAACTTCTAAAGATGTCATTCATTCTTTTTGGGTTCCTAAGTTAGGCGGGAAAATAGATGTTTTGCCTGGGGAAGAAAATCAAATGAAGATCACTCCAAACGAAGAGGGAACATACCAGGGGAAATGCGCGGAATATTGCGGAACCCTTCATACAGACATGCGATTTGAAACGGAAGTGGTTGACCAGGAAGAATTTCAACAGTGGCTTGAAGAATAATCGGGGGAGAAAAGGGTGAAAATATGCAGTTCTACTTATTTGGAGAGTTGATAGTATTACCTACTGACGTAATAGCCGCCTGGGTTTCCGTCATTATTGGAGCCCCACTTGCCTTATATTGGTTTACTAAGAAACGCTATTGGCCCGTTGTGTGGGATTTTGCCACCAGCACGAACCACCGTAAAATTGGGATGCTGTATATCATCTTTGCATTGCTTTTCTTTTTTCGTGCCGGAATAGATGCCTTGTTTATCCGGTTGCAGCTGGTTACAGCCGAGAATGAATTCTGGGTTTTCCAAGGTGATAAATATAATGAAGTATTCACCACGCATGGTACGATGATGATATTTTTTGTAGCCATGCCTTTACTGATTGGACTCATGAACGTCGCTGTTCCCCTTCAAATTGGAGCGAATGACCTGGCATTTCCGTTTTTGAATGCCATCGGTTTCTACTTATTTTTAACTGGCGGGATGATATTCTTCGCGGCTTTCTTTTTCAATGCTGCACCTAATGCCGGGTGGACTGCATACGCGCCATTATCAACCTATGAATTTACGAGTGGGCCAAATAATAATTATTATATCTTTGGGTTGCAAGTGTCGGGGCTGGGTACAATATTTGCAGCTATCAATATGATTGTGACGATTCTCAGGCTGCGGGCTCCGGGGCTTAAATTGACACGGATGCCATTATTCCCATGGGCGAGTTTGATTACATCGTTCTTAATTCTGGTTGCCTTTCCGGTACTGGCAATTGCGTTACTGTTATTACAGTTCGACCGTTTTTACGGGGCGACTTTTTTCCTTGGAGAAATGGGACACCCTGTTTATTGGCAGCACCTTTTCTGGATTTTCGGTCATCCTGAAGTATATATCCTGGCACTGCCGGCGTTCGGTATTTTTTCTGATATCATATCTAGTTTTTCCCGGAAAAATGTGTTTGGATACACATCCATGGTTATCGCCCTTGCACTGATTGGACTGCTAGGCTTCATGGTATGGGCCCATCATATGTTCACGGTCGGCCTGGGGCCATTTGCCAACACATTCTTTGCGATTACGACGATGATGATTGCCGTTCCTACCGGCATAAAAGTCTTCAACTGGCTGTTTACGATGAGACGGGGTGTCATACGACTGCAAACTCCGATGCTGTTTGCCTTAGGCTTCATCCCTACGTTCGTCATGGGAGGGGTGACTGGTGTTATGCTGGCATCTGCCGCAGCGGATATGCAATATCACGATACTTACTTTGTCGTTGCTCACTTCCACTACGTCATTATTGGCTCCACTGTGCTTGGGGCGTTCGCCGGGCTGTATTACTGGTATCCGAAAATGACCGGTAAAGTACTCGATGATAAGTTAGGAAAATGGCATTTCTGGTTGTTCCTGATCGGTTTCCACCTGACTTTCTTCCCGCAGCATTTAGCTGGTTTAAACGGCATGCCCCGTCGTGTCTATGACTATACATGGGAAGATGGCGTTTTTGTCTATAACTTCATCAGTACGATCGGAGCGTTTTTAATGGGAGCAAGCATGCTGTTTGTGCTTTGGAACATTTACAAAACGCACCGGACGAAAGAGGAAAATGTAGGTCCGGACCCATGGGATGGCCGGACGCTGGAATGGTCAGTTCCATCACCTGTACCTGAACACCCATTCGAAAAAATGCCGGTTATCGACCGCCGCGATGCGCTATGGTGGGCGAAACAGGAAGAAAGATCGCTTCCTATTGAAGATCATCCGCGCACTTCACCGATAGCCGTCCGTACAGTACAGCCACTTGTCCTGTCAGCAGCATTAACGATTCTGAGTTTCGGTTTTATCTATGGATGGGTATGGATGCAAATCTTAGGCGGCGCTGCTTCATTAGGATTCTTCCTATTACGTGCATTTAATGATGAACGGACAGAGGCTTATAGGAAGGAGGAACAGGACGATGAATAGTAAAACGATGTCTAAGGACTTGTTTGGTGATAAACGGATGGGGTTCTTTATCTACCTTTTTGTAGAAGCCGTCATGTTTGCGACGTTGTTTGCAACATACTTGATTTATACCCCAGCTCCGCAAGGACCACATCCAAGTGAAGTCTTCGAAGTGAAAACGGTAGTCCTGGCTTCTATCTTCCTTTTGTCGAGCAGTGGTACATTAATGATTGCGGAAAAAGGGATGGATCGGCGGAATATAAAGATGATTCTTACCGGTTTATTGATCACATTCACTTTCGGTGCTATCTTTATGTATTTTGAAGTGCATGAATTCCACACGTTTGTTACAGAAGGGCACACCATTTCGACCAATAACTTTTTATCTTCTTTCTATGTGCTGGTCGGTCTCCATGCCTCCCATGTTCTGTTCGGACTTTTCTGGATGATCGTCCTGTTAATCCAACGGAAGCTTTTGCCTTATAATCTCTTCAAAGAAAAGCATAAGATCTTCAATTACTACTGGCATTTTGTCGATATCATCTGGGTAGGCATTCTCATCATCGTCTATATTCCTTATTTAATATAAAGCTCCCTTTAATTGAAGGCCCAGTTTCGAGATATGTTGTTTCCGTTACGGTAGTAACGGTTTGGAGGGCCGGGAAACCACTCGCTTTCCATGGGCGTACGGTGAGCTTCCTCGGGCTAAAGAGCCCTGCGGGATCTCACCATGTACTATTCTCCCATTGGAGTCTCGCAATTTCCCGGCCCTCCTGGAGTTTATGAGAGAAACGGAAAAATCGGTATATCTTTAATCAAAGAGTGAGCGACGAGTTACGCATGAAATGTGAGCTGAAAAACCGCGTCTTTCTTCAATTATCCATTAAAAGTAGAAGACATCTTCAAATATGGCAGGGGTTCGTTTCTCTCATCTTTCAAATGGGGTGGTTGGAAACTGCGAGACTCCCGTGGGAGAAGGATCTAGGCGAGATCCCACAGGGCGATAGCCCGAGGAAGCTCGCCAGTTCCCCCACAGGAAAGCGAGTAGTTTCCCAGCCACCCCTGACTCTTTTATGGTAAAGAACCCTTGATATCTCGAAATCAAGTCTTCGACTTTTCGGGCTTATTGTTGAATAAGACTATTATGAAAATTAATTAAAAAGACCCGAATCTATGGGTCTTTATTTATCGTAAGAAGCTGAATCGAGCTTAATGAAAAGTCGGTAGATGAAGTAAAGGAGCCAAAAGGATCCAAAAGTCAGGAGACCGAGATTAATATAATACCAGAATCCACTCCCTAGCCACTCGAGAGGGGTCTCGACAGCCGGTGTCCGGGATAAATATAAGTAATTTGAACCGAGTGCCTGATTGACGAAGCCTATCGTTATAGCGTATAAAACAAGCAGCCCAAACACCTTCCATGTTGTTTTCCAAGTGATGGTGACCGGGTGGACAAGGATGAGTAGAATTCCTGCCCAGGATATCGCCATGTGATGAAAGAAAAACTTCCAAAATCGGTAATGAAGGTAGTCATGAGGGAGATCAGGTGTTACAAGGGCCATGAGAGTTGGAATAACAGCAATGAAATAGGTGGCTTTTATCAGGTTATGATGCTGGGTAACTAGTGCAGCTGCAGCCACCAGAGAAGCAACCCCGCATAAGTGAAGCGGAAGGTATTCCTTCATACTCCATAAGTCGTGGACAGCAGCCCATGTCTGATAAGAGAATTCAGAAACAATTAAAAGGACGAATAGCAGCCACCGAACAATCTGGTAGCTCGTCTGCTGTTTTCGTAGCTGTTTATGAGCGAATACTAGCAGCGCTAAACCAGCTGAATAAAGCATCAGCATGGCAATATGACTAACGCCGAACATAGAAAAGGGCTGATCCATGTAACTGCTGAACCATTGATTCATAGCTAATCATCCTATTATCATAAATGCTGTTATGCTATTATTCTAACATAGGCTAAAAGGAGGGGCGACAAGTGATCAAGATGATCAACTGCTTCCGCTGTGAATTTTTCTTTACTACCTGGAACACTGATTTTCCTAGAGGATGCAAGGCTTATGGATTTAAAACAAGAGAAATGCCAGCTGAATTTGTTAAGAAAACGACTGGAACGATGTGTTTACAATTCAGGGAGAAACAGATTTCCGATCAGCCGGCATCCCAGAGCTCTTCTTTGGATTTTAGGATATAATCCCCCTGTAAATAATATGAAATTTCAGAATATAGGTCGTCGGAATGATATTTTTATGATATGCTGAGGCATATTTAACAAAGATTAGAAAATTGAGTGAGGGAGTTGAATACTATTGGCTAGGGAAAAATGGGCCTCCAAGCTCGGGTTTATGCTCGCGGCAATGGGGTCAGCTGTCGGACTTGGCAATATATGGCGATTTTCCTATGTTGCCGGTGAAAATGGCGGGGGTGCCTTCTTGCTTGTGTACTTATTTTTTGTATTCGTAATTGGTATCCCGTTACTATTGACAGAGGTAAGTATTGGGAGAAAAGCGCAAAGTGACGTAGTTGGCTCATTTGCAAAATTATCACCTGGGACACCTTGGTTCTTTTCAGGATTCTTTGGGGTGGCCGCGTCCTTCTTGATTTTAAGTTTTTATAGTGTGGTAGCAGGCTGGTCTGTCTATTATTTATGGAAGTATGTAACCGGCGATTTCTTTACTACTCCTGAGGGCGGATATGAAGCAGCGTTTGGCGGCTTTATTTCTCACACATGGCAGCCGTTGTTTTGGCATGCATTATTCATGGTGATGACCATCGGGATTGTCCTGGTTGGGATAAAAAAAGGAATTGAAGCAGCGAATAAAATCTTCATGCCAACCTTGGCCATTCTGTTGATTGGATTAGCAGCTTACAGCCTGACCCTGGAGGGTGCAATGGAAGGTGTGCGCTTTCTGTTCCAGCCGAACTGGTCTGCATTAATGAATCCGGCGGTCTATTTAGCCGCTTTGGGACAGGCTTTCTTCTCATTAAGTCTTGGTATGGGAGCTATGCTTACGTATGGAAGTTATTTGTCAAAGGAGAATAAACTGCCTAGTGCCACAATTGGTATCGGTGTCATGGACAGCTTCTTTGCCGTCATTTCAGGTATTGTCATATTTCCGGCAGTTTTCGCGTTTGGTATCAACCCAAGTTCAGGCCCACCACTCGTATTTATAACACTGCCTGGTATCTTTGATCAGATGCCGTTCGGTGGAATTGTCGGACTGGTTTTCTTCTTTGCATTAGCGTTGGCATCTTTGTCATCAGCTATTTCTATTCTGGAAGTACCCGTGGCTTATTTCATACGCATTTTTCATTGGAGCCGTAAAAAGGCGAGTGTCCTGACTGGAGCTATCATGTTCCTTCTTGGACTGGTTGTCTCGCTTGGATACGGTGTATGGGCCGGAGTATCTCCAATCGGTGACCGGGATATCCAGGAATCGATGGACTTTATCGCTTCCAATATCCTGCTACCACTTGGCGGGTTAGCGATGGCTTTGTTTGTTGGCTGGTATTTCAAGAAAGCCACAGCTTTAGAAGCAACGGATTTGACCGGGAATGCATTCGGTCCCATCTGGTATGGAATCGTGAAATATATCGCTCCTGTTTTGATCATTTTGATCTTCTTGAATGCTATCGGTCTTCTGGGAATGTAAGCGGATGGCTATCATTTTTGAATTGGACCATACCAAGGAAGAGGTTGCTATAGAGATCGAAGCGTTGCAGCAGCTTTCTTATCACCAGGAGGCGAGGTATGTCCATAACCGCAAACTGCCTCCGTTGATAGAAACGTATAAAGATATCATCAGGGCAGAAGAAACATTTTTAGGTATTTATAAAGAAAGGAAATTGGTGGGTCTTGTCGCCTATACATTTGAGGCTGGAGACTTTTGGATTACAAGGCTCGCCGTACATCCTCGGTGGATGCGGCAGGGCCTGGGAAAAGAACTTCTATCCCGTGTACTGTTCTTGAATCCCACTAATAAATGCTGGGTTACAACTGGTGCTAAGAACGAACCGGCGATGCGATTCTACCAGAAGAACGGTTTTCAACAAATACAAGAAATAAAGACAGAGGAAGGAATTACACTGGCCCTTCTCTGCTATGAACAATACAATAAGGATTTGAGTTGAAGGGGTGGAGACATATTTCCACCCTTTCATTTGTCTTTCCTAAAGAAACCTCTCATCTCTTCCTGGCAAGTAAGGATACCCTTTAGATTGATTCGGTTTTATCTTCTTTCTAGTACGAAAATGCAGGAACATGTTAAACTACATAATGGGAGATTGTCATTAGAAATATGTGGCTAGTCGCCTATGGCGAAGACCTGGTATTTCTTTTATTTAACCCAGTAAAAATATTGGAGTATAACAAAAGGAGTCATAGCGATGGCTATTTCAAACGAAACTGTATTAAAGAAAATGATGAACGAGATACAGGAAGCGATGGTGAACCACGGAGAAACAGCATCGGTTCGTGAACACGTGCGTGCTGTCCGCTTATTGTGTGATCTAATGCTGGATGACCGGCACCAGCCTGCTCCACAGGCCGAGGACAGATCATTGAAATATCCCGATCCGACGGATGTATCGGAACCGACCGCGGATGAAGTACGGGCGATGATGGGCGATGTGGCTGGGTCCAGCTATCAAAAAAAAGAAAAGAAAAAGCAGAAAGACGAGCATGATGAAGCAAATGGTGATTCTATATTCGATTTTTAAGGGGAGAGTAACGTGAAATTATTTTTCTTATTGGCTGTAATCAATGGGTTTCTAGCTGTAGCGCTTGGCGCATTCGGTGCCCATGGACTGGAAGGCAAAATAACTGAAAAAGCATTGAAGACCTGGGAAAAAGCAGTAACCTATCAAATGTTTCATACCGGAGCGCTTTTGGCTGTTGGTATATTGATGCTGAAAACCCAGTCTGGGCTGCTTACAGGAGCTGGATGGCTGTTTTTTATAGGGATCGTATTATTTTCAGGCAGCTTGTATATATATGCGCCGACCGGAATCAAGGCTTTGGCTATGATCACCCCGTTCGGCGGCTTGACCTTTTTAGTAGGATGGGTGCTACTGGGACTAGCTGTAACACGGATGCTGTGAATTTAGAAAAATAATAAGGTAGAAAAGATGGCAATCAGGAATCCGCGAAGGATCTGAGAAATGAAATTGAACGTATTTCTCTTTTGCATTTCTACTAATGCCTCGAACATAAAGCTTAGAGAAAGAGCGTAAAACATCGCTAAAACGGTCCAGGAAAAGGCCTGTTGAGCGAGCGCTACGATAGCGAGAACGAGCGCGATCACCATTGCTAGTACTTGGAAGCGCTGCATTTTTTCATAGGGGTGTTTCACTAGTATGTCACCACCTTGGATAAGGTAAAGCCACGCACGAGAAATCGGCGTGGCTTTTTTCAACGAGTAGGAAGAATATAAACGAACAATGATTACTTAAGGTTTATTTTTGAGAGTAACTCGCCAGTTATCTTCCGTTATTATTGAAGGGATAGCTATACTCAATCTCTTCATCGAAGGTAATGTAATCCAGGTAAACCATTAATAACAAGTACCGTTTTCCTGATTGCGGGTCGCTTAAAATAATATGGTCTCTTCCGGCAGCTTCAATGATACCCTTGAAAATCTTAGCGTTCCATCGCTCATTATTCTCAAAAGTCATATACACAGTAGCTTCTTTTCCGCGGTTCAACCGAAGAATATTTTCAATGTACGATTCTTCTGTCTGGAGCGTACTTCCTGGTGTCCCAGGTGGGGCCATGCCTCCTTGATTACCATTACCGCCCATCATTCCAGGCATCATTCCTTGTTGACCTGCCCACATCATCCCGGGCATCATCCCCTGTTGACCTGCCCCTGTCATATCCATCATTCCCATGCCCTGCTGCCCACCGTCAGTTCTAGCGGCTTTATAGTATCCTGTCTGACTTTGTGCGGGGGAGGAAGGGTAATAATAAAGGTATGGGTTTGCTGCATAATAAGGGTGGTTTTGTTGCGTGTTAGAAAAAGTTTTGTTCTCCTTATTATTTTGTGACAATACAATCACTCCTTTTTGTGATTAATAAACATTTGGGCGCTCGCTTTGTAAAGGGGAATAGAAGCCGTGCGATTGTAACCGCCCCGAGTTCCTTTGTCCGAACCATTGTGCAGGACAGCTTCCTTCAGGCATAAAAAACAAAGTGATCTAGTGCCAGGGTGGTATCTTTTGCCTCTGGTTGTTCTCTGGCTAATATAACTTCACGCCTTTCTGCGTAGAAGGAATCACCGCCATCTTTTCACCCCGCCTCGATTCCACAAGATGAGCTTCTCTGTAAATATATATGTACGGGTTAATCGTTTATGAAAATAAAAAAAGCACGCAGCCGAAAAGGCTGCATGCTGTAGAAACATTATATTCAGACGGAAAGGAATTTAGGGAGTGCTTCTTTTTCAAGCAGATGCCCGACATAGAAAGAGCCAAATTCACCGAAACGGGCACTCACTTCATCAAAGCGCATCTCATAGACTAACTTTTTGAATTGAAGGACATCATGTGCGAATAGGGTGACGCCCCACTCCCAATCATCAAAGCCTACGGAACCGGTAATGATCTGACGTACTTTACCAGCGTATTGGCGTCCGATCATCCCGTGCGAGTACATCATTTTTCCACGGTCTTCTTTTTCAAGCATGTACCAGTTGTCATTACCCTGGCGGCGCTTGTCCATTGGATAGAAGCAAGCGTATTTCCACTTAGGAAGGATTGGTTTCAGACGGGCCTGAATTTCAGGGTCTGTCTCCGGGTCTTTGCCTTGCGCCATATAGTTGGAAAGTTCCACGACAGACACGTAGGAATAAGTAGGAATAGTGAATTCTGCCAATTTGGTCTTATTGAATTCCAATTCAATTTCATTCAATTCCTCCATGGTTGGTCTGAGAATCATCATCATGAAGTCTGCTTTCTGCCCGACGATGGAATAGAGAGCATGGCTTCCTGCTTTGTTGCTTTCTGTTTTTTCCCATTTGCTGATTAGTTGATTGAACTCGTGAATGGCGCTCTCACGCTCATCGCTGGAAACCATCTTCCAGGCAGTCCAGTCGATGGAACGGAAATCGTGAAGGCAATACCATCCATCAAGGGTAATCGCTGGTTCTGGCATAGATCATACGCTCCTTTATTAATAAACTATTGTTAGTAGTATTCTCCTTCATTAATATAACATAATCAAAACTCCCCTTCATGCAGGAAGCAATTATCTAGTATGAATTCATGGTTTTGACACATTTTATAGAGGAAACTGGTTTCAGCTACATAATACTTTCATTCAAACACAAATTGTCTTATCATATATAACAGGATAAGATATTGGAGGGACAAATATGAGTGATCTTTTTGAGACGTTAACAGATAAAGTTCATGGAAAAGGTAAGCGAATTGTACTGCCAGAAGCATTAGATGAAAGAATCCTGACAGCAGCCAGCCGATTGGGGACAAAGGGATTAGTGATTCCTGTACTAGTTGGGAATGAAGATGAAGTGAAACAGAAGGCGGGCGAACTTGGCCTTGATATTTCTACCGCAGAGATTCTCGATCCAGAGAGCTATGAAGGTATGGAAGAAATGGTACAGAGCTTTGTGGAACGTCGAAAAGGGAAAGCGACAGAAGCAGATGCTAAAGAAATCCTGAAGGATGGCAACTATTTCGGGACCATGCTTGTCTATATGGGGAAAGCGGATGGCCTTGTCAGTGGGGCGGTTCATTCAACTGCCGATACGGTACGTCCGGCACTGCAAATCATTAAAACAAAACCCGGTATCAAGAAGACATCCGGCGTCTTCATCATGGTCCGTGAAGAGGAAAAGTATGTATTTGCGGATTGCGCCATCAATATGACTCCAGACAGCGAGGACCTTGCAGAAATTGCACTTGCAAGTTCCGAAACAGCGAAACTATTCGATGTTGATCCAAAAGTCGCGATGCTGAGTTTTTCCACGAAAGGATCAGCCAAGTCTCCGGAAACGGAAAAAGTAGTAGAAGCAGTGAAGGTGGCAAAAGAAAAGAATCCAGATCTGATGATCGATGGCGAGTTCCAGTTCGATGCTGCTTTTGTTCCATCAGTAGCGGAGAAAAAGGCACCAGATTCTCCATTAAAAGGGGAAGCGAACACGTTTATCTTCCCAAGTCTGGAAGCAGGAAACATCGGCTATAAAATTGCCCAGCGTCTCGGTGGATTTGATGCCGTAGGACCGGTGCTCCAAGGGCTGAATCAGCCGGTAAACGACCTGTCCCGAGGCTGCAACGCAGATGACGTCTATAAACTAGCCCTAATCACAGCAGCACAATCACTATAACAAACAAAACGAGCCTCCTCTGGGGGGCTCGTTTTTAATAACTTTATTTAGGCGAATTCTATAAAAGAAGTGTTATATTAATTAAGTTAGCTATTAAAATGCTATGTCTCTTTGTAATCGGTTTACTATCATCAAAATGATTAGAATAACCATTTTAGCAACCTTTTGCAGCATTAGTGCAGTCTATTTTTGAGCATGGTTTCGTAGCTCTATTTGTGGTAATGGGGTCTGGGAAATGGCGAGACTCCTCGAAAATGTATTCACATTTTCTTCGTGCGTGGGATTAGTCAGGATGAAAAATCAATGTCCTGCGGGAAAGGATAGTCTGGCAAGACCCCACAGAGCTTTAGCTCGAGGAGGCTTGCCGTCTTCCCCGCGGAAAGCGAGTTATTTCCCAGACGACATTTACTCAATGTAAATGTAAAGAAACCAATCTTGAAGTACAGGGCTTAAAGAATAAATATAAAAACTAAGGCAATCGTAATGATAAAAGTTATGATATAAATCACCGATAGGGTTCGAAGGTTAGAAGCTTTTTCATATTCATGCGACCTGGCTAATTCATTCTCCGGCGTGTCACCTTCCCGCTCATACCTATCAATCGTCTTATTGACATCTTTTCCCACATAAATCGTAGCGACCAATGCGATAACACTTAAAATAATAGCTATGATTACGAAAATCGTGAACATAACCCCACCCCCTGAATATTTATTTCTATTTTAACATGACCAAGCAGCTTAAGGTGGATACACAAGAAAGTATTTGTTTCGTTACAGAAATCGAAAGTGTGTGGCTAGGCGGCTATTATAGAGATTCCAACGCTTTCTTATTCCGTTCGATCATTTGCTCGAAACGTTTATGGAACCATTCAATTTCCGCGCCATCGAGCTGCTGCATAGAAATATCTCCACTCCATTCATGCAGTGTCATTAGCATCATGTCTCGAACCTTGGAAACAGTTAAGTCCGTATCCAGCAGTTCATTTAATGAAGCCATGACCTCCGGATCGATATCAGGGTAGTGGAAGCGTGTCATTTCATCTCGTTTTCCAATTTTATAGAAGTCACGCATAATACGGCCACGCGCCGAACCATTACCGGTAATATCTAAATAAACCTGTACAGCCGAACCATTTTTGACGCGGCGCTGAGAAATGCCGGCAAACTTTTTTCCATCGATGCTTAAATCATAGGTGCCAGGGCAGTAGGATTGGGTGATTTCATACGCTTCAATCCGGTCTGTATAATCTTTAAATAAATACCGGACAAAAGCCACCATTGCATCATATCCCTCATGAATATTAACAGTTTTTGAATCTGGAAAGATCAGCGACAGGTTCAAAACGCCTTCATCAAGCACCACTCCGAGACCTCCAGAATTCCTGACAATCACCTGGTAGCCTTGTGTTTTTAAGTATTCGACGCTTTCCGCAATATAAGGAAGCCTTGCATCAGGTATGCCAAGTACTACTGTGTTATGGTGCACCCATAGACGGGCCGTAGTGGGAGAAGTACCTTGCCCAACGGACATGCATAACGCATCATCCATGGCGAAGGACTGCAGCGCCGAGAATTCAGGCCCGAGTGTACTTTGGTCGATGAAGCGGTACTGTTCTGTTTTCAATAAAGGATGGATTTCAGACATTGCGATATGCTCCTTCCGTTCACATTCAACCTTTCCTAGTATAACAGAACAACTGGCTTGCATGTATCCTGGATTCTCGGTAAAATATTGTATTGGTTCAAAGGGAAAGAAGAACATTATGGGTAATGACTTCCGTCAGGAGTCTATACCCTGACAAAAATAATACGCACCTTGTCTGTCAAGGTGTTTTTTTAAATGCAGAAAACAGCTATAATAGAAAAAAATGGCGATTGGAAGGGGTAGCCGATGGCTTATAAAGATGAAAAATTAAATGAAGAAAAGGTTTTTAAAGACCCCGTTCACAGGTATGTACATATTAGGGATCGTGTCATTTGGGATTTAGTCGGAGCCCCTGAGTTTCAGCGTCTGCGCCGTATCAAACAACTGGGTACCTCTTATTTAACTTTCCATGGCGCTGAGCATAGCCGTTTCAACCATTCGCTTGGTGTTTATGAAATCGTGCGTCGGATTATTCATAATTTCGAAGACCGCCCGAATTGGGACCCGAATGAACGGCTGTTGTGCTTATGTGCCGCATTGTTGCATGATTTAGGTCACGGGCCATTTTCCCATTCCTTCGAAAAAGTCTTCAAGCTCGATCATGAGGATTTTACCCAGGAAATATTGTTGGGAGATACGAAGATCAACGCCATACTTAGTAAAGTGGAAAATGGTTTTCCCAAAAAAGTAGCCGATGTCATCAACAAGACTTACCATAATAAATTAGTCGTCAGTTTGATCTCCAGCCAAATCGATGCGGATCGCATGGATTACCTGCAGCGTGATGCCTATTTTACTGGCGTCAGTTATGGCCACTTCGATATGGAACGCATTTTGAGGGTGATGCGTCCGATGGAAGATCAGGTAGTCATCAAGGAAAGTGGCATGCATGCGGTTGAGGATTATATCATGAGCCGCTATCAGATGTATTGGCAGGTCTATTTTCATCCAGTGACCCGGAGTGCGGAAGTGATTCTTTCAAAAATCCTCCATCGTGCTAAAGAACTTCATGAAACAGGATACGAATTTTCATTAAAGCCGACCCATTTTTTATCTTTTTTTAAAGAAAAACCTACATTGAAAGAGTACTTAGAGTTAGATGAAGCGGTCGCGATGTATTATTTTCAAATCTGGATCAATGAACAAGATCCAATTCTAAGTGATTTATGCGAACGTTTCGTGAATCGTCGCCTGTTTAAATATATTGAGTTCAATCCGAACCTCCAAATGAATGAGTGGATGGAGCTCTATCGTTTATTTAACAAAGCCGGCCTTAATCCGGATTATTATCTTGTCGTCGACTCAAGCTCCGATTTACCATATGATTTTTATCGTCCTGGAGAGGAAGAGGAACGTCTGCCGATTCATTTATTGATGCCGAATCAGGAATTGAAAGAACTTTCCCGTCAATCAGAAATCGTCGAATCGATCTCAGGGAAGAAGCGGACCGATCATAAACTATATTTTCCGCTTGATCGCCTGGAGGAAATGTCCAATCGTAGTAAGACTAAAAAGCGGATCCTGGAAATTTTGTACGGATAGGGGATGAGCCGTTGTGTTAGAAAATCATGCGAAATTAATGCACTTCTTCGCAAGCTCTGATGAAATAATAGGAAGAAAGAAGCTGCAAAAGATTATTTATATACTAAAAAAGTGCGATGTGCCATTTGAAGATCGCTATCAGTTTCATTTTTATGGTCCTTATTCCGAGGAATTGACACTGAGAATTGAGGAATTGTGCAATTTAGGTTTTATTAATGAGACGAGAGAAGAAAAGAAGAACTATTATCAATACCGTTACCGATTGACGGATGCTGGAAAGGATTTTTTAAATCATTACCAGGTCGAATTCCCGGATATCGGAGAACCGGTGGCAAAGATGAAAGAAAAAAGTTCGCGCTTTTTAGAACTTGTTTCCACCATGTTGTATTTTGAGCATCTTCCTCGTGAAGAAGTAGAGGAAAAGGTATTTACTGTCAAAAGTAAACAGAACTATAGTGAGGAAGAAATAGAAGAAGCCTGGGGTTTTATCGAAGAAATACGCCATACCACCCATTGATAATGGGAAGTATGGCCTTTTGTTTGCACATGAACTTAATTCTGTTATAATGAAGGCGCATCAGGGGATAACCCTATGCAAAAGAGGACTGCCCTCGTCACAGGACAGCCCTCTATATCATCAGGTGAGAAGTATTAACGGTTGGAGTTGGAATTTCTACCGCCTTTTTTACCGATATCTTCATAGAATTCCTCTCCGTGCTTCTCACTTGTTGTTTCTCCGCCTTTTTTTCCAATCTCTTGATAAAAATCTTTATCTTTGTTCTGGCTGGTGGATTCTCCACCTTTTTTACCGATCTCTTCAAAGTGGTCTTGGTTGTATTTGCTGCTTGTTGTTTTTCCACCCTTTTGACCGATATCCTCGAAATGTTCCTGGCTATACTTCTCGCTCGTTTTTTCTCCGCCTTTTTGGCCGATCTCTTCAAAGTGTTCCTGGCTGTATTTGTTACTTACCTTCTCTCCGCCTTTTTGACCAGCTTCCTCATAACTCATTTTACGGTTGTTGTTCTTATTGTTGTTAGCCAATGAAAAAACCTCCTTATAATGATTATGTGTCGCTTATATGTCAAACAATGAAGTTTGATCGCCTTGTCAAATTAAGAATTATTGTTTGAGTTGGAATTTCTGCCGCCTTTTTTGCCAATCTCTTCGAAATGCTTCTTACTGTACTTATCGCTTACTTTTTCTCCACCTTTTTTACCGATTTCCTCAAAGTGCTCCTGGCTGTATTTGTTGCTTGTTTTCTCTCCGCCTTTTTGACCAGCTTGTTCATAACTCATTTTTTGATTATTGTTTTTGTTGTTAGCCATTGTTGAAACCTCCTTTTGAGTAGTTGTTGTTAAAGTTACCACCTATTTTTAAACTTAAAACTTAAATACCTTTTTTTTACTTTCCTGTAATTATTTTGTAATTTTTACGTATCAGAAGGGTTGTCATTCTTCCTGACATCTTTGAAATTATCCTGTTTATATTTATGGCTGACAGGATCTTGTTCATCTTTATCTGCAATATTAGAAAGCCTGGATGGATTATATTTTTCTTCGGGTTTACGTTTGTTTTTAGGACCTGATTCATCATAGCCCATCTGCTTTTGGTCGCTTTTATCCTTTGCCAATCGGGTTACCTCCTTTTCTTATGAAATTTGAATTTCTTGAATGCTACATAAGTTCAATTGCCAATCTTCTACATATTTAAACTGGCAATGTGAAAGATGTGAATAATGAATCAGACGGTTTAGGACAAAATAAATGGTATTGAATGTTGCAGATGGTTTGTTTCATACGAAACAGGGAATTATTGTGAATAATAAATCGTATAGAGGTGGTAAAGTTGTCCGTAGTATTCAGGGATAAAAATAAACGGAATCAAAAAATCGGATGCCGGTCAGAGTTCGATTCTTTAAAACGAGTCGTTGTCTGCTCACCTGCATATATGAAGATTGAAGAAGCAATAAATGAAACGCAAAAAAAATATGTCGATGAAAATATAGATATTGAAAGAGCGTGCAGACAGCACCACTCATTTGTGGAAGTGATGCGCAGCCACAACATAGAAGTGATCGAATTAGAGCCTGCGCAGCAGTATAATGAACAAGTTTTCACGAGAGACATCGGAGTTTGCATTGATGATAAAGTAATCGTCTCCAATATGGGCAACGAAGTTCGTAAAGGAGAAGAGGAGTTGCTGGAGGAAACCTTGCAGCAGGAAAATTCTTATTGGGAAAAAATTCAAACGGGGACGATTGAAGGCGGAGACATCATAATTGATAAGAACAAGGTATGGGTTGGGATAAGTGACCGCACCAATGAATCTGGAGTGAAAAGTCTTCAGGAGCTGCTGCCAAATCATCAGGTGACAGCGGTACCGATAAAAGAAGAATACCTTCACCTGGATTGTGTGTTCAACATTCTTTCTTCTGAGTATGCGTTGATTTTTCCTGGGGCATTACGGCAAGAAGAATATGAAAGGCTAAGTCATAGTTATGAGTTGTTCGAAGTAGAGGAGGATGAACAGTTTACAATGGGAGTGAATGTTTTATCGATCGCGCCCGGGAAAGTAATCAGTCTGCCTCAAAATGAAAAGGTTAATAAAGCCATGAGGGATAAAGGTTTTGAAGTCATTGAAGTTGACTTTTCGGAAATCATCAAATCTGGTGGGTCTTTCCGTTGCTGTACCATGCCGTTACAACGCTCTACAAATAAATGATTATAAAAACCCCGGGCACCTGTGCAGCCCGGGATTTTTAATATTTCTACTTTAATAAAGTTTAACTTTGTTAGACAAAACTGGTTTCTCTAATCAGTCACTCAAACGTTTACCACCGATAGCATAATGATTCTTAGCCATTTCTTCAATGACAACAGTGACTGCTTCCTTTCTTGCACCGGTGGTGTTCGTCACCGCGTCCGTCACTTCTTCCACTAACGCTTTTTTCTGCTCATCCGAGCGACCTTCTAGCATTTGTACAGTTACAATCGGCATAATATCCGCTCCCTCAATTAGTAATTCACTATCAATCGTAGCAATAATTCCTAAGCAGCGCCATTACAAGAACGTAAGGTTTATCATCTGAAGAGAATAGGGACATTATGTTAGAATGAAAAAATAAACAAAACGAACGGTATAAGGAGGAACCACACAATGAAAGAATTCGATCAGTTCAAAAAAGGCAATGATAATGAAAAAGACAAAAAGAAGAATCAATTTACTATACTGAAAGATGACTCTACCGATGGGCACGGTGGATATGGGGTCGGGGCGATTACATTAGAGAATATGTCACCGGTCATTGTGGATCCCAATGAAGAAAAAGCCTATGTTGATATGGGCGCGATGCATGCCCGCAGTGCTGTAGAAAAGCGGATTAAATTCCTTACGGATAAATCAGAAGTGCCTAATGGACTGCTGTATTGGATTACGTGGGTGACAATTGAGAGGGGCGAGCAAGGCCCGTATTATTATGGAGTCGCCAGCAGTGAACTTCTTGTGGACCGGGAAATTCGCCGGGGATATAAACTGCTTCCTGAACACGTCAACCATATGGACAAATCCTTGAAAGGAAAGTTTGTTGTCGAGCATATGGATGATAAATCAAAAGCTGTTCTTAAGAAATTCCTGCAGGAGCACAGCGAAGAAATGTGGGAGAACTCTTCTGACGAATTAAAGCAAGGATTAAGTGTATAAAGGTATAGAAAATGTGTCTAAATTGTGAATGATGTGAGAAAATCTTGAGGTTTTTTTGTGAAATTTGTAAAATGTGTATCACATGGGTTATACATGTTTTACTAGGACAAAGAAGAAGGTCGGGGATGTAACCCTCGACCTTCTTCTTTTTGACCTCGTTAAAACAGCCACTCCAGTAAATCTTTCCAGCCACCTTTATTTTTTTCCTTCTCCCGCGGTTGTCTATTCTCTTCAAAGGTATGCTCCGTACAAAAACTTTCCGGAATCTTGTCTTCTTCAAAATACATTAAACGCTGGGTGTCACAATAGGGTGTTGCCCGCAGTCCTGTTGCCGGGTCTACATATACCCCCACCACTCCCTCAGGTGCTTTCAGCGTAGAGAATGTTCTATCCTGATGAGACTGTTCCATCACATCGGCCCAAATGTCTTTCGAATACTGCAGCTCGCTCGTTCGAGTGATTTGTTTTCCCTGATCGTATCCTGTCCATATGCCTGTCACAAGCTCAGGGCTGAAACCAATCATCCAGCTGTCTGTGTTGGTTGTTCCTGATTTTCCGGAGTATGGGCGGCTTAGCTTACCGGCAATGCTTGAACCAGTAACACGCATATAGCCGTCGAGAGATGAATCAAACATGCCTGTCATCATATGAGCGGTCAAGAAGGCCCGCTTAGGGTCAATCATGCTCTCATTATCGGGTGGTTCGTATTCGTATAACATATTTCCATGACTGTCCGTTATTTTCGTAATGGTGTGCGGTACATTTTCTTCTTCTGGGCGAGCAAGTTTGCTATAGGCTTTTGTCATATCATATAAGGAGAGGGTGGCTGTTCCTAACGCAAGGGAAGGTACAGCAGGAATCTTTCCTGAAATTCCAAACTTCCCAAGCGTTTCCTTTAACCGCTCAGGACCAAGGTAGACATTGGTCTTCACAGCATAAATATTATCCGAGAGAGCGAGTGCCTGTGCCATCGTAATCGGTTCGTTTGCATAATATCCGTCGAAGTTGCTCGGCGCATAAACCTCGCCATTACCAAGCTCGAATTTCGTTGGTTTACTGACCAGTTGGGTCGTCGGTGTGAACCCGCTGCCTAAAGCTTCGTAATATAAAAAAGGTTTGATGGTTGACCCGACCATTCGTTTTGCCTGGGTGACCCGATTGAATGAGCTGGTTTCATAGTTGCGTCCGCCTGCCAAAGCCTGAATCGATCCTGTTTCTGGTGCTATAACAATACCAGCAGCTTGAATTTCCGAATTTTTATCGATATGCTGCTCCATGGATTTTTCTAATACTTTTTGTGTTGGAATATCGAGTGTCGTATAAATATGATAGCCGCCGACTGTGAGCTGCTCCCGGTCGATATCAAGCCTGTTCATGGCTTCTACAGCTACTGCATCTTGAAAATAGGGAGCAATATCGGGGGCATCTTCTTTATTCGGCTCGTGATACGCCAGTTTCTCCTGGGAGGCCAGAGCACTTTTACTGGCATCAATATGGCCCGCTGCTTCCATGCTGGCCAATATTTGCTTCTGCCGGTCGTTGGCATTCTCCTCATTATTAAAAGGAGAATAATAGCTTGGCCCTTTTGGGATACCGGCAAGCATAGCAGATTCAGAGAGTGAAAGCTCATTGGCATGCTTGTCAAAAAAGTAGCGGCTGGCTGCTTCTATACCGTAGGCGCCATGTCCGTAATAAATGCTGTTCAAGTAACCGGCAAGTATTTCATCTTTATCATAGAACATCTCAAGTCTGAGTGCGTAGATGGCTTCTTTGGTTTTTCGAACCCACGTTTTTTCATGGGATAAATAAAGGTTGCGGGCGTATTGCTGGGTGATTGTACTTGCACCTTCGACCTTGGCCAGGTTGCGGATATTCTTCAATACCGCTGCTCCGATCCGCTTCATGTCAAATCCAGAATGGTCATAGAAATGCCGGTCTTCGGAAGTGAGCGTCGCCTGGATGATATACGGGGATATGTCATCTAAATCGACCCAGTATCGACGTTTGCTTCCGAAATCTTCTTCAATAACACTGCCATCCTGGCTGTAATAAATCGTATTTTGCTCTGTCGTCAAAGGTGGAGGACCGCTGATGAGCGCATACAAAAGGATCAGCGTCATTGCTATCGCAACCAATGCGATGGAAAATGAGCCGAGCAAAAGCCCTCTTTGTATCCACTTATTTTGACGGTGGAACCATTTTTTCATCGTAAGCGCTCCCGTTATCCGAGTTTTTCGAATGTTTTTTAACATTATGGGATAATGGGTAAGAATTTAAACATCAGGATAATCATCGGCGTTTTATAAAAAAACTATTGCTTTTTTTCTGGAATTCTCTATAATTTGATTGTTTACTGGAATAAATAGAAGGATACCTGTCTTATAAACGAAAGGAGTTACAATATATGAGCACTTGGTTTACGGAAAAACAGACCGAAAATTTCGGAATTACAGCGAAAATCAAACGGTCGCTTCATACAGAAAAAACAGATTTCCAACAGCTGGACATGCTTGAAACAGAAGAGTGGGGCAACATGCTTGTTCTGGACGATATGGTGATGACAACACAAAAAGATGAGTTCGTCTACCACGAAATGGTAGCCCACGTGCCGTTGTTTACACATCCGAAACCTGAGAATGTACTCGTAGTCGGTGGGGGAGATGGCGGGGTCATCCGGGAAGTGTTGAAACACCCGGAAGTAGAGAAAGCGACCCTAGTAGAAATCGATGGTAAAGTAATTGAGTATTCTAAAGCGTATCTACCAGAGATCGCCGGACAGCTGGAAGACCCTCGCGTCGAAGTGAAGGTGGCAGATGGCTTCATGCATATTGCGGAGAGCGAGAATGAATATGATGTAATCATGGTAGATTCTACTGAACCCGTAGGACCGGCGGTCAATTTGTTCAGCAGAGGTTTTTATGAGGGGATCGCCAAAGCTTTGAAGAGTGATGGCATTTTCGTCGCTCAGACCGACAACCCATGGTTCAAAGCCGATTTGATTAGACAAGTCTACCGTGATGTAAAAGAAACCTTCCCGATCACACGGGTGTATACTGCTAATATTCCGACCTATCCAAGCGGCCTATGGACCTTCACGATAGGAAGCAAACAGCATGATCCACTGGAAGTGCCAAACGAACGTTTCCATGAAATCGAGACGAAGTATTATACAAAAGAGTTGCATCAAGCGGCATTTGCTCTGCCGAAATTCGTGAAAGATCTGACCGAGTGAGGAGGAATTCCATGCGCTTTGACGAGGCTTACTCAGGCAAAGTTTTTATTATGAGCAGGGAGGACGGTGAAGCAGCTGACGCCGTCATCTATGGGATGCCGATGGACTGGACTGTCAGCTTTCGTCCTGGGTCCCGTTTCGGGCCGAACCGAATACGGGAAGCATCCATTGGCCTTGAGGAATACAGCCCATACCTGGACCGTCACCTTGAAGAGGTGAATTTTTTCGATGCCGGGGACATTCCACTGCCATTCGGGAACCCGCAGCGGAGCATCGATATGATCGAGGAGTATATCGGAACACTATTAGAGAAAGGAAAGTTTCCTTTAGGGCTGGGCGGTGAGCATCTGGTTACCTGGCCAGTGTTGAAAGCAATGTATTGTAAATACCCCGATCTTGCCGTCATCCATATTGATGCCCATACTGATTTAAGGGAGGAATATGAAGGGGAACCGCTTTCCCATTCGACCCCAATTAGAAAAGCATGTGAACTGATGGGGCCTGAACATGTTTATTCCTTTGGTATCCGCTCCGGCATGCGCGAAGAGTTCCAGTACGCGAAAGAGAGCGGCATGTACCTGGCAAAGTATGACGTCGTCGAACCGCTGAAAGGAGTACTGCCAAAACTGGCGGGCCGGCCTGTCTATGTCACGATTGACATCGATGTGCTGGATCCTGCGTTCGCTCCAGGAACAGGAACAGCTGAAGCAGGGGGCATTTCATCAAAGGAGCTGCTGGAAGCCATCCATATGATTGCCGATTCGGATATTCAGGTGGTTGGCGGCGACCTTGTAGAAGTAGCGCCTGCTTACGATCCGACAGAACAGACTGTCATTGCAGCCAGCAAATTCGTCCGCGAAATGCTGCTTGGCTGGGTGAAATAATAACAGCAAACTGCCGCCCCCCACATGCGGCAGTTTTTTACATTACCTCCCTTTCTTGATGTGTTGTTTCCGTTACGGTAGTAACGGTGTGAAGGTCCGGGAAATCACTCGCTTTCCATGGGCGTACGGTGAGCTTCCTCAGGCTTCGCCTTGCGGGATCTCACCATGTACTATTCTCCCATCGGAGTCTCGCAATTTCCAGGACCTCCTTGCGTTTATAGAGAAACGGAAACATCGGTATATGGTTCTTCAAACAAAGAGTGAGCTAAGCATGAAATATGAGCTTAAAACGGCGTCTTTGTTCAATTATCCATTAAAAGTAGAAGACATCTTCAAATATGGCAGGGTTCGTTTCTCCCATTCTTCGAATGGGGTGGTTGGGAAACTGCGAGACTCCCGCGGGAGAAGGGACTAGGCAAGACCCCACAGGGAGTGTAACGACCGAGGAGGCTTGTCAGTTCCCCCGCAGGAAAGCGAGTAGTTTCCCAGCCAGCCCTTACACTGTTATGGCAAAGAACCCTTGATAACTTGAAATCAAGTCTTCGACTTTTCGGCTATAAATAATCAACAATAAAAGAGTTATTTCTGGAGGGCTTGCGCTTTTGTTTATTAGTTTTTATAATGGATAGGTTAAGAGGAACGTAAGGAGAGATAGTATGAGTGCTGCCGAGACACCGGTATCGATTCGCCTTGTGACAGAGATCAGGGACAGCGGCCGAAAAGAAACAGTCGTCATGGAAGAACAGGGAGGACTATTCGAACGGGGAAACACACAAGTCCTCAAGTTCACCGAACACCCCGATGAAGGCGGTCCGATCGATACCATGATCACCATCCAGCCTGGAAAAGTCAGCATCAAACGCTCTGGTGCTGTCAAAATGCATCAGATTTTCCGAAAAAAACATACAACAGAGAACAACTACCATCATACGTATGGTATTTTTCATATGAACACGTTTACGGATCAGATTGAACACCAATCCTTATCCCAGGGAGCAAAAGGACGGCTGTTCATCAGCTACCAGTTGACCCTTAATCAGGAAATCACCCAGCGTCATCGATTAACTTTGACATATCGTAAGGAGGAAACAGCTCAATGAATATTGTGGAGCAGACGGAAGCGAAACTGAAACAGGAGATCCAGCAGGCGGTATTAAAGGCGGGATTGGCGACCGAGGAGGAATTGCCGGAAGTCGTACTCGAGCAGCCGAAAGATAAATCGCACGGTGATTATGCGACTAACATGGCGATGCAGCTGGCACGAATCGCCAAAAAAGCCCCGCGCATGATCGCGGAGGATATCGTTGCGAATTTTGATAATACAAAAGCATCCATCGATAAAATAGAGATTGCCGGTCCCGGATTCATTAATTTCTATATGGATAATCAGTATTTGACTGATCTTGTATCCACCATTTTGGAAGCGGGAGATGCCTATGGGGAAAGCGATACTGGAAAAGGCGAAAAAATCCAGGTCGAGTTCGTTTCAGCTAATCCGACGGGAACTCTTCACCTGGGGCACGCGCGCGGTGCTGCAGTTGGTGATTCTCTTTCCAATATTCTGGGGAAAGCGGGGTATGACGTTTCCCGTGAGTACTATATCAATGATGCCGGAAACCAGATCAATAACCTGGCTTATTCCGTCGAAGCACGTTATATGCAGGCACTTGGTAAAGAGTGGGAGATGCCGGAAGATGGTTACCATGGGAAGGATATCATTGAATTAGGTAAAAAGCTTGCAGAAGAAGATGGTTCCGAGTGGGCAGATAAACCGGAACAGGAACGCCTCGCTTACTTCCGTGAGTACGGTTTGAAGTTTGAGCTCGACAAAATCAAAGTCGACCTGGAAGATTTCCGTGTCCCTTTTGATGAGTGGTTCTCTGAAACCTCTCTATACCAGGATGGGAAAATTGATGAAGCTTTGAAAGTCCTGGAAGATCAGGGCTACACATATGAGCAGGATGGCGCAACCTGGTTCAAGACAACTGAATTTGGTGATGACAAAGACCGTGTCTTGATCAAACAGGATGGGAGCTACACGTATCTTACACCTGATATCGCTTATCATAAAAATAAGATGGACCGCGGCTTCAATACGTTGATTAATATCTGGGGGGCAGACCACCATGGATATATTCCGCGTATGAAAGCGGCCATCCAGGCACTTGGTTACAAAAAAGATACATTGGAAGTAGCGATTATCCAGATGGTCAACCTGTTCCAGGACGGTGAAAAAGTGAAGATGAGTAAGCGTACGGGGAAAGCTGTCACGCTTCGTGAATTGATGGAGGAAGTGGGGATCGATGCCATGCGCTATTTCTTCTCGATGCGGTCGGCAGACTCTCACTTGGACTTCGATATGGATCTGGCACGTTCCGAATCGAACGAAAACCCGGTCTATTATGTGCAGTATGCCCATGCGCGCATCTGCTCAATGCTTCGCCAGGCGGAAGAAAAGGGTGTCGCGTTCGATACGAACTTCGATGCTACATTGCTTGATTCTGAGAAAGAAGAAGATTTGCTGAAGCGTCTTGGTGAATTTCCGCAAGTAGTAGCCGATGCAGCTGAAAAGCGCACTCCTCATCGGGTGACACAGTATGTATTCGACCTGGCTTCTAACTTGCACAGCTTCTACAATGCTGAAAAGGTATTGGATCAAGAGCAGCCAGAACGCACCAAAGCCCGTGTTGGTCTAATGAAGGCCGTCCGCACAACGCTATCTAATGCATTGGAACTAATCGGCGTATCCGCACCAGAACGGATGTAATTTTAAAAATGCGTAAATAAAGCTTGCAGAAAAACGGTTTTCTGCAAGCTTTATTATTTAATAGCATTGATTATCGCTGTTAAGAAAGCAGGGTGAATCAAAAAAGATTTCCCACGTATGTGGGAATTTTTTTTAATATCCTGTGTAAACGTTATACTAAGAGGGATGGTCTCTACAGGAAAGGAGCTGCGTCATGAAAGAAGTGATTTTTGCGCTGCTGACAGGGTTTATCGTAGGTTTTTTATTCGCTTTATTTAAACTTCCTATTCCAGCACCGCCTGCATTTGCCGGAGTAGCCGGAATCGTCGGTATCTACCTGGGCTTTAAAGTATTTGCATGGGTCGGCCCAGTACTATCAAATTTAATACGATGACATTATAAAATCGGGCGGAGCAGCCGCGCGATTTTTATATTGATTTTCGTACCGATGGAGCGCTTCGCAAGCCAATTTTCATCAAAAGATAATCCTATGTCGAAATCCTTCATGAATCGCTGTCTCATTTCCTCAATGAAATCCTTGTCATAGAAAAAAACATTGATTTCTTTGTTGAGATAAAAACTTCTTATGTCTAAGTTAGAAGTACCAATATCGCAGAAGTTTCCGTCAACAATAAAGACTTTCGTATGATAGAAGCCTGCGTCGTAGAAACGGACATCTCCACCGGCCTGATATAATTCTTCATAAAAAGGAATGCCACCTTCTTTGACGAAGGGGTGATCCGATTTCAATGGACAGAGCAATTTGACTGTAATACCTCGCTTCACAGCCTGTATCAGTGTGTCCATCACACGGCGTGGCGGGATGAAATAGGGGCTTCCAAGCAGAATCTCTTCTTTGGCTTCAGAGAACTTCTTAACGAGTACCTCCTCTAATTCTCCATATTCTGTCGGCAGTAATTGGAGCGCATGGTTGCCCTTTTCTTTGTTTTCAGCAGGAAATAATTTCTCATTTGTATTCAAAAACCAATCATCTAAGAAGACGGCATGCAGCTGTTCTACAATTTCACCGGTGAATCGCAAGTGATAGTCGCGCCAATCCCCCATTTCCGCATCTTTGCTGACATACTCGTCAGCAATGTTATAGCCGCCGGCATATGCGATTTTTCCATCGATTACAACAATTTTCCGGTGGTTTCGACGATTCAACTTGTAAATAAAAAAAGGAAATTCAGGCTTTGCGGCGAATATAAATTGTATACCTGAATTTTCTAATTGGGTTTGCAGGGATTTGTCAATCCGAAATCCTCCAAGCCTGTCCACCATCAGCCTGACAGTCACACCTTCCTCCGCTTTCTGCTGGAGCAATTGAAAGAAGCGCTGGCTGGTTTCATCCTTTTTGATAATAAAAAAAAGAATATCAATGTGGGCTTCCGCGTTTTTGATATCGGTAAACATGGCCTCGAACAGACGATTACCACTTTGAAAGAAACGGTAGCTGCCAGTAGTCTCTGGAAAAGTGAGCTTTCTCAGGTTCTTTTTGTGGTTTTTCTTCCCCGCCTTAAAATCTAATATAACCAGTAGAATGACAATCAAAATGATGACGAGAAACCATAGTAAAATAGTCATTTTTTTCCTCCTCCATCGCTTCTCATGCCCTTAGCTTCCCCAAATCCACCAAAATTTGCACATAAAAGCAAAGAAAATATGTTGACTGAATGTTCATTCATATTTTATAGTAAAGCTATAAGATTCAGAATTTTCACGGCTCGTTTCCTGAAAATCACGAGACAGCAAGTGAGAGAGATTCATACTTAACGAGGGGGTAAGACGGATGAGCACGCTGTTATTATTGAATTGGATATTATTTTCAGGTGTAACCTTTTATGGGTTTTATTTATTCGTGCGCGTCGTCATGACGAGGATCGCCTATATCAAGCTCGGAAGAAAATTCGAGTTCGATGGCGAAATCAAAGAAAGATTGAAAAATATTTGGATTTACGTTTTTGGTCAAAAGAAATTATTGAAAGATAAAAAATCCGGAATCATCCATGTGATGATGTTTTACGGTTTTATTTTGGTACAGTTCGGTGCCATTGATTTTATCTGGAAAGGTCTGGCTCCTGACAGTCATCTTCCGTTAGGACCTTTTTATCCAGGGTTCACATTCTTCCAGGAACTGGTCACATTGATGATCCTGGTCGCTGTCGTATGGGCGTTCCACCGCCGTTACGTGGAAAAACTTGTCCGCTTGAAGCGAGGCTTTAAAGCGGGGCTTGTGCTTTTATTTATCGGAGCATTAATGTTAAGTGTATTGATCGGTAATGGTATGGGCTTAATCTGGCACGGCCATGAAGGCGCCTGGACAGAACCTGTTGCGACCTTGATTGCAAGCGCTTTCGGGTGGGTGAGTCCGACTGCCGCAGCTGTTGTGTTTTTCGTCATGTGGTGGATTCACCTATTAGTGCTGTTAAGTTTCCTGGTCTATGTACCACAATCCAAGCACGCCCACCTGCTGGCGGCTCCGGTCAATGTGTTCTTGACTCGCCAGACACCGCCTGGAAAGCTTTCTAAAATTGACTTTGATGTCGATGATGAGACTGCTGAAGAAGATGTATCCTTTGGTGTCGGTAAAATCGAAGACTTCAACCAGCTGCAAATGATCGACTTTTATGCTTGTGTCGAATGCGGCCGTTGTACTAATGTATGTCCAGCTACAGGCACAGGAAAAATGCTTTCTCCGATGGATCTGATCATCAAACTGCGTGATCAGTTGACGGAAAAAGGAGCAGCGGTCACTGGAAAATCACCATGGGTGCCGGCTTATGCCTTTTCCAATACACAGGGAAATCAACTTGCCAAAATGGCTCAGACTCAAGGTGGTGATGAAGCGGCAGCTTCTGTAGAGGCGGCGCAGAACCATAACCTGATTGGCGATGTCATCACAGAGGAAGAGCTGTGGGCTTGTACGACTTGCCGTAACTGTGAAGACCAGTGTCCGGTGATGAATGAACATGTGGATAAAATCATCGACCTTCGCCGTTACCTTGTGCTGACAGAAGGGAAAATGGATCCGGATGCCCAGCGTGCGATGACGAACATCGAACGCCAGGGTAACCCTTGGGGATTGTCTAAGAAGGAGCGGGAAGACTGGCGCGACCAGGAGCCGGATGTCCGCATTCCGACTGTGAAAGAATTGAAAAAAGAGGGCGAAGACTTTGACTATCTATTCTGGGTCAGTTCCATGGGTGCCTATGATAACCGCAGTCAAAAAATCGCGCTTGCCTTTGCCAAGCTGATGAATGAAGCTGGCATCAAATTCGCTATCCTTGGTAATAAAGAACGTAACTCCGGTGATACCGCGCGCCGGATGGGTAACGAATTCTTGTACCAGGAGCTGGTGGAAAAGAATATCAAAGAATTCGAAAAGAATGATGTGAAGAAGATCATTACCATCGACCCGCATGCTTATAACACATTCAAAAATGAATACCCGGACTTTGGGTTTGAAGCAGAGGTTTACCATCATACTGAGTTGCTTGCCGAATGGCTGAAGGATGGCCGTTTGAAACCTGAAAATGAAGTGAATGAAACGATCACATACCATGACAGCTGCTATCTTGGCCGTTACAACGAGGTATATCAGCCGCCAAGGGAAGTGCTGGAAATGATTCCAGGTGTCAAGCTGGTAGAAATGAAGCGTAACCGTGAAAATGGGATGTGCTGTGGCGCCGGCGGCGGTATGATGTGGATGGAAGAAAAAGCAGGCCATCGCGTCAATGTGGCAAGAACAGAACAGGCGTTAGAAACCAGTCCGACGATGATCTCCAGTGGATGTCCATACTGCCTGACGATGCTTTCGGATGGAACGAAAGCGAAGGAAGTGGAAGAATCGGTCGGTACGATGGATATTGCGGAGATTTTAGCTAAGTCGATTTTTGAAGAAAAACAGGAAAAATCAGCCTAATATTTAGAATTTTTAGTGGAAAGTGTACAGAAAGTTTTGTACACTTTCCTTATGAGGGTTTATTGAGCGAGCGTTCAATCGTACTGGAGATGTTTTTGTAAGAGAGGTTGCAGCAGGCGTTGCTGATTGTTTTCACCTCTCTTTTTATACCATAATTTTTGAAAGCGTTATCACATAAGGGAGGATTTATATTATGAGAAAAACGGTGATTGTTTCAGGAGCAAGAACGCCATTTGCAAAGTTCGGAGGAGCGCTGAGTACATTGACAGCATCCCAGCTTGGAGGGAAAGCGATCAAAGCTGCATTGAATCGTGCCAACTTCAAAGCGGAAGATATCAATGAAGTGATCATGGGGACGGTTCTTCAGGGAGGTCAGGGACAGATTCCTTCCCGTCAGGCAGCACGTGAAGCAGGAATTCCATGGGAAGTGAAGACAGAAACGATCAATAAAGTCTGTGCTTCCGGAATGCGTAGTGTCACGATGGCAGATCAATTTATTCGCCTTGGTGATGAAGAGGTAATTGTTGCTGGTGGAATGGAGAGCATGAGTAACGCGCCATACTTCATGCCAAAAGCACGCTGGGGATTACGTATGGGCGATGCGGCTGTGAAGGATTTGATGGTACACGATGGTCTGACGTGTTCATTTGATGGTGTGCATATGGGCAACTACGGAAACAATGTCGCTGATGAATATGAGTTGAGTCGTGAAGCACAGGATGTTTGGGCTTATCGCAGTCACCAGCGTGCTGTCCTGGCAATGGAAGCAGGCAAACTGGCAGAAGAAATTGTTGCTGTTGATGTGCCACAGCGAAAAGGCGATCCGGTCGTTGTCGAAAACGATGAAGCCCCGCGTAAAGATACTTCGAAAGAATCCTTGGCAAAGCTTCGTCCGGTATTCGGATCAAATGGAACAATCACAGCCGGTAATGCTCCAGGGGTCAACGATGGCGCCTGTGCGATGCTGCTGATGTCTGATGAAAAGGCGAAAGAGATGGGAGCGGAAACATTGGCAACCATCCTCGCACACGATGAAGTGGCTGTCGAAGCAAAGGATTTCCCGAAAACACCGGGAATTGTCATCAATTCTCTATTGAAAAAGGCAGGAAAATCGTTGGATGATATCGATCTTTTCGAAGTGAATGAGGCGTTTGCTGCAGTATCACTCGCCAGTGGGAAAATCGCCGGTCTGGACGAAGAAAAAGTTAACGTCAATGGTGGAGCAGTGGCGCTGGGTCATCCGATCGGTGCCAGCGGGGCACGTATCATCCTGACTCTTGCTTATGAATTGAAGCGCCGCGGCGGTGGTCTTGGTATCGCAGCTATCTGCAGTGGCGGCGGCCAGGGTGATGCTGTTCTGATTGAAGTTCCCAAGCAATAAAGGATGTTGAACACGTAATAGTCAGGGAGGAATTTTTCTATGTCAATTAAACAAGTAATGGTAGTCGGAGCCGGGCAAATGGGGGCAGGAATTGCACAAGTGTGTGCCCAGTACGGCTTTTCCGTAAAGTTGAATGATATTGCAGATGAGGCATTGGAAAAAGGAAAGGCAGGCATTGAAAAAAGGCTGGCCCGCTCGGTGGAAAAAGGCCGTCTTGCAGAAGAAGAGCAGCAAAAGACGCTTGAAAACCTGTCTTACACAACCGACCTTAATGAGGCTTCAACCTGCGACCTTGTCATTGAGGCTATTGTGGAAAATATGAATGTCAAAACGAGCCTGTTTAAAAAACTTGATGAGTTTGCCCCAGAGCACGCGATTCTTGCATCCAATACGTCATCACTCCCAATTACGGAAATTGCTGCAGTGACTAATCGTCCTTCTCAGGTAATCGGTATGCATTTCATGAACCCGGTTCCTGTCATGAAACTGGTAGAAATCATTCGTGGCTTGCAGACAAGTGATGAAACCTATCAATCTATCAAAGATATGACAGAAAAAATATGCAAATCACCAGTAGAAGTCAATGACTTTCCTGGGTTCGTATCCAACCGTGTCCTTATGCCGATGATCAACGAGGCCATCTATACGGTTTATGAAGGGGTGGCGACACCGGAAGACGTCGATACGGTTATGAAGCTCGGCATGAACCATCCGATGGGACCATTGACGTTGGCTGATTTTATTGGCCTTGATACATGCTTGTACATCATGGAAGTATTACATGAAGGTTTCGGCGACAGCAAATACCGGCCATGTCCATTGCTGCGTAAGTATGTCAAAGCTGGCTGGCTCGGTAAGAAATCGGGACGCGGCTTCTATACGTATGAAAATTGATTCTCAGGGGAGAGAACAACAATGAATCTACATTTTACAGATGAACAGGAAATGATGCGTAAAATGGTGCGCGATTTCGCCCAAAAAGAAGTGGCTCCAGCCATAGAGAGAATGGAAACCGAAGACCGTTTTCCGAGGGAAGTCGTCACCAAAATGGGAGAATTGGGGTTAATGGGGATTCCGATTCCGGAAAAATACGGCGGATCTGAGATGGATTATACGTCCTATATCATTGCAATCCACGAACTGTCTAAAGTAAGTGCAACGGTCGGTGTCATCCTGTCGGTACACACCTCCGTTGGTACGCTGCCGATCCTTAACTTTGGAACCGAGGAGCAGAAGCAGAAATATATTCCGAAGCTGGCGTCAGGTGAATATCTCGGAGCTTTCGCGCTCACGGAACCGAGTGCCGGTTCTGATGCTGGAAGTTTGAAAACGCGTGCAGTCAAACAGGGTGACACATACATTCTGAATGGCTCGAAAGTATTCATCACCAATGGGGGAGAAGCGGACACCTATATTGTGTTCGCACGCACAAATATGGAGGAAAGCGGCTATCAGGGAGTCAGCACGTTCATTGTCGAAAAAGATACCCCAGGACTTATCATCGGGAAAAAAGAGAAAAAGATGGGGCTTCACGGGTCAAGCACGGTTCAATTGACGTTCGATAATTGTGAGGTACCGGCAGAGCAGATGCTCGGTAAGGAGGGGGAAGGCTTCAAGATAGCGATGTCTAACCTCAATTCCGGGCGAATTGGAATTGCGGCCCAGTCACTTGGTATCGCTGAAGCTGCCATGGAACATGCAGTCGATTATGCAAAAGAGCGGGAACAATTCGGAAAGCCAATTGCTAAACAGCAAGGACTTTCCTTCAAGCTTGCCGACATGGCGACAGAAGTAGAGGCGGCAAAACTATTGACATACCATGCAGCTGCTCTGAAGGAAGCTGGTGCTCCATGCAACAAAGAAGTTTCGATGGCGAAAATGTACGCTTCGAAAACAGCGATGAAAAATGCTATTGAAGCTGTTCAGGTTTATGGCGGATATGGGTATACGGAAGATTATCCGGTCGAGCGGCTGTTCCGTGATGCCAAAGTTTGTGAAATCTATGAAGGAACGAATGAAATACAGCATATCGTCATCAGCAAACATCTACTGAAGGACTAATTTATCAAGGGGGATACCGACATGAATTTTCAATTGACAGAAGAACAAGAAATGCTCCGCAAAATGGTGCGTGACTTCGCAAAAAATGAAGTGGAGCCGACAGCTGCTGAGCGGGATGAAGAAGAACGATTCGACCGGGAAATTTTCGATAAGATGGCAGAACTCGGATTGACCGGTATACCTTGGCCGGAGGAGTACAATGGAATCGGGTCAGACTTTGTCAGTTATGTCATTGCCGTAGAAGAATTATCCCGTGTATGTGCATCTACCGGTGTAACGCTGTCTGCCCATATTTCCCTTGCCAGCTGGCCGATCTATAAATTTGGTAACGAAGACCAGAAAAAGACGTTCCTCGCCCAGCTTGCTTCCGGTGAGAAACTTGGAGCTTACGCGTTGTCCGAGCCTGGCGCCGGCAGTGATGTGTCATCGATGCGTACGCAGGCGAAACTGGATGGCGAGCATTATGTCCTGAATGGAAGCAAGGTGTGGATTACCAATGGAGAAGTAGCGGATATTTACATCGTATTCGCCAAGACCGACCCGGATGCAGGCAGTCGCGGCATCAGTGCCTTCATCGTAGAAAAAGGAACACCTGGCTTTACGTTCGGTAAAAAAGAAAAGAAACTTGGCATTCGTTCCTCGCCAACCACAGAATTGATTTTTGAAGATTGCCGGGTTCCGAAAGAAAATCTATTAGGCGAAGAGGGCAAAGGTTTCAAAATCGCAATGATGACCTTGGATGGCGGCCGTAACGGTATCGCCGCACAGGCTGTCGGTATTGCCCAGGGAGCCTTGGATGCATCTGTCGGCTATGCGAAAGAGCGCGAACAGTTCGGTAAGCCGATCGCTCAGAATCAGGGTATTTCTTTTAAACTGGCGGATATGGCGACAGAAGTCGAAGCTGCTCGTCTGTTGACCTATCAGGCAGCTTACCTGGAGTCAGAAGGTAAGCCATATGCCAAAGCATCTGCCATGGCTAAGTTATACGCTGGTGACGCAGCAATGCGAATAACAGTAGAAGCTGTCCAGGTTTACGGCGGCTATGGCTATACAAAAGACTATCCAGTCGAGCGTTATATGCGTGACGCGAAAATCACCCAAATCTATGAAGGTACGAATGAAATCCAGCGTCTCGTCATCGGACGGATGCTTACGAAAGAATAGTAGAAAGGAAGCTATTATGCACCCATTAGCTGAACGGATCCAACAACAGGATATGAGAGCGCTGGCAAGAGCTATCACACTCGTAGAAAACGATGCGCCGGAAAAATTGGATATGCTGAGTGATATATTTTCCTTGAAAAAGAACGCTCACTATATCGGTATCACCGGCTCACCTGGAGCCGGAAAGAGCTCGCTCGTCAATCGGCTGCTTACCCATCTGCGTGAGCAGGGCCTGACGGTGGCAGTCATCGCGGTAGACCCGACCAGTCCGTTCAGCGGCGGTGCCCTGTTAGGGGACCGTGTCCGTATGAATCAACATTTTACGGATCCTGGTATTTTTATCCGCAGTATGGCAACGCGGGGGAGCTTAGGTGGTCTTGCACGTGCTACTAAGGATACGATTCGTGTCTGTGATGCTTATGGATTTGACATCATACTCGTAGAAACAGTGGGTGTCGGCCAGTCCGAGCTTGATATTATGAAAGTTGCCGATACGACAGGGCTTGTGCTTACGCCAAACAGTGGCGATGTCTTACAGATTTTTAAAGCAGGAATCATGGAAATCGCCAACCTTTTTATCATTAATAAAGCCGACTTGCCAGGAGTGCAGCGGCTAAAGACGACACTGGAAGAATACATGATGATTGCTAATCCGAAAGGCTGGGTTCCGCCGATCGTCCAGACGATTTCTACTCAAAATGAAGGAATTGATGAGCTATGGAGTGAAATCTGTCGGCATCATGACTATTTGTATGAAACAGCCAAAGGGGAAGAACAGCGCCAGCAGCAGTTGAAACTGGAAGTCTATGATTTAATCCGGGAAGAAATCTGGCGGGATGTCGAACAAATGATAGAAAGCGACCATGAGAAACAGCAGTTTTTTCATGATGCCAGTGCCGACCCGTATCAATTGGCTAAGGAATGGTTTCAGGAGTGGAAAGGGAAAGGAGGGAATAGCCATGACTGATCAACAGGTTCCCTCTTCCATCAAGGATCAGAACCTCGTTGAAAAAAGACGCAACCAGATGATCAAGGGTGCCGTATCGCTTTTCATCGAAAAAGGGTTCCATAAAACGACGACAAGGGAAATCGCGAAAGCCTCTGGTTTCAGCATCGGTACTCTCTATGAATATATCCGTACCAAAGAAGATGTGCTGTTCCTTGTCTGTGATTCGATTTATGAACGAGTGAAGGACAGGATGGAGCAGGTGATCGATACGGAAAAAAAGACGATCGACAGCCTGATTCATGCGGTCACTTCTTATTTTCAACTGATGGATGATATGCAGGATGAAGTCGTAGTCATGTATCAGGAAGTCAAATCTCTTCCTCGTGATTCTCAGGAATATGTATTGCAAAAAGAGAAAGATATGCTCGAAATGCTGACGCAGGTGATACGCAACAGCATCTCCACACCGATGTCGGAGCAGGATATTTCCCTCGTTGCAAACAATATTTTCATTCAGGGTCAAATGTGGGGGTTCCGGCGCTGGATGCTGCAAAAAGAGTTCACGCTCGAAAGCTATACCGAACGTCAGGTTCATTTTTTATTAGAAGGTCTCAATGTCAATAGCTTAAAGAATTACAAACTTCCTAATTAAAGGGGGATGGAACGATGGAACAACCAAAGGTATATCAGCCGAAGTATCCCGTCCGATTCGTGACAGCTTCCAGCTTATTCGACGGGCACGATGCTTCAATCAACATCATGCGGCGGATTCTCCAATCAACCGGTGCAGAAGTGATTCACCTTGGTCATAACCGCTCTGTCGAAGAGGTCGTCAATGCAGCGATACAGGAAGATGTCCAAGGAATCGCCATATCTTCCTATCAGGGGGGACATGTCGAATACTTCAAATATATGATTGACTTATTAAATGAAAAGGGAGCCAGCCATATCCAAGTTTACGGAGGTGGCGGTGGTGTCATTCTGCCGCGCGAAATCAAGGAACTCCATGAATATGGTGTGGCACGTATCTTTTCACCGGAAGATGGCCGGGAGCACGGTCTTCAAGGGATGATCAATCAGATGATAGAAGATTGCGACTTCCTGCCGCCACTTGTACCCGAAGAAACCGTCAAGGAACTGGAAAGTGGAAACCATCAGGCGATTGCCCGGTTCATCACTTATGTGGAGAATACACCGGAACAGGAACGCGAAGCGGCTGCCCAGTTTGAAGCTGCCGTGAAACAAAGCGAAACGAAAAATATCCCGGTATTAGGGATTACAGGAACAGGAGGAGCAGGTAAAAGCTCACTGACAGACGAATTGATCCGCCGCTTCCTTAATGAGATTCCGGATATGAAAGTGGCCATCCTGTCGATTGATCCGACGAAGAAAAAGACAGGTGGAGCCTTATTGGGTGACCGTATTCGTATGAACGCAATTTTCAACCCCCGTGTATACATGCGCTCGCTGGCAACGCGTGATTCCAGGTCTGAATTATCAAAAGCGATCGAAGAAGCTATCCAGGTTGTGAAAGCGGCCGGTGTTGATTTTGTCATTGTCGAAACTAGCGGGATTGGCCAAGGGAATGCGGCTGTAACAGATGTTTCCGATTTATCTATGTATGTGATGACCGCCGAATTCGGTGCTCCTTCCCAGCTTGAAAAAATCGATATGATCGATTTTGCTGACTTCATCGTTATTAATAAATTCGAACAGAAGGGTTCGGAGGATGCTTTCCAGCAAGTGCGGAAGCAATATGAGCGCAGTCACATGCTCTTCCATGAAGACCCGTCCACCTTCCCGGTGTTTGGTACGATTGCAAGCCAGTTCAATGATCCAGGAACGAACACCCTTTTTGCTGCTCTCGTGGATAAACTGAATGAAAACTATGAGTGGGAGGACACCACTTCCTTTGAAAGAACAGCAAGTGTGGAAAAGCAGAATGTCATCATTCCGAATGAGCGGAAGCAGTACTTGCGTGACATTGCCATGCTGGTGCGCAACTACCATGATAATGCCGAGCAGCAGGCCGAAAAAGCCCGCAAACTCTATCAATTGAAGGGCACTGCGGAAGCGCTGGAAGATGAGGAAGCGAAGAAAAAGATTGAGGCATTGATCGAGCAGTATGAGCAGGATATCGATCCGAAAGCGAAAGAAAAACTGGATGATTGGGATGATCTCCATGAGCGTTACAGTGGAGATACGTATACGTTTAAGGTACGTGACAAGGAAATCACGATGGATTTGACGACAGAAAGCCTTGCCGGTCTGAAAATCCCGAAAGTCGCCTTGCCATCTTACACCGATTGGGGCGATCGCCTCGTCTGGCTGTTAAAAGAAAATGTACCAGGAGCTTTTCCATTTACCGCAGGGGTGTTCCCGTTCAAGCGAAAAGGGGAAGATCCAAAGAGACAGTTTGCTGGTGAAGGAACACCGGAACGTACCAACCGCCGCTTCCATTACCTTTCGAAAGATGATGATGCGAAGCGTCTGAGTACCGCGTTTGATTCGGTGACTTTGTACGGGGAAGACCCGGATGAACGTCCGGATATCTACGGAAAAGTCGGAGAAAGCGGTGTCAGCATCTGTACTTTGGAAGATATGAAAAAGCTGTATGACGGCTTTGATTTGACCAATCCTTTGACGTCCGTTTCCATGACGATCAATGGTCCTGCGCCAATCATTTTAGCCATGTTTATGAACACAGCAATCGATCAGCAGCTTGATAAATTTGAAGAAGAGAATGGGCGTAAACCTGACGCAGAGGAAGCGGCGCAAATTAAAGCGGAAACGCTTCATGTTGTCCGTGGTACCGTCCAGGCTGACATTTTAAAAGAAGACCAGGGACAGAACACGTGTATTTTCTCAACGGAATTCGCATTGCGGATGATGGGAGATATTCAGCAGTACTTCATCGATCATGATGTCCGTAACTACTATTCTGTGTCCATTTCCGGCTATCATATCGCTGAAGCAGGCGCGAACCCGATTACACAGCTCGCTTTCACGCTGGCAAACGGCTTCACGTATGTGGAATATTATTTGAGCCGTGGCATGGATATCAATAAATTTGCACCAAACTTATCATTCTTCTTCTCTAATGGTCTCGATCCGGAATATACAGTCATGGGCCGTGTTGCCCGCAGAATCTGGGCAATCATTATGAAAGAAAAATATGGTGCCAATGAGCGAAGCCAGAAGTTGAAGTATCATATTCAGACATCCGGCCGTTCCCTGCACGCACAGGAAATCAACTTTAATGATATCCGGACGACATTGCAGGCGTTGATTGCGATTCAGGATAACTGTAACTCTCTTCACACCAACTCTTATGATGAAGCGATTACCACCCCGACAGAGGAATCCGTCCGCCGGGCGATGGCGATCCAGATGATCATCAGCAAGGAATTCGGTCTGACCAAAAATGAAAACTCTCTGCAAGGAGCGTATATCATCGAGCAGTTGACCGATATGGTGGAGGAAGCGGTACTTCAGGAATTTGAACGCATCAACGATCGCGGCGGAGTATTAGGCGCCATGGAACGCCAATACCAACGCGGTAAAATTCAGGAAGAATCGCTATACTATGAAAGCAAAAAGCATACCGGCGAACTACCGATCGTCGGCGTAAACACTTACTTGAATCCGACACCGCCTTCGGAAGATGAAATCAATTCAATGGAAATTGCGCGTGCGACCAAAGAGGAAAAAGAACATCAAATTCAGTCCTTGCGCGCATTCCAACAATCGAATGAAGACGGAACAGAAGCAGCCTTGCAGCGCCTGAAAGAGGTAGCGGCAAGCAACGGTAACATTTTTGCTGAATTGATGGAAACCGTCAAGGTAGCGAGCCTTGGCCAAATCACCAACGCTCTCTACGAGGTAGGCGGACAATATCGCCGGAATATGTAAGGTAATAAATTAGCATCAAAATCGAGTATGAAACCGAAAAAGGTTTCATACTCGATTTTTTAAAGCATCGGGCAGCTCAAGGAAACAGTTCGCTTTCCGCAGGCGGGTGCTGTACTTCTTAGCCTGCTGATGTTCGGTATACGAGAAAATTTGCAAATATGAGAGACCTCCCCATAAGGAAGAGTGAAAAAATCCTATCGATAGGAGACAATTTTGAAGAAAAGAGAGACAAAAACGAAAAAAAGAGAGAATTAAATCTTGTAAGAGAGACATTCACCTGGCTCATGGCATGTCTGCAAAAATGCTCGCAAAAAAACACTCCCAAACTTAGTGAGAGTGTTAGTTGAAATTAATGTCCCCCGCCGACGCTGTCGTGATCACCGGTCTGATTGATATCTTTGATATAAGGCGTCTTTTGCCCGTACCATTCGTAAGTAAAATCATAATTTTTTTCTTCATCTAAAAGCATCCATGTATTTTCGTCTTTGACTTTATATTTCTCACCGTCTACATAAATATAATAGTCGTCCTCATAGTGATCCTTTTTCTCGATTTGGGCATCGCTCATTTCTTCGCTGTTCAGCATGCCGTAGTTATTATAAAAGTAGATCCCGCCAAAAAGGACGACCACAATGATAAGCAGCCACTTTGATGTCCGCATGATTCTCTCTCCTTTGTTTATGATAGCTATAAGTCGGATAGACTTATTTTACGATAAAAACTGGTGGGAAACCAACTCAAAGGGTAAGAGAAAAGTAAGGTTGGAAGGGAAAACCAGCCAATCATTGATTTTTATATATGCTAACCATATAATATGAGGTATGGTTAAATATGAGATACGTATGACTTAATGAATGTACACATATATACCTTAATTTTCATTAAAGGAGTGCTGAACCTTGAGCTTGAAAGAGTATAGTAAAGATCAGATTGAAGAAATGTCCATGATCGATCTTGCAGCAGTCATGCTGGAAGAAAAAAGAGAGGCAGTCGACTTCAATGACCTATTCCACGAGATTGCAGATATGAAGGGCTACACGGAAAAGGAAAAAGAAGATTTTATCGCCCAGTTTTATACGGATATGAATATTGATGGTGGCTTCATGACCATTGGTACGAATAAGTGGGGGTTGAAACGCTGGTATCCAGTAGAACAGATGGAAGAAGAAATTTCCAACCTTCCGAAAAAGCGTAAGAAGAAAAAGGCGAAGCGTAAAGAAGTAACAGCTGATGAAGCATTGTTCGAAGAAGATTTGGATGAAGAACTTGATCTCGATGATGAAGATCTTAACCTTGATGAGAGTGATGATGACTTCGAAGGGGATTATGATAATGATGATCTTGACGAGGAAGATGAAGAAGTTATTGAGGATGACATCAGCTTTGTAGGTGATGATGAAGAGGAAGATGACGACCTCTAATTGCTCCTTGACTTTCAAATCGTAAATCAGTACAATTCTATTTGGGCTCTTAAAATTACGTTGAACGAATTTCAAAAGCGCTCCCCATAATAGGGGAGCGCTTTTTATTTTTTAATAAGAAAAACGAAGCTCTCGCCATGAGGACTTGGCGATAGCCAGTTTTTTAATTTGCTCCAACCTATAAAAACAGTATTTCTATGACTGCTGAAGGAACCAGTAGGTCATGATATAAGAAAGATTAAAGAAGAAAGAGGGATGACCGTGACAAAGTACATTTTTGTAACAGGTGGGGTTGTGTCTTCCTTAGGTAAAGGGATTACTGCCGCTTCACTTGGCCGTTTATTGAAAAACCGTGGATTGAAAGTGACTATCCAAAAATTTGATCCATACTTGAACGTAGATCCTGGGACAATGAGTCCCTACCAGCATGGGGAAGTTTTCGTAACGGAAGATGGTGCCGAGACAGACCTGGACCTGGGACACTACGAGCGTTTTATCGACATCAACTTGAATAAGTTCAGTAATGTGACGACCGGGAAAGTATATTCCCATGTTATTAAAAAAGAACGACGCGGCGACTACTTGGGTGGAACCGTGCAGGTCATTCCGCATATCACCAATGAAATTAAAGAGCGTGTTTTCCGCGCCGGCCATGAAACCAATGCCGATGTGGTCATTACAGAAATCGGTGGAACAGTAGGAGATATTGAATCCCTCCCTTTCCTGGAAGCGATTCGCCAAATCAAAAGTGACATTGGACGGGACCATGTCATGTACCTGCATTGTACACTTGTTCCATACATCAAGGCTGCAGGGGAAATGAAGACAAAGCCGACACAGCATAGTGTCAAAGAACTGCGCTCTCTTGGTATCCAGCCGGATGTAATTGTATTGCGTACCGAAATGGAAATATCCGAAGAAATGAAAGAGAAAATCGCCCTATTCTGCGATCTCAATAAACAAGCAGTTATCGAGTGTCCGGATGCAGATACATTATATAAAATTCCGTTGATTTTACAGGATCAGAAACTGGACCAGCTGACGTGCGAACATTTTGGGCTGGATTGCAAGCCGGCAGAGATGGCAGAGTGGAACCAGCTTGTCGATAAAGTAACCCATTTATCCAAAAAGGTGAACATCGCCCTCGTCGGTAAATATGTAGAATTACCAGATGCTTATATTTCTGTTGTCGAGGCGATGAAACATGCCGGTTATCCATATGATGCCGATGTCAATATCCACTGGATCAATTCCGAAGAGGTCGACCCTTCCAATGTGGAAGATAAACTTGCTGGAGTAGATGGCATTCTTGTACCTGGTGGCTTCGGCGACCGTGGTATCGAAGGTAAAATTGAAGCGATTCGTTACGCACGCGAAAATAAGGTGCCGTTCCTTGGCATTTGCCTGGGTATGCAATTGGCTACTGTGGAATTCGCAAGAAACGTACTCGGCCTGGAAGGTGCTCATTCTGCCGAAATCGATCCTGCGACACCGCATGCGATTATCGACCTTTTACCGGAACAAAAAGAAGTGTCCGACCTGGGAGGGACACTGCGTCTTGGTATCTATCCATGTAAGCTGACAGAAGGTTCCAAAGCAAAAGAAGCCTATGGGGAAGAAGTTATTTACGAAAGACACCGTCACCGCTTCGAGTTCAATAACCATTACCGGGAACAAATGGAGGAAAAAGGATTCTCCTTCACTGGTACAAGCCCGGATGGCCGTTTGATTGAAATCATCGAGGTGGAAGATCATCCTTGGTTTGTGGCAAGCCAGTTCCATCCAGAATTCAAATCCCGTCCAACTCGTCCGCAAGAGTTGTTCTACGGGTTTATCGGAGCAGCTTCCACCAATAATAAATAAGGAAAAAGCGCGAACCCTCATCGAAGGTTTCGCGCTTTTTTACATTTCCTGGACACCCCTGGGGTGGGGAGCGGGACTTATTCGTATTCGGAGAGGATTTCTTTTGCGGTAATATAGATGGCATAATAGCTGAACAGTCCTGCCATCGCGCTTGGAAAGCAGATTCGTTCCATATCAAAAGGAAGCAGGGGTTCGGTCACCTGTGTATCAATCGGGAAGTCCGCTTGCTTATATAAAGGATCATCATTCGTTTTTACAGCAGAAAGACTAATGACCTGGGCCTCTTGCTCCTGTGCTTCCTTCATGATGGCCGTCGCTTCTTCATGGTCGGCAAACCTTGAAGCCACAATCACCCGGTCAATGGAAGTCAAGGCAGTGCCAGGTTCATAGCGTCGGCATCTCGGCAATGTTTCTTTTCCGTGGATCATTTCCGCTTCAATCGTCACCATTTCCTCAAAGCCTTTTACATAGATGCTGCCATCGCCTATAATAGCTTGAGCTAATGCACGCGCTGCATCTTCGATAGCTAATGCTTCCTTCTCCTGAATTTGCTGAAATTTACCAGTCAACTGAGTCGTTAGCATTTTTAACATGAACATCCCCCTTTATTTTTCCATTCAGTTTTCATAGCTTAGCATAAATCCGAAAGCTTGAGAACAAATTAACCGGCTAATAAGCAGGAAATAAGTCAATTTATATCGAATGGAAAGAGAAGGAGGTATCGGATGAAGCGTAATTTAACTGCAGAAAGGTAGGCGAGCAATCATGGCCAAAGAAGTGTTGATTGTAGACGACCAGCCAGGGATCAGGCTATTACTGGGAGAAGTGGTCAAAGGAGAAGGGTACGCGGTAGCCACTGCGGAAACCGGAAAGGAAGCCCTTGACTATATTGAGAAAAATGACCCGAGCCTGCTGGTAGTTGACTATAATCTTCCGGTCATGAATGGCGGGGAACTGCTGCACCGTTTGAATGAGACAGGATACGACAAACCAGCCATTCTGATGACTGGATTATCCGTGGAAAGCCTCGGGGAAGAGAAGGATTTCCATTTTGTGAAGAAAGTGGTGTCCAAACCCTTCAATATCATGGATATCCGGGAAGAAATCTCCAAAATTTTGCAATAATAGTTGTACAAAAAATGACTTTTTGAGAAAATTATTGATGTAAGCGCTCTTTCGTTCTCCGGTTGTTGCACCTTCTTCTGGGTATTGGTATTCTTATACTGTGATTAAACTTACATAGCATATCTGTGATATGTCTTGCACATGTGCTAGTAAATAATATACCTATCGAAGGAGGAGCTTTCATGCCTTTAGTATCAATGAAGGAAATGCTCGAAACTGCGAAGGAACAGCGCTACGGCGTTGGGCAGTTTAACCTGAATAACTTAGAATACGCGCAAGCGATTCTTCAAGCAGCCGAAGAAGAAAAATCACCAGTCATCCTCGGTGTATCCGAAGGTGCGGCAAGATATATGGGTGGTTTCAATGTCGTAGTATCCATGGTAAAAGCACTGATGGATTCTTATGGAACGACTGTTCCTGTTGCGATTCATCTGGACCATGGTTCCAGCTTCGAAAGCTGTGCAAAAGCGATTCATGCCGGATTCACTTCTGTCATGATCGATGCATCCCACGATCCGCTTGAAGAAAACATCGCTGTTACTAAGAAAGTAGTCGAGCTTGCACATATGCATGGCGTATCTGTTGAAGCAGAACTTGGCCGTGTAGGTGGACAAGAAGATGACTTGATTGTTGATGATGCAGAAGCAGCTTATGCTATTCCATCTGAATGCAAACAGCTGGTTGATGAAACCAATGTTGACGTATTTGCACCAGCACTTGGTTCTGTTCATGGACCTTACAAAGGGGAGCCTAACCTAGGTTTCGACCGTATGGAAGAAATCATGGGTATCGTCGATAAGCCGCTTGTACTTCATGGTGGTACTGGCATCCCGACTCATGACATCAAAAAAGCTATTTCTTTTGGTACTGCGAAAATCAATGTCAACACAGAAAACCAGGTTTCCCAGGCGAAAGCAGTACGTGAAGTACTGGCTGAAAAGCCGGACCTTTACGATCCGCGTAAGTACCTTGGACCAGGACGCGACGCCATCAAAGAAACAGTCATTGGTAAAATGCGTGAATTCGGTTCTTCTAACAAAGCGTAAATAATGAAGTATGTCCAAAGGAAGCCGTTGCTGGAAACGGTTTCCTTTTAACAATCTTATGAAAACGCAACCATCGATGGGGAGGATTATTTACATGAAATTTTTTATTGATACAGCGAATATCGACGATATCAAAGAAGCAAATGCTTTAGGCGTGCTGGCGGGGGTTACGACTAATCCCAGTCTGGTAGCTAAAGAGGGTGTTTCTTTTCATGAACGTTTGCAGGAGATCACAAAGGAAGTAGACGGTTCTGTCAGTGCGGAAGTTGTTTCTGAAGATGCAGAAGGAATGATCCGGGAAGGGAAGGAACTGGCAGCCATCGCCCCGAATATTACCGTTAAGGTGCCAATGACGCTGGAAGGTTTGAAAGCAGTCAAAGCCTTGTCTGAACTTAATATCAAAGTCAACGTCACATTGATTTTTTCTGCCAATCAGGCATTGCTGGCGGCAAGAGCAGGCGCGGCTTACGTTTCACCGTTCTTAGGCCGTCTGGATGATATCGGGCATAACGGGATGGACCTGATTGCGCAGATTGCGGAAATTTTCGATCGTCATGGAATTGAAACGGAAATCATCGCCGCATCCGTCCGCCATCCAGTCCACGTCACAGAAGCGGCACTGAACGGCGCACATATCGCTACGGTTCCTTTCAAAGTTTTAGCCCAATTGGTAAAGCATCCATTGACTGACCAGGGGATTGAAAAGTTTCTTGCTGATTGGAACCAAAGTCAACAAAAATAGGCATGAAATTGGTAAAATTGTACAAACTAACAGCGCAGGAACAGGTTGACTGAAAACTGGATTCTATGAAGAGTTATTACCGGGAAAGTCAATCAATCGGACAATCGCCGGTGAATGCTTGCTAAAAGCCTGACATTTGCGGGTGGATTGCAGGACTTAAAAGCGAGGAGTTAGCCATGCAAAAATTACTTGTAGAAGGCGGAAAAAGATTAGAGGGGACAGTCAGGATCGGTGGCGCGAAAAACAGCGCGGTTGCTTTGCTTCCGGCGGCGATTCTGGCGGATTCTCCAGTCACGATCGAAGGCCTGCCGAAAATTTCTGACCTGCAGATCCTGGGCGACCTGCTCGAGGAAATCGGCGGTACAGTGAAAAAAGAAGGGCAGACCATTGAAATCGATCCGAGTGAAATGATTTCTATGCCATTGCCGAATGGAAAAGTGAAAAAGCTGCGAGCTTCCTACTATTTCATGGGGGCGATGCTTGGCCGTTTCAAAAAAGCAGTCATTGGTCTTCCGGGCGGCTGTCATCTTGGACCCCGCCCAATCGATCAGCATATCAAAGGCTTTGAAGCGCTTGGCGCTCAGGTGACCAATGAGCAGGGGGCCATCTATCTGCGCGCAGAAGAGTTGCGCGGGGCACGGATCTATCTGGATGTCGTCAGTGTCGGCGCGACCATCAATATCATGTTGGCAGCGGTAAGGGCTAAAGGGAAAACGGTTATCGAAAATGCTGCCAAGGAACCAGAAATCATTGATGTAGCAACCTTGCTTACCAGTATGGGGGCGAAGATCAAGGGTGCAGGAACCGATGTCATCCGGATTGAAGGTGTGGATCAACTTAGCGGCTGTAACCACACCATTATTCCTGATCGTATCGAAGCGGGAACCTATACGATTCTTGCGGCAGCGCTTGGGGATGGAATCCTGATCGACAACGTTATTCCTCAACACTTAGAATCCCTGCTTGCCAAATTGCGTGAGATGGGAGTCACGGTGGAAGAAAGCGACGAGCAATTGTTCATCAAAACGAGCGAAAAGCTGAAGAGTGTCGATATCAAAACACTCGTGCATCCAGGTTTTCCAACGGATTTACAGCAGCCGTTCACGTCACTTTTGACGAAAGCATATGGGACAGGTGTCGTCACCGATACAATCTATCAGGCGCGTTTCAAACATATTGATGAACTGCGACGCATGAATGCCCACATTAAGGTGGAGGGTGGAGCTGCAATTGTGGCAGGTCCATCTCTATTACAAGGCGCAAAAGTAAAAGCGACCGACCTCCGTGCCGGAGCAGCACTTGTTATTGCTGGTCTGATGGCAAAGGGGATTACAGAAGTCACCGGAATTGAGCATATCGAGCGAGGATATGAGGACCTCGTAGAGAAGCTCACGAATCTTGGTGCGACCATCTGGCATGAAAAAATGACCGAGGAAGAAGTAGAGCAGTTCCAGAATTCATAGGATCTTAGTTTCCATGGAGATGAGGAAAAATTCAGATATGAATGGAGAGGAAAAACCATGGAAAGAAGTTTGACAATGGAATTAGTACGTGTCACCGAAGCGGCGGCACTAAAATCAGCACGATGGATGGGAAGAGGGAAAAAAGAGGAAGCGGATGACGCAGCGACATCTGCCATGCGCGACGTCTTTGATACCATCCCGATGAAAGGTACTGTTGTTATTGGTGAAGGGGAAATGGATGAGGCACCGATGCTTTATATTGGGGAGAAGCTCGGTAATGGATACGGTCCACGTGTCGACGTTGCAGTCGACCCTCTGGAAGGGACCAACATTGTAGCACAGGGGACATGGAATGCTCTCGCGGTTATTGCGATTGCTGATCATGGTGCTTTGCTTCACGCCCCTGATATGTATATGGATAAAATTGCAGTCGGACCGGAAGCAGTAGGGAAAGTGGATATCAATGCTTCGATTGCAGACAACCTGAAGGCGGTAGCTGAGGCAAAGAATAAAGATGTGGAAGATGTTGTGGCTATTGTTTTGAACCGAAAGCGTCATGAGGGGATCATTGAGGAAATCCGTCAAGCTGGCGCAAGGATCAAACTGATTCCAGATGGTGACGTAGCAGCAGCTATCAACACGGCATTTGATCATACTGGTGTCGATATTCTGTTCGGCTCTGGCGGTGCCCCGGAAGGAGTACTTGCAGCTGCAGCATTGAAATGCCTTGGCGGAGAAATACAAGGCAAGCTGCTCCCTGCTAATGATGAAGAACTGGAGCGCTGCAAAAGCATGGGCATTGAAGACATCGACAAAGTCTTGTACATGGACGATTTTTGTTCCGGTGATGATGCGATCTTTGCCGCTACCGGCGTCACAGACGGTGAATTGCTGCAGGGTGTACAGTTCAAAGGGACGAAAGCAACGACTCAGACTGTCGTCATGCGTGCTAAATCAGGGACTGTCCGTTTCATTGACGGCGACCACAGCTTGAAAAAGAAACCGAATCTAGTAATTAGACCATAACTGGCAAGGGAGCCGTCCTGACGGCTTCCTTTTCCCTTATAAAAGCCGCAAAACAAACGAATATTAAAGTAATTTGATTTTTTTTATGTTTTATATTGAATAGTTTCATGGAAAAGAGTTAAAATGATTAAAGTTTAATCAACTCGTTAATAGTGAAAAACCTCTATAAGCTTCTGATTATAGCTTCGAGAATATCTTCTCACACTTCCTAAGAAGTGTTCTGCTAAAAGTACAGCATCTTTTGCTAAGTATATGGCTGTCCCCTCCTACTTTTCATTTTTCGTTAGATAGATAGTGTTGCAGGGCTCGAGACGGCAGACGGATAAGTAACAAAAATATAATAGTGTGGTGATTTTGTGGCTGAATTGACAATCTCTCATTTAGAAACGTTGACTCTCAAAGATTTATATGCACTGGCACGGCAATTCAAAGTGTCTTATTACGCTAAACTCACAAAACGCGAATTGATTTTTGCGATTTTGAAAGCACAGGCCGAAAAAGGCGGCTATTTATTCATGGACGGGATCCTGGAAATCATCCCATCAGAAGGATTCGGTTTCTTGCGTCCGATCAATTATTCACCTAGCGCGGAGGATATCTATATTTCTGCGTCCCAAATTCGTCGTTTTGATTTGCGGAACGGAGATAAAGTATCTGGTAAAGTCCGTCCACCAAAAGAAAATGAACGTTATTACGGCCTCCTGCATGTCGACGCCGTCAATGGCGAAGATCCCGAGACAGCGAAAGAACGTGTCCACTTCCCGGCATTGACGCCGCTTTATCCGGATCGAATGATGAAGCTGGAAACAAAAAGCAAGAACATTTCAACGCGAGTCATGGATATGATGGCCCCCGTCGGGTTCGGGCAGCGTGGACTGATTGTGGCACCGCCAAAAGCAGGTAAAACGATGCTGCTTAAGGAAATCGCGGACAGTGTTTCGAAAAACCATCCCGATGCCAAGCTGATCATTCTACTCGTCGATGAAAGACCGGAAGAAGTGACAGACATCGAACGTTCTGTAGCTGCCGATGTCGATGTTGTCAGTTCAACATTTGATGAAGTACCCGAAAACCATATCAAAGTCTCTGAGCTGGTACTCGAACGTGCCATGCGTCTCGTAGAACAAAAGCGTGATGTCATCGTTCTGATGGACAGCATCACACGTCTGGCCCGTGCTTACAACCTGGTCATACCGCCGAGCGGCCGTACGCTTTCCGGCGGAATCGACCCGGCAGCGTTCCACCGTCCGAAGCGATTCTTTGGGGCTGCCCGTAATATTGAAGAAGGCGGAAGCTTTACGATTTTAGCTACAGCACTCGTCGATACGGGTTCCCGCATGGATGATGTCATCTATGAGGAATTCAAAGGTACCGGGAACATGGAACTTCATTTGGATCGCAGCCTGGCGCAGCGCCGTATCTTCCCGGCAATCGATATCCTTCGCTCCGGTACACGGAAAGAAGAATTGCTGCTTCCGAAAACGCATCTGGAAAAAATGTGGGCGGTCCGCAAAACATTGTCCGATACGCCTGATTTTGCCGAGCGTTTCCTGCGCAGGTTGAGAACTTCTAAGAACAACGAAGAGTTTTTCGATATCATGGATAAAGAGATGAAAGGCAAATCGACAGGGAGAAGGACACAGGCTTCAGGAAAATAAAACAAGTTCTTGCATTGCAAAAATGCCCCTGTTATAATCATTCTATGTGAGTTTCGAGACAGGGCAGATTCTGCCTGATACGGCTCTTACAATAACTCTGTTTCCAAAGGATTCAGGGCAAAAAGGAGTGGAAGAACATGAAAAACGGCATTCATCCAGAATACCGCAAAGTCGTATTTCAAGACACAAGTTCTGATTACAAGTTTCTAACTGGTTCCACAAAGGAATCCAACGAAACTATCGAATGGGAAGATGGCAACACTTACCCATTGATCCGTGTTGAAATCAGCTCAGCTTCTCACCCGTTCTACACAGGTAAGCAAAAAGCTGACAAAGAAGGCGGACGTGTCGATCGCTTTAAGAAAAAATATAACATTAAGTAATCTTCGTTATCCTGAAATGGATAGACGAATTCATGCGAAAAACAGGCAAATTGTCTAACTTTGCCTGTTTTTTTGTTCGTATGAAATAATGAGGAAAAGAGGGCTGTCGCTGGAATGCCGTCAGCCCTCTTTTTCCGTTTTAAAGCTTGTTTGTTCGAGATGGAGATTCGGGAAGGGAGCGACTAACAACGTGTATGTGATGAAGCAAAGCGGTTGGGTAGAAGTGATTTGTGGCAGTATGTTCAGTGGTAAGTCCGAAGAGTTGATTCGTCGTGTTCGCCGTGCTACATATGGCAATCTGTCTGTTCGGGTGTTCAAGCCCTTGATCGACGATCGTTATTCCAAAGATGCAATCGTCTCTCATAATGGAACCTCCGTGCTCGCCCGCCCTGTAGAGCACTCCAAAGAAATTTTGAAGGCGGTCGACGATACGATTGATATTGTCGGTATTGATGAAGTGCAGTTTTTTGATGAAGAAGTAGTGGACGTCGTGGAGAAGCTTGCCAATAAAGGTATCCGCGTAATTGTCGCAGGCCTCGATACCGACTTTCGCGGAGTGCCATTCGGCTGCATGCCGGAATTGATGGCTTTGAGTGAAATGGTGACAAAGCTGAATGCGATCTGCCCGGTTTGTGGTTCACCGGCGAGCCGTACGCAGCGTTTAATCGATGGAAAGCCAGCTTCCTATGACGACCCGATCATCATGGTCGGAGCGTCAGAATCATACGAGCCCCGCTGCCGCCACCACCATGAGGTACCAAACAAGCCCAGGCAATCGCAGCTGAAAGCCAAAATTTCCAATTAAACAACCCAAGCATCAAAGCCCTTTATCGGTTTTGGTGCTTTTTTTATTGGCCCTGTTTCATGTTGTTATTGATTTTTCAAAAGAAGTTTACCCAACTATATAACCGTAAAGTCGAAGACTTGATATCAAGATATCTAGGGTTCTTTACCATAAAAGTGTCAAGGGGCTGCTGGGAAACTACTCGCTTTCCAGCTTCATCGCCTAGACACTCGCGACATAAGCAGTCCATCAACGGGAAGAAAAAACACTTCCCTTTTGATGTTCTGCTTATGCGTGTCGTGTCTCCCAAGGCGATTACGCATTCATTTCTTTCCTGTGGGGGGACTGGCGAGCTTCCTCGGGCTTTCGCCCTGTGGGATCTCGCCTAGATCCTTCTCCCACGGGAGTCTCGCAGTTTCACAACCACCCCATCCGATGGATGAGAGAAAAAGAACCCCTGTTATAGATGAGACTGCTTCTACAATCACTGGTTACAAGCACGATTTTACAAGTAGCCCTCCCTTTGGTTGAAGGACTGCATAAGGATGTTTCCGTTTCCCCCATAAACGCAAGGAGGTCCGGGAAATTGCGAGACTCCTCGAAAATGCTACGCATTTCCTTCGTGCGGTGTCTATTCAAGAAGCTTATTCAAAGTCCTATGGGATGAACATGATTGGTGAGATCCCGCAAGGCGAAGCCTGAGGAAGCTCACTACATGCCCATGGAAAGCGAGTAATTTCCCGGACCTCCAAACCGTTACTACCGTAACGGAAACAACATATCTCGAAACTGAGTCTTCAATTAAAGGGAGCTTACTGTAATTAGCAGCGAAAATTACGATGCATTCATATTTTTCACTTCCGCGGGGATGCTAAAAAGAAAAGTGCAAGGAGTGGAAATTCATGAAATATCATGTGACTGCAATAATGATTTTTACAGCGATTCTCCTGGCAGCATGCGGAGGAGATGAACAAGGCCAGGGACCTACCCAGGACTTGATGGATACAGAGCATCCTGAAGAAAGAGGCTCGCAAATCGATAACCCTCGTACGATCAATAACGTCGGTGACAGCTGGGGTTTAAAGCAGGACAGGGAAAAAGTCAGGCAGGCAGCTGAAAGCGTACCAGGAGTCGAAGTAGAACGAGTCATATTGGAAGGTCCTATCGTCCGTGTCACGGCAAATGTGGATAACGGACGTTTAGCAGACGGTGAGCGCGAAGAGTGGGAAGAGCAAATTGAACAGGCAATATACCGCGCAGTACCACGATACGATATCGAAGTAAGGGTACGTTAATTAACACATCTCCAGGCGGCTGAAAAAGCTGCCTTTCTTTTTTTGTTTAACCCGTCATCTTGTAAGTGCCAGATCTCTATAATATAATTAGACTGTTATAGAGAAAGAGGTGGATCAACATGTTAGAACGTTTGCAATCCCTTGAAGATCGTTATGAAAAATTGAATGAACTCCTCAGTGATCCGGAGGTCATCAGTGATCCTAATAAATTGCGCGAGTATTCCAAAGAGCAGTCGGACCTCGAGGAAACTGTTCAGGCTTATCGTGAATATAAAGAGATCAGCACCCAATTGGACGATGCGAAAGTGATGCTGAAGGATAACCTGGATGATGATATGCATGAAATGGTCAAAGAAGAAATCGATGAATTGAGCCCGCAGAAAGAAGAACTTGAAGAACGGTTGAAGTTCCTGATGCTGCCGAAGGACCCTAATGATGATAAAAACGTCATAATGGAAGTTCGCGGGGCAGCCGGCGGTGATGAAGCAGCCTTATTTGCTGGGGATTTATTCCGTATGTATACCCGCTACGCAGAGACACAGGGGTGGAAGGTAGAAGTCATCGAGTCACATCAAAATGATGTAGGCGGCTATAAGGAAGTTATTTTCATGGTGAATGGGCAGGGTGCTTACTCCAAGCTCAAGTATGAAAATGGTGCTCACCGTGTCCAGCGTGTACCGGAGACGGAATCCGGCGGCCGTATTCATACCTCAACTGCAACGGTTGCAGTTCTACCGGAAGCAGAAGAAGTCGAAGTGGAAATTCATGATAAGGATATCCGTGTCGATACATTCGCATCCAGTGGTCCAGGCGGTCAGAGTGTTAATACGACCATGTCTGCTGTGCGTCTGACACACGAACCTACGGGAGTTGTCGTTTCGTGTCAGGATGAAAAGTCACAGATTAAGAACAAAGAAAAAGCGATGAAGGTCCTCCGTGCCCGTATTTACGATAAGTTCCAACAGGAAGCACAGGCGGAGTATGATGAGAACCGTAAATCTGCTGTCGGATCCGGGGACCGTTCCGAACGAATCCGTACGTATAACTTCCCGCAAAGCCGTGTTACTGATCACCGTATCGGTTTGACGATCCAAAAGCTTGACCAGATTCTCGAAGGCAAGCTGGATGAAATTCTTGATGCTTTGATTGTGGAAGAACAGACGAAAAAATTGGAACAGATTGGTGAATAACATGGAAACACTTTTTACCACCATAGAAGAAGCCCGGCGCTGGGCTTCTCTTTTTTTAAAAAAACACCACCGCGAAGAGCGTGTCGCAGACTGGCTGCTCGAGCATCATCTCGATATGAACTATACCGGGCTGCTCGTCTATGGACGCGATCCTTTTCCGGAGGATAAACGGAAACTTTTTATAAAGGATGTCGAGCAGCATGCGGAAACGGGAATACCGGTCCAGCACTTGACTGGCTGGGCGGAATTTTATGGACGACGATTTACGGTCAACGCTGATGTCCTTGTGCCAAGACCGGAGACAGAAGAGCTGGTCGAGGGGGTGCTGCAATTGCTTAACCATACCTCCCGCTCCAATCTTTTGAACATTGTAGATCTTGGAACCGGGAGTGGGGCGATTGCCTGTACACTCGCTATTGAAGCGGAAAATGTCGAGGTGCATGCAACGGACATCTCTGCGGAAGCCTTACGCCTGGCAGGTCAAAATGCGGAGAATCTTGGAGCGGAAGTCATCTTTCATCAAGGAGATTTTCTTTCACCGGTCGCCAGCCTTGAATTTGATATCATCGTTTCCAATCCACCGTACATTTCCTATGCCGAACAGGAGGAACTTTCCGAAACGGTCAGTCAGTTCGACCCACATTTGGCTTTGTTTGCAGAGGACGAAGGTCTTGCTGCCTATCGGACAATCGCCAGACAGATAAAGCAATCAGCTTCCAGTCCCAAGCTGATCGCCTTCGAAATCGGCCATCAACAGGGGGAAGCAGTCAGGGCGATTATGGAAGAAGAGCTGCCCGTCTATCACATTGAGATACGAGCTGATATCAACGGAAAGCCACGCATGATTTTTGCAATAGCAGAAAATTAATAGATTAAGAGTTTAAAAACAGGTTGTCCTGCCCATACTTGAAAACAAGAAGGGGGCAGGAACAATGAAAAAAGCACTTATATCGCTTATTATTATTACGATTTTTATAACAGCTTCACCGATAACAACAACAGGGGCAACAACAACAGGGCCGGAATACCAGGTTATTCCGGATGAGGCGATTCGTCTTCGGATACTTGCCAACAGCAATGGGGAAGCCGACCAGGAATTGAAGCGGGAAATCCGCGATAAAGTCAATGAGGAAATTACCACCTGGGTAGAAAAGCTGACATCAATTGAATCAGCAAGGACGCTGATCGAACGCCGAATTGGAGAGGTAGAGAAGATCGTTGCTGAAACACTGGAAAATGCAGAAGTGGATCAGGCCTATCAGGTAAAATACGATGATCGGGTGGAATTCCCGACTAAGCTGTACGGTAATTTTATCTACCCGGCTGGCACGTATGAAGCTATTTTGATTACGCTGGGAGCAGGCAAAGGCGATAATTGGTGGTGTGTTTTATTCCCGCCGTTATGTTTCCTCGATTTTGGCAACGGTACGTCCACAGCATCCGCTGCGGACGCAGGTCAGGAGACAAGCGCGCAGCCAGGAACACAGGAAGTGGAAGTAGAATTTTTCCTCTTAAAAGTCTGGAATCAGATTAAATCTCTATTTTCTTAGCATAATCGGCACACTCCTTTTCATAGATTAGTGATAGAAAAGGAGTGTGTTTTTGTTATGGAAATTATTAAGCTGGAAGAAAAACATTGGAAACTATTAAAAAATAAGTATAACCACCCGGCAAATGTTACCTGGAATCGTGATGAACTCCTTTCGGATGGATTCTTGATCCAGGAAGGCCACATGCTGCTCGGCAGCTATCTGCTGAAACCAATGGGGCAGTCGACGGTGCAGTTGAAACAGCTGACCTTATTCAGCGAGGCGACACCGGAGTTATTACTGGTGATTTTCCAAGCAATCATTGCAGACATTAACCAGTCAGAATATGAGTCAGTTGTTGTCAACAGTCACTCGGAACAGCTGGACACATTGTTGAAGCATTTCGATTTCAAGCCCTCAGATTCTGAACAGTTACCGACAGGTGCTAACTTATCCACAGAGAACTCCTGGATTTATGTATCAAATTGAGAAAAGTTATTCACGTCTGTGGGTGATTTGTGTGGATAAGTAGACCGTCCTGTGTAAAACATACACTAAATCGTGGATATACAGACTTTTTTTATCATGATATTGTATATAAAATGTGAATAACTTGTGATTAACTCCTTTACTTGCTTCCTGAGAGCTCCCGTCGCATAATAGCAGTAGACGATTTGTGAAGGAGCATAAAGAATGATGCCTGCAGAAACAAAAGTGTGGAAAATAGATCCGATGCGTATAGATGCGCATCAAAATGATATAAATCGAGCAGCTGAATTGCTGAAACAACAGGAGGTTGTAGCCTTTCCGACAGAAACCGTATATGGCCTGGGCGCTGATGCAACAAGTGAACAGGCGGTCCGACGTATATTTGAAGCCAAAGGCCGGCCTTCAGACAACCCGCTTATTGTTCACGTGGCACAGCCTGAGCAAGTGCATCAGCTGGTAACAGAAATTCCGGAGATGGCTAAAAAATTAATGGAAGCGTTCATGCCGGGGCCACTGACATTGGTCATGGATAGCAGTGGAGCAGCTGCCCCAAATGTTACAGCCGGGTTATCAACAGTGGCCGTGAGAATACCTGACCACCCTGTCGCCCTTGCGTTATTGGAAGCATGTGAAGTGCCACTGGCGGCTCCAAGTGCCAACCGATCAGGGCGGCCGAGCCCGACGACTGCCGATCATGTCTATCAGGATTTGAACGGTAGGATAGCGGGTTTGATCGATGGTGGTGCAACGGGGGTCGGTCTTGAGTCCACGGTAGTCGACTGTACCAGTGAAATCCCGATTATTCTGCGTCCGGGTGGCATTACCAGACAGCAAATGGAAGAAGCTGTCGGCACGACTATGATGGACCCTGCTCTTGCTTCTCATCAGGAAGCTCCGAAATCCCCTGGAATGAAATACACCCACTATGCTCCAGAAGCCCCGCTATGGTTGATTGATGGAGACGACCAGTTTTTTAAGGATCAGCTTTATACCATCGAACAGGACGGCAGCCGTGTCGGGATTATCGCCAGCAATGAACTGGCCGAGCAACTGCCGGGTCAGCGTGTCCTTGCTTGCGGCTCCCGTGCAAATTTGAAAGAAATTGCCGTACATCTATATAGCGCGCTCCGCGAATTCAAAAAAGCGGATGTAGATGTCATTCTTTGCGAAGCTTTTCCGGAAGAAGATTATGGTGAAGCAATTATGAACCGCCTTCAAAAAGCGGCTGTTAAGAAAATTAACCAATTTTGATAAAAGCATATCGAAGCACCTCCCCGCATATAGTGAGATAGCATGTCCGGGGAGGTTTTTCTATGGAAACCGTTTGGTTAGGGGAGTTAGCATCCTTATTTATACTCGCATTCGCACTCGGATTGGATGCGTTTTCGGTGTCGTTGGGCATGGGAATGCAGCGGATGCGATTGAAACGAATATTTTTCTTGGGTATGTTAGTAGGTATGTTCCACATCCTAATGCCATTTATCGGAATAATTATCGGCAAGCTTGTGTCTGCGCCGTTGAATGATATGACAATGCTGGTCGGAGGACTGTTGTTGATGGGGATTGGCGCTCACATGTTTTTTTCTTCCTTCCGGGATGATAAAAAGCCCCAGTCGCCTATCGGAATCGGTGTCGTACTATTCGCTTTCAGCGTCAGCCTGGACAGTTTTTCCGCGGGTCTTAGCCTTGGACTCTCCGGAGTCGGGGTGCTGATGGCGGTATTGATGTTTGGGGTAATGAGCATGGTCCTTACATGGACAGGCTTCCTGCTTGGGAGGAAAGCGAAAGGATTTCTTGGGGTATATAGTGAATTGCTGGGCGGCAGCATTTTATGTGCCATCGGTCTCAACATGCTGTTCTAATGTTTCAAGATTTCTCCTATGGTAAAATAAAAAGATAGAAAAACAGGGATACTAGGAGGAGTTCAGGCCATGAATATACTGTTCGTCTGCACCGGAAATACATGCCGTAGCCCGATGGCAGAAGCATTACTCAAAAATAAAACCGGCAGTGTGACCGTTCAATCCGCCGGAATTTTTGCCGGAAAAGGAATGCCCATTTCTGATGGAGCGAAACAAGTGCTGAAAAAACAAGGGATCGAAATCGATCATCAATCCCAGCCTGTAACAACGGATCTGCTGGAATGGGCGGACCTCGTTTTGACGATGAGCGAACAGCATAAACAGTCACTCGCCATGCAATACGATCAATGGCAGGATAAATATTTTACGCTGAAAGAATATGCAGCCAAAGATCAGGCTTCCGATTGGGAGGACTTGAAACAGGCTTACACGGAAATCGAAGAGAAACGGATCCAGTTTATCAACAAATATCGGGATGACTATGATGAGGAAACGATGCAGAAGAAATTATATGAAGCATTGAAAGATGATTTGGAAGAAATCCATGAGATGGAAAATAACCTCCCGAGTTTTGATATAAGTGACCCGTTTGGGGGAAATGAAACCATCTATCAGGAAACGATGAAAGAGATAGAGAAGAATGTCGTCCTGCTTTTGGAAAAACTGGAGGAGAACCCGACCGACGATAAATAAGTAATTTTTCACCGCTTCCATTTGATCGTCTGACACGTTACAATACTGTTAGTAGATGAAGGAGTGGTGTCAGCATGAAAATTATCCTTGCCTCCGACCATGGAGGAACAAACTTACGAAAAGAAGCAGCAGCGGTATTGGAAGAGTTGGGCATCCAATATGAAGATATCGGTTGTGACTGTGAAGGCTCTGTGGACTATCCCGATTACGCGCTGCCTGCGGCTGAGCGTGTTGCTAGTGGAGAATTCGATAAAGGTATCCTGATTTGCGGTACAGGGATTGGTATGTCCATTTCTGCCAATAAAGTGAAAGGTATCCGTGCTGCCCTTGTGCATGACTTATTCAGTGCCAAAGCAACACGGGAGCACAATGACTCCAATGTCCTGTGCATGGGCGAGCGTGTCATTGGCCCGGGACTTGCCGAAGAAATCGTCCGTACCTGGGTGTCGACTGATTATGAAGGCGGTCGTCATGCCAATCGGTTAGGAAAGATTGCCGAATACGAAAATAAATAATAGAATAGAAAATAGAGTGTTGGAGAAGCCTTATGGATACGCTTCTCCTTTTCCACTTTAAGAAAATTTAATATTTTAAAGGGTTAAAGCAACTTTCGCCGCGATAAGCAAAGGTTTTCTAACATAGGCCATGGCCCCAGAGGACAAATCTATGATTTTCCTTTTGGAAATGGATCCGGGTCAATGCTAAAATATAACAAAGCTTTACATTACATCCTCATGGAGGTGTTCCGGCATCATGAGTAAGGAATCCATCCGGCAAGATGTCCAGAAGCTTGTAGAGGAACTGTCCGCCAGTAATTATTTGAAAGCTGGGGAACAATTCGTCATTGGCTGCTCGACCAGCGAAATCGCCGGCGAGCGGATCGGCACTTCCGGGAGTGAAGAAATTGCTGCTGTGTTGTTTGAAGAACTTCAGGGATTGAAAGAGAACGAAGGAGTAGAGCTCGTCTTCCAATGTTGTGAACATTTGAATCGAGCCCTTGTGATGGAACGACCGACGATGGAAAAACGAGGGTACGAGCAAGTATCGGCTATCCCGGTTCCGAAAGCGGGAGGCGCGATGGCTGCTTACGCCTTTAACCATATGGAAGACCCTGTCGTTGTCGATGAAATCAAAGCTGAGTCAGGTATCGACATCGGTGATACGATGATTGGCATGCATTTAAAGCGTGTGGCCGTCCCGCTTCGGTTTAACCAGAAGACGATTGGGAAAGCTCACCTGACAGCTGCTCGCACGAGACCCCGTCTGATTGGCGGCGAACGTGCGGTATATAAGAAACCTCAAGTGGAAGCAGATTGTGATTAAATCAAATTTGATGGAAATAGAGAGGGGAACTGAACATGCAACAAGTCAAACAAAGGGATTTAGAAGTATTTGAGGCAATGGAAGCAGAAAAAAAGCGCCAGCAGGAGAAAATTGAACTGATCGCATCGGAGAACTTCGTTTCTGAAGCAGTCATGGAAGCGATGGGATCCGCTCTGACCAATAAATATGCGGAAGGTTATCCTGGCCGCCGCTATTATGGTGGCTGTGAACATGTAGATGTTGTCGAGAATCTTGCTCGTGACCGTGCGAAAAAATTGTTTGGAGCTGACCATGTCAACGTGCAGGCACATTCCGGCGCGCAGGCGAACATGGCAGTCTATTTTACTATTCTTGAACCTGGCGACACTGTACTTGGTATGAACCTGAATCATGGTGGTCACTTGACACACGGAAGCTCTGTCAACTTTAGTGGCAAGCTTTACAATTTCGAAGATTATGGTGTCGATAAAGAGACAGAACAAATCGATTATGATGCTGTCCTGGAACGCGCGAAGGAATTGAAGCCCAAATTGATCGTTGCTGGCGCAAGTGCGTATTCCCGCAAGATTGATTTTGCTAAATTCCGTGAGATTGCTGATGAGGTAGATGCCTATTTGCTTGTTGATATGGCTCATATCGCTGGTTTAGTAGCTACCGGTCACCATCCGAACCCTGTTCCTCATGCTCATTTTGTTACAACAACCACGCATAAGACATTGCGCGGGCCTCGTGGCGGTATGATTCTTTGCAAAGAAGAATTCGCTAAGAAAATTGACAAGACCGTTTTCCCAGGTATGCAGGGTGGTCCACTGATGCACGTTATAGCTGCGAAAGCTGTTTCATTCTATGAAGCACTGCAGGAAGATTTCAAAGCGTACTCTGACCAGGTGGTTAAAAATGCCAAGCGCCTTGGCGAGTCGTTACAAAAGCATGGTATCCGCATCGTATCTGGCGGTACGGACAACCACTTGCTTCTATTAGATGTACGCCCATTGAATTTGACAGGTAAAGTGGCGGAAAAAGCACTGGATGATATTGGTGTCACAACCAATAAAAATACCATTCCATTCGATCCGGAAAGTCCGTTTGTAACTAGCGGTGTCCGTATTGGTACAGCCGCTGTCACTTCCCGTGGCTTTGGTGAAAAAGAAATGGACGAAATTGCAGAAATCATCGCTTTCACATTGAAAAACCATGAAGATGAAGCGAAGCTGAAAGAAGCAGAAGACCGTGTGCTTCGTTTGACGAATCAATTCCCGCTTTATCAATAAGGTAGAACCAAGTCCCGCTCCGTTTATCGGCAGCGGGACTTTCTTATGATGTTTCCGTTACGGTTGAGTGCCTCTGGAGGTCCGGGAAATCACTCGCTTTCCATGGGCGTACGGTGAGCTTCCTCGGGATAAAGCCCTGCGGGATCTCACCATGTACTATACTCCCGCGGGAGAAGGGGCCAGGTGAGACCCCACAAGGAGTGAAAACGACTGAGGAGGCTTGCCGGTTCCCCCGCAGGAAAGAAATGAATGCGTAATCGCCTTGGGAGACACGACACGCATAAGCAGAACAGCAAAAGGGAAGTGATTTTTCTTCCCGTTGATGGACTGCTTATATCGCGAGTGTCTAGGCGATGGAGCTGGAAAGCGAGTAGTTTCCCATCCAGCCCTGACGCTATTATGGTAAAGAACCCCTGATATTTCGAAAATCAAGTCTTCGACTTTCCATCCGTTGTGTTGGATAAGGGGATATTTTCCTTGTTGATGTGCCTTGCAGGAATGCATATTATTATGTACAATTTGAAGGATGCAAAATTTAAGGGATTTTGGAAAACTACTATTTAATAAGGAGTGGATCGGCAATGGGAAAAGTGTACGTATTGGATCACCCGTTAATCCAGCATAAGTTGACATACATACGGAAAAAGAGCACAGGTACGAAAGACTTCCGTGAATTGGTAGATGAAGTGGCTGCCTTGATGGCTTTTGAAATTACACGTGACCTGCCCCTCGAAGAAGTGGAAATCGATACACCAGTAGTGGACGGAGCGAAGGCGAAAGCTTTGAGCGGAAAGAAAATCGGACTCGTACCGATTTTACGTGCAGGGCTTGGCATGGTGGACGGAATGCTCCAGCTTATTCCGGCTGCTAAAGTAGGACACGTCGGGTTGTACCGGGATCCAGAAACACTCCAGCCTGTTGAATACTATGTGAAACTCCCAAGCGATATTGAAGAGCGTGAACTGATCGTTCTCGACCCGATGCTCGCAACAGGTGGTTCTGCGAATGCGGCTATAGAGTCCTTGAAGAAACGCGGCGCACGCCAGATTCGCCTGATGTGTATCGTTGCTGCTCCTGAAGGTGTCGAAGCTGTACAGAAAGAGCACCCGGATGTAGATATCTATCTTGCCGCCCTTGACGAAAAGTTGAACGAAAAAGGCTACATTGTTCCAGGTCTCGGTGATGCCGGCGACCGCTTGTTCGGAACCAAATAAAATTACTTAGAGCTCTGCTTTCTCTTTGATAAGCAGAGCTCTTTTTTTGCAGGTGAAAAGCCACGACTGGAAAAATAAAAGAAAGTCGCAAATTTAACTTCTCGCAAAGTATAGCCTGCCCGTTTTTTCAAATAATAGAAGCAACGAAAGGGGCTAGACTACATTGCGATTTCTGTACCTGTTACTCTTCTGCGTAACACTTACCATATTACCCGGATTTGAACAACCAGAGGATAAAGAGGAAGTCACGAGAATCATTGAGGTCGATGGTGATCCTCATTTTGTCAAAAGAGATATCGAGCGAATGCTTCCTCGCCTGGAAGTGATGGCTGTATATGACACAGTCTTTAATGGGATAGCAGTGAAAGGAAAGCCTGCTCACCTATCCAAATTGAGCAAAATAGAAGCGATTGTGAACCAGCATCCGGTACAGACTTATCGAACGATGGATGAAAACTTGAATGAGTCGGTACCATTTTTGCTGCAAGAAAACCGTGAAAAACGAACAATACCTTTTACAGGAAAAGGAGTGAAGGTCGGAGTCATTGATACTGGCCTTGATTATACACACCCTGATCTTGCTGCCAATTATAAAGGTGGCTTCGACGTTTTTGATTTCGATGACGATCCGATGGAGAGTATAGAAGAAAACCCGACCATTCACGGTACTCATGTCGCCGGCGTGATCGGGGCTAATGGCAGGATGAAAGGAATCGCACCGGATGTGGAGCTATACGGATATAGAGCGCTCGGTCCCGGAGGTTTCGGAACTTCCGTTCATGTCATTGCTGCTATGGAGGAAGCGGTAAAAGATAATATGGACATCATCAACCTTTCGCTTGGAAATGACGTCAACGGACCAGACTGGCCGACAAGTGTCGCAGTGGATAAAGCGGTTGAACTTGGAACAACTGTGGTCGTAGCAGCCGGCAATACAGGTCCGGATGATTGGACAGTCGGCTCACCAGCTACAGCTTCGAAGGCTATTACGGTCGGGGCATCGACACCGCCTTTGAAGATACCCGTACTGATTGATCGTTTTGCGAAAAAAGAGATTCCACTTATCCCGATGATGGGATCAACCGATTGGAAGCTGGACAAACGATATCAACTTGTATATGGCGGGGTTGGGGATGAGCCAATCGATAATGCCCAAGGCAAAATTGTCGTCATGAAGCGTGGAATAGTCCCATTTACAGAAAAAGCTGAGTTAGCTGAGAAAAGCGGGGCAATTGCATTGATTGTATATAATAATGAAGCGGGAGAGTTCCAGGGGGCGATTGATGATGGCTCGATTAACATACCTGTAGTAGCTGTGTCTGAAGAAGATGGCGAATGGCTGAAGCAGCAGAGTGATTCCTCAAAAACAGGTTGGGTGGACACAGAGTATGTGGATATCGTCGATTCGTTGGCGCCTTTCAGCTCCCGGGGTCCTGTTACGGCCAACTGGTCGATTAAGCCGGATATTCTGGCTCCTGGAGTATCCATCAACAGCACAATTCCCGGCGGTTATCAGAAGCTTCAGGGTACAAGTATGGCAGCGCCACATATTGCGGGGGTGGCAGCTTTAATCAAAGAAGCACATCCAGATTGGCAGCCGAAAGATATTAAAACAGCTTTACTATCAACAGCAACCCCATTAAAAAACAAAGAAGGGAAGCTGCTTGCTCCCACGGAACAGGGGATGGGGAAGGTGAATGTTCCGTCAGCAGTACAGCCTAAACTGCAAATTGATCCTTCCCAATTGAACTTCGGACGCTTCAATAGCAGCTATCCAAAAAAGAAAATCAGGGTCCAGATTAAGAACACCAGCAAAAGTTCACAAAAAGTTCATTTTTCACTTCCGAAGAAAAAACATGGCTTGATTTGGGATCTTCCAAAAGCCTTTACACTGGAGCCTGACCAGTCGAAAAGCATCGAAATTGGACTGAATGTGACGTCTGTTTTCCTTGATAAAGGTCTCCATCAAGGCTGGATCCGCATGGCTGTGCCTGATCAAACGTTTGATCTACCTTATTTATTCATGCTCGAAACCAGCGATTACCCACGCGCCATGGGCTTTGAAATAGCAGTGTCAGACTTTGATTCTTCCACTTATGACTACCAATTTTACTTGCCGGAAGACGCTGACAATGTGAAGGTGGACCTGTATAACCCTGATTCGCTCATGCATGAACGGACGCTGTTCGAGCTGTCGGATCAGCAGAAAGGAGTCATAGAAGGGGAGCTTTCCAGCCATGAAATCGGCAAAGATGGCAGCTATATTGCTGTTATCACAGTGGAGAACGAAGATAACCATTATAGCTACGGCATTCCTGTGGAAATCAATAATTTCCATTAAAAAAGGGCTTTACAGGTCCTTTTTTTTATGATGTCTCTTTTCAAATTTCAAAAATCTTATATAATGTTAAAAGGGCATTTTTCAGGAAGAAGATTTCCTGTTGAAAATTGTCAATTCTTATGTATTTTTGCTCACAAACGCATTGACATCCCAAAACCCCTATTGTATGCTTACTTAGTGTGGAATGATAAGGTTTTCACAACTGTATTCTACTGTGTTTTCCATCCCTTAATTATGATGGGAGCGTTGGGTTTGAAGGTACCGAAAAATCCATTACGAGCGATGGCGCTGACGAGTGCAATCGTATCGCAGTTGGCTGGCGGACCACTTGCTGGAGCATTCCTCGGAAAGTGGCTCGATGAACAGTTTGCTGTTCAACCACTCTTTCTTATCCTCGGTATATTTTTAGGGGTAGGAGCAGGTACATACGGAACGATTCATTTAGTACGAGAATATACGGGAGACGAATAGCATGGAATCGTATCAGCAAATGATCACCCGTCAACGGAAATGGATGTTCTATCTTCTGGCATTATTTGTACTGGGTTGGGGATTGACCCCTTATACCAGTATATTCCTCGGCCTTCTTCTTGGAGGTTCACTCAGTTTTTACAATCTCTGGTTGATGCAGCGGAAAGTGGACAAGTTTGGCGAAGCTACCGCCCAGCTTAAATCAGTGAAGGGGATTGGCTCTTTTTCGCGATTAATGGCTGGGGCACTGGCTGTATTGATCGCTCTTCAGTTTGAAGAATATTTCCATTTGCATGCAGTTGTATTGGGTTTAATGACAGCCTACGTTGTCATTATGATAGATTTTTTATTTTTTAGAACCAGAGACTAGCATTAGAAGAGAGGTGAACAGGTTGGATCACGGAGCACCGATTTGGAATGATGCTTTTGGGATTTCGTGGCTGGATTTTAACTTATCCAACGTGTTGATGATGTTTATTGCATCGTTGATTGTTTTCATCATCGGTGTAGCAGCAACACGCAATATGCAGCGAAAGCCTACGGGGTATCAGAACTTCATTGAGTGGTTGATTGACTTCGTCAAAGGTATTATTGGCTCGAACATGGATTGGCGTACCGGTAAACGGTTTTTGCCGCTTGGACTGACGCTTTTCACCTACATATTTGTAGCGAACATGCTCGGAGTCATTTTGATGGTAGTCGTCGGAAATGATTTATGGTGGAAATCACCGACATCAGATGCCGGCATTACCTTGACTTTAGCGACTATGGTTGTCGTATTGAGCCATTATTATGGTATTAAACTGAATGGAGTGAAAGAGTACGGAAAGCAATTTGTCCGTCCATTGCCATTTTTACTTCCATTTAAAATCATTGAAGAGTTTGCCAACACGTTGACTCTCGGTTTGCGACTTTACGGTAACATTTTTGCAGGTGAGGTACTGTTAACGATGTTAGCAGCAACTGCAGTTTCCGGCTTCGGAGGATTCTTCGGAGCAGCTATCCCGATGCTTGCATGGCAAGGTTTCAGTACATTCATTGGGTTTATCCAGGCATTTATTTTCACCATGTTGACAATGGTCTATCTATCTCACAAAGTTAGCACCGACCATTAATATAAGTTTTTAAAAATAATTTTTTTACAAATAAGAGGAGGATTTTCATTATGGGTCTATTAGCAGCTGCAATCGCAGTAGGTTTGGCGGCACTTGGTGCTGGTATTGGTAACGGTTTGATTGTAAGTCGTACAGTTGAAGGGATTGCGCGTCAGCCAGAATTGCGCGGCGGTCTTCAAACTACAATGTTTATCGGGGTAGCGTTGGTTGAGGCGATTCCGATCATCGCGGTTGTTATCGCATTTATCGTAATGGGTGGATAATATAGCAGTTTCAGTGATGGCGAAGGGCATCTAAGCAGGTCTTCGCCATTGCTTTGTACTTTGTAACGGTTTGATAGGGAATTTGTACATGTTCAAATTAAGAGAATTCGACTGATGGCACTTGCCATAGCCGGGTTTTTCTCATGTAGAGCCTATTACGGTAACGTTGTGGAAAGGAGTGGACACTGTGCAAGCATATACTGGTTGGTTGATGGTCGGCGCTGAAGGCGGCCTCATGGTAGGAGATATGTTGGCTCAATTGTTCTTCTTCCTTGTTCTTTTGGCACTCCTTGCTAAGTTCGCCTGGGGACCGCTCATGAACATCATGAAAGAACGTGAAGAACATATCGCCAATGAAATAGATACAGCTGAAAAAAGTCGGGAAGAAGCCGCACGCATGCAGCGTGAAGCTTCCGAAGAGTTGAAAAAGACGAGACAAGAAGCACAAGCGATTATTGATGAAGCCAAGAAAACTGCTGGAGAACAGGAACGTGCGATCATGGAATCAGCACGTACCGAAGCAGAGCGCCTGAAACTTTCTGCTCGCCAGGAAATTGAGCAGGAAAAAGAAAAAGCAGTTCAGACTTTGAAAGACCAGGTGGCTTCCTTGTCTGTACTGGTTGCCAGCAAAGTCATCGAAAAAGAATTGTCTGAGCAGGATCAACAGCAATTGATCAATGACTACATCAAAGAAGTAGGAGAAGAGCGATGAGTGAATCTGTGGTATCAAGACGCTATGCCAATGCTCTTTTTCAACTCGGTAAAGAAAGAAACAAGCTGGAACAATTCGAAGAAGAACTGCGCAACATCCGCGCGGTCTGGGTTACGAATAAAGAACTGCTGACATTCCTGAAGCATCCACGCGTCTCCATCGATAAGAAAAAGCAAACCATCGCGACCGGCTTTGCAGGTTATTCCTCTGAAGTGCTGAATACGCTGATGTTATTGCTGGATCGACATCGTGAAGACATTATTCCTGATCTGATCGATCATTTTATCGAAAAGGTGAATGATGCTAAAGGAATTGCGGAAGCAAAGGTATATTCTGTTCGAGAACTGTCCGAAGATGAGAAGCTCCAGATTTCAAATGTTTTTGCCAAGAAGATTGGAAAGAACACCCTGAAAATTACGAACATCATCGATCGTTCTATCCTCGGCGGTATCAAAATCCGCATTGGAAACCGTATCTATGATGGTTCTATCAGTGGAAAACTCGAGCGAATCGAACGGAAATTGGTATCTGGAAACAATAGATGATAGGGGTGAAATGGCATGAGCATCAAAGCTGAAGAAATCAGTTCACTGATAAAACAGCAAATTGAGAACTATGAGTCTGATATTGAAGTCAACGATATAGGTACGGTCATCGAAGTCGGTGATGGTATCGCACGTGCTCATGGACTTGACAACGTCATGTCCGGTGAGTTGGTTGAATTTTCGAATGGTGTGATGGGCCTTGCCCAGAACCTGGAAGAAAACAACGTCGGTCTTGTCATTTTGGGACCATTCACAGATATTAAAGAGGGCGACGAAGTTCGTCGTACCGGCCGCATCATGCAAGTACCTGTAGGGGAAGAACTGCTGGGCCGTGTTGTAAACCCGCTCGGTCAGCCGGTAGACGGCAGAGGAGCGATTGAAACATCAAAAACACGTCCGATTGAATCACCTGCCCCAGGGGTTATGGATCGTAAATCGGTCGATGAACCGCTTCAAACTGGTATTAAAGCGATTGACGCACTAGTACCTATTGGTCGTGGACAGCGTGAGTTGATCATCGGTGACCGTCAAACTGGTAAGACCACAGTTGCCATCGATACAATTTTGAACCAGGCTGACCAGGACATGATTTGTATCTATGTCGCGATCGGTCAGAAAGAATCTACCGTTCGTGGAACAGTAGAAACACTACGCCGCTATGGTGCCTTGGATTACACAATCGTTGTAACAGCAAGTGCCTCCCAGCCGGCTCCACTTCTATACTTAGCACCATATGCAGGGGTGTCTATGGGTGAAGAATTCATGCACAATGGCAAGCACGTATTGGTGGTTTATGATGACCTATCCAAACAGGCTGCTGCCTATCGTGAACTTTCCCTATTGCTGCGCCGCCCGCCAGGTCGTGAAGCATTCCCGGGTGATGTATTCTACCTTCACTCCCGCCTGTTAGAACGTGCAGCGAAACTTAGTGATGCAAAAGGTGGAGGCTCTTTAACGGCCCTTCCTTTCGTAGAAACACAAGCCGGGGACATTTCCGCTTATATCCCGACCAACGTAATCTCCATCACAGATGGACAGATCTTCTTGCAGTCTGATTTGTTCTTCTCCGGTGTACGTCCGGCGATTAACGCAGGTCTTTCTGTATCACGTGTTGGTGGTTCTGCTCAAATCAAAGCGATGAAGAAGGTTGCAGGTACACTGCGTCTTGACCTGGCATCCTACCGTGAACTGGAAGCATTCGCTCAGTTCGGTTCTGACCTGGATAAAGCTACCCAGGCTAAGCTGAACCGTGGTGCCCGTACGGTAGAAGTATTAAAGCAGGGTCTTCATAAGCCGCTCGCTGTAGAGAAGCAGGTTATGATCATCTTCGCATTGATCAAAGGGTTCTTAGATGATATCCCGGTTGAGGACATTACACGTTTTGAAGAAGAGTTCCACAACTGGACAGAGAGCAACCGCAAAGAGCTTCTTAAGCAAATCCGTGAAACCGGAAAGCTTGCTGATGAAGATGATATGAAAGAAGCGGTCGAAGCGTTCAAAAAGACGTTCGTCGTATCTGAATAATTGGAACGCAACCTTTGTTAGAAAGGGTGGTGAAATAGAGTGGCATCCCTTAGAGATATTAAAGGCCGGATAGATTCCACAAAAAAAACGAAACAAATTACGAAGGCGATGGAAATGGTTTCTGCTGCGAAATTGAATCGCGCAGAAGAAAATGCCAAAGCATTCGTACCATATAGCGAAAAGATCCAGGAAGTCGTGGCAAGTATCGCCACTGGCGGCGGTGACGCTGACCACCCGATGCTCAAGTCACGCGACGTAAAACGTACTGGATATGTCGTCATCACTTCCGATCGCGGACTGGCAGGAGCATATAACAGCAGTGTTCTTCGCGCTGTTTATCAAACGATCCAAAAACGCCACAATTCAGCGGATGAATATACACTTATCACCATCGGGAAAATGGGACGTGACTTTTTCCGGAAGCGAAACATGCCGATCGATAAAGAGATTGTTGCAATCGCAGATCAGCCTGACTTCGCGGATATCAAAGATATCGCATCGGAAACTGTGCAGCTATTCACCGATGAAGTGATCGATGAGCTTTATCTATATTACAACCACTACGTCAGTGCTATTACTCAGGAAGTGACTGAGAAAAAGCTTCTGCCGTTGACAGATTTGAGCGAAGGGGTCAAAGCAACGACAAGCTCCTATGAATATGAGCCGAACCAGGAAGAAATTCTGGAAGTATTGCTGCCTCAATATGCTGAAAGCTTGATTTATGGTGCTTTGCTCGACGGTAAAGCCAGTGAACATGCAGCCCGTATGACTGCTATGAAGAGTGCAACAGATAATGCCGATGATCTTATCGGTGACCTGTCACTTAAATACAACCGGGCCCGTCAAGCAGCCATCACCCAGGAAATCACCGAAATTGTCGGTGGAGCAGCTGCTCTCGAGTAGTAAGCTTCCTGGACTTCGAATAGTTAGTTAGGAGGGAAATCGATGAGTAAAGGACGCGTAATCCAAGTCATGGGACCGGTTGTCGATGTTTCTTTCGAAGACGGACAACTCCCTGATATCAATAACGCTTTGCACGTGTATTCACCCGCGCAAAACGAAAATGAAGTAAACGTCGACCTTACATTGGAAGTTGCCCTTCACTTAGGGGACAACGCAGTCCGTACCGTTGCCATGGCATCTACTGAAGGTGTGCAGCGCGGAATGGAAGTCAATGATAAAGGCGGCCCGATTTCTGTGCCGGTCGGTGAAGTAACACTTGGACGTGTATTCAACGTATTAGGTGAAAATATCGACCTTGATGAGCCATTAGGAGCGGACGTTCGCCGCGATCCAATCCACCGTCAGGCTCCAAAATTCGAAAACCTGGCAACAGAAACGGAAATCCTGGAAACAGGAATCAAAGTCGTAGACTTGCTGGCACCATACGTAAAAGGTGGTAAGATCGGTTTGTTTGGTGGTGCGGGTGTAGGTAAAACCGTACTGATCCAGGAATTGATCAACAACATCGCCCAGGAGCACGGTGGTATTTCCGTATTTGCCGGTGTTGGTGAGCGTACTCGTGAAGGAAATGACTTGTACTTTGAAATGAAGGACTCTGGAGTTATTTCCCGTACAGCGATGGTATTCGGTCAGATGAACGAACCGCCTGGAGCACGTATGCGTGTGGCGCTGACAGGTCTTACGATGGCTGAATACTTCCGTGATGAACAAGGACAGGACGTATTGTTCTTCATCGATAACATTTTCCGTTTCACCCAGGGTGGTCTGGAAGTATCCGCTTTGCTTGGCCGTATGCCATCTGCCGTTGGTTATCAGCCGACACTTGCGACGGAAATGGGTCAATTGCAGGAACGTATTACATCTACAGATAAAGGTTCCGTAACATCCATTCAGGCGATTTATGTCCCTGCCGATGACTACACAGACCCGGCACCAGCAACGACATTCGCCCACTTGGATGCGACTACTAACCTGGAGCGTAAACTTTCTGAGCAAGGTATTTACCCTGCAGTGGATCCACTTGCATCTACTTCCCGTGCACTTGACCCTGAAATTGTTGGTCAGGAACACTATGAGGTAGCTCGTGAAGTGCAGCGTACACTACAGCGTTATAAAGAACTTCAGGATATTATTGCGATTCTTGGTATGGATGAACTATCTGATGAAGACAAGCAAACGGTTTCTCGTGCTCGTCGTATCCAGTTCTTCTTATCCCAGAATTTCCACGTTGCCGAACAGTTTACAGGCCAAAAAGGTTCGTATGTACCTGTTCAGGAGACGGTCAAAGGCTTCAGAGAAATCCTCGATGGCAAGTACGATGACCTTCCAGAGGATGCTTTCCGCCTAGTCGGACGTATCGAAGATGTCGTTGAAAAAGCGAAACAGATGCAATAAGAATTTTCTTACCTGAAGGAATGGCAGGCGATGGGGTACGTATCCCCCTTTGCCAGCCCATCCCTATAGGTCGAGTCAAGCCCAAGGAGGGGTAATCATGAAGACACTAACGGTGAGTGTTGTCACTCCTGATGGCCCGGTTTTGGAAGATGCATTTGAAATGGTGAGCTGTAAGGCGGAAAGCGGTGAACTCGGGGTGCTCCCTGGGCATATCCCTATGGTCGCTCCTTTGACGATCAGTGCCGTCCGTCTGAAAAAAGAAGGCAGCTCCGAGCGTATCGCTGTCAACGGCGGCTTTTTAGAGGTTCGTCCGGACAAAGTGACGATTCTGGCTCAATCGGCAGAAATGCCTTCTGAGATTGATGTAGAACGTGCACGGAAGGCGAAGGAGCGTGCTGAGCGCCGTCTGCAAACGAAGCAGGAAGATGTTGATTTCAAACGGGCTGAGATGGCACTAAGACGTGCGATCAACCGTTTAGAGGTATATCAAAATAACTAATAATAAAAACTGCTTTCCAATTGGAAAGCAGTTTTTCCTTTGTCCAGGATAATTCGCAGTAAATCGCATTTGTAAACTACTTATCTTTTTTGTGACAATCCAGCAAATTTAATAGAATTTTTAATTATGGTAAAAGCAATTGGCTCTCCAACTGTAGCACATACAGGTGGGGAGCCATATTTATTTGGAGAGAGCATCAAGCTTTGCTTGTTTTATAACAAAAGAATAATTCATGATTTACCAGGACAACTCATAAAACTTAAACAAACATTATAATCGAAAAAACCTTTGCCGGCAACCACGTTTGTCATCGCACGAAAATAGTATTTGATTTAAAGTAAAGATGGGAAGAAAACGAATGGTAGTAAATTCTGGATATATCACTCGGGTCATATCGACACTATATACAGGATTTGCTATAATGATAGCGATTACAAAATTGCTAATCTTCTAAAATTTTCTTTAGAAGGAGGAGGGGAAATGGCGGATCTATTTACATATCAGAACAGTTATTTAGTGGTAGTTATCTTTTTAGCGCTTGGTATTTTGCTTCCGATTGTGGCTTTATCACTAGGAAGGCTGCTCCGTCCTAATAAGCCGACGGAACAGAAACGGACGACGTATGAAAGTGGGATTGACCCATTTCAGGATGCACGTGTCCAGTTCAACGCCCGCTATTATATCTTCGCTTTGATGTTCGTCATATTTGATGTGGAGACCATTTTCTTATACCCGTGGGCCGTTGCCTATGAGGAGCTGGGCGTCTTCGCATTGATTGAAATGCTTATTTTTGTCGTCATGCTTTTGATTGGCCTCATCTATGCTTGGAAAAAGAAGGTGCTACGATGGATTTAAATTTAGAGAATGTTTCCCCTCAAGAAAAAGCAGAAATGGAACGAAATGTCTTCTTGACGACATTAGAACAAGTCAAAGCCTGGGCAAGGAGCAACTCCTTATGGCCGATGACTTTCGGTCTTGCCTGCTGTGCGATTGAAATGATGGGGGTCGGGTCCTCACATTATGACCTGGATCGTTTTGGATCCTTTTTCCGAACCTCTCCACGTCATTCGGATGTCATGATAGTATCTGGCACCGTTACGAAAAAAATGGCGCCGGTATTACGCCGTTTGTACGATCAGATGCCGGAACCTAAATATGTGATTGCCATGGGATCCTGTGCAACAGCAGGAGGCCCTTATATAAAATCCTATGCAGTTGTGAAAGGAGTCGACCAAATCGTCCCAGTCGATGTTTATATCCCGGGATGTCCTCCCAACCCAGCTGCGCTTATTTATGGAATCAACAAATTACAGGAGAAAATCCGCTATGAAGCCAAAACCGGAAAGCGGGTGACCAGTCGATGAGTGATGAAAAAGACTTGGAAAAGAAGAAAGCCGCCGCAGCGGCAAAAGCCAAGGCGGAAGCATTAAGGAAAAAGAAGGAGGATGAAAAAGCGGCTAAGGGAGAAGAAGATACAACAGCCGAAGACAAGGAAAAAGTATCCCACACCCTCGGTAAAGACAGCAAGGAAATGGATAATTCAGATACTGATGAAGACCTGGCGAAGAAGAAGGCAGCCGCTGCGGCAAAGGCAAAAGCGGCGGCTCTGGCCAAACAGAAGCGAAAGCAAGCGGAAGCGGCTAATACAGAAGGGGAGCCATCCGACAACGAGGATGAACTGGCTAAAAAGAAAGCAGCGGCAGCAGCCAAAGCGAAAGCAGCCGCCTTAGCGAAACAAAAACGAAAACAGGAAGAATCAGGTTCGGACGATAGTAGTGATGACGAGAAGGCAAAAGCAGCCGCTAAAGCAAAAGCAGCTGCAGATGCCAGGAAAAAACGTGAGGCATCAGGCGGCGAGTCACCCGAAGACGATGAAAAAGCAAAAGCAGTAGCAGCCGCTAAAGCAAAGGCGGCGGCAGCCAGAGCAAAGAAAAAAGCAGATACCGACAAAAAAGAGGAAACCGAAGAAGAGAAGCCGTCCCCGAACCAGCCTCTCCTCGATAAATACATGAAGGTCATTAAGGAGCACCTTGGTGAAGATGTTTTTGAAGAGACCTATATCAACCGTTTATCTAAGCATGTACCGACACTTGTAGCAAAAAGAGATACCTATCATAAAATCGCGGAGTTTCTCAAATTCAATGAACAGCTTGGGTTTGATTATTTATCTGAATTGCATGGGACGGATTTTGAAACTCATATGGAAGTTTACTTACATCTCTTCTCGTTCCGTAATAAGCAGTCGGTTGCCCTCAAAGTTAAAATTGACAGGGACCAGCCGGAAATCGAGTCGGTGACGGGCTTGTGGAAGGGTGCGAATTGGCCGGAATGTGAGGCATACGATTTATTTGGAATCAAGTTCCTCAACCACCCGGATTTAAAGCGGATTCTGCTTGGGGAAGATTGGATCGGCTATCCGATGAGAAAAGATTACGAGCCCCATGATGTGGAGGTGTAGGCAATGATCAGAACTGAAGAAATGATGCTTAACGTAGGCCCGCAGCACCCGAGCACCCATGGTGTGTTCCGCCTTGTCATCAAAGTCGATGGGGAAATCATCAAGGAAGCGACACCGGTCATCGGTTATCTTCACCGGGGGACCGAAAAGCTTGCGGAGGATTTACAATATACACAAATTATTCCATATACAGACCGGATGGATTACTTATCAGCAATGACAAACAACTATGTCATTTGCCACGCCGTTGAAACGATGATGGGGCTTGAACTTCCGGATCACGCCGAATATTTACGGGTGTTGGCAATGGAACTTGGAAGAGTAGCCAGTCATTTGGTCTGGTTCGGTACATATTTATTGGATATCGGGGCGGTAAGCCCTTTCCTTTATGCTTTCCGCGAACGGGAAGCGATCATCAACCTGTTGAATGAACTTTCCGGTGGCAGGCTGACATTCAATTATATGCGTGTCGGCGGGGTCAAATGGGACGCTCCAGAAGGCTGGATTGATAAAGTGCGCGATTTCGTACCTTACATGAGAGAACAGCTGGCTGGCTACCATGACCTGGTGACAGGAAACGAAATCTTTTTAAACCGTGTGAAGGGTGTCGGACGTTATACCAAAGAAGATGCCCTGCAATATTCGCTTAGCGGAGCAAATTTGAGATGTACCGGGGTCGATTGGGACCTCAGGAAGCACGAGCCGTATTCCATCTATGATCGCTTCGACTTCGACGTCATCACACGAGATGGAGGAGATGCCTGGGCGCGCTACCAATGCCGACTGGCAGAAATCGAAGAGTCTTTGAAAATAATTGAACAGGCTGTCGAGCAGATTCCGGATGATGGTAAGTTCATGGCAAAAGTACCACGGATTATAAAAGCTCCTAAAGGGGAGGCTTTTGTCAGAATTGAATCGCCTCGTGGAGAGATCGGCTGTTATATTGCCAGTGAAGGAAAAAAAGAACCATACCGAATTAAATTCAGAAGGCCGTCTTTTTACAACCTTCAAATTCTCCCTAAACTGCTCGAAGGGGAAAACATGGCCAACTTGATCACGATTCTCGGAGGGGTGGATATCGTCTTAGGGGAGGTGGATGGCTGATGACCTGGATCGATTCCGTTTTGCAATCCCAGCCAGGCTGGGGGAACATGGCCATTTTCCTGTCACTTGGTGTTGCCATGCTGGGGATTGGACTTGGTTTCGTAACTTTTGCCATTCTGGCAGAACGAAAAGTAATGGGTTTCATGCAGCTGAGACACGGCCCCAACCGTGTCGGTGGACGCTTCGGCCTGCTGCAAAGTGTGGCTGATGTACTGAAACTGTTGATAAAAGAAGACACGATGCCTAAGCAAGCGGATAAACCACTTTTCATTCTGGCACCGATGATTGCTTATGCGCCTGCCTTTTTAGTATTGGTGGTCATACCATTTACACCGGCATTCAAATTTTCAGATATCGGTGTCGGGTTGCTGTATTACATTGCGATTTCTGGTATATCCACGATCGGCATTGTAACAGCAGGGTGGGCTTCTAATAATAAATATGCCCTGATGGGGGGCATGCGTGCCGCTGCCCAGATGATATCCTATGAGATTCCGTTAGTGATGTCCGTGGTGGGGATCATCCTGTTTACAGGCAGTCTAAACCTTTATGACATCGTTGTTTATCAAGAGCATGTAGCTTTCGTCTTCTTACAGCCGGTCGCGTTCATCATTTTCCTGATCGCCGGGACGGCAGAACTCAATCGGACACCGTTTGACCTTCCAGAAGCGGAGTCAGAGCTGGTAGCCGGTTACCATGTAGAGTACTCAGGATTTCGTTTCGCCTTCTTCATGCTGGCGGAATATGTCTATCTATTTGCACTTTCTGCGTTGATTACTGTGTTATTCCTTGGCGGGTGGAATGCACCAATTCCAGGGATAGGCCTGAACGACATCGGACTTGGAGCGGTGTGGTTCACAATGAAATTCATCGTCGTTGTTTTCTTCTTCATGTGGCTGCGTGTGACTTTTCCTCGACTGCGCGCAGACCAGTTGATGGAATTTGGCTGGAAAGTACTGCTTCCAATCGCTTTAGCGAATATTTTTGTAACAGCGATTATCAAAGAGCTGTTTTTCTAATATTTTCGTCTTGCTTTGCGATAAGCCAGGTTTTCAAAAAAAGGTACAGCATACCAACTGAAAGGGGGCTGAACATATGCTTGGTTTAGCGAAAGGTCTCAAATATACCCTGAAAAATATGACAAGGGAAAAAATGACCTACCAGTATCCTGATGAGCCGGTGCCGATGCCGGATCGTTTCCGGGGCATCCAAAAGTTCTACCCGGAAAAATGTATTGTCTGCAACCAGTGCGCCAACATCTGCCCGACAGATTGTATCCAGTTGACAGGGAAAAAACACCCGGACCCTGATAAAAAAGGAAAAGTCATCGACACGTATGACATCAACTTTGAAATCTGCATTTTATGTGATCTCTGCACGGAGGTATGTCCGACAGAAGCAATCGTTATGACGAACAATTTTGAACTGGCGGAGTACTCTCGTGACGATCTGTTTAAAAACCTGGAGTGGCTGGATGAAAATGATCAGAACATCAGAGAGGAGAATAAAGCATGAGTGGAGAATTATTCGCCTTTCTAGTTCTGGCATTGCTTGCGATTTTAGGTGGCATTCTGATGCTGAACCTAACCAAAGTCATCCACATGCTGCTTTCACTCGTCCTTACTTTTCTTGCTATTGCCGGATTATACGTCCTGTTATCAGCTGAATTTGTTGCTATTGCGCAAGTACTGATCTACTCCGGTGCTATTACGATCATCATGATTTTCGGCATCATGCTCACACGGCATAACGATACCCAAAAAACAAAAGGCAACCGGACAAGAAATATGGTTGTCGGTGCTGGAGTAGTATTATTTTTCTTTACGATGTACTTTTCGATCAACCAGGTGTCATTCGGCGACCAGGCGACCAGTCTGCATGTGGAAAACACAAAGCAGATCGGTATCGAATTGTACAGCAAATATATCATCCCGTTTGAATTGATGTCTGTGGTCCTGCTCGTATCTTTAGTAGGCGCAATCATTTTGGCTAAACGGGATGACGAGGAGGAGGCGGAGCAAAAATGAGTGCCATACCAGTCAATGCCTATCTTCTTTTAGCTCTAGTGCTATTTTGTATTGGCCTCTTCGGTGCTTTGACAAAAAAGAATACAGTGATCGTCCTGATTTCGATTGAACTGATGTTGAATGCGGTCAATATCAATTTGGTCGCATTCAGTAAGTATGGCATTAATCCGGGTATAACCGGTCAGATTTTTTCGTTATTCACCATCACCGTAGCAGCTGCGGAAGCTGCTGTCGGCCTTGCGATTCTAATCGCACTTTACCGGAACCGCTCGACAGTGCAGATCGATGAGATGAATACGATGAAGCACTAGGTTCCTTATCGGTTCAATTGCAAACCTGGAACAGAAGGGAGTTGTGTCAGGATGTTAGAAAATGCATGGTTGATCCCTTTGTTTCCATTGCTGTCCTTCCTTTTACTCCTTTTCTTCGGAAAACAGTGGAAGGAAATGAGCAGCCATGTAGGCATCGGTTTTACAGGGGTTTCTTTCCTGCTTTCTGTCATCGTGCTTTTTACGCAAATGGCAAATGGAAGCGGTGGAGCGGAAATGGTCTGGCTTACAATCGGCCAGTTGGAATTTCGCTTTGGAGTAGTTGTCACGCCGCTAAATGCATTAATGCTTGTCATCGTATCACTCGTCAGTTTTCTTGTACATATTTATTCCAAAGGCTATATGCATAGTGATGAACGACTGACGACATTTTACAGCTATCTCGGATTGTTCACCTTTGCGATGCTGGCATTGGTGATCTCACCAAACCTTTTACAGTTGTATATATTCTGGGAATTAGTCGGTGTCGGTTCGTTCCTGTTGATCGGCTTCTACTTTTATAAGGAAGAAGCAAAAGCAGCGGCAAAAAAAGCGTTTATCATGACGAGGATCGGCGATGTCGGATTACTTATCGGGATGATTCTCTTATTCTGGCAGGTCGGCAGTCTCGAATTCAACGACATTTTTACCGCTGTCGGTGGAGGAGAAGTGCCGGAAGGATTACTGACGCTGATCGCTATTCTCATCTTTGTCGGGGCAGTAGGGAAATCAGGTCAATTCCCGCTTCATACCTGGCTACCTGACGCCATGGAAGGGCCAACGCCTGTATCCGCCTTGATTCACGCGGCGACCATGGTAGCGGCAGGTGTTTATCTTGTTGCAGCATTGTTCCCGGTATTTGAAGCAAGTCCTGCAGCTATGACAGTTGTGGCTGTTGTTGGTGGATTTACAGCAATCTTTGCCGCAACCATCGGCCTTGTACAAACAGATATCAAACGGGTGTTGGCTTATTCTACCGTTTCTCAGCTGGGTTACATGATGATGGCTCTAGGTGCAGCGGGATATGTGGCGGGTGTCTTTCATTTAATGACCCACGCCTTCTTCAAAGCATTATTGTTCTTAGCAGCAGGAAGTGTCATCCATGCAGTACACAACCAGAATATAGAAAAGATGGGCGGGCTATGGACTAAAATGCGGATCACAGGTCCTGTATTTTTAATCGGTACGCTTGCCATTAGTGGCGTGCCGCTGTTCTCCGGGTTCTTCAGTAAAGATGAGATTCTACTGGCAACCTGGTACGACGGACGTTATGGATTGTTTATCATCGGACTTGTAGCCGCATTCTTTACAGCTTTTTATATGTTCCGGTTATTCTTCATGGTATTCACTGGGGAACATCGCTCTGAGGTTACAGAAGTACGTGAATCACCACGTTCGATGACAATCCCGATGGTGGTGCTCGCATTCCTGGCAGCTTTTTCCGGTTACATCAATACTCCCTGGTTTGGAACGTTTTTAGGGGATTGGCTGGCAGGGGACAGCGAATTTCTTCCATTTGAACATCATGAGGGCCCGGTATGGGTGATGATGGCGGCAAGCTTGATTGCTTTTGCTGGTATCGGCCTTGCCTACCTTATCTATTATAAAAAATCGTTGCAACGTGACTTTTTATCCAGTCATATGCCTGCAACCTATACGTTGGTCTTTAACAAATACTTTATAGATGAATTCTATCAATATACCGTCGAATACGCCGCACGCGCAGTGGGTTATCTTGGAAGCTTCATAGAAAAATACATTGTGGAAGTCATTGTAGCAGCCGTCTCGGGAGTTACCCGAGCTGCCGGAAGCCTCGGCTCGAAACTGCAGTCGGGGCAAGTGCAGACATATGGTGCTATAGCATTCATCGGCCTTGCTATTCTTGTCTTCCTCGTCGTCTGGACAGGGGGGTACCTATGATGGATTGGTTAACGTTAATGATTTTCTCCCCGTTGATTGGTATTTTGATTTTAAGTGTTCAGTCTGCAGAAAGGAAAACGGTAAGCCTTACGGGAATTCTCGCAACAGTCCTGCCGCTCTTATTATCGTTAGTAGTCTACGCACAGTTTCATGGAGGAGGAAACCTGGGAGTTTCTCATGGCTGGATCAACTTTGGTGGTGGAATGTTCCAGGCCAACTATGAACTTGGCATTGATGGATTCTCTTTGTTACTGATATTACTGACTACAATCGTATCAACGCTGTCAGCGAGTGTGGCAGCTGCTCAGATTAAGCAAGGATTGAAGGCATATTTCCTCTGGTTCCTCATTCTGGAAATCGGGATGCTTGGTGTATTCACAGCAGAGAACCTGATTTTGTTCTTTATATTCTTTGAAATAACCCTGGTTCCAATGTTTTTCCTGATTGGCCGATGGGGCTTTGTCGAACGAGAAAAGGCAGCCTATAGCTTCCTCATATACAACGGCTTAGGTTCAGCAATCCTGTTGATTTTGTTTGCTGCAATCTTTGCAAAAACAGGAACCACCAATATTGAAGAGTTGAAAGCTATTATGGCAAGCAGTGAGGCAGTTAGTGAAGAATTCCGTTATGGAAGTATGCTGGCACTATTAGTCGCATTTGGAGTCAAACTGCCAATCGTTCCATTGCATACCTGGATGGTGAGAGTCCATGTTCATGCACCGATCGCAGTCGTGATGATTCACGCAGGCATTTTACTCAAAATCGGTGCCTACGGCTTAATCAACTTTGGTCTGGGAATATTCGGAGATCAATTTGCAAAAGTGGCGCCGTTCATTGCAATACTTGGCTTGATTAATTTATTGTACGGGGCGTTCCTCGCTTTTGTGCAAAATGAATTGAAAAGTGTGTTCGCTTATTCCAGTGTTTCTCATATGGGTATCGTATTACTTGGGGTAGCAGCAATGAACGAAGCTGGAATTCAAGGAGCTATTTTCCAGACATTGTCACACGGGTTGATTGCAGCCTTATTATTTTTACTGGTTGGCATTATCCATCAGCGAACACATACCACAAAACTCAGCAGTCTCGGCGGATTAGCCAAACGGATGCCGCTCGCGGCAGGGTTCTTACTGGCAGCAGCAATGGCGTCATTAGGGCTGCCGGGAATGAGCGGGTTTGTATCCGAGTTCATGGCGTTCCTTGGGCTATTCGAAACGATGCCATGGATAGCTGCAATCGGTACGCTCGGAATAATTATGACCGCTGTCTACATTTTACGGGCAGTTCTCGGTGTAACCTATGGAAAAACAATCAAGGCTTTTACAGGAATGTATGATTTGACGAGAATAGAGATGATTCCAGCTGCTGCCTTGCTTGCATTAATTGTATTGATTGGTATCTACCCTGCCATTATCACTCATACACTGCAGTTGACTTTAGAATCTATCATGCCAGGGATAGGAGGGTAAGCTTATGGATATGGAAACATTGTTAAGTTATGAATGGAGTATGATGGCCCCAGAGTTCACCATATTGATTATTGCTACCGTCTTATCCTTAGTAGATTTATTCGCTGATAAAAAGATCGACCGTAAGCTGTTCGGCTGGTTTGGCGCAGCAGGTATCGGAATCGCCCTGTTTTTTCTTTTCAGTCAAATAGGACATGAGCCTGCCATGATTCTTGCTAACACCTACAGGCTGGATGCATTTTCCTTGAGTTTCAAAATTCTCCTTCTCATCGGAGCGCTGCTGGTACTATTGATGGGAGTTTCCTATGAAGCGAAAGGTGAATTGCTCTACCGCGGGGAATTCTATTACTTACTCATGAGTGCATTGCTTGGCGCTATGATGATGGCAAGCAGCGCTGACTTGATCACATTGTTTGTTGGATTAGAATTACTGTCCATCTCTTCTTATATCCTGGCGGGAACAAGGAAGAAATCGACACAATCAAATGAAGCGGCAATGAAATATGTCATCAATGGCGGAATTTCAAGTGCTTTTACATTATTCGGACTCAGTTACATCTATGGATTGACAGGAAGTACGAATCTTGCCGACATTTCCCGGGAAATATCGAATATTGCGCCGGAAAATGGATTGGTTTTATTAAGTGTCGCTTTTATCCTGACTTTTGTCGGGCTGGCATTCAAGATTTCCACTGTCCCTTTTCAAATGTGGGCCCCAGATGTCTATCAGGGAGCACCTATTCCGGTTACCGTTTTCTTGAGTGTCGTATCGAAAACGGCAGGGTTTGTCATCATCCTTCGCGTCTTACTGAGTGTTTTTCCATTCGCGCAAGGATTAGAAGCGAATACTTCCCTATTGCAATCGATGATGATATTCATTAGCGTGTTGGCAGGAATAACTATGATAGCCGGGAACACCGTTGCCTTGAAACAAAGAAACATAAAGCGGCTGTTCGCCTATTCAAGTATTGCTCACGCTGGTTATCTATTGGTTCCTTTCGTAGCTTTCTCTGAGATGATGTTTGAGAGCATGTGGTTTTATTTGGCGGCCTACTTGCTGATGAACATAGGAGCGTTTGCCGTCATCCAGGTCATGAGTGAGCATAGCCATTCAGAAGATATATCCATCTTCGCCGGACTCTTCTACCGCAGGCCATGGATGGCAGTCATGATGACGATCTTCTTATTATCATTAGCCGGGATTCCTGGTACAGCAGGTTTTATTGGGAAGTTGAATATTTTCATAGGAGCTCTCTTCTCGGATCCATCCCGCTACATATTGGCGGCGGTCATGATGGGAACAACAGTCATTTCCTACTTCTATTATTTTGGCGTTATGGCACAAATGTTCATGCGTCCGTCGGGAAGTGCTGTACCGATAAGGATGCCGGTTGGAGTTACGATTGCCATGGTCTTCTGTGCGGCAGGTACCATTACCCTGGGTTTATTCCCTGGAGTGGTGTTAGACTTCTTCCAAACTCAGTTTAACTTTGCAGAAATGTTCTATTGAAAAACATCTATTCCTCCGGAGATGCAGGTTTTGCATCTGACGGGGGATTTTTTCGTTTCAGAATGTTTACAGCGAGTGAAATAAAGGTAGTAGTAGACTAGGATATCCGCTGGTTTGACAATTTCATTTCTCCATGGCATGTTTGGAAAGGATTAAAGTCAATAAGGGAAATGAAATTGAAGAGGTGTATAGGAATATGTTAGATACTTTTTTACAGCAGGCTGGTCAACAGGCTTTAGCCGGCATGGTTTCTCATCTGATTTTCATCATTATTACCTGGAGGGTCCTTCAGGCGATAAAGCTGGAAGGGTGGGTCCGTAAAGATCATGTATTTGAAGTCAGGGTATTGATGATTCTGGTTACCATCACAATTGGTACCAGCGTCAGCCGTTTCTTCCTTGATTTTCTTCAATGGTCGCAGCAATTGGTCCATCTGTTCTGATTGTCGTTTCATGTTGAGAAATAAACCGTATGCAATAACCTCTCCTTGGAAACAATGAAAATAGTAATCTATCAAGGAGAGGGTTGTTACGATGAGAAGACTGTTGATCATCCTGGTTGTCGCTTTGGTGTTAAGTACAGATTTGGAAACTTTCGCAGGGGTCAAAAACACAGAAGAACTGCCACTTTATGCCATTACTGCTCATTTACAAACCCAAGGCATTGAGGTGGACGGATGGGAAGTAATGGCAAAAGAGTCATTCCCGTCCCAGCACTTGCAGGAGCTCAAAACACAAATAAAAAAAGAACTGCCAGAAGCTAAATGGCAGCAGACTTCTGATCGTAACAGCATTAAATACACGATGACTAACCCACAAAAAAAGGAAGGGATCATCGAAAAGTTTATTGTCATTGTCCCAAGGGAAAAGAGCAATCATATCGAACTCATTTATAAAATAACAGGGACAAGCTGGGGGGAAGTAAGTGAACATTATTTAACAAATTATTTTTTTGTTAAAAAAGGTCGAATCTTCACAGAAAATGTCGCTATTTTCTCTTGTGCAAAAGCTGAATTTAATGGTATTATTGATGATGTTTTAGTGTATCAAAAATTAAGACAAGCCCTAGACATAAAAACAATCGAATCGATAAATGAAACTGATTTTACCAGTATTTCCGGATATACACCAGAGTGGGAGCAGACGATCCCGCTGCCAGAAGGTGCCATGAATGTCCAATTTGCTGTCCGCAAAGGTTTGGGCGCAAAGACAAGCATTACAATAGGCACACCAATAATCACGTCTGAATATTAATAATAATGAATATGGACTCGGAGGAGAATGAACCGTGGAAAAAATCATCGTCCGTGGTGGGAGGCAGCTGAATGGCACCGTGAAAGTTGAAGGCGCCAAGAATGCCGTACTGCCTGTCATCGCAGCAAGTATAATTGCAAGTGAAGGAAAAAGTGTCCTTCATGAAGTTCCAGCATTAGCTGATGTAGTTACTATAAATGAAGTTTTACGCAATATTAACGCTGAAGTAGGATTTGAAAACAATACAGTTACCGTTGACGCTTCTGGCGATATTAAAACAGAGGCTCCATTTGAATTTGTACGTAAGATGCGTGCTTCTGTACTTGTACTGGGACCACTTTTGGCCCGGTATGGTCATGCTAAGGTCGCTATGCCAGGCGGTTGTGCAATTGGATCCCGCCCGATCGACCAGCATTTAAAAGGTTTTGAAGCGATGGGAGCCAAAGTCAATGTTGGCAATGGCTTCGTCGAAGTAAACGCTGACGGGCGCTTGAAAGGTGCCAAGATTTACATGGATGTACCGAGTGTCGGTGCAACAGAAAACATCATGATGGCCGCAGCGCTTGCCGATGGTAAAACAATTCTGGAAAACTGTGCCAAAGAGCCGGAGATTGTCGATTTAGCAAACTTCCTGAATAAGATGGGAGCTAAAATCGTAGGCGCTGGTACAGAGACGATTCGTATCACCGGAGTGGATAAGCTTAAAGGTGCGGAGCACACGATTATCCCTGACCGTATCGAAGCAGGTACGTTCATGGTAGCAGCAGCTATCACGAAAGGAAACGTGCTTGTTAAGGGAGCAGAAGCTGAGCACCTGCGTTCCCTTGTTTCTAAAATGCAGGAAATGGGTGTCATCATTGAAGAAGAGGAAGATGGCCTTCGTGTCATCGGACCAAACCATTTAAAAGCAGTTGATATCAAAACTCAGCCTCACCCAGGTTTCCCGACAGATATGCAGTCACAAATCATGGCGTTGATGCTTTCTGCTAAAGGAACAAGTGTGATCACGGAGACAGTCTTTGAAAACAGGTTCATGCATGTGGAAGAATTCCGCCGCATGAATGCCAAAATGAAAATCGAAGGACGCAGTGTAATCATTGAAGGCCCATCCGACCTACAGGGTGCGGAAGTAGCTGCTACCGACTTGCGTGCAGGAGCCGCTTTGATACTTGCTGGTCTCGTAGCTGATGGTTATACACGTGTAACTGAATTGAAGCACTTGGACCGCGGATATGTCGACTTTGCAGATAAGTTGGCACAGCTTGGAGCTGACATTGAGCGCATCAATGATAATCCTGCAAGCGAACAAGAAACAGCCGAAGATTCCGTGCAAGCTACGTCTTAATAACAAGAAATATGGAAGCTTACCCTCGCTTTAATTGGCAGGGTGAGCTTTTTTTATACTTTAAGAAAGCTTAATATGAGAACGTAATTTTTTCATCCTTGGCGACAATCCAAGTTTTTTCTAATTACATACAGCTTGAATTGGATAAAAACTAAGTTTTTCTGAGGACATGTGACTAAAAAGGTTCTACCATATCCTTTTTCTGTATAAATATTTACTAGAGACATCTATTAACGTTCTAGCAGGAGGGCATGGGATGAAAAATTGGAAACGGCCAGGATTGATCACATTTTCTTTTTTATTACTGATGATACTCATTATTCCTACACTGATCGTCTTACCATTTATCGACTCAGACAAGGAACAGCGCATCGCCGAAGAAAAGCAGGAAGAGCTGCCGGAACTGGTAGAACTTCCGGAAGACCTTTCCCCTTTTAACATCGATGTCCTGCGCACCAATACGAACAAGGTGGAAGAAGTACCGCTGGAACAATATGTCGCCCGGGTGGTCGCCTCGGAAATGCCGGCAGATTTTCAACCAGAAGCCTTAAAAGCACAGGCTTTGGCGGCAAGAACGTATATCGTACAGCATTACTCCAACGGAGAAGGAGTGTCGGATCAGGCTGATGTCACCGATACCGTGGATCATCAAGTGTACAAAAATGAATCGGAGTTACGCAACCAATGGAAAGCAGAGTTTGACACCAAGATGAGCAAAATCAATCAGGCAGTTCGAGAAACTGCAGGAGAGATTATAACCTATGAAGAAAAACCGATTTTTGCTGCTTTTTTCTCAACGAGCAATGGGTATACCGAAAACTCGGAAGATTATTGGAAGAACCCTTATCCCTATTTGAAAAGCGTTGAAAGTCCATGGGATAAACAATCCCCTAAGTTTCTCGATCAGAAAGTTCTCTCTGTACAAGAGGTGGAAGCTAAGCTCGGCATTACATTTCCTGTCGATGTAACCGCCTCCCGGATCAATAAAACAGAAGGCAATCGTGTCAGCAGTATTGAAGTAGGCGGTGAAGAGTTTTCAGGGAGAGAGATCCGCGAAAAACTCGGTCTTAAATCCAGTGACTTTTCTATTGAACAAAAAGATGGACATTTGATTTTCACCACCAAAGGCTATGGCCATGGCGTCGGTATGAGTCAATATGGAGCAAACGGAATGGCTGAGCAGGGAAGTGACTACAAAGAAATCGTCCAGCATTACTACCAGGGAGCAGAAATCACCGAAATGGATCAGCTCAACACCCTCCAGGCCATGATCAACCCGAATGAATAACATGAGTAAAGCTTGTAGAAACATTCTGCAGGCTTTTTTTCATGCCTTAGCTATTTAGCTTTTACATAGATGAATAAATGTACCACACCTTAAACTGACTACGGCTCACAGGTACTGGTTTACATTTATTTAACTGAATTTTCTTCCAGTTTATGATAATTTTTTTTGATTGGATGTATAAGTCTCTCATTTTTTGCTCAGAATGGTTGCTGAGGTGATGAACAAATGAGAGATGAAGAAAAAAAGAGCGTCACAAAACTTAAGTTCCGACGCTTGTTAGGTAAGAAGTGGGTGTACCCGGCAATCTATCTTTCGGTTGCAGCTCTAGTTTTAGCAGGAGTCCTTTGGTATCAGCAGCGTGGAGAAGAAGTTGATTTTGCGGATGATCCGAATGTGAATGATGAAGTGATCACAGAAGATCCATTCGGAGATGAAGATGCTGTCCCAGTCATGCAACAAAGTGAAGAGTTGACGATGCCAGTAGCTGAGCAGGAGAATTCTACAATTGTAACGAAGTTTTATGACTACGACGCTTCTGAGGAAGACCAGGAAAACGCACTTGTATTATATGACAATAAGTATTATCAGAGTACAGGTGTCGATATCACGAAAAACGATGAGAAATTCGATGTCACAGCAGCGATGAGTGGTACCGTAACAGAAGTGAAAGAAGATCCACTTTACGGGAATGTCGTCCAAATCGATCATGGCCAGGAAGTAACAACCGTTTATGCAAGCCTTGACGAAGTACAAACAGAAGCTGGTGCCGAAGTCAAGCAAGGGGATGTTCTTGGTACTTCAGGCAGAAACATCTTCGGACAGGCAAGTGGGGTTCATGTACACTTTGAAGTCCGCAAAGATGGTGAAGCTTTGAACCCTGAATCATTCTTCGGCAAGCCTTTCGGTGAACTGGAAAAACAGAACACTGAAAAAGCAGAAGACAGTGATGCAGCTAATGAAGATGGATCAGTTGAAGGTGAAGATGCCACGAGTGAAGAAGAAAATCAAGATGTAAGTGACGAGGAAATCGGAGAACTGGAACCTGGAGCGGAAGAAGAAGCACCAGGTGAAGGTGACGAAGAAACAGGCGTTGAAGAAGAGCCTGGTATGAATGAAGATGCCGAATCCTCCATTTCCATGACACAAACCTGAAAAAAAGTCGCGCGTCCTGCGCGGCTTTTTTATTTTGTACACCTATTGGGATATTATGCATAATTTTTTTGTCATTAACTTGTCCTTCCCCTCATACCATCAAAAAGACGATTTTCGCTTAATTTCAGGACTTGTCGCCTTGTTTTTCATACATATTCCTGCCAGCCCACTAATAAGATGTAATTAACCGAGCATTCGGTAGCATCCGAGGTGAACGTTACGCACATAGAAATGAAACAGTTTCGGTTAAATGCTCTTTCTCATCGATAACATACCCCAAGTGAATCACCTTGTCTCAATACACACCTTGGATAGTCAACCATAGGAGGCGAGTGATGTGCATGATTACATCAAAGAGAGGACCATCAAGATAGGGGAATACATTGTGGAAACGAAAAAAACAGTGCGAGTGATTGCGAAGGAATTCGGCGTGTCGAAGAGTACCGTCCATAAGGATTTGACTGAACGGCTCCCAGAGTTGAATCCTGAAATGGCCGCGCAAGTAAAAAAGATCCTCGACTACCATAAGGAGATCCGCCATCTCCGTGGTGGGGAAGCCACGAAGCGTAAGTACCAGATGAAAATACAACCAGAAAACAATCAGCCTGTACAGCCCTCACAATAAAAAGAAAAGATCCTCCCTTTTGTATAATTTTCTCGAATTTTGGAAAGTTTTTTCATTAGAGGTGCGACGATGGTCGTACTTTTATGATAGAATATAACATTAGATGCATTATGTTTTCGAACGGATGCGAGAAAAGTCTTGTGTTGAACAGGGAGGATCTACTAAACATGCTAGCTAGAGATATCGGAATTGATCTTGGTACAGCGAATGTACTGATCCATGTGCGCGGAAAAGGAATCGTTCTGGATGAGCCTTCTGTAGTCGCAATGGATCGGACTACAGGAAAAGTCCTGGAAGTAGGGGAGGACGCCCGCCGGATGGTCGGCCGTACTCCTGGTAATATAGAGGCGATCCGCCCGCTTAAAGATGGCGTGATCGCTGATTTTGACGTTACAGAAGCGATGTTGAAACATTTTATAGATAAAATCAATGTGCGTGGCTTTTTATCAAAGCCTCGCATGTTGATATGCTGTCCAACGAATATTACGAAAGTCGAACAAAAAGCGATCCGGGAAGCGGCAGAGAAATCCGGAGCGAAAAAAGTTTATCTGGAAGAAGAGCCAAAAGTGGCAGCCATCGGTGCGGGCATGGAAATTTTCCAGCCGAGTGGAAACATGGTCGTTGATATCGGTGGTGGAACGACAGATGTTGCTGTCCTTTCCATGGGGGATATCGTTACGGCTTCTTCTATCAAAATGGCTGGTGATAAATTCGACCAGGAAATCCTAAGTTATATTAAAAAAGAGTACAAGCTGTTGATCGGTGAACGTACGGCTGAGGAAATTAAAATCAGTGTCGCTACTGTTTTCCCTGATGGACGTGATGAAGAAATCGATATTCGCGGACGTGACATGGTTTCCGGACTTCCACGTACGATCACGGTTCGTTCTTCCGAAATTGAAAAAGCACTTCATGAATCGGTGATGGTTATTGTCCAGGCGGCTAAATCGGTTCTCGAGCGCACGCCGCCGGAATTGTCAGCAGACATCATCGACCGTGGCATCATTATCACGGGTGGTGGTGCGTTGATTCATGGCATCGATAAGTTACTGGCAGAAGAATTGAAGGTCCCTGTACTTGTTGCAGAAGAGCCGATGAACTGCGTCGCGAAGGGTACTGGAATTATGCTGGAAAACATCGATAAGATTGCCAAAAATAAAATCAGACGGTAACGGTTTTTATAGGAAGGAGCGATTCCCTTGCTGAGAGGATTCTATACGGCTGCTTCTGGCATGATTGCCCAGCAGCGCCGCCAGGAAGCATTATCAAATAACATGGCGAATGCCAATACCCCTGGTTATAAATCGGACCAGGGTGTTATGCGCGCATTTCCGGAATTATTGATGCAGCGGATGGAAGCGAAAAGCATGCCGACCGGCAGGGGATTGCACGTCCCGTTCAACCAGGAACTTGGTGGACTTAATACCGGTACATACTTGCAGGAAACGGTGCCTGATTTTGCTCAGGGAGATATCCGGGAGACAGGAATCGGGACTGATATGGCGCTGGTTAACGGCGACCTGCCTGATGGAGAGGGATCGTTATATTTTACCGTTGCACATGAGGATGGAGAAGCGCGTTATACTCGAAATGGAAATTTCACCGTGGATGGACAAGGGTACCTGGTAACACAGGCAGGGAATTATGTTCTCGATGAGGAAGGAAGCCGGATTGATGTCGGCGGGATGGATTTTGACGTAGCTTCAGACGGCACGATCAGTATAGCGGGTAATGATACCCCGCTTGGCATCGCCTATATTAATGATGCTAACAGCCTTGTCAAAGAAGGGGATACCTGGTTCCGCCTGGAAGAAGGTGAAGCGGTAAATGCAAGACAGACGCCAGATGTGAATTTTTCTGTACAGCAAAACCATCTTGAGCGTTCTAATGTGGATGCCGGCAAAACGATGACGGAAATGATGAATACATACCGTAATTTTGAAATGAATCAGCGGGTGTTGAAAGCTTATGATCAAAGTATGGACAAGGCCGTCAATGAGATTGGCAGGTTGACGTAAGGAGGGACAGGGATGTCGAGATCGATGATACAGGCTGCAGTTACGATGGGACAGCTGCAGCAAAAACTGGACATAATCGGTAATAACCTGGCAAACAGCAATACGTCGGGATATAAGACACGTAATGCAGAATTTTCATCTTTATTGATGCAGCAGATTAACAACCTCGATGAGAAACACACCTCTGTCCCTCGTATGACGCCTGAGGGCATCCGCAGTGGTTCCGGTGCCAAATTGGGTGCCGTTACACTAGATTTAACCAAAGGAACGCTGCAGACGACGGAACGAAGTCTTGATGCTGCCTTGCTTACGGATAACCATATGTTTCAGGTAGAAATGCCGACAGATGAGGGTACAGAGGTCCGTTATACACGAGCAGGAAACTTTTACTTGAACCCGATTGGGGGCAATCAGTTGATGCTGACGGATTCCAATGGGGCGCCTGTGCTTGGGGAAAACGGTCGTATTGTACTTGAAGATGGTTTTAATGGATTGACAATAGCTGAAAATGGTACGATTATAGTAGACAGAGAAGAAGGTCAATCTGTCGAAGGGCGAATCGGTATCGTAGAAGCGGTACGACCGCGGATGCTGGAAGCCTCAGAGAACAATACCTTCCGCCTGCCCGCAGATGATGAGCTGAATCTGGCAGCAGATGAAATCATCCGGGAGGTTGCTGTTGACGACGTACATATACAAACTGGTGCACTCGAATCCTCTAATGTCGATATGCAAAAACAAATGACGGATATGCTGATGGTACAACGAGCCTATCAATTCAATGGCCAATCTATTTCTTTGAGCGATCAGATGAGTGGCTTGGTCAATCAACTGAGATCTTAACTGTAAGGAGTTACCCAACCATGTCAACAAACCCTACCGGTCAAAAACAGCCGACGACGAGAAAAAAATATAAAAATGACCCTGAAACGAAACAAGCTGCAAAAAGTGCTGAGGAAAAGAATCGAAAGTCACGTAAAAAAGAGGAGAAGCTGCCACGTCGCAGGATTTTCCCGATATGGCTGCGTCTGATTGTCATCACTATTTTATGTGCGCTCGCATTGATTGTCGGGTTGATCGTAGGTTATGGTGTGCTTGGTGACGGCAATCCACTGGATGTACTGAAGGTAGAAACGTGGGAGCATATTTGGAATATCGCCACGAAAACAGAATGATAGATAGAAAGCAGTCCCCATCATTTCCGGCAGATGCGGGACTTTTTCATGACCACCTGACAAACACCCCGGGTCCTCCAAATTCTGGAGGACCCGGGGTGTTTTGTATGTTAAAGCGTTTCCCTGGCTGCTTTTTGTGGAAATAGAGTAGAAGCAGTCAGAAAAGGGGGTTGGATTTTGCAAACGGAAATTTTCGTAGCTGGTGGAGGAGTCGGAGGACTTGCCCTGGCAGTCAAATTGGCAAGCAGCGGTGTGCATGTGACAGTCGCTGAACAATTAAAAGATGAGTCTCCCTTATACAAAGGCGAACTCCTCCAGCCTAAAACAGTAGCGATATTGGATCAGATGGATTTATTGCCGGAAGTGTTGCAATACGGGCATAAAATCGAAACGCTCGCCTTCCAGGAAGTCGATGTGAATCCCGGCAGACCCCCTGAGGAAATTGGCAGTACGGAGCTGACTTATAACAGGATTGCCAGTACGTACAATTATTCGGTAATGATTCCTCATGAAAAAATAAAAGAGATCTTAAGAAACAAGGCCAGTGAATATGGTGAACATTTCCATTTCATACCTGGCGCACGTTTTCTCGGATTTGAAAACGGCCAAGCCAAAATCAAGCAGGCAAAAGAAACCTATGCCATAACAGCAGATGTCTATATCGGCGCTGAAGGAAGAAGTTCCCCGACGCGCCAGGCGATGGATGTGTCCATAAAACGGAAGGATTACAACCATCATTTTTTGACGGTCACCATTCCACGGCCGGAATCTTTTTTGGAAGGGAAAATCGTAACTACCAGAGAGTCTTTCCTTGGGATGTTCCCTTTGCCCGATAATGAAATACGCACAGTTCTCTTAATCAAAGCTGGCCAATACAAAGCGATTAAGGAGAAGGGACTGGAACATGTCTATGAAGCATACGGCGATTTGGAGCCGCGGTTGAAAGAGCATGTTCGTGCCATCAAGGATTGGAAACAAATCCAGCTGATGGTCCCGTACACCTATCACGTCGATCATTACGTCCGGGGCAACATGGCGCTTTTGGGAGACGCCGCGCATACAGTCCATCCAATGGCGGGGGAAGGGATGAACCTTGCTATCCAGGATGCCGACGTGCTCGGAGAACTGCTCAGCTGGTGTAAGCACAACAGTAAGACTTATCACAGCCATCTTCCCTACTATGAGCAGGTACGTCGCCCGAGAGTGTCATTTTTATTGAAATTGAGCCATCTATCAGCGCTTGTTTATTCGTATCCTTATCCCTGGTGGCGACAACTGAGGATGCAGGCCGTGCAGCGGATGTACGACGATGATCAGCTTCATGTCAAACAAATGCTCAACACGTCAGGGCTGGGAATCTGGAATTTTTCCCTCGTTGATCGGGCCATTCAAGGCAGTATGCTGCCAGTCCGCAAAAAAAACATTACAGATCACCAGCAGCAACGCTATATTTTTGATGAAACAGATGATTATCCTTGGAAGCACACGAACTGGAAGGGGTAGAAATAGATGAATGAATGGACGATAGCTATGCAGGCACGTAAATGGATGAAGAAAAATGAATCGTTTTTATACAGTTGGCACGCCTATGTCGGCTCGGAGCTTGGGTTATTCGATGAATTCAAGGAACCTGCATCAATTGAAGAAGTAGCATTTCGCGCTGGCTATCCGGAAGATCTGCTGGAATCCTGGGTTCAGGTCGGAGTCGAATTAAAACATTTGAAAGAAAAGGACAATAAATTCCGTACCTCCCAAAAACGGTGCAGCGCCTTAATGTCAGATTATGGATCCCCTGGGGTGGCGGCACTGTTGAAAGAGATGATGGAACTGCACTTGCCCACGTTGCTTGCATATCCGAATATTATGCGTTCGCAGGAACGGTCTTCCTTCGACCATGATGAGTTTGGCGGCATTGTTGCGGAGACATCGGCCTTACTTGAGCATTTTGCCATCCGGAAAATCAAACGGAAAGTACGCGAGCAAAAAATTGAAACGATCGTCGATCTTGGCTGTGGTCATGGCGGATATTTAAGGAAGCTAGCCGACCATTTTCCTGACATTAAAATGATTGGTGTCGATATCAATGAAAAAGTGATCGAGAGTGCCAGGCTGCAATCGAAAGACTATCCGAATATCAGCTTTGAAGTAGGTGATTTTGAAGAATGGGAGCCAAATGAAGGTAAAGTCGATATGATTCTGCTGCATAATATTTTTCATTATATTCATCCGGAGGAACGCAGCCGGTTGCTCGAGAAAATTAATGAAAACCTGAAGGAGGATGGCGTTGTTTCCGTAATCACGCCACTCAGCGGCACCGAGCACGGCAAAGCGTTTTCTTCCGCGTTCAATAGTTTCTTTGTCGCACACTCTAACCTCTATGCCCTGCCGAAACAATCGGACCTCGATACGATTTTCGCAAAAGGAGACTTTGATATTTTTGATTTGGACCCGATTATCAAAGAAGGCTCCTGGTTTACATTCTGGCTCAGTCCGAAAGCTGACGAAAAGACAGACGTAAACCAGGAAGAGGAGAGAGAAGCTCCTGTCCAATCCGTATCTTCTAACTAAAAAAACCCTCTTCGGGAGGGTTTTTTTAGTTAAGTTAAGGCCTTCCTCGGCCTTGTACAAGTCTCACGATAAAAACGATTAATGCAATCACCAGCAGCAGATGAATCAGATTTCCGGCAATTCCGCCGATCAAACCGAATAACCATAAGACCAACAGGACAATCAGAATGGTCCACAGCATGTTATGGCCTCCTTAAAATGTAGTGGTAGGAAAAATATAGTTCGCTTTAATTATTCCCTATTTTTTCAAGCCTATAACCTGGCAAGGGGTTACATAAGAAATTTTGTCGAATTGCTCGAACATGTATATAATGGGCATAGTTGATAAATGAAAGGAGATTTACCTATGATGAATATAAACGAAATCAAAGAGATTATCCCGCACCGCTATCCATTTTTGTTAATTGATCAGATTGAAGAAGTCGTAGAAGGGGAAAAAGCGACTGGCTACAAAAATGTCACCGTGAATGAACCGTTTTTTGAAGGCCACTTCCCGGAATATCCGGTTATGCCTGGTGTATTGATCGTAGAAGCATTAGCGCAGGTTGGTGCTGTCGCTATGCTGAAAAAAGAAGATAATCAGGGAAAGCTTGCTTTTTTCACGGGTATCGATAAATGCCGTTTTAAACGTCAGGTGCAGCCTGGCGATCGCTTGAAACTGGAGGTCGAGATTGTTCGCGCCAAGGGACCGATGGGCAAAGGAAAAGCGAAAGCAACGGTCGATGGCGAACTGGCCTGTGAGGCAGAAATCATGTTTGCGTTGAAATAATGGGGAGTGGCCTGTTTTTTGATCGATATTGAATGATGTTTGCTCTACTCTTCGTCTACCCATTAAAAAAATCCCTCCTAAATATGGTTTATTTTTTCCGATTTGGGAAAGATAGGCGTGAACTAAATAATTAGGAGGAATAAAAGATGCTTAATAAATGGTGGATGAAATTTGGTGCTGCAACATTGGCGATCTTCCTGTTAGGTGCTTGTGCCACAGAGGAAGATGATGCAGGTGAAAACGACACAGAGCAAAATGAAGAAGCTGACATGGGCGAAGAAGAAAATGGCGAAATGGATGAAGAAGAAAACAAAGATGAGGAAAATGGGGATGCAGATACAGATGAAGAAGCCCCTGAGGAAGACATGACGAACGAAGATACAATGGAAGACGATGAAAATAACGAATAATTCCAAGCGAAAAGGAAGACGCCTGCAATGGATCAGCAGGCGTCTTCTTTGTTCTTCTGACCACTTAACCTTGTAAATCAAGACGGCCCCGTCACCCCTGGGGTGACCAACAAATGGGGGATTTGGGTATTGTTCACAATTTTGTCAATAAGCGCAGTGTCTTGGGAATAAGTATTATAGTAATATAGTCGTAGGTAATAGAATAGAGAGATGATGGGGTGGAGATGTGGAATGTGCTGAAAGAGCGTTAGAATACTTGATTAATACAAAAACAATGATGGTAAAACCGAATCTACAGGAAAATAAGCTGGCTGCGCTGATCAGGGAAGATAGTCATGTTGTTTGTGCAAAGATGAGTGTTCAGAACATCCTTAACAACAGCTGTATTTTCTATGGGTCTTCCTTTAATGGAAGAAGGGATTTTGCCCGTGCTTTTCTACATACTGATAAAAAGTTGCCGATTGAAGTAAGCTCTCCTTCAGGGATTGTCATGTTTCCACTTCGTGATAATATTACCGGCGACCAAGTATGGTTTAACTACCATCATGTCAAAGATCAGAGAGTATCAGCCCCTGGCAAAATGGAAATACTTTTTTCTGATAATACGACGTATACGATTGATACCTCCAAAGCTTCCTTTAACCGGCAATTCATACTTGCCGCCCGACTTGTCAATCGGCTGCATCATGCCTGAAACAGGCAGGAAGCTTCTTCTGCCTTATGAATACCCTTTCGTTTTTCCTTCCCTATTTTTATGGTAAGATAAAAATACATAATCTATCGTGAAAACGCCATCATCTTCAGAATAAGAGAACGCTTGTATGCCTTGTTCCAATGGGAAAAATTGATAGTTTTCTTATTCTTGGCAAAGGGAAAATCAAAAGGAGAGGTGATTCGGATGAAATATAGAACGGCAGATGACATCAAAGATCTCCTGCTTGATGATCAGGAAAACATAATAAACCAAATCGATCCAGAAAAAATTGAAGTATATCGCTTCCTGCATGACCGGTTTAAAGAGACGGATGTAACGAAGGATCTCGTCTTCCAATTTGCTTTCCGTTATTTTTATAAATTGGACAACCCGAGCCTGACACAGGAATTCCAGGAACGCTTTTTTGAAATCATGGAAAATCAACGCAACGAAAGCAGGCCGAATATCGTCCGGGTCGTAACTGATCTTTATGAAGTGAAAAATCATAAAGGGAACCCGACGATGCAATTCCCTCTTGCTACCGCTATGCTACATACGCTTAATGGTAATTTCCCGACGTATGACAGTGATGTAGCAAAGGCGTTTGATTTTTCATCAACTTATCACTTGAATAGCTTTTATAAAAAGATGAAGCGGTATATTGATCAGTATCGCCATACCTTTGATACCTACAGCACATTGCTGGAGGATGAAAGCCTTAAGGTAATGTTCGATAACTTTAATCGACGTTTTCCAAAAAGCGGTCTTTCAAAGGTGAAAAAATTGGATTTAATGGTATCAGAAATGGGAAGACAAATTTCCTGACAAGAACCCCAGAAAAGCCAGGTGACCTCACAGTCACCTGGCTTTTCTGTGTCTTACTGCATGGTGTGTTTCCAATAATTGAAAAAACAGTTTCGAGACGTTAGGTAGCGATTATGGTGGCTGGGAAAACGGATCGCTTTCCGTGGGCATGTGGTGAGCTTCCTCAGGCTTCGCCTTCCGGGATCTCACCGCTCATGTTCATCCCACAGGAGTCTTACCGTTTTCCCAGTCACCATACGTTTGTTAGGGGCTCGAAACTTCTATCAATAATAGCATAGTTTTGAAACAGAAAGTACGATTAATTTAGTATTGCAATAGGATTCTTTTTACAAAATAGAGCTGAAATTTCCAATCACGATTTCGAGTATTTTATATGGCAAGGGGCGTGGGGGAAGGGTGAGATTCCCGCGGGAGAAGGAGCAAGGCGAGACCCCGCAAGGCTTTCCTGAGGAGGCTCGCCAGTTCCCCCGCAGGAAAGAAATTAATGCGTAATCGCCTTGGTAGACACGACACGCATAAGCAGAACAGCAAAAGGGAAGTGGTCTTTCTTCCCGTTGATGGACTGCTTATGTCGCGAGTGTCTAGGCGATGAAGCTGGAAAGCGAATCCTTCCCCAACGCCCCTAAACTCGCATAATCATCTCGAAATCAAGTCTTCGACTTTTCGTCCCTTTTTTGAAAAAAGCCAATGCTTAAAAAACAAGTCGATAGTGATTGAAATTTGTCTGGTAATTTAGTACGATTAACCTTGTTGTGACTGACTGGTCAGAAAGTAAAGGAAGCAGGGATATAGATGCATGAACGGAAACGCCAGTTAATTGAAGTAGGAATGAAGCTATTTGCCCAGAAAGGCTACCACGCAACCTCCATTCAGGAAATTGCCAGCCAAAGTGACGTCTCTAAAGGAGCCTTTTATCTTCATTTTGACTCGAAAGAAGATCTAACTCTGGCTATCTATAAATTTTATTATCAGCAATTGATGGAAAAGGTAGAAGAAGTACGTCAGACCGATTTGCCTCCTAAGGAGAAGATGACACGTCAACTCGAAGTGTTTATCACCAGCTTGATGGAGAACAAAGAGTTTATCATTATGCACCTGCGTGATAATGTGTCGCTCAGTCCGCAAGTCGATGACTTTCTGCTCGAAATGAAAACGGAAAGCTTTCGCTGGACAAGTGAGAATCTGAAAGAACTGTTTGGAGAAGCGGTCGAACCATACATAGTCGATAGCTCGATTCTTATGGAAGGGATTCTCGATGGATATGCCAAATGGCTGGTTATTGATGAGCTCGATGTCGAACCGCAGCGGCTTGCTTCATTTATTCAGGAGCGAATTGTCGATGCAGTCGAGGGTATCCTGAAAAAAGAGGAAGAACCGTTGATTACATTGGATAATGTCAAGCGACATTTTCCCTCATTTCATCAACAGGATCCTCATAGCCGGGTTAAAGAGCAGCTGACCGCTATGCGAGGCAAAATCGACTCGCTGAAAATGGCAAAGCAGAAGCGGGACGACCTGCACGGTGTCGTGGATGTGCTGTTGAATGAAATAAAAAAAGAGCAGCCACAGCCGATTTTGTTCCAGGGGATGCTCTCCCATTTTAAAGGGATACCTGCATTTGAGAAGGAATGCCGCCAAATTGCCAGAAATTTGAACATTGAATTGATATAGGAAGACGAGAGGAGTCATCGTATGAAAAAAATTATCCAGCCAGCCATCGTGGCGATGCTTTCGATCGGATTGATCAGCGGCTGTTCCAATAATGAAGAACCGGAAGAAGAAGTGGAGCGCGTCACTCCGGTAGAAACGGCAGTCGTGGAAAAAGGAGATTTAAGCATTGAGCGGAAAATCATCGGACGGACGACACCGGCAGATACTTCACAAATTATCCCGCGAACCCCAGGGGAGCTGGTCGCTTTAAACGTAGAAAAAGGGGACAGAGTAGAAAAAGGAGATGCCATCGGGCAAGTAGATGCTCAGGATACACAAAGTCAAGTAGAGCTGCAGGAAAATGCCGTCCAGCAGGCGAGCAAGCAGCTGGAAAATGCCAGAATTTCAAGGCGTCAGGCAGCACTTGGGGTAGAGAATGCCAAAAAACAAGTAGATGCCGCGAAACAGGCCCAAGAGGCACAGACTGAGCAGTCCAATGGTCAGGAACAGGCAGCATACCAGCAATATGAGCAGGCGAAAGAGCTTGCTGATCAGACAAAAAAGCTGGCAGACGAGGGTACCATCCCGGAAGTTTTATATGAACAGGCAAAGAACCGAGCGGATCAGGCATACGCTCAGTACGAGCAGGCGAAGAACCAGACTGCCCCATCTTCTGCAGAATTAGAACAAGCGGAAGCACAGGTGGATCAGGCAGAGGAACAGCTTGCGCAGGCAGATGTTGGTGTGGATCAGGCGGAGCTGCAAGTCGAGCAGGCCCAGGTCCAGCTGAATCAGGCCCGTGAGCAGAATTCCAATAATACCATATCGGCTCCATCCTCAGGAGAAATCACTTCCCTCGAAGCAAAAGTCGGTGATATGGTATCCAACCAACAGCCGATTGGAGCAATTGTTTCTTTAAATCCGATGACTGTCGAGGCTACAGTAACATCGGATCAGCTTAATTTATTTGAAAAAGGCCAGGAAATCGATGTAGATATCAATGGTGTCGAAGAGCAAGTGACTGCGACAGTCGATTATGTCGCTTCTGTACCGAATGACACAGGCTTATACCCGGTCGAAGCCACGATTGACAATGAGGGGGAAGCGATCAAGCCTGGGACGATGGCGACCTTCCTGCTTCCGGAAACAGTTGTATCTGACACGTTTTTAGTACCGACAGAAGCAGTTGTAGAAGAAGGCGGCGAAGCTTACCTCTATGAAATCGTTGACGAAGCAGCAGAAAAAGTGGAAGTGGTGATAGTGGAAGCGCAATCCGATCTCACTGCCGTTGAAGGTGAGCTGCAAGCAGGTGCTGAAATAGTTACTACGGGTCAATTGACGCTATCTGACGGAGCGAAAGTCAGCATCATAAAGGAGGATGCTTGATTTGAAACTCGTCAATACATCAGTCAAACGCCCGGTCGGGGTAATCATGATTGTATTGGCCATATTGGCGCTCGGCTTCATGTCGCTGCGTAATCTGGCCATCGACCTTTATCCGGAAATCGACCTGCCGATTGCCGTCGTATCTACCAGTTATGATGGCGCCGCACCACAGGAATCGGAAAAATTGATCAGTGAACCCATCGAATCATCGGTGAGTTCCATTGAAGGGATAGAAACCGTCCAGTCGCAATCCCAGACAGGCGCCTCGATTGTGTTTATGCAATTCAATACGGGTGTCAATCTGGACAATGCCCTGCTCGATGTTAGGGAAAAAGTGGACCAGGTGAAAGGGATGCTGCCGGAGGGGGCGGGCGAGCCGAATGTTCTCCGTTTTGATCCTCAGCAGATTCCGGTCATGTGGGTCGGCCTCACCGGTGATAGTCCGGAAGAGCTGCAGCAGATTGCGGAAGATCGTGTCGTTCCTTTTCTGGAGCGCCAGGAAGGGGTAGGGTCCGTCAGTATCGAAGGTGGGAAAGCCCGTGAAGTCCGTGTCTTGATCGACCGTGGACAGATGAACGAATATGGACTCACCTCGGAAACCATTATCCAGTCCTTGAATGCCGCCAATCAGTCAGCGTCAGCGGGAGCCGTGGAAAAAGGCGACAAAGACCTGCAAATCCGTATTGATGGCGAATTTGAATCCGTTGAAGAAATAGAAGATACCGTGCTGCAGACAGAGGACGGAGCCCAGATCCGCCTCGACCAGATCGCTGAGGTTGAGGATACGTATGAAGAAGCTTCAACGATTTCTAAGGTTAACGGGAAATCATCGGTGGTGCTATCTGTTTTGAAAAAATCGGATGGAAATACCGTCGAGACAGCCAATAATGTCACCGCAGCGATGGAGGACATTGAAGAACGCCTGCCGGAAAGTGTCAACATGGGCGTTGTACTCGATACCTCGGAATTCATTACTCAATCGATTGATTCTGTAATGATGAACATCATCATTGGAGGAATCTTCTCTGTTCTCGTCCTGCTGTTGTTTTTGAAAAGCATCCGGGCGACACTGGTCATCGGCATCTCGATTCCAATCGCCATCATTTCAACATTTGCGTTGATGTATTTCACAGGTGAGACGTTGAACGTATTGACCATGGGTGGTCTCGCACTCGGCATCGGGATGATGGTCGACAGTTCCATCGTCATCCTGGAAAACATCGTCAGCTACCGCCAGCGCGGTTACTCGATGATTGAGGCAGCCAAAGATGGGGCGTCTGAACTGGCGCCAGCCGTCATCGCTTCAGCGACCACGACTATCGTTGTATTTTTACCAATCATTTTCGTAGAAGGAATCGCATCGGAACTATTCACGCCGCTGGCGCTGACCATCTCGTTCGCATTAATTGCGGCCCTGATCGTTTCTGTTACGTTGATTCCGATGCTGTCTTCGAAATTGTTGACGAAACCATTGCAGACTTCCGGTCGCAGGTACTGGTTTGACCGGTTCCTCGATAAAGTGAACAATGGGTATCAATCCATGCTCCGCCGTGTGTTGAAATGGCGGAAAACAACCGTCCTTGTTACGGTACTGACGATAACAGGCAGCGGCTTTCTTGTTCCGATGATTGGTACGGAATTTATCCCGCCTTCCGATCAGGGTCAAGTGGAAATCAGCGTGACGACACCTGCCGGAACATCGCTTGCAACTACGGAGAGTGTGACAGAAAAAGTAAATGAAAAACTGACTGCTTATGAAGATATCATCGAGACGAATTACATTACGGTCGGGGGCGGGGGGTTTGAGAGTTTTTCCTCCTCTTCTAATGAAGCGACATATACGATTCAGCTTGTGGACCCAGCCGATCGTGAACGTACGACCAGCGAAATCATGCAGGCGATTGATGCCGATGTCTCCAATATTCCGGGAGCAGAAATTGCTGTCAATGAAATTGGGGCAGGGTTCGGGAGCGGCGCACCGATTCAGATACAATTGAATGGGCCGGACTATGACGTACTGACTGAACTCGCTGACCAGGTCATTTATATGATTGAAGATGTCGATGGTGTTCACAACCCGGAATCTTCAACCAATGAGGGACGGCCGGAAATGCAAGTGGAAGTCGACCGGGATAAAGCAGCACAATACGGATTGAGCTACCAGCAGGTGCTTAGTCAAGTAGAACTGGGCTTTAACGGGCAGATAGCCACACGCTATCGGGATGGCAGCGATGAAATCAATGTCCGTATGATACTGCCAGAGGAAGAGCGGCAGACGATTGCTGACCTCGAAGGTATGAGCCTTCAGACACCAACCGGGGGATTAATCCCGCTTGCCAGTGTCGCAGAACTGAAGCAAGTGCAAGGCCCGGTTACCTTGCTGCGTGAAAATCAGCAGCGGCAGGTCAATGTCGAGAGTGAAATCGTCGGACGTGATCTCGGAAGTGTAACCAATGACATCCGCGAAGAGCTGGAACGCTTGAACTTCCCGGATGAATACAGCTATGAAATCGGCGGACAGGCCCAGGATATGCAAGAAGCCTTTGGTGATTTGGCACTGGCACTCATATTCTCAATTTTCCTTGTATACGCCGTCATGGCCGTTCAGTTTGAGAACTTCCTGTTCCCATTCATTATCATGTTCTCCTTGCCTTCGATTATCGTAGGGGTAATGAGTGGATTGTTCATCACAGGCCTGCCATTAAGTCTGCCGGCATTTGTCGGGATCATCATGCTCGCCGGGATCGTCGTCAACAACGCCATCGTCCTTGTCGACTACATCAATATCATCCGGCGAAAAGGAGTCGATCGCTATGAGGCGATTTTAGAAGCAGGGCCAAGCCGGATGCGGCCAATTCTGATGACAACCTTGACGACTGTGCTCGGAATGGTGCCGCTTGCTTTGGGACTTGGTCAGGGAGCGGAAGCCCAACAGCCGCTTGCCGTTACGATCATCTTCGGCTTGACGATCTCAAGCATATTTACACTGTTGCTGATTCCAGTTGTCTACACTTATTTTGATGACTTATCGAACAAAATTACCCGCTGGGTCGGGAAAAATAAATAATGTCGAATTGAATCATTTCTAATTAAAGCCCCCCTGTTTGATGTACTTCTCAAACAGGGGGGCTTTATAGTATCTGCAGTGACCTTTCTTACTTCTGTTTTACATATAACTTTAATTGAGAGACTAATTGTTTTTGCATGTCTTCACTAGTATGTAGTTGAATGCCGACCTGGACTTTTCTGCCGAAATTTTTTACCCAGACGATTTGGCCATCGACATCCAATTGCTGATTTACCAGGTTGAATTGGATGATCATACGGTCGCCAATTTGATAATCATGAACCGGAACTTCAACCTTCATGCCCTTTACACTGAGGTCTAATATATGGAGTTCTCCTTTTATTGGCGGGGTGGTTTGGGCAATGAAGTTCCCAGGCAAGCTTGGATCAAAAGCATAACGGAAGGCTTCATTTCTTCGGTAATACATAGCTGCTCCCTCTCCCTTTAAAAATGTTAACTCTCATCCCCATAACGATCGATTTTTATCAGGTCCCAAGTCGTGACGATGCCAAGCGGCTTGTTATGCTGGGAACCATCCGCTGTAATGATGACCGCTTTCAGCTTCTGCTTCTGCTCGAAGCTGCGTTCAAAGGATGATTCCAGGTCGAATATCGAATTATTCTCACTCAAAAAACGCACGTTGTGATTCTTTTCCAATTTCAAGATATCAGCAGCGCGAACATCTTCGAGCTCAATGCAGCCTTTTTGCATATTCTGTGACAGCCAGCGCACGACCCCGTCGTTTGTCAAGAGACCTAAAAAACGCTGATTATCCCCATAAATAGGGAACTGGGAGACTTTGAAGCGGTTGAATGCCTCGACAATTTTTGTCAGATGAGAGTCCGTTTTAAAAAATAGCACGGGACGTGTCGCAACTTCGATCGCTTTCGGCGGTTGATCAAGCGTTTGTTTAATTTTCTCAATTTCCTCGACGACTTCCCGGTGCGGGTAGGCGATGTAGTAATCATCACGGATTTTCTCATGAACAAGCGCATTACGAAGCTTCGCATATTGTTTCAAATTGTCGAAGTAATGCCGGATGACACTGTGCTTCTGTTTCGAGCGCTGGACGAGTTCCATGAAATTGTCGTTTTTCGGAAAGCCGTTGATTGCCTTCAATTGCTGGTGAATCTGATTGAATGCAATCTCGAAACGCTCGGCAAGCTCCAATTCTTCTTGAGAGCCGTTCATCGTAGTCACCTGCTTTGTATGTAAAGATTGATGTTTCTTCTTATTATAACGGATTCGCGCATAAAAAAACATCAGGCCGGCGCACGAGGTGAAAGATAGTCAAATATTTGCTGGAGAGGAATAGTTAAAGAAAAAGCATAAACTTATCTGCCAATTCGTAAAATGTAATAAAGTTTCATGAAATGTATTGTATTAAGTAACATTATTTTGTAAGATAACAATAAGCAAAAATATTTCGACATTGGAGTAACGCTTATGACCAACCAATTGATTTTCATTCAGGAATCCCTCGACAGCTGTAAGCCATCCGAGAGAAAAGTAGCCGAATACATTTTACAGCATCCGGATGAAGTGGTGAACTCATCAATTCAAAAACTGGCTGAGAACACCGCAGTCAGTGAAGCGACCATCATCCGGTATTCTAAAAAGCTGAAATGTAAGGGTTTTCAGGAATTGAAGCTTACCATCGCAAGGGAAATGGCTGTTTTTGAAACCACCCCGGAAAAATATCAGGACATTCCCGACGACGATTCGATCGAGTCGCTCATCAACAATGTTTCCTATAACAACATCCAGTCGCTGGAAAATACGCTCAACATCCTCGACACGGAAGATGTAGAAGCCGCGATTCAGCTGATGACTAATGCCCGCAAGATTGCCGTTTACGGCATCGGCGCATCGGGATTCATCGCTCAGGACTTCAAGCAGAAGCTGACCCGGATCGATAACTGGTGTGAGGTTGGACTCGATATCGACGCCCAGCTGACGATTTCAGCGAACCTCACTAATAAAGATATCGCTTTTGGTGTTTCCTACAGTGGTCAGACCCGGGACATCTATGAATCTTTGAAAGTTGCCAAAGATAACGGAGCGACTATCATTACACTTACAAAAATGGGGGAGAATCCAGTGTCTTCACTGGCTGACATAGCATTATACACAACTTCTCTGGAAAAAAACGTAAGGAGTGGTGCCACCAGTTCAAGGATTGCCCAGTTGAATGTTATTGATATCTTGTTTTTAGGCATTACCCGCAACAACCAGGAGGCCAATATCGCAGCCCTTGAAAAGACACGGAAGGTGGTGAAAATGATTAAGTGATCACAGCCTATCTGAACCAGCTGGCAGCTGACCGGGAAATTCCTGGAGGAGTCGTCATCATCAATGTCAAAGGCGAGCGCCGATATTTCGAAGCGTTCGGCGGCTCCAAGGCCAGGGACGGCACACCACAGACAATCACACGATCTACGAGATTCGATGCCGCTTCGCTCACGAAGGTAATGGCTACGCTCCCGGCAGCCCTATTTTTAATAGACCGCCAGGAATTGAATCCAGAAGCACCAGTTAACCACTACATCCCAGAATTGCACTTCAAGCCTATCACTATCTATCATCTATTGACCCACACAGCAGGATTATCAGCGGATCTTACTTTTAAAAGCCGCTGGCAAAAACGCCATGTTTTCCATGAGGTACTGACATCAAAACTTACGACGAAACCTGGAACAACCGTCAAATACACGGACCTTGGCATGATTTTGCTTGGAAAGGTGATCGAACGAATCACCGGGCAGCCGCTTGATGAGTTCGCAGCTGCACAACTTTTCGAACCATGGGGCATGCCAGACACTACATATCGATTGACGGAAGCACAGAAAGCAGAAGCGGCAGCAACCGAATGGGATAACGGCCAATATCTTCAAGGCGAGGTCCATGACGAAAAAGCGTTTCAAATGGGGGGAGTCAGTGGCAACGCCGGCCTGTTCACAACAGCGGAAGATGTGGAAGCCTATGGATTGAAATGGCTTTATCCGGAACAACAGCAAGTGATTGCACCGTCACTTTTAAGAGATGCCAGCAAAGAACATGAACTCGGCCGCGGTCTTGGATGGGAAGTGTGGAATGGCAAAGGAACGCCGCCATCATGCGGGAGCGAGTGGCCGGCGGGGTCCTTCGGTCATACCGGATTCACGGGAACGAGCCTGTGGATCAATCCACATGATGAAATCGTCACTGTTTTTCTTACAAATGTCGTCCATTACGGAAGGGATCATAACATGAAGGAAATCCGTAAACAGTTACACAGTCTTGTGCATCAATGTTTTACCAAATAAATCATTTATTACAGGAGGGAACAAGCATGGCGAAAATCACGAAAGCTTGGTTGGTTGGATTTTTAGCGTTTATTTTGATTTTAACTGGCTGTTCGTCTGACACAGATGGTTCTGCTGAGGGCGAAACAGAAAACAAAGAGGCAAGTGACGATACGGTCACATTGGAAGTGGGAAGCTGGAGAACGGAAGATACCGCAAAGTATGAAAAACTTTTTAAAGCATTCAATGAAAAGCACCCGGATATCCAGCTCGAGTTCAAGCCGTCTAAGAATACAGAATATAACACGATTTTGAACACGGCGCTGCAAAGTGGGGAAGGCCCGGATATCATGCAGCTTCGTCCGTACGCAGCTGGTGCAGAACTGGCAGACGCGGAATACCTGGAGCCAATCGAGGACCTGGAAGGATTGGATACGTTCCCTGATTCATCACTCTTGGCAGCACAAGGGTCCGATGGCACGCAATATGGTGTTCCTTTGAATATGAGTACGACACAAATGTTCTACAATAAGAAAATTTTCGATGAACTGGGACTGGAAGAGCCCCAAACCTATGAGGAATTCATCGAGCTTAATGAAACGTTGAAAGAAGAAGGGTACACACCGCTTGCGATGGGTACGAAAGAAGGCTGGCTGATGTCCCTGATGCACGGAATTGTAGGCCCTGCGCATTATGGTGCCAATGAATTCGTGGAACAAATTGAAAACGGCGAAACGGACTTTGTCAGCGATGAATATGTTGCCTCCATCGAAGCGATGGAACAGTTGAAAGACTACTTCCCGGATAATTCAGAAGGCCTCGGTATGGAAGATATCCGTACGTTGTTCTTCACCGAGCAGGCGGCGATGTTCCCGCTTGGCAGCTGGGAAATCGAAGTATTGAAGGAAATGAATCCGGACCTTGAGCTTGATTTCTTCCCGATGCCGTCTGCAGTTGGAAAAGAACCAACCATCACAACATGGGTCGATGGTTCTTATGCCATCAACGCTAATTCTGAACATAAAGAAGAAGCGAAGAAATTCCTGGAGTGGATGACAACCGAAGAATTCGGTCAAATGTTCACAGAAGAATTCAGTATGGTCAGTGCGGTTCCTGGCGTAGAGTCTGACAATCAACTGGTAAGTGACCTTGCCCAGGCAGCCGATGAAATTTCTACACCATACTTGATCCTGGTCCACTTTGCCAAAGGAAATCCATCCTCTAAAGCAGAACTTGAAACAGAACTTCAAGGCATGTATTTAGGAGAGCAGACACCTGAAGGCGTAGCAGAAGCGGTACAAAAAAGCGCCGAAGGCTACTACGAACCTTTTCAAAACTAATTAACCAAGGCGGTGAATACGTTGAATACTGCTGAAACACAAGTTAAAGCTGTCAATAAGCCAGCTGCCAAAACGAAAACAAAAAGGAAATGGAAAAGATGGGCCATCCATCTTTTCCCTATTCCCGCCTTAATCATTTATGGATTATTTATCGTTTATCCCATATTCGCTGCATTTACATACAGTCTGTTTGATTGGAACGGGCTCGTCAGGGGAGCGTTCGTTGGATTAGAAAACTTCGAAGCGCTATTTTCCCTGCAGCCTTATAAAGACTTATTCTGGAACGCTTTCCAGCACAATATTCTTTATTTTGCTGTTCAGATGATTGTGCAGAATGGGCTGGCATTTGTGCTCGCCTTTATTATTTACAAAAAAATCAAAGGGGCAGAGTTTTTCAAAATCGCTTTTTTCATGCCGAGGTTATTATCGATTATCGTTGTCGGTTTCTTATGGAAACTGATTCTGAATCCGAACTTCGGGGCACTTAACGTCATTTTAGGAAAATTCGGTTTAGAGAACTTACAAAAAGCATGGCTCGGGGATCCTGATACGGCATTAATGGCTATCATTCTCGTAAACTCCTGGTTCGGCTTAGGGTTTGCGGTATTGATTTTCTTAGCAGGGATCCAGTCAATTCCTCATGAATTGATAGAAGCGGCGACTTTGGACGGGGCAAAAGGCTGGAAGATGATGAGTAAAATCATCATTCCATTGATGATGCCAGCCATCACCATTATCACTGTGTTGACGTTCATCCAGTCGTTTGAAGCATTTGAACTTGTCTATGCGATGCAAGGGTCACAGGGAGAACCTTATCATTCTACCGATACATTGGCGATCTATTTCTATCGTCTTGCATTCGGCGGTACATCCGGTGGCGGTTCATCAGCAATCGGGTTAGGTTCCGCGCTTGCCGTCGTATTATTCCTGTTCATCTCGGTATTCACAGCAATCCTGCTTTATTTTATGCGGAAAAAAGAAGTAGAAATGTAGGAGGGGAGTAACATGAAAGAAAACATCTGGACCAGACCGTTGTATTACATCATCGCCTTTTTAGTCGCATCCATCAGCTTATATCCACTGTTCTTGATGATCATGTCGTCATTCAAGCCAAGCAATGAAATTTTCATGAATCCGTTATCCCTTCCGAAAAGTTTCAGTCTGGAGCCATACCGCAACCTGATTGAACAGGTGCCGTTCATGACCTATTTCTATAATAGCGTTGTCGTCAGTGTGACAGCCGTTCTTTTGATACTAATCTGCGGATCGCTCGCGGCCTTCTATATCGCAAGGTACACGTTCTGGTGGAACAACGCCCTGTTTTTCTTTTTCTTGATGGGGATGATGATTCCAATCAAGCTTGGTATCGTGCCATTGTTCATTTTAATGAAAGATCTTGGCCTCACAAACTCGCTATGGTCGTTGATCTTCATTTATACTGCTACCGGAATTCCATTATCGATTCTGATCCTGACTGGATTTTTCCGGACGATGCCGGTGGAGCTGGAAGAAGCGGCCAGAATTGATGGGGCTACAGACCTGCGCATCTTATGGAATGTCCTGCTGCCATTGATGCGTCCGGCGCTTGGTACGGTTATGATCATTAACTTTATCCAGGCGTGGAACGATTTCTTTTTCCCGCTCATTTTCATCTCGAACGAAATGAAAAAGACGATACCTGTCGGGATGCTGTCCTTGTTCGGTGAGTACTCAGCCGACTGGGGAGCGCTCTTTGCCGGGCTGACGCTATCTTCCTTACCGATGATGATCCTGTTCTTCATCGCATCGAAACAATTCATGGAAGGACTGACGGCCGGTGCCATCAAATAAGCGGTATTTCATCGGAATCGATGGCGGCGGCACAAAAACAGAGCTGGTTTTGGGTGATGAGACCGGAAAGGTGATTTTGTCGAAAACAGGCGAGTCCACGAATTTGAAGTCGAGAAGTGAAAGCAAAGTCAGGGACACGGTGCATCAGCTGTTACAGAGTATTCCTGGTTCAATCGCTCACATTTTTGTCGCGGCAGCCGGCGGAGACCGTTCGCAAGATAAGCAGCGGTGGGAACAATGGATTCGTGAAATTATCGGGGAGGACCCTGAAGTTACCGTTGAAAATGACGCCATTGCCGCACTGGCCGGCACAACGTTTACAAAAGAAGGATCCGTCCTGATTGCGGGCACCGGCTCGATTCTATATACCTTTCAGCCAGGTAAAAAGCCGTCCCGTACCGGGGGATGGGGCTATCTGTTTGGAGACGAAGGCAGTGGATTTGATATCGGCTGTCATGGACTTCAGGCGGTCATGCAGGCTTATGATGGACGGAGAAGACAAACAAATCTGACTGGCAGGTTCCTGGAGAGGTTCGGTCTCGTGGAGCCGGAACAGCTGATTACTTTCATTTATGAACATGACTATCCTAGACTTGCGATTGCTTCACTGGCAAATGAAGTGATAAAAGCAGCTAGTGAGGGCGACCCGGCAGCTGATGAAATCGTCCATAACGCAACGACAGCATTGCTGCAATTAATCGCAGCACAAATGGAAAAAAGGGAAAAGTTATCACCGATTGTCCTGGCGGGTGGGGTTTTTCAATCCGACTATTTCACCGGACGGTTCATCGAGCGGAGCCAGGCGCGTTTTCAAAACGGCATGGAATTTTTACCGGCAGCTATGCCGCCGGCCGTTGGGGCTTACGGCTGCGCGCTTTTAGATTTTGGCATATCGGTGACCGATACAACCGTTATATCCATTAAAGAATCCTACAGAAAAGTATGAACTAAATTTAAGAAATTGGGGGCTGAATGAATGGGTGATACAAAAGAACGAACGTTGACCGAATCGAGGCACAGCAAGTCCCATCAGCTGGATGAATTATCGACGATGGAAATCATCCGCCTGATGAATGAGGAAGATCACACAGTCCCAGCTGCTATTGAAAAAAGCCTGCCGCAAATCGAGAGAGCAATCGACACGATTGTTGCCGCATTGAACAAGGGGGGCCGGCTGATATACATAGGTGCAGGAACGAGCGGGAGGCTGGGTGTTCTCGATGCATCCGAATGCCCGCCGACATTCGGTGTCCCGGAAACATTAGTCCAGGGCATAATCGCAGGAGATGACCACGCACTCCGGCATGCCATCGAAAATGCCGAAGATGATTGGGAAGAAGGCGAAAAAGCGATCAAGGAAGCCGCCAATGCGAAAGACGTCGTAGTAGGCATTGCTTCCAGCGGCCGGACGCCATATGTTTTAGGCGCCGTCGAGGCCGCCAAACAACTCGGGGCGAAAACAGTAGGGCTCACATGCAACGGGCAAACTCCCCTGGCAAAAGCCGCCGACTTTCCGATTGAAGTACTGGTCGGTCCGGAAATTTTGACAGGATCAACAAGGTTAAAGGCCGGATCGGCACAAAAGATGGTCTTGAACATGATATCGACTGCTTCCATGGTCAAGACCGGGAAAGTTTATAGAAACCTGATGGTGAACGTCCAGGCGACCAATGAAAAGCTGAAGCAGCGCTCGGTATCGATTATCCAGGAGCTGACCGGTGCAACCGAAGAAGAAGCACAAAAAGCAAGCATCCAGGCTAAAGGCGATGCAAGGATTGCTATCCTCATGCTCATGTTCCAGATTGATGCTGAAAAAGCAAGAGACGTGTTAAAACAGGAAAATGAACACTTTTCTGCGGCAGTCAAACGGCTGCAGGACAATTAAAAAAAGCTTGCAGAAACCACATGGTTATTCTGCAAGCTTTTTTCTTGTAACTATGAATCATTAACTGTCTTTCCGCGACCCCATATTAACCCCCTCACTATGATATATATTTCCTCATAAGAATGAGTGTACTATTGTTTCATTAACTGACTTACCACGAACAAGAAGCTTGTCTCAATTATGAGGATTAATGCTCTCTCATTTTAAGATTTGTCTCTCTTATTTTCATTTTCTTCTCTCTTTTCCTCAAAATTGTCTCTTTTCCAGGTGGTTTCGCCTCTCTTCGGTGGCATATTTTCTCTCTTATAGAAAAATTGTCTCAAAAAAGCGACATTTGCAGGCTTCTCCTTTACTTTTGTAAGATAGCGGTTGAGGGCTTAGTAACTTCGTTGATTCCTGGCTTACTTCTTTCAGATAAGATTAACGTGTCACCTATCGATAAAATGTTAATCAGCATAATAACCCGTAAATTAATAAGGGTATAAAGACCTCTAAAATAAAACAAATAACCTACATTATTTCCAAAAAATCCCCATTCGACAAAAATAGAGCATATAAAAAGACAGAATTTTACACACTTTAACATATTATTGGGAGTATAATCTTCTTAATAGAGGAGCAAGATTCTTCAGCAAACGGCAACCTTATTGAAAAATAAGGACGCAAAGTCGCAGGCCTAAGGTGTACATAGAGGAAATGCATATTTATAAAACTATGGCGGCTGGACTACCTGAAAGACTAAAATTGGAGGATCATTCGATGACAATAATAAAACAAATGAAAAGAGATGGGTTAGACGTGGAGTGGCTGGAATTGATGAAGCAGGCAAGAGAATTAGGAATGAGCACGGAAGAGGTCAGGCAATTTTTAAACGAAAAACGAGTGGAAAAAGCAAAAACATACGGCGGCTGATTTCTTTGTGCTTATTATAGAACACTCGTCCTTTGTATGGTATAATTTTTGGTGTACTTTAATAAAGTTCACCTTTGTTAAAGTATGAAAGTATAAGAAATACGTAGGCTTTCGCCATAAGGACTTGGCGATAAGCCAAGTTTTTCTGAAAAGAGGGTGAGTGGGATGATAGGCGAAAGAATTAAAGAAATCCGTACACAAAGAGCGTTATCGTTAACTGAACTGGCAGAACGGGCCGGGATCGCAAAGTCTTATCTCAGCTCGATTGAACGGAATCTGCAAACAAATCCATCGATTCAATTTCTTGAGAAGATCTCTTCCGAGTTGAATGTCTCCATTAATTATTTACTGCATGGCGGCGACGAAGGTCCTGCTCTCGACGAAGAATGGATGAAACTCGTCAAAGATGCACAGGAATCAGGCGTGACAAAAGAGCAGTTCAAAGAGTACCTCGAATTCAACAAATGGAAACTGAAACAAGAATAAAACCCTTGCAGCGATCGGGTATTCCCGAAAGTGCAAGGGTATTTTGTTTCTTATTTCTTCTCTGTAGCATGCCCGCCGAACTCATGGCGTAAAGCGGAGACGACTTTTCCGGTGAATGTATCATTTTCCTGTGAACGGTAACGCATCATCAAGGAGAGAGCGATAACCGGTGCCGGTGTTTCGAAATCGAGTGCTGTTTCTACAGTCCATTTTCCTTCACCAGAAGAATTCATGATACCTCTGATTTCATCCAGATTGGCATCTTTATGGAATGCATCCTGCATCAGTTCCATCAGCCATCCGCGAATGACAGAGCCGTGATTCCATACTTTTGAAACATCTTCATAGTCATAATCAAACGGGCTTTTCTCAAGCAGCTCGAATCCTTCTCCAATTGCGGCCATCATGCCGTATTCAATACCGTTGTGAACCATTTTCAAGAAGTGCCCGCTGCCGCCTTTTCCAGTGTAAAGGTAGCCATCTTCAACAGCAAGGTCGCGGAATAGAGGCTCGATGGTTTCAAATGTCTCTTTGTCGCCGCCGACCATGAAGCAGGCTCCATGACGTGCCCCGGAAGTACCACCGCTTGTGCCGACATCGAAAAACTGAATGCCTTTAGTGCTCAGTTTCTCGTGGTTGGCGAGAGTCTTCTTGTAATTGGAATTCCCGCCATCGATCAGGATATCTCCCTCATCAAGTAAAGGAGAGAGCTCTTCGATGACTTGGTCTGTAATTTCCCCGGCAGGAACCATCATCCAAATCACGCGTGGTTTTTCAAGGCTGTTCACCAATTCCTGATACGAACCTGTGCCTTTTCCGCCTTCTTTTTCAAAATCGCGGACAGCTTCTTCATTGACATCGGTTGCGACAACTTCATGATTTTTCTCCAGCATTTGAGCTCCAATATTGAAGCCCATCTTTCCTAATCCAATCAGTCCTAATTTCATATGATCAACCTCTTTCTCTATTTTTTATACGAATATACTAAGCAGTAATGCAACTGCGAAACCTACAAGCCCAATTAACGTTTCCATGACCGTCCACGACTGGAGCGTTTGTTTCTCTGTTAAACCAAAGTAACGGTTGACGAGCCAGAACCCGGAATCGTTCACGTGAGAAACGACGGTTGCACCAGATGCGATGGCGATAACCAACAATCCTAACATCGGTTCACTGACCTGGAAGGAATCCAGCAGTGGTGCGACAAGCCCGGCTGCCGTAATCATGGAAACAGTCGCAGAACCCTGTGCGATCCGCACGACAGTTGCTGTGATAAACGCAAACACGATCAATGGCATTTGAGCATTTTTCATCATATCGGCTAGTATGTCACCGATTCCTGATGTAATCAGCATTTCACCAAATACACCACCGGCTCCGGTAACAAGGATGATGATACCGGCAGGCTCCAGCGCCTTTGTTGTGATTTTCTGGATTTCTTCTTTCTTATAACCACGTTTGTAGCCGAATATATAGAATGTCAGCAGTGCAGCCACTGTCAGGGCCACAAATGGATGCCCGATGAATGTCAGCACACTTTGTACGGTGCTGTCTTCTGACAATACGAGACTTGCTGTTGTGTTAAGCAAAATCAAAACAAGTGGCAGAGTGATGATGGCGACGACACTTTTAAAACTGGGTAGGTCTCTGTCTAACTCCGTTTCTTTCATCTGTTCCATCATATATTCCGGAACACCGACATGGATTTTCTGAGAAATATATTTACCAAAAATAGGGCCGGCAATTATCATCGCTGGAATCCCGGCCAAAATACCAAACAGGATGACCCAGCCTAGGTCTGCACCAAGCAGGGATGCAACCGAAATCGGCCCTGGGGTAGGCGGGATAAAACTGTGCGTGACAGCAAGACCTGCTAATAAAGGAATACCAAAGTATAAGAGCGATTTTTGTGTTTTTTGTGTCAAACTATATAAGATTGGAACCAGGATAACCAGGGCGACATCCAAGAATACCGGGATGGATACGATAAAGCCTGTGAGCCCCATCGCCCAGCTGATATTTTTTTCGCCGAATTTATCCATGAGTGTCAGGGCGAGACGCTCAGCACCGCCGGAAACCCGCAGCATTTCACCGAACATGGCACCTAAACCAATGATAACGGCAATGAATCCGAGCGTTCCTCCCATTCCATCTTCAATTGTTGAAATAATATCCTGCAGTGGCATACCGACAGCTAAACCAATCAGAATACTGACGACTAATAATGCGATGAATGCCTGCAATTTGGTACGCATTACTAAAAATAACAAAAGTAGAACACCGAGGACAGCAGTAATGATCAGTCCTGCAGTTGAAGTCATACAAAAACTCCTTTCTAGTTAATTCTGGATGACAGCTTTTCATCTCCGTGGCCGTGTGTACGCTGAAATTCTGAAATTGCCTTAAACTCATAGCCCATCTGGCGTGCAAGCCTTAAGAAAATAGGCTTTAGATCACGATAGATTTTCAAGTGTTCATCGATTGGACAATGTTTCATTTTTGTGTTGATGATCGATTTGATGCTTGTTATGTCTTCAATCATTCCAAGCGCTTTCATCGTGAGCCAGGCGGCACCGAGGCACGAGCTTTGGTGGCTTTCCGGAATGACGATGTCTGCTTCGAAAATATCCGCCATCATTTGCCGCCATAATTCCGACCGGGCAAAACCTCCGCCAGCACGGAACTGCTTTGGTTCGACGCCTGATTCAATCAAAGCGATAACGACAGAGTACATTTGGAAAATGACACCTTCGAGAACGCTGCGAACCATATGGTCGCGCCCGTGGTTCAATGTCAGGCCAAAAAACATTCCTTTTGTATCGGCATCCCAGAACGGTGCGCGTTCACCGGTCAAGTATGGTAAAAACAACAAACCATCTGCACCGGGACGGATTTTCTCTGCCCGACTGGTCAGCTCCTGATAGACATCTCCTTCATCAGCTTCTTTCAAGTCAGCAAACAGCTCATCCCGCGCCCAGCGGAAGGCGATCCCGCCATTATTGATCGGACCGCCGATAACCCATTTACCCTCGGTTAAGGCATAACAAAAAATTCTTCCTTTCGGATCAACGATCGGCTTGTCAACGACGGTTCGGATCGCCCCGCTTGTCCCGATTGAGCAGGCGACAACACCAGGGTCAATAGCACCGACGCCTATATTGGCAAGAACACCGTCGCTTGCACCAATGACAACTGGGGTTGAAGGATCAAGGTGTAGCTTTTCAGCCAGACCTTCGTCTATCCCTTCAAGGGTGTAGGTAGTCGAAACTGGGCGGGACAATTGCTGTTCGTTGATCCCGGTCAGTTTCAACACTTCTTCGTCCCAGTCCAGATTTTCCAAATGAAATAGGCCGGTAGCGGAAGCGATGGAGTAGTCGACAACGAAACGCTGGAACCATCGAAAGAGTACATACTCTTTAATGGAAATCCATTTCGCTGCCTGGTCAAAAATCTCCGGATTATTTTTCCGAAACCAGAGCAGTTTCGTCAGCGGCGACATTGGATGAATCGGAGTTCCAGTTCGTAAATAGATGTCATGACCGCCACTTGCTTTTAGAGATTCTGCTTCTTCTGTCGCCCGCTGGTCTGCCCAGGTGATCACACTGGTGAGCGGCTGGTCATTTTCATCGAGTGCCAATAGGCTGTGCATAGCAGAACTGAACCCGATGCCTGCAATCCTGGCGTTTTTATCGGAGGCTTGCTTAGCAACATCTGCCAATGTCGAATTTACTGCCTGGTAGATTTCTTCCGGGTTTTGTTCTTTTCTCGTCGGTACCGGGGAGTGGAGCGGGTATTCCTGTTCCACCTCTGCCCAAATGGTGCCTTTGGTATCGTAGGCCAGTGTCTTTGTGCTCGTGGTACCGATATCAATCGCGATGACAACAGATTGCTGCATCTCTATCCCTCCCATCATTGAAGCGTTTTCAGTTTTAGTAAAAAAAATAAGTGTTGTGAAAATTATTTTCTTTAAATCCGATTATACAATAAATTTTTTTTGATTCAACCCGTATTGATGAAAAAATTTTTCACCTATTACTTTTAATAGGAAATTAAATCGTTTAAACTGATTACATGTCTGAAAAAGGGGGGACGGAGCATGGCTGAAGCACCATTGCACGTATTAAAAAGAATTCGCTCATCGTATCAGCAGTTCAGTGAAAAAGAAAAACAGATTGCGGATTATATCATTTCCGAGCCTGAAAAAATCGTTCATTCTTCCATCAATCAAGTGGCAGATGATTTGAAAGTGGCCGATGCGACCGTGTTCCGTTTTTGCAAGCGGCTTGGATTCAAAGGCTATCAGGCATTGAAGATTGCGCTCGCTTCCGAGCTGGTCAGCCCGATCAAAGACATCCATGAGGAAATCAATGAAAAAGATTCCGAAATGGATATTATGAAAAAAGTTTTCCAGGCAAACATCAATGCCATTGAATATACACGGGAAATCCAAAATGAAAAAAATTTTACAAAGGCGCTTGATATCATTACCAATGCTAAACAGATTCACTTTTATGGTAATGGGGGCTCCGGGGTAGCGGCTCTGGACGGGCAGCACAAGTTCATGCGAAGCGGACTGCCAAGCCATGCCTATACCGATACGCATCTGCAGCTGATGGCAGCTTCCCAGCTGACGAATGAAGATGCAGCACTGTTCATTTCCCATACCGGGACGAACAAGGATTTACTGGAAGTCGTCGATGTCGCCAAACAGAACGGGGTCCCGACAATAGGTATCACCAATTATGCGAAATCTCCTTTCAGCAAGGCGGTAGACGTCTCTCTGTATACCGTTTCACCAGAGACAGGTTATCGCTCCGAAGCGCTGGCATCGAGGCTTGCTGAACTTTCGATTATAGATGCGCTGTATGTCAATTACAGCGTGAAAAGGAAAGAGCAATCCCAGGAAGCGATGGCGAAAATGCGAAAAGCGATATCACGGAAGAGGTTATAGTACTGATTTATAATTATTATTTGGTTTGCGATCAAAAAGCGCAGGCTTTCGATTAATAATTCTGTCTATCGATCAAAAATGAGCAAACCTATGCGCGAAAAGTTGATATTAGGCGCGATTTTTAATTTTTGCGCGCGAAAATCGCTAATATAGCGCGGAACTGGGCAATCGAGCGCGAAAACTCTTACAGGAAGCGCGAACAGAAAAATAGAAAGGAAAATTACTTATGGCAGCAGCGCAAATTCAATTACCACATAAATTACAGCAATTTAATCGGGGGCGCACAGCAAGATGACGGTATTTCTTTCAGTAGTCCTGCCAGTGTTGCTCATATTCGGGGCGGGATACATCATCCAGCTGGTCGCGCGCCTCGACATTAAGTCGCTTGCTACCGTAACCCTGTACATTATGATGCCAAACCTCGTTTTCAACACCTTCTATGACGCGAAGCTGGATAAAGAATATGTCATCATGGTGACTTTCGCGGTATTGTTGTTGATTGCAATATTATTTATCAATAAAATTATTGCTAAACTGAGGAACTATAACCAAGCGATGGAAAGCGGTATGATTCTCTCAACTGCCTTTATGAACTCGGGCAATTATGGGACGCCGATTATCCTTTTCGCTTTCGGAAAGGAAGCATTCATGTATGCCGTTTCATTCATGGTGCTGCAGGCGATCATCATGAACTTTTTTGGCGTGTATTACGCAGCAAGGGGAAGTGCGGGAATTAAGCTTGCTTTCCAGTCCGTACTGAAAATGCCTCCGACCTATGCGGTCATCGTTGCGTTAGTGATGAACCTGGGGTCGATTCCTGTTCCGGATAGCCTGCTATCTGCTATCACATTAGTAGGGGACGCCACCATCCCAACAATGATGATCACGCTCGGAATGCAGCTTGCTGAAATTACCGTGAAAAATATGAACTGGGTCAAAATCAGCTATGGTGCTACGGTACGTCTGCTGGCATCTCCGTTGATCGCCTATCTGTTGACATTAGTACTGCCTATGGATCCACTGATGGCAAAAGTGATGATTGTAGCCGCCGCCTGCCCATCAGCAGCTACGACTACAATGTACGCCCTACAGTTCGATGCCAAGCCGGAGTTAGTCTCAAGTATTACCTTAGTTACCACATTGCTAAGTATCATCACCCTTCCAATACTGCTCATCCTACTAGGCGCTTAAACAACTGCACCCCGGATTCTTCCAAAAATAGGAGGGATCCGGGGTGTTTTATAGTAATCTTCGTTAAAAAACGTGTAATAATATGTAAATACATGTGTTATAATAGTGTGATATGATAGCCCCAGAATGATAGTTTATCAGACGGAAGAATAGCATAAACGGCCACCACAAAACGGGTCAAAAATATCAGGTATTTCCATAAACTGCAAAACAGTATTAACTCATTAGACTAATTAGCCTTGAGAGGTTTAAGGCTTTATCTGGTCGATAGAAAAAACTGCTGATTAAAATCTACGAAACTTACATCATGACCTTCACATAACACCACCATAAACAACACCCCGCATCACATGCTGATTGATGATTATGTAAAGCATGAATCTCACTTAGAGGATGGAACTAACATGAATATTGCCGATCGATTGAATTACTTGCTGGAAACAGAGAACTTCATACAGCCGGACTTTCATCAGGCTCCATTTCTACAGCAAGAATGGGAGGCTATTCTCGCTGGACTTCTTCCACTTCGCCGAGACCAGGCTATTTATCTGGCTGAACTTTGGAAGATCCCATATGCCTATCTTACGGATTATAATAAAACAGATATAGATATACACCGCAAGCTCCAAAGCCTGCAGCATGATATGCTGACAAATAATAAGCAGGCAGAGGTTACACTAAGTGATCTTTCTGCACCTTACGCTATTCCCTCATTAATGCAGGAAGTGATTTTTAAGCTTTTACAGGCAGTTCATTTTTATAAGAAAAATAAGCTGGACAACATAGAAAAGTTGGAGTCAGAATATTTCAGCTATATGCTGCCGAATAATCGCATCATGAAAGAAAGCGGTGTCTTTCAAAAAGCACTGTTCTATTATTATGGCTTTAAATATTATTATGAGGGGAAAAGGGAGGAGTCGTTCGCTTATTTTGAACGGCTGCTGGAGATGACGGGTGATAAAGAAGAAGTTATTTCATTGATTCAGAACCTCACATTGATCGCTAATGAAAATAAGGAATACGACCGTGCGGTTGATTTTGCGAAACGGATGGAAGAGTTCAGCTTAACAAATAAAGTAAATAGAGGCCTTGCAATTGCACGAAATTACCTTGGTGTCCTTTATTTATTAAAGGAGAATTACCCGGCAGCTATCTATTATTTTGAAAAAATGGAACATCTGGATCTGACTCCTCTCATGCGTTCACGGATGTATCATAATCTTGGTCTCCTTTACAGCAAGCAAGAGCGTCGCGGGGAAGCAATAGAAATGTTTCTTGAGTCGAAAGACATCAAAGAATCCAATCAATTGAAGGAAGACCTTTTCTTAGCCTATCACTCATTAGCCAGAAACTATTTCTTAGCCAAACAGCAGGATGATGCTAACCACTATCTCAAGCTGGCTTATCAAACAGCAGGGAATGAAGATGAAGAATCACTTGCTAAAAAGGCAGAAGCTGAGATGAGAAAAGAAAGCGATCCGAAAACGGCGATTGAATTGTATGAACAGGCATTAAAATATTATGAAAAAGTCCAGTTCATGAGCGAATTGGATGAGCTATACCCAGTGCTTGCGGAGCTGTATAAGAAAATAGGAAATAGAGATATGGAAATTCTCTATAAAAAACGTCATCAAGCATTGCATAAAAGCCAGAAAGAGGCCAAACACGCTTAGAGGATGGTTTGATGAAAATTGCGAAGCGGTTAAAACGTTTAATAGAGATAGAGGGGCTTCCATCCCCATATTTAAATGAAAGCATTATAAGGGAAGAGGAGTGGAAACAGATTCTTTCCGGTCAACTCCTATTGGCTTCACACCAGGCTGCACATCTGGCTGAATGCTGGGATGTGCCAATATCCTACTTTATCGATTACGATAAAAACAATCTGGTTACAGGCAGCTGCCGACGAATGGGAAGAAGCCTTAGTAAAACAGATGCAGGCAGAAATATTAGAGAAATCGGATATCGATCGGGCGATACAAGCGTATGAACAATTGCTAAATTATCATGAAGCTTATCAGGTTAAAAGGAAACTGGATGAAGTCTATCCAGTCCTTGATGAATTATATAAAAAAAGGCGAAACAAATAGAGGAAAAATACAAAAGGATGCATGACACGGAGACAATAACTGATTCAAAAATGCCTGAACCTGCAAGTGCTTGCTTGCAGGTTTTTCCTGGCGTTTTTTAATAAAGCTTTTTAATGAAAACTAGTGGTTAGTAGTTTTTGTAAAGGAGGAGCAGTAAGTGAGATACTGGGTGTGGCCATTTCTTTGGATGGCAATTATTTTTTATTCTTCTTCTCAACCCTATCAGGATCAGGACATCAAACCGATGTTATCAGATTATATCAACTTATCCTTTTTAAATCCGTTTCTTGCACCGGTTCATTTTACTTATCACCATTCTGAAGTGAGCCTGGAGGCATTAGGAGCGGCAGGGCTGGTAGAATTTTTTATCCGAAAAGGTGCCCATGTGACCGTTTTTCTTATATTAACCCTGCTATTTTATTATTCCCTAAGGAAATCCACCAGCCTGACCAATAAAATGGTCATTATTACGGCGTGGATCCTGACTGTGGTGTATGCCGCTTTTGACGAATGGCATCAGGGAATGACGCCTAATCGGACTCCATATTTCGGTGATGTATTATTAGATACGACAGGCGCGACAATTGCTGTAGGAATCCTGTTTATTGTGTCATCCTTACGAAAATCAGGAAAATAATTTTGTCTGAAACCAACTATTTCCCGGGAAATTTCCCGTATTTGTCGAAAACTTTTCAGAATAAACAGAATATCCTAACAAGAAATGACAAACTTCTTATATGCCTTGTGATACATTGGGTTTAATCATTAACAGACATCCAGTGCGGGAGGCGTTATGATGAATTTGAAGTCGCGTATCGATTATTTATGCCATATCAACGGGGTTACAATAGGCGAGCTTAACATTCCAAGTGAGGAAATCAAGATGCTCGAAAATGGATTGATTCAACTGCCGCCTTCAAGTATCCAGTACCTCAGCAAATACTTCGACAGGCCAGTTTCCTATTTTGCAGATCATATGACCACCGACCAGTACCTCCATCATTTGTTGCAAAAACTGCAAAATGCTTTATTGGCAGGAGTGAAAAAGGATATCGATACCATCGTTTCTGAAATAGAGTTTTATCAGCCGATTCCATCCCTTCATCAGGAAATGATCTATCATTTACTGCTGACAGTCTACCATTATCAAAAGCAGATGTTCGAGCATGCAGCATGGATCGAAGATAATTATTTAAGCTATTTTTTGGACAAACCGAATGATTTAAATAAGCATAATAAAATATTCGACAAAGCTTTGTTCCATTATTTAGGGATTAAATATTATTTTCAGAATAAATTCGAAGAAAGTGACAGGTATTTCGAGGAATTGTTTGAGCTTGCACAGGGAACCGCAATTGTTACCTCGAAGACGTCGGAATTTGTTGTGAAGGCTAAAAGCACACACTCACGGTCAAGAACGACTTGCTAATATAAATAACTAACATGATGGTTTGTCCTTGTGCGGGCAAACCTTTTTTTATACTTTCAGAAATTTATTTTTTATAAAGTAAAAGAAGATAATATAGATTCCTCCATAAGGACTTGGCGATAAGCCAAGTTTTATAATAGATAAATATACCCTATCTTAAATGAAACAGTCGGAAATCGAAGTTTACTGTCGTATCGATATGTAAATATGTGTAGTATAAACCAAGCAGCCTTTAGATGCATATGTATAAATAAAAGGGAAGAGGAGCTAGTTACAATGAAAGAAGATATAAATTTGAGTGAAGTGTTACAAAATATAATCAGGCAGAGTGAAATGGAAGAGATCGAAACGACAGAGGAAGCGATTGAACAGTTGATCCAGCAATTAGGATGAATCGTGCCTAGTCGCTTGTCAGGGGGCTCATTTTACAATCCTGCTTTATGATTACGGGATAATCATGTAGAATGGAAGAGGTCAAACTTAGATATTTAAACATTAACGATAAAGTGGGGTCCCCCTATGCTTGCTATAAATAATTTGCTTATTGGTCTGGTAATTTCTTTTGTGACAAGTTTCATACTGACCTTTCCGGTGCGTAAGCTGGCTCAGAAGCTGAAAGTCATGGACTATCCGGAGCTTAGAAAGATACATACAACGGTAACGCCTCGGATGGGAGGCCTGGCGATCTTTGCCGGTGCTGTAGCAGGTCTCTTATATTTTCAGCCCACCAACCAATTTTTTTGGCCGATTTCTATTGGAGCTGCCATTATAACACTCACCGGTTTACTGGATGACCGTTATCAGTTGCGTCCATTAGTGAAGCTTACTGGTCAAATCATTGCAGCTGTCATTTTAATTTCTTCAGGATTAGTAATGGAAAACCTGACGATTCCTTTGATCGGTCAGATTCCATTGAACTATTTTGCCGGTGTTATCCTGACATTTTTCTGGATTATCGGGGTGACAAATGCGATCAATCTAATCGATGGGCTGGATGGGCTTGCCACAGGTGTCACAACAATTGCATTGACAAGTATTACGGTGATGGCGTTTATTGATAATCATGCTGCTGCTGTCATGTTCTGTGTCGTATTGATCGGCAGTAATCTCGGTTTCCTGCCGCATAATTTTTACCCGGCGAAAATTTACATGGGAGATACAGGATCCTTATTTCTTGGTTATTCAGTTGCTGTCATTTCTGTTGTCGGTTTAATGAAGAGTATCACTTTCTTCAGTTTTATCATTCCGATTCTTGTATTGGCAATCCCTATCTTTGACACAATGTTTTCTATTTTAAGGAGACTCCGGAATAAACAGAATATCATGTCCCCTGACAGCCAGCATATCCACTATCAGTTAATTGCGGCTGGGTTGAGTCACCGTACGACAGTGTTGATTTTATATGGCTTCAGTGCTTTTTTTGGGTTCCTTGGAGTAATTTTCTCCTATGCATCCTTTGCGCTGGCGTTAGGACTCACGTTCTTAATATTATTGCTTCTGCACTTATTTGCTGAAATGACCGGAGTTATGAGGGGAGGAAAGAAACCCGTTATTGATACGGTCAAAAAAACAGCATCAAAGTCAGCAAAAAAAGAAAAGGATTCATCATGAAAAACGCCCTGCCTAACCGGCAGGGCGTTTAATCTTTGTGAATATTCGTTACAGGCTCCAGTAATGGTAGCCTTTATCTTCACATTCTTTACGCTCAAGGGAGCTTTTGACATCGATAAGCACTTTTCGGTCATCCTTATACATGCTGTCAATCTTCTCAAAAGTATACTCATCCTTGAACACTTGATGAGGAACAGCATAGACGATCGCATCTAAATCGGTCAGCTCTTCTTTATCAACCAGAGTGATGCCGAATTCTCTTTGCGCTTCTTCAGCATCGGCAACCGGGTCATGGACAAGCAACTCGACACCATATTCTTTCAGTTCTTCAATGATATCGATTACTTTCGTATTCCGGACGTCTCCGACATTTTCTTTGAACGTAAGGCCGAGCACGGCTACTTTCGCTCCATCTACTTCCTGTTTCGCCTTAATCATTTTCTTAATGACGTTACTTGCAATATATTTGCCCATGTCGTCATTGATTTTACGACCAGACAGGATAATCTGCGAATGATAGCCAAGCTGCTCTGCTTTATAAGTGAAATAATAAGGGTCAACACCAATACAGTGACCGCCAACAAGACCAGGAGTGAACTTCAGGAAGTTCCATTTTGTTCCTGCTGCTTCCAGTACGGCTTTTGTGCTGATTCCCATTTTGTTGAAAACCATAGATAATTCATTCATGAATGCGATATTGATATCACGCTGGGAATTCTCGATGACTTTAGCTGCTTCAGCAACCTTGATTGATTCTGCCTCAAAAACTCCAGCCTCAATAATAGAACCATATAGCGCAGAGATTTCCTGCAGTGCTTCATCATCAGAGCCGGAAACGATCTTGGTGATTTTCGTAAGTGTATTCACTTTATCACCAGGGTTGATTCGCTCTGGAGAATAGCCCACTTTGAAGTCTTTACCGAAAGACAATCCGGATTCTTCTTCTAAAATAGGAATGCATATCTCTTCAGTAGTTCCCGGATAAACCGTTGATTCATAGACCACAATAGAACCTTCTGTCAGGTTGCGGCCGACTGTTCTGCTCGCGCCGATTACAGGGTTGAGGTTAGGTGTCTTATCGACATTGATCGGGGTAGGAACAGCTACGACATGGAACTTACACTTTTTTAATTCATCTTCGTCATTTGTGAAGGTCATCGTTGTCTGTGATAAAGCTTCATTTCCGACTTCATCTGTTACATCGATGGCAGACTTATATTTGTCAAGCTTCGCCTCGTTGACATCGAAGCCGACGACATCATATTTTTTCGCCAATTCAACGGCTAAAGGAAGTCCTACGTACCCTAGTCCAATCACCGCGATTTTTTCTTCTTTTGCCTGTAATTTTGAATATAGAGTCATAATTTTAAATTCCTGCCTTTATATGGGGAGTTTTATAGTATACATTACAACAATAATATCATACATGCATCTATAACATTTGTGTAGCGGTTAATATTATACGTATATAACAATTTAATGACAGTTGATGTTTTATTACTGCGGTATGGTTTATGATAGAATAGCTACTAGCATATAAACTATCGTGATTGAAAAAGGGGATAGTAACCATGAGAGTAAAAAAGGCAATCATCCCGGCCGCCGGGCTTGGGACTCGTTTCTTACCTGCTACGAAGGCACAGCCGAAAGAAATGCTGCCAATCGTCGATAAACCGACCATTCAGTATATTGTAGAAGAAGCGGTCCAGTCAGGCATCGAAGATATTATTATCATATCCGGCCGTGGCAAGCGGGCGATTGAGGATCATTTTGATACTTCCTATGAATTGGAAGAAAAACTCACACAAAAAGGGAAGACGGACATGCTGGAAATGGTTCAATCGATTTCCAGTCTGGCGAACATCCATTATATCCGGCAAAAAGAACCGAAAGGGCTCGGTCATGCGATCAGTGTTGCTGAGAGCTTTGTCGGCAATGAACCGTTTGCCGTTCTGTTAGGGGACGATATTGTGGAGGCGGAGGAACCATGTCTGAAGCAGATGATCGATGTATATGATCAGTACGGTCACTCTGTGGTCGGCGTCCAGGATGTTCCGTGGGAAAATGTCTCAAAATATGGCATTATCAACCCATCCGATAAAAATGGCTATCCAGAAGCGGTACAGGAAATTGAGTCACTGGTGGAAAAACCGCCGGTCGAAAAAGCGCCATCCAATCTGGCAATTATGGGCCGCTATGTGTTGTCGCCGGAAATCTTCGGCATTTTAAAAACACAGCCCCCAGGGAAAGACGGCGAAATCCAGCTGACTGATGCGATTGAAACATTGAATGACCGGGAAAAGGTACTCGCGTACAACTTTACTGGAAAACGATATGACATCGGAGGAAAACTCGGTTTTGTCCAGGCGACGATCGACTTTGCCTTAAATCGGGAAGACCTACATGAAGAAATCAAAGCTTATATGGAAAAGAAGCTGGACAACCTAAGAAACAACTAGGAGTGAAGGACTTATGAAAATAGCAGTAATCGGCACAGGCTATGTCGGCCTGGTCACCGGTGTCTGCCTGGCGGAGCTTGGACATCATGTCACCTGCATCGACGTCGATCAGGAAAAAGTAGAAAAGTTGAATAGTGGGAAAAGCCCTATCTATGAAGAAGGTCTGGAAGAGCTTCTTCAGAAAAACCTCCACAATGAGCAGGTCGAATTCACAACAGAGTACCAGCAAGGATTAAAGGACAAGCAGCTTGTTTATCTGGCAGTTGGAACTCCGCAGGGAGAAGACGGCTCCGCTGATTTGACCTATATTGAAGCAGCGAGCCGTGATATTGCTGAACACCTGGAGAACGACACGGTTATCGTGACTAAGAGCACTGTTCCCGTCGGTACAAATGAGTATATCAAGGAAATCATTGAAGCGAATCTAGTGCATGAGGTACATATAAAAATAGCCTCTAATCCAGAATTTTTGCGTCAGGGTTCTGCTGTTTATGATACGTTCCATGGAGACCGGATCGTGATCGGTTCCGATGATGAAGAAGCATTAGAACTATTGGAAGCAGTAAATGCCGGCTTTAACCTGCCGATTGTCAAGACGGATCTGCGAAGTGCCGAAATGATCAAATACGCTTCCAATGCCTTTCTAGCGACGAAAATCAGCTTCATCAACGAAATGGCGAACCTTTCGGAAAAAATCGGTGCTAATATCGATCATGTCGCCAGAGGAATGGGGATGGATAAGCGGATCGGAGAAAGTTTCCTGAATGCCGGGATTGGCTTTGGCGGCTCCTGTTTCCCGAAAGATACACGGGCGATCATCTCGATTGGCAAGGAAATCGCTTATGACATGCCTATCCTGGAAAACGTGGTCGATGTCAATGAACGGCAGCGGAGTATCATTGTAGATAAGCTGCTGAAACGTGTGTATGATCTGAAAGGCAAGAAGGTAGCGGTTCTTGGTCTATCGTTCAAACCGAACACGGATGATATGCGGGAAGCGCCGTCTATCGCCGTTACGGAAAAACTGCTGGAAGAAGGCGCAACTGTCGTAGCCTATGATCCAGTTGCTGTAGCCAACGCGAAAAAAGTGCTGCCTGGTCAAGTGAACTATGCTGAAAGTGCCGAAGAAGCGGTGCAAGGTGCCGATGTGGCAATCATTCTTACAGAGTGGAAGCAGATCAAAGAATTCCCGTTAACGGGTTACAAAGAACGGATGAACAAAGCGCTATTGTTCGACGGAAGGAATTGCTTTAATTTAGACCAGGTCAAAGACAGTGGCGTCGAGTACCACTCTATCGGCCGCCCGGTAATTTACGGGTAACCAATTAACTGGAAAGCTTGCAGGGAAACTAATATTCTCTGGAAGCTTTTTTGTACTGAAAGCGACTAGCTGCCAGACTGCTCAACTGTCCGGTTGATAGCTATTTGTAATCTTTCCGAAATTTATTTATCAGTTTTGCTATGATATAATGCGTGAAGTATAATGGTGCTTTTTTATGTAACGAAAGGCTGAAGCCAAAATGAAAAAGAAGAAAGTTCTGTTTTTTATCTATCAACTAGGTGCGGGCGGTGCAGCGCGCACGATTTTGAATATCATCAACAACATGGACCGGGAAAAATTCACCCCGATACTTGTCACTTTGGATTATAATGGAAGCTATGAGTCTTACCTGGATTCAGACGTTACGTTTATTAAGCTTGATACGAAGCGTCTGCGTTCAGCTATCTTTCCATTGGCGAAGGTGATTCGCAGAGAAAAGGTGGACATCGTATTCAGTACGATTCCAAATTATAATACGATTGCAATTCTTGCTACAATCCTATCTGGCACGAAAGCGAAAAATGTTGTCCGGGAAGCGGCTTATCTCGGTGGAAACTTCAAGGCAGATTTCAAACTGAAGCTCTATGGGTTGCTTTACCGCCGTGCAAGCAGGGTTATCGCCCTGTCACATGGGGTAAAGGAGAATATCGTTAAACGTTATAAAGTACGTCCTGACAAAATATCCGTCATTTACAACCCTGTTGATATTGATACCATCCGATCTATGATGAAAAAAGAAACACTGCCAGAAGAACACCAGCCGATTTTTGCAGGTGATGACAAAGTCCTCATTACTGCAGGGAGAATGGTCAATGATAAGGATCATCGGACTTTATTACGGGCTTTTAAGCAGGTGAACGAGCGCATCGCAGTCAGGCTGGTTATCCTTGGTGAAGGAGAACTCGAGCAAGAGTTGAAGCAGCTTGCTAAAAACCTTGGAATCGCAGACAAAGTCCACTTCCTTGGTTTCCAGCGCAACCCTTACCTTTATTTCCATCATGCTGATGCCTTTGTTCTTTCTTCTAAAAGAGAAGGGTTCGGTCATGTGTTGGCAGAAGCACTAGCGACCGGCACGCCGATTGTTTCTACCAGCTGCCGGCCTGGGGCGGTAGAAGTCCTTAATAATGGAGAATTCGGAGCGATGTGTAAAGTTGGGGACGATGGGGATATGGCAAACAAAATTTACGAACTACTTATATTAGAAGAAAATCAGCGTGCTGAAATAGTCAGAAAAGGCATCAAGCGTACGAATGATTTTCATGCGAGAAAAATTGCCGAAGAATACGAAACAATGTTCATCGAAACACTAGAACAATAGGAAACGAACCAACAGAGGATGAGAAGCATGGTGAATCCAAAACAAGTGGTGCACCTCACTACGGTCCACCACCCATATGATCCAAGGATTTTTCATAAGGAATGCAAGTCTCTTCAGCGAGCGGGGTATAATGTGACCCTGATCGCCCAGAGGGATGAGAACGGCGGACTGGCAGACAAGCCGATCCGGCATATTCCCGTGAAAAAGTGTAATAGCAAGCTGAAACGGATGCTTTTCGGAACCTGGCAGGTATACCGGAAAGCTAAAAAAATGGATGCAGATGTCTATCACTTTCATGATCCTGAATTGCTTCCGATCGGCTGGCTGCTGAAGAAAAAGGATAACGTCGTTATCTATGATATCCATGAAGATTACATGACTAGCATCCTTCAAAAGGATTATATGAAACCTGCGGTAAAAAAAGCAGTAGCAGCTATTTATAAATCGATGGAAAAACTTTTCACGCGTAAGATGGAGCTGTGTCTCGCGGAAAAGTATTATAAAGATATTTATCCAACAGGGACATGCATCCTGAATTACCCGACGGTCAATGAAAAGTTCATCAATCATACGCGTGCCGGCGAAGCGGTGGATAAAGTGATTTATACGGGTAATGTTACAGAAGTGCGTGGAGCTTTATTCCATGCCAAACTGCCAGTGATTGATAAAACTTTATCGGTCCATTTTGTCGGTAAATGCCCGAAACCATTAGCTAAGGAAATGTATGAAGTGGCAGGCGACCAGAAAGATCAACTGGTGATTGAGGGGATTGATCGCTTCATCGAAAAAGAAGTGATAGAAGATCGCTACCTCAGCCGAAACTGGCTGGCAGGAATCGCCCTGTTTCCACCGACAGAGCATTACAGGAGAAAAGAACTGACGAAGTTCTTTGAATATATGAATGCCGGGCTCCCTGTCATCTGCTCTGATTTTCCGGTGTGGAAGGATTTCGTCGAGAAACATGAGTGTGGCATTGCCGTCGATCCATATAATGACGAGGCGATCCGCAATGCTCTCGACTATCTGCGTACCTACCCGGAAGAAGCGAAGCAAATGGGCGAGAATGGCAAGAAGGCCGTAATGGAAGAATTGAACTGGCAGACACAAGAACAGAAACTGATCAGCTGGTATCAGCGCCTGTCAGGCGAACAGCCGGCGAAGATGGAAGGTTAGGATGACAATGCAAAATAATCAGACACCATTAGTTTCCGTCATTACGCCTGCCTATAACGCAGAGCGTTTTATCGGAGAGACGATCCAATCCGTCATCGATCAGACTTTTACGGACTGGGAGATGGTCATTGTGGATGATCGGTCACAGGATCGGACGGTAGAGATAGTAGAAGAATATCGCAAAAAAGACCCGCGTATCCGCCTGATTGTTCTCGAGGAAAATTCAGGATCGGCGATAGCACGTAACACAGCGATCCGGGAGGCAGACGGTCGTTATCTTGCATTTTTAGATAGTGATGATTTATGGATCCCGGAGAAGCTGGAGCGCCAATTGAAGTTCATGCAGGAAACCGGCGTCGCTTTCTCTTTCACGAAATACCGCAGAATGGAAGAGGACGGCACCGAAACGAATGCCATTACAGAAGCACCGGCGACAGTGCACTATGACGCGCTCATGAAGCGCTGCGTCATCGGCTGTCTGACAGTAATGCTCGATACAGAAAAAACCGGCAGTGTCGAAATGGTCAACATCCGTACCCGACAGGATTACGCCCTTTGGCTTGATTTGACGAGAAGAGGGTTTCTGGCTTACGGAATCCCGGAGGTGTTGTCAAAATACCGTGTCGTCGGTAATTCGATTTCCAGTAACAAGTGGAAGGCGGCTAAGCAGAACTGGCGTGTGTTCCGGGAAGTTGAGAAGCAAAGTCTTCCGAGAAGTATCTGGTATTTTGTGCATTATGCGGTATTATCGATTAGGGATGTTATTAAATATAGAATTTCACAATAATTTTGGCTGGAGTTCATCTGGCTGTGAAGAAATTGGACGGTGTCAAGAGAAGTTATGAAAACATATTTGCAGGAAATGCTTAAACGTAAGGATTTATTGATATATCTTGTGAAATCCGGACTGAAAGCAGAGCACCGGAACAGCTATCTCGGTTATTTCTGGTGGCTGCTCGACCCGCTATTGAACGTACTTGTTTACTACTTCCTGGTAGTTGTTATTCTCGGAAGGGGCGGGGAGAATTACCCATTGTTCCTTGTTATCGGACTGGTGGCATGGCGTGCGATAAGTGCCACCATCAATACTTCGGCAAAATCCATAACACGCTACAGTTCGATTATTAATCAAGTCTATTTGCCTAAGTCGCTGTTTCCGTTGTCATTTACACTGACACAGCTGTTTAACTTTGCGTTCGGACTTGTAGTAGTAGCGGCTTTCCTTGCTATCTATGGGGTCATGCCAGGCTGGCAGGTCGTTTATCTGCCATTGATTGTACTGGTACAGACGGTTTTCCTTCTAGGAGTTGGAATGATTCTTGGTTATATGACTGTGTTCGTTCGGGATATCGATAATTTGTTATCGTACGTTATTCGGATATTTTTCTATGCCTCCCCGATTATTTGGGAAGGTGGAAGACTGCCGCCGGAATACAGCTGGGCAGTGGATTTCAATCCAATCGCTATTATCGTCGAGTCCTATCGTGCTGTACTGATGCATCAATCCAATCCCGCATTCACAGGACTTCTGGTGATTTTTGTCCTGTCAGTAGCAGCTATCATCTTCATGATTCGCTACTACAGCAACAATGAACACAAAATTATCAAGGCACTGTAGGTTGTTGCACTTTTCTAAACGCTCCCAGTGAAGAATTTTGTATAAAAAGAGGGTTTTTCAATTGTCTATAAACAAAGACAACACGCAGGAAAAAGTGATAAAAGCAAAAAATGTAGGAGTTTCTTTCTTTGGCGGTAACTACAGGGATGACTACAAATCCCGGGTACTCCGTTTTTTCAAAGAAGGACGAGGCAATAAAAAAGATAAACTGGTCTGGCCGTTGACTGATATCGACTTTGAAGGTGTTCAGGGGGAAATCCTGGGTATCATCGGGTCGAATGGCGCGGGCAAGACGACGCTCAGTAAAATTATTGCGGGCATCCTTCAGGAAGACAAAGGCGAAATGGAGGTAGACGGCAAGGTCACCGCCTTGTTCTCTTTTGGCATGGGCTTCAATAAAGAGCTGACCGGCGAAGAGAACGTCTACTTGAATGGGATGATGCTCGGCATCGATAAAAAAATGATTGAGAAATATATCAATGACATCCATGAATTCTCGGACCTTGGCGAATTTTTCTATCAGCCGATGAAATATTATTCAAGTGGGATGAAGGCAAGACTTGGATTCAGTGTCGCTGCCCACCTGCAGCCGGAAATCCTTATACTTGATGAAGCACTCAATACAGGTGATGCGAAATTTAGTAAAAAAGCGGCTGCTAAGATGAAGGAACTCGTACAGCAGGCGAAGATGGTTATCATCGTCACCCATAGCCTTAATTATGCCCGTCGCAACTGCGACCGCCTTATGTGGATTGATGGCGGAGAAGTACGGGAGATTGGTGATCCAGCTGAAGTGGTAGAAAATTATAAAGCTTCCGTACCGCCGCGGCCACCAAGAAGGAAACGTAATCTGCAGCTGGAAAAGACCGAAACGGATGTAACGGAGCAGGCGATTATCAAAGCGGAAAACCTCGGCGTACGGTTCAAGCTAAGTAATAAAGACTTCTGGGCATTAAAAAATGTCAGCTTCGAAATCAAAGAAGGGGAAGTCGTAGGAATCATTGGTCATAATGGAGCCGGAAAAAGCACACTTTGTAAAGTGCTGACGAAAATCCTGGCACCGGATGAAGGTTCAATTGAACTGCACGGAGAAACTTCGGCATTACTAGGTTATGGGACAGGATTCAACGCGCATTTAAGCGGTGCTGATAATATCTATTTGAATGCGATGCTGCTAGGTATACCAAAAAAACGTGTCGATGAGAAATATGATGAAATCGTGGAATTTTCAGGGTTAGGTAAGAAAATCCACAAACCGGTGAAAGACCTGTCGAGTGGTATGAAAGCCCGGCTCGGCTTCAGCATCGCAGCGATTTTAAAACCGGATATTTTTATTATTGATGAAGCATTGTCGACAGGTGATATGGCATTCAAACAGAAAGCGAGTGAACGCATCCAGGAAATGATGGAGCGTGCTAAGGCCGTTATCATTGTCTCTCACAGTCTGACATTTATTGAACAAATTTGTACAAGAGGAATCTGGATGGAAAAAGGTGAGGTAAAATTCGATGGCAGTGCCGAAGAGGCGGTAGCTAAATACCGGGAATCCCAAGGCGTTCAAAAGAAGGTCCGTAAAAAGAAAAGAAGCGTCAAAGGTAATAATGCTAATGCTAAGAATGGAAAAAGCGTCACGAAAACATCGAAACAGGCAAATGATACGACGAAAACGGTCAATAAAACCAACGATCAGTCGAAAAATAAAACGACGAACACTACAGAAGCAGATCAAAAATCATAAACAGGGATCAGGTGGTGACTCGATATGTTACGTCTTCTGAAAAAAGTGGCAGCCGGGCCAATGGACTGGCTGTTGTATACAGTGTTGAATGAAAAACAACGAAAAAAATTAGGTGACCTTCTTTCACAGGAACTAAAGCAGAGGCTGAAAGAAATTCTTCATGGCAAGAAGTTCCTCCAAAGAAAGAAACTACGGCAATTGAAGCACCACCTGTATAACCTGGGTTTCACCGAACGTGCTTTGAAAGAATTAGAACAGTTCTTCGGGGAAGTTAAAGGTGACGATATCAAACGGCTTGTGGCTTGGGAATTAGTGCTATGGAATGCGAATAAGTACTCCGAAGAAGGAGCAGAAAAAGCGTTGGAATACCTTCCTGCAGCAGCCCGTATGGAAACCAGCCATGATCATCTTAGAAGGGTTGCGATTATTAAGGCAGAATGCTATGACATATTGGGAAAACAGGATGAAGGCAAAAAAACGATTAAAGAAATGCTGGCAAAGCAGAAGCACCCTGACCTTTATTTAGCAATGGCAAATTTAGAAGATAACATTGAAGATAGGCTGAAGTGGATGAACAAGGCGATGGAAGCCTATCAGCTGCAGCCTATTTCGTTTGCTTCTAAACAGAAACCGGAGTATGACGACCTTACAACGATCTCTAGTGGTAAGAAAATTACCGATGGTCCGTTGATTTCCGTCATTCTTCCAGCTTTCAAAGCGGAGGATGGAATTCATACAGCCATTGAATCAATCCTGTCGCAAACGTGGCAGAATCTAGAGTTGCTTGTTGTTGAGGACCATAGCCCGGATGAAACCCGTAAAGTTGTCGAAGAATACGTCGCTAAAGACGAGCGGGTAAAACTGCTTTCTACTCCTCAGAACAGTGGACCTTATATAGCACGTAATATCGCTCTCCAGACTGCTAAGGGGGATTTTGTCACAATTAATGATTCGGATGACTGGTCTCATGAACAGAAGCTTGAGAAGCAGGTCAGCCACTTGCTTGAGAATCCCGACATAATCGCTAACACGTCTGGTCACGCCCGGCTGACAGAAGATTTGAAGCTATATCGCCGTGGGACTCCTGGTAAATACATTTTCCCGAATATGTCATCCATCATGTTCCGGCGTGAACCAGTTATGGAGAAAGTAGGCTATTGGGATAGTGTGAGATTTGCAGCAGATGGCGAATTTAAGCGGAGATTGTTAAAAACTTTCGGGAAAGACAAGTACGTCGATCTTGAAACTGGCCCATTATCCTTGCCAAGGCAGTCTGTTTCCTCTCTTACTGGAAGTTCTGCTTTTGGCTATAATGGGTTTTTCATGGGCGTAAGAAAAGAGTATGTCGAAAGTCTGGAACACTATCATCGACAGGCGGACAATTTATATTATCCGTACCCGCAGACGACACGCCCATTCCCGGTACCAGAACCGATGTGGCCGGAACGTGAGGAGAAACCGGACGGGAAACGTCATTTCGAGAAAGTCCTGGCAGCTGATTTCCGTGTCATGCCAGAAACGAAACTGAAGCTTATAAAAGAATTGGTTGCACGCACTGATGAACGTGTCGGACTGGTACAGATGTATGGGTATGACCTCAGCATCACAAAGTCCATCGCCCCCGGTGTAAGAGACCTGATAGATGGTGATAAAGTCCACATGCTTGTTTATGGCGAGAAAATCATAACCAGTGAAATGTATGTTTTAGATTCCAGTGTCCTGGAAGATAAGCAGAAATATATTCCGGAAATAGATGCAAAAGATATAAGAGTAGCTGTGGCAGATCATCATGTGACAGAAGCAGGCGAAGAAAAATTAAAGCAGGCCAAGCTACATCTCAACTTGTATTTTGGTGAAAGTGCGCACTGGTATGCAAGTGAAAACAGTGTGCTATCCGAGGAGGTAAAGGGGCTGCTCGGAGAGGTTCAACCGGCCAGGGAGCTTTTTACCCAAAGGCGGAACAGCAATGGCTGAAGCAAAGACCCATAACTATGCGGAAGAATATGAGCAGCTTAAACGTCAACTAGCCGAGAAAGATAAGGAATTGGCAGCCAGTGAAGAAAAGCTGAAACGACTAAAAGCCAGCTATTATGCCATGAAAAACAGTAAGATTTTCAGCCTGCTTCACAAGGCGAAACAAATGAAAGTTCTTATAATAGATGTCATCCGTGTGCTTCGAGGCAAAAAGAAAATTCGCGCATTTTTCCAAAAAGGAATACGACGCCAATCCGGTACAAAACGGATGGAAACCTATTGTTACTATTTATATGAATTAGGTTTTACTGAACGCGTTCTGGCAGATCTTAAAGAAATATATACAACATCAGGCGACCAGCACATGAAGCGGCTGGCTGCTTTGGAACTGTCACGCTGGTATGCCAGTAAAAAGACGGATTCAGGTGCAAAGCGAGCATTGTCTTACCTGCCTGCAGCCGTCAAGGGAAAAAGTGATCCAGACTTGCTCAGACAGGCTGCTATTACTACAGCAGAAAGTCTGCACCTGCTTAACCATAAACAAAAAGCGAAACAAGTTTTGCAGAAAGCTCTTGCGGTTTGGGATTATCCAGAGCTGCATAAGGCTTTGGCAATCTTAGAAGAAGGCAAGGAAAAACAACAATCTTCCCTATTACCTGAAGAGCAAGTAAATGCAGATGTAGTATTCGCCACAGATTTCCGGCTGCCTGATAAAGAGCTTGAAGATACAATCGAAGAAATCCACATCAACCAGGCAAGAGGCTTAAAGACAGGACTTGTTTCCTTGGCAACCTATGATTTTCGCAAGCCACCAACAATAATAAATCCTGCTATCCAGAAATTGATTGATAAGGAAGTCGTAGAGTTGGTCGACAGTGACCAGCAAGTCAATTGTAATCTGCTGATCATCAAACACCCACAGGTGCTGGAAGAAAAACAAGAACAGCTGCCAAGAATCGTGGCCAATATGGTAAGAGTCGTCATGGATACGACACCAGGAGGCCAGCATGGTTATTCACTAAGGCGCAGTTCGCGAAATTTGTTGGATTATGCAGATAAGCAGGCAAGATGGCATCCAAGGAACGAACAGGTGAGAAGTCTGTTAACCGATGGGGAAAATAGGGAATTGAAATATATTAAATTAGCGAGCCAGGACTGGTATAGCTCTAATGGCAGCAACTATGAAGCTTTTCTTGATGACTGGCTTATAAAACAACCGAGGGGAGATGTGAAAACCGATGACGGACAATCATGAACAAGAGAAACAGCAAGTATCCCCTCAAGATGATGAACAGGCATACCTTAAACATATGATTCAAGTTGAAGCAGAGGTTGCCAAAAAGGAACAAGAGCTTAAGCAAAACCAAAAAGAAACCAAACAATTGCAGCAAAGTAAGGCCTGGAAGTATACTGCTCCTCTGCGTAAAGCACAAACTTTAGTCAGCAGAGTGACTGGGAGAACAAATGAAGCAGACAAGCAGCAGATTCATATAGAGCAGGAAACAAATCAAGAACTCAGAGAAGAATTAGAAATAATAAAAGAACAGTTAGCCGAAGCTATGCTCGATGATCGTCAGATGAAAAGCCATCAAATACTGAAAGTGGCCAAAGAGCAGAAGCAGGACGGAAAACTCCTCGACTACATTACAAAAATGGTGCAACAAAAGCACCGGCATGAGACAAACTATAATGAAGCGTTGCGGTATGCCGCAAGAACGTGGATGAATGAGAAACAGGAATACCGGAAATTGGCCTATCGAGAGGTGCTCGAAGGGTTTAGTATCGAAGACATACCTGAGTTTCTAATTCGGGAAGGGCTTAACAATCAACCCATTTCACTTGCGCCCGCCGCTTCTTACCGGGCGAGTCTCAACATGCGAATGAGAAAACTCCAGCTGACTGGGTCACTCCCCGAGATGCTGCTGGACAATAAGCAGACAGCTTATAAATTTATGAAGCAAATGAATGTACGTATACCATGGGCGACCGAAGAGACTTATCGAGCGGAAGATGTCCCTGAAGAAACTGGATTCGTAATCAAACCAGCCAATGGGGCCGGGTCTCGCGGCGTTTATCTGGTCCATACATTTGATGATATAATAGATGTCAAGCGATCGAAAAAACTCGAAAGCTGGGACAAATTGAAAGACGCAATGGATCAAGACCTCCAATCCGGCTGGGTGGAGGAAGACAGCTGGTATCTGGAAGAACTTATTTTAGAAAATAAAGAGAAAAAGATTCCCGCCAGTGACATCAAGTTCTATTGCTTTTATGGCAAGGTGGGACTTATCCTGGAAATCACCCGTTATCCTGAGGTGAAATACTGCTGGTGGACAGCAGATGGCGAGCGAGTGAAGACAGGCAAATATGAGGATGACCCTTATCAAGGGAAAGGCGTAACAGCAGCGGAAATAGAACTTGCTGCGGATATCAGCACAGAGATTCCAGCGCCTTTCATCCGAATCGATTTTCTTAAATCGGAAAAAGGGCTGGTATTCGGAGAATTCACACCGAAACCTGGCAACTATGATGAATTCGACGAACAAACGGACAGGCGGCTGGGAGATTTGTTCCTGGAAGCGGAATCCCGTCTGACGGAAGACCTGCTTGCCGGTAAAAAGTTCAGTGAATATGAAAAGTTGAAGGAAAATTTGACCCCTTAAAGAATGTATAGAGTTTTAGGAGGAAATCTGATGGACGAGAACAACACAGAATGGCTGCCGCACCTATCCGGTCAAATCGTAGCAGCTGCTCACGGTAACCTGCTGGATGCTTATGCCGTATCACTGGAAGGCTGGCGGAGAGGGCTTAAATTAAGATGGCATGTGAAAGATTCAGAGAAGTTCAAGGAAATGCGCACATGGTTTGTCGACAGACCAGGACAACTATTTTCCTTAAGCTCCGGTGAGAAAACGCATTACTTCTTCCGGACTCGAGGGGACCTGGTTTCCAACGAAGCAGTGGATATCGGAAGAGATAAAGAACAGACAAAACAGGTATTGAAAGAGCAAGGCGTGCCTGTACCGGAAGGAAAGCAGTTTACTGAAGACGTGGATAACGAAAAAATTATTGAGTTCGCAAGCCACATTGGATACCCGGTTGTCTTAAAGCCGACAGACGGCAGTTTCGGTCGTGGAGTCATGTCCAATATAACCAGCGAAGGAGAGCTTCGCTATTCTTTGGAGTACCTGCGCGGTGAGCTCGATTACCAGGATGTCATAGTTGAACACTATATCCCTGGACCGGAATATCGACTATACGTCGTGGGTGATGAAGTAGTAGGTGCCATGAATCGAATCCCGCCTAACGTTATGGGAGATGGCGTCAATGACATCAAAGCGCTGATCGAAATCAAAAATGAAGAGCGCAGTCTCAACCCAAGGCTTGTCAGCTGTCCAATCGAAATGAATCAGGATGTCATGGAATATATGGGGCGAAAAGGTTATACAGCAGATATGGTTCCAGAAAAAGGAGAGCAGATTTTCCTGAGTGATAAAAGCAACATATCCCTTGGTGGAGATCCTGTCGATGTACTGGACGAACTGCACCCGGACATCAAAGCCATTGCCGTCAATGCCATTAAAGCAGTCCCGGGCCTTGTGCATGGAGCGGTTGATTTAATTACGCATGAAGATAATAAGCGAAACGGTTATGTAATTGAATTGAATCCTACGGCACAAATCGGTGGCCTTCTTTATCCGATGAAGGGAAAACCGAGGGATATCCCAGCCGCAATCATTGATTATTATTTTCCGGAAACGAAAGGTATGGAACTGAACAAGACAAAAACTTATTTCGATTTTCAGGATGTACTTGATCCACTACAAGCAAGAGATGCGGTTGCAGTTACAGTAACCCCATCACCGAAAGATGAAATTTTTGCGAAGAAGTATATCGTCAGTGGGGATGTCCAGGATATTGGCTATCACCGTGGCTTACGGAAGCAAGCCTTTGAACGCGAATTGCATGGATTTGTTATGAATAGGGACGATGGAGATATCGAAATTGTCGTGGCAGGTACAGACCCGGAAATGGTAGATGACTTCAAAAACGGAATCTGGGAAGACGAAGAGAGAGCCCAGGTTATTGAAATTCAAGAAGAAGTATACGAGGATCCAATCAAAGTCGGTTTTGAAATTAAAGCAGACTTGAAAACACAAATTGAGGAATTAAAAGTTTTCAGGCAGGAGCTTGAAGTGACAGAACACGCCATGAAAAAAGCAGAACTCCAGCGGAGGAAATTCCATAAGAGTCTTTCCTGGAAAGCGACAAAACCGATTCGTATGGCAGGAGCAGTCGTCAAGAAGATCAAATCATAACAGCAACCATCTGTAAGGTACGGTGTAGGAGGAATAGAAAATGAGTGAGCAGCAGGGAATCAGTCTTCCCCAACTTACCAATGATATTGTCAAAAATGCGAGAAAAACGAGGTTGGATGCTTTTGCAGTAGCCTTGGAAGGATGGCGAAGAGGCCTGAAGCTGAAATGGTACACCAAAGACTCGGAACACTTCAAAGATATGATTGTCTTCGGTGTCAATCCGCCGGGAAGGTTATTTTCCCTCAGTTCCGATGAGAAGACCCATTACTTCTTCCGGACACGAGGAGATATCGTAGCGAATGATGCAGTAGAAGTAGCGTCGGAGAAAGATGATACCAAGGTCGTCCTTGATAAAGCTGGCGTGCCTGTTCCTAAAGGTAAAGGCTTTGATCCAGAGGCAACGGATGAAGAAATCATCGCCTATAGTAAAACGATTGATTATCCCCTTGTATTAAAGCCGACCAATGCCAGCCTTGGAAACGGTGTTGTAACCAATATCAATAATGACGAAGAATTTTTGAAGGCGATGCAATATGTACGCCATGAACTAGGGTATGATGAGGTTATTGTGGAGCAGCATGTCGAAGGAGAAGAATATCGGGTCTATGTCGTGGGAGACGAAGTGATTGCTGCTTATAATCGTAAGCCTGCTAACATTACTGGTGATGGGGAACATTCCATCGAAGAACTGATCGAATTGAAAAACAGGGAGCGGAAGAAGAATGCCCGTTTGAACAGCTGTCTGATCCATATGGATACGGAAATCCTTGAGTTCATTCAATCAGCCGGTTACTCACTGGACAGTGTGCCGAAAAAAGGGGAACAAATTTATCTGAGACAGAAGACAAACGTTTCTTCTGGCGGCGATCCGATCGATGTCACCGAGACGATGTCTAAGGAAATGAAGCAAATTGCAATTGATGCACTTAAAGCTGTACCTGGCCTGGATCATGGCGGGGTCGATATCATTGCAAATGAAAACCGCTCGATGGACGTAGCGGGTGTCGTCATCGAATTGAACCCGACTGCTCAAATTGGCGGTGCGCTGTTCCCGTTGAAAGGTAAAGCGCGTGACATTCCTGCAGCACTTATTGATTACTATTTTCCAGAAACAAAAGGGATAGATACTAAAAAATCCAAAGTTTATTTTGATTTGATTAATATCCTGGAACCGTTAGAAAACAGGGCGGCGCTTGAAGTGGAAGTGGCTCCTGCTCCGATGGGGAAATTATATGCCAGGAAGTTCACGGTATACGGCACGGTTCAACGGCAAAGCTACCACCGCTGGTTAAAGAAGCACGCAATGGATCGTAATCTCCATGGCTATGTAAAAAATATGGTGTTTGATGAAATCGAAATCGTAGTTGCCGGTACAGACAGGTCAGCAATTGCTGAATTCAAAGAACTGATTACACAATATCCACAAAACTCCAAGGTCAATAAAGTAGTGGAAGAAAATCATGAGGAGCCCGTTACGGTCGGCTTTGAAATTGCTGAACGATACAATACTAACAACTTGAAATCCGTACAGCACGCCTTACGGAAGATGGATAAAGATTTGAAATATCTGACGAAACAGAAGAACAGGATTGAAAAAGACAACCAGCATATCCTTAACAGCACATCCTGGAAAGCTACAGAACCATTGAGGAAAGTAAAGTCATTGGTAAAAAAGGACGCTTAGTAGGGTAATATAACCCCGTGTACCCTTGGTTACACGGGGTTATCAATCCTGGCGTTGTAAAAATGAATCGAGGTGGCAACTGAGCCATGAGTAAAAAAAGTGCGAAAAAATTTTATGTTAGTGGAAAAGTACAAAAAGTAGGTTACCGTAAATGGGTGAAAGAGCAAGCGTTGAACCTTAATATCGACGGCTATGTAAAAAATTTAAAGAGTGGCAGAGTGCTAGTGATAGCATCCGGCACAGACAAAGAGCTGGAAGAATTCAAAAACCGATTAAACGAAGGACCATCAAAAGCAGAAGTTGAAGGGATCAAAGAGGAAGCCTATCCGAAATTAGTGAAGGAAGGCTTCATAATCAAAAAGACAGCAAAACCGCAACAAGGCCAAAAGAAAGGTCCCGTTGCTGTTAAGAGTGACAGCAACATCCAAGTCGGTTTTCTAAGGAACTTTATCCAGCCCCCTTTTATTGCAAAAATGGTTGCTATGGTCTGTGACCATTATGGAATGGAACTGATCTATTTCCGCCCAAGAGATGTCGATATGGAAAAAAACAAAATCAAAGGGAAGAAACTTGTAGATGGGGAGTGGGTACGAGTAGATACAGATATTCCTGCTTTCATCGATATTTCTCCATTTGTGTTTAAATTTGAAGAGGTGACAAGCTACCTGCGTGATCGCAGCATCTTATCGGATAATGGGCTGGATCGTGTGTCGAAAGCGAAACTGGAAAGTGCATTGAAGGACGATCCTAACTTCAGCCACTTGCCGATTCCCACTTATATGCCAGAAGATTTGAGGGAATTGAAAGATATTATCAAAGAACATTCCTCCATTGTAATGAAGCCGGAATATGGCAGAGGTGGAGAGGGTATTTATTTCCTGCGTAAGGATGGCGATAAGTACCATATAGGACATAATACCGAAGAAGAAGTCTTGTATGAATCGGATTTTGAGCGGTTTTACGAGGAATCAATTAAAGATAGAGAATATGTCGTTCAAAAATATATCTCTTCCAGAACATTGCAGGATGACCCGTTTGATTGTCGTGTACATGTAGAAAAAAACGGTGAAGGAAAATGGGAAATAGCCCGTAATTATATAAGGATCGGCATTGCTCAGAAAGTCATATCGAATGTAAGACAAGGAGGGGGAGTAGCAGATCCTGTTCCTTTCCTTAAGGCTAACTTCCCTGATCAATGGGAAGAAATTGATGCCAAATTGACCGAGCTGGCCATGACGCTTCCTTATAAGCTAGAAGAAATCCGTCAGCAGGAGCTGTTGACCCTGGGATTCGACGTAGGGATTGATAAAAAAGGTGATCTTTACTTGTTTGAAGCAAACTCAGCACCAGCTGCAAGAAAACTGAAAGCAGAGTCCGCCTATTTACGAGCTGGATACTATAAGCATGTATTAGAAACAAAGGTCCTGAATGGGAATTTGAACAAAAAGAACCAGGCCTCCATCATAAGCAGCCTTGAATCAAAAAACAAGACTCTGCGAAATGATGTGAAGAAGCTAAAGTCTCAAGTAGAAAAGCTTAAGAAAGAAAAAGCAAAATACGAAAATGCCAATGCGTATTTAGAAAACAGCTTCTCCTGGAAACTGACAAAACCACTGCGTTCTATTAGAAAAGGGATGAAGAAGTAACGAACATTTCTTTCATAAACACATGTAAGGGGCTGCCCTATATGTCTGTAATAGACTTATGGACAGCCCCTTTTCTTATCCTTGCAGTTGTTTCAATATATAGTTGTAATAATCGGGCTTGATGTCTGCCAGTTCGCTTTCTCCGAACTCGGTTCCCGGAGATGAGTTGATTTCAAACAAATAAATTTCCCCTGTTTGTTCGATACCCAAATCAATCCCCATCGCAATATTTCTCTTGTTGGATAGCTCTTCGATTTTATAAGGCAGCTCCTTGCCTATTGTTTTAATCTTCTCGCTGACTTCTTCCCAATTATCGAAGTTTGCTTTAAGGTAAGGGCTCAGCTTACTGACACAGCCGCCCTGTGCAACATTGGCAACAACCTTTTGATGGGCGCCGATCCGGACGAGGTAGTTGGTAACTTGCCAACCTCCCTTGCCATTTTTTTCTAATCGTAATCTTGTATCAAAGGGTTCCCCTTTAGGAGTGGTAGACGTGATGTACTTTTGCCATAAATATTTATCATCCATTTCCTCAATGAATGTTTTTAATTCCCCCACAGACATGGTCTTTTCTTCATTGCCATGATACAGGATATAGTCCTGGCTGTCTTTCTCGATAAGATAGATTCCCTGGCCTTTATGGCCGTTTCTAGGTTTAAGGATGATTGAATGATGTTCATGGATAAAGGTCGCAAAATCCTCAAAACTTCCTGCACGCCGTGATGGTATAAGCAAGTCGGCGAATTCTCCATCTTCTTCTAACAATCGATATACTTTTTCTTTACCGCCATACATGCCATTGGTTGATAAATGACTTCTCTCTTTCAAAAATTCCATTTCCTCTTTGTAGCGGAAACAATACGTGTTTATATCGATATAGGGTGGGATAGGAACATCTTTCTCTACCCACTCGTTATCGATTAATACTTGCCCGTGAATGACTTCCTGTTCTATATCCACGTTTTCAGGGTGGGCATAGACGACTTCTATATTGTAATACTTACTTGTTTTTGATAAGAGTCTTGCAAATTTAGGAGGTTTCTTGAAAATACGCATATAACAAATCTGCATTGGTGTATCTCCTTTTATGTTTTATCGTATATTAGTAACCTTCGCTCCCCTGTTTTATTTTCTGGGGAGGGAAAGGGAGGAATTTTATACCTCCGTGTGGATGAAGTTACTTATACCCTAAATTGAAGATTGCTAATACATATTCACTAGAAAATAGTTAAAACAATACTTTAGTCTTATGTACAAATATTGGAAAATACCGATATATTTAACAATTGAATAAAGGAGGTGAAACTAAAGTGAAATTAATTAGAGTGATTACCATGTTCACGGCATTATGCTTAATTTTCCACTTTAGTCCACAGGTTATACTTGCTTCAGATGAGGAGAAAACAGAAGAAGCAAATACAGAGACGGTGGAAGATGAGCAGGCAAATGATAGCGAGACAGAAGCTGATGAAGAAGGGGAAGGAACAGATACAGAAGAAACAACGGAGGAAGAAGCTGACAGCGATGATATAGAAACCTCTTCTGATAATGTTAGTGAAGAAGAGCAGAAATCTACGGATGAAAATGACGATACAACTGAAGAAGATACCATAGAAGAACAAACCCCAACAGATGAAGCGGAAGATCAACCTACATATGAACAAGATGATGTTTCTGATCATACCTCCAATGAAAAAGAAGAAAAGGAGGATCCAGCTGCAGATGAGGCCACTGCCCAAGATGAAGAGGTAAAGGAAGAGGAAAAAGCTGAGCCGGAAAATACCGATGAGGAAGCAACAACATTCTCTGTCCAGAGTACCCAGCACTATCAACTTGGGGACAGGCATCCAGCTATCGTGGAAATTAAAGAAAAACTGAACGCCATCGGATTTGGCGGTATCAAGGAAACGGAGTTGTTCGGCTCCTTCACGGAACAACGTATCGAACAATTTCAGCAAAATTACGCCTTGCCTGTAAACGGCGCAGCCGATGATGCCACGATGAAAAAGCTGGACGAAGTCTTTAACAGTTCCTTCCAGTCCGGAAAAAAAGACGACCGTATCCTCAAACTGAAAGAACAGCTCAATCAAACGCAGTTCAGTGGTATAACGGTCACCGATTATTTTGGTTCGTTTACGGAAAAACGTGTCAAAGAGTTGCAGAGCCATCTCAATATGAAGACGAATGGGATAGCGGATGCATTAACACGAGAAAGATTACAGCAGCTTGCCAACCAGCAAACTATGCTGCAGGCAGACGAACCGTCAGAGTTCAAGGAAGGCGACAGAGATGAAGCGATCAAGGATATGAAGCGGAAGTTGAATAGCATTGGCTTCGGTAAGATCCTTGTGACAGAATTATACGGCAGCTATACGACTAAAAAGGTGACACAATTCCAAAATTACTATGGACTGAATGAGAGCGGCGATGCGGATGCAGAAACGTTAGAACAGATTGATGATGTTTATAACAGTCCATTCCAGCTGGGGGAAAGACATAACGAAACCAGTGAATGGAAGGAAAAACTGAATGAAGCAGGGTTTGGCGGAATTCGTGTTACGGACTATTTTGGAGAGTTCACCGAAAAACGTGTGAAAGAATTGCAGCGTACCTTAGGTCTGATAGACAATGGCATTATTGATAATGTCACGCAAGCGAAGCTGGATGAACTGCTTGCTGAAACCAGCTTCCAGCAAGGGGACAGAGACAGCAGAATCAGTGACATGAAAGAAAAATTGAATGCCATCGGTTTCGCCGGCATTACTGTCACCGACTATTATGGTGCGTTTACAGCAAAGCGTGTCGGTCAGTTCCAGGATTATTACGGACTTCCTGAAACAGGAGAAGCGAACCAAATAACACTCGATAAGCTGGATGAAGTATATCATTCTCCTTTTCAGCAAGGAAAGCGGCACGAAGACCTAAGCGGGTTAAAGGAAAAGCTGAATAAACTTGGGTTCAGTGGCATTACTGTGACAGACTACTTTGGTTCATTTACAGAAAAACGTGTCAAGGAGTTCCAGGAATTTTACGGCCTGAAGGTTAATGGCATCATCGAGGAATATACGCAGGCAAAAATTGATGAGCTTTATCATAGTCCTTTGCAAGTCGGAAAACGTCACAGCGCTTTGAGCGAAGTAAAGGAAAACCTGAATGCGCTTGGTTATGGGGGAATAATCGTCTCTGATTATTTTGGCTCCTTCACCGAAAAGCGTGTCAAAGAGTTCCAACGTGATTATAATCTGCCTGTAAGTGGAATTGTAGACCCGCTCACACGAGAAACAATCGCGAGCAACGTGGTCAAAATCTTCCTTGACCCTGGTCATGGCGATCATGATCCAGGCGGGCAAGGATACGGGTTAGATGAAAAAGATGTGGTACTCGATATCGCTTTACGTACAGCAAATTCTTTGAACAGGAGCTACAAAGGATTTAATATCAAGTTCTCCCGGGAAGATGATACATTCATCCCGCTGGAAGAGCGTTCGGAAATGGCCAATAGCTGGGGCGCTGATTATTTTGTCAGTTATCATACGAACGCATGGCTTGGTAAAGGAAGCGGGTTCGAAACGTATATCCATGATGGAAACGTATCGAAAGAAACAGAGAAACGCCAGGAGGACATCCACAACTATTTGATTGACCGGATCGATGTAGGCGACCGCGGCATGAAACAGGCAGACTACAATGTACTGAGAAATACCGATATGCCTTCGATTCTATTAGAATATATGTTCATTGATAATTTGAGGGAAAACGAGATGCTGAAGGACTCCAATTACCGTACCTATTTAGGAGAAATCACAGCAGAAGCGATTGCTCATTCTTTTGGAATTGGAAGAAAATAATAGCGAATCTACCATTAAGAGACGAGGGCCAAAAGTCCCGTCTCTTTTTTTATTCGACAAATAAAGCCTGATTTCAACATATTTTTCTAATCCTACTAAAATCATGTTGAAAATTTGGGTCTTTTGGCTAATAATGGACTAGTATGTAAATTCTAGCAGGGAGGTGAAACTAAAGTGATACTGAGAAATTCTATCATTCTATCAATCGCCCTACTATTTTCTGTTATCAACTTTAGTCAACACACAGCAGAGGCAGCAACTGATCCAGCAAATGGTCAGAAGGAAGCAGAGGAAGATGTGGACAACCAGGATACATATTCAACTGAATCCACTGATCAAGAGCAGGATACAGAAGCTGATGACGCTGAAGAAAGTGAGAGTGCAACAGAAGATACTGAAGGAGAAACAGAAGACTCACAAGAGGAAACAAATTCAACAGAAGATGACGCAGCTTCAGAGAAGACTAATGAAGAAGACACAGAAGCAACAGATGATGCAGCTACAGAAGAAACAGATACAGAAACTACCGGAGACGAAGCAGACGCCGAGGAAGAGGAAACAACGGCACCTGAGTCTGAAACCGAGGAGTCCACAGACGGAAGTGAAGCTAAAGAATCCTCTGATGACGCTGAAACTGATCTAGAAGAGGAAACCGATCAGGATGCTGAAGAAGAACTACAGGAAGATTCCGAGAAAGAAGCAGAGGAAGAAGAAGCTTCGGAAGAAATGGGAATGCAATCATTTTCTGTCCAAAGCAGCCACTCTTTCCAGGAAGGCGACAGCCATGAAGACATCGCTGAAATGAAAGAAAAGCTTAACGCGATTGGCTTTAGTGGAATCCGCGTAACCAATTACTATGGTTCTTATACAGCCAAACGCGTGGAAGATTTCCAGGCGAACTACAGGCTTCCGGTTACAGGTGTAGCAGATCAGGCAACCCTGGATAAGCTGGATGAAGTCTATAACAGTCCTTTCCAGGTTGGTGAAAGACATGCGGAAACCAGTACCATGAAAGAACGGTTGAATGCCATTGGTTTCGGCGGCATCATCATCAGTGATTATTATGGCGGCTTTACAGAAAAACGGGTGAAGCAGTTCCAGGATTTTTACGGTATGGAACCGAACGGCATTGCTGACAATCTGACAAGGACAAGAATTAAACAGATCTATGAAGTTGGATACGAGCAGGGCCACAAACACAGCACTATTTCTGAGATGAAGGAAAAACTGAACCATATCGGTTTCGGGGGTATCATCGTCTCTGATTATTATGGCAGCTTCACAGCCAAACGGGTCTCACAATTCCAGGAGTATTATGGTCTGAATGCTACCGGTAAAGCCAACGTGACGACTCTTAACAAACTGGATGAGATCTACAATAGCCCTTTCCAGAAAGGGGAACGCCATGATGATACGGTTGCCTTGAAACGTGACCTGAATCGATTAGGGTTTGGGGACATTACGGTGACCAGATTATTTGGCTCCTATACAGAGAAAAAGCTGAAGCAATTCCAGGAGTATTATGGTTTAAGAGACACAGGTATTGCAGATGAAGTCACTTGGGCTAAGATCGATGAAGTTCTTGCTACTCCGTATCAGGAAGGCAACCACCATGAGGATATGGTCGATTTGAAAAATGACCTGAACCGCTTAGGTTATGGCCCTATTACGGTAACTACCTTGTATGGTGCTTATACAGCGAAGCAAGTAAGAAAGTTCCAGGAGAATCATGATCTAGCTGTCAACGGAATGATCGATGAGGTGACTCTTGCCAAGCTTAACAGCATCATGTCAGAAGGTTTCCAGCAGGGAGATCGCCATCCGGCAATGATTGAGCTGAAGCGTAATCTGAACGAGATTGGATTCGGACAAATTACGGTGACGGAATTGTTTGGGAACTATACCGAGAAGAAGGTCAAACAATTCCAGGAATACTACGGGTTAGAAGCAGATGGAAATGTAGATGAAGAAGTTTTTGATAAGATTGACGAAATCTTAGCCAGTCCATTCCAGGCAGGTGGAAAAGATGACGCCATTATCCCATTCAAACATAAACTGAACTGGCTTAATTATGGCAATATTACCGTAACAGACTATTTCGGATCTTATACTGCCGAAAAAGTAGAAGACTTCCAGGAAGACCAGGGATTACCGGTTAGTGGGATAGCTGATTACAAAACAAGAGCAAAGCTTGATGAATTGTTTTCAGGGATATTCCAGGAAGGCGGTTCCCATGAGAACATCAGTGAAATGAAAAAACTACTGAACAACACTGGTTTTGGAGGAATTAGAACCACTGATTATTATGGCAGCTTCACAGCCAAGCGAGTCAGCCAATTCCAGGAATACTATGGATTAGAGGCTACCGGCAAAGCGGATGTCGAAACATTGAATAAGATCAAGGAAGTGGCTTCATCTCCTTTCCAGGAAGGAGCACGTCATGAAGATACGATTGTACTTCATGAGAACTTGAATCGGTTAGGTTTCGGCGAATTGCCAGCTTCCGATCTCTATGATTCTCTAACAGAGGAAAAAGTCATAGAATTCCAGGAATACTATGGCTTGAGAACAACTGGTATAGCTGATGAGCCTACGTGGGCAAAAATGGATGAAATTCTATCAAGTCCTTTCCAGGAAGGCGAGCGTCATGAAGATACCATCCTACTGAAAGAGAATCTTAATGAGCTGCAGTTCGGCAAGATTTCCGTAACAACTTATTTCGGTTCTTATACTACGGAACAAGTAGAAAAGTTCCAGGAGTATTATGGTCTTGTAGTGAATGGAATTGTTGATGGGCCAACATGGGCGAAAATGGATGAAGTACTGTCCAGTCCTTTCCAGGAAGGACAGCGTCATGAAGACACGCCTGAACTGAAGGAAAAGCTCAACCGTCTAGGCTTCGGCAACATTAAAACCACTACTTTATATGGTTCTTATATGAAACAGAAAGTCACAGACTTCCAATCCTACTACGGGTTGAATGCCCATGGAATTGCGGATGAACCTACATGGAACAAGATAGAAGAAATTCTATCACTTCCACTTCAGGTTGGAAACAGCCATGAAGATGTCAAGAAAATCAAAGATGCTTTAAACAAGTTAGGCTACGGCCAGCAGGAAGTCGATATTGCTTTCGATGAAACAACGGAAGAGCAGTTAAAAGCTTTCCAGGCTGACTATCGCCTGCCTGTCAGCGGCATCGCAGATGAGAAGACGATGATTGAATTGGAGAAAGCCGCAGCTGCGTCCCGAGAGGTATACACGTACACAGAATCTGATTATTCCCTGGATGAAGCACTTGATATCCAAATGAACCAATTGCAGCAGACCGATAAATATCGCAATGATCCTGCATATGTACATGGAAGCTATTTGGATATTACCCAATCCGGTGCCATTTCAGGAGATAGTGTAAATGTGCGTACCGCTCCAGAGTTTGGCAACAATGTCTATGCCACGCTCCGAAGAGGAACAGCAATCAATATCCAGGGCACTGTCGAGGGAGCGCAATATGATGGCAGCACCAAATGGTATAAGTTTACCTATAATGATGAAACATTATATGCTCACTCCTCTCTAGTAGATCCGGATGTGATTACCGGGGAAACTACTGCAAAAGTGAATGTGCGTTCTGGTGCTGGCACAGGTTATCATGTCTTTGGTCAGCTTTCGGGTGGGTCCCAGGTAACTATCTATGGCCAGGAAGGAAACTGGTATGAAATAAGTTATAAGACATGGAGAAACCCAACGGAAGAAGATGTAGAAAAGTACTTGAATCCAGATAACAATGACATTTTCCAACACCTGGAGCTTTCTTCCAGCGTTGATGTCAGTGCGGAGGAGTTAAATAACGTACTGGATGGCAAAGGCGTATTGGAAGGGAAAGCACAGGCATTCATTGATGCAGCAGCAGAACACCGTGTCAACGAAATTTATCTGATTTCCCATGCCTTGCTGGAAACGGGACATGGCACTTCCAGTCTCGCTACCGGTATTGAAGTAGGGAAGGACAGTAATGGAAAAGAGATATTGGTCACCAGTAACAACCGTGATCAACTGACTGACATTCAAACTGTATTCAACATGTTCGGTATCGGTGCCATCGATGGAGATGCCCACCGCGCAGGAGCAGTCAAAGCTTATCAGGAAGGCTGGTTCTCTCCTGAAAAGGCAATTGTCGGCGGTGCAAAATTCATCGGTGAGCGTTATGTGCATAATAGATACAACCAGAATACGCTCTACAAAATGCGCTGGAATCCTGTCAATCCAGGATACCCGCAATATGCTACCGATATTGCCTGGGCAACCAAGCAGGTGACAAATATCAAGAATATGTATGATCTGTTGGATGATCCATTATTTAAATTCAATATTTCGCAGTACAGGTAAAACTAACGTCCAGTCTCTCTCGAGAGAGGCTGGACTTTTTACATGGTTCCTAGTTATCAATCTTCTTAATTACTGGTGAATTGGTAAAAGTTGCATTGACTGCCATCTATTGTTCTTTTAGACTCGAAATGGAATTCACTAATGGGGGAGACAAATCTAGCAGAGGATGTGAAGTGGATAATGGCAAGTGATGCACTAATTGAAGAGCTTTCTGAAACTGGAGAAAATAATGAGATAAGGAATAACCCTGTTGCTTTACATACGCTGACGGAAGGTATGCACCATGATGACATCAAAGAATTCAAATTGAAATTGAATTGGCTCGGTTACGGCAAGAGTAAAATCACGCCGAAATTCGGCCCCTATTTCAAAGAGCAAGTGATGAAGTTCCAATCGGATTACCAGTTACCGATAACCGGGAAGATCGATGAAGAGACGAAAGAAAAGATAGATAGTGTCCTGCTGCAATTGGATAGCCTTGACCACGAAGAAGATCGATTACAACTGCTTGCCAATACGCTGGAAAGATTGGGATTTGGTGAAGCGCTGGAAACATCTTCCCCCGATAAGCAACGAATTGAGGCTTCTATCAGAAACTTTCAAAGCTATTATCATTTGGAATCTACAGGGAATGTCAATGCTGAAACTTTCGGCAAAATGAAGACATTGCTATTAAGCCCATACCAACTGGGAGAGAAGAATGAGAATATTATAAAGCTGAAGCAGAAGTTGAATGCCTTAGGCTATGGACGGTTGAAAGTAACCAGCAAGTTCGGTTCCCTCATGGAGAAGAAGCTGAAGAAATTCCAGCAGGATTATGGCCTTCCTGTCAGTGGGATTGCAGATGAAATCACCATAAGCAAAATGAAGCTGGCACAGCAGGTGAAAGAGCGGGTAACTTATAGCAATTATGACGTTTCCTTAAAGGATGCGGTAAAACAGAAGCAGGAAACAATGCAAGATGACGTAATGAGCCGACTGGATCCGAATAACTTTATCAACGACAGTAAGAAGAAGTTTTATTTTGTAGACTTATTCCGTTCCAATGTTGCAGGCTCTATTTCAACCCTTAACAAGCTTTTGGAATCGGACGATCGTTTGAAAGGAAAAGGGCAGACGATCGTGGAAGCAGCTGATCGATGGAATATCAATGAATTATTTCTTCTTACTCATGCCCTTTACCCAATTCACCCTGAAACGTATTTAGGGGAGGGCGATGATATTTCGGATTGGACGAGAAAGGTAAAGAGCCACTATGACTCCAGCCAAAATACGCTCTATAAAATGTATTGCAACCCAGAGGAAATTCAGGAAGGAAACGCCCAGGATGATACAGATGTGGAATGGGTAACGAAGCAAATGGAAAATTTATATCAACTTTATCAAGCACTGGATACTTATACCTTGTACCTGGAAATCCCCGTCTATAGGGATCGTCCTGTTGAAAAATATATCCGGGGATAAAACAAAAGCTTTCCGAACTACTTGTCAGTAGTTTGGAAGGCCTTTTTTATTGGCGGATTATTCCTTATCTATGTAAGTGATGGTAATTGTCCTGCTCATATTGATTCATCTTTGGGATTCTTTTACACTGAACGACGTAAACAAACGAATCATGTCGAATGATTTTCATAGATGAAAAAGAGCGGGAGAGGTGTTTTACATGGCGATGGAAAGCAGGGATTTGTTTGGGAATCCTGTAAGATATACAGCTGGTGAAGTCACGATTGAGCCTGATTCTTCCTACCTGCTTAAAGAAGGGATGGCCCATAGGGATCTGGTAGAAGCAAAAATGAAACTGAACTGGCTTGGCTATGGGAAAAGTAAGATTACTACTAAGTTCGGGGGGTATTTTAAGGAACAAGTCATGAAGTTTCAAGCAGATCATGAGTTAGCAGCAACAGGGATGGTTGATTACCGGACGAACAGAAAAATCACGGAAGTGTTTAGAGCAGCTTTTCGCCCGGATAATAACTATAAAAGGATTAGTAGATTCAAGTCAGCATTAGAACGTCTCGGCTTCGGAGAGATAGTCGATAAAGCCCACCTTGAAAGATGTTTAATGGATTTTCAAAAACACTACCAATTAAAAGTAACAGGCTCTCTCGATTTTGTAACTTTCTCTAAAATGAATGATATTCTTTCATGCTCTTACCAAACTGGTGAAGAGCACCAGGAAGTTATCACATTGAAGAGTAAGTTGAATTCTCTAGGCTATGGAAGGATACAATTAACGCCTAAGTTCGGTAAAAAAACAGAGCGGATGGTAAAGAAATTCCAGGCGGATTATGGCCTGCCTGTCAGTGGGATTGTTGATGAAATTACAATGGATAAGTTAACGACCGCGCAAAAAATAAAAGAAAAAGTGACATACAGCAGGTATGACATTACCTTTGAGGAAGTACTCAAGAAGCAGCCGATTAGCGAAGCGGGTATGGATAATCATCCGATCATGCTTAACCCGAATAACTTTGTAAATGATGAAAAGATGAAATTTCTTTTTATTGATTTATTCCGTTCAAATGTTACAGTTGCTTCTGAACTTAATAAACTGCTCGATGGAAAAGGGATCCTGGAAGGGGAAGGACAGCTATTTATGGAAATTGCAAAAGCAAGGAATATCAATGAATTGTTCCTTGTTTCCCATGTGTTGAAAAATGGCAATGTTATCCCGGACAGCGATTTAGAAGCAGTTATAATCAATGAAGCGAAGCTCCTTCAAGAGGAGTATGGTACTTCCAATAATACGTTATATAAAATATATTTCGATCCGGCTAATCTTTATGGCCAAGTTGCAACAGGCAAGGACATTAATTGGCTGACCAATCAATTGGAAGTCCTGTATGAAATGTATCAAACACTGGATTCTTATACGTTATATTTAGAAATACCGGTATTCAAAGACCGTCCCGCTGAAAAATATATCCGCGGGTAACCAAAAAGAAGAACCCTGTACTATCGAGGAAAATTCTCCTATAGGCAGGGTTCTTTTAAAAATACATAGAATGGAATATTAAAATCATGGAACAATTCCATAACAGAAGTTATTAAGCTGCCATCGGGTGGTATAATAAAGCCAATACACGATAATATTTTCAGAAAAAGAGGTAGTAATTATGTTAGTTGGTTATATGAGACGTGCTGAAAATCCCCCCTTCATAGCTAAAATTACGGCTGTCATGTGTCATTATTATGGGTTTGAACTTATCTACATGAGGCCGAAGGATATTGATATGGCTAATCATACTGTGAAGGGCAGGATGTATATCAATAATAAATGGGTGAAGGTAACCAAAGACCTCCCTGATTTAATGGATATCTCTGCCTATTGTTTTAAGAAAGAAACCAGAGATTTGATGGAGTATTTAAGAAAGAATACTCGCCTTACATTTGATAAAAAGAATGCCCTTAATAAGGCAAAGTTACAAAGAGAGCTCGCTAAAGACGAAGAATTTTCGCATTTAGTTATCCCTACAGCCAGAGCAAAAACGTTCGAGGATGTGGAATCATTCCTCGATAAGTATCCTGCGATGGTGATGAAGCCTGTCTTTGGACAACAAGGAAAAGGGATCTATATCGTGAAGCGGGAAGGGGAAGAATATGTCCTTGGCTATCAAAAAGAAGAGCAGCGGCTGACCCGTGAGGAACTGGAAAAGCATTTTCAAACGAATATTTCAGGGAAAAATTATATCCTGCAAAAATACATTACCTCGCGGTCCAAAGCTGGTGATCCATTTGACTGCAGAATCCATGTGCAAAAGAATCGTAATGGAAAATGGCAGGTCGCAAAAAAATATATAAGGATCGGCATCGGCCAGAAGGTTATGTCCAACGTCAATCAAGGCGGCGGGATCAGTGATACGAAGCCTTTCCTGAAAGCTAATTTTGATGATAAATGGAAAGAGATCGAGGGTAACCTGAATGAGTTAGGGGAGACCCTGCCTTACAAAATTGAACAGCTCAAAAAGACCCCGACGATGTCAATTGGCTTTGATGTCGCTATTGATAAAAGCGGCGACTTATATCTATTTGAATCAAACGGGGCACCTAATACAACGCCGTTGGTCGCTCACGCTGCATTATTGAATGTAGAATACTATACGTATATCCGGGATAAGGAACTGGACGCAGTCGTTTCAGAACCTGAGAGGCAGCATTCGGACTCAGACCTGGAAATGGAGAGACTGAAGGTGAATAACGAACAGTTGGAAAAAAGGATGCGAACTATGGAACAAAGCACGTCCTGGCGAGTTACTGCTCCCCTGCGTATGCTTGGTAAACTTTTAAAGAATAATAAGTAGATAAAAAGCAGCCAATCTTCAAAAAGATTGGCTGCTTTTTTAATGAGCTTCTATAGCTTTTCATAGACTTTCCTGCCCCCGATAAAAGTAGCGAGAACGTTGATATTTCTGATTTCCATTGGGTCTACACTTGTTGGGTCTGCATCTAAAACGGCGAAGTCAGCCAGCTTGCCGACTTCAATGCTCCCTATATCGTCTTCTTCAAAATTCAACTTTGCCCCATCAATGGTCATGGTCCTTAGGGCTTTTAGGGGGCTGATACATTGTTCCTTTCCCATGGTTTCACCTTCCATGGATTGGCGATTTACCGCAATCCAAATGGAGAACAATGGAGAAATCGGTGTGATGGGACAATCGGAATGGAGTGTATATAACAGTTCTTTTTGGGTTGCCTCTGCTAACGGATTCAGTCGTTCTGTCCTTTCCGGGCCGAGGAAATATTTTTTATGGCGATCTGCCCAATAATAGACATGATTAATGAAGAAAGAAGCGGCGATATTCAGGTCTTTCATTCGTGACAAGTCTTCTTCACTTGCTGTTTGTACATGTTCGATCCGTTGCCTGTGGTCATGCTTTGGCTTATGTGTCAGGGCATATTCATAGGCATCAATGATGGATTCAATCGCCCGGTCTCCATTACCGTGAGTGGCTAACCGGAACCCTCGTTCATGCAAATCAAGGACTTCATTATTGAATTCATCCTGAGGATGAAGCAGCTCACCTGTTGTTGCCGGATCGGTATGATAGGGTTCGCGGAGTGCCCCGGTAAATCCTTGAATTGAACCGTCCTGAAAAAGCTTGGCACTGTCCAGCCTGGCTCGACCCTGCGTCCTTTTACGAATAAGCTGGTCCAGATCTTCAGCTGTAAAGTCCCCGAAATCTGCTTGTTTTTCAAGCAGGTGATGGAGAACCATCAATCGCATTCGGAGGGGGTTTTTACCTGACTCCACGGCTTTGATATGAGCCTCAAATTCTGACATTCCCATATCAAGTCCGACTCCTGCATCAGAGTTGGTGGTAATCCCTTCTGCAAGATAATCTTCTGCTGCTTCCCCGATAAAGTCTGCTACTTCATCCACGGAAGGGGCGGGGATAGCTGATTGGATAAGAGACAAGGCGGGAAGCTCATATAGGATACCATCGAGTCGTCCATCTTCGTCTCTGCCCAGACGACCACCGTATGGATCGGCTGTTTCTTCATCGATTCCAGCTAACTCCAAGGCCTTTGAGTTGGCGACTCCAAAATGAACCGAGGTGTGACGGATCAATATTGGAATATCGGTGGACACCGAGTCTAGTTCTTTGCGGGTGGGATGCCTGTTTTCCTCCAGCAAGGTATTGTCATAACCCCAGCCAAGCACCCATTCGTTATCCGGTGTTTTGTCTATTTGTGCTTTCAATTGTTCGAGAACGTCTGGAATATTACGATTCAATGGTGAACTGCAGTTTGCCTGCTTTCTGAAGCGGGCGTACATCAAAAGGTGGTTATGGGTATCGATGAAGCCGGGGATCAGTGTGGCGCCATCTAAATCAATAACCTCCGTTTTCTCAGGAATTTCCTCGATCGCAGGCTCCTTTTCGGGCCATATTTTTACAATCCTGCCATTGGATACGGCAACCGATCCAGCGTGCGTATTTTCTTCATCTAATGTCAGTACTGCTGCATTTTTAATCAAAAGATCGATATCATTCAATAGACTTCTCTCCTTGCTAGTTATCCTTATTGGCTGAATCTAGGTCTTCCCAGTAAACTGGCCGTACTTGTTCGGTTTTATCATGGTTAGTCAGCAGACTGATAATAACCATACTGATGATAGATACGGAAAATCCAAATACCGTGTGATCGATTGGAATATTCATAAACGGCCAGCCGATGGTCGCGATTACAGACAATACCATACTCCATACCATCCCTTTCTTTGTAATTCCTCTCCAGAACATTACGGCAAGGAATGGGAACAGGAGAACAGTGGCAGACAGCCTGAGTGCCCACTGATATGCTGTAGCGATATCGGTGACGAAAAAAGCTACGATTACACCCAGTACAGAAATGGCGACGACAGCCCCTCTGGCTACAAACATCAATTGCTTGTTATCTGCATCAGGATTCCATAGCCTCTGATACAAATCCCGGGTCAGATTGGAGCTGCCCTGCAGAATGAAAGAGGTGGCGCCTGTCATCAAAGCTGCCATCAAGCCGAGGAAGACAATCCCGCCAATTGCTGGTGGAATAAGCTCAGCTGTCACATAAGAAAATATCAAATCCGGGTGCATGTCCAAAGGAACGTATTGGCGCGCAATCATTCCAATAGAAAAAGGGAGAAAGGAAATAGCACCAGCAATCAGAAAACCGGTAATTCCTGCTTTTTTAGCAACTTCTTCACTTTTAGAAGCGAAGATACGCTGCCAAGTCGACTGCCATACAACATAGAAGGGGCCGACAGACAGAGCATACAGCAGTATTTCGCTGAGACCTTCCGGACCGAGCGGGCTGACATACTCAGCAGGAGTATTAGCAAGAATGTTTTCCAATCCTCCGGCGTAATTGAGACTGGTAATAGCCAATACGATGATACCAATTATCACTATGATGGATTGCAGCGCATCCGTGATGATTGTTGCTGGCAATCCTCCCAGGATAGTGAAACCAAGCATAAGGAGGAAAGAAAGGATGATTGCGGAATTTGTTTCCAGTCCTAGCGTAATATTGAAAATCGAGGCTAACCCGACAATCTGAAGGGCTAACGTAGGGACGGAATAGATGATAGCTGATAGAAGGGAGGGGATGATCCCGGCTCTTCCGCCAAACCTTTCCCCGAACAGGTCGGCAATGGTGTAGAGCTGCTGCCTCCGTAGAGGGGATGCAAAGACAATGATTAATAACAAACTGAATAAGATGCCAGGGAGTGCGAATTTAAAGAATCCCGATAAGCCGACGGTAAACCCCATTCCCATCCAGCCTATAAACACGGCTGCACCACACCAGGTACTGATAATAGTACCGACGATTGGCCAGAAACCGGTGTTCCAGCTTCCAATCAGGTAATCGTCATACGTTTTAATTTTAAAGAAATAATAAATCCCCATGGCAAACATTAAGATAAAATAAATGACTGTATAGGAAATGTACCAAATCATAAAATGAGTCCCTTCCTTGTCTGACACACGCATCTAAGACTTTCAAGTGCCTGTGACATAAATCGACAGATTATTTTGTAATATGTTTATTTAATCAAAATAAAGGGTGGTTTGCAAATAAGCTTCTGTATAAAACAAGAGAGGAGGGAGAAAGAAAATCATAAAAAAGCTTCCAACCTGCATGCGGTTGGAAGCTTTGTATTTTAATAGTTTTCTGATTCTGTTGTATCTTCTGCAGCTGGTTCAGCGTATTCATTCGAAGTACCATTCTCAACTACTGGATTGCTGATTTCCAGGTGTTGCTGCAGCATAGCTTTTGTTTCTGTCAATGCCTGCTGATCAAGCGCCCAGTAATAGGTGCTGCCTGGCTGGTGATCGTACCCTTGCAGTGTATGGGTGTTGATGTCCAGGTTCGTTCCTTTTGAACCGTAGGAGATGAATGTCTTCATATCACTGAACGTCATGTTGGTTGTCATGTTGTCACCGACGGCTTCCAATACGTTATCGTAGTTAAGAAGGGAATTGACGGATGTCGCTTTTTTGATGACGGCGCTCATGATTTCCTGCTGGCGCTTGCCTCGTTCAATATCGTTATCCAGCTTTCGTGTCCGGGCAAGAGCAAGTGCTTCTTCTCCGTTGACTTTCTGGTTGCCTTCATATAAATGGATTGCATCTCGTTTATCCATGGAATTGGATTCCTTAAATTCGTAGGGTACATCGACGTTAATACCATTCAATGCATCCACGACATCGACGAAAGCGTGGAAGTTAACTTTTACATAATAGTCGACGGGAATATCTAGCAAATTCTCGACTGTTTCAATGGTTGCTGTAGGTCCACCATAGGCGTGGGCATGGTTTATTTTACTTTCGTAACCAACTTCCGGGATGTACACGAGTGAGTCTCGTGGAATGCTCAACAGGTTAACGCTTTTCTCATCCTTATTGAAAGTGGCAAGCATCAAGGCATCTGTCCGTGCATTACTGGAATTATCCCGGTGCTCGTTTGCGTCTACCCCCATGATTAGAACGGATACATTATCGATACTAGGGTTGACCTCCGCGTCCCGTAATGGAGACTTTTCCCTTTCTTCTTCTTCTACATAAGAATCGGAAAAAACGGTATCAGCCTTAAAGTACAAGTAGCCGGCATATCCAGCGACAACAAAAATTGCAAGTAATGGAATGAGGACAAAAAATGCTCGCTTCCTGAGTTTCCGTTTCTTTCTTCGGACTGCCCTTGATGGAGCAGCATCCTTTTTGGTCATTAATATTACCCCTTTTATTATAGCATCCGGTTTGGTTTGCCGGTAAAACTTTCAATATAACATCACTCCACATTTTACTATGATTCGACAAAATAGTAAATTGTATTTAGGAATATCGTGGAAAAATACTAAGAATGCCAGATTGTTAGATGTTAGAGGCTAGTCAGGGGAGAGAAACATATGAGCTAATGCTTCATACAGATCAAGGTTCGCAATATACTTCGTACATTTATCAGGAAATGGCCAAAAAGAAAGGCATCGTCACAAGCATGTCCCGTAGAGCAAATTGCTTTGACAATGCCGTTATCGAATCCTTCCACTCCTCGTTAAAGTCAGAAGAATTCAGTCCCCTTAACCAAGGGAAATTAACCAATCATACAGTACGACAAAAAGTAGAAGCGTACGTGTATTATTATAATTATGTGAGACCTTTTGAAAAATTAAACTGCCAAAGCCCAATTGAATTTCGGGCAATGGCAGCTTAGGTGTTTTATTTAGTCTCGTTTTACTGTGTCACTCCAATAGTTGCAAGGTGTTTTCTTATATTCTTAAAGGGGTTAGGTGGAAGAGCCTGCTCTCCACGCATTCTGAAATAGCGCATACCATTCTTTTCGCCTGTTTATTTTTAATAGGAATCATGCTGATGGTTCTCTTCTTGTTTAGATGCGTAATCCGTTGTCTCTTCATCGTCCTCGATTTCAAGATGCTCTTGTAAAGTACCTGTTACTTCCTGTCTGCTTTCTTCACTTACATAGTAATACCAGGCACCAGATTCACTATAGCCACCTTGGCCGGCCAGATTGACTGTTTCCATCTCGACATTTTCATCCAATCCATAAGAAAGGAAACCTCTCATTTCAGGAAAAGTGAGGTTGGTGCTCATGTTATCTCCTACTGCTGCGATGACATCATCAATCTTTAACACCGATTCAGCGGATGTCGCTTTCTTAGCAATAGTCATCAACAGTTCCTGCTGACGTTTTCCGCGTTCGAAGTCACTATCGTGTTTCCTTGTTCGTGCAAGGGCTAGGGCTTGTTCGCCATTAAGGTGCTGGTAGCCTTCTTTCAAATGGATAGAATCCTTTTTATCGTTGGAATCCGATTCTTTAAATTCATAAGGGACATCATAGTTGATGCCTCCAATGGCATCTACGACATCAACAAAAGCATTGAAATCCATGCGAACATAATAATCAACTGGTATCTGGAAATTCTTCCACTGTCTCAATGGAAGTTTTGGCTCCTCCATAGGCGTGGGCGTGGTTGATTTTTGTGTTATAGCCTGCTTCCGGGATATAGACATAGGAATCCCTTGGGATACTCAGCAGCTTGACATTATTCTTTTCCTGATTAAAAGTAGCGAGCAGGAGGGCATCGGAACGGGTATCTTCCTGATCGCGGTGCTCACTGTCATCGACACCGATAAATAAAATCGACACGTTATCATCCACCGGATCGACCGGTTTTTCTCTCAAATCGGATTGTTCATTATCCCGCCCTGTCTCTTCGTAAGAACCACTTACCATATCAGAAGTAGATTTATACAGGTAAAAAGCATAACCTCCTCCAATAGCGGCGAGAAACAGCAAAACAATCCCAACGGATAACAATAATTTCTTTACTGGTCTTTTTGATCTTCGTCGTCTTTTACGCATGATAAATCTCCTCATGAAATGATTTTAAGTGGCGATGTGAGTATAGAGTCATGGGGTGAAGTTATTGGAGAATCTAGCACTTTCTTATTAAACCTTACCCCTTTTTTCCTATTAATACTCGTTAAAAAGAACAAAAGCCGACACACTGAAGGAAGTGTATCATAAATTGTTGAAAAAGGCAGACTCTTTTTTGCACATCCATTATATGTATCGATTGAGGTCACAACGTGCTAATCCTATGGTAGGAGCGGCATGGCTCGTTCTATTTATTTTTCGTAACATTTTGTAATAGTGGTGAAATGGCAGTCAGATTGCGATAGTTTAGTAGATAACGAACAGCGAAGTTTGTCGAATTTTTATACAGGGAGGAATCATTGTTTGGTTTACAAGAATTTGATTGTCGGTCTATTTGCATTTTTTATTGTTTTTTCTGGGGGAATAGGGTTGAAAGAGAATACGGCTTCGGCTTCGCAAGTTGATCCTGATACTGCGTATTCCTATGACGTGCTGACAAAAGACATCAAAGCATTAGCAGATCGTTATCCAGAAGCGATTACCTATCAAACGATCGGAACTTCACCATATGGACGAGAAATATGGGCGGTGAAAGTAGGGAGCGGGGAGAAGAATATACTTGTCAACGGTTCCCACCATGCCAGGGAATGGCTGACTTCTACCTTGAATATGAAAATGGTAGAGGAGTACGCGAAAGCTTATTCCAATAATACGACCATTAATGGCTTCCAGGTACGGTCTTTACTAAATGATGTAGCCATCTGGTTCGTCCCAATGGTCAACCCTGACGGAGTTACACTGCAGCAACAGGGGTTAGGAGCGTTTCCTTCATCTACTCATAATGACCTTAAAGCTATGAATGATGGAAGCTCCGATTTCACACGGTGGAAAGCCAATGCCAAAGGGGAAGACTTGAACCGTCAATATCCTGCGGACTGGGAGAATATTAAACATAGCAGCGGCAAACCTTATTATAAAGATTTCAAAGGCTACTATCCGATGCAGGCCGTTGAATCTCAGCACCTGGCCAGTTTCACATACGAAACAGGCCCGCGCTCAACCATCGCTTATCATTCTGCAGGGGAGATTATTTACTGGTACTTTAACCAGGATGGCAATCAATATGAGCGGGATAAAAGTGTGGTAGATAATATTGGCTTGATAACGGGTTACCAGCCGGTAAGTCCAGAACCGAATCCTTCTGGCGGCGGTTACACCGACTGGTTCGTTGATGAATTCAAGCGCACTGGTCTGACCGTCGAAATCGGTGCTTATCCAGGCGAGCGACATCTGCCGACAAGTGCCTTCGAACAAATATGGAACAAAAATAAAATCGTACCATTACGAATGGCGCAAAACGCCAGATAAAGAGAGAAACAAAAATAGACCTCCAGGTCCTCCAAAACCTGGGGGTTCTACTATAATAGATGAGTTTGGTTAGTATAAGGCCGAGAACTTAACAGCTATACGCAGAGTGAATGATTTAATTTATCCGATAATTATTGATTTATAATATTGCCCTGTTGTTCTCTGTTCCGATCATCATCCCTATGATTACTGCCTACCCAATAGCTAATACTTCAAGCTTAAACATGAAAATGGTTGAAGAATAAACGCCTGGATTAGAACCAGTCCAGTTCCATTTAGCCTTACCCTATAATTTGATTATTGATAATTTTCTGAATTGTTCTTGATTTGCTCGTTCTCTCCCTTTATAATGTGAATAATGAAAGCGTTAACATTATTTAACTCAAGATCTCGTATTTTTAGGGGGTGAAAGGTCGTAACGTATTTTAATAGGTTGTAACGTTACTATGATTAAGGTGTAATTATGTTAGGGGGAAATAACTAATGAAATTGAAAAATTACTTGATTATGATAGTAGTTTTAACTTTCGTGTTTTTGGCTGCATGTTCGGCGGGTAGTGATGAAGCTTCTGGCTCCGGTGATGGAGAAAAGGAAATCAGTTTCATTCATTGGCGCGGTGAAGATAAAGAAGTGTTTGATGAACTAATTACAAAGTTTGAAGAAGAAAATCCGGATATTACCGTGGAAATGACCATTTATCCATCTGAACAGTATCAATCCACTGCCCAAACACAAATTCGTGATGGGGAAGTAGGAGATGTATTCACCTCTTTTCCCGGGGCTCAATTTAAAATAATGGACAAGGCTGGGTTGATGGAGGATTTGTCTGGAGAAGGTTTCTTAGATAATTTTAATAAGGACCTGATCGAAGCAGGTCAAAAAGATGGAAAGCAATTCGCAGTTCCTTATCAATTGGTGTTCAATCAACCGGTCTATAACAAGGGACTCTTTGAGGAACTTGGAATTGAACCACCAAATGACTGGGAAGGTTTCCTTGCAATGAATGAAAAGCTCAAAGAAAACGGCTATACACCTATCGCTTTTCCTGGGGCTGATATTGGAGCAGGACAATTAATGAACAGCATGATGATGAATAATGCTCCAGATGAAGAAATTTTCACAAAACTTGAAAATGGGGAAACGAAGCTGACTGATGAATGGTGGGTTAAAACCCTAACCCAATTTAAAGAACTTGCGGATAAGGACTACTTCCAAAAAGATTCACTTGGAACAAAACATGATGGAGCTATTGCACTGATGGCACAAGAAAAGGCAGGTATGCTTGCTAGTGGTTCCTACGCGATGGCCAGCATCAAGGAACAAAATCCTGATATGGAACTTGGGTTGCTTGCACCAATCACCGTTTCAGCTGATGAAGCTGAATATGAAGGTATCCATACAACTACATTTATGCTTGCGGTCAACAGTAATTCTGATTCTAAACCGGAAGCCAAGAAATTCATTGAATTCTTAAGCCAAAAAGAAAATGCTGAAAAATATGCCAATGAAACAGGACAGCATTTGACTGTTAATGATTTGGAATATGAGTCAGAGGAACTTAAATCAACTGCGCATTGGATGGAGAAAAATACACGTTTCCATCCTAGGTACCTGATCAGCAGTGCTGATATACAAAAAGCTGTAGAGGCATCTATCCAAGCTGTTATTGGCGGGCAAGACCCAGAACAGGCAGCTAAAGAAGCACAACAAGTGGTAGACCAATTTGTAGAATAGCACATAAAAAATCGAAGAAGGAAGTGAAAGTCCGCTTTCTTCTTCGATTTTATTAAGGAGGCTCTTATGAAAGCAGGAAAATCCATCTACCTCTTCTTGATTCCTGGTTTAATTCTATATCTGATGTTTTTTATCTATCCTACTTTGAGCGCTCTGTTCTATTCTTTTACGAACTGGGATGGCTTGACTGCTGATTTTGATTTTGTAGGAATGGCGAATTACGTAGAAATTTTCACGAAGGATTCTATTTTTAAGAAAGCATTCGTCAATAACTTAGAGTTCATGTTATTTGTTGTTATTTTTCAGACGCTGTTTTCCTTGGTATTTGCACTCATGCTAACGAAAAATTCAACAGCAAGCATCTTTTTACGGGCGTTATATTTCTTCCCGACGATCCTTTCTTCTGTTTCAGTAGCGTTTATATGGACGTATATGTATGACCCGAACCTCGGGCTGATCAACAAACTTTTGGACTTAGCAAACCTCGAGTTTCTAACCATGAACTGGATAGGGGACGGTGATATTGCTATTTATTCGATTTCAGCTGTACAAGTGTGGTTCCACACTGGTCAGATGCTAATCATTTTCGTAGCAGGACTTCAGGGAATACCAAAAGATTTATATGAAGTGGCTAAAATGGAAGGAGCTAATAAATGGCAGACATTCCGAAAAGTTACCTGGCCATTGGTAGCACCTGCAGCCACAATAGTAGTGGCTTACACTACGATCCAGTCGTTCAAAGCCTTCGATTTAATATTTGCTATGACCCGAGGAGGTCCTAACTATTCGACTGAAATCCTCGCGACATTGATTTATAATACAGCATTCCGAAGTTACCGTTTCGGTTATGCTTCAGCTGAATCGGTCATTTTCATGATTGTCATTGCAATCATTACGTTTACACAGATGAGGCTGCTGAGATCACGAGCTTGATAAGGGGGTAAATAGATAGTGGATAAATTAGGGAAGCGGACGATGCTGCTTGTTTATGCATTAATCATCATCGTTCCCATGCTGACTGTCATATTTTCAACTTTGAAAACCACTTCTGAAATGTACGCTAATCCCATCGGACTGCCTGAAACGCTTAATATCGAAAATTACATCCAGATTTTCAATGAGACCTCCATGGGCACCTATTTTAAAAATAGTGTAATCGTTACGATTGTATCCGTCTTCTTTACATTGTTTTTCGCAAGTTTGATCGCTTATGCCATTACTCGGATGAGTCCCTGGAAAGGCGGAATCGTGTTCGGATTATTCACCATTGGCATGATGGTGCCTGCGCAAGTGAACATGATCCCATTATACTCCTTGATATATAGTCTGGATTTGACAAATACACTTTCAGGACTGATGATCGTCAACATTTCAGTCACTTTGCCAGTCGCAGTGTTTATCCTGACGGGATTCATGAAAACTATTCCAAAAGAATTATTTGAAGCTTGTACGATTGATGGAGCAAACAATTGGCAGGTTTATCGCAGGATAGCCATACCATTATCTCTTCCATCACTATCTGCAACAGCTATCTTTTTGTTTGTGATGCATTGGAACGATCTGTTGTATCCATTACTGTTTATTACCAAAGATGAATATAAAACCTTGCCACTAGCCTTGTTAGAGTTCCAGGGCCAATATATGACCAATTATCCGATGTTGTTCACAGGTGTCATGATTGCTTCCGCCCCAATGATCATCGCTTACATCTTCCTCCAAAGGTATTTCATTGCCGGTATGACAGCTGGATCTGTCAAAGGATAATGAGGAGGGGGAACAAATGGAGAATATCCGACTAGGTCTGATAGGAGCAGGAAATCGTTCCAGGTCACTTGTAAAAGCATTAAAAGAAACCGGTGAAGCAGAGCTTGTTTCCTATGTTGATGTCACTGAAAAAAGTCATATGTCCGAACTCTGCCCAAATATAAAATACTATACAAGTGAGCATGACATGTACGGTAACGAACAATTGGATGCGGTGGTAATTGCTACCCCAAATCATATGCATCACCCGAATATCCTGCTAGCATTGCATTACGAATTAGCTATTTTTGCTGAAAAACCATTGGTACATGATTTAAACCAGCTATACAAAATAAAAAAAGAAATCCTGAAATCGGATAGCTATTTTCAAGTAGGTACAGAATTGCGGCTCGACCAAGGGTTCACCGAATTAAGGAAGCGAGTACAGAAATGTGAAAATGGTGAATGTCTGACCCTTTGGTGTCACGAATTCAGGCCGCCTTTTAAGGCAGGTTACCAGGGTTGGAGGAAGGAACAAAGTTCAGCTGGAGGAACGTTACTAGAGAAGAATATTCATCATTTTGATTTGATGGTGTCGTTATTGAATAAGCGTCCTGTATCTGTTACAGCAAAAGGTCGTGACGATACGACCAATAAACAAAGTGGCATGCTCGACCAGGCATGGGTGGTTGTAGAGTTTGAAGAGGGGATTTTTGCCAATCTTGGAGTGTCCATGTCCCATTTTGAACACCACTTGGAATTTGGGGTGCTCAGTAAAAATGCTCGATTCATCTATCATCCGAACAAACAAAAATTGGCGGTTTGGAGTGAATCAGGAGCAGAGACACAAACATTTCCGGCGAAAATCACAGGGGTTGATGCTGGTGGCTTTGATCATCCTGGGGAAGTAGAGCAAATGCAGGAGTTTGTAAGAAATATCAGGTGTAAATCTAAAGATAAAACAGTATTTCAAGAGGTCTATTGGAGCCATTTGATAGCATTTGCAGCTGAAAATTCTGTTATTACTGGAAAGACGCTGCACATCACTAGTGACGGAGAAATCATATGAGGAGGGTGAAATATGAGAATCATTGATATGCACCACCACATATTGAATATCCCCAATTATACAGAGCAATTGATCGAGCGTATGGACCAGTTGGGAATCGAAAAGGTTTGTTTAAGCGGGCTCGGTCTTCCATCTGATAATTGGCTTGGGGATTTATCACCGGATAATGAGGATGTTCGTGAGGCGATAACAAAATATCCGGATAGGATTATCGGGTTTGGAGTCATCCGTCTCGGCGAGTCTACGGTCGATGATGTGGTAAAACTTCATCAACAAGGATTCAAAGGGATTAAAACGACCCGCCCATTGCACAATTATGACGACCCGAGATATGACGAGGTTTACGGAAAGATAGCTGAATTAGGGATGCCAATCCTTTTTCATACAGGTTTCATTCTCAACACGAAAGTTGACGCAAGAGATGATGTTTCAACTGCGAGAATGCGGCCTGAAATGCTTGACCGTGTGGCACGAACCTTTCCTGATTTGTATATGTTCCTTGCACATTTGGGTATGCCATGGCATGAAGAGGCAGCAATGATGGCACGCTTCCACCCAAATGTATATGTGGATTTGTCTGGTTCTCCAATGGGGTGGAGAAATAGAAAATCACCTAACTTTTTTCAAGAGTTGTTCTATTGGGAGGGGGCTTTTTCTAAAATTGTCTTCGGCACGGATGTTCATTTTGATGATGTAGAAGCTTCCCTCAATGACCATAAACGTATTTTTGATACGTTAAATATTAATGAAGAAACTCAAGAAAAGATCTTCTCAGAGAATGTGGCATCCATACTTGATCTTTAGGAGGCTGTTATGAAAAAAGAACGAAAAATACCATTTGAACTCCTGCCAGATTCAGAGGCGACAGCCACTCATTTTGCCAGGTATCTGGCGGATTTTATAAAACTTAGAAATAGACAGAACCTGCCAACACGTTTAATTCTTCCTGTAGGACCTGTGAAGCCATATCCGATATTGACTAAGATCATTAATAAAGAAAAGATTTCATTAAAGAACGTTCACACTTTCAATATGGATGAATACTTGGATTGGCAAGGACGTCCGATTGGCATTGATCATCCATTAAGTTTTGAAGGATTCATGGATCGTTTTTTTCAAAGCATTGATGAACCGTTGCGACCTCCAAAACATCAGGTACATTTTCCCACGGTTTTTGATTTGGATGGTATCAGTGAGCGTATCGATGAAGCGGGGGGGATTGACCTTTGCCTTGGAGGTGTAGGTGTGCATGGACATGTGGCGTTCAATGAACCAATTGTTTCCAGATTCCAAAAGGTCAGTATCGAGGAATTCAAAGCGTCGAAAACACGTATTTTACCGTTAGCACCAGAAACAGTTGTTATGAATAGTATCCGTGCAAATGGCGGGGATTTTGAAGATTTTCCCCCAATGGCCATTACACTAGGTATGAAGGATATATTGAAAGCAGCAAAAATCAGACTATATTGCGACGGCGGCTCCTGGCAGCGGGAATCATTTTATAGAGCGGTATACGGCGATCAGGGTGTTCGCTATCCCGTAACTTTGCTGCAGGAACACGAAGATGTTGCTATGGTGGCAACAGAAGACACTGCGTGGAAAGTAATTAATGAGGAGGAAGCTTGAATGAACAGTTCCAGTGTACTTTATTTACCAATCGGGCGACCGACTTTTGATATGGAAGCAGCAGAAGAATACTATGAACAAAGCAAGAGTTTGCTGAGTGAATTAGCAAAAGAATGCGTGGAGCCGGGGGAAATCATCACCTCTCCGGAAGCTTTAGAGGAGTATCTCTCAGATATCCATCATGTCGATGTGGATATAATTATTTATCAAAGCGTTACCTTTGCCGATGCCCAGTTCGTCAAACTGATCCAACAAAAGCGGAACGAACCTTTTATTGTCTGGTCCGTCAGGGAGCCTAGTGTCGGCGGCCGGTTACGTCTAAACTCATTGACAGGTGGTAACAGCACATGCCATTCACTGAAAAATGCAGGCCGGCACTACCGCTTCCTGTTGGGAAATCCAGATGAGACAAACGTAAGCGATAAGCTTTCCTTATATTTACAGACGGAAGCTTTAGTGAAAGAACTCTCTGGATTTACTATTGGCGTAGTAGGTGAACATCAGCCCGGCTTTTATTTTTCCGATGCTAATGATGAACAACTGAGGGAATTACTTGGTATACAGATTCATCGCCTCTCCTTAGAAGAAGCTTTTGCTAAGGCGAAGGAGATGCCAGAAGAAAAATGGAGTAAGGAACTTGCCCTTGCCCAAGAAAAAGTAATGCATTTGAACGAGGAAGATCCGACCGTGACGAATTTCTCCAGATTCTCATCTTATATGCGTACACAAATTCGGGAGAACAATTTGAATGCATTGGCAATTCGATGCTGGCCGGAGTTTTTCAATGAGTTAGGAGCAGCTGCCTGCTCGACATTATCTCATTTTACGGAAGAAGGTGTAGTTTCTTCTTGTGAGGCAGATATCCATGGTGCTATATCCATGCATATCCTTCAGTCCTATACAGGAGGACCACCATATTTAGGCGATCTCGTCCATGTGAACGAAGAAAACAATTCCGTTACCTTTTGGCATTGCGGAGCTGCAGCATACTCCCTGGCTAATGAACGGACAGGGGCAGTTCCTGGTGTACATCCCAACCGGAAACTCGGGTTTACGATGGAGTTTGGACTCAAGGCAGGAGATGTTACCATCAGCCGGTTAAGCCATGTGGACGGGGAGTACCGCTTATTCGTAATGACAGGTAAAGCTTTGGATACCCCTCAGCAATTTAATGGCACTTCTGTAGAAGTACAGCTGGAGGAGGACTGCATGAAGGTACTGAATGATTTGATGGGCGATGGACTGGAGCCGCATTATGCTGTTGGTTATGGACAGGTTAAGGAAGATATCATCGATCTCGCTCATCGTCTTGGCATCGAAACAATCGTATATTCTTGATGAAGAAGGTGAAGAGATGAAAAGGGTGGTTATCGGACAGGCAGGGGGTCCGACTGCAGTAATCAACAATAGTCTGGCGGGATTTTTGGAAAATATCGCCGACGCGGAATGTTATGCGATTGACTGCGGGTTTGAAGGGCTTGTGAAAAACAGGATTCGATTCATAGATTCTCGTTTAAATCAGCACATTTTACAAAATCGTCATACACCGGGAGCTATTCTTGGTTCAGGAAGATATCACGTTTCTGAAGAAGATTTTAAAAAAATAATAACTAACTTAAAAGATACTGGTATCGACAGCGTAGTCATGGCTGGCGGCAACGGGACGATGTGGGCCCTAAGCCGGCTTAGTGAGCATGCGAGAGCAGCCGGTTATGATTTACAAGTACTTGGGATTCCGAAAACCGTCGATAACGATCTTGGGATGACAGACCACTCTCCTGGATTCCCCAGCGCGGCTAAATATGTAGGCTTCTCTACACGAGATATGATCAGTGACCTTGAATCCATGCGCAATTTCGAGAAAATCCGCATCGTGGAAACCATGGGAAGGTATGGAGGATGGCTGGCAGCAGCTGCAAGGCTTTTTCATCCGATTACAAGAAAGGATAGTCCGCTTCTCGTTTATATTCCAGAAAAACACCTGACTAGGGAAATGTTCCTTGAGGACATTGATAAGACGTTGAAAAAACATGGGGTAGCGTTTGTAGTCGTAAGTGAGGGCGTAAAGCTGGGTGATCAGGAAGTGGTGAAGACCTCTTCTAATGGAAGAAATATTCTTGGCGGAATAGCTACTATTCTAGCAAAAGAGGCAGAAAACCATTTTCAGGTGATGGCGAGGGATGAATGCTTAGGTATGAATCAACGATCATTCAGCTTAAGTGTATCTTCCGTAGATCGCGAAGAATCCTATCAAAGCGGTAAAGAAGCAGCAATCAGGTTATTGAAAGATGAAAGCGACAAGATGATTTGCATCGGGAGAGAAGAAAATAACACATATAAAGCCCGCTATTTAGGTGTTTCCTTAAAGGAGGTGGCCGAGGCAGGGGAGAGACGGATGCCAGAGGAGTTTACCCGTGATCCTGAAGCATACATCGAGTGGCTAAAACCTTTAATCAGTTATTGAGTGGATGAACGGAGGTATAAAAATGAATGACAGAATTATAAACCATGGCAGTCCTGTACCTTTGTATCATCAGATCAAAGATATTCTCAGCAAAAGAATTCAGGATGAAACATGGAAAGTTGGTGACTTGATACCGACCGAACAAGAGTTGATAAAAGAATTTGGTGTTAGCAGAACCACTATCCGGCAGGCAATCACTGCTCTCGTACAAGAAGACCTGTTGGAAAAAAGACAGGGAAGAGGCACGATAGTAAGGCCGACCAAGCTGACCGGTTCACTTCAAAGACTGACAGGATTTGCAGAAGAAGTGTTGGAGAGAGGCTACAAACCTTATTCGAAATTACTGCGCGCGGAAGTCCGTGATGATTTGATGAATGAAAAGCGTAAGCTGGAATTACCAGAACCGGCAAAAATCGTTTTGATTGAGCGGATACGCTTTGCTAATGATGAGCCGATTGCTATTGAACGTACATGCTGGCCTGAAGATGTAGGTACGGTGCTCTTAGACCATGATTTAAATGGGGCAAAATTTTATCAGATATTAGAAGATCATAAAATCTATCTGAGAGAAGCGAGTGAGACGATCACTGCTGTTAACGCAACTCCATATGAAGCAGATATGCTCGGGGTGAATGGCGGGGAATCTCTTTTGCAGATGAAACGGATCAGCTATGGAATGGGCAATAGGCCGATTGAATTTACAAAAACAAAATACCGCTCGGATAGATATCAGTATAACGTTCACTTAAAACGATAGGAGAGGATAAGATTGCCATTTATAAACGGAAAAGACATGTTGATGCACGCTTATAAGAATGGGTATGGCGTGGGGGCATTCAGCGCTCATAATGCCGAAACCATCCAGGCCATTATATGGGCAGCGGAAGAGACGCAGTCACCTGTGATGATCCAAGTAGGGCAGAAGGTCATCCAATATATGGGCATGAGAGAAATGAAATCTATGATTGAAACATTTGGGGAAGGCACGACGGTTCCGATTGCGATACATCTTGACCATAGCCGTCAATTCGAACAGACTGCAGCGGCGATCAAGCAAGGGTTTCAATCTGTAATGTTCGATGGGTCAGGACTGGAATTCGAAGAAAATGCGCGGATAACTGCCAGGGTCGTCGATATCGCAAGAGCCCTTGGCATCGGTGCTGAAGGCGAAATAGGCAAAATTGGCGGCACGGAAGATGGCATCACTGTAGAGGAAGAAGATGCAGCGATAACGACTGTGGAAGAAGCTACAAGGTTTGTAGATAGTACAGATGTAGACTATCTGGCTATATCCATTGGGACTGCGCATGGAATCTTTCATAATGCTCCGACGATAAGAATGGAGCGGCTGCAAGAAATTGTTACAGCTGTCCAGAGGCCGATCGTTCTTCATGGGGGGTCGAGTGTTCCGGATGACCAAGTAAGAGAAGCAATATCCCTTGGAGTATCTAAAATCAATATCGATACAGAACTTCGTCAGGCCTTTAGCTTGGGAGTTCAAGAAGTTTTTAATGAAAATCCTGAAGAGTGGCATCTGGCTGTTTCTTTAGATAAAGGAAGAGAGCGTACAAAAGAAAAAGTTTTAGAGAAAATAAAAGTGTTCGGAAGTGAGGGAAAAGCTGTTGATCTATTAGGGTCTATCGCTAAACAGGAGGAGGTGGGCGTATGAACAATTTAACAATGTGGATCGATGATGAGCAGGTTACCAGTGATGAAAAAGTGGACGTGTTAAATAAATATACCCAGGAGGTCTTCGCAACTATCCCGGAGGCTACCCATAATCAGGTCGATAAGGCAGTCAAGGCGGCAAAGAAATCTCAGGAAGTAGAATTTTCCCCGTATGAACGTTATGAGGTATTAAGAAAAGTGGCTGAACTGTTGGAAGAACGAGTGGACGATTTTGCTGAGGTCATGACGCAAGAAGTAGGAAAGACACTGAAAGAATGTAAGGGTGAGGTCACCCGTTCTGTCCAGACACTACTTATTTCTGCAGAAGAAGCTAAGCGGATTCATGGGGAAGGCGTACCTGTCGAATCTGCTCCAGGCTCAGAGAACCGCATGGCATTCACGATCCGAGTTCCTGTCGGCGTAGTAGCTGCGATCACTCCTTTCAATGTCCCATTGAACCTTGTATGCCACAAAATCGGCCCAGCTATTGCTGCTGGTAACAGTGTTATATTAAAACCAGGTGAAAAAACCCCAGTTGTCGCTTTGAAACTCGCAGAATTGTTCAGAGAAGCAGGTCTTTTGAAGAACCGTCTTCAAGTGGTGACTGGATGGGGTCACACAGTTGGTGAATACATGCTTGATCACCAAGGAATCGATATGTACACCTTCACAGGAAGCAAGAAAGTAGGCGAGCAAATTAAAAAGAAAGCAGGCATGCGGAAAGTCTCGCTGGAGCTTGGTAACAACTCCGCTACCATCATCCACGATGATGCCGATTTAAATAAAGCAAGTGATCTTGTTGCTGCCAGAGGATATAACAATGCAGGTCAGGTTTGTATATCGGTTCAGCGCGTTTATGTACACGAAAGTAAATATAATGAATTTTCTTCCCTTTTAAAAGAAAAAGTGGACGCATTGAATCTTGGCGATCCATTTGACGAACAAACAGATGTCGGTCCAATGATTTCAGAAGAGGCAGCAAAAACGGTCAAAGAATGGGTCGATGAAGCCGTTTCAGAAGGAGCCGAGTTAATTACGGGTGGAGAGCAGAACGGTGCCTTATTCAAGCCGACTCTTTTAGGATATGTTACGCCAAACATGAGAGTATGCCGGGAAGAAGTCTTCGGCCCAGTCGTCTCGCTGATTCCATATTCCAATTTTGATGAAGTGCTGGATCAGGTGAATGATTCCGAGTATGGACTTCAAGCTGGATTGTTTACTACCAACCTAAACCTTGCAATGAAAGCTGCTAGAAAGATAGAGGTCGGTGGTTTGATCATCAACGATACATCCGCTTACCGTGTCGATCAGATGCCATATGGCGGTGTGAAAAGCAGCGGTAACGGCAAAGAAGGCCCTAAATATGCAATAGAGGAAATGACGGAAGAACGGCTGGTTGTTTTCAATTTGTGATGTAGCGCACTAAGTTTCTTCAACACCTAAAGGGCTGATGCTTCTTAACAGCCTTGCAACACGGTAGTAGAACGATAATATTAATTAAGCTGGAGGTATATTTATGGGGAATGAACAGCATACTAACAGAAGTTTTTATACGAAGCATTTTAACACGGAATACTTGGTGGAGGAAGATAAATATTTATTTTCTAAGGCGAAGCCCCAATACAGATTCAATATAATCGGTGCGGGCATGATCGGCCACGAACATATCAGAGTAACCATGTTAGAAGGAAGAGCGACTATAAATGGAATCTATGATGTCAACTCTAATAGTTTGGAAAACACAAAAGCAATGTTCCGGCAGGAATTTCCGGGTAATGAACTGATGGTTTATGATTCTTTGCATGCTGCTTGCAATGATCCTGAAGTAGATGGTCTGATTGTTTGTACACCTAACTATACCCACCTTGAAATTGTGAAAGAAGCAGCAAAATCAGGAAAACATATTTTACTAGAAAAGCCGATGGCCACTACGTTGAAAGATGCTGCAGCTATCAAAGATATCGCCGATGAGTATAAGGGCGTATTACAAATTGGGCTGCAATACAGACATAAATCTATATACGATGAAGCAATACACGAAACATTTGAAAGAAAAGCACTTGGTGATGTAAAGAACATCAGTATTGTGGAGCACCGCATTCCGTTTTTAGACAAAGTGAATCAATGGAATAAATTTTCTAAGTATTCCGGAGGTACGTTGGTAGAGAAGTGCTGTCACTATTTTGACCTGATGAACTTATTCGCCCAATCCAAACCGGTGAAAGTTTTTGCTACAGGCGGGCAGGATGTCAATTATAGTGATTTTGAATATGGTTCAGAAAAATCCGATATCGTGGACAATGCGATAGTTACTGTCATCTACGAAAATGGAGTGAAATCTAACTTCAACCTGTGTATGTTCGCTCCGATGTTTTATGAGGAAATCACGATTTGCGGGGATCAGGGTAGATTACGTGCTTATGAAAATAGAGACTTTCTTCCTGCTAATCGACCTAAAACCCATCTGGAAGTGTTGAGTGGAGAAAGTAAACCAAGTAAAATCTCCACACCGTGCTATCCGACGGTTATTCAAGAAAGCGGCCATCATGGCGCCACTTATTATGAACATAAATACTTCATCGATAACATTGAAGGAAAAACCACGAATACAGCCAGTGTCGAGGATGGCTTTTGGTCTGTAGTTGTAGGAGTCGCTGCAGAGGAATCAATCAAGTCAGGGGAAATAGTGAATATTAGTGACATTCTTGAAAAAGAAAAACTGGTAACAAAATAGAAACTATAAGCCGGAAGTGACACGCTTCCGGCTTATTATCTTTCTACAAATTTCTTAATTCACTTAAGAGCCCTTCATTTAAACGAGTTTTAATGACCGTTATAGTAATAAACCATTAAGGGGAAATGAAAATAGGTAACGAAAGGTTTCAAGCAACTTGAAGTGTTCGAAAATTTTGAAAAAGATAAAATTCAATGGTACAATGGTTGGGTCACCAAACCTTTAATATACTTAAGTTAATGGCTTGATTTGTAAACAACCTTAAGAAATTTCATTCGTCTGTATTAAAAAAGGAGGAGAAGTAAAATGAAAGTGTTAATTACAGAAGAGATTAGGGAAGAAGGTATAAACCAATTACAAGCACAACACCTAGAAGTCCAATATGCCCCTAACCTATGGCAGGACAAGGAAACACTTCAAGATAAGATGAAAGATGTAGACGCATTGATTGTTCGTAATCAAACACAGGTTGATGAAGCATTATTGAATGAAAGTAGACATTTAAAAGTTATTGGGCGTTTAGGCGTTGGATTGGACAACATTAATGTAGAAAAGGCAAAAGAAAAAGGGATTAAGGTAGTTGTCCCCCGTCATGCCAACGCCACTTCCGTTGCTGAATACGTAATGGCGACTATATTAAATGCTAATCGACCGATTCATTTGGCCGATGAAGATGTTAGGCAAGGCAACTGGAACAGGGCAAAACACACAGGAGCAGAAATATTCCAGACAACTATTGGCTTAATTGGGTTAGGGGAGATCGCACATCGAGTTGCTAAAAGAGCAAAAGCATTCGGCATGGAAGTCATCGGGTATGACCCCTTTATGACAGAACATGACCATATTATCGCTGAGTCAGGGGTTCAAAGAAAAAAATCTCTAGAGGAAGTGTTGGCTGACTCAGATTTTATATCCATTCATGTACCCCTTACACCATCGACGAAACACTTAGTTTCCCAAGCTCAGTTTACAACCATGAAACCGTCTGCTTATGTGATTAACTCTTCTAGAGGAGGCATTATTGATGAAGATGCCTTATACCACGCTTTAAAAAATCATGAAATTGCTGGTGCTTATCTGGATGTATTGGAAAGAGAACCAATCGATATCTCTGATAAACTATTAGCTTTGGAAAATGTCACATTCACCCCGCATATTGCCGGGCTAACAAGTGAATCTCAAATCCGTATTTCTACACTTGTCACCCAGGAAGTAGCAAAACTATTAAAAGGCGATCCTTCCCTCTGTGTTGTAAATTAAAGGAGATATTTAATTTTAAAGACTTTGAGTTTGAGAGAAAAGGAATTTCAGAAAGGGCTGCCGGCCATATTCAAATAAAAAACTACAAAAAAGCAAAAAAAGTTCAGGTCACCGTAATTGGTGGCCTGAACTTTTTGCTTTAAATAATGCACTCTGCCGCAGCAGTCGGACATCCACCTCATTCCTGTTGTAGTATCAGATTCTCCGCACTTAATAAAGTTAAAGTAACTATAACTTTGTTTAGGGATTATGTTTCAACTTTTCAAAAAGCCATAAAGCGATTTGAAGTGTTAAAGCATCATGGAATTTTTTCGGGTCATATCCGGTCTTTTCCACGATTCGCTGAAGCCGGTAAATCAATGTATTTCTATGAATGAATAATTCCTCAGACGCTTTTTGAATGTTTAAGTTCGTAGAAAAAAACACTTCTAATGTTTCCATTTCACTTTCGGATAAATTTTCTTTTATTCTATGGAAAAACCTTTCTGCTTTGCTTCTATTTATTTGATAAATAAAAGCTTTAGCTTCGAGATTACCGAAGGACACCAGATCATTCGTTTCGCCACTAATATTTAAAGATAGGTCACAATCAAGATAAGACTGATTAAATCCTTCCATTTGATTAAAAGGGAGACTGTAAGAGATGCGGAATTTTATATGGAGCTCTTTTAAGAAATGATAGACTTTATCGATTTGTTGATGTGCCTTTTCTTCATTGAGGCCAGTAATACCAATAAACAAACGATTAATGTTAATAAATCCAATAATTCCATTACCTTGTCCTACTATATCTTCTAATTTATTGATTAATGTTTGATTAGGGATGGAGCGCTCTTTTATTTGTACTATTAGAATTATAAAAGGAGGCTGGAGCTTCAAGTGGAGGATATTAAGCCCTCGTGATATTTGATCATAGGAGGGGGCTGTTTTTAATAATTCTTCAATGATCATTTCTTTCGTCCGTTGCTTCCATTCCATTTGTGAGGCTATGAACTCTTGCCTGATCATAAGTTCTGTGGTCATCTTTACAAGACCCGCGAGTTCACCCATTTCCTCAGGAGCACCTGTTATACCTATGACCCCTAACACCCTTTCTTGAAACACGATTGGCAAGTTGATTCCTGACTGTGCTCCTTTCCAATTTTCGTTCTGATCCGAAGGGATAATCAATGTTTCCCCCTTTTTTAACACTTCTAAAGCCCCTTCATGAATTTTCCCTACCCTGGATTTATCTCGTGAAGCGATAATTTCTCCCTTATTATTCATAATATTTACGTTTCGATCTATACGCAGGGAAGTTTCTTTGACAATGTCGTTGGCAATCTCGGTAGTTAACATGTTAGCCTCCCCTTTTGGTTAATTTATACTAAAAATTCAAAAAATATCTTACTATTTTCATATAGTATAACTGAATACATTCACCGTCAAGGAAAGTATAATAATTTTCATACTATTGAAAACGCTTACCGGGAGTGAACAATGAATGAAAATTATAGTTGCACCTGACTCGTTTAAAGGAAGTTTGAGTGCATTAGAGGTGTCAAGATCAATTAATGCAGGCATCAAGAGAATATTCCCTCAAGCAGAAGTACTGCAGCTGCCTGTCGCAGACGGGGGAGAAGGAACAATGGATACGCTCCTCGCTGCAACTGGTGGAGAAAAAAGAAAGGTAACTGTCGTAGGACCATTAGGAAATGAGGTGGAAGCGGCCTATGGAATTTTAGGTGAGGGCGAAACATGCGTGATTGAAATGGCAAGTGCTTCCGGACTCGCATTGATTCCTGAAGGAAAACTTTCTCCTTTAGAAACCACCACTTATGGAACCGGACAATTAATAAAAAAAGCAATGGATGATGGTCTCTCCTCGTTTATCCTGGCACTTGGCGGGTCTGCGACAAATGATGGCGGCGCAGGCATGCTGCAAGCGTTAGGATTGAAAATTCTTGATAACCACGCTAACCAAATTGAATATGGAGGTGGGGAATTAAACAAAGTTTCCAAGATAGAAATGGAGTCATTTGATAAAAGAATTAAGGATTGTAAATTCTTAATTGCATCTGATGTCCAGAACCCATTTATTGGACCAGACGGTGCTTCGCATATTTTCGGCCCACAAAAAGGGGCTACACCTGACATAGTAAAGATGCTCGATGAGAATATGGCTCACTGGGCAAATGAAATAGAAAAAGTGACAGACATACACCTTCATGACCTCTCCGGGGCAGGAGCGGCTGGTGGAATTGGGGGAGCGTTCCAAGCTTTCTTTCCATCAGAGATGAAACGGGGCATTGACATTGTTCTGGAACATACAGGGCTGATCGATTCCCTGAAAGGTACGGACCTGGTGATTACCGGGGAAGGACAAGTTGATTTACAAACAGCCTCTGGTAAGACACCGATGGGAGTAGCTCAAGCAGCAAAGAGAGAAAATGTCCCAACTATAATATTGGCGGGATCTGTAGGAGAAGGAGTGGAAATACTTCATCAGTTTGGGGTTGTAAGCGTTAACAGTATTATTAATAAGCCAATGACCCTGAATGAAGCTATTGAAAACGTGAAGGATTTATTGACAAGTAGTGCAGAACAAGTTGTACGTTCTTTTTTTCATCACAGTGTAAACACTGAAGGAGGCCTTTACATTGAAAATTAAACAGACAATAGAAAAAGTACCTGGAGGATTAATGGTTGTCCCGCTCTTATTCGGTGCGTTGTTAAATACAATCGATCAAATGCATATTCCAGCAGTCATGAATATGTTAAAAAGCCTGGGAGTTTCAGCAACCGAAGAAGGATATTATGAGTTTTTAAGAATAGGTGGCTTCTCTCAGGAACTATTTAAAGACGGGGCTCTTGTACTTATTGCCTTATTCTTATTTTCAGCCGGTAGTCAAATGGACTTAAGAGTAGGAGGAAGAGCATTAAAAAAGGGAGTTCTTCTAACTTCTACCAAGTATTTAACAGGGCTGGCTGTCGGGTTAGGTTTTGGCTATTTCTTTGACCCTATGAGTGGATTGTTTGGCCTCTCTACCCTTGCTATTATTGCCGGGATGACGAATGGAAACGGGGGAATGTATGCTGCCCTCACTGGACAATATGGAAACCGTTCCGATATAGGGGCAGTAGCGATTCTATCTTTGAATGATGGTCCGTTTTTTACACTTATGTCATTAGGTTTACTAGGCTCAAGCTTCCCGATCATCTCGTTTATTGCCGTTCTATTACCTATTGCTATTGGTATGCTTCTAGGGAATTTAGATTCTGATATTCGTGCATTTTTAAAACCAGGGGAAATACTACCTGTCCCATTCTTTGCTTTTGCACTTGGAGCAGGAATGAATTTAGCTAACTTTTTCAATCCATCAGTCGTTGCAGCCGGGTTAACGATTGGTATTCTAACTACGGTCCTAACTGGTGGAATGGGAATACTTGTGTTTAAATTAATGAAGGAAAAAAGCTATATAGCACCTGTTGCAGAAGCATCAACCGCTGGTAACGCTGCAGCGACGCCTGCCGCTGTCGCCGCAGCTGCTGGAGTGGCGGGCAGCGCAGGTATGATGACTACAGCTGAAGCAGCTGCCTTTCAAAACATAGCGAATGTAGCGACGGCTCAAATTTCTATTGCTACACTTACCACTGCGATACTATGTCCGATTGCAGTCATCCTTGTGGACAAGCACCAAAAGAAAAAAGGAATTGATGGGAAAAGGGAAGACCTTGGACTTAATTCCGACAAAAATTCCGGAGAAAGTGTACGTTCAGCAGTCAACTAAACCATGTTAACCCCTGGGAAAAATCTCAGGGGTTAAATCATTCCAAGGCTATAAGCAAAAAAGTATAATGGAAGAATAACTAAAAAATTGGAGGAAAATCGGATGCAAACAACATTACTATACGGTAAAGAAGGACTTTCACTAGATTTACCTGAACAATCTTTTATAGTAGAGCCTAAAAACTTGCCAGGATTGGATGAAGCGGAAGAAGCTGTGCGACAATCACTTGCAAATCCAATTGGTACGCCCCCTTTAAAAGAAACAGTAAAACCGACGGATACCGTGGCAATCGTTATCAGTGATATTACTAGACCTACGCCCAATCATATACTAGTTCCATTATTGATTGAAGAATTGAAGCATGTTCCATTAGAGAATTTCGTCATCATCAATGGAACAGGGACCCATCGTGATCAAACCAGGGAAGAATTTGTCCAAATGCTTGGCGAATGGGTAGTAGATAATATTCGAATTGTAAATAACCACTGCCATGATAAAGATACACTGGTGAATCTGGGCGAAAGTAAATTCGGTTGCGATGTTTATTTAAATAAGGATTATGTAGAAGCGGACTTCAGAATCGTTACAGGTTTTATCGAGCCTCATTTTTTTGCGGGCTTCTCTGGTGGTCCAAAGGGAATAATGCCTGGTATAGCTGGAATAGAAACGATCATGACCTTTCATAATGCAAGAATGATCGGAGATCCTCGTTCCACCTGGGGCAATATGGATGATAACCCCGTCCAGGAAATGACACGTGAAATTAATAAGATGTGTAAACCGCATTTCATGTTAAACGTTACACTAAACAGAGAAAAAGATATTTCTGCTGTATTTGCAGGTGAACTGTATGAAGCCCATGACCGGGGGTGTGAATTTGCTAAGGAACACGCGATGATCCGTTGTGAAGAGCGCTTCGATGTTGTGATTGCTTCAAATTCCGGATACCCCCTTGACCAAAACCTCTATCAAGCTGTCAAAGGTATGAGTGCTGCTCATAAAATAGTGAAAGAAGGCGGAACAATCATAATAGCTGCCGAATGTGCAGATGGTCTTCCCAGCCACGGAAACTATGCAAAGATTTTCGAAATGGCAGACACGCCACAGGATTTGCTAGATATGATCAATGATCCGGATTTTAAGATGTTTGATCAGTGGCAGGTACAAAAGCAGGCGGTAACGCAAGTCTGGGCGGACATTTATGTGTATTCCAAGCTTACCGATGAACAAGTGGAAGGAGCAATGCTTAAGCCTTCCGACGATATAGAAAGTACGTTAGAAGAATTGAAGGGAACCTATGGAGAGAACTTGAGTATTGCTGTCTTGCCACTCGGACCTTTAACAATTCCATATGTAGAAGAATAATGAAGAGCGAAAATGGAACTAACTCGCCCCGTGAGCTTCTTAGGTTTTACGCCAAAAATATAGAAGGGTGGTATATAAATGGTAGAACAGAAGTTTCACAAACTCGAAGAGATATTGAAAGAAATGGAGACAATCGTTATTGCTTTCTCTGGAGGAGTAGACAGTACGTTCTTGTTAAAAGTGGCTATTGACACACTTGGCAGAGAAAACGTGCTTGCAGTAACGGCCGATAGTGAAACCTATCCATTGGAAGAACTTCAAGAAGCAAAACAGCTTGCAGAGAAGCTTCATGCCAGGCATGAAATAATCGAAACATCGGAACTGAATATCCCTGGATACTCAGAGAATACAGCAAACCGTTGTTATTTTTGTAAGAAAAGTCTGTTTCAGCACCTGATTCCGATTATGAAAGAACAAGGGTATAAAAATATTGCTTTCGGTCTGATAGCTGATGACCTTGGCGAACATAGACCAGGGACAAAGGCTGCAAGGGAATATAATGTCCGGGGACCGTTACAGGAAGCGGACCTTTATAAAAGTGAAATTCGCGAATTGTCCCAGCAAATGGGATTGCCAACTTGGGACAAGCCTTCGTTTGCATGCCTTTCTTCCCGGATCACCTATGGGGAAAGGATAACCATTGAAAAGCTTAGGAGAATCGATCAATCGGAACAAGTGATAAGGGCTACCGGGATTCGCCAGGTACGGGTTCGTACACATGAAGACATAGCAAGAATTGAAGTAGAGCCGGGTGACATGGAATTATTGCTGACGCATCATGATGAAATCACCGCTAAACTGCAAGAGTTTGGCTATACGTATGTAACGATGGATTTGTCAGGATACAAAAGCGGCAGCATGAATAAAACATTACAAAAGGCAGGGAACTAATATAATGGAACATCTATTCGCAATACTGGGTGTGGGCTTTCTCCTCGGTATAAAACACGCTTTGGAACCTGATCATGTCGTGGCTGTCTCCACAATCGTAGGGGAAAATAAGTCGCCTTGGCGATCTGGTTTTTTGGGTGTGTTTTGGGGGATAGGACACACGTTAACGTTACTGGTCATCTTCTTAATTTTATTTTTATCGCAAACAAGTATACCAGGTGCATGGGAGAAATCTTTTGAATTAGGTGTTGGGTTTATGCTCATTTATCTTGGTTTTTCTTCATTTCTTCCTAAAAAAAATAAAGCCAGGAAATCAGGAAAAGCAGTTAGGAATCAGTTGTTATTTAAATCGATGCTGATCGGTCAAATCCATGGACTTGCCGGAAGTGCCGCGATGACTCTCCTTGTAGTTTCAACGGTTGATTCATTGCAGGGGGCTCTTATTTATATCGGAACATTTGGGACAGGAACCGTGTTAGGAATGCTGTTATTCACATTAGTCCTAAGTCTTCCATTCCTTTTTACTGTAAACAAGCAACGGATCAATATGTTATTAACAAGAGGAACTGCCATTCTTAGTATTTGTTATGGAATCTATTATATTTATGTCATCGGTTTTAGCAATGGTTTGTTTATATAAAATAAAGCCAGAAGGTAGATTCTTGTAGATACTGACAGGGAAACGCGTACAGGTTAACCAGAAGTGATTTAGTCTCTGAGGAAGCGAGGAAATTCTGGTATGAGAAAGAAATTCGGTATAATTGCAGACGATTTGACCGGGGCAAATGATAGTGGGGTACAGTTAAAAGAAAGTGGGTTGGAAACTTCCGTTTTATTCCGTTTACCTGAGGGGGATGTTCAGCTGGAAGAAACTATAGTGATTGATACAGATTCAAGAGCACTTTCCAAAGAAGAAGCCTATAACGAAACCAAGGAAGCAGCTAAATTTCTAAAACAAAACGAGTATCAGCACATCTACAAAAAGATGGATTCAACCCTGAGAGGATACATTGGTGTAGAATTGCAGGCGATCAAAGAAGTGTTTAACCCGGTATTTTTAGTAGTTGCCCCTGCCTATCCTGCTTATGGAAGAACGACGGAGTCCGGTGTTCATAAATTGCATGGGGTTCCAGTCTCCGAAACTGAAATAGCACAAGACCCGAAGCATCCAGTGAAAGTATCCCGTATCGATTCTATTATGGAAAGGGAAACAAAAGAGAAGACGGCTGTCCTTTCCATAGAAGCGTATAAAAGCAATCCGTTCCTTTTGAGAGAAAAGTTAGAAGCCCTCAAACAGGAGGGAATTCATTATCTGATTTGTGATGCCCATAAGCAAGAGGATTTAACAGAGATTGTAAAGGCTATCTCCAACTATACGGATGAAGTGGTTTGGGCAGGATCTGCAGGGTTGGCTGAGGTTTTACCTGAAGTATTTGGATTCTCCCGAGAACAAGAAGCAGCCATCGATATTCCTGTTTCTCCAAAAGTTCTTGCGGTCTGTGGAAGTTTATCTCGTACCACACAAGAGCAAGTAAATTATGCACTCAATCAACCTGGCATCGCTTCTGTGAAAGTGGATACAGAACGAATCCTGACAGAAGCATGGGAAGATGAAAAAAAGGCGATGATAACAGCCTGTAGAGAAGCATTTGCCGAAAACCAAGATGTGGTGCTTTATCTTCCATCCACTCCACAAATAAAGGAAGCTGTGAAGCGGAAAGCACGTGAACAGCATTTAACAGCCATGGAAGTAGCGGAGAGGATATCTCAAGCATTAGGGGATATGACAAGGGAATTGGTAGAACAGGTTGGGGATCTGCGGGCTTTAGTATTGACTGGGGGAGATACGGCGAAGGATGTATCCAAACAATTAGGTGCCAAAGGATTCAGGCTTACACGACAAATAGAGCCAGGAATCCCGCAAGGAAGTTTAATGGGAACGGATCGTTTGATGGAAGTGGTAACGAAAGCTGGAGCATTTGGAAGTGAAAAATCCATTTATAGAGCGATCAAAGCATTGAAAGGAGAGTGTGAATAGTGGCAGCAAAAAAGGTGATCGGCATTACGATGGGCGATGCAGCAGGAGTAGGACCGGAAATTATCGTGAAAAGTTTGATGGATGCTAACATACATGAGCATGCTATACCTTTGGTGATTGGGGATAAAAAGATGCTTGATCGAGCTGCCAGAATCGTGGGTGCCGATGTAACCATTAGGAATGTACATAAAAATGAGGAGTTTCTTGGGGAGAAAGGAGAGATTCTCTGTCTGGATTTAGATCTGCTCCCTGAAAATTTACCCTTTGGAAGAGTCTCTGCCGAAGCTGGCCACGCTGCCTTTGAATATTTAAGAACAGCGATCGAGCTAGCGAAAGAGGGCAAGATTAACGCGATCTGCACGGCACCATTGAATAAAGAAGCGCTTCACAAAGGTGGCCATCTTTATCCGGGGCATACGGAAATACTTGCTGAATTGACCGATACGAGCAATTTTTCAATGATGCTTTCCTCGCCTAAACTGAAAGTGATCCATGTAACCACTCATGTTGGATTAATAGATGCCGTATCAATGATTAATCCAAACCGAGTTTATGATGTGATACGCATGGCTCATGATACCTTATCGAGAGCAGGGAATCCTGAACCGAAAATAGCAGTCTGTGGAATTAACCCGCACGCAGGTGAGAATGGCCTTTTCGGATACGGAGAAGAAGAAGAAAAAGTAATTCCAGGAGTAGAGCAAGCCCAGGAAGAGGGGATTGCTGTACAAGGTCCATTGCCAGCGGATACACTCTTCTTTCGTGCTGTCCGTGGCGACTTTGACATAGTTGTGGCCATGTATCATGATCAAGGCCATGGTCCTATCAAAGTGTTGGGTTTAGAATCAGGAGTCAATATAACGGTAGGACTTCCGATTATTCGAACAAGTGTCGATCATGGAACAGCGTTTGATATTGCGGGGACTGGTATAGCAGACGAGAAAAGCCTGCAAGAAGCGTTACGCCAAGCGATTGAACTGGCACCCAATAAATAATATGTAAACAGTATATATACCCCAGGTCCTCCAGAATTTGGAGGACCTGGGGTATTGTCGATAAAAAAACAGGTTGAACAAACGTTTGTTTATATGTGGAAAAATCACCTTAATGTATTCAAATTAGTCCATATCAATAACATATCTATTAATATTATAGCGAATCTTTGCTAATAAGATCGGACTTTTGTCGAACTCCGCTTCATAATTACTGCCCCCATACCTAATAGCCCGCTCTTTTCTTGTCTAGTTTTATCAGGAAAGATGAAAGATCTTAGCCATAACCCTAGGCCAATACCTGGAACCAAGGGATAGAATGCAACCATACAGGGCCCAATAATATACCAGAGATTCGAAAAACCGGAAAAAATATCAGCCCGATCATTGCGAGAGGAAACCGAAAAGCAGACATATTCTTAGAAGATGCTGACCGCTATTATTATTTAGAGTTGTTAAGCAGAAGTCAGCGCAGTTACCCATTTGATCTCCACGCTTATTGCTCATGACCAACCACGTACACCTGCTGGTCGAAACCATAAAGCATCCAACTCACACATTCATTAGACAAGCCCATTCCCATTACGCCATTTATTTCAACAAGAAATACGATTACGTTGGCCATCTCTTCCAGGGCAGGTATAAAGGACAGCCAATACCTGACATCACAGCATTCCTGCAAATCAGCCGTTATATCCACCTAAACCCAGTACGGGCGAACCTCACTGCTACTCCTGATACTTATAAATGGAGCAGCTATCCTCAATATTTATCGCTTAAACCGTTGAATCCAATCCTCACCGCAACAAAAATCCCAAAGTATTTCAATGGTATCGAAGGATACGACAAGTTTGTCAAAGCAAAAGAATCAGTTGCCAGTGATCATCCATAATTTGGAGGGATCCGGGGTAAAAAAGGAAACACCCCAGGTACTCCAGATATTGGAGGATCTGGGGTCGATGAAGAACTGTAATAACTTTAGTTTATATGGCAATAGTTGACTATATTCCTAGAATAGATTGAATATTAAATTAATTTTGCTAGATTAAAATCTGTAAACGTCTGCTAAACGACTTAAATGTAAGCGCTTAAAAAGGGCTGTTTTGTGCAGACAATCTTTAAATGGAGGTGAGCCAGAGAAGACAACCAAGCAACAAGGAACGACTTTAAAATTAAAAGGAAGGTGAATTATTTGAGTAAAAGTAGAAAGTTTACGTTTTGGGGAAGTGTATTTGCTATCATCTTTTGTATGTTTCCTCTTGTGGGGTTTGCAGAAGCACCAACATCTTCCCACTGGTACCCAAAAGATTTATTAGAATGGTCGCCGGAAAAAGACTCAGATGCGCTGTATAATCGTTCAACGGTTCCACTTAATGATAGAGTAGGAGACAAAAATGACGACGAGCCTCGTCTTGTAGCTCTGTCAGCTCTTAACCCTAATACGAGTGGAGTCCCTTCACAGGGCGGATCGGATTTCTATGCAAACACATTTGGATTCTGGCAATACGTAGATCTAATGGTTTACTGGGCCGGGTCTTCGGGAGAAGGGATCATAGTTCCGCCAAGTGCTGATGTCATTGATGCTTCCCACCGCAATGGCGTACCTATTCTTGGGAATGTGTTTTTCCCGCCTAAAGTCTATGGTGGAAAAGAGGAATGGGTAGAACAAATGCTGCAGCAGCGTGTCGATGGATCGTTCCCGGCAGCTGACCAGTTACTCAAGGCTGCAGAGTATTATGGGTTTGATGGCTGGTTCATTAATCAGGAAACAGAAGGTGGAGATGAAGAAACTGCAGAAAAAATGCAAGAATTCTTGATTTATCTTCAGGAACAAAAGCCGGAGGATATGGAAATCATGTGGTATGACTCGATGGTTTCAACGGGGGAGATTGATTGGCAGAATTACTTAACTGATCAAAATAAGTTATTTCTGCAGGACGGAAGTCAGCGGGTTGCTGATAGTATGTTCTTGAACTTCTGGTGGTGGAATGAGAGCCAGCAGCGTTCCCACGATAAAGCCCTTGAAATTGGGCGTTCATCATATGATTTATACGCCGGGTTAGATGTAGAAGCGAATGGTACGGCAACAAATGTCAACTGGGAGAACTTGTTTGCTGAAGATGGTTCAGCATGGACTTCCCTTGGAATCTATCGACCGGACTGGGCTTTCAAGTCTTCTAAGGAAATGGATCAGTTCTATCAGAAGGAAGAAAAGTTCTGGACAGGCGATGCTGATAATCAGTGGCCTGGCATGTCTACGTATTTTTCCGAGCAGACAGTAATTGATGAACTTCCATTTACAACGAATTTTAATACCGGAAGTGGAAAATTTTACTCCATTGATGGAGAAGTGGCTTCTAATCAATCATGGAACAATCGCAGTTTGCAGGATCTGCTCCCGACATGGAGATGGAAACTTGATGGAGAAGGTGAGCTGCTGAAACCATCATTTGATTGGAGCACGGCTTATTATGGAGGAAGCTCCTTAAAAATAGAAGGGGAACGTTCGTCTCAGAATACGACGAACCTGCAGCTATACAAGACAGACATGGTCATTGAAGCAGATACGGAACTTTCTATTACGTATAAAACGGATCAAAAACGTCCGGATATGCAAGTAGAAGTAGGTCTTAATCATGACACGACTGCGTATTTTGATGTAAAAAAGAAGAGTCATGGAGACTGGGTAACCAAAACATTCAAGCTAAAGAAGTATAAGGGAGAGAACTTAACTTCCCTTGGGCTCGGTTTTGATGCAAACAAATCGACGGAAGACTACCAAATAAATATTGGTGAGATTAAAGTTTATAACAAAAAAGAAGCGAAACATGCTCCAGAGAAACCGACCAAAATGTTAGTAGATCAAACAGAATTTACGGAAGGGCTCTATGCAGATGTCCGTTTATCCTGGGAGGAAGCAGAGGGCGCAAGTTATTATGAAATCTACCGGGAAGATGCGAATGGCACACAAACGTTTATTGGAGCTACGCCGAATCATGTGTATGCCATAAACGATATGAGAAGGGATGGCAAAGAGTCAATAAGCAAACTTAACGTCATCGCGGTTAGTGATGAAAATGTTCGCGGAAAGTCGAGCAGCGTCGAGTTCCAATGGCCGGAATACCCGACTCCTAAGGCCGATTTCCGTGTAGATCATACCGTGGCTAAACCAGGTGAAGAGATCCAATTCTTCAGTGAATCATCCGAGGTGACAGAAGAATGGGAGTGGCAGTTTGAAGGGGGAGATCCGGAGGTAAGTACCGAAGAAAATCCGGTTGTCCGTTATGCAGAAGAAGGAACGTACGCTGTAACGTTAACTGCAAAAAACACCTCAGGGGAAGACACAATAACGAAAGAAGCTTATATTACAATTACGGATAATGCTGGTTCGATAGAAAATGTTGCTCTAAACAAAAGTGCTGAAGCAAGCTGGGCTTGTGCGGACAGTGAAGGACCGTTGAATGCTATTGATGGTGAAGTGGAGAACAATAGCAAATGGTGTGCACTCGGTTCTGATCATTGGCTGATCGTTGATTTGCAGGATACCTATGATTTATCAAAATTCGTCCTGAAACATGCAGAAGCAGGAGGAGAATCTCCTGCCTTCAATACTAAGGATTATACGATTGAAACAAGTGTAAACGGGATGGATTGGGATGAAGTAGTAGTGGTCAAATCCAATCAGGATGCTGTTTCCGAGCATATGATTCCACTGACAGCGGCAAGGTATGTTCGGCTATCTGTGCAGACCCCTACACAGACTGGAGATCAGGCTGTAAGGATATATGAATTGGAAGCACATGGTTACTAATATTTAAGAGATGGGAGGGGCGACAAGCCCTTCCTTTTTCTTTGTACCTCTTAAATATTTTAAGTTTTTATGCAATTTTTAAAGGACATGGTGTCAGGGTATTTCATTTCTCCTGAATACAGCTATTATAGGAGGTAATCACACAATGTAAGCGATTACTAAAAAGGAGGGATTTACAATGGGAATAACATTTCCGGAAGGTTTCCTATGGGGAACCGCCACATCTGCTCCTCAATTTGAAGGTGCTTCCACCACAGGAGGCAAAGCAGAGCATGTCTGGGATTATTGGTATAAGAAGACCCCAGAACTTTTTCATAATCAGGTAGGACCAGAGCACACCTCGGATTTTTACCATAATGTTGATCGGGATATGGAAGGGATGAAGCAATTGAAATTAAACTCCTTTCGTACATCCATTTCCTGGTCGCGTCTTATGCCGGACGGCTCACAAGTCAATGAGGAAGCGGTTCGCTTCTATCGTTACCTATTTAAAAGTCTTCATAATAATGGAATTAAACCGATTGTGAATTTGTACCATTTCGATATGCCACTTTCTTTTCATAAAAAAGGTGGATGGGAAAGCAGGGAAACCGTCTTCGCCTACAGCCATTATGCGTGCACGGCTTTTAGTTTGTTCGGGGATCTGGTAGAGGACTGGGTCACTTTCAACGAACCTATTGTTCCTATTGAGATGGGTTACCTGAACGATAAACATCTTCCCGCGATTTATGACATGAAAAAAGCAGTGAAAGCAGCTTATCATACGATGTTGGCGCATGCCATGGCAGTAAAAGAATTCCGGAGGCAAAGTGGTGTAAAAATTGGAATCATCCTGAACCTGTCCCCTGTCTATCCGAAAAGTGATAGTTCTGCTGATCGAATGGCAGCTGATTATGCAGATCTGTTTTTTAACCGAAGCTTCCTTGACCCTGCGGTAAAAGGCACCTATCCGGATGAATTGATCAACTGGACGAAGGAACTGGGCATTGTTCCTCCAGTGGCAAAAGAAGACTTGGCCATTATAAAGGAAAATACCGTAGACTTTCTTGGAGTGAACTATTATCAGCCAAGACGGGTCCAGCAGCCGGTGAAAAGAGAGAACGGTTTATCTTTGGATGCCTACTACAGCTCCTATGAATGGCCGGAAAGAAGAATCAATCCCTATCGCGGCTGGGAGATTTATGAAAAAGGTCTCTATGATATTGCCGTAAGAATCAAGGAGGAATATGGGAACCTTCCCTGGTTCGTAGCGGAAAATGGCATCGGTGTCGAAGGCGAAGAGAGATTCGCCGATCACAATGGGGATATACAGGATGATTATCGAATCGAATTCATATCGGAACATTTAAAGTGGCTTTATAAAGGAATTACAGAGGGGTCCAATTGCTACGGCTATCACGTCTGGACATTTGTTGATAACTGGTCATGGCTGAATGCATATAAAAATCGATATGGGCTATTCCGACTGGATCTAAATACAAAAGAACGGCAGATAAAAAAGAGCGGTAAATGGTTTCGGGTGCTTGCTTCAGAAAATGAACTGCCAGAAAAGACCAAACTCACATGACATACCTATTGGCAATGGATATCGGTGGTACACGGACGAAGTTCGGTCTTATTTCCAATGACTCAAAACTCAGTACACAGACGGTAATACAAACACCTGGCTCATTCTTTGAATTATATGCAACTCTGGATGCTTACTTAAAGAAGCAAGATCAAACTATCCACGGAATTGCTGTAAGCAGTCCCGGCAGTATAACGGATTCCGGTGCCGTACTGGGCTATAGTGCTGTTCCGTTTCTTCATGAGGTCAACCTTCTTGAAAGACTGCATGAGCATTATTGCCTGCCTGTTTCTGTGGAGAATGATGCGAATTGTGCCGCACTTGCAGAGAAATGGAATGGGGCAGCGACGAATCTTCGCACATACGCCTGTATTGTGTGTGGCACTGGGATAGGCGGAGCGATTGTGATGGATGACCATCTTTGGAAAGGTGCCAATCTGCACGGTGGAGAATTTGGATATGCCATTATGGAAAGTGACCGGAGTACTTCGCGTTTGTCGACATGGAGTGATCTCGGTTCTTCTTCGGCTATTTCCAGAAGGCTGGACGAAGTGTCGCCAGGGAATGAACAGTGGACTGGGGAGCAGGCGTTTGCTGCTGTCTCTCAAGGACATAAGGAAGCGAAGCGTTCGATTGCAACCTTTTTTCATTACCTTGGTGTTGGTGTATTCAATATTCAATACATAGTAGATCCAGAGAAGATTTTAATCGGAGGCGGTATTACTCGCCAGCCTGATTTTCTTCCTTTATTGGATGAGGCCATCGGTTCTATTCATAGCCGTTTGCCTTATGCGAAGGTTCGACCTGATATTGGACTATGTCATCACCTGGCTGATGCCCAGCTTATTGGAGCTGCTTATGTTTGGAATAAAAAATACAGGGAGTGTGATCAACATGTTTGATCGATTCGGTAGCTTTTTTGTGGAATGCTGCCAGTGGATCTGGAGGATCATGATGCTTAATTGGATCTGGTTTATCCATGTCCTATTGGGAGGGATAGTGATGGGAATTTTCCCATCGACAATAGCCTTGTTCTCGACGACCAGGCTATGGCTGAAAGGTGATTTGGATCAACCCCTCTGGCCTCATTTTCATCAGACCTTTAAGCGGGAGTTTATGCGCGTAAATGGACTTGGCTGGATCTATCTGGCGGTCGGATTGTTTATCGCTTTAAACATTTATCTGGTAAGCCAGCTGCAGGGATTTTTCAGTCTGCTTTGTATGTTTGCGCTGCTATTGAGCCTGGTGATGTACCTGTTCTCCTTTCTTTATTTTTTTTCCTATTATGTACATTTCCGTCAATCGTTCCGAGGATATCTGATCCAGCCATTTATCATTATGCTGATCAGTTTTAAACAGAATCTGATGATAGGGATTGGTCTTTCTATTGTCGGTTATCTGCTATACAACCTGCCAGGATTGATTCCGTTTGCCGTGGGGGTAATGCCTGCTTTTTGGATAATGAAAGTTTCTTTAAACCGCTTTAAACATTTGTACTGGCACCAGCCTGAAGTTGAAGGAGGCGTTTCAAAATGAGCGTAACAGCGACGAAGCAAACTGCTTATATTATCTCCCATTCCCATTGGGATCGGGAATGGTATATGTCATTGGAAGAACATCGTTATTATTTAGTGAAACTAATCGATGATGTACTGAATCAGCTTGAAAACAACCCCGATTTTCATAGTTTTCATATGGACGGTCAGACCATTATGGTGGATGACTACCTTGAAGTTCGTCCCGAGAACCGGGAAAGGGTAGAGAAGCAGATAAAGGAGGGGCGAATGGTAATCGGCCCCTGGTATATCCTGCAGGATGCCTTTTTGACAAGTTCGGAGGCGAATCTCCGTAACCTGCTCTATGGAAAAAAAGACATGGAACGCTGGGGGCAGGAAGGTGGCATTGGATATTTTCCTGATACGTTCGGTATCTATGGACAGGCGCCTCAAATTTTAAAACAGGCAAATATGGGTGTCGCTGCTTTTGGAAGAGGCGTCACGCCTACAGGGTTCAATAACCAGGTGTTTCAAAATGAATATTCGTCACCTTACTCGGAGCTTTCCTGGGAAGCACCGGACGGTTCGAGTGTCCTTGGTATTCTGTTTGCAAACTGGTACTCGAATGGGAATGAAATTCCAGTGGAAGAAGAAGCAGCAAAAAATTATTGGAATAAGAAGCTTGAAGAGTCCGGGCGTTATGCTTCTACCAAACATTTGCTGTATATGAATGGCTGTGATCACCAGCCGGTCCAGACAGATGTGACAACTGCGATTGAACGAGCGAACCAGCTCTATCCGGATGTCCAATTCAAGCATGCAAGCTTTCAAGAATATGTAGCAAATGTAAAAAATGACCTTCCCGAGAGTCTGCAAACCATTCAAGGTGAACTGCGCAACCAGAAAACGGATGGATGGTCCACACTTGTCAACACAGCCTCCGCCCGCATTTATTTGAAACAGGCGAATGATCATTCCCAGACACTTCTCGAGAATTACGTGGAGCCATTAGGGCTGTTTGCATCGGATCGCTCGTTTTACCGCTCCTACACCGAGTACTTCTGGAAACTGTTGATGCAAAACCATCCCCATGACAGTATTTGCGGGTGCAGTGTCGATTCGGTACATAGGGAAATGGCGACCCGGTTTGAGAAGGTGTCCCTGGGAGCTCAAAAATTTCTTGAAGAACAAATGCAGCAAGTCACACAAACCATTGATACGACTCACAATAACCCGGAGGCGATTCCGCTAGTCGTGTTTCATACCTCTGGAAAACAAGCCTCCAAAGTAGTGAAAGCGAAGGTAATGGTGAAGAAGATTTACTTCGAGGAAATGGATTTTCAGAAGATCCCGGAAAAATTGAACAGCGAGGAGCTGCCGGAATATGTAATGGAACTTGATGATGGTAGGGAGATTTCATGTGATGTGAAGGATCTCGGTGTCCGGTTTGGCTATGACCTCCCACATGATGGATTTAGAAGACCATACTATGGCAGAGAAGTAGAAGTGACATTCCTTCAGGAAGAAGCCAATCGTGTCGGCTATAATTGCTGCTTCCTTATACCCCATACTTCCAGGGGCAATAAGGAATCACTGATCTGGAATAGTAAAGAAAAACGACTGGAAAATGAAACCGTTGTCGTGGAGATTCATGCGAACGGCAGCTATTCGCTTACCGATAAGCGTACGAACCATACGTATCCTTTGCTTGGAATCTATGAAAATACCGGAGATATTGGAAATGAATATATGTACAAGCAGTCATCGGACGGAAATGCGATCACATCAGCGAATGAAGTGGCTGATATCGAGGTGCTGGAAGACAGTCCTTTAAGTGCAAAGATAAGGCTGCATTCAAGCTTGACTGTCCCTCTATCGGCCGATGAACAGCTGCAAAAAGAGCGGGAGAAGCTGATCTGGCACCCGGAAAGAAGGGCAGGACGGAGTGATGAAACGACAGTCATTCCTATCTGCACAACCTTGACGCTCGATAAGGGAGCAAATGGTCTAAAAGTGGACGTAGCAATGGATAACACTGGCCGTGATCATCGTATGCGCGCTTTGTTTCCAGTCGGGGGCAAGGCTGAGCATCATTATGCTGACAGCATTTTTGAAATAGTTAAACGGCCGAATGAACCGGAACAGGAATGGACAAATCCATCGGTCATGCATCACATGCAGCGTTTTGTCAGCATGAATGATGACAGATTCGGTTTGACGATTGCTGGCAAGGGGTTACACGAATATGAAATTATCGACAAGGATACGATTGCGATTACACTCCTTCGGGCTGTTGGAGAGATGGGGGATTGGGGTGTGTTTGAGACGCCTGAAGCTCAATGTCAGGGGATAAATCATGCTTCGTTCATGATCATTCCTCATGAATCAAGTGTGCTTGAATCCAAAGCTTATTTAGAAGCCTATTCCTATCCATATACCCCGCCAGTAGTTCAGGATAGTCAGCATCCAGGGGAGCTACCAAAGACAGGAACAGAATTTCACTGGGAAGGAGACCTGGCACTGACCAGTGTGAAAGTAGCGGAAGGTGAAAGTGGTACGGTCTTGAGATGGTACAACCCGAACAATCATCCTGTTACCCTTTCGCTCGCTTATCCAGATGCTGCGGAATGCTATCTATCTGATGTGCTGGAGCAAAAGAATGATCGATTAGGTGGTACTACCATCAATCGTACTGTAAACCCTTTTGAAATTGTGACATTGGTTGTAACGAAAAAGAAAGAGAAGGAGTAGTAGCATATGATTGAAGAGAAAAAAACAACCCCTGAATCATTTGAAACCATTATCGAAAAGGTCAATCAAGCGTACCCGGAGGATCCGGAGCTTCAGAAGTTGTTCCGCCAATGTTTTTTGAATACGTATCAGACTACCCTTCAGGATGATGCAGAAGGAACGTTTGTCATTACCGGTGATATTCCTGCGATGTGGCTGAGAGATTCAGCGGCACAAGTGCGTCCCTACCTGACCGTAGCAGGAGAAGATGAGGAAGTTGCGAGGTGGCTGAAACAGGTGGTCCAGAGGCAGTGGAGTTATATTCTGCACGATCCCTATGCCAATGCATTTAACCGGGAAGCAACCGGAGCAGGGCATCAGGAGGATCACACCGAAATGAGCCCGCTAATATGGGAAAGAAAATATGAGGTCGATTCCCTTTGCTATCCCATTCAGTTGACTTACCTTTACTGGAAGGCTACAGGAGATAACGACATTCTTTCTCCACAGTTGAAACAGGTACTTGAAACGATTTATAAGGTTTGGAAAATTGAGCAGCATCATGAAGAACAATCGCCTTACTTGTTTGAACGAAGTGGTTGCAGGGTCTCGGATACGCTGCTTCGTGATGGTAAAGGTGGAGATTCCACCTATACAGGAATGACATGGTCGGGCTTTCGCCCAAGTGACGATGCCTGTCTGTATGGCTATCTTATTCCGGCCAATATGTTTGCAACTGTTGTCCTGGAGTATGCCAATGAAATGCTCACAGTCATGGGGGAAGACAGGCTGGCTGACCAAATGATGCAGCTGCGGGGAGAAATCCAAGAGGGCATCGAAGGATACGGGAAGATTGACCATCCGATTTTTAATGAAATGTATGTCTATGAAACAGATGGAAAAGGCGGAGTCAATCTGATGGATGATGCAAATGTTCCAAGCTTGCTCTCTATGCCTTACCTCGGATACTGCACAGCTGATGAGCCACGGTATCAAAATACTCGTCAGTTCTTATTGAGCAGGCATAATCCTTATTATTACGAAGGGGAAGTTGCGAAAGGAATTGGAAGCCCGCATACGCCTGATCACTACATCTGGCATATTGCCTTAGCAATCCAGGGAATGACAGCGACAGAAACATCAGAGAGACAAAGCATCCTGAACATGATGAAAAATACGCACGGCAACACCTTCTATATGCATGAAGGATTTAACGCCAGTCATCCGGAGCAGTATACGCGGTCATGGTTTGCCTGGGCAAACTCCATGTTCAGTGAATTTGTGCTCAGTACCATCGGCGTTTATGTACCGGGAAGCCCCCTTGAGCGGTTAGCCGTACAAAAAAATTAATAGTTGAGGAGGGACGATATGTTTTATCGAGTAGAAAAACTGCAAAATCGAATCCACGAAATTGATCGGTACCGTTATCGCCATAAACAGTATATTCCTTCTTTCTCTATCTATGAACCGGATAAAGGCGAGGAGATCACCTTGCCCGAAGAGTACTCCAACCAAGTGATGGAACGGAATGATACCTGGTCAGGGAGAGACCGGTATGTATGGCTGCATACACGGCTGCAATTTCCCGAAATATTCAAGGATGAGCAAGTTGTGTTGTTTGTGGATGCCGGGCGAACAGGGGGAGGCAACAATTCAGGCTTTGAAGCACTCCTTTATGTGAACCGTAATCCATTTCAAGGAGTCGATTCCAATCATAAAGAAGTGATCCTCCCATCTCCACTCCCGGAGGAAATAGATATTGATCTGATGCTTTGGTCGGGACTTGAAGGCGGAGGACATCCTCAGGAGCAATACTATAGATTGAAGGAAGCATGGTTTGGCGTTCTTGACCAGCGTGTAGATCAATTCTATTATCTGTCGACTGCTGTGCTTGATGCTATTAAGAATCAGCCGGAGAATGAAGCTGGCAGGTCGATGCTGCTGAATCTATTGAATAAAGCTTTTCAGTCCATTGATTGGTCTGATCCTGGGTCTGATGCTTTTTATGAGAGCATTTATGAAGCATATTCCCTACTGGAAGACGATCTGACAGCAGTGGAAAAGCAGTCGGACATTACGATTCATACCATCGGTCATTCGCATATTGACCTCGCCTGGCTGTGGCGGGTGAAGCATACCAAAGAAAAAGCGAAACGGACATTTTCTACGGTCTTGAGATTAGCCGAGCTTTATCCCGATTACATCTATTTACAAAGTCAGCCACAGCTTTATCAATGGATGAAGGAACAAGAACCTGAGCTCTACCAACGGATAAAGGAACGAATAAAGGATGGACAGTGGGAAATCGAAGGAGCGATGTGGGTAGAGGCAGATTGCAACATCCCATCGGGTGAATCGCTTGTCCGGCAGCTCCTGTATGGAAAGAAATTCATTAAAGATGAATTTCAAAAAGATAGCCGGATTCTATGGCTGCCTGATGTTTTTGGATACAGCTGGGCGTTACCGCAAATTCTGAAGAAATCAGGCGTTGATACCTTTATGACCACCAAAATCAGCTGGAATCAATATAACCGCATGCCGCATGATACTTTTCATTGGAAAGGGATTGATGGCACAGAAATATTGACTCATTTTGTAACGACACCGGAGCCTGGCCGCCCGGAGGATGCCTGGTTTTACACCTACAACGGACTTATTACTGGGGAGACAGTTAAAGGAATATGGGAGAAATATCAGGATAAAGCAATCAATCGTGATTTGCTGCTTGCTTATGGATACGGTGATGGCGGCGGAGGAGTGAATCGGGACATGCTGGAGTTAAAACGTCAATTTGACCGTATTCCTGGCATTCCTGCCGTCCAGTCGTCAACGATTACGGATTATTTTAATAAGCTCCATGAAAATGTGAAAGAAACCGATGAATACGTCCACACCTGGGACGGGGAATTGTACCTGGAATACCATCGTGGCACATATACCAGCCAGGCGAACATGAAACGGCAAAATCGAAGACTGGAACAAGCCTATAGAGCAGTGGAACTGTTAGCCGTCAGAGACGGTATTAATAAAGGATGGTCCGAATATCCTGCTGCTTCGATAGAAAATGGATGGAAAAAAATCCTCCTGAATCAGTTCCATGATATTATCCCTGGTTCTTCCATTACCGAGGTATATGCAGATGCTGATAAAGAATACGCAGAAGCGTGGGGAATTGTAGAGGAGATCAAGGAACAGCACAAACACCTTGCGCAGAAAGAGAAAAATGATAGCTGGTCTGTCTTTCATCCATTACAATATAAGAAAGATATATTACTTACGATCCCGGATCATTCCGCTGCTTCTTATCAAATGAATGGCAAGTCGCTTCTAACGCAAGAAACGGCCTCAGGCGATCGGCTTGTTTTAGTTGAAGAGGTGAAACCATTCGCCTATCACACGATAGAACCTGGAGAAGGAGTCCAAAAAGACAAGACTCCTTTGAGCCATGTCAACCTGGAAGAACGAACGCTGAAGAATGATCGATATGAGATGGAATGGAACCGATTTGGCCAGCTGACACGGGTTTTTGACAAGTTAGAACAACGGGAAATGCTTTCGTCAGAATCTCCTGGTAATGTGTTCCGGATATTTGAAGATAAACCTATGGCGCATGATGCCTGGGATATTGATCTGTTTTATCAGGAAAAGTCGAAGGTAATTGACACCTTTAAAAGCTGCGAACTGATAGAAAATGGACCTCTGAGGACTACCTTACGCTTTACGTGGGAATGGCCAGGTGCAGACATCGTCCAGCTCATGCACTGCTATAAGCATACGGCTAGAATCGACTTCGAAACCAAAGTGGATTGGACAGCGAGGCAGCAGCTTCTGAAGGTCGAATTTCCACTTGCGATCCGAACGACAGATGCGATCTTTGACATCCAATTCGGGAATGTCAAAAGGCCGACCCACTGGAATACTTCCTGGGATGCAGCTAGGTTTGAAAGCGTAGGGCACAAATGGGCCGCTCTTTCGGAGCCTTATTATGGTATCAGCTTAATGAATGATTGCAAGTATGGATATTCTGCTAAAGACAATGTGCTATCGCTGACACTTCTAAAGGGAGCGATCCATCCAGATCCATATGCTGATATTGGTGTGCACCATTTTACGTATTCGATTTTTCCATTTGGAGGAGAAGGAAACAAGCGAGAGGTGGAAAAGGAAGCAGCCTATCTGGATACAGAATGGTTTGTCACGGAAGGCGAGATAGAAGCAGCCTATCATCATCCTTTTCTAACGGTCTCCAGTGATCAGGTCGTCATTGATGCTGTGAAAAAGGCGGAGTTAAGTGACAAAGTGATTGTCAGAATGCATGAGATGGAAGGCGCATCTGGCCGCGTCCACCTCGAGGCTGGCTGCCCTGTTAAGGGATGGCGAGAAGTCAATTTGATGGAAGAGGACCTGCTAAGAGAAGTGAAAGAAGAGCCGATTCAACTGTCATTTTCTCCATATGAACTGAAATCAGTCGAGCTTACAATAAATGAACAAAACAGGGATATATAGCTATCCCTGTTTTGTGCTATCATTGGTTAATAACTAGGATGTGAAACTATGAAAGCGCTTATCAGTCTTATAAAAAAACTTAGTGGGCGAATGTTTTACCGCATTTTTTTCACTTACACGACGATTATTCTTATGGCGATGTCGGCGTTGTTTATTATTCTTTCCTCCTATTATTCTGATTTTGTCATTCAAAGAGAAATGGATCGTCAGCGAAATGTAATAGAAGAGATTCAATCGGAGCTTCAAAAGAAACATGCCTTCGTCAAACAAGGCATCCGGCAGCTTTACTTAGACAAAACTTTGCTTCAGGATCTGTCATTTGCGCTTCAGCATGATTACCAGGCTTACCTCGATTATCGACTGGACAAGTACTATGAAAGCGACTCGTTAGTTCCTTATAACTTTGATATCTTTGTCAGTAACTATTTTTCCAGTGATTCAGAGGTTATTGCTGCAGTGGTAAGAAATGAGGTCTATGGTTCAAAATATGAATATATTTACAACCATTCGCAATGGAATTTGTTGGATGACGACGAAAAAGAGCTTCTGAGAACGCCTAAGAATGTCCATGTGCTCAGTGAGCAAATCAACGATCCAACATCACTGGACAAGTTAGGTACCATTGATGTCCTTTTTTCGTACCGCAATATTGATCAGCTATTAACTGTCAGAGAAAATCTATCAGATGTTTCCTTTAAGTTAATAGATGCAGAAGGAAATGTACGCTATGCATTCGGTGAGGGAGATTACCAGGCGGAAAAAACGCTGACGTATCAATCGATCCAGGATGGGTACATAGAAGACAATGGTTATCTTGTTCAAGGGCTGGTGGACCCTGTCAGTGAGCTTATGATTACAGCCGCCATCCCGGAATCAAAAGTCGAGAATCTCACTTCTTATAAATTATCGATATTTCTGATCATTCTTGTATTGACGCTATTCTCCATTGGTATTCCTTTTTTATCTCTAAAAAACTATTCGAAACGGGTCAATCAAATGAATCGAAAAATGAAGGAAGTGCAAAAAGGGGATCTTAGCGTCAGGATGGATACAACAACAGCCGATGATGACTTGAATGTTATATCCTCCACCTTCAATGAGACACTGGATACGTTAGAAGAATATATAAACAAGGTGTATTTCTCAAGACTCAAACAGAAGGAAGCCGAGCTAGCCAACCTGCAGGCTCAAATCAATCCACACTTTCTTTACAATACACTTGAAGCAATTCGGATGAAGGCTATTGCGGAGGGTGGCAGAGTAACGGGAAAAATGATTGTACAGCTGGCCGATCTATTCCGTTATTCCTTGCAAACGGCTGAGCTCATCCCAATATTGGATGAAAAAGATCATGCGTATCAATACCTGGAGCTTTTTAAAATCAGGTTTCCGAATCAGCTGACAAGTGAATTCCACATCGACCCGGCTGTAATGGATGCTTATGTTCCTCCTTTTATCCTGCAGCCAATTATCGAAAATTATTTGCTGCATGGATTGAAAAGGGATCGCTTGGATAATAAGGTCTCTACCAGAATTACTAAAAAAGGCGAGTTGTTACACATCGTGATAGAGGACAATGGAAAAGGAATAGAACCACAACATCTAGAGGAAATTCAGGAACGTCTGGCCAGTAAACACCAAACATCCAGTTCCATAGGACTTGGGAATGTAAATGAACGAATTAAGATGAAGTTTGGAGATGATTATGGAATTAAGTTAAATAGTGAGCCAGGGTCTCATACCATCGTACAAATTGTAATGCCATTATTGAAAGAGGTGGAAAGTCATGATCAACGTTATGCTAGTGGATGATGAACCGCTGATTGTCGAAGGAATGCAGAATATCATTGATTGGGAAGCTTATGGGTTCAAGGTAACCGCTGCTGCTTCTAATGGAAAGGAAGCTTACGCCAAAATCCAGGAAATTAAGGTGGATGTCCTGATTACAGATATACAGATGCCGGAAATGACAGGTCTTGAGCTCATTGAAGCGGTAAAAGAAAAGAACCCTTCGGTTCGCTCCATTGTCTTGACCGGTTTTCGTGAATTCCATCTGATTAAAAAAGGGCTCAACCTTGGGATTGAGAATTACCTGCTTAAACCGATTAATGAAGAAGAACTGGTTTCTTCTCTATTACATATTAAAGAAAAACTAAGCCATTCGATGCTTCAGGAAGAATCAGAACTGGTCCTCCGTGATCATGCGATCTGGCGCTGGATGCAGGGGAAAATGAATGAAGAAGAATGTATTAGAAGGCTATCACTTTACCCGGATATCCAACTGGAACCTGAATATGCCATTGCTCTGTTGAAAATCGACTGGGAAGGAAAAGCGGAAGACCTGTTACGGAAAACACAGTCTAATTTAGAGAGTGAAACATCTGCAGTCTGTGTACTAACTCCCATGGGTGATCTATTGCTGTTATGGAGCTATTATGACGAGCTTGATAGCTGGAAAGGTGAGTGGGAACATGTAGAACAGGTGCTTGAACGTTATGATTTGGCAAGTGAACTAGTCTCTGCACACCAGACCGGAATAACGTCCATTGGTTCAATACCTGAGATATATCGAGAACTGGAAAGGCATTGTGAGTTAAAGCTGCTGCTTCCGGAAGAAGACCACCAGCTGGCAGATGAACTTTATTCCGATTATTTCATAAACCAGGTGCATGACTTGAAGCGATCCAGTAACTTTCTTCGCCCTGAATTACTTGAACAGTTGGCCAACCGGGAATTTCAGAATGTAATTAATTCGATGGAGCAGCTATTGGATTACTTTGAAAAACAGCTACAGACACTTATGTTAAAAAGTATTCTATTAGAATTGTTCTATCATATAAAAAACAATTTTTTCATCCCGCTCGAATATGAAGATTATGTAACGATGGTGCATGAAATCATGTCCACGGAAACAAAAGAGGATGGAGTCGAGGTTCTGAAGAAGTGTATTAAACTGATCGACCATCCACCTGTTAAAGAAAGGGAATACAGCCCGATTATTGAAACGGTCCTGCAATACATCCACCAGAATTATAGCGAGGATCTTTCCCTTAAAACGCTTGGACATCAGTTTCATGTGAATTCTATCTATCTTGGACAGCTTTTTCAAAAAGAGGTGTCTTCTTCATTTACGAAGTATCTGAACCGGATTCGAATTGAACGGGCCAAACAGTATTTACAGAACTCCCATGAGAAAGCAGGCAGTATCGGGAAAAAAGTCGGCTATGCCGATGCCACCTATTTTTATAAACAGTTTAAAAAGCTGGAAGATGTTACACCGACAGAATGGCGCCACCAGCATAAATAGCGGAATATATCAGGTTCCTCCACCGGGGGAGCTTTTTTATTTGTAAAAGGGTTAATTTTTGACAGTAAACCTTAATTATCTTAACTATCTTCCTTTGAAAGGGTTTTCATATAATAGAAACAAGAGATAAACAACTCTATCATTTCTTAATTTCAACAATAGAGAGGAGGTTTCCATGTGAAGCGGCTTAAGAAATTCGGGAGGAATCTTTACAGCAACCGAATCTGGTTGTTAATGACATTGCCTGGCTTAATCTGGTTCGCTATCTTTGCTTATCTGCCAATGTTCGGTCAGGTGATCGCTTTTAAAGATTTCAGATATGACGCGGACGGTTTTTTTGCAAGTGTGAAGAATAGCGATTGGGTTGGATTCGAAAACTTCCGGTTTTTATTCAGCACAAATGACGCATTCATCATCACAAGAAACACGGTACTCTACAATCTTTTATTTATTGTTCTCGGACTGATTCTTGCTGTTGGTGTAGCTATTATTTTAAGTGAAATCACGAAGCAGAAACTGGCTAAGGTCTATCAGACAGGAATGCTCTTTCCTCATTTTCTATCATGGGTAGTTGTCAGCTATTTTGTCTTTACCTTTCTCAGTATGGATCGCGGAATGATCAATGGCTTTCTTGAACATTTCGGTTTTGAGGCCATCTCCTGGTACAATGAAGCCTCTTTTTGGCCTTACATACTGGTCGCGGTAAGTCAGTGGAAAGGGGTAGGCTTCAGCAGTATTGTCTATCTTGCTGCTATCGTAGGGATTGATCGAAGTTATTACGAAGCGGCCATGATTGACGGTGCCAGCAAATGGCAGCAAATCTGGCATGTGACCATCCCGATGATCATGCCAATCATTATTATTCTTACCATCTTGAATATCGGAAATATCTTCAGTGCCGATTTTGGTTTATTCTATCAGATTCCGAGAGATTCCGGTCCTCTTTATTCCGTAACCAACGTTATTGACACATACGTCTATCGGGGGTTGATGACGATGGGGGACATCGGGATGAGCACAGCGGCAGGTCTTTATCAGGCAACCGTTGGATTTGTGCTTATTCTTATCGCCAATTATATCGTAAGGAAAGTGGATGAAGATAATGCCTTGTTCTAATACATCGAGAGGAGGGAAGTAATTGGCCAATCTATCGAATGTCTCCAGCCAGGTCAAAGGAAGAACGATTACCCAAAAAGAGAAAGCGAAGAAAGCCGCGAAAACTTATAACCCTTATGGTTTCAGCGGAAAAACAAATATATTCATGCATATATTACTTGCTTCCTTTTCATTTTTGTGTATCTTTCCGTTCATTTACGTCATCATCATCTCATTGACAAGTGAGCAGTCTTTAGCGCAAAACGGTTACAGCATCTTTCCGCAGGAATGGAGTCTTGAAGCCTATCGTTATTTAAAAACAATGAAGGATCAGCTCCTGAGCGCTTTTGGCGTTACACTACTTGTTACGGTGCTAGGAACGCTAATCAGTGTTTCGATTATCTCTTTATACAGTTATGCTATTTCGAGAAAGCAATTCATTTACCGGAAACAATTCACCTTTATTGCCTTTTTCACGATGCTATTCAGTGGAGGACTGGTTCCTTTTTTCATCGTTGTAACACAGTTCCTAGATTTGAAAAATACGATTTGGGCACTGATACTGCCACTGGCAGTAAATGCCTTCTATATCATTATCATGCGTACGTTCTTTCAACAGTCTGTGCCGGAAGCGATATTGGAGTCGGCGCGAATCGATGGTGCAGGGGAGTTCCGCATTTTCCTTCAGATTGTTGTTCCACTGGCTGTTCCGGGTATTGCGACGATCGCATTGTTCAGTACGCTGGCTTACTGGAATGACTGGTTTAATGCGTTGCTGTTCATTGACAACCCTAATCTCGTTCCACTGCAATCGTTACTGATGAAAATCGAAAACAATTTAGACTTTATCAAACAAAACTCGATGATGAGCCAGAATTCTTCCCTTTTGAATTCGATACCACAGGATTCTGTGAAAATGGCCATTGTTGTTATAGCGACATTACCGATTGCGTTATCTTATCCTTTCTTCCAGAAGTACTTTGTCAAAGGGTTGACCATCGGCGGTGTTAAAGAATAGTTTCACATTTAGTGAGTGGTTCACTAGAATTAAAATAACGGAAAGCGGGGGAAAGATTTGAAGAAACTGATGATGTTTTTCATGGTGCTGTTAGGAGTTACAGGTTTAATTACTGGGTGCAGTAATAATGAAGAGAGCAATGCTCAAGGCGAAAATTCGGATGAGACGGTAGAGTTGAAGTGGTATTTAATCGGTACACCACAGCCTGACACGGAAAAGGTAATGGAAGAAGTAAACGAGTACACGAAGGAAAAGATCAATGCAACAATAGATTTGAATCTGATTGACTGGGGCGACTATGACGAACGGATGCAAGTCATCACAGCTTCTGCGGAAGAATATGATATCGCTTTCACTAGTTCCTGGGCAAATAATTATTCCTTAAACGCAAGAAAAGGAGCTTTTCTTGAACTGAATGACTTACTGGACGAGCATGGCAAAGAAATGAAGGAAGCCATTAATCCGCAGTTCATTGAAGGGGCAAAAATTGATGGCTCCCTATATGCTATCCCTACTAATAAGGAACTTGGTCAGCAGGCAGTACTTTCGTTTAACAACGAACTGGTTGAAAAACATAACCTTGATGTGTCCGATGTCAATTCTATCGAGGACCTGGAGCCACTGCTTGAGGTAATCAAACAGAATGAACCGGATGTTACGCCAATTGCCACGTTTGATGCTTACCTGCCATTCGATTTCATTCTTCAGGGGGAAATGCCATTTGCATTCCGACTTGACGGAAATACGGATGAAGTTGTGAATGTTTATGAAGAAGACGTCACCATGGATACGCTAAAGACGATGCATGATTACTATCAAAAAGGCTACATTCGTTCTGATGCGGCGACAAGTACAGATTCCTGGCCGCTTGAAGTTGCGAACTGGTTTGTACGGAAAGAACTTTATCAGCCATACGCAGAAAAAGTATGGTCCAGATCTGCAGGCTATGAGATTGTAGCCCAGCCATTACATGAACCATATATTTTTAATGGTTCTGTCACCGGATCCATGCAAGCTATTTCTGCAACATCACAAAATCCAGAGAAAGCGATGGAATTCCTGAACCTCTTGAATACAGACCCTTATCTCAGAAACCTTTTGGACAAAGGAATTGAAGGAGAGCACTATGAAGAGGTGGAAGACGGCAAAATCAAAGACTTGCCAGCACGAGTGGAGAAATTCAATATGCCAAGTTTCGCTATTGGAAACCAGCTCATCCTAAAGCTTTATGAAGACGACCCGGAAGATAAATGGGAAGCCTTTGAAGAATTCAATGACAAATCTATTCCTTCACCAGCATTAGGATTCTACTTTGATACCAATCCAGTACGCACGGAGATTGCCGCAATTTCCAACGTAACAAGTGAATATGCTCCTGCACTGCTCAAAGGTGCTGTTGATCCAGAAGAGTACTTGCCTAAATTCAATGACAAACTATATGAAGCAGGCCTTCAAAAAGTGTTGGACGAAATCCAAAAGCAGTATGATGAATGGAAAAAACAACATGGGGAGTAAACGTTAACTCAATTGAATAAGAAGGAGCCCTGTTGGCCAGGTCAACAGGGCTCGCTTTATGGAGGTGATCTGGCGTGTACAATGGAGCAATAGAAGCAGGAGGTACGAAATTCGTTTGTGCTATAGGAACTCCTTCGGGAGAGATAGTGGATAAGGTGACATTGCCGACAACAGGACCAGAAGAAACACTGCAGAAGGTTGTAGATTTCTTTGCAGCTTATCAGATAAATAGACTTGGTGTTGGCAGCTTTGGTCCGATTGATTTGAATAAAGATAGTAATACGTATGGAACGATTTTGAATACACCGAAGCAGCTGTGGAAAGGGTACGATTTACTTGGTGCTCTTCAAAGGGAATTATCCGTTCCTGTTTATTTAGATACGGATGTAAATGCTGCAGCACTTGGAGAATATCGTTGGGGAGCCGCTCAAGGAGCGAGAAGTGTCCTTTATATCACGGTAGGAACAGGAATTGGAGCGGGGTTTGTTAAAGACGGGAGGACATTTATAGGCAGACAGCATCCGGAGATGGGTCATATTAAAGTGGAACAGCACCCGGAAGATCGTTTTACAGCGAGCTGTCCCTATCATGGGAACTGTCTGGAAGGATTGGCATCAGGGACAGCTATTCATGATCGATACGGGAGAGCTGGAACATCTCTTCCAGAAAATGATCCCGTATGGGAGATGACTGCTTATTATCTGGCGCAGGCGATCGTGAATTACTCTCTGGTATTGGCACCTGAACAGATTATTCTTGGAGGCGGAGTGATGAAGCAGGAAAGGCTTTATGAGCTTATCAGAAATAAAGTTTCTACAGCAATGAATGGATACATGGATCTTCCAGTGCTGGAGGAGTACATTACTGCTCCTGCTCTGCTAGATGAGCAAGGAATCAAAGGAGCATTAGCATTGATTCCAGCCGATACCGATAAATATCAAAAAGTCCCTGATTTCCTATAGCATGACACACCCCACGTCCTCCAGATATTGGAGGGCCTGGGGTACAACTAATTAAAGTTTATTCTGGCAGGATGACAATAGCATCGCCGACTGGTCTTTCGCCGGAAGCATCAGAAGGCTGGTTGACGAGTTCATCGCCAATTGCCATCGTCGTCGATCCGCCGCCGTCAAGGTTCATGGCTTCCACTGCTCCCAAACTCTTCATCAGCTCGGCACTTTCCAGGAAGTTGACGCCGATGCTATTGTCTGCCCGGCCGTCTACCGTTACGAATAACAAGTTTCCGTTTTCCTTGATTCCGGCAAGCGTCCGAGGGTGTCGCTTGATAGCGAAGTTATACAAGAAGTCTGTGCTCCAATAGAAGCCTTCATCAGCGGCAGGTATCGTCAATTCACCGTTTTCAATCAGGCGGGGCCCGCCATTTACGATACTTCTTATCTCATCATCCGCTGCTTCTTTTCCATCTACCAGTAAACTTTCCTTCAACTCCAGCTTGGATCCTGGCTGTGCATGTTCGCTAAGCCACTCGGTGTGTGATCCAGTAGCAGCAAGTACGGCACCATCTACGGGAATTTCTCCACCGCGATCTCTGATTTCCCACACTTCGCCATCGGAATCAAGTACAGCTTCCAGGCCTTCACCGGCAGGAGTTGACGCTCCATAGATCGGCTTGAATAAAATCAGCTCGCTGTCATCAGTGCAGGTGACATCATGGCGCGGTTCTTCTGTCGATTCATCTCCGCCTGTACCGCCACAGCTGCGGATCAAGCCAGGCTCCCGGTTGATGCCATCCAAATAAGTGGATGCTCCGTCGGCAGACTCAACCATCAGTTCCGTTTCCACTGTAGCGATGTCGGCATCGCCACTGTTGTTAAACATCAAGCTGGTTCGGTCACTGACGGACTCACTGACCAGCTCGCCATCGATAACAGAAACACCGGCGAGATCTCCCGGTGTCCCGTCACGGGATCCGACGACAAAGTACCCGCCATTGATTGCTGCCAGTGCATCGGTTCGTTCGGAAATCTCGGTTACTCTTTCTTTCCCCTGGACCACGCCTTGAGCGAGTTCAGAAGCAATTGTACCATCAAAGACATCAGGATCGACTTCCAGAATGTTCACTGCCCAAGGACCGTCTGTCTTTGTTCCGTCAAAGGCAGTAAAAAGGGTGCTGGCACTTGTGTAACCATCCTTCTCCAACGCAGCCTCTAATTGCTGGGCACGATCGATTTCATCAAATTCTCCTACGCGGACAAGGTAAGCGATCCGGTTTTCGTCGATATCGTTAGACTTGTGATCTTTGATTTCGGTGATATATGGCTTATAACCATCTGCCTTCAATTGTTTAACGAGTTCCTTGCTCTCTTCCTTGGTTTCTACAAAATCGACATTGACAGTATACACATCATGTTTTGATTCATGCCCGCGCTCTATATGTGTGTACGTAACTCCAGGAGCGATTTCTTCCGTTTCTCTTGTTTCCTCAAGACCGGCATGACCTAAATTCAGCTTTCCGTTTTGTGATGACTGTGCTGACGTAGAGTTCCCGGCGAAATCCCCGCCGATCATCATAAGAACCAGTCCTATGATGAGGGTCAACCAAGATAAACATTTTCTGTTCACTTTACACAGCTCCCTTTTTAAAATATTGGTAATACTACACTAACTAGTTACATATCAAAAGGGCAGATTCCTATTGATAACCGCAAATAGGTAAGAATGTACCAACAAAATCAGACAAAAAGTCTTAAGAAAGAGAAGCATACCCCGTAGCCCTCCAAATTTTGGAGGGCTACGGGGTAAAAAACGGAACACCCCAGTTCCTCCTTAATTTGGAGGAACTGGGGTGTGGCCTGTACCATTCATATTATTCTGGGGATTTATTTCCGATTCTATCAACCGCCTGTTACAATCATTTATACTTACTAAATTTACCTGATTTCAATTGGAAAAATGATCAATTACTCCTTCAGTAATAGCTTTAGCCGCTAGTTGTTGATAACTTGGTGTTTGTACTACCTCTAACTCTACTGGATTAGAGATAAAACCTAACTCAACCAAAACAGAGCTGCCTACATTTTCTCGTAACACATGGAGGTTTCCATGATGAATACCACTATTTTGAAGACTGGTAGTGGAAGATAGATTTGATTGAATATTCGATGCCAAATCTCTTCCCTCCGCTTCCTCATAGTAATACGTACTTACACCATTGGCGGCAGCGTTGTAAGAAGAATTATAATGGACACTAATGAAGGCATGGGTAAAATAGGCCTGGCTGATTCTGATTCGTTCGTCAAGCGTTAGGTAATCATCTCTTTCCCGAGTCATAATCACAGTGGCACCAGCTCTTTGCAAAGCATCTGCTGTCAGCTCTGCGGTGGGAAGGGTGAAGTCTTTTTCAAGTTCCCCGTTAGCAGCTATAGCTCCTGGATCGAAGCCGCCGTGACCGGCATCGAGCACAATATTGATTCCTTCCAATGGCTTTTCTCCTATAGTATCGTCTTCTTGTTTGTAAGTAGACACCAGCCAGCCTGCTATCCATCCGGTATCCCCGTTATTTAATTGTATTTTTACCCACTCACCAGATTCATCTAATTTGGTGAGTGTTTCTCCCTGTTTCGCTTGGGCGATCATGTCATTACTTGTGCTAGGGCCCGAGCGAATGTTTGCTATATCAACGTCAACGGTTACTTTACCCGCACTCTGAGCACTTTCTGTTTTTAATAAGTAAGGAGTAGCAACCCATCCTTCTCTTCCGTCATAATTTACATTTGCCCAACCAAATTTGATATCCTCCACATGAAGGACCTCTCCCTTAGAGTAGGAACCTATTATTTCTGCATCTGTGCCAGGGCTGCTTCTAACATTCAATGTTGAAGTCCCGACCTCGTAAGTATCCGTTTCGTGAGCGTCAACAGCTGTTGGTGATAACTGATAGACCATTACCAGAAGTAATAAGAACAATCCGATACAAGTAAATGAACTTAAAAATGAACGGGGCGTGTGGATAATCATCTCTCCTTTTTCAAATTAGTTAAGATAGTCTACCATGTCGACAAGAATAATACTGACCATGACATATAGTAAATTACTCTTAAATGAGAAAACGGATAGAACAGAATTATTTTTGGAGTTCCAAGTGCTCCTGCAACAGGCTGGAAAGTTTCTCAACTTTATCTTCGTTCGGCATATAATAATAGACTTCATCTATTTCGCCATCTTCGCCTGGTATTTCATGCTGTTTCACCTTATTGAGGGCATCCTTGTAATTGGACTGCACATTCCAAGCTTCCTCCAAGCTGAAGTTTGTCCTGATATTGTCTTCTACGACACTCAGTATTTCTTCTATCCTTTTTATGGAAGATAGACTTTTTGCTTTATTTAACATTCCCTGGATAACCTTGCGCTGCCGTTCTTGACGACCGAGATCTCCACGAGGATCTTTATGCCTCATTCGCACGTAGTTGGCTGCTTCTTCACCACTAAGCTCAATGGTCTCTTTCTTAAAATGAGAGCGTCTATAAGTGAATTCCAAATTATTTTTGACTTTAACACCATCTAGGGCATTAATCATATCCTGTAATCCTTCCATGTCGACGCGTACAAAATAATCTACAGGAACATCGAGAAAATTCTCTACTGTCCGGATAGTCATTTCTGTGCCGCCAAATACATAGGCATGATTGATTTTATCTTTCTTGTTTTCCCCTGCAATCTTTGTATAAGTATCACGGGGAATACTTACCATGTGGGTAGAATTATTCTTTGGATTAACGGTTAGTAAAATTAGTGTATCTGTCCTTCTGTAAACGTCTCCCTGACTGCCTGGTTCATCGATACCCATAAGTAAAAGTGAAAAAGGATCACCTTCTTCAAAGTTAATCGCTTCCCGACGCTTGTCTGATTTTTTGCGGTCGATATCTTCCTGGATATTCGTAAATGTAGAAGTTACGAGGTTCCATCCATAACTTCCTGCAGCCACGATGACTACACTGAGGCTGGTCAGCAATATAAGCATAATTTTTTTCCATTTTATTTTTTTCTTCATGATTACCTCACCTAAACATTTTGTCGATAAGTTGTTACTTTAGCGGAAGCAGGTTCTACCTCATATTTTCTTCCGGTTCGTGAGACCTTTTTCCAATCCCTGTTAAAAAAATAAGCGACACTGCCATACATAACGAAATACATGGTGACAAAGCGGTGAATAAACACGTCATATACAACAGTATTGAATAAGCGTAATCGATCTCCTTTCTCAAATGTAAATCCATACCGTTTCACCTGTACGATTGCCAGCAGGTTATAGATGAAATTAAACAAAAATATATAGGATAAATAGACAATGATGAACCCTAAGAAAACAAAAGCGATATTCAAAAATGCGCTCGCTACGAAGAACCCTGCGGTAATATAGGCAGCGACAATGCCGACAAAAAAAGATTCAATGATGTAAAAAAAAGAAACAGCTTTCGTCAAAACTGTCTTACTTAAAAAGGATCGGAAGTGAACCAGACAGTCCATATAGGACTTTTGCCAGCGGATTCGTTGTTTAAATAAATCCTTCCATGTTTCAGGTAACTCGGTATAACTGATAGCCTCCGTTATCAGGAGGATTTTTTTATCTTTCTGTTTTGCAATATACCGGTGGATTTTCAATGTTATATCGATATCCTCTCCAACAGAAGAGCGATACCCTCCAACATCAAGCAGCATTTTTTTTGAAAAAATGCCAAAAGCGCCCGAGATAATAGCTAAGGCTTGAAACCGTGCAAGCGATAGCTTCGTTACATAAAATGCTTTCATAAAATCAAGCATTTGCACACGTACCAACATTTTGGTTCCGGCAAGTGATAAATTCTTTAATGGGTTACTGGTTTTAGTTTGCAATACATGAACCATACCGCCTGCAGCTACAACCTCCGGGTTAGCGAATTTTTCATTTATTACTTTTAGCGAAGGGGCGGTGAGAACGGTATCTGCATCCAATGTAACAACTAACTCTTTGGAAGCGTACTCTATTCCTGCATTCAAAGCATCTGCCTTACCCCCGTTCATTTTATCGATTACATAAATATTCGGGTATAGACTTGATTGATACACCTTGTTTACATTGTTGTGCGGCAGTTTTTCAATCGGGATTTTTGCAGAGGGCTTCAAATGTAAGTGCCGGTGCAAAATGGAAAAGGTCTCATCGGTCGATCCATCATTGATGTAGACCACTTCAAAGTTCTCATACGCCAAAGACTTCATACTATGAACGGATGTTTCGATGATTCCGGCCTCATTATAGGAAGGAACCAGGATACTGATGCCTTTTTCGGATGATGGAGAATGTGTAACCAGCTCATCCTCTTCCCGAAACCAGGGCAGACAGTGAAGCAAGTGAAGTAGTGGGAAGAATAGACATAAACCAAAAAATATTGTTAAAAATAGTTCCAAGTATAAAGCCTCCTCTATTAATGGATTTCACTAACATATTCAAGTCAGCTGATAACTTTTACAAGAGGAATCGGCTAAAATCTAACGGATGGACTAGCAAAATAGGAAGGATGAAATATGTCGAAAATAACCAGATATGCCGATGGTATTGTAATATTTTAACAAGAACGCATATTTTCATGGATACTATAAGTGATTAAAAGGTTAGTAGGGTTTTTATTAAAATAGGGGTCTATTCGGGGAGAATGAATCGTCAGGCTGCTTAATTAGGAAAATATTATTTACTATTTAGCTTGTTATGACGATAATTGTTATGGGAGGTATGCTACTAATTTATTACATTGCTATGTAAAATGTATCAGATTAGAGGAATATTAGAAAAAATCACAAATTTAACCAGTAGTATGTGCTATAATGTGACTAGTTTTTGCAAAAGTCAACAAAGATACTTGGAGGGACATGCATGGAAGAAACAATTTCACTGAAGGAGATTGCGCAGGTATTAAAGAAGCGCTTCTGGCTGATTCTATCAACAGCAGTAGCGGCAGTAGCCATCGCCGCCTTGCTTAGTTACTATTTCCTAACGCCTACTTATGAAGCCACTACGCAATTCATTGTAAATACAAGTCAGTCACAGGAAGAATCCGAGTTTGACGTGAATGATATCCGAACCGGTGTTGAACTAATCAATACATATAATGTAGTCATCAAAAGTCCGGCTATTCTGGATGATGTAATATCTGAATTAGAGTTAAATAGGTCGGCAGATAATCTGCGTCAGAGTCTGAATATATCAAGTGAGCAGAATTCACAGGTTGTAACGGTCACGGTAACCGATACGAATCAAAATCGTGCTGCCATGGTTGCCAATACAACGGTCGAGGTTTTCAAGGAAAAAATCCAGGATTATATGAATGTGGATAACGTCAATATATTATCCGAGGCTCAACCTGTAGATAATCCCGTACCAGTAAGTCCCAAGCCATTGCTGAATATGGCGATTGCCTTAGTTCTTGGACTGATGGTAGGTGTCGGAATAGCATTCTTGCTAGAGTACCTGGATAATACCATCAAGGCTGAAAAAGATATTGAAGACAAGCTTGGCTTACCTGTTTTAGGTATCATTACTCACATTAGTGAAGACGAAATTGTGAAGTCAGCGGAAGCGGCTAATGCCACTTCGCTACGTACGAAGGGAGGAGAGAGACGCTATGCGACGAAGCAAAAAGAAACTGTCTAATAAAAAAGCCCGTACGCTGATTGCTAAAATGAATCCCCGCTCTCCGATCTCGGAACAATATCGGACGATACGGACAAACTTACAATTCGCATCTGTCGATCAGGAACTTCGTACGATGATGGTAACATCTGCAGGACCCGCTGAGGGAAAGTCACTAACCGTCTCCAATCTGGCAGTAACTTTCGCACAGCAGGATAAAAAGGTGCTGTTAGTTGATGCGGATATGCGGAAGCCGACCTTGCATTATACGTTCCGGCTGGATAATAGCCGTGGGCTCAGCAGTGTATTAATTGGAGATAAGCTTATGCATGAGGTTGTTCAACAAAGTGATTTAGATAACCTGGATTTAATGTCATCAGGACCAATTCCTCCCAACCCGTCCGAGTTACTCGGCTCCCGGGCAATGGAAAACTTCCTGCAAGCGGCTAAACAATCGTATGATGTGGTGATATTCGATACTGCTCCCGTGCTGGCAGTAACGGATGGGCAAATTCTATCAAATATATGTGATGGGGTATTGCTTGTGACCCGAAGTAAACAGACAGAAATCGATGCGGGCAAAAAAGCAGTGGATTTGCTACAACAGGTGAATGCCAATGTACTTGGTGCCGTTCTAAATGATGTCGAACAGAAAAAATCAAATTATTATTATTACTATGGATCATAGAAAATGCTCTCTGCGAAAGCGGAGGGCTTTTTTTTATTGGCTAGGAAATTATAAAATTTTCTTTTGTGGGTAACTTTGAGTGGTGGATCGCTTCCGGTTCCAGCGATTATCCCCTCGAGGTCTTAAGTCAAGTCTTTCTGTGATTAGAAAAACCTGGTTTATCGCCATAAGTACTTGGCGACAAACCAGGTTTTCCTAAAGATATAGTCATGTTTCGACAAAACTTCCTAAATACAAGCAATTATGTATTTGCTATACTAGTTTAAAGTAATTTTTTGGTAGATACATAGGATAAAACGGATGGGAAATAGTCTGAAAATCACAGGGGGTCAAGTGATGATAGATATTCACAGTCATCTATTACCAGGAGTAGATGATGGGGCACAAACGTTGGAAGATAGTTTAGCAATGGCAAGGGAAGCTGTTAGTCAGGGGATTGATACGATCGTAGCAACTCCGCACCATCGAAACGGGAAGTATACAAACCCAAGGTTGAATGTGTTGTATCTGGTGCAGGAGCTCAATTTTGAATTGGAGCGTGCGGAAATTCCGCTGACCGTTCTTCCGGGGCAGGAGGTACGGATTCACGGGGATATGATTGAAGAATTAAAAGAGGAAGTGATCACCCCAATCAATATTGACAGCGGATATATATTCGTCGAGCTGCCAAATGACCAGGTGCCGAATTATACGATATCCATGTTATTTGAATTGCAACGGGCCGGTTATATACCAATTATTGTACATCCGGAAAGGAATAAAAAATTCATCGAGGACCCGAACTTGCTGTACCAGTTTGTGAAAAGTGGTGCCTACACCCAGGTGACAGCCGGAAGCGTTGCAGGGAAATTTGGTAAATCCGTACAGAAATTCTCACATCAGCTAATTGAGGCAAACCTCACTCATGTAATCGCTTCGGATGCCCATGATACAAAAAGAAGAGGCTTTTTTATGAAAGAAGCAATGAGAGAAATCAAGAAAAAATACGGTGCAAGTTATGTATACCATTTTACGGAAAATGCCTATTACATTATAAATGGTCAGGTGGTTGCTGCTGATCCGCCAGAACGAATCAAGCAGAAGAAGTTTCTGAAGATATTTTAATTATTTTTATATAAAATAAGAAGGATTTCCTGTTAATCGATGAATTTAGTGATTAACAGGAAAGTTTACAACAAACAATAAAAATACGTGATTCCAACAATATTTATGGGGGTTTTAAATATAGATAGATATAAATTTCCTTATAAATTTCCATAATTTACTTCAAAAGGAGGAAAAATATGCTATAATACCGATAGTTGCATTACAGATATGTGTTTTATTGCTTAACGGACTGTTTAAGCGAATTTATATTTTCAATTGTGTAAGTCACATCTAAAGAAAAAAATCAGACGAAATTAGTTCACTTCTTAGACTGATTTTAACTATCTAATATTTACATATTTGTCCAGAAAACGTCTGGAAACTACTAAAGTTATACTTATGAAAGATCTATTAGTTTGGATTAAATATATATCTAAATGAACTATGGACTCATCCATGGTTTATTATTTTGTGGAAAATACGAAATTTGTTGCAGATGAGCAAATGCTGACAGTCAAACCGGCGGAAACTGTGAAAAAGGAATTCTCGGATATTCAAGGGGGAGTTTAAGTGAAAAAAGTTAGAAAAGCGATCATTCCAGCAGCGGGGTTGGGGACACGTTTTTTACCAGCAACTAAAGCTATGCCAAAAGAAATGCTTCCTATAGTTGATAAACCAACGATTCAATACATAGTAGAGGAAGCGATAGCGTCAGGTATTGAAGATATCATCATTGTTACTGGAAAAGGCAAACGTGCGATTGAAGATCACTTTGATAATAACTTTGAATTAGAAGATAGCTTGATGAAAAAGGAAAAGTTTGAGCTACTCGATAAGGTGAAAGAAACTTCAAACGTAGATATTCATTACATAAGACAAAAAGAACCTAAAGGTCTGGGGCATGCAGTCTGGTGCGCACGTAATTTTATTGGGGATGAACCATTTGCTGTATTACTTGGTGACGACATAGTAGAAGCAGAAAAACCGTGTCTGAAACAGTTAATTGAACAGTATGAACAAACAGGGGCATCAGTAATTGGCGTGCAACAAGTTTTAGATGAGGAAACTCATCGTTACGGGATAATTGACCCAATTACTATTGAGGGCCGCCGATACCAGGTCAACAATTTTGTTGAAAAACCTATAAGAGGAACAGCTCCTTCTAATTTGGCAATTATGGGACGGTATGTTTTAAATCCAGAGATCTTCCATTTTCTTAATCAGCAAAAGGCTGGTGCTGGGGGAGAAATCCAGTTAACTGATGCAATTCAAGGATTGAATCAGCTCCAGAATGTTTATGCCTATGATTTTAAAGGTTCACGATATGATGTAGGGGAAAAATTTGGTTTTATAAAAACAACTATAGAATTTGCATTAAAAAATGATGAGATTGGTCAAGATGTTTACGATTTGATTCACAAATTAACTAGTGAGCGTGTAACTAACTAAGAAAACATGAGGTGAAGGCATTTTATGAATATTGCTGTAGTTGGAACTGGATATGTGGGTTTAGTTACAGGAGTGACTTTATCAGATATTGGACACAATGTCACTTGTATTGATATTGATAAAGAAAAAGTAGAAATAATGAAAAAAGGGACATCACCACTATATGAACCAGGGTTAAGTGAATTAATGAATAAAAACATTAAACAATCTCGTCTCTTCTTTACAACTAATCATGCAGAAGGTTTCGCGAATGCTGAGGTAATATATATAGCCGTAGGAACTCCGGAGAATGAAGATGGTTCAGCAAACTTAGCATACGTAGAACAAGTCGCTAAAGACATTGCACAATATGTTGTACAGGATTTAATCGTAGTGACAAAAAGCACTGTACCAGTAGGAACAAATCATAAAATTAAGACCATAATTACTGAAAATCTAGTGAATAATATAAAGTTTGAAGTGGTCTCAAATCCCGAATTCCTAAAAGAAGGTTCAGCTATAAAGGATTCTTTTGAAGGAGATCGCATTGTAATTGGTGCAGATAGCTCGGAGGCTTCTGCAATAATAGAAAAAATTAACCAACCATTCGGTGTCCCGGTATTTCGAACGGATGTTAGAAGTGCTGAAATGATTAAGTATGCATCTAATGCTTTTCTAGCAACAAAAATCAGTTTTATAAATGAAATATCTAATATTTGTGATCGTGTTGAAGCCAACGTGGAGGACGTTGCAAAGGGTATGGGGATGGATAAGCGTATAGGTCCTGATTTTTTGAAAGCGGGATTAGGTTATGGAGGTTCGTGTTTTCCGAAAGATACAAAAGCATTAATTCAAATAGCCGGAAATGTGCATTATGATTTTCAATTACTAAAAGGTGTAGTAAATGTAAATCGGAAGCAACAGCGTATGATAATTGAAAAGTTATTAGAAAGAATGCCTGATATTAAAGGAAAAAGGATTGCTGTTTTAGGGTTATCTTTTAAACCGAATACTGATGATATGCGGGAGGCTGCATCAATAGTGGTGACTAATAGCTTAATTGATAGAGGTGCAGAAGTAATTGCTTATGACCCAATTGCTATGAATAATGCAAAAAAGATACTCGCTCCTGAAGTAGAATATTCTACAAGTGTCAAAGGAGCTATAAACGAAAGTGATGCTGTTTTGATATTAACTGAATGGGACGAGATCAAGGATATTGATCTTAACTTTTTTTCTGAAATGAAATATCCTCTAGTAGTAGATGGGCGAAATTGTTTTGACCTAGAAACAATGAGAGAACATCATATAGAATATCATTCTGTTGGTCGTCCATCTATTTCTTGCCAGTTTGAAAAAACGTATGCGTAATAATCATAGAGAGTAGGTGAAATAATTGTCGCAGGTCAATACAAAAGAACGGCCGCTTGTCAGAGATCATACGCAAAGCCCTTTTAAGAGAGTCTCAAAAAATGATAGTTTTTCATACTTATTTACTAAACGGTTGCTAGATATTATTGGAGCGATTTTTGGAATTATTATTTTAAGTCCACTTTATTTGTTAGTGGGGGTATTAATAAAAGTTGAAGATTTTAAAGGACCTATCTTCTTCAGCCAGACACGCGTTGGTAGAAATGGAGAAGTATTTAAAATGTATAAATTTCGCTCAATGGTGGCTAATGCTGAAGAATTAAAAGCTAAACTAATTGAAAGAAATGAAGCAACTGGCCCTGTATTTAAAATAAAAGAAGACCCTAGAATAACTAAAGTAGGTAGGTTTATAAGAAAAACCAGCATTGATGAACTTCCTCAACTATTTAACGTCTTAAAAGGAGACATGAGTCTTGTAGGTCCACGACCACCTCTACCGGAAGAAGTTAACCAATATAATAATTATGAAAAGCAGCGTTTAACTGTAACACCTGGTTTAACATGTTATTGGCAAGTTAGCGGAAGAAGTAATATTAGTTTTCAAGAATGGATAAGACTAGATTTAAAATATATTGAAGAAAGAAATGTAATAGTAGACATTAAGCTTATAGTTAAAACAGTACTTGTGCTATTTGGTTCTAAAGATGCTTACTAAGTTTGAATAGGTGGTTTTTATGAAATATATTTGTATCATCCCTGCTAGAGGTGGATCAAAAGGTGTACCAAAGAAGAATATTAAAGAAATCAATAACAAACCATTAATTGCCTGGAGTATTGAACAAGCCCTAGATACTGAGAAAGTTGATAGAGTAGTGGTTTCTACTGATAGTGGAGAAATTGCGGAAATAGCTGAGAGGCATGGCGCAGAGGTTCCATTTCTTAGGCCGGAAGAATTAGCGGAAGATACTACCGCTACGGAACCTGCCTTGATTAATATGGTAGAAACTCTTAGGGAGCAAGAGGGTTCTACATACGATGCTGTTATTTTACTTCAACCTACTTCACCCGTTAGAAAAAAACATAGTTTAAAAAAAGCGATTGACCAATTTGAACGTGAGGGGACAGATTCTTTATTAAGCGTAACAGAGAATCATCATTTCTTTTGGGAAAATCCTGAAAACCCTAGAGCCCTTTACGATTATCAAAATCGACCTAGAAGACAAGATATTAAAGATGAAGATAGAACCTATCGAGAAAATGGGTCTATTTATATAAGTAAGAGTGGTGTACTCTTAAACCAAAGAAATCGACTTGGTGGAAAAATTTCCATGTTTAAAATGAGTGAAGAAGAGAGTTATGAAATAGATTCTTTTGTGGACTTTAAAGTAGTAGAGGTATTATTAAAGGAGTTTAATAAGTAATGATAATAGATAGAAATATTAGCAAATATATTGTTTTTAAGGAAGAAAGTATAGTAAATGCACTAAAGAAAATTAGCGATAATAAAGAACAGATTATCTTTACTGTGGATCAATATGGCATTATAGATGGGGTTTTAACAGATGGTGATTTTAGAAGATGGGTTGTTAGCCAAAATGATGTGGATTTGAACCAGCAGGTAACAAATATTAGTAATAAAGATTTTGTATTTGTAAAAGAAAATGAGGATAAAACTAAGATTGATGAAAAATTCCACAGTAAAAAAATAGGTTTTATTCCTGTCTTGGACAATCAAAACCATCTTGTGGCTATTGCACGGAAAGATAATACTGCAATAGAAATTGGGGAATTTAGCATTGATGAAAACAGCTCTTCATTTATTATTGCGGAAATCGGAAATAATCATAATGGTAGCCTGGAGTTAGCAAAGAAATTAGTTGACGCTGTTATTGAATCCGGGGCAGATTGCGCAAAATTCCAAATGAGAGATTTGAACACCTTATATAATAATTCAGGAAATGCGAATGATGCTAGTGAAGACTTAGGGTCTCAATATACATTAGACTTATTGTCGCGTTTTCAATTAGATAATGATGAAATGATTAAAGTATTTGATTATTGCAAAGAAAAAGGTATTTTACCACTGTGTACACCATGGGATGAAGCAAGTCTGGATGCCCTTGAAAATTATGGCATGCCAGCTTATAAACTAGCTTCAGCTGATTTAACCAATCATGAGTTATTAAGGCGTATGGCTAAAACAGGGAAGCCGTTGATTTGTTCTACTGGAATGTCGGTTGAATCGGAAATTAAAGACGCTGTTAACATATTGAAACAAGAAGGGGCACCATATATATTTTTACACTGTAATTCAACCTATCCAGCTCCTTTCAAAGATGTTGAATTAAATTATATGGACAGATTAAAAGAATTGAGTCAATCCCCAGTTGGATACTCGGGACATGAACGGGGAATTAACATAGCAATTGCAGCAGTTGCTAAAGGGGCGAAAGTAATTGAAAAGCATTTTACCTTTGACAGAAACATGGAAGGCAATGATCACAAGGTTAGCCTATTGCCTGAAGAATTCAAACAAATGGTTGAAGGAATTAGGGAAGTAGAGTTAGCTTTAGGGTCATCTTCTGAAAGAAAAATGTCCCAGGGTGAAATCATAAACAGGGAGAACTTAGCCAAAAGTTTAGTAATTAACTGTGATCTTAAACAAAGGGAAACAATCCAAGAACAAATGATAGAAATTAAAAGCCCTGGGAAAGGGTTACAACCTAATCGTCTTACAGACTTAGTAGGACTACCAGCTAATAGAGACTTTAAAGCCGGAGACTTTTTCTATGAATCTGATTTAGCGGATGAAAAAGTTGAAGCTAGAGATTATAATTTTTTCCATAAATGGGGAGTTCCTGTAAGGTATCACGATTATAAAAGTATATTAGAAAAGACTAATCCCGATTTATTGGAATTTCACTTAAGTTATAAAGACTTAGAAGAGGACCTTGAAGGTTACTTTAATGAAGAGTTAGATTTAGATTTTGTGGTGCATACGCCAGAACTGTTTGCAGGAGATCATTTGTTAGATTTATGTTCAGAAGATGAAGACTACCGACAACATTCTATTAAAGAATTACAAAGTGTGATTGATATAACAAGAAGCTTAAAAAAATATTTTAAGAAATCTACAGTACCATGCATTGTGACAAATATGGGAGGCTTTACAAAAGATAAGCCACTGGATCCGAGTGAGAGGAATAAATATTATCAGCTAATTGAAAAGAGCTTATCTGAGCTAGATAGTGAAGGTGTAGAGATAATTCCTCAAACAATGCCACCATTCCCTTGGCACTTTGGAGGACAGAGATATCAAAACTTGTTTATGGATCCTTCCGATACCATTGCTTTCTGTGAACGTAATAACATGAGAGTATGCTTTGACACCTCGCATACAAAATTAGCTTGCAATCATTTTAATTGGTCCTTCAGTGAATTTGTGAAAAATATAGGGCCGTACACTGCTCACTTGCATATTGTAGACGCTACGGGAGTAGATGGGGAAGGACTACAAATAGGGGAAGGCGATATTGATTTTGGAGCTCTAGTTGAAGAGTTAATACATTACTCTCCAAAAGCAACTTTCATTCCTGAGATATGGCAGGGTCATAAGAATGATGGAGAAGGCTTTTGGATAGCTTTAGAAAGACTGGAGTATTGGTACGATCAACAAAAGGTGAAATAGTGAAATGATTAAAGAAAAAGTTCAGCAGATCTTTAATTCTTCATTAATGAAGTCATCAAGTGTTTATACTTTAGCAAATATGATGAATGCAGCAATTCCATTTTTCATGTTACCAATACTCACCCGTTATCTGACACCAGCGGATTACGGAATTGTATCCATGTTTACTGTAATTATTGGGTTTTTAATCCCTTTGATTGGGATAAACATTCACGGAGCAATAAATAGACAATACTTTGAAAAAGAAGTAGATATATCAAAATATATAACAACTGGATTACTGTTTTTAATTGGTAATTCAGTTGTGTTTTCTTTGTTAATTTGGTTGCTGGCAGGTCCAATTAGTAATCTTACTTCATTTCCTAAAGAATGGTTATGGGCAGCATTATTAGTAGCTATAGCTCAGGTTGTATTCCAGATAACATTAGTAATGTGGCAGGTTAGGGTAAAACCAATTCCATTCGGAGTATTTCAAGTCACTCAAACCACTTTAAATGTAGGACTTTCTCTTTGGTTTATAGTTTTATTGGGGTTTGACTGGCAGGGAAGAATACAAGGTCAAACTATAGCATTTACTCTAGCAGGATTTTTTGGGCTAATAATTCTCATAAAAGATGGATGGGTTAAAGTTGGATTCGAAGTGAAATACCTAAAAAATCTATTTTCGTTTGGCCTTCCTTTAATTCCCCATGCCCTGGGTACTTTTATTATTACTATGAGTGACCGTTTATTTATAACAAATATGATAGGAGTCGCTGAGACTGGGATTTATACGGTTGGTTATCAAATTGGCATGATTATAATGATTATACAAGATTCATTTAATAAAGCTTGGGTACCATGGTTCTATAATGCATTAAAAAAAAATGATGAGGCATTAAAAATTAAAATAATAAAAATCACCTATTCGTATTATGTATTAATAATTATATTTGCTTTAATGTTATCAGTTTTAAGTCCTTGGTTAATTACGTATTTTATAGGAGATAGTTTTAGGAACGCTAGCCAATTTGTATTTTGGGTAGCTTTGGGTTACGCATTTAATGGGATGTACAAAATGGTTACTAATTATATATTTTTTATTCAAAAAACATATTTATTGGCATGGTTGACATTTCTAACTGCATCATTGAATGTGATTTTTAACTATTTCTTAATTAAAATGAACGGTTCGATTGGAGCCGCACAATCTACAACATTAGCCTTCTTGGTATCTTTTATATTAACTTGGCTGTTGGCAAGTAAATTGTATAGGATGCCATGGAGCTTAAAATCTTAAAATTGCAGAGGTAGAATAATGGGCATTGTTATTAAGATAGTAAGATTTTTCCTTAAAATTAATCAAGCTATTATTAAAAGGTATTATTTCTCAGAGGTAACTAATTCAGCAAAAAAAGTTGGAAGGGGATTGAAAGTTAATAACAAAACAAGTGTAACAAATAACACTATATTGGGGAATAATGTAAACTTTAATGGAATGCATATTAATGGGAATGGAAAAGTTCATATTGGTGATAACTTTCATTCTGGTGAGGGATGCCTAATTATAAGTGACATCCATAATTATAATAAAGGTAATGCAATCCCTTATGATGATACTTATATAAGAAAAGATGTCTTTATTAGAGATAACGTTTGGGTGGGTTCAAGAGTTATTATTTTAGGTGGTGTTACCATAGGTGAAGGTGCAATCATACAAGCTGGAAGTGTAGTAGTAAGCGATGTACCCAAATATGCTATATATGGAGGGCATCCTGCAAAACATATAAAAAATCGTGACACCAATCATTATGAAAAACTAAAAAAGGAAGGGAAATTCCATTGATTATAAAAAATTGGAATGAAGCTTAAAATGAAAAAAAAATTAGATTTAAAATTTGTATGTAAAAAAATTTGGAAATTAGAGAAAGATATGAATTTATTAGATATCAATATTCAAGGGGTGAAGTTTTGGCAAGTTATTAGGTATTTAGTGATAAATGAAATTATTCAAGAAAGAGGTATTCATGGTATAGCACATTCAAAAAAGTCTACAATCGCAAACAAATCAAAAGCAATACCTATGTATATCTATAACTCCATTACAAAGAATCCATTTACTTACAAAGGGAATATCGATGTGCTTATTTTTGATCATGAAAGGAAAAAAAAGATCAACAATAATTATAAAGATATTTATACTATTGATTTGATAAAAAAATTAAAACAACGTAATAAAAGATACCTTGTTATTGAAGATGACTATTTGAGAAAACATTATAGTCACAGGCATGATGATAATAGAATGTATAATGATTTTTATTATCTTTCTAGTATGATAAAACGCCTGTATTTAAAGATTAGACTAAACGGTGAAGAACATAAGCTTATTAATGATTTAAATAAAGAAATAAAGGTTAATTTAGGATCAGAAATAAACCTAATAGAAATAACTAAAAAAGAAATCAAAACATTTAAAATGAAATATAGCTATTATTTAAAACTCTTACGTAAACTAAAACCAAAAATGATATATGTAGTTGTTTCTTATGGAAGACCAGCATTAATTGCTGCAGCTAAAGAGCTTGAGATAAAAGTTATAGAAATTCAACATGGTGTCATTACGCCCTTTCATTTAGGTTATAGTTTTCCTATAGTACCAAACCATAAGATTGATTATTTCCCGGATGAATTGCATTTATTTGGAGAATATTGGAAAAACTCTGCTGATTTTCCTATCAATGATAACAATATTCGATCTGTTGGTTTTCCTTATTTATATAATGAATTATTAGATTATAGCCAGAAAGAAAAAAAACCAAAACAAATCATCTTTCTTTCCCAAGGTACTATAGGAAAAGAGTTGTCTGAATTTTCCTTTGGTATGGCAAAAGAAATGAAGGATTATAATTTTATATACAAACTTCACCCGGGAGAGTATGACAGGTGGAAAGAATTATATCCTTTTTTGTTAAAAGCTAATAACCTAAGAAACTTTATAGTTATTGACAATAATAATAAATCTTTACATGAATATTTGTCTACCTCTAATTGTCAAATTGGTGTTTATTCAACAGCCATTTATGAGGGACTAGCATTAAAATGTAAAACATTTTTACTGAATATTCCTGGGATTGAGTATATGGAAAATTTAATTGAAAACGGCTATGCTAAAGTTATTAATAAAGACCAATATAATATACAAGAGGATATATTAAGGTATTCTAAGTTTTCCGAATTGAATAATATTTTTGATGGTGAAAAATAATAATTTCGGAAGGAGGGAAGTAATAATGACTTCTATTGTAATTGTTTTATTTTGGATTTCATTTTTATTATTAGCTTATTCATATTTCTTATATCCACTTTTTATGATATTAATTTCAAAAACAAAAAGCAAAGGAATTAAGAAAGATTATAATTTTAAAGGAAAAATCAGTTTTATTATCCCAGCATATAATGAAGAAGAAGTAATTAAAGAGAAGATTGATAATACAATCGAGGTTCTAAGGGGATTTGAAGATTCAGAAATATTAATTGGATCAGATGGATCTAATGATAGGACAAATGAAATAATAAATGGATATAAAGAGCACCCTCAATTTATTGTAAAGGCTTTTTCTGAAAGAAGAGGCAAGATAAGTGTATTGAATGATTTATATGCTTTATCTAGTGGTGAAATTCTTATTTTTACTGATGCTTCCTCAATAGTAGAAAAAGATGCTATAAAACATATGGTCTCTAATTTTAGTGTAGATAAAATAGGTGGAGTTGGGGCAGTTAAAACAAATAGTAAGATAAAGAATAAAAATAATGTTAAAAACCAAGAAGGATTTTATTGGAAAATGGAAGAGTTCACCAAACGAGGTGAAAGTAGGTTCGGTAAATTAGTAGGTGCTGATGGACCATTATTTGCTATAAGAAAGGAGCTTTATGAAAAGCTTCCTGCTGCAACAATTCTTGATGATTTTTGCATCACTATGAAAGTGGCTAGCCAAAGTTACTTTGTATATGAAGATAAAGCCATTGTATTTGAGTATCCTTCAAAAAATTATCGTGAAGAATTTAAGAGAAGAGTAAGGTTATCAACTGGAGCTTATCAGTCAATGTCTATATTAAGCAAAGAAATACTCTCTTTAAATTTACTATCATTCTTCTTTTTTTCGCATAAAATAATAAGGTGGATATCTCCTTTTTTAATGTTTATCACTTTGATCACAAATATTTTTTTAGGTTTAAAATCTGGTCTATATACCATTACGCTCTCTTTACAGATAGTAATATATACATTTACGTTAATGGCGCATTTAAGCGAAAATTTTAAAAAAAATAAAATAATAAGTTTTATTTATTACTTTATTATCTCTAATCTAATACAGATAATAGGTTTTGTTAGAGCATTAAGGAGATCATCAGGTGTGTTATGGGATAAAGCACAAAAATAATCATAAGGTGTGTATTAATAAAATGAAAATTGTTATATTAGATCCATCATTCTTTACCTTTCCATATGATAAGTGTTTATGTGAAGGATTATCTAGTGAGGGACATGAAGTTTTTTTAATAGGTACAAGTTCTGAAAGAATTGGTAAATACCATGCTGGAAATTTTAAACTTATTAAACATTATTATAAGTTTAGTTCTTTAATCAAGAAAAACAAGTTTGGCCTTTTAATTAAAGGGATTAATCATATCTTCAATAATTTAACTTTATTATTTAAATTAAAAAAAATCAAACCAGATATAATTCATTTTCAATGGTTACCTCTACCAATATTTGATATGATATTAATTCAAATTCTAAGGAGGAAGACTAAAGTATTTTTTACTATGCATGATACTACCTTGTACAATGGGGAAGGAACCTCAAGAATTCAACAGATTGGATATGCAAGGTTATTGAAGTTATTTGATGGAATAATAGTACATACTAAGAACAGTAAAAATAAACTAATTAACTTACAAGGTATTTCCACTAGGAAAATTGCTGTCATCCCACACGGTATTTTAGATTATTATAATACTTCACAGGATACGAAGGAAATTAAAGAGAATAATAAAATAGAGTGGAGTGGAGATACATTTAATTTATTAGTTTTTGGTTCAATTAAAGGATATAAAGGTATTGATATTTTAATAAAAGCTTTGCCATTAATAGAAGAAAAATTAAGAGAAAGAATTAAAGTAACAATTGCTGGAACTGGAAAAGAAGAGGAAATTAATAGACTGAAATTACTAGCAAACAAATTGAAAGTTTCAAATTTCATAATTTGGGATTTAAGGTTTATACCTGAAGAAGAAGTGGCCTCTCATTTTAAGAGCGCGTCACTAGTCGTAATGCCTTATCGTACTATTGACCAAAGTGGTGTATTAATGACTGCTATAGGTTTTAATGTGCCTGTTATTGCTACAAAAATAGGAGGTATACCAGAGACCATAGAAAATAACGTACATGGTCAATTAATACCCGCTAATAACCCTGAAGCACTGGCATTATCTTTGAGCAAAGTGTTAATTAATAATCAACTATTGGATTTATATAAAAGAAACTTAAGAACTTTAGCAGAGCATAAATTAAATTGGGACAATATAGGGGCTATTACAACAAATTTTTATTTAAAAGTCAAAAATGAAGTTCAACCCTAGGGGTGTTTATTTTGAAATCTCCTTATGTGAATTACAAACTTGAAAAATTAGTTATGGTTTTACCTGTTATGTTAATTTTATTACAAAGAATATCAATTCCACTATATAGTTTTCAATTACCTATGATCATCCCTGTTATTTATGCTTTTGTGATTTTGTTTTTTTTAATAGATAAAATAAAAATTAATATATACAGATTATTATTATTTATTGCTTTAGTTTTTATACTAAGTTTAACAACAGTTTTAAATGGTAACTATGTGATTACTTCTTATCTATATTTAATAGTTATTTATCTTCCGTTTGTTTTTGTGATTCAGAATCCAAAATTGTTTAATCAACTGATTAGTTACTTTCAAAATATTATGTTTTTCGTGGCGTTAGTTGGAATATTTCAATTCGTATTACAGTTTTATTTTGAATTTTTTGATCCAATGACAAAACTTCCTGCTGAGTTCCATACGCAAGGTTATGTATCGACGGGGGAAGTTGCATATGGTTCTGGCATCTTTCGGGCAAATGGTGTTTTTTTCTTAGAAGCATCTTTCTTCTCTCAGTTTTTAGCAATTGCGATAGTGATTGAAATTTATTACTTTAAAAGAATAAAAAGAATTTTTATAAAAACTATTGCTCTTATATGTACTTTTTCGGGTACAGGTTTACTTATATTACTACTCTTTTCTATTCCTTTTATTAAAGAGCTAAAATTTAATCATATAACTAAAGTTTTAATCTTTGTGGTTCCTTTTTTTATATATTTTATTGGTACATCATATGGTGATTCACTAATTGCTCGGATAGGAGAGCTTACTGGTGGGAGTAAAACAAATAGTGGGTATATACGTTTTTTTGGACCTTTAGTTTTATTAGAAGAGCAAATTAATAAAGATGCACTTATTTTTTTAAAAGGAATGGGAGCAGGTTTATCTGATGATTTATGGCATTTTGCCAATAATCCGGCATTGGTTAAATTACTGTTAGAATATGGTTTTTTTTCTACTCTTATTTTTTCAATGTTTTTCTTTTTCGTATTATGGCAAAGCCAGGGGAAATGGGTAGTTAAAAGTAGTTTACTTGTAATGTATATGTTTTTATCGGGTGCGTTATTACAGCCCCAAACTGTTTACCTGAATTTACTTTTTGCTAGTTTATTTATTAAAAAGGGGTGATATTATTAAAAAGAAAATTATGTTTGTAACACATTCTTCCCAAAAGGGTGGAGCAGAACAAAGTATGATATATCTATTAAATAGTTTAGATAAAGAGAAGTTTTCTATTATATTAGTTTGCCCGAAGGAAAGTACCTATTTAAAGGAAATTAAAGATGTAAAAGTTATTCCCCATACATTAAATAGCGTAAGAACTAAACTAGGTTTAAAATTTATTTATACAATATATTGGCTACTGAAATTGGTATATAAAGAAAAGGTAGATATTATACATGCTAATGGTTGGAGGGCGCCTTGGTTTGTTGCTCCTTTTAGCTTTATTACTAAAGCTAAAACAATATGGCATCATAGAGATAATCTGAATTCATTTCTATATAATATTTTATTACCTTTGGGTTTTAATAAGATTATTTGTATTTCTGAGTTTGTAAAAAGTACACTAAATACAAAAAAGGCTGTTGTAATATATAACGGAGTCCCAGTTAAAAATAATCATAAAAAATATTTATTAGAAAAAAGAAATACGGATAATTTTACTATAGGTGTGTTTGGAAGAATAGTAGAATGGAAACGTTTTGATTATATAATCGAAGCAATTTATGAATTATCTAAATTAGTAGATGTAAGTAATATAAAATTATTGATCGTTGGCGATACAACTATAGATGGGTCTGATAAATATTTAAGAAACTTACAAAATCTTATACAAGAATATAATTTAACTGAAATAATTGAGTTTTATGGTTATTCCAATAAACCTATGGAATTAATGAGATCATGTGACATAACTATTAATTTTTCTGATAAAGAGCCATTTGGTAGAGTCATTATAGAATCAATAATAGTTGGTACGCCTGTTATAGTTGCGGATTCCGGAGGTGCCCCGGAAATTATAAAAATAACTCAGGGAGGGGTTATATGTAAAGATGGAGATACTAAGCAATTAGCAAGTCTAATACAAAGGTTTATGGTAATGGATAATGAAGAATATATTAATATGGTAGTTAAGGGAATAAAAGGAGTAGAAAAGCATTTTAATGTTGATGAAATATCTAAAAAGGTAATGAAGGAATACCTTGTAATTATGAAAGGATGGGAAAGAATATGAGGCTCGTACTTCTATCTGGAGGTTCTGGTAAAAGGCTTTGGCCCTTATCGAATGATTCAAGGTCTAAACAATTCCTAAAAGTACTAAAAAATTCAGAAGATGAAATGGTATCAATGGTACAAAGAGTATGGCGACAGCTAGAGAAAAATGACTTGGCTAGTAAATCTGTTATTGCTACAAGTATCGCCCAGGTGGATATGATTAATAGTCAGCTAGGAGCTGGTGTACCTATCGTAACAGAGCCAGAAAGACGAGATACATTCCCGGCAATAGCATTAGCTGCTACTTATTTATACTCTGTTCAGAATACTGATTTAAACGAAGTTGTTGGAATGTTACCAGTAGACCCTTATGTTGAAGAGCGATTCTTTAATCGGGTTAAAGATTTAGAAACTGCTTTGTTAGATTCGAAGGCAGACCTTGCATTAATGGGGGTGACACCAACATTTCCATCTGAAAAATACGGTTACATAGTTCCTAGTGAAAATGAAAGCGACAACTTTTTAATTGTAGATCATTTTAAAGAAAAACCTGAAAGGTCTAATGCTGAAGAGTTAATTGAAAAGAATGCTTTATGGAACTGTGGTGTGTTTGCATTTAAATTAAAATATATCATCAATCTATTGAATGATAAAGGCTTACCTACTGATTATAAGGAATTGTTAATTAATTATAACCTTCTACCTGAAAATAGCTTTGACTTTGAAGTAGTAGAAAAAACAGAAAATATTGTAGCTTTACCATATGACGGTTCCTGGAAAGATTTAGGTACATGGAACACCTTAACAGAAGAAATGGCCTCAAATATTACTGGCAAAGGCTTAATTAGTGAGAGTACTATTAATTCCCATATTGTAAATGAGCTTGATATTCCTATTACGTTATTAGGTATTGATAATGCAATAGTAGCTGCTAGTCCGGATGGAATCTTAGTAGCAGATAAAGAGTCCAGTCCGAAAGTCAAAGAATACGTTTCAAATATGCAAGGAAGACCAATGTATGAAGAGCGTAGATGGGGTTGGTATCGTGTGTTAGAGCACATCAAATACCAGGAAGGTAATGAAGTATTAACAAAACGTTTAGGGATCAATGCAGGGAAAAATTTAAGTTATCAAATGCATTATAAACGTAGTGAAGTATGGACTATTATTAAAGGGGAAGGAATTTTTGCACTAAATGATCAATTAAACCATGTAAGATCCGGTGACGTTATTCATATTCCTCTAGCCGCAAAACATGCGTTAAAGGCAACCACAGATATGGAATTAATTGAAGTTCAAACCGGAAGTGAATTAATAGAAGAAGATATATATAGAACCACTACCTCTTGGGAAGAAATTGAAAACTCCTGCAAAATAAACACTTAAACCCTAAATAGTGCCCCTATCACTATAAGTGTTGGGGCGCTATTTAGGGCAAGCCAATTATTATAAGGCTATGAAAAAAAGTGAATGGAAGACTATCTATAGCAGTAGGTTAATTGTAGAGGTCCATGAAAAGGAGGATATCAACCTACCTTTCAGCAAATGTTTTGAAATAAGTTGGAGGATGGGAGCATGGTTTTGTCTACGACCTTCTAGAACAGAACCAAAGATTAAATATTGCTTTGGAGTGGGCGAGCCTAATATTTTGTTGAGTGAAGACTATATTAATAATATGGTTAAAGTAATACTGACAAGCGTTGATGAAATAATTGTTCAAACAGAATAAAATTTTAGGCAGAATTAAGACTTTTACGAAAATACAAAAGCTATATCCAAAAAGATGACCCGACCAGTAAACCCTAATTTTAGTTATGGTGAGGTGATTTGGGAAAAAGAGCTTAGGACAAGAAACTTGAGTAAAGTATAATAATTTTGGTACATCAAGGTTAGATAAAGACCAAGGATTTGGAAGTCGTATTAAAAGGGATATTTCTTTTTGGTGCATGCCGCTTTATTACCCCTATTAAATGTAAAAACATATTGGAATTAGAGGTGAATGCCTATGGCTTCTAGTAGATCTAATAAAAGCAAAAAGTGGTTTAAGGTTATAACGTTACTCCTACTATTCATTTTTATTAGTGGCGGGATTTATGTCTACTCTATCTACGACAATGCGAAAGATACAGTAGATAAGAAGATGCATGCGCCGGTAGCTTCTATTGATTATCAAGTCGGGGAAAAGAAAATGAAAGAAAATAAACCGGTCAATATTCTTCTGATGGGAGTGGACGAACGTAAGAATGACCGTGGACGTTCCGATGCATTGATGGTCATGACGCTGGACCCAACAAATGACCGTATGCAGCTAATCAGTATTCCCAGGGATACGAGAACCACTCTTGTCGGAGACGGACGCCAGGATAAAATCAACCATGCTTATGCTTTTGGAGGCACTGACATGACGATTAATACCGTGGAAGATTTTCTGGATATCGAACTTGATTACTATGTCAGCATGAATATGGAAGGTCTGACAGAAATGGTAGACGCTGTCGGCGGCATCACCGTCAATAATAAACTGGACTGGAAAGATCGCGGTTATTATAAGAAAGGGTATCATTATGCCAAAGGAAAAATTGAGCTCGACGGGCCAAAGGCAATGGGATATGTGAGGATGAGGTATCAGGATCCAAATGGTGATTTTGGAAGGAACGAGCGCCAACGAGAGGTTATCGAGGGAATAATTGATAAAGGTGCTAACATTGCCTCTGTTCATAAAATTGATGACATCCTTGAGGTATTAGGTAATAACATGAGAACGAACATGGCGTTTAGTGATATGAAAAACCTTCTCACCAATTATAATAAGACAAGAGAAAATAGGGTTACATACCAAATGGTTGGCCAAGGTATTAAGGTGAATGGAATTTATTACCTTGATATTCCCGAAAATGAAGTACAGAAAGTGCACAATATGATCGAAGAATATAACTCATAGGGAAACTATCAAATTAGTGTTGTTTTTTGTTTGAATTTTACGAACGATTTTCCTTGTGATCCATCTTCTGGTAGCATACAGTTACACTAACCAGAGATGGAGGACAAAAAGATGGAAGAGAACAACTTTGCAAAAGGATGTATGTGGGGGATCTTGCTCTCTCTGCCACTATGGATCCTCATCATTCTTTTAGTCTACCTAATGACGAAGTGAATGATAATGTTTAAGGTTAAATCATTTTGGATATCATGGAGTCTATCAATGAAATACCAATCTAAGACCAGTGATTGGAGGACGATCATGTTTAAAGAAAATGATTTCATTACCGGATCCAGGTGGGCTCTACTCATCAGTATTCCTTTGTGGCTTCTCTTTTTGGGCTGGTTAAAATGGCTGGCAAGCTAAGAAACCACTCACTAAAGATCAAAAGAGCAGAAGAGGTTAGAAGTTATTTACAAAACAAGGCTTTTAGGACTTGTATCCCTCGCATTGTTACATTATAGTTACAATAGAGGTCTTTTATACTGGGTTTTTGGGAAAATTAACTTATTTGAAACTCTAAGTAGTTCCTAAGCTTAGACGTTAATGAATAGAAATCCCTTATAAAAGGTTGGTTAGTGAAGGAATGAGGAAAAAGCATGGGGAATTTTGTTTCTAATCGAAAGCTGGTTAAGTTTCTTGCCTTACTCCCTATCATCATTATTTTATATGTTAACTGGCAGATATTAAGTGTCTGGGAAACTACGATGAGTTATCTGGTCTGTTTGCTTTTAGACGTGCTCACCGTTACGTTCAGTGTCTTTATGGTTTATTTAGCAGATATTAATAGATGTAAGAAAGAGCAATCTAAACGAGGATCAACTATATGGGAAAATCTAAAGCTGAAAAAACTACTAGAATATACGAAATGTAACTGACGAACTAACAATAAACCACCCTATCCTCCTATGTTGGAGGATAGGGTGGTTTGTTATGCTATACTAGACGGATAGTTTATGAGAGAAAAAGATGGATTAAAGAAAGTGGTGAGTCGGATGATAGATATTCATTGCCATATAATTCCCGGAGTGGATGATGGCGCCTCTACTTTGGAAGATAGTATCGTAATGGCAAAAGAAGCGGTTGATCAGGGTATTGATACGATTATTGCTACCCCGCATCATAAGAATGGAGAATATGAGAATTCACGTCTTGAAATCTTTGATCATGTGCAGCAATTAAACGCTGAATTGGAACAGAGAGGGATAGCGCTGACCATACTCCCTGGACAGGAAACTCGTATCTATGGAGAAATGGTCCAGGATTTAATAAAAGAAGAGGTATTGCCGTTGAATGTTGATAGCGGTTATGTGTTTGTTGAACTCCCTTCTGACCAGGTCCCTCGTTATACGGAGCGTCTTTTATTTGATCTTCAGCGGGAAGGGATCAAACCGATTATTGTTCATCCGGAACGAAATAAAAAACTGATTCAGGAACCAGACCTGCTTTATCAATTTGTAAAAGGCGGTGCCTATACCCAGGTTACGGCTGCCAGTGTAGCTGGAAAATTTGGAAAATCGATTCAAAAGTTTTCCCATCAATTAATTGAAGCCAATCTTACTCATTTGATTGCATCGGATGCCCATAATACCCATAGTCGTGGTTTCTATTTGAAAAAAGCTTATGAAGTGATAAAGAATAAGTACGGAGCTTCATCCGTATATTATTTTATGGAAAATGCTTTTTACGTTACAGAAGGGCAGATGCTGGCAGCTAATCCTCCTGAGCATATAAAAAGAAAAAAATTCCTTGGTATTTTTTAATTTACTAAAGTCTATACATCGAATCGACAATCCTTGTCGATTCGATGTATTTTTTTTGTTATTTTGCCAAAATCATCATATTTTACTATCCAAATAATTCTTAAGATGTATGATATTACCTTTATTAAGGAGGGTGGGTGAATTTAGTCATATTTATTAATGAGACTAATAGAGTTCTATTTATTGGAAAAATTTTAAAAACAGTAGGAGGATAGTTGTTTGAATTCGGAATCTTGGGTATTAGGTAAAATTGCTCACATCTTTAAACCCTTATTATAAAACGGAAGGACTGTGTTAACATATCAATTAATAAAATGTGTTTCTTTCCAATACACCCAATAATTGGAATATTGTGCAGTTTCAGCCTATTTTTTATTGTGGAAAATAATTTCAGATTGAAATAAATTGTATCCAGCATACTTGTGCTCCCGGTCTGCCACCACTTAGCTGTAAAGAAATTTTATCGATCAAGAAGGCGGAAGGAAGGTGTAACTATTGACGTACAATAAACGCCTGGCGTTATTAATACTGATAGACTCGACCATCGTTACTTTTTCTATATTCATGTCCCATTATTTTCTGAATCCCTATATGCATGATTTCGACCGTTTGATGTTCGTGTCGTCAGTCACGCTGTTATTAACTCATCATTTGTTTTCCTATCTTTTAGATTTATACAAAAAAGTATGGCGTTACGCCAGTATTGAAGAACTTATCGGTATATTAGTTGCAGTGACAGGGTCAATTGCAGTAACTACTGTTGAACAATGGTTGTTTTTTGGTGTGGTATATGAACGAGCGTTGATTGTCACCTGGATGCTTCACATTATATTGATTGGAGGCGTTCGCTTAGCCTGGCGCTACTACAATACATATGGCTTCCATTTTGCGCTGGGGCGAAAAATAAATCAGGTCAACGAAGATCAGGAAAAAAAGCGGACGTTAATTGTCGGGGCGGGTTCTGCTGGGCAGATGCTTGCTCGACAAATGAAAGGAAATGAGCAGCAGGATATCAATTTAATTGGGTTTATTGATGATAATTTTACGCTTCACCATTTATCGGTCAATAATGTCCCTGTTCTTGGGAATACGAACGATTTGGCACAGGTGGTAAAGGATAAATCGATCAATCATATTGTTATTGCCATGCCTTCTGTAGAAAGGGAAAGAGTAAAGGAGATTATCACGGAAGCGCAGAAAATAGTGCCAAATGTTCAAACGCTCCCTATGATTGAGGATATTGCTCTTGGCAATATATCGGTTAGCCAGATTCGTGATGTTTCCATCGAGGATTTGCTTGGACGGGACCCGGTAGAATTGGATATCGATTCTATTTCTAATGAGATACAAGGGCAGACGGTGATGGTAACTGGTGCAGGAGGCTCAATCGGGTCAGAAATCTGCCGCCAGCTGGTCAAATTTAAACCGGCAAAATTGCTTTTATTAGGACACGGAGAAAACAGCATTTATACCATTCATATGGAACTAAAGCAATTAAGATTGAATACAGAACTTATTCCGCTCATAGCGGATATCCAGGATCGTGACCGTGTTATTCAGTTGGTTGGGGAGTATGTACCAGCCTATATTTATCATGCAGCTGCACATAAACATGTGCCTCTAATGGAAGCAAACCCAATGGAAGCAGTAAAGAATAACGTAATTGGAACTAAGAACGTAGCAGAAGCAGCGCATTTAGCCGGCGTGGGTAATTTTGTTCTCATTTCTTCCGATAAAGCAGTAAATCCGACGAATGTAATGGGTTCTACAAAGCGTATTGCAGAAATGGTGATTCAGCAGCTGGCTCAATCCAGCACCACGAAATTTGTAGCGGTGCGGTTTGGGAATGTACTGGGAAGCCGGGGGAGTGTTATTCCACTTTTTAAAAAGCAGATCGCCAATGGTGGACCAGTAACGGTTACCCATCCTGACATGACAAGGTACTTTATGACCATACCGGAAGCATCCCGGCTTGTGTTACAGGCAGGAGCACTAGCAGAAGGCGGAGAAATATTTGTACTTGATATGGGAGAACCAGTCAGAATCGTTGATTTAGCCAGAAATTTGATTCAGCTGTCAGGATACAACATAGAAGAAATAGGTATTGAATATACAGGGATACGACCAGGAGAAAAAATGTACGAGGAACTATTGAACGACAACGAAGGCAATCAAAAGCCTGTCTTCCCGAAGATTTTTGTTGGAAATTCAGTAGAAGTAGATTTTGACAAAGTAGATGTACTTATTAAAGAGCATTTCATATTCGATCAGCAATATTTAAAAGATTATGTCCTTTCGTTGGCCAATGATAAAGAAATCGCCTCGTATTCATTTGCTAAAGTGGATGGCTGAAATAGCGCAAAGTTCAATTAAAGATTAAAACAAATGAGATGGAGTGACTGGAATGTTTAATGGAAAGACGTTATTAATTACCGGTGGAACAGGGTCATTCGGTCATGCAGTAATGAATAAATTCTTGCAGACGGATATTAAGGAAATACGCATTTTTTCAAGAGATGAAAAAAAGCAGGATGACATGCGGAAACAGTTCAAAAATGACAAACTTAACTTCTATATCGGAGATGTGAGGGATATAAACAGTGTGAGGAATGCCATGCATGGAGTCGATTATGTCTTTCATGCGGCAGCTTTGAAGCAAGTCCCTTCATGCGAATTTTTCCCAATAGAAGCAGTGAAAACAAATGTCTTAGGAACGGAAAATGTATTATCTGCTGCCATTGAGCAAAATGTGGAAAAAGTCATTTGCCTGTCCACTGATAAGGCTGCCTACCCAATCAACGCAATGGGTATTTCAAAAGCGATGATGGAAAAAGTATTTGTGGCCAAAGCAAAGAAAGTTACAGAGGACGAAACTTCAATTACCGGAACTAGATATGGAAATGTTATGGCCTCAAGAGGCTCAGTCATTCCATTATTCATTAACCAAATCAAGAACGGAGAACCAATAACAATCACTAATCCGGAAATGACACGTTTCTTAATGAGTTTGGAAGAAGCCGTCGATTTAGTGGCTTTTGCTTTTCAAAATGCCAAGCCTGGAGACATCATGGTTCAAAAAGCACCTGCTTCTACCATTGGTGATTTGGCGCAGGCGTTGAAAGAGCTCTTTGATGCAAATAATGAAATTAAAATTATCGGAACTAGGCATGGTGAAAAGCTCTATGAAACACTGTTAACTAGAGAAGAGCATATGGTTGCTGAAGATATGGGTGGATTTTACCGCGTTCCAGCTGATCAAAGAGATCTGAATTATGATAAATATTTTGCTATTGGGGACGAGCGGTTATCCACTGAAGAAGAATATAATTCTCACAATACCGAGCGTCTCAATATTGAACAGATAAAACAAAAGCTAGTAGAACTCAAATATATTCAAAATGAATTAGAAAGTTGGAATAGTCATGAATATCTTAGTTACCGGGGCTAATGGTTTCTTAGGTAAGAACCTGGTGGCTGAACTAAAGCAACAGGACCATGAAGTTTTGCCATTTACCAGAGATAATACACTAGAAGAATTGGAAGCCTTTGTCGGTAAGGCTGATTTCATATTTCACCTGGCAGGAGTGAATCGCCCGAAAAAGGAAGAGGAATTCTACCAAGGAAACAAGGGTCTTACGGAAGAATTAATCAGTTTAATAGAAAAGAACGAGAAAAAAAATACACCAATGGTGCTTTCCTCTTCTATTCAAGCGGAAAAAGATAATCCATACGGAGCCAGTAAAAAATTAGCAGAAAAAGCTGTTATTGATTTTTACGAACAATTAGAAGCAGATGCTTATGTTTATCGTCTGCCAAACCTGTTCGGGAAATGGTCCCGTCCAAATTACAATAGTGTCGTAGCTACTTTCTGCCATAACATAGCCAGGGATCAGGACATCCAGGTAAACAATCCAGAAGCTGAGCTGGCACTTTGTTATATAGACGATGTACTGGATGAGTTTAACAATGCATTGCAGGGACATCCGACATATGAAGGGAAATATTGCACGGTCAAGCCAGTTCATCGCATTACTTTGCAAGAGTTAGCTGATACGATTATAAGTTTCAAGAAAAGTAGAAGTAATTTAAATATCCCTGATATGGGCGATTCCCTGACAAAAAAATTATACAGCACTTATTTAAGTTACTTGCCGACCGACCAGTTTTCTTATGATTTGAAAATGAATGTTGATGAGAGAGGCTCCTTTACAGAAATTTTGAAAACGCCGGAAAGAGGGCAGGTTTCGGTCAATGTATCCAAGCCTGGTATCACCAAAGGAAATCATTGGCATCACACTAAGAATGAAAAATTCCTGGTCGTAAGTGGAGAAGGTCTGATTCGTTTTCGAAAAATAGATACAGATGAGGTTATAGAATATTTTGTGAGTGGATCAAAAATGGAAGTGGTCGATATACCAGTCGGCTACACCCATTCAATTGTGAATGTTGGGGAAACGGACCTTGTGACAGTAATGTGGGCAAATGAAAAGTTTGATCCAGACAACCCAGATACGTACTACTTGGAGGTTTAGAGATGGAAAAGCTTAAAGTACTAACTGTTGTTGGAACAAGGCCGGAAATTATCCGGTTATCAGCAGTTATCAACAAATTAGAATCTTCAGATGCCATTGAACATACACTTGTTCATACTGGACAAAATTATGATTATGAATTAAATGAAGTTTTCTTTGAAGACTTTAATATAAAAAAGCCAAATTACTTTTTAAACTCAGCTAATGGTGGTTCAGTAATGGATACGGTCGGTAATATCCTCTCTAAAATAGACCCTATTTTAGAGGAGGTACAACCGGATGCTTTTTTAGTTTTAGGTGATACGAATAGCTGTTTATGTGCCATTGCTGCTAAAAAGCGCCAGATTCCCATTTTTCATATGGAAGCTGGTAATAGGTGCTTTGACCAGCGGGTACCAGAAGAGACGAATAGAAAAATAGTTGATCATATTTCTGATATTAATTTGACTTATAGTGATATTGCTAGAGAGTACTTGCTAAAGGAAGGTTTTCCTGAAGATCGAGTGATTAAAACAGGCAGTCCTATGTTTGAAGTACTTCACTCAAGAAAAGAAGATATAAAATCTTCCAATGTATTAGACAAGCTAGCGCTTAATAAAGAAGAATATTTCCTGGTATCGGCACATCGTGAGGAAAACATTAATTCTAAAGTCAACTTTTTAGATTTAGTAGATACCTTAAATGGCATTGCTGAACATTATAATTTACCTGTTATCATAAGTACTCATCCGCGTACAAAGAAAATGATTGAAGAACAAAAAATTGAATTTCATTCATTGATTAAAGTAATGAAACCATTAGGCTTCAATGACTATATTAAGTTACAAATGAATGCTAAAGCTGTTTTAAGTGACAGTGGAACCATAAGTGAAGAGTCGTCTATTCTGGGCTTTAAAGCCTTAAATTTACGCCAGGCGCATGAAAGACCAGAAGCAATGGAGGAAGCGTCTGTCATGATGACAGGCTTAAAAAAAGAGAGAGTTCTTCAAGCCTTGGAAATTTTAGAAAGTCAGAATACAGAAACATTTCATATCGTACGGGATTACAGTTTTTCTAATGTCTCCGATAAAGTATTACGCTTGATTTTATCATACAAAGATTATGTGAATCGGGTTGTATATGGAAAAGAGTAATGGAAGTAGTTGATAGTTGAGGTAGTAATATGAATTTAAATAATTTAGGAAGAAAATCTCTTCTTGTTTTTATCGGTATTATCTTTGAAAGCGCCATTGTGATGTTAGTGAATATTTTAGGTGCTAAGCTATTTGGAGTCACAGCTTATGGTGATTTCATATTAGTCTTTACTTGGGGAATGTTTATCGTCAGTTTTACTAAATTAGGATTTGATCAAAGCATTATAGCTTATGTGACAAAAGCTGATGTATTTAAAGAAGAATATGAAAAAAACAACATTGTCGTTTTTAGCTTGTTGTTTTCATTTATATTTACATTCGTGATTAGTTTTTTACTTTATATAAATGCAGAATTTATTGCGGTTAACTTGCTGAATAACCCGGGGTTGGACAATTTATTTATTATTCAAATACCAATCATCTTTTTATTAACTTTTACCCATATTTCATTAAGTATTTTAAGAGCTTTTGATAAAATAAACAACTTTACCCAAATTAAATATTTTCTTATCCCTTCTCTTGAAATATTAGTGATACTTCTTCTCTATATTATGGGAGTAGATTCAATTGCATTAGTAATTGGTAAATATGTCAGCCTTACTGTAGCTATAATAGGTATCTTTTATTTATTTAAAAATATTACGTCCATTCATTTCTTTAAATACTTGCATTTGTACAAGAAATTTATAATATTTTCTCTGCCTTTGGTACTTTCCGGGTTAATCGTATTAACTATTTCACGGATTGACATATTAATGATTGGTTATTATTTAGAAGGAGATAAGGTTGGTATTTATAACATTATCGTACAAATTTCTAAAGTGAGCTTAATTATTTTATCTACGATTAATACCATTTTTACTCCTATCTTCTCAAAATTATATGTAAGTAAGGAGTATGAGCGTTTAAAAAATACCTACCGGTCGACTACAAGATGGATCACTTTTTTCACATTGGTGTACCTATGTGAAATCATTATTTTTAACGAAGAAATTACGGCAGTGCTGGGCGAAAATTTTAAGCAGGGAACAGTCGTACTGATATTATTGACAATTGGTTATTTTATCGATACCAGTGTTGGTTCTGTAGCTAATATGAACACGATGACTGGTCGACCGTCTTATAATTTATATTCCAGTCTCCTGGTAATCATCCTTAATATTGTATTAAATATAATTTTCATCCCTAAATACGGGATAAATGGTGCCGCTATAGCTACAATGACTGCAGTTAGTCTGTCTAATATTTTGAAGTTGGTGTTACTTTACAGGCATACAAAAATCCAGCCTTATAACATTTATTATTTAAAACTATTTCTATCAGCAGCTGGTAGCTTGATTATCACAATGGGGCTAAAAGAAGTCTTTAGTAGTGAGTCAATTTTCATGCACATTACAATATTTCTGTTCTTCATTATTATCTATATATTCAGTGTGGCTTTATTAAAAGTTTCTGATGAAGATAAGCAAATGCTTACTAAATATATTAAAAAAATACGCTAAAAGGAAGTTTTATAATGCCAAGTGATGAAGCAAAAGTCCCTAATTTATTTATGGTGGGTGCTGCCAAGTCAGCAACAACTTCTATATACAACTATTTAAAAAAACATCCGGAAATCTTCTTTTCTGACCCGAAAGAACCTAGGTATCTATCATATAAACATGAACAATTTCCTCATAATGGGCCGAATGGTGAATACTATGATTCAACTTTTATTAAAACCAAAGAAGATTATATGAAGTTATTTAAAGAAGCAGCGAACGAAAAGGTTATTGGAGAAGCTTCTATCCAGTACTTATATTTTCCTGATATAGCCTTAGACATAAAGGAGTTATATCCGGACGCAAAAATAATCATATGCTTACGAAACCCAATTGACCGATCGTACTCGTCTTATATGCATAATGTAAGATCGGGTTATGAAAATTTGAGTTTTTATGATGCTTTACAAAAGGAAGAAGAGCGGATAAACCAGAATTATCCGTTTCTTTGGCATTATAAGGAGGTAGGTTTGTATTATAAGCAAGTTAAAAAGTATTTAGAGGTGTTAGGGAAAGACAACGTTAAAATTGTTTTATATGAAGATATAAATAATAATACACAGGAAGTTTTGCAAGATATTTGTGAATTCCTAGGTGTGAATGCTGATTATGAATTTCAAGATGCCGGGCAAGTTTATAATCGTTCGGGCAAATCCAGCAACCCAGTCATAAATTATTTAATAAAACAAAATCTGTTAAAAAAGATAATGAAACATCCAAGGGTACCTAAATTTATAAGGAATACTTCTTATACAATGTATCATCAATTACTGACTAAATTCCTTAAAAAAGAAAAGATGCATGAGAAAGAGAGAGCTTATTTAAAAGAATATTACAAAAGAGATGTCTTACTACTGGGAGACCTTATTAAAAGAGATACCGCTCATTGGATTGAATAAAAGATAGTTAAACACAAAATGGCTTGTTTTTATTAATCATCATAATCCAATAGTTATTTGTTTATTATCAATATCCCATGGGTCAGTTAGAAAGGATTAACTATGAAGTACTCATTTTCATTCAGTAAGTTAGTTTTATTTTTAATTTTTGCACATTTTGTAGTTGACCTTACCACACAATTTTATTACTTCTATAACAGAGAAAGTGCTATTAGAAGTCTAGTTAATTTATCTTATTTTATTTTATTTTTCATTGCAGTTCTCTATACGTTAAAAACTGATAGATTGACACTATTTAAGGAATCCTATCTTTTTTTAATTTTTTCTATAATTCCTATCGTATTAGGATTATTTGAATATAATTTAAATGGAGACTTTGCATCCCATTTTTTTAGTTTAATAATGCCGATTTTAGCTATTTCATTAGGTTTTAATATTTCAAAAAACCTAAAGGAAGAAGAAATAGTACGATTTATCAAAAGAGGTATAAATTTTATTTACTATTATAGTATTGTCATTATTATATTTTTCCAGGGTTTGGTTAATATCGGGGTGATCAAATACAGCGCTATTAATCCATTAGGATTATACACCGCAGTATTATATTTTTTATATAAAAAAAATTATTATAAAGCCATGATTGGATTAGCATTTGTCGCTGTATCCGGAAAAAGAGTGGCATTGCTGATAACATTAGTGGGTTTAATTTATTATCTAGCGACTTTGATAAGGTCTAATAAGAAATATTTACCGTATGTGGCAGGCTTTGTTTTGTTAATGAGTGGAGGATTTCTTTATTTATATAACTCAACTCGATATTTAGATAGGTTTAAGTTAATATGGCAATTTGATATTACTGATTATCATGCCATGTTAGTTGCGACAGGCGGCCGAAGTAGAGAAGTAATTGAAATTATTGAGCATCTCAATCAAAACGGTATTTCATGGTTCATCGGCAGTGGGTTTGGAACAAGCGTAGAAATATATGAAGGTTTATCCAGACATTTTTCTCATTTTTCTCCCCTTGCATATACGCTGGCTTATGGAGCGGTTTTTACAATTTTTTTATATTACTTTTTTTTGAAAGAAATATCTATCCGTAAGAAAGAACCTTTTAATCAATTATTTTGGTTTAAATTAGTATTTGTAGGTTTATTAGCTAGCACTCTCTTTAATGCTGTTGCATTTATTGATCCAAAGTATTGGGTGATTTATGGAATTACAAAGTATTACAATCTTGAACATGTAAACTCTGAGCCTTAGATATTTATTGAAAACGAAAATAAATATAGTCAAACTAAATTTGTTAAGGAGTTCGAAATGAAAATACTTATGTTAAGGCCCAACTACTTCCCGGAAGTTGCAGGAGGAACAAGACTGGCCAAAGATTTAGTTGATGATCTGATTGCTGCGGGACATCAAGTAGAGATGATCACTCCCTTTCCGGTTAAAGTAGACGAGAAAGTAAAAAGAGAATATAAAGCTAAGAAAAACGAAGTCGATCAGGACGGATCATTAGTTATCAGAAGAATAGATGTTCCAATTGAAGAAAGGAGCTTCCCGAGACGGATCATGAAAGCCTTGTTCGTTTTTCTGGGAATGTACAGGAAAGGCCTGGCTTCTAAGAATCCGGATTTGATCATGACGATCTCAATGCCTCCTTTTATTGGTCCGCTTGGTTCCATTTTAGGTAAAACCAAGAAAGTCCCTGTCGTTTATTGGGAACAGGATATCATTTCTAAGTCGATAAAAAAGGATAGTAAAATTGGGAACAGGCTGGTCAAGGGTGTCGTGAAGAAAGTTATAAATTTACTTGAAACTTTTTCTGTGAAAACCAGTACCCATACCGTTACAATATCCAACAAATTCAAAAACTATCATTTGCATGAAGATAAGGTGAATCCTAAAAAAATATCTACCATTTACAATTGGATTGATACGAGCCAGGTCAATTACGTAAAGCGGGAAAATAATGAATTGTTTCAAGAGCTGGGGTTAGATGAGGACAAGTTCTATATCACTTATTGCGGAAATATTGGGTATCCCCATAACTTAGAAACATTTATTGAAACAGCAAAAAAATTAGAGAATTATCGTGATATCGAGTTTTTAATATTTGGTGAAGGTTCTAGAAAGAAAGCTATCCAGCGTCACAGGGAGCAGCTGAATGCCGAAAACGTAAAAATGTATCCATTGGTACCGCTCGACAAAGCATCATTAGCTTACAGTATCGGAGATATCAGTATTGTAATTGGGCAGGCAGGAACTTCAGAGAACGGATTTCCGAGCAAGACCTGGAGCATCATGTCTGCTGCAAGACCAGTCGTAAGTTCCTTTGATATAGATAGTGAGCTTACCAATATAATTAGAGAAAACGAGGCAGGAATTGCAGTTCCTCCGGAGGATAGCAACGCATTAAAAGAGGCTATATTAACCATCTATCATGACCGGAGCCTGATTGATAAGATGGGCCAGAACGGACTTGCCTATGTTGAAAATAATATATCCCGGAAAGAAACAACATCAGAGGTTATTAACTTGTTCGAAAATTTACATACCAAAAATAAGGAGGGGCGCAAATGACATATACACCCGTAATCATCATTGGAGCAGGAAGGTCTGGCACAAATATGCTAAGGGATACACTAACGCAGATAAATGGAGTAAACACTTGGCCGTGTGATGAAATCAATTATATATGGCGACACCATAATGTGACCTATCCAAACGATGAATTCGATGCCGGAATGGCGACAGATCGTGTCAAGCGGTATATCCGGAAGGAATTTGACAAGATGGCAAACGCTGCCCCTACTACCCATCTAGTGGAAAAGACTTGTGCGAATTCCCTAAGGGTCGATTTTGTTTATGGAATTTTTCCCGAAGCAAAGTATATCCACATTATACGGGATGGAAGAGATGTAGTGGAATCAGCTAAAAAGCGGTGGACCGCTTCACTTGAACCATCTTATCTATCCAAAAAGCTGCAGTTCGTTCCTAAAACGGATCTTCCTATTTATGGGGTACGTTATCTGTGGAACAGAGTATATAAATTGGCATCCAGAGAGAAAAGGCTTGCTTATTGGGGGCCTAAGTTTAATCGTATGGAACAGGCCCAGGAAAGATATTCTTTAGAACAAGTATGCGCTCTTCAATGGAAGGCATGTGTAGATAAAGCGGAAGAGTCCTTCAGCAATATCCCGGATGAGCAAGTATATACCATTTATTATGAAGAGTTGACAGCGAGACCGACGGAAGAAGTTGCAAAGGTCTGTGATTTTTTAGGGATTGAATATAACAATGATACCCTTAGAGCAATTACTGCTGATATCAATAACAAAAGTGTCGGCAAAGGAGTACAAAGACTTAAAGAAAATGATCTGTTAGAAAGTATCTATTCTCTAACAAATCCAACACTGGAGAAGCATGGTTATGGGAAAGAATATGTCGCAAAAGCATAGAGATTTCAAACGATCCTTCGATTTATTAGTTTCTTTTATTGGTTTGTTTCTGTTTGGCTGGCTTATTCTGGTTGCTTACATTATTGCGGCCATTGAAACAAAAAGCAGTGGGTTTTTTGTCCAAAAACGGATTGGCATGAATGGAAAGGCATTTCGAGTAATTAAAATTAAAACGATGAAGAAAGTGCCTAACCAGAACTCGACGGTTACCACCTCCGACGATGTGCGCATTACAAAAAGCGGTAAGATATTCAGGAAATTAAAAATCGATGAACTCCCACAGCTGTTCAATGTATTTATTGGTGATATGAGTTTCGTTGGCCCAAGGCCTGATGTGGAAGGGTATGCCGACCAATTGCAAGGAGAAGATCGTATTGTGCTTTCAATCAGACCAGGTATCACTGGCCCTGCCACTTTATACTATCGAAATGAAGAAGAAATATTAGCTGCTCAGGAAAATCCGGAAAAGTATAACAATGAAGTCATTTATCCTCATAAAACGGAGATGAATAAAAGCTATATCTATAATTATTCTTTTTTAAAGGATATTTATTATATTTTCAAAACTATATTTTAGTAAATTTAGGAGTGTTAACATGACAAATCAACCACACGGTGGAAAACTAGTAAACCGCGAACTTAGTAAACAGGAAAAAGAAAGAGCTGTAGAAAATGCAAAATCTTTAAAGAAAATTACAGCCAACCCATGGGTTATCTCTGATCTTGAACTGATAGGTATTGGTGGTTTCAGTCCGCTGGAGGGGTTTATGGGTCAAAAAGATTATGAACGTGTCGTGAAAGAGCTTCGCTTGGGCGATGGCACAATTTGGAGTATTCCAATTACATTGCCTGTCACAGAGGACCAGGCGGAAGAAATCGAAACCGGCGAAGAAGTAGCACTGGTTGGCGAAGATGGTGTTATATATGGAACGATTCAAGTAGAAGAAAAGTATACGTATGATAAGGAATTGGAAGCGCAATATGTCTATGGCACGATCGAAGAAGCACACCCAGGTGTTAAGAAGATATACGAAAAAGGGAACGTCTACGTTGGCGGACCGATTACATTGCTTAATCGACCAGATCACAGTCGCTTCGAGGATTACTATATGGACCCGGCAGAAACACGCCAAATGTTTGACGATCTTGGATGGAAGACCATTGTTGGCTTTCAGACACGTAACCCTGTACACCGGGCGCACGAGCATATTCAAAAGACAGCTCTTGAAGCGGTGGATGGGCTTTTATTAAACCCGCTTGTAGGGGAAACAAAGTCAGATGACATACCAGCCGATGTTCGTATGGAAAGCTATGAAGTCATTTTGAAAAATTATTATGTAGATGACCGGGTCCGACTCGTCATTTATCCAGCAGCCATGCGATATGCAGGTCCTCGCGAGGCGATTCTGCATGCGATTGTGCGCAAGAACTATGGTTGCACCCACTTTATTGTTGGACGTGATCATGCTGGTGTAGGTGACTATTATGGCACGTATGATGCACAGGATTTAATTGCTGAATATGAAGAAGAGCTTGGAATCAACATCTTTAAGTTCGAACATGCTTTTTATTGTACGGTATGTGAAAATATGGCCTCTGCAAAAACCTGTCCGCACGACAAAGAAAACCATGTCCACTTAAGCGGTACGAAAGTTCGTGAATTACTAAGAAACGGTGAACGCCCTCCTAAAGAATTTTCTCGCCCGGAAGTTGCTGACGTTCTTATTAAAGGAATGAAGCAGCCGACAGCCTAAAGGGAGATCTATATGAATCTGGAAATGGTTATCGTGATAATCGCGATTATCTGCATGCTGGTCGGGCTATTTTTTGAGATAGCCCGGCCAGACCTTCTTGTTTTTTTTACGCTATTCTTCTTTATAGTAACGGATATTGCAACTACGGAAGAGGCACTTGTTGGCTTTTCCAATGAAGGTATGTTGACTATTGGTTTATTATTTATAGTCGCAAGAGTGTTTGAACATAGCGGATTAGTCGAGAGATTAGTCACTAAACTGTTAAAGAAAGCCGAATCACGAAAAGGAGCAATGTTTCGATTATTGTTGCCTATTTCTGGATTCTCAGGATTCCTGAATAACACTCCAATTGTGGTGACGTTAACTCCTATTGTCCGTAAGTGGGCATCGGAGCATAACATTTCACCATCAAAGTTTCTTATACCTTTGTCTTACGCATCTATATTAGGCGGCACGATCACATTAATGGGTACTTCCACTAACCTTGTTGTCCATGGGCTGCTGCTTGATTTTGGTGAAAACGGTTTTTCCTTTTTTGAATTAGCCTGGGTAGGGGTCCCGATCACACTTTTAGGACTAGTGTATCTAATATTAATCGGCCACCACATGCTGCCCGATTATAAAAGTTTGATAGAAAAGGTACGAGAAAACACAAAAGATTACCTAAGTGAAATGGTCGTCATAGAGGGGTTTCCATACAATGGTGAAACCATAGAACAAGCCCAGCTCCGTAATTTAAAAGGGCTTTACTTGATTGAAATCATTAGGGGGAATCAAAGGATTTCACCTGTAACAAGTGAAACGAAAGTTTATATCGGTGACCGGTTAATCTTTTCTGGAATGATTTCTACGATTGCTGACCTGCAAAAGCGTAAAGGATTAAAACTGGATACAGGTACTGACTTAACATTGGATGATATTAGTAATGGAAACAATCAACTAGTAGAAGTCGTGGTCTCCCATCAATCTTCCTTATTGGGAAAAAGCATTAAAGAAAGCCGTTTTAGGAAGAAATATGATGCTGGTGTCCTTGCAGTTCATAGAAATGATGAGAAAGTAGAAGGGAAAATCGGGGATATCATCCCGAAATCTGGAGACTTGATGCTTTTAATAGCAGGGCCTGAGTTGGAGAAGAATCTTGCAGATAACAATGATTTTTATCTAACCTCGCCAATAGCAAATGAAAAGTTCCAGGAGAACGAGAACAAAGGGTGGTTTTCCCTTATTCTCTTGGTCAGCATGATTAGTATGGTGACTCTTGGATTCTTATCGATTTTTAAAGCAATGGTTATCACCGTGGGAATATTAATTGCAACGAAAATTATTAGTACAGGTGAAGCGAAAGCAGCTGTTCAATTTCAAGTACTGCTATTAATTGCCAGTGCTTTGGGTATAGGCAATGTAATCATACAGACAGGTACGGCAAATTGGTTAGCAAATGAAGTGGTTTCTCTATTATTACCGTTTGGATTATTAGTTATATTGGCAACTATTTATGTTATGACTAACCTGTTTACTGAATTAATTACCAATAATGCTGCTGCGGTAATAATGTTTCCTATAGGCTATGAAATAGCTATCAGTACTGGAGTGGAACCAGCAGGGATAGCTGTTTTGGTTGCTATCGCTGCCTCGGCCAGTTTTTTGTCACCGATTGGCTACCAGACAAATTTGATTGTTTACGGACCGGGTGGCTATTCATTTAAAGATTACATTAAAGCTGGTTTTCCTTTAACACTAATCGTAATGGTATCAACGGTTCTTATTGTTTATTATAAATTTATTTAGAAGGGGTTGTATATATGAAGTCATCTAACATTACCTGGCACGAATCAACTGTTAATAAAGAAGAGCGTCAGCAAATGAATAATCATAAAAGTCCGGTGCTTTGGTTTACAGGGCTTTCAGGTTCTGGGAAGTCTACTGTATCCGTAGCATTAGAAAATGCATTATATGAACGTGGTATCCGTTCTTACCGTTTAGATGGAGATAACATTAGACATGGCCTTAATAAAAACTTAGGATTCAGTCCGGAAGATCGCAAGGAAAATATTCGTCGTATCGGTGAAGTTGCAAAGCTGATGAATGATGCCGGCTTAGTAACATTGACTGCATTTATATCCCCTTACCGTGAAGATCGTAATCAAGTACGTGAATTACTGGGTGAGGATGAATTTGTTGAGGTTTTCGTAAAATGTTCTTTAGAAGAGTGTGAGAAACGGGATCCGAAAGGTCTTTATCAGAAGGCACGTTCAGGAGAAATCAAAGGATTTACTGGGATAGACGCTCCGTATGAAGAGCCGGCCAATCCAGAAGTGGTAGTAGAGACGGATAAACAAACCTTAGAAGAATCCGTTAATTCCATTATCGACTATCTGATGAAAAAGAACTGTATATAATAGTTGGAATCGTCAGCCCTATCGCTGACGATTTTCCTTATCACCTTAGGAGGAATACTATGCAAAAGATAATTCAGGCAGCATTTGAAGCAGGTAAAGAGATTATGAAGATTTACAAAACCGATTTCGAAATCGAATTTAAAGAAGATGAGTCACCCTTAACCATGGCTGATCAACGTTCACACGAAATTATTAAAGAAGCTCTTCAAAAGAATTACCCCGACATTCCCATCCTTAGTGAGGAAGGAAAACACCTTCCTTATAATGAGCGGAAAAGGTGGAATGAGTTCTGGTTAGTCGACCCAATTGACGGGACGAAGGAGTTTATTAAGAAGAATGGGGAATTCACAGTAAATATCGCCCTAATTCGAAATGGAAAGCCTGTCATGGGAGTAGTATATGCCCCTGCGCTTGATACACTTTACGCAGCACAGGAAGGTAAAGGGGCATTTAAAATAACAAATGCATGGAATGCTGAAGCTAAAAAAGCAATTAAGCTGCCATTGCAAGAATCAGAAGCTAATCTGGCTAAGGTAGTTGCCAGTCGTTCTCATATGTCCGAGGAAACGAAAGCATATATTAATGAACTAAAAAAAGAATATGGTAAAGTTGAAACAATTTCAGCCGGAAGCTCCCTAAAGCTATGCCTGATTGCAGAAGGGAAAGCGGATTACTACCCACGTTACGCTCCGACAATGGAATGGGATACTGGTGCTGGACAGGCGATTGTAGAACTTTCAGGCGGTACAGTGAACATTGCAGAAGAACAAAAGCCACTTGTTTACAACAAAGAGGTCTTAAAAAATCCATGGTTTTTAGCAAGGAGGGCTGATTAAACTTGAAACGTATTTTCCTATCTTCCCCTCATATGAGCGGGAATGAACAAAAATACATACAAGAGGCATTTGATTTGAACTGGGTAGCTCCATTAGGAAATAATGTTGACCAGTTTGAAAAAGATTTAGCAACCTATAACCATATGGAAGGTGCCTCTGTTTTAACCTCAGGAACCGCTGCAATCCATATTGCACTAAGGTTGTTAGAAGTAGCGGAAGGGGATAAAGTATTTTGTTCCTCCCTAACTTTCATTGCTAGCGCTAATCCAATTTTGTATCAAGGAGCAGATCCGGTATTCATAGATTCTGAACCTGACACATGGAACATGTCGCCCCAGGCTTTAGAAAGAGCTTTTCAAGATGCTGAGAGTGAAGGTCAGCTGCCAAAAGCGGTGATTATTGTAAATCTGTATGGACAGAGTGCAAAAATTGAGGAATTAAAAGAAATTTGTGACCGTTATGAAGTTGCTATTATTGAAGATGCGGCCGAATCACTGGGTAGTGAATACAAAGGTAAAAAGAGCGGAACTTTTGGCAAGTTCGGTATCTACTCTTTTAATGGAAACAAAATTATTACCACTTCTGGTGGCGGTGCTTTAGTTTCAAACGATATAGAGGCCCTCAACAAATCAAGATTTTTGGCGACCCAGGCAAGAGATCAAGCGATACACTATCAACATAGTGAGCTGGGGTACAATTACCGCATGAGCAATATTGTTGCCGGGATTGGACGGGCTCAATTAAAAGTATTGGATGATCGTGTAGCTAAGCGCCGTGCAATTTTCGATAATTATGTTGAGGCATTTAAAGATCAACCAGGTTTTGATTTTATGCCAGAGCTAGAAGAAACGAAGTCGAACCGCTGGTTGACTGCTTTGACAATCAACCCAGAGGCAGCCGGGATAACGAATATGGACATTATCCATTCCTTAGGAAATGAAAATATTGAGGCTCGTCCGGTATGGAAGCCATTACATTTACAGCCATTATTCGAGGATGCTAAATACTATTCGCACGAAGAAGGTTATAGCTATTCTGATGAATTGTTTAAATATGGATTATGCCTTCCATCGGGGTCGAATATGACAGAAGAGCAGCAAAATAGAGTTATTCATACTATTAAAAAATTAATGTAAGTATAAAAGGGGCTACTCTATAAGTCTATTACAGACTTAAGAGATCGGCCCTTTTGAATTTAATAAAATTTTCAGCTCTATGTGGTAGATATCCTAAGAAAACTCCTTGAGTAAAAGGAGGACTTTTTGGCTGAAATATGTAGTGCTTTATCCGTGTTTCTTTCCTATTTAAGTTTGCCGGTAGAAATGCATGGATATTTGATTTGAAAAAGGAGGCGGACCATGCAAAAAAAGATAGGTATTCTGTGTTTAGTTACTGTCATGATATTAATTATGCCTAAAGAATTATATGCCAATAAAGATATGTTACAGCCTGGAGACCAGGGCCGTTCCGTCACTTTATTGCAAGAAAAATTAGTCCTTTTAGGTTACCTTGAAACGGAGCCTACAGGGTACTATGGAAATTTGACCGAACAAGGGGTCAGGAAACTTCAACAGGATTTTAACTTACCAGTTGATGGAGTTGTTGGATCTAGAACATCCTACCAGCTTATGGAAATTGAGAAGATGGCAAGAGTTGTACATGGAGAGGCCCGAGGAGAACCTTATACAGGAAAAGTAGCCGTGGCTGCTGTAATAAAAAATCGAATTCACTCTTTGGAATTTCCTTCATCCATAGAGGGAATAATCTACCAAGACAACGCTTTTACTCCTGTAGAAAATGGACAATTCAATTTAACCCCTGATTTTATTGCGTACCATGCTGTTAAGGATGCATGGAAAGGATGGGACCCCAGCAGTGGTTCTACTTATTTTTATAATCCTGAAACAGCTACGTCTCAGTGGATCTTTAATAATACTTCTCCTAAACTGAAAATTGGAAAGCACCTATTTGCGGGGTATGCTGAATAGTTTACTTCTGGTGTTTTATAGAAGTTTTTTCTTTGGAACATTAGGCTGTTCCTCAGTTAATTTTTCGCATCTTGAGAAAACAGTTGCAAAACTCCTATAATCAAGTAAGAAGAATAAAGAACCTTGATGGGAGCCGATCATATGGTACATGAAGCTAGGATAGAAAAAGAGTTTTTGGAAGTTATGCAAATTGAGGAAGTTGGCGAAGGGATGAGGGTATGCCTTGATTTTATCGATATATTACAACCACACGATGGCGTGTATGTCGGCAATACAGGTCATGGCTATTTAAAAGTGCTATCCGAAAATCGGGAGTCAGAAAATTACCCACCCAGACCGTTTCGTGTTAACTGTGGCGCGTTTCATCAATATTTACATCAGGAAAATAAAACCCGTTACTTACATGAATTGAATCCTGGAGAGAAAGTCATTGTGGAAGGAGAACAGGAAGAAAGAGAACTGCCACTTGGCCGTGTGAAAATTGAAAAGCGTCCATTTGTCAGAGTGGAATGTCAAAGTGAGAATGATATCGTTTCTGCTACCTTACAAAAATCTACGAGTGTTTATGTGTTAGAAGAAAACAATGGTGAAGTAGCTATCGAAGATTTAGAAATTGGCGATCGCATCCTTGGTTTGAAAGATAAGCCAGGCCGTCACTTAGGAGAACAAATCGATGAGGTGATTGTTGAAAAGTGATTTCTCATAACAAATAGCCTGACATCCTTTTGGTATTCTTGATAAGCTATTAATATAAGAAGTTTTTGAGAGAAAGGAGAAAGTTATGAGATTAGCATTCTTATCCGATATTCATGGAAACGCACGTGCCCTGGAAGCAGTGTTGGAAGATATCGAAAAAAGAAATGTCGACCAATTATTTGTTCTTGGTGATATCGCTTATCGAGGACTTGAGCCAGAGCGTTCGGTTGAATTAGTACGGGGTCTTGATTCACAAGTTATCAAAGGAAACGCAGATGAATGGATTGTCAGAGGAGTCCAGGATGGTGAAGTTCCTGATAAAGTGATCGAAGGTATGAATCAGGAAAGAGCCTGGGCACATGCCAATATGACGAGCGAGTCGGTAAACTATCTGAACGAGCTGCCAAGAGAGATAACGGAAGAATACAAAGGCATAAACATCCACGGATTCCACGCAACACCTGCTGACCTGTTTGAAGTGGTTTTACCGGATGCCACAGAGGATGAAATGAAAGATCGTTTGATGGTAAATCAACTGGCTGATGTTTATATTTACGGGCATATTCATAAGCCGTATATCCGCTATATCAATGGAAAAATGGTGGTTAATACAGGAAGCGTTGGTCTTCCTTTCGATGGGTTAGCCCAGCCATCTTACGTGTTGATCGATATCGGAGAGAATGGAGTTCAATCCTCCATTGTAAGGACGAATTATGAATTAGCTGGATTAGTGGAAGATATAGAAGTTTCTGATTACCCTCAAAAGAATGTACTGACGAACTTATTAATAAACGCATCTGTTTAAGGCTTGTTCCCATGATGGGGACAAGCCTTAAAAGATATTAATTTGGTGCCTCATCTGATTTTTAAAGCGGTTGTTCTGCCGCCATCATTTCCTCCCACTTTTCCTGAACGATCTGTTTTCCCTTTTTCACGTCAGGATGAAAATGAAAGGGTGCGTTGTCTCTTGTCTGTTCAATCTCCTCGATAGACTGTTCGATTCTGTCCTTAAGCCCTTGAACTCCATGGTTAGAAGCCATGGTCAGGCCAGCTGTCACTCCCTGGGCAATCGCAACTTTCGCTCCTTCTATTCCCGTAATGTTGCCTGCGACGTATAGCCCGTCCAATGCGGTTTCCATCCGCTCATTATGAAGCGGCACATAACCGCCAAGTTCATCTACCAAATAAAAAGGACAACCGGCAACCGCGGCCAGTTCTGTTAATGGATATAAGCCGCCTGCAATACAAACAAAGTCACAGGTAATGATTTCTTCGGTGCCTTCGATGACATCTCCATTTGGTTTGACGGTCGCCAGTTTGACAGCTGCGACTTTTTCATCTCCTAGTATCTCTGTCACTGCCTTCCGAAGATGAACAGGAATGCCCCACATCTTAAACCCGCTCTTTGGGTAAAACGTAATCCCCAAATCCTGCATGATGGAAGGCTTCATCCATTTGCTCCCTTGTCTGATCAGTGCAGATGGAGCCATGTGTGCAACATGCAGCAATTGGTTCATCACTTGTTTTGGGTGAGCGGCTTCTTCATTTAATCCGTTCATTTGCGGTAAGGTAAGGGCGGTTACCTCTACACCCGCCATTTGCAACTCAGAAGCAATAACGGCTGCAAGAGGATTGACCCCGATGATGACCCCTCTTTTTCCAGGTTTGACCCTGTGGACATTCGTCATTACTTGTGCTGCTCCTACGGACATGACACCAGGAAGCGTCCAGCCGGGAACGGGGGAGGGAGATTCGGCTGCTCCTGTGGCTAATAGCAGATGGCTGGTTTCATAGGTGTCTTTTTCTGTATATACCAACCAGACATCTCCGGATTTTTCAATGTTAAGGATAGAGGTCCCGAGTTTTATTTCGGCGCCAGATTGGTTGGCTCGTTCGTATAAGTGATTGGATTCTTTGATACCGTTCCAATACGTACCGTCTGGTTCTTCATAGAGTTGACCAAGGAGACGTCCTCCTGCTTTCATATATTCATCGACAACCAACACCTCTAATCCTTGATTAGCGGTCGTTGCTGCAGCAGAAAGGCCTGCTGGACCTGCGCCAATAATGATCACATCATACATGGGTCTCCCTCCATTCCTTTACCGGTGTTGGAAGCATCCCACTGCTTTGTATCTCCATTCCTTCTTTTAAAGGGGTGAGACAGGCACGTAGTCCTTGTTTTTCGTTGACCGTTACCCTGCATTCAAAACAGTGACCAATATTACAGTAAATGCCTCTTGGAGATCCGCTTTCTTCGTGATAACGCAGGGTGCGAATGTTATTGGCCAATAAAGCAGCTGCAATCGGTTCTCCTTCATATCCTTTATAGCTTTTGCCATTGAATAAAAAGGAGACTTCTTTTTTCCTTTCAATAGGGTCGAGGACGGGATGATCGGTAATACGTTCACTCATTCTTCTCCACCTCCTAGATCGCCGAAGCTGATTGGGCGAACAGGCGGCTGATATTTTAAGGTGACTCGGGTATGAGGAGCTTTTTCGAGCTTTTGGGTAATTTGCTGGACAAGCGGGCGACAGGTTCTGCCACCGCAATACCCCATTCCTGCACGTGTACGGAGTTTCAATTCCCTTGCCGTACAGCCAGTTCGGCTTGCGGTTTCCATTAATTCGTTATAGGTTACTTCTTCACAGCGGCAAACTAAGAAATCTTGCTGTTTCATTCTTATCACCTCTTCAAGTAGTCTGTACCTGAAAAAGAATGCAAGATTTGTGCCACTAATTAGTAATCCCGAGTTTTTTAAGGCGGTTATAAAGTGTCGCTCTTGTTATGTGCAGGTTTTTCGCACATGCTAACTTATTGCCATCCACTTTTTCTAATTCATTGATGATCATTTTCTTTTCTACTTCGTTCATTCGCTCCGTCAGGGAACGGCTCTCCGTTCCTTTATAAGTGGAAAGCTCAGACGTAGGGATGACAGGTGTTTCATAATCAAAAGGGAGGTCCTCTTTTTTTATTTCTCCGTTTTCTGAAAAAACGACGAGTCTTTCCACTACATTTTTCAGTTCTCTAATATTTCCAGGCCAGTCATGGCGCAGCAGGCACTGCATGACATTTTGTGATATACCATGAATAGGTCTGTTGTATGTAATGGAGAGTTCATGTAAGAAATAATGGGTTAATTCAATGATATCTTCGGGCCGTTCCCTTAGCGGGGGGATATCGATACTGACGACATTCAACCGGTAATAAAGGTCATCACGGAACGTGTTCTCAGCGACCATCTTTTTCAAATCACGGTTGGTAGCCGCGATCACACGAAAATCTACTTCTAATTCCTTTGTTCCTCCGACAGGATAGAATTTCTTCTCCTGTAGCAGCCGCAGAATTTTCACCTGCATGTCTAACGGCATTTCACCGATTTCATCAAGGAAAAGTGTACCTCCTTTTGCGAGTGCAGCTTTCCCTTTCTTCCCTTTAGAATCCGCACCGGAAAAAGCTCCTCTTTCATAACCGAAGATTTCACTTTCAAATAAGGAATGGGGGATAGCACCGCAATTAATAGCTACGAATGGAGCGTCTTTATCCTCGCGCAGATGGTGGGCGGCCTTCGCAAATAACTCTTTCCCGACCCCGCTTTCCCCTTGGATCAACAGCCCTGTTTGCGTGGAAGAAGCTTTTTTGATTTTATTGATCGTCTTTTTCATGGCAGGGCTTCTCCCCCGGATACGTTGAAAAGGATCGGATGATGCTGTCAATTTTGTCACTTCTTTTTCTAGATGAAACAACTTCTCTCTGGCGTTATATAGCTCATTATTCAACTTTATTTGACTGGTGATATCTGTTTCCGAAACGACTGCTCCAATGATTTCATCCTGGAAATAGACAGGATTCGAGTTAATTAAAACAACTTGGTTTTCTCGGGCTATGTGCTGTCTATGGTAAACGGATGTCCCTTTTTCTAATGTATTAAGGATCTCCAGGTGTTCCGGACTGAAAAGTTCTGTTATCGGTTTTTGGATTACTTGCTCTCGCTTCATGGAGAAGAGCTTCTCTGCTCCTTTAGTCCAACCGATGACATGCTGGTTCTTGTCAATTACCGTACAGGACTCTTCGGTTGTATGAAGGATGGTGTCGATATAGGCATGTAAATGCTGATATTTCCTAAACAAATGATGGCAGACATCTGATGGCTCCACAAATCCGGTCACCTTATGGTCTGCATCCATCATGACCAGACAGTGATTATCAGAAACAAGGGTCATGATATCCTCGAATGATTCCTCCCCATGGATAGGGGTGCAGTGCTGATAGTGCAGTGTTTTTTCGACACCTGTCAGACTGACTTCGTAAACGCTTTCATTTTTTCGTATAAAGGTTTTGGCTGCAGAAGAGGACATAATAAGTTGTTTCAGTTCTTCGTCACTTTTTTCTTCCTCTATCAAAAGAAATGATTTTTTTATGATGGGTTGTATCGAAATCTCATCAGCAATCACTCAATCTCCCTCCTAATGTGTTTAATACTTTTGACACTTTTAAAATATTTTTACACATTTCTTTGTAATGTTCAATGAAAATTCGGAAAATATCGAAGATTAAAGTTGGCACGCGTTTTGCATTAGTTATTATTGAAACGTTTGTAGAAGGGGGGAATTTTATGAAACGTCATCATGATGTGGTCGTTATTGGCGGAGGGATCATCGGGGCAGCGGTTGCTTATTACTGTTCGAAATCAGGGATTAATGTCACGGTCCTTGAAAAAAATGAACTGGCAAGCGGCACCTCCTCCCGTTGTGATGGGAATATCCTTGCGATCGACAAAGACCCTGGTTTTGATAGTCAGATGTCATTAAAAAGCCAGGAGCTCGTTCATGCATTGAACGAGGAATTGGATATTTCCTTTGAATATCGTAATCCTGGAAGTATTCTTGTTTGTGAAAACGAGCAGGAAATGGAGGCAGCTCAACAATGGGTGGATCAGCAGCAGGCTGCCGGGCTTGATTTTTGTATGCTGGACCGGGAAGATTTGCGGAATGAGTCCAAGTATTTTGCGGATGATCTCTATGGCGGACTGGAGTGCAAGACAGATTCTACTGTAAACCCCTATATGCTGACCTATTCCATGTTTGATGGTGCAGTCAGGCAAGGCGCAGACATCTACACCAAAACAGAAGTGAAAAATGTTTCTAAAGATGCAACGGGCAGCTTCGTTATTGAAACCAATCAGGGAACCTTGACCGCCAACCAAGTGGTCAATGCTGCAGGCGTATGGGCGCCAAGAATTGGCGAGATGCTCGGGGTTTCTATACCGATTGAACCAAGAAAAGGGCAATTGATCGTCGCTTCGCGGGAACAGCCGGTTGGTCTTAGAAAAGTGATGGAGTTTGGCTATCTGATTTCTAAGTTTGGCGGGGAACGGATCGTTGATCCAGTAACGGACCAATATGGCGTAGCCCTAGTATTTGAACCGACGGAAAGCCAGAATTTTTTGATCGGCAGCAGCCGGGAGTTTAACGGCTTTGATCTCAAGGTGAATCAGGAAGTGACTCGGTGTATAGCGAAAAGAGCGATGCGCTTTTATCCTGGAATGGCCGATATGGCAGTTATTCGTACATACGCCGGGCTCAGGCCGTGGACAGAAGATCATTTGCCGATTATCTCCCATGTAGACGAAGTACCAGGGTTTTATGTAGCGGCTGGACATGAAGGAGACGGTATCAGCCTGGCTGCCATCACTGGAAAAGTAATGGAGGAAATGATTGCAGGAAAAGAAACGTCCATCCCGATGGAACCATTGCGCCACGACCGTTTCAAAGAAAGGGTGACAAACTAATGAATTTCCAGCGGTTGTTTACTACTATTGATACCCATACAGGCGGCAATCCGACGAGAACCGTATTAAGCGGTGTGCCTGATTTGAAGGGAGAAACGATGTCGGAAAAAATGCTGTATATGAAAGAGCATGAAGACTGGGTACGGAAGTTTCTAATGAATGAGCCGCGGGGGCACGATGTCATGTCCGGGGCGGTGATGGTGCCTGCCTGTCATCCCGATGCAGATTTTGGTGTGATTTACATCGAGACGGGCGGTTATTTACCGATGTGCGGCCATGATACGATCGGCTTTTGCACAGCTCTAATTGAAGCAGGGATGGTGGAAGTCAAGGAGCCTTATACGTACATTTCCTTGGACACTCCGGCTGGTCTTGTGAAAACAAAAATTAAAGTAAAAGACCGAAAAGCAATCGAGGTCACTTTCAATAATGTGTCGTCCTTTTTACTGAAATCGATTGCGATTGATGTGGAAGGAGTCGGGCATGTGGAATGTGATATTGCTTATGGCGGCAATTTTTATGGCATCATTGATGCCCGAAAATTAGGGTTAGAATTAACAACAAATCGTGCATCAGAGATAGTCAATAAAGGGATAGCAATTAGGAACGCCATCAATGAAACAGAAGAAGTGGTCCATCCGGAATTTCCTTTTATTAACGGATTGACCCATATTGAATTTTACACGGACCCTGTTCACCCGGAGGCCGATCTGAAGAATACCGTTGTGGTACCGCCTGGTGGAATCGATCGTTCTCCATGCGGGACAGGGACTTCTGCTAAGCTTGCAACCCTATTCGCTCGTTCCGAAATCGGGGTAAGGGAGCCATTTGTTTATGAAAGTATCGTAGGGACATTGTTCCGAGCTCAAATTCTTGAAACCACAGCCATCAAAGAATACCCTGCCGTCCTGCCAGAGGTGACAGGTTCTGCCTGGGTGATGGGGATGCACCGGTTTTTTTATCAGGAAAATGATCCACTGAAAGAAGGATATTTAATGATCCCGCCGATGGAAGGTCATTAGAAAGGAGGAAATGTATGAATGTAGAAAAAATGTTCGCCGCCATTGACACCCATGTGGCAGGGGAAACATTCCGGATGGTAGTCCATTCCGCTCTGCAGCTTAATGCGCAAGATCTTCAAGCCGGCAAGGAAAAACTGCTGCAGAAGTACGAACAGGAGCGATCGCTGTTATTGAATGAACCGAGAGGACATCGTGCCATCAATGGTTGTATTGTCACTCCATCTGCGACAGCGGACTATGGATTGCTGTTTGTTAATCATGAGAATCAGAGCCATTTCAATTACAGCGGAGTAGTGGCCACTTTAACCGCTTTACTGGAAATGGGGAATTTGGACATAAAAAAAGATGGCATATATCAAGTGGAAACCAGTAATGGCGTTTATGATGTGCAGGCGGAATGTGAGGGAGATGTAGTGGAACAGGTGACGGTGGAGAGTGGGCCGTGTCAGCTGGTCGAATCACAACCGGATTATCATACGGTAGCTGTTGAAGAGTCGAGACATTACCTGGTCTGCCCGCTGCCTGAATCGATTCCTTCTATTACCATGGACTATTATTATTCGATACTTGAGTGGGGGAGCCGTACAGCAGGAAGTTTACCAGAGGATTCAACTGTCCAAGGAATTGTTTTACTTGAAAGGGGCTCGGACGGGGAAGTCCGTTCGGTAACGTTTGACCTGGAAGGTGCAATTGTCCGGTCACCTGGCATCGATACGACATTTGCTATTTATACTGTTTTGCTTCAAGAAGATGATAGCTTGCCGCAGTTAGTCAATCACAGTATCTTTGGAAGTTTTCTGAAGGCAAGTCGCCTGCCTGATTCTTCGGTGCGTTTTTCCATCGAGACACAGGCATTCGTAACGGGGGAGCACCAATTTATTTATAATAATGCTGATCCTTTAGAAAAAGGTTTCTTATTAAAGTAATTGTTTTCTTTACCGGTTTGTGAAAGCGCTTGCCAATTAATTTTTAAAAAGGGAGAGTGACACATGGAGACCGAAAAAAGATTACCCAAATTGTCGGAGGTCGTCTTCGTATTAGTTTCTTTCATCGTGATCATGTTTTTGTTCGTGGTACAGTTTGGCATCCCTATTCAATTAGCCTTATTGACTACATGGTTTGTCATTATGGCGGTTGGCCTCAAGATCGGATACAACTATGCGGAGATGCAGCAGGGGATAATGAAAGGCATCTATGACGGGCTAGAAGCTGTACTTATCCTGATTTCCGTCGGGGCCTTGATTGGTACGTGGATTGCCGGCGGGGTTGTTCCGAGCATCATCTATTATGGATTATCGATCATTGACCCTACTATTTTCCTGATGGCGGCTTTCATCATTTGTGCCATCACTTCCTTAGCCACGGGAACATCGTTCGGCTCGGCAGGGACAGCTGGAATTGCCATGATGGGGATCGGCGAAAGCTTTGGCTTCCCTCTTGCCTTAGTTGCAGGAGCTGTCATATCGGGCTGTTATGTCGGGGACAAGTTGTCACCATTGTCCGATACGACCGTCATGACTGCTTCACTTTCCAAAGTGAACCTGATCGAGCATATAAAGTCCATGCTTTATGTCAGTGCTCCAGCGTTTGTGGTTGCCGGTGTGCTCTTCTTAAGCGCAGGGTTTATCTCTCATGACCAAAGCGGCGATTTGAGTCAGGCAGAACAGACGATGGTCTCGCTGAATGAGTACTTCAACATTTCCTGGTATATGATCATACCCGCCGTTCTTGTCATTACACTATTGGCACTGAAAAAACCATCGATACCAGTCATTCTGTTCGGTGCGCTGCTCGGCTCCATTTGGGCTTTCCTATTTCAAAACATGCCTCTTCTGGACGCCGTTAACAGCTTGTATTCCGGTAACAATATCGAATCCGGTGTAGCCTTCATCGATAACCTCCTGAACCGAGGCGGTATTGAGTTCATGCTTGGGGTCATCGTGCTCATTATTTTTGCCCTTGGGGTAGGTGGATTAATGGAAAAAATTGGGATTCTCAAAATGATTTGTGTGACGATGCTTTCCTGGGCAAACAATGCAGGGAAAACAACGTTGACCACAATGCTATCGGGATTTTTCGGTAACTTCTTTGGCGGAGCTGCTTATGTATCGATTATAACGGCCAGTAAAATCACAGAGGAAAACTATGAACGGCTCCATATCGACAGGCGGGTATTATCGAGAAATACAGAAGCAGGAGGAACAGTGACCACACCTATGGTTCCCTGGTCTGATGGTGGTGTATTCATGGCAGCTACGCTGGGCGTTTCTACGCTTACGTATCTTCCATTCTTATGGTTCAACTTTTTAGTAGTCATCATTTCACTTGTTTATGGCTTTACCAATAAATTCATCTGGTATACCAAAGAAATCGACCATACGAAGCAAGAACAAAAAGCTATTAATTCTTAAGGATAGAGGAGGAGTTTAACAATGAAAAACTTAGAAGGTGCGTTTCCAGTATTAATCACACCGATGTATGCAGACGGAGAAGTAAATGAACAAGGCCTAAGAGAAAATATTGATTATTTTATCCGTCAAGGTGTTGCGGGTATTGTCGTCAATGGCAGTACGGGGGAGTTTGTCAGTTTAACAAAAGAAGAAAAGTTTAACATAGCAGAAATAGCTGTAGAACAAGTGAATGGTCGTATTCCTTTGGTATTCGGTACGGCTGCCGAAACAACGAAGGATGCCATTATGTTCACGCAACAGGCGGAAGCTGCCGGGGCAGATGCAGCTTTACTGATCAATTCCTATTATGCTCATCCAAAAGATGAAGAGGTTTATGAACATTTTAAAGCGGTAGCGGAATCTGTTCGATTCCCGATCATGATCTATAATAACCCGTTCACCTCAGGGGTCGATATTGGAACAGAAACGATATTAAACATAGCCAGAGATGTGGAGAACATTACCCATGTTAAGGAGTCGAGCGGGGACATTCGTAAAGCTCGGGATATTGCCAGAAAAGGAAAAGGATATATCCACACGTTTTGTGGGTCGGATGACTTGGCACTGGAATCCTTTTTGGTGGGGGCTTCCGGTTGGATCTCTGTAGCTGGAAATATCGCTCCAAGGCTTGTCACCGAATTATATAACGCCGTGCAAGAGAACAATCTCGATCGCGCTTGGGAGTTGTATGATCAGATTCTACCTCTATGTAATTTCATCGAGGGTTCCGGTAAGTATGTTCAAATCGTCAAACGAGCAATGGACCTTCAAGGACTGGCAGGTGGTCCATCGAGAAGGCCGCGCTTGCCGCTGACGGAAGAAGAAGATGCGACTTTACAGGATATTCTTAATCAGCTTACAGCAAATGCTAACCAGGAGGGGATTAAATGATTACATCTAATATCGAATTAAAACCTAAGGTGAAAGCTTTTTTGGAAGAGAACATCGAACTGTATATTAATGGAGAATATACTCCTTCCAAAAGCGGGAAAACATTTAACGTCTATAATCCGGCGACAGAAGAGGTACTTGCAGAAGTGAGCGAAGCTGAAAGTGAAGATATCGACCTGGCTGTCCAGGCGGCAAGACAAGCTTTTGAACATGGAGAATGGTCTGCGATGGCTACTGCTGACCGTGCCCATCTTATCTACAAGTTCGCTGATTTATTGGAACAAAACAGAGAAGAGCTGGCCCAGCTTGAGTCCTTGGATAACGGAAAACCATATGCTGTTGCACTGGAAGATGATATTGACGGCACCATTGAACATTTCCGCTATTATGCCGGATGGGCAACCAAAGTGCTTGGTCAGACAACACCGTTGTCACCGGATTATTTGAATTACACCGAGCATGAACCTGTAGGAGTGGTCGGCCAGATCATTCCTTGGAACTTTCCATTGTCGATGGCGTCATGGAAGCTCGGTGCAGCACTGGCTACTGGGTGTACATCTGTATTGAAACCGGCAGAACAGACTCCACTTTCTCTTCTTTATGCAGCGCGTTTGTTCAAAGAGGCTGGATTCCCTGATGGAGTTGTCAATATTGTGCCTGGATTTGGTGAAGTCGCTGGAGAGGCGATTGTCAATCATAACCAAATCGATAAGATTGCGTTTACCGGTTCCACTACAGTCGGAAAGTCCATTATGAGAAAATCAGCCGATCACCTCCGACATGTAACGCTTGAATTAGGAGGAAAATCACCGAATTTGATTTTGGAGGATGCTGATATCGAAAAGGCTATAGACGGTGCTTTCGATGGCATTATGTATAACCACGGACAGAATTGCAGTGCTGCTTCACGTGTCTATGTCCATCGCAAGCATTACGAGCATGTGGTAGAGGCGCTTGCCGAACGAGCCAAGGCTACTAAGCTTGGGCCAGGTATGGATGAAAGCACGGAAATGGGCCCACTTGTTTCTGAAGAACAACGGGATCGTGTACTTGACTATATACGCATTGGAAAAGAAGAAGGAGCCCGACTTGTAGCTGGCGGAGAAAGAGCGTATGATAAAGGATATTTTGTACAGCCGACCGTTTTTGCTGATGTAGAAGACGATATGCGAATCGCAAGGGAGGAAATCTTCGGACCTGTCGTCGTGGTGCTGCCGTTTGATACGACTGAGGAAGCAGTTCGCCGTGCCAATGATAGCGAGTATGGACTGGCTGCAGCTGTCTGGACAGAAAATATCCGAACCGGACACCAAGTTGCTCGTCGGTTGAAGGCAGGAACAGTATGGATTAATGACACAAACCAGGAAAACCCTGCAGCTGCATTTGGCGGCTATAAGCAATCAGGTATAGGTCGTGAAATGGGCACTTATGCGTTAGATAATTATACCGAAGTCAAAAGTGTTTGGGTAAATTTGAAATAAAGCTAAGGGAATAATAAAATAGGCACCTTCTCCATCGAGAAGGTGCCTATTTATATTTCATGTATCATTGTTTCTTTGTAACCATTTTGGTTCAGAAACTTGAGGTTTTCCGGAGATTGCAGTACGAACGCAATCCTCTATGCTTCCAAAATAAACGTTACAATCTACTAGTCCTGGAGCGTAGTGGGCATATTTTGCTGAATTTGTCATGATGGTTTGTGTATGTTCAGGAATAACTGGTCTTTCAATCATACACCAACAAGTATCTGTAATGAATGTCGCTCCAAACCTTTCCACTTCATCTGTTAACCCTTGCTTTCTAGCTTCCTCATAGACATATCTGCTTGTTGTAATCAATACGTTAACATCTGGATGCTTACGTTTACCACGGCAAATATCAGCGAGTTTCCAACATTCCGAAATGGAAAAGTGCGGATTACCAAAGGCTATAAGGTCAATTTTCTGATCGTTTGCTGTATTCAGCTCTCTCCAGGTATTTTGCAATTCTTCCATGGTTACTTTCCAGTGTTCCTTAGGAGGTTTATGACCCAGTGCCTCCTCCACGGTTGGTGCTTCTGGTGTAACTTCTACTATATGAAACATTCCTACAGCTCCTGATGTAGCACCAGCTGCACCGAATGCCTTTAAGTCATCGTGAGTAGGTTTGTAGTTGAGCCCATGAACCACTGGAACTTGAGACTCTACTTTCCCGCCCACTAAGTACCCTAACACTGGAAAAAAAGAATCATCTACATGGTCGAGTTTTGGCAAATCAACTAACACATCTCCTAAACGCTCTTCATCTAAGTGATACCCCGATAACGGGGCTCTCCCTGTTAGTGCAGCACATATATCCATAAAATCAGGATAGCGGTTAGTTCTTGCTCCAATCACACTATTGGCAAAAACTACTGCATTGGACTCTGCCCAAGCAATATGTTCTCCGAACTTTGGCTTGTCAGGCAACTGATAAGGGGAACAAGTGAAAGATGGTTTTGCCCCCATTTCAACGTATGCTTGGGCTAACTGATTAGCTAACTCTGCAAAAGTTGGATCGACACCCTGTTTTTCCCACCTTTGCTGGTCAACGGAGATGGAGTTCAGCGTTGTTGGAACAGAAACTTCCCCTTTTAAATTAGCTAATGTTTCTGCGAATTTAAGACTGGCCTCACCTGTATAAATACAACCGTCAATATGGGCCTGAGAAATATCAATTAGCTGTTTTGCTTTTTGTACTTCAGCCATTCTTACAATAATTTGCATAGCGATTTGTTTGGCCTTACCTTCTTTTCCTTCTAAAAGACGTTTATCCCACTCTGATAATTTAATGTTCGACACATCTAGCACCACCCATGTTTTGGATTAATTATTAATGATTGATGAATACTTTTCCATATTCATTGACTTTTATATAGCTTGCTTTTTGAGCCAAAGCAAAATCGGGTTCGTTAAGTGCAATGATCGGAAGCTTCATTTTAAATATTTCATCTGCCACAATGGCGCCTAATGAGATTATTTCATCTATTTGTTTTAAAATAATAGCACCTGGTGAATTGTTCGAATAGATGGCCTGAAGTAGAACCATACTCCCAGTACAAGAACCTCGTCCGCCAGGCAAGACAAAAACCTTTCCAGTCAGATTCTCACCGTAAAGTGGGTGATGGTGATCAATAATATCACCCGTTTCAGAATTGTACCCTCCCCAAAAACTTAAGGGGACATCCGTTGCAATAACCTCTCCTTCTCCTTTTCCTGCGACGATAACGTTTCCTGTTATATGTTTTGACTGATTCAACGGCTCCACCGATTCATCCTTAAGTTCATTATTGTTATCCATTATGGATCCCCACCTTTTAGATGATTTTAAAGATTGCTTGAATTTTACATATTCGCTTGCTTAAAGAGAATGTTTTTCACTCTCTGTGACTTGCGCTTACAATTTCCTTCTATGGGATTTTTTCTTTTATTTCTACCTTTTCATGAAATCAGTTATGGAAAATCTATTATGCTATTATAGTTTGCAAGTATCGTGCCAATCGTTAAGATGCATGATTTTATATTATTTCTTTTTGAGATATAAGGTAAGGGTGTATGATTTTTTTAAAAAGTGTTTATAAATACATTGTTTTTTAACCCATGTGCTTTAAATAAAATGCACCATTACTAATGCTGAAAGGGTTGTTTACTGGAATCAAGCGGAAGAGAAAATGTATGGGTTTAAATAAAACGAGATAGTAGTAGAGAGATAGAAGCTTCTGATTCCCCTCAGAAAGATGTACTGACAAACTTATTAATAAACGCATCGGTTTAAGTAATATCAAGCCCTAACCCCACCCCGGAGCCCGCCAATATTTGGAGGGCTCCGGGGTGGGGTTTATAGACTCTCTCGGTTGGAATAAAGTAAACAGGTGAAATGGGCTTGACTCTCTATCCAAATCTTTATAAAAACGTTGAATCTCTTTTACAGTAATGCGAAGCAGGTTCTTTAAGAAAAAATAGGGAAAACATTTCAACTATGCTGAAGCACGCCGGCGTATTTAATCGAGATAAGGAAGGGAAAGAGGCATTTAATCAAATATTGTGCCATAAAAAGGAAAGGCTGCCTAAGTCTTTCCTTTTTTAACATGTGAGGTTACTCCATAATCTTGTAAAGCTTAATTTGGAAATTTGGTTTATTATAAAGTTGACAGCTTTATGAACGTTATGTAATATGGTAACCACAATGAGGAAAGCGGTTGCGTAATAAGGAACAACTGCTTTTAAAAAAGGTGAATATTAATGATTCAATCCGTTGATCGATCTTTAATAATTTTAGAATATCTTAAACAACACCCAAAAGGTCTGGGAGTTACAGAGATAGCAAATCTTCTAGGGGTGGCTAAAAGTACTGCTCATCGTTTGATCATGACATTAGAAGAGCATGGCTATGTTAAGCAAATGGAGGAAACAAGTGTTTACCGTCTTGGACTAAAATTTTTGGAGATGAGTAATATTGTCGTCGATCAACTGAATGTAGTTGAGCTTGCTCATCCCATCATGGAGAAAATCTCTAAACAGACCGACAAAATATCCCACTTGGTTATGCTTGATGATTTTCAAGTCATCTACATTGATAAAGTGGAGACTCCATCTGCCGTTCGTATCTATTCCCAATTAGGTAGGCGGGCCCCGATTTATTGTACCGGGGTAGGAAAAGCCATAGCTGCTTACTTTGATGAAGCACAATTAAAGCGTTACCTGTCTGAAAACTCTTTTCATAAATTCACCAAAAACACTTATACAGAAGAAAAGGAATTCAAACAGGAGCTCGAGCGAATTAGAAGTAATGGATATTCCGTTGATAATGAAGAGCACGAAGAGGGTATCCGGTGTGTTGCTGTTCCCATATTCGATCATTTAAATAGAGTAAACTATTCCGTTAGTATTACAGGAACTTCCGTGCAAATGACGGACCAACGCATCCAGGAATACCTGCCACTATTAAAAGAATCTGCAAAAGAAATATCAAGTTTACTGGGTTCTGCCCAGTAAATTTTATATTCATATTATGGAACATCGTTCCTTAATAAGGAACGATAGGTGGTATACCTGCCTGAAAACATTTAAAGTCGAAATAAATGAAAGAGAATGACTTTTAAAGAAAGTTTAACTTTGTTAAAGGATTAAAGTATAAGAAAAAACTTAAGCTTTCGCCATAAGGATTTGGCGATAAGCCATGGTAGTTAGTGAGATGAGGTGATTAGATGGATGTGGTTACAATGGGAGAATCTATGGTACTGTTTGCCTCCAAGTCCCAGGGGCTGCTTAGATATGCCAATGATTTTTCCGCAAGAGTTGCAGGGGCAGAATCCAATGTTATGATCGGGCTCTCCAGGCTAGGTCACAAAGCCGGCTGGATTAGTAGAATTGGTAATGATGAATTAGGACAAAAGGTGCGCTCCTTTATACAGGGAGAGGGAGTCGATATAAGTCAGGTGAAAATTGATGAAACGTTCCCGACGGGGATTTTTTTGAAAGAGGCCCTTAGCAGTGAGCGCAGCCGGGTTTATTATTATCGCTCCCATTCGGCCGCCAGTAATATGACAGAAGAAGATATAGCAGAAGACTATATTGCCAATGCCAAATACCTGCATATTACAGGTATTACACCGGCGCTGAGTGATAATTGCTATAAAGCGGTACGCCATGCGATTTCTATTGCTAAGAAACATAAAGTGAAGGTTTGTTTTGACCCTAATTTAAGAAAAAACCTTTGGAATGAGGAGAGAGCGAGACAAGTCTTGCTCGAAATTGCCGGACTGTCCGATATATTTTTACCAGGTATTGATGAAGCTGAGTTTATGTTTGGCGTATCTGACCCCAAGTTGATCGGAGAAAAGGCCTTTCAATTAGGCGTAGGTCTATCCATCATTAAGATTGGAGCTGAAGGAGCCTATTATTTCACAAAAGAAGATAAAGGATTAGTAAAGGGGTCTCCGGTCCAACAGGTCGTTGACCCGGTTGGCGCCGGTGATGGCTTTGCAGCGGGAGTCCTTTCCGGTTTGTTAGATGGACTTAGTCCTAAAGATTCTGTTGAGAGGGGAAACGCTATTGGAGCAATGGTGACCCTTGTGCCAGGAGATGTAGAAGGGCTTCCTGATAGAAATTTATTAGATTCCTATTTTAATAAACAAGAGGATGTCAGTCGTTAGGAGGTATGAGGAAATGAATAATGTATTTAAAAAGATCGAACAGAATAAAGTGATTGCTGTCTTGAGAGGAATAGAGCCAGAGAAAGCATTACCCGCTGCTGAAGCTCTGGTCAATGGCGGGGTTAAAACACTTGAAATCACTGCTGATACTCCGAGGATAGAGGAGTTAATTGCCAAGTTGAATACTAGATTTGATGATGACGTCATTATCGGTGCTGGTACTGTTCTGGATGCTCAATCAGCAGAAAACCTCATCCATGCAGGAGCAAAATTTATATTTTCACCAAATGTTTGTACCGAAACCATCCGTGTGACGAAAGAAAAAGGCGTTATCAGTATCCCGGGAGCCTTAACCCCTACAGAAATTGTTGAAGCTTATCAGGGCGGTGCAGATGCTGTAAAAGTATTCCCGGCGAATGCTCTGGGACCCAATTATTTAAAATCAATCTATGGACCGCTTTCTCACATTCCTCTTGTACCAACAGGAGGGATTAACCAGGAGAACATGCCATCCTATTTTCAAAAAAATGTGATAGCGATTGGGCTGGGCAGCTCACTAGTAAATGCCAATTCGATTAACGATCAAAACAATTACATAGAATTGACAAATAAAGCGAAAGCGTTCATGGCAATAGTAGACAGGAAAGGAGAATAAAAATGAAAATCACATCACTAAAGTTGTATCCGGTGCCACCAAGATGGCTCTTTCTGAAAATTGAAACCGATGAAGGGATTGAAGGATGGGGAGAACCGGTAATTGAAGGAAGAGCAGATACTGTAAAGGCGGCAGTAGAAGAACTAAGCGATTATCTAATCGGTAAAAATCCGCTTCGGATCGAAGACCACTGGCAAGTTATGTACCGTTCAGGATTCTATCGCGGCGGTCCCATCCATATGAGTGCCGTCGCCGGGATCGATCAAGCGTTATGGGACATTAAAGGGAAGTACTATCAGGCGCCAGTCCACGAATTAATGGGTGGTGCATGCCGTGATTCGGTCAGGGTATATTCCTGGATCGGGGGAGACCGGCCAGCGGATGTCGGGACTGCCGCCAGGGAAGCGAAGGACGCTGGTTTTACCGCTATTAAAATGAATGGGACAGAAGAAATGCAATACATCGATTCTTATAAAAAGATCGACGAAGTATTGGAAAGAACTGCTGCGGTAAGAGAAGCTGTGGGGGATGACTTCGGCATCGGCATTGATTTTCACGGAAGGGTCCATAAACCGATGGCAAAAATACTGGCAAAAGAATTGGAGCCTTTCCGCCCGATGTTTATTGAAGAGCCGGTACTTCCTGAAAATAATGAAGCACTTAGGGATATAGCCCGTGTAACGAATATCCCGATCGCAACGGGAGAGAGAATGTATTCGAGATGGGACTTTAAGAAGCTGCTTCAGGATGGATATGTAGACATCATTCAGCCCGATCTTTCTCATGCCGGCGGCATCACTGAATGTAAGAAAATCTTTTCCATGGCGGAGGCGTATGATGTCGCAGTTGCTCCCCATTGTCCGCTTGGACCGATCGCACTTGCCTCATGCCTTCAAGTTGATGCAACAAGCCACAATGTCTTTATCCAGGAGCAGAGCCTTGGAATTCATTACAATAAGGGCAGCGATTTGCTTGACTATCTAACTGATAAATCTGTTTTTGATTATAAAGAGGGGTATGTTGAAAATTTGAAAAACCCAGGTCTTGGTGTTTCGATCAATGAGGAATTTGTGAAGCAGAAGGCAGAAGAGGGGCACCGCTGGAGAAACCCTGTCTGGCGACATAAAGATGGAACGATAGCAGAATGGTAATTAGATTGCACCTTTCCAAATGGTTAGGTGCTTTTTTATTTGTTATCTTGGTACCTTTTTACATATATATAGCCATTAAATAACACAAATTTTTCAATTTTCTATTTTAAAAGCGTTTTCATTATGTTATAGTTCCATTAAACCGGTTTAGTAAACCGATTTAGTAAAACGGTTTTGCAAAAGGATGACTAAAATGCCTATCAACAAAACGACGATCAGCGATGTAGCAAAACACGCTCGAGTATCGAAGAGTACGGTATCCCAATTTATAAATGAGCGATTTGATTACATGAGAGAAGAAACACGGGAAAGAATTGAAAAAGCTATTAAAGAACTAAACTATCAACCTAACAATGTGGCACGAAGCTTAAAACTTAAAAGCACGGCTACGATTGGAGTGGTTGTGGCGAATATTCTTCATTCCTTTTCTACCCAAGTGATACGTGCCATTGAAGATAAGTTAAATGAAAATGATTTTTCAACTATTATTTGTAATGCCGATGATGAACCGGCAAAAGAGAAGAAATATATTGAAACATTGTTAGGGAGACAGGTGGATGGATTGATTGTTTTTCCTACCAGTGGAAACCAGGGGCTCTATAAAAGCCTGGAAGACTCCAATTTTCCTATCGTATTCGTCGACCGTTATGTAAGCGATTTAAATGTTGATACTGTCTTGCTGGATAATGAAAAAGCCATTCATCTGGCGGTGGAACATCTATTAAACAATGGTTATAAAGACATAGCTATATTAACGACCTCACTGGAAAATGCGGTTGTACCCCGGTTAGAACGTATTCAAGGCTATCGGAGTGCGATGGAAAGGTTTGAGCTCCCTTTACGTGAAGACTACATCAAATCCTTGGATCTTTCGGTTATGAAAAACGGGATTTCCAAACTATTTCAGTTAGAAAAGCCGCCACAGGCGATTGTTTCAGGTAATGACTTATCCTTAATGGAATTCTTGAAATATGTGTCCGAACATAATGTGAAAATCGGTGCGGACGTCGGTTTAGTCACCATTGATGAAATCCCATACGCGGGCATTCATAACCCACCCCTCACGACGATTGCGCAGCCAGCCTTTGAAATAGGGGAAAAAGCGGTAGAATTACTGCTTCATAAGTTCGATTCCAATAAACACAATCAGCCTAAGATATATCGCTTTGATCCTTCAATAATTGTTAGAAAGTCATCAGAGAAAGCAGGTGCAAAATTATGAACGATATCATTACCATCGGGGATGCCATGATTACATTTGACCCAAGTTCTACTGGTCCCCTGCGGTTTTCTGATTGTTTTAAGAGGAAGGCAGGAGGAGCTGAATTCAATGTGGCAGTTGGATGTTCCCGACTGGGCCTTAAATCCGGATGGATTGGCCGCCTGGGGAAAGATGAGTTTGGACGATACATATATAACTTTGCCAGAGGGGAAGGCATTGATGTATCTGAGGTCAAGCTGGAAGAAGGTTACCCAACATCCTTGAACTTTAAAGAAATTCAGGCAGACGGGTCGGGGAAAACTTTTTACTATCGACATAAATCACCGACGGAGACATTATTACCTGAGACCTTGAATGAAGCTTACTTTCAATATGCGAAACTGCTTCATATTACAGGGGTATTTCCAGCAATAAGTAAGCAGAATATTCGAGTGATCGATCAGGCTGTTACCTTAGCTCATAAACATGGTGTGAAAATTTCCATGGATCCGAATATTAGATTGAAGCTGTGGAGTAAGGAAGAGGCCCGTGAGACGCTGCTGAAATGGATGCCTTATGTTGATTACTTACTAACTGGCCTTGACGAAGCTGAGTTACTATTCGGTACAAGTGATGTATCGGAACTTATTGAAAAAGCGAAGCAATATAATATTACGCATATGTTCGTCAAGCTTGGAGAAGATGGGTCTCTGCACTGGACGGAAGATGAAATTATCGAAGCCCCAGCGACCAAAGTAGACAAAGTAGCTGATACCGTCGGTGCAGGAGACGGTTTTGATGCTGGTGTGATTTGTGGATTATTAAAAGGCTGGGAGCCAAAACGAATCCTGGAATTTGCCAATACGATTGGAGCCATGGTCGTGGGAGTATATGGAGATAATGAAGGACTGCCGTATTTGGAAGAGGTTTTGGAGAGGCTTGGGGAAAAAGATTCTGTTGTAAGGTAGGTGACAAAGAAGCTTCAAGGGGCCCTCGATCATTTGACTAAATACGAGTGTATTACTATTACTGAGCAGACGTATGAATGTGCCGGTTTTATCGATTTGGGAACCGGGATGCGGGGAAGCATGAAACCCGCTCAGCACTTGGTGAAGAGGAATCATGCTAATTTGTAATGAGAGGGATTGAACATGCCAGATATCATTGTAAAAAAAGATAAATTAAAGTCTTTGGTTATCAAAAAATTAAAGGAAGCAAAGGTAAATGAAGAACACGCTAAGGTTGTTGCTGAGGTATTAGTTCACGCCGACCTTCGTGGGGTAAGTTCACACGGGGTATTGCGTACAGAACATTATGTGAAAAGACTAGGAGAAGGGGGCATGAACCCAAACCCGGAATTCCATACAGAGCAAAAAGGTTCTTCCGCTATCTTATTTGATGGCGATAACGGGATGGGGCATGTGATTACCAGAGAAGCGATGGATCATGCCATCCAGCTATCAAAAGATAACGGCATTGGAATCGTCGGTGTCGTTAACAGCAGTCACTGTGGAGCATTGTCCTATTTTGCACAACAAGCAGCAGAGCAGGATACCATCAGTATGATCGTGACGCATACCGATAGTGCCGTCGTACCTTTTGGGGGAGCTGACTCTTATTTTGGGACAAACCCAATTGCTTACGGGTTTCCAGCAAGTAAACACCGCCCGATTATCTTAGATATGGCAACAAGTAATGTTGCTTTAGGGAAGGTATTGCATGCCAGAGAAACCGGCAAAGAGATTCCGAATAACTGGGGCGTAGATGAAAATGGTACGCCAGTTACCGACCCTGATTTGGTGAAACATTTACTGCCGATTAGTGGGCCTAAAGGTTATGGGTTAGCCCTTGTTGTCGATGTGTTAACAGGCGTGCTGACTGGGTCTGCCTTTGGACCAGGCATTTCCACGATGTATGGGGACTATAAAAACTATCGCCGATTAAGTCACACCATCATAACCATCGATCCAGGATTGTTCATAGATAAAAAAGAATTCATGCAAAACATGGACCAGATGATCGATGAGTTACATGACGTCCAACCAGCAAAAGGTTTTGATTCAGTGCTGGTTCCTGGTGAGCCGGAACAGATGAAAGAAGAAGTAAGAAAAGAGGAAGGAATACCGGTCCCCGAAAGTATTTACAACTATTTGAACACTTAAGTTAAGAGGGAAAACCTCTGCTTTATATTAATCTATTAAAATATGGGAGGATACTTTTCATGAAGAAATTACTAAGCTTTTTGGTTGTATCTGCACTGATTTTGGTTTTAGCAGCTTGTGGCGGTGATGGAGAAGAAGCATCAGGATCTGGAGAGACGATCACTTGGAAAATGGGACACTTATCTAACGAAGATCACCAGTGGCATAAAACAGCGGAGAAGTTTGCTGAACTGGCTAATGAGAAAACAGACGGAAAATTAGAAATCGATATTTATCCTAACGAGCAATTAGGTTCTGAAACTGAGGTTTTAAATGGAATTGAAGCTGGTACCGTCGATATGACGATTTCTGGTGAAACAATGCAGAACTGGGCACCGGAAGCTGCATTAATGGCCGTGCCTTACGCATTTAACGGGCAAGAGCACTTGCAAAAGGTAGTAGAAGGCGAAATTGGTAAAGAAATCGAAACATCTGTGGAAGAAAATGTTGGTGTCACACCACTTTACTATCATATGCGTGCACCAAGAAACTTAACTTCCAATAAACCAATTGAATCACCTGAAGATTTAGGTGGATTTAAGATGCGCGTACCAAACGTACCATTATTTATGGATGCTTGGGAAGCTGCAGGAGCAAGACCACAGGTTATGGACTTCAGTGAAGTATTTACCGGACTGCAACAAGGGGTTATTGATGGTCAGGAAAACCCGGTTGACTTAATTCAAAGTGCTAGTTTTCCTGAAGTACAAGATTATGTAAACGTTACCGAGCACGTATACTCCTGGATTTACGTTGTAGTAGGAAACGAGCAGTTTAATTCACTTGACGAAGATATGCAGGAAGCTGTTAAAGAAGCAGCAGCTGAAGCTCAAGAATATGGTTTGGAACTATATGAAACAGAAACTGCAGAAATTGAGCAGGACCTTAAGGATCAAGGAATGGAATTTGTTGAAGTAGACCAGGAAGCTTTCGGAGAAGCTATGAAGCCAGCTGTGGAAGAAAGCCTGTCAGAAGAACAACTTGAACTTTATCAAAGAATTGTAGAAGCAGGACAATAACAACTTTCCAGGTAACATACCATCCTATTAAAGGGTGGTTTGTTACCCATTATAAAGGGTGAGCAACATGCAGGCAGTTAACATTCTTAGTCGAATACTAAAGCTTTTGACCATTCTCTGTTTTACCGCCCTCGTTATCGTTGTCATCATACAAATCACAGGGCGATACTCCCCGTTTACATTTGTTTGGACAGAGGAGCTTTCACGTTTCTTATTTATCTTTTCCATTGCCTTTGCAGCACCAATAGCGATGGAGCAACGGGAATATGTTCGAGTCGATTTATTCCTGTCCATTCTTCCAAAAAAGGCAAAAAAATATGTAGAGGCATTGATTTACCTTATCGTAGGTTTGTTTTCTGCTTACCTGGTATCTTATGCGTATGAGTTTTCGTTACTAGGTAAAAACCAGGCGTCTGCCACGCTTTCGATTAAAATGTTCTACATTAACTTAAGCATGGTTATATTATTTGCGTTTTTAGCACTGTATAGTTTTATCAATATTTATGCCGTACTCACAGACCAGCACGAAGTGGAAGAAGGTGTTCAACTATGATGGCCACCATATTGTTTGTAACCTTTATCGTTTTAATATTTCTCAGCGTTCCCATTGCGTTTAGTTTAGGGTTATCTTCCCTTGTCTATATTTTGATCGCTGATATTCCGTTAAATGTAATCCCTCAGAAAATGTTCGGGGGTATTAACTCCTTTACGTTACTTTGTATTCCAGGGTTCATTCTGGCAGGGAATTTAATGAATTCCGGTGGTATTACCGAACGAATCATCGACTTTGCAAACAAACTTGTGGGACATATTCGTGGTGGTTTAGGTCTGTCAAACGTTGGGGCATCCATGGGATTTGCCGGCATCACTGGGACAGCACTGGCGGATACTGCGAGCATCGGGTCGGTAATGATCCCCGCGATGAAAAAAGAAGGGTATGATGCTCCTTTTTCAGTAGCTGTAACTTCATCCTCTTCTACTATTGGTCCGATTATCCCGCCTTCGCTTCCAATGATCATCTTAGGAACACTTGCGACGGTATCGATCGGGGATTTATTTATAGCAGGTACGATCCCTGGTCTATTACTTGGACTTAGCTTAATGGCTGTTACTTATATCATTTCGAAAAAGAATAATTATCCTAAAGGCGAACGTCAAAAGTTCTCCGTCATTACCAAATCATTCTTTGGGGCTTTTTGGGCTCTGATGATGACGGTTATCATTTTGTTCGGAATTTTAAGCGGTTACTTTACACCAACTGAAGCATCTATCGTAGCTGTTGTGTATGCCTTACTAGTCGGTATTTTTATCTATCGTGACCTTAAGCTGCATATGCTTCCGAAAATTCTCCTGGATTCTATGGTCAGTACAGCTGGGATTTTGGTTTTAGTTGGAATGGCCAATTTATTTGGATGGATTCTGGTTAGTGAACAAATTCCACAATTGGTAGCAGACTCCATTCTTGCGATATCGGAAAATCCTATTATCGTTATTCTTTTACTTAATGTGTTGCTGTTATTTGTTGGAACGTTTATGGAAACTATTGCAGCGCTTGTCATCTTGTTTCCGGTGTTGCTGCCGGTTGCAATGGAAATTGGAATGGACCCAATACAGTTTGGGGTGTTGATGGTGCTCAACTTAATGATTGGTTTATCTACTCCTCCAGTGGGCGTTTGTTTATTCGTAGCATCCAGTATCGGAAAAGTGTCCTTAGGTCAGGCGTCAAAGGCATTACTGCCATTCTTAGGCGTTAGTTTACTCGTTTTGCTGGCGGTTAGTTTCATTCCAAGTATAACTCTATATTTACCAAGCTTATTTGATTAATAAGAAGGAGGGTTGGTCATGAAAGCAATTCAAGTAAAAGAACCAGGCACCCTGAATGTTGTTGAGATGGAAGAGCCAGCTATTGAGCAATCCAATCAAGTAAAAATACGAATGAAAGCTATGGGGATATGTGGATCTGACATGCACATTCTTCATGGGGAAAATCCTTTTGCCAGCTACCCGCGTGTGATTGGTCATGAAATTGCCGGGGAGGTTGTAGAAACAGGAGATGCTGTTGCCGGCCTGTCCGTAGGGGACAAAGTTGTTGTCGAACCAATGACATCCTGCGGGGAATGCTACGCCTGCCGACAAGGTCGTCCAAACGTTTGTGAAAACGTACAGGTTTACGGCGTACACCGGGAAGGAGGTGGCCGTGAAGTGATGGTCATGCCGGAACACCTCGTCCATAAGTTAAATAATCAATTGGACTGGTCTGAAATTGCCTTGATTGAACCCTTTACAATCGGGGCACAGTCCATCTATCGCGGGCAAGTGCAAGAAGGAGATTATGTCTTCATCATCGGTGCTGGACCTATCGGTTTATGTTGTTTGAAAATGGCAAAGCAAGCCGGTGCTAAGGTCGCGATTTCAGATTTCAATGATCAACGCCTTGATTTTGCCAAAAAATGGGGTACGGATCATGTTATCAATCCGCAACACTCTAAAGTAGAAGAAAAGGTGTTTAACTGGACTGGGGGAATGGGTGCCAATGTTGTCATCGATGCCGTTGGTTTACCGCAGACAGTGGAACAAGCGATAGAAGTGACTTCCGTCGCGGCTAGAGTGGTTTTACTTGGTTTTGATACGAAAATGTCTGAAATTGCTCAAGTAAATATTACCAAGAAAGAGTTAACTATCTGTGGTTCCCGTTTACAAACTCACCGTTTCCCGATAGTGGTTGATTTGTTTAATACGATGGAGTTTGATGTGAAAGATATGGTTAGTCACCAATTTGAATTGAATGAGGCGGAAAAAGCCTTTGAATTAATGGACAATGCTTCACCAGACGTTCGTAAAGTAATTATTAAACTATAAAGCTATTTCATTGGAAGAGGTATGCAAGGAGGCATAGTCTATGAGGATGACGATGCGCTGGTTCGGCGAAGGAAATGACCGAATCCCATTGGATCATATCAAGCAAATCCCAGGAGTTGAAGGTGTTGTCTGGTCCTTACATGATATTCCGGCCGGTGAGGAATGGCCGATGGAACGAATTTCAGAAGTAAAGGAACAGGCGGACCGTCACGGCTTGAATATTGACGTTGTTGAAAGTGTCAATGTGCATGAAGATATCAAGCTTGGTCTACCGACACGGGATAAATATATCGAAAACTACATCAAAACGATTGAAAAACTGGCTAAAGTCGGTGTGAAAGTCATTTGCTATAATTTTATGCCGGTATTTGACTGGACTCGTACCGATTTATTTAAGGAAATGGAAGATGGCTCAACCGCTTTATTTTTTGAGAATGATAAATTGAAAGATATTGAACCGATGGAACTGGTGAATACCATCTCAGAAAACTCCGCTTACACGATGCCTGGCTGGGAGCCGGAAAGACTCTCTGATTTGGCCGATTTATTTGAAAAATATAAGAACGTAACGGAAGAGGACTTATGGGAAAACCTTCAGTATTTCTTAGAAAAGGTGATTCCTGTCGCAAGGGAAAATGATATTAAAATGGGTATCCATCCCGATGATCCGCCATTTTCTGTATTTGGTCTCCCGCGTATTATCACGAATAAGCAAAACCTTGAGAGATTCTTAAAGCTGGTGGATGATCCGTATAACGGTCTCACCCTCTGCAGTGGTTCCTTAGGCGCCAATCCAGAGAACGATGTAGCCGATATGGTCCGTGCGTTTTCTGACCGCATCCATTTTGCACATATTCGTAACGTCAAAACCTATGAAAATGGTGACTTTATTGAAACGTCCCATAGGACTAAGGACGGTTCCGTCGACATCTATGAAATAGTAAAGGCCTATCACGAAATAGGTTTCACTGGTTATGCACGTCCCGATCATGGACGCCATATTTGGGGAGAAGAATGCCGGCCGGGATACGGTCTTTATGATCGTGGATTAGGCATTATGTACTTATGGGGCATTTGGGATTCCCTTCAGCGACTTGAAACAGAGGTGAAATAGCATGCTGACACTGAACGAAAATGTAAAAGGAAAAGTAGCTGTCATTACAGGTGGGAGCGGTGTACTTTGTGGAGCCATGGCTCGGGAACTTGGCCGTCAGGGTGCGAAGGTAGCAGTTTTAAACCGTAATATAGAAGCAGGAAAACAAGTAGAACAGGATATTACCGATGCTGGCGGAGAAGCCTTGGCGGTTTCATGTGATGTTCTAGATGTGGAAAGTGTTCGTGAAGCGGAACAGATCATTACGGAAAAACTAGGCGTATGCGACATATTGATCAATGGAGCCGGCGGAAATCATCCAGACGGAACGACGACAAACGAAACACTGAAGCCAGAGGATTTAGAGAACAATGATATTTCCACGTTCTTTGATATGACAACGGATGGATTTCAATTTGTTTTTAATTTGAATTTAGTCGGAACCTTTATTCCTACGCAAGTCTTTTCGAAAAAAATGATGAATTGTAAGGGAGCAACGATCATTAATATGTCATCGATGAGTGCACCGTCTCCGATGACGAAAGTACCAGCATATAGTGCAGCAAAAGCAGGAATTGAGAACTTTACCCAATGGCTGGCTGTTCATATGGCGGATGTTGGCATCCGTGTTAATGCCATTGCGCCAGGCTTCTTCCTGACAGAGCAAAACCGTAAACTATTGCTGAACGAAGATGGATCTTTAACGGAACGTTCCAATAAAATTATCACTCATACGCCACAACAACGATTCGGTAAACCTGAAGATTTACTTGGGACTCTGCTTTGGCTGGTGGATGAGGAAATGTCAGGATTTGTGACTGGTATTACCGTACCGGTTGATGGTGGATTCATGGCTTATTCCGGTGTGTAACATATTCGGAGTGGAAAGGAGTTTAACATGAGTAATGAAGTAGCGTTAAATCAGCTAGTGTCATCGGGAATTGTGGCGGTCGTGCGAAAAGTAGATCCAAATAAGGTGTATCACGTCGTCCAGGCATTTGTCGATGGCGGCGTATCAAGCATTGAAATCACCATGGAATCCGAAGGGGCTGTACGGGTTATTCGTGAGCTCAAGGAACGCTATGGGGATACGGTGTTAGTTGGAGCCGGAACGGTATTAAATAAGGACCAGGCGAGAGAAGCAATCGACGCAGGATCTGACTTTGTTTTCGCCCCAACCTTAGATAAGGAAACGATTGAATACACCAGAAGCCAGGGAGTAATAATGATTCCAGGTGTATTTACACCAACCGAAATCTATCAGGCTTATCAATGGGGAGCAAATATGGTGAAAGTATTCCCAGCGACCGTAGTTGGACCTCAATTTTTCAAAGATGTCAACGGTCCGCTTGGCCATATTCCGAAAATGCCAACCGGAGGAATCAATCTCGATAACCTGGGCGACTTTTTGAGAGCTGGTGCCGTTGCAGCTGGTATCGGTGGTTCTCTTGTGAATAAAGCAATGATTGATCAAGAGGATTGGCAAGGGTTGAAAGAATTAGCCCGGGAGTATGTAGATAAAGTTGCCGAGGTGCGTTCGGAGAAATAATCGATTATGTGAAAGAGCCTTCTGATTGGGAGGCTCTTTTTTTGTGAAAGGGTATGGCAGTGCCTCTTCCTAGTTAGGGAAAGGCACGATTTAACTACTAACATCTCAATTTTTCCCAGCACAACGGTGGTGGGATCTTTCTTTGCAATCACTGCATAAGATAGATCCTCTAAGATGAAAAACTTAACCCATTATTATTCAATTACTACCAACCATTTTAATTTTTTCTTCGCTTCTCTTCCCCAGTTCTTCACAGCATCCACAGTAGTGTTTTCTTTCTTCGCAATCTCCGCATAAGAAAGATCCTCAATGATGTAATACTTCATCCATTTCCATTGTTTTTCTGTCAATTCTTTCTGAATAGCGTTCCAAAAATAGCAGTCTTCCGGATAATCATACGTGCTGTTTTCTTCTACAGTGGCGTGCTGATCCACATAATTCTTCTCGTTCTCTGCTGCTTTGGAATGCTTGCGGATCAGATCGATGAAGCGGTGGTGGATTTTATAGTTGGCGAGCTGACGGAATGTTCCTCGTGATGGGTCGTATGTCTGGCAGGCTTCCCAGAGTGTGATGCAGCCTTCCTGGTAGAATTCCTGCTCCGGGTCGTTGATATGTAGCTTGTGGATATGGTAGTGGATCATGTTGTCGTATTGCTTCAATACTTCTTCAAATGGCTGGTCTAACAGATTCGACATGGTTATTCTCGTTTCGAGAACCGGTTCTGCAGTTATTAGATATCTACTACTATTATCTGAAGTTGGGTGTCGATTGGTGTTATAGAAAATCAAAAAAATTTGAATGGAAGCGGAGGTTATAGCTGGATGTTAAGGTGGATAAGAATTATGACGAAAGGTGTGGGGGAGAGGACGATTTGTAATAATAGGGTTCCTGGTCGAAGTAAGCGGGCCAGGTTCAGGCACCCTGGCAGGCGGGAAGGCGCTTGATGTCAGCACCTGGATCGGCATTTAAGGAAGAAGATTTTTTTTACGAAAGTTTCCTGGAATACATAGTATTGTTATGTTGGGACTGTTTCAGGACATTCTTTGCATGACTGTTCACGCCTTACCTCTTCATAATTTTACTTGTTACGATGAATGTTATCGGTACGGTGAAAATGACCGCGGCAAGCGGAGCGATATTTCCGTTGATGTGAAGGAGGTCGACAAACAAATAGATCAACAGGGAAGACACTGACATATTGACCACCTGGGTGAAAGGGAACATCAGAAATTTAGATAGCGTTGGTTTAACCTTATAGGTGAAATACACGTTCAGGAAAAAGGAAAGGACCATGCTTATGAAAAAGGAAAGGATATGGGAAGAAAGATAATGCCACCCGATCAGGTTATAAAAAAGTACATAGAAAAGATAGTAATTCGCCGTATTAAGTGCGCCGACGATGACGAACCTGGTGAATTCATTATTCCACTTTTTCACAACAAGCGTTTTCTGTAACTGACTTCCTTTGATCACAATCATCCCTCTTCCCAATGCTTTCTTTCACTAAATAATGAGGCATTTCTATATAAATTCTGCCCACATATTCTACGATTACACATAGCTCACCAGCTGCAGCTTGCTTTGAAGAATATTACGCTTCCTAACAGTTCTTTAAACCGACTAAAATGATCGGTTATACATGTTATAATGGGAGGTGCGTAAGTTCTGTTAAAGGAAGAAAGGAGTCAAATAATGGCTAAGATATATGTATTACATGAAAACGATGAATGGACGGACCATCTGACTAAGCGACTGGAGGAATTGAATCTGCCATTTGAATTATGGCATTTGCATGAAGGGACGATTGATTTATCTTCGGTACCGCCGGAAGGGATCTTTTATAACCGCATGAGTGCCTCCTCTCATACAAGGGGCCACCGATATGCACCAGAATTTGCTGAGGCTGTCTTGGCCTGGCTTGAAAGGCATGGAAGAACCGTGTTAAATGGAAGCCGTGCTTTACGGCTGGAAGTTAGTAAAGTCAATCAGTATATGGCTTTGGATCAACAGGGAATTAGAACTCCTAAAACGATAGCTTCTGTAGGAAAAGAAAATATATTGGCAGCAGCCGAAACACTGAACCTGGCTCCGTTCATAACGAAGCATAATCGTGCAGGCAAGGGGCAGGGCGTCAAATTGTTTCATTCCGTGGAAGCACTGAAAGAATATACACAAGGGGAGGCATTTGAATCCCCTATCGATGGCATCACGCTAATACAACAATATATTGAAGCACCAGAGCCGTATATTGTACGTCATGAATTTATCGGAGGTAAATTCTTATATGCGGTGAAAATCGATACATCGGAAGGGTTTGAACTTTGCCCGGCAGACGCTTGCAAAATTGATGATAATAACAATCAACCGGAAACGAGCGGGGAGAAATTTCAAATACTCGAAGGTTATAATCATCCGGTCATTCCTCAATACGAGGCATTTTTACAGGAGAATGGAATCGATGTAGCCGGTATCGAAGCCATCCAGGATAAGGAGGGAAATCTCTATACGTATGATGTAAATACGAATACGAACTATAATTCCGATGCGGAATCTGTTGCTGGGGTGTATGGCATGCTGGAATTAGCAAGGTACCTAGGAGAACAGTTGAATAAATAAGGCTTTCTCTCCGGCTGTTGACAAATGATCAGCAGCCGGAGTTTATTGTCTTCAAACTAACCACCAATATGCACATGTGATCTTTTTCATCTTCACTCACATACGCTAACTGCTACATGATTCGCCCCCAGCATACTAGCTGGCCAACGCTCATTAAATTTTTCTATGGCACTTATTGATTTTTTGAAGACTTTAATTTTTCTGAATTTATTGAAAACCAGAGGGCAATATGCTTATACTTGACTTGTATTAGATAAGCCAAAAAACGTCATAAGGAATTATGAAGGAGGCTGATAGATGTCAAATAAGAATATCTAATCAACAAAAACTACTTCATCAAGAGTAATCAAGAAAAGTGAGGTCATTCCCATGTTTTTAGATCAGTCGAACCCCGTTCCTCTTCATATTCAATTAAAAGAAATATTGGAGAAAAAGATATTTGATGGAGAGTATCAGGCTAAAGTTCCCAGTGAAAGAGAATTTATGGAGCAATTTTCGGTCAGTCGCAGTACTGTACGAGAAGCCATCAATTTACTGGTGCGCGAAGGAGTGCTGGAAAAGAAGCACGGGAAAGGTACATTTGTTTCCTTTAAGCCGATTCAAGATTGGCTGGGAGCATTAAGCAGTACAACCGAGACCATCCGTAATATGGGGATGAAACCAGGTGCGAAACTGCTCGACCATGGAGTCATTGAGCCCGCCCCGGCAATTGTGGAGACGACGGGGCTTGAAACGGCATACTTTATCAAGCGTATCCGTTATGCCGATGACATTCCGATAGCGATCGAGAACCAATACTATCCCGTCGATATTGGTACCATGCTGGCTAACTACGACATTGATAAAGGAACCTTATATGATTTGCTGGAGAAAAAGCTGGGCATTCACTTTGCTGATGCAAAACAGAATATTTCAGGCGGATGTTTCCAGGAGGCCGATGCAGAACACTTAGGAATAACCTCCGATATTTGTGCCTTAATGATTCACCGTATGATTTATGATCAGGAAGGAAGCCTGATTGAATATCAGGAAGGGTTTTATCGCTCTGATATGTACTCTTTTTCCATCAATTTATCCAGAAAAAACAGCTAAGGATATTTTATTCTTTTAACTGGTCCGAACCACCGGACGTCTGAATGACTTAGTTAGTAAAAGGAGGGTATGCAATGATAATTGGTGTGCCAAAGGAAATAAAAAATAATGAAAATCGAGTGGCTATAACTCCTGCTGGTGTTACTGCTTATAAACAGGCAGGGCATGAAGTCTGGGTGGAATCGACTGCAGGAATCGGCAGCGGTATTTCTGATCATGCTTATGAAGAGGCAGGGGCGAAGGTCGTCTCTACCCCAAAGGAAGCCTGGGCTGCTGAGATGGTTTTGAAAGTGAAGGAGCCGCAACCGGAAGAATATCAGTATTTTTATGAAGGACTCATCTTATTCACCTACTTACATCTTGCCGCTGAAGAAGAATTGACACTGGAGCTCCTCGACAAGAAAGTGACAGCCGTCGCCTATGAAACGATCCAGCTGGAAAACGGGTCGCTTCCATTGCTTACACCGATGAGCGAAGTAGCAGGACGGATGTCCGTTCAAATCGGGGCTCATTTTCTTGAAAAGCTGAATGGAGGAAAAGGTACCCTTCTAGGTGGAGTCCCTGGGGTGAAGCCGGGAAAGGTAGCTATTCTTGGCGGTGGTGTGGTAGGGACGAACGCCGCCAAGATGGCAATTGGTCTGGGTGCCGATGTGACCTTGCTGGATATCAACGCCACCCGGCTGCGCGAGCTGGATAATGAATTTCATGGCAGGCTCGGTACTGTAATGTCCAATGAGTTCAACATTGCAGAAGCTGTCGCATCTGCGGACCTTCTGATCGGCGCTGTTTTAATCCCCGGTGCCCGCGCTCCACGTCTGGTGTCTGAGGACATGGTAAAAACAATGATGAAAGGCTCGGTCATTGTAGATGTTGCCATCGACCAGGGGGGATCGATCGCAACCGCCAATCAGATTTCCACCCACGATCAGCCGACGTATGAAAAGCATGGAGTTGTTCATTACGCGGTTGCGAATATCCCTGGCGCTGTATCCCGGACGTCCACCTATGCGTTGACAAATGTGACGACTCAGTATGGTGTGCTGCTGGCTAACAAGGGTGTTATACAAGCAGCACAGGTAAATGGTTCTGTCGCAAAAGGGATTAACACTTGGAATGGAAAAGTGACACATCCTGCAGTAGCAGATGCTTTGAGACTCCCATACCAGTCTTTGGAACATAGTCTGGATGGCTACGCTGTCGTTTCTTCCTAATGGTTATTGGAGATGAGTGCTGATGTTGAGATGAATGTCCTATCGTAATCATACGTATAAAGGAGATGGGTGCCATGAAAGTGGAAATGGAAAAGGTAAGTCTGTTAGAAAAAGATTCGCAGTACCTTTGGCATGCGATGCACCGCTATAAGGAGAATCAACCGGGCATGGTCGCCGATAAAGGGGAAGGCGCATGGTTCATCGATGTGGATGGGAAGAAATATATGGATGGGGTATCTGGTCTATGGTGTTTGAATCTGGGGCACGGACGTCAGGAAATCATTAATGCGGCATCAGAACAGATGAAAGAACTTTCCTATTCTCCGCTTACGTTCGGTCATGGACCGGCGATTGAATTAGCCGCTAAGATCAGTGATTTGCTGGGGGGATCCTATCGAACCTTTTTTGCTAACAGTGGTTCGGAAGCGAATGAATGCGCCTTCAAAATTGCCCGTCAATACCATAACCAAAACGGAAATCCAGGTAAATATAAATTCATTTCCAGGTATCGGGCCTACCACGGGACTACCTTAGGGGCTCTGAGCGCAACGGCACAGGCGAACCGGAGGATGAAATATGACCCCGGTGTTCCGGGTTTCCTCCATACACCGCCACCGTACAGTTATAGGAGCATTTTTGGCACTGACGACCCAGAGCAAAGTGATTTGATGACAGCTGAAATGCTCGACCAGATGATTACTTGGGAAGGAGCCGAAACGGTAGCCGGTGTAATCATGGAACCTTTCATTTCTGGTGGAGGGGTAATCATTCCATCAATATCTTATATCCAGAAAGTAACTGAAATCTGCAAGAAACATGATGTACTTTTAATTATGGACGAAGTGGTTTCCGGTTTCGGTCGTACCGGTAAGATGTTTGGCTTCATGCATGCGGATGGGGTTCAGCCGGACATTGTAACGATGGCCAAAGGCTTAACTAGCGGGTATTTACCGCTGGGAGCTACGGCAGTCAAATCTGAAATCTATGAAAAATTTAAGGAAGCAGGCGATCATAACCATTTCCGCCATGTCTCCACCTACGGGGGACACCCAGCCTCCTGCGCAGTCGCATTGAAAAACATTGAAATTATTGAACGTGAAGGCATCGTAGAACGTGTAAACAAGCTAGGTGAGACTATCCTGGGTGAAATGAAAGGATTAATTGAACATGAAAACGTGGGAGAGGTTCGGAATATCGGTTTCCTGTATGGAATTGAAATGGTAGAAAACAAAACTACCAAAAAACCGGCAGCCGATCATTTGATTAACCCGGTCCTTCAAGCCTGTAAGGAAAAAGGGCTGATTATCGGTAGAAATGGCGATACCGTCCCAGGCTACAATAATGTACTCATCATCGCTCCTCCATTGTCCTCAACAGAAGATGATCTGAAGTTTTTAGTGAACACAGTTATAGACGCTTTTTTTAAGCAGAAATAACGCTGCCTATTGGCTTTATCCCTTAGTGAAAGGGGAATGAAACATGAATTACGAGAAGCTGCAAACCTTCATCACCGTAGCTGAAAAGAAGAGCTTTTCTGAAGCGGCAAAAATCCTATATTTATCCCAGCCTACCATTACATCCCAGATTAAATCATTAGAAAAAGACCTGAACACATCCTTGTTCGACAGGACGACTAAACAGGTACAGCTTACAGCGGCGGCTCATGTGCTCTATCGATATGCGAAGGAAATCATAAAAGTCAGTGATACGGCTAAAAAGGAAATTCTGAGCATGGCGGAACAGGTACATGGCGATTTAGAAGTTGCCTGCAGCTTGACGATCGGGGAAAATATTCTGCCTCCGATCCTCAGGGAGTTTAAATCTGCCTTTCCATTTATTCAAATGCGTGTAAATATTACTAATTCCACAAGCATTATCAAAAAAGTGAAAGATCACGTACTGGATATCGGGTTGATTGAAGCACCGATAGAAGATCCCGATCTCTATATTCAGCCTTTTATGGAAGATGAGCTAGTATTAGCCGCTCCACCTGATTATTTTGCGGAAGAATCGAACGGGATCATGCTTCCTGAAATTGCTTCCCTTCCTCTGGTATTGAGGGAAAGGGGGTCCGGGACTAGAACTGTCATGAATGAATATCTGCAAGCCAACAACATCAATCCGGAGCAACTGAAGATAGAGTTCGAGCTAGGGAGTAACGAAGCTGTTATATCTGCCGTGGAGGCGGGTCTAGGTCTTTCCATACTATCTAAAAGTGCAATTAAGAAGGAATTGCAGTTTGGCCTGCTGCAGCTGATTCCTATCGAAGAAATTACCTTCAAAAGAAACTTCTATATTGTCTATCATCAGGAAGCTGTCTTGAAAGCAACGACCGACGTATTCCTTGCCACATTGGAAGGATTGGCGGCGAAGTTATCCGATGAGCCAGCAAAAAAGAACAATCATAAATTAATTGAATTGGGAGGAATTTTAAATGGCAAAAGTAGAATCACAAGCTAAACAAGTCAAGGGACAGAAAGTGAAAATGACGCCGAGTGAAGCGATTGTTGAAACATTGGTAGCGGAAGGAGTAAAAGAGGTATATGGAATATTAGGATCTGCCTTTATGGATATGCTGGATTTGCTTCCAACGGCAGGGATCAACTTCCTTCCTGTCCGCCATGAACAGACAGCAGCCCACATGGCCGATGCCTACACTCGTGTATCCGGTGTTGCAGGGGTAGTGGTCGGGCAGAATGGACCTGGTATCACCAATATGGTTACCTCGGTAGCTGCTGCTAACCAGGCCCATACGCCGATGGTTGTCATTTCCCCGTCGGCCGGAACACCGACAATCGGATGGGATGGATTCCAGGAATGTAATCAAGTATCTGTATTCGAAAGTATTACGAAAGAGACCGTCCAGGTCACTCATGTTAGTAGAGTAGCGGATAACCTGCGTACAGCCTTCCGTATTGCCTATGCTGAAAGAGGGCCAGTATTGTTTGATATTCCAAGAGATTACTTCTACGGGGAGCTGGAAGACGAAATCCTGGAGCCGCATCAATATCGGACCGATGCTCGAGGAGCAGGCGACCCGGCGTCGCTCAGTAAAGCGGTGAATTTGTTAAAAGAAGCAGAATATCCGGTTATCATTTCCGGGAGAGGAGCGGTAGATGCAGATGGCATTGATGATGTCAAAGCGATAGCCGAACACTTGACTGCTCCTGTCGCTGTCTCCTACATGCACAATGATGCTTTTCCAGATGAACATCCGTTGGCGGTAGGTCCGATAGGGTACATGGGGTCCAAGGCAGCGATGTGTACCTTACAAAAAGCGGATGTCGTGTTAGCGATTGGCACCAGGCTCTCCGTCTTTGGAACCTTGCCATGCTATGATATTGATTATTTTCCTAAGCAGGCAAAAATCATACAGGTCGATATCAATCCTCGAAATATTGCCCGTACCCATCCGGTGGAAGTCGGTATCATTGGGGATGCCAAAGCGGCCAGTAAAGAAATCGCAGAGCGACTGAAGCGGGAAACTCCAGGCAGAACGCGTAACGGCGAACGGATGAGCGAAGTTGCAACTGAAAAAGAAAAGTGGGAAGAAGAACTTGTAGATCTTGCTATGGAGGATGGCAATCCGATCAACCCTCGCCGGGCTCTTCTAGAGCTAACCAGAGCAGTACCGGAGGGGACGATGATTTCTACAGACATCGGGAATGTGTCCTCTACGGCTAATGCCTATTTGAAATTTAATCAGCCGCGCAAACATATTGCAGCCCTGACATTTGGAAATACCGGCTTTGCATATCCGGCAGCCCTTGGAGCACAGCTGGCTGATCCGGATAGTCCGGCAGTTGCGATTATTGGAGACGGAGCCTGGGGCATGAGTTTACATGAAGTCAGCACGGCAGTAGAACAAAATATTCCAGTAGTCGCCTGTGTGTTTAATAATGGTGCCTGGTGTGCCGAGAAAAAGAATCAGGTGGATTATTATAATAACCGTTTCGTCGGTGCTGATATTGATGCACCTGATTTTGCGGAAGTGGCCAGATCCATGGGAGCTCAAGGCTACCGGGTTGATAAGCCGGAAGACGTTGGTCCAGTAGTTGCGGAAGCCATTAAATCCAGGAAGCCTGCCGTCATTGACATCCAGGTAGATGGCACGCAATTAGCACCGCCGTTCCGTAAAGATGCACTGAAGATGCCGACGCGACACCTTCAGAAATATAAGCATCTGGATGTAGAAAGCTGGGGAAATAAATAACCATTAAAGTAAAAAGCTGGCGATATGCCAGCTTTTTTTAGATCGAAAACAAATACCGTGAGCTCAATTGACTTAACGGAAGCATATTCAGCCCTAACGTCACCATATTCCGTCCTAGCTCTGCCATATACCTCCCTAACTCAAGGGTATTGTGACCTAACTCGGTAACATACCGCCTTAACGAATTAATTTGTACTTTATTATCCTTTATAACCTCTTCTGAAAATTTCCTGGACGCGATGCAGTGTAATGTACGTATCCGGGTCGATATCTTCCACCAGTTTTTTAAGTTGTACGATTTCTCTTTTATTAATGACAATATATAATACATTCTTATCTGCCTGGCTGTAGCCGCCTCTTGCTTCCAGAACCGTGACGCCTCGGGACATTTTATCCATGACTACCTGAAGGATCTCTTCACTTTTATCTGAGATGATCATGACTGCGCTGCGTTCTTCCGTTCCTTCTACTATAGCATCAATAACTTTCGCACCTACATATACAGCAATCAGCGTATACATTGCTTTTTCTTTTCCAATAACAAAGGAAGAACCAACGATAACAGCAATATCAATAATCAGCATGGCGCTGCCGACACTCCACCCGAGCCATTGGTTGAGTAAGCGTGCAAGAATGGTGGTTCCGCCTGATGTGCCCCCAGCTTTAAATATTAAACCAATTCCCATCCCTACTGCCAGACCGGCAAATAAAGCCGCTAATAGAGTGTCTCCATTTAGCTGATCGCCCCAACCAGTGGTGATATGGAGAAAAACAGAGGTGAATATGATAGAAATTATCGTTAAAAGGGTCATTCGTTTTGTAAAATACTTATACCCTATCGCGACTAGAGAAGTATTTAAGACAAAGTTCGTTATTCCAGGAGACCAGCCAAACAAGTAATAGGTAACGATCGTTATCCCTATTATACCTCCTTCTGAAAGTTTGTTAGGAATAGCAAAATAATTAATACCAATCGCAAAAATAAAAGAGCCGATAATAAGTAAAATCAAGTCTTTGCTAAATATTTTCAAAGTGCCCCGCCTCCCATCCTAACAAGCATTATAAGCGAATCTATGAAATAGGAAAAGGTGTCTTGCATTTTCATGCAAAACACCTTCTTTCTATTAAACGTATTCCGTTTGGGTCATTAGTCAGGCTTCTTTTTTTGTTGTATTGGAAGAAATACTTTCACTTTCCAGAGTTTTTCCGAAAATGTTATAATCCAGCTTCTCTTTAGGAATACGCGCAAAATCTTTTCGTTTCATCATGAAGAAAACGAATCCTATAGCAATCCAGATAAAGAGCGCAATCCATGAAGGAGTGCCTAGAAACCCAGGAGAACCTGGTACTACAAGTAACAGGAAGAAGCCGGTACTGCTTATGAGACCTAAAAGCGTCATAGCTTTTTTGGCAGGTGATACGATTACGTCTGTATCAGCAGTACTTGTCCAGCTGAAAAGGCGGTAGGCTACTGCGCAACAGTAAAAATATGCGATCGTTACGCCGATAGCTGACATGTCTACTACCCATAACAGTGCCTGCCGGCCAAAGAATGGAGCGGATAAAGTAATTAAGCAGGTGAATATGATACCCACAAAAGGGGTTTCATACTTCGGATGTAATTTAGCGAATACCCGAGGAAGAATCTCTGCTCTTCCCATCGCGAATAATAATCGGCTTGTCGCCACATAAAAGCCATTTAATCCAGTGAAAATCCCCATCGCTAATGAAATCGATAGTAGGATGACTCCAATGGTTCCGTAAGCATTTTCTACCACAAGTCCTGTCCCCCAAACCGTCTCCTGAGCAATAAGTGATTGCCAAGGCATAGCGACAGCTGTCGCAATAATCGTCAATGAATATGTGGCGGCAGCGCAGAGAAGTGCGATTACAATCAGCTTGAACGCTTTCTTAGGAGAAAAGTTAAACTCCTCCGCTGCTTGTGGAATATTATCAAATCCGACGTATGCCCAGGGAGAAATGGCTATGATGGCAATAACAGCTGATACAGCACCAATCTCAGGGTTGAATAGAGGCTGAACATTGGAAAAAGAACTGGAAGGATGGAGAATCATAGCAATGACTAATAAGCTCAAACCTGCAATTAAAGTCAGGCAGAAGATAAATTGCATAAACCCGGAGATACTGGTGCCTCTTATGTTCAAGTAGGCAAATGTAATTAGCGCAATACAGGCGACTAATACTTCTCCGCCATATACATCCCAGCCGGCGATATTATACATTAACCCTTGCATGGCTACACCTGGGAGCACGAACTTAATTAAGAGAGCAAGCGCTGACGCATTCAATGCAACAATACACATATACCCGAGGGTAAGAAACCATCCACAAAAGGAGGCATGATAACGCCCAAATCCAAAGTATGCATAAGCGAATTCCCCACCAGAAACCGGTAATTTTTGAATGAGTTGTCCGTAGCTGACCGCGATGACAATCATCAATAAAGCACCAATACTAAAACCGAGAATAACACCAAGTGGTCCGGCAGCAGCCATCCAATCGCCTGGTAAAACAAAAGCACCCCAGCCTACAGCAGAACCGAAGGCTATGGCCCAAACCCAATGTGGTTTTAACGTCTTTTTTAATTGCTTCCTTTCTTCCATTGCTTTTCCCCTTTCATTTTTGAAATGTAAGCGCTGACATTAAGAATTGATTTTATTAAACCAAAGTTCTCTAGGAAGCGCAATGGAATCTGACTATTTGAAATATTGAAACTTTAAATACCGTCTATTTCGATTTTTAATTGGAATGATAATTGACACTTTTAGTCACCTGAGTGTTTTGTGTTAATGTTATTATCTCAAGGGTATGATAGTAGGTAAATGGGTTGATATTTTCCTGAGGGGGCTTTCTACGGTGAAAGGGTCGAAGAGAAGTGAATGGGCTGGTATTTTGTTTATATTATACTTATTAATTGCTCCTTCTGCGGCAGGAGCTGCATTTGGACCGGACGAATGGCTGGAATACCGTATGAATGACAGCAATAATCCTGTTTTTAAACAGGAAGGTGTAGCTCCGCTTGAGGCCACCACCTTCAAGACGGGCGATGAAATTCGTTCGACACCGGTAGTGGCTGGTGACCGCATGTTCGTGGGCAACCATAACACCGGGGACATGTTCGCTTTTGACATCAAGACAGGCGAGCAGTTGTGGCAAAGTCAGGCGCCGAACTGGGTCCATTCGGAAATGATCTACCATGATGGCACGGTGTATGTCGGTTTTGGCAATCGTTTTTTTCAGGGTAATGGGCTCCGGGGTACGGAGGAAAGCGGCGTGATGGCAGTGGATGCAGAAACAGGTGAAACAAAGTGGCAGACAAGCACTGGAGGCGAAGTCATGCCGACTCCTGTGTTTAACGATCGGTATGTTTATGCGGCAACAGGGGACAGACAGTTGTATAAAATGGAGGCTGAAACTGGTGAAGTCTTAGATACGATTGACCTGGGTCATGTCGTCAGCATGTCCTCTCCTAACTATTATAATGGGAAATTATTTATAGGGAGCGGCCATCCGCAGCCTTATACATTTTCGGCTATTGATTTAACCAGAGATGAAGTGACGTGGCAGACAGAAATGCCGAAAGCGTTCGCCGGTCTGGACGATGTGCCACCTGCGATTGAGGATGATATTGTTGTCACGACAGCTTTGGAGGAACCGAAGCAATTGTCGCTTAAAGAGGTATATGAGCACTATGGATTGCTTGAAACCTATAAAGAAATGGGTAAGTCACTGACTGGAGACCGGAAGGAGCATCCGGAGCATGTAATCTATGCGATGGATACAGGGACGGGTGAAGTCCTTTGGAAAGAAAGCCTCGGATATGGCGAGATGGTAGAAAACAATAAATCTGGCGCCCCGATGATTTACGACGGAACAATTTATGTGGGAAGTCCGATAACTAAGAAGTTTTACGCTTATGATTTGAAGACAGGCGAGCGGCTATGGGATTTTCAAAACACCGTCATAAAAGCTCCACCGGTAGCCGATGAGGGAGTGGTTTACTTTTCTAATGCCAAAGGATTTGTCCATGCGCTCGATGCCGACACAGGGGAAGAGGTTGGACGTAAAAAACTCGGCGGTACTTTAGCACCATCTGGTCCGATCATTATGAACGATACGTTGATTGTGGGCAGCCAGGATAGCAAGGTATATGCGCTTCCGACGGAAGATATACGGAATGGGTCCGATGAATTTACCGCTGATCTCGAGCCCCCAGAGAAAAGTCAGTTCAGCTTTCTTACCGTCGTTTATGGGATACCGTTAGTTACATTTGTGGTACTGGTAACTATCCTAATTGTTGCAGTACGGAAAAGCAGAAAAACTAAAATCGAAAAATAAAATAATCTACCCCAGGTCCTCCAAAATCTGGAGGACCTGGGGTAGATAAGCAAACACCCCGGAGCCCTCCAAAATCTGGAGGACCCGGGGTGCTTCTGTTTATACAAATAGAGATACGACTATTAACATGATTAATGCTGTGAACCAGGCCAGCGTAGTCGGAATCGACCACACCATGATTTGTTCTTTGGTGTTACGGATACCGAGCATACGGTTTACTACCCAGTAAAAGCTATCATTGAAGTAAGAGAATAATAGCGAACCTGTTGTTGCACCGATAGCTGCCAGCGGCATGTAAACTCCATCCACTCCTGCCAGGATAGGCGCAGTGATGGAAGCTGCAGTAATCATCGCAACTGTGCCACTGCCTTGCACGAGACGAACAAAGCTCGAAACGAAGAATGGCAGAATGACGAGCGGTACTGCCAGGTTAACAATCTGTTCTGCTACATAATCGCCAGCGCCGCTTTCACGAAGGACGTTACCAAGGGCGCCCCCGGCACCAGTTACAAGCAGGATGATACCCGCAGATTTGATGCCTTCTTCCATCCGGTCAAGAGCGTCGACACGGCTCAATCTTGTCGTCAAGGTGTAGATCGCAAAAATCAGTCCGATACCTACAGCAATAACCGGATTACCAAGGAACTGGATATATCCGAAAATGCCTTCAGTAAGTTCTTGTGCCGTTACGACTGTATTAGCAAAGATTAAAAGAATAGGTATCAGAATAGGTGCCATCGACATGAATAAGGAAGGCAGCTGTTTGTTTTCCTGCTGATCAATGAACTCTTCATATGTTTCGGCCGGCTTGTCCGGACGAATCCAGCCCAGTCCGTCCTCGTCAGGAATCTGATGAATCTTTTTACCGATCCACTTGGCATACAATACGCCAACGATAATTAATGGTACAGAAAAAATAAGTCCCCACATAATCATTGTCCCGACGTTTACTCCGAATATTCCAGCGACACCAAGCGGACCTGGGGTTGGTGGAACGAGAGAGTGGGTAACGACAAGACCAATTGCCAACGCTACTCCGAGAGTAATAACAGAGCGCTTTGTTTTTTTAGAAATCGCTTTCACTAAAGGCGTTAAAATAACAAATGCTGAGTCAACAAAAATAGGAATGGAAACGACATAACCTGTTAATGCCATCGCCCAATCTTCCCTTTTCTTGCCTAGCATTTTTACAAACGAATAAGCGAGTCGTTCTGATGCCCCGGCTACTTCCATGACTCGACCGAGCATGACACCAAAACCGATAACGATACCGATTGATCCCAGTGTTCCCCCAAACCCGGAGGTGATCGCCTCGGATACAGATGGCGGGGCCATTCCTGCCACAAGACCGATTACAGAAGCTGATACGATCAATGCTATAAATGCATGTATTTTTGTTTTCATAACTAAGAATACCAATAAAGCAATTCCAATCACTAAACCTAAAATGATTTGACCACCTGGTGCTTCCATTTTACTTCCTCCCCATCTATCTTTTTATATTGCAAACGTGTTTAACTTAGTTAAATGAGAAAAACGAAGGCTTTCGCTATATGGACTTAGCGAGAAGCCAAGTTTTTCTTTTTATCCTCTTTATTGTTGTTTGAAATAAGGTGTGTACTTTGCAGCTGCTTTAATCGCTTCTACCATACTGACTTCACTTGCTATTCCTTTACCGGCAATATCAAACGCTGTTCCATGGTCGACAGAAGTACGAAGGTATGGCAGACCGTTAGTTACGGAAACAGTACGTTCGAAGTCATACATTTTGGCAGCGATATGACCTTGATCGTGATACAGGGACAAGACAGCGTCATATTTTCCGTTAGCCGCCTGGTGGAAAACGGAATCAGCTGGTACAGGACCATTGACCTCTACGCCTTGTTTTCTTGCTGCTTCAATTCCCGGAGTCAATTCATTGATTTCTTCTCTTCCGAAAAGTCCGCCTTCACCGGAATGCGGATTCAACCCGGCTAAAGCTAATTTAGGTTTTTCAATTCCTAACAGCTCCAATGCTTCCTTACAGCGGACTAGATAGTCTTCGACACGTTCTTTCGTCATCATTGGAATGGAATCTGCCAATGATACATGACGTGTCAGGAAGAAGATTCGAAGACTTTTCACTTCAAACATCGTCATTGGGTCGTAGGAATCCGTGAAAGCAGATAGCATGGCTGTATGGTCGATGTATGGGACTTCGCTCGCCTGTAATGATTCTTTGTTGATTGGCGGGGTACAGATGGAATCTGCTTTGCCGCTTTCTACGAGCTCGTGGGATTTTTTGATATATTCATAAGAAGCGTGTCCGCACATTCCGGACACGACACCCATCTCGTAGCTGTCAATATCGATATTATTAAGATTGATAAGGTCGATTGTACCGTGTTCATACTTTCCATTTGCTGGTTCTTCCACTTCGTTGATTTCTAGATGTGTGTCAATCGCATCCATGATTTTAGTTAGGACATTTTTGTCACCGATTACAACCGGTTTACATAGATCATAGATTTCTTTCTGAGCTAGTGACTTGATTACGATTTCCGGACCGATACCAGCCGGATCTCCAATTGGAATTGCAATGATAGATTGTGTTTGTTCACTCATGTTCATCATCCTTTTCATTTATTAGTAGAAGAAATTAAATAACTGATACATGTACTGAGAGCCTTCTTATCACCTACCATGCCCCCCTTAGTAACAACAGGCATGCCATCCAGATACCCTCCAATGAATTTTCCGTAAGCGGCAAGCGGCATCACTTCATCTTCCAGTTCTATGCCATGGGCCCGGGTAATGGATCCGACAGAGGCGGTAACATCTCCACCGCTTAAATAACACCCTCGGAAGTCTTCGCGGTTACCTTCCATCAGCCTGCGACTAATGGACGCTAAACCATCGGTGATCCTTTTTGCAAGACCTTCTTCAGTTGTAGATTCTTTATGGGCCATGCTTGAAAGGTCAAGCCGTTCCTGACCTGGATGATAGGTGGTTATTAAAATAATATCCCGGTTTTCTATAGAACTTTCTGCCTCGGCTACTACCCGGTCCACTTCTTTTTGCCATTCCTCCGTGAAGGTGGCTAGTCTTTCAGGTTTCGCATAAATCGCCTTTACTTTCCATTTTTGGATAAAGTAATCGAGCTGCAGCCCTGTTTGAGAGGTGACACTTCCAATAGTAATCAGGTACTTTTTATTCTTTGTTGTATGTTCTATTTTTTTACTCGCATAGGCAGCGGTAAATGGGCCTGGATCAACAGAAAGTATGGGCCTCTTGATATCTTTGGCTACATCAGCGATTAACTCAATGTGCTCATCGGTAACGGCATCAATACAGATGATTCTTGCGTTTTCAGCAGCTTTATTAATTTCCGCTGATAAGGTCTCTGCCCCGTTAAGCACTATATCAAGACCGATAGTATTAATCGGAAGGTTTGTTTGATTTTGAATGATATTTTCTACTCTTGACGTCTTTATTGGGCGGATCGGATCTTTTGCAACATCGGTTTCCTGTAGTGGGATATCATCCACTAAGAGAAAGCCGCCGATGGTAGTCCTCCCTGAGTCAGGAAATGAAGAGACGACGATAGCTATGGAATTTTCTCCTATAAAGGACAGCATCGCCTCGATTTCACTGCCGATATTTCCGCGGAGTGTACTATCGACCCGTTTACTGTATATTCTTGCCTGCCCATTCTTTTGGCTGTCTTCCAAGGCTTCTGTTACTCGTTTTCGTGCTTGTTCTTCAGAGGCATAACGGCTGTCCGTATCGATGCAAATGGCATCATAGCCTGTCTCGGGAACAGGTAAGCCATGAATGACTGTAGCTGTTTTAAATCCTTCTTTTGATAATTTGACACCGGTAGCATTAGCGCCGGTCAAGTCATCGCAGATTACTACTACATCCATATTTCTCGCATCCTTCCTTACCAAGTCAATATACATTGGTTTCTTTTTCTAGTTGTTGTCGAGTTTGATCATCTATTTGGTCATCAGTGATGATACCGTTTACTTCGTCAAACGTGCAGACATGAGCGAAGGCCTGTTTATTGAATTTGCTGTGATCAGCTATTACCCATTTGGCCCTGGCGCTCCGCACCATCAGTTTTTTGATATAGGCTTTTTCCATAGAAGGAGTCGAAATACCATCCGTTAAATCTACAGCATTAGCCCCCAGGAAGACTACATCTACTTTAATGTTACGCAGCATTTCCTGTACATGGGTTCCAATGAATGCGCCGATGTCTTTTTGAAGTTCTCCTCCTGTAGAGATAACGGTGGATTCTGAATGCAATAACTCCATGGAGATCTTGGCGTCGTTTGTGACAATCACAAGGTCACGTCTTGATTTAAGGAGTTTTGCGATTTCCAAATTGGTAGTTCCTGAATCTAGCAGGATACGAGAATTTTCCGGCACTAATTCTACCGCTTTTTTTGCGATCTGTTCTTTTTCTTCCTTAAAGCTCGAAAGTTTCGTTTGATAGGGAACCTCCTGAGCCATACTTTCAGGTAAGACGGCCCCGCCGTGCGATCTGACCAATTGTCCTTCTTTTTCCAAAGCAGCAAGGTCGCGGCGTATTGTCATGGCTGATACCTTAAACTTGGAAGCCAGCTGCTCGATATGGACTGTGCCGTCTATGTGTAATTCCTGGATAATATTATTTCTTCTTTCTGCCTGCAGCATTGTGTTCACCTACATCACATGTTTGATTATGTTCTATTATACGACCGCAAGTGAACAAAAGTCAACAAAATAAAACATTAAGTGTTCATTTATGTTAATGAATGTGTGGAATTAATAATGAAGGCACCCTAGGTCCTCATGATTTTTGAGGACCTGGGGTGAAAATGTATATACCTTAGGTTCTTAGCTGAGAATGTTACTGCCGATGAAGTCGCTGGAAGCTTACTTGATATCGGGGCTGCAGGGGAGTTAACTCCAGCAGAATTCAAAGAGCTGGTTTTAAAAGTGGCTATAGAGGAGTATAGCGAAGGAGAAAAATACACTGGCAGGGAAAGAGTAATTGAAACCGCCGGTGGGTAATAAGAGCGCAGAAAAGATAGCATCCAAACAGGTAGCTGAAGCATTAGAAAATATAAAAGAACTCAAATAAAGCAACGCACCCCGGAGCCCTCCAAATTCTGGAGGATCCGGGGTGTGTTTGTCTTACTTGCTGATTTTAGAATTTATTTTTTTATTGCTAAAAGTATGCGATTTATATTTTGACCCTTCTACACTTCTGGTCGTTGGTATAATTACTGTTCGCTCTATTTCATCTGTGTTTGTAATTGCGTTAAATAATTGGGTTGTGGCTACTTTTCCAAGTTCATGGGTTGGATTCTCTATCTGGATAATTGACGGAAACAAGAACGATGTAATGTCTGTGTTGCTATAACCGCCGATCAATATGTCAGAAGGTGTTGAGATTCCTCTTTCATCCAGGGTTTTGTACAAACTAAGCAGTTTTAGGTCGTCTGTTGCGAAAATTGCTGTTGGCAGAGGATTGGCTTGGAATAATTGTTGGGAGTTCTGGTAAGCTTCTGCCATTGTAAAGCCACAATTGATCATGTATTCTTCGCGGAGTGGAAGGTTGTTATCAATGAGGCATTTTTTATATCCCTCTAATCGATCGATAGAAACGTTATACTCCTGAGGTGAATATAGACATGCGATATGTTTGTGCCCTAAGTCCACCATGTATTGAACGAGGTTATAACTATCTGAAAAGTTGTTTGTATCTACGGAATAAATATTGGAATAGTCGCCGTCCACTTTCCCAATAACTACAGTCGGGATATTTAAATTATCAATTTCCCGGAAGTAATGGGAGTCCGATGGAGAGCTTAACATTATAATTCCTTTTACAATTTTGGAAGCCGTTTTAGCGATACATCTCTTAATTTCTTCAACATCGTCTTGGGAAGTTTGTAAGATGACGTCATAGTCTTCTTCTTCAGAATACCTGGATATGACATGGAGAATTTCTGAGAAAAAAGGATTGTTTTTTGTCGTGTCTGTTGACCGTGAAATTACGAGAATTGCATCAAATCCTGAAGATAAACCTCGTGCGATCTTACTAGGCTGGTAGTTCAATTCTTCAATAGCTTTTTGTATCTGATTTCTCTTTTTTGTAGAGATATTTGGATTATTATTTAAAAACCTGGAAACTGTCGATTTTGAAACATTTGCTTTATTGGCGATATCATAGATGGTTGGTTTCATTATATTCACCTCTCCCCTTTGGTACCGGTACCAAATAATACTAACAAAAGATTATTTACCTGTCATTATATAACTTATAATCAATGAATTATACTTAATAATCAAGTAATATTCACTAAAAAACAGGAATGTAGGCTTCTTTTTTTTTTACCGGTAAGTAGTTGACATGCGCTTTGTTACTATATTATGATTTTTACAAATGGCAGCGCTATCATATCATTTTTTGGGAGCGCTCCCAAAAAATCGTTCCAATTTAGTTGAAAGTTTGCTGAAGGAAGGAGGCTGTAACTCAGCCATTGGGTGTTAAGATTAAATTTTCAGGAGGCGGAATCTATGAAGCTTAAAATGAGTCGTATTGTTGCATTTTTGTTAGTTGCCGTTACGTTGATTGGGTGTTCGAGTGAGTCCGGAAGCGGTGCAGATGGGGAAGTGACGATAGAATTTATGCATACTTCCGTTGAGCAGGAACGATTGGATGTTATAAATGGTCTGATCAGTAAGTTTGAAGAAGAAAACCCTCAGATCAATATCGATCCTGTTGTTGTAGAAGAAAGCAGTTTAACTACAAAGATTGTTACGCTTGCTCAATCTGGTAAACTGCCGGAAGTGATTGAAGTTGGACAGGAATATGCCAAGGTAATGGACAAGGATTCCTTGATTGATACCGAGGCAATAAAAGAGGTAGTCAGCAATATCGGGGAAGATGAATATTACGATGGGGCGCTTAAGCTGGTTCGCACCGAAGACGGAGAAAGCTATCGTGGTGTCCCAATCAGTGGATGGGTGCAAGGTATCTGGTATAACAAGGAAATGCTGGACTCAAAGGGCTTTGAGGAACCAAAGAGTTGGGAAGACGTGAGGGAAGTGGCCGAAGCGTTTACGGACAAGTCCAATCAAAAATACGGAATTGCACTACCAACCGTAGAGAACAACTTTTCTGAACAGGCTTTTTCCCAATTTGCTCTTTCTAACAATGCAAATATACTGAATTCAGAAGGAAATGTAACATTAGAGACTCCAGAAATGAAGGAAGCGTTAGGTTACTACCAGGAGCTTTCTGAATATACGATGCCTGGTTCGAATGGTGTTACTGAGGTAAAAGATGCCTTCATGAATGACACTGTACCAATGGCTATGTACTCTACTTATATTTTGCCAGCTATCTATGATGAGGGAACTCCTGAAAACCTTGGTTATGCCATTCCTAGCAAAGAGCAGGAAGCTGTGTATGGAACAGTGAGTTCGTTGACCATCCCAGCTGGACTGGAAAATCAGCAGAAGGAAGCAGCGCAGACCTTTATTGAATTTTTGTCCGAACCTGAAAATGCTACAGAGTATATCCTGATGGCGCCAGGTGGTGCACAGCCGGTAACAAAATCAGTCGTTGAGAATGAACAGTATCAGTCTAATGAAGTAATTGAATCGTTTGGTGACTTGTCTACAGAGATAGCTGAGTCTTTTAATGATATTCAAGTTTTTGGGCTTGTTGATGGCAAAAATTATGTAAAGATGGGAGATATTACAAGCTCTAATGCGATTCCGATTATGATAAACAAAGCTACGGTAGGGGGATCCAGTGAGGAAGAGGCCATCGAAGCTGCAAAAACACAATTGGAAAAAGTAGTAGATTAATCATCTATTTCAATTTCCTGGCTGCAGGATACTCTGATTATTCTGCAGCCTTTATATTACTTGTAGTTAGAAAGGTGGAATTTCGATGGGCAAAGTGAAGCGTGAAATATCTGATAGCAAGTTAGCATTCATATTGCTACTGCCCAGTGGGTTATTAATATTAATGCTAATTGGTTATCCGATGCTTTCTAACTTCTATATCAGTTTTTTTGAACAACCGATCAATCCGAATTTACCTGCTGATTTTATCGGTTTTCAGAATTTCACGGAGACATTAACAGATCCGGAGTTTTACAAGTCTCTTGGACTTACTCTGCTTTATACCGTACTTGTTGTAGCGGGTAGTACATACTTAGGCCTGTATGTTGCTATTTTGTTCAATCGGCCGTTCCGATTCAGAAAATTGGCCAGGTCTCTGATCATTCTCTCATATGTTACCCCGTCCATTTCGCTAATTTTTGGGTGGAAGTATATGTTCAACAATGGCTACGGAATCATCAATTATATCGGAAGGGATGTACTTCATATCTTTGATACCCCTCCATTATGGTTTGATGACCCGACGAGTAGTTTTGTTTTGGTGGTACTATTTGCTATTTGGCGTTATTTTCCTTATGCCTTTATTGCGTTTCTTGCAATTCTTCAAACAATCTCGCCGACGTTATATGAAGCGGCGGAAATGGATGGAGCAAATATATGGCAGAAATTTAAGGTCGTTACTTTGCCTGCCATCATGCCAGTTATGATGACCGTCATTACCTTACGTACTATCTGGATGTTTTACATGTTTGAAGATGTTTATCTGTTAACCAATAAAGTCAACGTTCTGGGTATTTATTTATATGAAACAGCGTTTGCCTTTAATGATTTAGGAAAAGCTTCCGCCATATCGGTACTGTTATTCTTGATTATCTGTACATTGATTATTGTCATAAGAAAGAGGGTGGACTTGAATGCCAGCAGTTAGTATGAGAACGACTAAACGTGTGAAACGCGCCTTTTTTTACCTTGGCATGCTAGTCATATTAGGGATTTGTTTATTTCCCTTCTTTATCATGCTGATGACTTCATTTAAAAGTTCCCGTGAAGCGATTGCGACTAATCCAACATTTTTACCGAAAGATTGGACATTGCAGCATTTTGTCGATATTTTCAATCCATCAATTTTTCCGTATCTCACTTATTTGCAGAATAGCTTTATGGTATCTCTGACGGCATCGACGATTTCAGTCGGTTTTGCGATATTTGGCGCTTATGCTCTATCGCGGTTGAATTTCCGCGGTCGTCTGCAGATAAATGCCAGCTTTTACACCGTTTATATGTTTTCAGGGATTCTGTTAATTGTACCTTTATTTAAAATAATCTCCGGACTAGGGCTGTATGATACAAGGACATCCCTGATCATCGTCATGATTGTCCAGACATTACCGACGGCTATTTTAATGCTGAACAGTTATTTTGAAACAATTCCAAAAGACTTAGAAGAAGCAGCAAAAATAGATGGTTTAAACCGAGTGAAAATCATCTTCTATATTATTATCCCACTGTCTTTCGCAGGGATTGTATCTGTATTTGTTTATTGTTTTATGGTGGCTTGGAATGACTTCCTGTTTGCGTCTATATTCTTTTCAAGTTCAGAGAACTTCACATTACCGGTTGGGTTGTACTCATTATTCAGTACACCAGACTATATATGGGGACGTATGATGGCGGCTTCAATTGTTACCGCACTGCCGGTTGTCATCATGTATGCGATATCTGAAAGTCTAATCAAGGGCAATGTTACAGATGGAGGGGTTAAAGGATGAGTGAACTTACGAAAACATTAATTGCTACAGAACCGCGTAAAGCAGAATTGGTAGCTGTTGAAACTGCTGCTGTTGGAGTGGATGAGGTAAAAGTTAAAGTAGAATTTTCTGCACCTAAGCATGGAACAGAAGTAGTCGATTTCCGTGGAACCACTCCATTTATGGAGGAAGAGTTTTCGGAAGAGTGGAGGACCTTTGTACCAAGGAAAGATCCATCCAATAAAGGAATCGTATTTGGAGAATTTAAACTTGGCAACATGGTAGTCGGTGAAATTATTGAAACGGGAGGACAGGTTACAGATTTTTCAATTGGTGATCGTGTCTGTACGTACGGCCCTATTTCTGAATATGTGGTCGTTAAAGGGGTCGACAACCATCGTCTCTTGAAAATGCCGGAGCATGGTAAATGGCAGAATGCAGTTTGTTATGATCCAGCTCAATTTGCTTTAGGTGCGGTACGGGACGCTAACATTAAACCGGGAGATTGTGTTGCAATTTCCGGGCTTGGTGCTATTGGTCAGATTGCCGTCCAATTAGTCAAACAACTAGGGGCAAGCCTTGTAGTAGGTATAGACCCGATTGAGCATCGCCGGGAAGTCGCCAGAGAAGGCGGTGCGGATGTTTGTTTTGATCCTACTACTTGTGATACCGGATATGAAGTGAAAAAACTGACTGATAAACAAGGTGTGGATGCCTGGATTGAAACTAGTGGAATTAGTACGGCCCTGCAGGATGCCTTGAAAGGGATTGGGTATGCAGGTACTATCGCTTATATTGCTTTTGCAAAACCATTCCCGGAAGGGCTGAACTTCGGGAGAGAAGCGCACTTTAACAATGCCAGCCTGGTTTTTTCAAGAGCGGCGAGTGAACCGAATCGTGACTACCCGCGCTGGGATAGAAAGAGAATCGAAAGGACTTGCTGGCAGCTGTTGATGAATGGACATTTAGATTGTACAAAAATCATCGACCCTGTTGTTGATTTTAAAGATAGTCCAGAGGCTTATATGGAATACGTCGACCAATCCCCGAACTTAAGTATTAAACTAGGAGTCAAACACGGATAAAGAAAGGAAGATTCTATGAAACTGGCAACGCAAAACCAGAGTTTTTTTCCGGAAAATATCATGGAAAAATTCACCTATATCAAATCGTTAGGGTTCGAAGCCTTTGAGATCGACGGTAAGTTGTTAATCGACCGCAAGGATGAAGTTAAACGAGCGATTGAGGAAACAGGACTCCCTGTCAATGCAGCATGTGGGGGATATGACGGTTGGATTGGTGATTTTTCAGAAGAAAAACGAAAGAATGGGCTTAAAGAAATAGAGGGAATTTTACATGCTCTTCAGGAAATCGATGGGGAAGGCATCATCGTACCTGCTGCCTGGGGAATGTTCACTTATCGCCTGCCGCCAATGGAATCTCCGAGAAGCCAAGAAGGGGACTGGGAGGCTGTCAGTGATTCATTGCGTTACCTGGATAACATCGCTAAAAAAACAAATACCACGATTTTCCTAGAGCCGCTTAACCGATATCAGGATCATATGATCAATACGGTAGCAGAAGCGAGGAAATATATAGAAGACAATAATCTGACGCACACAAAGATCATCGGCGACTTTTACCATATGAATATTGAAGAAGATAACCTGGTCCAGTCATTACATGACAACAGAGATCTGATCAAACATATTCATTTGGCAGATAATCACCGTTACCAGCCGGGAAGTGGATCAATTGATTTTAAAACATGTTTTTCGCAGCTGGGTAACGATGGATATGACGGGTATATGACGATTGAATGCAGGGTAAGGGGCGACGAGCCTAAGCAAGCCTATCAGCGTTCCGTAGATTATCTTGCTACATTGCTTCAACGATAGAGGAGGATTCCGATGGAGAAGAAAAAGGTAGCGATTATCGGGGGAGGACAGGTGGCAGAAACGAAGCATATCAGTAACTATCAGGATTTCGACGATATTGAGATTGTGGCAGTGTTATGCAGAAGGGAAGCCAGTGCCTGTGCTTTCGCTGAACGAAATGGGATTGCCCGTGCATATACCGATTTAAGTGATTTGTTAGCCGTGGAAAAACCGGATATGGTGAGCGTATGCACGCCGAATAAGTTCCATTTAAAACATGTTACGGAAGCACTCAAATCCGGGTCCCATGTTCTCTGTGAAAAACCTCCAGGAATCTCCTCTCAGGAAGCTAAGGCTATGCATGAGTTAGCGGAATCACGTGGGCTGGTTCTTGCATATAATTTTCAGCACCGTGTATCAGAGGCTGCTCTGACGCTAAAGGAAAAAGTCCAGGAAGGGATGCTTGGTGATGTTTATTATGCCAAGCTTAGCGCTCTGCGACGGTCAGGTGTTCCCGGCTGGGGGAATTTTATTAATAAAGAACTCCAGGGCGGGGGACCGTTGATTGATATTGGCATACATATGCTGGATAGTGCTTTTTTCATCCTAGGTTTTCCTGAAGTGAAGAAGGTAACGGCAAAAATGTTCCAGAAAATCGGTCCGTTTAAAGAAGAGGGTTCATTTGGATCATGGAATCCTGACGACTACGAAGTGGAGGATGCTTTATTTGGCTTTATTGAACTTGCGAATGGCGGCCTGATACAGGTTGATACGTCATTTGCCCTCCATATGAAGCAGGCGAAAAAACTGAACATAGAGTTATGCGGCGATAAAGCAGGAGCAACTCTATATCCATTGGAGATCTATACAGATGATAAAGGTGAGCTGGTCACATTGCTTGAACAAGAGTCATCTGATGATCCAGAACGTACGGCGATTCATTCCTTTGTCCGGAAGTGTGCCGGGTCGACATCAGAAGTTATTGCAACTGGAGAAGAAGGATATAAGGTTCAACAGCTGGTTGAGCTGCTATACAAATCAGCGGAACAGGGAGAGACAATCTATCTATGACAAACCTGAAACTTTCCGAAGATACATTTAATCTAAAAAAAATAAATAAATATGCCACGCTCATGACGCTCGGAAATGGTTATATCGGCTTGCGAGGTACCCATGAAGAAAATTACTTCAACCAGAAGCGTGGGTTCTATGTGGCAGGAATCTATAATTATTCAGAAGCAGGCGAACCCGAGGAAATCGTAAACCTTCCTGATGTGGTCGGGCATGAGATTGAAATCGATGGCCAGGTTTTTTCCTCATTGACCGGGAAAAAACTTTCTTATGACCGCACGCTTCACATGGATCGTGGAGAGGTCATCACCCGCTATCTATGGGAGAGAGAAGATGGTCTGAGGTTACAGTTCGCTTTTCACCGATTGGTAGCCAAGCATGACTTGCATGTGATTGCTTCGAAAGTAATGATTACCAGTATGAACCGTGATGTAACCGTCAAACTCCGAACAGGTATAGATGCCCAGCAAACGAATCATGGCCGTCAGCATGTAAAAGAAAAACATGTACAAGTTCATGAGGAAAAATATCTCCAGGGTACATACGAAACAACGAACTCTGGACAAACGATTACATTGTTTTCGGCTTGTGCATATTCTCATGACTGCCCTGTCAACTTTTTTGCGAAAAACAGGCAGCTGCTAAGTGAGTCTGTCATTTCGCTAGGTGAAGACGAATCTTTCCAGCTGGAAAAGTTCACAACGGTAGAAACTAGTAATGATGGAGATGTTTCTGGATCAAGAGATATCGGACTTGAAAAGGTAAAGCACCTAACCGCCCAGGGATACGATGAAATATTGAAACAATCCGCCCGGGCATGGAAGCAGTTCTGGGACGCAAACCGCATTGAGATTCATTCTCCAAATCCGATGGATCAGAAAGCCATCGATTTTGCCCAGTACCATTTGGAAATTATGACGCCGAAGCATAGCAACAATATCAGTATCGGGGCGAAAGGGTTGACTGGAGAAGGATATAAAGGGCATGTGTTTTGGGATTCAGAAATTTTCATGCTTCCTTATCATCTTTATAACGATCCGGAGGTGGCCAGACAACTGCTGGAATACCGTTACCAGCGTATGCCTGAAGCGAAAAACTTAGCGACTGAGCATGGGTATCATGGTGCCCAGTTTCCTTGGGAGAGTGCGAGGACAGGGAAGGAAGAAACCCCGAAATATGCAGCTATCAACATCCGGACCGGCGAACGCCAAAAGGTAGCCTCCGCACTGGCTGAGCACCATATCGTCGCTGATATTGCTTTTGCAGTATTGCATTACTATCGTGGTACAGGTGACGAGGATTTTATGAAAGAAAAAGGGTTGGAAATGCTCGTGGAAACGAGTAAATTCTGGCTGAGTCGTGCAGAAGAAGTCGATGGAAGGCTGCAGTTATTAGGCGTAATCGGCCCTGATGAATACACCGAATTTATAGATAACAACGCATACACGAATTATATGGTTCATTATACTGTGCAAGAAACGTTAGATCTGTTGAGGGGGGTGGATAGCGAAAATCAGCAGCAGATTAAAGAAATGGAAAACTTTCTTGACCGATTATACTTGCCGGAAGTAAATGCTGATAATCTGATTCCACAAGACGATACCTTCTTGAATAAACCCATTATCGATTTGGCTCCATATAAACAACAACAGGGAAGCCAGTCGATTTTGCTTGATTATTCCCGAACGGAAGTCAATGAGATGCAAATTTTAAAACAGGCAGATGTCGTGATGTTGTTATTTCTCTTACCTGATCTGTTTTCAAGAGATGTAGTGGAAGCGAATTATCGCTATTATGAAGCACGGACGATTCATGATTCTTCCCTTAGTAAAGCGATTCACGCAATTTTGGCTATGCGTTGCGGCCATAAGACGACCGCTTATCAATTTTTCCAGGAGGCATGTTTGATTGACCTTGGCCCTAATCCTCATTCTTCAGACGATGGTATCCATGCTGCATCACTCGGTTCGATCTGGCTTGCGTTATTCAATTTCTTAAATCTGAATTTTACTGGGGAAAGGTTTAAAATTGATCCAGTACTTCCTGATACCTGGACTTATTTTAAGTTCCCATTTTCTTATCGTGGCAGGCGTATCGTCGTCGAGGTTAGTGATCAAAATCTGAAGCTGAGTAATGTTTACGGGAAACCGATTGGTGTTGAGGTTGGTGGAAATAGCTATCAGTTAACGGATTACATCGAAATACCATTACCACAAATTGTAACCTGATTACGGATAATTAATGTCAATTTTTCAAGTGAATCCTGATTGAAAGGGTTCACTTGTGTTTATACATAAAATTTTAATTAGAGGTGTGAAACCAAATGCAAGGAACTTCCGCAGAAAGTATGTTGAATAAATTAAAGTCTGTTTATGGAGTAGAGAAAGGAACTCGACTGCACAGAAATATTGATGCCCTGGTTGAAAAATACAGGGGAGAAATTGATAGCCAACAGAAGGCTTGGGTCGACCAGGAAGACATCATGCTCATCACATATGGAGACTCCATCAAAGAAGCGGGCAAAGCTCCGCTTCAATCGCTCCACGAGTTTTTGGAAGCGCAGGCCGATGGAACAATCAATGCGGTCCATTTGCTGCCATTCTATCCATATTCTTCTGATGATGGTTTTTCCGTCATAGATTATTTAGCTGTCAACCCTGACGTTGGTACATGGAAAGAAGTTGAAGAGCTTTCTAACGATTTTGACCTGATGTTCGACGCAGTAATCAATCACATATCACAAAAAAGCGACTGGTTCCAAGGATATTTGAATGGGGATCCAGATTATAAGGACTATTTCATAGCAGCTGATCCTAAGGAAGACTACAGCCAGGTCACTCGTCCACGCGCGTTGCCTTTATTAACGAAGTTTGAAACGACAGAAGGTCCCAAGTATATATGGACAACCTTCAGCGAAGACCAGATCGACCTCAATTTTGAAAGTGAGAAGCTGTTCCTTACCGTTCTGGAAGTTCTGCTAACATATGTGAAAAAAGGGGCTAGGTTCCTACGATTAGATGCCATCGGCTTTCTCTGGAAGAAAATTGGAACGTCATGCATCCATCTAGAAGAAACGCATACGATTGTACAAATTATTCGCGAGGTACTGGAAACTGTTTCTCCCGGGACGGTTATTATTACAGAAACCAATGTGCCTCATCAAGACAATATCAGCTATTTTGGTGATGGCACTAACGAAGCCCATCTAGTCTACCAGTTCCCGCTTCCCCCACTGACACTGCATTCTTTCCAGCAGGGCACTACGAAGCATCTGCTGGAATGGGCAGATTCGTTGGATCCGACAACCGCCCATACCACTTACTTTAATTTCCTCGCGTCTCATGACGGGATAGGGGTCCGTCCAGTCGAAGGAATATTGAGTGAAACTGAAGTGGGGGCGATGATCGAGAAAGTAGAAAAACGTGGCGGCCGTGTTTCTTATAAGGACAACGGAGATGGAACCAAAAGCCCGTACGAACTGAACATCAACTATCTGGATGCTCTTGTTGAGGCTGAAGATAGCACCGAATCGAAAGTTAAACGCTTTTTAGCTGCACAATCCATTTTGCTTTCAATGGTCGGCGTGCCAGGCATATATGTTCATAGCCTGCTTGGCTCCCGAAATTATGAGAAGGGCATAGAGGAAAGCGGCAGATATCGTACAATCAATAGGGAAAAGTTAGACCGTGGGACGCTTGAAAAAGAACTGGCTGATCCTTCTCATCTTCGTCATCAAGTGTTTGAAGGGTTTAAAAGGTTGATTGATATCCGTAAACAACAAATAGCCTTTCATCCTAACGCTCACCAGAAGGTACTGTTCCTTGATGACCGAGTATTTTCCATTATTCGCAGTTTTGAAAATGAACAGGTTGTTGTCCTTATCAATGTGACCGCGGAAGATGTCGTGATCCAATGTGACAGACAGTTGTTTGGATGGGATGATACAGTTATGGATTTAGTTAGGGGTAAGATGCTTGAACAGTCAGATATTACACTGGAGCCTTTTCAAGTCATGTGGCTGAAGGGCTAAGGAGAATATATTATGAATATAGTTATCAGTACGGATTCCTTCAAAGGGTCAGTCTCTAGTATCGAAGCGGCCCGTCATCTTGAAAAAGGAATTAAATACGTAGTTCCGGACGCCGACACAACGGTTATACCAGTTGCTGATGGAGGGGAAGGCACTGTCGAAGCGTTCCTCGAGGTGCTGGATGGAGAGAAATTCTATCGCACTGTCCAGGATCCACTTGGAAGGAGCATTACAGCTACTTTTGGCTGGGTAGAAAAAGAAAAGCTCGCTATTATCGAAATGGCAGCTGCATCCGGTCTCCCTTTATTGAGGGAAGAAGAAAAATCTCCTGAAATTGCATCCACCTATGGAACAGGGGAGCTGATTCGTGAAGCACTTGACTTTGGGGCAAAAAAAATTATCCTAGGCATAGGCGGTAGTGCCACCGTTGATGCAGGGACCGGTTGTTTTCAGGCGCTCGGCGTTAAATTTTTAGATAAAGGGGGATATGAAGTCCAAGAAGGCGGAGGAAATCTTGGTAACATAAAGACAATCGATCTCTCCGGTTTAGACAGCAGATTGAAACAGGTTGATTTTGTTGTCGCTTCCGATGTCAACAACCCTTTGCTCGGAGAGAATGGGGCGGTTGCTGTCTTTGGTCCGCAAAAAGGGGTTAGTTCTGATAAAATTAATCTCTTTGAACAGGGTTTTGCCAACTATGCCGATGCCGTCGAACATATGCTGGGGGAAGAGCTGACATCTATACCCGGAAGTGGAGCTGCCGGAGGGTTTGGTTTTAGTCTCAAGGCATTCCTTTCTGTTGAGATGCACAGTGGGCTTGAACTAATAGCTGAGTTGAGCCGGCTCGAGGAACATATCCAACGTGCCGATTTTGTTTTTACAGGGGAAGGTAAAATAGATGATCAGTCACTGTCAGGAAAAGTTCCTGTCGGCGTAGGACGGATTGCGCGGAAATACAACGTTCCCGTTATTGCGTTTACTGGCTCATTCGAAGGCGAGGCACAAGTACTCCGTGACGAGGGAATTACCGTAATCATACCGATTGTTGATAAACCGATGCCTTTGAAGGATGCAATCAAGTACGGAGGAGAGCTACTGGAAAGATCGGCTCAACGCGTCATGAATCTTGTGAACATTCAAAGTCATCCTTACAAGAAAATGAACCAAGATTAACTAATTCTATAAGGAAAATGTAATTACCATTGTAAAAACTGGAGGACCCGGGGTGTTTTTATTCACACCCCGGGTCCTCCAGATAGTGGTAAAACTTATTATTTTTTTGCGGCGTTTTCGCCAAGGATCAAGTAGCTGAGTTCTGCGTTAGATAGTTGGTTGTAAGTTTTTCTATTAGCTAAATAGAAAGCCACTCCAAGACCGATCCAGATGACCAGTGCTATTCTTGATTCCACTCCCAGATAAGCTGGTGAGAACGGGAGTAGCAATAATAGCATAAACACGAGGCTGGCGGTCATTCCCAATAAAGCAATGAACTTTTTCGTTGGGTTGGTCGTCACATTTGCATTCTCAACTTTTGTTGTACTGTTCCATGTATAGAATGTATATGCTGTATAGCTTGTGTAGAAATAAGCGATAGATACGCCGATGGATGACATATCAACTACCCAGAGCAATACTTCACGTCCGAACCAAGGCGCAAGGGAAGCGATGATGGCCGTGAAAATGATGCCAACATATGGTGTGCCAGACTTCGGATGAAGCTTAGAAAAAGCTGGCGGCAGTATTTTTGCCCGGGACATTGCAAACAACAGGCGGCTGGAAGAAATGGTAAAACCATTTAATCCTGTGAATATCCCCATGCTGAGTGCCAGTACTAATAAGAAGAGGCCTGTAGTCCCGAGTAAGTCGCTGATCGCTGCCCCGGTTCCCCAAATATATCCTGCTTCTACCATTTGCTCCCATGGATTAGCCATGGCAGTTGCAATAATCATCATACTGTATAAAACTAAGGCGAATACGATTGCTAGAATAATCAAACTGAAAGCTTTTTTAGAAGAAAAATTGAATTCTTCTGCTGCCTGAGGAATGTTATCAAAACCTACATATGCCCATGGTGCAATTGCTACAATTGATAGAACCGCAGCTAAGGTAGATATCTCAGGCTTGAATAAAGGCTGGATGTTTTCGAAACTTCCTTGGGGTGTGCCGCCCACAAGGGTGGTAAGAATAAAGACACCGCCAAGCATAATCAAACAGAAAATAAATTGCATTTTTCCAGATAAACCGCTGCCTTTGATATTTAAGTAAGTGAAAAAAGCTAATGCGACAGTGGCAACAAGAATTTCAACTAAGTATACGTCCCATCCGGCAATCGAATAAAGCTTAAAATTCATGGTGAAATCCGGAAAGACAAACTTGAACATCAGGGCAAATGCTGACGCGTTCAGTGCAACGATACAAATATACCCGAGTGTTAAGAACCAGCCACAAATAAATGCGTGTGTTTTCCCCATACTGATAAAAGAATAAGCGAACTCTCCGCCGGAAACAGGGAATTTTTCAATGAGAAAACCATAACTGACCGCAATCAGCCCCATCAGGATGGCTCCAATTGCAAAACCGATGATGACACCTAACGGGCCGGCTTTCCCCATCCATTCTACCGGCAGGACAAATGCTCCCCATCCGATGGATGATCCTAAGGCAATTGCCCACACCCAATGGGGCTTTAACGTTTTATCAAGAGTTTTTCTACTCATAGTTACCTCCTAGTTTTGGGATGGATTCTTTCTAAATTATTAATCCCTTATCTTTTCCCATCTTTCATATAAAGCAACCCAGTTATAGTATTTCTGATAAACAAACTTTTTAAGGGGGCTTTTGTATGTTCTGCATAATTTCCCCTTAATATTTTTAATGGGAGATATTCCATAATAAGGAATTTTCGAAAAAGTAGTAATATTATTATCAAACCTGTATATAGATTGTAACTAAGCTGAAATTGCTTCTATTTTAACGTAAGGTTAGGCTGAATACATAGCAATAAGGAGGAATTCTATCATGCAACGATTAATGTGCAAAGGTAAAATACACCGGGCAACAGTTACAGAAGCGGAATTAGATTATGTTGGGAGCATTACGATTGATAGTAAATTGATGAAAGAAGCTGACATCAAACCTTATGAAATGGTACAAGTTACAAGTCTGAAAAATGCGACAAGGTGGAAAACCTATGCTATTCCTGCTCAAGAAGGCTCAGGAAGGATCTGCCTGAATGGACCCCCAGCCCATTTGTTTTCTCCGGGGGATATCGTCATTATTCTGAGTCTTGCTCAAATGACAGATGAAGAAATTGAAACGCTTCGGCCAAGAGTCGTATTTGTAGATGAACAGAATGAAATCACTTCCGTAGAATCACATGATTTACATTGGCCGGAAGGTGTAAAGCAATAATCTAACCATAAAGGTCCAGTTGGTTGATACCAGCTGGATTTTCTTGTGGGCATATATAGGGGCAAGAGGGTGCCGGTTTCACCCCAGGTCCTCCAGATAATGGAGATTTGAAAAATAATCACCTGTATGTATCCATTTTTTGCTATAATAAGACAAGAAAAGTGAGGTTAGGCGGTGAAAAGACAAGTACGTACATGATGTCCGTTCATCACGGGATAAAATTATATAGAAATAGAGGTAGTAATTTATGAAGTTTTTAAAAGGGAATTTAATAGGACAGATTTTTGCAGCTTTTGTTTTGGCGATCGCCTTTGGTACGTTATTCAGCAATCATACTCATCTTGTACAACCGTTAGGTGATCTTTTTCTTAGGCTGATCAAATTCATTATCATTCCATTGATCCTTTCTACTTTGATTGTCGGAGTAGCCAATTCTGGCAACGTGAAGAACCTGGGTAAATTGGGTGGTAAATCGATTTTATATTATTTATCTACCACCTTTTTGGCCGTTTCCATTGGTTTGTTTTTTGCTTTTGTCATCAAACCAGGAGCGAATCTCGATGTATCCGTTGATTCTGGAGAAACGGTTAAACCTGGTGAAACAGAGGGCATTGTCGATACATTTTTAAATATTGTTCCGACCAACCCTTTCCAGTCACTAGTTGAAGGGTCGGTGCTTCAGGTTATTTTCTTTGCATTATTTATCGGTATTGCAGTTACAAGTTTGGGTAACAAAGGGAAACCGGTATATGATTTCTTTGAATCATTTGCTCAAGTTATGTACAAGATTACCGCGATGGTAATGAAAGTAGCTCCTATCGGTGTATTCGGCTTAATTGCTCCGGTAGTAGGAGACCATGGGCTGTCCATCCTGGCTCCATTACTGAAAATAATCTTAGCAATGGCTATCGCTTCTATTCTGCACGCCATCATTGTCTATTCGATAGCGGTTAAAGCTTTTGCCAATATGAACCCGATCAAGTTCTTTAAAGGTATTTCCGAAGCAGCTCTTGTAGGGTTCAGTACCTGCAGTAGTGCAGGGACACTTCCTGTCACGATGAAAAACACTCAGGAAAACCTGGGAGTATCGCGTACGACAAGCAGCTTTGTTTTACCCTTAGGTGCGACGATTAATATGGACGGAGCAGCCATCTACCAAGGGATTGCTGTTATGTTCGTTGCTCAATTTTATGGCGTCAACCTAAGTTTTATGGAACTTCTGATCGTAGTCATCACAGCTACGTTAGCTTCTATCGGTTCAGCCGGTGTACCTGGAGCAGGACTGGTTATGCTGACAATGGTACTTGCTTCGGTCAATTTACCATTAGAAGGTATCGCACTTGTAGCGGCAATCGATCGTATTTTAGACATGTTCCGTACAGCCGTCAATGTTGTCGGTGATGCCAGTGCATGTGTTGTTGTTGATTCTAAGAAAGAAGAAGATGAAAAAACTGTTGCTACAGCATCTTAGCTTATAACTTTTTAATCTCTATGAAACACCCCGGCATAATCCATATATTGGATGGTCCGGGGTGTTTTTGTTAGCTCACTGGTATTATCTATATTTTTGAGGGATCCGGGTTGAAGAACTACTAAAATTATCTATGTTTCTTTTTTAGTTCTCTATAACGAAATAATGAGGAATATTTCGTAAATAAGCGAAAAGAGAAGTTTTTTGTGGGTTAGTATTCAAAAATGTTAGTTTTAGGGCTTTTATATTCACCTTAAGATATTATATACTTGCATTAAGTTCTTTATTGAGAACATGGATGTTATTTATCTAGGTAGGTGAGGTTAGTTGAAAAAAATCATTGTCGTGATGTTTACCGTTCTGATTATTATTTTGTTCTTGGGATGGGGATATTTTTTTATTTCTAATAGCGAGGCTAATAGTATAAAAAAATACTCTTTTACTTCTCATTCTTTAAGAGGAGAATTTGCAAAAATGAACTATTCCTTTATAACAAATGGCTGGGAGCTAGTATGGCATGATGAATTTTCAGGAAATGACCTTAATTCAACATACTGGAACTTAGAAAACTGGCCTGCTGAAAAAAATAACGAATTGCAATATTATGTGCCGCAAAATGTTTTACTGGAAGATGGCTCATTAAAAATCTTAAGCAAGCGTGAGGATTTTAAAGGACGAAACTACACTTCTGGGGCTTTACATACAAAAGGAAAATTTAGTTTTTTATATGGTAAAGCTGAAATCAGGGCAAAGCTCCCTGAAGGCCAGGGGTTGTTTCCTGCCTTCTGGATGATGCCTGATAAAGATAATATATGGCTGCCTGAAATTGATATTTTGGAGATGCTTGGTCATAAAACAAATGAAATTTGGATGGTACTTCACTGGCATGACGAGAACAAACAAATGCAAAATGTATCTGCGTCTTATTCTGGAGAGAATTATGCTGAGGGGTTTCATACATTTGGAATAGAATGGTCTCCCGAACGGATTACCTGGTTTATTGATGGGGAGGAACGGTTTACTACATCAGCTTTTATTCCGGAAGAGCAAATGTATCTGTATCTTAACACAGCAATAGGTGGTGACTGGCCTGGAAGTCCTGATGAAACCACCGTCTTTCCACAATATTTCATTATTGATTATGTGAGGGTTTATAAAAAGTGGGGAGGTAATGAATGATGCTGACTACGACATTTATTCTCTTTGGTTTATTCATAGTATTTCGGCTGTTTTATATATTTGTTCCTATTTTTTCCATTAAAAATAATGATAAATTACAGCTTCTGAACGAAGAGAAAGGCATTACTGTTCTCGTTCCTGCTTATAATGAAGAAGCTATCATCACAGATTGTTTGAAGGGGTTATTGAACGTAAACTATAAAAATTTTGAAGCGATCTTTATCAATGATGGTTCTGGAGACAGGACCTTTTCTGTATTGGAAGAAATTCTAGAATTAAATCCCTTAGAAAGGGTGAAAGCTGGGGAGTTATCCCATAAACCGACTAAAGGAATCTATCAATCTGATAAATACCCCCACATATACGTCATTGATAAAATTAATGGTGGGAAAGCAGATGCTTTAAACGCAGGCATCGAACTGACTTCTAATGAGATTATTGTCACCCTAGATGCCGATAGCATACTGGATACGAATGCTTTGCAAGCAGTCAATACTACTTTTGAGGAAGATAGAGTAATTGCGGCAGGAGGGATGGTTCAGATCAGTCAGGGTTACCGAGGGAGTCACAAAAAGCCTACGCCAGTGTTCAGCACATCCGGGCTCATTCGGTTTCAAATCATTCAATATATGACTGATTTCTACTTGCATAAATTTACTCAAAGTAAAATGGGGGCTATTACTGTCATAGCTGGTGCCTTTGGAGCTTTTAGGCGTCATGCGCTATTTGAAGTTGACGGCTATCGTAATACAGTTGGAGAAGACATGGATATCACCCTGAAAATACAAAAGCTTTTAAGAACAAAATACAAAAATAAAAAAATGGTAATCATGTCTCACGCTCTCTGTTTTACAGAATGTCCTGCTACTTTCATCGATTTATATCGTCAACGAATAAGATGGCAGAAGGCTTTCATTGATTGCATATGGACTTATAAATACATGTTCTTCCGTAAATTAAGGTTTTTACCTTCTCTTTATCTGCTTTTGGATTCATTGATTTTAGGGACGTTATGTGCATTTATTGTCCTCACAGCTCCGTTTATAATTATATTGAATCCATCGAATTTTATCATTGCATTGGGGTTATTCACACTAGCTTATGTAATAGCTTTATACCAAGGGGCTGCTGCTCTCTTTATCAGCAGAAGGTATGGGGTATCTTATACCAAAAATGACTACATGCGAGTAGTGATGTTTCTTCCCTTTGAGATTATTTCTTATCGATTATTAGGGCTCCTGTTCGTTTCTTTAGGAACCATATTATATTTGAAGAATAAAAAAGGCTGGGCAGCCTCGAGGCGAGTGGGAGTCAGCTATCAGACATTTGAATAATTATGGCCTCCCGTTCTTAATAGTGAACAATGGTTGTCTTTGGAGGGAGAAATATGAAACGGATTATTTTTAATGTAGCATTTGCTGTTTCTTTTGTAGTCATTTTCGCATCGGTTTTCACTTTTTATTTGGATGAATTCGCTGGTGCTTATAATGGAATAGAAACTCTTTCACCTAGCGATCAATTGGAAATATTGGAATGTTATGATTGGTCGGAGCAGATCAGCGATTTTCCTATGGAAAATGGTAAAGGTGCTGAAGAGGTGCCGGTTCTCATATACCATCGAATTGTAGATGATGCAGCAGTTACCAAGTCACATTATGATGATTCAGCAAACCTCCATAGCACTATAGTTCTAAAATCAGAGTTCATAAAACAAATGGAATTTTTATATGAAGAGGGTTACACTGTTTTAAACTCTAAGGAATTTTTATTGTTTATGATGAATGAATTAGAAGTGCCAGAAAAAAGCGTTTTACTTACTTTTGACGATGGATATAAAGATAACTTCCGCGAAGCTTACCCTATCTTAAAAAAGTACGATTTTACAGCACTTTCTTTTCTCATTACTTCTATTATCCCGAAAAGTGATGAAAAGTATAAGGCTCAAGATGTCCAGTATTTCAGCACTCAGGATATTGAAAATAGTTGTGATATTTTCGAATTTTACAGCCATACGTTTGCCTTCCATAAGCAAACACCGGATTTAGAAGCCCACCTAAAAGAAAAAAGTAAGGAAGAAATTAAAAAAGATATTTCTGTCAGCCTCCACAATCTGAATGAACGAAACCGGGCATTTTCCTACCCATCTGGTGAGTACGATTTAGACACCATTGCGATACTGAGCGAACTTGACATCGAAATGGCCTTTTCAATCGATAAGATCAATGCAGAACCTGGAATGAACTTGTTAGAAATTCCTCGTAAAGAAATTACATCAACCACTGGTATGGAGGATTTTAAACATAAATTGATTGAAAAAAACCCAACCGATACTGGGAGTTAAAGCAAATAACGAAGAATGTCCTTATGTAATAATAGGGATCAGGTTAAATCAATCTGATTCCTATTATTATTTCAACAAGCACATCCAAAATCTGAAGACCCGGGGTGTTTTCGTTTGTACCCCAGGCCCTCCAGATATTAAGGTTTAACCTCTTTTCAAAGTCTATATTTGTTCTTTCATGGTTAGGCTTGATACTAGAGAGGGTGATGGGGATGTATGTGGATCATCAGATGTTGTTCGGAGTCGACAAGCAGATGCATTTTGTCGCTTACAGCGCTGTCTCATTATTAGTTGGGATGATGATAGTGCTAATTTCGGAAAGGCATGTGGTGAAGAGGAATATTTCTTATGCATGGATGGTCCTCGTGACCATCGGAACTTTGGAAGAGTATCGGCAATATTTCGTCCCGAATAGAAGTACTGAGTTTTTAGATGCGCTCGCCAATATAGTTGGAGTTAGTGCAGGTTTGGCTGTGCCACTGGCGATGTGGTATATATTGCAGAAGAGGATCCACGTAAAGCTGTTTGTTATCTATTATATAATGTTGATTCCGTTATTACTCGGACTGCTTTATTTGAACGAACGGCCATTTGTCACGTTCGATGCCCCTATGCAGGAGCGGGTGGAGCAGTTTGTAGCTTTTATCGGTTTTGATTAGTACCTCAGCAAATGTCATTTACTTGCTGGGGTATTTTTGCGCTTTAGAGAACTTTAACTTTGTTAAAGTATTAAAGTATAATAAATACTTAGACTTTCGCCATAAATACAGGGCGATAAGCCAAATATTTTTAATATGATTAAGTTTGGAATTCAACGTATGGAGATGGTCATCATCGTTATTATCTATTTTTTAATTGGTTTTATATCTTCTTTAGTCGGGGCGATGGCCGGCCTTGGCGGTGGTGTTATCATTAAACCGGTGCTCGATTTTGCCGGCCATTATGACCTGGCTACTATCGGTGTACTTTCGGCAGCGACTGTTTTTGCTATGTCCAGTGTTTCCTTAATAAAATCAGGAAATCTTGAGGTGAGCGTCAATGTGAAAGTGAGTTCATTGATTGCGGTTGGTTCTATTGCCGGTGGTTTAATCGGAAAATGGGTGTTCAATTACTTTGTCGTCAGTCTGGATGTGGACAGTATTATCGGCGTCGTACAATCAATCATACTGGCGCTGATTTTAATGCTTATCCTCATTTATTTTAGATGGAGCCATTTTTTCAAAAGTTATGTGCTAAAAAACTCGCTGGCAATCCTGCTTGCTGGCCTGGGGCTTGGATTTCTCTCTGCTTTTCTTGGAATCGGCGGCGGTCCGTTGAATGTTGCGGTTTTGGCATTGTTATTTTCGATGAACGGCAAGGAAGCGGTCATTAACTCGACCTTTATCATCTTTTTCTCTCAGCTCTCCGCTTTGTTTTTAGTGGCATTTACATCGGGCTATACGGATTTGGATCTTTCTATGCTTGGCTATATGATCGCTGGCGGGGTTATAGGCGGTTTTATTGGCAGCAGCCTTTTATATAGAATATCTGAAAAAGTGGTGTCAATCGTATTCACGGTCACCGTCTTTATTGTCATGGTGATCAATATTTATAATGTGTTTCAGTATTTGTAAAAGAATCGTCTTTTTAGGAGGCGTTTCTTTTTTTACATGACTATTTTATGTATGGGAAATCGGTTAAAATTCAAATAATAGAAGTATTCGGAGGAGGCGTGGCATGGCTAGGAAAATAGCGGTAATGATTCTACATGGAGCGGGAACACCAAGCGATACTTTTGCAGAGGAGATTATTCAACATATAAATAAACGTTTTCAGAAAAAAGTAGGCGAAGATGCCCTGATATTTGAACCGGTACTATGGTCTAAAGTTTTCGCATCCGAGCAGGAGCTGCTATGGGAACGCGTGCACGCGGATGCTGATCTTGATTACCAGCGGCTGCGGCGATTCACGGTTGAGTTTTTAGCCGATGCAATTGCTTATCAGCCGTCATCAGTGGAGGACAATAATTATGATAAAGTACACGAGCTGCTCGCAGGGGCTTTGAGCAACTTAGAAGAAAAGGCCGGGCCAGAAGCGCCGCTCTGTGTTATCAGCCACAGCCTTGGCTCAGTGATTGCAAGCAATTATCTGTATGATCTGCAACGGAAACAGTCGAATATCGGCACACGAACTTGGCGGAGGATTAAAAATACACCATTGGAAAATGGGGAAACGTTAGCGAATTTTTATACGATGGGCAGCCCGCTTGCTTTATGGTCACTCAGGTTCAGTGAGTTCGGCTTGCCGATTCATGTACCCGCTCCTAACTTGCCACGCCATCATGCCGGTGTCGAAGGCGAGTGGCTGAATTTTTACGACAAAGACGATATCCTCGCCTATCCTCTGAGGGGCTTGAATAAAAATTATCGCAAGGTGGTCACCGAAGATGTAGCGGTTAATGTCGGTGGACTTTTGAGAAGCTGGAATCCCTTCTCCCACAGCCAGTATGACGAGGAACGCGAATTGGTCGACCGAATTGTGGACGGGCTTGTGCGCACATGGGAAAACATGAATAAATGATATCCTGAACACCCCCGGGTCCTCCAGTAAATGGAATTTGTTAGAGGAGGGGGAAAAGGGGGAATATAAATGGTAAATGAATAACAGGAGGATTATGCCGATGAAAAAAATCCATGCTTATTTTCAAAATGAGGATCAGGCGGAAGGCGTACGAGCGAAGTTGCAGGCATTAAGGGCAGACAATATTTGGGTCGAGGAAATGCCCGATGACAACCATGAGATGATTGGGATGTTGAAGCGTGTATTCAGTCCAAGAGAAGATGGGGACAAGTATCCGATGCAGGTGCTGACAGCTGATATTGCCGAAGAGGATTACGATCGAGTGGTTGCTATCGTGCATGATAATCATGGCCATATTGAGAAATAAAAGGGAAGCGAGCAGACTTGGATCTGCTCGCTTTTTTGCGGATTATATGAGACAAACTATCAGTAAGTGAGACACGAGAGGGCGTATGAGAGAAGGTATCGAAGGAAAGAGTGACAATTTTGAAATTATGAGAGACAAAATCGTAAATAAGAGTGACACTGTCAGCCTTATATGAGAATAAAAGCCTGTTTATGAGACAAATGATACACAATCCCGTTAAGGAAAAGCGTACATTCCGACCGCTTTTCCTTTTTTAAGGTTGACGAACCCAGTTTCCTCCTCTATACTTTTACACAAGATTTGTTAACTGTTAACTTTTCAGAATATTCACAAGGAGATAGACTTATGAAGATCGAAAAGCAGAATATCAGCAATCGAGTACTCGAATACTTACGTAAGCAGATAATTCTCGGTCACTTTGAGAAAGGGGACCACCTGGTGGAAGCGACTTTGTCTAAACAGCTGGAGGTCAGTCGCGGGCCGATCAGGGAAGCGATAGCCAAGCTGGAAGCGGAAAATCTGGTGGAGAAACATTCCAACGGCAGGACAGTGGTGAAGCGGTTTGACATCATTGATATTCAAAACCTTTATGATAGCCGCATCCTGTTGGAAACGCATGCGCTCAAGCAGATTGATCCGGACATTTTAGAAATGAATAAAAGTAACCTCTATTTATTTGTGGATCTGATGCAGAAGTCGTATGAACAAAAACAGCGAGACATCGAATCGGATTTGGCCTTCCATGGCTATCTGGTGAAATTGACGGACAACCATACACTGATGCAGCTATGGACATCACTAAAAGAAGTTTTCCGTACATTGATCGACATCACAAGTGAAGTGACAGAGTCCAAGCAGCAGGAGATCATCGACCAGCATGTCAGCATCGTAGAATCACTGGCTCAGGGGAATGTACAACAAGCCAACAAACTGTTAACGGAACACCTGGAGGATGCCTGTCATTATTGTTGTGAAGGAAAGAAATCAAATATAGGGAGAGATGATTATGTCCAATCAGAAAATTAAGTGTGCCATTATCGGTTCCGGTAATATCGGAACGGATCTCATGTACAAATTGCTAAGGAGCGATAAGCTTGAGCTTACCGCGATGGTCGGGATCGATCGCAATTCTAAGGGGTTGGCGCTGGCTAAGGAACATGGGGTGAAGCCGATTTATAACGGGATTGAAGGGCTGGCAGAAGAACCAAAATTAGCAGAAATCGTCTATGAAGCTACTTCAGCAAAAGCACATGCATATAATGCGCCGATTTTAAAAAACTTAGGAATGAAAGCGGTTGATTTGACACCGGCAGCCGTAGGTCCTTTTTTAGTACCTTCGGTTAATTTGAAAGAAGAAGAGATTGCTGAGCTTGATAACGTCAATATGGTTACGTGTGGCGGACAGGCAACTATCCCAATGGTGAAAGCGATTTCTGATGTTGTGAAGGTAGATTACGCGGAAATCGTCGCATCGATCGCCAGTAAAAGTGCCGGACCTGGAACGCGTCAGAACATAGATGAATTCACGGTGACGACCGCAAAAGCATTGCGTGAAGTCGGAGGGGCTGATGAGTCGAAAGCGATCATAACGTTGAATCCGGCTGAGCCGCCGATCTTGATGAGAAATACGATTCACGTACAAACAGCAGAATCTGCAGATGCGTACCGGGAGGACATTTTGGATTCCCTGGATTCCATGTTGCAAACGGTGCAGGGTTATGTAAAAGGGTACCGATTCAAAGCGGATCCGGTGATAAAAGGGAACGTCGTGACGGTCTCTGTCGAAGTGGAAGGAAATGGAGATTTTCTACCTGAATACGCGGGCAATCTGGATATCATTACATCAGCGGCTGTGAAAACTGGAGAAGTTATGGCGGCACATCTGACGAAGGAGGAAGCGGCACAATGAGCAATAATAGAAAAGTAGTTTTTAATGACGTGACATTACGGGATGGGATGCATGCCATTTCCCATCAATATACAACCGAACAAATTGCTGAACTGACCCAGCTGATTGATGAGTCTGGCGTCGATATCATTGAAGCCACCCATGGCGACGGGTTAGGCGGAAGCTCGATACAGTATGGTTTTTCAAAAGAGTCAGAGGAAGATATCATTAAGACAGCAGTAAAAAATGCCAAGAATGCAAAAGTAGGTGTGCTGCTTCTTCCTGGTATCGGGACCATCGAACATCTCGAACGGGCAAGAGAATGGGGGGCATCTGTGGTGCGGGTTGCAACGCATTGCAGTGAAGCGGACGTTTCTGAACAACATATCAAAAAAGCGGTAGATTTGGGGATGGACACGGTTGGCTTTCTGATGATGTCCCACCGTTCGACTCCTGAAGATCTACTTGAAGAAGCGAAAAAAATGGAATCTTACGGAGCAGGAACCATTTATGTAGTAGATTCCGCCGGGGCGTTGACAATGGATGACACCCGAAGAAGGATTGCGCTTTTCAAAGAAAACTTGAGCACGGACATCGGGTTCCATGGACATAATAACCTGTCACTCGGGGTTGCCAATTCCATCGTTGCCTTGGAAGAAGGCGCAAACCGAATCGATACAAGCCTGGCTGGAATGGGCGCGGGAGCAGGGAATACGGCTACCGAACAGCTTGTTGCCGTCATGAACAAAATGGAGATACCACATACGATAGATTTATATAAAGCGATGGACGCGGCGGAAAATGTAATGAAGCCGATGATGAACCGCCCTGTCCAGATCGATCGCCTGAGTCTGACGTTAGGCTACACCGGGGTCTACTCCAGCTTCTTGTTATTCGCAGAGCGAGCTGGTAAAGAGTATGGCGTCGACCCTCGTGATATTTTGACGAAAATAAGTGAAATGGGTGCTGTCGGCGGCCAGGAAGACTGGATCATCGGGGTAGCTCAGGATTTGGCAAAAGAAAAAGCGCACGCGTAAAGAAAATGTCCAGGTGAGGAGAGTCTTCCTTGCCTGGGCATTTTTTTGATGCGAAGACCGGTAAAGGGGAGTCGTTGTACAATGGTATAATAGTATATACTGCTTTATAGAGGAGGAAGAGAATGAGAGGCAGCAATATATACATAAGAGCTTTTACAGAAAAAGATACCGATGCACTATTGAAATTACAGACAGAAAATCGTGCGTTTTTTGAAGCATTTGCGATGGATCGGAGTGAAGATTTTTACACACGAGAAACACAGGTGAAGCGGATAGAGCAGTTTGCCGAAGATATTGAACATGGCAAAGGGTATTATATGGGGATTTTCAAAAAAGATGATCATTTTCTTGTGGGGACTATCAATCTATTTTCCGTATTAAGAGGCTCCCTGCAAACTGCTTTTCTAGGATATTTTCTGGATGAAAAACATAACGGTAGAGGCTTTACGACAGAAGCTGTGAAGTTGATGGTGAGATTCGCTTTCGATGAGCTGAAACTGCATCGGATTGAAGCAGGTGTCATGCCGCGTAACTTAGCGTCCATTCGTGTGTTAGAGAAATCGGGATTTCATAAAGAAGGGATTGCCAAGAGTAATGTCCGGATAAATGGCAAGTGGGAAGATCATCAGGTGCTGGCAATCATCAATCCAGCTGATTAGTGATTATGCGCTGATAAGAGAGACAATCGCTGCGTTTGTGAGCAAAGTGCGCGTGTATGTTAGACAGTTAAAAAGATAAAAGAGACACTTTTGGAAAAAAGAGAGACAAAACCGAAAATAAGAGCGGCAAATTTGCCGGTTTATGAGAATTAATGCCTTTATATGAGACACTACATTCCTGCTGCATTAGCATTGGTGTTTTTCATTTCATTCAACCACTTTATTATTAATGATAGATTACAAGTCAGAAACTTTTTCGTGAAAATTATTGACACCGCTTACATAATCATTTAGTTTAATAGATAACAAGTTAACGAAGTGACGGAGATACGGAGACTCACGCTAAGCACATGCTTTTCCCTGGGAAAAGCATGTGCTGAGTGTGGGTCTTTTTGTGTTCCTGTTATCTTGTAAATCCAACGAAGAAGGAGTGTAAACCACATGCATGAGTTTTTAGCCGAACTGATAGGTACGATGATTCTGATTATTTTTGGCGGCGGAGTGGTTGCTGGTGTGGTGTTGAAAAATTCGAAGGCAGAAGGTGCCGGGTGGGTGGTCATTACGATTGCCTGGGGCCTTGCCGTTGCGATGGCTGTTTATGCTGTGGGACAATTTTCAGGAGCGCATATCAATCCGGCGGTTACCCTTGGGTTCGCTGCGGTAGGTGAGTTTCCGTGGGAAAAAGTTCCGATGTATATTACCGCCCAGGTGATTGGTGCATTTGTCGGTGGCGTTATCGTATTTTTGAATTACCTTCCTCACTGGAAGGAAACGGAGGACCAGGGTGCCAAGCTGGCGGTATTTTCTACAGACCCTGCGGTACGCAGTCCTTTTTCCAACCTGGTCAGTGAAATCATCGGCACATTCGTTTTGTTGATGGGATTGATGTTCATTGGTGCCAACGACTTCACGGATGGGTTGAATCCGATGATTGTCGGTGCGTTGATTGTCGCTATTGGGATGTCACTCGGTGGGACAACTGGGTATGCGATTAACCCGGCACGTGATTTGGGACCGCGAATTGCTCACGCTTTCTTGCCGATCCCGGGGAAAGGCGGATCGGATTGGAGCTATGCCTGGGTGCCGGTCATCGGTCCGGCCATTGGCGGTATATATGGTGCTGTATTTTATCGGGCCATGTTTTTAGGTGAATTCTCTACGTTATTCTGGGTTTTCAGTGCGATCATGGCTATCATTCTCGTTTCAGCTGCGATGTCCGAATTGAAAGAAGAGAGGACTGCAGTTGATCGTGTCGAAAAGAAAATAGGAGAGGTAAATTAATAAAAGGAGAGATGTTATATGGAAAAAAAGTATATTCTATCAATCGATCAGGGGACGACAAGTTCACGGGCGATTTTATTTGATGAAGCTGGAACGATTGTAGGTACCGGGCAAAAGGAATTTGAACAGTTTTTCCCGAAACCGGGCTGGGTCGAGCATGATGCCAACGAAATCTGGACGTCCGTGCTTGCCTGTATAGCAGATGTGTTAAGAAAAACAGACATCGATCCGAGCCAGGTTGCTGGGATCGGGATCACGAACCAGCGTGAAACAACTGTTGTCTGGGATAAAAACACAGGCAAGCCGGTCTATAAAGCAATCGTCTGGCAGTCCCGTCAGACGGAAGGAATCTGTAAGGACCTTCGTGAACAAGGTCATAATGACCTGTTCCGCGACAAAACAGGCTTGCTCTTAGACCCTTACTTTTCCGGGACAAAAGTGAAATGGATTCTGGATAACGTCGAAGGTGCACGTGAAAAAGCGGACAATGGAGATTTGTTATTCGGTACGATGGATACGTGGCTCGTCTACAAACTGACTGGCGGAAAGGTTCATATCACCGACTATTCCAACGCATCTCGTACGCTAATGTTCAATATTTACGACTTGAAGTGGGATGATGAACTGCTTGATATCCTTGGCGTGCCAAAAAGCATGCTGCCGGAAGTGAAGCAGTCTTCTGAAGTTTACGGAAACACTGTCGATTATCATTTCTTCGGTCACGAAGTTCCAATTGCCGGTATCGCTGGTGACCAGCAGGCGGCGTTATTCGGACAGGCTTGTTTTGAAAAAGGAATGGCGAAAAACACGTATGGAACAGGCTGCTTCATGCTAATGAATACTGGTGAAAAAGGTGTGAAGTCCGAGCATGGTCTGTTGACGACCCTGGCATGGGGGTTGGATGGAAAAGTCGAATATGCATTGGAAGGAAGTATCTTTGTCGCCGGGTCTGCGATTCAATGGCTGCGTGACGGGCTGAAACTGATCGACAGTGCACCGGAAACGGAAAACCTGGCTTCATCTGTTGATTCTACGGATGGCGTTTACCTTGTGCCGGCATTCGTCGGCCTCGGTACCCCATATTGGGACAGCGATGCTCGAGGAGCAGTATTCGGACTGACACGCGGGACTTCGAAAGAGCATTTCGTCCGTGCCACACTGGAATCATTGGCCTACCAGACTAAAGACGTACTGGATGCGATGATTGCAGACTCTGAACTTGATCTTAAGAAATTGCGCGTCGACGGTGGTGCTGTGAAAAATAACTTCCTGATGCAGTTCCAGAGTGACATTCTCGGAGTACCAGTCGAACGCCCGGTCGTGCAGGAAACCACAGCTTTAGGTTCCGCGTATCTTGCTGGTCTTGCTGTTGGCTATTGGAAAGATAAAAATGAAATCAAGCAGCAGTGGAAGAACGATCGTACGTTTGAAGGAGAAATGGAAGAAAGCAGGCAGGAAGAACTTTATAATGGATGGAAAAAAGCGGTAGCGGCTACGCGTGAATTCAAGTAAACCACTAATGACAGGCACCTTTTGATAACAAGAGGTGCCTGATTAATAGGAGGGGCTAGTAGATGAAAAAAATAATGAATGAGCCGAACCAAATCGTAACAGAAATGCTGGATGGTTTTGTTGCAGCTAAACCTGGCAAAGTCAAACGGATACCTGATACCACAGTCGTCACAAGAAAAGATTCTCCTATTCAAAATAAAGTTGGCATCGTCAGCGGGGGAGGAAGCGGCCATGAGCCTGCCCATGCCGGATACATAGGAAAGGGGATGCTCGATGCAGCCGTGGCAGGTGAAGTTTTCACCTCCCCGACGCCTGATCAGGTATTGGAAGCGATCAAAGCAGTTGATGGTGGAGCTGGGGTGTTATTGGTCATCAAAAATTACACCGGAGATGTCATGAACTTCGATATGGCAGCTGAGCTTGCCGAAGCAGAAGGCATTGATGTGGCACAGGTCGTCGTCAATGACGATGTTGCCATTGATGATGTAGATGGTCGCCGTGGCGTTGCCGGTACTGTTTTTGTTCATAAAATTGCCGGTGCTAAAGCGGAGGCAGGCGCTTCACTGGAGGAAGTGAAAAATGCCGCTGAGAAAGTGATTGCTAATGTGCGGTCAATGGGGGTAGCTCTGAGTCCATGCGTCATGCCGGCATCCGGTAAACCGAGTTTTGAACTTGGCGACGACGAAATGGAAGTAGGCATTGGCATCCACGGTGAGCCAGGAACAGAACGTAAGACTCTCGGGACAGCTGATGAAATCGCTGTTGAACTGACCAATCATATTCTGGAAGATTTGCCTGAAGCAGAAGAAATAGCCGTCATGGTGAACGGAATGGGCGCGACACCTGAAATGGAACTGAATCTCGTCAATCGCAAGGTCCAGGAGATTTTGCAGGAAAAAGGGGTAAAGACCTATAAAACGTTCGTCGGCGAGTACATGACATCCTTGGAAATGGCAGGATGCTCCGTGACTTTATTGAATTTGGACGATGAATTGAAAGAGCTGTTGGACAGCCCGTCTGATGCGCCAGCACTGCGAGTTTAAAAAGGAGGTAAGCTTATGACATTCACAGTTGAACAAGCTATCAATTGGCTTACGAAAAGCAACGAAAAAATACAGAAAAATAAAGACTATTTGTCTGAATTGGACCAGGCAATCGGAGACGGCGACCATGGAATCAACATGGCAAGAGGTTTTGATGAGGTCGTCAAGAAGCTCGATGGCAACGATTATGAGCAAGTCGCGGACGTTTTGAAGGATGCAGCGATGACGTTGATGTCAAAAGTGGGAGGCGCATCGGGACCATTGTTCGGAACGGCATTCTTGAAAATATCGATGGCAGTGAAAGGCGAAGAGGCTGTAACGTTTGGTACTTTTGTCAAAGCGTTGGAAGATGCAGTGGCAGGGGTCAAACAACGCGGCAAAGCAGAAGAAGGAGAAAAGACAATGATTGACGTCTGGTCGCCTATGGTAGAGCGGATGAAAGCTGCAGATGACTTTGATGCCAGTGTCATCCGTGATAACGCCAAGTCATCGATGGAAGCAACTAAAGATATCGTAGCGACAAAAGGTCGTGCCGCTTACTTGAAAGAACGCTCGAAAGGCCACCTCGACCCCGGCTCTGTTTCTTCTTATTATATATTTGAAGCTCTGGCCGAAAGCCTGGAAGAGGGGGCGTAGACAATGGCGAATGTAGGGATTGTGATTATATCTCACAGCGAAAAAGTTGCCGACGGAGTCAAAGATATCCTCGAACAGGCCGTCGGGCAGGTTACTGTGGAATCAGCCGGTGGGACGGAAGACGGTGAAATTGGAACCAGCCTCGAAAAAATCCAGGGTGCGATAGAGAATGTGCACAGCGCCCAGGGCACGGTTGTTTTCTATGATCTTGGCAGCGCGAAAATGAATGCCGAGATAGCGATTGAAATGCTGGAGCTTGAGAATGTGCATTTGGCGGAAGCGCCTGTGCTGGAAGGAGCTTATCTGGCTGCGGTGGAAGCAAGTATGGGAAGTGCTTTAGACGAGGTCGTGAAGGCGTTGGAAAAAGAGTTTAAGTGAAGTTTTGGGCCTTAGGAAAGAAATTTCCCGAGGCTCTTTTTTATATTTTATAAATATTTATTGATAAGATTAAGACGCACATTTAAAAGTCTAAACTCGCACGATTAACTCTGCCACTCACATGATTAAGAGAACAGACAAACTAGCAATAACATATTCATGCTGATACTTTTCAATAAGTCATTCAGAAAGAATGATAAATTTTGTTTATGATATGATAGTAATAATTTACATAATGTGCGCTATCACCTAAAGGAGCAGGACATCATGCTGCAAACTTTCAATATCTATTTGCAAAAAATCATGCCATATATGACACCTACTGCCGTAGTAATTGGTGTTCTTTTTGCTGGGTCCCTGGAACAGTTTGTTTTTCTTGTTCCCTGGATTTTTGCATTCATGACTTTTTCAGGGAGCCTCGGGTCCAACTTCAAAGATTTGAAAAAAGCCCTTAGCCATCCGCTTTCTCTGGTTGTTTGTCTAATTATTTTACATATCATTATGCCGGTCATTGCCCTGTTAACAGGTTTGTTGCTTTTTCCGAATGATATGAATACCACTGTTGGGCTGCTGCTTTCTTTTATCATCCCGACCGGAATCACCAGCCTGATCTGGGTTTCCATCTATAAAGGCAATGTCGCGCTGACCCTATCTATCATACTGTTAGATACATTGCTTGCTCCATTTGTCATTCCCCTTGTATTAAAAGTGTTCGTAGGGAATTCTGTTGAGATGAATGTTATCGACATGATGGAAGGGTTGCTTTGGATGATTGTTATTCCTTCCTTAATCGGAATGTTCGTGAATCATTATGCAAAAAAAGAGATTACGTTAAGACTGGAGGCGAACCTTGCTCCTTTTACAAAGTTAGGGATTGGGGCAGTAGTTGCTATTAACAGCTCGGCTGCCGCGCCTTATTTGAAAAATATAGATGCAAAGCTGTTTTTGATTGCTGTCACGGTGTTTAGTTTAGCTGTCGCTGCTTATCTGATCGGTTACTTTTCCGGGAAACTATTGAAGTTAGATCAGGGTTCCGTCGTATCTCTGACTTTTAATAGTGGAATGAGAAATATTAGTGGGGGAGCGGTTATCGCGATCACTTATTTTGCTCCTCCTGTTGTCGTGCCGGTTATTGTCGGTATGTTATTCCAGCAGGTGCTGGCTTCGTTTGCCGGAAGTTTTATGGCGAAGTATTCACTAAATCCTGTAAAGGAAAGTTTATGACTTATGGGAGCGTATGTGGAAGTTTTGCGAGCAGGTAAATTCCTGCTCATTTTGGCTGGATGAGAGACAAATGAAGCATTTGTGAGAAAATAAGAGCATATGAGTGAAACATACTACTGTATGAGAGACGATTTTGAAGAAAAGAGAGACAAATTCGAAAATAAGAGTGACACTATTAAAATTATATGAGAAGTAAAGCTTGTATGAGAGACAATGAAGCTTGTTGATTAAACGTTTAATCAAATCTTTCTAAATAATGGTTCCTGTCGTAAAACAGGGTGAGCGTATAAAGTAATTTGTCGATACAGCACCTATCGGGTAGAATGAAGGTGATTTCAATGAAGGCAGCAGGTGGTTGACATGAACGACAGACAAAAAGAGCTAGTCCGCATTTTGGCTCTTAATTCAAATGAATATAAACAGGTGAACGAGCTGGCAGGTACACTGGATTGCTCCGAGAAGACGGTTCGTAATGATTTAAAAGAGGTGCAGTCATTTCTAGCTGACTATCCAGCTGCTTCGTTGATCCGTAAACCCGGACTAGGAGTTCGCCTTTCCATCAGCCAGGATGAAAAGTCCCGTCTGTTCGATCGCCTGTATCAGTCTGAAACGAAGTCGGAGGAAGATCGCCTGCTTGAAATAACTTACCACTTACTAGTTAACGATCGCGCTGTTACGTTGACACAGCTTGCCGATAATTATTTTGTGAATAAAAACGTCATTAAAAATGATTTAGCATTGATTGCACGCTGGCTGCGGCGGTTTAATCTTGAATTGATTTCAAAGCAGCGGCTGGGGCATATCATTCAGGGCGGGGAGCTGCAGAAACGAAATGCGTTAGCCCGTCTCCCTGAACTCATCTCCTCACGCTCAGGCAATAATAAAGACATTTTAGACTTATTCCCTCCTTATGAGGTGAAAATCGTCAGGGATTTCCTGAAGGATATGCAGCATCACTTTTCAGTATTAACGAGCGAGGGAGACTATGAAAGCCTGTTGATTCATGCGCTTGTCATGATTAAACGGACAGCCCAGCATGCTCCCATCCAACTGAAAGATACAGAAAAAGCCTCCGTTCAAGAAACAGAGGAATACGGAATTGCTACTTGGTTTATCAAACGACTCGAGCGTGAACTAAAGATGAAGTTCCCGGAAAATGAGCAGGCTTATTTCGCACTTCATCTCGTAAGCAGTAAAGGGGTCCACCACGCACGAAAAGAAAAGGGATCCGGGGTAACGGAAATCGTGAGTCAGTTGATTTCAAAAATGAAGAGGCTTACACTCGTGGATTTTACCACGGATCAAACTTTGGTAGATGGGCTGCATACGCATTTGGAACCGACAATCAATCGGGTACAATTTGGCTTTACGATTCAAAATCCGCTTTTAAGTGATATAAAGAAAAAGTATCCATACATGTTCAGCATGGTTGTGCTTGCCTTGGAAGAATTAGCAGAAACATATGAGCTTTCCTTTCCTGAGGAAGAAGCAGCTTATTTAGTGCTCCATTTTCAAGCAGCAGTCGAGCGCCTGCAGCAAAAAAGAAATACAACAAAGAAGGTCGTGATTGTTTGCGACCTTGGTGTGGGCATGTCCCATTTGCTTCAGGCAAAGATTGAACAATCGTACACAGGTTTTGACATTATCGGAAGCGTGGGACAATGGCAAGTAGATGAAATGCTGAAGCAGCAGCCCGTAGATCTCGTAATTTCTACAAAATCATTAACTGACATAAAAGTTCCAAGCCTGGTAGTTTCTCCGCTGCTTGAAGCCCAAGACAAAAAGCGGCTGGATGATTTTTTACAAGCGATGGAAAAGGAAAACCATTCTGAACGCGGGCTGGATGGCTTAGTCGGGCTATTGGATGAGGCTTTTATTCATCTTAATGTTCGCGAGGAGCATCGGTTTAAGGTTGTCGAATTACTGGCTAATGGCTTAATGGAAAAAGGAAGGGTCACTTCACTCTTTCCCCATAGTGCTATAGCAAGAGAACGATCTTCGGCAACGTCGATTGGAGGCGGAATCGCTATTCCCCATGCACATTCGGAGGAAGTCCACCGGTCTACTGTCGCCATGGCGGTATTGAAGGAACCTTTAGAATGGGGAACGGAACATGTGTCTGTTGTGTTTCTTTTGGCGATTGCAAAAAATGACCAGCATATGACCAAACCGCTTATCCAGGCAATTTCCAGCCTAAGTGAAAGTCCGGAACTTCTTCAGCAGTTGATAAAAGCGTGGAGCGCAAGAGAAGTGATCGATATTCTAGAGTCTTTTTCTAAATAATTCATTTTTACCACAGCTCCGGTAAAAATGAATTATTTTTTATGGCGAAAAATGTCGTATTCTATAGTTACAACAAATAAGTGAGGGGGAAACGACATGAAAATACTAGCTGTAACTGCGTGTCCGGTCGGAATCGCTCATACGTATATGGCTGCTGAAAATTTACAAAAAGTAGGCGAAGAAATGGGCGTCGATATCAAGGTTGAGACACAGGGTTCGATTGGTGTGGAAAATGCGTTGACCGATAAAGATATTGAGGAAGCGGATGGCATCATCATTGCCAGTGACAAAGAAGTTTCCAAGGAGCGTTTCATTGGAAAAAAACTTATCGTCGTTGGAGTTCAGGAAGGTATCCGCCAGCCGAAAGAATTGATCAAGCGAATCCAGGACGGGGATGTATCCGTTTACAAGGCGGGGATGGCTTCTGTCGCAGAAGCGAAAAATCAAAAGAAAGAAAAAGAAAACCCGGTTTATCGTCACTTGATGAATGGTGTCTCTTACATGATCCCGTTCATCGTTGTAGGTGGTCTGTTGATAGCGCTCGCATTAGCGCTTGGAGGCGAGCAGACACCTGGTGGCATCGTCATTCCGGAAGATTCTTTCTGGAAACAGATTGAAGCATTGGGCGGCGCATCATTCACGTTCATGGTACCGATTTTAGCAGGGTTCATTGCTGTCAGTATCGCGGACCGTCCAGGTTTAGCACCTGGTATCATCGGTGGTTATATTGCTGCCAACGGAAGTTTTTACGGAAGTGAAGCAGGAGCTGGATTCATCGGTGGTATCATAGCTGGTTTCCTTGCAGGTTATGTTGTATTGGCTATCAAGAAACTTAAAGTACCACAGGCTATCCAGCCGGTCATGCCGATTATTTTTATTCCGATCATCGGTTCGTTGGTTGTCGGTTTATTGTTCATCTTCGTCATTGGTGCACCGGTAGCAAGTGTGTTCGAAGGACTTACCGGATGGCTCGAAGGTATGCAGGGCACAAGTTCAATCGTGCTGGCAATGATTCTTGGAGCTATGATCGCGGTCGATATGGGTGGTCCGTTTAATAAGGTTGCCTTTTTATTCGGGGCTGCCATGATTGGTGAAGGAAACTATGAAATCATGGGACCGATCGCTGCCGCTATCGCTATCCCGCCGATTGGCATGGGGCTTGCGACTTTTATCAACAAAAAGAAATACCAGCAGTCAGAGCGTGAAACAGGTAAAGCATCGTTTACGATGGGATTATTCGGAATCACAGAAGGTGCGATTCCTTTCGCGGCACAAGATCCGCTTCGTGTCATTCCGAGTATCATCGTCGGTTCGATGACCGGGTCTGTTATCGCGATGATGAGTAACGTTGGGGACCGTGTCGCCCACGGCGGTCCGATTGTGGCTGTGCTCGGTGCAGTAGATAACGTATTGATGTTTTTTATTGCAATCGCAGTTGGTGTAGTTGTCACCGCATTCCTCGTTAACTTTCTAAAAAAGGATGTTGCAGTAGCAGGAGTACTAGCAGGAGAAGCAGAGGTTGCCGATCAGCCTGCGGAAGAGACTACTGAGACAGAACCAGAGCCGGTGGAACAGCCAAAAGAAATCAATAAATTGACGGATATTACCACGCCTGAATTGATCAATATTGATTTGGAAGGCTCTTCACGGGATGATGTGATTGATGAATTGATTCAGACATTAGATACAGAAGGTGTCCTTGATTCCAAAACGGAATTCAAACAAGCAATTTTGAACCGCGAGCAGGAAAGCAGCACAGGACTGGGCATGAACATCGCCATTCCCCATGGAAAGTCTTCCGCTGTTAAAACGCCGGCCGTCGTGTTTGGCATTAAGCGTGACGGTGTCGACTGGAACAGCATGGACGGAACCGCTGCGAAGCTCATTTTCATGATTGCTGTACCAAAGGAACGTCAGGGCGATGATCATTTGAAAATCTTGCAGATGTTGTCTCGTCGTTTGATGGATGAGAAATTCCGCGAAGATTTATTGCATGTGAAGACTAAAGAAGAAGCGTATGGTTTGTTGGAAACGATACGTTAATAAGGAAGCGAGCAGATTAGCGTCTGCTCGCTTTTTATCTGATTTGGTATAGGAGGAATTTTTACATGCTTATTTCCCGACAGGGAGGTTACTGTAAATCGGGGAGCAGCGTCATAAATTTAAACCTCTATATACGAACATAGCTTTACTCATTTAATGTAAAGATGTAGTTATGCAAGAATCAGGGTTGATAATATTTACCTTGTGAAGTTGGAAAACTTAATAACTTATAATTTGTTAATATAAAAGTTAAACAACTACAACAAAACTCGGTGGTGAAGAAAGTGGTTCAGGATTTCATGCACAAGGACAAAAAAGATTATGGGAAAGAGAATTTGCTAAGTATAAAAAAATGGATGGTTTCGCCCCAATTTATTTTTGATAATACATCCGTCCGAAAAGCTGCAAAGCTTCTTATGGATAACGAGCTGCAATTTCTCCCCATTGTAGATCAGAAATTAAAACCGACTGGATTAATATCCCCCAAAATAATGATGGAGGCCTTACTTGATCGCCAGTCAGAAGCCTCTGTATCAAACTATGTAACTCAAGATGATTATTCTATTGTTCATATTGATGCCTCATTAATGGATGTACTCTCCCTTAACCATAGGAACTTCGCAGTGGTTGATGATGATCGGCGTCTGATTGGTTTATTAACGACTAATCATATTTTGAAGTGTCTTCACACTTATATGAAAGATATGAATCAAAAGGAACATTCTGCAGAAATTTTAAATGAAATTTTAGAGAGTGCCTACGAAGGTGTAGCGGTAGTAGATGAACATGGCATTGTACGGGAATTTAATGATGCTTATAGCCGCTTTACCGGAATCTCTCCTGAAAGTGCTATTGGACGCCATGTAGAAGAAGTAATCGATAATACCAAATTGCCAGATACATTGAAAACGGGGATGCCTGAGCGGGGGGTTATCCAGTATATTCAGGGGCAGGCGATGATTGTCCATCGAATCCCTATCTGGAAAAATGATAAAGTTGTGGGTGCCATAGGGATTTTAATCTTCGAAGGAGTGACAGAAGTTTACCGCATCTACGAACGCTTGCAAGAGAATAACCGGCAAATTCAATCGCCAGTACCACAGTCCTGTACAACTAAGAGGCAGGAGAAGCATACCATGACGCTCGATCAAATCATTGGTGATAGTGAAAGTACATCTAATAGGAAGAGATTGGCCAGGAAAGTAGCTAAAACTGATGCCACTGTATTAATTACCGGAGAAAGCGGGACAGGAAAGGAAATGTACGCGAGAGGAATACATCATTTAAGTGCTTGTTCATCTGGACCGTTTATTAGTGTGAATTGTGGCGCCATACCTGAGCATTTATTTGAGTCCGAATTATTTGGTTATGAGGAAGGTGCATTTACTGGAGCAAGGAAAGGCGGGAAACCAGGAAAGTTTGAATTAGCTGAGAATGGGACGATATTTTTAGATGAAATTGGTGAAATGCCATTAATGATGCAGGCTAAATTATTGCGGGTTCTGCAGGAGAAAAGGGTGGATCGTGTTGGAGGTGCCCATGAATATGAGATTAACGCTAGAATAATAGCTGCAACAAACCGAAACCTCCAGAAAATGGTGGAAGCGGGCGACTTTCGTGAGGATCTCTATTATCGTCTCAATATTATTGAGATCCCAATCCCTCCACTACGCGATCGAACAGAAGATATTCCTAAGTTAGTATCCTACTATATTAATAGCTTATGTAAGAGGTATCAACAGCCCAAAAAAGTCATGACTTCAGAAGCGTTGGCTTTGTTTATGAAATACACTTGGCCAGGGAATATCAGAGAGCTGATCAATACTCTTGAAAAACTAATCGTTCTGGTGGATGACAGTATAATAGGTGTACATCATTTGCCTGTGGATATTATGGGCAAGGAAAAACCAGAAGAATTACCCGATAATTCCATCACCTTAATCCATCAGGCAAAAACAATCGGGGATGAAAAAGAAAGAGAGCTAATTTGCGATGCATTGAGAAATACAGGTGGAAATAAATCGAAGGCAGCAGAGCAATTAGGAATTCATCGAACAACCTTGTATCAAAAGATAAAAAAGTATCAAATAAACAAACTGTAGTGTAGATAAAACACAGCAAACTGTAGTGGTTACGCTACATCAAAATTTCGAAATTGTCAGTATAGCAGCATTATTAACTTGGCACGCTTTTTGCATTAGTAAGGATGAAGACTAAAAAAAGGGTGTGAGTTAAATGGAGGATTATGCTGTCTTTCGAATGCCAAGTACCATTAATTATGGGCGCAATTCGTTTGAAGCACTGGGAAAAGAAGCAGCTGAAAGAGGAAATAAGGCACTTATAGTTAGTGATAAAATCATGGAAAAGTTAGGTTACATTAGTGAAGGACGTGATTACCTAACTCAGGCAGGAATTGAAAGCGCTGTCTACTTAGGGGTTGAGTCAGAACCGACAGATATTTATGTTCAAGAGGCTCTGGAATTGTTCGAAAAGGAAAAATGTGATGTTGTGATTTCAATTGGTGGTGGAAGCTGTATTGATACTGCCAAGGCAATTGCTATATTAGTAACTAACGGAGGTTATATAGGGGACTATATGGGCGGTAATAAAATAGCGGACAAAAAACCGGTTCCTCATATTGCTCTTCCGACAACGGCGGGTACAGGGTCGGAAGCAACAGATGTTACCATCATTACCAACACGAGCAATGATGTGAAGATGATGATTAAGCAGCCAGCATTTATGCCGGATGTCGCTATTGTTGATCCGTTACTGACAATTTCGTCGCCACAGCACGTAACAGCAGCAACTGGAATTGATGCTCTTAGTCATGCGGTTGAGGCTTTTATTTCAAAACGGTCCCATCCAATGACTGATTCGATGGCGCTTTCTGCAATGAAGTTAATTGTAGAAAACATTAATACTGCATATCAAAACGGAGAAAACCTGGAGGCAAGAGAATGTATGGCGTTAGGGTCCTTGCAGGCAGGCATTGCTTTTTCCAACTCGTCTGTTTGTTTAGTGCACGGCATGTCACGCCCAATCGGCGCTTTGTTCCATGTTCCACATGGGTATTCAAATGCGATGCTGCTACCGGCCATACTGGAGTACAGCAGAGAATATGCTGTAAAACGTCTTGCTGATTTGGGAAGGATTTTCTCTCCTGAATCAGATGACCTGTCGGATGAGGTAGCTGCGGATTTAGCTGTTAACTCAGTGAAAAAGTTATGTATGGATTTAAAGATCCCTAACTTAAGTGGCTGGGGTATTAATAAGGAACAATTTGAAACCGCTATCAACAAGATGGCTTCTGATGCATTAGCTAGTGGCAGCCCAGCCAATAACCCAAGAGTACCAACCCAATCAGAAATCGAAGAACTATATAACGCTTGCTATGAGTATAATTTCTCTGCAGAAAGCAACGTAGGCTAACCGGATATAGGAGGAGGGAGACATGGACGTAATCGGTTTACTTGGGCTAATTGCATCGCTTGCATTATTGATCTACCTTACGATGAAAGGCGTCAACATCATTATTGCCGCCCTAATCAGTTCTGTTTTAATAGCGGTTACCGGTGGACTGGATTTAGAAACCGCACTTAAAGAGGACTATATGAATGGATTTACTGGTTATTTCGCAGCCTGGTTTTTAGTATTTTTACTGGGTGCAATTTTTGGAAAGATCATGCAGGAAACAAAGTCCGCAGAAAGCATTGCGCAATGGATAAAAAATACCTTCGGGGCTAAACGCGCAGTATTCGCTGTGGTGGCAGCAGCGGCTATTATGACCTATGGCGGTGTCAGTTTGTTTGTTGTAGGTTTTGCGGTCTACCCGATAGCTGTTTCATTATTCCGTGCAGCTAATCTGCCGCATCGCTTCATTCCTGCTGCATTAGTTTTCGGTTCGATCTCCTTTACGATGACTGCACCAGGTTCGCCAGAAATTCAAAATATCATACCGACAGAGTTTTTTGAGACAACACCCACTGCTGGCGGGTTTATCGGTGTTTTAAGTGCATTGCTTGTCATGGTAAGTGGAGGTTTGTGGCTTGGAAGGATGGTAAGGAAAGCCTCAGCTAATGGGGAATCTTTCATGCTTCCATCTGCTTCTGCAGCAGCAATAAATGAAACAGCTTCTGCCGTGGAGGCGGGAGAGTTGGAAAGTGACTATCAATCAGAACCAGAAAAAACTAATGGATTACCGAATGTAATCGTTGCTGTTTTACCGCTTGTATTAGTCATCGTACTTTTAAATGTACTCGGACAATTCATGAATCCTACTACAGCCTTGTTAATTGCTTTGACTACAGGTATTGCCCTGGCTTGTGTATCTATGTATCGCTTTTTGACCGAGTTTTGGGGATCACTTGCTATCGGAACACAAAATGCATTAGTGGCACTTGCCAATACTTGTGCTGTTGTCGGTTTTGGAAGTGTCGCTGCACAAGTATCAGCTTTTGATAGTGTAGTGGATGGACTGGTCAACATGCCTGGGCCGCCATTGCTCGGACTGGCTGTAGGGGTGACAGTAGTTTGTGGGATAACTGGATCAGCCTCTGGTGGATTAGGAATCGCTTTGCCGATCCTTGCCCCAATCTATATGAGTCAGGGGCTGGACCCCGGTGCCATGCACCGAGTATCAGCACTGGCGTCAGGGGGGATTGATTCATTGCCTCATAACGGTTATGTAGTAACTACTGTACGGGCGATTTGTGGAGAAACTCATAAAAGAGCCTATAAACCTATCTTTATGTTAAGTGTAGTTGTTCCATTAATTGTCATGTTCTTTGCAGTATTCTTGTATTCTATTTTTTAAAAACATTTTAGGAGGAATTTTATTATGACACAAACACAAGTAAAAACACTTCAAAACTATATCGGCGGCGAATGGGTAGACGCGAAATCTGATCAAACAGAACCTGTTTACAATCCAGCAACAGGAGAAGTCATTGCCCATGTTCCCATTTCTTCTGTTAATGATGTGGAGGATGCAGTGAAAATCGCTGATGAAGCTTTTCAAGAATGGAAGGAAGTACCCGTTCCTAAACGGGCACGCATTATGTTCAAGTTTCAACAGTTACTTGTTGATAATTGGGATGAGCTGGCGAAAATCGTAACAATTGAAAATGGAAAAAGCTTCAAAGAAGCTTATGGAGAAGTTCAGCGTGGAATTGAAAATGTTGAATTCGCTGCTGGTGCTCCATCCTTGATGATGGGAGAACAACTTCCATCGATTGCAGCAGGCCTTGAGTCAGGGGTATACCGTTATCCAATCGGAGTAATCGGTGGAATCACACCATTCAACTTCCCGATGATGGTACCTGCCTGGATGTTCCCAATGGCGATTGTTACTGGTAATACATTCGTGCTGAAACCGTCCGAGCGCACGCCACTCCTTGCCAATCGTCTCGCAGAGCTCTTGGAAGAAGCGGGACTGCCAAAAGGTGTGTTCAATATTGTACATGGAGCCCATGATGTGGTTAATGGACTGCTTGACCATAAAGATATTGCAGCAATTTCATTTGTCGGATCTCAGCCCGTTGCAGAATATGTATACAAACGCGGCACAGAAAACTTAAAGCGCGTACAGGCGCTTGCGGGAGCTAAAAACCACTCTATTGTCTTGAAGGATGCGAATATCGATAATGCCACTACCCAAATCCTGAACGCTGCTTTCGGGTCTGCGGGTGAACGATGCATGGCAGCATCAGTGGTAGCGGTTGAAGATTCGGTTGCCGATGAGTTCATTGAGCTGCTAACTGATAAAGCTAATGAAATAACCATCGGAAACGGTTTGGATGAAGGAGTCTTCCTCGGACCAGTAATCAGGGAAAACCATAAGGAACGTACCCTTAACTATATTGAAGCTGGTGAGAAAGAAGGAGCCAAACTCGTTCGTGATGGCCGTAATGATGAAGATACTAAAAGAGAAGGCTATTTTGTAGGGCCAACCATTTTTGACAGCGTAACGACAGAGATGAAAATCTGGCAGGATGAAATCTTTGCTCCAGTATTGTCCATTGCCCGCGTAAAAGACCTAAATGAAGCCGTGTCACTGACCAACCAATCCCGCTTCGCCAATGGTGCTTGTATCTTTACAAGAGATGGAGGAAGTGTACGTCAATTCCGCGAAACAATCGATGCAGGTATGCTTGGTGTCAACATCGGTGTGCCAGCTCCAATGGCTTTCTTTCCATTCTCCGGCTGGAAAGACTCTTTCTACGGCGATCTTCATGCTAACGGAAAAGACGGTCTTGAATTCTATACACGCAAAAAAGTCCTGACTACCCGCTGGGTATAAAGTTAATAGTTTTTAAACCCCAGGTCCTCCAGAATTTGGAGGAACTGGGGTTTTGAACTTCTAGTGAGCAATACAGTTTTCTATTATTTACTATTTAAAAAATTCTAAAAATTTTATTTATTTTCAAGAGAAGGAGTGTTATAGTATAACCATAACTTAATAAAGTCACTGGAAAAAGTAAGTTTGAATGTATTAAAGCAAAAAAGGGAGGACAGGAGGGGACAATGAAAAAAACTGGCGGCTTGAAGCTGATGCAAGAAATCAATCAATATATCATTTTGAAAACTATTCGTGAACGCGGTCCTATATCAAGAAGCGAAATAGCGAAGCAGAACAAGTTAAGTCCTACGACGGTCACCTCCGCAGTAAATGAGCTGCTTGAAGAAGGGATGGTAACAGTAGGAGGGGTAGGAGAATCGAGTGGTGGAAGAAAGCCGGTATATCTTCAATTTGCTCCCGATAGTAAATTTATACTTGGGGTTTCTATTACTAATTCTTCTATTATAATTGGAAAATTAAACATGGAAGCAGATGTGAAAGATAAAGAGGTTTATGCTGATGATTTTCAATCTCATCCGGATGTCATCGGTTATACGCTTGACAGAATCGGTGATTATCTTGATTCGTGTGAAGATTTGTCCTTGTGCCTTGGTGTTTCGATTATCACTCCAGGAATCATAGACGCTAAAAAAGGGATCATCCGTAACAATGCTAAGATGCATCTGGAAAATATTGCGTTAAAAGAAATGGTGGAAGAGCGGTTCAGATTAAAAGCCTGGATTGATAATGATGCTAATTCCATAGCACTTGCAGAAAACAAATACGGCCATTATGGTGCTAAAAGAAATTTGATTTATATCCAGATGGGTGACGGGATAGGTTCTGGAATTGTGATCGAGGATCAGATTTTCCGTGGGTCACACGGGGGAGCTGGGGAGTTTGGTCACATTACAATTGATAATAATGGCATTCTTTGCGAATGCGGAAACAGAGGCTGCTTAGAGAATTATGTGAACTGGCCTTCCATTCAAGAAAGTATTAAGGGTCATCTAGAGAAAGGTACACCTACCAGAATGATGGATGGTCATCAAAAACTTGAGGAAGTTTCACAAGGGGATTTTTTGAAAGCGCTTCAAGATGAGGATGAACTTGCTTTGAGTGTTATAGAAGAAACTATCGAGTATATGGCAAATGGACTGGTAACCTTGGTCAATCTTTTCAACCCAGAAGTAATTTTAATCGGCTGGGGTCCAATCACTAGTGATTCTTATTTTATCAATAGACTTCGTGAAAAAGTGAAGGAGCTTGCATTTGATATCTTCATCGATGGTCTGGAAATACAAGCGACCACTCTGGGAGGTGATTTCCAATTAAAAGGTGCAGCATCTGTAGCTTTGGAGGAGATTTTTGAAGTTCCGTTGTAAGCGCATACATTTCAAGGGGTTAATGATTAAATTATAAAGGAGATGGCAAAAGGTGAAAAAATTACTGACGATGTTATTGCTTAGTATCGCGCTGATATTGGCAGCATGTTCCGGTCAAACAGGAGGGGAGTCTGGGGGAGATGGTCCTGTTGAAATCACCTATTTAAAGCCAGGTGCCGATGATCCTGACACTAGGGAAAGAGTGCAAGATATCATTGACAGGTTCGAAGAAGAGAACCCGGATATCAAAGTGAAACTCGAAGCTGTAGGCTGGGATAATGCCTACCAGAAACTTGTTACAGGATTTAATGGTGGATCTTCACCAGATGTTTTTGCTGGGGGAAGCCGTTGGATGACTGCATTTGCAGATATGGGAGCCTTACTGCCTCTCACAGATATGGCCTCTGAAAAAATTAAAGAATATCCGGAAGCACTGCAACAATCTTCTCAGTATAAAGATGAAATTTATGCTATCCCTCGTGCCTTTTCTGCACGTTCCTTGATTTATCGTACCGATTTAATTGAAGAGCCGCCGACTACATGGGAGGAGCTCGTTGAGACTGCAAAAACGGTGCAGGAAGAAAATGAAGGCATGTATGGTTTTGCAATTTCAGGAGCAGCCCATGTGTCCACGACTACTCAATATTTCAATTATCTCTTACAAAATGGGGGAGAAGTCTTCGATGAAGAAGGAAATGTAACGATTAATTCACCGGAAGCCGTAGAAGCTTTGAAATACTATACTGATTTTTATACAGAACATAAAGTAGTTCCTAATCCGGTGGAGTATAACCGTGAACTTTTACCTGTGCTTTTCAAAGAAGGAAAGATTGCTATGTATGTAATTGGACCATGGGGAAAATCGTTAATGGGTGTTGATCCTGACAATGAAGATACCCCTTATGCATCAGCTCCATTACCAAAAGGCAAAAAGATGGCCAATATCCTGGTGTCCGATTCCATTTATGTATCGGCTAAGACGGAACATCCGGAAGAATCATGGAAATTTATTGAGTTTCTTACTTCTCTTGAAGAACAGAAAGAGTTTGATAAAAGTAATGGTTCCCTACCGCTGTTAACAGAGGAAGCGAAAGATCCCTTCTTTAAAGAAGATCCTTACTTCTCGACTTTTGTTGACATGATTGAACATGGAGAGCCTCAGCCGATGCCTGCCGTGTGGGAGCCGTTCCAGGATGTAATTACCACTGCTGTCCAACGGGCATTAGATGGGGAAGACCCTCAAACCGTACTGGATGATGCAGCAAAAGAAATCAAAGAACAAGAGCTTGAACCCAAATAATAGGTGAATGAGGAGGTGGAGAACCTGCCTCCTCGATTTACGCCAGGAAAGGAGTGTTCAAGATTACTTCTTACACCAAGGCAAGTGATACCAATATGGGTGTAAAGAAAAGAAGCATGCGATTCAATATATCGCCGGAAAAATCACCTTTCTTCTATTTACTTCCATTAATCTTATTCATGCTAATCATGGTTGCTTATCCAATCGGAAGAATATTGTATATTTCATTGACCAGCAATATAATGACCCGACCTGATCTGGGTGTTCAATTTATTGGGTTAGAGAATTACGCCAACTTGTTCACTTCCATGGCATTTTGGGAAACCGTGGGCAGGACGGGGGCGTGGACTGCTTTATCAGTCGGAGGTAAGACAGCTATCGCTTTAGGAATAGCGTTATTGCTTGCCAGAGATATTGCTTTTAAACGCTTTTATTTGATTCTGCTGATGATCCCCTGGGTTACGCCAATGGTAGTAGCTGCTGTAACCTGGCGCTGGATATTCGACGGCCAGTTCGGGATGCTGAACTATATTCTGATGCAGGTTAACATCCTTCAGGAGCCTTATGTTTTCCTAGGTCATAAAATGTCCGCGTTTATCGCTACGGCCATTACGGATATGTGGCTGGGTATCCCGTTTTTAGCGATGATGTTCCTTGCTGGACTCCAATCGATTCCAGTGGAACTTCATGAATCGGCCAGTATGGATGGTGCCAGTAAACTGCAAAAGTTCATACACGTAACGCTGCCAATGATGAAGCCGATTATTCTGGTCGCTACTACGATGTCAGGGATTTGGACATTCAACTCATTCGGTGTCATCTGGCCAATGACCCATGGGGGTCCTGTTGATGCAACCCAGACACTAATCGTACAGGCTTATAAATTATCATTCGGTTCTTTTGATTTAGGAATGGGTGCTGCAATTGCTGTAGTCATCTTCATTATTCTGACTATCTGTACAGTTTTATACAAGCGACTATTAATGAGACAGGAAGAACTTTAAATAGAAAGGAGAGGTGAAGCCAATTGAGTAAAAAATGGAGAAACCTCCCTACCCACATCGGGTTATGGGGGATATTCATTATCATGTTATTTCCGATTTGGATCATGTTGACCACCTCTTTACAGACTTATGAGGGTATTTTTAACTGGCCGCCGGAATGGTTTCCGGAAATCCCTCAGTGGAGCAACTACGTTAATGTGTGGGGCGGGGACTATCAGTTCAGTGCTCCCTTTTTCAATAGTTTAATCATTGCTTCTTCCACTGCCATCATCACAATTTTGCTGGCTTTTCCAGCTGCATATGGCATTTCCCGTTTTTCCTTTTTCGGCAGGAACAGCATGCTTTTCATTGTGCTCGTTACACAAATGTTTTCCCCGATTGTTTTAATCGTTGGATTGTATCAATTAGCACAGAATTATAACTTATTAAACTCCTTATTTGGGGTAATTATCACGAACTGTGCTTTAACGCTGCCAATGGCAGTTTGGCTGCTTCATGGGTACTTGAAAAGTGTTCCAGAAACATTGGAGCAGGCAGCAGCAATGGATGGCTGTTCGCGAATGAAAGGGATCATCAAAATCGTCATGCCCCTGTCCGCCTCAGGAATTGCAATGGCTGGAATTTACGCCTTCATTATGGCCTGGAATGACTTGTTGATTCCGTTGATTTTCATATCTGATTCCCACTTAAGACCGATCAGCCTGGCATTGACTGATTTTGCGGGACAAAACATTGTCTACTGGCATCAGATGATGGCTGCCAGTGTTATCTCGACATTTCCGATTGCTGTAATGTTCAGTTTTGTCCAGAAGTATTTCATTAAAGGCTTCATGTCGGGAGCCATTAAAGAATAGAAAGGAGAGGTAAAGTATGATAAGGGTATTATTACTTGGTGCAGGAACGATGGGAACTGTACATGCTGAGGCATACAGCAGCCTGGATAACGTTGAAATCGCAGGGATTGTGGATATCAGGAAGGAACATGCTGATCAACTGGCTGCTAAAGTAGGTACAAGCCCATTCTATTCCTACGAGGAGGCGCTGGCACAGCTTGAAGATGTTGATGTTATTGATATTTGTCTGCCAACCTATTTGCATAAAGAGTATGCCATGAAAGCTGCTGACCAAGTGAAGAATGTCATCTGCGAAAAGCCGCTGGCCAGAAGTTCCGAGGAAGCTCGTGAAATGATCGATTACTGTCACAAACAAGAAGTAAGGTTGTTTGTCGGTCATGTTGTCCGTTTTTTCCAGGAGTACAACCGAATTAAGGATACTATAGAAGCAGGAAAGATAGGAAAACCTGCAGTAGTGCGGACAACCAGAGGCGGCACTTTTCCAAAAGCTTGGAAAAACTGGTATGGAGATTTTGCAAAAAGCGGCGGTCTGATTTTGGACTTGCTCTTGCACGACTTTGACTATCTGCGTTCTTGTTTTGGAGAAGTAGAGCGGGTGTTTGCTAAAAAAATTGCAAGAAAAGATGCTGATGAGCTGAGCATCGACTATGCACTTGTCACGTTACGTTTTAAAAGCGGGGTTCTGGCACACCTGGAAGGAACTTGGGCACATCAAGGCTTTTCTTCCGGAATTGAAGTGGCCGGAACAGAAGGCATTATCGATTATAACAGTGCCAAAAACAGCCCTTTGAAGCATGTTTCCAGAGAAAAAGAAGCAGGAAGTGCAGGTGTGGAAGTCCCTGAAAGCCCTCTCGCTTCGAACCCTTATCGTGAAGAATTGAAGCATTTCATCGCTTGTATCAGTAATGGGAACGAACCGCTTGTCACTGCAGACGATGGATATCAGGCGATCAAAATTGCAAAAGCCGCCCAGCAGTCCTGTGATACAGGAAAGCCTGTCGCTATAAATGAACTGATGGAGGTGGATGTACGATGAAAATAGGAATCATAAGCTTTGCCCATGGGCATGCCTACAGCTACGCTGATGCAATAAAGAAACATAGTGATTTAGAACTTGCTGGTGTCTTTGATGAAGATGCGGTCCGCGGAAGGAAGGCAGCAGAGGCCTATCAAACTACTTTTTATGAAAGTTATGACGATCTTCTGGCAACGGATATCAGTTCAGTCATCGTGACATCTGAGAATGTAAAGCATAAGGAGCATGTCGTTGCAGCAGCAGATGCCAAAAAGAATATACTATGCGAAAAGCCGATTGCCACTACGGTAGAGGATGCTAAGGTGATGATCGAAAGCTGCCGGAAGAACGATGTTTTCTTCCAAATCGCTTTTCCTGTTCGGTACAATACGCCTGTCAAACGAGCGAAAGAGCTGATTGAAACTGGTAAACTAGGCAGGGTATTGGCTGTGAAAGGAACGAATCGTGGGACGAACCCCGGTGGATGGTTTATCGATAAGGAATTGTCTGGCGGGGGAGCGGTCATGGATCATACCGTCCATGTTGTCGACTTGCTTCGCTGGTTCATGGACACGGAAGTGACAGATGTGTACGCCGAATATGACAATCTCGTTTCAGGTGGCAAGATTGACGATAGCGGCATCCTGACGATGACGTTGGAAAACGGGGTGTTTGCAACGCTTGATTGCAGCTGGTCCAGAAACGATGCTTACCCCACATGGGGCGATGTGACGCTTGAAGTCATTGGTACAGAAGGTACGTTGACCGTCGATGCCTTCGATCAAAAAGTCAATGTCTATAGTGATAAGGAAGGCGTCAATTGGGATTTTTGGGGCGATGATATGGACGAAAGCTTGATTCGCGATTTTAAAGAATCCATTAAAGAAGGCAGGAAACCCTCAATCACTGGAACAGATGGCCTGAAAGCATTAGAAGTGGCACTCTCTGCCTATCAATCCGGAGAGCAAAAGCAGACGGTAACTAATGGGTAAGGTTGTGTTGATATGTTTAACATAGCAATCATTGGAGCTGGCAATATAGCGACGATGCACACAACAGCTTATCAAAAGATGAAAGACGTCAGGATTAAGACCATAGTGGATGTCGATGTGGAGCGAGCAAAAATAATGGCGGAAAATGTTGATTGTAAAGCAACGGCTAATATCGACGAAGTTTTACATGATCCGGAAATTGAAGCGGTTGATATCTGTCTTCCCAACTTTCTACATTTAGAAACGGTTATGAAAGCAGCGGAAGCAGGGAAGCACATCATTTGCGAAAAACCGGCTGCTTTAACTGTGGAAGATGCTGAGAAAATGTTTGATATTTGCCGAAAAAATAATGTCGTACTTTATATCGCACAGGTTTGCCGTTTCATGACTGCTTACCAGGAAATTCATCATGTCCTGGAGGAAAAAGACGTGGGTGACCCTAAGTTAGTGCGACTATCCAGGTCGGTTCACTATCCGATGCTAGTCGGCCAGGAATGGTATAAGGATGAAAGCAAAAGCGGGGGACTGTTTCTCGATTTTGTGATTCATGATTTAGATTTTATTGTCTGGAATTTCGGAAAGCCTGAAATCATTTCCAGTCAGCTTATTTCTGAAGAGAAGTTAAAAGGCATCATAATTAATCTAAAAGTGGACGGTGGTCCAATGATAACCGTGAATGGGGTCTGGACAAGTATCGATCAAGGCGGGTTGCATCAGCGGGTGGAAATAGACGGAACTAATGGCTTTGTACATTATGATAATAGAAATGAACTTCCTTTTGTCTTTAAGAATACTTCAGGGAAATCAAGAATGCTGTCCAAAGAAACTTTGTGTAATGATCCTTTCTATCGTGAGCTCAGGCATTTCATTAATTGTTTTCGTGGAACAGAGCAGCCACTCATCACTGATAAGGAAGTGATCCAAACACTGGAGACAGCTATCGAAGCAAGGGAGATTGCACGGGAAAAGGGGCTGAATGAATGAAAAAAGGAATAAATGCCTGGTGTTTTCCAGAAGATTGGGACGCTGAAAAGCTATTCAGAACCGCAAAAGAACTGGGTTTTCGTGGCATGGAGTTGAATGTCGAAGAAAAAGAAGGCTCCATATTTACGCTTGATACCACTGAAGAAGAAATAAGGCGTGTAACAGAAACAGCAAGCAAATACGGGATTGAAATATTTAGTATCTCTACAGCAATGCTCTGGAAATGCCCGTTGACATCTGAAAACAGAGACACGAGGCAAAAAGGGATAGATATCGTTGAAAAGATGGTGGAGATTGCCAGTCAGTGTCGAGCAGAAACAGTCCTTGTGGTACCGGGGTTAGTGACAGAAGATGTATCTTATGACGCAGCCTATAAGCGGGCAATAGAAGCGATAAAGAGATTATCTGAATCAGCAGAGGAAAAGAAGGTTACCATTGGTATAGAAAATGTATGGAATAAGTTTTTGTTAAGTCCAATGGAAATGAGGGGATTTATAGAAGCTATCGACTCACCTTTGGTCGGAGTTTATCTCGATATCGGGAACCTGGTTCATTCCGGGTATCCAGAACAGTGGATTCACCTGCTTTCTGATCAATTAGCGAGTGTTCATATTAAGGATTTTAAAGGAACCGTCGGAAATATCGATGGTTTTGTTCCATTATTAGCTGGGGATATTGATTGGATGAACGTGGCTGAGGCCCTTAAGACAAATGGTTATAGCGGATATATTGCTCCGGAAATACCACCTCATCCCCATCATCCCGAAGTACTATTGAAAGCAACTTCAGAGATTATGGATCATTTTTTCCATTCTATTAGTTAAATAAGGAGAGAAAATGATGGCAGTTAGCAGAGATGTAGCAATTGGAATCGATTTAGGCGGCACGAAAATCCTTACAGCTCTTATTGATGAAAAAGGAAGTATTTTAACTGAGGTTGAACTGGAAACATTAGCACCTGAGGGGCCAGAGGCAATTTATGACCAAGTGGTGTCCTCTATCTATCGTCTTATAGATGAAAGAAACTTGGATGAAAGCAGAATCCTGGGAATCGGCATCGCGACCGCCGGGGTAATAGATACGCTTAACAAAGAAGTGATCTTTGCCAACAATCTAGGGTGGGAAAACATTCCGGTAGGAAGCCTGCTGGAAAAGGAATTCTCCCTGCCTGTCCATATTGTCAATGATGCTAATGCAGCTGCTATCGCCGAGAGTATATGGGGAGCCGGAAAAGGTTCAGAGAATCTCGTTTATATCACAGTAAGTACAGGGATAGGAGCGGGCATTATAAGTGACGGGCGCCTGATTACCGGTGAAGGAGGAAGTGCAGGGGAGTTTGGGCACATTTCGATCGATGCAAATGGGGAAGCGTGCGGGTGCGGCAATATCGGATGTCTGGAAAATCTGGCATCAGGAAGTGCTATAGCGAAAACCGCTCAACATAGACTTAAAATGGGGGCAAAAAGTGATTTTTTTACTTCACCGGCTAAAGTTTCTGCTGAAAAGTTGGGAAAAGCTGCTCAGGGAGGGGACTCATTTTCCCTTGATATATTAAAAGAAGCGGCCGTGTCCATCGGTGTCGGTGTAACCAGCCTGGTCCATCTGCTAAATACGGAAGTCATCGTATTTGGAGGTGGGGTCATGAATCTATCAGAAATTTTGCTGCCAGAAATCAAAAAGACAGTGGCCCAGCGGGGACTACCGAGCATGACTAAAAATATAAACATAGTAAAATCGACACTTGGAGTCAATGCCGGGGTGTTAGGAGCAGTTGGATACTACTTTGAACCAAGTGGCAAGGCGTTAGCTGCTTTTGAAAAGTAAAGAGAAGATAGAATAATAGATGTAGCACCTAAAGCAGCCCTCCCATTTGGGAAGGTTGCTTTACGTATGATTAGCTTTTATCCATAAAAATAAAAACTTTCTTTTCTCTATCCAGCTTCTCGTTCTTTTCCAGCATTAAAAAGTGATCGCTGTTAAGGAAGAGGAAAACAAAAAAATCCGGCCTATCGGAACTTTTGTTTAAGCGGCTGGATATCATAGTCGTTATAGAGTTCTGCCTTATTGCGATACTTCATTAGGATAGCCTTTTTATTTTTCCAAGTAACCTGAGAAACTACAATTAAAACCCTCCTTTTTTATAACGACCACTACGCTAACCTATCTATTATATTTAATTTTCTGAAAAAATCAGTTGAAACCATTGACAAACACAAACAGTATACATACAATTATAATAACAACGTTGTTATTACGAGGTTTTATTTTTACTTTTAAATAACAACGTTGTTATATTGCTCGTCTAAGGAGTGGAATTAATGCAAGGATTAAATAAGTCTACTATACAAGATATTGAGCAAATTGAGGATGTGCAAAGAGACTTGATTAAAAAAGAACTCCCGGAGCGCATCGTGCAATTTGGTGAAGGAAATTTCCTTCGGCTTTTTATAGATTGGATGATCCAGCAGTTAAATAAACAAGGGTTGTTCAATGGAAGAGTAGTTGCTATCCAGCCGACTCCTCATGGAAAAGTTGTCCCTAAACTCGATGTTCAGGACGGGCTGTACACAACAATCTTACAAGGTATCCAGGATGGCGAGGAAAAACAGGAGATCGAAATCAATTCAGCGATTTCCAGGGGGTTGAATCCATATGAGGATTGGAAGGGTTTTCTCGACCTGGCAGAGTCCGATGATATCGAATTCGTTTTTTCTAATACAACAGAAGCCGGGCTTACCTATAGAGAAGAAGAATTTCCTGATCATACCTCTCCGTTATCTTTCCCCGCTAAATTGACTGCTTTATTGTATCGCCGTTTTACGAGTAAATCAGGAAATCCGAATGCAGGACTGGTAATTATCCCATGTGAGCTGGTAGAGGAAAATGGAAAGCTTTTGAGGTCATTGGTGCTGAGGGCTGCTGAAGATTGGGAGCTTCCCGAAGCTTTCGTATCATGGGTAAATGACCATAATAACTTTTGCGATACACTAGTCGACCGAATTGTTCCAGGTTATCCCAGGGATACGGCCGCTGAGTGGGAGCAGCAACTTGGCTACCAGGATATGTTGATGTCGGTGGGCGAACCGTTCCATCTATTTGTTATCGAAACAGAAGAAGAATTAGAGGATAGGCTCCCTTTTCAAAAAGGAGGTCTTCATGTCAAGTGGTCAGATGTGAAGCCTTACCGTGATTTGAAAGTCAGTGTGCTGAATGCACCGCATACGATGATCTTTTCTGTAGGTTACTTAAGCGGACTTTCCACTGTTTATGAAGTGATGGAGGATTCTGTAGCGGCAGAGTTTGTAGACCGTGCAATCTATCAGGAGATTTTACCCAACCTGTCTGCTGACAAAAAGGAAAAAGAATCGTTTGCTGTATCTGTCATAGAAAGATTCCAGAATCCATTCGTTAAACATCAATTGACTGATTTGGGATTGAACGCTGTTTATAAGTACAGAACAAGAGTCTTACCATTATTGAACAGCTATACAGTTTCAAACGGTGAAGTGCCACCGGCCATGTGCTTCTCTCTTGCCGCTTTATTCCATTATTATAAACCTGATTCTGTCCATGAAGGTCATTTCTTAGGAAAAATTGATGGGAAGGAATATAAAGTGAGAGACGATCAGGAAGCTATGGATGTATTCATTGATTTTTGGAATAAAGATGATCAAATAACTTTAAAAGAAAGAGTCAATCGAGTATTAGAAAATGAAAAATTATGGGGGCAGGACCTGACGCGACTCCCGGATATGACTGCAACTATTGTCAAGTTCTTTGAAGAGATTAGGGAAAAAGGTGCGAAAAAGGCTGTAGAAACTATATTGAACCTGCAAGTCGAAAACCAAAAATAAAAGGACGGAGGAATTTTCTTTGAAAAATTTTATGGATGACACATTTTTATTAAACAGTGAAACAGCTGAGCGCTTGTATCATAATTATGCGAAAGATATGCCGATCATTGATTATCACTGCCATTTGAGTCCGAAAGAAATCTATGAAAATAAAACCTATGAAAATATTACAGAGGTCTGGTTGTATGGAGACCATTATAAGTGGAGGCTGATGCGTGCAAATGGAGTCGAAGAGGCATATATCACCGGGGATGCGAGTGATTATGAGAAATTCCTGGCATGGGCGAAAACCGTACCGATGACGATAGGCAACCCAGTATACAACTGGACTCATTTAGAACTGCAGCGATACTTCGGGGTATATGAAGCATTGAACGAGGACAGCGCACCAGCAATCTGGGAAAAAGTGAATGAGCAGTTGAACGGTCCAGGCTTTGGAGTAAGAGATTTCATTACTAAATCCAACGTAAAGCTGGTATGTACGACCGATGATCCTATTGATAGTTTGGAGTACCATCAAAAATTAAAAGAAAGTGATTTTGAGACTGCCGTTCTTCCGAGCTTCCGTCCTGATAAAGGGCTGGAACTGAACCGCGCAGGTTTTCGTGACTGGGTAGGTCAGCTGGAGGAAGCAGCAGGGATTTCTATTAAGAATTTTGAAGATTTTCTGGCAGCACTTGATGCAAGAGTACGCTTCTTCCATTCAATCGGAGGAAGAGTCTCTGACCACGCATTGGATCAAATCGTCTATGAAGAAGCAACTATGGAAGAGGCATCAAAGATATTCGCAAAAGCGAAAGCTGGACAGAAGGTGGACGAATTAGAGGAAGCAAAGTATAAGTCGTTTACATTAAAATTCCTTGGACAGTTATATGGCGAATTGGACTGGGTGATGCAATTCCATATCAGTGCCTTAAGAAACAACAATTCGAGAATGTTTGAGCGACTTGGCCCTGACACAGGATATGACAGTATCAATGACGGGCAAATCTCTGAATCCCTCGTTCATTTACTGGATTCTTTAGAAAAAGAAGATGCCTTACCTAAAACAGTTTTATACTCATTAAATCCAAAAGACAATCCTACCCTTGCAGCAATTGCCGGCAGCTTTCAGGGAGGCGGGACTCCAGGGAAAATCCAGTTAGGTACTGCCTGGTGGTTCAACGACTCGAAAGAAGGCATGCTCAATCAAATGAAAACGCTTGCTACTTTTGGGGTGTTCAGTCAATTCATCGGAATGCTTACCGATTCGAGAAGCTTTTTATCCTATATAAGGCATGAATATTTCAGGCGCTTGATGTGTGATTTGATCGCCGAGTGGATCGAGAGCGGAGAAGTACCAAATGATGATGAGCTGCTGGCACCGATTGTCAAAGGTATTTCTTATAATAATGCAAAGCGCTATCTGGGGTTTCAGGAACAAACCGAAAGCCTCACAATATAAGGCTTACTAGGAGGAACCAACTTGGAAGACTTTTTTAAGATAAACGAAAAGGACAACGTAGTGGTAGCCTTGCATGATTTAAAAAAAGGCACCAGGCTGGTGATGGATCAAGTCGAGCTGGAATTACTGAGTGATGTTCCGAAAGGTCATAAAGTTGCTCTCTCACGTTTAGATAAAGGTGACCATGTCATCAAATACGGCTTCCCGATCGGTCATGTGACAGCACCTATCCAGCAAGGGGAATGGGTGCATACGGAAAACACAAAGACGAATCTGGAAGGTGTCCAGGAATACCAATATCAACCGAAGTTTGAAGATAACCCTTACCCATTCGAAGGACGTACATTCCAGGGTTTCAAAAGGAAAAATGGCGAGGTGGGGGTAAGAAACGAGCTTTGGATTGTTCCTACCGTCGGTTGTGTAAACGGCATTGCCGAACGGATTATAAAGATATTCCAATCCGAGGTGGGAGATATTGCTCCCTTTGATAATATCCAGGTTTTGAAACATAATTACGGCTGTTCACAGCTTGGAGACGATCATGTCAATACAAGAACAATACTCACAAATGCAGTAAAGCACCCTAATGCTGGTGGAATACTGGTCATGGGTCTTGGATGTGAGAATAATAATATCAAAGAATTCGAAGCTTCCCTAGGAGACTATGACGAAGAACGCGTGAAGTTTCTGCTCTCTCAGGAGGTTTCCAATGAAATAGAAGAAGGCGTCAAACTTTTGCATCAGATCTATGAAGCTGCCAGGGAAGACAAACGGGAAGAAGTACCGCTGGCGGAACTGAAGGTCGGCTTAAAGTGTGGAGGGTCCGACGGATTTTCCGGTATTACAGCTAACCCCTTGCTAGGCAGGTTTTCCGACTATCTCGTCGCTCAAAAAGGCACGACTGTCTTAACCGAAGTTCCGGAGATGTTCGGTGCTGAAACGATATTGATGGAAAGGGCGAGAGATGAAGAAGTTTTTGAAAAAACGGTCTCTTTGATCAACGACTTTAAGCAATATTTCATCCAGCATGATCAGCCTATCTATGAAAATCCTTCACCAGGCAATAAAGACGGAGGCATCACAACGCTGGAGGATAAATCACTCGGCTGCACACAAAAGGCAGGTACATCAGTCGTTACTGATGTTCTGAAATATGGGGAAACATTATCGACCAAAGGATTGAACTTGTTAAGTTCTCCCGGGAATGATCTGGTCGCTTCAACGGCACTCGGTGCAGCCGGCTGCCAAATCGTTCTATTCACTACCGGACGGGGGACACCTTTCGGATCTTTTGTTCCGACCATGAAGATCTCTACAAATTCCGAGCTGTATCAGAATAAGCCGCACTGGATTGATTTCAATGCGGGAAGTCTGATTGAAGGGGAGTCACCTGACAAGGTATTGAGAGATTTCATTAATTATATTATCGCTGTAGCAAGTGGTGAACCGGTTAATAATGAGAAGAATGACTTCAGGGAAATTGCTATTTTTAAATCTGGTGTAACACTTTAATAGAAAGAGTGGGTTCCTAATGGACAATGAACTAATGCAGCAATTAGAAGAGAAAAAACTTATCGCCATCATCAGAGGAATTCCTAGTGGTACAGGAGAACGGACAGCTGAAGCACTGGTAGAAGGTGGGATTCAGTTCTTAGAAATCACCTTGAATACAGAAGGCGCGCTTGAAATGATTACCGAACTGAGACAAAAGTTTGAAGGGAAACTTCGGATTGGTGCAGGGACGGTATTGGATGTTGACATGGCAAAACAAGCTGGCGATGCTGGGGCAGAATATATCATTTCTCCGAACCTTGATGAGGAAGTAATTGAGTATTGCAGGGAGCAGGAAGTGACTGTCTGGCCTGGTACCATGACACCGTCAGAAATGGTCCGGGCCAACAAGCTTGGTGCGTCTGCCGTAAAGGTGTTTCCTGTCGGCTCATTAGGGGTTCGTTATATCAAAGACGTGCGTGGTCCTCTTGGCCATATCAACATGATTGCGACTGGCGGAGTTAATCTGGATAACATTCAGGAAGTCCTCAAATATGGAGCGTCTGCCGTTGGGTTAGGAGGGAATTTAGTCAATAATGACTGGATCGCCCAAGGCCAATATCATAAGTTGACTGATACTGCAAGACAGTATGTCGAAAAGGTGGAAGGGGTGACTGTACAATGAAAGCTGATGTCGTGACCATCGGAGAGAGTATGGTGTTATTCCAGCCTTATACGGAAGGAACCATTAATTATACTCCGCTTTTGTCTAAATCCGTTGGTGGAGCTGAATCCAATCTGGCTTTCGGGCTGTCACGGTTAGGGAAAAAGGTTAGGTGGATCAGCCGCTTGGGTTCCGATCCATTTGGTGATCTGATCCTCGCTACTTTATCAGGGGAAGGCGTGGATATTTCTTATGCCAAACGTGACGACAATGCGCCTACTGCCCTATATTTCAAAGAGTCAAAAGGATATGGGGACCCGAATGTCTTTTATTATCGTAAACATTCAGCAGCAAGCAAACTTTCGAGTGAGGACATTGAAGCAAGCTGGCTGGATGACGCACGACATCTTCATATGACGGGAATTACCCCGGCTCTCGGAGAGAATACTGCTGATTTCACCAGGGAAGTGATGAAACGGGCGAGGGAAAAGGGAATGACCATCTCATTTGATCCTAATTTACGCCGTAAGCTTTGGAGCGATGAACAAGCGAGAGAGGTTCTGCTCTCCCTGATTCCACTGTGTGATATCTTCCTGCCTGGCATCGAAGAGGCGGAATTCCTGTTAGGTGAAAAAACGAAGGAACAATACGGAAAGTCATTTTTGGATATGGGGGCTTCTGTGGTTGCGATGAAGCTGGGTGCAGAAGGTTCATTGGGTTTCTTCCAGGATGAGGTGGTGAACGTAGCACCGTATAAAGTCGATAAGGTAATTGATACTGTCGGTGCGGGCGATGCTTTTGCTGCTGGTTTCTTATCAAGGGTACTGGATGAAGAAAACCCACTTGCCTTTTATGAGATGAAACACTTTCTTCCAGAAGCGTTAAAACGAGCGAACGTTATGGGGGCTCTGGCCACTCAGTTCAAAGGAGATTGGGAGGGGGCACCGACTCTTGAGGAAGTCAGCGGTTTAATGGGAGGTAAACAGATGGTAACCAGATAGTGTACAAAGGCCTTATGACAGCAATGCCAAATAAGGCCTTTTACATATGGAAATAAAAAGGAGGGAGATCGATGAGTGTAGGTGTACTTGCTCATTTATTCGGAAAGATGCCATATAAACAATTAGCCAGTAAGGTCGGGGCTAAAGGGTTTACACATGTTCAACTTGCTTTATGGAAGGCTTTTGACGACTACGATTTTACGAAGCCAGGAAAATTGAGTCCCGGCCTCGCCCTTGATATAGCTTCGGAATTTCGGAAACAGGGAGTTTCCATTTCGGTTTTAGCTTGTTATTTGCATTTCTATCATCGTGACGAGGACATTCGTAGGGAGAACATCGAACGTTTTAAGGAACTCATCCGTCATGCGAGGTTTTTCAGAGCGCCGATCGTAGCTGCCGAGGTAGGAAAAGTGACAGGAGATGAAACGGAAGAGGATTGGAAGATCTTGAAGGAATCACTGGAAGAACTTGTAGAGGAAGCGGAAAAGTGGGGGGTAATCCTCGGAATTGAGCCTGCTAATGAACACTTGATAGGAACAGCGGAATCCTTGCAGCGAATGATGGAGGAAATTCCTTCGTCTAACATTGGTGTGGTTTTGGACCCAGGGAACTTGATGACAGCGAGTAATTTTTCCGACCAGGATGAAGTGATCAAGGAGGCTTTTAATCTTTTAGGAAATCGGATTGTCGCCTGCCATGCAAAAGACAGGATGATAGATTCAGAGGGAAATATCCAGACTGTAGTTCCAGGACAGGGTGATTTAAACTATTCATTGTATATGGAGCTGCTGGAGCAATATAAGCCCCAAGTACAAATTGTCATGGAGGCGGCTGAGGAACATCAGATGCTTGAAGCAAAGGACTATATTGAGAGTAACCGGCGAGAGATTTTTTCTGCATATAAATAACAACGTTGGCATTTTTGCAACCGTTTTCTAATCCTGACTTAGGTCTTAACACGGCAGTCGCCGTGAGACAATATATTTTTGTGAAGGGAGGGCTAAACGACACTTGTTCATTTTGATACTTAAAAAAGAAAATAAGGAGTTGAATCGATGAAAAACCGCTTCAAGAAAATACTTACAGTCATGTCCGTTTTTCTAATGGTATTTACCAGTATGAATTTGGCGGTATTTGCAGAAACAGGCGACACGGATTTATCCGGATGGGAGTTCGCTGCCTTTGGATCTAATACAGGCTCGGATAAGAACCCTCCTCCGACTATCCATGACGATGGATCTGTAACAATAGATGCTGCAGGAGGGAAGATAGCCAGCAGTGAAGAAGGACTATCCTATTACTTTACAAAGCTTCCAGCTGATGCGAATTTTGAAATTCATACCACAGCAAGCGCAGATGCCTACAGTCCGGACGGCCAGCGTTCATTTGGACTGATGCTGAAAGATGCCGTAGGGGAAGATGGAGACAGTGGCAAACATGCTGCCAATTACGTGGCGGTAGGCGCTTTGGATGATGCCATGAGAGGGTTTTACAGCCAGGGAGGGATTGAAAAGCTTGATGCTTTTTCTGAAAATGTCCCTCCGGCGACAGGGGAGACCTATGAGCTATCCATCAGGAAGTCCGGCGATACTTTTGTCGTGACGTCCAATGGAGAAAGCGAGGTATTTTCATTGGATGGGGCGTTTAGTGAAGATATTTATGTCGGCTTCTATGTAGCGCGTAACGGTACGGTTACTTTCAGTGATACGTCCCTTGATGTCGCTAATAAAGTCGTAAAGGAATTAAACGTGAATGCTCAGGACATGAAGACAGAATACCTTGTCGATGAGTCGCTTGACTTGTCCGGTTTGGAAGTTACTGCAATTTATGGGGATGGCAGTGAAGAAGTATTGGCAGAAGATGATTATATTGTCAACGGGTTCGATAGCAGTCAGGCCGGAACCAATACTGTTATGGTCAGTTATAACGGGGCGGAAACTCCTCTGGATCTTACTATCCGTGAACTGCAGCTGACAGGCATGGAGATTAAATACTACCCCGCTAAAACTGCTTATTACCCTAAAGACGAATTTGATCCGGAAGGCCTTGTGGTATTGGGTGACTATGATAACGGCTACCAGGTGATAGAACTGGATGAAGAGCAGTATTCGTTTGTAATTGATGGTGAAGAAGTGGAAGAGGATGGCTACCAATTTGATAATGCCGGGACATTTGAAGTCACTATTCAATCGATTGCCAACCCTGATATATCCACGTCCTTCGAGGTAAAAGTGGAAAATGCAGCGATGGAGAAGCTGGAAATTACTCAGCTACCAGCTAAGACCCAGTACTTCCTCGGGGATGAGCTGGACTTGGACGGCATCGTGGTGCAAGCTGAATACAGCGACGGATATTCCGAGCGATTGATGAAAGACCAATTCGAAGTAAGTGAACTGGATACCAATACTACTGGTGATAAAGAAGTGGCCGTATCGTATAAAGGCCAGGAAGCTACTTTTACGGTAAATGTCAAAGAAAAAGAGCTGCAAGGCATTCAGCTTGCTGAATATCCGAAAACTACCTATCAGGTAGGAGAAGACTTTGATTCCGCTGGAGTCGCCATTGCAAAAGTATATGATAATGGCGAGGAAGAATTATTGGATGAATCAGCATATGAACTAGATACCTCCAGTTTTGATGGTTCACAGGCGGGTGTCTATCCGGTCGAAGTCAACCCTAATGACGACTCGATTTCATCGATTACTTTTGATGTGACTGTACGAGAACATAGCGAGCCGGAATGGAAAACGATCCAATTCGGACAATCCTCTGGCAGTGATACGAACTACGTAGATTTTCTGGGTGACGGCAGCATCAACATTGTAGCTAAGCCAGCAGGAGCAGGAAAAATAACCGGTGACCATGATGGCATCACTTTCTATTACACCGAAATAGATGCAGAGCAAGATAACTTTGAATTGACTGCAGATATCAAAGTTAATGAATATGCCAAAACCCCGAATCATGATGGTCAGGAATCGTTTGGCATTATGGCGCGTGACGCTATCGGTACGAATGACGATGACAGTGTATTCGCTTCTAACATCGCTGCTGTCGGTGGTTTCAGCGGTGGCACACAAGAAAAGAACGGTACACAGCTATTTGTTCGTACAGGGGTGGAATCCTCTGATGGAGCGGGAAGTGAAGGCATACAAAAACAAATGCTGAAAGATGAAAAGCCTGAGACATCGAACACATACCCTGTCCAGGACTACCGACTTACGCTGTCAAAAACGAACAGCGGTTTTACTGCTCAATTGAATGATGGCCAAGAAGCGATTTTCTTCGAACCGGAAATTTTGAATGTCCAGGATTCAAAGATTTATGTCGGCTTCTATACGGCGCGTTTAGCTGATATTGAAGTAAGCAACATTGATTTCAATGTCTCTGCCCAAGCGACAGACGCACCAAGGGTGGAGCCCCCTGAAGAGCCTGTTGAACCTGGATTTGAAATTGTTTCCCGTGATAAATCGTCCGAAACTGATTATGAATTGCTATTGAAGTCGAATGTAGATGGTGTAGCAACGATCAAGCAGGGACAGGAAGTAATTGCCCAGGACCAACAAGTTTCAAAGGGAGAATTATCTGCTATAGCTGCTGATCTTCCGAAAAACGAAGATACGAACTTCAGCATCACTTTCTTACCGGATGATACTCAGTTTTTGACTTCCTACGACAAACAAGTCAAGAACTTCACAGTTTCCATGAAGACATTCAACGAAACAGGCGACATTCATGTAACGCCTGAAGGGACAAGTGGCGGGGATGGGTCAACTGAAAATCCGCTTGACCTTGATACCGCTGTAGAATATGTCTTACCTGGTCAAAAAATCATTCTTGCAGATGGCGATTATGTTCGTCATTCCAAATTGGAAATCGCCAAATACAATGATGGTACCGCAGATGCGATGAAGTACCTGGTTGCAGAAGAAGGAGCGACACCTGTCGTTGATTTCGATAAGCGATCGGAAGGGGTCGTCCTAAGTGGTGACTACTGGCATGTGAAGGGTATCGACTTTGCCCGCTCGGCAGGGAATACGAAAGGTTTCACTATCGGTGGCAGTCATAACATTGTAGAAGCAAGCAGGTTCTATGAAAATGGTGACACCGGGCTGCAGATCAGCCGGACGGATGGGGAAGCACCGAGGGAAGAATGGCCTTCCGATAACTTGATTTTGAATAGTGAATCGTTCGACAACCGTGACCCATCTGACAACAACGCGGATGGTTTTGCCGCCAAACTGACCTCAGGCGATAACAATGTCTTCCGCGGCTGTATCGCCCACCATAACATTGATGATGGCTGGGATTTGTATACGAAAGTCGGTACCGGTGCAATTGGCCCCGTTTTAATAGAAGACAGTATCGCCTATTCCAATGGTTACTTGACTGATGGCACAGAAGGTGATGGTGATAAGAACGGCTTTAAGCTTGGCGGGGAAGGCGTCCATGTCCCTCATACCATCAAGGACAGTCTAGCATTTGAAAATGGTGCAGTAGGCTTCAGCAGTAACAGTAACCCAGGTGTTATTGCTGAAAATAATACTTCCTTCAACAATGCAGGAGGTAACATCGATTTTTCCACTTACGCCAATATTGAAGAAGACTTCACCATCGACGGTTTCATCTCTTACCAAAAGGATTATGATGTCACAGACAGCTATCCAGAGGATGCTGTTTCAGCCGATAATTTCTTTTTTGATGGCACAGTAAGTAAGAATTCATCCGGAGTTGTTTTGACAGATGAAAACTTTGCCAGTCTGCAGCCGGAGCTGCCTTTTGATAGAGATGAAGAAGGCAATATCATTTTAGGTGATTTCCTGCAATTTCAGGTGAATGCGCAAGCTGACATTACTCCGCCAGTCATTAACAAGCATAAAGGACAGAACGAAACAGGAGGACCGAAAGCTGCCGTTTATATTAAATTGCAAGAAGGCTTTAACTTAAGAGATATCAAAATAGACTCTGTTCGTCTTAATGGCGAATTGGAACCACTTAAGAACCAGAAAAAGAATCCTGTTGTGGATTACGATGAAGATGGAGAATTGGAATTAAAAGTTCAATTCTCAAGAAATAAGCTCGCTTCCACATTAGAAACAGGCGAACAGGAAGTGTCAGTTACAGGTCAGTTGAATTCCGGACTGCCTTTTGAAACAACTGTAACAGTGACGGTGAAATAAATGAAAAAAGGAGAGGATCCCCCTCTCCTTCTTTTTAAATTAAGGCTCAGTTTAAAGTAGCTGTTGATTTTTCATAAACTTATTCAATTATATGGCCGAAAAGTCGAAGACTTGATATCGAGATATCTATGGTTCTTTACCATAAAAGTGTCAGGGGCGGCTGGGAAACTACTCGCTTTCCAGCTTCATCGCCTAGACACTCGCGCCATAAGCAGTCCATCAACGGGAAGAAAAATCACTTCCCTTTAGATGTTCTGCTTATGCGTGTCGTGTCTCCCAAGGCGATTACGCATTCATTTCTTTCCGCGGGGAAGACGGCAAGCTTCCTCGAGCTAAAAGCTCTGCGGGTTCTTGCCAGTCTATCCTTTCCCGCAGGAGTCTCAACCTTCCCCATCGCCCGTTACCATAAAAGTTCTCGAAATCACCTTTTGGGACAGGTCCATCATTAATGAAAAAAGACGATTTGCCCTTTATAGTTGCCCTAAGATAAAGGTTTTAGTTATACACCTTTTGAAGGGTACGTTTATTACAATTTTGGCTGGATGGGCAGGGAAACGGGGAGACTCCCGCGGGAGAAGGGGCTAGGCAAGATCCCGCAAGGCTTTAGCCCGAGGAAGCTTGCCAGGTCCCCCGCAGGAAAGCGAGTCGTTTCCCAGACCATCCCATTACTATTATGGTAACGGGCCCTACTATCTTGAAACTGAGTCTTCTAGTAAAGGGAGCGTATCTTTAAATTCGATATTAAGATTGAACCTAAGTAATAAACATAAAAAAGTTAAGGGAAAGAAGTGGTCTTTTTGAATAATCGCGATGGAGAATTGAAATATCGTCAGCTGATAGGATTTTTTATTCCTTTAGGTTTTTCTGCCAGCCTGACGGCTATTACCCATGTCATTATTAATGGCACGCTGAGCAGAGGAGAGAATGCGGCTTTCATCATTGCAAGCTATGCGGTGGCATTCGCTCTGTTCGGGATTATCGAAAGGCCGATTATAGTGTTCAGACAGACAAGTTCTGCCCTTGTTAAAGATAAGCAATCATTTAGGAAACTGAGTATCTTCATGTTTTTCGTTATAGGTATTATTTTTGTTTTCAGTATGCTGATGGTATTCAGCCCGATTGGAAGCTGGGTTTATGTGAATTTATTCAATGCTGATGAAAATATGGTAAACACGATATCAAGCACTTTCTTCGTCATTGCTTTCGTCATTATTTTTTCTGGTATTCGCGGTATTTATCAGGGTGTCATCATTAATCAGTTAGAAACAAAGTGGCTTACCATCATGGTGATTATTCGTTTGCTTGTCATGTTCCTTGTGGCTTTTTTGTTTGTTGCCTTTGATTATGTGACAGCTATTACGGGTTCCGTTTTATTTTTGACCGGAATGCTGATTGAATGCCTGATCAGTGTCTGGAAAGGTCAACGTATCATCAACCATACATTTGTTAATCAGGTTTCTATATTGAGAAAGAAAGAGATTATCAACTTTTATTTCCCCCTGGTCTTTTATTTTGTGCTTCAAACGATTCTTGTTCCGATCATTTATGTGTTTCTATCCAAAACAAATAATATTGAAATAGGAATCGCTTCCTTCGCTCTCGCATTTAGTATTACCCAAATGTTACTGAGTTTCTTTATGTATACTCATCAATTAGTCTTGCAGCTTTATAACAAGGACAAACAGAAAGTAATTAATTTCATCGTCATTGTAAGTATCATTCCTACTTTATTGCTTGTATTGCTAAGTTTCACACCGGCAGGTATATGGTTTATGACTGTAGTAATGGGGGCTGAGGAAGAATTGGCAGTACCGACACTTAGTGTCTTGAAATTTTTTATCATCAAGACACTTGTTTTTCCGTGGGTAGACTTCTTAAATGGGTTTCTAATGCTTAACCGTAAAACAAAAAAGATGCTGGTGGCACAAATGGTAAATCTGATAACAGCTATTGGTGGTGTCTTTCTGCTTGTAAAGTACTTCCCTGGCTGGAATGGTATCAACGGTTCGATCGCTGTTTCACTTGGGGAACTGGCTGGATTGGTTTTAATAGTTACTCTCATTATCAATATGAATAAAAAACAGCAGTCTGCACAAACGGAAGTCTATCATACTAAAAAGAAGGAGGCAGGTGGAGCTTCCCAATAACAGGAATTCTAGCTTCACCTGTCATGTGTTATAATACAAAACAAAAAAGTAGTTGATATTTCATGAATATAAAGCCTTTTTATAGCAATTTTAAAATAAAAGATAAAATATTTTCCATTTCTTTGTTAATTTTGTTTATTTTTGGGTTGGTGGGTATGATTACCTATCATTTTTTCACGTCTCTTTATGAAGACAGAATATATGAAGAATCAGCAGAAATGCTTCAATTGTCATCATCTGTACTGGATCAGGAAATGAATAAAATAGAAAATATGTCGTTCCAGATTGCCACAGACTCTATCATCCAGAATTATTTATATACGATCAATCGCAATGAATCCAGTTTTGAAGTCTATCAGGCAAAAACAAAGCTGCTTCAGCGATTGCTTGGTTATGTTTCTTCTTACAGGTATATCGCTTCCATGCAAGTGATTGATCGGTATGGGGGGAAATATACGACAGGTTATAACACAGAAATTGAGAATGATACCGAAAAGATAAAAAAATTACTGGCGGATACGAAAGGAACCAATATTTGGACAAGTTTAGAGGGGGAGAATGTAATATCCGCTGCGAGGTTGATTCGAAGAAAAGCAAATCTGGATTTAGGTGAATTAGGAACCCTTGTCATAACGATTGATATGGAAGAATTCATCAATCGGACGTTGAACTTTTCTTCTAATAAAAATTTTATTATTACCAGTGAAGATGAAATCTATTATCAGACCAACGAAGGGGAAGTAGATTTGCCAGATCTTTCAGAAGGCGTAAATGAAAACGGTTACATGAACTTTTCATTGAATGGAGAAGATTACCTTCTGACTTTCAACCATTCGAATTTTTCGCAGCTGACCTACTATCATTTGCTGCCATTCACAGATATCACCAAACAGTCGCAGGCAATCAAATTATTTATGATCCTGGCATTTCTTTTCTTGATTATTTTGACGGTGCTTCTAAGCCGAAGGGCTTCCAATAATATTTCTAAGCCGTTGGAACAGCTTTCCAAACGGATGAAAAGTGTAGAACAGGGAAACTTTGAAGATTCTGTTCCTACCGTTTATTACAATGACGAAATCGGGCAGCTTCATGAGAATTTCCGTTTGATGCTCAACAAAATTAATGAGTTGATCAAGGAAAATTATACGAAGCAGCTGGTCATCAAGGAAACAGAATATAAAGCACTGCAAGCACAGATCAACCCCCATTTCCTATATAACACGCTGGAGTCAGTCAACTGGTTAGCCAAAATAAATAAGCAGGAAAAAATATCAGTGATGGTGGAAGCACTAGGAAGTATGATGCGTAACATACTCAGTAAAAAAGCACCGATGATCACGATTGAGGAAGAACTTGAGATTGTGAACAGTTATATCACGATTCAACAGTATCGTTATGATAAGCGGCTGAAGTTCTCCCTGACTGTTGAAGACGATTTAAAGAAGAGTAAAATTCCGAAGCTATCCATCCAGCCAATAGTAGAAAATGCGATCCAGCATGGACTGGAAGAAATGGTAGGCGAATGCAGCATACATGTATCGATAATGGCACATGAAGACGATATTCAGATAACGGTCCAGGATAACGGCCCAGGGATTGAAGAAAGTAAACTGGAAGGAATTTACAAAGGACAGATAAGATCCAAAAGCTCGGGAATCGGGTTGAGCAACATCAATGAGAGAATTAAACTGATGTTTGGCCAGCAATATGGGTTAACGATTAAGAGTCGCGTAGGTGAAGGGACGACAATTTACATTCTATTACCAATAATGACGGAGTGAGAGAAGTATGTATAAAGTTTTGCTGGTAGATGATGAGATAAATATATTAGAAGGTATTGCATCGATAGTAGATTGGAGTGGGTGTGGGACACAATTGGTTCATAAGGCCTCCAATGGGCAGATGGCATTCGAAATGATAGAGGCAGATCCGCCTGATATTGTCGTGACTGATATAAAAATGCCAGGCTTGAACGGTGTCCAGCTGATTCAAAAAGTTCATCAGCTTTATCCTGACATCAAGTTCATTGTACTGTCAGGATATGATGAATTCGAGTTTGCCAAAACAGTCATGGTATGCAATGTCAGGCATTATCTTTTAAAGCCCAGTAATGAGAAGAAAATTGAAAGCGCATTAAAGGATGTGGTCTTTGACCTGGATGATAAGAAAGATAAAGAGACCTTCCTGGAAAATATGCGCAGCCACCTGCAATCCATCATGCCAAAGGCTAAAGAGCAATTCCTGAAAGATTATATAACTAATAAAAAATACGATGTTCAAGATTGGGAATATTATAGCCGCCTGTTCGAAATTGATACGACTTGTCAGGAATTTCGTTTGCTTGTACTCGCTATTGATGAACGAAGTGATTATGAGCATCAGCTGACATTAAAAGAAATGGTTACAGAAAAACTGGCGGAAAACCACTTTATACCTTTAGAAACTACAATCGGTGATAAAATTATTATTTTAGCTGAGGTCAGTTCTTTTGCTGACTTAAATGCTGAGTTGAAAGAAGTACAGCAAACATTTGAGGATTTCTTTAAAATTACATTCACCGCTGCCATCAGCAATCCTGGAAGCATTAGTAAACTGCGTGAATTGTATAATGAGACGCTCAACTGTCTTACACAGCGGTTTTATATTTCCGGAGGGAGCATTATAACAGTCCAGGATTTCATCCAAAATAAAAGCAATTTTGAGGAAATGCAATATGACCACGAGAATCTTATTTTTGCAATCCGAAGTGGAAATGACGATGAGGTCCAGCAATATCTTGACGATTTTTTTCGTGAAGTCAGAGAAAAGAAATATGACGCCAATCTCGTGAAATCCCATTGTCTGGAATTATTTCTGGCGATCATCCGGCAGGCGAAAGATGAAGAAATGGATGATTATTTTCAGGAAATCATCTTCTTCCAGCAGCAGGAATCATTAAGGGAATTAAGAAAGTTCATTGAAAGGGCAGCCAAAGAGATTGCCTCTCAGTACTTTGAACGAACGAAGCAGACACACCATAATATCGTGGAGCGTGTCATCGAATATGTGGAACAAAACCTTGAAGATGAGGAATTATCCCTTTCCAGTATCGCTGCTGATATTTTATATATGAATCCTGATTACCTCGGGAAGTTGTTCAAAAAACAGAAAGGCGAGCGTTTCTCTAATTTTTTGACAAGCTTAAGAATCAAAAAAGCGATCCAGTTAATCGAAGAATCTGACCATGTTAAGGTCTTTGAAGTGGCAGAAAAAGTTGGTTTTGGGAATAACCCCCGCTATTTTGGTCAGGTTTTCAAAAAACAAACAGGTATGACACCGTCAGACTATAAGGACAAGCAAACTGACAAATAGCTTGTAGAAATTATTTCTGCAGGCTATTTATTTTGTATCTATATGAGAGCTTTCCTATAGATGCTTTGTCGAATTTCTGAGGTATGTCTGTTTTTTATACATTAATGTCTGAAAATTTTATTTATTAAAAAATTTCAAAGGTTTATGCTTATAACAAGAAATCGAAAGCGCTTTCAAATTTCAAGGGGAGGGAGATTAAAACAAATGAAAAAGAAGAGTTTATGGTTAGCATTTTTACTGTCTATCGGTTTGATACTTATTCTGGGAGCATGCTCCGGAGATAGCGAAGAAGCATCCGGGGAAAGTGACAACAAGAAAGAAGAAGATGGGGTGACCACGCTCCGTATGACATGGTGGGGGTCACAAAGCCGACACGATCAGACGCAGGAAATTATCAAGAAATTCGAAGAGGAAAATCCTGATATCAAAATCGAACCGGAATTCACAGGTTTCGATGGTTATTTTGAAAAGATGGCAGCATCTGCAGCAGGGAATAACCTGCCGGATATCATGCAGCAGAACTTCGGTGAATATCTGAACCAATATGCTGACAAAGAATTGCTTGCTGATCTTACACCGTTTGTGGAAGATGGAACGATTGATGTTGAAGGCGTAAGCGACACGGTAATGGAATCGGGTGTCAAAGATGGTAAGATCCTTGGTATTCCGACTGGAACCAATGCACTAACTGCTTTCTATAACAAGGACATGCTTAGTGAAGCAGGGATTGAAGACCTTGACGGAGAGTGGACATGGGAAGATTATGAAGAAATTTCTACAAAGATTCACGAAGCGACAGGTACTTTCGGTGCCCGCCTGATGGAGCCGAAGAACTTGTTTGAGTACTATTTAAGAGAGCAAGGCTACAAATTGTTCAACGAAGATGGTACAGATTTAGGTTATGAAGATGATCAATTGCTAGTAGATTATTTTACCCGAAATAAAGAGCTGGTTGAAGCCGAGGTTGCTCCTGGATACGACACCATTCAAACAATCAAAGGTGTAGAAGATGAGCTAATCGTCCGAGGAGAAGCGGCTTTCGACTTCAGATGGTCCAACCAGGCTACAGCGCTTGACAGTGCTGCTGGTGATAAGCAAATTGAAATGACTCTTCTGCCGGGTGAGAATAACGACACTGGCATGTACCTGAAACCTGCAATGCTATGGTCTGTCAGTGAAAATTCCGAACATAAAGAAGAAGCAGCTCGATTCATCGATTTCTTTACAAACAACATTGAAGTGTACAAGATTGCCGGGTCTGACCGTGGTGTACCAATCAAAGAGGAAATCCGGAATGAACTATCATCCGAGTTGAATGATACCGACAAAAAAGTCTATGAATATATCGAATTGGTGACAGAAAATAGCTCCCCAATCGATTCCAACTTCCCTCCTCAAGCAACAGAAGTACTTGCTGCGCTTGAAGAAGTAGACGAAATGGTCATTTACGGACAACTCACTCCTGAAGAAGGAGCAGAAATGTTCAGGGAAAAAGCCACCAGCATCCTAGGTCGATAAAACAAAACTCCATCGAAAATGGTTCTGAACCTAGTTGCTCAGAACCATTTTCTTTTAAAAAGTGAGTTGGACTTCCAAAGACTTAAGGCAAAATAATTTTACAGAAAGAGATGAGAGCTATGCTACCTGAAAAAGAAGTGAAACAAACTGTCCCACTGGAATCCTCACAATCAAAGGATAAAGGTAAAAAGCCGGTCAGGATGTTTCAGCCTCAGAAAAAAAAGCCGAAAGTGAAGTCAGATAACCAGAATTTCACTGGCTACATGTTCATTTCTCCTTTTTTGATCGGCCTTTTCGCATTGACGTTATTCCCGATTTTGTATTCTCTCTATTTATCCTTCACCGATTATGATTTGATGGGAACTCCAAACTGGATAGGGATGGACAACTATGTACGAATGTTTACGAATGATCCTACTTTCTGGACCTCCATGAAAGTCACCTTTTTCTATGCAGGTGTCGCAGTGCCGTTCCGCTTAGTCTTTGCATTGCTGGTAGCCCTGGCACTGAATAAAATTGTGGAAATGGCTGGGTTGTACAGGACATTATTATACCTGCCGTCTGTAGTAGGCGGAAGTATTGCAATCGCCATCATGTGGAGACAGTTATTCGGTAACGAAGGTGCAATCAACTCAATTCTTGCTGGGTTAGGACTGCCCACACATCCATGGCTTGGGGACCCGGATACAGCAATATGGACATTGATCATTCTTTACGGCTGGCAGTTCGGTTCGTCGATGCTGATTTTCCTGGCAGGATTGCGTAATATTCCTAAAACGTATTACGAAGCATCAAGTGTGGATGGGGCAAGCCCTCTACGCCAGTTTTTCATTATCACTCTTCCACTGCTGACTCCTGTCATTTTGTTCAATACCATCATGCAGGTCATTCAAGGTTTTATGGCGTTCACACCAAGTTTCGTCGTAACGAATGGCGGACCAGTCAACAGCACTTTGTTGTACGTTCTATATATGTACGAGCGTGCATTTGAATACTTTGATATGGGTTATGCTTCTGCGATGGCCTGGGTAATGCTGATCATTATCGCTATTTTCACCGCGCTCATATTTAAAAGTTCAGAACACTGGGTCCACTACGAGGGAGACAGCAAATAGAAAGGAGAGTTTCTCATGAAGAACAAAGCACTGAAAAAAACGATCCAGCATGTTTTGATGATTACATTTGCCCTTATTATGATCTATCCACTCGTATGGATGGTCAGCAGTTCACTGAAGGAAAGTTCAAGTGTCTTCGTTGATGCTCACTCACTTATCCCGAAAGAGTTCCATTTTGATAACTATGTGGCCGGATGGAAAGGATTCGGTGGCATTACGTTTGGTACGTTTTTCTGGAATTCAACCATCATCTCGGTACTGGCTACTGTCGGCAGTATTATTTCTTCCACGGTTATCGCCTACGGGTTCGCCAGAATTAAGTTTGCTGGTAAAAAAATCTGGTTCGTCAGCATGATGCTGACAATGATGCTACCATTCGAAATGGTCATGATTCCGCAATATATTATGTTCAACACCTTTGGCTGGCTTGATACGTATCTACCGTTGATATTGCCGACATTTTTCGGGATTCCATTCTTCATATTCCTAATCATGCAGTTCATTAAAACCATCCCGAAGGAACTGGATGAAGCGGCCAAAATTGATGGATGTAATAACTTCCAAATTTTTTACCGAATCATTGTACCGTTAGTAGTACCGGCTATGATGACTTCCGCGATCTTTTCGTTCTATTGGAGATGGGATGATTTTATGGGACCGCTCATTTATCTATCGACCCCGGAAAAGTATCCTGTTTCGCTTGCACTAAAATTATTCTCTGATCCTAACTCTGTAACGAACTGGGGAGCGATGTTTGCGATGTCGACACTCAGTATTCTGCCGATATTCATCATCTTCTTCTTTTTCCAGCGTTACATTGTAGACGGGATCAGCTCGAGTGGTTTGAAAGGCTAAATTTTTTATAGAGAAGGGGAATTGGTATGGTTTCTACTAATAAAGAATTAACAGAACAATTGACTACTCCTTTGGAATGGGGAAAAGCTGCCTGTGATTCGCTGATGGCTGCTTATGATGCTTCGGAGCTTCCACCGGATGGCAGATGGCATTATCACCAGGGGGTATTCCTCGAAAGTATGCGCCAGCTGAAAGAGGTGATCGGCGGCAATGAAGAGTACGAGCAGTATATCAAAGCTTATGTAGATCATAACATCGATGAAAATGGCAATTTCTTATGGAACCGAAAGGAACTGGATGCTATCCAGGCAGGCCTCCTATTATTCGAGCTTGATCGTACAACGGATGACAAACGTTATAAAATTGCTGCCACGAAACTGAAGAACATGTTTCCTACCTTGAACAGAACTTCTGATGGAGGGTTCTGGCATAAGGATCGCTATCCCTATCAAATGTGGCTTGACGGCTTATACATGGGTGGAGTATTCGCCATGAATTATGCGAAAGCCTACGATGAAAGTGAATTGCTAGATATGGTTCTGGAGCAGGAACGTCTAATGAGGAAACATACACTTGATAAAAATACCGGCCTATATCACCATGCCTGGGATGAGAGTAAAAAGCAGCCATGGGCAGATCCGGAAACAGGCAAGTCTCCAGAATTCTGGGGTAGAGCGATCGGCTGGTATGGCATTACTTATAATGAAATTCTGGATTTCCTTCCTGACGGTCATAGTTTGGAAGAAGAACTTGCAGGAGCACTCCGTGACCTGGCTGCCAGCCTTGTGAAGTACCAGGATTCTGAAACAGGTTTATGGTATCAGGTTGTTGACCGACTCGATGAAAAGGATAACTGGATTGAAACTTCCTGTTCCGCTTTGTTCATTTACACGATCGCCCGGGGAATTCGCGGTGGATATGTAGATGAAAGCTATAAGGAACATGCCATTAAAGGGTACCGCGGATTGCTTGAGCGGATGGAATTTGATGAAAATGGCTTGTTCACCATGCCGGAAATATGTATTGGGACAGGTGTAGGCGATTATGAACACTATATTAATCGTCCGAAAACTGCAAACGACCTTCATGGTGTCGGGTCTTTTGTATTGGCAAGCATCGAAATGCAGCATTTATTACCTGAGCTTTAAGAGGAAGGCGAGTCGACTGGTTGACTTAGATAAAAAAATATATTGGAGATGTCATGATGAGAAAATTTGCGGTATGTGGTGTCAGTAAGCGTGCGATTGATATGTTTATTCAGCCGATGATAACGACTTTCTCATCGACGAGCAAACTCGTCGGCTTATTAGACACAGACCCTAAACGATTCGTTGTATGCAAATCAAAGTTTCCCGAAACGGAAAACGTTCCTGAGTATGGGGAACGGGATTTTGAAAAAATGATTGTGGAAAACAAACCGGATGTCATCATTGTTGCCAGCCGGGATGATACTCATATCGAATATATATTGAAAGCATTGGAATACGATTTAGATGTCATTTCAGAAAAACCAATGACTACAACTGCTGCAGACAGCAGGCGGGTAATGGAAGCGGAAGTCAAAAGCAAGGGTAAGGTCACTGTTACTTTCAACTATCGATACAGTCCGCATCATATGCGTATTAAAGAGCTGATCAACGAAGGGAAAGTAGGAAGAGTTACTTCTGTAGACCTGAATTGGTATATCGATACGTACCATGGTTCGAGTTATTTTCAGCGATGGAATCGAAAAAGGGAATTTTCCGGAGGACTTTCCATTCATAAAAGCTCCCACCATTTTGATCTGGTTAATTGGTGGCTGGATCAAAAACCAGAGGAAGTATTTGCTTTTGGAGCACTAAATTATTATGGTCCGGAGAGTGAGCACAACCCTTTACGTGAGGATGGACGACATTGCAAGACATGCGATGTCAAACATGACTGTTCCTACTATACACGCTGGAATTCCCGGAGCAATAGTGCCATTGTCAGAGATGACCATATTGATTCCGATGAAGCCAGAAAAGATGGATACACCAACTATCGTCCAGACCAATGTGTCTTTGATTCCGACATTGAAATCGAAGATACCTATACGGCGACCGTGAAATATGATAAAGGGGCATTGCTCAGCTATTCCATTAATTTTTCCTTACCGTATGAAGGATATCGTCTGGCGATCAATGGCACGAAAGGACGAATTGAAACAACGGAATTTCATGCACCATCCCGGGTTCCTTTCACTGTTCCTGAACAAACGATTGAATATTTTCCGCTGTTCGGATCCAAAGAAACGATTCATGTAGTTCAGCAGGAAGGTGGACACGGTGGTGGTGATCCTGTCATCCAGGAGGATCTGTTCATGGGGGAAGACCCACGGCGGAAATATAAGGTGCTGTCTGGAAGTGAGGATGGGGCTTATGCTGTCACAACTGGTGAAGCGGTTTGGAAATCAGCCAAAGAAAATCGTTCCGTAAGAATCGAAGATTTAATTAACCAGCACACGGCCAGCAACTGAACAAGCAGGTAAAGAACATGAGGAAACGGGCCGTTTTCGAAAACAGATGGAATGGGGCCTGGCATAGGAGGTTTTCAACATGGATATGGGACGTTTATTGAATGGTGTATTGGTATTCTGCAAATGGATCACACATTTCGCCGTCCTTAATTTATTATGGATCGGGTGTACGTTTCTTGGAGGTATCATCTTCGGTATAGCACCAAGCACAGCAGCGATGTATGCCGTCAGCAGAAAAGCTTCACTGAGAGGAGAAGACATACCAGTCGTAAAAACTTTTTGGAGAACCTATCGCAAAGAGTTCCTTCGCTCAAACGCTCTGGCATTCACTTTGATTGTCATCGGCTTGGTATGGTACTTTGACTTACATTTTTTCCGGCAGTTCGAAGGCGGTATATATACGGTGCTGACCTATCTGATGATGCTGTTCGGCCTGACATACATCATCCTGTTGATGTATATCCTCCCTGTGTTCGTTCATTATGATTTGAAGCTGTTCCAATATATCAAGCAGGCATTATTGATTGCATTCTTACATCCTGCTAATCTTATAGTAATGCTGATCGGGAGTCTATCAACCTATTATTTCTTCATTTCGTTTCCTGGTTTTATTCCCATTTTCGGCTTTACAATTTTTGCACACTTGAATATGTGGCTGGCATTCAAATGCTTTGAAAATGTTGAAAATGTAAAACTCGAAACCAGTACGGCTTAAAAAATTCAGGAACGATATGGTCCGTGGGAGGGAAACTTCTTCATGGACCATAATTTGTTTAGATAAAACATGAAGAACCAGTTTTACGGGGCGCTGCTACGAGGTGGTTATTAATATGGAAATTCTATTTATTTTTGTGAATATAATCATTCCAGTTTTCATTTTAATAGGGATCGGGGCGTGGATGCATAAAGCCTTTTCTCTGGATTTATACACGCTTGCTAAGCTTAATATTTATTTTCTGAGTCCTGGGTTCGTACTGGTTAATTTATATGAATCTGCGTTTTCATTTGATGTACTCTGGAATGTCTTTTTATTCTTCATTCTTTTTATCAGTGTCTTATATGCAGTAGTTCAGTTAGTAGCCAAAGTAGGGAGATACAGTAAAAGTGTCAGAGGGGTATTTACCAATAGTGTTTTATTATACAACTCTGGAAATTATGGCATCCCGGTAAATGATCTGGCCTTCAAACAGGATTCGTTCGCAGCTACCGTCCAGGTAATTGTCATGACATTTCAGAATGTGCTTTCCTATACATTCGGAATTTTTTCATTACGGGCAGTTGACGAAGGGAAGTTGCGAGCCTTGGTCGGGCTGCTGCGGATGCCCGCCATTTATGCGATGGCGATAGGAATCACCCTTAATGTCTTCCAAATAACTTTGCCTGATTTCTTATTGAAACCCGGGGAGTACATAGCCAATGCGATGGTAGGGGTCGCTTTGCTCACCCTCGGTGCCCAGGTGGCCCAGTTGACCTTTAATGCAAAACTGTTCATTGTTTACCTCAGCTTATTCATCCGACTTGCCCTGGGACCGGTGATTGCCTATTTCCTTATCGTTATGCTTCAGTATGACGGGATTCTGGCCCAAGCATTGCTGATCTCTTCTGCGATGCCAAGCTCGGTCAGCAGTGCCATCATCTCGCAGGAATATAATAATGAGCCGGAACTGGCGGCACAAATTGTACTGACTTCCACTATTTTCAGTATGGCTACCGTCACCTTGACCATCTATTTTTCACAATTACTATTTTAATAAAAAAACAGCCTGACGGAGAGCGTTTACGTCCGGCTGGCTGTTATGGATAAATGGTAAACGTTACTTTTTTAAGTAGGCAGCTAGAGGAAGGTGGCTATTTCTAATAGAATAAGCTATCAATTCAGCTACTAATTGTGCACCTTGTCCATTAAAGTGAGTATCGTCCTGTACACCGTCAGGAAAATTAGTTGTTACTCCAGGTGCAAGCCACATGAATAGTTTTTTAGAGTCTTCCTGGCCAAGCCTCTCCATCATCTTGCTGCTTAGTAGTGTCAAATCTATCAATGGGACGTTCTGACTATTGGCAAGTTGCTTCATTGCCAAAGGAAAATCTCCATGAGTTTCGCAGAGTGTGCCATCATCGTTGAACTTCCTACGCTGAACAGGAGTGATCAGCACAGGAGTTCCGCGACTGTTTCTTGCCACTTCTATATACTTGAGTAAATACTCCTGATAGCTGGTAAAAGGGCAGGTTCGTCTTGCTTCATCAGGTTTCTGGTCGTTATGACCGAACTGGATGAACAAGTAATCCCCTGCTCCCATCCTATCCTGGATGATAGCAAGCCTTCCTTCATCGAGGAAACTTTTCGAGCTCCTCCCATTCACAGCATGGTTTTCTATGACAACAGTGTCATTAAAGAAATGAGACAGCATCTGCCCCCATCCGGCTTGTGGGGCGCGCGACGCTTCATAGTCAGCCATCGTGGAGTCGCCGGCTAAAAATACATTTATTTTTTTCATAACCAAACCCCTTTTCCAATTATAACGGTCTGCTTGATTCCGATATGCGCAGCTCTGGTTCTAAGAAAATCGCATGTTCAACTTCTTTCTCATCAATGACGTCCATCAATATTTCGCTCAGTTTTTCCGTGATTTTTTCCAGTGGCACACCGACGGTAGTAAGCGCTACTTCGAAATTTTCTGATTGAGGTATGTTGTCATAGCTGATGACTGAGAAATCATCTGGAACGGACAAGCCTGCTTCATGGATAGACCGGATGATACCTCTGGTGAGGTCATGGGTACCGCTGATGATTGCTGTCGGCCTTGTTTCTTGAGCTAACAGTTTCTTAGCTGCTTCGAAACCATCATATTGTTCTAAATCTGAAACTTCGATGACTTGCATGGGGATATTCTCTAACCCAAGTTCTTCAATCGCCTGTTTAAATCCGGCCACCTTTTCTTCCTGGAGCCGATCTTTTTGAGTCAAATCGCCAATGTAGCATATTTTCTGGTGACCGATGGATGCCAAATATTCCACGGCAGACTTGATCGCCTGTCTTCTATTCGCGTCCACCGTGGGGGTGGTGATTGCACCATTTGCGAGCCCGTAGGTGACAACCGGTACCGATGACTGCACTGTATTCTGGTCATGGCCATCATCAAAAGCAAGAATGGCATCGACCTGATAGCGGTTGAATATGTTAATAGCAAATTCCATCTCGTTGATGGATATCAACGTAGTATAAGATAATTTTTCCAGTTGTTTGTTCAGGCTGGTGATCATTGCCGAATGAGCCGCCCGTTCGATGGTCGGCCACACAACCCCAATGGTATAAGATCTCTTTGAAACGAGACTACGTGCTGCTGCGTTTGGCTGATATCCCAATTGATGAGCAATAGCAAGAATCCGCTCCTTGGTCGGTTGTTTGACAAGCGGGCTGTCACGCAGGGCCTTGGAAACGGTGGAGTAGCTAACGCCAGCGGCTTTAGCGACATCTTTTATAGTAACTCCCATAATTTTACCTCCAAATCATGAAGTATCGTAGGTGAAGTCTATAATAAATCGTTAAAAATAACAACGTTTTCATTATTTCATTGACAAGCTATACCCTACACTTTATAATAATAACAACGTTGTTATTAACAAGCAATTACTTTTTTGAAAAACCAATCACAGCCGGGAAAAGTCTTGATGAAATCTATTAATCTTGAAAACTTTTGAATATTAAAGGAGGTTTTAACATATGGATTCCTTATTTTCTTTAACAGGGAAGACAGCACTGGTGACAGGCGCAAGCCGGGGACTAGGACAGGGAATGGCAGTAGGACTTGCCAAAGCCGGAGCAGAAGTGATCGGGGTTGGAACGAGAAGCCTTGATGATACAAAAAGTAAAGTGGAAGCTGCAGATGGAACCTTCCATGAAATCATTTCTGACCTTTCGCAAAGTGATGCAGCCGTAAAGCTTGCCAAGGATGCTATTAACATTAATGGAAAAGTGGATATCCTGGTCAATAATGCGGGAATTATCCGTCGTGCTGAAGCAGAACAGTTCTCTGATCAGGACTGGTTTGATGTTATTAATGTCAATCAGCATGCTGTGTTCCAATTAAGCAGAGAAATCGGCAAGCATATGCTTGAAAATGAAAGCGGTAAAATAATCAATATCGCGTCTATGCTTTCTTATCAGGGTGGATTAAAAGTGCCTGCCTATACAGCGAGCAAACATGCGGTAGCAGGGTTGACTAAATCTTTCGCAAATGAATGGTCAGGCAGGGGCGTAAATGTAAACGCTATCGCACCTGGCTATATGGCGACAGACAACACTGCGCCGATCCGGGAAGATGCTGCCCGCAATGAATATATCACCTCAAGAATCCCGCAAGGAAGGTGGGGGACCCCGGAGGACCTTCAGGGAGCTGTCGTATTTCTTGCTTCTGATGCTTCAAATTATGTCAATGGCCATGTATTGAATGTAGATGGCGGATGGATGAGTTCTTAAAGGAGGAATTGATATGGAAATCAGGTATGCAACAAACCCAACGGATGTAAAGCAGTATGACACCGAAAGGTTAAGAAGTGAATTTTTAGTCGAGTCCCTGTTTGTTGAAGGGGAAATCAATATGGTTTATTCCCATTACGATCGCTTAATCACCGGTGGCGCTGTTCCGACTGGACAGGCACTGAAATTAGAAGATAAGGAAACGCTGAAGACGGAGTACTTTTTGGAAAGAAGAGAAATTGGTATTATCAATATTTCTGAAGGAACAGGGAAAGTGACCGTTGATGGCGAAAGCTACCAATTGAATAAACGCGATTGCCTGTATGTCGGCTTAGGCAATAAGGAAGTTACATTTGAAAGTGAAGATAATGCGAACCCGGCGAAGTTCTACCTGGCTTCTGCTACAGCACATAAGAGCTACCCGACGAAAAAGCTTCCGATCGACGACGCAACACCGACTAATCTTGGCTCTGATGCGGAATCAAACAATCGTACCATCTACAAGTACATCCATGCAGATGGTCTGCAAAGCTGCCAGTTGATGATGGGAATGACGTTATTGGCACCGAACAACATGTGGAACACGATGCCGCCTCACGTACACGACCGCAGGATGGAAGCTTACTTATACTTTGATATGGATGAAGATTCACGGGTGTTCCATTTCATGGGACAGCCGAATGAAACCCGTCACATGCTGGTCAAAAATGAACAAGTTGTCCTTTCCCCACCATGGTCCATTCATTCAGGAGTAGGGACAAACAATTATACTTTCATTTGGGCTATGGCAGGCGAAAATTATACGTTCACTGACATGGATCATGTAAAAATGGAAGAAATAAAATAATCCGATGAGAAGCCGGTTCAGCATGAAACAATGTGCTGAACCGGCTTTTTTAAAAATTTTTCTGGAGATAATTTCAAACGTTCATAGTTTTAAGAAAGAAGGTCTGGTTATGTGGGAACCTGATGACTATTTAGATGCTTTATATAAAAAGACGATGGAAAGTCATGCTTATGATTTTGGGAAAGAGAAAGACAGGATTCGGTTGAAAGAAAAATTGGCTTACTCTTTAGGGAGATTCCCCGTCAACAACAAAGAATTTAATGAAGAAACTATCAGTGAATCTGAAACAGCCGAATATTACAGAGAGCAAATCGTAATTAAATCGGTTGATGGGTTGGTAATGCCAATGTATATACTGACGCCAAAGCAGAAAAAGAAGGAATATCCAGCCGTGCTCGCTTTGCATGGACATGGTTATGGCAGCGGAGAGGTTGTTGGTCTTAGTCTGGACGGTTCAGAAGCTGAAGGCTCTGTTGGCATTCATCATCATTTTGGGATAGAGCTTGTACGAAGGGGAATGAAAGTAATCGCTCCTGAGCTGGTGGGGTTTGGCGACAGAAGGTTGATAGAGGATAAGAAGAAAGAAAAAGCGAATTCCTGTTACAGGCTTGCTGTCAACTTATTGATGCATGGAAAAACATTGGCTGGGTTAAGAGTGCATGAAGCTATAAGAGCTCTGGATTATATAGGGGAATTGAAGGACGTCGAGCAGGACAGGTTAGGAATCATGGGTTTTTCCGGTGGAGGGCTTATAGCAGCACTTACTGCCATTTTAGATAATCGCATTCATGCAACTGTGTTAAGCGGGTTTACCAATACATTTAGAGAGAGCATACTTGCCAGTGACCATTGTCTTGACAATTATATACCCGGGCTGCTCACTATAGCTGAACTTCCGGAGTTAATTGGGCTTATTCATCCAAGGGCTTTGTTTATTGAGACTGGGACGAACGATGGCTGTTTTCCAATTACAGGCGCGAGGTCTGCTATTGACAGGATCAGCCATATATATAATTCAACAAGCACGGGAGGTTCATTTGGATATGATATATTTGAAGGAGGCCATGAAGTTAATGGCAGGATGGCCTTGGACTGGTTAAAAAACCAGCTAATAATAGGTGGAGAAAAATCGTGAAAAGCAGCACCGGAATATAAATAGGAAGAGATAGAATATTAATAATGTTTATTCCACACTTGATTAAGGAATTTATTTAAAAGTAATTATTTAGCAGTTTGTGTATAGAGCTTTATGTTATTGATATATTTTTGCTTCTTTATAGAACTTAATGTAATATTACAATAGCAAAACAAGGAATCTTTAACCGGCATAAAAATCCCTCGCTATCATTAAATATTTAATGTATGTATTTTTAAAAAAAGTATGTTCTAGGACTGTAAGGTTTGGTTAACTAAACCTTTTCGTCTAGCTGCCAAACAGCTGGATTTTTTTATTCAAAACCTACATACCGTACCCGGAGGAGGATTTTGATGGATTTTTGGTTCGTTTGTAATAGCTGTGGCAAAAAGACTGAATTTCATATAAAAGGAAATAAATGTACATGCGGTGGCACTTTGATGGTAGAGTATGACCTGGAAAGAGCAAGTCGCACTTTTACAAAGGAAAATTTGAAAAATCGCGACACTACGATGTGGCGCTATAAAGAACTTCTTCCGATTGAAAAAATGGAAAATGTCGTTTCATTGGGAGAAGGATGGACGCCGCTTGTTCGGTTAAAGCAGGCAGAGGAGAAATATCCAGTGAAAAAGCTTTGGGTGAAAAGAGAAGAACAAAACCCGACGGGAAGCTTCAAGTCACGTGGATTTTCTGCTGCTGTATCGATTGCAAACGAATATGGTATCAATAAAGTGGCTGTCAACTCCAATGGTAATGCTGCATCTGCTCTCGCTGCTTATGCCAGCTATGCCGGCATGGACTCCCACGTTTTTGTACCGAAAGACTGCCCCGGGTTGATTGTAGAAGAGTGCATCCAATACGGTGCGGAAACATATTTAGTGGATGGATTGATCCATAATGCCGGAAAAATAATAGAAGACGGAAAAGAAGACCAGGGCTGGTACAATGTTGGTACATTAAAGGAACCTGGACGAGCGGAAGGCAAAAAGACAATGGGGCTGGAGTTAGCGGAACAATTCAACTGGAAACTTCCGGATGTAATTGTCTATCCCACAGGCGGAGGATCAGGGGTCATTGGAATATGGAATGCATTGAACCAGTTGAAGGAACTTGGATTCCTTGAAAGTGAGTTGCCACGAATTGTAAGCGTACAGGAAGCTGGCTGCACACCGGTTGTTGATGCAATAGAAAGTGAAAGTGATTTCCGTTCCCAGCTTGATAATGTAATCTCTAAACCAACCGGCATGCGCGTTCCTAATCCTCCTGATGGTGAACTGATTGTATCCATTCTTCGCGCATCTAATGGTACGGCTGTTTCAGTCTCCAAAGATGAAATTGCTGAAGCGCAGGCTGCAATGGGCAAACAAGGAATTTCTTCATCTCCAGAAGGTGCGGCAACCTGGGCTGGCTTCGTCCGTTTGATTGATAAAGGCTGGATTGGTGAGAAGGATGAAGTCGTTTTATTCAATACTTCTCATGCAATGAAATATCTCCCGTTTAATGAAACGAACGCTCCGGTAATTAAGACATATGAGGATTATGTGAACCACAAAGTGAACGTGTAAAGTTGGGATTATTGCCGCTGAGCTTAAATAGGCTTGGCGGTTTTTGCTTTGATCATCGTGTAAGAGAGGGAAATGAATATGGAAAAAACAGTTGGCATCATCGGTGGAATGGGACCATTAGCAACAGTAGATATCTTCAATAAGATTGTCAGGATGACGGATGCTAAAATCGATCAGGATCACCCAAGAGTGGTCATTGATAATAATCCAGGCATCCCGAGCAGGCAAGACTTCTTCAACGGGATAGGTTATAGCCCGCTTCCTGATTTAATTAAAACTGCGAAAAACTTAGAAAATATTGGGGCAGAGCTACTAATCATGCCTTGTAACACGGCCCATTATTTTCATCGTGATATAGCTAAAAATGTTAAAGTGCCATTTATCAATATGCTCGAGGAAACAGCTGGTTATTTCAGCGAGAACCATACGGATGAAAAGAAAGTGGGACTGCTGGCCACAACGCAAACCTGTGAGCTGGGAATCTATGAGCACTTTTTAAGTGAAAATGGTGTAGAAATAGTAAAACCTTCGGCAGAAAATCAGGCTTATTTAATGGAAATTATTAATGTGTATATCAAACAAAGTAATATGAACTTTAACCTTGATAAATGGAAAGAAATCATTGATGAGCTGCAAGAACAAGAAGTGAAAACTGTAATTTTGGGTTGTACAGAGCTATCGATAGCTTTTGACGTACATCCTTTGGAAATCAATACGATTGATCCAACAGTAGTACTTGCGGAAGCGGCTATTAAGGCTTCAGGGAAGAAAGTACTGGCGAGGAGATAGTAAGCTAAATCGACATTAAAGAGCGAGCAGATAGGATGTCTGGCTCGCTTTTTATTTTTAAAAAATTACTTTTGATTGACCTTTTGTAAGCGTTTAATACCATGAATGAAAAGAAAGGGGAGAAGATATGGACAAAGGTTACTTGTATGTCTTTATGTTGTTCTTTGCTGTCTTGATATCCTTGCCAAATCTAGTAAATGCTCATAGTGACGCAGATTTTTTACTAGAACAGGGCACGGCTCCACTCGGAGCGAATGATCCCACATGCGAGCCTTCAGAAGACAAAACGAAACCGATTATCCTTGTGCCAGGTACTTTCGAACGGAGTGCACAGAATTGGGCGGAGCTGTCTCCCGTGCTTGCAAGCAAAGGCGGTCTGCTTGATTCCGATATGCGCAGCTCTGGTTCTAAGAAAATAGCATGTTCTACTTCTTTCTCATCAATGACGTCCATTAATATTTCGCTTAGTTTTTCCCTGATTTTCTCCAACGGTACGCCGACAGTAGTAAGCGCCACTTCAAAGTTTTCTGATTGAGGAATGTTATCATAGCTGACCACTGAGAAGTCTTCCGTTTGTTTGGGCTAGAAATATTGCGAAGATTTATTACATGTGAAGACAAGAGAAGAAGCGTATCAGTTGCTGGAGACAATAAGGTAAATGAGGAAAAGCGAGCAGACATAAAACTGCTCGCTTTTCCTATAACTAGATTAAAAGTAACCTTACGGGAAATCGTTTGTATAGTAAAAATGTAATATCTTATCTTTTTTTGCAAAAGTTTATTGACAATTCTAAAAAATTAAATCTATAATACAGTATAATCTTACCAAACAGAATAGAGTTTTATATTATAAAACAAACACTCGTTTTCGTTGTATTGAAAGCGCTTTATTAATTTTGTTCATTAAGAACTTAGTTTTATAATATAAAACTACTAATGGAGGGTGGTGAAATTCAGAGCTTATAAGGGGATTTTATGTAAGCGTTGTCATGGTTGATTGGTAGTTATTATCTTAATTACATAAAATTGGAGGGGTCTAAATGAGAAAAGGTTTTTTATTGTTACTTAGTCTGGCTTTGATTAGTGTGTTACTTTTGGCAGGTTGTGGTTCCGACACAGAAAAAGAGGCTGAAGGAGCAACAGATGGTGGAGATGGAGAGGCTAGAACACTACGTGTAAGTATTGGGGTTAATGATAAACACCCTGAATATGAAGCTTCTTTGAAGTTTAAAGAGCTGGTTGAAAGTAAAACAGACGATTTGAAAGTAGAAGTTTATCACTCTGGCCAAATAGCTGATGACCGTTCCGCTATTGAAATGCTTCAGTTTGGAACATTAGATATAACCATTCCCTCCACCTCACCGCTAGTAAACTTTGTGCCAGAGTTCGGTATTTTCGATCTCCCTTTTACAATTCCTAACGGAGAAGTAGCAGATCAAGTGCTGGATGGCGAGTTTGGCGATAAGATGCTGCAAATGGTAGAAGATCAAGGAATGGTAGGATTAGCCTGGTGGGAGAATGGCTTCCGTAATCTTACAAATGATGTTCGTCCTGTTGCTAGCTTAGAAGATGTAAAATCACTAAAAATTCGTACCATGGAAAACGACATTCATTTAGATGCATGGAAAGCTCTAGGAGCAAATCCAACTCCAATGGCTTTCACAGAATTATTCACGGCACTTCAGCAGGGGACAATAGATGGACAGGAAAATCCATATCCGACGATCTTGCTGAGCAATTATCCTGAAGTTCAAGAGCATGTATCTAATACCAACCATGTTTACACACCGTTTATCTTCTTGTTTAGTCAACAAATCTGGGAGCAGCTTTCTACTGAACAGCAAGAGATTGTACAAAGTGCAGCAGTTGAAGCAGGGAAGTTCAACCGGGAGCGAAACCGTGAAGTTGCGGAAGAATCTTTGGATAAGCTCAAAGAAGAAATGACATATACAGAAGTCTCAGAGGAAGAATATAAAAAATTCCAAGAAGCAGTTCAGCCGGTTATAGAAAAATATAAAGATGAAATCGGTGCAGAAATAGTAGATCAATTCTTTAGTGAAATAGAAAACGCTCAATCTAATTAAAATTAACAATTACGGGCTGGAAGACCAAACTGCTTCCAGCCCCCTTTACCCAGGCTGGAAAGGAGGGCACTATCATTAAGGCACTTAAATGGATGGATGACAACTTTGAAAAATATATTATGTTCGCCCTGTTAATGGTTATGGTAGTTGTCGTATTCTTGCAAGTATTTATGAGGTATGTAATGGACAACTCATTATCATGGTCTGAGGAATTAGCTCGTTATTGCTTCATCTGGTTAATATATGTAGGGATCAGCTATGGAGTGAAGAGGCGGAGACACATCAGTGTAGATGCTATGATGCTGTTATTTAAGGGGAAGACAAAGATATACTTCTCCATACTAGCTAATGTTTTGTTTTTAGTATTTTGCGGTTATGTAGTTTTCTATGCCTCAGGTATTGCATCTCAGTTGCTTGCTTACGGCCAAACGACCCCAGCTCTTAAAATTCCCACTGGGATTGTCTATGCAGCTCCTCCGGTAGGGATGGGCTTAGCAGGGATAAGGCTGATTCAAAATATCTTTATTGATATAAAAAGGATCCGAGACTTCAAAAGTAATAAAGAGTCCTCTATAAATACAGTTGCATAGGTAAGCAGTTTAGAAAAAAATATGAGGGATGGTTTTCTATGAGTGCTGTTTTATTTGGTTCGTTTGCAATATTTCTTCTGCTCAGTGTCCCGATCGGTATAGCTATTGGTTTGGCCACGCTATTTGCCATTATGACCACTGGGGCGTTACCAATTGAATTCTTAATGAAGGAATTGACAACTTCGGTAGACTCTTTTCCTTTACTGGCGGTACCTTATTTTATTTTAGCTGGTGAAATAATGGGGAAGGGTGGTATTTCAAAGCGTTTATTCAACGTCGCTGACTCAATGGTAGGTAATAGAACTGGCGGAATTGCTATTGCCACTATTATTACTTGTATGTTTTTTGCAGCTATATCAGGATCCGGTCCAGCAACTGTTGCTGCTATTGGTGGGATTATGATTCCAGCGATGGTAGAAAAAGGTTATGATAAACGATTTGCTACAGCAGTTGTGGCAGCGGCTGGTTCAATTGGGGTTATTATACCGCCAAGTATACCTATGGTCATTTATGGCGTTTCTGGAAGCGTTTCTATAGGTGATATGTTTATCGGCGGTATTCTGCCAGGAATTTTAGTGGGGCTTGCACTAATGGCGTATGCTTATATTCATTCTAAAAAGAAAGGTTACGCAGGGACAGGGGGAAATACAAGCCTGAAAGGGACTGCATTAGCAGCCTGGGATGCTAAATGGGCACTTCTCATTCCTGTCATTATTTTAGGTGGAATCTACGGAGGGATTTTCACTCCAACTGAAGCCGCTGTTGTAGCAGTAGTTTTTGGGTTGTTTACAGGCCTCGTAGTGTATAAAGAGTTGAAGATAAAAGATTTACAAAAGGTTTTTGTGGATGCAGCACTCACCACGGCTACTGTTTTAATTATTGTTGGAGCTGCTACAGCTTTTGGACGTTTACTTACTATAGAGCAAATCCCTAATCAAATTGCTTCATTCATGATGTCAATCTCGAGTGAACCGATTGTAATCATGATGCTTATTACTATCTTATTGTTGATTGTTGGCTGTTTTATGGATACTGTTGCGGCAATAATTATTCTTACACCCATCCTATTGCCGGTTGCGCTCCAAATAGGTTATGATCCTATTCACTTTGGCATTGTGATGGTCGCCAATTTAGCCATTGGATTTATAACTCCTCCATTAGGAGTTAATCTATTTGTTGGGTCTGGCATATCTGGTGTATCTATAGAGGCATTATCAAAGGCTGTTCTACCATTTTTCTTCGCTATGATTTTTTCATTGCTTTTGATAATTTTGCTTCCGCAGCTTTCACTTCTATTCTTGTAAAGTTATAAAATAGGAAGTAAGAAAGAATTTTTCTAAATTTCTCTTAAAATTTATTGACAATTCACAAAATTAAGGGATATACTCAATTCGAATTATTTATTATAGAACATAGTTTTATAATATAAAACCCCCTCAAAAAGGGGGCTCTCTTTTAACGATATATAAAAACTCTATTTTATAATATAAAACAAAAGTGCGATTTCTAGATAAGAATGTTAAAGGCAGCGGTCGTTACATTAATAGAAAGGGGTTAATAAAATGAAAAAGAGCATTATTAGTTTAGCTTCATTCTTGATGTTAGCTAGTATTCTTCTTCTAGCAGCATGTGGAGGCAATAGTTCTGCAAGTGGCGATGGAGGTAAGGCTAAAAAAATTAAGGTAGCTAACTATTTTGCGGAAGATCATCCACAAAACGTAGCATTGAAGGAAAAGTTTAAAACGATGGTAGAAGAAGAAAGTAATGGTGAATTGGAAGTTCAAATATACGCTAATAGCACACTAGGAGCTGAAAAAGAATTTTATGATGGTGTTCGAAACGGTACGATTGAAATGGGAATTCCAGGGTTGATCATGCAGGCTGATATACCAAAAATGGCAGTACCAGAATGGCCGTTCCTATTTGAGGATTATGAACACGTCGAAACTGTACTAAATGGCCCGATTGGACAAGAGATTACAGAAGATTTAGAGTCCCAACATGGTGTGAAACCTTTAGCTTGGAGCGCAAACGGGTTCCGGATGTTTTCTTCCAACCAAACAATCGAGCAGTTAGAAGATTTTGACGGTCTGCGGCTGAGAATGCCGAATATTCCTAATTACATTCAATTGGGTGAACTACTTGGAGCTAATATAACTCCTATGCCGATTTCTGAGGTATTTACCGCCCTAGAGCAAAAGGTTGTAGATGGTCAAGATAACCCTATTGCAACATTAAAAGCTTCTGGCTGGCACGAAGTCCAAAGTGATGTACTAGAATCAAAGCACATGTTCAGCCCTAACTTATACATCATTAACAGTGACTTTTATAACGGATTAACAAAAGAACAACAGGAACTTATTGAAAAAGCCTCACAGGAAGCAGCTGCTTATGAATTTGAGCTAATGAAAAAGAGTTACGAAGAAGATAAAAAATTCTTAGAAGATGAAGGATTAAAATTTACTAATCCGAGTGACGAGTTCAAGGAAAACATGGAAAAAGCATCAGATCCATTATATGAGGACATCTTTAAAGAGTATGATTGGGCGGAAGATCTAGTAAACCGTATTAAAGAAGAAGCAAAATAAGAATCAAGGCTTGAATGGAGGGAGACCTCCTGTCTCCCTCCATTCTGTACATAGTCTATTAGACTAAGTTTCGGAAAACTAATCTTTGGTCATTAAGGGCGGAGGAGGTAAAACATGCTTAAAAAATTAGTAAGCGCTGTCAATAACCTTCTGAATATAGCGATTGCTTTTTCCTTAGCAGCCATGTCCTTGCTTGTCTTTGGCAACGTTGTTCTACGGTACTTATTCAATTCGGGTATCACTTGGTCGGAAGAAATGTCCAGATACTTTTTTGTCTGGCTTGTATTTCTGGGTGCAATAGCGGCTTTGAAGGACAGAATGCACCTAGGCGTGGATATCGTAGTAAATCTATTACCAGAAAAAGTGAAAAAAGTAGTTTTTGTATTAAGTAATGGACTCGTTTTGTATTTATTATGGCTATTACTTGAAGGAAGCTGGAGAATGACAATTTTAAATGCGAATAGTACGGGGCCAGCAACTGGGATGCCATTATCCTATTTATACGGCATCGGTGTTGTGACAAGTATCGCCATGATGATTTTAATTTTAATTAATATTATCAAGGCATTCTCAGGGGCGAAAGATTCTTATAAGATTGTGCAAACAACAGAAGAAGCTGTGGAAACAGAGGAAGAAACATTAGTTGCCAATGCTGGGATTAATGAACAGACAAAAGTTCCTGTGAGGGGAGGGTGACGGAAGAATGATAGGGGTTTTCTTAGGTTCTTTATTCGGATCTTTAGCTATAGGAGTTCCTATTGCTTTCGCCCTCATATTGAGTGGTGTTGTTCTAATGATAGTTATGGGTACATTCGATAGCCAAATTGTTGCACAAAATCTTATTAGTGGGGCAAATAATTTCTCCTTAATGGCTATTCCCTTCTTTATATTGGCTGGTGAGTTGATGAATGCGGGGGGGATTTCTAAGAGGATTGTTGAGTTTGCTATGTCAATGGTAGGGCATATAAGAGGTGGACTTGGGTTTGTTGCAATTATAGCGAGTGTTTTGTTTGCGGGACTGTCTGGATCAGCAGTTGCAGACACAGCAGCTCTTGGGGCGATTTTAATACCGATGATGGTTGCTAAAGGATATAACATCAATCGTTCAACTGGAATCATTTGCTCTGCAGGTATTATTGCTCCAGTAATCCCGCCAAGTATACCTATGATTCTGTACGGAGTAACAGCGGGTGTTTCAATTACAGATTTATTTATGGGCGGGATTATCCCGGGAATCATTATGGCAACGGGACTAATCATTGTATGGGCATTTTTGTCTCGGAAAGATACAAGCGAACTACCGCCTAGGCAATCAAGCACGGAAATATTAAAAGCTGCGAGGCACGCAGGGTTTGCATTAATGTTGCCGGTAATTATAATCGGTGGGCTTCGTGGAGGGATATTTACTCCAACAGAAGCGGCAGTGGTGGCTGCCTTCTACGCCTTCTTTGTCGGATTTATCATCTACCGCGAATTAAAAATTGCAGATCTGTATGAAGTGTTAATTTCTTCTGCAAAAACGACAAGTGTAGTTATGTTCGTTGCAGCTGCTGCAATGGTATCTGCCTGGCTGATCACAGTAGCTAATGTCCCAGGCGAAATTGCTGGCATGCTTGGTGGGTTAATAGAAAAGCCAATCTTTTTATTACTACTGATTAATGTCTTACTTTTGTTCGTGGGATTAGTGATGGATTTAACCCCCGCTATCCTTATTTTCACACCAGTTTTATTGCCGTTAGTAGAGTTAGCGGGCATTGACCCGGTATATTTCGGGATTTTAATGGTTATCAACCTTTGTATCGGTTTAATTACCCCGCCTGTTGGAACTGTACTCTATGTCGGCTGTGGAGTCAGTAAGATCAGTCTTGGCCAGTTGACTAAAGGGATATGGCCGTTTTTAGTGGTCCACGCTATTGTGTTGTTCTCGTTAGTATTTTTCCCTGAGATTATTACTGTGCCACTCAGCTGGTTAGAATAAAACTTTCCATTGTTTCAGGAATGATTTACTTAGTGAGGAGGTTTGTGGCTTATGGATATTATTAAAGAAATTTTACATGACATCCCAGTGCCCAAAATGGTAAAAGTCAAACAACATTTCCAAACTTCCGAATTGGTGGATGTAGCAGGTGAGGTGCGTAAAACCATTAAGGAAAGTTATGTAATGGAAAGGGTCTCAGAAGGGGACAGTGTTGCAATTGCTGTCGGAAGTCGTGGAGTAGCGGACATTCCTACTCTAACAAGAGAAACTGTAAAAGCCATCAAGGAAGTTGGGGGAAATCCTTTTATTGTCCCCGCCATGGGAAGCCATGGCGGCGCAACAGATGAAGGGCAAGTTGATGTTTTATCTCAGCTTGGCGTAACAGAGGAATCTGTAGGCGCCCCCATTCAGTCTACCATGGAAGTTGTCAAACTAGGAGAACTTCCTAACGGGCTTCCTGTATACATCGATAAATTTGCTTATGAAGCGGATAAAATTGTTGTGATCAACAGGGTTAAGCCACACACCGCTTTTAGGGGTCCGGTGGAAAGCGGGTTAATGAAAATGATTACTATCGGTTTAGGGAAACAAAAAGGGGCAGAGGCTGCTCATTCCTTTAGTTTTAAGTTCATGGCAGAGCATGTATTGGAAATGGCAAAAATAACTTTAAACAAAGCCCCGGTTATTTTTGGGCTTGCAACACTGGAGAATGCATATGATCGTCCAGCCAAGGTTATTGCTATTCCAGCAGAGGAAATTGAAAGAAGAGAGCCGCTCCTGTTGAAGGAAGCAAAATATTTAATGCCAAAAATCTATTTCAATTCTATTGATGTACTTATTGTAGACGAGCTGGGAAAGGATATATCTGGTGATGGCATGGATCCTAATATCACCGGAAGATATGCCACGCCATATGCCAGTGGAGGACCGGAAATTAAAAGAATAGCTGTACTAGGGTTGACAGATAAAACCCATGGAAATGCCAATGGCATCGGTATGGCTGATATGACTACGAAAGATGTCATGGATGAAATAGCTTGGGAGAAAGGATATGCCAATGCACTTACCAGTACGGTGACAGATACCGTAAAGCTTCCTATGGTGTTGGATACTAAAGAATTAGCTGTAAAAGCGGCAATCAAAACATGTAATGCCTTTCAATTAGACAAGGCAAAAGTAGTTAGAATCCATAATACGCTTGAAGTTGGTGAAATATGGATCTCTGAAAGTCTTTTAGATGAAGCAAAGCGAATGGGGGAAGATGTTGAAATATTATCAGAGCCTGAAGAATTACTTCTAGGTGGATAAAGGTAAAATAAGTGAACTTAATGAAGGCTGCTAATTAATGCACTTCTTATTCACTTCCTTTGTAGTCATCTATTTAATTTCAATCTTCTTTCCATACGATTGGATCATCTACCTTTCAGGGCTGCTGGGTATGGTTTCCGTTGTCCTTTCATTTTCTAAAGCTACTAAGTTATTTAAAAGAACAAGTGCAGTCTTTATGGCTGTCGGCTTAGGATTAATGCTTTCGTATGATTTGTCCCTTGTTCAAATTCCAGTTTATTTTAATCGAATGGCGATTTTGATTTCATTGTTTGTCATGCTGCCTTTTATGAACAGTATCATTACAGTCGGCAGATATGACAAAAATGTAAATAAACTGATGAAGTTAAACACCAAACATCTGGGTCAACTATATTATAGGGGTTCCTTAGCAAGTTACACTGTTGGGATGTTTCTCAATGTGGGAGTAATTCCTTTTGTATACCAAGTGATTGAAAGAAATCTGAAAGGATATACTGCCAACTTTAAAAAGAAGTATATATCCAGTTTGATATTAAGGGGCTATGCACTGTGTCTGGTATGGAGCCCTATGGAGATTCTCGTCGGATTGACCATCGATATTACCGGAGCGTCTTATTTACATCTTCTCCCATATTTGCTGGTCTTCTCGGTACTTCTACTTTTAGTTGATTGGACACTGGGCAGGAAGTATAAAGCACAATCGGTGGACAGGTTCAGTCCAGGGATTGATTATAACGCCAGCATTATGAAAAATATCTTTTATTTATTCATCTATCTAATCTTTTTTATCGTTGTAGTGTCCCTATTCAGGTTTTATTTCCAGTTAAATTTCCTGACCACGGTAACACTCATGATTCTGCCATATGCTCTGATTTGGGCAATAACAATTAAGAAGCTTAAATTTTACTTAAAGTATAGTTTTATGGTTTGGAAGAATAAAACGTCTTCTTTGCAAAATTACGTTGTTCTTTTTCTAGGAGTTGGATTCTTTATAAGTATTTTAGAAGAAACACAATTGATCAAATATCTTCAAGCCCCAGTCATGGAAATGGGAGCGCTTCCGCCATTGCTTTTTGTTTTTATTCAGGTATTGTTTTTACTTTTGGCTATGATTGGATTCCATCCATTGGTCACAATGAGCATTATTGGAGAGGCAATTCAGCCAACCATAGGTATTATTAACCCAGCTGCAGTTGGGATTGTATTGATAACATCTGGTTTGTCTACAGTAATGGCAGGTCCATACAATATAACTGTTTCTTTGACCAGTATGTTATTAAATGAGAACCCATATAAGATTTCCCTTTACAATATAAGATTTGCACTACTATTCAGCAGCACAGGTACTATTATTGCTCTTGGAATCTTATGGATATTTTAAAAAAGGAGTGAAGGTATGAGTAAGTTATATCCTCTAATAGAAAACAGTGTCAATCCTTATAGGGATAATGTACAAGGAAAGGCCAATGAACCAATTACGGTAGCAGGCCTGCTTGATAGATCTAAACAAATATTAGGTCCAACTTATGAAGGCGGGAAGCCTGACTGGACGCTGGAAGAGATCTATATGCGTCTGGAAAATAATGCTCCACGTATTGCAATCATAGGCGGTTCATCTGATCATCCTGCCCATATTATGGATTTCCAAACATCCGCCCGTGCTGCTATTCGCATCTGGCAAAACGGTGGAGTCCCTTTTTACTTTTCTACACCGGTAATGTGTGATGGAACAGCCCAAAGTAATCAGGGAATGAGTTATTCCCTTCAGAGTAGAAATGCAGTCGCTCAAATGATTGTCAACCAGCTTGAGGCTCATAGCTATCATGGAGCATTTGTTATACAAGGTTGTGATAAGCAGCCCCTTGGGGTAGTGAGCGCACTTGGACATCTTGATCGTTTGCGACGTAGTCGTGGTGAAGCACCGTTTTTTGCCACATTTGCTCCGGCTCATGTACTGGAAGGTGGATCTATACCAGATGATGTAGCTGACGAACTGGAGTCCTTAGCTAAAAAAGCTGAAGAACAGGGGGCAGAGGATATTGCAGTCGATCTTCGTGATACTATGGCCTATATCCTCCAGTGTTCATCGAATACTGCATTCCAGGGAGTTCTTGAGAGAGCTTATGAGAGAGAGTTAATAACTAAAGGGGAACACAAATATTATGAAATGCGTCTGGCTGTGGCAACATGTGATGGACAAGGTGGTGTGTGTGCCTTCAATGGTACAGGAAATAGCTCAAGGCATTTAGTGGCAGGAATGGGGCTGGTACATCCGGCTTTGGAACTGTTAACGGATCCTCCGACACAGCGTCAGGTGAATGCGGCACTTGATAGTTTCGCTACTATGATTAATGAAGAGAAATATGGAGTATCCAATATCATTGCTACAAATATACGCAATGCTATCCGTATACATAGCGCTTCCGGAGGATCAACCAACTTGATGATGCATATTGTTGCAGGTATGTTGTATGCCGGTTATAAGTTCAGTTTATGGGATCTGGATGAAATCCATCACTCCTACCCGATTCCTGATCTATTTGACTACAGCTTAACGGAAGGAAGAGATATCTATTCGCTGGCGATGCAATGCTGCAGTGGTACAAGCCGCGGGATGGAAAGCCTTACCCACGAACTTCTAGAAAATGGAGTCCCGATGGATATTGATGCTCCCACTGTTGCAGCAGCAACATGGAGAGAGAGGCTGGAAGTGAAGAAAAGCCTGAAGGCGACAAATGTAAAAGAAAACCCTGTGATTCTATCTGAACCCAGACGTTCTTTTAGCGGTGTAGATGTATTGCAAGGAAACTTTTTTGAAAGTGCTGTAGTAAAAATTAGCGGAATGCCGACACCTCAGGTTGATCAATTTGACAAAAAGCTTGCACTAGTCCTTTATTTTGAAAATGAAGTGGACGCTAACCGTAGTTTGCTTGATTCTAGTCTGCTTATCAGGCTGAGGGAGGAAAAAGTTTTCGCCCATGACCGTCTGCTCGAAACGTTGAAATACAATGACAAATCAGCATGGGAGCGTTTAAAAGATGAAGGTTATGACACGCTTTTTGATGCGATGGCTGAGGAAGGGATCATGAAGATTGCGGTAATAATCGCCGGACAAGGACCAGTTGCTTTCGGTATGCCAGAGATGTTTACGCCGATGCAACATATCAATGCAAACCGAACCATGAAAAAGTTAGCTACAATTATCAGCGATGGAAGATATTCTGGCGTTACCTATGGAGCGGCGATAGGCCATATGACACCTGAAGCGTTCCATGGTGGAGGGATTGGCTACTTGCAAACAGGCGACGTATTATATATTGGTCTTCGTGAACGGCGAATCGAGTTCGTGGATGCTAATAAGCTTGTATCTGGTGAGGTGGTTTATGATTTCTCAGACGAATTACTGCAAGAAAGAAATGGACTTGCAGAAGAACGGAAGAGAAGAATGAAAGATCGTCAGAAATTAGTGGCTGCAAGCAATCGGATGTATGGTCACACGGATGCAGCAAACGGCGTGGTGCCTCTGGCCGTTTCTGATGATGCACAACTAGATTATAAATCAGATATTTTGTTAGATGAAAAAAATCCAGCGGCCAGATAATAATCGTCAAAGAAACGAAATGGGTGAAAAACATTTATAATAGAAGAAAACGAACAAGGGAGACATAAAATATGCCCATTATTCAATCACTCGATCGTGCATTAAAGATTTTGGACCTATTTGATGAACGAACAAGAGAGTTATCAATCACTGAGATCAGTAAAAAAATGAACTTGCATAAAAGTACGGTTCATTCCTTATTAAAAACTCTTCAAGCCCATAGGTATATAAGTCAAAACGAAGAAACCGGGAAGTATATGCTGGGGTTAAAACTTTTTGAAAGAGGAAATTTGGTTGTAAGTAACCTTGATCTCCGTTCAGTAGCCAGAAAGCACTTAGAATGGTTATCTGAAACCACAAGCCTTACTACTCATCTCGTTATTCTTGATGGACAGGAAGGTGTGTACATCGACAAGGTGGAAGGGAGTGGAGTTACGGTCTTTTACTCCAGAATAGGCCGACGTGTCCCTATCCACACCAGTGCTGTCGGAAAGGCGCTTGTTTCTAGTAAAGACAATCAAGAACTTAAGAAGCTTCTTAAAGGATATCATTTTACAAAGCGGACAGAGAATTCCATCGGTTCAGAGGGAGACTTTATTAAAGAAATAAATCAGGTACGCGCCAGCGGTTTTGCGGTTGATAACGAGGAGAATGAGGTTGGAATTGTTTGTGTATCCGTACCAATCAAGGATTACTCCGGTAAAACAATCGCAGCCGTAAGTATGTCCACACCAGCTGCATCTGCAACAGATGAAACATTGGCCTATTTTGTAAAATTACTAAAAGAATGCACAAATCGGATATCGCGAGAACTTGGATTCGAGTATGAAAAAATATGATTCTATTACCCAAGGGGGCCTATTAAATGAGGATTATTAGATATGTCAATCACAAAAATGAAAAGCAATTAGCTGCTGTTACACCTAGCAATGAAGTGTATGATTTACCTTTTGCAGACTTTGTCCCATTCATCGATTATACAGAGGAGCAAAGTCAATCACCAGTTGACTATATAAATGAAATAATTAAACAAAGCAAAGAAAAGAGACAGCTGGAAGACGTTCAATTAACCACACCGTTGGATGCTCCGGAAGTATGGGCCTCAGGTGTAACCTATGAAAAGAGTAAGGAAGCCCGAAATTATGAAGCAACACACGGTAAACTGGACAGTCAGACTTTCTATGACAAAGTTTATGATGCTAAACGTCCTGAAATCTTCTTTAAATCAACTGCTGCAAGGACTGTGGGACCTAATGAGACAGTTTATCTACGTTCTGATTCAAATTGGCAAATCCCTGAGCCTGAGTTAGGGCTTGTAATAAATAAAAAAGGTGAAATCATTGGTTACACTGTTGGCAATGACATGAGTTGTCGTGATATTGAAGGAGAGAATCCTTTATACTTGCCACAGGCAAAAGTATGGAAGAATTCTTGCTCTATAGGTCCTGCCATTTTGTTGGAAGAAGTAGTAGCTGATCCGTATGATTTTCAAATCATCTGCCGTATCTATCGTAATGAGGAAAGGGTTTTTGAGGGAGATGCAAAGGTAGGGCAGTTAAAGCGCACATTAACGGAATTAGTAGATTATCTCGTACTGGACAATGACATTTTCGATGGCACCGTTCTATTGACAGGTACTTGTATCGTCCCTCCTAACGAATTTACTTTAAATGACGGTGATAGGATTGAAATTGAAATTCCAGGAATCGGTGTATTAAACAATTCGGTGAAGCAATCAAGCCCATTATTAACCAATGTCAACTAAGGGGTGGAAAAGTTGGGAGATTATAAGACTCTTTATTTAAATGAGAAAGATAATGTGGCTGTTGCGTTGTCAGAGATACCCGCTAAAACATCTGTCACAGTCAGAATCAAGGATAAAGAAATTTTTGTTCAAATTCTGGATACTATCCATTTCGGCCATAAATTTGCGGTTCGTCCTATTCCAAAAAATGACGACATCGTCAAATATGGTGAAGTGATTGGAGCCGCAGTGAAAGATATCGAAGCCGGAGCACATGTTCATGTGCATAACTTAGAAGGAAAAAGAGGAAGGGGTGACAAGATTGTTCAATGATAACATGCAATTTTACGGCTATCGTCGTCCAGATGGCCGAGTGGGCGTCCGGAATCATGTGTTGATATTACCGACTATTACTTGTGCTACACAAACTGCCCAGCGAGTCACGGAGTTAGTTAGCGGCACAGTTACATTTATTCATCAGCACGGATGCGCACAAGTAGGTGATGACTACGATCAAACTTTTAGAACTTATGCTGGAATGGGAAAAAACCCTAATGTATATGGTGTGATCGTTTTAGGACTTGGCTGTGAAACTCACCAGGCTAATAGTGTAGCTGCAGACATTGCGATGACTAATAAGCCTGTTGAGGTTGTGTCTATTCAAGAGAACGGAGGTACCTTGCAGACAATCGCGGAAGTCGCCAAAATCGCTACAAAGATGGTCCAGGATGCATCGATGGTACCAAAAGAATTATGTGATTTTAATGAGTTAATTGTAGGAACAGAGTGTGGTGGTTCAGATGCCTGCTCAGGATTGTCCGCTAATCCTGCAGTAGGGAAAACAAGCGACTTGCTTGTCGAACAGGGCGGGACTGCTATATTAGCTGAAACAACAGAACTGATCGGCGCAGAACATTTGCTTGCCCAACGAGCAGCTGATGATAAGGTGGCTAAAAAAGCTTATGAGATTATAGATGCTATGGAAAATCGTTCGATCCAGATGGGTGTAGATATTCGTACGGGAAATCCTAGTCCTGGTAATATTGAAGGCGGCCTCAGCTCTTTGGAGGAAAAATCACTTGGCGCTTCTACAAAATCCGGCACAAGTCGTTTGGAAGAGATAGTTGATTATGCCAAGATTCCAAAGAAGAAGGGACTTGTGTGGATGGATACTCCCGGCCACGACATCGAGCAGTTGACCGGGATGGTAGCAGGGGGCGCGCAAATTGTCCTTTTTACAAGTGGCAGAGGGACACCGACAGGTTCCCCAATTGCACCGGTTATAAAAATTTCTACGAATACACCGATGTTTGAGCGTATGAGCGAGAACATGGATCTTGATGCTGGACAAATTGTTACTGGTGAAGAAACAGTTGACGAGGTGGGAGAGAGAATTATCAAAGAAATCCAGCATGTAGCTAATGGTAAACTTACAAAATCAGAAATTTTAAAGCAGCATGACTTTGGTATATGGAGAATTGGCCCAACATTCTAACTATTCAAAAGGAGAGGTAATATGGAAACGACACTTACAGGAAACACGTTTAAAAACTTTATCAACAATGAATGGGTAGAGTCTCATTCACAAAAAACAATTAAGAGTATCAATCCTGCGAACAAAGAAGAAGTAGTTGGATATGTTCAAAGTTCAACGGAAGAAGACTTAAACCATGCAGTAGAAGCTGCTCACCATGCAAAAAAAGCATGGAGAAAAGCAGGACAAGTAGCAAGAGGGCAATATCTGTATAAAGTGGCTGACATCCTTGAAGAGAACCTGGATGATATTGCTGAAACCATGACAAGAGAAATGGGAAAAACCTTGCCTGAAGCAAAGGGTGAAACAGCTCGTGGTGTTGCTATCCTCCGCTACTATGCTGGGGAGGGCATGAGAAAAGATGGGGATGTCATTCCATCATCTGATAAAGATGCGTTAATGTTTACAAAAAGAACACCTCTTGGAGTAGTAGGCGTCATTACTCCTTGGAATTTCCCGGTAGCGATTCCTATATGGAAAATCGCTCCTGCCCTTGTTTACGGGAATACAATTGTTTTCAAGCCGGCTACGGAGGGAGCTGTAACAGCTGCTAAAGTAATAGAGTGCTTTACAAAAGCCGGGCTTCCGGAAGGTGTACTAAATTTTGTCACAGGGTCTGGCTCTGTTATCGGTCAATCATTGATCGATCATGAAAAGTTGGATGCCATTACGTTTACTGGTTCGGAAACTGTAGGTAAGAATGTGGCTAAATCAGCGGCTGCACGTGGGATTAAGTTCCAACTCGAAATGGGTGGTAAAAACCCTGTTATCGTAGCAGATGATGCTGATATTGATTCAGCTGTAGCAGCTGTCATTAGTGGGGGACTGCGATCAACCGGACAAAAATGTACAGCATCAAGCAGAGTCATTGTGCAAGATGGAGTCTATGATTATTTTAAGGCTAAACTAGTTGATGCCGTACAAAATATCACAGTTGGTGACGGACTTCAGGAAGGAATCTGGATGGGGCCTTGCGCCAGTGAAAGTCAGTTTAATACAGTAAAGGGATATATAGAAAAAGGTAAAGCAGAAGGAGCTTCCTTGTTATATGGCGGTGAGCAGTTGACTGATGAGGAACATGCGAATGGTTTCTACATGACACCAGCTGTTTTTGAAGAGGTGACAAGCGACATGGCTATAGCCCGTGAAGAAATTTTCGGGCCAGTTATTGCCCTGATCAAAGCATCTTCACTAGAAGAGGCAATTGAAGTGGCCAATGATACTAAATATGGCTTAAGCGCTTCTATTTTCACCACTAATATCAATGCCTTGTTGGAATTTGTTGATGATATAGAAGCAGGTCTTGTCAGAGTGAATGCGGAGAGTGCTGGTGTTGAATTGCATGCTCCCTTCGGAGGAATGAAAGCCTCCAGCTCTGGTTCTCGAGAACAAGGGGAAGCAGCAAAAGAATTTTTCACAGAAATTAAAACAGTATTTATTAAAGGCTCATAAGGTTAGTGCAATGCAGGAGATTCCATAGTCAATGGGATCTCCTGTATCAATAACATTGGATAAACCAATACATGATAGCGGGTGAAAGCAAGCAGCAGAGGTCGGACATAATTGGCGTAATCCTATCTGGAGGCATGAGGATGGCAGCATTGCTGAATGGTAGACAGTTTTATAGATAATGCATAAAGGGGAGAAAAACATGAAGTTCAAAGGTATCATTCCGCCAGTTGTCACTTTGTTCGATGAAACTGGAAATCTGGACTTAGAGTTGAATCGAAAATATATGGATGTGCTAATTGAGCAGAATGTGCACGGTATTTTGTTGATGGGCAGTTCGGGGGAATTTTCTTCCCTTACGCTTGAGGAGCGAAAATTATATATGAGAGAAATGATCAAGCATATTGACAACCGTGTCCCTGTGCTTGTAGGTGTGGGCCACACCGTTCTTAAAGAAGTACTGGACTTGTGTAATTATGCTGAGCTTCAGGGAGCAGATGGATTACTGGTAGTTAACCCTTATTACTGGAATTTGTCAGAGGATCAGTTGTATCGTTTTTACTCTATTATTGCCGAAAACTCTAAGCTTCCTATTCTATTATATAATATCCCGTCTTTCACTGGACAACCTCTTACAGTTGAGCTGATAAAAAAGCTTGCAGGAAATTATCCGAATATTTGTGGTATTAAGGAAACTGTAAGCGAATTCAGTCATATAAACGAAATGATTACTGAACTGAAAAAAGTAAGGCAGGGGTTTATGGTATTCTCTGCCTTTGATGAACATGCATTGCCAGCGCTAGTAAATGGTTCGGCGGGCAGTATCAATGGCAGTTCCGTTTTTGCTCCCGAAATTTCCGTGAGCTTATATGAAGCGTTCAAAGAGAATCAGATGGAAAAAGCGGAAGCTAACCACCAGCAGCTTGTTAAGCTTATGGATTTGTACACCTATTGTCCCTCCTTTTTCACTACAATGAAAGAAGCTGTGCACCAAAGATGGTTCCCGGGGTATCAAGCAGGACATAGAGCGCCATTTGATGTATACCCGAACGACTTATCAGAAAAGGTGTCGATCCTTTTGAAAACTATCAAATTGAAAGAAGGAATGAAATCATGAAAGAATCTCGTGAACTATTACAAAAACTTGGCTACCCTTCAACCGATTTACAAGAACTTCCTACTTCGACTAAAACTTTCCCGGACGGTGCTCAGTATCGTATTGAACTTCCAAGTGTCGAAGGTCCGATTGCTTTAAAAGAAACATTAAGAGAAATAGACCGATACGGATTGACTGTTCACCGAGTATCACAGGGAAGCGGCATCATGCTTCAAACTGATGAAGAGATTATAGAGATGTGCGAACTTACTGCAGAACGAGGGATGGAACTGAGTCTATTTGCCGGTCCCCGAGGAACTTGGGATCTTAGTGCCGGGCCGCTGACAGATGCAGGAAAGGCCCAAGCTTTACGTCATGAAGGTGCTGATCAGCTTGCTTATGCAATGGAGGATTTGAAAAGAGGTGCAGCACTTGGACTACGTGGGGCATTGGTAGCTGATGAAGGGCTATTGTTAATGACAAGTGAAATGAAGAAAAATGGTCAGCTGCCAGAGGATTTTGTTGTGAAGGTATCTGTTCAAATGGGGGCTGCTAACCCGGTTTCCGTTAAAATCATGGAAGATTTAGGCGCCGACACCTATAATGTTCCCCCTGCATTGACATTGGCCAAGCTGGCTTCTATTCGTCAGGCCATAGATATCCCTATTGATTTATATGTAGAAGTCCCTGACAACTTTGGAGGCTTTTTGCGTTACTATGAGATCCCGGAGATTATTCGAGTTTTAGCACCGGTCTATATCAAGTTCGGTTTGCGAAATCACCCAGACGTATACCCATCAGGAAAACAGTGGGAAAGCACAAACATATCTTTAGCACAAGAACGGGTACGGCGAGCATCGCTTGGTGTTCAAATGATTGAACGCTATTATCCGGAATCCAAAACGTCTAAGCTGGGTGCAGAAGGACTGGGTATTCCGAAAATTGAAGCGTCATCCACTATAAAATAATGTGACGGGATAAGGTTCTGAAGCAGTTAACCAGCCCTAACTGTTTCAGGAACCTCCCATAATTAAAGGAAAGGGAGAAGTACACCATGCAATTTAAAGTATTACTTACAGACCATGAATTTAAACACCTCGCTTATGAGGAAGAAGTATTTGAAGAAGCAGGCGTAACTATTAATTTTGTAAAAGCCCAATGTAAAACCGAAGAAGAAGTAATCGAGCATGCCAAAGATGCGGACGCCATTTTGAATCAATATGCACCTGTCAGCAGGAGGGTGATTGAATCACTTGAGAAGTGTAAGATTATCTCTCGTTATGGTGTAGGAGTGAATACTATTGATATAGAAGCCGCTAAAAAGAAAGATATCGTCGTTGCCAATGTGCCTGATTATGGGATGGAAGAGGTTTCTAATCATGCATTGGCACTCATCTTATCTTGGGCAAGGAAAGTGACTTTATTGAATAATGAAGTTAAGAAAGGGAACTGGGACTTCAAATTAGGGGTTCCGATACACCGGTTTGATAACCAGACGGTTGGTGTGTTGGGATTCGGGCGCATCCCTCGCTGTCTGATGGACAAGGTTAAGCCACTCGGATTCAAATTAGCTGCTTACGACCCGTTTGTGCCGGCTGAAGAAATGGAAAAAGCAGGCGTTCGAAAAATGGAGCTGGAAGAGATCATTGAGAAGGCAGACTATATTTCTATTCACGTTCCACTTATTAAAGATACATTCCACTTAATCAATAAAGAGAGATTAAATAAGATGAAACCGAACGCGGTTATTATTAATACAGCGCGTGGTCCGATTGTCGATGAAGCAGCCCTGGCTGAGGCGTTAGCAGAAGGAACGATTGCTGGTGCTGCTTTGGATGTCACAGAAGAAGAGCCTATTAGTCTTTCTAGCCCCCTGCTGGGAATGGATAATGTCCTCATTACCCCTCATAGTGCATGGTATTCCGAGGAGGCCATGGTGGAATTGAGAAGAAAGGCAGCACTTAATATTGTTCAAGTACTTACTGGTGAAAAAACCCCTTATGCATTAACTTGATAGTTAACAAAGAAAGGTTTGAAAACAAAATGAAACTTGTAACTGTACGTGAAGGTGAAAGACACTCGATAGGGATAATTAAAGATAATCAAGTACTCCATTTAGCAGCAATCCATCACTTATATGTTTCATCTGACCATAACGAGGTTCCTGCATTCTTATCAGATATGAAAATTTTTATTGAGCAAAGTGACAAATCTTTACCATATACTACGGAGTTGGTGAACTTTTATGAAAATATAGAACAAAAAGGAGAAAGTGGATATCAAGATGCTGCAATACCCCTTGCGGAAGCTGAAATCCTTGCCCCTTTATCCCAACCTGAAAAAATTATTTGTGTCGGATTAAACTATTTTGATCATTGCAGGGAAACAGGCATGGAACCACCTGCCTCCCCTGTTATTTTTTCAAAGTATACCAATGCAATCATTGGTGATAAGCAAGCCATTGAGCTTCCTGTCAACTCTAAGGAGGTTGATTTTGAGGCAGAGCTTGCCATCGTGATTGGGAAAGAAGCAAAACACATATCAGAAGAAGATGCAGAGGACTACATTTTTGGATATACAATATTAAATGATATTAGTGCTCGTGATTTGCAGTTTACAGACGGACAATGGATAAGAGGGAAAACGGCGGATACTTTTGCCCCGATCGGTCCAGGTATTGTCACCCGAGATGAGATCAGAGGTCCGCATAGGCTTGATATCTCATTGACCTTGAATGGAGAGGTAATGCAAGATTCCAATACCAGTAATTTGATATTCTCCATTCCTTATATTGTTTCATTTCTTTCCCAGTCTATGACTCTAAAGCCGGGGGATGTCATTGCAACTGGTACGCCGCCCGGTGTCGGAATGGGGAGAGACCCCAAGGTGTGGCTGAAAAAAGGGGATCAACTTGCCGTTACTATCGAAAAGATTGGAACACTTTCCAATCCTGTAATGGACGCAGAAAAGTAATGAGATATCATCATGAAAGGTATTAGTACATTAATAGAGGCACTTTAATCCTTTTGGTGGCCGTTAAGCGAGGAGCTTCACCAAATCAGATTGTTCCTATCGCTCAGGCGCTAAAAGATAGAGGGGTTCGATCATTGGAAATCACGGTGGAAACACCGAAAGTATGTCAGTTGATACAGAAAGTGGAATTTTTAGAAGTTGTACAAAAATTCCAGAATTAATGGTTTATTCCTTTCCATACTTCCTGATATACTCTTTTAAGAGGGATTCGGTTTTTTTTAGCAATTTCCTTACAGTAGCTATATTCAGGAGCCTGTTGCACCACTTCATTATTCAACAGGCCTTCCTTTACAGGGACAACTCCCCAAGGTGTCTCCACCTTTTTGTATTGCCTGCCAAGACGCTTGACTGAAAGAGGATAGTATCTTACACCAAGGGTAGTTGTTTCCTGAAAAATAATATCCATCATAGCATCAGCCCGGCTTCCCGGACATAACACCTGCAGCATTGTACCTGGACGATTTTTTTTCATGTAAATCGGGATATAATATACATCGTTCGCACCTGCTTCAAATAATTGATCCATTACATGGCCAAGCCACTCCCCCGGTATATCATCCAAATTCACTTCCATTTTAATCATCTCATGATCTGTATGTTCATGTTGATGCTTCATTTTATGCTCCTCCCAGCTGCCCAGCTTTTATCCAAAGTGTTATTTTTAAATAAGAAAGGTAGAGATAAATGGACTCATTTACTAAACATATTCTAACACAATTCCAAGAAGGGGTTCTATCCATTGATCAAGCGGAGGAAAAGCTTAAAGGCTTTACGGATTATGGATTCGCTAAAGTAGATGATGCCAGGGAATTCAGGCAAGGTTTTCCCGAAGTCATTTTTGGAGCCAACAAGACACCCGAGCAGATAGCAGGGATATTCAACCATCTTGTTACTCAGAACCAGACTGTTTTAGCGACAAGGGTGACACCTGAAGCAGCCACAGAGGTTTGTGGCCTTGTCCCAGAAGCGAAGCATGATCCAGCTGGAAAAACGCTGCTTTACAAACCTGATACCTATCATCTGAAAAATCAAACTAAAAAAATAGGCGTCATCTGTGCCGGAACTTCTGATATTCCGGTAGCAAGAGAAGCTGAAGTGACTATTGAAGCTATGGGGCATGTTTGCGAAAGCTTTTATGATATCGGGGTTGCTGGAATTCACCGTCTTTTTGCCCAATTGGAAGAAATTCAATCATGTGATGTACTGATTGTCGTGGCCGGGATGGAGGGCGCTCTTCCAAGTGTCGTTGGCGGACTAGTATCCGTGCCCTTAATAGCTGTACCCACAAGTGTGGGCTACGGTACTCACCTAAATGGGATTACTTCCCTTTTAAGTATGTTAAATACTTGTGCATCCGGTGTAACTGTTGTCAACATTGATAACGGATTCGGGGCAGGTTATGCTGCATCACTCATGTTACGGGTCTAAGAAAAAATAAACAGCAAGGGAGATACATAAGCATGAAAACTTTATTTATCGATAGTGGCATATCCGGAATAGCCGGGGATATGGCTCTCGCGGCATTTACTGAGATAGGAGCAGATTTAACCGAAATATCAGATAAGCTTCAGACAGTAATCAACGAAGATTTTTCCCTTTCTATAAAAAATGTGGTCAAAAAGGGTCTCTCAAGTTCTCACCTGATTATAAATACAGAAGAAGAAAAGCATTCTCATCGTCATTATACGAATATCAAAAAAGCCATCGAGGATTCCAAGCTGGACGATGCAGAAAAACTAACGTCTCTATCTATGTTTGAGGTTATTGCCAAAGCTGAAGCAAAAATACACAACAGCACATTAGAGAAAGTACATTTCCACGAAGTAGGTGGAGTGGATTCCATGATTGATATTATTGGTACAGCAATTGCATTTCACCAGTTGAAAATAGATAGGGTGATCAGCAGTCCTGTTGCTGCAGGGAATGGCTATATTCATATGGCTCATGGCTTGTATCCTGTACCAGCCCCTGCTACACTTGAAATTTTGAAAGACATTCCTTTGCATCAGACAGAGGTGCAAGGAGAATTGACTACTCCTACTGGAGCAGCAATAATTCGTTCCTTATCTGATAAATTCGGTACGATGCCTGCCATGAAAGTGAAAGAAATCGGATATGGGGCAGGGACTAAGGATTTCGAGAATCACCCGAACGTTGTACGTTTTGTATTAGGGGAATCATAAAGCAAAGGAGAAGCTCATATATGGATACACAACAAACCCTTCAAAAGGAAGAAAAGCTTAGAGAAATTCTTATACAAATGGAACGTGTGATCATTGCTTTTTCGGGAGGGGTAGACAGTACCTATTTGCTTAAAGTGGCGTTAGAAACACTTGGAAAAGAAAATGTATTAGCTGTTACGGCTGATTCTGAATCATTCCCTCCTTCAGAATTACAGGAAACGAAAAGACTCGCCGAAACGCTTCAGGCGCCACACCAAATTATTGAGATGTCTGAGCTGGCTATCCCTGGTTATGCAGAAAATGATGAAAACAGGTGTTATTTCTGCAAAAAAGGATTGTTTGAGCAGTTATATCCGTTGCTTTTGGAAAAAGGATTTAATAATCTGACGTTTGGACTAATCAAAGATGATTTAGGTGACCATCGCCCGGGGGTAAAAGCAGCAATCGAACAGAATGTTAGAGGCCCTTTAGCTGAAGCGGATATGTCAAAAGATGATATACGAATACGTGCTAAAGAACTTGGCCTCGATAACTGGGATAAACCTTCCCTTGCCTGTCTATCATCGAGAATTGCCTATGGCGAAAAAATAACGATTGATAAGCTTAAGAAAGTAGATGAGGCAGAACAATTCATAAAAAGGTTTGGAATTCGACAAGTAAGGGTTCGGATACATAATGAAATTGCCAGAGTTGAAGTCGAACCTATGGACATGGTGGAGCTTTTAAATTATCACGAAGAAATTGATAGTTATCTAAAAAAGCTTGACTTTAAATTTGTAACTATGGATATGAAAGGCTATAAAAGTGGAAGTATGAACAGCATGCTTAAAAAAACTGGAGAAGTATTGTCATGACCATGAAGCTATTGAGCATTTGTTAAATTGGTTTCTGGCACTATATCCTATTCATAGATCAATAGATGGAAAGGTTATCCTTAATGGGATAGCCTTTTTATTTTTTTTAAGTGAATTTTTTTCTGCCTTTCATAAAAGACAAAAAAGGTTCCCTTTTGTTAAGGCACCTTTTTACATGGCCTCTTCAACCAAGCACTGAACCTGTTACAGAAAATTCACAAGCCTTTATTTCTTGGACGCTTATAATTTATCTATGGCTAATGATCAGAAATATTTGAAAAAAACTAAAATTAATGGTATATTGGTTGGGTCACCATACCTTATTAGATTTTAGTGTTATTCAAACATTTATTTACCCCTGGCCGTATTGTGTTTACGTGTTTATAATTGGATAGATAAGTCCATTAAATGCAAGGGAGGGATTACCGGTCGTATATTTTTAACGCGAAGTCAGAAACAAACAACAAGATTCTATATTAGAACAAAATATAAAGGAGGCAGATGAAATGTTTAACGATTTTGAGATCGAGAGAAAAGGAATATCCGAAAGAGCTGCCGATCATATCAAACAGATGATTGTGGATGGAAGATATGAGGTCAATCAAAAGCTTCCAGGAGAGCGGGAAATGGCCCTCAATTTAAAAGTTAGCAGGAACACAGTACGAGAAGCTTATAAGATATTAGAAGCCTATGGGTATGTAAGAATAAAACATGGGACAGGGATATTCGTGGCTTCCGAAGAACACCAAATATTAAAAATGACATCATTCTTCTTTGTGAGTACGGATCGAATCAAAGATTTATTTGCGATTAGAAAAATACTTGAAAAGAATGCCATTCAATGGGCGATTGAGAATGCATCCGACGAGCAGATAAATAAATTATCACAAATTGTAGAAGAAGCGAAAACAGTCGCTGATAAAGGAGAAGATTATGCCAGCCTCGCACGTTTGGATCATCAATTCCATCTTGCTCTTGCAGATATTTCACAGAATTCAGTATTAATCCGAATCATGCATAATCTGATTGACCTGTTGGAAGAATCACGGATGCAGGTGATTCAAATACCAGGAAGGCCGGTTAAATCTGTTGATGAACATGCGGATATTATAGAAGCATTGAAAGTGAAAGATGTTACTCTAGCACAGAAATATATGGAGGAACATTTGGAAAGCGTAGAGAAGTCTATAATGGAAAATTTAAAAGCAAAGGATATAGTAGAATGAGTAATTTCCAAGTAGATGTCCTAAAGTCGTTTGCCATTCAGGTCCTCACGTCATTAGGGGTAACTCATGAAGATGCAGCCGTTGTCGCTGATGCATTATTGAGAGCTAATCTGGAAGGGGTAGACAGCCATGGTCTAAGTCGTTTGGTTGTCTATTCCAAACGGTTGAAAGATAGTCGGATAAATCCAACTCCTGATATTCGCTTTGATAAGCAGGGAGAATCAGTACTTACCGTTGATGGAGATAACGGGCTTGGTCATGTCGTCAGCTCTAAAGCAGTAGAAAAGGGAATCGAAATGGCAAAAGAAAGTGGTATGGCCGGAATAAGTATTAAGAATAGTAATCATTTCGGTACAGCTTCCTATTATTGCCAAAAATCCTGTGACCATAGAATAGCAGCTATCGCTTATACTAATTCCCCGCCTGGGATTGCTCCTTGGGGGGGCAGAAAAGCATTTTTTGGCACAAACCCTATTGCTTTTGGTTTTCCTAATGAAAATAACCCACCAGTGATTATAGACCTTTCTACCAGTGTAGTAGCAAGAGGAAAAATAATATTAGCGGATAAACAAGGGGAACAAATCCCTGATGGATGGGCCCTGGATGAGAACGGAGAAATGACGAATAACCCAGGGGATGCATTAAACGGGTCTGTTATGCCACTGGGTGGAGCTAAAGGCTATGCGTTGGCTTTGGCTGTAGAAATATTAGCTGGAGTTCTCTCTGGTGCAGCTTTTGGACCTAATGTAAATAGCATCTACCAGGAATCCTCGAAGGAACCAGCAAACGTAGGTCACTTTTTTATACTTATGGACATCGAAAAATTCATGCCTTATGAAACCTTCCAATTCTCCTTAGATCAACTGATACAACAACTGAAAGAAACACCAAAAGCCTCAGGATATGAAGAAATACGCTATCCTGGAGAAAGAAGGACAAAGGAATACCATAATAATTTAGAGAAAGGGATTCATTTGTCCGAAAGCGTCCAGGGAGAGCTGATCAGCCTTGGTAACATGGTAAATATACCATTCCCTCAACCTATGTCTTCCTACATCAAGTAAGCGATTCCTCAAAAAGTACAGGCCGCTTATATGGCCTGTACTTTCTTTATGACTATTAATTCCACTTTTATTAAGACGGTAATAAATATAGCGCTTAAGGATCTTTTCAGCAAAAAAAAGGCTGCCGATATATATCGACAGCAGGAATTGGTATTGTTTCTTCCTATTTATATAGAGGGGATGATTTCCATTGGTTCACTTGATTAAGCACTTCGATATAGTTTTGTCATAACGAACTCACGATGGCCGAGCGCTTCTGCACAAGTCAGGCGACCGTTAACTACGCGATATAGGTAGTCCATCAAAGAATCTCCTGCTTCGTTCAAGGATATTTGTCTGGAAAGCAATCCTTGGACATCGACATCGATATGCTCACTCATTGTACCGGCTGTAATTGGATTAGCTGTAACCTTTACTACTGGTTCAATCGGGTTCCCGATAATGTTACCTTGTCCGGTAGGGAAGAAGTGAACTACTGCACCGGCAGCTGCCATCAAGGTGATACATTCTGCTGCTGCAGATGATGTATCCATAAAGTAGAGTCCGTTCCCGGAAGTTGGAGCTTCAGCGGGTTCTAACACACCAATGACATCTTTGGTACCTGTTTTTGCAATATTGCCTAATGCCTTTTCTTCGATAGTAGAAAGGCCGCCAGTAATGTTACCCTGGGTAGGCTGGGAACCAAGCAAGTCAACACCTTTGGATTCGATCTCACCGACATAATCATCATAAATGGACATGAATTTGTCTTTAAGTTCTGGTGTGGCCATACGATCCGCAATTAGATGTTCTCCACCTGTTAATTCGGAAGTTTCACCGAAAAATACCGTAGCTCCAGCGTCTACCAGACGGTCGACCGCCTGGGATACAGTTGGACAGGATCCCATACCAGTCGTTGTATCCGATTCCCCACATTTGATGCTGATAGTCAGGTCGCCCAGTTCAACCGGTTCACGCTGAATTTCAGAGGCCCACTGGACATACTCTTTTGCAACCCGTGATGCCTTTTGAACTGTTTCCAAATCACCACTGCGTTCAATGTGGAAGCTGGAGACAGGCTTTCCGGTTTCCGCAATGCCATCAGCGATTTTCTTTGTCCAGTTCTCTTCAATGCCGATTACGATTACAGCTGCGACATTAGGGTTTGAACCAGTACCAATTAGTGTCCGGAACAAAAGGTCTAAATCCTCGCCATATTGTAGTCGTCCGTATGCGTGAGGTAAAGCTAATGTGCCTTTAACATTATTGGCAACAGCTTCACAAGCTGCATTTGAAATATCATCTACGGGTAAAATGACCACGTGATTTCTTACACCGACTTTTCCATTTTCTCTACGATAACCTAATAATTGTTGATCCAACTTTACCACCTCGCCGTTTTAATATTGTGAGTGTGAACATAATCTCCAACTTGCCATTCAGTTGTTGTCAAACCAATTCGAACTCCATATTTAAGTACAGGTTCATTTTCTTCCAGATTCACCAGTGCGATTTTGTGTCCTAAAGGAATATCTCCTTTGGAAACCACTTCGACCGTTGAATTATCATCCATGAATACCCCAATCACTTTTTCGCCCTCTTTGATGTCACTGGTTGCTACTCCGACATGATCACCTTGATGGTGAATCAAGAACTTATGGACGGCAACTTGCTTTTCTTGTCCCTTTTCCCCAGTAGCTACTGCGGAACGTTCATTTTGCGCCATTTGTTTCACTCCTTCTTTTTTAATATGTAACTTGCCATGGTTAGGTGACCCAACCAATTTGAATCTATTGTAAACTACAAGCAATTAAAAAATCAACCCATTTTCAGAAAATTTTTAATAATGAAGACGATTACACAACTTGCTTCTTATACAGTGGTTAAGTAAAAAAAGGTATTTTCCAGCAGAAAATTATTTTAATATTAAAAAAATATTGAATTATTATACATATAGTGTTTTAATGGAAGTAATATTGGTTGGGTCACTGTACCATATGGAATAATAATATGAGGAGGGATTAATTTACATAAATAGTAATTAAATTTTTCTGGAAAAAATACCTTACGCCAAGGAGTGGTGGGAATGAATGATGTAGAAGTAACTGTTATGCGTTTTGACCCGGATGAAGACGAAACTCCTCGCTTTGATACGTTTCCAATTGGAGCTAAGAAAAATATGACCGTGTTGGATAGTTTGTTCCTTATCGTCGAAGACCAGGATCCTACACTATCATTTCGCTGTGCTTGCAGGCTGGGGATGTGCGGCTCATGCGGAATGGTGATTAATGGACGTGGACGCTTAGCCTGTCGGACGAAGATTGAAAGTTTAGGAGACAAAATAGAAGTGCAGCCCATGCGGAATATGGATGTGATTAAGGATTTGTCAGTCAATATGGATAAGTTCTTCAAGAACTGGGAGAAAGTCAAACCTTATTTTGTTCCTAAAGAGGAAACAGATGAGTTCAGCGTGATTCCTCCTGCATCGGGACGGCGAGAGATCATTGATGAAAATCAGGATTGTATTACCTGCGGTTTATGTTATTTATCGTGTGATGCTGTAGCACTCAGGGGAGAGGATGGATATATCGGTCCGGCAGCACTTAACAGAGCGTATAACCTGATTGCTGATGAACGGGATGGAGCTAAGGATGAGCGTTTAGATATGGTTACGGATAGGGATGGAGCTTTTGGCTGTCGCTCTTTTGGTGCTTGTGTAGAAGTATGTCCGAAAGGAATCAAGCCAATGAAGACTATTCAAAAAATAAAAACGAAAAAATTAAGAAGATCTGTCGGATTGAAATACTAATTTTCTAAATTAAAGGAGATGAACGAATGGCTACTACTAGTGTTCCAACGAGTAAAAGCCTGCAGGAAGTCAAAATTAAACAACGTCCATTTGTCGGTTATATTGCCTGGTTAGTACAAAGGATTACAGCTCTGATCCTATTATTCCTATTGCCTCTGAAAATTTATAGCGGCTATGCAATGATAGGGAAATTGCCGGGAGCAGGCACTATATCTTTCTTACACTTAAACGCTGTGGTGGATGCGTTTTTGATTTTTGCATTAATCTTTCATGCATTGTATGGGGTTCGCGTGATTTTGATTGATATTGGGGTGGTTCAAGATAACCGCCAGGTTTTTCAGGCCTTTACGATCATCGGTGCAACCATGTGTGCAGTGACATTCTTTTTCCTAGTTTCTTAATGACTGTGGACCACCATAAACTAACAGCCAAATAACGTAAAAGAAGGTGAATATATTGGAACATGTTGAAGCAGATATTCTGATCTTAGGTAGTGGCGGTGCAGGTTTATTTGCAGCCCATCATGCAGCTGATCAAAATTCGAACTTGAAAATCATTGTTTCTGCTAAAGGGTTGATAGGAAAGAGTGGTTGTACCCGCATGGTACAAGGCGGATATAATGTGGTACTCCATCCAGATGATTCCGTGGAAAAACACTTCAAGGACACAATCAAAGGCGGAGGGGGTATCAATAACCAGGAGATGGCCTGGACACTTGTCAATGATGCTCCTAGAAGAATAAGAGAATTAGAAACAAAAATGGGAGTGTTTTTTGATCGTAATGAAGATGGAACGGTACATCAAAAGCCTTTCGCAGGACAATCATTTGACAGGACGGTCCATAAAGGAGATTTGACGGGAATTGAAATCATTTCCCGGATGCGGGATCAGCTCTATGCCAAGCCAAGTGTCGAAGATTGGGATGAGGTAAGGGCGATTGACCTATTAATTGATGAAGAAAGTCGTCGAGTTGCCGGATGTTTAATGCTGAATATGAGAACAGGAGAGTTTATAGTCGTCCATTGCAAGGCGGTAATTGTGGGTACCGGTGGTGCGGCCACTATGTATAAAATTGCTACTCCAAGCCTTGAAAAGGCAGGTGATGGCCTGGCTATGTGTTATCGGGCCGGAACCGAATTTCTGGATATGGAAATGATGCAGTTCCATCCAACGGGGCTTTTAGCCGAGAACTCTCGCTTGAATGGAGGTGTTTTAGAAGAGGGGCTCCGGGGTGCCGGCGGTTATTTAATCAATTCCTTAGGTGAAAGGTTTATGAAAAATTACGATCCAGAGCGGATGGAACGTTCTACACGAGATCGCGTCTCCAGGGCTGCTTATATGGAAATTATGGAAGGCCGAGGTACCGAGCTTGGTGGTGTATATGTAGACGTATCTCACCTTGGTAAAGAAAATGTAAGGAAAATGTTCCCTGGAATGGTGGAACGCTGCCGGGATGTAGGAAAAGACTTGAGTGTCGAACCTGTTGAAATCTCCCCTGCAGCTCATTTTCAAATGGGCGGTGTAAAAGTTTCCAATGACTGTGAATCAGACATTGCCGGTCTGTTTGTTGCGGGGGAAGATGCTGGTGGCGTCCATGGAGCGAATCGTCTCGGCGGAAATGGGGTCTGTGATTCTACAGTTTTCGGCGCAAGGGCTGGAGATGCAGCTGCGGCATACGTGGCTTCGTTGAAATCGCAAGTGAAAGTTTCTGATACGCAGGTACATGAAATTATTGAAGATATTGTTGAACCGTATAGACGTACTGATGGAGAAAATCCTTTTTACATTCGGAACGATTTAAAGAATTTGATGTGGGAGAAAGTAGGTTTGGTACGCAATGGTAAAGACCTCAATCAGGCAGTTGCGGAACTTGAACGATTAAAGGATCGAGTAAACCGTGTAGCCGTTAAAGGATCCCAAAAGTATAACCTTACCTGGCAGGAACTGTTGAATGTGCGAAATCTTGTAACCGTTGCCAAGATGGTGACCTCCAGCGCATTGATACGTACGGAGAGCAGGGGGTCACATTATAGAGAGGACTTTCCTGAGAGTAATGATGAGCGATGGTTAAGCAACATCTATGCGGCTAAAGGGGAAAACGGTGAGCCCGAGTACAGGGTCGACAAGACAAAGCAAACCCACATAAATGTCAAAGAAATTCAGGGCTATCAAGTTGTGGCAACTTCGAAATAACTTTTAAAGGAGTGTTAACTATGGCAATTGCCGATTATGTTGCTGGCTACAAACATGCATGGGAAGTGGATGAAAACTTTTATCAGGACGTAGAAGAAGCATGCAAAACGCTTTATATAGAATCACTCAAGGATTTGCCGCCAGATGTGAGAAGAGCATTGGAAAGAGCCCATGAGAAGGAACAATTAGAGAGTGGAAAGGAAATATTAGCTACATTGATCAAGACAGTCTCCACTGCCGATGATGAAAAGTTATTGATATGCCAAGATACAGGCATACCTGTTTATTTTGTAAAGGTAGGAAATCAAGTGAGGTTTGATGGATTAAGGTTAGAGAAAGCGATAAAGAAAGGGACGGAGCGTGCTACGTTAGAACACCCGCTACGTAGCAGTATCGTCAATACATTGACAAGGGAAAATCATGGTACTTCTACCGGAGAGCAAGTGCCAGTTATCCATTATGAATTTGTAGAAGGAAATGATATCGAAATATTGATTGTTCCTAAAGGATCCGGATCCGAAAATATGAGTTACCTTAAGATGTTGACCCCGGCCGAGGGGATAGAAGGCATTAAAAAGTATGTGTTGGAATGTGTGTTTGAATCAGGTGCCAACCCTTGTCCACCTACCATCGTGGGGATCGGGCTCGGGGGCTCAGCGGATAAATGTGCAGCACTGGCCAAAAAGGCAGCAGCCCGTGAAGTCGGCTCCCCTAATCCTGATCCCGATGTCCGGCAATTGGAAGAAGAATTATATACAGCTATCAACAAGATGGGGATTGGCGCTCATGGCCTTGGGGGGAATACAACAGCTTTAGCCGTTCAAATAGAAGCTGCTGATACCCATATGACATGTAATCCAGTTGCTGTCAATATGATGTGCTGGCCTGCAAGAAGGATGAGAGCCACTTTTAAGAGCCAGTCTAAACCGGAAATCACCTATTAAACGGTAAAGGAGGAGAAAGCGCATGGCTCACTATCGATTGAAAGCTCCATTAACCGATGAAGATATCGCCCAGTTATATGTAGGAGATACCGTCACCCTGGATGGGATCATCTTTGGAGTGAGAGATGCCAATCTAATTCGTTTGTTTGATAAAAAAGTAGATTTACCAGAAGATTTGAAGCCTCAGCTCGCAGGAGCGATCGCTCTTCATACAGCACCAGGGGTGCGGAAACTGGAAGATGGAACGTATGAAAAAGTCAGCATCGGCACCACTACCAGTTACCGGATGGATCGTTTTACAAGAGGGCTGATGGAGGATTACGGTGTACGGGTCATTGTCGGAAAAGGAGGGCTGCTCGAAGAAGGAAGTCAGGCTTTGGTTGATTTGAAGGGATGCTACTTCACAATCCTTGGAGGTTCAGCCGCGTTAGAAACTACGCAAGTCGAGGCCATTGAGGATATATGGTGGGAAGACCTAATGCCGGAAGCGATATGGAAATTTAGGGTGAAAGATTTCGGTCCACTAATAGTATCTATTGATTCTCATGGGAATAACAAATATAAGGATGTTAAAAAGGTAGCAAGAAAAAACCTGGATGAAATATTAAGCGAGATATAAATAATGAAGCATATATAATGAAGAAACTCGACCAAAGAAATGGTTGGCCAACCCAAGTAGTTCAGTTTTGGAGTGCAAAAGCCAAGTTGCATTCCTTGATTGAACTACTTTTTATATCAAATTACAAGGATCAAATGTTTCGTTGGAAATCGAATGGTTCTATCATTGGGAAATGAAGAAGGGTTTTAAGGGAAATAACTCGGCCTTCCCTAGTCATAAGGTGAACCTCCTCAGTCTATGTCCTGCAGGGATTCATCCTTTACAGCTATTCCCATAAGAGTCTCGCCATTTACGGATCAATAAAAAAGGGCATCAAATTCATCTCAATTCGATGCTCCAATGTAATTTTTATTCTCTATACTTCTAAACAGAAAGCAAGCTATATATAGGAGAGAAGATTTAAAACAGGTCATAAAATAACTTCATACTGATGATTAATATAGAGTAGGCAGCAATTCTTTTAAGCGTGATAGATTTTAAACTCATCGTAATCCGTCCGCCTATTTGGGCACCAATGACGCCCCCGACGATTAGCATGATACCATATCCGATAGGGACAGCTTCCACGCTTAACTTTGTTATGAAACTGCCGACTGCCAATAGGAAACAGGTGATCAAACTGGATCCGATCGCCTTTTTTATTGGCAGCTTGTAAATAAAAATCATTAAAGGAACGAAAATAAAGCCAGCAGCTACACCGACCAACCCTCCTAGTATGCCAATCGTGATGCCTCCGATGACTGTCAATGTTTTGGATAAAGGTGAAAATTGGAAGGGTATTGGGTTTTCATTCGCCTTTTGGGGGATTTGCATAATAATGGCAGCAGCTATGGCTAATGCAGCAAAAATGGCTCTTAAAATAAAATCAGATGAGTAATTTGCGATGATTACCCCGATCATCCCTCCAACAAATGCAGGCACCCCCAACCATAACACAACTATTTTATCTACCAGCTGGGTCCTAATGTAATAATACCCGCCAGAGGCAGTAGAAAATACCGATTGCATTATAGATAGACCAGCAATTGTCTGCATCGTGAAGTGGTTGCCGGAAACTAAAGGCAAAAGCAAAATAAGGGAGAATACAAGAATGATTCCCCCACCGACAGACAACAATCCGGTAATTGTTCCACAAAATAACCCGATTGCCAGCATAATTAAGTACATGGCACACCTCACACTCTGTTTGGCTTATGATAACTTCTAAATAAACATGCCACTCGGTATCGGTACTTTTAAGAATACACTGAAGGTTCCATAAAGCACCACCATGATGACTACTGAAATTGCAAGCGGCTTAACCAATGATTTGATACTGAATTTTTCATCGTTTAAGTAAATGCTTATACCTGTTAAAAAAATAGCACTAGTAACAAAGAAACCCAGGAGTGGCACAAGAAATATATAAGCAATGATACTGGTGATGCTGATCCATCTTCTTTTAGCATTGATTTTTTCGGGATCTTCTTCTCCACTCTCCTCTTCTTGGCCATGTTTTTTATAAAAAATAGCTTTTAAAAGCAAAAGGGTACCTAAACCTGAAAAAATGATGATAACTACTTTAGGAAATATATCGGCTGGTGGAGTAATTGTTTTCGTATTTATATAAAACAAAAAACTCACGCCTAATATTATTAAAGCAACTAAAATATCTTTCACTCTTTCATTATTCATCCTCATTCACCTCCTGCTTTTTGATGTGGAGTCGAATCTATATCGATTGGGTTATCTTTCTTCTTTCGGCGAAGGTTCAATAATAGTGGTCCAAGGATAGAAAGGACAGTTAAAATGATCAATACGAGTGAAATTGGACGAGTAAAGAATAAAGTAAACATACTAGGCCCTGTTTCAGATATAACCGCTGATAAGACAAATCCATTTTCTGCAATCACACCTAACACTAATCCTAATACAATTGGACCTGGAGTGATATCCGCCTTTAATGCAAAGTAACCTAGCAAACCGCATCCTAACATTACAAAAACGTCCAGCATACTGTTTCTGATAGAATATGACCCGATGACTGCCAATACAGCTATAACAGGTGCAAGGTAATGAATTGGAATGGCAATAGCTTTAGCAAAAAAGCGGGTTCCGATCAACCCTACCAGCAACAGTAATATATTTGCCACGAGCAGCCCCACGACGAATGTATATGCAATACCGCTTGATTCAGTAAATAACTTAGCCCCAGGCTGCAGCCCATGTATCAATAATCCACCTAATAGAACTGCTGCAACAGGGCTGCCGGGAATTCCTAACGTAAGTAGAGGAATTAGCGATGAACTTACTGTAGCATTATTAGCGGATTCACTAGTAATGACTCCATCGATATTTCCTTTCCCGAACTCTTTCGGGTTTTTAGAGAAACGTTTCGTTTCGTTATAAGCAACAAATCCGGCAACATTTCCCCCAGCGCCTGGCAACATTCCTACAAACGTCCCGATTATGGAGCTTCTTAACAACACCATGCGTCGCTTAAGGGTTTCGGAAATCGTCTTTTTATAAATACCTTTACGTTCCTCATATTTAGCAATGTACTTGTCTTTTCGCTCCATCATGCTTATAACCTGAGGGATAGAGAAAAAGCCAATCATTGCGGGCAGCAGGTTTATCCCTTCGATTAAGTTATAGAATCCAAATGTAAATCGGGGGTACCCAGATACTGGGTCCATCCCGATTAGTGCAAGCATCAGACCGAATGTTCCACCGATAAGTCCTTTTATGATCGACTTTCCGGCAAGACTTCCTATGATGGTTAATCCAAAAATAGCAAGCCAGAAATTTTCCGGAGGGCCAAATCCTAAGGCGAAGTTTGCAAGGGGGGTGGATAAAAAGATAAGAAATATCGTTCCAACAATACCCCCGACCACCGAGGCCAGTAATGCAGTGATCAACGCTCTGTCAGCCTGTCCTTTTTTGGTAAGTGGATAACCATCAAAAGTAGTGGCCACAGCAGCCGGTGTCCCTGGGGTATTGATGAGTATTGCAGAATTAGCCCCGCCAAACATAGCTCCTGTATATAAGGCCCCCAATGCTAAAAGGCCTGTTGCAGCTTCCATTCCAAAGGTGAGTGGGACCAGGAGAGCCACTCCCATGGTTGCAGATAAACCAGGGAGTGTTCCTACGACAATTCCTGCCATGGTACAAAGGGACATGATCAATAAAGTGGATATGTCTAGTGTATTAAGTAATCCATTCAAAAGATCGCCAAGCATTTATTACCTCACCCCATTCTTAACAATTTGATTAATTTTATTAATCGTTGCTATTCAATTTCATCAAATTTTTCAAGAACCTCTTTTGCTTCCTTTTGCTGTTCTTCTATAAGTTCAGCCCATTCATCACCTGGCAGGAAGTCAGCAACTAGTCCGGCATCCTCCATTTTCTCTTCATATTCCGGCAAGCTGGTAATCTGCTCTAAAGCTTCAAACAATTTATCATGAATCTCTTGTGGTGTATCTTTCGGCAAAGCCAAGCCACGGTCTATAGCGGCTACTAAATCAATTCCCTGTTCTTTGAATGTTGGGACATCTGGCAACCATTCATGGCGTTCTTCTGTTGCGATAGCAAGTACGTTGAATTGATCTAAGTCTTTTGTTACATCTCCAACATTTCCCATAATGGCATCAATGTGCCCTCCGAGTAATTCCTTGACCTGATCAGCTGAACCTGCAAGAGGAACTGGGGTAACCTGGACATCAGCTGTGTCCATGAATTTAAGAGTTGTCAAGTGGTCTCCTGTATAAGTACCGGTTAAACCCACAGACAAACTTTTCGGTTTTTCTTTTACTTTTTCAATAAATTCATCCAAATCATCTATATCACTATCCGCTTTAACAGCCAATACTTGAGGGTCATGAACAAGGCGGGCTAAAATATCGAAACTATCATATTCAAATTGCGTTTCCCGAGCGAGGGGCTGCAAGATAATATGAGGAGTATTGATGGATCCCATGGTATATCCATCTGCTTTTGCTTTTGATAATTCAGTGAAACCTACTTCTCCACCAGCTCCTTCATAATATTCAATGACCATATTTTCCGGAAAATAGTCTTTCCAATAAGATTCAATGATCCGTTGGTTAACATCCGTTGTTCCCCCAGCGCTGAAAGGAACGATGTTTCTAACATCTTTATCTGGATAGGATTCAATATCTTCCGAACTGACCTCAGTGCCAAGCTGGGCACATGCAGAAGCAAACAAGAGTATTAACATGGAAAAACCAATCAGGTAGAACTTTTTCATATTATTTCCTCCTCAAAAATAGTTTAAAAAATACTGCTTGTTCCAAAGACAGATAGTTCGTAGGGCACAGTAGCTCTTATTATTTGGCACAAATTTTAGTGGGCGAATGTTATGTATGTTTTTTTGTCTATTACTGTTGTTTTTGGTTTAGATAAATACGATTATGCTTTCAATACTAACCCCTCCTTATGTAAGCGTTATCAAAATAGCGATAAATGAATTGGGGTGTCATTTCTTGACACATCTGTCTCAGTGACCCAACCAATTTTCTTTGTTTAATTAAAACATTATTTTTTACAATTTTCAATATATTTAAAAAATTAATTGCAGAAAAAATCATGGTAAAAATTAACTTTACGCTCTTCGCTAACTTGTAAACTACACCCCAGGTCCTCCAGATATTGGAGGACCTGGGGTGTAGTAGTTTTGAAGGATGCATAAAGGTATATAGTTGTATAGACCACTATAACACTTATTGTTACACTCAAATTGTATGATTACTATTATTTTAGGAAGGGAGAGGAGAAATTGAAGTATAATAGGTTAAAGCGTCAGGTATTTTTGTTCATTATTTTGGTGCTTGGATTGATTGGTGTACCTGAAACAAATTTTGCTGAAACGGAAGCAACTGGCGACCAGGTAGATGTGAGAGTAATGAGCTATAACATCCATGCAGGCGCCGGCTCGGATGGAGTCTATGACACGGAGAGGATTGCTCAGGTCATCGAAGAATCTGGTGCAGAGATTATTGCGCTTCAGGAAGTAGACGTCCATTGGGGAGCGAGGAGTCACTATGATGATATTCTCGCTGACTTAGCCGAGCGATTGGACATGCAGTCTTTTTTCGCACCGATTTATGACATGGATCCTTATGTTGAAGGTGATCCACGAAGGCAATTTGGCGTAGCCATTCTGAGCAAGTATCCGATTGTAAAAGCTACAAACCACGACATCACCAGACTTTCCACACAAAATTCCACCCCAGAACCTGCCCTTGCCCCAGGATTTGCAGAAGCAATCATCAATGTGAAAGGTGCACTCGTACCTTTTTACTCCACCCACTTAGACTACCGGGGAGATCCGACCGTACGAATTATGCAAGTAGCTGATATGCTGAATATTTTTGATAATCAGGCTGGTGAAAAAGTATTGCTTGGCGATATGAACGCTACGCCGGAAGCACCGGAACTCGAGCCGTTGTTTGACCGCTTCACCGATGCTTGGAGCTCAGTAAGTGTTGAACCGGGCTACACGTATTCAGCGTTGTCACCAAATAAGCGTATCGATTATATTTTTGTTTCTGAATCGATAGAAGTACAGGATGCAGAAGTTATCGACACGTTAGCCTCTGATCACTTGCCAGTAGTAGCAGATTTGTCCCTGAATCGCGGAGAGAACGGTCATATTATCGAAGGGAATGATTGATTTTGAGACAACTTTATAAATCTATTATCGTCCTGATGGCATTTGTTATGCTGTTTCCGAGTTTCACCAATGCATCGTGGGATGATCCAACAAAGCCGGGCTGGGATGATGAGGAAGCGAGAAAAGGCTGGATTCAAAGCAAAATTCAGCATATGACCCTGGAAGAAAAAGTCGGCCAGCTGTTCATGGTACATGTCTATGGAGAGACCCCTACAGACCCTAACTACGAAGATACGAACTTAAGCCGTAACCGGGGTGCGAAAAATTTTAAAGAAATGATTGAGAAGTACCATATTGGTGGAGTGATCTATTTTAACTGGACAGCTAATATCGGCACACCGATCGATTTTGAGCAAGTCAATGCCTTATCGAATGGATTGCAGGAAATCGCAATGGACCAGCGTATGCCGATTCCGTTGATGATTGCGACGGACCAGGAGGGTGGAGTAGTAGCACGGGTGACCGAACCGGCAACTGTTTTCCCGGGCAACATGGCTCTCGGTGCGACCAGGTCAACAGATTATGCCCGACAATCATCAGAAATCATGGGAATGGAACTGATGAGCCTCGGTATCAATATGGACCTTGCTCCCGTACTCGATGTCAATGTGAATCCTGAGAATCCTGTCATCGGTGTGCGTTCTTACTCGGAAAATCCTGACCTGGTTGCTGACATGGGAGCAGCACAAGTCGAAGGTTACCAAAACGAGAATGTGATGGCGACAGCCAAGCACTTCCCGGGTCACGGAGATACCAATGTTGATTCCCATTATGGGTTGCCGATCATTAATCACGATTTAGAGACTTTACATGAAGTAGACTTAAAGCCGTTCAAGGCTGCGATTGATGCTGGGATTGACGCAATTATGCCAGCACATATCGTTGTTCCAGCTTTAGATGATTCTGGATTACCAGCTACCTTATCGAAACCGATATTGACTGATTTACTTAGGGGAGAAATGGGATTTGATGGCGTCATTATTACGGATAGTCTTGGAATGTCAGGGGCGAATGTTGTACCAGCTGACCGTGTTCCGGTTGAAGCGTTCAAAGCTGGTGCCGATATTTTACTGAACCCACCGAATGTCCCACTTGCTTATGACGCGATGATGGATGCGGTCGAGAGTGGTGAGATTTCTGAAAAACGCGTCGATGAATCTGTATTTCGAATCTTGGAGACGAAGTTCAAGCGCGGACTTTTCCATGACGCGGGAGTATCTCCGGAGGCAATTGAAAATATCGGATTAGAAGAGAACTTAGAGCTTGCTGATCAAATGACAGAGGAAAGTATCACACTTGTCAAAAATGAAGATGTGCTGCCACTTGATTCAGAAAGTGAAGTGTTCGTGACAGGGCCATCAATTGGAAATCCTGGTTTGCTTGGTGATTTGTTGGGTGAGCGGGGCATAATTGCTGGTTCCTATGCCACTGGAACAAGTCCTACAGCCAGCCAAATAGCTAACGCAGTCGAACAGGCAGCCGATGCGGACACCGTTATTGTTACGGCTTATACTGCTAATACCAACGCAGCACAGCAGCAGTTGGTGAGTGAGTTGAAGGATGCAGGAAAAGAAGTAATTGTCGCTTCCATGCGTAATCCGTACGACATCATGGCTTTCCCGGAGGTCGATGCCAATGTGCTGACTTACGGATTCCGCGATATTTCGGTTGAGGCGCTCGCAAAAGTGTTGATTGGTGAAGTCAATCCGACTGGTAAACTGCCAGTCACTATACCAGAACTCTACGAATATGGACACGGACTATCCTATTAATAAAAGGTCTTCACCCCAGGGGTTACCAATATCTAGTAATAGCAAAGCGCCATTTTCTTGGTGCTTTGCTTTTTTTATGCAGAAAATTAATCCCATTGTTAACAATCTAGTAGGTAAGACCGATATAAGGTATGAATCATCAGGGAGGATGATTAGCCATGGCTCTGACGTTAGGAAGAAAACCAGGTGAAAAGCTTTATATCGTTGACAAAAACGGTAAAGAAATCGAAATTGAAGTAGTCAAGACAGACGCAAAACTCGATAATTATCTGCGCCTTCGGGTCAATGCACCCAAGGAATACAAAATTAGCCGAGGAGAACTTAGGTAGTAACTCTATTGAGAGTTATTATAGAGCGAGGCAAACGGACGTGTCTCGTAAAATTACATCACATGGAGGTAATAAGAAATGAGAATTAATCACAACATTGCAGCATTGAATACGCACCGTCAATTAAACAGTGCAACAAACGCTCAACAAGGATCTATGGAGAAGTTGTCTTCTGGTCTTCGTATTAACAAAGCTGCAGATGATGCAGCTGGTTTGTCAATTTCAGAAAAAATGAGAGGGCAAATTCGTGGTTTAGAGCAAGCAAGTAGAAATGCTCAGGATGGGATTTCTATGTTACAAACTGCAGAAGGTGCTCTTAGTGAGGTACATGATATCGCACAGCGCATGCGAGAGTTAGCAGTACAATCATCAAACGATACAAATGTAGATGCTGACCGAACTGCTTTGAAAAATGAATATGATGAATTAGCTGGTGAAATTGAAAGAATCGGCGATAATACACAATTTAATAAACAAAATTTATTAGATGGCACAACAGGTGACTCTGGTACTGTATTAATTCAGGTGGGCGCTAATACAGATGAAAATATGACTTTAGATTTTACTACTACAGGAATTGACATAAAGACAGATATTCATGGTACTTTGGCTGGGCTTGATATCTCAACACAAGCGGGAGCCAATACAGCAATTGATTCGATTGATGGTGAAATTGAAAAATTATCAGCAGGACGTTCTAAAATAGGTGCATGGCAAAATCGACTGGATCATACTATTAATAACCTAGATAATTCAGCAGAAAACCTAACTGCCTCTGAATCTCGTATAAGGGATGTCGACATGGCGAAAGAAATGATGAACCAAACGAAGAATTCTATTCTTGGACAAGCTGCCCAGGCCATGCTGGCTCAGGCAAACCAACAACCGCAAGGAGTTCTACAACTTTTACGTTAATAATTACCAATCAAAAAGGACCTCACTTTCGAGGTCCTTTTTCTATATAGGTTTGTTAACTGCTGGAAATATACTTTTATCCAAATATGGCTCTGGTAATCAAAAACAAAACAGAAGGAGCAAGCAGACACCCGATCCCCGTATAAAATGTAGCTGTCATAGCTCCATAAGGTACCAGCTTAGGATCTGTGGCAGCTAAACCACCGGCAACCCCGCTGGTTGTTCCCATAAGACCTCCATATACAATAGCGGAGCGAGGGTTGTTCAGTCCGATATACTTTGCTATGAAAGGTGTGCCAATCATTGTCAAAATTGATTTTACCAGCCCTGCTGCAATACTTAGTGTAATTACGGCTGAGCTTGCTCCAAGAGCAGAACCTGTAACAGGGCCAACTATGTAGGTTCCGGCTCCAGCACCTATAGTGGTTAAGCTGACTGCATCTGTGTATCCAAATGCTAAAGCAACCGATACTCCGACTACAAATGAAACTACTACTCCAAAAAGGAGAGAAATAATGCCAGGTAATCCGGCTTTTTTCATTTCATCAATGTTAGCACCGAAAGCTGTGGCAACAATCGCAAAATCCCGAAGCATGCCGCCGCCCATAATTCCAATACCAGCGAAAATCCCGACATCTGACAATCCGTTTTCTCCCCCGGTAGTTATACCACCGAAATACGCTAGTACTAGTCCAACGATAATAGCAACAGCTGAGCCGTGGAACTTCCCATTAGTAAGCTTGTCAGAAATGAGGTAAGAAATATACATGGTAACCCCAATTACCGCAAAAGACACTACCAGACTATTATCTTTAAAAACCTCACTTAGCATCTCGAACATGATTGTCGCCTCCAATCATCTCAGGCTTTAAATGGCTGTCTTTTTCTCTACCTATTTTGCTAAGCAGTGGGACCATTGCCCAGCTGACACCTACAACAGCAACTCCGGCTAAAATTGCTACAGGACCTCCATCTAAAGCTGCCACAACATTTTGTTTAGCGGCCATCGCGATAACAATTGGGATATACATGGCACTCCAGAAGGAAACACCTTCCTGAGATTTTACTGTCAGTTTCTTATTCCGCTTCAAATAATCGACTAACAAAACAAGCATCAACATGGCAATACCTACTCCGCCAACGTTTGCATCAACCCCAACTATTACACCCAATAATTCTCCGAGAAAAGTTCCTGCCAGTAAACATATCGCTAATAATGCAACTCCATAAATAACCAACTAACTCCCACCTCTCTATTTTTAAAAATTACCCATGGCGATTACGACTGATCCATAAATTCCAAAATAGATATACCGAAGTATGCAAGTTCTTAGTTGGCTATTTTTCAAAATGGTGTGTACGACGACTTAGTATAGAAAAATGTCACCCCTCCTTACTTAGGTAAGCGTTTTCATTTAAACAGACGGCAATCAACTGTCGACTATATTTTTCACTATAAAGGTGATGTAAACATAAATCAATAACTTTTTTAAATTTTCTAAATATATTGAATGTTGGTTAAACGTCGTGTTATAATTTAAATCGACAGTCGACCAAATAAATTAGGGGGGTCACTTATGGGTTCACTAGATCTAAGTAACAATGCGTTATCCAATCATATTGCTGAACATATTACAAATCAAATTATTACTGGAAAACTTCAGCCTGGTGAAAAATTAGTAGAAAATACTTATGCGGAAGAGTATGGCACTAGTCGTGCTCCAGTAAGAGAGGCTATCTTCACTTTAACAGTGGAGGGTTTAGTAGAAAGAGTGCCACGAAAAGGGGCAATTGTAAAAGGTTATACAGAAACAGAAATATATGATTTACTTGAGATTCGCACGATGCTGGAATCGTTAGCAATGAAGCGTATTCTTGAAAATGGTGTTGAAATAGATATCCTTTACGAAATGAAAGAAATACTTGAAAAAATGCAAGAAAAAAAGGATGTTGGCCAATATACAGAGATGAATCACGCTTTTCATATGTGCCTGATCGAAATGAGTAAAAGTGATGTAATAAAAAAAATGTACGCACGTTTAAAGTTACCGCTACTGAGAATACAAAGTCTTTCCTTTGCGAAAGAAGGCAATATTCCTAAGTCTATTAAAGAGCATGCAATTATAGTAAAGCTTCTTGAAGAAAACCAAGTCCTTGAAGCAATGGAAGTTTTAAATCAACATAATCAGGATGTTATTTCTAACATCCAGAAACGATTATTCCAAAATAATGATGGGGCTCAATAAGCTTACTCCATATTACTTATAAGAAGAGATTTTATCTCTTCTTCTTTTCTTATAAAACAGTCGACAGCCGACCAATCTATAAACTACTTTGGAAAGGGGGAGATACGATGAGTGTTGCATTTTTGTTCCCAGGCCAGGGTTCTCAACAGGTGAATATGCTGAAAGGTTTGCCTGACCACCGGTTAGTTGATAAGACTATCGATGAAGCAAGTGAGGCCTTAAATGAAAGCGCTATCTTGTTGGATTCAGAAACTAACCTGCAGTCAACTGTGGCAGTCCAAATTTGTTTGCTGATAGCCGGGGTTTCATCAGCCAGGGTTCTTGCAGCTAATGGGGCTAAACCAGATTTAGTTGCCGGTCACTCTGTGGGAGCTTTTGGGGCAGCAGTAATTGCAGGTGTTTTAGACTTTCAGGATGCAGTGTCTATTGTAAAGCAAAGGGGGGAATGGATGGAACAAGCTTACCCGGAAGGTTACGGGATGGGTGTTGTTTTAGGTCTGCCTGAACAAAAATTAGGCAAAATATTGGAAGAGCATTTATCACAGGGAGAGGAGGTTTATTATGCCAACCTAAACTCAAAGGATCAAATAACCATCTCAGGGACAATCCGTGGAATAAAAAAGGTGCTCGAGAAAGCAAAAGGAGCAGGAGCGCGTAAGGCGGAATTGTTGAATGTAAGTGTTCCTTCCCATTGCCCTTTATTAGATACTGTATCAGAGAAATTGGCTTTTGCTTTGAAAAATATCCAGTTCCGTAGTCCGGAAGTTCCTTTTGCAGGAAACCGTACTGCCAGAGCATTACGTGACCCGGAAGCGATAAAAGAAGATCTTGCTCACAGTGTTTCTCATTCTGTCAAATGGCACCAGGCTACTTCATTATTTTACGAACTTGGTGCCCGATTATTTGTTGAACTCCCCCCTGGACGGGTTTTAACAGATCTCAGTTGTCATGCTTTTCCGTCAGCTCGCTCCGTATCAGTTGATGACAGTGGATTCCATACAGCTCAGGTTTTGATAAATCGTGTTAAACAACCCAATTAATCTACTGTTTACTATAAATAGAAAGGAAGGATAAAACATGGTTGGTGTAAAACAAGTTTCCTCCAAAAATCATTCGTGGACAAAAAGACGTGATGCAAAGGCTGAAAGGTTAAAAAACGTAGAAGGCATTTCTTCAGGGAAAGTGATACCGACAGACCGGATAATCGAGGCATTGGAATCCTTAATTGTGCCAGGAGATCGTGTTTCCCTGGAAGGCAATAATCAAAAACAAGCATCGTTTTTGTCTGCAGCTTTAAACAAAGTAAGTCCCAGTCGCATCCATGACCTACATATGATAATGTCCAGTATTTCCCGTCCGGAGCACCTTGATATTTTTGAAAAAGGAATTGCAAAGAAAGTAGATTTTGCTTATGCAGGACCACAAAGCTTGCGGATAGCTCAGATGCTTGAAGATGGCAAAGTCACAATGGGTGAAATTCACACGTATCTAGAGTTGTACAGCCGTTTATTTGTAGATTTAATCCCCTCTGTCGCCTTAGTTGCTGCGGATAAAGCTGACAAAGAAGGTAACTTATATACTGGTCCTAATACAGAGGAAACCCCTACACTTGTAGAAGCAACTGCCTTCAGAGATGGAATTGTTATTGCACAAGTTAACGAACTTGTTGATGAATTGCCAAGGGTAGATATTCCTGGCTCCTGGATCGATTTTGTTACAGTTGCAGATAAACCTTATGAATTAGAACCATTATTTACCCGGGATCCTCGCCATATTACAGATTTACAAGTGTTGATGGCCATGATGATTATTCGCGGTATTTATGAAAAACACGAAGTACAATCACTCAACCATGGCATTGGCTATAACACTGCTGCCATTGAATTGTTACTGCCTACTTACGGGGAGCAGTTAGGACTTCGGGGTAAGATATGTAAACACTGGGCCTCTAATCCTCATCCAACGTTAATTCCAGCAATTGAAAGTGGATGGGTGGAGAGCATCCATTGTTTTGGTGGGGAAGTCGGCATGGAGGAATATGTAAGAGCAAGACCCGATGTTTTTTTCACTGGAAAAGATGGAAGCATGCGTTCGAACAGGACTTTATCACAGTTGGCAGGTCAATATGCTGTTGACCTTTTTGTAGGGTCCACACTCCAAATGGATCAAGATGGAAATTCTTCTACCGTTACTTCAGGAAGACTTGCTGGTTTTGGGGGAGCTCCTAATATGGGCCATGATCCAAGAGGAAGAAGGCATTCCACTCCTGCATGGCTGAATATGATGACATCTGATGATCCGCTTGCAAGGGGTAAAAAACTAGTAGTACAAGTGGTTGAGACATTCCAAACAGGCAATACCCCTGTAATTGTGGAGTCCCTTGATGCTATTGATGTTGGAAAAAATGCTGAACTGGCAACTACTCCGGTTATGATCTATGGGGATGATGTAACCCATTTAGTTACGGAAGAAGGCATCGCTTATTTATACAAAGCATCAAGTATGGAAGAACGCAGAGAAGCTGTGGCAGCTGTGGCTGGAGTGACCCAAGTTGGACTTAAACATGATCCGAAAAGAACGGATGAATTAAGGCGAAGCGGCATTATAGCTTTACCGGAAGACTTGGGGATTCGTCGGACAGATGCTAACCGATCTCTTTTAGCAGCAAAAAGTGTGGAAGAACTTGTTGAGTGGTCGGAAGGTTTATACAATCCTCCTGCAAAATTTCGCAGCTGGTAAAGGAGAATGAACATGCATTGGAAAGATGCTGAATCATGTGGAAAGGCACTTTCAGAATTAGCGGTAAAAGCTTTAATTGAAGAAGCTGAATTGACCCCTAAGCCAGGTTTGGTTGATAGGAAAGATTCAGGAGCTCATAACGACTTAAATTTTGAAAAAATGATTGTATCTGCCAACTCGTTGAAATCAACATTCAGGGATATTGGCATTGCTGCTTTTTTAAAAAAGCCAAGCCAGGAACTGCGGGAATCTATCGCTGAAATTGGTCGACATGGAGAAAAGAAGATGTTTGAAGCTACAGGAGGAACTAACACACACAAAGGAGCTATCTGGGCGTTGGGATTACTTGTGGCTAGTATTGCAGGACAATCACAGCGTACTAGTCTAGAGCGGATTGCTAATTTTGCAGGAGAGATTGCGTGTTTTATAGATCGGAAAGCTACCCAAACCTCCACCAATGGGTACAATGTCCAAAAACGCTTTGGAGTTCAGGGGGCTAGGGGGGAAGCCCAGCAAGGATTTCCTCATGTTATGGAGGTAGCTTTACCGGTATTAAGGGAGGCACGAGAAAGAGGGTTAACTGAAACCTTAGCGAGGCTAGAAACATTAATTCATTTAATTGCCAGAGTTGATGATACTTGTATATTGCATAGAGGCGGCATGGATGCTTTAACTTCTGCCCAAAAAAGTGCAGAAACTATCATTCGATTGGGAGGAGTATCTACTTTGGAAGGATGGAGAGGGTTGGACCAGCTTGAGAAGACACTTCTCTCTTACAATGCTTCTCCTGGAGGAAGCGCAGATTTATTAGCAGTAGTTTTATTCCTCGACAGTGTGGATGCTAAAAATAGCAGTGCTTTAATACCAGAAAGTTTAATTACTGTTTAATTTATTCTTTAAAGCGGAGGGTGTATACAATGGAAATATTAACCTATGAATTTCCTGCTAGTAAGACATTAAGTCGCCAGGCGCATGTTGGTGTGGTTGGATCAGGGGACTTGGAAATTCTGCTGGAACCTTCAAGTGAAGCTCGTGCGAAATTAATCGTTAGAACAGGTAGCCAGGGGTTTGAGAAGACATGGGAAGCATTGCTTAGTCGGTTTTTCACCCAAAATGATTTTGCTGCCAATATCAAAATAAATGATTTCGGAGCTACCCCGGGTGTTGTTTCTTTACGTTTAGCTCAAGCATTGGAGGTGAGCCAACATCACAGTAAACATATTAAAGCGTAGTTTAGTAGAATTAGATGCGAGAAACAGGGCGAAGTCTATTTTAGACGAAGGAACTTTTCGTGAATTACTGGATCCATTTGCTGAAATAGAATCTCCTCATTTACAAAACCAGGGGATTGTGCCCCAAAGTGATGATGGAGTTGTTATAGCAAAAGGAAAAATTAGCGATCAAGAGTCATTAGTCATATCGATTGAAGCCAGTTTTCAAGGTGGAGGGATTGGTGAAGTTTCCGGTGCGAAAATCGCAGGGGCATTGGAGCTAGCGCTACAAGACAATATTAATGGTAATCAAGTCTATCCGGTCCTTTTATTTGATACTGGGGGAGTCCGGCTTCAGGAAGCCAACTATGGCCTGCTCTCTATTGCAGAAATAGGATCGGCTATTGTGGCATTAAGAAACTATGTTCCTGTAGTAGGGTTAATTCCAGGGAAAATAGGTGCATTTGGAGGAATGTCTATTACAGCTGGATTATGCAGTACCTTAATTATGACAAAAGAGGGACGGATCGGACTAAATGGGCCAGAAGTAATCGAACAGGAGGCGGGAATTGAAGAATTAGATTCCCAGGACAGACAGCGTATCTGGAAGACGATCGGAGGGGGGCAAAGAGTTGCGACGGGAATGGCGGAACGTTTAGTTGAAGATGATATTTCTTCAATTAAGGTTGCAATTCAAAATGCTCTTGCAACAGGCAATAATGTGCTGCCAAGAAGTAGGCAGGTAGAACAATTCTGTCATCTATTAAATACTGTTGATCCGACAGAAGATATTACCCCATATGATGTTAGACATCGATGGAACCGTATTGTTGAAGGGGAAAAATTCGACAGAAATAACAGACCTGACCTTCTTGTTGAAGATGAGGACGGCAGAGGATTTACCTGGTTTAAAGCTCTAACGGGTATAAAAGAAGCTGCACAGCGTGAGATTCCATCTGTCCTATGTGCAGATCAGAAGACAGGAGATGTGAATACCCGTTTTATTGCAGTGTTGCCTGATTCCAATAGTAAATACCCCCGAGCGCGTAATGGAGAGGTTGGGTTAGAACAAGGGTGGATGATTGCAAAATATATCCATGAGGCTATCGAAGAAGACAAAAACGGAGAAAAACGGGCAATTGTGGCAATCGTCGATGTGCCAAGCCAGGCTTATGGATACAAAGAAGAACTGCTTGGGCTGCATCAGGCATGCGCTGCTGCAGTGGATGCCTATGCAACAGCGAGAATGGCAGGACACCCGGTTGTTAGTTTGATTGTTGGAAATGCTATATCAGGGGCATTTTTATCGCATGGAATGCAGGCAAATAGACTTTTAGCTTTTAATGACGAAAGTGTCAATGTGCATGTAATGTCTAAGCAATCTGCCGCGAGAATTACACGGCGTACCATTGCTGAATTAGAAGAAGCTACAAAAAAAGTTCCTGCCATGGCCTATGATGTCCAATCCTTTTCAAGACTTGGTGCATTACATGAACTAATTGAGGGAGTGAATTTCGATCAACCAGATCAAAAAGATATAGACCTTGTAATGAATAAGGTAAATGAGGCTATCTACGATGTGAAAAACAGTAATCGTGATATAGATAACCGTCTGAAATCACCAGAAGCAGTCAATGGAGGGCGTGCAGCGTCTATTAAAGTAAGGGATAAATTAAAAGAATTATGGTAATACAGCCTCACGATTTATTAGAATTGAAAGAACCGTTAAAGCAGCTGATAACCGATGCTTCCATACCAGACTGGGTCCATGACACTTTAGAAGATGCTCCATTCGTCGTTGTACGTCGTGCTCCTATTAAGAATGGAAAAGTGCCTGTGGGAGTCCGTGGGTATACAAGAAGTGAGCGATTTGCTGCCTTTATTTCCATCGATTCGATTGCCAGACAAATAACCCCCGAGCAATTGGCGAGAGAAAAAAGGTGGTTAGAAATACAAAGGGATATTTATTTAAAGGCTATAGATTCTTTGGACTTAGTAGAAGAAGTTTTACATGTCTGTCAATTAGATTGGGGTCCTGTAGGAAGTGTGGGCTTTGAATTGGCAAGCGGGCGTCCGACTATTCATGAATCAAGTGATTTAGACATCGTAATCAGGGGGATAGAGGGACTTTCATTAAAAACTGCTCAAAAAATTATCGAGGAGTTTGATATTGCGCCTGCAAGAATTGATCCCTTAGTAGAAACGCCTGAGGGGGCTTTTTCATTAATTGAATATTCATGTGAAGTCCCTTCTATGATGCTAAGGACAAAAGAAGGACCAATTTTGGTCAGTTCCTCTTCTTTATAATTAATATAAGAACTTTTAAAGCGCGCCTCTCGATTTCCAGGGGGCGTGCTGTTTTATATGAAATGCTAAAATAAGATATATCAGTATTAGTGTAGCTTAACCTATAGATTACTACATGGGAATTTGATACCATAACCGATATATAGTTTAAAACATTAAGATATTAGAGGTTGCTGTATGACTTTAATTACTACTGAACAAATTAAATTAATTGAAAAAAGATTTATTAATGAGAATCTAACGGAGACAACCCATTTTGAGGAGAAAGCCGGGACTGCACCTATCATAATTTCTGCTCCCCATAGTGTTCCACAGTTAAGAGAAAGAAGCATTAAGCAAGGGGAATTCAGGACTGGTGTATTATCTATCTTGTTAAAGGAACACCTTGGTTGTTTCAGCATCTATAAAACAAGAAATAATGGCGATGATGCTAACTTTGATGAAAAGTGTGAGTATAAAGAAGCGCTCATCGAAACGATAAGACAGAACCACATTGAACTATTGATCGACCTCCATATTATGTCTCCAAAGAGGGAAGCGGATATCGAGCTTGGTACTGGACGTGGAGAGAACATCTCCCATAATACATACTTGATTGAAAGATGTATCAATAGCTTTAAGGAAAACGATATAGAAAATATCATCGTAGACGAAAACTTCCCTGCCAGTTATCCTCACACAGTCTCTGCCACTATTGCACGGGAATGCAGCATACCATGTATTCAAATTGAAATGAACTGGAGAGTATTAGATACTGAAAATGGCATGGAAAGTTTCCTTAATGTCTACAATAGCTTGGCTGCAATAGTACGGTCGATAGAAGGGGAACAAGCATAATGGGAAAGCCGAATGGTTGGATTATCTATAATGGAAACTCTACGCATGAAAAATTTTATAACTTAGTTAAATGGATTGATACGGTTGCACATGAAAAAGGTCTGGAGACAGAATTAATCAAGAATAATGAACTGGTTGTTTCAATGGAAAACGGCAAGAGCATTATTAAAGGCAAGCATGAGGGAAAAGCTCTGCCTGATTTCGTTATTTTTTGGGATAAAGATATTTATTTAGCTAAACATTTAGAGAAAATGGGACTAAAACTTTATAACAGTGCCTCGGCTATCGAGGTGTGTGATGATAAAGCGTTGACGCATCAGGCACTGGCTGATAACAGTGTCCCTATGCCAAAAACAGTTATTGGTCCGAAGGTTTTCTATAAAGTTTCATCATTAGAAAATTATGAGAATATAGCAGATGAAATCGGCTTCCCGATGATCATTAAAGAAGCATTCGGCTCGTTTGGCCAGCAGGTCTACCTTATCCAGAATTATGACGAAATGATTGAGAAAGTTAAAGAAATCGGAAACAAACCCCACCTTTTTCAGGAAATGATTGAGTCCAGCTACGGAAAAGATGTCCGGCTGCATGTAGTTGGTGGAAAAGTTGTGGCTTCTATGCTGCGAACCTCAGAAGTCGATTTCAGAGCCAATGTTAGTAACGGCGGGAAGATGCATCGCTATACTCCTTCGGAAGCAGAAAAACAATTGGCAATCCATGCTTCTCTGGCTGTGGGAGCCAGTTTTGCTGGCGTAGACCTTCTGTTTGGACCAAATGATGAACCGATTGTCTGTGAAGTGAATTCGAATGCCCATATGAAGAATATTTTTGACTGTACGGGGATAGATGTAACTGAGTATATCATCGACTTTATCTTAGAGGACTTACAGAATAGGTGAGCTTATGTACAATGGTTGGATTATTTATGATGATAAGGATTTGAAGCGCAATCACTTTTTTAAAAATGCCCTGATTCAAAATGCGGAAAAATTTGGCATGACCTTAACCGCAATGGTAAAAGAAAATTTACTCCACGGTGTGAAAAATGGGCAGCATCTAGTTGCCTATAATGGAAAAGACATAGAATTGCCTGACTTCGTTATTATGAGAAGCCGGGATTCTTTTTTGAGTAAACAATTAGAGTATCTTGGCATCAGGGTATTCAATAAAACGTTTGTATCTGAAATAGGGAATAACAAAGCTAATACCCATCAATTTTTTGCAAGCTTTGGAATTCCAATGATGGAATCCTATTTTATGAGTGTAAAAGATTGCGAAAAGAACGCCACATTCATTCCATATCCGGTGGTAGTAAAATGCGTGAAAGGACATGGTGGGAGCCAAGTTCACCTGGCTGCTGATGAGGCAGATTTAATAAACAAACTACCTAAATTCCACTCTGCCCAGCAATTAGTTGTACAGAAATTGGCTCCAGTTATTGGAAAAGATTTGCGGGTATATGTGTTAGGTGAGGAGATCATTGCCGCAGTTATTCGCACTAACAAACAAGACTTCAAAGCTAACCTCTCTTTAGGTGGAACCGCTGAACTCTATTATTTGAACCAGGAAGAGAAAAAGTTAGTTCATAAAATTGCTGAAAAATTAGACGCTGATTTCATTGGTATTGACTTTTTATTTGATTCTGATGGGTCGCTTATCCTTAATGAAGTGGAAGATGTTGTTGGGACGAGAGCCCTCTATCAACTTACTGACATTGATATCACTTACCTTTTCATGGAATATATTTACAAGGTTTTAACTAATTGAAGTAATTCCACCCCGGAGCCCTCCAAAATTTGGAGGGCTCCGGGGTGTTAGTTAATAGATTAAAAAATTTCATGATACAATTAGAAATAACAAGTTAACCTACATATATTAGGAAGGGAGCAAGGCCACATGAAGTTTTCCATCATTCAAATGGACATCGTACCAGGTGATCCAGAAGCAAACCGGATAAAAGTAAAAGAGTTGATACAGAAAGAAGTCGAAGAGAATAACCCGGATACTATCATTCTACCGGAAATGTGGACGACCGCTTACACCTTGCCAGAACTCGACGAATATGCAGACGTCGACGGTGAACCGACCATCCCATTCATCAAATGGCTGGCTAGACAGCATCAGGTGAACATCGTCGCAGGCTCGATCGCCAATAAAAAAGAGGGAGGAATCTATAATTCTGCTTATGTGATTGATAGAAATGGGGAAGAGGTTTATAACTATGATAAAGTCCACCTCGTCCCGATGCTGAAAGAAGAGAAGTTCCTGGCTGGCGGGCAAAAGCCTGCGGAGGTTTTTGAACTGGATGGTCTGAAAATGGGCTTGATCATTTGTTATGATTTGCGCTTCCCGGAATTGATTCGCTCTCTCGCATTGGAAGGAGCTCAGGTACTAATTATTGTAGCTGAGTGGCCGCTTGCCAGAAGAGATCATTGGCGTACTTTGCAAATGGCACGGGCGATTGAGAACCAGATGTACATCTGCTCCAGTAACCGGATCGGATCTTACGATGATGTGGATTTTGCCGGCACCTCCATGATCATCAATCCATGGGGTGAGGTGTTAGCGGAGGGGTCTGTAGAAAAAGAAGAATCGCTTTCTTTAGAATTAGATTTAGAAAGGGTAAAGTCAGTAAGAAAAGAAGTACCTATCTTTACAAGCAGAGTTCCCCATTTATATAAAAAAGAAAAATAAAAATTACCCCGGAGCCCTCCAGATTTTGGAGGGCTCCGGGGTGTTACGTTTTAGTTATGCTGCTTTGTCTGAGCCATCGATCGTGTGTTTGTTTTTCCAGCCAAGAAGAAAGAGGATGGCTAGAATGACAAATGTGGCCAGGATAAAGAATACATTAGATTGGATGAAATTAATCAGGTTTCCAAGTACAATTCCAACTACACCGAAGTCAGAGTCTCCAAATGTGGTTCCTTCGAATCCGAGTGTTCCGAGTACTGGTAACAGCAGAGCTGGCAGGAAGCTGATCAGGACACCGTTTGCCGCTGAACCAAATATCGCTCCGCGACGGCCGCCGGTAGCATTCCCGAAGACACCAGCTGCTGCCCCGGTGAAGAAGTGTGGGACAAGACCTGGAACGATTACTTTCAAGCCGAAGACCGGCAATAAGAACATCGAGGCAAGTCCTGCGATAAAGCTGGTTAAGAATCCGATAATCACTGCGTTACTTGCAAATGGGAAGACGGCTGGACAATCGAGCGCCGGTTTCGCGTTTGGTACAACTTTATCTGCAATCCCTTTAAATGCCGGGACAATTTCAGCCAGTAACATACGGACACCAGCAAGGATGATGTAGACACCGGCTGCAAAAGTGATACCTTGAATAAGGGCGAATACTAGAAAGTTCTGTCCGCCGCTTAGTTCTGCTTCAATGAATGCTGGACCGGCAGCTCCTGCTACGACAAAGAAGAGAATAACCATTGTCAATGAAACGGATACCGAAGTATCGCGTAAGAATCCAAGTGATTTAGGAACTTTGATTTCTTCTGTAGAACGTGATCCTTTACCGACGGCTTTACCAACAGCTGCTGAAACGAAGTAACCGAATGAACCGAAGTGTCCGACAGCAAAATCATCAGATCCTGTGATCTTCCGGGTGAAAGGCTGGAGCATAGCCGGTGACAATACCATCAATGCACCAAGAATGATAGATCCGACAATGATCATCGTTGGTCCGGTAATACCGCCAGTGACTAAGATGACCGCAATCATACAAGCCATGAACATCGTATGGTGTCCAGTCAGGAAGATATATTTAAATGGGGTCAAACGGGCTAATACGATATTTACTACCATACCAAATAGCATGATCATCGCTGTTTCTGTTCCAAAGCTTTCCTGGGCCAGTGCTACAATAGCTTCGTTATTAGGAATTACTCCTCCGACACTGAAGGCTTCGTCGAACATGCTGCTGAATTGTTCCAGGGAGCCGACGAGTACGTTAGCGCCGGCACCGAGGATGACAAAACCCATCACGGTCTTTAATGTTCCTGATACGATGTCTGCAATGTTTTTTCTCTGTATAAGCAGTCCGATCAGGGCGAATAGACCGACCAGAATGGAAGGGGTACCTAATATATCAACCATAATTAAATCGACCATTTGTTAATTCCCTCCTCAAAATGTTAATTCATGTTGTTTTACAGGTTGTTGGTTAGTGCTTCACGTAGTTCATTTTTATCCATTAAATTTTGCAATTTGACGACATTCTTTTGTCCATCCTCGAGGCTTCCGACGATATCTTCTGAACCCAGGTAAAGGTCCGCTGGCTCAGATTTTGCACTTGAAAGGTCCGTATGTGATACTTCTGCTTCTTTTCCTAGCTCCTGCAAAATGCTTTTTACGTTCATTTCAACGATCATACTGCTTCCTAATCCGTTTCCACATACCACTAATACTTTTTTCATTTTTAGTTCCTCCTTAGTGTGAGTAAGTTTCTATTAAATTTGTTATTTCATTTTTATCTTGGGAATTTAAAATTTTGTCGATGTTTCCATCCTCTGACAGCATGGTTGTCAGCTGGGATAAAGCCTTCAAATGTGTTTCATTATCAATAGCTGCTAATACAATGACAAGGTTCGCCTGATGTTTTTCTTGTTCAGAAAAACCTACCGGCTCTTCCAGCTTGAGTAAGCTCATTCCTAATCGTCCGACTCCCGCTTCAGGACGTGCGTGAGGGATAGCGATTTTGGGGGCTATGACAATATATGGGCCAAATTCATTTACATTTTCAATCATGGCATCCACGTAGCTGGCATGAATGAAATTTTTATCTACCAGCGGTTGGGCAGCTATTTTTATGGCTTGCATCCAATCGGCGGCTTTTTCTTTAAACTGTATCGTATCTGAGGTCAATAGTTCCTGTAACACGGGAGAATGACGCTCCTTTCCAGCACTTGAATTCTTTGGTGCATACCCTTCTAAATCTTGCAGAAGCCGGTCGCGATCGTGGATGGTGGCATGACGCTCGATGATAGCGATCAGTTTTTCGGCTTCATTTTTTTGTTTCCCTTGATAAGAAAGGTGCTTGTTCAACTCTTGCATGACATATTCTTTGTCTGTATTGGAGAGAATGGCAGGGACGTGGATGACTGGAACATCTTTTTCCTTTATGAAATTCGTTGAAAAAATGATATCGACATCCAATTCATCTTTTTGTGCCTCGAATTCTCTCATGGAGAATGTTTGCGTGATTTTTATCCCTGAGAGCAAGTTTTCTAATTGTGATTTCAGCATATTAGAAGTGCCGATACCGTTTTCACAAACGATGATCGCTTGATAGTCAGCAGGAACCTGCTTTTTCTCTCGTTTCAACCATCCGCCAAAATGAAGCGCGATATAGGCGATCTCTTCATCAGGGATTTCAACTCCCACAAAATATTCCAGGTGTATCATCACTTTTCTTGTCAGATGGATTAGTTCACTGTAATTTTCCTGGATAGACTCTGCCAGCTCATTTGCTATTTTCACTCCATATTTCAAACGGTAATAGGTGGGTTTGATATGGGCGATGAGGTTATCCTCCAGCCCTTCCCGGTCGTCGAAAATAATACAGGCATGCGCCTGGAAATCGTTGATCATGCGTTTCACTACATTTCGAAGACCCTCGAGCTCCTTCTCACTATCACTTGAAAAATCATCTCGGTGTACTTTGGCGCCTAGAATGTTCATGGCGATGAAACAAATTTCATCTTCAGGAATGCTGCTATTATCTTTCGCGTGCAGTTTCTCGATAATTTCCTTCGCAACTTGAAAAGCCTTGGTGGTTCGCAATACTTCTTTTTCTTCTTGATCCACCTTCAGCGAAGGAGCGGTATCGAGCCGCTTTAATGTGATCAGAATTTGAATCGACAGTAATTCGACGGTTTCTTCCGTGAAAGTCAGGTGCAGCAACTCTTCCATTTCATAGAGATGATTTTTGATGCGTTCCTGCAATTCAGTATCCTGATCAGCAGATTCACCATGGGAAAGAAGTAAGTGATGTACCTGCTCTTTCAGCACCTCAGCTTCCTGTTTCACATATACTTCTGCTACTAAATCAGATAGGATCTGGCGTTTCGCGGTCTCTTGTCCAGTTATCATATAACCTTTGTTAGGCTGATAGTCTAATTGGATAGAATGTTTTTCAAAATGCTGCTTGATTTGTTTTAGGTCCTTAACGATCGTTCCTCTGCTTGCATTCACCAGTTCAATGAACATTTTCATCGAGGAAGGGCGTTTTGCTGTTAGCAGATAAATCATTAGGAGTATTCTCCGCTCTTCCTGAGAATACTGATAGCCCCATTCATTAGACCATTGTGCCTGATGAGGAAGCTTCGTACGAGCTTCTTCTGTAAGAAAGAAACCAGCACCGTGCTTCCTCTTAATGCTTTCGATCCCCTGTTGCTCCAGCCAATTATTAATTTGCTGGATATCGTAATAAATCGTACGTTGTGATACACCCAGCTTCTTTTCCAAGCTGCTGGTAGTAATCGGGGATTCTGTTTCATAGAACAGTTTCAATATCGATGCTCTTCGTTCATCCAATACCATCGGTTAATCCTCCCGGGTTAGGATTATTCCTTTTAAATTTGCAAATTGTAACAGATGTTCAAGATGATCATCTTATGGTTCTTATTATAACCGCTTGAAATTCGCTTTGAAAGGGGTTTCACAGTGAAAGGGTTGTTAATGTATTAATTTGCAAAAATGAACACCTGGAGCATTTATCGGAAAACTTTTCCTGCGATGGAGAAACTTGTTTAATGATAATGCTTTTTACTTCAAAGAGAGTAAAAGGATGAAAATAATACTTAAAGATTGGTTATAGGTAAAATATCGTTATCAGTAAGTCAAAGGCTCACTACATATAATTAAACCAACCCCGGTTCTTCATGCAGTGGAGAATCGGGGTTTTTAGTTGGGTTACTCTGTAAAAAATAGTAAGCAGTTAATGGGCTAAATGCTTCATTAAGGTATAGTTGTTTGATTTCATCGTCCTAGTATCAAGGAACCGTTTTCACAGGATATTGTCATATATATACTCATTTTGTAAGATTTTCTTTATACTGGAATCGTTAGGCGTATGACCATAAATCACTAATGGAGGGTATGCAGATGAAAAAGGTCGTAAGTAATCGGATTCAGGCATTGAGTTTGATTGCTGTATTGCTGCTCGGGTTCGTAGCACCGGTCGAACCGGTACATGCGGATGAGCACATGGATGATTTGATAATTTCTGAATACGTAGAGGGGAGCAGTAATAATAAAGCTCTTGAACTCTACAACGGTACAGGCAGTGAAATAGATTTATCAGAGTATACGTTGGAATTGTACTCCAATGGTAATGATTACACCCAATCCACGTTTACTCCTGAAGGAACATTAGCCAGTGGCGAAGTGTTAGTTATCGTGAACAGCCAGGCTGGCGAAGAACTAAAAGCTAAAGCAGATGTGATCAATAGTGTCACTGGGTTTAATGGCAATGACGCTCTTGTCCTGAAAAAACAGGAAGACGTTGTGGACTCATTTGGGCAGGTTGGCAACGATGCCGAATATGCAAAAGACGTAACACTTGTCCGCAGTGACGATGTGACAAGCGGAGACACTGATCCGAGTAATGCTTTTGACGCAAGCGCAGAATGGGATGCATATCCACGTGATACTTTTGACTACCTTGGTTTCTATGATGTGCCAGAAACGGAGCCAGTAGAACTTCAAACCATTGAAGAAGCACGTCAGGCTGAAGAAGGAACCGATGTAAAAGTACAGGGTGTGGCGACTGCAGCCTTTGAAGCAGGCGGACAGACGAACCTTTACATACAAGATGAAACAGCAGGAATCATTGTCCGTGCACCAGGTCTGAATGTACAGCCGGGTGATGAAGTAGAAGCTCAAGGTGAATTTTCTTCTTACTACGGCATGCAGCAAATTCTTGCATCTTCATCAACCGTAGAAATTGTAAATGAAGGTCTTGGAGTACCTGAGGCGCAATCTGTAACATCCGATGACTTCTCAGCGGAAAATGGGGAGACGATTGAAGGTGAATTAGTTTCTACAAAAAACGTGGAGATCACTGATGTAGGCAGTAATGGTAACTACACAGCTGTCGATGAAAATGGTAGCTTTACAATCGCTCCTAACGATGAAAGTTTAGTAGAAGTTGGGGAAAGTTACGAAGTTATTGAGGGTGTTGTAGACTACAACTTTGGAGAATACAAACTAGTTCCCCGTTCTGAAGACGACGTCATCGATGTTGTTTTCTCTGTAAAAGCGAGCCCTGCTTCTGGCCAGGTTTTTGAAGGTACAAAAGTAGAATTGAAGACTTACGAAGAAGGCGCAGAAATCTATTATACTATCGATGGTTCTGAGCCAACTACTGATAGTGAGCTGTATGGCGGAGCAATTGAAATCACAGAAGATACGACAATTAAAGCGGTTGCTGCTCGTGACAACGGCGAAACAAGTGAAGTCGCTACTTTTGACTACACGATTTTGAAGCCTGCGGATGAAGTGGAAATCCACGATATCCAGGGTGCCGGCCACACCTCCCCTTATGAAGGCAGTGCGGTTTCCGGTGTGGAAGGCGTAGTGACAAAAGTGAATGGCAACAACGGTTTTTACATGCAAAGCGTGAACCCGGATGATGATATTGCTACATCCGAAGGTATTTATGTTTATAAGCGCAGCCATGGTGTAGAAGTTGGTAACCTGGTTGCAGTAGATGGTCAGGTAAAAGAATGGCGTGAAGATGGTTATTCCGATGCGAAAGATTTACTGACAACGCAAATCACGGGCTCCGAGGTGTCCGTAGTAGAATCTGGTGTGGAAGTTCCTGATCCGGTCGTAATCGGTGAAGATCGCATTCAGCCAACCGAAGTGATTGAAGACGATGCGATGACTTCTTTCGACCCGGAAACAGATAGCCTTGATTTTTATGAAAGCATGGAAGGCATGCTGATCCAGTTGAACGATGCCACAGCAACTGGCCCAATCAAATACGATGAGCTTCCAGTAGTAGTGGAAACAAGTGAAGATCAACTTCGCACAGAAGCAGGCGGACTGTTGATTTCTCCGGAAGATTATAATCCAGAACGCATGCTGGTAGATGTTGATGGCATCGATATCAGTGCGAAAACGGGTGATTATTTTGAAGAATCAATCACAGGCGTGGTCAGCTATGACTTCAGCAACTTCAAAATTCGTCCGACTGGTGATTTCCCTGAAATCCAGGACGGCGGCACAGAGCCGGATAGCACAGAACTTAAAGGCTTGAAACCAAAATTGACGGTAGCAAGCTACAATGTGGAGAATTTCCATGCAGGTACGGATCCGGAAAAAGTGGCGCGGATTGCAGAACAAATGGTAGAAAACATGAACGCACCTGACATCATCGGACTTGTTGAAATGCAGGATAACAATGGTCCCACTGACGATGGTACTGTAGATGCTTCTGAAAGTTATCAAGCTTTGATAGAGGCAATTGAAGCGGCTGGCGGTCCAAGCTACGAGTATTCTGATATTGCACCAGAAGACAAAGAAGATGGCGGTCAGCCAGGCGGGAATATCCGTGTTGGTTTCCTTTATAACCCTGACCGTGTGTCTATGACAGACAAGCCAGCCGGCGATGCTACATCAGCAGTAGCGGTTGACGATAATGGTTTGACGCTAAACCCTGGACGCATCGATCCGACAAACGACGCGTTCGAAAGTTCTCGTAAATCGCTTGTAGGTGAGTTTGAATTTAACGGTGAAAAAGTTACGATAATTGCCAACCATTTGAACTCCAAAGGTGGCGATGGGGCACTATTTGGTTCGGAGCATCCAGTTGTACTCGGAAGTGAAGAGCAGCGCTTGCAGCAGGCAGAGGTTATTAATGGTTTTGTAGAAAATCTTATCGACGAAGATCCAGATGCTAACGTTGTAGTGCTGGGTGACTTGAATGACTTTGAATTTTCAGCTCCAGTACAAACATTAAAAGGTGACGTCCTGACCAACATGGTCGAAGAGCTTCCTGAAGAGGAACGCTATAGTTATATCTACCAGGGTAATTCCCAAGTATTGGACCATATTCTGGTAAGCAACAACCTGGCGCACCGCACAAAAGCGGATATCGTTAATATCAATGCAGACTTTTCTGAAGAACATGGACGTGCCAGCGACCATGACCCACTTGTCGCTCAAATCCATCCGAAGAAGACAGTTGGTGAAAAGACTGGTAAAGGTCATAACGATCATCCTGGAAAAGGGAAACGCAAAAAGCCAGGTAAAGACAAAGAATATGAATTAAACTTAATGCATACGAACGATACACACGGAAACCTTGACGATATCGCTAAGACTGCCACAGCTATTGAGGGCTACCGCAGTGAAAATCCTGAATCTTTATTGCTGAGTGCAGGTGATGTATTCTCTGGAACTTTGTATTTTAATGAATTTCTGGGACAGGCAGACCTGGAGTTCATGAACTACTTTGGTTATGATGCGATGGCTTTCGGTAACCATGAGTTCGATTTAGGTTCTAATGAAGAAGGCCACCAGACGTTAGCTGATTTTGTAGAGAATGCCGAATTCCCGTTTGTCGCAGCAAATGTTGACTTCTCTAACGATGCTTTGTTCGAAGGTATGTTCTATGAAGACGTCATTACCCATAAGGCCGAAGATGGAAATATCTATGGTGGTATTATCAAGCGGGTGGAAGGTGAAAAAGTTGGTATCTTCGGATTGACCACAGAAGAGACAGTGGATATTTCCAGTCCAGAAGATGTTACCTTTGAAGATTACATCGAAGAATCAGAAAAAATAATCGATGCTTTTGAAGAAAAAGGTGTTAACAAAATTATTGCACTGACACATCTTGGTCTCGATGATAATGCTGACTATGATAACGATCTTACTCTGGCTGAAACAGTAGACGGCATCGATATCATTGTCGGCGGTCATACGCACAGTGAATTGACTGAGCCGCGTTTTGTAGAAGCAGGCGAAGAACCAACTGTTATTGTTCAGACTGGTGAATATAATAACAACCTCGGTACTCTTGATGTTACCTTTGACAAACAAGGAAAAGTGGTAAGCTATGAAGGAGAATTAGTCGACATCGGTGATTTGGAAGAAAATCTAGAAGTAAAAGAAATGCTTGCCCCATATGCAGAACAGGTAGAAGCTGTGAAAAATGAATCGATCGGCGCTGAAGCTGAGGTTTACTTGAACGGGGAACGTGATTTTGTCCGTACACAAGAGACAAACCTTGGTAACTTAATTGCAAATGGCATGCTTGCAAAAGCAAAATCCGTTAATCCGGAAACAGCAATTGCAGTAACTAACGGCGGTGGTATACGAGCCTCCATTGACGAAGGGGATATCACGGTCGGTGAAGTATTGACGACGATGCCGTTTGGAAACTCACTGGCCATCATGAACCTGACTGGTGCAGAGATTCTGGAAGCACTGGAACACAGCGTCAGTCAGGCTCCGAATGCTAACGGTGCGTTCCTTCATGTTGCCGGTATGCAATTTGAATATGACAGCAGCCAGCCGGAAGGCGAGCGAGTGGTCAATGTAGAAGTTGAACAGGAAGACGGTTCTTATGTACCGTTGAGCGAAGACGAAAACTACTATGTTGCAACCAACGCATTCACGGCAAAAGGCGGCGACGGCTATGATGTATTCGCTCAAGCTTTTGAAGAAAACCGCGTCAGTGAACCAGGGTTCATCGATTATGAAATGTTCATTGATCATGTTACATCTCTGGAAAAAGTTGCTCCTGAAGTAGAAGGACGCATTGTCGACGTAAATCAATAATATAAAAAGTTAAAAACACCCCGGGTCCTCCAGAATTTGGAGGGACCCGGGGTGTTGTGCGTTCAACAAAATATCACAGAAGCATAGCTCCTGCGATATATTAATAGGAAGATAAACTTCGTTTTAATAAGTTCCAGAATTTATTCTGATCTATCACGTGTGCGAAATGGACATTAGGATCTTGGCCGGTAACACAAAGCAAATCCACGCATGTCATTCCGTATGCATATTCCCCTTTTGTCTCTATCGCCACATTTACATGTTTGAATTCGAAAATCGATGGCTCAATTAGATAAGCGATAGTGCATGCATCATGAATAGGAGCACCTTCAAATCCGAAGTACTCCTGGTATGTATGTTTGAAATAGTTAAGCAGCTCAACGACAGTTTCTGCGACAGGGTTTTTAATGGTGGCTAAATCTTCAATGATGCTGTCGGTTGCCTGTGCCTGGTGGGTGATATCGAGACCGAACATGGTGATCGGAACGCCACTCTCGAATACGACCTTGGCTGCTTCCGCATCGACATAGATATTAAACTCTGCTGCAGGTGTCCAGTTGCCGAATGTACCCCCGCCCATAAGGACAATTTCTTTTATGTTCGTAACAATCTTTGGTTCCTTAATCATAGCAAGAGCTATATTGGTAAGTGGTCCTGTCGGCACTAGTGTGATAGGTTTATCGGAATGTAATACTTTTTCTATAATTAAATCAGCTGCATGGATATTTTCTACTTTCTTAACAGGTTCGTCAGGAAACTGGGGGCCGTCCAGTCCACTGTCTCCGTGGATTTCTTTCGCAATTTCACTTTGTTTTACTAATGGCCGTTCTGCCCCCATGGCAATTGGTATGTTCTTTAACTGTAAAAGATCACATATGCGCTGGGCGTTCAGAGTCGTTTTTTCAACTTCTACATTACCTGCAACAGTGGTAATCGCTTCGATATAGATCTTATCACTGGAATTAGCCAGGATGATAGAGATAGCATCATCATGTCCTGGATCGCAATCTAATATGACATTCGTTCGTGTCGTCATCTTTATCCCTCCTGTAGTTAATCATTATATAGAAAAATGTCGAAGATTTATATTTTTCTATATAAGGAATGATAATTTTAATCTTTTCGTCTCTCTAAAAATCAATTATCTGATGAAATAGTCTGAGAGAAACATTATTATCATGTTTCGCCAACCAGATATCCAGAGAGTAAGATGAAACCATAAAATGATGTAAAGGAGAGATAGGGATGGATGAAGATTTGAAAGATGAAATACGTGAGGAAGAACTCCGGGAACTGATGGATGACTATCATACGAATTGCTGGAGATGCCGTGAATCCGTGGATATGGCAGAGGTTGTTACAGTTACAGACGGCAGGACATATTGGAAAGAACTATGCCCTGATTGTTATGACTTCTATAAAGAAGCTACAAAATGATACCCCAGATTTCTAGATTTGGGAGGACTACGGGGTGTATTTTCCAAAGAAGAAACAAATATTTACAAAAAACTACAGCAATCTTTCCTAATCTATGGTATATTCTTATTATTGACAAAACGGAAGTTTGATAGATTAGGAGGGATAGTAGTTGGAAGAACAGCGGAAACTGACGGAAATGCTGCAAAACTTGATTCAAAAGACGGAAACAAAGGAAATTCAATCGTCAGAGGAAATGATTAAACAAATTGTTGCTAATCTTGAAGGGTATCGTTTGCAGAACTAAACCATTCGAAGTCAACAGCATTTATACTATATACTACGAAAGACCGTCACTTTGGAGCCCTTCCAAAGAGTGACGGTCTTTTTTGTTTAAATGAATAGCAATGCTAAGGAAATGGGTATGGCGCTCCAAAACAGGATGATGACACAAAAACCCATGATGTCTTTTACTTTTAGCCCTGCAATCGCAAGCAACGGCAATGCCCAGAATGGCTGGATCATGTTCGTCCAGGCGTCTCCCCAGGCGACAGCCATTGCTGTTTTTGCTGTATCGATGCCAAGGTCCAGGGAAGCAGGTATCATGATTGGAGCCTGAACGGCCCACTGTCCGCCTCCTGAAGGAACAAAGAAGTTGACGATTCCTGCACTTAGGAATGCGAATAACGGGAACGTGAGTTCACTGGAAATACTTACGAACCACATCGACATTTGTTCGGATAAGCCGGAAGCGACCATCATCCCCATGATTCCTGCATAGAAAGGAAACTGGATGATGATTCCGCCTGCATTTTTAACGCCATCGGTAACACTGTTCAAAAACCTTCTCGGTGTCTTATGAAAAATAATGCCGAGAAACAAGAAGGTGAAGTTAACAATATTAATGTTCAAGTCCAGTCCGTTTTGAATAAAATGATATACGATGAAAGCTAACCCTAAAATTCCAATCAATAAAGAAATGATCATGCTGTTTTCCAGACGTTCTGCCGGTGTCATTTCATTGGCTGTAGTTGCGGCCAGCTCTTCTTCTGCTGACTCGGTTTCTAAAAAGTCCAGGTTGTTTTTACTTAAATCCCCGTTAGTTTTCAGTAACCACAAGTTCAATAGTGGCAATGACACCAGCAATATAAGTACTATCGTGATATTCAATCCGCTGAACAGTGTTTCTGTAACTGGGATGCTTCCGATACTGTCGACTAAAAAATGGTCATCTGTGGCAATGGTAAGGGGAATCGACCCTGACAAGCCGCCATGCCATAAAAGAAAACCTCCATAGGCGCTGGCCATCAAAAGTCGGTAGTCGACATTAGGTACCCGCTTAGCAACATGAACAGCAAGCAAGGCACCGACCACAAGTCCGAAGCCGTAATTAATCAGGCAGGCAATTGCGGTCACGAAGGTGACCAGCACGACCGCTTTGCCGGGCGAGTCGGCCAGCCTGCTTATTTTAGCTAAAATTGATTTTACAACGGGCGTATTGGCTAATATGTAACCTGTAACGACAATGAGTGACATTTGCATCGCAAAAGCCAGAAGGTCCCAAAAACCATCGCCCCAGTATTGCACCATTTCTCCAGGTGAACTTCCTGTTATCCCGATTCCCAGTAAAAATACAACCAGTGTAAGTATGATGGCAAATAAGAATGCGTCTGGCAGATAGCGCTGTACCAGGCGGTCGAAAAAAGAAGTAACTCCTGTTAACATAAAACTCCTCCTCTAATATGTAATCGTTTACAAAAAAATTTGTACCCTTTTAATCCGAATAATGAAGAATCAGGTTCATTATTCGGATTAGAAGAAAAATTCAGACTAATAATAGTGTCTTAAACTTTTGTCGAAAAAGCAAGAGGGTTTTCTATATGTGTGGATGTAAACATATATAAGTTTGGGCTGGATTATGCTGTCTTAATTGCAAGCTATATACCTTATACCGTTCTTGTCTCAATAACATACTGACTTAACGCCCGTCTAAAATTATTTTAAGTAATTATGGGAGTTATTAAAGCATAAAAAAGGAACAGGCGAATTGCCTGTTCCTTTAAATGTACTATGAAATTTCTTCAGCCGCAGGCTGTTCAGGTATTCCATGTTTTTTCTCGGACTCTGCAACGACTACTGCGCATGCAGCATCTCCATAGACGTTGACTGCGGTACGCAACATGTCAAGGAGACGGTCGATACCGAGGATTAACGCGATACCTTCAACAGGCAGTGCTACCTGATTAAGCACCATTGCCAGCATGATCAATCCAACCCCTGGAACACCGGCAGTACCAATGCTTGCAAGTACGGCAACAACTACGACCATAACCAGCTGACTGAATGCCAGGTCGGTTGCATAGACTTGAGCAATAAAAATGGTTGCAACCCCTTGCATAATTGCTGTTCCATCCATGTTGATTGTAGCTCCAAGTGGCTGTACGAAACTACTGACAGGCTTAGGGACTTTCAATTCTTCCTGTGCTGTTTTCATGGAAATCGGCAAGGTGGCACTGGAACTCGATGTACTGAATGCCACTGTTGCTGCCGGGAAGAACTTTTTGAAAAAGAATATCGGATTCATTTTGCCTAAGAAAGAAACGGCTGAACCATAAACAGCGAATAGATGGATAAATAATACCACAATGACGACGAGCATATAGGCAGCCATTGCCTTTGCACCGTCCAATCCCATCGTTCCAATTGCAGATGCAAGTAGACCGAATGCACCATAAGGCGCGAACTTCATGATGACGTTTACTAAAAACATCATAATTTCATTACCTTGTTCAATGACTCTCATGACACTTTCAGTCTTTTTACCAAGCATAGCCAACGCAAATCCGATAAAGATCGAAAATGCAATAATTTGAAGCATGTTGGCTTCGGTCATCGCCTGAATCGGGTTAGTAGGAATAATATTGGTAAATGTTTCAATTACAGTTGGTGCTTCCTGGCTTTCGTACTCGGCCCCAGCCGTATTAAAATTGCCGCTGCCAGGCTGGAAAATGTACGCCAGGGCGATAGCAATTGTAATGGCAACTGTCGTCGTAGCAAGGAAAAAGGCGATCGTTTTACCACCGATACGACCAAGCTTTTTCGGATCACCTAGTGAGGCTACACCAAGTGTAATGGAAAAGAATACAATCGGTACGACGAGCATCTTGATGAGGTTAAGGAAGATGGTACCGAGCGGACTGAAGATATAGGTATCTAATGTAGTGAACAAATCTGGTGCGGAAAAATGCAGAAATAGACCTACAGCAGCACCGAGAAGAAGACCTATGAGAATCTTTGTTGTCAGTTTCATAGTTTTGTTCCCTCCTGTGTTAAGTGATGATATTCAATTGTTTGTGGTTGCGGGTTGGGAATGGATAGTGGGTAAGACCAGTCTCCCGAGGGTATTTTTTTATAAAAGGACCATGCATGAAGCTGGGTCGCTTTTTCCCCTTTTATAAACTACCATAAAAATTATTGCACGTAAAAAGGTTTCGATTAATGTGGGAATAATTTAATAATTATGTAATTAATACGTAATAGAATTAGCAATTAGAATCAAAAAATGTAAACAACCCCGAGTTATCCAATATCTGGATCTGGAGGACTTGGGGTGACCAATTAGATTTTCATGTATTTGATCTGTATTTTAGTTAAGAATAAAGTTGGAGAGTTGCTAACTAACTGTGATGTTTCTCACTTCTTGATGTTTTATATTTCTCTACAATGGTACATAGATAGAGAAAGGTTTAAGAACAGGGAGATACGGGGATAGGTATAATGGAATGAACGAACCAACTACTTAAGAAAGGATGTTGTTTAATGGATGCAAAAATGAAAGAACTAATCGATGGTTTGAATGAAGACCTGGCTCATGAATATGCAGCCTCAATCATGTACACGTACAATGCAGCTACGGTAGATGGTTTGTACTATTCAGTACTGAAGCCGTTTTTCGAAGGAGAAATTGGTGACGAGCAGGGACATGCGCTGTACTTGTCCGAAAAAATCAAAACATTAGGTGGAACACCGACCACGAAGCCTGCAGAAGTGAAGCAGCTGGAAAACGTGAAAGAAATGCTGGAAGAAGCCCGTAAAGCGGAAGAAGATACAATCAAACGTTATGAAATCCGCAAAGAACAAGCAGAAGATCTGGGTCTTACGGAACTGGTCGTAAAGCTTGACGACATGATTGCCGATGAAACACACCATATGGAAGAAATGGATCGCCTGCTGGCAGACCCACGTCTCCAGTAAAACTATAGAAAAAACTCCAGTAATCCTGAAAAGGACTCGCTGGAGTTTCTCTATTGCTTTGATTGTACCCCGGAGCCATCCAGATTTTGGAGGGCTCCGGGGTGTTTTGATTCTTTATCTGCTTACCTATTCAAGGGCATTCGACAATTTATCTGAAAATTACTATTGTTTTTCTATTTTATGCGTGATATTATTTGTTTAATGATTTTATGCAAACGTATTCACAAAAATTGCGCAATGCATATTTTATGGATTTATTGAGCGTCTTTTTAATGATTTGCATTTTTTACATACCAAAATGCAAACGTATGCACTATTTTTTCTAGTACTTATGAAAGTTTAACTTTGTTAAAAGATTAATGTATAAGAAACACTTAGGCTTTCGCTATAAGTACTTGGAGAAAGTGTTTCTATTAATCTGCTGATTCGTTGATTTTTTTGTGGATACGTGGAAGCGCATACAATCAAACCATCCTAAAAGGAGTGTCTAGTATGAAGAAGAAAAAGTTTTACGGAGTAGCTTCTGCTTTATTGGCATCCAGTATTGCGTTGGCGGGCTGTTCTTTTGGTGAAGATTCCAGTTCAAGTTCGAATTCAGAGGAAAATTCGGGTGATCAGGTAACCATCGACATCTTCCAATTTAAAGTAGAATTCAAAAACCAATTTGAAGAGCTGACAGATAAATACGAAGAAGAAAACCCTGGGGTAAACATTAATGTCAAAACAGTCGGGGGAGGTAATGATTATGGCTCCTCGTTGAAAACGTCGTTTTCTTCCGGTGAAGAACCGGACATTTTTAACATTGGCGGACCTTCCGACTTGGAGCAATATGAAGACTACCTGGCAGATCTCTCTGATACCGATGCTGCTAATGCAGCGCTTGACGGCACGCTGACAAGTGTCGATAAAGATGGAGAAACACTTGGTTTGCCATTCAACCAGGAAGGCTACGGTATTCTTTATAATAAACAAATCTTTGAAGAAGCAGGCATCGACCCAGCTGAGATTAAGACACATGAGGATTTAGTGAAAGCAACAGAATTATTGGAAAGTAAAAAAGATGAGTTGGGTATTCAGGCTCCATTCGCTTTACCTGCTAAAGAAACATGGGTTATCGGAAACCATTTAGCAAATGCATTCTTAGCAGATGAATTCAACCACGATGTTATGGAAGCTTATAATGCCGACAGCGTTGAATTTGCGATGGGAGATCAAATGAAACGTTTCTTAGACCTTCAGAACGAATATTCTGTACAACCTACATTGAGCCTGGACTATTCTCAACAGGTTGAAGAATTGTTCTCTCTTGGAGAAGTCGCTATGATTCAGCAAGGTAACTGGGTGTATAACACTATTCAGGAGATGGATCCAGAAATGGCAGAGAATAATGTAGGCATCATGCCAATTCCTGTTGAAGGATATGAAGGCAGCCTTCCTGTAGGTGTTCCAATGTACTGGTCTGTTAATAAAGAGTCAGAAGAAGAAGTAGTCCAGGCAAGTAAGGACTTCCTGGACTGGATGTATACTTCCGAGGAAGGTAAAAAGTTTGTAACAGAAGAGTTCAAGTTCATTCCGGCATACGAAGGGTATGAAGATCAGGAAATCGCTGATCCAATTTCCAAAGATATCTATGAATATGCAGCGGAAGGCAATACATTAGGATGGGTCTTCCTTGGCGCGCCAACCAACTGGACAGAAGGAAGCCTGGCGGTCAATATGCAGCAGTATTTAAGCGGGGATATCACTTGGGAAGAAGTAGAAGAGAATGCCCGTAATGATTGGGAAAAATCGCGTCAGTAATTAAATAATCATGCTGTCATAAAGGTTGTTCGTTTTTGGGCAAATTTGGAAAATGTCTCTTCTGTCAGGTATCGGTCAGATACCGATTTCCCTGATAGTTGAGATGTTTTCATTTATTCATCCGTTCTGCACCAGAAGCAACAAACCACGAGCGATAGCAATAGTGGTTATCGTGCTCAGTTATTGGAGGAGATACACATGCAAAATCGCAGTCCGGCTTTTTGGCTATTCCTTACCCCTGTAATCCTGGCATTAGGAATTGTTGTCGTCATTCCATTCATTTATGGTCTGTTTTATTCATTTACCGATTGGAATGGTTTAAGAGCGACACAGTTTATCGGGTTGGAACATTACATAAATCTGTTCCAGGAAAAAGAGTTTATGAATTCGATCTGGTTTACGATAAAGTTTGCGGTAGCTTCCGTGTTATTGTTGAACTTTTTTGGCCTGGCTTTGGCATTGATTGTTACCCGTAATATTAAAACGAATAACTTGCTTCGAACTGTCTTCTTCATGCCAAATCTTATAGGCGGTCTGATTTTAGGGTTTATTTGGCAGTTTATTTTTATCAGTGTGTTTGGCGATGTTGGCGATCTGCTTGGCGTTGAAGGGATGAAAGGCTGGCTGTCAACTACCGAAACAGGTTTTTGGGGATTGGTCATCCTGACGTCATGGCAAATGGCAGGCTACATTATGATCATTTATATCGCCTACTTGGAGAATATTCCGAAAGAGTTGATTGAAGCAGCTAAAATCGATGGTGCCAGTAGCTTTCAACGCTTTAAAAATATCACTTTCCCGCTTGTGGCACCTGCTTTCACAATCAGTATGTTCCTGACGTTATCGACATCTTTCAAAATTTATGATCAGAACTTATCACTGACTAATGGTGGGCCTTTTAATTCTACGCAGATGGTTGCGATGGAGATTGTCCGGACTGCCTTTTCCGATAACCAAATGTCATATGCCCAGGCAAAAGCGGTCATTTTCTTCTTGATTGTTGCCGTCGTCGCGCTGACACAGGTTTACTACAATAAGAAACGAGAGGTTGAGATGTAATGAAAAACAAGGAAAAGAAAAGCTTATTCTCAATCGAAATTCTCGGTCTCCTTCTGGGACTTTTGTGGATCGCACCGTTTTACCTTATGATCGTCAATGCCTTTAAAACGAAACGGGATATTTTCAGCGGAGTACTTGGCCTTCCTGAAACCTGGGAATTCGATAACTTCATCCAGGCGTTCATTGATCTCAGTTTCTTAAAATCTTTGTTCAATTCCGTGATGATCACTGGACTCAGTGTAGGAATCATTATCATTTTTTCATCAATGGCTGGCTATGCGCTGGCAAGAAATAAAAGTAAGTTCAGCGGCTTCTTATTCTTTGTGTTTGTGGCAGCTATGCTGATCCCATTCCAATCAGTAATGATTCCGTTGATTTCAATTTTTGGGCAGGCAGATATGCTTAATGCCGCTGGGTTGATTTTTATGTATTTAGGATTCGGGTGCAGCTTGTCTATTTTCTTATACCATGGTGCCATGACCGGTGTATCGAGATCATTGGATGAAGCAGCAATCATTGATGGAGCAAATCGCTTCCAGTTATTCTGGAAAATCATCTTCCCATTGTTGAAACCTATCTCGGTGACAGTCGGGATACTGAATGTCATTTGGATTTGGAATGACTACTTGCTTCCGTCTCTTGTATTAAGCGAAGCAAATGCAACGATACCTTTGAAAATGTTCTATTTCTTTGGTCAGTATACAAAACAGTGGCATTTGGCTCTGGCTGGTCTGACGATTGCCATCATTCCAGTCATCATTGGATACTTTTTCGCTCAAAAGCAGATTATCAATGGGGTGTCTGAGGGCGCGGTAAAATAATAGACAGGAGTGGATCGAAGGTGTCAGTTACAATCAAAGATGTAGCGAAACAGGCGAATGTGGCGCCATCCACGGTATCACGCGTCCTTACCGACAGCCCGAGGATCAGTGAGAAGACGAAACGGAAAGTACGGAAGGTCATGGAGGAAATGGGCTATCATTTGAATTTCAGTGGACGGATGCTTGTACAGCAATCGACTCAGACGATTGGAGTCGTGATGAAGGGTTCATCCAGCCATTCATTCGACAATCCATTCTTTTCCGATGTGCTGCGAGGAATTAGCGCTTCCTGTCATAAACATGATTATAGTATCAATATTACAACAGGTGATTCGGAAGATGCGATTTATCGCGATGTCATCAAGATGGTTCAAGGAAAACGTGTGGACGGAGTGATCGTTCTTTATTCCAAGGAAGACGATCAAGTAGTCCCATATTTGCGCGAACGTAATTTTCCATTTGTCATGATCGGGAAACCTACTGCAGATGCCAAAGATATTATATACGTGGACAATGATAATGTGCAGGCAAGTAAAGAAGTAGCAGAATTTTTGATTAATCTCGGTCATGAAAAGATTGGCTATATTGGGGGGGATACTCATTTTGAGGTTACGACCGCCCGATTAACTGGATTCCAACAAGCTGTGGCTGCCTACGGTATCGATATTCCCGATAGGTTTTATAAAAATATCCAGCTTAACAGTGGTGATGCTAAAAAAGCTGTAGGAGAATTACTTAGCGTTGATGAACCGCCTACAGCATTGATAGTTACCGATGATTTTAACGCGCTAACTGTTATGCTGGCGCTTCAGGAACAAGGAATTCGAATTCCGGAAGAGATGAGTGTGATCAGTTTCAATAATACGATTATCTCCCGATTGGCCAATCCGCCACTGACAACAGTGGATACTCAACCCTATCAGCTTGGATATGAATCTGCGGATTGCCTTGTGGCTCAGCTTGGAAGCGACAAGATGTTCAAAAAGAGTGTCATCGTACCAACGGTGATTGTGGAGCGGGATTCCTGCATGACCAGGAAGTAAGAAATAAAATTTCATCTTAGTAAGTAAAGGAGAGAGGTCAATGAATATTTTAGTTTGGAATGAGTTTCGTCATGAAAAGGAGAACGAGGTAGTTTCTGATATCTATCCAAACGGCATCCATGGGGCGATTGCCGGATTCCTGGAGGGAGAAGGCCATCAGGTGAAAACAGCGACTTTGGACGAAGAAGAGCATGGACTGACCGAAGACGTGTTAGCCGAGACCGACGTTTTGTTATGGTGGGGCCACAAAGCTCATGATGAAGTGAATGACGAAATCGCAGAAAAAGTGAAGCAGCGTGTTCTGGATGGAATGGGACTTGTCGTCCTTCATTCTGCTCACTTTTCTAAAGTTTTCAAAAAGCTGATGGGGACAACATGTGATTTGAAATGGCGTGAAGCTGATGAAAAAGAAAGGTTATGGGTCGTCGATCCGAGTCACCCGATCACAGAAGGGTTAGGCCAGTATATTGAGTTGGAAAAAGAAGAGATGTATGGAGAACATTTTGATATCCCGGCACCGGACGAGCTTCTGTTTGTCAGCTGGTTCGAAGGCGGAGAAGTTTTCCGAAGTGGGGCAACATTCCGTCGTGGACGCGGAAAGATTTTCTATTTCCGTCCAGGTCATGAAACCTATCCGACTTACCATAATGAAGAAGTTCAAAAAGTCATTCAAAACGGTGTGAAGTGGGCTTATAACCAGGGAACTCCAAAGCATGTCTATGGTAATGCACAGCCGTTAGAAAATATTTCTGAAAAATAAGGAATCAGGGGAGGCGGAAAAATGGATACATTGAAAGTTGCAATTATCGGTTGCGGAAGCATCGCACAAAATCGTCACCTGCTTGAATTCGAAGCGAATGAACATGTAGAGATTACCGCGGTATGTGACATTGTTGAAGAACGGGCAATGGTGACAGCAGAGGCGTTTGGCGCCCAATCCTACACGAACTATGAAGACCTTTTGGAAAAGGAAGAAATCGATGCAGTCAGTGTCTGTCTGCCGAACTACCTGCATGCACCGGTGTCGATCGCAGCATTGGAAGCAGGCTGCCATGTCCTTTGCGAAAAGCCGATGGCGACATCCAGTGAAGAAGCAGAGAAAATGATCGAAGCGGCGGAACGAAATAGCAAGAAATTAATGATCGCTCACAACCAACGGTTTGTTTCTTCTCATGAGCGTGCCCGAAAACTGATTGAATCAGGGGAAGCAGGAAAGATCTACAGCTTCCGTACGACTTTTGGCCACGGGGGCCCTGAAGGCTGGAGTGTCGATGGTGCGGACAGCTGGTTCTTTAAAAAAGGTGAAGCGTTCATCGGTGCTATGGGGGATTTAGGAGTACATAAAGCTGATCTCCTTCGTTATCTGCTTGGAGAAGAGTTCGTTGAAGTAGCCGGATTTGTAGAAAATAATGCCAAAGAAAATGTGACCGTCGATGACAATGCGGTCTGTATTTTGCGAAGCGAGTCCGGGGTTGTAGGTACATTAACAGCGAGCTGGGCCTATAACGCAAACGAAGATAATTCGACCGTCATCTATGGCGAAAAGGCGACATTGCGTCTGGAAGATGATCCTGACTATTCATTGGTGGTCCAATATACGAACGGAGAAGTGGTGAAGTATGAACTTGGTCAGATTCAGTCTAATGAAGAAGGCGGTCAAACCAATACCGGTGTGATTGATCACTTTGTTGAGAGTATCGTTGAAGACAAGCAGCCGCTTATTGATGGCGAGGAAGGTAAACGATCTTTGGAAATCATCCTTGCAGCCGTGGAATCAGGAGAAACGAAACAAATCACCAGGTTAGCGAAGTGATCACCGATGCAAAAACTGAGAATGGGGATTATTGGAGTAGGCGGGATTGCCACACAGCGGCACATCCCTGCCTATCAATCACTACGAGACGAGGTTGAATTAACTGCAGTACAAGATGTAAATATGGCACGCGCCAGGCAAGTTGCTGAAGCATTTAGCATTCCAAATGTAGTAGATGACTATCACGACCTGTTTGACTATGTCGATGCCGTCACAATTTGTACGCCAAACAAGTTCCATGCCGAAATTTCTATTGCGGCTTTGGAAGCAGGGGTCCATGTGATGTGTGAAAAGCCGATGGCGATGACAACCGAGGAAGGAACAGCCATGCTTGAAGCGGCAAAGAAAAACGACCGGCTGCTATCGATTGCTTATCATTATCGGTACACACCGGAAGCTCGGCTGGCAAAAGAGGTCGTGACCAATGGGGAGATCGGTGATCCATTGGTAACCCGTGTCCAGGCACTTCGCCGACGCAAAGTGCCAGGGTGGGGCGTATTTACGAATAAGGAATTGCAAGGTGGCGGAAGTCTGATTGATTTCGGCTGTCATTTACTCGATTTGTCACTTTGGCTGCTTGATAATCCAAAGCCAGTCGAAGTAATCGGAAAAACTTATGACCGACTCAGCAAAGTTCCGGGCCAAGTCAACGACTGGGGTCCATTTGATCATGAAAAGTTTGATGTCGATGACCATGTGACCGCCTATATCACATTTGAAAATGGTATGTCGATGCAGTTCGAGACCTCATGGGCAGCCAATATAAAGGAAGATAAAACGTCATTAAGCATTTCAGGCGTTGATGGCGGTCTTGATGTTTATCCATTCGAGCTTTATCAGGCCAAGTATGGAGCCGTATGGGACAGCAAGGTCAAGGTTCCGGAAGAAGAGACAGATCCAGGTGTGCTGCAGGCGAAAAATTTCATCGAAAGCTGTAACGGCGATGCCCAATTGGTCGTCGAGCCGGAACAGTCATTGAAAGTGACGGAACTGATGGAAGCGATCTATTTAAGCAGTGAAACTGGTTCAAGTATCAAGCTAACTTAATAGGATGGAGGAGAGTACCATGAAATTAGGCGTATTTACCGTGCTATTTTCTGATATGAGTTTTGAAGATATGCTGGATCATGTGAAAAAGTCCGGATTGAAAGCGGTCGAAATCGGTACCGGCGGCTATCCAGGCAATGCTCATTGTAATGTCGATGAGCTTTTGGAAAGCGAAGATAAGCGTAAAGAGTATCTGGAAAAGGTTCACTCCCGCGGTTTGACGATCAGCGCATTCAGCTGTCATGGCAATCCGTTATCTCCGGATGAGGCTTTCGCAAAAGAGTCCCACGATATTTTTGTGAAAACGGTCAAGCTGGCGAAGCTGCTTGACGTGCCGGTAGTCAATACATTTTCCGGTACACCGGCAGGGGCAGAGGGAGATAAGACTCCAAACTGGCCTGTCACTCCATGGCCAGGCGAATACTTTGATGTTCTGGAATGGCAATGGAGGGAAAAGCTGATTCCTTATTGGAAGGAACAAGGAAAGTTTGCTGAAGAGCATGGTGTTAAGGTCGGATTGGAACTGCATGCCGGATTTCTTGTGCACACACCATATACGATGCTGAAGCTCCGTGAAGAGACGAGTGATGCCGTCGGTGCAAACCTTGATCCGAGTCACCTGTGGTGGCAGGGAATCGATCCGGTCGCCGCTGTGAAAATTCTTGGAAAAGCTGGCGCTATCCATCATTTCCATGCCAAAGATACGTATATCGATCAGGAAAATGTCAATATGTATGGCCTTACGGATATGCAGCCGTACGGTGATGTTCAGACGAGGGCGTGGAGCTTCCGGTCTGTCGGTTATGGACATGGCATCCAGGAATGGTCTAATATTGTAAGTGCACTTCGAACCTACGGGTATGACCATGTCATCTCGATTGAGCATGAAGACCCAATCATGTCGATCAACGAAGGGTTCAACCAAGCCGTGAAAAATTTGAAAGCAGTCAATATCGAGGAACCGCCGGCAGATATGTGGTGGGCGTAAGTTGATGTGTTGAAGGAGGAGATCAGGTGAAACCATCAGGATTTATGGGAGGACTCTATGTTGTAAGTGAGTGGATTATGCGATTTTCCCTCGTCAACTTACAATGGGTCGTCTTCAACTTACCGATCGCCCTCCTTCTCATCAGCATGTTATATGTAGAAAAAACAGAAGATCTCTTTTATTTAGCAGTGCCGCTCATCTTACTTGTACCCGTGTTGTTTTTCCCGGCAACTACCGCGATGTTCGCCAAAACACGGGAATGGGTACGCGAGGCAGAAGAGGAAAGGGAATCTCGGAAATATGTCAGTTATTATAAAGAAAATTACATGACGAGCTTGCTCGCAGGCTTCGTTTTTGTTGCGCTGTGGGGTGTTTGGCTCGCTGATATCTATTACTTTTCCGACAGAAACCAGGTAATAATGAATCTGTTCGTCGTGATGGGAATCTTACTGTTTATTTTTACCGTGAATTTCTTCTCGGTCAGTGCCCACTATAATATGAAACTCCGTGGGCTGTTGCGGCAGGCATTTTTCATTACCGTTGGCAGTCCCCTGTTGTTTCTGGCAGTTTCGGTCACAAGCGGAATTGTTTTATATATCAGTCTTTATGTATTTCCGATTATCATACCGCTATTCTCAGGTAGTCTGCTCGCTTTCCTGGCATTTTCCGCTTTCTACCGGCTGTATTTGAAAATAATAGCGAAAAAATTAAACCCATAGTCGTGCTGCAGGTTACCTTAAGTGCCTGCAGCTTCTTTATAATCTCCTTTAAAACTGTAAGTGTGCGTCCTGGCCGGCTAATTGTGCGAGGAAAATCCCTAATCGTGCAAATTACGGTCTAAATTGTGGAAGTTGTTTCAGTAAACGAGCGATTAGCGTATATTGTGCCAATTATTTTAATTGAATATTCTGAACTATTGTTATATAGTTGGAAGTAACTGCAAGAAGGCATATACAAATTTATTTGTAAGCGTTTACAATGAATTGGAGGGGGTTACATATTGGAGAAGGTATGGAAAAAGCATTATCCAGATCGTATCAAGAGCGAAGTTGATATTCCTGACATAGCACTTACAGAGTTTTTAACAAAGTCAGTCGAACAGTTCCCCGACAACACGGCAATCACCTTTTTTAACAAAACGATCAGCTATAAAGAATTAAGTATGCAAGTGGCGGCTTTTGCCTCGTCATTGCAGGATCGCGGAGTACAAAAAAGTGACCGGGTTGCTATTATGCTGCCGAACTGTCCTCATTTAGTTATTATGGAGCCTTAAAGGCGGGAGCTGTTGTCACACAGGTCAACCCGATGCTGGTCGGACGGGAATTAGTGCATATTTTAACGGATTCAGGAGCGGAAACACTTGTGATTTATGGTCCGCTGGTACCTGTTTTAGAAAAAATCAAAGAAAACACCCAAGTAAAACAGGTCATCGTAGTAGACTTTGCTCAAAAGTATGAACCGGTAAGCGATGAAATTGAATTCACCACTTTCCTGCAAACCGCGCCAGGTCCTCCAAAACAAGTAGCAATCAATCCTGCGGAAGACGTCGCTGCGCTTCAGTATACGGGAGGAACAACAGGCAGATCCAAAGGAGCGATGCTGACTCACCGAAATTTGGTCGCTAACGTGATTCAGACCCATGAATATTTTAAAGATGATATTGAACCTGGAAAGGAACGTTACCTAACAGTTATCCCTCTATTTCATGTGTTCGGGATGACGGTGTGTATGAATCAGGCGATTCATTCTGGTTCGAGTATGATTCTGCTGCCAAGGTTTGAGCTGGAAGAAGTATTGGAAACAATCAAGCGTGAACAGCCAACATACTTCCCAGGTGTACCGACCATGTATGTTGCCATTACCAGTCATCCCAAGGCAGAGCAATATGGCATCGACAGTATCCGCGTATGTAACAGCGGGAGCGCGCCGATGCCTCAGGAATTGATGAGAAGTTTTGAAGCAAAAACAGGCGGTCGTATTTATGAGGGATATGGCCTATCAGAAACAGCTCCTGTCACTCACTGCAATCCTATGTTTACCGAACGAAAACCGGGAAGTGTTGGAATTGGTGTACCTTCGACTGATTATAAAATTGTCGATGTCGGCAACGGCATGGACGAGGTTCCGGTAGGGGAAACCGGGGAAGTAATTGTCCGGGGGCCTCAGGTGATGAAAGGGTATTGGAACATGCCAGAAGAAACAACGCTCGCCCTTCGTGACGGCTGGCTTTACACTGGGGACATCGCCCGTGTCGATGATGAAGGATACTTATATATCCTCGATCGGAAAAAGGATTTAATCATAGCAGGCGGCTTTAATATCTACCCGCGTGACATTGAAGAGATCCTTTACGAACACGAATCGGTACAGGAGGCGGTCGCGGTTGGAGTGCCGGATGAATATCGCGGGGAGACCGTGAAAGTTGTTGTGGTGTTGAAAGATGGAAAATCAGCAACAGAGGAGGAGCTAATCGCATATTGCCGTGACAATATGGCGGCCTACAAAGTGCCTTCATCGGTAGAATTTAGAAGCGAACTTCCAAAAACGAATGTCGGTAAAATCCTGAGACGGAAAATCCGGGAAGAAGCCGTCAGCAAAGCGAAACAATAGCCCCTATAAAAAATATAAGATGCCTATTCAATTATAGGCCGAAAAGTCGAAGACTTGATTTCGAGATATTGTGTGAGGGGAAGGGTCGTTGGGGAACAACTCGCTTTCCGTGGGCGAGTGATGAGCCTCCTCGAGCTGACGCTCTGTGGGGTCTCATCTAACCCGCATATCCCACAGGAGTCTCGTCGTTCCCCCACTCCCCTTGCTATAGGAAGTCCTCGAAATCACACTTGCAGACACCGCCCAATGAGGCCACGTGTTGATAGAAAAAATTTACATTCTTTATATGCTCCCAGTTGAAGGGATTAGTTATTCATTTTTAAGGGGCCGTTTTACAAAACTGGTTTCCCTGCCCATCCCTTACCTTTCATGGTAACGGACCAAACTATCTTGAAACTGGGTTTACAATTAAAGGGAGCTATAACTGTAATAGAGGATATGGAGGTAATTATGAAAGCAATACAATTCAAAGAATTCGGCGGGCCTGAAGTACTGGAACTGATTGATATGGAAACTCCAGAGCCTGGCGAACAAGAAGTATTAATAAAAACAATAGCCATCGGCGTCAATTACGCTGATACTGCAAGGCGGGAAGGCCAGTATGTAGTTGAAACCAATCTTCCCTATATACCTGGTTCAGAAGTAGCGGGCGTTATCGAAAAAGTAGGACCCGGTGTCCAGCGTTATAAAGAAGGCGATCGTGTCGTTACTCTAGTAGGGAATGAACGGGCAACCGGGTATGCAGAATACACTGTTGCTGATGAGCGCGGGCTTATTCCGATACCGGATGGAGTGGATGAAAACCATGCTGCAGCCATCCCGCTCCAAGGGTTGAGCGCCTATCATATTATCAAAACGATGGGCCGGCTGGAGAAAGGAGAAACGATTCTGATTCATGCTGCCGCTGGAGGCGTCGGATTATTTGCCATTCAGCTGGCGAAGCTTTTCGGTGCTGGAAAAGTGATCGGCACAGCAAGCAGTGCAGAAAAACGAGCGCTTGCGAAAGAATACGGAGCAGACGAGGTTGTCGATTATACCAAAGAAGGATGGGAAAAAGAGGTACGCAAACTGAATGATGGCAGAGGTGTGGATGTCGCATTGGAAATGGCAGGAGGAGACATTTTTCATAAGACACTTGATTGTCTTGCCTCCTTTGGAAGACTTGTCATCTATGGTGTTGCAAGCGGAGAGGAGCCTCACTTTTATCCATCCCGCTTGATGGCGAAAAATCAGACAGTTACTGGCTTTTTCCTGCCACAAATCATGAAAAAACCGGACCTGTTCCTTGATAGTTTAAAAGAAATACTAGCTTATATTGAAGCGGGTCAAATAAAATTAGAAATCGGCGGGGTATTTTCTCTCGAAGATGCTGCGGAAGTACACCGAAAGCTGCAAGGTAGACAGACGAAGGGGAAATTAATTTTAAAACCGTAGAGTAAAAAGGCCAGAGGCTCTCCATAATTAGAGTCTCAGGCCTTTTAATTTGGTTCTATTAAACGTGTATATGCTAAAGGAATAGCATTCAATTTAATTGAGAATTCTTCTTTTATTAGTAACTCCTCCGGTGATTTACCGATTTCATCGAACAAGGACTTCAACTATAGAAAAAGGAAAGCGTTTTCAAAGGTTGCTTGTTTTTTGTCGTTCATAAGTCTAGAATGAAAATTAGTTAACAGATCATCAGATGACCATAATTATGGATTTTTGAGTACGATATAAAATGAAGGTATTAAGCAGTTGGAGGAAGAACTAGTGGAATATAAACGGATACGCGCACGAAAATTATATGAAGAAGTAGCAGATTCATTGGTTGCCATGTTGAAAAATGGCGACCTGAAGCCTGGTGATAAATTAGATTCGGTCGAACAGCTGGCGAAAAACTTCGATGTCGGCCGATCTGCGATCAGAGAAGCTCTCAGTGCTATGCGGGCGATGGGGCTTGTAGAAATGCGGCAGGGAGAAGGAACGTATATTAAAAAGTTTGACGCCTCACGGTTTTCACTGCCGGTTGCTGCAGCTCTTATCATGAAACGCGAGGATGTCAAAGAACTGCTGGAAGTACGAAAGATTCTCGAGGCGGGGGCGGTTAGATCTGCTGCCGAAAGACATAAGGATGCAGACCTATCGGCAATGGCTGAAGCACTCCATGCAATGGAACAAGCGAAAGGGAATGGGGAGCTTGGGGAGAAAGCTGATTTTGCTTTCCATATGGCAATAGCCCGTGCGACCGATAATCAAATGCTGATCACCCTGATGAACAGTGTTTCCGAAATCATGATAGAAACGATGAGGGAAACGCGCAGGCATTGGCTGCATTCTGAAAAAAGTACAGCCCGGCTGTTAGAAGAGCATTGGCAAATTTTCAAAGCAATCAAGAAAAGAGATTCTGATCTGGCGCAAAGGCATATGCTGGACCATCTCGTAGGCGTAGAGCAGGCATTGGCGGATTATATCGAATAAAGTGATACCGCGTTTTCTACTATATAAGTCATCAGATGACCTGTTTTGTCAGGGGAATAAGGAAGTTTACGAAATTGATTCGTTTTTTACTTAACATAGGGGAGTGACTGGCATGAAAGTATCCTTATTCATTACATGTTTGTGTGATATCATGTCGAGCGATGTCGGAAAAGATACGGTGGAAATATTAGAAAAAGTGGGCTGTGAAGTGGACTTTCCTGAATTGCAGACATGCTGTGGACAGCCCGCTTACAACAGTGGTTATTTAAAAGAATCAAAAGAATCGATGAAACAAATGATGCGGGCGTTCAAAGATTCAGAGTATGTGGTGGGCCCATCGGGGTCATGTGTTGCGATGCTTCATGAATATCCGCACATTTTCAAAGGAGACCCGGAATGGGAAGAAGCGGCGAATGACCTGGCAGGGAAATCCTATGAACTGACCCAGTTTTTAGTCGATGTCATGGGTGTGACCGACATCGGTTCTAAATTTAAAGGAACAGTCACTTACCATCCTTCCTGTCATATGACCAGGTTATTGGGTGTTAAAGATGCTCCGATGACATTACTGGAAAATGTGAAGGGGCTTGAGTTTGTCGAGCTTCCCGTCAAAGAAGACTGCTGTGGATTCGGTGGAACGTTTGCCGTAAAGAACCCAGTGATTTCGGAACAGATGGTACAAGAAAAAACAGAGCATGTGACGGAAACTGGAGCCGAATACTTAGTCGGCGGAGATATGGGTTGTCTGATGAATATCGGTGGTCGCCTGACACGTAACGGGCAGCCTGTAAAAGTACTGCATATCACTAATATACTTAACCATTAATAATAGAATGGAGGGGATTCTATGAGTATTCGGATTGGCACGAATTCGTTTGAACACCGGATCCAGGAAGGCATCAAAAATGACTTCATGCGAGGAGCGGTCTCGTCAGCGCAAGGCCGGTTCCGCAGCGGGCGTCTCAAGGCGGCAGAAGAGCTTGGCAACTGGGAAGACTGGAGAACACTTGGGGAAGAGATTCGTAATCATACGATGGAAAACCTTGATTACTATCTTCAGCAATTGAGCGATCAGGTTTCGAAACGTGGCGGAAATGTCTTCTTTGCGGAAACAGCGGAAGAAGCGAACGAATATATCCAGAATGTCATTAAGAAAAAGAACGGGAAGAAAGTAGTCAAATCAAAGTCCATGGTTACGGAAGAAATCGGGTTGAACAAAGCTTTGGAAGAAGCGGGATCTGAGGTAGTCGAAACAGACCTAGGCGAGTGGATTCTGCAGCTGGATGAAGATCCTCCTTCCCATATCGTGACACCCGCCTTGCATAAAAACAAAGAACAGATTCGCGAGACATTTGCTGCGAAAAAAGGCTATGATAAAACAGATAAACCGGAAGAGCTTGCATTATTCGCACGGGAACAATTGCGGAAAGACTTTTTGTCGGCGGATATAGGGATCACGGGCTGTAATTTTGCTGTAGCGGAGTCAGGCGCAGTAACACTGGTAACCAATGAAGGGAACGCCCGCCTGGTCACATCGCTACCCGATACGCAGATTACTGTTATGGGGATGGAGCGATTGGTACCGACGTGGGAAGACCTGGAAGTATTAGTCAGTTTATTGACCAGGTCGGCTGTCGGTCAAAAATTGACCAGTTATGTCACTTCGTTGACTGGCACTCGTTTGGAAGACGAAGTGGACGGGCCGGAAGAATTTCACCTTGTCATTGTTGACAACGGACGATCGAAAATTTTGGGAACAGAATTTCAATCTGCACTTTATTGTATCCGATGCGCCGCATGTATCAATGCCTGTCCAGTGTATCGCCATGTCGGTGGCCATTCCTATGGATCGATTTATCCTGGGCCGATCGGAGCGGTATTGACACCACTGCTTGATGGTTATGACGACCATAAAGAGCTGCCTTATGCTTCGACTTTATGTGCAGCCTGTACGGAAGCGTGTCCAGTGAAAATACCCCTGCATGAACATTTGATCAGGCATCGCCAAATCATCGTGGAAAAGGAAAACAAAGCCACCAAAGGGGAGAAGCTAGCCATGAAGGGCTTTGCAAAATGGGGGTCCAGTCCGGCCGCTTATAAGATGAGTACAAAAATGGCTCGTACTGCATTAAAGCCATGGACAAAAGAAGAAAAAATCGAAAACGGTCCGGGACCGATGAAAGGCTGGACAAATGTCCGTGACTTCCCGGCGCCAAGCAAGCAGTCATTCCGTTCGTGGTACAAATCCCGTAAGAAGGGAGATGAATCCTGATGACCATTCAAAATAGAGAATCTTTCCTGGATAACTTAGCTGAGAACCTTGGAAGAAGCCGTCGTACTGAGGGGGTAGAGCGTCCGGAATGGAGTGTCCGTCCTCAATGGGAAGTATTTAAAGGGGCCACACAGGAAGAATTGGTGAGTATACTTGAAAAACAATGTGAAGTCATTCATACCGATTTTCGAAAAACGGACGCAGCTGGGTTAAATGGCGTTTTGTGTGAGACGATAAGAGGTTATGAAGGGAAAGCGATTATTGCAGCTGATAATGAACGTAATCCCGAATATCAGCTGGACAGTCTTTATCAACAACTGGATGCTGAAGGGTTGGAAGTTCACATTTGGGATGCTGCGAAAGGAAAAGAGAATCAAGTATTCGCAGAACGGGCAGATGTTGGGATTACATTCAGTGATGTGACTTTAGCCGAGTCCGGGACTGTGACATTGTTCAATAATAAAGGCAATGGAAGATCAATCAGCCTTCTGCCTAAGACATATATTGCCATCATTCCAAAAAGCACCATTGTTCCTCGGATAACTCAGGCAGCGAAACATATCCATGAAGCGAATCAGCAAGGGCACGAAGTTTCATCCTGTGTAAGCTTCATCACAGGGCCAAGCAATAGTGCCGACATTGAGATGAACCTGATTGTCGGTGTTCATGGACCAATCAAAGTGACTTATATCGTCGTCGAAGATAAATAATTATGTGACACAACCAAACAAAAGATACATTATTTCCTGGGAAATCGACCATTAATTTTCACACCCCTGGGTCTCCAATATGTGGAGGCCCAGGGGTGTTTACGTTACAATTAAAGACAAGGAGGGTGGCTTATGTACCAGTTGTTAATTGCTGATCGTGATCGCCAGGAACTTTCCGGCATCGAATGGCTGCTATCGAAATATTCTTTTCCTATATCCGATATCAAGCAATCCAATGACTTAGCGGAGACATTGAATATACTTGAAAATGAACAGCCGGATTTATTATGTATGGAACTTGATATGATTCCTGAAGGAAAATGGGAAATGGTAAAAGCTTTTATCAATCGTCATTCTGGTTTAACTATTGCCATAACCATAGAGCCGACGTTTGAACGTGCCATGCAGGCAATTGAAATCAGTGCCGTCGACCTTTTAGTAAAGCCACTATCACCTTCCCGCCTGAAAAGTACTATCCAGCAAGGATGCCGTCAACTGGCAGCTAAAGGGTATGATAATCACCCGAAAATACACCAGCATTCTATCAATTATGAAGATATCTTTATTGAAAGCGACCTATTTTATCCACACCCGGTATATTTGGTAAGACCAGAATATGGGAATCAGCTCAATGACTTGCGAACTTTTATCACGCAATTCGATTTTTATAATACTCCTTCGCTTTTTTCTACGACGGATCAAATTATACTCGTTTTTCACGAGCAAATACCAGAACCTTTCCAGCAAGCCCGGCGTTTTTTAAGCGAATGGGAACGGAACAATGGCGGGCCAGTGGCTATCGCTGTTCATGATAAGAATAATGGGCAATCGATACATAGTATTTACCAACAGCTGCGCAAGGTAATGGAAGCTACTTTTTTTACTGGATATAAACAAGTGTTGAGATATGAAGAAAAATATCTGTGGCGTGACATGGACCCGTTTTTAACAATGGATGAACAACGTTTCTGGGTCCATCATCTGGATGAAGGGCAGGCAGAGGAAATTAAATCCTGGTTATATCAGGAGTTTTTGGACCTCAGACCACCTTACCCCAATCCTGGCTTACTCCGGACCAGGCTGACAAGTATTCTCGCGCAGGTGCGCAGATTCATGATCCGCAAAGGGCTGGACTCGCCTGACAGGGATATTCGTTATAAACAGGTGTTCGACAAAATTTTATATGGTCCGGTCTTATACAGGATCGTCCAGGAGATTGTACTTTTTATCAATGAACTGATTCATACATTAGAGGATCAATCGGAAAGGGCGATTGTAAATGCAGGCGAAGCGGCGCTTTCCTATATAGAAGAAAATTATATGGATCCGGCACTGTCGCTAGGTGATGTAGCTGGTTATATCAACCGTAGTCCGGCTTATTTCAGTCATTTATTGTCCAAAAAATATAGGCAGACCTTCAGGGAAATTTTATTACAGGTACGCATACAGAAAGCGAAGGAGTTACTTGAATCTACAGATGAAAACATCCAGCAAATTGCTGGTGCCGTCGGTTTCAATCAGCCTAATTATTTCAGCCGTGTTTTTAAAAAAGTGACTGGTAAAACCCCTAGAGAATATCGGAACATAAAAGTATAAACCACCCCGGATCCCTCCAATATCTGGAGGACCTTGGGTGGTTATTTTTATCTTTATCTAAAATTAATGCTATTTTGTGAAAGCGTTTAATATTGTTTGTTTATCATTTTGATAAGAAAGTATCATCATTCTAAAGTTAGTCATCTATTATCCTGTTACTCTCCTTGCTAAGCTTTAATTAAAGAAAAATCAGGAGGGGATGAATGAGATGAGTGATACGAAGTCGGGACGAGTGAAGCAGTACCGGGGGACAGAACTGCATACCAAAGGGTGGATACAGGAAGCGGCATTACGTATGCTGAGCAACAACCTGCATCCAGATGTTGCAGAAAATCCTGATGAGCTGGTTGTTTACGGTGGTATTGGTAAAGCTGCACGGAACTGGGAGAGCTTCGATGCGATTGTAGAGTCATTAAAGACGATGGAAGAAGATGAAACATTACTGATCCAGTCCGGAAAGCCTGTTGCGGTATTCCGGTCCCATAAGGACGCCCCGAAAGTGTTGATTGCCAACTCTAATTTAGTACCTGCCTGGGCGAATTGGAATCACTTCCATGAACTCGATCAAAAAGGGTTAATGATGTTCGGTCAGATGACGGCGGGAAGCTGGATTTATATTGGAAGCCAGGGAATTGTCCAGGGAACATATGAAACATTTGCAGAGTGTGCCCGCCAGCATTTTGATGGAAAGCTGGCCGGTACAATTACTTTGACGGCCGGACTCGGGGGCATGGGTGGTGCCCAGCCACTGGCAGTCACCTTGAATGGTGGTGTTTGTATTGCTGTCGAAGTGGATCCGCATCGTATTCAGCGACGCCTCGATACGAAGTACCTGGATACTTCCACTGACAAACTTGATGAAGCGATCCGGATGGCAGAGAAAGCTCGTGCCGAGGGAAAATCCTTGTCTATTGGACTTCTCGGTAATGCTTCTGAGATTTTACCGGAGATGATAGCCAAAGGCTTCATTCCAGATGTACTCACAGATCAGACTTCCGCTCATGACCCGTTGAATGGATACATTCCAATGGGCATGGAGCTGGATGAGGCTGCCCGTTTAAGAAAAGAAAACGCAAAAGGGTACATGAAGCTTTCAAAACAGAGTATTGCCGCTCATGTCAAAGCTATGCTTGCTATGCAGGAGAAAGGCGCGGTCACATTTGATTATGGTAACAATATCCGCCAGGTAGCAAAGGACGAAGGAGTTACTAATGCCTTTGATTTTCCGGGGTTTGTACCTGCTTACATCCGCCCGCAATTCTGTGAAGGAAAGGGGCCTTTTCGCTGGGTAGCATTATCAGGTGACCCAGAGGACATTTACAAAACCGATGAAGTGATTTTAAAAGAATTCAGTGATAACGAACACTTGTGCAACTGGATCCGGATGGCACAGGAGAAAATAAGCTTTCAGGGTCTCCCTTCTCGGATTTGCTGGCTCGGTTATGGAGAGCGGGCGAAATTCGGAAAAATCATCAATGATATGGTGGCGAGTGGGGAGTTGAAGGCGCCAATCGTCATCGGAAGGGATCATCTTGATTCCGGTTCTGTCGCTTCACCAAACCGGGAAACAGAAGCGATGAAAGATGGCAGTGATGCTGTAGCTGATTGGCCCATTCTGAATGCACTTATCAACAGTGTCGGCGGTGCCAGCTGGGTCAGTGTCCACCATGGCGGCGGTGTCGGAATGGGTTATTCCCTGCACGCGGGAATGGTGATCGTTGCTGATGGCACACAAGATGCAGAAAAGCGACTGGAACGTGTACTGACCACAGATCCAGGAATGGGGATAGCAAGACATGTAGACGCAGGTTATGAGCTCGCGGAAAAGACAGCGAAAGAAAAAGGCGTTCATATACCAATGATGAAAAAGTAACTGGAGGGAGAGCTTTATGACACAAAAATTATTGATTACCAATGCAGCTCAATTGATTACGATGGCCGGCCATAATGATCAGCCAGCGAAACAAGAGGCGATGTCACAGTTAGAAATCATTGAAAATGGCTCCGTCTATGTTGAAGATGGAAAAGTTGTGGCAATTGCTCCTGATAAAGAGCTCAGACAAAATTATCAAGACTTGCTCGGTACAGAGGCGCATATAGATGCTACAGGGAAAGTCGTCACACCTGGGTTGATTGACCCACACACGCACCTTGTCCATGCTGGTACAAGGGAAAATGAATATGCCATGCGGTTGAAGGGCAAATCGTATATGGAAATCATGCAGACCGGAGGTGGTATTCACGCAACAACGCGCGCCACACAGGCAGCCGGCCATAAACAATTATTTGAAGAATCAAGGAAGCGGCTCGATCAGTTTTTGCTGCATGGGGTGACTACTGTTGAAGCGAAAAGTGGCTACGGTCTGGCGCTGGAACATGAGCTGAAGCAATTAGAAGTAGCAAAGCAGTTGGATGAAGACCATCCGATTGATGTGGTTTCCACCTTTATGGGCGCCCATGCGGTGCCGATGGATGAAAAAGATAATCCAGAGCCATTCGTCGACAGGGTCATCAACGAAATGATTCCGGAAGTGGCACGGCGGAAACTGGCCGTTTTTAATGATGTATTTTGTGAACGCGGCGTTTTTACACCGGAACAATCGAAACGGATTCTGGAAGCAGGAAATAAACATGGGCTGATTCCGAAAATTCATGCTGATGAAATTGAGCCGTACGGTGGGGCTGAACTTGCCGCACAGGTAGGGGCGATTTCAGCCGATCATTTGTTGAAAGCATCTGATCAGGGCATAAAGGACATGGCGGAAAAAGATGTCGTAGGTGTCTTGTTGCCAGGTACTGCTTTTTTCCTGATGGCAGAGTTTGCTGATGCCAGAAAGATGATTGATGGCGGGGTAGCTGTCGCTTTATCGACCGATGCAAATCCAGGGTCTTCTCCGACGATTTCGCTTCCATTCATTATGAACCTGGGTTGCCTGAAAATGGGAATGACACCGGAAGAAGTATTAACAGCAACCACTATCAATGCTGCTCATGCGATAGGAGCAGCAGGGGAAGTCGGCAGCCTTGAGCCTGGTAAAAAAGGTGATGTAACTATTTTTGATGTGCCGAATTACCTTGTGCTGTCTTATCAATATGGTATGAATCATGTTGACACGGTTGTAAAAGCAGGCAAGCCGCTGGTTGTAGGAGGGCAGCTGCAATGACGGCTTATCCTTATCCGATGCTTGACAGGCCAGGGATGATTTGGACGAAACAAACTGATAAGCGGGCTGACCTTAAAGTGCACGAATGGATTGAGACGCTTGGCGATGAAACTCCTGATTGGAGTTCTATTGATATCGCAATTTTAGGGGTGCCACTTTCCAAGTCATCGATCAGTACATCCGCTGCCAGCGAGAACCCGGATGCGATGCGAAAGGTTTGGAAGTCCTTCAGTACCTATAACTTAGATGAAGGTATCGACCTTGCCCAACTGAAAGCGGTCGACTTAGGGGACGTCAGGCAGCATGTTATCGATATTGCTTACACCCATCAGCAGATCAGCGAAGTGATGACTGCCATGAGGAAACATCATCCGAATACGCTGCCTGTTGCTATGGGGGGAGATCATTCAATTACGGCTATGCTAGTTAAAGGTTGGAGAAAAGCTCATCCGGAAGAAACGGTGGGGATTCTGCAATTAGATACCCATTTCGATTTACGGGATTTGAGTGAGTTAGGACCTGCCAATGGTACGCCAATCCGTAATTTAATCGAAAGCAGAACTATTGAAGGAAAGCATGTCCATAATATCGGGCTGCATGGATTTTTCAATGCAAAGGAACTGAAGGATTATGCTGATGAAGTCGGGCTGCATTATACGACGATGAAGCAGGCGAGAAAAAAAGGAATGGCTGCTGTCGTGACAAGCGCACTTGCTCATTTATCGGGTCAGGTGGATACGATTTACCTGACCGTTGATATGGATGTTCTAGACATTACTCAAAATCCGGCGGCCCCGGCAGCAACACCGGGAGGGATGTATACCGAAGAATTATTCGAAGCAGTACAGCTTGCCGGTGAGCATCCAAAAGTGAAAGCGATGGATATCGTCTGTCTCGACCCTAGGAAGGATGTTGGGGACATGGCAGTGAAAAGCGCTGTCCATGTGATGCTTTCTTTTTTAACTGGATACTGCAAACGTTAAGGATGGAGCGAGGTCCTCACTCGCTCTTTATTTCAACTCTTTATTTTCTGATAATTCAAATAACAGGAGGTTGAATACATGGAAAACGTTCAAAAGGATATGAATATCCAGGAGACCCCAAACTCTCCGAGTGGAACTACTATACTTAAATTCTTTCTTTTCAGTTTGATTGGTATATTTACATTTTTTATCCCGATCACCATCAACGGCACCTCATCCATACCACTCGATCATATCGTTACCTTCATCCAAACATCATTCGGCAGTTTAGTACCTTATTACGCCCTTTTAGTCATCGTGTTAGGAGCGGCTTACCCATTTTATAATCAATCCTGGAATAAAGATGCCGTCAATATGGTATTATCCTTCTTTAAACTCCTTGGTGTGCTCGTGGCCGTAATGCTTATTTTCAATTTTGGGCCTGGGTGGCTGTTCGACCCAAGCATGGGGCCATTCTTGTTTGAAAAGTTGGTAATCCCGGTTGGACTTCTTGTTCCTATTGGTGCAGTTTTCCTTGCTTTGCTAGTTGGCTACGGTCTGCTGGAGTTCATCGGTGTTATGCTGCAGCCGATTATGCGTCCGATTTGGAAAACACCTGGACGTTCAGCAATTGATGCAGTTGCTTCTTTTGTCGGTAGCTATTCGATCGGACTATTGATTACCAACCGTGTTTTTAAGGAAGGGAAGTATACGGTCAAAGAGGCGACCATCATTGCGACTGGGTTCTCTACCGTATCTGCTACGTTCATGATTGTTGTTGCTAAAACGCTAGGCTTAATGGAAATATGGAATACGTACTTCTGGGTAACATTGTTTGTCACTTTTTTAGTGACTGCTATTACCGTTCGTATCTGGCCATTGAACACAATCAGTGATACTTATATAGACGGGAAAGGCAATCCAGAGGAAGTGATAAAAAAGAATCGAATAAAAGCAGCCTGGTCTCAGGCGATGGAGGCAGCGGCACAATCGCCATCCATCGGTAAAAATATTTGGATGAATCTTAAAGACGGTTTTATCATGACCATGGCTATATTACCTTCGATTCTGTCCGTAGGGCTGCTGGGGTTAGTGTTGGCAGAATATACCCCTGTATTTGATATATTAGGTTACATTTTTTACCCGTTTACCTTGTTGATGCAAGTTCCGGAACCATTACTAGCCGCTAAGGCTTCAGCGATTGAAATAGCGGAAATGTTTCTGCCAGCGCTTCTTGTAGCAGAAGCACCGATAATCACGAAGTTTGTCATTGGAACATTATCGGTCTCGGCTATTTTGTTTTTCTCAGCGCTTATCCCATGCATCCTGTCCACGGAAATTCCTGTCAGCATCCCGAAACTGATTGTCATCTGGATTGAACGAACCATTCTCACCATTATCATTGTCACACCAATTGCCTACCTGCTACTGTAAAATGAACGCACCCCGGAGTCTCCAAATTTTGGAGGCTCCGGGTTTTTTTACTTTAACGAAGTTTAACTTTGTTAAAGGATTAAAGTATAAGCCGAGTTTTTCTGAATTTTCTCTGATAGATTTTCTCACACATAATGGGACTTCTGGAAAATTCTTATGATAGGGTGAGTTACTATATTCAGTAAAAACATTTTAACTTTACTTTTTCTACAGTCGGAGGTTATTTATGGAGAAACAAAAATTGATTCTGATCGGTAATGGAATGGCGGGAGTGCATTGCATTCAACAAATACTTACTGAAAACTCGGAAAAGTATGAAATTACTATTTTTGGAAGTGAACCGCATGTGAATTACAGCCGTATTATGCTCTCGTCTGTTCTTCAGGGTGGAACGTCTTTCGAAGATATTGAGCTTCATTCCCGCAGCTGGTATGAAAAAAACGGAATCCGATTGTTTACTGGTGAAACAGTGACGGCGATTGATAAAGAAAAAAAACAGGTAGCTACTGACCAAAACAGGAAGGTGGATTACGACAAGCTCATTATAGCGACCGGTTCAAAGCCGTTTATACTGCCATTGCCGGGGGCTGATCAACAGGGTGTCCTGGCTTTTCGTACCATGGAAGATTGCCGACAAATGATAGAAGCTTCCCAATCCTATCATAAAGCAGTAGTAATTGGAGGAGGGTTATTGGGGCTGGAGGCTGCAAGGGGGTTATTGAACCTTGGGATGGAAGTGGACGTGGTTCATCTCTCTGATTATTTGATGGATCGGCAGTTGGATTCGGAAGCTTCCGTTATGCTTCAAAAGGATTTGGAAAAGCAGGGGATGAATTTCCTCTTAAAAAAATCTTCCCAGGAGATACTTGGTAATGGACATGTCACAGGCATTCGTTTTGACGATGGGTCATCTGTTGAAGCAGACCTTGTCGTGATGGCTGTCGGTGTCCGGCCTAATATTGATTTGGCGAAAGAAACCGGAATTGAAACGAATCGAGGCATCCTGGTCGATGACAGGATGACAACAACGGAACAGGACATATACGCAGTTGGAGAGTGTGCAGAACATGATGGAAGCGTATATGGGCTGGTAGAGCCTTTATATGAACAGGGAAAAGTGCTGGCTAAGCACCTTTGCAATCATCCAACACCTGGTTATCATGGTTCTGTTTTATCTACTCAATTAAAAATATCCGGCGTCGATGTTTTTTCTGCAGGAGATTTTAAAGAAGATGATACGACGAAAACTGTTCATTATCGAAATGATATGGAAGGTATTTATAAAAAAATAGTGTTTCGCAAGAATAAAGCAATCGGGGCGGTTCTTTATGGAGATGTAAAAGACGGGCCAAAGTTGAGAGATGCCATCATTAAACAAAAAGTGTTGTCCGACCGTGATAAGACACGGTTACTCGATACTGCGGGTTCAGATGATACATTCCTAGCTGAATTATCACCAGATGCTGAAATTTGCACCTGCAATCATGTTTCCAAAGGTGATATTATCCACGCTGTTCAAAAAGAGTCGCTTACTACTTGCGAGGAAGTAAAAACATGCACAAAAGCTTCCAGTTCCTGTGGAGGGTGTAAACCTTTGGTGTCCGACCTGCTCACCTATATCCATAGTGCTCAGTTCGAGGAAGAAGCGATATCCATGTCTTTATGTACATGTACTACCTTGGCAGAAGATGAGGTAGTGAATGCGATCCAAAGGGATCATCTTAAAGGAGTACAGGAAGTTATAAAAACTCTAAATTGGAAAACAAAGACGGGATGTTCCATTTGCCGTTCTGCTATTGCCTATCATCTGGATGTGACTTCTACCGATGGTAGCTGCCAAAAACAAGCAAGCGATACGGACAATAGCGAACGAGAGCTGGTTCAGGCTGATGGAGAATATGCAATCATTCCACAGACATATGGCGGGGTTCTTAATCCTCGCCAGCTAAGAAAACTGGCTGACCTGGCAGACACATACCCCCACGCTCGTTTTGCTCTTTCTTCAGACCAGCGAATTCATATCCATGGTATGAAAAGAGAAGAGTGGAATAAAGCAAGAGTTTTACTCGACATGCCTGTTCTGCAATTAGGTACGCATCGTGTCGGTACCGTTCAAACCAGCGTCAATAGCTACGGGTGTTCGTGTGACAAAAGCCGGGCAATTCAACTCGCTGCTGTGTTAGATGAACAGACAGAGCGTTTAAAGATTCCAGCTCCTACAAAAATTGCTGTCTTTCACTGTGTCCACGCAAAAGCCGCCGATGATGCAAGGGATATCAATATTGTCAGAGCAGAAAGGGGCTGGGAATTATATGTTGGGGAGAAGAATGGGGCCAGCATACGTTCCATCAATTTACTTTGTGTGGTCACAACAGTTGAAGAAGCTGGAGAGATGGTAATGGCATTAATGCAATATTACCTTCAGTCAGCCAACTATCTGGAAAAAGTCTCATTCTGGCTTTCTCGTGTGGGACTGTACCATATAAGAGAAGTTTTATTCGATGAAGAATTACGAGGATATTTGCTGGGAAATAACAACCTTGGCGGTTTAAACAAAAAACAATTGATCTATAGTTGAACGAAAATAGAGTAAAGGATGATCGGTTTGACTGAGCTAATGCTGAAGTACTTTCGAAATAAACATCAGAAAGTGCAATCCGAAAAGGTTTACGACACGCAATGTCCTTTTTGCAGTATGCAATGCAAAATGCAGCTTGTCGAGCAGCGTGTCGTTTCTAGGAAAATTTATAAAACTATAGGAAAAGATAATCCAACCACGAAAGGGAGGCTGTGTATCAAGGGGAAAAATGCCCACCAGCATGCCCTGCATCAGAAGCGAATCACCCAGCCCTTGTTGAAGGTGAAGGGGGAATACCAGCCGATTTCATGGAAGGAAGCTTTGGAGCATATCCGCAAAAATTTTACGGACATACAGCAATTGGCCGGTAATGATGCACTATTCGTTTATGGCAGTGCTTCGCTTACCAATGAGGAGGCTTATTTATTAGGTAAGTTTGCGCGTGTAGGTTTAAACACCAGGCATATCGATTATAATGGCCGTTTATGTATGGCTGCAGCAGCTACAGCCGCTAATCAGACGTTCGGTATCGATCGTGGATTCACGAATACCTTAGAGGAGATTCCGCATACCCGGTGCATCATCCTTGCGGGCACCAACATAGCGGAATGCCAGCCAACGATTATGCCTTACTTTGACCAGGCGAAGGAGAATGGTGCCTATATCATTGCCATTGATCCCAGAGAAACAGCAACGACTTCTATAGCTGATATGCACTTAAAAAACAAACCAGGTACAGACGCCACTTTGGCTAATGGCCTATTAAAAATAATCATCGAAAAAGGGTTGATCGATCAAACATTTATAGAAGGCCGGGTTGATGGCTTTGAACAGGTGGCAGACCGACTTTCTTCTATTAAACTATCTGAAGTATCGGAAGTGACGGGGGTTTCGGAGGAGGACTTATATTTGACTGCAGAAATCTTTGGTGAGGAAGAATCCGGGATGATATTCACCGCCAGGGGGGTTGAACAGCAGACAGATGGGACAGCTGCTGTTCGGGCCTTTTTAAATATTCTGCTTGCGACAGGGAAAGTCGGTAAACCCTACTCCGGCTATGGCGCAATTACCGGGCAAGGAAACGGCCAGGGCGCAAGGGAACATGGACAGAAATCAGATCAGCTCCCTGGATATCGTTCCATTGAAAATAAAAAAGACCGTGCTCATATTTCACAAATTTGGAGGATTAAAGAATCTGAGTTGCCGGGAAAAGGAGTCTCCGCTTATGAAATGTTCAAGAAGGCCGATCAGGAATCGATCAAGGGAATGTTCATCATGTGTTCCAATCCGGTAATCTCTCATCCAAATTCTAATTTAATCGAACGTTCATTAAAGAAGCTTAAGTTTTTGGTCGTTGCCGATTTATTCCTTTCAGAGACTGCGAGATTAGCAGATTTGGTCCTGCCGGCATCTTCGTATCTGGAAGATCAAGGAACTATGACGAATGTCGAAGGGCGGGTGACCTTGAGAGAAGCGAACCGCCCTCTTCCGGGGAAAGCGAAGCATGACTGGCAGATTATCTGTGAAATAGCAAAGGCAATGGGGAAGGGAGACTACTTTTCTTTTACCACAGCTGAAGAAATTTTTGATGAACTGAGAAAAGCCAGTCGAGGAGGCAAGGCAGATTATTATGGGATGACCTATGAAAAATTGAGGAAGGAAAACGGTGTGCTTTGGCCCTGTCCTGATTACGAGCATCAAGGTACGAAGCGATTATTTGAAACAACTTTTGAGCACAAGGATGGGAAAGCGAAGATGGCTATTCCTATGGCTGCTGATGTAGAAAAGGAAGTCCAGAATGATGATTTCCCGCTGATTTTAACGACAGGTCGTGTAATGGCCCACTATTTAACTGGCGAACAAACAAGGAAAAGTACTGCTTTGGCAGCCAGAGAGTTTGAATCATTTATGGAAATTCACCCGGAAACAGCAGCTAAATACTCTATTGAAGATCATTCACTTGTGAAAATCGAGTCACAGCGAGGAAGCATTGTCGTAAGGAACAGGTGCTCCGAAAAAATAAGGAAAGATACAGTCTTCGTACCTTTCCATTGGACAGGGGGGCAAAATGTGAATCGCCTTGTTTCTGATAAGCTTGATCCTGATTCACACATGCCTGCCTTTAAAGTAACCGCTGTAAAGTTAAAACCTGTGCTGAGTTAAATTACTTGAATGGCATAAGGAAAAATAAATACGTTCAATCGGAAGGTGGATGACGTGCAAGAAATCTATGAAGGAAATCTAAAGGTGCTTATCATGTCCACACTGGCCTTTTTTATCAGTGTCATGGTCTGGTTCAATTTGGCTCCGTTTAGTTCCATTATTATGGAACAACTGGGAATTACCAAGGAAGAAATTGGCGTCTTAATGCTGGTCAACCTCTCCTTAGCAATCCCTGCGAGAATCATTATGGGACGGTTAGTGGACAGGTTCGGTCCAAAACGGGTATTTGCTGTACTACTTGTTGTTATGAGTGTACCCTGTTTTATCTTTGCTTTAAGCAGTTCTTACTGGCAGCTGCTCATCTCCCGGTTATTTTTAGGGATTATCGGCGCCAGTTTCGTAGTGGGAATTCGAATGCTGGCAGAATGGTTTCCTGAGCATCAAGCTGGTTTCATTCAGGGGATTTATGCCGGCTGGGGAAATTTCGGCTCAGCAATCGCCTCGTTTACCCTCCCTCTACTAGCTTTATTATTCGGAGGAGACAACGGTTGGAGATATGCGGTTGCAGCTACCGGGTTACTCGCCTTAATCTATGGATTGGTTTTTTACCATCAAGTGGAAGATACCCCTCCTCATAAAGCTTTCAAGCGATCCAAATCTTCAGGTGTAATGGAAGTCACCAGCTTCTCGGATCTCATCATTCTTCTATTCATTTCATTGCCTATTTATGGGGGGATGGGCATCCTTGTATGGTCACTGCAGCAGGCCGGATTACTGGCTAAAGGAGCAGCAATTGGGTTTTATGCTTTATTAGCAATTCTCTACCTGGTTCATGTCTGGAAAATATGGGTGAAAAACATAGCCTATTTAAAGTCTGAAATACCTGAGTCAGAACAATACTCGATGCTGCAGGTAAGTATATTGAGCCTCGGCTATTTTGCAACATTTGGGGGAGAACTAGCTGTCATTTCGATGCTGCCGATGTTTTTTCTGGATACCTATTCTTTAAATACTGTTGCAGCAGGAATGATAGCCAGCAGTTTTGCTTTCACAAATTTGGTTGCACGACCGGCTGGAGGGTGGCTGAGTGATCGTTTTGGACGGAAACGGATACTTATGACCTTATTATTTTTGCTAGGGATCCTTTATTTTGGAATGTCAGCTTTAAAGGGGGAGTGGCCACTATTCGCTGCCGTGGTGCTGACCATGTGCTGTTCGATGATCGGACAAGCAGCCTCTGGTTCTGTCTTTTCACTAGTCCCTTCCATTAAGAAAAGTAAAACAGGCCAAATTGCCGGAATGGTAGGGGCTTATGGAAATATCGGCTCGGTCTGTTTTCTGGCGATACTTAATTTAACGTACCCTGCTTTATTTTTCGGAGTCATCGGCACTGCAGCTCTCCTTTGTTTTGCTCTATCATTTTTTATCAAAGAGTCGCCCCAGGTCTATTCCACGGACAGTCAATATATTGCGGAACGAAACTATCACTTGAAAGTTGAACAAAATATATGAGTCTTTTGCGAAAGCATGTGAGGTTTTCTCACATGAGAATTGTGCATTAGGATTATACCCCTTAAAATGACAATTATTCTAAAAATTATTATAATTTGGAGGTTTTTACTACATGTCCAAACAAAAGCTGGTACTTATCGGAAATGGAATGGCAGGTGTCCGGGCGGTCGAGGAAGTGCTTCAGTTAGCACCTGATCAGTTTGACATTACGATTTTTGGAAGTGAACCATATCCCAATTATAACCGGATTGAACTATCCAAAGTGCTGCAGGGAGATACGGAAATCCATGACATCACATTGAATAGCTGGCAGTGGTATGAGGACAACAATATTAAACTGTATCCAGGCGAAACTGTACTGAAAATCGATAAGGACAAACAAATAGTAAGGACGGATAAAGGCCGGGAGGCAGCGTATGACAAACTGATCATTGCAACCGGGTCGCTGCCCTTCATGCTGCCGCTGCCTGGAGCAGATAAAGAAGGCGTAACGGCGTTTCGGGATATCAAAGACTGCGAGAAGATGATTGAATGTTCTAATCACTACAAAAAGGCGGTCGTGATTGGTGGAGGTCTGCTTGGCTTAGAGGCGGCACGAGGTTTATTGAATCTCGGAATGGAAGTTGATGTTGTCCACCTGGCAGACTATCTAATGGAACGGCAACTAGATCAGACAGCGGGTAAAATGCTGCAAAAAGAATTGGAAAAGCAAGGGATGAATTTTCTTCTGGAAAAGCAATCAGAGGAAATTATCGGAACGGATCGCGTTGAGGGACTCAAATTCAACGATGGTCATCAGATAGAGGCTGATTTGATCGTTATGGCAGTGGGGATCCGGCCGAATGTCTCATTAGCGAAAGAGAGTGGAATCCCTGTCAACCGCGGGATCATAGTCAATGATTATTTAGAAACAGAAGTGCCAAACATATATGCAGTCGGGGAATGCGCGGAACATAGAGAAATGGTTTATGGGCTGGTAGCACCATTATATCAACAGGGTAAGGAAATGGCCAAGCAGATATGCAGCATAGAGGGAGATGGCTATCAGGGCTCTGTTTTATCTACCCAGTTGAAGGTGTCGGGCGTCGATGTTTTTTCAACAGGTAAAATCAATGAAGATGAACATACAAAGTCGCTGAAACTTTTTGATGATTGGAATGGTACCTATAAAAAAGTCCTGGTGGATAAAGGGAAAATTACTGGGGCAGTACTTTTCGGAGATACGAGCGATGGTAACCGGCTATTGAGCCTGATCAATAATGGGGCAGCAATAGAAGAATATACAGAGTCCGAACGTTCCGAGAACTCGGGAGCCGATCTAATTTCAAGTATGCCGGATGAGGAAATCATCTGCGGCTGTAATGGTGTGACGAAAGGTACGATCGTTGAAGCAATCAACAGTCAGGGATTGGCCACAGTCGAACAGGTCAAAGGCTGTACTAATGCCTCTCGCTCTTGTGGTGGGTGTAAATCCTTAGTTTCCGATTTGCTGGAGCATACCCTGGGAGATGACTACACCCAAAACGAGAAAGAATCAATCTGTACTTGTACCACTTTATCAAGGGATGAAGTGATCGAGGAAATAAAATTGAAAGGATTGACGCATACAAGAGAAGTCATGAATGTATTGGGCTGGAAATCAGAAGAAGGCTGCTCCAAATGTAAGCCGGCATTGAACTATTATCTTGGCATGCTTAAGCCGACGGAATATGAAGATGAAAAAGAATCCCGCTTTGTCAATGAGCGTCTCCACGCCAATATCCAAAATGACGGGACGTATTCAGTCGTACCCCGGATGTATGGCGGGGTAACAAATGCTGAGGATCTACGGAAAATTGCCGATGTGGCAGATAAATATGAAGTGAAAATGATCAAAGTTACTGGAGGGCAGCGTCTGGATTTGCTTGGAGTTAAAAAACAAGATCTTCCAGATATCTGGTCAGAGCTTGATATGCCTTCAGGTTCTGCTTATGCAAAGGGACTAAGGACAGTGAAAACTTGTGTCGGTGCAGACTTTTGCCGTTTCGGTACGCAAGATTCAATCGGTCTGGGAATCAAAATGGAGAAAAAGTTTGAAGGGCTGAATACACCCCATAAAGTAAAAATGAGTGTATCCGCCTGTCCAAGAAACTGTGCGGAAGGATCGGTAAAAGATGTCGGGGTCGTCGGTCTGGATGGAGAATTTGAAATATACGTAGGTGGCAATGGTGGTACCCATATGAGAAAAGCAGAACTCTTGTATAAGGTAAAAACAGAGGAAGAAGTGCTTGCTGTTACAGCTGCCTTTTTACAATATTATCGTGAAAGTGCCAATTACCTGGAACGGACTTCTGCCTGGGTAGAGCGAGTCGGGTTAGACCAAATTAGATCTGTATTAGATGAAAAGCAGACGTTCCTTGAATTGAATGCCCGCATGGATGAAGCATTATCCGTTGTACAGGACCCATGGAAAGAAGCGATCGAGGATAATCGTCTCCTTCGTGAGCTTTATCAAAATGTAAAAGTACCAGCAGGAACAAATTAAACCGGGGAGGAACCCATTGATGGAAAAATTATTAAGCAAAGTATTCGTATCGAGGCTGGAGGACCTTCCAGAAAAATTAGGGAAAACTGTTATAATTGGAGAATTAGAGCTGGCCGTATTCAAACTCGAAGAAGGAAAGGTGCGGGCAATCGAAAATCGCTGTCCTCATAAAGGTGGTGTCCTTGCGGAAGGAATGGTGAGTGGGGAGCATGTTTTTTGCCCGATGCATGATTGGAAAATCAGTACTCGAAGCGGGAAGGTCCAGGAACCTGACACTGGCTGCGTACAGACCTATGAAACAGAAGTAAAGAACAATGAAGTATACGTCATTGTTCCCGGAAAGTAACTGCTAGAATAGTGGCCCCTATTATAGTAAGAACAAGGATTACGAAGGAGGAACCGAATGGTACAGGTATATTTAGTAGGAGCAGGTCCTGGCGACCCGGATTTAATCACTTTAAAAGCATTAAAATGTATTCAGCAGGCAGATGTCATCTTATATGATCGGTTAGTGAATGAGCAGTTATTGGAACATGCAAAAACCGGTGCAGAGCTGGTCTTCTGTGGAAAGCATCCTAAATTTCATATGTTAAAACAGAAAACCATTAATTATTTATTAGTGAAATATGCGAAACAAGGGAAAACAGTGACACGCTTAAAAGGGGGAGACCCGTTTGTGTTCGGCAGAGGGGCCGAAGAAGCAGAGGCACTGGCAAAACAAGGTATATCGTTTGAAGTCGTCCCTGGAATTACATCTGGCATAGCAGCCCCCGCTTATGCTGGCATACCTGTAACCCATAGAGATATTAGCAGCTCCTTTGCCGTTATAGCTGGTCATCGCTGCAAAGGGAAGCATGAGGAAATTGATTGGAATAACCTGTCAAAAAGCGTTGACACGCTGGCTATCTATATGGGCGTTAGTAATTTACCATATATATGTGATCAATTGCTCCAACATGAGAAAATGCCGGACACCCCTGTTGCTGTCATTCAGCAAGGCACAACAGAAAAGCAAAAAGTTGTTACAGGTACTCTTTCTAACATTATAGATGAAGTAGAAAGAGTACCTATACGTAATCCTGCTATGATCATAATAGGAGAAGTTGTCCATTTCCGGGAGCGCATCCGCTCGTTTAGTCTCATGCATCAGAATGATAATGAACTGGAGGCAGCTGAAGCCTAACAGTCAGAGGAGCTGTTTAATGATGCAAGCTGTCTTATTTGTCAGCCACGAAGCAGGAGGAAAGAAGCGGCAGAACAGAGTGTCCCGATCGGTAGAGAAACTTTCCCTCACGGAGAAGCAAAATTTCATTATATGTGATTATATAGACAGTCACCCTAACCTATGTGAACTATTGAAAGAAAGAGGAATGAAGGCATTGCAAAAAAAAAGAGAATGCCGGCCGGCAAATAGTAAATTAAACAGGGACCCCGGAGCCCTCCAAAAATTGGAGGGCTCCGGGGTTCCTTGGGTCGGCATAAGTTCTTTTAGTTTCTGCTGGCGACTTCGCGCAGCAGGTTGGATCTGATTGTTTCTTTTGTTTCTTCGTACTGTACTTTCATGCCATCGGCTTCCGATGAATTGAAACCGTTGGCTTTCAATTCATCTTGATATTCGTTATAGATTTGGAGAAATGCTTCATCCGTCTTATCTTCCAACTCCTGTGCTGCTTTCGTATATTTTTGGTAAAGCTGGATAAGCGATCCTTCTTTACCGCTTTGGATTTGTTCCTGGTAATCAGTTACCGCGTCCTGAATGAGTTGGTCAACCTGCAAGCTGACTTGCTTTTCCAACTCTTCAAATTTTGGCTCAAAATTATCTTTAATGGTTTCTTTCGTAATTTCTTCCCCTAGTGCTTTGTCTTCGTAATGTAGGCTTCTGAATGGCTTTTCTGTAATTGGTTCATCCCATTGGATTATCTGTCTTACTTCTTCATTCGGGAGATTGTTCTGACCCTCATTGTCTGCTTCTTCCGGCATCTTTACCATTAATAATAGTAGCGTGCCAATAGAAGCAAGGACAACCATAAAAGATACCAGTGCCAACATCCCTCTTAATTTATTCATTATTCACCCCACCTGCCATCGCTCAAATAGTATTATTACAAGTATGGGTAAATCCGATAGAAAATAAACACCCCGGGTCCTCCAGAAAATGGATTATTACTTTTACAAGATTCGACTAATTAAGTATAATGTAATGGTGGTTTTATATTTAGTTAATGAGGTGGACGAATGAGAAGTCGTAAAGATCAAAAGAAAAAGCAGCGGAAAAAAGGAAAGTGGTGGAAGATCACTTTACTGGTCATGCTCCTGATTTTAATAGGAGTAGGAGCCTATGCTTTTTCGATTTATAGTAATGTGAAAAACACAGTCGATAAAGATTTACATGAACCTGTTTCTTCTATTGATAATGATCTCACAAAGAAAAAGATAGAGAGCAAAGAATCTCTTAATATATTATTACTTGGTGTCGATGAACGAAACTATGATAAAGGCCGTTCGGATACGATGATTGTCCTGACGCTTGACCCGGACAATGACCGGATGCAAATGGTCAGCATCCCCCGGGATACTCGTACCGAGATTGTAGGGAGAGGGACCGAAGATAAAATCAACCATGCCTATGCTTTCGGCGGAAGTGATATGTCAGTCGACACGGTCGAAAACTTTCTTGATATCGAACTCGATTATTACGTAAGGATGAATATGGAAGGCCTTGAACAGCTTGTTGATGCTGTAGGAGGAATAACTGTCACTAATAATATGGCTTTTAAACAGGACGGCATAACATTTCCGGAAGGGCAGCTTGATTTGAATGGGAAAGAAGCTCTTTCTTTTGTAAGGATGAGAAAAAATGACCCTCAGGGGGACGCCGGACGTAATGAACGACAGCGTCAAGTCATCGAAGGGGTCATTGAAAAAGGTGCCAGCATCGGCGGCGTCAATAAAATTGGCGATATCATGGACGTACTTGGTTCGAATGTAAGTACCAACATGGACTTTTCTGATATGAGGAAACTGGGAACAGATTATCGAAGTGCCCGCAAAAATACAGAAACCTATCAAATGCAGGGCAGTGGTACGAACATCGGGGGAATCTACTATTTGATTGTTCCGAATGAAGAAGTACAAAAAGTTAATGGAATGATACAGGATTATCAATCTTAAAAAGAAGTCATCTAATCGAGCAGGCAACTCATTGAGTTGCCTGCTCGATTTTTTAGTATACGAAAGTTTAATGGAATTCTCATCATTTTTTATGAGTTCTACTCTCCTTTAACAAAGAAATCCAGATCAGTTCACCCTCTTCTATTAGTTTTTGTAGTATAAAAGCCTCTGCTGCTATGAAAGGTTGGATAATATTGTGAAAATCGGGTTTATAAACTAACTTTCTTCCAGAAAATAAAAAAATATAAATAAAAATCCAGAAATCGATTAAGAGAATATTAAATATATTACATAGGTTAGTAAGAAATATTTATATTCTGTAATAGGGGTATTCATTTTACAGGATTATATTGAAGCCGATGTTTTTCACCCATATAATTAACGTGGATTCAGACAGGCACCTTTAAGTTAGGAGAGATCCCGTTGAAGAAAGTAATATTTTTATCTTTACCTTTTTTACTGATAGGATTGACGTTCGCAGCTATGTTTGAAGTGAAAAGAGCGGACACGCCATACAGTCAAGAAACAAAACAGGTGGAAGAATACATAGAAGAAGCGGCAGAAAGTGTAAAGCCTGCGGATGGAGCGGCAGCAACTATTGAAGAGGTCGACATGGGTTCTATCCAACAAACAAGTGCAAATGACGAACCGTCTTATTCCGTAGAAAAACAAAAGGATTCTGTTTCTGTATTTGATGATCAGGACAATAAAATATTTGAAACGACATTGGAAGACTGGAACAAGAACAAAGATTATTATCACGAAAAGTACCGAATTGAAGAATAGAAGGGATAAATGTTGCCTGCCTTAAGGACATGGTTTCTTTGAGGTGGGTATTTTATATTAGGTGACTGATCTGAAAGAACCGTTTAAAATACAGGACTTTGTAAATGATCTAGGGATAGCCTATGGATAAAAGGTTCCGTTGCTGGATGTCGAAATATGTAAAAAATATAGGGTATGGTAGTCTAACATGCTTATTTTGTCATTTTTTGCCCCGAAAATGTTCTGAATATTCTATAATTAACTGGAAGCAAATAGAAATTTGGGGGAGGAAAACAGAATGTTGAACAAAAAATTTCTATCATCCGCTGCAGCTTCATTGTTGTTAGTGTCCGGACTGACAACAGGGCTTGCGGGCGGAGGAGCTAGTGACGTACAGGCATCCAATAATTATAACCTGGAACCGGCGCATTATGTTCCGGCCACACCAGAACTGGCTGAACAAGCGAAAGAAGCTGGCCTTGATATTTCAAAACATGATCCAGCTGAAAAGTTTGCCAATAAAGGCTCAAAATTTGAACAGGCTGCCGGAGATCATGTCGCTTATGAAAAAGCAGAAGGAGAAGTACCGATGCTTGTTCTGTTAGCTAAATATAAGAATGGCGACCAGCCGAAAGGGACGCTGGATAAGCCGGTGCCAGCTAAGTACTTAAACGATCTTATTTTCGGGGATGAATATAATCCGTATAAGATGGATGTTTTTAAGGAATATGCCGAGTTTGAAGGTGAAAAAGTACCAACTAACAGTACCATGCAAAACATTTATAAAGAATCCAGTTATGGTAAAGTCGAACTTACTACATATGACGATATGACAGATATCGGCTGGGTGGAGCTGCCTCATGGAGCTTCTTACTACCTTGATCAGACTGGTGAGCATGCAAATGATGGCGAATATAAATTTGGAAATGACAATGGTTATGCCCATATGGGAGAGCTGGTCCGTGACTTATTGAAAGCAGCTGATCCTCATGTTGACTTTTCCAAATATGCGGAAAACGGAAAAGTGCCGAATATATTTGTAGTTCATGAAGGTACAGGAGCAGAATTCAGCCGTGATCCTGCACAGGTTTGGTCACACAAGTGGGGAGTTCTAAGTGCCTTGTACTATGGTCCATATTACGACGATGGTGTATTCGCACCTGAGGCTGAGGGAATGTCTGAGTCCGAATGGATCAAGAAAACAACAGAAGAAGAGCTTACTTATGATGGAGTAGTTGTCAATAACTACACTGTGGAGCCGGCAATCGGCGGAAACGTAGCTGGTTATGATGCCGCTACCAACACGTATAAAGAAGAATTGGAAGCAGGACCTTACCCGGCGCAGCCTGGGGTATTCGCCCATGAGTTTGGCCATGCGTTAGGATTGCCTGATTTCTATGACACTGAATATACTTCTGAAGGCGTCGGAAACTTCTCAATGATGGCGGGCGGTCCCTGGATGCGTTATCCAAATGATGCCGCATATTCCGGAAATTCACCGACCGGTTTTGATCCATTTTCTAAAATGTTCTTGGGCTGGCTGGAGCCGAAAGAAGTTACACCAGAAGATGGCGTCCAGGAATTGACGTTGGGACCAGTTAACGAACACGAAGATGTCGTGAAAATGGAGGTCCCTGGTTCTAACGGGACAGAATACTTCCTTTTTGAAAATGTTCAGCAGGAAGGCTTCAATAAAGGACTGGCACGTGTTGGTGAAAACGCGGAAGGTCTGGTTGCATGGCATGTCGATGAAAATGTCATCAACAAATATCAGACAGCTGGCCTGCGTCCTAACAACGTTGAAAACTGGATGAACAAACGTTTCCAGTACAATCATTCGGCTACAGCTTCTGATGGAACTTTGATTACGCATTATGGATTGTCTGTATTGCAGGCAGATGGAGAGTATGACCTGGAGCGTAATAACAACCGTGGTGACGAAGCTGACTTCTTTACTACTGGTGATGAAATCACTCCGAATTCAGGTAATGTTCATACAGGTTCCTATTATTTCTGGAGAGAGGATAATCCTGTACCAGCTGATTCCGGCATCCATGTCACTGACATCCAGCAAAATGAAGATGGCTCTATCACAGCTAAATTCTTCTATGAATTCCCTGGGGATGAAGGAAAAAAGTAAATAATTCAGCATCAAGACCAGGCGGAAATTGACGCCTGGTCTTTCATTTTGCCCTGGGCGGCTTAACATTTTAAACATTCTCTCGATATATAAAATAAAGCATTTATTTTAGTGGACGGTTATAATGGAGTAACAAGGGGGTGGGAATTTTATGGAAATGAATAAAGAGTCCGTTGCTATCATTGCTACTATATTCTTGGCCATTGGACTTGCAGTTAGTGGTTTCTTCATCGTCAAAAGCATCCAGGATGGACGGACAGTTTTAACCGCTCAATCCGATTACCAACTACCTCGTGACTCTTATTTACATATGAAAAGAGGATCAATTAATGAGATACATGCTGGAACAATAGCTGAAGATTTTTTCACGGAAAAAGAAGGAGACTCCTTATTAGAGGATTCCGAAACCGCCGAGATAGCTTGGGAACCAGAAGAAACAGAAGTTTTAATTGAAGAAGAAACAAACGAATCTTCTTCATGGGAACCAAATACAAATCAAAGCAACTCAGAAATGAACAGTTCTGCTTCTGGTTCCAGTAGTTCTGCTAATACTAATACTTCTTCCGATAGTGGAAAAAATACAAGCGACGATAATAAGGGAAATTCCACCAGTACAAATAAAGAAGAAAAAGAAAAAGAAGAAGAAAATACTGATATAGAAGAAAAAACTACGTCAGAAGATGATGATACGCAAGAAGAAAACGGAAGGGATGAAAATGCTTCTTCTGGAGAATCAGAAGAAAAGGAAAAGACAGAAGAACAGGATGAAGAAGAGGCGGAAGAGGAAGAAGAGAATGGTCAAAACGGGGATTCCGATAACGAGAATAAAGATCTTGAACAAACCGATGATGAATAGTAAAAGGGGGATTCAGAGTGCTAGGGCTGGCAGAGCTGGAATTTGAAATTGAAAAGTTAAGACAAAAGATGTACCTGTTATATAAAGACAATCCCTCCGATCCTCAGCTGGTCTCGGTTTCCCAGGCTTTAGATGAATTGTTGAACAGGTGGCAATACATCAATCACGAAATGTAAAAAATTAGAAAACGGCCGACGGTATTAACCGTCGGCCGTTTTCTAATTTTCATCATGGCTGCTTATCTGCAACGTTACTTTATTGACACCGAGCACGCGTGCTGCTTCGATCATGTTTTTCGCTTTTGCTTCTGCTTGTTCAAGGGATAGATTAGCTGTTGTAATTTCAAAAGAAGGCGTAGCAATGTTATTTTGTTTTTCCTCAGAGACCTTTGAGGTATTTATTTGCATGTCACTTGATGCTTTTGCTTTATCTTCAGAAGTTACGAAAGACACCATTTCCTGTACATTGTTTTTGTATCGCTTTCCGCGGATTTTTCGGCCATGGTAGACTACATTAGAGTAGGGACAGCCTGTTTCTGCAGCAATCTGGCGGTAGTTTTTGTCTGATTCTTCGAGGAGTTGTTTGACTTGGTTGAGGTCATAATCGTATTTTTTGTTACCCTTTGCCATTTGAATGCTCCTTTATAATTTTTTAAAAATGGAATAGTATTATTTTATCATAAACGAATTTTTTATATTTGTCATATTAATTTTTCGACAGATTGCAACTGGTAAATAATTAATATTGTAGAAAAATTTTTGAGGATATACTTGCTATGATCGATCAGCATAACAATGGGCATCAATAGGTGGGATAAATGTATTAGTTTTTTCAGAAGTTAGATCATACGAAAATATGAAAATGGAAGGAGAGGATTTAGGCGGAATCTGTCGAAATGGTTAGGGAGAAGGAGTGATGGTGCGGATGTCATTGTCGTTTTCACTACAAACAATCCTGATGCCGAATGGAGAACCGTTAATATTTGACCATGGCTTGTTGATTGTTCATGAAGAAAATAATAAGAATTGGTTTGTTATGTTGAACCATGCTGCTGTAACGGAAGAAATAAAGCAGTTATTTGCTGATAATGAGGAATTTGAAATTACGATGGTAACATGGAAGTCTGCTGTATTTATTGGAAAAGTTAAGATTAAGAATTTGTATGAGGAAGACGTCTACATGGACGGCCGCGCTGCCCTCCAGGAACCAGTCCAGCGTGTTATTGAGCTGGATGGAGAGAAAATCGCTTTTTAATACGGGACACCCCGGGTCCTCCAGAATCTGGAGGACCCGGGGTGTGTTATTGGGATGGACATTCGGGTGTATTTGCAATAATATGTACTTAGATTCCATTGGTATGGAGGAAAAGTTTTATGACAACGATCAATGATATTGCAAAAATGGCAAATGTATCACGCACAACGGTCAGTCGTGTGTTAAATAATAATGGGTACGTGAGTGAATCGGCACGAAAACGGGTCATGCAAGTTGTAGAAGAAACCGGCTATATTCCCAGTGTCTCCGCTAAATCATTACGTACCAAACGTTCTGGTGTTATCGGAGTCATCCTTCCTAAAATCAGTACGGAAACAGCCAGCAGGGTGGTGGGAGGCATCAATGAAGTAGTCTCCAAAGAAGGCTTCCAGATTCTTTTGACAGATACCGAATTGCATCACGAGAAAGAAATTGAATATATCCGGCTTCTTCAAAGCCGCCATGTCGATGGCATCATTTTATTAGCAACCAACGTCAACGATCCTCTGCTGCATGCGATTGAGGAGGCGAAACTGCCATTCATTTCCCTTGGTCAGGAGCTGCCGGGAGTCACTTCCATCGTTTATGATGATTACCACGCAGCTGTAGATATGACGACTATGATTCTTCAAAAAGGCCATAAAAAAATAGCCTACATTGGTGTCGGTGAAGAAGATCCTGCTGTTGGTGTGCTTCGAAAAAAAGGATTTATGGATACGATGAAAAAAGCCGGGATAACAGTCGAAGAAAACTGGTGCAGTTACGGTGATTTCAGTATAGAATCCGGTTACGAAAGTATGAAACAAATTATTAATAGCAACCGTGAAAATTCTCCAACTGCCGTATTTGTGGTTACCGATCGTATGGCAATCGGTGCCATGGAATATTTGAAAGAACAAGGTTTTCGCATTCCCGAAGATATGGCCATTACTGGTATTGGAGCAGCAGTCATGTCGAAGTATATTACCCCTTCTTTAACGACCATCGATTATTTCAACAAAGATGCCGGGAGTAAAGCCGCAGAATTGCTGCTTGAACAGTTACAGGGTAAAAATACCAGGAAAAAAATCACGCAAAATTATAGACTGATTAAGAGAGATAGTGTATAGTACAAATCAACAAGTGATATGGAATCGATTACACACGCTGCTCTCTTTTTTTAAATAAAGTGTAAACCGCTTACATGGTTTTATTTTTTCACTTATATGGAATCGATTCCCTAAGGGGTGCTATTATTTTTTTAATGGGTGTGTAATCGATTACACAAATGGATTACCAAAGGAGGATTTATACGATGGCTAGTAATGCTCAAATTGCCAAAGAGGTGCTTGAGGCAGTCGGAGGCGAAGAAAACATTCAGTCTATTGCTCACTGTGCTACCCGGCTGCGGGTAATGGTCCATGACAAGGAAAAAGTGGATGTCGATGCTGTGGAACAAATTGAAAAAGTAAAAGGTGCATTCTATAACTCTGGTCAATATCAAATTATCTTTGGAACTGGTACGGTCAATCGAATTTATGAAGAAATAACGAAATACAATGTGGATGGCACATCCAAATCAGAAATGAAGGAAGAAACAGCTAAGCAGGGGAATACTTTCCAGCGGGCGATTCGAACATTTGGTGATGTATTTGTCCCTATCATCCCTGTATTGGTAGCGACCGGTCTTTTCATGGGGTTACGTGGACTTGTCATGCAGGAAGCAATTCTTTCGTTGTTCGGCTTAACGCCTGAGAGCGTTCCGGAGAACTTCATACTATTTACAGAAGTTTTGACAGATACGGCCTTTATCTTCTTGCCAGCGCTTGTCGCCTGGTCGACGTTCCGAGTATTCGGGGGAACACCGGTCATTGGTCTTGTACTTGGTCTGATGCTCGTATCACCGGCTTTACCGAATGCCTGGGAAGTCGCAGCAGGAGACGCATCACCAATTCCATTTCTAGGTTTTATTCCGGTGGTCGGCTATCAAGGATCCGTCTTACCTGCTTTCATCGCAGGTATCTTGGGTGCGAAACTTGAAAAAGCGCTGCGTAAACGAATTCCAGAAGCACTTGATTTGATTCTCACTCCATTTTTAGTATTACTCGTTATGATCGCAGCGGCATTGCTTGCAATTGGTCCGGTTTTCCACTCGGTGGAAAATTGGATTTTCGCAGGAACGATGTTCTTATTGGAACTGCCGTTGGGACTGAGTGGCCTGCTGATTGGCTTCTTCAACCAAATTATTGTTATCACTGGTGTTCATCACATCTTCAACTTTATGGAAATTCAGTTGCTGGAACGACTCGGTTTCAACCCGTTTAACCCGATCATTACAGGAGCGATTGCAGCACAGGGTGGTGCCGCGCTTGCTGTCGGTGTTAAAACGAAATCCAAGAAGCTGAAAGCATTGTCTTACCCTTCAGCACTGTCTGCATTCTTAGGTATCACCGAACCGGCTATCTTTGGTATCAACCTCCGCTATATGAAGCCATTTGTTATGGGGTTGATCGGAGGTGGTGTATCTGGGTTCCTGGCTGCAATTATGGGATTGAAAGCAACTGGTATGGCGATTACGGTAATTCCAGGAACGTTGTTGTACTTGAATGGCCAGATTTTCGGATACATTTTAGTCAATCTTATTGCAATCGGGACAGCGTTTGTATTGACTTATCTGTTTGGATTCAACGATGAAATGGTAGACAACAAATAACAGAACACGAAGGCCTGGGCACTGTATCCTGGGTCTTCTTCCATTTATAGATTGGAAGGTTAGGAGAGTTTAGCTATGATGAATGACAAAGATTTGCGACAACAAGCCTATCAGGCGGTAGAAAAATCATTGGAAACAGCCCAGGAAGACACATATCGCCAGGGGTTCCATATGACTCCCCCGGTCGGTCTCCTGAACGACCCGAATGGCTGGATCCAATGGCGAGGGAAGTACCACATGTATTTTCAGTGGATGCCGTTTCATACTGGCCATGGCGCCAAATTATGGGGGCATTACAGTTCAGATAACCTGGTCGAATGGAAGCTGGAGCCAATTGCACTGACCCCCAGTGACTGGTTTGATAAAAACGGCTGCTATTCTGGTAGTGCCATTGATCATAATGAAAAATTAAAAGTTTTTTATACCGGAAATGTACGTAATGGCAAAGGGGATAGGGAAACGTACCAGTGCCTGGCAGAATCAGATAATGGCATTGATTTTGTGAAAAAAGGTGTTCGAGTTGAATTGCCTGAGGGGTACACTGCTCATTTCCGTGATCCTAAAGTATGGAACTATGATGACAAATGGTATATGGTAGTCGGCGCTCAGACTTTAGACAAAGAGGGTACAGTAGCTTTCTTCGAGTCGGAAGATTTACAAGAATGGACACATAAAGGTAATCTGGCAGGTCCTGTCAACGGGCTCGGTTATATGTGGGAATGTCCGGATACGTTTCAACTGGATCAACAGGACGTATTAATTTTTTCCCCACAGGGTGTCAAGGCGCAAGGAATTGATTTTAACAATCAGTACCAGACAGGTTATGTGATTGGGAAGATTGATTATGAAAATGGAAAAATGGAACATGGGAGTTTCACAGAATTAGACCGTGGCTTCGAATTTTATGCGCCTCAGTCGATGGTAGATGAGAAAGGGAGACGTCTCCTTGTCGGCTGGATGGGTGTCCCGGATCAAGGGGAAGAGCATCATCCGACTATTAAGCATCATTGGATTCATAATTTGACGTTGCCTCGGGAACTTAGGCTGGAACAGGGGAAACTTTATCAGCTTCCGGTAGAGGAGATGAAGCAGTTGAGATTGAAGCAGCTGTTTGAGCATGAGGTTGAGGCCGAATTCTCTCAGTCTATTGCACGTACTTCTGAACTGGTCATCGAAACAGGGGATTCTTTGGACCATCTAGAGCTTAAACTGTTTGATTTTCTTACACTATCCTATAGTAAAGCAGATGGATATGTGACGCTTGAACGCCCGAACTTAGCATCAGGGGAACCGGAAAGTCGGAGCTGCCGCTTGATTGAAGGGATAAAATATGTGCAAGTGTTCATTGATCGTTCATCTGTAGAAATTTTTATCAATAAGGGTAAAGAAGTCTTCACTACCCGGATGTTTGCTGATCCAGAAGAGCGCCTCCTGAAAGTGAAACAAAAAGGAAATGAACAACTCAAGCTTACAGCCTGGGAGTTAAAGGATAATTGTATCAAACAGGATATAAGCAACTGGTATAATAAATAATAGAAACTTTTATGGGAGGAAGAAAGTCTATGAAACTTGGTGCAATTGAAGCTGGCGGAACAAAGTTTGTGTGCGCAATCGGCGATGAAAAAGGCGAGGTCTTTGAGAAAACTGTCATACCGACAGAAACTCCGGAGATAACGATGCCGAAAGTCTATGAGTTTTTTGATAACACAGGAATTGAAAAGGTGGGTATCGGCAGCTTTGGGCCGATTGATTTGAATGAAGGAACAGGAACCTATGGAACGATTCAGAAGACCCCAAAGACGGATTGGATTGCTTTCCCGTTGGCAGATGAAGTCAGTAAGCATACAGGGGTTCCTGTAGTAGTTGACACCGACGTTAACGTGGCAGCTTTATCTGAATCCCGATGGGGGAATGCCACTGATGTGAATTCCTGCCTTTATATCACAGTTGGTACTGGAATAGGTGCGGGAGCAATTGTAAATGGGGAGACACTAAAAGGATTGTCCCACCCGGAAATGGGTCATATTGCGGTAAGACGTCATGAAAAAGATACCTTCGCAGGAACCTGCCCTTATCATGGTGATTGCCTGGAAGGGATGGCCGCAGGTCCTGCCATCGAACAGCGCTGGGGGAAACCTGGTAAAGATTTAGCAGACGATGAACTGGTATGGGAGATTGAGTCCTACTATTTAGCGCAGGCAATCGTCAATTACATTTATATTTTGTCACCGGACCGGGTGATCATGGGTGGCGGCGTCATGCAGCAATACCATTTGTTTGATTTAATCAGAAGTCATGTAGTAGACATGCTGAATGGTTATGTCAGTTCCCCGTTATTGACTCCGGATCGCATAGATAACTATATTGTGCCACCTGGCTTAACCAATGAGGCTGGCATAAAAGGATCCTTAATTTTAGCAGCTAAATAAACAATAAGCGTGGAGGAACCCTCCACGTTTTTTGGTGAGGGTCCGGGGTGATTCGTTTTCAGCTTTTCTCTCCCTTCTGGAGAGAATGTTTGTTATAATAGCGACATATATCATCAAAAAGGGGTTTTATCATGGCAAAGAAGTTTATTTTCGGACACAAAAATCCAGATACCGACACCATTACATCAGCAATTGTCTATGCTGATTTAAAGTCCAAAATCGGGGAGGAAGTCGAACCGGTTCGCCTGGGAGAAGTTAATGGTGAAACGCAATTCGCACTTGAGCAGTTCGGTGTAGAAGCTCCTCGTCTTATTAAAAAGGCCTCAGATGAGGTAGAACAGGTGATTCTCGTCGACCATAACGAACGTCAGCAAAGTATAGATGACATCGATCAGGTACAGGTCACGGAAGTCATCGATCATCACCGGATTGCTAACTTCGAAACGCAAGGCCCGCTTTACTACCGCGCAGAGCCGGTAGGCTGTACCGCTACTATTTTAAATAAATTATATAAGGAACATAATGTTGAAGTCAGCAAGCAAATGGCCGGACTGATGGTTTCTGCTATCATCTCTGATTCTCTATTATTCAAATCACCGACTTGCACGGAAGAAGATGTGGCAGCGGCAAAAGAATTGGAAAAAATCGCTGGAATTGATGCGGAAAAATACGGACTTGACATGTTAAAAGCAGGAGCGGATATCAGCGATAAAACAATGGCTGAGTTGATCAGCCTGGATGCGAAAAACTTTGACATGGGTGGATCCAATGTAGAAGTCGCACAGGTTAATACGGTCGACACGAGTGAAGTGCTTGAAAACCAGGCGGACATCGAAGCGGAAATGCAAAAAGCAATCGATGAAAAAGGTCTGGACTTGTTCGTGTTCGTCGTAACAGACATCCTATCAAACGATTCTACTGCGGTAGTATTGGGAGGTAAGTCTGCTGCTGTCGAAAAAGCCTTTGATGTGACCTTATCTGAAAACAAAGCAGTCCTCGAAGGCGTTGTTTCCCGAAAGAAACAAATCGTCCCGCCACTGACAGAAGCTTTGTCTTCATAAAAAGTTAGCTTCTCTTTCATTATGAAGGAGGAGCTTTTTTGCATTTCGAAGCATTTTAATACAAGTCGATTTCATCTGGATTATTTTGTTTTCTATCTATGACTTGTATCATTCCTGTGGTGTAGTAAAATTCTTATTAGCATACTATGACTTATCGACAAAAGGAGCAGAATTGATGTATAACGAACCTATTTTTTTAAAACCTGTCTTCAAAGAAAGAATATGGGGAGGGACACAGCTGCGCGAATTGTTCAACTATGACATTCCTTCCGATCAAACTGGAGAATGCTGGGGAATTTCATCCCATGCGAATGGTCCGAATGAAATCGTGAACGGTCCGCTCGCAGGTAAGACATTAACGGAAGCTTGGAAGGAGAACAGGGAGCTGTTCGGCGATCAAGCAGGTGAAGATTTTCCTTTACTGGTCAAAATTCTTGATGCGAAAAAAGACTTGTCTGTGCAGGTACATCCAGATGATACTTATGCAAAGGAAAAAGAAAACGAAGCATATGGAAAGACAGAATGCTGGTATGTAATCGATTGTGAGGAAGGGGCTGAAATTGTCTTCGGCCACCATGCGAAAACCCGTGAAGAATTACAGATGCTGGTAGAAAATGGTGAATGGGGCAAACTCCTGAGAAGGGTAAAAGTTCATCCTGGTGATTTCTTTTATGTTCCGAGCGGTACGATCCACGCAATTGGAGCAGGTGTGCAGATTCTTGAAACCCAACAAAGTTCGGATATTACTTACCGTGTCTACGACTATGATCGTGTCGGTGCTGATGGCAATAAAAGAGAGCTCCATCTAAACGAGTCATTAGAAGTAACTACTGTCCCTCATGAAGATCCTCAGTTGGATCGTGAGTCGAGCAAAGACAAAGGCCTGAAGGAAGAGAGTCTGGTAAAGGCGGATTACTTTGGTGTCGTGCTGTGGGAACTGGACGGTCGTTCTCCTGAATTTCGATTTGAGAAGTATATTTTAGTTAGTGTCATTGAAGGGAAAGGAATGGTCAAAGTTGGCAATCAGCGTCATGCTATCAAAAAAGGGAGCCATTTCATTCTTCCAACAACGATGGAGCCGTTCGAGCTGGAAGGAAAGGCGAAAATGGTCGTTTCCTGGTCCAATAAATAAGAAAAACCTCGAGGTGTAACCATCACCTCGGGGGATTCGCGGTCCTTCGTCACAATAACAATTGTTTTTTAATGCTTTTCGACACGATATGTCATAAAAAAACGAATGGACTCTGATATAATGAGCAGGAGTATATTATTCTAACAAAAAAGGATGATCCTATGACCTGGCAGAATTCATATCAACGTTGGAACGATTTTGATAAGTTAGAAGCAGAAATGCGAACTCAATTGAACCAGATTCAAACAGATGAAGAATCACTGGAAGATGCTTTTTATAAAAATTTGGAGTTCGGTACAGGAGGCATGCGTGGCAAATTAGGGCCTGGTACCAACCGTATGAATATTTATACCATCCGCCGTGCAGCGGAAGGTCTTGCTAGATACATAGAGGCTCGCGGTGAAGAATGGAAGGAGAACGGTATTGTCATTGCCTATGATTGCCGTCATATGTCTAAGGAGTTTGCGATAGAGACTGCGAAAGTCTTAGGCAATCATGGTATTAAAGCGTATGTATTTTCTTCCCTCCGTCCAACACCTGTGTTGTCTTATGCGGTACGTTATTTATATGCGGCTGGCGGTATCGTCATTACAGCAAGTCATAATCCCCCGGAATATAATGGGTTCAAGGTATACAATGAAGATGGTGGACAACTGCCACCCGCTGAAGCCGGCGCAATGATTGAAATAGTGAATCAAATTGAAAATGAATTACAGGTAGAAGCAGCCGATCAAGATGATTTGGAAGCCAACGGCCTTTTGGAATGGGTGGATAAAAAAGTGGATGAGGCATACCTGAAGGAGCTTCGAGGGGTTAATATGAACCCACATATTACCCATGATGCTGGAGAAGATTTTCAGGTAGTTTTCACTCCTTTGCACGGTACGGCAAATGTATTAGTACGCAAAGGACTGGAGCAAGCCGGTTTCAAAAATGTGCATGTAGTTGCAGAGCAGGCAGACCCAGATCCTGAATTTTCCACAGTAGCGTCACCAAATCCTGAAGAGCATCAGGCGTTCGAAATGGCAATCAACCAAGGGAAAAAAGTAGGTGCCGATATATTAATCGGAACAGATCCGGATGCGGATAGACTTGGAGTTGCAGTGCCTGATGAACATGGAGAATACCAGGTTCTGACAGGTAACCAGTTAGGGGCATTGATGCTTGACTACCTGCTTTCCCAGCACCTCGATCTTCCTGACAACGGAATCATGATCAAAACTATTGTCACTTCTGAATTCGGTCGCGCAATTGCATCCTATTATAATATCGAAACGCTCGACACGTTAACAGGATTCAAGTTTATTGGAGAGAAAATACGAGAATTCGAACGGACTGGGGAATATGAATTTTTATTTGGTTATGAAGAAAGTTACGGTTTTCTGGCTAAAGATTTTGCTCGTGATAAAGATGCCGTTCAGGCAGCTGTTCTGGCAACAGAATTGGCATTGTTTTGGAAAGTAAAAGGAAAAACGCTGCTTCAAGCACTGGATGCATTATACAAACGCCACGGCTATTATTTGGAAGATTTGCAATCTATCAAATTAGATGGAAAGCAAGGCGAAGAGAAAATCAAAGCAATCATGGATACCTTTCGCCAAGAGGAGCTGACCGAAGTGGCCGGCTTGAAAGTTCTAGCTGTCGAAGACTATGCATCTTCCCGCAGGTGGGTAGTGAAGACTGGTGAAGAAGAGACCATTACTCTTCCTGCATCGAATGTCTTGAAATTTGTACTTGAGGATGATTGCTGGTTCTGTCTCCGTCCATCTGGCACAGAACCGAAAATAAAATTTTATTACGGCGTGAAATCATCTTCAAAAGCTGACAGCCTGGAAAGACTGGAAAAATTAAAGCAAGCATTAGCCGCCTATTTACCAGCACTATGATGAGTGGGACACGTCCTCCATATATTGGAAGGGCGTTGTCCTTTTTCATTAGTTTCTGATTTGCTTGAAAAGGGAAAATAAATATATCAAGAAATGAGAAAGAAGGGTGAGAAATGCTCCAAAACAAAAGGAATATTCTTAAACTTAAAGAAATCCGGCTTGATGATCAACGTATTTCCTTTCAACGAGCATGCATCGAAAGGTTTGATTACGAGTGGGTAATCGAAGTCATAAACCCAGCTCCTTCCCCTTCAAGCGAGGAGGATAGTTTCGTAACCTCCATCAGTTTTATTCAGGAAGATGGTACGCAGTTTGATGATGTTGATATCGAATCCTTCCAGCTTTCTTCAGAAGATCATGAAAATGTCTACTTATTCCATATGTTCCCGGATGAAAAACAGGACTAATGAACTAGCAAAATGATGATATTTTACTAGATAATTGGTGTGAACCATAGTAAAATAAAAGATATCAGAATATTTTAATAAGTCGCTTTTGAAAAGGCAAACTTATCTAAAGATAAGGACGCAAAGCTACGGGTCTAAGGCCTGCATACGAAGAAAACTACATATTTAATGGCTACGATCGCCGGGCTGCTTAGGGTGATGAGTGATGGAGGGATCATTCATGAGAAGAAATCAGCTGGACAGTCGGTTGGATTTGGAGTGGATAGTGCTGATGGAAGAAGCCCGAGCCTTAGGGATTACGAAAGCGGAAATGGAGCAGTTTTTTAAGTTGAGGGAGAAAAGTGCCCAGGAGAAGCAAATAAATATGATTTTCACCAAATGATAGAACGCCAGATAAATATCGACTGGAAATTGACCCAGAGGATATAAAGTAACAAGACAAGCTGTGTTGGTTTCAGGGCACATGGCTTGTTTTTTTATCTTAAGAAATATATAAGTAAATCTAAAATTTAACCGTATGGATTGGGCGATAAACCAAGTTTTTCTAATTACCAGTATTTTTTACTTTTCATATCTCTCAAAATACGTCATAATATATATAAAATACTGAATATTCAGATTTTAAGGAAGGGTGGTCAGATATGTTATCAATTAAGATGTTGAAGCCCTATTATGTTAAAGACGACGAGCGCTATATCCGAGTCGTTCTGGCCTACCAGTATTTTTCGTTATATGTAGATGGAGAGCTCTATCACTTTGTCCCGCTTGAAGCAAAAGAGATTATTATCGATCGCGATAAAAAGAAAGTACACAATGTCTTGGATATCTTTGTATTTCAACGAGGTAAAAAGATGATTTATGTATCGATCACTGATCTTCTCCAGCTGCCTGACTTTCTGACTCACTTAAATTCGATAGTACGTCCTTATTTGAATGAAAAACCGGAAGCCAAAAGCAATGAACGAAAGGTAGATCCAGTAATGAAAACAAAAAACCAGAAGGAAGAAATGGAATTAGATGTTCTCTTCAAGGAATTAGAGCAACTTAATTTTAGTCGTATGATTGATATGGCTTTGGATAATCGAGACCGGGACACATTTTTTGATTTATTGGATAAAAAGAATTTTGCATAAAAAAAGGCATTCCACATTTTAGTGGAGTGCCTTTTTCAGGAATTACTATTTATGAGAAAAAATAAGTATAGATACATAAAATTGAGATATTGGAAGGAAAATGTTTTCAGAATAACTATTTGACTATTTTCTTTTCCAGGGTAATTCTATATACTTAGAGTAATATTCGTTATAATGAACAAGTGGAATTTAAGTTCTTTCAGGGAAAATGATGAGGGGGGTATTCATGGTTGGGGATCGTATAAAAGAGTTACGAGAGAAGCGTGGCCTGTCCTTAAGTGCGTTAGCTAAGTATTCGGGTGTCTCTAAGTCATACATTAGTAATATTGAACGAGGAATCCAGAAAAACCCTTCTTTAATTGTAATGAAAAAATTAGCGGACACTCTGGATGTTCCCTTAGATGATCTAGCAGCATGGAAAATGGGGAAAGGCGATTGAGCTATCAATGTAATAACCTGTAAGATTCTAAATATATAAATCTGAACAAGCCAGGCACGGTATAATTACTGAACCGGGCTTGTTTTTTTGTCGGATAAATTAACTCTTTTCCTGAAAATATCAGAATAAACTTCATTATTTGACGTTCATATCACAATAGTTTTATTTCCTGGGCAATATTTTGTCAAAAATTAAAGGTGATTAGTTTTACTTACCTGATACATTTTGTTCTATATAACTAACTTCCCCTGGTTGGATGGTGGCCTGATCACTGGTCAGGTTAATGACCCATTTTGAAAATGAATCTTCTAGTCCACTTTTAACAAATACAATGAATTCCACGTTATCCAAATAATTAATATCTTTTAATAAGTAATCTGAATTTCTAAGGCTGTTCTCCAACTTCCCTAGCAGTTTATAATCTGCGGTAACTTTCATTTCCTTCATTAGTTGTCGTTCAACTATTCCGGCAGCCCCAATAGCGGCGGAAACCGTGCTGGAATAAGCTCTGATCAGACCCCCTGCCCCTAGCTTAATGCCGCCGAAATACCTCGTTACAACTACTGCGGTATCTTTCAGTCCCTTTTTCTTCAGCACTTCCAGCATAGGGACCCCTGCCGTTCCACTTGGTTCCCCATCGTCATTAGCCTTTTGAATCAAGTCGTGTTCCCCAATCAAGTACGCGGAGCAATTATGAGTAGCATCGTTATGTTTTTTCTTAATTTCCTGGATAAACTGTTGGGCTGCTTCTTCTGTCTCGCAACGCTTTATGTATCCAATAAACCGTGACTTTTGGATGGTTATTTCTTCAGAACCTTCAGCTTTTACTGTATAATAGCTTTCTAACATAGTTAAAAAAACCTCCTAAGAACTTTATTATATAAGGGTTTCTATTTACCGGCAAATAAATTAACCATAAGATCTCCCAATAAATAAATTCCAGCAATACCCCCATAAAAATACTTAGGAAATTCGAATGAGTATGTGAATATTGATGGAGGAGTCGAGTGATGAAAGAGACGAGAATTGAGGAAAAAGCACTTGATCAAGTCATTGAAGAAATGATTGATAATGTCACAAACAGCAAGGATGAGATCTTCCATATAGGAGAAGAGTCCCGCGGTGAATTTGAAAAAATTCAAAAAGATCTGCAAGAGACAAAAAGGCAGGTCATTTCTCTCATTGATGAAGGGGACAAGCTCGAACAGCGGGTCCGATTATCCCGAATGCGTCTATCTGAAGTCAGTAAATATTTCGATCAATATTCAGAAAGCCAGATCCGTGAGGTTTACGAACAGACACACCAGTTGCAAATGGATCTGTCTGTTAAGAGAGAAAAAGAAAAGCAGTTGAGGGAACGGCGGAATGATCTTGAGCGACGGCTGAAAAGTCTGGAGTCTACAGTGCAGCGTGCAGAAGGTCTGGTAAGTAAGATATCGGTTGTTCTTAATTACCTGAATGAAGATTTTCGCAATGTCTCGGAGGCTTTGGAAGACGCAAAGGAAAAGCAGGAGTTTGGCTTGCGTATTATCGAGGCCCAGGAAGAAGAGCGCAGGAAACTTTCGAGGGAGATCCACGATGGACCAGCTCAAATGCTCGCCAACGTAATGATTCGATCTGACCTTGTGGACCGGACATTCCGTGAACGTGGAGTTGACGAAGCATTGGCTGAAATAAAAAGTGTTAAGCAAATGGTTCGATCTGCTTTATACGAAGTACGCCGGATCATATATGATTTACGGCCGATGGCATTAGATGACCTTGGTTTAATCCCCACGCTGAAAAAATATTTACACACGGTAGAGGAATACAATGACAACTTAACAGTTCCTTTTACCAATATAGGGAAAGAAAGGCGTATCGACAGCAAGTATGAAATTGCGTTGTTTCGCCTGGTGCAAGAAGCTGTCCAGAATGCAGTGAAGCATGCGGAGGCTACGGAAATCCTGGTAAAAGTAGAGTTGAAGGGGAAGGCTGCAATTTTAATCATTAAGGATAATGGCAAGGGATTTGACACTGCCGTAAAAAAAGATGAATCATTCGGGCTTTTAGGAATGAAAGAGCGTGTCGATATGCTGGAAGGCGAGCTTACCATTGATTCTAAAATTGATGAGGGAACGGTCGTTATTATCCAGGTCCCTTTAGAGAGGTAATTTTAGGTAAGACTACCTAAAATTAAAAAAATGATTTATAATGAATAATAAAATAGGAACATGGACTTATATTTTGTTCAATACTTCAATTTGAAGTTTTTTGAGCGGGAGAATAGGGAATTTAGTCACGTAGTTTACCCAGAAATTATGAGATGGGGAGGAAAAGGACAAATGACAACACAAATCGTATTGATCGATGACCATAAACTTTTTCGAGAAGGCGTTAAGCGAATTTTAGACTTTGAAGCCAGCTTTGAAGTTGTAGCAGAAGGTGACGATGGGGATACAGCGGTGGATTTGGTTGAACAGCATGATCCTGATGTCGTATTGATGGATATAAATATGCCGAATATGAACGGGGTTGAGGCAACTGCCGAACTGATCAGCCGTTATCCTGAATTGAAAGTAATTGTACTTTCTATCCATGATGATGAAAACTATGTAACCCATGCGCTGAAAACCGGGGCACAGGGCTATTTGTTGAAAGAGATGGATTCCGATGCTCTGATTGAAGCTATCAAAGTGGTAAGCGAAGGCGGTTCTTACCTTCATCCGAAGGTCACCCACAATCTTGTTGCTGAATACCGTCGTCTCTCCGAAACGGCAGAGAATGGTCAGTCTTTCCAAACAATTGAATACCGCAAGCCATTACATTTGCTGACACGCCGCGAATGCGAGGTTCTACAGCTTTTGGCTGATGGAAAAAGTAACCGGGGCGTCGCTGAATCATTGTACATCAGTGAAAAAACGGTTAAAAACCATGTAAGCAATATCCTGCAAAAAATGAATGTCAACGACCGTACTCAGGCGGTAGTAACTGCTATCAAGAACGGCTGGGTTGAAGTGCTTTAAGCGTGGATAAAGCCTCTGGACGACTCGTCCAGAGGCTTTTTAAATGAAAGTTATATTAATCTATGTGTTGATATAGCATTGAAACTTACGTTGTAGTACATGGAGGAAATATTTTTATTTCCATAACACAGTTTGATGAAAAATGGCTGTGGTTCATGTAAAATAAAAGCAAGCAATAGAAATAAGCAGAAAGGAGCACGATGCCCTATGAAAACAGCGGTGTTGACTGATAGTACGGCATATATACCTGAGGACCTGCGCAACGCCCATCATATACATATGGTTCCATTGAATGTAATTATAAACGATGAATCCTACCGGGAAGAAATTGATATCCAAGCCGGTGAATTTTACGAAATGATGCGTCAAAGCGAAGAATTACCTAAAACTTCGCAGCCATCCATCGGTTATGTGACAGAAAAGCTGGAGGAGCTTTCCCGAGATTATGATGCGGTTGTGGCTATCCATCTTTCCAGTGGTATCAGTGGAACCTACCAGGGGACTGTTACAGCCGGTGAAATGGTAGAGGAAATCGATGTCTATCCATTTGATTCTGAATTGAGTGCCATGATGCAAGGTTTTTATGTACTGGAGGCAGCTGAAATGGCAGATAACGGTGCAACACCGGAGCAAATTTTGTCCCGTCTGGAAGAAATGAAACAGACAATGCGTGCTTATTTTATGGTCGATGATTTGACTAATCTCTATCGTGGAGGACGGCTATCAGGCGCTCAAAAGATTTTCGGAAGTCTGTTACAGGTGAAACCGGTGCTTCACTTTGTCGATACGAAAATTGTCCCGTTTGAAAAGATCCGTACGAGAAAAAAAGCAGTCAAACGGATTCTTTCGTTATTTGAAGAGGACGCTGAAAAGGGAGATACAATCAAAGCCTCGGTTATCCATGGTAATTGTGAAGCTGATGCAGAAGAGATCAAGCAGGATTTAGAATCACGTTTCCCTAATATTGAAATAACAATCAGCTATTTTGGGCCAGTCATCGGTACGCACCTTGGTGAAGGCGCCCTTGGACTTGGCTGGTATAAAAAATAAGGAGGGCTTCTCCCTCCTTTTATAACTGGAGTGATCACAATTGAATAAAAAATTCTCCTGCTTCCAGGAATTGTTTTCCTACGATTACTCCTGGATTCCTTCCACACTGGAAAAAGCAACACCCCCTCCCGATCCTCTCCATGATCACTTATCTGCCTTTATGACTGGTAAATTATTGCTCCGCAATGAAATTCCCTTAGATGATGAATCATTTCAGCAAATGGAATCATCTGATCTGCTCGCAACGATACCTGCAATCGAAAAACATCCCTGGGGATATAAGTGCCGCCGCTGTGGCAATCGAAAAGGTCATCTTTTCGCTTCCCTTCCTGATGGAGCGGTCTATTGCCGGAACTGTATCATGATGGGACGTATTTCCGAAAAGGAACACCTATATGCTTATCGACTTGATGTTCAATGGCCAAAGCATATCGGCGCCTGTCAATGGAATGGGGTACTGACGACCGCTCAACAACATGCTTCAAACCAAATTCTCTCTGCCATTGATAAAGGCAGCCTGCGACTTTTAGTCTGGGCGGTGTGTGGGGCCGGCAAAACAGAAATGCTGTTTCCGGGATTAAACCTTGCTTTTGCTCAAGGGAAGCGGGTTTGCCTCGCAACGCCTCGTGCTGATGTCGTCCAAGAGCTGCTTCCCCGTTTCCGGTCGGCATTCCCGCACGTAGAGATCCAGGCCCTGCATGGCGCCAGTAATGATAAAAGTGGAAGTGCTCAATTCATTATTGCCACCACACACCAACTTCTCCGCTTTGGAAGGGCATTTGATGTTATGGTTATCGATGAAATTGATGCTTTTCCATTTCATAAGGATAAATCGCTACCTTATGCTGCAGACCGGGCAGCAAGAAAAACTGCGGCCCTTATTTATTTGACCGCTACTCCCCGTCCTAAACACGAACGAGAGATTGCTCGTAAACGACTTCCGGTAGTATTTGTACCGCGGCGTTTTCATGGACATCCTCTACCTGTTCCCCAATTTATCACTGCCTTTGATTTCAGAAAGACCTTAAAACATCGTGAGCTTTCACCTAAAATCCTGCATTGGCTCAGGAAGCGAGTTAAGGCTGACCGTCAATTATTAATCTTTGTTCCTACGATTGAAGATGCAGTTATCGTAACCGAGATCTTAGCCGACTCTATCCCATCTATTACTTCCGTACATGCTTCCGACCCTGAGCGAAGCCAAAAAATTCAATTTTTCCGTAACAAATCTTATGAAGCTTTAGTTACGACAACAATTTTAGAAAGAGGTGTTACGTTCCCTTCTGTGGATGTCCTGGTATTTGATAGCGGACATCAGGTATTTGATCAGGCAGCCCTGATTCAAATTGCAGGCCGTGCTGGCCGGAGTCCGGACGACCCGGATGGAGAAGTAATATTTTTTCATCAAGGTAAAACGGAGGCGATGGTGAAGGCTGTGGAGACCATTCGGAAAATGAACAAGCTGGGACGGAGGGTGTAGCATGCGTTGTTTAAATTGTCATGAAATAATATTACATCAAGTTACCTGGTCCAACCTCTTCTCACCTCCATCCGATGCGATAATTTGTGAAAGCTGTTTTACTCAGTTGGAAAGGATCAGCATGCCTCAATGCTCCATTTGTGCCCGGCCTATGGCTAGGGGTAAAATTTGCAAAGATTGTGAGAGATGGGAACGTGATGAATCATGGCGGGGAATACTTGAAAAAAACGTAGCTGTATTTAATTATAATGAAGCGATGAAAAATATCGTAGCTCGTTGGAAGTATAGAGGTGACTATATATTGATAGAAATGTTCAAATATGAAATCCAGGAGGTATTTCAGTTGCATTTCAGTCAACAGGATCTTCTGCTTGTACCTATTCCCCTTAGCCAAGAACGTATGAGTGAGCGAGGTTTTAATCAGGCTTTGGCTATTGCAGCATTAATAAAGGCTCCGGTGCGTGAAGTCCTGACCCGCATCCATGGAGAAAAACAGTCGAAAAAGAGCCGAAAAGAAAGAGTGAATACGGAAAACCCATTTCAACTCCTGGAACAAGTCTCAAAGCCTGTTCTTTTAGTAGATGACCTTTATACTACTGGTACCACATTGAGACATGCGGCCAAACTGTTGAAAGAAGGAGGGGCGCCGGCTGTCTATTCCTTTACTTTGGTTCGGAGTGGATAAAAGGTTGTCGGATACGGCTGGTTTGACGATATATTAAGTAACTGGGAAAGCGAGGAGGGTTTGTATGGAGGAGAAACTATCTAATTGCCGCCGGTGCGGGAGGATATTCGTGCAAAACATGCACCCTTTATGCCAGCAATGTCTTCAAGAAGAAGAATCCGAGTATAGAAAAATATATGATTTCATCAGGAAGAGGAAGAGCCGTGAAGCCTCTGTCGCCGAAGTAATGGCCGAAACAAGTGTAGCGCATGACAGTATTATGAAATTTGTCAAGGAAGAGCGGCTTCGTACAAGAGTATCTGACAGACATAAGTCGCAAACCTGGGACAGTTGTAAAAGGGAAAAAAGTAGCATTTAACTATAGAGGGGATACGACGATAAAAAGAGTAAATATAAGTGACGGCAATCATTAGAGTGAGGTGAACGAGAATGAAAATAAACGGATCAAATCATGTTAATTTGAATCCTTATCACAAACATTTGAATAGGCAAACGGAGATGAAGCAATCTTACCAGCAGGAAGACAAGGTGGAAATCTCCCCTAAGGCAAAGAGTTTACAAGAAAACGCCAGCACGGATCCTGCCCGGGAAAAGAAGGTAGCAGATATCAAACAGGCAATTGAACAGGGAGAATATAAAGTAGATGCAGAGAAAACGGCTCAGAAAATGATTGAATTCTGGAACAGTCGGAAATAAGGGGGCTCCTGCCGTGTCTATCGGGAAGATAAACCAGCAGATAGAGAAGCTGAAGCACTTACATGTGAGCCTATTGCAGCTGACAAAAGAACAAACAGTGGTGTTAAAATCAGGTGACACCGATAAACTCCAACAAATGCTGCCGAAAGAAAGAAAGCTCCTTCAGGCGATAGAAAAAGCAGAGAATGATCGCTTAGAAGCGGTATCGGAATGGTACAGGCAGAAAAATATTGGAGAAGAATCCCCCCAAGCATCCCGGTTGCTTGAAATCTTAGAAGATAGTGAGGAAAAAAACATATTGCAAAAGAACCTGGAAGAAATGACTTCCCTCATTTTTGCAATAAAGGGACAGCAACAGTTGAATGCTGAGCTGACCAAACAATCCTTGCAGTTCATTCACTTATCACTGGACATGCTTCAGCCGGATATCAACCAAATGAACTACGGTAGAAAAACGGAGATATCACGAGGGGAAAATCGGTCCATATTCGATTCGAAAGCGTAAGAGAGGAGCCTTAATACGATGTCGACATTTCATGGATTAGAGGTAGCAAAGCGCGGGTTGTTTGCCCAGCAATCCGCACTGCATACAACAGGACATAACATAGCAAATGCTAATACAGAAGGCTATACAAGACAGCGAGTCAATTTTGAGCAGACAGCTCCTTTTCCTCCTGCTTCACGAAACAGGCCGAATATGCCGGGACAAATAGGGAGCGGCGTCCAGCCGGGGTCGATAGAGCGAGTACGTGAGCAGTTTCTAGATCTCCAATATCGCGGGGAAGCAAATAAAACTGCCTATTGGGAAACACTGGCTGGCTCGATCAGCAATATGGAAGAAGTGATGAACGAACCGAGCGAACAAGGACTGGCAAAGACAATGGATCGTTTTTGGGAATCACTGCAGGATTTAGCGACAAATCCGGAAGATGCCGGAGCAAGATCAGTCGTCCGCCAAAGAGGGATAGCTGTTGCGGAAACCTTCAATCACCTTTCCGGGTCCTTAAAAGGGATTCAAAAAGACTTGGAGAATGAGATGAATGTCACTATTAAAGATATTAATTCCTCCTTGAAACAAATCGGTCAGCTTAATCGCCAGATAGGTGATGTGGAACCGCATGGGTATGTTCCGAATGATTTATATGATGAACGTGACAGACTCATCGATGACTTGTCTCAGATGATTGATATAGAGGTGAAATATGAGTCAGGGCAAGGCAGCCCCAAGGCTGCAGCAATGGGGCAGGCGACTGTCTTTTTGGTGAATGGCGATGAAAGGGAAACTCTTGTAAAAGGGGGCTCTAATGAAGAGTCTTTATCTACTCCTCAGTTCGAGGCAACTTTTGAAGAAGTCGGAGGACGTAAAGTGGTGACGGGGATATCCCTTGTTCCATCCGCTAATGAAAAGGAAGGAGCAGACTTCCTATCGCAAGGGAGGCTGCTGGCCTTGAAGGAAGCACATGGGTATCAGGATAGTGCGGGGGGAACAAAGGGAATGCTGCACGGTATGTCAGAGGATTTGGATAAAATGGCTTTTGCTTTCGCCAACCGTTTCAATGAAGTTCATGAAGACGGAGCAACCTTGAAGGATATCGAAGAAAAAACGAATGGAGCAGATAAAGCATTCCGTTCCCAACCATTCTTCATTTTAAGTACTCAAAACCTGACAGAGGATGAAGATGGATTCAATGGAGCAGCTGGTAGTTTGAATGTTCATCAGGCAATCAAGGATGATACGGATAATATTGCTGCTGCATCCCGGCTGCAGCCTTTTGGGGGCGATGGAACTAATGCGCTCGCTATGGCAGAGGTGAAGGATGAAGTACTTCCCGATCTAGGTAAGGCTGTAAGTCTAAAAAGTTTTTACGAAGGTGTAATTGGAAAGATGGGTGTCGAGGCTCAAGAATACCAGCGTATGACGGATAACTCGACAATTTTGAAAGAATCTGTTGAACAACGCAGGCAGTCTGTCAGTGCCGTCTCCCTTGATGAAGAAATGACGAACATGATCAAGTACCAGCATGCCTACAACGCATCAGCGCGTAATATGACTGCCGTAGATGAAATGCTTGATCGTATCATCAATCAAATGGGATTAGTGGGAAGGTAGGTGAGTAACATGCGTATTACGCAAGGAATGTTAAGTAATAACATGCTCCGGCATCTCGGGAACAGTTATGAGCGGATGGGGAAATATCAGGACCAGCTTTCCACCGGAAAAAAAATCACGCGACCTTCTGATGATCCTGTGGTCGCTATGAAGGGGATGAATTACCGCACCCAACTTAATGAGGTGAAGCAATTCCAGCGGAACCTTGGAGAAATACATAACTGGATGGAAAATTCGGATAGTGCCATGGATAAAGCGACACAAGCTATGCAGCGTGTCCGGGAACTGACGGTCCAGGCAAGCAATGGAACTTATGACAAAGAACAACGAGAAAATATTGCAAAAGAAATCTCCCAATTGCGGGATCATTTAATTGATATCGCTAATACAAAAGTGAACAATAAATATATTTTCAATGGTAATGACACTTTGAACCCCCCTATCCGTCAATTGCCAGAAGGCCAACTTGATATTAGTGAAAATAAAGGGACAGTGAATATAGAGATTTCCAAAGGCAATGCTTTGAAAGCCAATGTTGACGGAGGCAGAGTTTTTTCAGAAGACTTATTCCGTGATCTAAAAGGCTTGGAGGAAACCCTGTCTTCAGGTGAAGGTGGGGAATTAAACAGCTACCTTAACCTGGTTGATGGGCATATCAATAATATTGTGGACGAGCGTGCCGATCTAGGGGCCAGGATGAATCGTGTTGAACTGGTTGAAGACCGGCTGGCTCAGCAAGAAATAACTGCCACGAAAATTTTATCGGATAATGAAGATGCGGATTTGGAAAAAGTGATCACAAACCTGAAAACCCAGGAAAGTGTACATCGGGCAGCTCTCGGCGTGGGCGCACGGATTATCCAGCCAACCTTGATGGATTTCTTACGATAAGCTATCTGATATTAGATAGCTTTTTTTAATAAAGCTCTGTTAAACGTAGTTGAATTACCCTAAGTCAGTTATTCAACTAAAGGGCTAAAAAGTCGAAGACTTGATTTCGAGATATTGTGTGAGGGGAAGGGTCGTTGGGGAACAACTCGCTTTCCGTGGGCGAGTGATGAGCCTCCTCGAGCTGACGCTCTGCGGGCTCTCATCTAACACGCGTATCCCACAGGACTATGAATTATCGTCCTGAATTAACCCACGCACGAAGGAAATGCGGAGCATTTTCGAGGAGTCTCGTCGTTCCCCCACTCCCCCTGCCATATAAGATACTCGAAATCGTGTTTAGAAAGTCCACCCCTATTTTGTGATGAGAATCCTATTACAATGGTAAATTGACCGTATTTTCAGCTCCAAAAGCACTGTATTTCTGATCGAAGTTTCGAGTAACTAACGAACTTATGGTGGCTGGGAAAATGGTGAGACTCCTGTGGGATGAACATGAGCGGTGAGATCCCGCAAGGCAAAGCCTGAGGAAGCTCACCACATGCCCACGGAAAGCGATCTTTTTTCCCCAGCCACCATAATCGCTACCTAACGTCTCGAAACTGATTCTTCAGCTATTGGGAGCTTAACTTGAGTATAAGCGTTGATATTTTACATATTTAGCAAAAGAGGTGAGGGGATGGAGTTTCCACAAATAAGATTGTCCAGTGAGCGTGCTTATCTTGGTATAAGGGTGGAGCGGGGACATCAGTCCATTGAACAGCCGAAAGCTGAACTCCATATCCAGCAGCCTAAGGCTGACATGTCAATAAAGCAGCTACCCGGCAAACTGACGATTGACCAGACAAACGCCTGGCAAAACCTTGGGTTGAAGAGTTCCAGGGTACGGACGGAGGAAACGGCAGATCATGCCAAACGGACGGTATTAGAAGGGACCGCGAGAATGGCAGAAGAAGGGGATGAACTGATGCGTATCGAAAATGGCGGCGAGCCTTTGGCTGATCAAGCTGCAAGAAATGCGATATGGCAGTTCGACTATCCATTGGATGGCATGCCGGTCTATGATTTAGTTTCCATAGATTATCAGGCAAATGAGCCAGAGATTTCTTTTACCAAAAATGAACCTGTCATAGAAGCTGTACCACAAAAAGTTCGGTATGATTATCAACCTCGGAAAGTAGAAGTATTTATGCAAAAATATGGAGCATTGGATATTGATTTTGTGAATTTGAAATATAAAGGCTATCGCTTTGAAACTGAAATATAAGGATGGTTACTATGATAATTGCAACAAAATTTTTTGGTGATATAGAAGTCAAGCAACAGGATATACTGGAATTTCCGGGCGGGCTGCCTGGATTCGAAGATGTTAAAAGGTTTGTGTTATTGAATATGGAGGAAAAAGGAATCTATCAGGTGCTGCAATCCATCGACCAACCCCAGGTTGCTTTGATTGCCACCAATCCTTATTTATTTTTGAAAGATTATTCTTTTGATTTAGATGGGAAGACACTGGAATTACTGGAGATAGAATCACCTAAAGATGTTATCATTCTATCAGTAGTCACTTTAAGGAGCCCATTTTCCGAAACAACGGTTAATCTGCAGGCACCTGTAGTGGTTAACTATAATCGAAACAAAGGGAAACAAGTAATCTTGAATGATACTTCCTTTCATACCAAACATCTACTCGCTTCTTTCAGGAAGGAGGAAGAGCAGCATGTTAGTGCTGAATCGGAAAATAAATGAATCATTGAAAATCGGTGATGATATTGAAGTGAAGGTAATTGCTATTGAAGGAGATCAGGTTAAGCTTGGAATAGCAGCTCCGAGGGATATCGATATCCACCGTCAGGAAGTCTATGAAAAAATTACAGAAGAAAATGAGGCGGCAATGCATGCACCGGCAGATTGGATACACCTCCTTAAGGGAAATGAGAAAACAGATTAGTACAATGGGAGGGGCGAGTATTGCTACGAAAAATAGAGGAGTCTAGTTCTTCCATACATAATAAAAAGTTCTTATTAGCTATATTGATTCTATTGGTTACACTTATATGGGGGTATGCATGGGTACTCATGAAAGCATCACTTGCTTTCATGGGGCCTTTTACCTTTTCAGCCCTGCGATTCAGTACTGGTACTGTTACAATGTTTGTGATTTTATTCGTTTTGAAACTTGGTCTTCCACCAAAAGATCAATGGAAGCACTTGGCTGTCATCGGTCTTTTACAGACCACCGTTGTCTTTCTATTCGTAATGTACGGATTGAAGTTTGTCGATGCAGGGAAGTCTTCCGTTCTTCTTTATTCGATGCCTATTTGGAGCAGCCTGCTCGCTTCTATCTTCCTTAGTGAAAAAATCCCAAAGGTAAAAGGTATCGGCCTTGCCCTTGGGATGACAGGGCTTTTAACTATACTTGGATGGGACGTTATTGTTCAGCAAGATTTGACCGTGCTGGCAGGAGAGCTATTGATAATACTTGCGGCTGTTTCATGGGGAATATCAAATGTCTATTATCGCAAGAAGCTAAAAAATGTTACCAATTTACAGGTTTCTGCTTATCAGATGTTATTCGGTTCTCTTGGACTAATCATTGCTGCCTTAATCACAGAATGGGGCGATGCGGTTCATCTGACAACGGAGAGCTTATACTATGTCTTATTTACTGGAGTGTTAGCTTCTGCGTTATGTTTCACACTCTGGTTTGTCATATTGAATAGTATTGATATGGTGACTGCCACACTTTCGACACTGTTGGTACCCGTCTTTGGAATGATATTTGGAGCTGTACTGTTAAATGAAAAACTGGGGATAAATGTAATTTTAGGTTCGGCAATGATTTTGACGGGAATAGCAGTTTCTCAGCTTTACAAACGCAAAACCTCACCATCGTGACTTCAATAAGGAGGCTGATGGTGAGGTTCTTTTTTTTTGCTTTAATTTCTGCATATTACAGCCGATATAAAAAGTAAATACTGGGCTTCATCGGAGGTCATAAAATATAAGGTGGTGTTATCACAATGCGTGTAGGTGGGTTAGCTTCAGGAATGGATATTGATGGTATTGTTAAAGATCTTATGAAAGCAGAACGGATGCCACTGGATAAAATGGAACAGGATAAAACCTGGCTCACTTGGCAGCGTGATGCGTATAGGGATGTAAACAAACAGCTATTAGAACTGGACAATCTGACACTGGATATGAAGCTGCAGCGTACGTTTAACTCAAAAAGTACAAGTTCATCCCAGGAAGATGCGGTAACAGCCATCGCAAATACTAGCGCTTCTGCTGGAAGTTACAATGTCGAGGTTAAGCAGTTGGCTTCCTCAGCCATCAATGTCAGTCAAAAGGGTATTACTGCCGAAGGAGAGGCCTTCGATCCTAATCAGCGCCTGGGTGATGCTGGTGCTCATTTAAAGAATGGGGGCGGGATCCAGTTTGATACAGATTATGAATTTTTCACATACGATGAAGAAGGAAATGAACAGCGCCATACGTTTCAAGTAAGTCAAGATCAGTCATTGAACGATGTTTTAAAGGGGATTACCACTGCTGATAACGGTGTCCGTGCATTTTATGATCGCCAGGCGGATAAAGTGGTGCTGGAACGTACAGAAACGGGTGACTTTAACAAATCGGATACCTTCCTGGGAGCTGAAATCGGATTTGATTCCACCACGAATTCGGGTTTCTTTGTTGATGTTTTACAAATCAAAAATGGTGTGCAACAATCCGACGGCAGCTGGGCAAAAGCTGAACAAGGTGGAAAAAATGTCCAGTTCACCTATAATGGTGCTCTAGAGTTAGAATCATTTGAAAACACCTATTCTATGAACGGAGTAACTTTTAACTTTAATAATGTTACTTCTGGGCAGGCAAAAATCAACGTGACCAGTGATATCGAGGGATCAATGGAAAAGATCACAGATTTTGTCGATAAATACAATGGCATTATTGAAAATCTTAACGAAAAAGTCAGTGAACGAAGAAACCGGGACTACAAGCCATTAACGGAGAAACAGCGAGAGGGCATGGAAGAGAGAGAAATTGAGCTCTGGGAAGAACAGGCAAAAAAAGGGATGCTCTCAGGCGAGGCGGCTATTCGAGGCGCTCTATCCGAAATGCGGAATAACTGGTATAGCACAGTGGAAGGAACGGGTGCGTATAATCAATTAGCACAAATCGGTATTACTACTTCACCTAACTACCGGGATGGCGGAAAATTGCTGATTGATGAGGATAAATTACGGACTGCGTTAAGAGATGATCCTGACTCCGTTCATCAACTTTTTGCAAAAAGTGGGGAAGGTGCGGAAAAAGGGATTGTCCGACGCCTGGAAGACACCCTGGATCGTACGGTGAAGTCAATTGAGAGGAAAGCGGGCAAATCCACCAGTCTGGATAATAATTTTGCTCTGGGAAATCAATTGAAAGATATTAATAGTCGAATGCTGGCTTTTCAAGATCGTCTGGTCCAGGTGGAAGAGCGATATTGGAAGCAATTTACCGAAATGGAAAAAGCGATACAAAAAATGAATTCACAGTCCACCTACATGATGCAGCAGTTTGGTGGTGGATTTTAATAAAGGAGTGTTGGTATGTCAATACAAGCTTATCAGACGAATACTGTCGAAACAGCTTCCCCAGGGGAGCTGACATTAATGCTGTACAATGGGTGTTTGAAATTTATCAAATTAGCTGGCAAAGCTATGGAAACTAAAAATTACGAAAAAAAGAATGTAAATATTCAAAAAGCACAAAAAATCATTCAGGAGCTTATGATTACACTTGACCCGGACGCTTCTATCTCTAAAGAAATCCTGCCACTCTATGAATTCATCAACCGGCGTCTGCTAGATGCGAACGTGAATAATGACCTGGTTATCCTGACAGAGGCACAAGAGCTGGTTACCGAATTACGGGATACTTGGAAAGAAGTCATCCGCCAGACTCGCCAACAACAATTCGGTGAAGGTAGTATTGTCTAGTGGAGCCGCTGCCTGAGTTTCATAAGCTGACAGTGCAACTGGATGAGCTCCTTCAAGCAGAAATATCATCGAACGGGCGTCATCAGCAAATAAGAGAAATAAATCAGTTGATCGACCAAAGAGGATATATCATTCACCTATTGGACAAGCCTGTAGAAAAAGAAGAAAAAGTGATGATGGAGGAAGTTTTGACGAGGGAAATTCGAATTCAAGAACATTTAGAAAAGAGTTTCGAACAACTGAAACAAGAAATACGAATGAACAAGAAACATCAGACCTCTGCTCGGAAATATTCCAACCCTTATGACAATGTCAGTAGTCACGATGGTATCTTTTTAGACCAGAAAAAATAAACAGAATTAAAACCTGCTTCCTAATGGAGAGCAGGTTTGTTAATTGGAATATTTATTTTGCAAAAGTCAATGAAAGTGCCCTTTAAAATGAGCTTTTTCTGCGAAGATGTTCACAATTTATCTACCTTAATCATAGGTGAAATCGGGTATGATATAAATAGACCCTCAATCATATTTCTGCAATTCCCAACAAATTCCGACACAATTAATTCGGAAAATTTCGAAAGTTTGTGCAGGAATATGCCAGGGTATGATAGAATAATAATCACATAAGGATGAAAGGAGGACACTTCTATATGAACTATAACATTCGTGGTGAAAACCTAGAAGTGACCGAGGCTATTAATGATTACGTGGAGAAGAAAGTAGGAAAGCTAGAGCGCTACTTTGATGAACCGGTAACTTCCGAGGTCCATGTTAATTTAAGTGTCTATAATGATGAGCAGGAAATCGAGGTAACGATTCCAATGAAGAATCTGCTTCTACGTGCAGAGGAAAGACACACCGATCTGTACGCTGCCATCGACCTTGTGGTTGATAAACTGGAACGACAAATCCGAAAGCATAAAACAAAAGTGAACCGCAAGTTCCGCCAGGAAGGTGCTCCGAAATATGTGTTTGCAGAATTGGAGAAGGAAGCCGAGCGGCAAAATGGTGCAAGTGACGATGATGACATCGAAATCGTCCGTCAAAAACGCTTTGATTTGAAGCCGATGGATTCCGAAGAAGCGGTATTGCAAATGGATATGCTGGGTCATAACTTCTATGTCTATACAAATGCGGAAACTAACGAAACGAACGTGGTGTACCGTCGTCGCGACGGTAAGTATGGTTTAATTGAACCAAGCTGAATGTAATCAAGGCGATCCTGTCAAGGGTCGCCTTTTCAATTAAGAGTAAACACTATTTTCCTTATAGTTATAAAGATAAGAAAAACTTGCCTTTTTGCAAAACTACCATGCAAAATAGCCTGAAAGTCGAATAATAGCCTGACAAATGTCCTTTTTCGACAAAAACTGCGGCTGGTTTTGCTAAGAAGCGTCATTGGTAATAAATCAACCGTCGTGGTATAACAAAATAGCCGGCATACATTATTATCCTTCCCTAGGAGGCGTACCTTTTGGATACTTATATGACGAAGGAATACCAGGAATTGTTTCATAAGCTAATGCAGCAAGAAAAAACGATCGCTCAGCTTGTAGAAATCATTGCAGCTGCAAACAAGCGAATCTATGATTTGGATCGCAGGCAATTGGGCTATGAACACCGGCTGCTTGTACGTGAGCATACTTTATCACTGACAAGTTCCGCAAACCGGTCAACACCCATTGCTGAATGATACTCCGCAAAACCTCAAACGTCTCCAGGCCAAAGAGCAGTCCATCCCCGGGCTGCTCTTTGGTCGTTTAGGACATGCTGTGTGCCCTTTGTTGTCAGGCAACTAAAGGAAGTGTTATTATTAAGTGTGGATTAAACTATACAACCGGATTATTACCAATTTAATAGAGGAGCGGTTGCAATGCTTGGAACCCTAAAGAAAATTTTTGGTGACGGCAACCAGCGCCAGATCAACCGGCTGCAAAAGAAAGCCGATGAAATTGAAGCGTTGGAGCCTGAGATGGAAAAATTATCAGACGATGGTCTGCGTAATAAAGCAGAAGATTTTAAACAACGCTATCAAAATGGTGAAAGTCTAAATGACTTGCTTCCTGAAGCTTTTGCGGTAGTCCGCGAAGGGGCAAAGCGTGTACTAGGCATGCGCCCATTCAATGTGCAGCTGTTAGGAGCAATTGCATTACATGAAGGGAATATCGCAGAAATGAAAACAGGGGAAGGTAAAACCCTTGCTTCGACGATGCCTGCCTATTTGAATGCCATTAGCGGCAATGGTGTGCATATTATTACCGTAAACGATTACCTGGCCAGCCGTGATGCTGGTGAAATGGGCAAGCTTTACGATTTTCTTGGATTAACAGTCGGCTTGAACTTAAACGGCATGATTAAAGAAGAAAAACGGGAAGCATATGATGCAGATATTACGTATGGGACAAACAATGAGTTCGGCTTTGATTACTTAAGGGACAATATGGTGCTGTACAAGGAACAAATGGTGCAGCGTACGTTGCCATTTGCCATCATTGACGAAGTGGACTCGATTTTGATTGATGAAGCGCGTACCCCGTTGATTATTTCCGGTACCGCGCAAAAGTCTGCTGATTTATATGTGAAAGCAAATGCTTTTGTCCGGCTTCTTGAGAACGAAGAAGATTATACGTATGAGGAAAAAACAAAAGGCGTACAATTGACAGAGGAAGGAATCAATAAAGCGGAGCGTTATTTTGCGATTGAAAACTTGTTTGACCTTTCCAATGTGTCGCTTATCCATCACATCAACCAGGCCTTGAAAGCTCATGCGGCAATGCACCGTGATACGGATTATGTGGTGGATGACGGAGAGGTGGTCATCGTCGACCAGTTCACCGGCCGTTTAATGAAAGGCCGGAGATACAGCGATGGTCTGCACCAGGCTATTGAAGCGAAAGAGGGGCTGGAAATCCAGAATGAAAGCATGACACTAGCTTCGATTACGTTCCAGAACTTTTTCCGTATGTATGACAAGCTGGCTGGTATGACAGGTACCGCAAAAACAGAAGAAGAAGAATTCCTGAATATCTATAATATGAGGGTTATTGCTATACCGACGAACAAACCAATCATCCGTGATGATAAGGCTGACCTTGTCTATAAGACGATTGAAGGTAAGTTTAAAGCGGTTGTTGAAGAAATCAAACAGCGTTATGAAAAGGGACAGCCAGTACTAGTGGGTACCGTTGCTGTCGAGACGTCTGAATTGATTTCACGCTATTTGAAGAAGGCTGGAGTGGCGCATAATGTGCTGAATGCGAAAAATCATTTCCGGGAAGCGGAAATCATTGAGAATGCCGGTCAAAAAGGTGCTGTCACTATCGCAACAAACATGGCGGGACGTGGAACCGACATTAAGCTTGGAGATGGTGTTCGTGATCTTGGCGGATTAGCCGTCATCGGTACAGAACGGCATGAATCCCGCCGGATTGACAACCAGCTCCGTGGACGTTCCGGTCGTCAGGGAGATCCTGGTATGTCCCTATTCTATTTGTCCATGGAAGATGAACTGATGCGCCGTTTTGGTTCAGATAATATGCGTAACATGATGGATCGTTTAGGCATGGACGACAGCCAGCCAATCGAAAGTAAAATGGTTTCACGCGCGGTGGAATCGGCACAAAAACGAGTCGAGGGCAACAACTTCGATGCCCGTAAAACGGTTCTTTCCTATGACGATGTCTTACGTCAGCAGCGTGAAGTTATTTACAAGCAGCGTTTCGAAGTGCTGGACTCCGAGAATCTCCGTGGAATTATTGAAGAGATGGTTCAATCAACGATTGAACGAACCGTCCAGGCCTATACAACGGACGAACTCGATGAGAATTGGGAGTTAGATTCCATCGTCAAGTATATGCAAGCTAACCTCCTCCATGAGGGCGATATTACGGAAGGCGAACTAAAAGGAAAAGAGCCGGAAGAAATGACCGAACTCCTCATGGAAAAAGTGAAGCAGCGATATGACGAGAAAGAAACAGAGATGGAAGAAGACCAGATGCGTGAATTTGAACGTGTCATATTGCTTCGTACCGTCGACCAGAAATGGATGGATCATATCGATCAAATGGACCAGCTGCGTCAAGGGATTCACCTAAGAGCTTATGGACAGACAGATCCACTTCGTGAGTATCAGATGGAAGGCTTCTCCATGTTTGAACAAATGATCCAGAATATCGAAGAAGAGGTCTCCCGCTATGTCATGAAAGCGGAGGTCCGTAATAATCTGCAGCGTCAGGAAGTCGCTCAGGGAGCGAAGGCGGTCTCCGGCAGCCAGCAGAGCGAAGAAAAGAAGACACGTAAGCCTTATGTAAAAAAAGAAGATGTCGGTCGTAACGATCCATGCCCATGCGGAAGCGGCAAAAAGTATAAGAACTGCCACGGCAAGTAGATTGGAAGGACACTCTCTCGTTAAGGGGGAGTGTCTTCCCCTGTGAAAGATCAGAAATTAATGTAGAGGTGATTGTGATGGATATGGCGGAAATTCGTCATGAGTTAGACAATATGGCTAAGCGATTAGCGGACTTTAGGGGGTCTCTTTGACGTCGATCAAAAGAAGGCCAGAATTGCAGAACTGGAAGAAGAAATGACAGCCCCTGATTTTTGGGATGATCAGAATAACGCCCAGAAAGTCATTAATGAGGTCAATGGTTTAAAAGATATGGTGCATACCCTTGAGAACCACGAAGAAGCCCATGAGAACATGGAGGTTTCTTATGAACTCGTTAAAGAAGAAAATGATGAAGAGCTGGCTGCTGATTTGGAAGAAGAAGTCAAACAACTGCAGACAGACTTGAACCAATTTGAGTTGAATATGCTGTTGAGTGAACCTTACGATAAAAATAATGCTATTCTGGAGTTACATCCTGGGGCAGGCGGGACCGAATCCCAGGACTGGGCAAGCATGCTCTTACGTATGTACACCCGCTGGGCGGAACGAAAAGGTTTCAAAGTAGAAACGATGGATTATCTGCCAGGGGACGAAGCGGGTGTTAAGAGTGTAACCTTGATGATTAAAGGGCATAACGCTTATGGCTATTTGAAAGCAGAAAAAGGAGTACATCGGCTAGTGAGAATTTCTCCATTCGACTCTTCGGGACGGCGACACACTTCGTTCGTTTCTTGTGAGGTTATGCCAGAATTTGATGATCAGGTCGAAATTGATGTGCGTACAGAAGACTTGAAGATCGATACCTACCGTTCGAGTGGCGCGGGGGGGCAGCATGTCAATACGACAGACTCGGCTGTCCGGATTACCCATACACCGACAAATACGGTAGTGACCTGTCAGTCAGAACGTTCTCAGATTAAAAACAGGGAACAGGCGATGAAAATGCTGAAAGCAAAGCTATATCAGCTGGAAATCGAAAAACAACAGCAGGAACTGGATGAGATCCGTGGAGAGCAGAAAGAAATCGGCTGGGGAAGCCAGATTCGTTCTTATGTTTTCCATCCGTATTCTATGGTGAAAGACCATCGCACCAGCCTTGATATTGGGAATACACAGGGAGTGATGGATGGCGATATTGATCCATTCATTAATGCCTACCTCCGTTCCCAAATGAATTAATAAATGCCTGGACCTCGCTCAAATAAGAAGAGCGGGGTCTTTATTTTGGTCTTAGAACCAGGTTTTTTCATAGTTAAATAGTGAAAAATACGAGAATTCCACTTACAATGAAAGAAGTAATTTAAAAAGAAAGGAGGGGCTGTGCGATGTCAGAAGATAAACATTGGTTTCGGATTGCTCACCGGGAAGCCTGGATCGGAGTCGGTCTGGCTGTATTCAACTTCATTTGGTGGTTTGGTTTTGCTTATGGTTTAGGCGGGGCTTCTCCATCATCCTATGATTACATATTTGGCCTGCCAGCCTGGTTTTTCTTTAGCTGCGTGTTAGGCTTTATTATCATGGTTGTTCTCGTCTTACTTGTGGTGAAGTTCTGGTTTATAGAGGTCCCGTTTGAGGAAGAAGGGGGAGACGAATCATGAATTGGTCTGTAGTAATCCCTCTGATTCTGTTCCTTTTATTGATTTTCGTTATTGGTTTTTGGGCAAGCAAACATATAAGAACTACCAATGCCTCCTTTTTATCCGAATATTTTCTTGGAGGAAGACAATTAGGCGGTTTAATTCTGGCCATGACAATGATTGCCACTTATGGAAGTGCCAGCAGTTTTATCGGAGGGCCTGGAGTTGCGTATACTGAAGGGTTGGGATGGGTGCTGCTTGCCATGTCCCAAGTAGTCACCGGATATTTTGTATTAATGGTGCTGGGAAAGAAATTCGCCATCATGAGCCGTCGCTATAAAGCCGTTACACTGATTGATTTCCTGAAAGGACGCTATCAGAGTAAGTGGGTGGTGCTGGTTTCCGCCTTCAGTATTATCATATTTTTATTTTCGGCCATGGCAGCCCAATGGGTAGGAGGCGCCCGGCTGATTGAATCGCTGACCGGTCTCAGTTACATATCTGCCCTATTCATTTTCGCGTTGTCCGTTCTAGTTTATGTTATTCTTGGAGGTTTTCGTGCAGTTGCTTTAACAGATACTGTCCAGGGGATCGTCATGCTATTCGGAACTTTAATACTTTTGATTGCAACCATCGCTGCAGGTGGTGGTATTGATAACATAATGGCTGACCTTCAGGCAGAAAACCCGAACCTGATTACACCCTACGGGGCTGAAGGTACACTGTCAGCCAGCTATGTTTCATCATTCTGGATATTGGTCGGAGTGGGAGTTGTAGGACTTCCCCATGTCACCGTAAGGGCGATGTCCTATAAAAATTCCAAGGCCATGCACAGGGCTTTGATTATCGGTACAGTTGTTGTAGGTTTCATCATGTTAAATATGCATCTGATTGGTGTATTTGCCCGTCCCATCCTGCCTGGCATCGAGGTAGGGGATAAAGTAATGCCATTGATAGCTCTGGAAGTACTGCCAGCCTGGCTGGCCGGAGTTGTCCTTGCTGCTCCCATGGCAGCCATCATGTCTACGGTGGATTCGCTTTTGCTGGTTGTCAGTTCAGCTGTAGTAAAGGATGTCTATTTGAATTATATCGAGCCGAAAGCTACACATGAAAAAGTGAAAAAGCTTAGTTTTTCGATAACAGCTATCCTGGGAATACTGGTGTTTTTGATGGCGCTCGATCCGCCAGAATTATTAATTTGGCTGAACTTATTTGCATTCGGCGGATTGGAGGCTGCTTTTATCTGGCCGGTAGTTTTAGGGTTATATTGGAAAAAAGGGAATAAATATGGGGCACTCGCTTCTATGCTGATCGGTATTCTTTCCTATATAATATTCCATCTTTACTTGCCGAACCTTTTCGATATGCACACCGTTGTGATGCCTGTACTGCTTTCTTTGATTGGTTATGTGGTGGTGAGTATCGCCTCCAGTTCACGTGTTACCGTCCCTGAATAAAACAATGGAGAGTCACTTTTAGTGTTTTTCTAATATTATTTAGCTTTGTTAAATCTTCCATTAAAGCTCCCTTTAATGGAAGACTCAGTTTCGAGAGAAACTGTTTCCGTTATAGTGTTGGGAATTGGGTGGTCCGGGAAATCACTCGCTTTCCATGGGCGTACGGTGAGCTTCCTCGGGCTAAAGCCCTGCGGGACCTCACCATGTACTATCCTCCCATAGGAGTCTCGCAATTTCCCGGACCTCCTTTCGTTTATGGGAGAAACGGAAACAACGTTATGCAGTCCTTCAACAATAGTGAGCTACTTATAAAAGCGTGCTTGTAACCTTCAACCTCGAGTCATATTATTCGGTGATCGTGGAAGATTTTTTCAGCTATGCGGGGTTCTTTTCTCCCATCCTTCGGATGGGTTGGTTGGGAAACTGCGAGACTCCCGTGGGAGAAGGATCTAGGCGAGATCCCACAGGGCGATAGCCCGAGGAAGCTCGCCAGATCCCCCACAGGAAAGCGAGTAGTTTCCCAGCCAGCCCTGACGCTATTATGGTAAAAAGCCCTCACTATCTTGAAACTGAGTCTTCCACAATTCGGCCCTTTAGTTGAATAAGTAACTCATAATATTGCTTCACCGTGTTAATGCGTTATTTTGTTGTCGTTTACACCTTCAGAATCCAGTGTTATACTCCTATCTCATGAGCTAAAGATAAGAGAGAAACGAAGGATGGTTACTTCGCAGAATTCAACGTAGTAGAGGTGGAAAAAATGATGATGATGGCCAAACGGTATCGGAGGGAGCCGATGCCTGAAATACTCCGGCATGTTTTAGAATACAGTTTCGTAATCATAGGTTCATTTTTCGTAGCGCTGGCTTTTAACGTCTTCTTACTGCCCAATAACATTGCATCCGGTGGGGTTGCCGGGATTAGTACCATAACCAAAGGAGTTTTTGGTTGGGAGCCAGGACTTGTCCAGGGGCTGCTTAATGTCCCATTATTCATTACCGGCGTTATTATACTAGGGAAGAACTTTGGAATAAAGTCATTCATTGGGACTTTGATTCTTCCGTTGTTTGTTTATATGACTAGTGGATTATCACCTGCCACCCCAAACCCTTTATTAGGTGCAATATTTGGAGGGATGGGTGTCGGTCTCGGTCTTGGTATTGTATTCAGGGGTCGTGCCTCGACTGGTGGCATCGACTTGGCTGCACAGATCCTCCATAAATATACGCACCTTCCCTTAGGAGTAAGTGTGGCGTTATTAGATGGTATGATCGTCATAACTTCAGCAATTGTCTTTTCTTTGGAAGCAGGATTATATGCGCTGATCGGTTTATTTGCAACAAGTCGTACCATTGATTTTGTCCAGGTTGGATTGAACACCTCGAAAAATGTCATGATCATTTCCGACCAGGTGGAAGAAATCTGTCAGGCTATTTTAAATGAAATAGACCGTGGTGTTACAGTACTGGATGGATCAGGTGGATATACGGAACAAAGCCGTAAAGTGGTGATGTGTGTTGTCCAGCAGAACGAATTCATTAAATTGACACAAACTGTTAAAATGATTGATTCCGAGGCTTTTGTAGTGGCAATGAATGCCACTGAGGTATTGGGGAAGGGTTTTAAAACTTCCTGAATTGGTTATAATATCCTTGATGGTGTATTCGCTATCATAAACTACTTCGATTGGGGGAGTAACGAAATGAAAAAAGCGTTAATGGCTGTACTTTTCGGTTCAGCGCTTGTGCTCGGCGCCTGCGGTGGCGGCGGAGATGAAGGTGCTGAAGAAAATGGCGGCGGAGATGCCGGCACAGAAGAAAACGGCGGTGGCGAAGTCGATGTTGCAGCAGCTGAACAAGCTTTTCAAGAAAGTTGTGCCAGCTGTCATGGTGGCGATTTATCCGGAGGTGCTGGGCCAGCTCTAGACAGTATCGGTTCCCAGTACTCTGAAGATGAGATCCGCGACATCATCAAGAATGGTAAAGGTTCCATGCCTGCCGAGCAAGCTACCGGGGAAGATGCAGATATGATTGCCGCATGGTTGGCTACACAAGAGTAATTGTAAAAAACGTAATACTTAACAAGAAAACTTGGGCATCGCTTGCTCAAGTTTTTTTGTGTCCTTAGAAATCTAACCTTGTGAAAAGTTTATTACTCAGGGCTTTCAAGGTATGTCAATAAGTCTTAGTTTATAAGGAATTATGTGTAAGGATTAATGTCGAACTTTGGCGTTTGTTGCAATTTAATTAAAGAATATAGGTTTTTTGAAATGAAAATGTAATAATTTTGTGTCATAAAAAGGCGAATTGTGATGTTATAATATTTATGGTATTCCAGTAGAGTTCAGTTTTGGTAAATTCTTGGGAGAGCACCAGGAGAATTACAACAAGGAAATTAAAGGTGATTTATTTATGATAGAGATGCAATCTGTTTATAAGACCTATCCCAATGGGGTAACGGCTTTAAATGGTATAGATGTACATATTGAACAAGGCGAATTTGTGTATGTAGTGGGGCCCAGCGGAGCAGGTAAGTCTACATTTACCCGCTTGATGTTCCGGGAAGAAAAACCCACAAAGGGCACCGTATTGGTAAATGGTGTTAACCTTTCCAGCCTAAAGGAGCGCAAAATCCCAAAACTTCGACGCCAAATCGGTGTAGTTTATCAGGATTTCCGTCTGCTTCCAAGACTATCAGTCTATGAAAACATCGCATTCGCGTTGGAAGTAATTGAAGAGTCTCCTAAAAACATCAAGAAACGAGTAATGGAAGTTTTAGATCAGGTCCGTCTGAAAAATAAAGCCCGCTTCATTCCGGACGAGCTGTCTGGGGGCGAACAGCAGCGGGTCTCGATAGCCAGAGCTATTGTCAATCATCCTAAGCTGCTAATAGCAGATGAACCGACAGGGAACCTTGATCCTGATACATCATGGGAAATTATGAGCATCTTAGAAGAAATCAACGCCGCAGGAACAACCGTGGTGATGGCCACTCACAGTAAAGACATTGTCGATAAAATGAGAAAGCGGGTCATCGCCATTGAAGATGGTTTAGTTGCGCGTGATGAGCACCGAGGTGAATACGGTTATGAAGCTTAGGACAATCAGCAGACATTTTCGTGAAGGCAGTAAGAGTGTATGGCGGAACGGCTGGATGACCGTTTCATCGGTCGGAGCAGTGACTACCACCCTGTTACTGGTTGGAGTATTTCTGGCAATCATGCTGAATCTGAATCAGATTACACAGGAAGTAGAGAAAGATGTAGAAATTAAAGTTCTGCTCGATCGGACAGTTGAAGAAGATAGTGAAATCAACCGTGTAGAAGAAGAAATAGATTCAATTGCTGACGTAGGTTCCATAGAGTTTTCTCCTAAAGAGGAAGAACTCGAGCGTCTGATTGAAAGTATGGGCGATGAAGGTAAAGCATTTGAATTGTTTGACCAAAGCAACCCATTAAAAGACGCATTTGTGGTCAAGCCGGCAAATGCAAGCAATACAATGGCAATTGCTGATGACATTCAAGGAATTGAAGGCGTATCAGAGGTCAATTATGGCCGGGAAATCGTACAAAGGCTTCTGCAGTTCAACGACTATGCACGGACAATCGGTTTAGCATTAATTGTTGCACTAGTCTTGACCGCCGTATTTTTGATTTCCAATACCATTAAAATTACGATCATTGCCCGAAAAAAGGAAATTGGCATTATGAAACTTGTGGGTGCAACGAACGGGTTCATCCGCTGGCCATTTTTCATAGAAGGTATGCTGCTTGGAATTTTAGGGTCGATTATTCCTATTGCAGCAGTAGTATCAGGTTATTATTACTTGTACTACAATTTGGGGGATAAAATTCAATTCGAATTTATCCAATTGCTTCCATTCGACCCATTTGCATGGCAGCTTTCCCTGCTGATTCTCGGTATCGGAGTTGTCATCGGGATTTGGGGAAGTGTGATGAGTGTACGGAAATTCTTGAAGGTCTAGCGATAATTTACCCGGTGTGACAGATAGAAAAACATGTTTCAATAAATGGGGGAGGAACTACGAGATGAAGAAGTTTTTCATTGTACTTACTACAGTAATGATTACAGCAACTACTTTTTTCTCAACAGGAGAGGTATTCGCTAACAAAGAACTTAACGAAATCAAAGAGGAACTAAACCAGTTAGAACAGGAAAAAGGTAAAATTGACTCAGATAAAAATTCCGTAACTAGTGAAAAAAATGATACGGAGAGTAAAATTGATAAGAACCTATCAAAACAAGCAGACACAGAAGAGCAAATCGCTGCTTTGGATCGAAAACTATCAAAAACTCAGGAAAAGCTGGATGCTAAACAAGCTGAGATTAAACAGACCGAAGAAGAAATTGCCCAATTGAAAGAAGAAATCGAAGCTTTGAAAGAACGGATTGCAAAGCGTGAAGAAGTGTTGACAGACCGTCTGAAATCACTGCAAAGCAACGGTGGAAATGTCAGCTATTTGGAAGTGCTTTTAGGAGCTCAGGATTTCGGTGACTTCCTGGACAGAGCTAATGCCGTAACGACCATCATGGACCAGGATAAAAACATCATGGACACTCATATTGCAGAAAAGAAAGAACTTGAAGAGAAGAAACAGCAAGTAGAAGAAAAAATGGCCGAACTAAAAGCCCAGAAAAAAGAATTAGAGGATTTGAAAGCACAGTTAGACAGTCAGAAGAAAGAAAAGAAAGAACTTCTGAAGAAACTGGAAGAACAACATGAAGAATTGCACGAGCACAAAATGTCTTTGGAAGAGGAAGAGAAAGTATTGAGGGATCAGGCAGCTGCAGTTGAAAAGGCGATGCAGCAGGCTAATCAACAGAAAACCGAGATTGAGAAAGAAATTGAACGCCAAAAAGAATTAGAACGCCAGGCGCGCTTGAAAAAGGAAAAAGAAAAAGAAGAAGCTGCTCGTAAAGAGCGCGAGCGTTTAGAAGCTTTGAAAGCACAGGAAGAAAAGAGTCAACCGAAACAGACATCAACTAGCAGCAGCTCCAGTAGTAATTTAAGCTCCGGTGGCAGCGGAATTTTCGCTTGGCCGGCAGCTGGTCGGTTGAGTTCTGGTTATGGAAAGCGAAGTTTAGGCGATCATAAAGGAATTGATATTGCTAATGCTACCGGTACACCGATTAAAGCTGCTGCAGCCGGAACAGTAACCCGTTCTGCTTATTCAAGCAGCTATGGAAACGTTGTATATATTTATCATCCGCAGTATAATAAGAGTACCGTATATGCACACATGTCTAGTCGTTCTGTTTCACTTGGGCAGTCTGTAAGTAACGGTCAACACATCGGTGATATGGGTAATACGGGAAGATCTTTCGGCAGCCACTTACATTTCGAAGTACACAATGGTCAGTGGAGTCAAAATGGCGGAATCAACCCAATGCCATATCTTAAGTAATTACTTGGTATTTACGGGACAAGCAGACCATAAACTATAATAGAAAAAGGCATCGCACAATTCGGTGTGATGCCTTTTTCTGCAATTGACAGCCGGCTCCATGGAACTCTAAGGATAGAAGGGTGAAGGTGATGAATTTAAAAAAGAGTCATATTGTGATTTTGCTGGTAGCTGCCTTACTGCTTGGAGCTGCCGGCTCGTATTTTGGCATCCAGCTCGCCCAATCAGAGCCTGATACAAAGTCTGAATCCGAGCAAAAGGTTGAGCGATTTGCGGATTTAAGTGAAAGTGAACAAAAAAAACTATTAGAAAATTTTGCAGCAGGTAGCGACAACAACAATGCCTCCGGTGATATGAAAAAGGTTGAGCAGGCTTACAATGTCATCAAAGAGAATTACGTGGAGGAAGTCGATGATAAACAGCTGATGGAAGGTGCTATCCAGGGTATGCTTGAAACACTGGATGATCCATATAGTGTATATATGGATAAAGAAACAATGGAGCAATTTGATCAATCCATTGAGTCCTCTTTTGAAGGAATTGGCGCTGAAGTCAGTATGGTCGATGGTAAGGTCACCATTGTCGGACCGATTAAGGGGTCTCCTGCTGAGGAAGCGGGACTGAAACCGAATGACCAGATTCTTGCTGTCGACGGTGAAAGTGTGGAAGGGCTGGATCTGTATGAGACGGTTCTACAAATCCGCGGGGAGAAAGGTACAGAAGTCACTCTTACAATCCAGCGCCCAGGCGTATCGGATCCGGTGTCCATCGATATTGTACGTGATGATATACCGTTAGAAACCGTGTATTCGGAAATAAAGGAAAAGGATGGTAAGAAAGCTGGGGTTATCGAAATCACCTCTTTTTCAGAAAAAACATCGGATGAATTTAAAGAGGCACTGAGTGAATTAGAAGGCAAGGGCATGGAAGGATTGATCATTGATGTCCGAGGCAATCCAGGCGGTTTATTTACCGATGTACAGGAAATTTTACAGAACTTTATTCCTGAAGATGTTCCATACGTACAAGTAGAAGATAAAAATGGAGAGAAAGAGCGCTATTTCTCTAAAATGAAAGATAAAAAAGAATACCCGGTTACTGTACTTATGGATGAAGGTAGTGCTTCAGCTTCTGAAATATTGGCTGCTGCCATGCAGGAAGCAGGTGGGTATGAACTGGTCGGTGAAAAAACTTTCGGAAAAGGTACTGTTCAACAAGCTATTCCAATGGGAGATGGCAGTACTATAAAAATCACCCTATACAAGTGGTTGACGCCTGATGGCAATTGGATTCATGAGAAGGGGGTCCAGCCTACTGTGAAAGTAAAGCAACCCGCTTATTTCTATACCAATCCAGTAGAGATAGAGGAGCCTTTGGAGTATGATCAAAACAACGACAAAATTAAAAATATCCAGGTGATGCTTGATGGCCTGGGTTATGATGTGGATCGTTCCGATGGTTATTTTGATAAGAAAACAGAGGAAGCAGTAAAGCAATTTCAGGAAGACGAAAACTTGAAGGTGACCGGAGCCATTGATCAAAAAACCGGCGGGTCAATCGAAGCGAAAATTGTGGATTTGATTCGTGAAGGTAAGAATGATAAACAAATGGAAAAAGCGCTGGACGTTTTATTCCAGCAATAAAGCAGGATTTAGCGAGTGGATAGCGAATTATATCCGTAGTCAGTGACTGCGGGTATTTTTTGCTGCCTAAACAAGTTTGTATTGGTTGAAAGATAAGGACTTGGATATAATCCAAGTTTTCTACCGAAGGAGGTTATAAAAGGTGGGAGGATGGCTTCAGGAAATTACACAAATACCAGGACGACTAATGTTGCAGCCGCTTCTTTATTGGTTTATCCTGTTGGGTCTAATTGTTTCCTTTAAGAGAGTCAGAAATGAAAGAGACATGTTCGGTATTCGTATTTTCGATGTCTTTGCAGAAACGAGAGGGACATGGGTAACAGGGTTCCTTACCGGAATTATCTTGTCACTAGTTATGTTGGGAGCAGGTATTGTCATTTCATTTCCAGTCATTTTATTGTTAAGTACCATCATACTTTTGATGAGCCTGATATTCCGTTTAAACGTGCTGTCTGCCGCTTATACACTCACTATAGGATATGGACTTATTTTTCTTTTGCAAAATATTTCTGTTTCTTTTATACCTGAGGAATGGCACCAAGCGATCTCCGACGTATCGCTTACCGGTATAACGGTAATCATGGCGGGGATATTATTCCTGGAAGCGATATGGGTACTCCGGCTGGACCACAAGGAGACATTTCCAGAGCTGGTGGCAGGATCCCGGGGAAAGTGGATCGGCCAGCACCGGTTGAAAAAGCTGGGGATGATGCCTTTATTTGTTTTGATACCAGGCGGTGCCATTACCCCCTTTATGCCTTGGTGGCCATTACTTGATATAGCAGGTGGCAGTTATGGATTGATGGTGGTACCTTTTCTTAGTGGTTTTGACGTCTTGACAAAAGGTCATCATCCTGTGACGGCTGCAAAAAAGCTGGGAAGCGGTTTGTTTCTACTGGCGTCCCTTGTCATCATACTTGTAATAGCCAGTTATTGGTGGGAAGTCTTATCCACAGCTGCAGTCGGCCTAGCTGTCATAGGTAAATTATTTATTCATATGTTACATCGCGTTCGTGATAAAAAAGCTCCTTATTTTACAGCGAATGATCAGGGGCTGACGGTATTAGGAATTATTAAAAATAGTCCGGCAGCACAGATGGGGATAGCGGTAGGTGATTTAATCGAACGTGTTAACGGGGTAAAAGTAACTAATGAAGAAGAGTACTATTATGCTTTGAATGTTAATCGTACTTTATGCAAAATGCAGGTCAGTGATCAACAAGGGGAACTCCGTTTCACCCAAAGAGCGATGTATCAGCACGATCCTCATGATCTGGGACTCTTATTTGTCAAAACAAATATTAGAAAGAAAGCAGTTATTAATTAAGAGCAGGCATGGACTAAAGCTGTCTTGATTCTTACCAAATCCACGCACTGCTTCTGCAAACAATTAACCGATAGAGTTATGTTTTTGCTATCTAACTAAAAAGGATGCTTCTTTAATCAGAGCATCCTTTTTTATATGATCCAAAATATAAATTTCAGTATCAGTGAAGTCGCCAGTGAGTAAAGCTATTAAGCTTTTATTCTTTTTCTTAATGCCCTGCGTGTCCATCGCCATCAGATTGAATGATTTCAAGCATGGAATCGATCATTCCCTGGGTCTCCACAGGGATATCTTCAGTATTCCCCGTTAAGAACCCATGATTATATGGTCCTTTACTAGGATCTTCCTTAAAAGTAGGTTGAATCAGCTTCAGAAACTCTTCGAGATCCTTATTTGTTTTCCCATCAGGAAGCCAAATAAGGGGAGCATGCTTGCCAAGATGGGAAAATGGAGCTGCTGTCAGAGCATAATCTGATGTCTGATCGGAAATCATGGAAACGCCATGTCCTGGTTCCTCAAGTCCCCATCCAAACCCAGTTTTTTCATCTTTGTACATGGCAAAAGCGATGCTCGTTTCAACAGCAGTCTTGCCTGCAATTCTTTCTGTCGTCCCATATTCTCCTAAGTCACTTTCCACTTTGGTTGAGATGAATTTTTCAGGGCCTACAATATAAATTGTGGGATTATCCCGGTTTTTCAACGCTTCTTTCGTTTCTTCCGGGACAGAATTTCCGGAAACAAATAAAACCGGTTCTGCCATATGAGCAATCCAATTGATAACCGGCAGACTGAATAACTTTGCTTTGTCATCTCCGGAAACGACAATTACATTTTCCGGATAACCTTCCGTCATGTCTGCATAGTAGTCATCGATATTCTTAGCAGTTTCCTTGTATGTTTCTCCGTTGATTTGATGTACTTGATACTTAGCAATTTGATCCTTGATTTTTTTACTGGCATTTCCAATGAGGATAATTTCAGTGCCGTCTTGAATACCTAATGGGTTCAGACGATTAATTTCTTCTAAGACTCTTTCATCTAAACCATCTTCCTGGTAAGGGAGAATAGGACCATTTACAGGATGGTGAATTAAATCTGCTGCGGCAAGTGTAGTCTGCCAGTCTTCTCCAGGTGCTAAGATAATTGCATTAGGATGATTCTCCTCCTGGGTCGCCGGCCATATCGTCTGTGATGTATAAAGAGAAGATTCAACCAGGTCTTCTGCTGGCAGCCTTGTGATATTTTTCGTTTGGAGCTGAAATAAACCTTTTATACTCTTCGTATTCCCTGTAGTTTTATCCTGAGCTGCTTCTGGCTGCTCGTTATTTGTTCCTTCATTTGATTTTTCTGCATCGGCACATGCACTTAATGTAAAAATGCTGATTAAAAGCAATAAGGTAATTGTATAAACTCTCTTCAATTTCCTGAACCTCCTTTTTTTAGTAACACAGTAAATATAAACTAAAAATATGAAGAAATTATGGAGGTTCTCACTCTACTGCACGTTTTCTGCAAAAATAACTACTAATCTATAAATACGGTAAAAAGGAGGTACAGTTATGTATGAGTTATTGAACTGGATCAGCAGAGTAGTGATGGAGCCGGTCATACAGTTGTCGTACAGTGTACAAGAATGGCCATTATTATATGCGTTGATGCTGGGACTTGTCGGTGCGGCTGCACCTTGCCAATTGACAAGTAATATAGGTGCAATGACCGTTTACGGCACCCAATCGCTTCGCACAAAAATACCGTGGAGACATATTGGGATGTTCCTGTTGGGAAAAATCATCGTTTTCTCTGGGTTGGGGTTCCTGTTTTGGTGGCTCGGCAGGGATATCTTCCAGGAACTCCAGGCTATGTTCCCTTGGATTAGGAAAGCGATTGGACCTTTGTTGGTTTTGATCGGCGTATTTTTGATGGGATGGATAAAATTTCGCAAAACGATTACTTTATTTAAAGTTCCGGACCGTTTGAAGTCGAATCCATCACATTGGGGAAGTTTTTTTCTTGGTGCAGGCTTTACGTTAGCTTTTTGTCCTACGATGTTCGTATTGTTTTTCCTTACGTTGATGCCAATTGTAGTGGCGACCTCTTATGGGGCAATCATGCCAACAATTTTCGGATTAGGGACTTCGATCCCCTTGCTGCTATTTATTGGGTTAATTGCTTATTTTGGTTTAAGTGGTAACCTGTTAAGAAAAGGACGGCATGCGGGGGTCATTGTCCAAAGGGTAGCTGGTATTCTTCTAATCCTTGTCGGTATTTTAGATACATTGACTTACTGGTAAATGAATTGAGGCTGGTATTATGCTGAATAAATTATCCTGGAAAGTCGCATCGATATTTTTTATATTTATTGTGATTGTTGAAGTATTGCTCTTTTCTGTCCTCTATACTAATCTTGTCTCTGATCAAGTGGATGAGGTATTGGATGGGCTGCTCGCACGTGGGAATAGCCACAGGGATGTACTGGAGAAAAGCTTCGATGATATTACTTTGAATCATGTAGCATTGATGGAAACAGAGGCCGCTACAGATGTCATCATCACTAATAATGAAGGGGAAATCCTCTCTAAATCTACAGCTGCCACAGATGAAATCACTCATTTGATTAAAGACAATGATTATCAGAATACAAGGCATATTGGAAGAGTCATTGAAGAAAAGTGGAGATCTGCACCGTATATTGCTACATTATCTCCGATTGTCGTTGAAGGAGAAATGATGGGGCATGTTTATATGTTTTCACCTTCTGATTCTGTCCAGCAAGTAGTGCATGAGCTGACCAGACAATTTATCATTATTGGTTTGTTTACTGTTTTATTGACAATCATCACTCTATTTATCTTAACCCGATTCCTTACTTTACCGTTGCTTCATTTGAAACAGACAACCGAGCGAATGAGCATGGGAGAAACTAATATATCACTGGAAATGACAAAAAGAAAAGATGAATTAGGCGAACTTGCTGTCGCGATTCAGACATTAGCCAGGGATTTAGAGCACTTGAAAAATGAACGCAATGATTTTCTTGCTAATATCGCTCATGAATTACGTACACCGCTCACCTATATAAAAGGGTATGCGGATATCGCTTCGAGAAGCAGTTTGACGTCAAAAGACCGAGAACATTACTTGAAGATCATAAAAGAAGAATCTGAACAACTGACAATGCTGGTGAAAAACTTGTTTGCCTTGGCTAAAATGGATCAAAATCAATTTTCTATCTTACCAGAACAGGTGAAGTTATGTGATTCTTTGGACAAAGTCATTAATCGTCTTCATCCTGTATTTGAAGAAAAAGAGGTGAGACTTGAGCTGGAATGCCCGGAAGAAGTAGAAGGCTGGGTAGACCCGGAACGCTTTCAACAGGTCATTCTCAACTTACTGGATAATGCCTTGAAGCATTCAACAGCGGGTGGAACGATTCAAGTTAGTTCCAACAAGAAAGAGGGGCGTGCAGTTGTGAAAGTAAGGGATGAAGGGAGCGGGATTCCTTCTGAGGAGCTGCCGTTCATTTTTGACCGATTATACCGGGTTGATAAATCTCGTTCACGGGCGAGTGGTGGCTCGGGATTAGGATTAGCCATCGTGAAAGAAATCATCCGTCTCCATAGTGGACAAATTAGCGTTGAGAGCAGCCTGGGTAATGGAACAACTTTTATTATAGATCTTCCAGGAGGTGAAAATAATGGTTAAAGCTTTATTAGTAGATGATGAACAGCGGATGATCGACTTGATCCGACTATACCTGGAGCCCGAGGGTTTTCGATGTGAAAAGGCAGTATCTGGCGAAGAAGCAGTGGAAAAGGTGAAAATAGGATCATTTGATATCGTGCTGCTAGATATCATGATGCCAGGAATGAGCGGATGGGAAGTATGTCAATCTATACGGGAAATCTCAAAAGTTCCTATCATTATGGTTACAGCAAGGGAGCAAAAAGAGGATATCGTTAAGGGTTTGAAGCTAGGAGCCGATGATTACATTACCAAGCCATTCGATGCTGATGAATTGATTGCCAGAATGGAAGCTTTGTTGAGAAGAACAGTAAAAGAAAATACTGTCGAAACAGATGGTTTGATCTGGGATGGAGATAACCATCAGCTTACTTATAGGGGTAAACCTATCAAGTTGACACCGAAAGAGTTCGCGGTTATTGGATACATGATGAATCATCCGAATCGCGTTTATGACCGTCATCAGTTAATCGAACTGATTTGGGGGTTTGATTCCGATACAGAAGGAAGAACAATTGACTCCCACGTCCGTAATATGCGGGAGAAAATAAGAAACTCTGATTTCCCAATCGACGACTACTTCCAGACGGTGTGGGGAGTAGGTTATAAATGGGTCCAGTCTACAAAAAGTTAAAGGATTTGTAACATCCTCTCAACCATTTCTCCATAATTAATGGGTAAAGTAAAAAGTAAGAAAGGAGGGATGGTTGTGAAGCGAAAGTTGTTGGCAGGGATAGCTACAGCTGCTTTAGTGTTAGGGTTTGGAAATATCGTACTGGCTGACGGGGATGAGCCGTTACAAGGTGAGGGATTTTGGCAGGGAAGCTTTGAAGAAATGCTCCCTTTTATGAAACAAATGCACCCAAACTTTGACGATTCTCAATTGGAGGGAATGTATCAGGGTTGCCACGGGCAAAATGGCCCGGGCAATTACAACAGAGGAATGATGAATAACTTTTAATCGGGGAGGGGTATGGTACCTTCCTCGTAACTTTTTAGATAAAGAAGACAGTTGATGACTCGACTGTCTTTTTTTAATAGTATTTTATGGTTAGAATAATACCTTCCGTGGAATGGGTATACTGGGAAATATATTAAAAGGAGTGTTAGTTATGATGGGTGGCGGTGGAATAAGCGGAGGAATGGGTGGTTTTCTTGGCTTTGGATTTATCTGGATTATTATCATTATCGCCATCATTGCCATTTTTGTATGGATAATGAAACCAGGGTCTCGTAACACTACTACTCGTTCATCATCTGGTAATAAATCATTTGAAACATTGAAAGATAGATTAGCAATAGGAGAAATTTCAGAAGAAGAATATGATCGCTTAAAACGTAAATTAGAAGAATAAAAGAGAAAGGAGAATCATGATGGCTGATAAGCGCGAACATCATAATCATAAAAGTAATAACCATAAAGAACATACTCAGGCACATGAGAGAGATGAACATACGGCAACCGGTCATCACGATGCCCATGAAGAACATGAGCAGCATAATCATGGTGGTGGTCATGATCATCATGACCACGATCATGGGGATATGGTTGCTGATTTTAAGAAACGATTTTACATTTCACTGATTCTGACGATTCCAATCTTGCTTCTCTCGCCGATGATTCAGGACTTCATGGAGGTGGATTGGAGATTTCCATTTGATCAATGGATCTTGTTTGGGCTTTCTACTATTGTATTTTTCTATGGAGGCTGGCCTTTCCTGATAGGAGCCATCAGTGAATTGAAGCAAAAAAATCCAGGCATGATGACATTGATAGGGTTAGCGATTTTCGTCGCTTATGGCTACAGTTCATTAGTAGTCTTCGGATGGAGCGGAAAGAACTTTTTCTGGGAGCTCGCTACATTAATTGATATCATGCTTCTTGGTCATTGGATTGAGATGCGGTCAATTATGGGAGCGTCCAATGCGCTGGAGGAACTGGTCAAGCTGATGCCGAATGAAGCACACAGAGTGAAGGAGAATGGTGAAACAGAAGATATAGCTGTTTCAGAACTGCAAACAGGCGATCGCGTATTAGTGAAACCTGGTGAAAAAATACCGGTCGATGGTGTTATTCTTGAAGGGAAATCAGCAATTGATGAGTCCATGCTGACGGGAGAATCGATGCCCGTAGAAAAGAATCCAGATGAAGAGGTGATCGGGGGTGCAGTCAACCAGGAAGGCTCGCTGACGATTGAAGTCAAGAAGACGGGTGATGATACCTATTTATCCCAGGTCATCACATTGGTAAAAGAAGCACAGGATTCTAAATCAAGAACCCAGGATTTAGCGAACCGTGCAGCGAAATGGCTGTTCTATATTGCGTTGGCAGCAGGGTTCGGAACATTGTTCATTTGGCTTGCGCTGGGATACGCCTTTGACGTGGCATTAGAGCGAATGGTAACGGTTATGGTCATCACTTGTCCACATGCACTTGGACTTGCTGCACCATTGGTTGTTGCCGTCTCGACATCTATTTCTGCCCAAAAAGGCCTGCTGATCAGAAACAGAACCAACTTTGAAGGTGCTCGGGAACTGAATGCTGTTGTATTTGATAAAACTGGAACATTGACAAAAGGTGAGTTCGGAGTAACCGATATTATCCCTGCCGGATCCAATAATGAAAATGATGTTCTGCTTTGGGCAGCCAGCGCTGAACAAAACTCCGAGCACCCGCTGGCAGAAGGGGTACTCCATAAAGCAGAGGAACGGGAACTGAATCTGAAAGAAGTATCAGATTTTGAATCCATGACAGGTAAAGGATTGAAAGGAAGAGTAGAAGGAAAAGAAGTACTGGTCGTCAGCCCTGGCTATGTCAATGAGCGTTCGTTTGAATACGATAAAGACCAATTTAATTCTTTATCTGAAAAAGGTAAGACAGTAGTTTTTGTCCTTGTAGATGATGAGCTTATCGGGATGATCGCATTAGCTGATATGGTTCGTGATTCTGCCAAGGAAGCCGTCGAAAAACTCAAGGAAATGGATATCCATCCTATCATGTTAACAGGAGACAACCAAAAAGTAGCTGACTGGGTAGCGGATCAACTAGGTATTGAGGAGGTTTATGCTGAAGTACTTCCTCACAATAAATCGGATCAGATCAAAAAGATCCAGCAGAAAGGCTGGAAAGTAGCAATGACAGGAGATGGGGTCAATGATGCCCCGTCACTTGCTACAGCCGATTTAGGGATTGCAATCGGCAGCGGAACCGATGTTGCGATGGAAACAGCTGATGTCGTCCTTGTAAAAAGTAATCCAAAGGATGTTGTCAGTATCATGGATCTATCGAAGAAGACGTACCGGAAAATGCTGCAAAACTTATGGTGGGCAGCGGGATATAATATTGTGGCCATCCCGCTTGCTGCTGGGGCACTGGCATTTATGGGCTTGTTGTTGAGCCCAGCTGTCGGGGCAGTTCTGATGAGCCTAAGCACTGTCATCGTTGCTATAAATGCCAAACTGTTAAAAGCTTAATTGTTATTTTAGGCTGTGTGAGGATGAGTCCTCCACAGCCTTCATTTATTCATTCTCGTCTTTATTAGGTGAGAGGATCAGGCGTCGCATGATTGAAGCCATTAAGTAATCTTCTTTCACCACTTTTAAACCTGCCTGCTTAATATTGTCCATTGTTTTCCGATTGATATTAGCTCCGACGATATGGAGGCCAATTGGGTTCAGCACATCCATTGCTTTGCCTATTATTTCATTATCACTGCGCATATGTTCCAGCATGATGATTTTCCCCTTAGGCTTCGTAACCCGGCGTATTTCCTTTAAACCCTGAATTGGATCAGGGACAGAACAAAAGACACAGGTGGAGACCACCGTATCAAATGTATTATCAGCTAAATTCATCTGCTGGGCGTCCATTTCCATAAGCTCAAATGATAGAGGCAGATTATCTGCTTTTTCACGAGCTTTTTTTAACATCATAGGGCTGAAGTCAATCCCTGTCACTTCCACGTGACCGGGATAGTATTTAAGATTAACTCCAGTTCCAACTCCTACTTCTAACACTTTTCCACTCGCATGTTCTAGAAGTTCCTTCCGCCATTTCTCCCGAATCATCCGGTCCATCAAATCAAATACCCCTGAAATACGATTATACCTTCGTTTAATCGTATTTGTTTGCTTATTATCCATAATGAATCCCCCCCTATATAAGTATACCCTCCAGGTAAAGGGTATGGGAATTATATGTAGTTTTGCTGATGTATCTATTGTTCGTTTGTCTTCCCATGGTTATTGAGTAACTTCACCGTTCCATTCGTGCATGCCTCCGTCGAGTGTCTTTGCCTGATAGCCTTGTTCATTCAATAGGTCAGCGGCCTGGTCACTTCTTTTCCCGGAAGCACAGACGGTGATATACTCTTTATCCTGATTTAACTTGTCCATTTTGTTCTCTACTTCATCTAACGGGATGTGAATGGCACCTGGAATCATACCTGCTTCCACTTCTTCTTCAGTCCGTACATCAAGTACCTCCACATCGTCCTGTTTACGTTTCTCTTCAGCAACTGTCGGCTGTACTTTTGCTGCCATTTACAATACCTCCTTATATAAGATGAAACATCTTCTTATATAATAAATGTACCTCGTAGGGTAAAAGAAGAAACGTGTTTTTATATGACAGTTATATCACTTCGAAATCGTTTTTCCTTGATCAAGAATCTGCTTCCAGTTCTCTCCCTCGTCTGTAGAGATAAAGGCATTTTCTTTCTCCCCGTCACTGGAAAGAAGCGTGATTTCGTCTTCATTATCTGGATTTTTTGCCACGTATAAGATGGCTTGGTTTCCGATTTCAGGCAAGGACAACGTATCGGCTGTCGTATCTTTCAGATTAATAGACTCCAGTTTGGGCTCAGACGAATATGTTGCAAAGTATAAACGTTCTTCTTCAAAATATAATGCAGTACCCTGGGTATTTTCTTTGACAGGTTCAAAAGTCTGCCCGCCGTCTTTACTTAGGTATATTCCATTTTGAGTAGAGGCAGCAACGACATTTTTATCTGTTGGGTGAACAGCCAAAGCGAACGGACTTGTGCTTATACCCGCAGCCTCAATGGCTTCCCACGTTTCTCCATCATCAAGGCTCCGATAGAAACCAGCATCCAATTCAGAATTGGGCTGGATATTCACCAGGTAAATGGCGTGGTTATTATAACCGACTCCCATCGTATGAAAATCACTTTCCCCTTCAAAGCCTAAATCCTCCAAGGTTTGACCGCCATCAGTGCTCTTCTTTAATCCAAGGGGATTAGGGAGATCGGAGTCTTTACCGGGATGGCCCGATGTATAAAAACCATTATCCACCGCTGTGAAACCCATATAATCATTAAATTGTTCTTTTGTTTCCACCCAATCCCCATCTTGATAAAATTTCAGTCCGCTATGGGTGGCGAATGCCATCCCGGCATCAGGGTGTATGTAGCCGATCCCATGAACATGATTGACAGTTCCTTCAAAAGACTGTAGGAAGTCAGATAAATCTCCAGTTTTCTCCTGGTTTTCCTGTTTGTCAGTTTGTTCTGTGTTCTCCTTTTGTGTTTCTCCATCTGGCTGGCTTTCATCATTTTGGCTGCATCCGGTCAGGATAATTGCTGTGCTGATACTAGTTATAAGAAATAATTTTTTAATCATGACTAAATCCTCCATTAAATTCTTTTACAAAGTTGTTTTCCGTTACGTTAGTAACGGTGGGGAGGGGCGGAAAAAGGGAAGTGGTCTTTCTTCCCGTTGATGGACTGCTTATGTCGCGAGTGTCTAGGCGATGAAGCTAGAAAGCGAACCGGTTCCCAGCCGCCCTTACCCCGAATTCGACAACGGATCCCAAAGTATCTCGAAATAAAGTCTTCGACTTTTCGGCACGTTTATGGGACAAATATCCTAAAAAATTAACAACAACATTTCACAGAACCAAAGAGTAAAAAAATTCATACAGGGTAAATATAACTGATTTGTATCGAGATTTTATGCAGAAAAGTAAAAGGATTCTTGTTATAAATAAACTTCCTGCATCTTCCTTTTTCAATTAAGGAATCTTCGTTTATAATCGAGAAAGAAAAAGTCAGACAACTATTAGATATGCTGGAGGAAATAAGATGATAAAACGAATTAAGATTATATTAATTATCGTTCTATTACTGGCTGCCTATACTCCACAGACAGGCTTTGCAGAAAAAAGCGAAAACTTATCCATCCAAAGTGAGGCTGCTATTTTGATAGATGGGGAAAGCGGCCAAGTATTATACGAAAAAAACAGGGAAAAGAAGATGTACCCGGCAAGTATTACGAAAATCCTTACAGGTATTATTGCTATTGAACAAGGAAACCTGGAGGATAAAGTAATTATTAGTGAAGAGGCGAGGAATGCAGACGGTACCAGGGTATATTTAGAAGAAGGAGAAGAAGTACCGCTTAAGAAATTAGTTCAGGGACTGTTGATGAACTCAGGGAATGATGCAGGCGTGGCTATTGCTGAACACCTGGCCGGCAGTGTGGAAAACTTTACACAAGTGATGAATGCTTTTGCTGAAGAAAAAGCTGGGGTTAAGAATTCTAACTTCACGAATCCGCATGGGCTTTATGATGATGACCACTACGTTACGGCAGAGGATATGGCGAAGATCACAAAATACGCGATGAAAAATGAGACGTTTAAGGAAATAGTGGGCACGAAGGAGTTAGACTGGAAAGGCGAAGAATGGGAGACAACCATCATCAATCATAATCGTCTGCTTTGGAGATATGATGATGCAACCGGAGTAAAAACCGGCTGGGTTTCAAAATCAGGCCATACACTGGTAGGGTCCGCAGAACGTGATGGGATGGAATTAATTGCTGTCATTCTGAAAGCGAACAATGCAGAACATGCTTATACGGAAGCCGGAAAATTATTTGACTATGGCTTTGAAAATTACGAAACTTCTTCTATTCCTGCTGGAAAGACATATAAGACAAATGGAGAAGAGTATGAATTGCCAGAACCGCTGGCTTATACCAAAGAAAACAATTCGGAGATTACGGAACAAGTAACAAGAAAGGGCTATTTACTGATTGAGTCTGACGATGAAATACTGACGACAGGCAAATTGGATGTAGTACAAGCATCGAATGGAGAGCCTGTAAAAACGGAAGAAAACGATTCAGAAGAAAATTCTTCCTGGAAGGATGCTATATTCCAGTGGTTTGCCAGTCTCTTCTCTTCAAAATAATTACAAAAAAGCTGTCATTAGAAAAGCGATAAACTTTTCAATGACAGCTTTTTTCATACTTTAAGAATGTTTAACTTTGTAAAAGGATTAAAGTATAATAAACATTTAGGCTTTCGCCATAAGAACTTGGCGATAAGCCAAGTGTTTCTAAGCTATTGTATTATGCAATCAGCTTTTCACATTCATCTGCACACTTGCGGCAAGCCTCTGCACATTTTTGGCAATGGTCGTGATCATGCTTCGCACATTCTTCACCACAGTCACGGCATGCTTTTGCACATAATTGGGCAAGCTCTTGGACATAAGGGGTGTCACGGGTCAAGGATTGTTCAAATAGAGAGCAAATATCAGCACATTCGCGGTCAAGGCGAATACATTCGGCCATTTCTTTTACATGTTCCTCACCGAGACAGGAAATAAAGCAATGGTTACATGCCTCCATACATTCGTGCAATGTTTCAATTACTGTTGAATACTTCTCATGACTCATCATAATACCTCCTTTAGTATGATACATAGATAAGATAACCTGTCTACAGTGAAATAAACAGGATTTCTGATAATTAAGAAAAAAGTTTTATAGATTAATTAAGTAGAAAGTTGGTAGCTTATGCAAATGACGAAGGCGGGAGAATGGTGTGAAATCATTGTTCCTGAAGAATGGAAAAACAAAAAGATCGAACAAATTTTAAAAGAAAATTTAAAGATTCCTAAAAAAATGCTTCATCACTTCCGGATGAATAAAGATGTAATTGTAAACGGTCAAACCGTGTCCTGGTCAAGGGTCCTTCAAGGCGGAGAAATCCTTCAAATACGATTATTTCAAGCAGAGGATTACGGGATTGTACCTGACAATAAAAAGCTGGATGTCCTATTGGAAGATGATCATCTGCTTGTCGTGAATAAACCCGCGGGTATAGATACGCATCCGAATGTACCTGGACAGACAGGAACCTTGGCGAATCGTGTAGCTTTTTATTTTCAGGAAAATAGGGTACTGACTAAGGTAAGGCATATCCATCGTCTGGATCGAGAAACTTCCGGTGCTGTGCTGTTCGCCAAGCATGCACTGGCTGGTGCCACACTGGATCGCTATCTGGAACAAAGAAGCATCAGCCGCACGTACCTTGCCATCGTACATGGGCAGCTTAAACGCAGTGAAGGAGTAATTGACAAGCCAATAGGTAAAGACCGCCACCATCCGACAAGAAAGCGAGTATCACCAGGCGGGCAAAAGGCTGTTACTGAGTATAAGGTTCTCAACTATGATACCCAGCAAAATGTCAGCCTTGTGAAACTGAAGCTTCAAACCGGAAGGACGCATCAGATCCGTGTACATATGAGTCATATTGGTCACCCTGTTGCGGGTGATCGCCTGTATGGAAATAAGAAGGATGGCTATGATCGGCAGGCATTGCATGCGGCAACACTATCTTTTCCCCACCCGATTACAGGGGAACAACTGACCAGTGTGGCACCCAGTTATAATTTGCCATTAATTTTACAAAAGGAAATAGATAGAATGACCGCTTATTATAGGAGGGATAGATAGATGAAATATGTCATTATAGGAGGGGACGCCGCCGGGATGAGTGCGGCCATGCAAATTGTAAGAAACAGTGACAATCACGAAATTGTGACCTTTGAGAAAGGAAGCATTTATTCTTATGGCCAATGCGGTCTGCCTTATGCTATTGGCGGTGAAGTGGGTTCTACAGATGATTTGATTGCCAGAACACCTGAGACATTTCGGGAAAAGTATGGAATCGATGCAAGAACAAGGCACGAGGTTACCCGTGTTGATTGTGAACAAAAAGTAGTTCATGGTACTAATCTGGATACAGATGAACCTTTTCAGGAAAGCTATGATCGATTATTGGTAGCAACCGGAGCCAGTCCTGTGTGTCCTCCATGGGAAGGAGTGGAACTGCCGGGAGTTTATCAGTTGAAAACCATTCCGGATGCCGAGAGGATTATGGAGTATATGGGGAAGGACATTAATAACGTGACCATAATCGGTGGAGGGTATATCGGACTTGAAATGGCAGAAAGCTTTGTCCACCTGAATAAAAATGTAAGAATTATCGAACGTGGCAGCCAGCTGGCTAAAATTTTCGATGAAGATATGGCTGCTCATATCCACGAAGAAGCAGAAAAGCAGCATATACAATTAAATTTAGGAGAAAACGTCGAAGGATTCGAGGGGACAGACAAAGTGGAAAAAGTTGTGACAGATAAGGGATCCTATGACACGGATCTTGTGCTGGTGGCTGTAGGTGTAGCACCGAACACTTCTTTCTTAAGAGGCACCGGCCTCTACTTGACTATTAAGGACGCCATACAAGTCAACGCTTATATGGAAACGAACATCAAGGATATATATGCGGCAGGTGACTGTGCTACCCAGTTCCACCGGATCAAGAAAAAAGATGACTATATTCCGCTAGGCACTCATGCTAATAAACAAGGTGGGATTGCAGGGTTGAATATGGCCGGTCGAACGAAAGCGTTTAAAGGAGTCGTAGGGTCGTCGATTATCAAATTTTGTGATTTGAACCTGGGCAGGACTGGTATTTCTGAGTCAGAAGCTCAACAAATGGACATTCCCTGTCACAGTGTAACCATTAAAGCGACCGATAGGGCAGGCTATTATCCGGGTTCGGAAAAAATGACACTGAAACTGACTTATCATAAGGAAAATATGCAGGTGCTGGGGGTACAGATTGTTGGAGGCGAAGGTGTTGATAAACGGATCGATGTGTTAGCGACAGCCTTATTCCACGAAATGACAACAGAAGATCTGCTTGATCTTGACCTTTCTTATGCACCTCCTTTTAACGGAGTATGGGATCCATTACAGCGAGCGGCAAGAAAAGCGAAATAAGGAAAGCCTCAGTCATAGTGACTGGGGCTTCTGGTTTTATGGTAATTCATTCAGGTCCTGGTAGATAAAATCGGGCTGTATACCTAAAGAAGGCCACTTTTGCTGGCTTCTGTTTACCCAGGCAGTTGAGAATCCGTAGTTTTTAGCGCCTGCAATGTCCCAAGGATTGCTTGAGAGGAATAAAATCTCTTTTGGATCTGCTATTTCCAATTGTCGGTGGGCAAATGCGTAAGCTTTTGGATCGGGCTTATATATCTTTGGTTCATCTGCACTTAAAATAGAAAAAGTTTGATCAAGCTGATTATTTTTTAGTAATGGAAGGAGCATATCGTTGGTACCATTCGAAAATATCGTCAAACGATGGTCAGGTAAATTTGTGGTAAGACGCTTCACCTCTTCAAACGGCTTTAGATGCCGATAAGCTTCCATCAATTCTTCCAATCTCCCCGTATCATATTCTGCCTGATTAAATTCTAAAGCGTCGATAAGGGAGTGTCGGGTGATTTGATCGAAAGGCTGATAACTATCGATCAGTTGGCGGATCATAAAATAATGCACTTGTCTTTTTCGCCATTCCTGACTGACATCATGGCCTTTTTCGGGGTAAACTTCTTCCAGTTTTTCCGTGACAGAATGAACATCAAACAAGGTACCATAAGCATCGAATAGATAAGCTTTAAACATGTAAACTCCTCCTTTTGGTTAAAATTTACCCTTGAGTGATACGATAAAACAGTAGGTTCACAAAATGTTCATGGGCGAAATATGTCTAATTGCTTCTTATATGGTAGAATATCATGATATGATTCGTATAGTTATGTAATTGGTCATCGAGTTCATTCGACTGAAATAGAGGGATAAGCTGATGCGAAAATTTTCAATTTTTACCGTTGTTTTTACTTTTCTCGCTTTAATATTAGGCAACCTGGTCGTTGCCACAGAATCCGGAGATGCTTGTGGAGCGGACTGGCCGTTCTGTAATGGCTCCCTGATACCAGTTTTTACTGATTATCACGTCGTGATTGAATATTCTCATCGAATTTTCACTACTCTTCTGGGTGTTGTCATCTTGATTAACGCGGTTGGTGCCTTTATTACAAACCGTCAATCAAAAGCAGTACGATGGTTATCTATGCTTAGTTTTGGATTATTGATCTTCCAATCTGTTATAGGCGGTCTTAATGTATTATTAGGGACCCCTCCCGGCTTTTCTACATTCGATGTCATGTTCAGTCAGCTGCTCCTTGTGACGATGGTGTTGTTGAGCTACAGTCTGCATGAACGTGAATCTCCAGTAGAGCCTCATCATAGAGAAGCAGTTGCGATGAGTTATAAAGCTTTTACCGTAGGATTCCTGTTTTATATTTTTCAAACTGTGCTGGGTGCTTTTTTTAAGCACAGTCGTGCATCCAATGTAATCTTGGATATCCCGGCCCATGAATATTTAATTACAAGCGAAAGTATCGCTAACGTGATCTATTCCTTACATTGGGTGGCTACCGTCATCGTGTTTGTAGCTGCTTTATGGTTTTTGATTTATTCATCGAAATTCCGTTATCATCTGACATTAGCCTGGGCTTATATGATTTTTATTCTATTGAATGCCGTAGTCGGCATTATGATTGTTGTAACAAAGAATACGGTCTTACTCTCATCCATCCATATGATTGTTTCGACGCTTACCATGATGGTTGGAGCCAGTGTACTTGGCGGTTATTGGTTCAAACTGAAAAAACGTCATATTAAGAAAGCCTGAACACTGCTTGTAAGCCGTTCAGTCATTAAAAAGCCTGGAGTAGTTAAATTACTCCAGGCTTTTCTTAGTTTTTTTGGTTTTAGTAAGGTTGCATTTCAAATAAAAGTGTTTTACATATCCAGTAGCTGGCGTATTTCGTCTTCTTTGAGGCTGGTCAGCATGGTTTCACCTGGTTGTATAATTTGATCAACGAGGTCCCGTTTTTTCTGCTGCAGCTGGTGGATACGTTCTTCAATCGTGCCTTCTGCCAACATACGAATGACTTGGACGACCTTTTTTTGCCCGATACGATGGGCGCGGCCGGCCGCTTGTTCCTCGATTGCTGGATTCCACCATAAGTCGTAAAGGATGACTGTGTCGGCTCCGGTAAGGTTCAGGCCGGTGCCACCAGCTTTCAGGGAAATAAAGAAGACATCTTTTTCTCCATCATTAAATCGGTCGACCTGTTCAAGGCGATCTTCCGATTTAGTACTTCCATCTAAATAGAATGCCTCCACCCCCATCTGTTCCAGCTCGTTGTACATCAACTTCAACATACTGGAAAATTGAGAGAAAATGAGCAGGCGATGTCCTCCCTCTTTCAATTCGGTAACAAGCTCTTTCAATTGTGTCAGCTTGCCAGATTCACCCTGGTAGTTTTCAAGAAACAGGCCTGGGTGACAACAAATCTGCCGCAGTCGTGTTAATCCTGCCAGGATTTCCAGCTTACCGCGTTGGAACCCTTTCGTTGCAATCGTCTCTTTGACTTCCGACTGGATTTTTTCCAGATATGCCAGATAAATCTGTTTTTGTTCTTTCGTTAATTCGGAATACTGAGTCGTTTCGATTTTATCGGGAAGTTCCTCAAGTACATCTTTTTTCAGTCGCCTTAAGATGAAAGGACGAGTAATCTGGGCGATTTTTTCCGGTTTCATGGCAAGGAATTTTTTCTTATTTGTATAGAACCCAGGCATAATTGTTCGGAATATCGACCATAATTCGTTAAGCGAGTTTTCAATCGGTGTTCCGCTTAGAGCGAAGCGATGGGTGGCTTTGATTGAACGTGTTGCCTGTGCGGTTTTGGTTTGTTCATTTTTAATTGCTTGGGCCTCATCCAAAATCATCGTATGGAACTTCTTATCCGAATAAGCGGAAATGTCCTGTCGCAATAACGGATAGGAGGTAATGATGATATCATTCTTTTCAGAAGCATCAAGCAGGCTTTGTCTGGTCTCTGGATCACCGGATATCGCCTGTGCCGTAAATGCGGGGGCAAATCGCTCGATTTCTTTTTTCCAGTTAAAAACAAGGGAGGCGGGTGCAACGATCAATGCTGGCTCTTTCATATGCCCTTCTTGTTTTTCAGAAAGGAGAAAAGTTATGCTCTGCAATGTTTTTCCCAACCCCATATCATCGGCAAGAATGCCCCCCATCCGATAGGTAGCCAGCGTTTTCATCCATCGGAACCCAGTCAATTGATAGTCGCGTAAGTCAGCATTTAAATTGACTGGTACCGCGACTTCATAGGTAGAAGGATCCCGCAGACGGCTGAGCAAAGCATCAAAATCAGCGTTGCGTTCTTCTTTGGTGGTATGCAAAACTTCATCCACTTGCATACTTCTGGCTTGTGCTACCTGGACGTGGTTGGCATCGATATCTTCGGTTTCAAGCTCAAATTCATCCGCGAGCCTTCGAAACCTGTCAAAGGCCGGTGTGTCCAGTGCAAGTAATGCCCCTTCTGATAATTTATAATATCGTTTCTTTTCAATGACAGCTTTCATCACTTCGGAAATATCATCGGTTGTGATTCCATCCATAGAGAAGGCGATATCAAGCCAATTCCCTTCTTGAGACATTTCAATGGCAGGGACAAGTTCGGTTTCCGAAAACTTGAGCATGTTTTTGACCGCCCCTGACAGGTAAACATCTGCCAATTGTTTTAGTCTTGGAAGCTGTTCCATAAGGAAGTAGAAAATTTCGTCTTCATCCGTCAGGTGGATATGTTCGCCATCAAACTTGAATTCGCTCATTTCAATGACATGCATAATAGCATTTTCCTCAGTGGTGTTCCTTTGTATAATCCTATCCCCTTCCGGTTCGGCAGCGAGAAAGGGGCGCAGCTGATAATCACCGTAATTAAAGTATAAATCAGCAGTGAGGGCACCTTCATGAATATCGAGGTAGACTTCCGCTTTTAATGGTTCACGTACTACCGTTTCCTTAACCGGTCCGGCATAATAAACAGTTGCAATTTTTTCTAACGCAGGCATTACTTCTGAGAGAACCGGTTCCATATATTTACGTGAAATCGTATGATTTCCGTTTGAGCGATAAGGCAATACACTCATGATATTTTCGTAAATAGACTTCTGCTGATCGGTAATTTTATAGAACTCCGCGTCACGGTAAAGCAAGCTGTAGGTAGATAAATATACATACTGCTTCAAATCGGAAAGGTGAAGCTGAAAGTTTTCATTATCCTTTGTCACTTCAATGGTGAACGGAGGAAGTTCATCATGCAGCGTCCATTGGTCATGATTGGCTTTTATCTCATGAAGACTGCTGTCACGTTCAGCCAGCCTGTCCAGCAAAGATTCGGCAAAAGCAGGCGGGATGGTTAAACGCCGCTTTTCTGCGGAGTGATTCCAGTACGAATCTTTATAGAACTGTTCCTGATGAACTATTTTTTGAAGCGTTTGAAAAATCTCCAGGTCATTCTCCTCTAACCGATGTTCTTCCGGCCGGTAGCTGAATTTATTGGTAATAGCATAAGGCTTTTTCTCAAGAATATGCTCCAGCAACTCTCCTAAGTCTTTAATGACATATAGATAATTGTTGCCAAGCTTCATTTCCAGGCCAAGAATGTTTTTTCCCATTGCTGTTTGCAGATGAAGCTGATAATGGACGTGCAGAGGCACGCGCTCATTGAAAGCCTGCTGCTCTTGAGACTGGTGCACGAATACTTCTGTCAACCGCTTAGAAAAATGATCGCGATCGATCGGTAAGAATTGAGATTCATATGTTTCTGTTTTAATATCCTTTAAGCCTGATTCCTTCAATGCATGATCCCTGATGGCCAGCAAGACAGCAGCTATATGTTTGCAGCTGTAAAAACTGCTGTAAGCAGGGCATTCGCATTTTGCTTCCAGGTCGTCATCATCAAAGAAAAACACGCGAACTTCGTAGTCCTCGGTACCTGTAACGACTGCACGCCATGAATTAATCGCAGCGTTATGAGTTAATCCATGTACCTTTCCTCCGTTGTAATAACGAAGACCTCTAGTATAAAAGGTATTGCCGGTAAGTTTTTTGATATCCTTCGGTTCCAGTAAATATGACTGCATAATGAGCATCCTAACTGATTGCATTATTTACGTTCTATTATATCAGGGATGGCAAATCATTTCTCAGCTTGTTAGTGATAATTTGTTTCATTCTAAACAGGTGATAACTCTCAATAAATAATTAGAATCACTATCTACAATTCATTCACAAGTACGCCATGAAGTATACACATTTTGACCTATTGTGCGTGATTCCTATCACACTGCCCAGCAAGTTATGTAGATAAAATTAAGATGAAAAGATGAGGAAACCAAAGAGCCGACTAATTTCGAAACTTTTGATTAAAAAAGTTTGTTATCGGCCCGCATCAATCCTTATTCATCTCCTCTTCTTTTCATGAAGAGGGCTTAAATAAAACTAAAGAGGTGAATGCAATGAAAAAGTTGGCAGTTTGGATCGGATTCCTTTTCTTGCTCGGATTGTTTGCGGGTTGTGCCCAGTCAGGAAATGACTCAGCAGAAAAAGGTGATACAGATGCAGGTGGAAAAGTGGAAGCGGCATCGGGTGAGGGAGTAGAGGCAATTAAACCGCATCAGGATTTGAACCAGGAACCTGTGCCATTGAAAGTAGAACGAGTCGGGGAAAATGAAGTCAATGTCGAAATGACCGCTCAAATAACAGATATTGAAATTGAAAAGGATTATTTTTATAAAGCTTGGACGTTCAATGGCGAAGCTCCTGGACCGGTTGTCGTCGTAGAAGAAGGAGATATGATCAACTTCACTTTGAAAAATATGGACCCTGCTATCCCACACAGTATGGACTTTCATGCTGTTCATACCGCTCCATCGAAGAACTTCGCAAATGTTGAACCTGACGAAACAGGTACCTTCCGTTTTCCTGCTACGAAACCTGGGGTATTCATGTACCACTGTGGCACCAGCCCGGTTTTGAGCCACATCGCAAATGGCATGCATGGAACGATTATCGTAAAACCGAAAGATGGCTATCCAAATGATGATGTGATCGATCGTGAATTCATCATGATTCAAAACGAATGGTATAAATATAACAATCTTGACGACTTTTCCAATGGGGAACCAAGCCAGGTTGTATTTTCAGTCAAATCATTTGACGAAGATGGCCGCAACACTAACGGAGACACTTTTTCCCTAAAAGATGAACCACTTCTCGCGAAAGTTGGAGATCGCATCCGAATGTATATTAACAACGTGGGACCTAATGAAGTCAGCTCTTTCCATGTAGTGGGGACCATTTTCGATGACGTCTATATGGATGGCAATCCATATAACCACTTCCAAGGACTGCAAACTGTGATGCTTCCGGCCAGTGGAGGTGCTGTAGTGGAATTCACGGTAACAGAGGAAGGAAGCTATCCGATTGTCACGCATCAGTTCAACCACGCTCAAAAGGGAGCGGTGGCTATTTTGAAGGTGACAGAAACAGGAGAAGATGACGGCAAAGCAACTATGAGTCATTGATAGGAAGAGCAGTGCGTTATATTGATGTGGTAGATATCGCGATGGCAGAATTAAAGCGGATGATACACTTACTGGTTTATATCAGACTTATCAAGCCCATAACCTGGAAGAAGTTTTTTTGAAGATGATGGACATCGAACTTGTACCCCATAACAGAGAGATACCTGAAAGGAATGGGCAGAAGGCCGATTGATTTTCCACCGGTTTTGTGCTATTTTTCAAGATATGGAGTTGTCATATACAAAGCCGCTCCAGGCCATGTATGCTGGGAGCGGCTTTTTTGCTTTCAGTAATATTATTGAAAGATTTATTTATGCGAGGAATAATAATATGGAGTTGAAAAGACCGATGTGATTTTATATCCTGCCTGACATAAACGAATGAAAATTTTAGAGAAGATAAATTGGAGGATATAAATATGAGTATAAATGAAGAAATGAATAAACGGCGAACTTTCGCTATCATCTCTCACCCGGATGCGGGTAAAACCACGTTGACTGAAAAATTATTAGTCTTCGGTAATCTGATTCGCTCAGCTGGTACAGTAAAAGGAAAAAAATCCGGTAAGTTCGCTACTTCTGATTGGATGGAAATTGAAAAGCAACGGGGAATTTCTGTAACTTCAAGTGTAATGAACTTCCCATATCGGGATTATCAGGTGAATATTCTCGATACCCCGGGCCACGAAGATTTCAGTGAAGATACGTACCGGACATTGACAGCCGTGGACAGTGTGGTCATGATTATCGATGCCACTAAAGGAATTGAAGCTCAAACTTTGAAATTGTTCAAGGTCTGTAAAATGCGGGGGATTCCAATCTTCACTTTTATTAATAAGCTGGACCGGGAAGGTAGAGAGCCTTTTGAATTAATGGAGGAAATCGAGGAAGTTCTCGATATTGAAACCTACCCGATGACATGGCCGGCAGGAATGGGCAAGCGGTTCCTTGGAGTATTCGACCGCCATCATGAACAATTCATCTCTTATAGTGGCAACGAGGAAGAAACATATATTCCTTATTCTGACTTGGAAAAACCTGAACACCAGGAATTAGTCGAACATCCTACCTATCAGGAAACTCTTGAAGAATTAATGCTGCTTGATGAAGCGGGCGACGAATTCAGCATGGAAAAAGTGATGCGTGGAGACCAGACACCTGTTTTCTTCGGCAGCGCGTTAGCACCTTTTGGGGTGGAAGGCTTTTTCGATACGTTCATCGATATGGCACCTGCCCCGGCGCCACGTCGTTCTACGGAAGGCATCGTGTCACCAGACGATCCGGAGTTTTCCGGGTTCATTTTCAAAATCCAGGCCAACATGAATCCCCAACATCGAGACCGTGTCGCTTTTGTACGGATATGCTCTGGAAAGTTTGAGCGGGGGATGAACGTAACCTTGGGACGTACGGGAAAAACTTTTAAACTGGCACAATCTCAGCAGTTTGTCGCTTCCTCAAGAGGAACAATAGAGGAAGCTTATGCCGGCGACATTATCGGCATCTACGACCCGAACGTTTATCGGATCGGCGATACAATTTTAACGGGAAAAACCAACTTTGAGTATGACGAACTGCCGCAGTTCCCACCGGAAGAATTCAAAAAAGTTACTGCAAAGAACGTCATGAAATCAAAACAGTTCAAAAAAGGAATTGAGCAGCTCGTCCAGGAAGGCGCCATTCAGTTGTTCAAGCGTTATCGATTCGAGGACTATATCCTTGGAGCCGTCGGTCAATTGCAATACGACGTATTCGAATATCGGATGAAAAACGAATATAACGTTGAAGTCGAGCTTCAGCCACTGGGAGAACGCATTCCCCGCTGGCTTAAAGAAGGTCAGGTCGATGAGTCACTGTTCGACGAACGAAATATGCTAGTGCAGGATCGGGAAGGGAACCCGCTCGTTTTATTCAAAAACGATTTCTCCCTGCGCTGGTTCCAGGACAAAAATCCTGATGTTGATCTGATTGATTTGTTTGAAGTGAATCAGTACGATCAATCATATTAAATAGAAAAGAAGCGATACCCGAAACTAGGGTTTTCGCTTCTTTTTGTGTAAGGAATGAAATTTTAGTCGAAAACTCTAATAGGAAGGTAGAAATATGTTCCAAAGACTTTTCAATCGAATATTTGTTCGTATCCATGTTAGAATTGTATAATATTGTGGTAAACTAGTGTTGTATATTCAAGGAACGGAGGTTGCTTTGTGGAGAACGAGAATAAATTCGAGCTTGTTTCACAGTATCAACCAGAAGGGGATCAACCCCAGGCAATAAAAGAACTGGTAGAACGGATCAACGAGGGCGAGAAGCACCTGACTTTGCTTGGTGCGACTGGTACCGGGAAGACGTTCACCATGTCGAATGTGATTAAGCAAGTGAATAAGCCGACGCTGATCATTGCTCATAACAAGACGTTGGCTGGTCAATTATATAGTGAATTCAAGGAGTTTTTTCCGAATAATGCAGTCGAGTATTTTGTCAGTTATTATGATTATTATCAACCGGAGGCGTATGTGCCGTCTTCGGATACTTTTATTGAAAAGGATGCCAGCATCAATGATGAAATCGATAAGCTGCGCCACTCCGCGACATCTGCCTTGTTTGAGCGGAATGATGTCATCATCGTGGCAAGTGTTTCGTGTATCTATGGTCTAGGTAATCCGGATGAATATCGCAGCCAGGTGCTTTCCATCCGTACAGATATGGAAAAAGAACGTGATGAATTGCTTCGTGATTTGGTCGATATCCAGTATGCACGGAACGATATTGATTTCCAGCGCGGTACTTTTCGTGTCCGGGGTGACTCGGTGGAAATCATACCTGCATCCCGGGAAGAGCATGCGATCCGGGTTGAGTTCTTTGGTGATGAAATCGACCGGATTCGTGAAATAGATGTACTGACCGGAGAAATTATTGGTGACCGGGAACACGTAGCTATTTTCCCGGCATCCCACTTCGTAACCCGCGAGGAAAAGATGAAAATTGCAATTAAGAATATTGAAAAAGAATTAGAACAGCACTTGAAGAAGTTCCGGGAGGAGAACAAGTTACTGGAAGCCCAGCGCCTGGAACAGCGGACAAACTATGATTTGGAAATGATGCAGGAGATGGGATTCTGTTCCGGTATCGAAAACTATTCCCGCCATCTGACGTTGAGAGAAGAAGGGGCGACCCCCTATACGTTGATTGACTATTTCCCGGAAGATTTTCTTGTGATGGTTGATGAGTCGCATGTGACGCTTCCACAGGTTCGCGGAATGTATAATGGGGACAGGGCAAGGAAGCAGGTCCTTGTCGACCACGGCTTCCGTCTTCCATCAGCACTTGATAACCGTCCTCTCAGGTTTGAGGAATTTGAAAGCAAAGTAAACCAGAGCATGTATGTATCAGCGACACCTGGTCCTTATGAGCTTGAACATACACCGAAAATGGTCGAGCAGATCATCCGTCCGACAGGCCTGCTTGATCCGGAGATTGAAGTGCGTCCAATCAAAGGACAGATTGATGACTTGATTGGTGAAATCAATAAGCGTATCGATAAGGACGAACGGGTATTGGTTACTACCCTTACGAAAAAGATGTCGGAAGACCTGACGGATTATTTGAAGGAACTCGGAATCAAAGTAGCTTACCTGCATTCGGAAATCAAGACATTGGAACGAATTGAAATCATTCGTGACCTGCGGCTTGGTAAATACGACGTCCTAGTAGGGATTAACCTGCTTCGTGAAGGGCTTGACATTCCAGAAGTTTCCCTTGTTGCTATCCTTGATGCAGATAAAGAAGGCTTCCTGCGTTCCCATCGTTCATTAGTTCAGACGTCAGGACGAGCGGCGCGTAATGAAAACGGCCGTGTGATCATGTATGCCGATAAAATTACCGACTCGATGGGCATGGCAATGGAAGAAACACAGCGACGAAGAGAAAAGCAGATAGCTTTCAACGAAGAACATGGAATCACCCCAACTACGATTAAAAAAGAAGTGCGTGATGTCATCCGCGCGACCATGGCTGCTGAAGATGAAGAAAACTATGAAACCACACCGAAGCCAAAAGAGATGACAAAGAAAGAGCGGGAAAAGATGATCGAGAACATGGAAAAAGAAATGAAGAAAGCAGCTCGCGATCTCGATTTCGAACGGGCCGCCGAGCTTCGTGACGTACTTCTGGAACTTAAAGCGGAAGGATGATGGCATATGGCCAGCAAATCTATAAGTATCAAAGGGGCAAGAGCCCATAACCTTAAAAATATCGATGTGGAAATTCCTAAAAATAAACTTGTCGTTTTGACTGGTTTGTCAGGGTCAGGGAAGTCTTCCCTGGCCTTTGATACCGTCTATGCCGAGGGACAGCGCCGTTACGTCGAGTCTCTATCTGCCTATGCGCGTCAGTTCCTTGGTCAGATGGACAAACCTGATGTTGATGCCATCGAAGGTTTGTCGCCTGCAATTTCGATTGACCAGAAAACGACAAGCAGAAACCCAAGATCGACCGTTGGAACGGTGACAGAGATTTATGACTATTTACGTTTGTTATTTGCTCGTATCGGACGCCCTACCTGTCCGAAACATAATATCGAAATTAGTTCCCAGACGGTCCAGCAGATGGTTGACCGGATCATGGAGTATGAACACCGCACAAAGCTGCAAATTATGGCTCCAGTCGTTTCCGGAAAAAAGGGGGAACATGTAAAAGTATTCGAAAACCTCCAGCAGGAAGGTTATGTTCGACTTCGAGTTGATGGAGAAATGCGCGAGATTTCCGAGGAATTCAATTTAGATAAAAATAAAAAGCATTCCATTGAAGTAGTCGTCGACCGGATTGTCGTAAAAGAGGGCATCGCGTCCCGCCTGTCTGATTCACTTGAAACAGCACTTCGTCTCGGCGATGGACAAGTGATTGTCGATGTGATTGGGGAGGAAGAATTGTTATTCAGCGAACATCATGCCTGCCCGATTTGCGGATTTTCCATTGGTGAATTGGAACCACGCATGTTTTCCTTCAACAGCCCTTTCGGTGCCTGCCAGCGATGTGACGGGCTTGGAACACAGCTGGAAGTAGACATGGATCTGGTTATTCCGGATTGGACGAAGACACTTCGGGAACACGCAATCACCGCCTGGGAACCGACAAGTTCTCAATATTATCCCCAACTACTTGAAAGTGTCTGCACTCATTATGGAATCGATATGGATGTTCCTGTTAAAGATATTCCGAAACACCAAATGGACAAAATCCTTCATGGCAGTGGAAAAGAGAAAGTCTATTTCCGTTATGAAAATGATTTCGGCAGGGTGCGGGAAAATAAAATATATTTTGAAGGTGTATTAACCAACATTGCCCGCCGTTATAAGGAAACCACCTCGGATTGGGTCCGTGAGCAAATGGAAAAGTACATGGCACAGAAGCCATGTCCGAAGTGTAAAGGGCACCGCTTGAAAGAAGAAGCGTTGTCGGTGCTGATCAACGGCAAGCATATCGGCCATACTGTCGATTTTGCAGTAACAGAAGCGAAGAATTTCTTCGAGGGGCTCGAGCTTACCGAGAAAGAAGAAAAAATCGCCCGGATGATTTTGAAAGAAATCTGTGAGCGATTAACGTTCCTCATCAATGTCGGGCTTGATTATTTGACGCTGTCCCGTTCTGCCGGTACGCTTTCCGGCGGTGAAGCACAACGGATTCGACTGGCCACACAAATCGGATCTGCATTGACAGGGGTATTATATGTTCTTGATGAGCCTTCAATCGGTCTCCATCAACGTGATAATGACCGGCTGATCTCTACCTTACAGCGGATGCGTGACCTTGATAACACCCTGATTGTAGTGGAGCATGATGAAGATACCATGCTTGCTGCCGATCATTTGATCGATATTGGTCCAGGTGCCGGGGTCCATGGGGGAGAGATTGTTTCTCAGGGGACACCCAAACAGGTAATGCGGGATCGCAAGTCATTGACCGGGCAATATTTATCCGGGAAAAAATTCATCCCGTTACCATATGAACGAAGAAAGCCGGACGGCCGTTATCTGGAAATCAAAAAAGCAGAAGAGAACAATTTGAAAAAAGTCGATGCAAAAATACCTCTCGGACTCTTTACAGCGGTTACAGGCGTATCCGGTTCAGGAAAAAGTACGTTGATCAATGAAATTTTATATAAATCACTGGCGATGAAACTGAACCGGGCAAAGCATAAACCTGGTAAGCATAAAGAGCTAAAAGGCATGGAACACCTGGAAAAGGTGATCGACATCGACCAGTCACCGATTGGGCGTACGCCACGGTCCAACCCGGCTACTTATACTGGGGTTTTTGATGACATTCGCGATGTTTTTGCCCAGACCAATGAGGCGAAAATTCGCGGCTATAAAAAAGGACGTTTCAGTTTCAACGTTAAAGGCGGCCGTTGTGAAGCATGCCGGGGCGATGGTATTATCAAAATCGAAATGCACTTCCTCCCTGATGTCTATGTACCATGTGAAGTATGTCATGGGAAACGCTATAACCGGGAAACTCTTGAAGTTAAATATAAAGGCAAAAATATTGCCGACGTTCTGGATATGACGATTGAAGTAGCGCTCGACTTTTTCTCAAACATCCCGAAAATCCGCCGCAAGCTTCAAACTATTTTCGATGTCGGACTAGGCTATGTCAAGCTTGGTCAGCCGGCGACAACCTTGTCAGGCGGGGAAGCGCAGCGTGTCAAGCTGGCAAGTGAGCTCCACCGCCGCTCCACTGGGAAATCGTTTTATATCCTGGACGAGCCGACGACCGGTCTGCATGTTGATGATATCGCACGACTCTTGGATGTATTACAGCGGCTGGTCGACAATGGTGATTCTGTTTTGATCATCGAACATAATCTCGATGTTATTAAAGCAGCCGATCACATTCTTGACCTTGGTCCAGAAGGCGGGGATAAGGGTGGCCAAGTTATCGCTACAGGAACCCCTGAACAAGTAGCTGACAACAAAAAATCCCATACAGGTCATTACTTGAAGCCAATCCTTGAGCGTGATAGAGAACGTATGGAAAATAAGATCAAGGAAAAAGAGAAAGTGGCGAAATAAGTACATCTTTTGACGCAGGGGAGGATATTGAGTATCGTTGAACGAGAGATAGTTTGACGGGAGGAGTCTTGTCTGATGGAAGGAATTGTTAAAGGAAAAGTGCAGCAAGCGATTGATCAATTTGCGGAAAAAGAAGTCTTTGTTCATCTAGAAACTACAAATGGCGCATACGCCAGTCATTTTGATGAAAATGCATATAATGTCGGTGCTTTTATCCGTAATGCCAAGGTTAAATATGAGCACGGAAAAATAGTTGGAACTGGTGGCGCATTTCGTGTTGGACTGAAGCTTGATTTAGGATGGGTTTATGCGGAAGGGGTAACAGACTATGAAATCGATGATCAAGGGCGGCTCTTGATGGCAGGCCATGATCGGGAAGGGCGCTTGATGGTAGCCTTGCAAATCAGCGAAAAGCCTTTCTCCCATGAAAGTGTGGTCCAATCATGAGCAGTCAGGAACATGTAGTAGTCATTTACCCCCATCCGGATGATGAATCCTTTGGGGCAGCAGGCACCATTGCAAGCTACCGTGAAAAAGGGAGTCCAGTCACTTATCTTTGCGGGACATTAGGAGAAATGGGACGTAATATGGGGAACCCTGTATTTGCAAACCGGGAGACATTGTCCAGTTTCCGTAAAGAAGAGTTATTGAAAGCCTGCAAAGCATTGGATGTTGATGTCCGCATGCTTGGATACCGGGATAAGACATTGGAATTCGAACAAATGGATCAGGTAGCCGGGCATATCCAGTCGATTCTTGAAGAAATCGAGCCGACACTGGTAATTACCCACTATCCGGGTTATGCCGTTCACCCTGACCATAACGCGCTTGGGACAGCGGTAATAGAAGCTGTCAGCAATATCGAGGACTCTCACCGCCCGGAACTATGGGTACAGGCTATTGCAACTAACTATGAAAAAGAACTGGGTGAACCAGACATCAGGCATGATGTCAAACCGTACTGGGATAAAAAGATGGCCGCTATTGAAACGCATCTTTCCCAGGCTTCAGGTATGATGAGTCTGATTAAGGAAAAACCCGACTTCAATGAGAACGAAGAATTAGAACACCTTCGCTACGAACGTTTTTATCGTTGGAATTTTACAAATTGAATACTTCCAGAAAAGCACCTCATGCCAGCAACCTTGAGGTGCTTTTTTAGTTCTCTTCTTTGCAGGAGTTTTTTTAATAGAATGTGTGAAATCTCCTTGTAGACTTTACAATTAAAGCTCCCTTTACTTGAAGACTCAGTTTCGAGATAGTTGGGTCCGTTACCGAAAGGCTGTGAAGCGACTCGCTTTCCTGCGGGAAAGGATAGACTGGCAAGACCCCACAGAGCTTTAGCTCGAGGAGGCTTGCCGTCTTCCCCGCGGAAAGAAATTAATGCGTAATCACCTTGGGAGACACGACACGCATAAGCAGAACATCAAAAGGGAAGTGATTTTTCTTCCCGTTGATGGACTGCTTATGTCGCGAGTGTCTAGGTGATGGAGCTGGAAAGCGAATCCTTCCCCACCGCCCCTAAACTCCCAAATAACATCTCGAAATCAAGTCTTCGACTTTTCGGCCCTTTAATTGAATAAGACTTTATGATAAATAAACAACAAGGTTTAACAAATCTATATCATAAAGTCACAAATTAAGCATAAAATTATAGGATGGATGACGTATAATGAAAGGTAGATAATCGCGCAGTTGAAAGGGGAGGAAAGCGATGAAAGAGGAACGGTTGCGGATTTTGAGAATGATTGAAGAAGGCACCATTTCTGCCGAAGAAGGATCCAAACTGCTGGATGCATTAAACACAGATGAACAAACACATACTGTTTCGAAACAGGTAGACTGGGAAAACGGCGCAAAAAAAGAGAAGAAACAGCCAGATAAAAAGAAAAAGAATATCATGGATTATTTCGAACAGGCTTTTCAAAAAATCAAGAATGCGGATTTTGACTTGAATTTTGGTGACTATGTGGAAGTTTCCCATATCTATCAAAACGTGGATGATTCCTATGATCGCCTGACAATTTCCATTGCGAATGGTTCATTAACTTTGAAGTCCTGGAAGGAGTCTGCGACTCGTGTGGAATGCGAAGCGAAAGTTTACCAGGCGGAGGACTATGAGGCTGCTAAAAAAAGCCTGCTCAAACAAGTTGATTTCAAAGTAACGGATAACACCCTCACCTTAAGTTTAGAAGAAAAGAAAATTAAAGCAGATGTTACTGTCTATGTCCCTGAATCACTTTATGAAAAAGTTCATGCCAAGCTGTTCAACGGGACGATTGCTTTACAAAGACTAGAGCTGCATGACATGGAATTGAAGACTGCCAACGGTTCGATACATTTGGATCGAATTAACGGTATAGATGGTGATATGGAAACGTCCAATGGGACCATTCATGTTAAAGGAAGTTCCTTTGATGAGCTTGAAGCGGATACCATTAATGGTTCTGTGAAATTAAGCGGAGATTTTGGAAAGCTGGATGCTTCTACTGTCACCGGAGGGGTGACATGCGAATACTTCGGAGACAAAGCGCATACAGGGTTTTTCCAAACGACAACAGGCAGCATTAACATCCACCTTCCTAATCATGTCAAAGTTGATGGCAAGCTACAAACCAATATGGGGAGTCTTAAGTGCAATTTGGATCATGCGAAAATCTATAAAGAGAAAAATGAAGTGGTACGTAAAGAATTACTGTTTGTGATTAATGAGCAGAAAGAAAAGGAATATTATTTAGAGGCAGAGACTAAGACAGGTTCGGTCACTGTTGAATAATTAAAAGGAGGTAGAATAGAATGGAAGGAAAATTAATGAGGTCAAAATCAGATCGTATGCTTGCCGGAGTGCTGGGCGGCTTAGCTGAGTATTTTAATATAGATGCGATATTGCTTCGTATTATCTTTGTCGTGTTGACGATTCCTATTTCTCCTTTAATTCTTGTTTACCTTGCGGCGATATTCATTATGCCGAATGAGAGGAGAATGGATTCATGAAAAATTGGCTGCTCCATATTATTTTAAACGCTTTAGCGCTATTCATTGTCGCTGCATTGTTTCAGGCGGTGCATATCGATGGAGTAGCTGGAGCACTGCTGGCAGCATTCATTTTATCTATTCTGAATGCAATTGTGCGCCCGATTTTGGTTGTCCTTACATTACCAATTACGATCTTGACGCTCGGTTTATTCTTATTTGTTGTCAATGCAATAACGTTATTGCTGACTGATGCAATATTAGGAAACATGTTCGAAATTGACGGATTTTTCACGGCAATTCTCGCTGCCATAGTCATTTCCCTCCTCAACTTGATTTTGAATTCTTTTGTTAAAAAATAATCCTATACGTACAATAATCGAGTATAAAACCTTGTTTATACTCGATTATTTATTTTTAAGTGAAATATTCAAATTTGCCTTCAGGAAGGTATCTCTCAATGTATCCTTTTAAGGTATCTTTCATATCCTCTTGCTGTTCTTTTTTATAAACGTATTTGCCGATTCCGTATTTCCCCCATTTGTATTGTCGCTTTGTTTCATCCATCTCCAGCTTGGTCATCGGGTAGTTTTTTTGAATCGTCTTTTTAGCCGGCTGTGTGAAGCGGTGCTGAATCAATTCAAACGTAAGATCTTTTTTGGCGAAGTCGGGCAATTTGGCTTCCAGCTTTTCAAATAATTCACGGTATCCTTCTTTCCAATCGTCATACAAATAAATCGGTGCGATGATAAACCCCAAAGGATAGCCGGCGTTGGCTACTTTTACGGCGGCTTCGATCCGGTCGTCCAGCTTGGAGGTGCCTGGTTCCAGATACTTGATGACATAATCAGCATTCATACTGAAGCGAAAGCGTGTCTTGCCGTTATGCCTGGCATCCAATAAATGATCGACGTGGGCAAATTTCGTTACAAAACGGAGCTTTCCATATTCAGAACCGCCGAAAAATTCGATTGCTCTTTTTAAAGAATGAGTCAAATGGTCGATGCCTACAATATCTGAGGTGCAGGCGGCTTCAAACCTTGTTTGTTCTGGAGCTCGCTCTTTCATATACTTTTCTGCAGATTCGAAAACTTCTTCTATGTTGACGTATGTCCGAATATACGGTTTGCTCCCCATCGTGGTTTGAAGATAACAGTAGTGGCAATGGCCCATGCATCCGGTAGCTAATGGGATGGCATATTCAGCAGAAGGTTTGGATGTGTCGAATTTTAAGGTTTTTCTTACTCCTACGACAAGAGTGGATTTGGCTACGCGGTATTGCTGAAAATGATTGTCTCCTGGCAGATTCCTGACGTGATTATGGGAGGTGGTTTCTCTTATTTCGATCCCTTTATTTTCGAACTTTTCCTTAAGTTCTCTTCCAAGGGGGTACTCCAATGCCCTTGGCTCAATATACACGAGTTCTGGAATGAAGGGTTTTACCACGGGAGCTCACTCCCGCCGAAATGATCAGCGTATGCCTGTTCCGCTTCAGCTTCGGTTCGATAGATAGCTATTTCTTCTGTCAGCGGATAATAGGTTTCGTATAAAAAGAGAGCGAGCTGCTCTGTCTTTTCCGGGTTACGGACCACAGCTGCTTCCTGTATATTTGCTACATTTTGCGTATGTGGATTGCGGTAAATGACATAAACGATATCCCCTGCATCCAGCGATTCCTGGGGAATTTGAATTTCCATAAAATCACACCATCCTTTTGCGTCTTTTCTTCATTATTCCTCTCCAACTTTCGATTATGAACGGTTGTGGGTGGTAAAATATGACGCCATTCTTAAATAACCGGTTTTTGTCCAAGTTATTTGGAAAAAATGCTACAATAGGATACAGTAATTGAGATGATAGTAGAGGAGGAGACGATATGTCGAAAGTTCGCACCCAGGACTTATTGGACAGATTCGAACTAGAATTGGTGACGGGCGAGGACGGCGTCCATCGTGAAATACATACGAGTGATATTTCCAGGCCAGGGGTGGAGATGACCGGTTACTTTAAGTTCTACCCGAAAGAACGGCTGCAGTTATTAGGAAAAACGGAATTATCTTATTTCAATGAATTGAATACGGAAGAGCGTAAAGATCGGACGGAAAAACTATGTACAGATGTCACTCCAGGAATCGTCATTACCCGAGGTATGGATATTCCACCAGAATTGATTGATTCCGCCAGGGAAGCTGGAGTGCCTTTAATGCGTTCTCCTTATAAAACGACTCGGGTTATCAGCCGGTTGACCAACTTTTTGGAGACAAAGTTTGCACCGTTTACTGCGATTCACGGGGTATTGGTAGATATTTATGGTATCGGAGTTTTAATCACCGGCCAAAGCGGTGTAGGTAAAAGTGAAACAGCACTGGAACTGGTGAAACGCGGCCATCGTCTTGTAGCCGATGATAGTGTGGAAATTCGCCAGGAAGACTTTGATACATTGATTGGAAATAGTCCGCCTTTGATTGAACACTTGTTAGAAATTCGGGGGCTAGGCATTATCAATGTAATGACCTTGTTTGGAGCAGGCGCAGTCCGGAATTATAAGCGGATTTCCATGGTAATGAACCTGGAATTATGGGACCCGAAAAAGCAATATGATCGGCTGGGCCTGGATGAAGATACGATGAAGATCATGGATGTGGAAATACCAAAAGCAACGATCCCTGTCCGTCCTGGAAGAAATCTGGCTGTCATCATTGAAGTGGCGGCGATGAACTTCCGCTTAAAGCGTATGGGAGTCAACGCGGCAGAAGAATTTTCACAGCGATTGACGAATGTCATCGATCGCGAAAAGCATATGGAAGAGTAAGGAGGAGTTTGTGTGTCGTGTAGTGCTGAAGCCCTGGATCGGGTGTTTTTACAGTTAGGCCCATTATCCATTTACTGGTATGGTGTCATCATTGCTGCTGGTGCTTATTTGGGCCTCTGGCTGGCTGTCAGGGAAACGGAGCGGCTGGGATTAAAAAAAGACCTGATGATTGATGCAGTCGTCATTGCTATCCCGGTTGCTATTATATCTGCCAGGATTTATTACGTCATATTTGAATGGGAACGCTATGCCGGCGGTTCTCTATTGGATATATTCGCTATATGGGAAGGTGGTATAGCAATTCATGGGGCGTTGATTGGTTCGGTAATTACTGCCATCGTCTATGCCCGGGTGAAAAAAGTATCTGTCTGGATGCTGCTTGATATTGCTGCACCAAGTATCCTTCTAGGTCAGGCGATTGGACGCTGGGGCAATTTCATGAACCAGGAAGCCCATGGCGGCCCAGTTTCGGAAAGTTTTTATAACAACTTTATGCAGTACTTACCTGAATTTATCACCAATCAGATGTGTATCGGAGGGACAATGTATCACCCGACCTTTTTGTATGAATCAGTCTGGAATATTCTCGGATTCGTATTGCTTTTAGTACTGCGACGCTATAATCCATTGCGTGGCGAGGTGTTCCTAAGTTATGTCATCTGGTATTCAATCGGACGCTTTTTCGTTGAAGGGCTGCGGACTGATAGCTTGTACTTAGTGGGGGATATCCGCACAGCACAGGCGATTTCAATTGTATTAGTAGTTGCGAGTATCGCAGCTATCATCTACCGCCGTAAATCGAAAATGGCGGACAAGCATTATAATGGAAAGAAAGCTTGAGATAAGGGGGAGGACTAGTGAGAGGCATCATCATGAGAGGTTTAAAACAGGGCTTATCCGTGACATGGACATTAGGAAAAGTAATTTTTCCGGTTACATTGATTGTCACCATCCTCCGATTCACACCGGTTTTGCCATGGGCCATGGAGAAAATTGCTCCGTTCATGGCATGGCTCGGGTTGTCCGGAGAAGCAGCGGTTCCCCTTGTATTAGGTAACTTTTTAAATTTATATGCCGGCATCGCAGCCATCCTTTCTTTTGATTTTACCGTGAAAGAAGTATTTATTCTGGCTGTTATGCTATCGTTTTCTCACAATTTGCTGATTGAATCCACCGTCGCTTCAAGAGTAGGGGTCAGCTGGTGGTTCGTCATCGGTTTTCGGCTTACTTTGGCCTTCATTTCTGCAGCAGTCATCAACCTGGTGTGGAAGGGCGGTAAAGAGATGGCAGTTTATGGACTTGCGCCTAAACAGGAAGCCACACCTGATGGCTGGGGGGAAATTGTGCTGCAAGGACTGCAGACAGCGACAATGGGCATTCTGCAATTGGCGTTGATTGTCATCCCGTTGATGGTGTTTATGCAATACTTGCGGGAAAAAGGCTGGCTGGATATATTCTCAGGCTGGGTTGCCCCAGCGACGAAATTTTTAGGGATGGAACGCAATACATCTATGACGTTGGTTGCTGGTTTGACGATTGGACTGGCTTATGGCGCAGGCATGATGATTCAGGCAGTAAAGGAAGATGGAGTTTCAAGGAAAGATATGTACCTGGCAATGATATTTCTGGTTTCCTGCCACGCCGTTGTAGAGGATACACTAATATTTATTCCACTCGGTATCCCGGTATGGCCGCTCCTGGCATTTCGACTGATTACTGCCATTTTATTAACCGCTGCTATCGGTTTCGTATGGAATAGGCTAGAAAAGAATAGAGAGGAACACATCCATGAGCATAAATACAATACTCTTTGATTTAGATGGTACATTAATTGATACAAATGAATTGATTATCTCGTCTTTTACGCACACTACGGAACAATACGGGAACAGATTGTACTCCCGCGAGGAAATTATGAGCTTCATCGGGCCACCGCTTAGAGAAAGTCTCGCGAAGATAGATAAAGACAGGGTGGAAGAACTGGTTAATGTTTACCGTGAGCATAATATTAAGCATCATGATGAGTTAGTGGAAGCATATCCTACTGTAGTGGAAACCATCGAAATTTTAAAAGAAAAAGGTTATAAACTGGGAATTGTTACGACAAAGATGCGTCAAACCGTTGAGATGGGGCTGAAACTAACAGGATTAAAAGAATCTTTTCCAGTTGTTGTCACCTTGGATGATGTGACCAATGCGAAACCAGATCCTGAACCGATAAATAAGGCGCTTGAGCAACTGGGCTCCACTGCTTCCGAGACGCTGATGGTTGGAGATAATACTCATGATATATTAGCAGGCAAGAATGCCGGGACAAAGACAGCGGGCGTTGCCTGGACAATCAAGGGGAAGGAAGTATTGGAAGCGCTGGAACCTGATTTTATGTTGACCGAGATGAGGGAGATATTAGATATCATAGGGGGATGAACACCCATGCGTAAGACAGAGAGGTATCGTGTTGATCATGGCAATTCATTATGGCATATCTATAAAACAGTTCCCTTTTGGAAAGTAGTCAGGAATTTCCTTGTCATCCAGGCTGCCAGATACACTCCATTTCTTGGGATGAAAAATTGGCTATACCGTAAATTTCTCCGTATGGAGGTAGGGAATCAGACAGCTTTTGCTCTGATGGTGATGCTCGATGTCATGTTCCCGGAAAAGATTTTTGTCGGTGAAAATAGCGTAATTGGATATAATACTACGATTCTCGCGCATGAATATTTAATTAAAGAATACCGGCTTGGGGACGTCAGAATCGGGAGTGAAGTCATGATCGGCGCAAACTCAACCATTCTTCCGGGAGTAGAAATTGGTGATGGCGCAATTGTTTCTGCAGGTACCCTGGTTCATAAAGATGTGCCCGCGGGTTGCTTCGTCGGAGGTAATCCAATGCGGATCATCTATAACGAAGAGGAGCTGCAGGAACGAATGGACCGGGATGAATTCTTTGCGACGGAAGGCAGACCGGAACTATGATTGAGCAGAAAATTCTCCCTGCCGTGAAAAAGATAAAGGATTTTGAAAAGCTGCTGGAGAGCGACAGTGATTATATCGTTTTATTGGATACGAGAGTTTCCCAGTTGAAGCATTTGGTTCGATATGGCCAAAAGGCAGGGAAAAGTGTGTTCGTCCACACGGATTTAATTCAAGGTTTAAAGACGGACGATTATGGCATGGAATTTCTCGGTCAGGATATCAAGCCGGATGGTGTCATTTCTACAAGAGCCAGTGTGATTCAACAGAGTAAAAGGTATCGTATGACAGCTATACAGCGAATGTTTTTGATTGATAGTCATGCGATAGATCATAACCTGAAACTGATCCAGAAAACAAAGCCGGATTATGTCGAACTGCTTCCGGGTATCTTACCGGAGCAAATAGCATTTATCAAAGAAACCTTGGGAATCCCTATCATAGCAGGCGGTCTTATCCGCAATCATCAGGAAGTCAATCAGGCAATTGAAGCCGGTGCTACTGCTATTTCAACATCACGCAGCGATTTATGGAATTTCTAAATCACTGCTTTTTTCAGGTAAGCCCCCTTTAATTGAATACTCAGTTTCAAGATATATTGTTTCCGTTACGATAGTAACGGTGTGGAAGTCCGGGAAATCACTCGCTTTCCATGGGCGTACGGTGAGCTTCCTCAGGCTAAAGCCCTGCGGGATCTCACCGCTCATGTTCATCCCATAGGACTTTGAGAAATACTTCCTCGAAAAGACACCGTACGAAGGAAATGCATAGCACTTTCGAGGAGTCTCGCAATTTCCCGGCCGTCATGCGTTTATTAGTGTCTCGAAGCTTCTATCAAAAATAGTATGCTTTTGGCAGAAGCACGATCAATTTAGCATTATAACAGGATTCTCTTCACAAATTAGGTTTAAATTTTCCAAGCACGATTTCGAGTACCTTATATGGCAAAGGGCTTGCCGTCTTCCCCGCGGAAAGCGAATCCTTCCCCAACGCCCCTTAACTTCAACTATTATCTCGAAATCAAGTCTTCGACTTGATAGTTGAGAGTTCTTTGTTTTGTAAATCTTGATTGTATAATGAAAAAGCTACTGCTATAATAAAAGTAAGTTAATAAGATTCGGTTGGAGAAACGGAGAGACCACGCTGCTTTATAGACTTGGCTATAAAGCATGTTCGTGGTCTCTTTTTTTTCGTTAGCCTGCTCTTTTGCCATACATGAAATAAGAGATTACGGGTAAAGGAAATATAGGGTGAATTCAACCGCATCATAAGTATAGACACAAGGAGAGGTTTAATAATGAGTCAATTTTCAAGTTATGAACGTCAGGAAACATTGAAAAGCATGACCGAAGAGCAATTGGATGTTTTGATCATAGGGGGAGGTATTACAGGAGCGGGTATAGCCATGGATGCCGCATCGCGTGGGATGAAAACAGCAGTTGTAGAAATGCAGGATTTTGCAGCAGGAACCTCCAGCAGATCGACGAAGCTGGTTCACGGTGGTCTGCGATATTTAAAACAATTTGAAGTGAAAATGGTGGCAGAAGTAGGGAAAGAAAGAGAAATTGTCTTTCAAAATGGCCCGCATGTGACTACGCCCGAATGGATGATGCTGCCCTTCCACAAAGGGGGGACATTCGGCCCTCTTTCCACCAACCTTGGCCTGCGTGTCTATGATTACCTTGCCGGTGTCAAAAAATCAGAACGGAGAACCATGTTTTCAGCAGAAGAAGCGATAGAACGGGAGCCGTTGATTAAACGTGATAATTTGAGGGGCGCAGGTTTTTATGTGGAATATAAAACGGATGATGCACGCTTGACATTGGAAGTATTGAAAAAGGCGGTAGAGCATGGTGCCCTGGCAGCCAACTATGCTAAAGTGGTCGACTTCAGCTACGACAATGAAGCTAAAATTACCGGTGCTATTATAGAAGATCAAACCGACGGAAGGCGTTACACAATTCGTGCGAAAAAAATAATAAATGCAGGTGGTCCATGGGTGGATCACCTGCGTGAAATTGACGGTTCCAAAAAAGGGAAAACCCTTCATTTGACGAAAGGTGTTCACTTGGTTTTCGATGGAAAACGTTTCCCACTAAGGCAAGCAATCTACTTTGACACTCCAGACGGACGAATGGTTTTCGCGATTCCCCGCGATGGAAAAACATATGTCGGGACGACCGATACAACTTATGAAGGGGATATTGCACATCCAACCATGACGGAAGAAGATCGCGCATATTTAATCGATTCGATCAATTACATGTTCCCGACGGTGGATATCACCGTGGAAGATGTTGAATCGAGCTGGGCAGGTTTACGACCGTTGATTCATGAAGAAGGGAAAGACCCATCTGAAATTTCCCGGAAAGATGAGATATTCATTTCTGATTCCGGACTTATTTCCATGGCTGGTGGGAAACTGACCGGCTATCGCAAAATGGCGGAAACAGCAATCGATCTTGTCCGTGACATGTTTATGGAAGATGAAGGAATCCGCTATTCTGATTCAGAGACAAAGCATATGCCAATTTCGGGTGGAAATGTTGGCGGAGCAAAAAGATTTGAGAAATATCTGGAGGAAAGAACAAGCCAGGGAAAATCGATCGGGCTTCCTGAGGAAAAGGCACGAGAACTGGCAGATTTATATGGATCAAATGTCGGTCTTGTCTTCGATTTTTATGAACAAGGAAAAGATAGGGCAGAGACAGCAGGTATCGATCGTGTCGCATTTGCGATGTTGCAATATGGTCTGGAATACGAACTGGTCTATCGTCCAGTTGACTTCTTCGTTCGGCGAACCGGGGCTTTATTCTTTAACATTGACTGGGTCCACCAGCACAAAGATGCGGTAATTGCTTATATGGCAAAAGAACTGAACTGGAACGAGACGCAGAAAAGAGCTTATAGGAAAGAATTAGACCAGCTTTTGAAAGAAGCTGTAGAACCTGCAGAGCCAATGATGGCTTAGTTTTTTATAGTTACCCCCGTCCGGAAAACGATTGTTTTCCGGACGGGGGTTCTGCATTTAGCCAATAAAAATTAAAAATAAGCTACTAACATGCTAAAATCGGCTAATATAAGGAGAGGTACATATACTAATTTGATTAATTAGGTGACAAAGGGGTTCTACTCGGTCGCGAAAAGGGAACAAATAAAAGAGCCAGTTTTGTTTGACGGACTATCTTTATTACGTTATCATATTAGCAAGCTAAAGGATTCGAATAGATTTTCTAAAAGAAAGGATGCACTCCATGGCAAAGCGGTTAATGTTTGAAAAGCCACTGGGAATGCGGGACACGCTTCCCTTTTTTTATAATCAGAAGAAACAAGCTCGTGAATTATTGACGGAAGAAATCTCAAACTTCGGCTACATGTTTATGGATACACCAATACTGGAGTATTATGAGACAGTCGGGGAAGCGAGTGCTACCTTGGACCAGCAATTGTTCAAACTCCTGGATCAACAAGGTCATTCCCTTGTATTGCGACCGGATATGACTGCTCCGATTGCGCGTGTGGCCGCATCTCAGCTCAAGCGTGCAGAGTTCCCGCTTCGTTTGGCCTATGATGGACCGGTTTTTCGTGCGCAGCAGACAGAAGGAGGAAAGCCGGCCCAATTTGAACAGGTTGGAACAGAACTGATCGGCGATCATTCGTCTTATGGGGATGCCGAAGTAATTGCCTTGTTGATCCGTTCTCTTCAACGGGCAGGTTTGCAAGATTTTCAGATTACAATCGGTCATGTCGGATACGTCCGTTGCTTTTTCAAAGAAATACTAGGCGATGACGATCCAGCATTAACAGAAGAATTAATGAGCTACCTCTATCGGAAAAATCACGTTGGCTACCAGGAAGCGGTTAAAGCTCTTCCATTAAATGAGGAAGCAAAGCGCGCATTGATGGGGCTGTTGAAGTTGCGGGGAGAAGATGAAGTGTTCGACCAAAGCAAGTCGCTTGCCCGTAATCAGGAATGCCTGCAGGCTATTAATGAACTGAAGCAGCTGTACAAAATACTGAAGCAGTATCAAGTGGAGCAGTACGTCAGTTTCGACCTCAACTTGATCAGTCATATGGACTATTACACTGGCATTCTTTTTGAGGGGTATGCCCCTAACTTAGGCTCTTTGTTATGTAATGGCGGACGTTATGATCAATTGCTTCCTTCTTTCCAATTGAATGCATCTGCTACCGGATTCGCCATCCACCTGGAACGTCTGGTAGAAGCGCTTGCCAAACAGTCTAACGGAGACGAACGGATTGGCATCCTGGTTGATGACGATACATTTGCTGATGGGTTAAAGCAGGCGCAGGACCTTCGACAAGAAGGGAAAAGCGTATTACTGCAGCATGTAGATCAGGTTCCTGACCTGCAGCAATTCAAAGCAGAACTTGTAGAAGCGATTGATTTGACGACAGGAGGTGGCCATGATGCGTAAACCTTTGACAATTGCTATGCCAAAAGGACGGATCTTTGAAGAAGCAGCTGAGCTGATGAAGCAAGCAGGATATGACCTCCTGTCCAACCAAGAGGAATCAAGGAAGTTGATTTTAGAGTTCCCGGAACAAAATCTAAGGATTATGATGGCAAAACCGATGGATGTGGTGACATATGTAGAATATGGGACAGCCGATATTGGAATCGCAGGGAAAGATGTCCTATTGGAGCAGGACCGTGATGTTTACGAAGTCCTTGACCTTGGCATCAGTCCTTGTTATATCGCTGTGGCCGGCCTTCCGAATCAGCCGCTCAGCAAAATTGCTCCGAAGATAGCGACAAAATATCCAAAAGTAGCCTCTGATTACTTTCGTGAGCAAGGGGAGCAAATTGAAATCATTCCACTGAACGGCTCGATTGAAATCGCTCCGTTAATCGGGCTTGCAGATCGGATTGTGGATATCGTTTCTACAGGAAGAACGTTGAAAGAAAATGGGCTAGTAGAGTATGAAAAAATTGTCGGTATTACATCACGGTTGATTGTCAATCCTGTAAGCTACCGATTGAAAAGCAAGGAAATTGATGAAATGGTCAACCAATTGAGTGAAGTGGTAGGGGAGGACTATGTATGAAAATCCTGAAAAAGAATGAAATCACTTCATTCAAGCGCAGTGTGGATGCAGGAACAGAAGAACAACGAGCGGCCGTCAAAGAAATCATCGCAGACGTCAAAGAAAGAGGCGATGAGGCTCTCCGTTCTTTTACGGAAAAATTTGACGGCGTGACTTTGGATAATAGTAAGGTTGGAAAAGCGGAAATTGAACAGGCATACAAACAAATGGATGGAGAACTGGTTGAGGTTTTGAAAGAAGCTGCTGCCAACATACGTAGCTTCCATGCGAAACAGAAGTCTACTTCCTGGTTTGACACGCAGGAGGATGGCACGATTCTCGGCCAGAAGATCACACCGATTGATGCTGTGGGAGTCTATGTGCCAGGCGGAACAGCAGCTTATCCTTCTTCTGTTTTTATGAATGTCATCCCCGCTCAGGTAGCAGGTGTGGAACGGACAGCCATGACTACTCCTCCAGGCCCTGAAGGAACACTGCCGCCAGGAGTATTGGTGGCTGCTGACATTCTGGGTGTCGATGAAATCTATAAAGTCGGCGGAGCACAGGCCGTGGCTGCTCTGGCTTATGGAACAGATACCATTGCTCCTGTCGATAAGATTGTTGGTCCAGGCAACGTTTTTGTTGCCCTCGCCAAACGGGAAGTTTTCGGTGACGTTGCGATTGATATGATTGCAGGACCGAGTGAAATCGCTATTCTTGCGGATGATACCGCACGACCGGAAGAAGTAGCAGCTGACTTACTTTCACAGGCTGAACATGATGCCCGTTCCTCGAGCGTACTGGTCACGATCAGTGAATTCCTGGCAAGCGCAGTCCAAGCTGAAGTTGACCGGCAGCTGCAAACATTACCACGAGAAGAAATCGCCCGGAAAAGTGTGGAAGACTATGGAGCGATCATTCTTTGTGAATCGATGGAAGAAGCGGAGGACACCATCAACGAAATTGCTCCTGAGCACCTGGAAGTCGTTACTTCTGCTCCATTCGAGCAATTAGCAAAAATTAAGCATGCGGGTGCTATATTCCTTGGAAGATACAGCAGTGAACCGATCGGTGATTATTTCGCCGGGCCAAACCACGTTTTACCGACCAATGGAACAGCAAGATTTTCAAGTCCGCTGAACGTTGACGATTTTATAAAGAAATCAAGTATAATTTCTTACAGTGAACAAGCCTGGCGTGAAAACCACGAAAAGATTGCCCGGTTTGCCAGACTCGAAGGGCTGGAAGCACATGCCAGAGCAGTGGAGTCTAGAAAGGAGACAAAAGATGAGTAATAAGCGTATTGCTGCCATCGATCGGAAAACAAGAGAGACTGACATCAGTCTTAAGATTGACCTGGATGGAAGCGGCAAACAAGAGCTTGATGTTCAAGTCCCATTTTTAGCTCATATGCTGGAGCTGTTTACTAAGCACGGGTTGTTTGATATGGAAGTAAAAGGTCACGGGGACGTGGATGTTGATGATCATCATACGACAGAAGATATTGGCATCTGTCTCGGTCAAGCATTCCGACAGGCAGTTGGAGATAAAGCTGGCATCAAACGCTATGGTTCGATGACCTTGCCGATGGATGAAACATTGGTGACGGTTGCAGTCGACTTAAGTGACCGTCCACATTTGGAATGGAAGGCAGAGATCCCTGCTGCGAAAATAGGAACCTTTGATACGGAAAATGTGCACGAGTTTTTCTGGAAATTCGCCCTGGAAGCCAGGATCAATTTACATATCGTCCTTCACCATGGGCACAACAGTCATCACATTGTAGAAGCTATGTTCAAAGCGCTGGCGCGTGCTTTGGATGAAGCGACACAAATTGACCCAAGAATTAAAGGGGTGCCAAGCACGAAAGGAAGTCTTTGATTATGATAGGTATCATTGATTATGGCATGGGCAACTTGTTCAGCGTGTCCAAAGCACTAGAGCGGATGGATGTCCCTTATAAATTCGGAGACCGACCTGAGCAGATTGCTGATTGTGACGGTTATATCCTTCCAGGTGTAGGAGCTTTTCCTGATGCTGTCAAGGCTTTAAAGCAGCATGGTTTTGTGGAATTCATTAAGGAAAAAGCGGAAGCCAGAGTTCCAATTTACGGGATTTGTCTCGGCATGCAATTATTATTCGAAGAAAGCGAAGAGAACCAGCTGACGGAAGGACTTGGTCTTCTTCCTGGCAGAATAGTAAGATTTCCTGGGATAGATGAACAGGGCTCTTCTTATAAAGTTCCACATATGGGGTGGAACCGGCTTGATATCCAGCAGCCGGACCATCCGTTACTGGAAGGTATTCATAACGAATATGTCTATTTTGTGCACTCCTATTATGTCTTTACGGAAGATCGTTCGATATTGCTTGCTACTGCGGATTACCATGTGGAAGTTCCTGGCATAGTGGGCAAAGGTTCGTTATACGCCAGCCAGTTCCACCCGGAGAAGAGCAGCAGAGCCGGCATGCAGTTGTTAGAGAATTTTTGCAAGAAAATAGTACCGGAACAAGGAGGGACCCAGGAATGAGTTTTACGATTTACCCGGCGATCGATATGCGGGACGGAAAATGCGTCCGCCTGGAGCAGGGGGACTTTAATAAAGAAACCGTTTATGGAGAAAATCCATTCGAAGTCGCGGCAGGGTTTGCGGAAGCTGGAGCCAGCTGGATTCATATGGTCGATCTCGATGGGGCAAAAGAGGGATCCAGACAGAATGCCAGGCATGTGATTCGAACAGCTGAAGAATTATCGTGCTCCGTACAGATTGGAGGAGGCATCCGTTCGGAAGAGGATGTCCGTTTTTATTTAGAACAAGGTGTCGATCGTGTAATTATCGGTTCCCTGGCTATTCGTAATCTGGAGCTTACTAAAGAATTGCTCGCTAAATTCAAACACCAGATTGCCATCGGACTAGATGCCAGAGATGGTTATGTTGCCACGGACGGCTGGCTGGAAAGTTCTGAAGTAACTGCCGTATCTCTTGGAAAGGAACTGGCTGAAGCCGGAGCTGAAACATTTATTTACACTGATATTGCCAAGGATGGGATGCTTTCTGGGCCTAACACCAAAGAAATTGTCCGTTTAGCTGAAGAGACCAACACTAATGTTATCGCATCAGGGGGTATTAAGGGCCTGGAAGATCTTCGTGAACTGAAACAATATCAATCAAGCAAAGTGATCGGTTCCATCGTAGGAAAAGCTCTTTATACAAACCAATTCTCCCTTGAAGATGCCTTGAAGGAGGAAGCGTGATGCTTGCCAAACGAATTATTCCTTGCCTGGATGTCAAGGAAGGAAGAGTGGTGAAAGGAATCCAGTTTGTAGAAATCCGGGATGCCGGTGACCCAGTCGAACTGGCAAAGGTTTACGATGAACAAGGTGCCGATGAGCTTGTCTTTTTGGATATTTCAGCCACTCATGAGGGAAGGAAAACGATGATCGATGTCGTCCGGGAAGTTGCTTCTGAATTAGCGATTCCTTTTACTGTAGGTGGTGGAATCGGATCACTGGAAGATATCAGGGCAATCCTCCGTGCAGGTGCGGACAAGGTTTCTTTAAATTCTGCTGCTGTCAGAAGACCGGATTTGATCAAAGAAAGTTCCGACTACTTTGGTACTCAATGTATTGTCGTGGCAATTGATGCCCGGTTTGATTCTGAAGTTGAGACTTGGAGGGTATACACCCATGGCGGACGAAAACCGACGGACTGGCTTCTTGAGGATTGGGCTAAGGAGGCTGTTCGATTAGGAGCGGGAGAGATTCTGCTGACCTCAATGAACCAGGACGGTGAAAAAACAGGTTTCGATCTCGCGATGCTGCAAGCTGTCCAAAAAGTTGTCAACGTTCCGGTTATTGCTTCCGGCGGGGCTGGTTCAGCAGAACATTTCCTTGAAGTTTTTCAAAAAACAGATGTAGATGCAGCACTGGCGGCATCGATTTTTCATTATAAGGAAACATCCGTGCAACGTGTGAAAGATTATCTTCAAGAAAAAGGAGTGGTCGTGCGATGAATTTAGATAATATACAGTTCGATGAAAAGGGGCTGGTACCCGCAATCGTCCAGGATGCGCGAAGCAAATCAGTTCTGACACTGGCATATATGAATAAGGAATCATTGGAGAAAACCCTGGAAACAAACGAGACCGTATTTTACAGCCGCTCACGTCAGGAGTTATGGCATAAGGGAGAAACTTCCGGCAACACTCAGCAAGTTACCAGCATTCATTATGACTGTGACCAGGATGCTTTGCTGGTACAAGTTGTACCGAACGGACCAGCTTGTCATAAAGGGGATTACAGCTGCTTTTCTGAAGCTATCACAAGTGACAAGGCTTCACTTTCGGAAAATCGTTATGAAATACTTGATCAATTGCAACAGGTCCTTGCTGACAGGAAAGCGACCAATCCGGAAGGCTCCTATACAAGTAAGCTGTTTCAGGAAGGTGTCGACAGGATTGCCAAGAAAATTGGAGAAGAAGCAGGAGAAGTCATTATTGCCGCTAAAAACAATGACGCTGAAGAGCTTTCCCTGGAATCTGCAGACCTGTTGTTTCATTTATTAGTGCTCCTGACAGACCGTGACGTTTCTTTTGATAAAGTTCTTGGCGTACTGGAAGAAAGACATCGTTGATCATATCCGACTATTTTACTGTTTTTGTCAAAAATAGTCTATATCCTATTATACATCTGTGTTATACTGTCATACGTACTGAAACGGTGATAGGAGGATATTGATGCCTACTTCTAGGAATGGAGCCACAAAAAATATGAATGATAACGTGATTCATTTTGTAGCGGATGGGGAGTTTTATTTCAGTTATGGTGTGCAGGCTTTCCAAAAAAGAAATTTCACCATGGCTGTCAAATGGCTGAAAAAAGCGATAGAAAAATCTCCTGATGAACCCCTATATGCTTGTCAACTGGCTGTCGTCCACACAGAGCAGGGCTCCTATCATAAAGCGAACCAATTATTGACCGAAGTACTTTCGGTATTCGGAAAAGAATATGTTGATTGTTATTACTTAATTGCAAACAATTATGCGCATCTTGGTTTATTTAAAGATGCGAAAAAATATGCAGAAGCCTATTTGGAAAAGACGGAACAAGGCGATTTCAAAGAAGCTGCTGAACAATTATTAGAGTTAGTTACTTCTTTGGAAGAAGATGAAGAGGATGACTGGACGCTGGAAGATGAGGATGAATTGCTCATTTACCAGGAAACTGCTCTTTATCATCTCCAGCGCCAGGAATGGGAAGAAGCGCTGGTACTCCTCGAAGAAATGATGCAGCTATTTCCTGATTATACAGCGGCAAAGCATGAGTACACATTTGCGCTATTCCATCGTGGAGATGAAGATGAGGCGATCGAGTTAGAGCAGCAGTGGCTTGAAAACAAACCGAACAATTTGCACAGCCATGTCAATTTAGCTATTTTTTATAAAGAACCAAATGACGATCGCAGTGATGAACATATTATGATGGTAAAAAAGATTTTTCCAATCCATGACCATCAAAAACTCTATATTGCCCAGGCATTGACAAGAACTGGCCATTACCAGGAAGCATGCGAGCGGTTCCAATCCATCCGGTCGAAAGATGTTAAACGTACGAAAACATTTTATAAATGGCACAGCATCGCATCCTATCATACTGGAAAGCCTTCCAAGGCATTGCATTTGTGGGAAGAAGGGTGTAAAAAATACCCGGAAATGAGTGAGGAAGGCGGCCCTTGGAACGCATCTTGACAGCGTTTGGGGAGATGACGTTCCACTCATACCCTAGTGAGCATATTAATAGACGCAAGAGATACAATTTTATAGGATGATAGTATGAAACTGACTAGTTCGAGTCAATGTATATAGGGGGCTGAATTAAAAATGGAAGAGCATATTTATGATGTAATTATCGCAGGTGCAGGGCCGGCAGGAATGACAGCTGCTGTCTACACGTCACGTGCGAATTTAGATACGCTTATGATTGAGCGTGGAATTCCAGGTGGTCAAATGGCTAACACAGAAGATGTCGAAAACTATCCTGGTTATGAAAGCATTCTTGGGCCTGATCTTTCCAACAAGATGTTCGAGCATGCCAAAAAGTTCGGTGCCGAATATGCCTATGGAGATATTAAGGAAATTAAAGATGGCAAAGAATATAAAACAGTTGTAGCAGGAAATAAAGAATATAAAGCACGTGCCGTCATCATTGGTACGGGGGCTAAATATAAAGAGATCGGTGTTCCTGGTGAAAAAGAACTGGGAGGACGCGGTGTCTCCTATTGTGCTGTATGTGATGGGGCATTTTTCCGTGATAAAGAGCTGGTTGTCATTGGTGGAGGAGACTCTGCCGTAGAAGAAGGGGTGTATCTGACTCGCTTTGCCAGCAAGGTTACAATTGTCCACCGTCGTGATGAATTGAGAGCACAGCCAATTCTGCAGCAACGTGCATTTGAAAATGAAAAAGTGGAATTCGTCTGGGATACAGTATTGAAATCCATCAATGATAAAGATGGAAAAGTAGGCAGTGTAACATTATTCAATAAGAAGACAGAAGAAGAATACGAATTTAATACAGATGGAGTATTCATCTATATTGGAATGATTCCGCTAAGTGAACCATTTAAAAGTTTAGGTATTACAAATGAACAAGGCTATATACCGACTGATGAAAATATGGAAACAAAGATTCCAGGGATTTTTGCAGCCGGGGATATTCGGGAAAAAACGCTTCGTCAAATAGTGACAGCAACTGGGGACGGAAGCATTGCTGCCCAATCTGCCCAGCATTATATCGAAAACCTGATGGAAGAATTGAAGGTTGCGAATAAGTAATCCGCGGCCGTGTGAGGGCAGGTGTGCAGGACTTTTGGAATAGTAATTGCAACTTAACTCTCCTGTAACACGCATGAAACAATTGTGGGGTACAATATAATTAATTAATTGACCCCCTTTTAATAGATAGATCTATTGTGCACAGGTGCCTAACCGCCTGTGCATTTTTTTGTGGATAGGAACATTGTGGGACGAATCTGATTCATTGTATAATAATATATGATGTCCTCCGACTAAGGATGAGGTGAAGTAATTGCAGCGAGTAACGAATTGTATTTTGCACATAGATGATCAGGTTTTGATGTTAAAAAAACCGAGAAGGGGCTGGTATGTGGCACCTGGAGGTAAAATGGAACCTGGTGAATCGATTAAAGAATCAGCTGTCCGGGAATTCAGCGAGGAAACCGGATTGGCAATTAAAAACCCTGAAATGAGAGGGTCATTCACTTTCATCATCCGGGATGGCGACGAAACTGTCCAGGAATGGATGATGTTTACTTTTTATTGCACCGAATATGAGGGATCACTGTTAGAGGAAAGCGAAGAAGGTGAGCTGGAATGGGTGCCAGTGGCTGAGGTACTTAGCAAGCCTATGGCAGAAGGCGATCGGCATATTTTTAACCATATACTGACGAGTAATGAGCAAGTTTATGGAACGTTTGTCTATACCCCTGACTATCAGCTGCTCGATGTCGACTTAGATCCGACAGATCCTGAATAATTAGAGTCGCGCCAGCAATGTTTGTTTCATATATAGAGACTGCTGCCTGATAGGAGTGGATACAAAATGACTAAAAAAGAACAAGAGACACAGCTGGTAATCATCACGGGAATGTCTGGGGCTGGTAAAACAGTGGCGGTACAAAGCTTTGAAGACTTAGGTTTTTTCTGTGTGGATAACCTGCCGCCGGCTTTGCTGCCAAAGTTTCTTGAGTTGATGAAGGATTCTTCTAATAACATTGAAAATGTAGCTCTTGTGATGGATTTAAGAGGGCGGGAATTTTTTGATGCATTATTTGAAGTATTGGATAAGCTAGTGGATGAGCCATGGCTGCAGGAACACATCCTGTTTCTGGATGCACAGGATCAGGCGTTGGTTTCCCGTTATAAGGAAACACGACGTTCCCATCCATTGGCGAAGGATGGGCTGCCTTTAGATGGTATTAAACAAGAGCGCCGGATGCTCGATGAGTTACGGGGAAGAGCGCAAACAATTATAGAAACGACTGATTTGAAGCCGAGAGAGTTACGGGAGCAAATCATCCAGACGTATGCCAATACACAGAAGAAACGTGAAATATTCTCGGTTCAAATGGTTTCCTTCGGTTTCAAATACGGGGTGCCGATTGATGCGGATTTAATATTTGATGTACGTTTTTTACCCAACCCACATTATGTGGAACACATGCAGCCGCTCACCGGACTTAATAGTGAAGTAGCATCGTATGTCTTCAAATGGTCTGATACACAGAAGTTTCTCGAAAAACTGATTGATCTGCTGCAGTTCATGCTTCCGCAATACAAGCGCGAGGGAAAAAGCCAGCTAATCATCGGAATCGGGTGTACTGGTGGACAGCACCGTTCGGTGGCGATAGCTGAACATTTACGCAAGCATTTTTCAACCGGTTACGTAACCCATGCCAGCCATCGTGATATCGATAAAAGAAAGGGCCATTGATCATGACAATAAATAGAAAGCCTAAAGTGGTCGTCTTGGGGGGCGGGACCGGAATGCCTGTTTTGCTTCGTGGGCTCAAAGACCTGCCAATTGACCTTTCTGCTATCGTGACCGTTGCCGACGATGGGGGAAGTTCCGGTCGATTGAGGAACGAAATGTCCATTCCAGCTCCAGGAGATATACGGAACGTGATTGCAGCATTATCTGATGCTGAACCAATGCTCCTGGAATTATTCCAGCATCGGTTTGAAAGTGGAAATGGATTGTCCGGACATTCCATGGGTAACCTACTATTAGCCGCGCTGACTTCCATGAAAGGCGATTTTTTTACAGGCATCAAAGAAATTTCCCGTGTTCTTAATGTAAAGGGGAAAATTTATCCAATCGCTAACCAGAATATGTATCTACATGCGGAAATGGAAGACGGGACCTTAGTTTCAGGGGAATCGAATATTCCTAAATATCGAGGAAGAATCAAGCGTGTATTTCTGGAGCCGGATCCCGTAAAACCGCTCCCGGAAGCGGTGGAAGAAATTAAACATGCGGATTTAATTGTTATTGCACCAGGAAGTCTCTATACAAGTACACTTCCCAATATTATCATACCAGAAATTTCTAAAGCCTTGAAAGAAACATCAGGAAAAGTAACTTACGTATGTAATGTTATGACACAGCATGGTGAAACAGATGGCTATTCAGCAGGCGATCATGTCAAAGCAATTATCGATCATGTTGGTCAAGGATGTGTCCATTCCATCATCGTCCATAACCAGCCAATCGAACATGATGTAAGGAAAATTTATGCTGAAGAACAGGCAGAGCCTGTCATTTATGATAATGAGCGAATTCGCCGGATGAAATTGGAAGTCATTGAAGAAGATATCATCGATCATTCCAAAGCGATGTTACGCCATGATACGAAAAAAATTGCAAACCTGCTCTACAGTATGCTGTAGATAGCAAGGAGTTTTATGCAGGGAGGTGAACGTCGTGTCTTTTGCTTCAGAAATTAAGAAAGAGCTAACGAATGCGGAGGCGGAAAAACCGTGCTGCATTCATTCTGAATTGGCTGCCTTGATCCGTATGAATGGCTCCGTATCTTTGAACTCAAATAAAACATACGTGCTGGACGTTCAAACGGAAAATGCTGCTATTGCCCGGCGGATCTATACACTGATTAAAAAAGTCTACCACTCACCAGTGGAGTTGCTTGTCCGAAAGAAAATGCGTTTAAAAAAGAATAATGTCTATATAGTTAGGATGAAAGAGGAAGTTAAGGCCTTTTTAGAAGAATTAGAAATTATGAATGATGGTCCTTTTTCCTTCAACCGAACCATTTCGGACAATCATAAAAAGGATATCTGCTGTAAACGCGCCTACCTTAGGGGGGCTTTTCTTGCAGGTGGTTCTGTCAATAATCCAGAAACTTCTTCTTATCACTTGGAAATTTATAATTCTTATCAAGAACATAATGAAGCTTTATGCGAGTTGATGAATGTGTTTAACTTGCATGCTCGAACACTGGAAAGAAAAAAAGGGTATATCACTTATATCAAAGAAGCAGAGAAAATAACAGAATTTCTCAGTAATATCGGGGCCCATCAGGCACTCTTCAAGTTTGAGGATGTAAGGATAGTCCGTGACATGAGAAACTCCGTAAACCGCCTTGTCAATTGTGAAACGGCAAACTTGAATAAAACAATTGGAGCTGCATTCCGCCAGGTAGAAAATATCAAGTTTATTAAAAATACCGTGGGTATTGAAGCTCTGCCAGAAAAACTGCAGGAGGTAGCAATGCTGCGTCTGTTGCATCAGGATGTTTCTTTGAAGGAATTAGGTGAATTGGTTTCTACAGGGAAAATCAGCAAATCCGGAGTAAATCACCGCCTAAGGAAAATTGATGAGTTTGCTGAGAAGGTGAAAAAAGGAGAGATTTATCCGACTTCCCAGCAATAAGGGGATTTCGATTTCCAAGTGTAATCCATGTCAATGATAGAAGATTCATGCTATAATGAATGCAATTAAAAAACGCTTTCAAGGAGAGCGTTTTTTCTATCACCAACTATGATACCGCTTCCCATATAGGAGTGTAGAAGAGAGGAGAATTCAGGTGGTTGAACGGTCGTTGAAAGTTGAATTGGAAACAGGTCTGCAAGCGAGACCAGCAGCCCAATTCGTGCAATTAGCTAATCGTTTTTCATCCGATATATTCATTGAAAAGGACGGAAAAAGAGTAAATGCCAAAAGCATAATGGGATTGATGAGCCTTGCTATTGGAGCCGATGAAGAAGTGCTGCTGATTACCGAAGGTTCTGATGAAGAACCGGCTATGGAAGAACTGCAGGCTTTCGTTATAAAAGCGTAATGGTTGATGTTACTTATGTGAATAAATGAACATTGTGTGTGGTATTTTGAGTAAAAGAGCTTCCATATCAAAGACCCTGACCGGGAGGTCAGGGTCTCTTTTTGAATGAAAAATTAATTATTATTCGGTCGGCTTCTTTTCCATTACTTTGTCGATCAATCCATATTCTTTCGCTGTATGAGCTGGCATAAAGTTATCACGGTCGGTATCCCGCTCGATAACCTCTAACGGCTGCCCAGTACGCTCAGAAAGGATTTTATTCAACTTTTCACGCATTTGCAAGATACGGCGAGCATGAATTTCGATGTCAGCTGCCTGGCCTTGCGTTCCGCCTAATGGCTGGTGAATCATAACTTCACTGTTTGGTAGTGCATAACGCTTACCTTTTTCACCAGCAGCCAACAGGAAAGCTCCCATAGATGCTGCCATACCGATACAAATGGTAGATACATTGGGTTTGATGAATTGCATCGTATCGTAAATTGCCATTCCAGCTGTAATAGATCCGCCTGGTGAGTTGATATAAAGAGAAATATCTTTATCTGGGTCATCAGCTGCCAGGAATAGAAGCTGAGATACAATCGAATTAGAAACGTTATCATCGATTCCGCTTCCCAGCATAATGATTCGGTCTTTCAGCAAGCGTGAGTAGATATCGTATGCACGTTCTCCGCGGTTTGTTTGTTCAATTACTGTAGGTACTAAATTCAATGTAAATTCCTCCTTCATCACTTATAATCATTGGATGATGTGATAGTTTTATCATACATCCAAGGTCAATAAAGGTCAAACAAAATACTTCGACTTTATCAGGCAAAATTCCTTATACCATGATTCCCTAAATTAGTCAGAATAAACCTGTCTATATAGGTTTTTTCCAGCTGTTTTACAGTAGTTGATATTTGTTTTTTGGTCTTCCCCGACTGCCATAATCAGAAACAACTTCGATTTCCCCTTTTTCCGCCATGTGGTGGAGGTAGCGATGGACAGTCTGGTAGGCGATTGGCAATTGCTGCTGAATCTCATTAATAGTTACCGGTTGTTTTTGATTATAGAGAAAGTGTTTAATCGACTTGCGTGTCTCTTTGTTGATTCCTTTGTCTACATATATATCCTGATCTGTATGAGCCAGTTTAGCGAATTTCATATTCAGTTTGATCCGTGATATTAAGTCAGGAGCCTTTATTGGCTTCATGGCGAAATCTGTAGCCCCTGCTTCTAAAAAAGTGTTGGCAATATCCTGTCGGTCATCCACAGTTAAAACGATGATAGGGATATGCTTGTTTTCCTTTCTAATGGCTTTGACAGTTTTCAACCCATCCCATTCCGGCATGTGGTAATCGAGTAAAACCAGGTCAGGATCGAGCTTTTGCAATAATGCCAACCCCTCCTTTCCATTGGAAGCTTCGGTGGATGGCCACTCACAAAATTCGCATATTTCTTTCAGGGTGAAACGTATGTCTTCATTGTCATCGATGATCAAAATCATCCTATCGCTTCCTTTCTTGAGTGCTGAGGGAGAGTTATCGTGGTGATAGTATAAGAACCTGGTTCACTCGAAACCTCAATACTGCCAGAATGACTCTCTATTACCCGTTTAACAAACGGCAGACCGATACCGGAAGAATTTTTAGTGCTGAAACCTTCCTGCCATATGTGAACAAGGTTGGCCTGATCGATTCCTGGCCCGTTATCTTCTATTCTGATGCAGGTTCTATTAGCTTGATTTGTTACATCCACTTTGATTTTTCCTCCGCGGTCATGTAAATAGATCATTGAGTTCTCCAGTACATTGGAGATTGCCCTGGAAAATCGTATTTTGTTTACATATAAAGGCGGAATAGCTTCTTCGATACGAACTTCGAAGTCAATTGGCAGGTCATCTGTGTTTAAGTGACTCATCACATAATCAAGCAATTCTTCCGCCGGGATTTCTTTTCGAATATCTTCATAAAGAATATCGGAAATCATTTCTTTCATTTTTACGACCGATTGATTAATTCGGCTAAAATAACTTTTGGATTTGTAGTCATCTGCCTTTACCTTCATTTCCATCAAAGATAATAGCCCTTCGATCGCTACCAACGGTGTTTTTAAGTCGTGGACTAGTGTATGCATCTCCTGATAAACCTTGGACTCGATTAAATCATTCCTGGTCTTTTGCAGTTCTTTTCCTTGTGCCTGGTACAATTTCAAAGTAGCGATTTGTTTGTTGAATAAGTGAATCAGCGTAGTAAAAATCAAGGCGATAATGAAGAAAATAAGGAAAAATACTAACGCAATCGTGCTGAAAAGGTTATGATCGGTCAAAAATTCATCTACAGCCTTTAAGCTTACAGCCAGGTCGTTTGTTCCAAATCCATAATGGCTTAAAGACGGAATCAAATTAAGCCATTGGAGCGAGGTCGTCGTCAAAATCAACAAAACGAGAAAGGTTAAAGCGAAATAGCGCTGCCTTGGGAGGTAGGTACTAAATAACAAGATAAAGCCGATCGTCAGTAATTGCGGAAGGTACGCATAATATTCAGCATAAAGGAAGTTCAGCGCCCAAACTGCCATTAATGACAGGATGGCATAAACGACTTGGAAGCGGACGGTAGTGCTGTTTTTAACAAAATATCTAGTCAGGAATAATGTACCGAAAAAAATCATGGAAAACATCAGTACGTTCCGCGAAATATAGGCAAAGGCAGTCACCAGCAGCTTCCCGCTGTCTTCCTCAATAAGACTGCGGTCGATCTCTTCATAAATGAACATGGACCAGTCCATCGTCAATGCTGGTATCAGCATTCCGTAAAAAACAAGTACAATTCCGAGGGTACCCCAGAATGGGTGTGTTTGCTGTTTCATTCTGAATCCCCCTACCTGAACACCGAGTTGAATGGTGTTTTCATATCTTCTATTTCATTTACAAAGGTGGACTTTATTTTATAGTCGTGAATCATGCCCATTAAATTTTGGGGAGGAACCTCATGCTCTTTTCCAATAAAATAATCTGCATAAGGAAGAGTCATCGTTAAAAACTCCCATGATTCTTCATAATCCCGATATTGGACATCCAAATCAAAAATTACCACCGGTACTTGCTCTGCTTCTGCCTCTTTCATTAACTCAACGATACGTTCTTTTTCCTGAGCCAACCTTCTATTTTTATGTAGCAAGCCGTTGTAGCTATAGCCAGCTACAATGACCAGCGTCTCATATTCGTATAAATCTGTTGCCAACGCCCTGGGGCGGTATTCGGCATCGAGATGGAGCTGTTGGGCAAGCTTATGGACAATCCCGCCTTCCACAGTTTGTCCTGCAGAAGTAATTAAGACGGGTTCTTTCCCGATTGGTGCAGGAAGGTTTGGATACATATATGTCGTTTTTCCTGATGCCTGATAGGAATGGTGTCCGATCACAATAAGACTGATAACAAAGCATAACAATATGATGGAGTATTTCTTCAAAAGGCATTTCCCCCTATTTGGTGTATCAAATCTATAAGCTTTAGCGGTTAATCAGAAGCGAAAGGCACTTTTACTATTATTTTACTTAAATATTCTGAATAATGAAAGGTGCATTTAATCAGCCTGGTTAAAAAAGGAGGAGAATGCAGCAGGACTAATAGGTTGGAGGTTTAATAATTTGTCTCTGGTGGATTGATAGGAGAGGGGCATTGGATCTATATGGCAAAAAAATCGAGTATAAAACCAATAGATTTTTATACTCGATTACATCTGCTGATTTAATTGTTGACCCATAACCACTGGAACTACTTTCTTACAACAGTTATTTTATTGTTTTAAGCGTGGGTCGAGTGCATCTCGCAGTCCATCACCCAGCAGGTTGAATCCTAAAACAACGAGAAGGATAGCGAAGCCAGGGAACATGACTACCCATGGAGCAGTCTGCAGAGCGGAGCGGCCATCACTTAGCATGGCTCCCCATTCAGGGAGAGGTGGCTGTGCCCCTAACCCTAGGAAACTCAGGCCTGCTGCATCCAAAATAGCAGTACCTATCGTTAGAGTCGCCTGGACAATAATTGGCGCCAGGCAATTCGGTAATACGTGAGAAAATAAAATTCTTCCATTCTTCGCACCAATTACACGGGAAGCCTCGATATATTCCGTTTCTTTGACAGAGAGCACGGTCGATCGTACAATCCTGGCAAAATGGGGGACACCGACGATTCCAACGGCAATCATAGCGTTTGTCAGGCTTTTCCCTAAGACAGCAACTAATGCAATCGCCAATAGAATACTAGGAAAAGCCATCATTATATCAATCAGCCGCATGATAATTTGATCTACCCACCGCCCGAAGAATCCGGCCACAGCACCTAGAAATACACCGACAATCATTGAGATTCCTACAGTGATGACACCAATTTGAATAGTTATCCGTGATCCGTAGACAATTCGTGAGAAGATATCTCTTCCAAGTTCATCCGTTCCTAGCAAATGTTCAGAGGAAGGAGATTGATATCGGTCAATAATGCTTTGGTCTGTTGGTGAATGGGTTGCGATTTGAGGTGCGAATATAGCAACCACAATCAGTAATGTTATGATGACCAACCCGATTAAAGACGTTTTACTTTTGATTACCCTGGATAAGGAGTCAAGCCAGAGGCTCGAGTTCTTTTTTCGATTTATTGCAGGATCCATCTGATCCGCTTTTGCTTCAGCAGCCAAGGTTTCCACATCCTTTCCTAATCCAGTTTGATTCTTGGGTCGAATAACGTATATAGGATATCAGTGATTAAGTTTACCAATACAAAAATGATAGCGATGATTAAAATAGTGCTTTGGACGACAGGATAATCACGGCTTAGGATAGCATCGACTACATATCTTCCGACACCTGGCCAAGAGAAAATCGTCTCCGTTAAGACGGCGCCCCCTAAAAGAAATCCAAACTGCAATCCAATGACAGTGAGAACCGGAAGGGAAGCGTTTTTCAGGGCGTGTTGGAAGATAACCAATCGGCCGGCTAACCCTTTTGCGTTGGCAGTTCGTATGTAGTCCTGTTTCATGACTTCTAACATACTTGAACGAGTCATACGCGCGATGATAGCCATTGGGATGGTGGCAAGTGCCAGGCCGGGCATCAATAGGTGTCGGAATGCATCGATGAATGCTGTCCCGTTCAAGGTCAGGATGCTGTCTACCAAATATAAGTTGGTGATTTTTGTCAACTCAATATCATTGGATAGCCTTCCGGATGGAGGTAACCAATTCAGTTCTACAGAAAATAGCCAAATCATCATTAAACCAAGCCAAAATATTGGCATCGAGACACCGAATAATGCTCCACTCATACTCAGGTTGTCAAACCAGGAGTATTGCTTGACTGCTGCGATCACTCCGGCCAGTACTCCAATAACAACAGCGATTGTCATAGCAAATAGGGTCAATTCAATCGTAGCTGGCAGTCGGCCGCCTATCTCTGAAGCAACTGATTCTTTGGATTTGATTGAGTCACCTAGATCGCCGGTGGCTATCTTACCCATAAAGTTTCCATATTGGACAATATAAGGGTCATTTAGGTTCAATTCTTCCCGCAGCATTTCCAGCTGCGCTTCTGTCGCTTTTTCTCCTAGAATACTTCTGGCTGGATCTCCAGGAACCAGATGCATCAGGGAAAAGGCGATAATCGATACACCGATAATTACGGGTATCAAGGATACAAGACGTCTAATAATATAATTGAGCATGCTGCATTCCTCCAAAATTTAAAAAGCTGTTCAAAGGGGCTTTAGCTAGCAGCTGGCAGCTGTCTGCCGTTGCCGTGTAGAGCCCCTTTGATTTTTACAGCCTTTTTATAGCCTGTTTGAAAGGGAGCGGGAAGGGAATACCCTTTCCATAAACCTCAATTAGTTCAGTTCTAAGTAGTTAAAAGGTTCACTTCCTGTTGGATGAGGAATATAGTTCTGAACTTCTTTCTTCACGGCAAGTGGTGGTGTTGTGTGAGCAATAGGGAACCATGGTGCATCTTCGTGGATGATTTCCTGTGCTTCTTCATAAAGTCCGACACGTTTCTCCTGGTCAAGTTCTGTTTGCGCCTGCTTTAAGATATCATGCAGTTCATCATTCTTATAGAAGGCGATGTTTCCTGCAGAACCTTTTTTCGCATTATCTTTATCCAGTAATACATATAGGAAGTTGTCAGGGTCACCATTGTCACCTGTCCATCCTAAGAAAGCCATATCGTGATCGCCATTTTCAGTAGCACTTAAATGAGAATCCCATTCGTTCTCGACGATTTCAACGTCAACGTTGACTTCTTTTAACATTTCCTGGATAGCCTGCGCAGCGAACTTCGGCTGTGGAAGATATGGGCGCGGATTGGACATTGTATACAGTGTGATACTCATGCCATCGCCGTATCCAGCTTCAGCAAGTAGTGATTTGGCTTCTTCGACATCGTAGCCGTAATCTTCTACGTCATCGTTATAGCCCCATAGGGAAGGCGGCATTGGATTTTTAGCAGGTTTTCCAATACCTTCAAACAAGGAAAGTAATTTTTCTTTATCAATGGCCAGGTTAATTGCCTGACGGACTTTCTTGTCTTTTAATGGGCCTTCTTTATCTGTGTTCATAGCCATATAGGATACGTTCATAGACGGACGACGGATGATTTGTAATGCTTCATCATCTTCTGCCTGCTGGATATCCTGTGGGTTCATTCCATTCATTGCATCAATAGAACCTGATTGCAATTCCATGAAACGAGCACCATTATCTGGAATAACACGGAAAATCACTGTATCGACTTTAGCTGTTTCTCCGAAATAATCTTCGTTTTTAGATAAGGTAATGCTGTCATCCTGTTTCCACTCTTCAAAAATGAATGGACCGGTACCGACAGGGTTTTTGAAGTAGTCATCTCCGTGCTCTTCAATAGCATCCGGGCTTGCAATACCAAATGGAGGCATAGCAAGTGTGTTCAGGAACGGTGCATTAGGTTCAGATAGTGTGAATGTAACTTCATAATCTCCTGTAGCTTCTACATTTTCGATGATTCCACTGGGGTTTTCGTCAGATGCCCCGAACATATAACCGTAGTAGACATATTCTGCTCCTTCGGTCCAACGTTCGAAGTTGAAAACAACGTCTTCTGCAGTAAAGTCTGTGCCATCATGGAATGTAACATCATCCCGTAGTTGGAATGTCCATTCCAGGCCATCATCACTTGTATCCCATTCTGTAGCCAGGGCAGGTACTACTTCTGTACCTTCCTGTTCATAACGAACAAGTGTGTCATAGATCTGGTTGGTGACATAAATCGATTCACCATCGGTAACCTTAGAAGGGTCAAGCTGTTCAGAGTCGGCTCCTCGGCCAAATACGAATGTGCTGCTGCCGCCGCTGCCTTCCTCAGCGGACTCGGAATCTGTGGTATCCTGGCTGTTACTGTCTTCACCTTCCGAATTGGCTTCATCGTTATTGCTGCACCCAGCTACGACAAGAACCAGCAGTGTGAAAACGGTCAATAACATCCAAAGTGCTTTTTTCTTCACAATTAGTTCCCCCTTAAATGGAATGTAATGAAATTAAGTATTAGACAAGCGTTGCTTCCGTGTCTTCTACCACCTCCTTAACGAGATGGCAGGCAACTTGATGCTCTGCACCTGGCACCTGTTTTAAGACCGGTTTTTTCTGTTTGCATATATCTTCTGCCCAAGGGCACCTGGTGTGGAACTTACATCCTTGAGGAGGATTAGAAGGAGAAGGAAGATCTCCCTCAAGGGTGATGCGTTCCCGTTTTTCTAAGGGCCGTGCCTCGGGAATGGATGATAATAATGCTTTAGTATAGGGATGTTTAGGGTTTCCGTACAGCTCTTCCACATCTCCTATTTCTACAATCTCACCTAAGTACATGACAGCGACTCGGTCACTGATATGATGGACGACACTGAGGTCATGGGCAATAAAGATATAAGTGAGATTGAATTCTTTTTGTAAATCTTCCATCAAGTTGATGACCTGTGCCTGAATAGATACGTCCAAAGCAGAAACAGGTTCATCACAAATAATCAATTCCGGGTCCAAAGCTAAGGCTCTTGCAATCCCGATCCTCTGTCTTTGTCCTCCACTGAACTCATGTGGATAGCGGGACTTATGGTAACTGTCCAGCCCTACTACTTCGAGCAGCTTATCCAGTTTTTGCTGCCGTTTTTCTTTTGACATGCCGAAAATTTTCATCGGTTCTGTCACCGTCTGTTCAATAGTTTTGCGAGGATTCAAGGAAGCGTAAGGGTCCTGAAAAATAAGCTGCATTTCTTTACGAAGCTTCCGTAATTCTTCCCCCTTCACATCGGTGATGTCCTGACCTTTATAAAAAATCTTGCCATCTGTCGGCTCCAGCAGCTTCAGTATGGTCCGACCCGCTGTGGATTTACCGCATCCACTTTCACCGACCAGACCGAGTGTCTCCCCTTGATTGACAGTGATGGATATGCCATCGACAGCCTGAACAGCTCCTGTTTGTTTAGGGAAAATTGCCCCTTTATAAATAGGGAAATGTTTTTTTAAATTTTGGACACGTAAAAGTTCACTCATGGACGGTCACCTTCTCTTCCTGTTCATACAATAAGCAGCGCACAAAATGATCTGTTTCATCTTCTGATAGAGCAGGATCTTTTATCAGACACTCATCCTTGACGTGAGAACACCTGGGTGCGAAGCTGCATCCTTTTGGCAAGTCCCTTAAATCAGGTGGCAAGCCTTTAATGGCCTCGAGTCTTTCTTTACGATTGTGAATTTGCGGGATAGATGATAATAATCCCCAGGTATAAGGATGCTTTGGTTTATCAAATAATTCTTTGACGCTCGAGAATTCTACAGGCTTTCCGGCGTACATAACCATCACACGGTCACATACTTCTGCCACAACACCGAGATCGTGGGTGATCATAATGATTGCCATGCCTAATTCTTGCTGCAGTTTTTTTAACAAATCTAGTATTTGTGCCTGGATGGTTACATCGAGGGCGGTCGTAGGTTCATCGGCAATCAAAACTTTAGGGTTACAGGCAAGTGCCATCGCAATCATGACACGCTGCCGCATTCCTCCACTGAATTCATGGGGGTAGTTTTTCAAACGTTTGGCGGCATCAGGGATACCCACTAAATCGAGCAACTCGATTGCGCGAATACGTGCTTGCTGTTTATTCATATTTTCATGAGTCATTATGGTTTCCAGCATCTGTTTTTCCACAGAAAATACCGGATTAAGGGAAGTCATTGGATCTTGGAAGATCATCGAAATGTCTTTCCCGCGTATTTTTCTCATCTCTTTTTCTTTCTTAGGCAGGAGGCTTTCACCTTTGAAACGAATATCACCTGAAACGATTCTGCCTGGGGGGGATGGAACTAATTTCATTATCGACATAGCCGTGATACTCTTACCGGAACCCGATTCTCCTACAATTCCTAGTGTTTCTCCAGGTTTGACAGAAAAACTGACACCATCAACGGCTTTAACGACTCCGGATTTAGTGAAAAAGTGTGTATGTAAATCTTCTACTTCCAGAATGGGAAGATGGTCAGCCATAGCGAACCTCCTTATAACGATTGAATTCTAAATTTGATGTGCTTATTATTATACATAAATTCTGAAAATTACGAATTAAATCTCTTTTTTCTCAAAATTAATAAGAGAAAATAAACCATCCCAATTTTGGAGGGCTCCGGGGCAGCTAGTAAAAATTAGTCCTTGCGTTTTTGAACGGATGTGATTATAATAATCAATGCATGTCATGTTGCGCCCGTAGCTCAGTTGGATAGAGCTATAGATTCCGGTTCTATGTGTCGGGGGTTCGAATCCTCTCGGGCGCGCTCTATAATTACACCTGGTTTTTACACCAGGTGTTTTTTATACTCTTTATTTACTTCAGAAAATTCTAAAGAAATACTTTTCAGGAAATATTACGGAAGCTGTAAAAGAATCGTTAACGAACAGATGTTTTTTATACACTTCAAACCATGTTATGATAGATAGTAGAAATAAGTAGGCGACGAATCTGTCGTAAGTAAAATGGGGTGTTTATTACGAAATTACTTCGTTATAAGATTTTGTATACCGAATTGATTGCAGAAGATCGCCGTATTCATGTATTTGATATGGCTTTCCAGCGAAAATTATCTTTTAATTATGCCTCACTGAAAAGAAGTCCTGATAAAAGGGCGAAAGAATTATTGAATTTCCTAAAATCAAAAAATACTAAAATAGAATTAGGTTTATATGATAATAAAGGACGCGCATCTTAGCGTTCTTTTTTTGTTTGGTTACCTGTTAAATATCCTGGGTGATTTACATTTAAGCTCCCTTTAATGGAAGTCTCAGTTTCGAGATAAGTTGTTTTCCGTTACGTCAGTAACGGTGGTGTCCACAAGTGTGATTTCGAGAACTTCCTATGGCAAGGTCCGGTGGGGAACGGCGAGACTCCTGCGGGATGAGCATGACAGGTGAGACCCCGCAGAGCGTCAGCTCGAGGAGGCTCAGCTCATGTCCGCGGAAAGGGAGTCGTTCCCCATCGGACCGATATGCAGGCAAAAGTCTCGAAATCAAGTCTTCGACTTTTCGGCCCTTTTGTGGAATAAGCGTCTTAGGCGATAATGTCTAAATGAGCTTTTGTTTTAAAAATATAATCAGTGGTACACTGTATGTGTATGGGAAATGGAAGCTGGGACAGGGGGATTGGAATTGAAGGAAGTCATTTTATATTCAAAAGAAAATTGTTGTCTTTGTGAAGATGCCAAAGAATTATTAAATATGTTAAAAAAAGATTATAATTTCACAGTTTTAGAAAAAGATATTTATAAAGACGATACATTACTGGAAAAATATCAGTTCGAAATACCGGTCGTGAGAATTGATGAAGAAGAACTCAATTGTGAGCAAATTGATGTATTTTCATTAAGAGAACGTTTACAAGAAAAATAACCGATTTTTATCACTTGCGGCAATGTAAGGGTACTGGTATATTTAATCATGAAGAAAATATTTTTTTGCTCTGCGTGGGACGAAATCTGACTAGTTGGGACAAAAACATCCCGGAGGATGGAATTCACAAAACTGAAGGGGCTTTTCCATGAGGGCTTTAATTGATTTACAAAAGAAACTATTCCCTGATTTGCTCGATGTTATGCAGAGACGTTATCAAATTCTGCATTATATCCAGTTAATGGAACCTGTCGGAAGAAGAAGTTTAGCAGATAATATGGAATTAGCTGAACGGACAGTCCGTAGTGAAGTCGATTTTCTGAACCATCAAGGGTTTATCGCTATTACTGTAAAAGGTATGCATATTACCCGTGATGGAAAGATGATTCTTGAGCAGTTGGCTGATTTCATTAAAGAGGTTTCCGGGATTAGGGTTTTAGAAAAACAGTTAAGGGAAAAATTAAATTTAGACCATGTAGTGGTCGTTCCAGGTGACAGCGATGAACTACCCTGGGTAAAACAGGAAATGGGGAGAGCTTGTGTCCATTATTTAAAAAGCATTCTCGTTTCCGATAGTATAATCGCGATTACCGGTGGTACAACCATGGCGGCAGTTGCTGAAATGATGACTCCACTTACCGGATCACCAAATTGCTTATTCGTACCTGCGCGCGGTGGGCTCGGCGAGAGGGTTGAAAATCAAGCCAATACTATTTGTGCTGAAATGGCAAAGAAAGCAAAAGGGGATTACCGTCTTTTGTATGTGCCTGACCCTTTAAGTGAAAAAACATATCAGTCAATCACTTCCGAGCCGTCCATCATAGAAATACTCAACTTGATTAAAGGTTCCGATACCGTCATCCATGGAATAGGAAATGCCCTGACTATGGCTGAAAGAAGAAAAGCCTCACCGGAGCAGGTAGAAAAAATCAAGCAAGGACAAGCGGTTGGAGAAGCTTTTGGCTATTACTTTAACCAGCAAGGCGAAATCGTTCATAAAGTCAGAACGGTAGGCCTGCAGTTGGAAGATCTCTCAGATTCCCAGCACGTCATTGCAGTTGCTGGGGGAGAGTCGAAGGCCCAGGCTATTGCTTCTTATTTCAAACCTGCGAAAAGCAACGTCCTTATTACCGATGAGGGTGCTGCACAAAAGCTTTTAAGGGAAATTTCCCTTTAAATAGATTTAATAAATTACAACCCATTCAAGGAGGAATTTTATAATGACAGTAAAAGTAGGAATTAACGGCTTTGGACGTATTGGACGTAATGTCTTCCGTGCCGCTTTAAACAATAACGATGTAGAAGTAGTAGCAGTAAACGACTTGACTGACGCTGAGATGCTTGCCCACTTATTGCAGTATGATACAGTACATGGTGAACTTGAAGAGAAAGTAACTGTAAACGGCAGTAACCTTGTCGTTGGCGGAAAAGAAATTACTGTACTATCTGAAAAAGACCCTGCACAACTAGGCTGGGGCGATCTTGGTGTAGAAGTTGTCATCGAGTCTACTGGTCGTTTCACAAACCGTGCCGATGCGAAGAAGCACCTGGACGCTGGTGCTAAGAAAGTAGTTATTTCTGCGCCTGCAAAAGAAGAAGATCTTACACTGGTTATGGGTGTAAACGATTCTGATTATGACCCAGACAACCATCACGTTATTTCTAACGCTTCTTGTACAACGAACTGCCTGGCACCATTTGCAAAAGTGCTTAACGACAAATTCGGCTTGAAGCGTGGTATGATGACAACAGTACACTCTTACACGAATGACCAGCAAATCCTTGACCTGCCACATAAGGATTATCGTCGTGCCCGTGCTGCTGCACAAAACATCATCCCTACTACAACTGGTGCAGCAAAAGCTGTTGCAAAAGTCTTGCCTGAACTGGATGGCAAGTTGAATGGTATGGCTATGCGTGTACCGACTCCAAACGTTTCTATTGTGGACTTGGTAGCAGAGCTTGATAAGAACGTTACTGTTGAAGAAGTTAATGCTGCCCTTAAAGAAGCGGCAGAAGGAGATTTGAAAGGAATTCTTGGTTACAGTGAAGAACCACTAGTATCCAGCGACTATAATGGAAACACTAACTCTTCAATCATTGATGCTATTTCTACGATGGCTATTGAAGATAACATGGTTAAAGTAGTTTCCTGGTACGACAACGAGTTCGGTTACTCCAATCGTTGTGTCGATCTGGCTGCATTCCTTAAAGAAAAAGGACTTTAATTCAGAGTTAGAGTCGAATAATATGAGGTAAAGTGTAAGGGGGAGGTCCATAATCCTCCTCCTTTATCACTTTTAAGGCAATTTTTCAACCTAAAAGGAGGTCCACCGCTGTGAACAAAAAAACAATCCGTGATATCAAAGTACAAGGGAAGAAAGTATTTTGCCGCGTTGACTTCAACGTACCGATGAGTAACGGGGAAGTTACCGATGACACGCGTATTAAAGCGGCATTACCGACGATTTTACATTTAGTGCAGGACGGAGCAAAAGTCATTCTTGCCAGCCATTTGGGTCGTCCAAAAGGGGAAGCGCATGAGGAACTTCGCCTGGATCCTGTAGCTAAGCGCCTGAGCGATTTAATGGGACGTACGGTAACGAAGACTGACGAAGTTTACGGTGATGAAGTCAATCGTGCCATCAAAGATATGAAAGATGGCGATGTGTTATTGATTGAAAACGTTCGTTTCGAACCAGGTGAGGAAAAGAACGATGACGCACTGGCAAAAGAGTTTGCCGCCATGGCTGATGTCTATGTCAATGATGCGTTTGGTGCAGCACACCGTGCTCATGCATCTACAGCCGGGGTCGCTCAACACCTGCCTGCAGTAGCGGGCTTTTTGATGGAAAAGGAATTGAATGTGCTTGGCCAGGCACTGTCTGATCCTGACCGTCCATTTACAGCTATTATCGGAGGCGCAAAAGTCAAAGATAAAATAGGTGTCATCGACAACTTGCTTGATAAAGTCGATAACTTGATCATCGGTGGCGGACTTGCCTATACCTTTCTGAAAGCCAAAGGCTATGAAATCGGAAAGTCATTGCTTGAGGAAGACAAAATTGATTTGGCAAAGCAATTCATGCAAAAAGCTGAAGATAACAATGTCAATTTCCTAATGCCTGAAGATGTCATTGTAGCTGATGATTTCTCCGAGGAAGCGAATACGAAAGAAGTGGGTATCGACAGTATTCCTGCTGATTGGGAAGCACTTGACATTGGACCAAAGACGCGGGAAAAATACAGTCAGGTGGTCAAAGATTCTAAACTGATCATCTGGAACGGCCCTATGGGCGTATTCGAATTTAAACTATTTGCCAATGGTACGAAAAATGTAGCAGCTGCACTTGCGGAGACAGACGGTTATACAGTAATCGGCGGCGGTGATTCTGCAGCAGCGGTAGAAAAATTCGGATTTGCTGAAAAAATGGATCATGTTTCCACTGGTGGAGGAGCTTCACTGGAATTCATGGAAGGAAAAGAACTTCCTGGCGTATCCCTATTGAACGATAAGTAAAAAAGGAGAGGTGAGCATATGCGTAAACAAGTAATTGCAGGAAACTGGAAAATGAATAAAGTTTTAAATGAAGCAGAGCAATTCGTACAGGCTGCCAAAAATGAAGTGCCAGGCGAAGAACAAGTAGAATCTGTTGTTTGTGCGCCATTCCCTTTTCTTCATTCGTTAATTAAAGAAACAGAAGGTACTCCATTAAAAGTTGGTGCTCAAAATATGCACTTTGAAGAAAGCGGCGCGTTCACAGGCGAAGTCAGTCCTGTCATGCTGAAAGACTTGGGCGTATCTTATGTAGTACTTGGACACTCCGAGCGTCGTGAGCTTTTTGGTGAAACGGATGAGGACGTAAACAAAAAGGTCCACGCTGCATTTAAGCATGACCTGACACCGATTGTATGTGTGGGTGAAACATTGGAACAGCGTGAAAATAATGAAACGATGAACCATGTCGAAGCACAAGTGAAAAAGGCACTGGAAGGCCTTAGTGATGAGCAAGTGCAACAGGTTATTATCGCTTATGAACCTATATGGGCTATTGGAACAGGCAAAACTTCTTCTGCAGAAGATGCAAATGAAGTATGCAGCCATATCCGTAACGTTGTAAAAGAATTTTCTTCAGAAACAGCTGCAGAAGCTGTACGTATCCAATATGGCGGAAGTGTCAAGCCGGCAAACGTCGATGAGCTGCTTGGTCAGTCTGATATCGATGGAGCATTAGTAGGCGGAGCCAGCCTTGAAGCAGATTCATTCCTAAAACTTGTGGAGGCAGGTAAGCATGAGTAACAATAAGTTAGCGGCCTTGATCATCTTAGATGGCTACGCCCTGCGTGATGAAGAAAAAGGGAACGCAGTAAAGCTGGCCAACACTCCTAATTTTGATCGGTACTGGAGTCAGTTTCCTCATGCCCAGCTGAAGGCTTCTGGAGAGGCAGTCGGCCTTCCGGAAGGGCAAATGGGGAACTCGGAGGTAGGACATTTGAATATCGGTGCCGGCCGTATTGTCTATCAGAGCCTGACACGAGTGAACTTATCGATCAAAGAGGGTGACTTCTTTGAAAATGAAGCATTCGTTAAAGCAATCGACCATGCCAAACAGCATGATAAATCCCTGCACGTCTTTGGTTTATTATCGGAAGGCGGGGTTCACAGTCATATTGATCACCTTTTTGCCTTGTTAGAACTTGCAGCCCGACATGATATGAAAAAAGTATATGTCCATGGGTTCCTGGATGGTCGTGATGTTGGTCAAAAATCTGCCAAGAAGTATATCCAGCAGACAGAAGATAAACTGGCAGAACTTGGCGTGGGAGAAATTGCTACGATTTCCGGCCGATATTATTCCATGGATCGCGATAAACGCTGGGACCGTGTCAAGAAATCCTATGATGCCATGGTATACGGTCAGGGACCAAAGTATAACAGCGCAATGGAAGTCGTGGATGATTCGTATGCGAATGAAATCTATGATGAGTTCGTCCTCCCATCTGTTATAGTAGATGAGGAAGGGAAACCGAAAGCTAAGATTGAAGATGAAGATTCCGTTATCTTCTATAACTTCCGTCCAGACCGCGCGATCCAGATTTCAAGGACATTTGCTAACGAAGATTTCCGTGATTTTGATCGCGGAGAAAAAGCACCGAAGAATCTCCATTTCGTAGGGTTGACCCAGTTTAGTGAAACGGTCGATGGAGAAGTAGCCTATGAGCCAGTTAACCTCGATAATACTGTTGGGGAAGTATTGGCACAAAACGACATGAAGCAGCTCCGAATTGCAGAGACAGAAAAATATCCGCACGTCACATTCTTTATGAGTGGTGGCCGTGAAGCGGAATTCCCTGGAGAAGAACGCATTTTAATCGACTCACCAAAAGTAGCCACTTATGACCTGCAACCGGAAATGAGTGCCTATGAAGTGACGGATGCTCTTTTAAAAGAGCTGGATGCCGAAAAGCATAATGCCATCATCCTGAATTTTGCCAACCCTGATATGGTTGGACATTCAGGAATGCTGGAACCAACGATTAAAGCGATTGAAGCTGTAGATGAATGCCTTGGCAAGGTTGTGGATAAAATCCACGAAAAAGGCGGACATGCGATTATCACAGCTGACCATGGGAACTCGGATGAGGTCCTTACACCAGAAGGAAAACCAATGACTGCTCACACGACTAATCCTGTTCCGGTTATTGTAACAAAAGATGGCCTGGAGCTTCGGAAAGACGGCATTCTCGCTGATTTATCCCCGACGCTGCTAGAGCTGCTTGAAGTCGGACAGCCAAAAGAAATGACAGGACAATCATTAATTAAAAAATAAAATTTATCCTAAAGGAGAGTTTTTCAATGCCATATATTACAGATGTTTATGCACGCGAAGTATTAGATTCCCGTGGTAACCCAACAATTGAAGTGGAAGTTTATACAGAATCCGGAGCATTCGGTTCTGCACTGGTACCTAGTGGAGCTTCTACTGGTGAATATGAAGCAGTGGAACTTCGTGACGGAGACAAAGACCGCTACCTTGGTAAAGGGGTACAGCAGGCGGTAGAAAACGTCAACGAAAAAATCGGCCCGGAATTGCTGGGTCTGGATGTTACACAGCAAGTCGTCATCGATTCATTGATGATGGAACTTGATGGAACAGAAAACAAAGGGAAATTGGGAGCTAATGCTATCCTGGGTGTTTCCATGGCAGCAGCTCATGCAGCGGCTGATTTTGTCGGTGTTCCATTGTACAAATACCTTGGAGGATTCGCGGCAAAAACACTACCAACCCCAATGATGAACATTCTGAATGGCGGCGAGCACGCAGATAACAACGTGGACATTCAGGAATTTATGATTATGCCTGTCGGTGCACCGGACTTCCGTGAAGGATTGCGTATGGGAGCGGAAATTTTCCATTCCTTGAAAAAAGTCTTAAAAGAAAAAGGCTACAACACTGGTGTAGGTGATGAAGGAGGATTTGCTCCAAACCTTCAATCCAACGAAGAAGCACTTTCTACCATCATTGAAGCAATTGAGGCAGCTGGCTATAAGCCGGATGAGCAAGTGAAACTTGCAATGGACGTGGCAGCTTCTGAGGTTTATGAAGACGGTAAGTATAACCTGAAAGGCGAGGGTGTAGTCCGTACTTCTGAAGAAATGGTTGATTGGTACGAAGAAATGATTAACAAGTATCCAATCATCTCTATTGAAGATGGCCTTGATGAGAATGACTGGGAAGGCTTCAAGATGCTGACGGACCGTATCGGCGACCGTGTCCAGCTTGTCGGCGACGACTTGTTTGTAACAAACACGAAGAAACTTAGCCGCGGCATCGAAGAAGGAATCGGCAACTCCATTCTTGTCAAAGTGAACCAGATCGGTACATTGACAGAAACGTTCGAAGCGATCGAAATGGCGAAGAAAGCTGGATACACAGCAGTCATTTCTCACCGTTCCGGTGAAACGGAGGATGCGACTATCGCTGATATCGCCGTTGCCACGAATGCCGGTCAAATCAAAACCGGTGCACCATCCCGTACCGACCGCGTAGCGAAGTACAATCAGCTTCTTCGTATCGAAGATCAGCTGCTTGGTACAGCAGATTACGCTGGCGACAAAGCTTTCTATAACTTGAACAAATAATTATTTCTATAAAGATGCCTTTAAGAGCAGGCATACTGCGCTTGCAGGAAAACCAGATGGTTTTTCTGCAAGCTTTTTTTGTTAATCTCTTATTAACAGTAAGAACAACATGTTCATAGGTGATTTAATCCATAAAAGGGCCAAATTGCGGAAAACTCAGTTTCAAGCTAGTAAGGGTTCTTTACCATAATAGTGCCAGGGGTGGCTGGGAAACTACTCGCTTTCCTGTGGGGAACTGGCGAGCTTCCTCGGGCTATCGCCCTGTGGGATCTCGCCTAGATCCTTCTCCCACGGGAGTCTCGCAGTTTCCCAACCACCCCAGCTGAAGGATGGGAGAAAAGAACCCATGTTATAGATAAGACTGTCTTCTAAAATCACTGGTTACATGGCCCTGTAGTTGATATACTGCATATCAATGTTTCCGTTTCTCACATAATTGCAAGGAGGTCCGGGAAATTGCGAGACTCCTATGGGAGTAAAGTACATGGTGAGATCCCGCAGGGCTTTGCCCGAGGAAGCTCACCGTCCCCCCATGGAAAGCGAGTGATTTCCCGTACCTCCAAACGCTCCACACCGTCGACGGAAACAGTTTCTCTCGAAACTGAGTCTTCAGCAATTGGGGCTTTAATCGGAAAATAAATACAAAAAAAAAGCGGATATGATATCCGCTTTTTCTTAGCTTCCAGTTTTCTGATCGTCTTTTTCTACAGCTTTAAGCTGTTGCTTTTCCTCAGGGCTATCTTCTCCATTTACAAGGTCGTTAGTTGCGTTCTTGAATTCTTTTAAAGTGCTACCGAATGCCCTGCCGATTTCTGGAAGCTTGGAAGGTCCAAAAATAATTAATGCGATGACTAGTACAAGGATTAACCCTGGAATCCCGATATTTGATAACATTTATTACACCTCCGAAGTTTTATAAAATAGGTGTGCCATGACGTTGGAAGGCTGCTGCTTCCAGATTTGACATCCCTTCCACCTCAGCAGCCGCTGACAGCTTATCCGATATTTTCGGTGCATATTGTGCCGGTGGTGCAGCGTGTCCCATCTGGCGTTGCCTTCCTGCATTTTTACGAGCGAATGGCCCCCAGATGGCAAAGGTGATGCCTGGTGTCTGGATATTGACAAAGAAAGTGTCCCCTCGTGTAGAGAAAGTCGGACCTGCAAGTTCCGAATCGTTCAGCCGGTTTTCTGCGAATACATAAGTTTCACCTTCAGGGGTCATTCCGATTATCCGGTCGGTTCCGCCTCCGTCTTCCGCAATCCAAAGATCTCCCCATGGAGTAATACATATGTTGTCCGGCATTTCTAAATCATTGGATTCGGTTGACTCGTAGAACAACTCTAATGTATTAGTAGCGGGAATATAACGGTAAACACGTCCAAGATTATTATCACCTGCCGAAGTATCGTCAAACCAGAAGACCCCTCCCTCAAAATAAGCGCCTTCGAGTCTGCTGAATGGAATGCATCCTTTTTGACCAGCTTCCATGGTAGGCTTTTCTGGGTCGACATCCTTCCAAACTATTCCAAATCGTTGACCAGTATAAAAATCACTGGAATGATCCGTGCTCATTTCCTCCATAGCAGCTGCCTGCAGGACCCCTCCTTTTTGTAAGGAACCAATCCGTGGACTTCTGTCGTTAGGGATGTACCGATAGAAATAACTTGGTCCAGCATCCTCTGTCAGGTAGACAATTCCAGTAGCAGGGTCGATTGCGGTAGCTTCATGGGAAAAAGCTCCCATGTCGCGGATAGGCGTCTTGGACAAATTATTTTCTGGATCAGATGGATCGACCTCGAAAACATACCCATGGCCTTCCTCTAACGTTTCTTCACAAGTCAACCAGGTTCCCCATGGGGTGGCCCCTCCTGCGCAATTGCGGATGGTACCGGAAGAAGTAACATACTCTTCCCGGACTTTACGGTTAGCGTCTACCACTAATGCAGTAGTTCCTCCAGTATGTTCCCTTTGATAAGGGTTCCTTCCGATGACTGGATACTTCGTATTTCCGCTTAACTCATGATTCCTTACAAGTACGGTAGAGTTGTTCTGTCCCGGAAAGGCTGCCATGCCATCAAACTTTTCCGGTATAGGGCGCCCATCTGCCATAAATCCGCCTTCCTCCGAGATGATCCGATATTGGAATCCTTGAGGGAGGTCGAGGACGCCTCCAGGGTCTTTGACGAGTGGACCATAGCCCCGGAAAGAATTCTTGGCTGCGCTTGGTGAAGCCAGTGCTTTGGAGTCTGATAATGAAAACAACCCTGTGGAACCTAAAGCAATTGCTGCTGTACTTAGACCGCCTACTTTCAAAAAATCCCGACGATTCATGTTTTTGTTTATTCCCATTTTCATACCTCCTAGTTAAATATGGTGTTAAGCGGCAGATTGGCTGGATGACTCTGCTGCCAGACGTTTTTTATAAACAAATGAAGATAGACTGATGCTGATTTCATATAAAGTCAAGAGTGGAAGAATTACAAGTACATCTGATAGAAAATCTGGCGGCGTAATTAATACAGAAATTATCACCATCACAAAATAGGCGAACTTTCTCGCTTTCCTTAAACGAATTGGATTAAGAATGCCAAGCCTGGTCAAAAACAATACAACTAATGGCATTTCGAATAACAGGCCGAATGGCAGAGTCATATTCAGCATGAATCGAAAGTATTTATCGGCGGTAAACATCATTTCGAATTGACCTTCAGAAAGCGAGGTCAAAAACCCTAAAACTAGGGGAAATAAAAGGAAATACCCGAAGGCAAGACCGAACAGGAAAAGAAAAAACATGGCCGGAATGAACCGGAGTGTCACTTTACGCTCTTCCTGGCTTAAGGCAGGTGCAACAAACCGCCAAATCTGAAAAGCAGCAACAGGTATGGTCGCTGCCATGGAGATGACAGCAGCAAGCATCAGGTAGACCCATAGAATTTCACTAGGCCCCAGCACAGCCAATTGTGTGTCCAGTCCTCTAATCAGCCATTCATAAATTGGTTTGACAAAAATAAACCCCGCTATAAGAAATCCGATGAATGACACAAACGTGATGATTATACGGTTCCTTAGTTCTTCTAAATGGCCGATGAGCTGCCGATTTTTTTCATACATAGCCTACTCCTTTAGTTCAGTTGTTTTTCTTTTTTTGATTGTTTTTTATGGGCACGATCATGAGCTTTATGACGATCATCTTCCACTTCACTGGATGACTGCTTCCCTTCTGGAACGATGGTTGCTGACACTTCCTTTAGGCCGGCCTGGTCCTTTTCGTAGATAAAAGATGCCCGGGTGGAAATATCTGCACCAGGTTTGGATACAAAGGGAAGTACGCGGTAATCTGTTCTCCACTGAGTAGGAGTGACTTCACAGCGAACATATCCGCGGTAGTCATTGAAAAATTTAATATGATCGTTCTGCTCTAAGATACGGTCAGTGTCTGCACGTTTATCGGCTCCATTTCCCCCGGATGTAATCGAGGTTCCGACAAATTCCGCACCCAGCACTTGGGACTTCAAATCATCAAAGTCTGCCAGCAGATTGGATGCCCAGTTGGCATGTACATCACCAGTCAAAACGATGAGGTTGTCCATATCGATGTTGCTTGCATAGTCAGTGATACGCTGGCGGGCGGGTGTATAACCATCCCAGCTGTCCATGCTGTAGCGTGGTTCTTCCGGGCTTGGCCCGTAGTTCCTTTTGGCGAAGAAGATTTGTTGTGCCAGGACATTCCAGTGCGCTTGTGACTGGTCAAGGTTACCCAGCAGCCATTGCTCCTGCTTGTCACCTAATAAAGTGCGTGAAGGATCAAGCGATTCTTCCGTCTGTGGAGAGCTTTTATCTCCATTCGCCTGATCGGAACGATATTGGCGTGTATCCAATACATAGAAATTTGCCAGGTTTCCATAAGAAAAATTACGATATAACTGCATGTCCGAACCATGAGGCATAGACGATTTCCTGAGCGGCATATGTTCATAATATGCCTGGTAGGCAGCAATACGACGGTTAACGAATGCTTCTACAGATTGACCTTTCTCAGGTATCATATCAGCATAATTGTTTTCGACCTCATGGTCGTCCCAGGTCACTACCCATGGAAAAGCTGCATGCGCTGACTGCAGGTCTTTATCGGAACGATACTGGGCATGACGATTGCGATAGTCTTCTAATGTTAAGATTTCCTGCCCTTTGTGGGTGCGTACATTGCCGGTAGCAGCGACATATTCATCCGGGCCATATTCGTAAATGTAATCACCGAGATGGAATACCAGATCCAGGTCTTCTTTTGCCATATGTTTATAAGCTGTGTAATAACCATGTTCATATTGCTGGCAGGAAGCAAAAGCGAACGCAAGGCTTTTTACAGCCTCATTGTTTCTTGGAAGTGTTTTGGTCTTTCCGACTGGACTGTAATCTTTTCCAACTTTGAAACGGTAGTAGTAAACGGTGTCTGACTCCAGGTTTTCGGCTTCAATATGAATGGAGTGTCCAAGTTTTGGACTGGCTACTTCATTGCCACGTTGTACAATATCACGGAAGTGAGCATCTCTTGACAACTCCCATCTCACCGCTATGTTACGATCTGGCATACCCCCACCATTCAATGGATCAACAGCTAGCCTTGTCCATAAGACAACACTGTCCGAAAGAGGATCACCTGACGCTACACCGAGCGTGAACGGATAGCTTTCGAACTCTTCTTCCTGCGCTTCGACAGATATGCCTCCCATCGATTGAGCAACCGCTATTCCGAGAGATATTCCAGCAATTTTACCAGCACCTTGTAAGAACCCTCTGCGGTCGACATCCTTCTGTAATGTTTCTTCATTCAATCTCCGGATCAAATCGTCCATTACTCTTTTTTCAGTCATGACATTAGCTCCTTTTCATGTGTGAAATGTTTGGAACAATTGCCATTATAGCTGGTGACTTTTAACTGGTTGTTAAGTAATGTAAATAGAGGAATGAAAAGGTAGATATAAAAGCTCAGGAAAAATGGCGGTACCTGAATTTATTTTTCAACCATTCAGACGGAATCCTAGTATTTTAGTAGTGAATTTTTTATCGTTATGAGGAGGTATGTCTTGGTCAATTTTTCCTGATTTTTTTAACATTATCTAAACAATTACTTTAATTATTTTTTCATAAACATTTTGACATTCTTCTATGTTTCCGTTACTTTCACTTTATTGATAGACAGAAGGGGTGGAGCGGATGGAAATCTATGAAGCAATCAAACAGAGGAGATCAATTCATGATTTCAAACCACAAAATGTGGAAGAAAGCAAACTGACATCGATTTTTGCTGGGGCATCATGGGCACCGACACACCGTATGAAAGAACCGTGGGAAGTTCATATTATCCAAAATAAAGCGGTAGCATCTTATGCTGAGCGGGTTACAGAAAGTTATCTGCGTTTGGGGTATGCGGAAGGTTACGATAATGATAAACAGCGGAAGCTCATGGAAGGCATTAAACAACATCTGTTGTCTATCCCGCACCATGCAATCATTTACATGGAAAAAGAAAAGGACCTGCGACTGTTTGAAGAGGATTATGCTGCTGTCTGTGCTTTTATTCAAAATGTACAATTACTGGCATGGAGTCATGGCGTAGGGGGATTATGGACGACAAATCCCTATATTTATGATAGGGAATTTTCCCGATCCTGTGGTATTGACCCTGATCTTTATAAAATAGTTTCTGTATTACAAATGGGATATCCAAATAGAATACCCCAGCCAAAAAGACGGACACCAATCGAACAGAAAGTGAATTTTATTAACGATTGACAACTAAATAGTAGAAGCACTCTTTAAAATTACTGTAAGGATGATTAAAAAACCTGCTGAGTATACACATATTTCTCTCCTCTGTGTATACTCAGCAGGTATTATTAACAATTTTTTCACCCGAAATTTTCTCCTTTGGGCTCCACAATTCTTTCTCTCTTTTGGAAATGAAAATTTTTCCGTATGGAAGCGATAATAGCTGCCACCCATCCAAGTACCATCACGACATAAATCAAAACCATCAGGTCTGCCGGTATGTTTAATGCAAGCAGGAGAGTCCGCAAATTTGTCAAAATAATAAAACCTCCAGCCCCTACTCCAAGTATGAATGGCGGGACGATTCGTACAAGCCATGCGGCCAGCGGCGCTGCTGCTACCCCTCCGATCATGAAGGATACTACCCATAACCAATGAAGCTGTTCCCAACCTAAGAATAGTAGGAATCCTAGTGTGGCAGAGATAGTAATAGCAAATTCAGTTGTGTCAACCGTACCAATCACTTTCCTTGGCAATGCTCCTTTTCTGGATAAAAGAACCGGTGTGTTGATCGGCCCCCAGCCTCCTCCACCAACAGCATCAAAAAATCCTGCTAAAGCACCTAAAGGGTACAGGAAGCAATTTTTAACAGGAACCTCTCTTCGCTTTTCATTGGATGTTTTCATGAGTAAAAAACGAGCTACAATGTAGACCCCCAAAAGGAGGAGGAAGATAGAAATAAATGGCTTGATCTTTTCACCGGGAAGGCTGCTCAAAAAGGCGGCTCCCAGAAAAGCGCTGATCGATCCAGGAATGATTAGCGGCAGAACTAATTTCTTATCTATATTATCGAATTTATAATGAGAATAACCGGAAACGGCTGTGGTAGCAATTTCAGCCATATGGATAGAGGAAGAGACCACCGCTGGAGCTACTCCATATGCAATCAATAATGTGGATGATGTTAAACCATATGACATTCCGAGCGCACCATCAATCAATTGGGCAAAAAAACCTACTAATGTAAAAATGATTAATTTCCTCAAATGAATCAGCCTCCATTTATTAATACTAAACCTATGAGTTTACTCGGGATTAAGTTCTAAAAAAAATATTTTTAAAAATAGTCAATGCTGTTATTTGAAATAATAGCTTTCAATCTAAAGGAATATCCATTACTTGTCAAGCAGTAATGAAAAACCGGTTCTACTTGCCTAGTTGGGGGGGGGGGGAAGCACGAAGGTACCTTGAAACGAGGATACCAGAGGGATGAACAGCAGCTTCCTGCATGCCAATATGATCATCAAAACTGGGAAAAAAGTATAAATATTTTGATTAGTATTGACATTATTTTTAATTACACATATCATGTTTATCAATCGCATAAAACCTAGTTAACTTATCGGATTTATAAGTTAAGAATTTTTTGAGAAACTTTGTAATAAGAAACAAAATTTCTTGAATAGGAGGAGGGGGCGAATGAACCAACCAGCAATTAGTTATAAAAATTTTCCAGGAGACCCTTTTAAAGGCTGGGAGCCTGTTGATGATACAAAAGGGGCGTCAGAGATCCTGAATTGGGCTTATAACTCATACGGACAGTCTCTTGTTTACGCTTGCAGCTTTGGAGCGGAAGGCATAGTTTTAATTGATTTAATTGCAAAAGTGAAAAAAGATGCAGAAATTGTTTTTCTTGATACCGGTCTTCATTTCCAGGAAACATATGACCTGATTGAGAAAGTGAAAAGGAGATATCCAGATCTTATCATTCATATGAAAAAGCCCGAGCTGACACTAGAAGAGCAGTCGCAACAACATGGTTCAGCACTTTGGAAAAAGAATCCGGACCAATGCTGTTATATCAGGAAGATTAAGCCCCTTGAGGATGCTCTTAGCGGAGTGGATGCATGGATTTCAGGCTTAAGGAGGGAGCAATCCTTAAGCCGGAGTAAGACTGATTTTGTCAATAAAGATGAACGCTTCAAGTCCATTAAGGTTTGCCCGCTCATCTACTGGACGTGGGATGATGTATGGGATTATATCCGAGTAAATGAATTGGACTACAATGAACTTCACGATAACAATTATCCGAGCATCGGTTGTATTCCCTGCACATTTGCTGTTGAAGGTACAGAAGACTCAAGAGCGGGAAGGTGGAGTGGCTTTAACAAGACCGAATGCGGTCTTCATGTATCTTCAGAAGAAAAAAATTAGACATAAACCTAATATAAGGAGGAATTATTCATGACACTTATAGAACCCCATGGAGGAACGCTTGTGAACCGGCTGAAAGGAAACTGGGAGGAGGCATCGGCAAGTATCGAGCTTGATGCTATGGCTTTAAGCGATCTGGAGCTGATTGCTACGGGAGCCTATAGCCCAATTGAAGGATTTCTTACGAAAGAAGACTATCAATCTGTTGTGGAGAGAATGAGACTGGCGGATGGAACTCCATGGAGCATTCCCATCACTTTGCCGGTTGGCCGGGACCAGGCGGAGCGGCTGAACAGTGGAGAGGTAGCAGAACTTTATAAAGATGAAACGGTTTATGGATTGATTGAAATCGAGGAGATCTATCAACCCGATAAAGAGCAGGAAGCTAAGCAAGTCTACTTAACTTCTGATTATGAACATCCAGGAGTTAAAAAACTATTTGACCGGCCTGATTTTTATGTAGCTGGAAAAATTCAATTGCTTCAAAGACCACAACGAGAACATGAGGAAAAATTCTACTTAGATCCTGCCGAGACGAGAGCTTTGTTCAAAGAGTCAGGTTGGAAACGTGTGGTCGGCTTTCAAACTAGGAACCCTGTCCACAGAGCTCACGAATATATTCAAAAAGCGGCTTTGGAAACGGTAGACGGATTATTCCTCAATCCATTAGTAGGTGAAACCAAAAGTGATGATATTCCCAGCGACGTCAGGATGGAAAGCTACCAGGTGTTATTAAAAAACTATTACCCAAAAGGCCGCGTTACTCTTGCAGTCTTTAATGCGGCAATGCGGTACGCAGGTCCCAGGGAAGCGATATTCCATGCACTAGTAAGGAAAAACTTCGGATGCACTCACTTCATAGTCGGGCGTGACCACGCCGGTGTTGGTGATTACTATGGCACTTACGATGCACAGAAGATTTTCAGTAATTTTGAACCCGAAGAGCTTGGAATTACCCCACTCTTTTTTGAACATAGCTTTTACTGCCTGGCATGTGAGGGGATGGCTTCTCATAAAACGTGCCCACATGATGACGACCAGCATGTCATATTATCGGGGACAAAAGTACGGGAGCTGTTAAGAAATGGGGAAAAACCTCCGAAAACATTCAGTCGTCCTGAAGTCGTCGAAATACTGATCAATGGATTGAACAGCCAGAATACTGTAAAGCAAGGACAGGAAGGGTGAGCTGATTGGATTCGAATATCGTCTGGCACCAAGCGACAATTGAACCGAAGGATTACCGGAGCAAAAACGGACACCACAGTGGAGTAGTCTGGCTTACCGGGCTGTCTGGTTCAGGCAAATCAAGTATTGCCAATCAAGTGAATAAAAAGCTGTATGAGAGAGGTATTCAAAGTTATATTCTGGATGGTGACAATATCCGGCATGGGTTGAATGCAGATCTGGGCTTTAAACCAGAGGATCGAAAAGAAAACATAAGAAGAATCGGGGAAGTCGCCAAGCTGTTCGCAGATAGCGGAACCATAGTTTTGACCGCATTTATCTCCCCGTACCAGGAAGACCGGGACCGTGTCCGAGATATAATCGATTCAGGTGACTTTCTGGAGGTGCATGTCGACTGCCCGCTCTCCGAATGCGAGTACAGGGATCCGAAAGGCCTCTATAAAAAAGCAAGAACTGGAGAAATAAAAGGATTTACGGGAATTGATTCCCCATATGAAGCACCGGATTCACCAGAACTGGTACTGGAGTCGAACGCATACAGTGTAGATGAATGTGCAGAGCAGCTCATTTCTTTTCTCGAGAAAAATGAATGGCTGTAAGGATGCCAAATAATAAGTTTCGGTTTGGGGAAAAGGAGTGATCATTACGATGAAAAAAGTATTTTTGGTCGGGGCAGGTCCTGGGGAACTTGATCTGATTACCGTAAAAGGACTGAAAGCAATCCAGCAGTCAGACGTAATATTGTACGACCGGCTGATTAATGAACAGCTTCTCGAGGAAGCTCCAGATTATGCTGAACTTATTTACTGCGGGAAAAGTCCAGATAATCATTCACTGACCCAGGAGAGCATTAATGGACTGCTTTGCAAGTTCGCCTTACAAGGAAAAACAGTTACGCGTCTAAAAGGAGGCGACCCATTCATCTTCGGCAGAGGAGGAGAGGAAGCCAGGGAGCTTGCCAAACGAAGGATACCCTTCGAAATTGTCCCAGGGGTTACCTCAGGGGTCGCTGCTCCTGCTTATGCCGGAATCCCTGTCACCCATCGTGATTACAGTTCTTCTGTCGCTTTTATTTCCGGAGTAAGCAAGCTAGGTCCAGAAGAAGAATCGTATTGGAAACACGTTGTAAAATGCATGGATACGCTTTGCATCTATATGGGTGTAAACAAACTGCCAAAAATCTGTGATATGCTGATTCGAAACGGATGTAATAGTAAAACCCCTGTGGCCCTTGTGCAGGCGGGTACGACCGATGAGCAGCTCACAGTGACGGGTACATTGGAAGATATCATACAAAAAGCGAAAGGAATAAAGAACCCGGCCATGATCATTGTGGGGGAAGTCGTAAAGCTTCGTGATCAGTTACAATGGTTCGAGCAGCTGCAACGAGACGAAACAAAGACAGTTGTCGGGTAGGAATAAGGAGGGCCGGTCATTATGCAAGGAATATTATACGTCAGCCATGGCAGCCGGGTCCCGGAGGCAAGACGACAAGCAGTTGATTGCATTCACTCCGTCCAGTCCAAGGTAGGGATAGGGCTTCAGGAAATCTGTTACTTGGAACTAGCACAACCGGATATGGCGGAAGGAATCAGACTGCTTGCGGAAAAGGGAGCAAATAAGATTGCGATTATTCCTGTCTTATTGCTGCGTGCAGGCCATTATTATACAGATATACCTAAGGAAATCGAAGCAGCTAAAAACAAGTATCCTGATATAGAATTTCAATATGGTAAACCGCTGGGAGTACAGGAGCGACTAATTGATATTTTAATCGAGCGTATTAAGGAAAAGCACGACCCCATCTCTCCAGATTCTAATATACTCCTGGTGGGCAGAGGAAGTCGAAACCCCGAAACGCCTGCGGCTATACAGAAGATTCAGAAGAACCTTTGTCAAAGACTTGGTGGAATGAATGTGGATGCCTGTTACTTGGCTGCCTGTCAGCCCTCTTTTGAAAAAGGTTTGGAAAAGTCCATTCAAGCAGGTTATAGGCAGACAATTGTTGTCCCATATCTTTGGTTCACTGGCATTTTAATACACTCTATGCAGAAGAAAGTCAGGGAGTATCAGGAGGACGGTCATCAGGTGATTTTATGCGATCATCTTGGTGATCATCCAATGATGGTTGAAGCATTGGCGGAACGAGTCTATGAACTCCTTCCTGGTAAAAAGGTGAAAAATTATGCCCAATGATTTCACAGAACAGCAAGAAGTCAATTTTCAGCCATTGATGATCGACTTCAACAGCAGGAGCGTCGTCATTATCGGAGGAGGAAAGGTGGCAGCTAAAAGAGCCAGGGTGCTCCTCCAGGGCGGGGCTGTAATTACGGTCATCAGTCCTTCATTGGAACCGGAATTAGAAAAGTTCTGGGAGCAGAAGAAAGTTAATTGGAAAAAGAAGTTTTTTGAGCCTGATGATCTTGAAGGAGCATTCATGGCTGTCGTGGCAACGAATGACCCATCAGTGATTTTGTCTGTACCCCACCCCACTTCAGGTTTGCCGCTCGTAAATTCTGCTGGGGAAGCAAGCAGGGGGAATGTTCAGTTTCCAGCTTTTCTGACAAGAGGGAAATTGACCCTGGCGGTATCGACTAGTGGGGCAAGTCCAATGCTTACTTCTCAGATCAAAGAAGAGTTGGAAAATCGATTTGAATCAGATTATGAAGGTTATGTGGATTTCTTATATGAGTGCCGGCAGCTGATTAAGAATTCTCTCCTTACTAAACAGGAAAAACGACAATTTCTTCATGAACTCTTAGATGAATCCTTTATGAATGAAGAAAAGCAGCAACAGACAATCTTATGGCTTAAGAAACTGGCAGCAGGAGGGTGAGAAGCGTGAGTAATCTGGAGGGAAGACGTATCGGGATAGCCGCAGAAAGAAAAGCTGAGGTCATCAGCAAAATGATTCGGAATAAAGGCGGCATCCCTGTTATCTACCCGCTACAGGGGATGCAGCATCTGGATGAGGATACGAGCAGGAAGAACATCCATGACTTTCTGGAAAAACCGTTTGACTGGGTGGTTTTAACCACAGGAATAGGAGCGGTAACTCTGGAAGACGCAGCAAAGAAAGCAGGGGTTCATAAAGAATTTCTCAACAAGTTACACCAGACGCAATTGGCAGTCAGAGGAAGGAAAACAATGCAATGGCTGAAGGAGAATTCTCTCCAGGCAGAAATTGTTTCACCAGATGGGACGATGGAAAGTCTTCTTTCAGCTTTTTCTACGAATGCTAATCAGGAAGATATTTTTTTGCAGGCTTATAACCAGGACGATGCCAGATTGAAAGATTCGCTGGATCATCTTGGATATTCTGTTTATCTGTCACAGCCTTATTATTATGAGAAGCCGCTGGATAAAGTGATTAATAGTCTGAAGTGTGATATTGCGGATCTCTACCTGGATACAGTGGTGTTCACCAGTAAAACCCAGGTCAGAAACTTATTCAATGATGAAAGTGGCCGTGAAATTCTAGTGAAAGCCTTCAACCATAAAGTTTTACCAGCAGCCATCGGGAAAGTAACAGCGGGTGAGCTGTCGGCACAAGGCATTACTGACGTTCTTCAGCCTGTTGATTCTAAAATGGGGGCGATGGTAGTGGCCATTGACCACCACTACCGGCAAGCACAAAGCCCGTGACTAGGTTAAAGGTTAAGCAGCATTTGCAGTATAAAAAGATTAATTTTTGTGAGGTGGATAGTTTTGCAGTTTCAGGTAGAGAATAGTCCATTTACTAAAGAGCAGGTAGAATATCTGAACCGCCTTTTGCCAACATTGACAGAGGCGCAGAAAATATGGTTAAGCGGTTGTCTGTCTGCTTCTTTTAGCGGGGAATCAGCAGCAACAATGGAGAGTCCTGTCGGTGAAGGTTCGTCAACTGCACCTGCTTCGGTTAAGGAGTCAGCGGCTGCAGTCCGTGAAGTAACGGTCCTTTTTGGTTCCCAAACAGGGAATGGGCAGGGGCTTGCGGATGAATTGACGAAGAAACTGGAAGAAAAAGATTATACGGTAACCCTTTCTTCCATGGATGACTTCAAACCGAAGTCCATTAAGGATGCAGAGGATTTATTGATCATCGCCAGCACCCATGGTGAAGGAGATCCACCGGATAATGCTCTTTCATTCTACGAATTTCTTCATAGTAAACGGGCTCCAAAGCTTCAAGATGTCCGTTTCTCTGTTCTTTCCCTTGGAGACAGTTCTTACGAATATTTCTGTCAGACAGGAAAAGATTTTGATAAACGTCTGGAAGAATTAGGAGCAGAAAGGCTTCATCCCCGAGTTGATTGTGATGTCGATTTTGAAGATTCTGCGGAAGAATGGTTTGAAGGTGTATTAACAAAATTGAATGCAAGCCGGGGAGAGCAAGGGAATGCAGCAGCATCTCAAGCAAAAGTAGCTGAGGCGTCTTCCGCACCGGTCTATTCAAGAAAAAAGCCATTTGATGCAGAAATATTGGAGAACCTGAATCTGAATGGCAGAGGCTCAAATAAAGAGACACGGCATTTGGAACTGGATCTTGAAAGCTCAAATCTTGTGTATGAACCAGGCGATAGTTTAGGGATATTCCCACAAAATGACCCTGTTCTTGTCGATCAACTTATAGAAGCAATGGGGTGGAACCACGAAGAATCGGTACAGGTAGATAAACAAGGAGAATTAAGATCCGTTCGGGAAGCTCTACTTTCCTTTTTTGAAATTACCCGGTTGACGAAACCGTTGCTGGAACAGGCAGCAGAGCTAACTAGTAATGAGCAGTTAAAAACACTCCTTGAACCTGAACGGAAAGAAGATTTGAAAGAATATCTGGAAGGCAGGGATCTTCTCGATCTTATCCAGGACTATGAAATCCAAGCCTCACCACAGGAGTTCGTGACTTTATTACGGAAAATACCACCACGACTATATTCAATTGCGAGCAGCCTGAAGGCGAATCCGGATGAAGTACATCTTACCATTGGAGCATTGAGGTATGACGCTCATGGGCGAAGCCGATCGGGAGTATGTTCCGTCCAGTGTGCAGAACGATCCCAGCCTGGCGACACGCTTCCAGTCTATATTCAGCATAACCCTAATTTCAAACTTCCGGAAAACCCTGATACTCCTATCATCATGATCGGGGCAGGAACAGGGGTGGCACCTTATCGGGCATTCCTGGAGGAACGGGAGGAAATCGGAGCAGAGGGAAAAACTTGGTTGTTTTTCGGTGAGCAGCATTTTAGATCAGATTTCCTTTACCAGACGGAGTGGCAGAAGTGGCTGAAGGAAGGCGTGCTTACCAGGATGGATGTCGCATTTTCCCGGGACACGGAGGAGAAAGTCTATGTTCAGCATCGGATGCTGGAAAAAGGCAAAGAACTTTACCAATGGTTGATCGAAGGAGCCGTCATCTATGTATGCGGCGATGAAAAACATATGGCTCATGATGTTCAAAATGCCCTCCTGACCGTTTTGGAACAGGAAGGCGGTCTGGAAAAGGAAGAAGCAGAAGATTACCTGAGTAAAATGAGACAGGAAAAACGTTATCAGCGTGACGTTTACTAAGGAAACAGGGACATAAAGGGGAAGGAGTTTAAGTATGACAGACCAGAAAAAGAAGCATCACCATGGCCCGCCCAGTGAAATGGAGAATATAAAAGAAGAAAGCGGCTATCTCCGGGGTACAATTACCGAAAGCTTTTCCGACCCGATTACAGCGGGAATAAAGGATGAAGATGCCAAGCTGTTGAAATTTCATGGCAGCTATCAGCAGGATGACCGGGATGTACGCAATGAACGTAGAAAGCAGAAGCTGGAGCCAGCTTACCAATTCATGGTGCGTGTCCGTCTCCCAGGGGGCGTAGCAACGCCGGATCAATGGCTTACCATGGATGAGATAGCGGACCATTACGCAAATGGGACGCTCAAACTGACCACTCGTCAGACGTTCCAGCTGCATGGCGTTTTAAAATGGAATATGAAGAAAAGTCTTCAAAAGATGAATCAGTCGTTAATGGATACCATTGCTGCTTGTGGTGACGTCAACCGTAATGTCATGTGTAATGTTCAGCCGTACCAGTCAGAAACACATGCAGAGGTCTATGATCTGGCGAAGGAATTAAGCGATCATCTTCTTCCGAAAACGAAAGCTTACCATGAGATTTGGCTGGATGAGGAAAAAGTAGCCGACAGCCGTGAACCTGAAGAAATCGAGCCAATGTATGGTAAATACTATCTGCCAAGAAAATTCAAAATCGGAATCGCGTTGCCTCCTTCTAATGATATTGATGTGTTTTCGCAGGATTTAGGATTTATTGCGATTGTGGAAGCAGGCGAATTAAAAGGATTTAATGTAACTGCCGGTGGCGGCATGGGGATGACTCATGGCGATACAAACACATACCCTCAATTAGGGCGTGTAATCGGCTTTTGTCCTGCTGATAAGATTACGGAGGTTGCCGAAACCATCATTACCATCCAGCGCGATTATGGAAACCGATCCGAGCGGAAAAATGCCCGGTTTAAATATACGATTGATGCACATGGAGTGGATTGGCTAATCAGGGAATTGAACGATAGACTAGGATGGGAGCTGGCAGAAGAGCATCCGTATCACTTTGAAAATAACGGTGACCGTTATGGATGGATGAAAGGTGATGGGAAATGGCATTTGACATTGTTCATCCAAAATGGAAGGATTCTGGATAGCCGTGAACAGTCCCTGAAAACGGGCTTAAGAGAAATTGCCAAAGTTCATACGGGTGATTTTCGGCTTACTCCGAACCAGAATGTAATCATTGCCAATGTGACGGAAGAAAAGAAACAGGAAATTGATTCACTTGTTCAAAAATACGGTTTGACTGATGGTAAAGAGAGTTCTGCACTGCGGAGAAATTCCATGTCCTGTGTTGCTCTGCCTACCTGCGGTTTGGCAATGGCGGAGTCCGAACGTTACCTGCCTGTGCTGCTGGATAAAATCGAAGATATTCTTAAAGAAGCAGGTCTTGAAGAGGAAGAAATTGTCATCCGAATGTCCGGTTGTCCCAATGGATGCTCACGCCCTGCATTGGGCGAGATTGCCTTCATCGGGAAAGCACCAGGTAAATATAATATGTATCTGGGTGCCGGTTTCACTGGCGACCGATTGAATAAGTTGTATCGTGAAAATATAGGAGAAGAAGAAATTCTTGCTGAATTAAAACCTATCTTATTCGATTATGCAGAGAAGAAAGAGGACAAAGAACATTTCGGAGATTTTGTAATCCGTGCTGGGTATGTAGAAGAGGTTCATTCGGGACTTGATTTTCATAAGTAAAAAAACAAAAGCTGATGCTTCCAGGAAAGCGTCAGCTTTTTTGAGATTCATTCTCTCTTGTATGCTCCACATTTTTTTCACCTTCATCATCAGGAAGCGGATCTACTGTGTGTTTATAATTATAGCCGGAATTAACTGCAAACCCGAAAGCGGCTGCGATTCCCAGAACAATGAGAATAGAAACAATGATGATAATTGTATAAGTCATGTTAACACTTCTTTCATTAAAAAGATGAATGAAAAAGAAGGAGAACGCATCCCCTTCTTTTTCATTTATTGTGTCACAATTATCCACAAATTACTATTATTGATTAGTTTTTTCTTTAATGAAAGCGACCACTTCATCAGCAGTTCCCATTGAAAGAAGGGTTTCTTTATAAGAAGCCATTTCCTCTCTGGATAAGTCCTTCAACTGTGTACGTGCAGGAAGAATGGATGTAGCACTCATACTGAATTCATCAAGTCCCAATCCAAGTAAAATAGGTATAGCGATGGAGTCACCAGCCATTTCGCCGCACATACCTGCCCATTTTCCTTCTGCGTGAGCCGCTTCGATGACATTATTGATCAAGTTCAATATCGCCGGGTTGTATGGCTGGTACAAGTAGGAAACCCGTTCATTCATACGGTCGGCAGCCATTGTATATTGAATCAAGTCATTTGTTCCGATACTGAAGAAATCAACCTCTTTAGCAAACTGGCGTGCAATCATGGCAGTCGCAGGAATTTCAACCATAATACCAACTTCGATGTCGTCGGAAATGTCATGACCTGCTTCTTTCAGCTTCAACTTTTCTTCATCCAGCATGTTTTTCGCTTCACGGAATTCTTCCAGCGTAGCGATCATCGGGAACATGATTTTCAGGTTACCGTGCACACTGGCACGCAAAAGCGCGCGCAATTGGGTACGGAAAATGTCATCCCGTTCCAGGCAGAGACGGATGGCGCGGAAACCTAAAAATGGATTCAGTTCTTTAGGAAGATCTAGGTAATCAAGTTCTTTGTCACCACCGATGTCGAGTGTACGTACGACTACAGGCTTGTCTCCCATTTGTTCTAGTACGGATTTATAGGCACCGAACTGCTCTTCTTCCGTTGGAAGTTGACTTTTACCCATATAAAGGAATTCGGTACGGTAAAGACCGACACCTTCGCCACCGTTATTCAATACACCTTCAATGTCATCTGGTGTACCGATGTTCGCCGCAAGCTCGACGTGTGTTCCATCAGCTGTGACGGTTGGTTCATCTTTGAGCTTTGCCCATTCTTGCTTTTGTTGTTCAAAATCATCCATTTTCTGCTGATAAGTGTGGAGTTCTTCCTCGGTAGGGTTGACAATTACGTCCCCATCAATCCCATCGACAATAATGGTCTCATCTTTTTCAGCTTTGCTGGTAATTTCTTTCGTACCCACTACGGCAGGAATCTCCAGGGAGCGTGCCATGATAGCTGAGTGGGAAGTACGACCACCAATATCTGTTGTAAACCCTTTGACATACTGTTTGTTCAATTGAGCAGTATCAGAAGGTGTCAGGTCGTCCGCTACAATCACAACTTCTTCGTTAATCAACGCAGGATCCGGGAAGGTCACATCAAGCAGGTGAGCCATGACCCGCTTGGTGACATCCTGAATATCAGCAGCACGTTCACGCATGTATTCATTGTCCATGTTTTTAAACATGTCGATAAACATATTGGCTGTTTCATCCAGTGCAGCTTCAGCATTGACATTTTCCGATTTGATTTTATCTTCAATCGGCTGGATCAATTCAGGGTCGCTGAGTACCAGCAGGTGGGCGGAAAAAATTTCTGCATGCTCATCTCCAAGTGACTTCTTCGTATGTTCCTTGATTTTTTCAAGTTCAGACTTGGATATGTCCAGTGCTTCATGCAACCGCTTGACTTCATCTTCCGGAACGTCGACATTGTTTTTATTATAGGAAAGGTCGGGTGCCTCCAGGCGGTACACCTTCGCGATAGCAATACCGCTGGAAGCCGCAATCCCTTTGATGTGACTCATGTTGTTATTCCCCCAGGCCTTCGTTTTTCATCGTTTCTTGTAATAGTTGAATTGCTTCTTCTTCATCATTGCCTTGAGCTGTAATTTTCACTTCTGCACCAGATGGAATACCAAGACTCATGATACCCATAATCGATTTCAAATTGACAGCTTTCTCTTTATAATGCAGGTTGATATCAGACTCGAAGTTTCCTGCTTTTTGGACAAGTACAGTTGCCGGGCGAGCGTGTACGCCGTCAGATGATGTAATTGTAAAAGTTTTTTCTTGCATGATTTATTCCTCCTCAAAAGAGTTCTCTTTGTTTATTACTTAACTATACCATTTTAAGCTTTTTGCAGGTCCTTTTTCAAGAACCCTACAATAAGAGCACTGATAAATGCTCCGATCAAGATAGCGATTGTATAAAGATACCATCCACCTTCAACCAGCGGGAATACGAAAATTCCTCCATGTGGGGCAAATAACTGGATTCCGAACAACATGGTAAGTGACCCTGCAACAGCTGAACCTACTACAAGAGAAGGAATAACACGTACCGGGTCAGCAGCAGCGAAAGGAATAGCACCTTCTGTAATGAAAAATGCTCCTAATGGAAGGGCTGTCTTACCTGCTTCCCGTTCCTGCGGTGTGAATTTATTTTTGAAAATTAAGGTTGCGATTCCCATTGCAAGTGGCGGAACCATACCTCCAGCCATGATAGCGGCGATGAATTCATAGTTTTGAGCATCAATCATCGCAAGGCCGAATGTATAAGCCGCCTTATTGATCGGACCGCCCATATCGATGGCCATCATACCACCCAGGAGCAGACCTACTAGTGCCAGATTTGTGCCTCCCATTCCTTCTAACCAGCTCAGTACCCCACTGTAAATCCGGGTCAATGGAGGGTTGATAAGAAGCATGATCATCCCCGTACCGAAAATGGCTAGCACCGGATAGAATAGCACGGTTTTTAGACCATCCAGCATATCAGGCAACCCTTCAAGCAGTTTCTTAACTCCAAGAGTCAAATAACCAGCAAGGAAACCTGCAATCAGACCACCAAGAAAACCAGAACCGCTAGTTCCTTCTACACCAGTGGTTATCGCTATTAAACCACCGACCATACCAGGAGCGAAACCAGGGCGGTCAGCGATACTGGAAGCAATGAAGCCAGCCAGTACTGGAACAAGTAAGAAGAAGGCGTTATCTCCGCCAATGATGCTGAGCATTTCAGCGAAGCGATTATATTCATCACTTGATGGGTCTGCTGCGTTGATACCGAATAAAAAGGAAATAGCAATCAGGATTCCGCCCCCAACAACGAATGGAAGCATGTTGGAAACCCCGTTCATCAAGTGCTTATAAACACCTGTACGCTGATTTCCTTCATTGGAAGAGCTCTCAGAAGAATTGCCGCCTCCCTGGTAAATCGGTGCATCTTTGTTAACGGCACGCTCCAGAAGTTTTTCTGGTTCATGGATAGCTTTGGCTACTGGAACTTCAATGACAGGCTTACCTTTAAAGCCTTCCATTTCTACTTTCGTATCAGCTGCCACAATGATTGCGTCTGCTTCTGCGATATCCTCGTCGGTGAGACGGTTTTTCACTCCACTGGAACCATTGGTTTGTACTTTGATATTTATCCCTTTTTCTTTGGCTGTTTCTTTCAATTTATCAGCAGCCATATACGTGTGAGCGATACCAGTCGGACATGCAGTAACTGCTAAGATTCTGCTTTCAGCACCTTCTGTTTCAACTTCACCTTCACCTTCCTCTGCCTCTTTAGCATTGATAGCCTCTATGACTTCATCTTCTGTTTTTGCCTGCTCGAGTTGTGACCGGAAATTTTTATCCATTAAGAAAGAAGATAAGCGGGATAAAGTTTCCAGGTGTGTCTTATTAGCACCTTCAGAAGCTGCGATCATAAAAAACAGGTTTGTCGGCTGTCCATCAAGGGATTCATAGTCAAGTCCTTCGGATGAGCGGGCAAACGCAATGGCTGGTTCTTTTACCGCACTTGTCTTAGCGTGGGGAATAGCAATTCCTTCACCTATCCCGGTGGTACTTTGTGATTCGCGTTCTAAAATGGCATCTTTAAACCCTTGCTTATCATTTAATCGGCCTGCTTGGTCCAATTTACTTACCAGTTCATCGATTGCTTCCGCTTTTGAACGGGCGGATAGGTCCAATAGAATCGTGTCTTTTTTCAATAAATCTGTTATTTTCATGTAAAATCCCTCCTTTAATTTAACCCGGTAACTACAATATCCTGGAGCAGTCCATCAACTTCTTTTTGATTACAGAGATCATCATTGAATGCTGTAGCACTTCCGGCAGCTACCCCGTACCGTAAGGCTGTTTCAAGGTTCTTTCCGGTCGATAGGGCTGCCAAGAACCCGGCTACTACTGAATCTCCTGCTCCGACTGAGTTTTTCACTTGTCCTTGTGGGACATTAGCATGCAAAGCATACTGTGAAGTAACAAGAACAGCACCATCACTACCCATAGAAACAATGACGTTCTCGGCACCTTGTTCAACCAGTTTTTTGGCATAAAAGACCGCGTCGTCTTTCGTAGTGACGGTTGTTTCGAACAACTGACCTAACTCATGGTGGTTCGGTTTCAACAACATTACCGGTAATCCAATCAGCTGTTTAAGTGCGGCACCAGAGGTGTCAGCCACTAAAGAAATATTTTTTTCTTTGCAAATGCTGGCGATTTTCAAATAAATATCTTTATCCAGGGAAGCTGGAACACTCCCAGCAATTACTAATGTATCGTTAGGTGATAATTTTTCTATGGATGATAAGAGCTCTGTTTGCTGGTCAGAAGTGATAGCCGGCCCGGGGCCGTTAATTTCTGTTTCATCACCCGATTTCATTTTGACATTGATGCGAGAGGGTTCCCCGGTTTCGATGAACTGGTGGGACACTCCCTCTTCATCTAAGAAAGAACGGATGAATTGACCAGTGAATCCCCCGGCAAACCCTAAAGCGGTGGAAGGGGTAGACAGCTGATTCAATACGCGGGAAACATTAATCCCTTTACCTCCCGGGTAATAGAAAGTTTTTTCAGCGCGGTTCAGCCCTCCTGGCTCAAACTGATTCACATGCATAATGTAGTCGATGGAAGGATTGAGCGTACAAGTATAAATCATGATGTCACAACCTTTACTTCTGTTAGTTCTTTAAATGGTGGTAATAAATCATCAGGGGCATCAGAAATGATGACAGCATCCTGAACTTCTGCAACTTTAGCAAATGTCACTTCATTGAGTTTTGAGGCATCAGCTAATATGAAAGTTTCCCCCGATAATTGAAGGGCGGTATTTTTTACAACTGCTTCCTCAGGATCAGGCGTCGTAAATCCTTCTTTGGGATGGACACCGTTGATACCGAGAAAACTTTTATCGAAACGGTAATGTTTTAGGCTTTGGACAGCGTGTGCCCCTATTACCGCACGCGTCTTCCGTTTAATTCTGCCACCGATAACATATGTTTCTATGGCAGAGCTGGTCAGGGTCTCCAAGTGGGAAAGCCCGTTGGTGACGACTAATATATTTTTTTGAGCTAAAAAAGGAATCATCTCATAAGTGGTCGAACCGGCATCAAGAAAAATACTATCGCCTTCCCGAACTAGGCTTGCTGCATATTTGGCAATGGCTTGTTTTTCAGCCAGATGGACTGTCTTTTTTTCCTGAAGGCTAAGTTCTTCACTGGCTGCACTTTTTATGGAAGCTCCCCCATGGACCCGGCGGAGTTTTTTATTTTCCTCTAAAAAGCTGAGATCACGCCTGATGGTAGATTCTGAAGCATTGGTAGCTTCAACGAGTTCCTTCATTTTAACTGTTTTTCTATCCTGTAGCAGGCTCAAAATAACCTGGTGGCGTTCAGGGGTCAACATAGGCTGACACTCCTTTCAAGTTATCCTACATTTATCATAAAGGAAGCCCTTTCATTTTTCAATCAAAAACAATCAATACCAATCAAAAATAATCATATTTGTGAACGATAGCATCCATTATCATTCAACGTACCTTTACTAATTAAAGAATGATACGCAAAAAACAAGTCTGCCAGGGTCAGTCAATTTGTCGGTTGGAGCATTCTATATTATCTTGCCCATAATGGGAATTTGTGCTACATTTACATTATGTATTTGTGCGTTCTTAGGAGGTGTCAGTCACATCATGCAAACACTAGCAATCACGTTATTAACAGTCGATACACTTGTCATGATCGTTCTAGTTCTTCTTCAATCCGGTAAAAGCGCAGGTCTTTCAGGTGCCATTTCCGGTGGGGCTGAACAATTATTCGGTAAGCAAAAAGCAAGAGGAATCGATGCCGTACTCCATAAAGCTACCATTGTTACGGGAGTCCTATTCTTCGTTTTCGCCTTTTTAGCTGCTTATGTATTAAGTTAATAATGAAGCCAGAGAAAGCCGCGCTGATTTAGCGCGGCTTTCCTTTTTGCTTTTAATGGAAATGGAAAGCAAACAGGTAGGAAGTATATGGGGCTGTCTGCTAAAATAAAAAGGCTTGCTAAATAAGAATGAAATCTACTGTTATAGGGAATTACAAAGGTAAGGAGAGAACTGACTATGAAAATCAAACAACCACAACCATTCACGTTTGAAGAAGGAGAACGTGCGGTATTGTTACTACATGGATTTACAGGACATTCCGCAGATGTTCGAATGATGGGACGCTTTCTGCAAAAACATGGTTATACTAGTCATGCGCCTATATACCGTGGACATGGACTTCCGCCGGAAGAGCTGACGAAGGCTACCCCTGAGGATTGGTGGGAAGATGTGCAGCAAGCCTTGAACCATCTCCAGGAACTGGGCTATGAAAAAATTGCAGTAGCAGGTCTTTCGCTTGGAGGAGTGCTCGGACTGAAGCTTGCTTATTCAGAGCAGGTTAGAGGAGTCATTCCAATGTGCGCACCGATGTTCTTTGATAATGAAGAACAATTAACGGGAGGATTTCGCTTCAAAGCAAAAGAATATAAACAATTAGAGGGGAAAGACAAAGAGACTATCCAGCAGGAAATAGCAGAGCTGATGGATCAGTCAGAAGATATGTTCAAGCAACTCGGGCAGTTTATTAATGAAGTCCATGACCATATCGATCACATTTATACCCCGACTTTCGTTGTTCAGGCCGCTAAAGATGAAATGATCAACAAAGATAGCGCTGACTATATATATAACCATGTGGAATCCGATCAAAAAGATATGAAATGGTATGAGAATTCGGGACATGTCATCACGATGGATAAAGAAAAAGATGAGTTACACCAGGATGTTCTCGAGTTTTTAGAATCATTGGACTGGGATTGAATTGCAACGAGGTCGGAATGTCACGGAACGATAAAGGAGGATGAAGCGTTTTGAGTAAGGAATTGAGAAACAAAGTATTGGACTTTTTTCAAGAATCGGCATCAAAACCACTATCAGTACAAGAACTAGAAGAAACGCTTGAGCTCGATGGAGCCGATGACTTTTCAGGCCTTATGAAGACACTGAATGAATTGGAAGAACAAGGGGAGCTTGTACGTACACGTAAGAACCGTTTTGGCTTACCGGAGAAAATGAATTTGATCAGGGGACGAATCCAGATGCACGCGAAAGGGTTTGCATTTCTTATCCCCGATGAAGAAGGCAAGGATGATATTTATATCCACCATTCTGATCTTCATTCTGCTATGAATAATGACAAGGTTCTTGTAAGGGTAGAAAAGAGAGATGAGTCTGGAGCAAGGCCGGAAGGTGCCGTCATCCGGATTCTGGAGCGGGCTACAGACAAAGTAGTGGGTACTTATCAGCCTAGCAGAAATTTCGGGTTTGTGATAGCTGATGACAAGCGGATACCGAATGATATCTTCATACCGAAAGGGGCGGCCAATGGTGCTGCCGACGGGCATAAGGTAATAGTCAAGATTACCAAATACCCGGAAGACAGGATGAGTGCTGAGGGGGAGATTGAAGAAATCCTTGGACATAAGAATGACCCGGGAATCGATATCATTTCCATTATTTATAAACATGGTATCAAGCTTGATTTCCCTGAAGAGGTGTTGGAACAGGCAAAAAATACACCGGATGAGATTTCACCGGAGGAAATCAAAAATCGCCGCGATTTGCGTGATGAAATGATTGTGACCATTGATGGGGCAGATGCAAAGGATCTTGATGATGCTGTTATGGTCAAAAGGCTGGACAATGGCAACTTCAAGCTTGGTGTCCATATCGCAGATGTATCTTATTATGTCGAAGAAGGATCACCGATTGATCAGGAAGCCGCAGAACGAGCGACAAGTGTCTATCTGGTCGATCGTGTAATCCCTATGATTCCGCATCGTTTATCCAATGGAATATGTTCTTTGAACCCACAAGTGGACAGGTTGACGCTGTCTTGTGAGATGGAGATCGATTCAAACGGTGAGGTAGTCAATCATGAAATTTTCCAGAGTGTCATTAAGACCAATGAGCGGATGACATACAAAGATGTAAACAAGATTCTGGAAGATCAGGATCCTGAATTGATGGAGCGGTATAAGGAGCTTATCCCAATGTTCACGGACATGGGAAAGCTTGCTGCAACTTTAAGAAAAAAACGTATGGGTCGCGGAGCTATCGACTTCGATTTCAAAGAAGCCGGTGTTATTGTCGATGAACAAGGAAAAGCAATCGATGTAAAACTTCGCGAACGCTCTGTGGCAGAGCGCTTAATTGAAGAATTTATGCTTGCTGCCAATGAAACAGTAGCCGAACATTTCCATTGGATGGATGTGCCGTTCATTCACCGGATTCACCAGGATCCAGATCCTGATAAACTCCAGCATTTCTTTGAGTTTGTGGCCAACCTTGGATACATTGTGCGCGGTACCGCCAACGAAATACACCCACAAGCACTGCAAAAAGTATTGGAGGGTATCGAGGGGACCCAGGAAGAAATGATTATTTCCAAATTGATGCTCCGCTCGATGCAACAGGCGAAATACGATCCGCAGAGCATCGGCCACTTTGGGCTGGCTACTGATTTTTATACCCATTTCACTTCACCAATCAGGCGTTATCCAGACTTGATTGTCCATCGCTTAATACGGACTTATTTGGTAGAAAAGAAACTGGATGAGAAAACGCAGCAGCATTGGAAAGAAAAAATGCCTGAAATTGCGCGTCATTCCTCTGAGATGGAGCGGGCAGCTGTCGATGCTGAACGGGAAACCGATGACTTGAAGAAAGCGGAGTATATGCAGGATAAAATCGGTGAAGAATTTGAAGGTGTTATTAGTTCTGTGACAAGCTTTGGATTGTTCGTTGAACTGCCAAACACAGTCGAAGGGCTGGTCCATGTCAGTTATCTGACTGATGATTATTATCATTTTGAAGAACGGCAGTATGCAATGATTGGTGAGCGGACAGGAAATGTGTTCCGTATTGGTGACGAAGTGACCGTCCGTGTGACGAACGTAAATTTGGAAGAGCGCGTAGTCGACTTTGAAATTGTCGGGATGAAACCGCGTAAAGAACGTGATCCAGACGCCAAGCCGAAGGTCATCAAAACAAGAAGTGCCAATCGTACTTCTGAAAATAAGAGCGGGAAAAAGAAAGAAAAGGATAAAAATAAGAGTAAGAAGCCTTTTTATAACAACAAAGGGCTGAAACAAAGAAAGAAGAATAAAAAGAAAAAGAAATAACCTCAACAGAAAAGCTGCCAGTGGTACTGGCAGCTTTTCTGGTTCTTAGGAGGTTAAAACCATTTGCTATAAAGTCTCCAGGGCTTTTGCACATCAAAAATAGTGGGGTCAGGTATATTTTTATATCCAGTTTCGGAAAAGTCGATCCAGGCTCCAGCAGCTTCCGGGTTTTCGTCCCAGTTGTGATAGATAGTTTCAAAAAAGCCCGGCTGATCGAAGTGATCGTCCCAAAAATACTTTACATGGGTATGAAGGTCACCTTTCTGATCGTTACGAAATATGACAAATCTATCTTCTTTCGAATTTGTATAAAAGGTACATTCATTTAAGTATTCATCTGTAAATAGTACCTCATCAAATGGGAGCGGATAGTAGCACTCATACGGAAAAGCCCCTAAAGCATTAAACTTTAGTGATGACAAGAGGCTCTTTTTTTGATCAAGCCCATCAACTTTATTCCATATCAGCCCTTTTGTACCTGAATGCTCTGCTTTTGTTTTCAAAATAGCATAGTAATGGATAGGACCTGGATTCATTCCGGTTCTCTCAATCACGCTCTGGGCGGGGTAATTGTGTGTTTGTGTATTAGCGCCGATCCAGTGGATGTTTGGCTTTTTACTTAATAACCCGGCAATAAAGGACATTACTTCCGTACTATAACCTTGCCCGATATAGCGTCGATCACTACGCATCCTCCCAAGCATGGCAAACTTATCAGCAAAAATGGTGTAACCAGCAACACTCAATAATGCTTCTCCTTGGAATAATCCGTATATATCATGCTCCTCTGATTCGATAAGTTTCGGGAAGATACGGATAACATAATCATCCTCAATCCCTGTATCCATTTTTTTTATGTTATCTAAATCTCTCCACTCCAGCTTTCGAATATCAAGCACTTGTTTTTCCAATGTCCCCGCTCCTTTTTAATACTTTATGAAAGTTTAATCTTGTTTAAGGATTAAAGTATAAGAAAAACTAAGGCTTTCGCCATAAATACTTGGTGATATGTGAAGTTTTTCTAAAAGAAATTTCCAAAAATATAATCTCATATGCTAATTGTGATTGTCTATAACGATGCCTGTTTAATTGGATTATCTTTGCTTTTTTGGTACAATAATCTTCACGGCAAATAGAGGAGGAACCATTATGCCTAAAGGAAAAGGAAATGCAATCGCACAAAACAGAAAAGCCAGTCATGACTATTTTATAGAAGAAACTTTCGAAGCCGGCATGGTTCTGCAGGGTACAGAAATTAAATCAATCCGTGCAAAGCGGGTCAACCTGAAAGACAGTTTTGCAACCATTCGTAAAGGGGAAGTATTTCTCCATAACATGCATATTTCTCCTTATGAACAAGGGAATAGATATAATCATGAACCAACTCGGACGAGGAAACTGCTGCTGCATCGCAAAGAAATCGATCGTTTGATCGGTGCCACCCAGCAAGAAGGCTATTCTTTAGTCCCATTAAAGATATACATTAAAAATGGCGTAGCAAAAGTGTTGCTTGGCCTAGGTAAAGGTAAGAAGAAATACGATAAACGTCAGGTATTGAAAGAGAAACAGATGAAGCGCGACATCGATCGGGCATTGAAAGAGAGATACTAAATGATGGAAATGCTGGCAGGCATCTCATTTGAATATGAGTTATGATGTGTTATAATAGTAGTTGTCGATGAAGACATCAAAGCACAATTAAATAATAGCTTGCCTATTTAATCCTAACGGGGACGTTACGGATTCGACAGGGATAGGTCGAGCTCAGGTTGCAAGTCGAGGCGACGGCTCGTTAAACGTCATTTGCCTAAATATAACTGGCGAATCTAACGATAACCTAGCTCTAGCAGCGTAAGCTGACTTGAGCTGATCCTTCCTGGCATTGTCCGTGTGCCAGATTGAAGGGTCCCAAACTGAAGCGGACTACGCGTTTCTCCACCGCCTGAGGAGAAACGAAGAGACTAATCAGGCTAGCGCCTGGGAAGCCTGTTGGTAGGCTGAACAGGTGGCGAAGCATAATATACCGACTACGCTTGTAGAAGCCTGAGTGCCGATATCTCTGGACGTGGGTTCGATTAGTTTATAGTCGCCTTATGTGGCAACACATAAGTGAAAATCTGGCTTTATCGGTGAAACCTAAGTCACTTTTGGTGATAAGGCAATACCGAGCGGTATGTGGAGTAATCCAACAGCCGTGTATCGACTTATAGGCTGCCATTTTGCAGTGGTAGTACTAGGATGTGAACTTTCCTTAAGGAAATCCAAAGTTCACATAAAACGCCAGAGAACCTGTATGAACAGGTTCAAGATATAGTCAGTGCCATGACGAAAGCATGGAAGCACATGTCCCACCGTCTCCATCAAACTACGTAGTAGATCAGCATTAGCTGGTCTATTTTTTATGCTTAAATAAAGTATAAGTATAGAAACCCTCAAGTTTCATTAGATCAGAGATGAAAAAATTCCTCCTCAAAAGATAATTTTCTCTTTAATGCCTCTTTCGAATACTTTCCGTTCCTTACTGTTACAAGCTCGTATTGTTCTAAAATCAATAATGCTCGCTTGCGTTTCCGGTCAACTCGTAGAAATGTATGAACATTCTTTAAAACAGTTCATACATTGGTTTTTACCTTAATGTTTAGGGTATAGGAATTTAAATGTTTATCTGGTTTGTAATTCTTTTTATTAATAATTGTTCCCCACCTAAGGCTTGTAGATAAGTGAGAAGTTCTTTATCAGTGGAAGAAATGGTAATGCAGGGTCTTCTATGTTCATTTTTATGGATTCTGGTTAAAGTGATACTTCCTTCTCCATCAATTATCCCTGCCATGTAGGCTGCTTCCCAAGCTTTCATATCGTTTCCTCCCTTGGTCTTAATGGGAACGAATGTTCTTGGAACTATTATACGGTAATAAGCGGTATTATTACAATTTTTCAACAGGGTTATTATTATGCTAGGTGGGGGAGATGTATTATCAGACTGTTAAGGTAAATAATAAAAAGAACATGGAGAATTGCATCACTCTACAAGAGGAGTTGAACATATGGCTTTGCTGGAACTTTTGAAAAAAGGGAACAAGTCTTCCGGTGTAGCTGCGCTTGGGAATACCGGCCTTGCGATTATCAAAAGCATAGCGGCAGCAGTTAGTGGAAGTGGTGCTATGATGGCTACTGCTATCCATTCCATCGCTGATGCTACTAATCAGGGGCTTGTATACTTTGGAAGTGCACTTGCTGAAAAAGAGCCGACGAAGCGGTTCCCTACCGGCTTCGGACGGGTGGTCAATTTGTTTGTATTGTTAGCTGTCATTATTATCGGCATCATGGCCTATGAAACGATCTTAAAGGGATGGGAAATCATCCAGCATCCGAAGGCATCGACAAGCTTTTGGCTTAACGTGTTGATTTTAGTTGCATCCATCGCCGTCGATGGTTTCATTTTAATCAAAGCGATGAAAGAAGTGGTGAAGGAATCACGTGTGGATGCTTCGGGTATGCAAGTACTAACTGCGTCATTCAAAAATGTTAAATATGCCGCTCCACCAACAAAGCTTGTTTTTTATGAAGACATCATAGCTACTTCAGGAGCGGTTTTGGCACTCATATCCGTAGTTTTAGCACACTTCACTGGATTATATATACTGGACGGAATCGGGACTATGCTTATTGGAGTATTGCTGATTATTATTGCGTTGATGCTGGGTTATGAAAACACGATGGGGCTGATTGGCGCTGCTGCACCAGAAATTGTAGAAAATAGGATTGCATCTATTATACTTGCCGATAAAGACGTTGAGGATATCAAGAGGCTTCGCATTATTCGTGAGGGAGATGATTACCATGTTGATGGTGCTATCGAGTTAAGAGGAGGATTGACGTTAGCAGAAGCGGATGATATCAAATACAGGGTAAGGGACAGCGTTTTGGAGGATCCTGATGTAGATGATGTAGTCATCGGAATTATTGAAACAGATAAGATCCAAAACTGGGAAGTGGAGGATAAAAAAGAATAAATAATTGAACAGAGGAGATTCTCTAATAGTGAGAATCTCCTTTTAAATGATAATAGTCATTATTTAATTGATAATTGGCAGCCCCTTGTCATACTTCCTGTTTTACAGAAAAGCCTAGTCCTTCTGCAACCCGCTGACCATATTCAAGGTCTGCCTTATAGAAATGTTCGATTTGCCGTTGTTTAATTTCGTCGCTCTCTACTGGTTCCATTGCACCAACGATATTGGAAATAAGGCGGGTGCGCTCATCTTCAGACATCAAACGATACTGATCCCCTGCCTGGGTGTAGTGGTCATTATGGTCATAAGCTACGCTTTCTGCTGCACCTGACACACGATCTAAAACAATGATAACACTTATTAATGGAAAATGAATATTTTTTATAATAATTATAATTTGATTATTTATTTAAAGGCTGAGTAGGTGGTGGTAGTATAATTGCTGACATAAAAACTGGCTCACGACAAATTGGATTAATCATACAAATAAACATAAAAAAACTTCCGCGACAACATTTGGCTGGTCACGAAAGTTTAAGAAAGGGTAAGTATTGAATTGCTGTATCTATTTATTTTCTTTTCTTTATAATTAAGCACTTTTCATCACCCGGGACCGTTGACTGACAGCTTTCAAAATAAACAGTTTATCTTGCCTCGTTAACATCTGCCAACTACGTACCTTGATTTTCATGACTATTCTCTCCTTATTAATGTGAAATATCATGAAGAAAGATTCTGATGATGGAAAACCATAAACTGTTAATTTAATGTATAGTAGGTTATACCGCTTTTTCTCGAGGCTTAAACAATAAAAATTGTTACAAGAATCGATTTCAAAAGGGTTTTTTTGTCGAACCTTGATGAATTTCTGTCGGGTCAAGTTGATAAATACATACATTTGCAGGGAAATGGCGAAAAGAAAATTAGAAAAACTTGGCTTGTCGTCAGGTTCTTATGGTGAAAGCCCCTTTGTTTTTTCTTATTCTTCAATCCTCTTTCTTAAACTATAAAAAAACTGCACATCTATTGATGTGCAGTGATGGTTATTCAGGATCTTCACCGATAATCCGTACTTCACGTTCGAGATCAACTCCGAACTTTTCTTTGACGGTGTTTTGGACATGTTCAATTAAAGCAATATAGTCCGTTGTAGTAGCATTATCTTTGTTGACGATAAACCCGGCATGCTTGGTGGAGACTTCAGCTCCTCCGATGGTTGTTCCTTGGAGTTTGCTGTCCTGAATCAGTTTGCCGGCAAAATACCCTGGCGGTCGTTTGAAAACACTTCCGCATGATGGGTATTCCAGGGGCTGCTTTGATTCTCTTTTGTATGTCAGATCATCCATTACGGCTTTAATATCTTCATAATTACCTGGTGTCAGGTTGAAGGTTGCTTCTACGACAATGTCTCCATTATCTGGAATATTACTTGTTCGGTAATCTAAGTCAAGCTCAGAGGCGAGCCGCTTAACGAGATTCCCTTCTTTATCAACGACAAAAGCATAATCCAGAACATCTTTTATTTCCCCACCATAAGCCCCGGCATTCATATATAAGGCCCCTCCAACGGTTCCGGGGATTCCACAGGCAAACTCAAGCCCCGATAAGTGCTGCTCCAATGCGTAATAAGAAGCATCAATAATTCGCGCTCCACTTTGGGCTACAACTGTATTTCCTTCCGAAGAAATTTTATCAAGATGTTTCAGGTTAATAACTATTCCACGTATGCCTCCATCCTTGATGATCAAGTTGGAACCATTCCCCAGTAATGTAAAAGGGACATCTTCTTCCTTGGAAAATTTGACAACATTCTGTATCTCTTCGTAAGTACTTGGTGTAATAAAGAAGTCTGCTTTGCCGCCAAGTCTGGTATATAAATGGTCTCGCAGCATTTCATCAACTTTTACATTTTCTTCTTTTACAATGTCCATTAATTTATTGTAAATTTTTTCTTTATTGTCCATACCCATCATTCCCATTAAAAATATTCTGTTCGTCACCAGTCATTCTAATATATTAGCATATGAGCCATACATAGGTGAAGTTACAAGCAGGTTACATGCAGTACCCTTCTCTATTTTATTCAAACAAATGTCAAAATTTTTCTGATATGCTTTATAACAATAAAGAAAGCGCTTTTATTTTGTAAAAACTTGATATATTCAGAAAACTCATTGCGTAGCAGGCGACAAATTAGTATCATTACATAATAATAGTCAAAGGTTCAGGCTGAGCGCCTGGCGTAAATAAAGGAGTAGGAAGGTGTAGCTGATGGAAAACAAAAAAGACTTACGCATACGAAGTAAAGTAATCAGTGAAGGCGTTAATCGGGTACCGAACCGTTCCATGTTAAGAGCGGTAGGGTTTGAAGATGAAGATTTTCAAAAACCGATGATCGGCATCGCCAGTACGTGGAGTGAAGTTACTCCTTGTAACGTACATATTGACCGGCTTGCCAGAGAAGCAAAGAGCGGAGCTTCAGATAATGGTGGAGCACCAATGATTTTTAATACCATTACTGTTTCCGATGGGATTGCCATGGGACATGAAGGAATGCATTATTCTTTACCTAGCCGGGAAGTCATCGCTGATTCAATCGAAACGGTGACGAACGCTGAACGGCTTGATGGCGTCGTAGCAATCGGAGGTTGTGACAAAACAACTCCTGCATGTGTCATGGCGATTGGAAGAATGAACATCCCATCCGTATATGTATATGGTGGCACAATCCAGCCTGGTAAACTGGATGGAAAAGATATTGATATTGTTTCTTCCTTTGAAGCCGTCGGACAATATCAGGAAGGCACAATCAATGAAGAACAGCTTCATAGAGTAGAATGTAATGCCTGCCCAGGGGCTGGAGCGTGCGGCGGGATGTATACCGCCAACACGATGGCCTCGGCCGTAGAAGCTTTAGGAATGAGTATCCCAGGTTCATCCTCCACACCTGCTGTTAACGATTACAAGGAACAGGAGTGCCGACAAGCAGGAGAAATGGTAGTTGAACTACTCGAGAAAGAAATTTATCCACGGGATATCATGACAAAAGAAGCATTTGAAAATGCTATTACCGTTGTCATGGCGCTTGGTGGTTCTACAAATGCGCTCTTACATTTAACCGCCATGGCTCATTCTGCAGGAGTCGACCTTTCCTTAGACGACTTCGAACGGGTAAGGAAAAAGGTACCATTTATTGCAGATATGAAACCAAGCGGTAAATATGTGATGCAGGATCTGTATGAAGCAGGAGGCGTACCGGCTGTTATGAAACTGCTTCATGAACATGGACTGCTTCATGGTGATTGTTTGACAGTGACTGGTAAAACAGTAGCAGAAAACCTGGAAGAAGCACCATCACTGAAAGAAGGACAACAAGTAATTCTTCCGCTTGACAGCCCGATTAAACCGGAAGGGCCACTTGTCGTTCTGCGCGGAAACCTGGCACCAGATGGAGCAGTTGCTAAAATGTCTGGTTTGAAAATCAGCCGTTTTGAAGGTCCAGCTCGAGTTTATGATAGTGAAGCAGACGCCACTAAAGCAATTGAAGGCGGAGAAATTAAAGAAGGGGATGTCCTGGTCATTCGTAACGTTGGTCCTAAGGGAGGGCCAGGAATGCCGGAAATGCTCTCCATTACATCCATGATTGTTGGAAGAGGGCTAGGAGGTAAGGTCGCCCTAATGACAGATGGCCGATTCTCCGGTGGCTCACATGGGTTTGTAATTGGCCATGTATCCCCAGAAGCCGTTGTCGGCGGACCGATTGGTTTGTTGAAAGAAGGTGACACCATCACGATTGACAGTGAAACCCAGGAAATCAATGTTGGTATCACAGAAGAAGAATTTGAACGCCGGCAAGATGAATGGCAACGCCCGGAACTGAAACACAAGACAGGTGTACTTGCCAAATATGCCCGTCTGGTATCATCTTCAGCAAAAGGGGCAGTAACAGATTTGGAACTCGATTGAATATAGGATAAGGGTCAGCCCCAAAGGCTGACTCTTTTTTTGTTCCACTTTTCATCAAACTTCTATTGTTATATTTTAGTGTTGCGTTTTTTCGTACGTTGTTCTAATTGAGAATCCGGCTGTTGGTCTTGTACATCATCACTAAGCCCTTGAGGATTTACATTTGATGCTGCTTTGCCTTTGTTTCTACTCGCTTTCTTACTCACTTTGTACACCTCCAATTGATGGTTGGTAATATTTTTTTAATTTTTTCGCACGAACATTTGTTAATAATAAGAAACGAACTCGCCCGAATAGAAGGAGAGTTCGTTCCCTTTATTTGATCTTGACCCGAAAGGCCAAGTTACCCTTGCTTGTTTTGTTGGTTCTGCCCAGCCATGTTCGTCAAACTTGGTAACACGTTTTGTAGTTGTCCGCCTTGACCTGTCATCATGCTGTAAGTTGCTGCTCCGATGCCGACGGAAGCGATTATCGGAAGCCACTGGATGTTTCGTCCTTGCATGCGCCAAACACCCCCTTCCCTTTACAATATTAGTTTGCTTCTTCTCTGTTTGTTCATGAGTGTGAACTATTACCAAAACAGTTTTTTGAGAGGAAGATGTTTGAAGCCTGTTTCTCCTGGGAAATGATTGTAGAAAAAGGAGGAATGTTTATGACAAACAGTGGGTTCAATACACTAAAACCTGGAAATAACTATTCTGCTCAGGAACTGGATAGTTTTGTCTCAACAAAGGACGTTTTGCTTCTTTCTAACAATGGAAGCCAATTATTCACTGAGCCGGATCGTGAGTATAAAGTTACGCAGGAATTTGAAGGTTTCTTTGAACATTCTTCTCAAGATGGAGAGAAATACTATCGAGAAAAGAAAGCATATGTTGTAGAAAAAGCATAAAAAAATCTAACACCCCAGGATAGCCATTTAGAGGCTATTCTGGGGTGTTTTAATACAGTTTTGCTAATTATTTTAGTGATATATAACTTGACAAATAAAGTCGAACTTTAGAATAATAGCAATATAATTAATTTTCTGTCATTTAATAATGCACTAAAGGATGGAGGGATGTCGTATAAGTGCTGTTTAACTATTTTGCTCCGTATTTTGATAACGCTTTCACAAGGTGGTTGGAAAATGGTTTGGGTAATTATATTTGCATTGATAACTATTGGCTCTGTCATTCTGGCTCTCAACAAAAAAAAGCCGGTTTTTCTTGTTGTTCCTTTTATTTCTGTTTTTTTGTTTATGTTAGTAAAAATTATCATGGTTCCCATGCCTTTTTGGGAAACGATTCGTTTTATTTTTAATTTGCGTGGCTGAAGGCTTAGTTAAACACAGGTTATATAAATTGAAAGGAGGTGGATATTGTGAAGAAAATTGAAAAAAAGGTGGCAGATGGATATTTTCGCGCCCGGACGACAATGATTGTGATTTATTTAGCTATAGGTTTCCTCGTTTCTTATGGAGTGGTTTTATTTGCGGAGCCATTATCAACCATCACATTCAATCACTTCCCGCTTCATTATTACATGGGTGCACAAGGGGCAGTATTGACTTTCATCATTCTTCTTTTTGTCAATGCGGTAGTTAGTGACAAGATTGACAAAAAATATGGGATTGATGCCAAGAAGAATGAATCCATCAGCGCTGGCAAGACGCTTGATCATTAAATCGAGCCTAATTTTGTAATAAATACAGTTGTAGATATTTAGGAGGTCAACGATGGATGTACAATTTTTAGTCTCATTTGCGTTAATCGCGGCTACTTTCGGTCTTTATATTGGAATTGCTATTTACAATAAGGCAAAAGCGACATCAGATTTTTATGTAGCCGGCAGGGGAGTTCCACCTGTTTTCAATGGAATGGCAATCGGGGCAGACTGGATGAGTGCTGCTTCTTTTATCGGTATGGCCGGGACAGTCATGGTTCTGGGTTACGATGGTTTAGCCTATATTATGGGTTGGACAGGCGGCTACCTGCTTCTAACCTTCCTATTAGCACCGCAACTCCGAAAATACGGACGATATACAGTTCCGGAATTTATTGGAGACAGATATCGTAGTGATACAGCAAGGCTGATTGCAGCCGTTGCTACGATCATAATAAGTTTTACATACTCCGTTGGGCAGCTTTCGGGTTCGGGGGTCGTTATCGGTCGTCTACTCGAAGTCAATGCTGCCGTCGGTACTTTGATTGGTGTCGTATTGATTGCCTTTTACTCTGCGCTTGGCGGGATGAAAGGGATAACCTGGACTCAGGTCGCTCAATACATTGTTTTGATTACTGCCTATCTAATCCCGGTTATTTTTATGGCACTTCAACTTACAGGGAACCCTATGCCATGGGTATCTTATGGTCAAGTGATTGACGAGCTCCGTGTCCTTGATCAGGAACTTGGGATTACAGAGTACGTGGTTCCATTTACTGAAGGTACGAAATGGCAGTTTCTTGCATTAATGTTTACATTGATGGCAGGAACAGCTGGTCTCCCACACGTTATCGTTCGTTTTTATACGGTTTCTACTATGAAAGCAGCTCGCTGGAGCGGGGCATGGGCGTTACTTTTCATTGGTTTGCTTTATCTATCGGCCCCTGCTTATGCAGCATTTTCCCGTTTCATTCTGATGACACAAGTAGCAGGTTCAGCTATTAACGATTTGCCTGCCTGGACAGCCTCCTGGGTAGATACAGGTCTGTTATCGGTTGCAGATACTGATGGAGATGGTGTACTGCAATGGCAGGAGATTGTCATCAGTAACGATATTGTGGTTATGGCGACCCCAGAAATCGCTAATCTGGGTATATTCGTCATCGGTTTAATGGCAGCTGGTGCGATGGCTGCAGCATTATCCACTGCTGGTGGACTTATGATCGCTATCTCAGCTGCGCTCTCCCATGATATTTACTATCGTTCCATCAACCCGAATGCAAGCGAAAAGAAGCGTCTGCTTGTTGGCCGATGGTCGATTGTATTAGCTACTGTTATTGCTGGTTTGATTGCATTGAACCCTCCGGGAGCAATCACTCAAATTGTTGCCTGGGCGTTTGCGCTGGCTTCAGGTTCTTTCTTCCCGGCATTGTTGCTAGGTGTCTGGTGGAAGCGTTCAAATGGTCCTGGAGTTATTGCCGGTATGATTGTCGGTTTATCTGTAACGCTCGGTTATATCTTCGCAGCTAAATATGGCGGCTTTACTGTTCTTGGAATTATTGACACAGGGGCTGGCGTCTTCGGTGCAGCTGCTGCCATTTTAACTAATATTATTGTTTCATTGGCGACTAAAGAACCGACGCGTGAAGCTCAGGAAGAGGTCATTGATCTCCGTTATCCAGAGCAAATGACTTATCGAGATGGAGAGGTATGGATGGATGATTCACAAGACGTACCAGACTCCACCAAATAGTTGCCGGGTACGTGAAAAAGTCCGTCATCAGCCGCTTTTTCAGAAGCTTTCCGACGGGTATTTCCGGGAGCTGTATACCTGTTGTGAAGAAAGAATGTACCCGGAAGGGGCGATCATCGCCCATGCCAGAAAACGGCGTGAAGGTATATTACTCATTACTTCGGGGAATGCGGAAGTATATGCAGCGGCTGAAGATAAAGACACAGGTGAAGTGCTGGAGGTTGTCCAGGAAGGAGGAATTCTTGGTCTTGGCAGCCTCAGCAATTTTCTCGGCATAAGTGATGATGACACTTACGCCTATATGGTCGAGATCAGGGCGATTGAAACTGTAGTAGGGCTCTATATTCCTTATGGGGTATTGGAGGAATTATGGAGAAAAGAAGATATCCGTGATTATTTCCTTCACCAGGTAGTCTCCAGGCTGAAAGATGTCTATGTTTCCTTGGCGGAACAGGTAAGACTCGCTCATGAGTTCGGAGAGAGCGAACCGTTTCTTTTACGTGTACAGGATATCATGACCCGTCCGGCTACTACTGTAGACCGTCATGTAACTATACAGAAAGCAGCAGAAACGATGCTTAAAGAAGATGCAAGCTCTATTGTAATTACGAAGGATGGGAGCCTGGAAGGCATCATTACGGAGAAAGACTTTGTAAGCCGTGTAGTCGCACGTAACAAAACGGTAAGTGACCTGGCTGAAAGTATCATGACTGAGCAGCCATATCATATCCACCGCGCCGATTATTACTATCATGCGTTATCGGAAATGATTTTGAGAGGGGTTAAACATCTTCCTGTATTAGATGACGAAAAAAAGGTAGCCGGTATGATAACAATGGCTGATCTACTGAGAAAGAAAAATCGTCAAATGTTCTCTGCTTTAAAAAAGGTGGAGGATACAGGAGCACATGAGTTAAACGAAGTAAAAAAGGAAATTTACGATATCCTAGCTTTGCTGATCCGTGATAATGTACCTTCTTTGCATATTTTGGATGTGCTTACTGAACTTTACGATCGACTGACTAAGCGGGCCGTAGCACTTGCTGTTGATACACTTAAGGTTGAAGGAGCCGGAAGTCCTCCGGCAGCGTTTGTCTGGTATCAAATGGGGAGTTCAGGGCGGGGGGAACAGTTCGTCCTGACAGATCAGGATCACTTTCTTGTCTATGAAGAGGTTGAGGAGAACAAGAAAGAAGAGGTAGAAGCCTATTTTTCACGACTTGGGAAAGAAATTACGAATAACCTGGAGAAAGCAGGGTACGAAAGATGTAAAGGAAACATGATGGCCAGTGAGCCCATGTGGAGAGGATCGCTGGGCAGGTGGAGAGAAACATTGAGAAGGTGGTCCATGAGGTCGACCAATGACACCTTACTTCTTGCTCAGAACTTCTTCTCTTTCCGTAAATTGTATGGGTCAGAGGAGCTGCATGCAAATTTCCTTGAAACGGTACAAGAGGAGGTCAGACGTTCGAGTATCTTTTTATATCGACTGGCTCAAGTGGAAAAAGAAAATCAGATTCCCAGTCTGGAACAGCCGATACGAGCCCTTTTACGTATAGACCGTAAACAGTTGAATCTAAAAAAAGAAGTATTATTTCCATTTCACCATGCTTTGCAGATTTTATCGCTATCCAATCAGATTCTGGAAGGGACAACTTTGGAAAAATTGGGAGCGTTAGTAGAGAAAGACGTCATTACTGATTGGCTTGCAACTGATTTGAGACATGCCTTAACTCAGGTAATGGAATTTTATATTAAGCAAAAATGGGAGAGCATAACAGCAGGAAAGCCGCCGTCATCGGTTCTTACTTTCTCCCAGCTTTCAACCAGGGAAAAAGAAAAATTGATACGGGCCTTGAAAGAGATGAGGAAACTGCAAACAACGATGTTAAGCCAGTACTCACTGTAAAGGTAAGGGAAGTGGAGGCGAGCAACTATGATAAAGAGAGCGAAACGATTTCATTTTGACTTGCAAGAAGGAATTCCCTTATCAACCAGGCTGGAAGATGTCAATTTTCAAGTAGTCGATACGGAAGCGACTGGTTTTAACGTGCAAAAGGAAGATCGAATGATAGAATTGGCTGCAGTACCAGTTCGGAAACTTCAGGTGGAAAAAGAAAAAGCCTATCAGACTTATGTCAATCCTGACCGTGAAATTCCTGATAAAATTGTTAGGTTAACGGGTATACAAGACCGTGATGTACAGTCAGCACCGAATGCTTATCAAGTTATCAACCGTTTTTCGAATATAACAGAAGAGAATGCTGTTACCTGTCTTATTGGGCATCACATACAATTTGATATCACGCTGATGAAGTGTGAGCTTTCCCGGGAAGGATATAAATTTGTGAAACCAAGAGCAGTAGATACGGTGAGTTTATTAAGGTATCTATTTCCTACGGAAGGCGGGAAAGACTTAATGGATTATGCGGCCATGTTAGGCACAAAAGTTTTTGAGCGACATACTGCTTTAGGCGATACGCTGACTACGGCCTATCTTTTCTGTGAAGCAATCCGTATGATTCAAGAACGAGGTCATGGTACTTGGGGAGACCTTCTGCAAGTCACAGCTGTTAAGAGCAGAATGTTTTATTGAAACACAAAGAAGACGAACTCCACTTGGAAGTTCGTCTTTTTTTATGTTTTAGCTCTGGTTAATCTCAGCATTAATTTTACAGATAAGCTCCCTTTAATGGAACACTCAGTTTCAAGATAAGTTGTTTCCGTTACGTTAGTAACGGTAGGGAGGTCCGGGAAATCACTCGCTTTCCATGGGCGTACGGTGAGCTTCCTCAGGCTTCGCCTTGCGGGATCTCACCATGTACTATCCTCCCATAGGACTTTGAATAAGCATCACTCAAAACGTTATACAGAGTTATGTTTTGATGAATCCTTCTTCTTTAAGATAAGCTTCTGCTTCGTTATAGGTTTCGAAGCTTTCTTCTAGCATCTCTCCAGTATAAATATTCCAGAAGTAATCTTCCTGAACCAGCAGCAGGGATTGGTTGTCGGGACCTGTCCATGTCTGTTTATGCGATATTTCTGCGTCTGTTGATAAATTACCGATGGCAGAAGTAATAATTTCGCGTAGTTGGTTTTCAGTGTAATTCCTGATATTGACCAAACCTTTTGAATCGGCATCATACTCGCTCAATTGACCAGTATAAACGAACCCGTTGCCGTTAGGGTGAAGGTGGTGTACCACAATAGTTTTATCGTACACGCTTGGATAGTAATGATAATTCACTCTACCGAGTGAAACATCTTTACGCTCCAATTGGGGAAACTCCTCAATGATTGAAATTTTTTCATTAAAGCTTAGCATAGAACTCCTCATTTCTTATCCGGGTCTTGAATCATCTGCTAATTATAGCATATACCCAGAACGAGAGGAAAACCTTATAAATAATAGCTATTAATTAACTGTTCTTATTAGCGGTCATGAACAGAAGGTATGGAAAAAGCTTGTAGAAGGATCCAAGATTCCTCTACAAGCTTATGGTATTCGTGAATTTTTATTTATCTTTGGCGATGGTTCCAAGGAAAAAGCCATCTACTTCTGACAGCTTGCCACGCCATAAGAATTTACCTTTGGAAGGGGTAGGATTGCTGTCGCCACAATATACTTGGGCTTCTTTTAAGTGAATAAACCGTGCTTCGTCTGAGCTGCTCTTCTCAGCAGTTTCACTGGCACTTTTTAATTGGTCACTTAGTGACTGTGCTACGTCATTCCCGTCCTCAAAGCTTTCGCTGATTTTATCGAAGTAGCTCTGAGCAGAGATAGTAGTTCCAGTGACGAGCGCCCCATTGATGTTCAACGTAATTGCTAAATTAAAATCATGTTTATTAGCTGCTTTGACATACATGGATAGTACATCATCATTACTCATAACCGCTACCTCCTATTTACTGAAGATTACTTTGCCGTATCGTCGTCTGTTTTTAGGGTAGTTTCTCCCTCTTCTTTTTTATTGGAGTTACTTTTTGTTTTAGAAGTATTTTGCTTATTTTTCTGCTTATTTTTATCTTCGTTAGTATTCTGATCTTGCTGTTTATTTTGTTCTTTGCTTTCCGTTTGCTTCTCTTGAGAAGTATCGACTTCTGTGGTTGCAGCAGCCTCATTTTGACCTTCAGCTGTTTGCTCCTCAGTAGATTGTTCTTCTTGGGATTGTTCATTATCCTTGTTCTTCTTGAACTTCTCTTTTAGCTGCTGAGATTTTTCTGTAGCTGTATTTTTCCAATCTGTACATTTTTCGCGAGTGGAATTACTGAAGTCTTTGCATTTTCCGACAGCTGTATTCGTCTGAGTGGAGATATCATTTCTAAGATCCTTACCAGCTTTCGGTGCAAACAACAGACTCGTTGCGGCTCCGACTACACCTCCGATAATTGTACCAGTTGCTACATCTCTTTTACCCAATGCTCTCTTAGCTTTCTCTGCCTGATTTTTTACTTCTTCTTTTGCTTGTTGGGTTTTTTGTTGTTCTGCCATGATAATTCCTCCTTAAGTGTAATTAAATATAATTAAAATATTAGTAATATTATACTAAACGATTGTCTTGTCCTGCTTTCTTTTCTAACTCTTCAATTCGCTTTTGCAGCTCATCATTTTCTTCTTTCAGTTTTTTATCTTGTTCTTTATTGGCGGCTTTGGAGTTCAGGTAAGGATCTGTCTCCCACCAATCCATGCCGATTTCTTTCGCTTTATCGACGGAAGCTACAATTAAACGAATCTTAATGGATAAAAGTTCAACATCCGCGATGCCTACCCTTATATCTCCTGCTATGACAACACCTTTATCTAAAACAGTTTCCAGCACATCTACCAGATTGCTAGATTGGGTAGATTGTTCAATAGCCATGTGCGCCACCTCCTTGAAGTGTGCTTAAAGTAAGTTGCCTAATGGTCCTAAGTCAATATTTAAGTCTTCATCATCTAAATCAAAAATTTCCTTTAGTTCATCCATTTTGACTTCCAGGTTCATCAAGGCCATTCCAAGCCGCTCGATTTCCTCTTCAGTCAGGGTGCCTCCATCGACTCTGCGGAGTGCCTGACGCTCAACCAGCTGACGTAACAATTCTATAACTGTTAATACAAGCTGTGCCAACCCCTGTTCGGCACCTTGTTCATCCAGGCTGATTCTCCCGCTTTTTTGGGGGCGGTGATCAAGTTTTTGTGACATGGTCCAACGCCTCCTTCTCTTTTTCGAATTGCTCAGAGGATAACTGCCCATCGCCATCGAGTTTAGACTGTACGAGTGTCTCAACGGATGAAATCAATACTCTAAGATCAAGGTAGACCAAATCAATACCTGCAATCGATATGATAAGGTCGCCTTTAATTGCTACGCCCTTATCAAGTACTACATCCAACACATCGATAAGTCCTACATCCTTATTTTCAAACTCTTGTCTATGTGACATGAATCCCCCTCACTTCACTTCAGTTTCGAAAAATGGTAAGCAGGCCATGGACCGGTCAATTCAAGGGTGAACCCTGCTTCTTTCCATTCTTCCTGCAGCTGTTTCACCTTACCCAGAAACTCTTCTACTTGTTGATTTTCGAGTAAGTAAACACTGTTCCAGCACATTTCATCGGTTCTTCCTGTTACATCTTTATTCCAATTCTTTTTGATATCCGTCTTCACGCTGTAAGTTGCCAATTGATCATGGATAGCAGAAGAGTGTTGCTCTTTATCCTTCTCCAGCTCTTGATCAATGAGTCGGTCCAATTTGCGTTTCTCCAAATATTTCCTGCCTGGTGACATGTGTTCCAATTCTTTTTTCTTCGCTTCTATAGTGAAATTGTGAGCAGCGGTACGCTCCCTGAGCGAATCGTTGTCACAATAAATTTTCAGGTTCCATTCTTCTTTACCCTTCAGCCAGGAAAGTAACCCGTCCATTTCCTGGTAATGTTTGGTGAGCGTTTCTTCCAGGTTGGCTTTACTGGTATAGATTGTTGCGAATTTCATCGGGATTACTGTATAGCTTTCATGAAGCTTCATAACCGCTTCGTGATGATGGAAAGCTTTTTCATGAACCCACTCAACATCTGAGGTCTTTTCCTTCAGTGCAGATTCATTGTAGTCACTTTCTTCTAAGTCGCACACAATTGCCTCGATTCCATCGAAGGCGATGGGATACCATTCATGCTGATCATCTAATCCTTTGAAAGAGGGAAGAGGAGTTTGTTTAAGTTCGTCTGTTGGTATAATGCCATATAAATATTTTAGTTCAGCCATTTTGCTTCCTCACTTTCAACGTTTGGTCAACTCGTTCCATTGTTCCATTTCTTTTTTCTTTGCTACTTCATAACGAACCAGCAATTCTTCTTCTTGTGCTTTAAAGACATCCTCAGATATTTCTTCAAGTTCATACATCATTTGCAGGTGAACCAATTTCTTTTGAATGGTTTCCAAGTCATATAACTCTTTATCCACTTCTTCCTTTACCTTTTCTCCTACTTTTACGACGAGATTCAATGGGGAAGTGAATAGTTTTTGAATCATGAAGGTTCCTCCACTTTAAGTTTGATATTGATGAAATTATACGCAGGCCAAGGTCCTGTGTACTTGAAATCTACCTTATCTTTCCACTTTTCGTGAAGCTCATTGACTTTTTTATCAAATTTTTCTTCCATATCCTTTTCAACCAGGTAGGCGCCATTCAGTAACATTTTTTCTCCAATAGGCTCATTGACTTCACTGGCTACTGTCAAGGGAGTTAATTTTTCATGAATTTCAGCTTCTGCTTCTTTTTGAAGCGATTGGAAAAACTTAGTTGCCATTTCCCCCAGCTGAATACGATCAAAATATCCTGCTGATTCTGACTTAGATTGAACCGTTTCTTTTTGCTTTGCTACTTTTGAATCTTTAGCAATTTCTTTTTCCAGCCAGTCTTTCTTACCAACCACTTTCAACCCTAATTCAATTTTTCCTTTAATTTTAGGGAAAAGAGTTTCTAGTTGTGGGTATAAACTCTTGGTCAAAGCAACTACATCTTCTTTGGAATGAAAAACATTACCAAAGCTGATCGGTACAACCGTATCCATTTTCTGCATGATATCTGATATTACATTCTGGTGCATCATCAGATTTTCTTTACTCGGATGGTAGATTTTCATAGGCATCTCTGCAGCCACCATTGCTGCATCATTATAGTGGATGGTGAAAACTTCTCTAGTTTCTCCCTCAAAATCAATGGTTCCAAAATCATGCTCTTCATTTGTTTGTATGGCACAAAATATATAAATTCCTTTTTCATTTTCCATTTAACTCACCCGACTTTAATTTTTTTACAAGCATCCAGCAGTTTCTCTTTAAGCTGGGGCTGTTTTTCTTTTGGTGTACAAGTCTGTAATGGGAACCACGTAATATCCAGACATAGTTCCTGGAATTCTTCATCATTTCCATCGATAGGAATGTCATGTTTCTCAGCCATTTCAGCAATCATGATAGAAGCCCTTAGGCTGGGTCCTTGTAATTGATCATTACTTTCACATAACTCTCTGGCAGTTACCACGAATTCTACAATGGATTCTGCGGATTCCCGGGATAGATTCGTTTTACTGATAACAGCAGTAACCTCGGCTTGATGATCCATATGATCTAAAGGCAACGTAACCATACGATCCAATAATGCATCTTGTGATTGGAAGACCCCAGCATATTCTGCAGGATTACTTGTAAAAATCACAGAAAATTCCGGATGGACACGTATAAACGATTCTTTTCGTTTAGTCCCGTATAAAGGAAGGATTTTTTCTTCTAGTATAGACAAGAATATATTATTTGCTTCCGGCTGAGATCTAGTAAATTCATCATATACAAGCGTATAGCCATGTTTCACGGCCTCCAGCAACTTTCCATCCGTCCATGACTCGGTAACATTCTCTTCTGTTTTATAGACAGTACGAATAAAGTTATCCTTCACCTTACTACTTTGATAGCCTGTAAAGGCACCAATCAAATCTTCATTCGCCAACTCTTTATTACCATTTAGAAGCATAACAGGCCGATTTCGTTGTTTAGCTATATGAAGAGCGAGTGTTGTTTTACCAATCCCGGATGGACCAGTAAAATGGACGGGATAACCGGATGAAAGGTACCGTAATGATCGTTTGATCAACCCTTGATAATAGGAAGAATGTTTATATACTTCATTATTGATATGAGGCTGTTGTCTTACTTCTTTCAATACGGTCATTCATTTATCCTCCTAATCCATCTAATATCCAGGGTGGTCATGATGATTGCTGTTCTTCTAAATCACTACGGTATCTTAAACTGATTCTGGAGAAACCGGTTATTACAGCATCTTCATCTAAAAAAACTTCATAAAGACCGATCATTTGGTCATTAGCATATTTCTTCATATATTCCTTTTCCTCAATAACCTCTACCATTGCTTTCCAGCCTTGCTGTTTCTCTTCACTGTCCTCATCCTTGTGCTTACGGACAGAAATGATTTTATGGGGCGGTGCTATATTCTCTGTGAAAAATTGATTTACTTCATCCATTACCTTCATAATCTTCACGATCACCCTCACCTTTTATTAATTAAAATAGGGAGGAGTCAGAGCACTGCCTCTGACTCCAATTCATTAAATACTGAACCCGCTGCGTTCATTTTGAGAATTAGATTGGCTTTCTGTACGTGCTGAAAGTCTGTCAGAAAGTCCTTCTTCCTCTACTTCATCACGCAATAAACCAACTGCTTCTGCATAACGCAACCAAGTATCCACACTTGCAATAACTACACGTGCTTCTACTGTAATTAATTCAATACCTACTACAGAAACGCGGGCAAATGCGTCAATGACAATCCCTTTGTCTAAAATACGGTCAATAACCTCTGCCAAGCTACTGCTATCGGTTGATTTTTGTACTGCCATAAATAAAATACCCCTTTCTTTAATATCCTAATTGGAAGATTTTGTATTTGAAGGGTGTTTGATATCTTTAGCGCTTTTGATATCGGTAGAGCTTTTAAGGTTATTTGCCCCTTTAATGTCATTAGCGCCTTTAATATCATTAACCCCTTTTATCTTATCCTGTGAACTTCCACCGGTTTTCTCTTTCATCTTGTCTTGAAAGTCTTCACCAGCTTCTTTTACCCCACTGAGCTTTTCGCGAAACTTCAATAATGCATTCTGTGCTTTTTCCTCGACTTTGTTAGCATTATCATGCACTTTCTCTGCATTCTCTTCCTGTGCCTGTTCTAAGTTTTCGGAAGCTTCTTTCACCTTAGACTGCATACTGTCTTTAAATTGTTCTTTCATTTGATCGGCCATTTCATCTTTTATTTCTTGTTCTGTTTCTTCCTTTAACTCACTAGGGTCATCGGCCCGATCAACGATTCTTGCCACTCTTGGCATTTTATCTTCCACAAATTCAGAGGTTTGCTTAACGCCTTTTTTTATCTTCTTCCTGAATTTTGGGAGAAGCAGGGAAGAAGCGGCAAGTGTGAGTCCGCCAGCTAAACTAGAAGCTCCGGCGTTTTCTTTCATTTTATCTGTTTTATTCATGCACGACCTCCTTTTCGAATACTCCCAAATTGTAAAAGATGTGATGACCTTACTGTTCTTGATACCCATTGTGACATTAGGAAAACTAGGTAAAAACTAGTGTTCTGGAAGAACTGGAATAAAATTCTTATAATATTAAAGATCGAAATTGACAATAAGAGGATTAATGCCGCTTAAAGAGAAGAATATTACAGAAATTACAAAAAGATTATATTAAAAGAAAAGGTGATTTATTATCAAAAAAAACGGTTATGGGAAATGTGAAGGATGAATAAAAAATCATTCTGATACGAAAGGAGTAGAATAATATGGATAAAATACTCTTTATACAAACAGGAATGGGGATTGACGTACATGGACAAAATGTAACGAAAGCTTCGTTAAGGGCAATACAGGATGCCATTAATTTCAACTCAATGCCAGGTATCGAAGAGGCTCTGCCCGAGAAATCCTTAGATAGTATGAAGGTTAACGTCAAACTTGCCATACCTCGTGATCAAGATCAATTAGATGAAAACGAAGTCAAAGAGGCTATCCCCTATGGCACTGTATCGGTAGAAGTAGTGGAAGGTGGTATGGCCACGACAAGTGGAATCATTTTAGAAGATAAAGAAGACAGCAACGATCTGATGTATATGGTAAATGCTTCTATTGAAGTAGGGTACTGAAAAATATATGGAAAGGCCGGCTAATATGAGCTGGCCTTTTTCTCTGAAACAACCCATAATCCAATCCCATTGTGGCTAGCATAGAATAATTCCTTCAACACATAATAACTGTAATGAAATAAGAAAAGGGGTGGGACAATGGGTAGAGACGACCGGCGTAAAGCGAATGGGAAAAATGATTCCTCATTACCACAAACACCAAAATATGAAAAGAAAGCTCATGCGCTTGATATTGAATTTTCTGAAGAATTAGCTGACCATGAAGATAAAGAAGCGCAAGCTCGTTCACAAGCAGCAGATGCTCGTATGAATAATAAAGACTAACACTAAAAAGCCAGCCTCTTTCCTTTGACACGTGAATGGAAAGAGGCTGGCTTTTTTATAGGTGTAACGAAAAAAACAAGGGTTATAACTAATTTATGATAAATAAAGGAATTGTCATTATGAATATAGAATGAAACGATGGGGTGATAACTATGACATATCAATTTGAAGGAATTGATCATATACAATTGGCCGCTCCTGCTAATTGTGAAGAACAAGCGAGAAAGTTCTTTGGTGAAATTTTAGGGATGCAAGAATTAGAAAAGCCTCCCGAATTAAAGAAAAGGGGAGGCGTATGGTTCAGCTGTGGTAACCATCAGCTACATATTGGAGTGGAAAATAATTTTCATCCTGCCAAAAAAGCTCATCCAGCATTGGTTGTAAAGGATATCAAACACCTGATGAATCATTTAACTGACCAGAATGTACCTTATCAAGAGGATGATAACTTACCGAATGCAAGGCGGCTTTATATGGAAGACCCGTTTGGCAATAGAATAGAAATTTTAGAATGGCAGAGTTGACGCGATGCGTCAACTCTGAATTAATTTCTTCTGAGGATTTCTTGTAAAGCGATCCAAATAGCGGATGCAATTGATATCGGAATCGACTGGGTATTTATATACCTGTTCGTAAGTTTCATGTCCCTTGCCGGTAATGATAATCCAATCCCCTGGGCGAGCTTGATCCCAAGCTGATTTTATTGCTTTCGTACGATCATACATCACTTTCCCTGCACTGTTTCCGTAATGCTTGTGCAAATCATAGAGTTCCTTTTCCATAGTGGCAGGTGTTTCTCCGTATAAATCGTCCCCGGTTAAGATGTAGCGCGAGGTATTTGAAGCGCTCACTTTTAACATTTCTTTTCTCTTCGTCTGATCTCTTCCACCACGGAAGCCAAATATATGAACAATTCGTTTGGCACCTTCTTTTTTCGCAGTATGAAAGATATTTTCAAGTGCATCCGCCGTATGCGCATAATCGACGATGATAGTAGCTCCCTTCGGGTGCCTGTATTCCTCAAAACGACCTGGCACGTGCAGCTTTCGTGCCAAGGTATCGGTTATCGAATTCCAATCAATACCTGCCAGGTATGAGGTGTAAGCGGCGAAAGAAGCATTATGGAAATTATGGACACCAGGCATCTGTAGAGAAAGATGCCATTGCTCGCCGTTTACAATCAAATAGTTTTGTTCAGGCTTAACGATCACATCATCCTGTTCTGAAGAATTAACCGTGTAGACCTGTTTTCCTTCATCCTTCAGCCGATCTGACAGTTGCTTTCCCCAGCCTTGTCCAGTATAAATAACAGCTTTACCATCTGTTTTCAATTGCTGAAAAAGACTGGCCTTTGTTTCAAAATAGTCTTCCATACTCCCATGGTAGTCCAGATGGTCATGTGCCAGGTTTGTAAACACCAGATGGTCGAAGTAAAGGCCATGGACCCGACCTTGTCTAATCCCGTGGGAAGAGACTTCAAGAATGGCGACATCATCATTACTCTGTGCCAGAAGTTTATATAGTGTCAAAGGGCCCGGGGTAGAATTGGAGGATGGATATGCTTCTTTATTAATAATATAAGAGACTGTACCAAAAGTGGCACAGGAGTACCCTGCTTGTTCGAAGATACTCTTCAGCATATAGGTCGTTGTTGTTTTTCCATTTGTCCCAGTGATTCCAATCATTTTAGGTAAAGGCTTATCTTTCAGGTAGAAAGCTTTTGCTATTTGAGCCAATGCTTTTCTGCTGTCTTTAACCTGTATATATGGGAAGTCAGCATTGGTAATTTCTTTTTCCCCAATGACTAGTGATGCCCCTCTTTCCACAGCGCTATCTATGTAATTGTGTCCATCAGTAGTATGTCCCGGCACAGCCACAAACAAAGTCCCTTGTTCTACTTCACGGGAATCACAAGAAATATCACCAATGTGGACAGACATCGCTGACGGGTTGGGGGTATGATCTAATTGTATATTTGTAAGTAGTTCAGCAGCTTTCATGAGCATGTATCTCCTTCATGGGTCGTGGATGAATTTATACTATTGTATAGACTAATCTAATGCTCTTCAAACTCGAACAATAGAATCACTTGTATTATTGTATCTCTTTCTCTTATTTTCATCAGCAATTGTAATAAAATTTTAGTTAAAGAAACAGGAATGTAATCTGTATACCTGCTTTATACAGTTTGTTTTGTTCAAACTTTATAGAATTTATGGTAAAATTGTAAATTGTGTTACTCAAGTAGAGTGTTTTGGTTTATTTTTTTAATTTAATATCACAATAACATTAAAAGGAGGAATACACATGAAAAATCTACGTAATTACTTAACAATGTTAGCCTTAGCGGCTGTACTTATTTTAGCAGCCTGCGGAGGAGATTCTGATGAGGGAGACAATGCCGGGGGAGATAGTGAAGAAAAAGGGACCATCAATATCGGCATGAACAACTGGGCTGAAAATGTTGCCGTTTCTAACATGTGGAAAATCGTACTAGAGGAAAAAGGATATGACGTTGAATTGAATAACGTGGAAAAAGGTGCGTTATATGAAGCGTTGTCTTCCGGCGATATCGATATCGGGATGGAAATTTGGCTGCCTAATACGGATAAGCCTTTCTATGAAAAGTTTGAAGATGAAATCGATTGGCGGGAAACCTGGTATGAAGGTACAGATTTAGCTTTAGTGGTACCATCTTATGTAGAAGAAGTAAATTCAATTGAAGATTTAAATGAACATAAGGAAAAATTTGATTCAACGATAGTCGGTATTGATGCAGGTGCCAGTATCATGGAGCTAACCGATCAGGTCATTAATGATTATGATCTTGATTATTCATTGTCTTCCTCATCGGAGCCAACGATGATATCTGAATTGAAAAACAGTATGGAAGATGAAAAACCTATTGTTGTGACTCTGTGGAAGCCTCATTGGACTTTTTCTGAAATGGATTTGAAAATTTTGGAGGATCCAAAAAACATTTATGGCGATTCTGAAAACATTTCTTATGCAGCACGTAAAGGGCTGGAAGAAGATCAGCCAGAAGTTGTAGAGTGGTTTGATAACTTCATGCTGAATGATGATCAGTTAGGAAGTTTGATGGCAGAAATCAACGAAGCAGGTTCTCCTGAAGAAGGAGCGGAAACATGGATAGAAGATAACCGGGATCTCATTGAAGAATGGACCGGAAGTTCTGAGTAATACCAATAAGGCCTGTTCCTTGAAATAGGAACAGGCCTTATTTTGATTTGGTCTGTTAAATTTCCGTGGGCATGTGGTGAGCTTCCTCAGGCTTCGCCTTGCGGGATCTCACCGCTCATGTTCATCCCACAGGACTTTGAAATACTTCCTCGAAAAGACACCGCACGAAGGAAATGCGTAGCATTTTCGAGGAGTCTCACCGTTTTCCCAGCCACAATACGTTCATTAGTTTCTCGAAACTTCGATCAGAAATAGAGTGCTTTTGGAGCAGAAAATACGGACAATTAACCATTGTAATAGGCTACTCATCACAAAATAGGGATGTACTTTCCAAACGCGATTTCGAGTATCTTATATGGCAAGGGACGTGGGGGAACGGGGAGACTCCTACGGGAAAAGAGTTCCAGGTGAGACCCCGCAGAGCGTTAGCTCGAGGAGGCTCAACGAACTCCCGTGGAAAGCGACTCGTTCCCCCACGCCCCGCTCCTCCAACCAATATCTCGAAATCAAGTTTTCGACTTTTCGGCCATTTAATTGAAGACTTTTTATGAAAAATCATCAACAATTTTTAACAAAGCTTTTTGAAAACACCCGTGTAGCCTGATGCATTCGGAGTGTTTTGTTTTTTTTCTTACTATATAAAAGGGGATAGGAGCGTCAACAAAGAATATGTTTACCATATCTAAATAAGAAGGGGAAGGTAAAAGAATATGAGGGAGAGGATTATAATTCTTGGACTGTTTCTAGTGATGGTATGGCCGTTAGAGACATGGGCAGGATCGTTTGGCAAGGACGACCCATCAGGAGTGCCGGGTCAGTGGTACGTCGGTGAGGACCCCGCTGAAATTGATGACAGCAAAACACCAATTGTATTTATCCATGGATTGAATAGTTCCTCGGCTACATGGTGGAATGAAAATGATATGTATGAGACAGCATATACAAATGGTTATCAGACAGCATTCATCGACTTGTATCCTGATAAAAATATGTGGAGCAATGGGGAAATGCTAGCGGAAAAGCTCGGTGAAATATATGAACATTTTGGAAAGAAAGTAGTATTGGCAGCTCATAGTAAAGGCGGTGTAGATGCACAGACGGCCTTAATTTATTTTGATGCCGATGAGTATGTCGAACGGATGATCACACTTTCGAGCCCTCATCATGGTTCGGAACTGGCAGATTTAGCTCATAGTGAGGGTGCCAGTTGGCTTGCGGATATTATAGGAAATAAAAATGAAGCAACACAATCGTTGCAAACAGGTTATATGGCTTATTTTAGAGATATGACGGATAGAGAGCACGGTATTGAAAATACCCCTATGTATACCTTTGGTGGAACCGGATGGGGACCTATGTGGGGTTCTCTGTTTTGGGGAGGGTTATATTTAAGCCAATACGGTTCTAATGATGGGGCAGTAACCGTATCGAGTTCCCGTTTGCCGTATGCGGAGGAAATTATGATCGATGATTGGACTCATTATACTATTAAAGAAGGAAATGCAACGTTCAACCTCTTTCAACCATATTTACAAGCTTCTTCTTTTTCGAGTAATGTCCAAATGGAAAGTTTGTCTCCGCATACCGCTGCAACCTTTCATAGTGGAGGAAAGTTCAAGCGACAAAAGACAGAAACTTTTCATATTGAAGAAAATGTAGAGTCCGTAACAATACAATGGACGAGCAGTTCTCCGACAAGTGACCTCACCTTGTTCAGTCCAAAAGGGAAGCAATTTGACCAGTTTCACACCTCAAGAGATCAAAGCAGTTATTTTCATGGAGCGTACAACCATACGATGGCAATAGAAAAGCCCTTGCATGGATTATGGCGCATCCAGGCTCACACTGCTGATACGGAAGCCTATTTGTTAAATGTTCATTTTCAAAGTGATATCAATGAAAATATAAACTTGAAAGTTAACGGAAAGAACAATCCCCAGGTCCGACTTCATACAGGGAAAGATACAGTGGAAAATGTCAGAACCACTCTTACACTTGGTCACGAGTCTTTTAAAAAGCCGGATAAAGTAAAATCTTCATCTAGAGATATGGCTGCTGACCGTACGATCTTTTTAAAAGGGTTGGAGCAAGGACTTTATAACATAACGGCTCAGGTGAGAGGTGAGACACAAAAGGGTAATAAGTTTAACCGTTCCATTGTCCGAACCATCTATATAGATGATAAAGGGAATGTGTATAAGCGATAATTTTTTACTGGGGATATATTCCTTTTTGCCAGGCGTATGCATTTGGGCTTAAAGCACCTTTCGATTGTGTGGGGTGCTTTTTCTGATGAAATTTAAGTGAGCAGGTTTGAGTACTAGACAACGCGGTTACATAACTAGTAGACAAACAGTTTTTTATAAAGGAGTAGATGCAGTCCTATGGATATGAATAAAGAAATTAAGAAGTTAGAAAGTGTCTATTTAGAGAAGCCTCAGCGTGTATTCAGCATGTATTTAAATACAGATCCATCTGACCCGGACCAGCAAGGCGGGGAATGGAAAATACACTTGAAGAATGGTTTGAATAACTTTGAGAGTTATCTACAGGAAGATGGTGACTCTGAGGAAAAACGAAATTTCTGGGCAGTTAAAGAGAAGGTAGAAAACTTTGTAAAAGAAAATGAGCAGAATTTCCGTAAAAGTCTGGTTATCTTTGCTACGGCAGATGACTCTATCTGGTTTGCTGAACGTTTCCAAATGCCAGTAAAAACAGAATTCCACTGGGAGGAAACTGCTAAAGTGGATCAGTTGAAACAAATGTATGATAGCTTCCCTAAAACCGGAATTATACTGACACAAAAAGAAGCGATTAAAATTATGGATACAGAACTGGGGACATTGAAAGATTCACAAATGTTCGAACTGGATCTGAATACAGAAGATTGGAAGCAATATACGACTCATCCAGCCCAGGCACCCAAGGGAGATAGCAGCCGCAGTACCCCGCAGGAGCAATACAAGGAGCGTTTTGAAGCTAACCGTTATCGCTGGTATAAGAGCCTTGCTCCTAAATTGGATAAGCTTGCGAAAGACAGGCAGTGGGAGCGTATCTATCTGGTTGGCGATAAAGAGGAAGCAGATGATTTGAGAGACAACATGAATAAGGAAGTTACGGACATCATCAATAAAAACATGCTTGATCACGAAGAAATGAAAGTCATTGATGAAGTTGTATCGCAATAAATGAAAAAATGCTTGCAGGAATTCCTGCAAGCATTTTCTAATATTTGATCGGGGAACCAGGTCCAAGATCAATTCCGAACATCATCCATACGATTAGCATGACTGTCCATGCAATCAAGAAGACGATACTGTAAGGCAACATAACAGAAATCATGGTGCCAATTCCCATTTTTTTGTCGTATTTTTGAGCAAATGCAATGATGATCGCAAAGTATGTCATCAATGGTGTAATAATATTGGTTGTTGAATCTGCAACACGGTAAGCCATCTGAGTCAATTCCGGTGAATACCCCAGCTGCATCATGATTGGTACGAAGATAGGAGCCATCATCGCCCATTTGGCTGAAGCACTACCAATGAACAAGTTTATGATTGCAGATACCAGGATGAAACCTAAAATCAATGGGATACCGGATAAATTGGCTGCTTCTAAAAATTCAGCACCATAAACACCAATCACAAGCCCCATATTAGTTTCGGAGAAGTAAGCAACGAATTGACCTGCTGTAAATGCCAGAACAATAAACATTCCCATAGCAGCCATCGTATCGGAAAGCTGGTTCGCTACATCTTTATCGTTACGGATTTCTTTTGTTGCAATCCCGTAAAATAAGCCAGGGATGAAGAATAGAATCGTAATAATCGGTACAAGTGAACTCATGAATGGTGATTGTATGATACTCCCATCAGCTCCACGTAATGGAGCACCTGCAGGAACGATCAGTAATGCAGTAAGGATGATTGCAATAGCTACTGAAATACCTGCCCATTTTAAGCCCTTTTTCTCTGTGGCGTCCAAGCCTTTTAGATCCTCACGAAATTCCCCTTTATATTCCCCTAAGCGTGGCTCGACTATTTTTTCTGTGACCCATGCGCCAACAATGGATAAAAGGAAAACAGATACTATTATAAAGTAGTAATTCATGGCGATATTCATCGTTTCCGCATATGCAGGATCTATAATCGCAGCGGCATCGATTGTCAATTCGCCAAGCATGGCGTCCGTTGCGGATAAGAATAGGTTAGCGCTGAATCCTGCTGACACCCCGGCAAACGCCGCTGCAAGACCTGCAAGAGGGTGACGTCCGATAGCCGCAAAGATAACAGCTCCCAATGGTGGCAGGACAACATACCCAGCATCAGAAGCTACGCTGGACATTACCCCGGCAAAAACAAGACCAAAAGTGATCAAGCGTTGCGGTACAGATAGGACAAAACCTCTTAACAAGGCACTGATCAGGCCTGTCCGCTCAGCAATACCAATACCAAGCATTGTGACTAAAACAACCCCTAATGGTGCAAACCCGATGAAGTTATCGGTCATACTGGAGAATAGGTACTGGATTCCTTCTCGATTCATGAGGTTTTTTACTTCAACCATTTCTCCCTCTTCACCAGGGTGTTCTACTGAAATTCCCAGGCTCGACACTATGCCAGATAGAACAATGACTAAAAGTGCTAAAACAGCAAATAAGGTGACTGGATGAGGAAGTTTATTACCAACCGTTTCTATTCCATCCAAAAACCGTTGGAACATCCCCCTTTTTTTAGTCGTCATATTAATACTCCTCTCCTAACAAAAAACTAAAATTCTGAAAAATGATTTTAGATTTTCTGGTTTTGTAAAATTTTGTCGAATACTAGTATATACACTAAATGTAATAATTTAAATACGTTTGAAAAAAATAGAAACTTTCAAGCAATTCAGATAAGAAGAAACCGCTTACATGGTAATGGGTGCATATAAACCGACTAAATTCGATTTAAAATCCCATTGTTATACAAGGCGCTCTTTTATATGGTACGATTGATAAAATAGTCTTTTAGGTGTGAAAAAGGAGATGAATTATGTATATCGTCGACTCTACGGTGACAGTTCCTGACCAAAAAGCTGAGGAATTAATAGAAATTTATAATAATAGAAGCAGATCAGTAGACCAGGCAGAAGGCTTTCGCTCCTTTCAGTTATTACAAAATGATAAACGGGCGGGAGAACTGACTGTTCATATGGAATGGGATACCAAAGAAGATTACTTGAAGTGGGTGCGAAGTGAAGATTTCAAACGCATTCACGAATTGGAAAAGAATTACCCAGATCAGGAGCTGGCAGGTATTGTACCTAAAGTATCCCGCTATAAGGTTGTTGCCCGATGAAGGAATCCGAGAAGACAAAGTTAGTTAACCATGTAGTCGACGATATTTATCAGGCTTACCCAGGACTAATCGATAAATTCGGTGAAAATGGCAGACGACGGACCGTAGAAGATAACCACCATCATCTTGATCACCTGGATACGGCATATCAAATGGGCAGCAGTACATTTTTTGTGGATTATACGTTATGGCTGAACAGTGTTTTGACCTCCAGGGGAGTAGGTACTGAATTAATAGTTGATAATTATGAAAGGCTTATCAAATGTATGGAAGAGGCGGTTTTTGAATCTTCTGATGAACGAGATGCTTATTTAGAGTATTTACAGGCAGGTATGGAAGAGCTTAAGACCCTGCCTAAGTGAGGTGTGGGAATGACCAGAAAACATTATGAGAAATTTGCGGAGTATCTCTTGCAAGGGAAGGAAGGTGAGGCTGTTAAATTAGTCGATAAGCTTCTTACAGAGCATCCAAGACTATATCTATTTGAAGATATTATTACCCCTGCCATGTATTATATTGGAGTATTATGGGAAAAAAACGAAATTTCTGTTGCAGATGAACATTTGGCTACAGCTGGATGTGATTTTGTAATTTCCAGGCTAGATGCAGGGGTTTATGAAAATAATTTTAAATCTGAAAAGAGAAAAAAAATCATTCTTTTGGGTGCAGAAGAAGAACAACATTATTTAGGTTTGAAAATGGTTGCTGGTTTTTACAGAGAAAAGGGCTGGCGTGTACGCTATCTGGGGCCCAATCTTCCTTTAGATCATGCATTGAGCCAAATCAAAGATTGGCAGCCGGATGTCATCGGCTTGTCTGCAGCTTTATCATACCGATTACCGGTAGTAAAACAAATGACGGAAGCCTTCAGTCAGCTGAGTTGGTCTCCTGGTATAATTATCGGTGGCAGAATAGCGAAGAAGTATGATTTATCTAACTTGGAAACCGGGCAAGTACGTGTAGTAAAGGGGCTGGCTGAGTTAGAGCAAGTGCATAATGTATGGAAAGCAGGCGTCGTGGATGAAACAAGTTGATGAATTTTTTTCGGTTCCTTATCTTCTCATAACTAAACAATTTGAAATTCTTCAGTATACGACTGAAGTCGAAGATATTTTCGTCATGCATCATAACTTTTTAAAAATGTGTGATGAAGAAAGTGTTCATAAAGTACGCAAAGAAGTTGTGCCTGGTAAAAGTAAAAATAAGATAGAAATTAACCTGGTGCCTTCCTCTGCTAATCATGAACTTCTTCTCGTAGACATCTATGTGAATTGGAAAAATGACCTTCATGCAGAAATAATGATTATTCCGAAAGATCAAGGAATGCTGGATGTGACAGCTTCTTTAGGTCAACTTCGCTCACGTCTTAATACGACCAATTTTGAGTTGCTGGAGGAAAAAGAAAAGCTGCAAGAAGCCATGGCTGAAAATAACAGGCTTTCCGCCCCATTTATTGAGCTTTCTTCCACTACAGCGCTGGTGCCTCTTTTTGGTGATATCAATGCAGAAAAAATATACGCTGTTGGTGATGAACTGTTAACGTCAGCCCAACAGTCAGATGTAGAAACCATTCTATGTGATCTCACGGCCGTTGGAGAAATTGAACAGGATGGAGTCATTGCGTTTCAAGGGGTTGTTCAATCGTTAGCCTATATGGGAATGGAAATTGTTATGATAGGCGTAAAACCAGATCATGCTCAAAGAATAAATGACCTCCAATTAAAATTGGGTCTTAAATTTTTGCGTTCTCTTCAACAGGCAATACGTAAATATTGCAATTAAAAAACCGTGGTCTTCATCAATGGATGTACCACGGTTTTTCTATCTTTAATATTTCTTAGCTAACAATCACTTGCCGGGATGCCAGCGAGCACTAAACCATGCGGACGTTTTTCCAGTCGCAAGGAATTGGTCATATCTTTAATGTGCGGATCGATTGCTACTTTTACCCCATTAATGATTTCCAGCGTATCTTTTTCTTCTGCCCCATCCAGGGACAGACCCAATTGTGGGCCTCCTCAGCCAATACCTGCTAAAAACAGACGGATACCTTCCGCATCATTATCTTCTAAAATTTGAATGATATCTGTTTTTGCTTCATCTGTTATTTGCATTATCTCACCCCTCTTTACAATCACATCATAGGTCAGAACTCCAACACTTTCAAATAATTAGTAGTTTTCTTTTCTTCCTTTACAGCAATGAAAGTGTATCATTCGTTTTAATTATACCAAATAGGGTATAATGTGTATGTGAAAAAGATCCTGAAGGAGGTAATCAAATTGTTCCATTACACAGTCGAAACGAACAAGACTATGGATGAAGCGGTACAAGCTTTAGAAGCTGAATTGAAAAATGACAAGTTCGGAGTATTATGGGATTTTGATGTGAAAGCCACCTTAAACAACAAAGGACTGGATTTTGACAAGCCGGTGAGGATTTTAGAGGTTTGTAATCCGGGGGAAGCAAAAAAAGTCCTGGAAAAGAATGAATTGGTAAGTTACTTTCTTCCGTGTAAAATTGTTGTCCATGAAAGTGACGGCATGACAAAAATAGGTATGCCGAAACCTACAAAGTTAATTGAATTCGTAGAAGATCAGGAACTGAACCAAATTGCCGAAGATATCGAACAGCGTATGATCAACGCTATTAACGAGGCAAAATAGGTTTAAATTAAGAGCAGTGTAAAAGCTGCTCTTTTTTAATGCTCTCCTAAAGGCAGTTTTTTCAGGATATAAAAAATATAAATCGTTTCAGATTGACAATAATACTATACGGGGGTATAGTTTAGTTAAGAATTCACTGGAGGTGAAGAGGTTGGAACAGCATTTACCCGAGAATAGTGGAAAGCAGCCGGTCAAACCGCGAACAGAAGAGGAAAAACAAAAAGTTTTAAACCGGTTGAAACGAATTGAAGGGCAAGTAAGAGGAATTCAAAAAATGGTGGAAGATGATCGTTATTGTGTTGATATTCTTGTACAAATTTCAGCTATAGATAAAGCACTTAATCAAGTGGGATTTTCTTTGATGGAGCGCCATACGAAACACTGCGTCAGCCATGCGATAAAAGCTGGGAATGGTGATGAATCCATAGAAGAGTTGATGAAAGTAATGAAGCAATTTGCGAAATAGAAAGGAGAGGTATGATGAGTGACAAAAAAAACCTTTCCGTCGATATTACGGGTATGACTTGTTCTGCCTGTTCTACGAGGATCGAGAAAGTATTGAACAAAATGGATGGTGTGGAAGCAAACGTCAATTTGACGATGGAGAATGCAAAAATCGCTTATGACCCGGAAAAAGTATCACCGGATGATGTTTCAGCACGTATCGAAAAGCTGGGTTACGGCGTAAAGACCGAAAAAGCCGAATTCGATATCACTGGTATGACTTGTTCCGCTTGTTCTGCACGTATCGAGAAAGTGTTAAATAAAACCGAAGGAATACATCAAGCTACGGTTAATTTGACCAATGAAACAGCTACAGTAGAGTATAGCGGGGATATTAATGAAAATGATATTATCGCTCGTATTCAGAAACTAGGCTATGATGCTACATTACGGGCGGAACGTGAGGAAAGGGCTTCTCAAAAGGAAGAGGAATTAAAGAAAAAACGCATGAAGCTTTATATCTCTGCTATTTTATCCTTGCCATTGCTGCTTACGATGTTTGATCATTTGCTTGGACTGCCGGTACCGCATCTCTTGATGAATCCATGGTTTCAGTTTGCGTTAGCTACACCAGTACAATTCATCATCGGCTGGCAGTTCTATGTGGGTGCTTATAAAAGCCTACGGAATAAGAGCGCCAATATGGATGTACTGGTTGCATTGGGAACGAGCGCCGCTTATTTTTATAGTCTGGCTGAAGCATTTCGTACACTTGGAAACCCAGGGATGGAGCCTCATTTATATTTTGAGACAAGTGCCATCCTCATTACGTTGATTCTGGTAGGGAAGTATTTTGAAGCAGTTGCCAAGGGGAGAACGACGGCGGCTATATCGAGTTTACTGAATTTGCAAGCGAAAGAAGCGACTGTTCTACGGAATGGGGAAGAAGTAAAAGTTCCGCTGGAAGAAGTTTCGGCGGGAGATGTTCTTATAGTAAAACCTGGCGAAAAAATTCCTGTGGATGGAGAAATCATCAAAGGTAATTCCTCTGTAGATGAATCGATGATAACAGGAGAATCTATTCCGGTAGAAAAAGAGCCTGGGGATCAATTGATTGGGGCTACGATCAATAAAAATGGTCATATTCAGATGAAAGCAACAAAGGTTGGGAAAGACACAGCCCTTGCAGGCATTATAAAAGTTGTCGAAGAAGCACAGGGTTCAAAAGCGCCAATTCAAAGAATGGCCGATGTCATTTCAGGCTATTTTGTACCAATTGTAGTAGCTATTTCTATCATTACCTTCATTGTCTGGATGACGATTGTTTCTCCAGGTGAATTCACATCTGCATTAGTTGCTGCTATCGCTGTTTTGGTTATCGCATGTCCATGTGCCCTTGGCCTGGCGACACCTACTTCCATTATGGTCGGTACTGGTAAAGGTGCGGAACAAGGCATCTTATTCAAGGGTGGCGAGCACCTGGAAAATACCCACAAAATTGATACGGTAGTATTTGATAAAACGGGTACATTAACCAAAGGTACACCGGAAGTGACAAACTACGAAGGTACATCGGAAATACTGCAATTAGTTGCCAGTGCAGAAAAAAGTTCCGAACACCCTTTAGCGGATGCGATTGTCACATACGCCGAACAAAAAGGTGTGGAGCTGATGGAACCTAGCAGCTTTGAAGCGGTACCAGGTCATGGTATTAAAGCTGTGTTAGGTGGGAAAGAAGTACAAATCGGCACAAGGAAGTTAATTCGTCAGTTGAATGTGGAATATGAATCATATGAAGTAACAATGGAAAAATGGGAAAATGAAGGGAAAACAGCTATGCTTATTGCAGTTGATCATAAGGTTGAAGGTATTATTGCTGTGGCTGACACGATTAAAGAATCTGCACCGGAAGCGTTGCGTCAATTAAAAGAAGCAGACATTGAATTAGTGATGCTGACAGGTGATAATGAAAGGACTGCTCAGGCAATTGCTAAACAGCTGGGAATCGATCGTGTCATTGCGGAAGTTGTTCCGGAAGAAAAAGCGGAACGGGTAAAAGAAATACAGCTGCAAGACAAAAAAGTAGCAATGGTCGGGGACGGAATCAACGATGCACCTGCCCTGGCTATTGCCGATGTAGGAATTGCGATAGGAACTGGAACAGATGTGGCAATTGAAGCTGCTGACCTGACGATTTTGGGAGGCGAATTAACATTAATTCCAAAAGCCGTGCAATTAAGTCAAAAGACGATGAAAAATATTCGACAGAATCTATTCTGGGCACTTGCTTATAATTCGGCCGGAATTCCCATTGCGGCAGCTGGTTTGCTGGCGCCATGGATAGCAGGCGCAGCTATGGCATTCAGTTCTGTAAGTGTTGTGTCTAACTCTCTTCGATTGAAGCGAGTTAAATTATAAATCACAGTTTAATGAGAAAGGATGTTCATGTATGGAAATGACTTTAGAAGTAAATGGAATGACTTGCGGGCATTGTGAAAAGGCGGTCAAAGGAGCCTTAGAAGAATTGGAAGGTGTCCACGGTGTTGAAGTTCATTTAGATGCAGGGAAAGTAGATATCAAATATGACGAGGCTTTTGTAACGAAAGAAAAAATGAAAGACGCAATTGAAGACCAAGGTTATGATGTCGTCGGATAAAGGCAGTTAACAGATGAAAAGCTATCTTAAAAGGGATGCCCTTTCAAGATAGCTTTTTTTACACTTTAAGAAAGATTAACTTTGTTAAAGGATTAAAGTATAAGAAAAACTAGGCTTTCGCCATAAGGCCTTGGCGACAAGCCTAGTTTTTCTAATCACTGATAAGGTAATTGGTTTTTATATCCGCTGAATTGCTGGTAGGATTGCTGCAATTTTTGTTGATCAGCTTGCTCCATGGTGTACCAGCCTTTTTTGAACATGAGATTGAACATATCCCGCTGGCAGTCTTGTGTTTCTTTAAAAATAGCAGCAAGGTCGTTATAAAGATTTTGGTTACTTGCTTCATTCATAGCGATGTTGTAGGCATCCGTCATGTATTTTTCAGTGGTTAATTGATCATTTACGAAGTCACGCTCATTCATTTGTGGTGTTTTCGGTACGCTCGTTTCAGGGTTTTGAATCTTTTGGCTTTGTTGATTCATAATATACACCCTCCTTGTTAATTGATTGGTTGTGATTGATTATTCAAGTGCTCTAGAATTTTGTTATAGTGTCTCTGATGCATTTGGCCAGCTTGCTCCAAAGCGGCTTGCAGCTCGGGATCTTGACATTGCTGGGCAAAGAAATGGGCCTTTTTGCAGGCATTCAAATTCCAGGAAAGCATGTCTGTAATATAAAGCTGGTCTTTTCCGCTTACCATATTAGGCGGCTGTGCCATCGGCTGGGCTTGTTGCATACCAGGCTGTTGTGGTTGCATATGATGACCTCCTTAAGATTTATCAGGTTTATTTTGTCCTATTAGCCATTTCCTATTAAGAAAGGGGCGAATTTCGATGTTTTTTAACATAATTTTATGTTTCGTCCGTTTCTTTGATTATTTTTGCTAAATAATACCCACATTCTATTAAAAATGATAAAATGTAAATGTGATAGCGATTACATGTTGTGATTTTCACATAATTAGATAAAAGTTTGGTGTAGGGGGATGCATCATGGAACAGTTGTTACGTAACTTCTTTCTGTTTTTATCCAAAAATAAATTCTTCACTAAGTTAGCTAAAAAATACGGATTGAGGTTTGGGGCAGGGCGTTTTGTAGCTGGGGAAACGATACCTGACGCCGTTCAGACAATCCGAAAGCTAAATGAAAACGGCATGTCGGTAACTATAGATCATTTAGGAGAATTCATTGACAGCGAAGCTGAAGCAAGACAAGCAGCAGATGAATGTATAGAAGCGATTAAGGCTATTTCAAAAAATAACCTTAATTCCCAATTATCTTTAAAGATGACGTCCATGGGGCTGGATATCTCTCATGATCTTGTAATGGATAACATGAGACGGATTTTACAGGCAGGTAAAGAGTATGGGGTATTTGTAACAATTGATATGGAGGATTTCGAGCGCTGTCAAAAGACTATAGATATCTTCAAGGAGCTCCGTGAAGAGTTTGACAATGTGGGTACGGTATTGCAGGCTTATTTGTACCGCACTGCAGAAGACATAAAAGATCTTGATCAATACAACCCTAATTTACGCCTGGTCAAGGGAGCTTATAAAGAATCACCAAAGGTAGCCTTTCCTGAAAAGAAGGACGTAGATGAAAATTTCAAAGAAATTATAAAAATACACTTATTGAACGGAAATTATACGGCAGTGGCTACCCACGACGATGCTATGATTGACTACACCAAACAATTAGTGAAAGAGCATAACATTCCTAATGATCAATTCGAATTTCAGATGCTATATGGGATTCGGGTGGAGCGGCAGGAAGACTTAGTGAAGGAAGGCTATAATATGCGTGTGTATGTACCTTATGGTAACGACTGGTACGGTTATTTCATGCGCCGTCTGGCAGAACGTCCGGCTAACGTAGCATTTGTGTTGAAGGGTGTTCTGAAAAAATAAAAATGTCACAGGCAGGAGGAGGAAACGGGGTTTCTTCCTCTTTATTTATGGCACCAGTGATTCGGTTGTACCACTATAAAAGAAAAATTTTCCTAAGTTATACAAAAACGATTGCGAAATATCTGAAAATATTTTATAGTAAGAATAGATGTTGATAGGTGACTATCTTATTTTTTTAGCTTCAAAATGAATGAGTATTCATTCAAAAGGGATAGGGGGAAAAGAAATGAATCGCAAAATCAAGCGCGCCGCCGTATTGGGCTCTGGAGTGATGGGGGCCGGTATTGCTGCCCACTTGGCCAATATTGGAATCCCGACACTAATGTTGGATATTGTGCCTCGTGAATTGACGGATAAAGAAAAGAAGCAGGGCTTATCATTAGAAGATTCTAGTGTTCGTAATCGGATTGCAGCCATGAATAAGCAGGGATTGTTAAAGCAGAAACCTTCCCCATTAACAAGAAGACAGAACCTGGATATGATACAGGTCGGGAATATGGAAGATGATATGGACAAATTGGCAGATGTAGATTGGGTTATTGAAGTTGTTGTTGAAAATCTGGAGATCAAGAAAAAGGTCTATGAAAAAGTAGATACACATCGAAAGCCTGGGTCGATTATCAGTTCCAATACATCCGGTATATCGATTGAAGCAATGGCTGAAGGCCGTTCGGAAGATTTCCAAAAACACTTCCTTGGCACGCATTTCTTCAATCCGCCTAGATATTTAAAATTATTAGAAGTGATACCAACTCGACATACCGACTCGGATATAGTTGTTTTCATGAAAAAATTTGGCGAAGACATTCTCGGCAAAGGTGTTGTGGAAGCAAAGGATACACCGAATTTTATTGCTAATCGGATCGGAACTTACGGGTTGCTTGTAACTGTGAGGGAAATGCTTGATCAGGGTTTCAGTGTAGGGGAAGTTGATTCTGTAACCGGACCAATGATCGGCCGGCCAAAGAGTGCTACCTTCCGTACCCTGGATGTAGTTGGTCTTGATACGTTTATCCATGTAGCGAATAACGTTTACGAGCAAGTTGATGGAGAAGAAAAGAAAGTGTTTGAAGTGCCAGGCTTTATGAAACAAATGCAGGAAAAAGGCTGGCTGGGATCTAAAAGTGGGCAAGGATTTTTCCTTAAGAAAAAAGGGGAAAAAGGAAGCGAAATATACGAGTTGAATCCAGAAACACTCGAATATGAAGAACGAAAGAAATTAAAAACCAAGGCCACGGAGTTGGCAAAGCAAGAAAAAGGGACAAAAAGAAAATTAAAAGCTCTTGTTTCAGCAAAAGGGGACCGTGCTGGTGATTTGATTTGGTCGATAGTAGCTCCAGTACTGGTTTATTCAGCAGAACTACTCGGTGACATAGCCGATGATATTCCTTCGATTGATGAAGCTATGCGATGGGGTTTCGGCTGGGAGCTGGGTCCATTTGAAATGTGGGATGCTATCGGCGTGGAGAAATCAGTTGATCGTATGAAAGAAGAAGGCATAACCGTCCCGGCATGGGTAGATGAGATGCTCACCTCTGGAAGTGACTCCTTTTATAAAAAGGAAAATGGAAACGTTTTCTACTATGCGGACGGCAATTACCAGCAAAAAGAATTCAATCAAAAAGAGATTAACCTCAAGCGTCTGAAGGAGACAAAGGATGTCATCAAAAAGAATGCTGGTGCCAGCCTGATTGATCTTGGGGATGGGGTGGCTGGTCTCGAATTCCATTCTCAAAGCAATGCTATCGGTTTGGATATTATACAGATGATCAATGATGCGATTGAAGAGGTGGATAAGAACTTTGAAGGTCTAGTGATCGGTAATCAAGGAAAAAACTTCTGTGTCGGCGCAAACTTAGGCATGATGTTGATGGAGGCCCAAGATTATAATTTCTTTGAAATTGAATTTGTCGTCAGGAAATTCCAGGATGCGATGATGAATATTAAATACTCAGATAAACCAGTAGTTACGGCACCATTTGGTATGACGTTAGGCGGAGGAGCAGAGGTTTGCCTGCCATCGAGTGCAATCCAGGCATCACAGGAGACTTATATGGGGCTTGTTGAAGCGGGAGTGGGACTTATTCCTGGTGGAGGAGGAAACAAAGAACTTTACTTGAAACATTTACGCAATATTCCACAAGGCGTAGATATCGACCTGCAAAAGGTAGCCAACGCTGTTTTTGAGAAGATTGCCATGGCCAAGGTTTCTACATCAGGTGAAGAAGCAAGGGAGAACGGCTTCTTTGATCAACAGGACGCCATCAGTGTCAATGGGGATCACTTGCTTCATGATGCGAAGCAAAAGGTTTTAGGGCTTGCTCATTCCGGATATCGTGCCCCTAAACGTACCAAGTTTCCAGTTGTAGGTGAACAAGGTTACGCAACCATGATGCTTGGAGCAAAATCACTTGGTTATGGAGGGTACGCTTCGGAACACGACTTGAAAATCGCAGAAAAATTGGCATTCGTCTTAGCAGGCGGCCGTTTGAAAGAAGGAACGCTTGTAGATGAGCAATATTTGCTCGATCTGGAGAGGGAAGCCTTCCTAAGCCTTATCGGTGAACCTAAGACTCAGCAGCGTATGCAACATATGCTTTTGAAAGGCAAACCTTTAAGAAACTAGGGACAGGAATCCAACCAAAGGGGGAAGGTAATGTGAAAGAAGCTGTAATAGTCGCAGGTGCTCGAACGCCTGTGGGAAAAGCGAAAAAAGGAACGCTTGCTAACACAAGGCCGGATGATTTGGCGGCCTTAACCATAAAAGAAACATTGAAACGCGCAGGAAATTATGAAGGCGAAATTGACGATGTCATTATCGGGTGTGCTATTCCGGAAGCAGAGCAGGGGATGAATATGGCGCGCAATATCGGTGCGCTGGCAGAATTGTCTCATACAATCCCAGGGATAACGATTAACCGGTATTGTTCCTCAGGTTTACAAAGTATCGCCAATGCATCGGAAAGAATAATGCTAGGCCAGAGTGGTTCCATTATTGCAGGAGGGGCCGAATCGATGAGCATGGTTCCTGTTCCCGGTCATGTCATCAAGCCGAATATAGAAATTGTAGAAAATGCACCTGGATACTATATGTCTATGGGACACACGGCGGAAGAGGTAGCGACCCGTTTTGATATCTCAAGAGAAGATCAAGATGCTTTTGCCGTGGAAAGTCACAGAAGAGCAGCTGCTGCAATAGAAGCTGGAAGATTCGAGGATGAAATTGTCCAGGTGGAAGTTACCGAGCGACAGTTGGGAGCGGATAATAAGGTAAAAGAAACTACAAGACTATTTACACAGGATGAGGGCGTGCGTCCAGGAACAACGCAGGAAGTACTGGCTAAATTAAAGCCTGCATTTTCTGTTACAGGTACAGTTACGGCAGGAAACTCATCACAAATGAGTGATGGAGCCGCTTCCGTTTTAGTTATGGATAAGGAGAAAGCAGAAGCGGAAGGACTTAAACCTTTGCTTAAATTCCGATCCTTTGCAGTAGCTGGTGTAGAGCCGGAAATCATGGGAGTAGGTCCAATCGCTGCGATTCCTAAAGCTCTGAAATTAGCTGGTCTGCAGCAATCCGATATTGGATTGTTTGAACTTAATGAAGCTTTTGCTTCCCAAGCATTACGGGTTATCCGTGAACTGGGGCTTAATATGGATAAAGTCAATGTTAATGGCGGGGCAATTGCATTAGGCCATCCGCTGGGCTGCTCTGGTACTAAGCTGACGCTTACATTAATGCATGAGATGAAGCGTCGTAATGAACAATTTGGTGTCGTGACCATGTGTATTGGCGGAGGAATGGGTGCTGCTGGAGTGTTCGAATTATTATAAGGGGAGGAATATAAAATGAGTGAAACAAAGGAAAAAATGTTCAAGGGCGGCGGATTTCTAATCGAGGATGTAGCAGCAGAGGATGTTATTACACCCGAGGACTTTTCGGATGAACATTTAATGATCGCGAAAACCACAGAAGATTTTGTGCTTGGAGAAGTAGTCCCCAAAATAGATAAACTGGAAAACCATGAATTCGAACACTCTGTCGATTTGCTGAAAAAAGCTGGTGAGCTGGGGCTGTTAGGGGTAGATGTCCCGGAAGAGTATGGCGGTCTCGGATTGGATAAAATCAGTTCATCCTTGATTACTGAAAAGTTTTCCCGGGCAGGCGGATTTTCTGTAACACACGGAGCGCACGTAGGCATTGGTTCTCTTCCTATTGTATTTTTTGGTAATGAAGAACAAAAGCAAAAATATTTGCCGAAGCTTGCGACAGGTGAACTGATTGCAGCATACGCTTTAACCGAACCAGGATCCGGATCCGATGCTTTAGGTGCGAAGACTACTGCTAAAATAAATGAAGCTGGAACCCATTATGTATTGAATGGCGAAAAACAATGGATTACAAACTCTGCTTTTGCAGATGTTTTCGTCGTATACGCCAAAATTGATGGAGATAAATTCACGGCATTCATTGTAGAAAGAGATTATCCAGGTGTATCCACGGGCACGGAAGAAAAGAAAATGGGGATCAAAAGCTCTTCCACTCGAACGTTAGTGCTGGAAGATGCAGAGGTGCCGGTTGAGAATGTGTTGGGGGACATCGGACGCGGGCATATTATCGCCTTTAATATTCTGAATGTCGGCCGTTATAAATTAGCTATTGGAGGCGTCGGCGGCTCTAAACGTGCTATTGAACTTGCCGTTAAATATGCCAATGAGCGTAAGCAGTTCCAGACTCCTATTTCCAGCTTTTCGCTAATCCAGGAAAAACTCGCTTCCATGGCTGTAAATACCTACGCCAATGAAAGCTCTGTCTATCGTACAGTCGGGCTTTTTGAACAAAGCATGGGTAAACTTACGGATGAACAATTGAAAGATGGTAAAGAAGTGGCAAAGGTCATTGCTGAATATGCGATTGAATGTTCATTAAATAAAGTATTCTGTACAGAATTGCTGGACTTTACAGCGGATGAAGCAGTGCAAATCCATGGAGGCTACGGATTCATGCAGGAGTATGAAGTAGAGCGTATCTACCGCGATTCCAGAATCAACCGGATTTTTGAAGGAACGAATGAAATCAACCGGATGATTGTGCCAGGAACTTTGTTGAAAAAAGCAATGAAAGGCGAACTGCCATTATTGCAAAAGGCCCAGTCCCTGCAAGAAGAATTAATGATGATGATGCCGGAAGATCCGGGTACAGAGCCACTAGAGCAAGAAAAGTATTTGGTGAAAAATGCGAAAAAAATAGCTCTTGTGGCAGCTGGGCTTGCTGCTCAAAAATACGGAGAGAAATTAGAAAAAGAACAAGAACTTCTTGTTAATATCGCGGATATCGTCGCTGAAATCTATAACATGGAATCAGCAGTACTTCGAACGGAGAAAGCAATGAATAAATCTCCTGAAAAAGCTCAGCAAAAGTTACTCTACACACAAGTTTATGCCCAGGAAGCATTCAACCGTATTGAAGCTCATGCAAAAGAAACGTTAATTGCATCTGAATCGGGCGATACACTTCGTATGATGTTGGGAGCATTGAAGAAATTGACACGCCATACTCCTTCCAATGTCATTGCTAAGAAACGTGAGATTGCTGCCAATCTGATAAAAGAAGAAAAATATATCGTATAAAGATAGCTAACAGGGGGTCACACGTACGGATAAAGCAAGGCCGGTTCATCGGGAAAGTGAACCGGCCTTGTTTTTTTGGGAGAAGTGGCAACCTTCATGGAGAAATGAAAAAATTGGAGTTGCTTCCACTGTTTGATGAAATGTTTTATCACATTGTGATAGAATAAAAGCATGGTAAATAATAAGGGGGGAAAGAGCCAATGGCAGTAACCTTTTATTGGTACCCACAATGTGGAACATGCAAAAAAGCCAAGAAATGGATGGATGAAAATGGTGTCGAGTATGAGCCAGTTCATATAGTTGAACATCCACCAACAGAGTCCCAACTTGAGGACTACATAACGGAAAGCGGTCTTCCTGCTAAAAAGTTTTTTAATACCAGCGGCAAGAAATATCGCGAACTTGGTATGAAGGACAAGCTTAAGGAAGCCAATGAGTCTGAAATGATAAAGTGGTTAGCTTCCGATGGAATGCTGATCAAACGGCCAATCGTAACAAATGGAAAAGATGTGACCGTAGGTTTTAAAGAAGCTGATTTCGAGAATACTTGGAAATAATGCTTCTAAAAATGAGCAAATCACTGGCATAATAATTAGAAAGCTTTTATGTTAGTAATGCAGCTTATTTATAATAATTATAATTTGGAGGGGTTAGTCATGAGTTTGCCAAAAGAATTAAGTTATTCCGAAGAGCACGAATGGGTAAAAGTTGAAGGAGAAAAGGTTCGTATTGGTATTACAGACTTTGCACAATCTGAGCTTGGCGACATCGTATTCGTGGAATTACCAGAAGTAGGCGACGAGCTTGAAGCAGATGAGCCGTTCGGCAGTGTAGAATCTGTGAAGACTGTTTCTGAGCTTTATGCTCCTATCAGCGGTAAAGTCGTTGAAATTAATGAGGAATTGGAAGACTCTCCGGAATTCGTTAACGAATCTCCTTATGAAAAAGCATGGATGGTTATTGTCGAGCCTTCTGATAAGTCAGAAATGGACGAACTGATGACAGCTGAACAATATGAAGAAATGATTACAGAAGACTAATTTTTTCTTCAGTGGACACCCTATGAACAAGGGGTGACCTTATATGAATCAATCTAAAAAAAGTGCCGATACTACTGGCAGACAGCGCCAGCGTAAAACCAAAACTGCAAAACAAGAGGCGCCGAAAGTCCGTCGATATGTAGATTGTGATGATGGCGGCTGGTGTTGAATAAACGTTAGATACCCACAGACCATGCTATCATACAGCATGGTCTGTTTTACTAAATGAACTGGGTGGGATCCCGATATGAACGATCAAAACCACGTCCCCATTTTAATTGTAGAGGGGATTACAGATAAAAAACATATAAAGAAGATATTGGATAATCACAATCAGGTAGAAATATTATGTACGCATGGTACGCTCGGGGTAGAACGGATGGAGGAAATGATTCTCGACTATAACCTTGATGATCGCATAGTCTATATTCTTGTGGATGAGGATGATTCAGGTCATAAGTTGAGGAAACAATTAACACATGAACTGCCGCATGCGGAACATATATATGTCGATAAAGCTTATCGGGAAGTAGCAACAACTCCTGAACCGGAACTGGCTCGAGCACTATTAAGCCAACATTTTCACGTTAAACCAATATACCTGATATAAAAGGTGGGTACGATGGAAGTATTAGAGCTGACAACAGAAAAAGATTTTATTGACAGTGATAGGAAGGCCATGATTTTCATTCATAGTCCATTTTGTGGAACATGCCGCATGGCCAGGAAAATGCTTGATACGATTGAGTCGTTATGGCAGCAGCACCTATTTTTTGAACTGAATGCATCGTTACATCCTGGTTTTATGCAGGAAAATCAAGTGGAAAGCGTACCTTGCTTATTAGTTGTATCTAAGGGCAGGGTCAAGGATAAGATTTACGCTTTTCATTCCGTTCCTTATATGCAGAGGATCGTGTCTAAACACGTCAATTCCTAACATTATTTCCCGAGAAATAATGTTAGGGGTAAGCTTTGGTCTAATTTAAGAGTTTAATTTCAATTTAAACAAAGCAGAAAGCCGAAATTATATTTATTTCGGCTTTTTGCTTTGTTAGGAACTGTTAAATCTCCATATTGGTTTTACATATAAGCTCCCTTTAATGGAAGACTCAGTTTCAAGAGTATATTTGTTTCCGTTACGGTAGTAACGGTAGGGAGGTCCGGGAAATCACTCGCTTTCCATGGGCATGTGGTGAGCTTCCTCAGGCTTCTTCTTGTGGGATCTCACCGCCCATGTTCGTCCCACAGGACTTTGAATAAGCTTCTTGAATAAACACCGCACGAAGGAAATGCGTAGCATTTTCGAAGAGGCTCGCCAGTTCCCCCGCAGGAAAGTGAATCCTTTCCCAACGCCCCAAAACTCTTACAATCATCTCGAAATCAAGTCTTCGACTTTTCGCCCCTTTTATTGAATAAGTTCTTATTTCACTAACTCTCCAATTTTTTCAACTATTTCAAGAAACTCTGCCTGATCTCCAAACTTCGCAGAAATATTACCATTTTGATCGATAATAACGGTGGTTGGTACACCGCTGCATTGGTATTGGTCATAAGTTGATCTGCCATCATCCACTAAAGTGGGCTGGGTCAGGAATTTTTCAGTGAATGCTTTTCCTGCATCGCCTTCTCTTTCCCGTCCTGCAACATTAATGGTAAGAAGTCGTATTTTATCTGAGTCCATGGATCGGTATAACTGCTCTTTCCTAGGCAAATCTCTCGAACAGTCTGGACACCAGGATACCCAAAAAGTAAGAACAATTACTTTTCCGAGGTCATCTTTTAAATCATAGACTCCGGAATTATTGATATAAGGCAACTGGAAAAGTGGTGCTTTCTCCATAAAGAAACCTCCTCCGTATTCGAGAATTCTTTCCTATCCTACCATACGAGTGGAAGCTAACGCATATTGGGAGCATTGCCAGGATTGCCGAAATTAAACGATTTTTGTTGACAATATTTTTGCACGCATGCTACAATCTTCTTTGTGATACTTAAACGGATTAAAGTAATAAATTTAATGATATCTCTTATTAAGAGTGGTGGAGGGACTGGCCCGATGAAGCCCGGCAACCGTCAAGCTATCCAGCTTGAAAAGGTGCCAATTCCTGCAGAGTTCATAAGCTCTGACAGATAAGAGAACGGAGCAGCTTGTTACCTAAGCGCCTTTCTGTTCTCTGAGCAGAAAAGGTGTTTTTTTATGCATAAAGAAAGTTTCGCTTTATGGAAGTGTTAGATTTAAAGCCTTACACAGGGACAAGCCACATTTTCTATGCTTTAAACCATCAGCAAGTAGGAGGCAGCACAGAATGATTTCGATAAAAGATTTATCAAAAGTCTTTCATACCAAAGACCAGGATGTCACTGCGGTGGATCATCTTGATCTTAATATTGAAGCCGGGGAAATTTACGGTGTTATCGGGTACAGTGGAGCTGGAAAAAGCACGTTTATCCGTTTATTAAATCGTCTGGAAAATCCCACGGGTGGCTCGATAACGATAGATGGACAGGAAATAACGAGCTTGAGCAAAAATAAGCTGCGGCTTGCCCGTCAGGAAATCGGGATGATATTTCAGCATTTCAATCTACTTTGGTCCCGTACAGTCAGAGATAATATCGCTTTTCCCTTAGAGATAGCCGGTGTACCTAAGGAAAAAAGGCAAGCAAGGGTTATGGAATTGATTGAACTGGTAGGACTTAAAGGGAGAGAAAACGCATATCCTTCCCAATTAAGCGGCGGTCAAAAACAGCGTGTCGGTATCGCACGGGCGTTAGCGAACAACCCTAAGGTGCTTTTGTGTGATGAAGCAACTTCGGCACTTGATCCCGAGACGACTGATTCTATCCTGGATTTACTGGTGGATATCAATGAAAAATTAGGCTTAACGATCATTATGATTACCCACGAAATGCATGTAATTCGGAAAATTTGCCATCGCGTTGCGGTGATGGAAAATGGTAAGGTCGTGGAGGAGGGAGAGGTACTTAATGTCTTTCTTCACCCAGAGCAGGCAGTGACGAAGAAGTTCGTGGATCAAGTTATGGGGGATCCCGATCAGGAATACTCCTTAGCATTGATTCATGAGAGATACAGATCAGGAAAAGTGTTACGTCTTCATTTTGTAGGAGAAAGTACAAACCAGGCTTTAATCAGTGAGTTGTCCAGAAAGTTCAAGCTAGATCTTAATATTCTGCATGGAAAAATCACACAGACTCAAAAAGGGGCGTATGGCACTCTTTTTGTTCATGTAGAAGGTGACCATGATGAAATAGAAAAAGCGAAAACCTATATTAAACAAACCTCTGTAGAAGTGGAGGTGATCCCTAATGTTCAATGAATTATTTCCGAATGTAGACATTGAAGACATGGTTACAGCTACGTATGAAACATTATATATGACAGTGATATCTGTGGCAGGGACGCTTATATTAGGTATCCTGTTAGGACTGGTATTGTATTTATCCCGTCCAGGAGGATTATGGGAAAATAACCTTCTGAATTGGGTGACAGCTGCATTCGTCAACATTTTCCGGGCAATCCCCTTTATCATATTGATTTTATTGCTGTTTCCATTTACAGACTTTCTGATGGGTACGATACGAGGCCCAAAAGCTGCATTACCTGCTTTAATCATCGGAGCAGCCCCGTTTTATGGAAGGTTAGTTGAAATAGCCTTGAGAGAAGTGGATAAAGGGGTAATTGAAGCTGCAAAATCGATGGGTGCCAAGACCTCTACCATTATTTTAAAAGTACTTCTTAAAGAATCGATGCCTGCCCTGGTTTCTGGTCTCACGGTTACGGCAATTGCATTGATTGGTTATACAGCTGTTGCAGGTGTAATTGGAGCCGGAGGTTTGGGAGATTTCGCGTATTTCTATGGATTCCAGCGAAGTGACTTTGATGTTGTATTTGTATGTACCATATTGATTGTACTGATCGTCTTCCTCTTTCAATTTGTCGGAGACGCTGTGTCTCGTGCAATAGATAAACGATAAGGTGATGTTACATCCGGGAAAGCATTAGTCCTTTTCATTACAACTAAACTATAAAATTACAGAAAAAAGGAGAATGAAGCATGAAAAAATGGTTGATTGGAATTTTAGCGGGATTATTAATAACGGTGCTAGCTGCGTGTGGTAGTTCGGACGATGGAACGCAGTCATCTTCTGAGACGAAAGAACTGACAGTTGGAGCGACTTCCGTACCTCATGCAGAAGTACTTCAAGAAGCAAAACCACTGTTAGAAGAAGAAGGAATCGAGTTACAGATTGAAGAGTATCAAGATTATGTACTACCTAATAAAGACTTAGCTGAAGGTCGCATTGATGCAAACTACTTCCAGCACATCCCATACCTGGAAACGCAAATGGCTGATAATGATTACGATTTTGTCAACCTTGGCGGCATCCATATTGAGCCGATGGGCATTTATTCAAAAAATATTAAAAGTGTAGAGGAAGTACCAGAAGGCACTGATGTACTATTAAGTCGTTCTGTAGCAGACCATGGCCGGATTCTTTCTTTATTAGAAAGAGAAGGCCTGATCAAACTTGATGAAAATGTAGAAAAAGTTGACGCCACCATCAAGGATATTGTAGAAAATCCGAAGAACCTTAAGTTCGATGATGGTATCAATGCGGAACTATTGCCATCCAACTATGACAGGGAAGAAAATGCTCTGGTTGCCATCAATACAAATTATGCAATCGAGGCCGGATTAAACCCAAGCGAAGATGCACTAATCCTTGAAGGTTCGGAGTCCCCTTATGTAAACGTCATTGCTGCCAAAAGTGAAGATGAAGATTCAGAAGCCTTACAGAAGCTTGTAGAAGTATTGCATTCTGAAGAGATCCAAACATTTATGGAAGAAGAATATGATGGTGCTGTTGTGCCTGTAGATGATACGAAGTAACATTTGGTCATATAATGGTCGATAAAATGTGTGAAAGCTTAGTCATAAGAGTTTGTGGCGAGCCAAGGTTTTCTAACTGATTACCTCCCGGGATAATTTGATTGTTAATGCTCATACTAGCATTAGTATCAATATCCTGGGAGGTTTTATATATGGAAGAAAATAAAATGACTTTTACAGAAGCATACCTGCAAGAATATAAACATGGAATCGGTACATTTACCGAAAAGATGCCGGAAATCGCTCACCATTTTAACGCTTTTACAGAAGCTTGTTTTGAAGCGGGCGAATTGACAGAGAAAGAAAAACAATTGATTGCACTCGGTATTAGTGTGGTAGCTCAAGATGAATATTGTATGATTTATCATACAAAAGGATGCATCGATCAAGGGGCAAGTGAAAAGGAAATAATGGAAGCTTGTGGAGTCTCAGCAGCCTTTGGTGGAGGTGCCGCAATGAGCCAGGCAGTCACTTTAGTGCAGGAAGCGTATCAAGAGTTGCAAAATTTGCAACATTAAGTATAATTCGAGGATATCGAAGAAACATGGAGTAATTTTGATGATAAATGAATGGTATCCTGTTAATTGTTGTATGAAAATACATTTCCTATACAATTCCCCTATTCTGGTTTAAATGACTTTTGGTGAGGGTAATATACCTGTGCTACACTTAATAGCATACAAAAACCGAAAGGATTGATTTATTATTAACGACCAACTTAAGCTGAATTATACTTCCGAAATGGAGAAAGCGATGCAGCAATCTCACGGAATGGGCTATGCAGAATATAGCAATAAATTAGATCAGCGGTTAAAAGTTGAACAACGTCGTCAAAAGGAATACGAAGAAAGCCGCAAAATAGTGGCTGAAGTAGATCGTCAACTGCATAAATAATAAATAAAAAAATCAGGTGGGAATTCCCTACCTGATTTTTTCAGTTTTTATCTATATAATAAGGAAAGTCCGTGTTATCCTAATAAAGTGGCATTTTTAAACCTAATGGTTTAGAAAGTCGATTGCCACAGTGAAAAAAGTTGATAACAGTTTCGAAATGATATAAGATTGTAATGAGAATAGATTGAGAATGGTTAATAATTCTTATTCAAAAAATGATTCACAATAGATATGGAGGTATTTGTTATGGCAGGATCTACTTTAGAAATTAAGAATCTTCACGTAGCGATTGAAGGGGAAGAAATTTTAAGAGGTGTCAATTTGACAATTAAGGGTGGAGAATTCCACGCAGTGATGGGACCGAACGGTACAGGTAAGTCCACATTAGCATCCGCGATCATGGGTCACCCGAAATATGAAATCACAGAAGGTGAAGTATATATCGACGGAAAAGACGTATTAGAGATGGAAGTAGACGAACGTGCGCAAGCTGGTCTGTTTCTTGCGATGCAGTACCCAAGCGAAATTAGCGGTGTAACGAATTCTGACTTCCTTCGTTCTTCCATTAATGCTCGTCGTGAAGAAGGTGACGAAATCTCTTTGATGAAGTTCATTAAAGAAATGGACGGCACGATGGATTTACTTGAAATGGATAAGAATATGGCACAGCGTTACTTGAACGAAGGTTTCTCCGGCGGTGAGAAGAAGCGTAATGAAATCCTTCAATTAATGATGCTCAAGCCAGCAATTGCTATCCTGGATGAAATTGACTCCGGTTTGGATATCGACGCATTAAAAGTGGTTTCCAAAGGGATCAACCAAATGCGTGATGAAAACTTCGGCTGCTTGATCATCACTCACTATCAGCGCCTATTGAACTATATCGCTCCTGATAAAGTACACGTTATGATGCAGGGACGTATTGTGAAATCCGGTGGTCCTGAACTGGCCCAGCGTCTTGAAGAAGAAGGTTATGACTGGATCAAGCAAGAACTTGGAATCGAAGATGAGACTGTAGGTCAAAAAGCGTAATCAGATAGGAGGGATACCATGACAGTAGAAATCTCACTAGGATACGATAAAGAATATGTCACCAAATTTTCCGAAGGCTTGAATGAACCAGAATGGATGAAGACCCTTCGTCTGGATGCATTGCAGCAAGCGGAACGCCTGCCAATGCCAAAGCCTGATAAAACAAAAATAGACCGTTGGAATTTTACAAAGTTCACCCACGATCTGCGTGGAGAAGCTTTAAGTTCCTTAGCGGATCTTCCAGACCAAATCAAAGATTTTGTCGATCGGGATAAAACAGATCAAAACTTAGTAATTCAACGTGACCAACGTGTCGCTTTCGCCTCATTATCTCAATCATTGCAAGATAAAGGTGTTATCTTCACAGATATGAATACTGCTATCAGGGAGCACAGTGACCTTGTAGAAAAATATTATATGAAAGATGGTATTCAAGTAGATGAGCATCGTCTCACTGCTTTGCATGCAGCTTTGATGAATGGTGGCGTGTTCGTCTATATTCCGGAAAACGTTCAAGTGGAAGAACCACTGCAAGCGATCTTCTGGCAGGAAGATCCGGAAGCGGCACTATTCAACCATGTCATTGTTGTAGCAGACAAAAACAGTTCTGTCACTTATGTAGAGAATTATATTTCTCAAAATAATGAGGATGAAGAAGCGGTAACCAATATTCTTACTGAAGTTTTTGCTCATGATAATGCAAAAGTATCCTTTGGAGCGGTAGATAACCTGGGTGCCGGCACTACTACCTATGTGAACCGCCGAGGTGTGGCAGATCGTGATGCTAAAATTGAATGGGCTCTTGGCCAGATGAATGACGGCTATACGATCTCCGAAAACTACACGTACTTGATGGGCGAGAACTCTCTTGGAGATGCTAAAACAGTTTCTGTCGGCCGAGGAAGTCAAAAGCAAAACTTTACGGCACGTATTGTTCATTACGGAAAAGCCTCCGAAGGGTATATCCTCCAGCACGGCGTTATGAAGGAAAAAGCAACGGCCATTTTTAATGGGATTGGTAAGATTGAACACGGAGCTTCCAAGTCAAACGCTGAGCAAGAATCGCGTGTCCTAATGCTAAGTAAAGATGCGCGTGGTGACGCAAACCCGATTCTTCTAATCGATGAAGATGATGTTACTGCCGGTCACGCTGCATCAGTAGGCCGTGTTGATCCAATGCAATTGTTCTACTTGATGAGTCGCGGAATTTCTCAGAAGGAAGCGGAACGACTTGTCATACATGGGTTCCTGGCTCCAGTTGTTAAGCAGCTTCCGATAGAAGCAGTGAAGGAGCAGTTGACACAGGTAATTGAAAGGAAAGTAAATTGATGGATATTAAAACTGTCCGTCAATCCTTTCCGATTCTGGACCAGGAAGTAAATGGACACCCACTGGTATACTTGGACTCATCTGCCACTTCACAAAAGCCGGCCTCTGTGATTGAAAAATTAGATGAATACTACCGTGGATACAACTCCAATGTCCATCGTGGTGTCCATACACTCGGTACAAAAGCCACCGATGAATACGAGGGAGCCCGTGAAAAGGTCAGAAGGTTCATTAATGCGAATAGTACCCAGGAAGTCATATTCACTCGAGGTACTACGACGGCAATTAATACGGTAGCCACAAGCTATGGTCGTGCGAAACTTGGGGAAGGTGACGAAATTGTCATTACTCCAATGGAGCACCACAGTAACATTATTCCATGGCAACAGGTCGCGAAAGCTACGGGAGCTACTTTGAAATATATTCCGTTGCAGAAAGATGGTACCATCAGCCTGGAAGATGTTGAGGAAACAGTAACCGGTAATACTAAGGTAGTAGCGGTCATGCATGTTTCCAATGTCCTTGGTACAATTAACCCTGTTAAAGAAATAGCGGAAATTGCTCATCGTCATGAAGCCGTCATGCTCGTTGATGGTGCGCAAAGTGCCCCTCATCTTAAAGTAGACGTACAGGATTTAGATTGTGATTTTTACGCTTTTTCAGGTCATAAAATGTGCGGGCCAACAGGTATCGGTGTTCTTTATGGCAAGCGTACCTTATTGAATGACATGGAACCATTTGAATTCGGTGGTGAGATGATTGATTTTGTCAATCTCTACGACTCCACATGGAAAGAACTCCCTTGGAAATTCGAGGGCGGAACGCCGATAATCGGTGGTGCTATTGGTCTTGGAGCGGCAATCGACTTTATCAATGAAATTGGGCTTGAGGAAATTGAGGCTCATGAGCATAGGTTGGTCGATTACGCGATGGATCGTATGAGAGAAATAGATGGTCTTACTATTTATGGACCAGAAGAACGGGCGGGCCTTGTTACCTACAATCTGGATGATGTACATCCACATGATGTAGCAACCGTACTGGATGCAGAGGGAATCGCCGTACGTGCTGGTCATCATTGTGCACAGCCGCTGATGCGCTGGCTCGATGTATCAGCAACCGCCCGTGCCAGCTTTTATCTGTATAATACCGAAGAAGATATTGATCGACTTGTCGAAGGATTACAAAAAACAAAGGAGTATTTTGGCGATGTCTTTTAACAACCTGGATACACTTTACAGACAAGTCATCATGGATCATTATAAAAATCCGCGAAACCGTGGTATGATTGAAGGAGACGACCACATGTCCATTGACATGAACAATCCTACTTGCGGTGACCGCATTCAGTTGCAGTTGCAAGTGGAAGATGGAATGGTCAAGGATGCTAAATTTGATGGAGAAGGCTGTTCCATCAGCATGTCTTCTGCTTCCATGATGACGCAAGCCGTCAAAGGAAAGCGTGTAGAAGATGCTTTGGCGATGTCAAAGCTCTTTTCAGATATGATGCAAGGAAAAGAGATTGATGAACAGGAATTTGATTTAGGGGATATCGAAGCATTACAAGGCGTATCGAAGTTCCCGGCTAGAATCAAGTGTGCAACATTGGCATGGAAGGCTATGGAAAAAGGTGTTGACGAACAAGGACAGTCTTAGTCGCGGCATAACACCAAAAGGAGGTTTTTGATTATGGCCAAAAAGGCGCCAGAAATCGAAGATTATAAATATGGGTTCCATGAGAAGGATATTTCCATTTTCCGTACTCAAAGAGGACTGACAAAAGAAATTGTTGAAGAAATTTCCCGATATAAAGAAGAGCCGGAATGGATGCTTGACTTCCGCTTGAAGTCATTGGAGCATTTTTATAAAATGCCAATGCCTCAGTGGGGAGGCGACCTTGCCGAGCTTGATTTTGATGAAATCACTTATTATGTAAAGCCATCTGAGCGTTCTGAACGTTCCTGGGATGAAGTTCCAGAGGAGATTAAAAATACGTTCGATAAACTGGGTATCCCGGAAGCAGAACAGAAGTACCTTGCTGGTGTATCCGCTCAGTATGAATCTGAGGTTGTTTACCACAATATGCAAGAGGATCTCGAAAAACAGGGAATCATCTTTAAAGATACAGACTCTGCTTTGAAAGAGGATGAAGAACTTTTCAAAGAATATTTCGGAAAAGTAATTCCTCCATCTGACAATAAATTTTCTGCATTGAACTCTGCTGTATGGTCCGGTGGGTCTTTCATCTATGTACCAAAAGGTGTAAAAGTGGATACGCCACTACAAGCTTACTTCCGAATCAATTCAGAAAATATGGGACAATTTGAGCGTACGTTGATTATCGTTGACGAAGACGCGTCGGTCCACTATGTAGAAGGTTGTACAGCACCTGTTTATACAACAAACTCCCTTCACAGTGCGGTCGTTGAAATCTTTGTTAAGAAGAATGCTTATTGCCGTTACACTACTATCCAGAACTGGGCGAACAATGTCTACAACCTGGTTACGAAACGTGCTACCGCTGATGCCAATGCCACTATGGAATGGGTCGACGGTAACCTTGGTTCCAAGCTGACAATGAAGTATCCTGCTGTTATCCTGAAGGGTGAAGGCGCTCGTGGGATGACATTGTCCATCGCTTTGGCTGGTAAAGGACAGCACCAGGATGCCGGTGCGAAAATGATTCACCTGGCACCTAATACGTCTTCCTCCATCGTTTCGAAATCCATTTCCAAACACGGGGGTAAAGTAACGTACAGGGGAATCGTCCAATTCGGGCGAAAAGCAGAAGGTGCTCGTTCCAATGTTGAGTGTGATACACTCATCATGGATAATCAGTCAACTTCTGATACGATTCCTTATAACGAAATCATGAATGAGAATATCTCCCTTGAACACGAAGCGAAAGTTTCTAAAGTTTCCGAGGAGCAGCTGTTCTACTTGATGAGCCGCGGTATTTCTGAAGAAGAAGCAACAGAAATGATCGTCATGGGCTTCATCGAGCCATTCACTAAAGAACTTCCAATGGAATATGCGGTAGAAATGAACCGCCTGATTAAATTCGAAATGGAAGGTTCCATCGGTTAATTATTATAGTTCAACCGTGTTGCTGATCAAATCAGCAGCACGGTTTTTCTATTTATGAAAGGGGTATGTGCTGAAAAAGGTGTGAAACCCTTCAGTGCCCTACATAGAAAATGGTATGCTAGTATAAAGATGAACAGGATTCAGAGTTGGGTGTGACGTATATGGTAATCGTATTGATCGTGTCAGCAATCATAGGGCTGGTATCAGCTTTTGTTGGCAGCATCGCCGGGCTTGGCGGTGGCATCGTGCTGGTTCCGACGATGTTATTCTTAAGTCAGATGTTTGATGTATTCAGCTGGGCTACTCCTCAAAAGATTGTAGGAATATCCATTGTCACTATGATCTTTACAGGAATGTCCTCCGCATTTTCTTATATGAAAAGTAAACGGGTAGATATAAAAAGCGGGTGGATATTCTTAATCGGAAGTATCCCTGGAGGTATACTCGGTTCCTACCTGAATCAGTTTTTCTCGGGAGATAAATTTTCATTATTCTTCGGGGTATTGATGTTGTTTCTATTTGGTGTGTTTTTTTTGCCTCGAAAGAGCAATATGGGAGTATTAGAAAAAGAGCAGGCAGGTATGCAGAGAGAAGTGGAAATTGAAGGTGAGATACATCGTTATGGTTATCGGCCGCTTGCAGGTGTCCTGCTTGCCTTCTCCATCGGCATGCTTTCCGGTTTATTTGGAATTGGCGGGGGATCGATGATGGTTCCGGCTATGATATTATTATTCGGTTTTCCGGCGCATATTGCCACTGCTACCTCCATGTTCATGATTTTTTTCATGAGTATTTCCAATTCCATTACCCATATACTTTTAGGAAATATTGAGTGGATATATACATTAGCTTTTATCCCTGGTGCTTATATAGGTGGAATGTTAGGAGCTCAAGTGAATAAATTATTGAAAGGACAATATGTGGAATGGGTTCTCCGAATAATGTTGCTCATAATAGCCATACGTTTGATTTTACAGGGGATAGGATAAGGAGATTGGTTTATGAAGGAGAAAATATTCTTTTATTACACAAATGATCTTCACAGCCATTTTGAGAATTGGCCACAAATTATTGGTTATTTTAATCATCAGAAAGCAAAACGGGAAAAACACAAGCAAAGTTATTGGCTGCTTGATAATGGTGATCATGTGGACAGGTTCCATCCGATTGCTGAAGGATTGATGGGAAAAGGGAATATTCAGCTGTTAAATGAGGCAGGATATCATTTTGCAAACCTTGGTAATAATGAGGGTATTACATTGTCACGAGAAGGGTTGTTTGAATTATACGACGAGGCTGACTTTAATGTCCTATGTGCCAACTTATCCAGGGAAGAGGACCCTCAGCCTTCCTGGCTGCAAGCGTCCAAGGTAGTGGAGAGTGAGCATGGAGTTAAAATTGGTCTCATCGGGCTCACAGCTCCATTTCAACTGTTCTACAGTATGCTCGGCTGGCGAGTGGAATCGCCAATGGAAACACTGGAGCGGGAATTGAGCTCATTAAAGGATAATGCAGATATTATCGTTTTATTATCCCATTTAGGAATCAATGACGATGAGGAAATTGCAAGGCACTTCAAGGAAATCGACCTTATCATAGGTGGACATACACATCACTTGTTCCGGCATGGAAAATATGTGGGTAACACGTTGCTAACGGCGGCAGGAAAATATGGCACTCATCTTGGAGAAGTGATGATGGAGTGGGATCATGAATTAAACGTAGTGACACGTAAAGAGGCATACGCGATTCCTACGGAAGAGATGGCGAAAGACCAGATCACTGCGGAAACATTGAAAGCGATAGAGGAAGAAGCTGCGGCGAATTTAAAAGAACATATCACGGAGTTGAAGAGGCCGGAAGAAGTAGGCTGGTTTCATGAAACGAAATTAATGAAGGGATTGGTTCAGACGCTTCAAGACTGGACCGATGCTGATGTAGCTATGCTGAATGCTGGTGTATTACTTGATCATTTGCAAGAAGGAAAAGTCTGCTACGAAGATGTACACCGCATATGCCCTCATCCCATGAACCCATGTAAAGTGGAATTAACTGGGGATGAACTCCTTGAGGTAATCAGAGCTGCCCACACAAAGGAATTTACAGAAATAAAATTAAAAGGGTTCGGTTTTCGAGGGGAAGTTATCGGACGGATGATTTTTACTGGTGTAGAAATTGAGAGTAAGAAGGATAGTGACGGAAACGAACGTATACAATCGGTGCATTTCAATGGCGAGCCCCTCGAACACGATAAGGTGTATCAGGTAGCTACTGCAGATACTTTTACATTTGGACGTTTGCTCCCTGAAGTGGCATATTCAAAAAAGAAAAAATATTATATGCCGGAATTATTAAGGGATTTGCTTGTTACAACACTGAAGCGAGAGGAATAACCTCCGAGTCTTTCACACCTTCACATCCAGTCACATAAGGTAAAGCAAAAAGGATGTGGGGACCATTATTGATGTGAAACCGATGTTCATAGAAGGTTACCCTTTTACTGCTATTCGTGTGGCACTGCCAAAGACAAACTTACTGATCGTGTCCAATGATGTTGGATATATTATGTGTGCTGCCCTGGATGTTGACCTGCTGAGTGAAAAATTGGCTGATCGGAAAGTCATTGCCGGCAGGGCTGTCGGGGTTCGGACAATCGAGCAGTTGTTAGAAGCACCGCTGGAAAAGGTGACAGACGCCAGTCGGGAAAAAGGCTGGCGCCCGGGAATGAAAGGAAAAGACGCTCTACTTAAACTGGCAGATCAATAATCTTATGAAAAACCGCCTGAAATGGGCGGTTTTTTCATTTGCTCAGTTAAATCACCTCATGGATCCTACAGTAAAGCTCCCTTTAATGTAAGACTCAGTTTCGAGATAGTTGGGTCCGTTACCGAAAGGTAAGGGATGGGCTGTGAAACGACTCGCTTTCCTGCGGGGGATCTGGCGAGCTTCCTCGGGCAAAAAAGCCCTGCGGGATCTCGCCTAGCCCCTTCTCCCGCGGGAGTCTCCCCGTTTCCCTGCCCATCCAACCAGTTATGGAACAAACGGACCCTTCAAAAGGTGTATAACTAAAACCTTTATCTTAGGGCAACTATAAACGGCAAATCGTCTTTTTTCATTATGATGGGCCTGTCCCAAAAGGTGATTTCGAGAACTTTTTATGGTAAGGGGCGATGGGGAAGGTTGAGACTCCTGCGGGAAAGGATAGACTGGCAAGACCCCGCAGAGCTTTAAGCTCGAGGAGGCTTGCCGTCTTCCCCGCGGAAAGAAATTAATGCGTAATCACCTTGGGAGACACGACACGCATAAGCAGAACAGCAAAAGGGAAGTGATTTTTCTTCCCGTTGATGGACTGCTTATGTCGCGAGTGTCTAGGTGATGGAGCTGGAAAGCGAATCCTTCCCCACCGCCCCTAAACTCCCAAATAACATTTCGAAATCAAGTCTTCGACTTTTCGGCCCTATTGTTGAATAAGGAGTCTTTTCATCAAGAAGGCTTATACTATTTCCTCTTTTGCATACATATGATGTGTTAAGGGGGTATGGCAATTGGGGAAATATACAAGAAATAATGGTCCTCCTTCTATGGGCAGCATTTTCGTGGTCACCTTCATTTTCTTTATATTTTTCACCTTTTTAAGTCTATGGATTATCAATCGAGGAATCACACCTACATTGATTGACATTGCCGAAACGAAAACACAGCAATTTAGTCGTGATGCTATATTGGAAGCTGTCAGTAAAAGAATTGCAGATGATTTGAGTTTTGAAGATCTTGTGAAAATGGAAAAAGATGAAAATGGAAATATCGTTTATATGGGATGGAATTCTGTTGTTGTCAATCGTGTGCTTCGTAATACGACATTTCGGGTTCAAAATTATTTGAAGCAGATGGAGCGGGGGGAAGTCCCAGATCCAGGCACACCATTGGATGTGCCGTTGGAAGAGGAAGAGGAAGAAACCCCCGAAGATAAACGACAATCTCCTACATTAGTTGAGATTCCCATCGGTCAGGCCACTAATAATGTGCTATTGGCTAATTTAGGCCCTCGGGTACCGGTGAAATTCGAAGTAATTGGATATGTCCAGTCCAATGTGGAAAATAAACTTACAGAATACGGGATCAATGCTGCTATGTTTGAACTGACGATACATATCGAAGTAGATGTACGGATCGTCATCCCGTTTTCAACCAAAACTACCGTAGTGACTGCAGATATTCCAGTAGATCAAAGTACGATCATGGGCGAGGTCCCAGATTTCTATAATGGTTCAGGCAGTCAGAAATCACCTTCCTTCTCGTTGCCAATGGATGGTTTCCAGGTTGATCCATCACCATAAGAACTTAAAAAAATCTTGCATAACTCGCTATTAATTGATACAATACGTGAGGAAATTTTAATACTGCGTGACCTTATCAGATCGGTGAGGTAGAGGAGCAGGCCGCATCAGTAATCAACTGGAGGATGACAACGGAGATGGTTGGTGAAAGGGTTGTCTGCCGAAGCATGAAGTAATGTCAGATACGGAAATGCTGGTGTTTTTCCTAATAGGAATTACACTGTCATGCATACTAAAAAGGATGCATGGTGCGCTACTGATCGAAATGAAGGATAATCAAATTTGCTATATAAAGAGCAATGAAGGATTATTTTTCTTTCATTGCTCTTTTTTTATTCCTCATTTTCCCCAGTAGAAGCCATATCCATGACATCCCCACATTCACTTAGAATGTGTCATCTTTCAGAATTACAAAATGGAGGGGAAAAAGCATGGAAGGTACAATTTATTCTTTAATTCCAGCAATTTTAATGCTTATTTTAGTCATTGCCACACGAAGAGTGATTTTGTCTCTTGGTATCGGAATTATAGTCGGAGCTCTGCTTCTTTATCAATTCAATTTTATGGATACAGTGGCAGCCATCTGGACAATGTTCTATGAAATCTTTATTGCAGATGCCAGCAGTCTGCTATCACTTGAAGGTTGGAATATGGGCAATATATATCTATTCTTATTCTTAATTTTTCTTGGAATAGCCACTGCATTCATGACAGCTTCTGGAGGGAGCAAGGCATTTGGCGAATGGGCCATCAATAGGATTAAAACTCGCAGAGGAGCTCAAGCAGTGCCGGCCTATCTCGGCATTATCATCTTTATCGATGATTATTTCAATGCGCTTGCAGTCGGGCAGGTTTCAAGACCATTAACGGACAGGTATAAGATATCCCGGGCAAAGCTAGCGTATTTTATTGACTCCACATCGGCTCCGGTTACTGTTATTTCACCGATTTCCAGCTGGGGCGCCTATATCATCGGTACAATCGGAAGCATCCTGGTTGCCAACGAGATCTCAGATTATCAGCCATTGGAAGCCTTTGTGAAAATGATCCCGGCTAATTTTTATGTTTTTGCTGCCTTGTTGCTTGTATTTATGGCAGCTTATATGAAATTGGATATCGGACCGATGAGGAAACATGAAAAACGTGCGTTGGAAACAGGAGAACTTACGGACCCGTCCCGTGGAGATATTCCAGGTGATTTGAATGATGAATTTAAGTCACATACTAACGGAAGAATTTATCATTTGTTGGTACCAATTGCTGTGTTGATTCTTGGTACGGTAAGCGCCATGGTGGTTACTGGAATCCAGAATACAGATGGTTCAGCGACACTGCTGTCAATCTTTGAGAATACAGACGTCAACATTTCCCTGTTTACAGGAGGGCTACTTTCTGTCATTGGTGCCGCGCTTTTATATGTAAGTCAGCCAGGACCTAAGTCGAAAATCACCAATGTTTTGTGGGAAGGTACGAAGGCTATGCTTCCTGCTATTTATATTTTGGTGTTTGCGTGGATGATCGGGACTGTAATTGACCAGCTTGGCACGGGAGAATATTTAGCCAACTTGGTAGAGCAAGCATCAATCAGTCCTGCATTTCTGCCATTTTTAATCTTCCTTGTATCTGGCTTTATGGCGCTTGGAACTGGTACTTCCTGGGGAACATTTGGCATCATGCTGCCGATTGCAGGTGAGATTGCAGCTGTTACTGATGTCAGTCTTGTTTTACCTGCATTATCTGCGGTTCTAGCCGGGGCTGTATTTGGAGACCATTGTTCACCAATTTCTGACACGACGATATTATCTTCAACAGGTGCCGGGTCCAACCATATCGATCATGTACTCACCCAGCTGCCTTATGCCATGATTGCTGCTACGGCAGCAGGAATTGGTTATCTTGTGTTAGGATTCAGCGGGCAAGTATTGTTGCCATTGATTTTGACATTAGTCATTGTGGCAGCGATAGGTCTTTTGATTCATTTATTCTCACCAGCTATTCAAGTGAATAAACAATAACAGGAAAGAAGCGCGTTAAAGTCATGACGCGCTTCTTTCCTGTTATTTTCCTGTGATAGAAAAATCTGAATAATATAATATTTCTTTGACACCCTTCTTTAGTCACGGTATAATACAAGCAGATAATGTAAATTATCTGAAAAAAGTAAATTTTTCTAACATTCTCTCTTGAATACAAGCATAATAGAAGAGTGAGGGAGAATTAAAACAAAAGGGAGGTCTTGAAAAAATGGAAAAACGTTCACAATGGGGGACGCGGGCTGGTTTTATCCTGGCAGCTATGGGTTCTGCAATCGGCCTGGGTAATATTTGGCGATTTCCTGCAGTAGCTTATGAAAATGGTGGTGGAGCATTCTTTATTCCGTATTTATTTGCTCTACTGACAGCAGGTATTCCATTATTGATCCTGGAGTTTACCATCGGGCATAAATACCGGGGGTCAGCACCGCTTTCATTTTTCCGAATGAATAAGAAAACAGAGTGGCTTGGCTGGTGGGCTGTGCTGGTATCATTTGTTATATCGACGTATTACGCAGTAATCATCGCCTGGGCTATTTCTTACAGTTATTTCGCTTTCAACCTGAGCTGGGGACAAGATACTGAGTCTTTCTTATTTAGTGATTATTTGAACTTATCCGTAGATCCTGGTCAAACAGGAAGCCTGGTACCTGGAGTATTTTTCCCACTACTCATCGTATGGTTGATTACCCTGGGAGTCTTGTTCAAAGGAGTTAAGAAGGGGATTGAAGCCGCTAACAAAATCTTCATTCCTACCCTTATTGTCTTATTCCTTATCATTGTACTTCGTGCAATCACGCTTCCTGGTGCGGCAGAAGGTCTCCAGACGTTCTTTGCACCAAACTTTGAAACGATCACGAATGGCAGTGTCTGGGTAGCTGCTTATGGGCAGATTTTCTTCAGTTTATCCATTGCCTTTGCTATCATGATTACGTATTCCAGCTACCTGCCTAAGAAATCAGATATTACAAATAATGCATTCATTACTGGTTTTGGTAACTCAAGTTTTGAATTGCTTGCAGGTATTGGTGTCTTCGGTGCACTTGGTTTCATGGCACAACAAAGCGGTGTCGGTGTTTCTGAAGTCGTCAGTGGAGGAGTAGGTCTTGCTTTTGTGGTATTCCCGCAAATTATTAACGAAATGCCTGCGCTGAACGGGCTATTCGGTTTCTTATTCTTCTTGTCATTGGTTTTGGCCGGTCTCTCTTCATTGATCTCAATTTCTGAGACTTATATTGCCGGTATTAAAGAAAAGCTGGGTATTTCCCGTACCGCTGCAGTGGGAATGGGTGGTGGTTTAGCAGCACTTATTTCTGTCCTGTTCGCTACCCAGGGAGGTCTGTTCTTCCTTGATGCAGCAGACTATTTCATTAATCAATTTGGTGTAGCCTTTGTAGGATTGGTGGAAGTTGTGGTGGTTGCCTGGTTCCTTCGTAAGCTAAACGATTTCCAGGATCATGCCAATGCTATCTCTGACATCCGTCTCGGCAGCTGGTGGAAAATTAGTTTAGGAATTATAACCCCAGTTGTCCTTGGCTATATGATGTTCGACTTGTTTAAACAAAACCTTCTCCGTCAATTTGACTCACCTACAGGAAACTATGAAGGGTATGCGGATACATTCATTCTTTTCGGTGGATGGTTCGTAGCAGCATTCGCTCTCGTAGTAGGTTTCCTATTAACATTCAAACGTTGGCATTCCAGCTCTTTAAGTGAGGATCATACCAACAAAGAGGAGGTCGTCTAATATGACAGGAAGTGCAATTGTCATGATGGTTATTGGGATGATAGTAATATGGGGAGGACTGACAGCAAGTATTACGAATGCTGTCCGGAAGTCTAAACAGTAAAAATAGTAAGCGCCGTACTCCTAGTGAGGCGGCGCTTTTATTTTACTTTAATCTCTTGCCATTCGTTCCCATCTTCTTAAATAAGGATACGGGTCAAAAGACCATTCACTGTAACCATTATCTTTGTACATCCCATAGTGCAGGTGAGGTGGGAATTTCCCGGAGGTCCCAGGTGGTCCATATCCGGTAGCACCGACCGAACCTATAACATCCCCGGGTTTGACAACATCGCCAACCTTCACTCCATCTTCAAATCCGTTTAAGTGTGCGTAATAGTGATAAATATTGAAGATATCACGGATGCCGATTCGCCATCCTCCATACCTGTTCCAGCCCTTCATTTCCACTACTCCATAGGTGGTGGAACGCACAGGGACACCATAGTTTGCAAAAATATCTGTTCCTTCATGAATCCTTCTTCCTCCAAAACCTCTCGCATCCCCCCATGTACTTCGATAGCTATAATTAGCATGAAGAGGAAGCGGAAAGTCTCGATCGGTCAAGTGGATCGTGTCAAAATGCTTAAATACACGAGCATTGTTCATAATAGTCTGTACGGTAAGGTCCCGCTTATAATACTTCCATAAAGCTATTTTTATGTCGTCGGGGTTATGACCAAATGAAGAAAGATAGGAAGCGATACTATACAATATATCTTCATCATTATTCCTATCTGCCATTTCATCACCATTCCCATCATCTCCCCAGCCATTGAACATTTTCGTTATAGCCGGGGCCTGCCGGTCAGCTGAATTAGGATTGTCCAACCCATTCCAGAATAGCCGGTCTGGCTGAATGGCAGTAACTCTATCTTCAGGAAAATCATCATGTATCTGGCGTTCAAATTGATCAACCGCTGCTAAATAATACCACGGAACCAATGTGGTAGCTGCTGTCTTTTTATATAAGTCCATTCGGGTTTGGTTTTCTTCTTTTTTAATTTCTTCTTCACTTTTCTCTGTTCCATACGTAACTGTAGGGGAAATTCCTCCTGTTAATATAAGTGTGGAGAAGAGAAGCATACACATTCGTTTCATAATACGTCACTCCAACCAATTGATGACCTTAGCTTATGATAGGCAGGCCGCAACTATTAATGGAAATTTTAGTGAAAGTGTAAAAGAGACAGGAAAGCTTATGTTACTTTCCTGTCTGGCAGTTAACGGTTCATACCCTCAGAAGAAGAGTCGCGTGGATCTTTTGTTGATTTTGTTTCATCATTGTACGTGTCTTCTCCTTGAGGAGCTTCCCGCATTCGGGTAATTATATTTTCTAATACGTTATCGTAATTTTGATCGGAGGTGCTGGTATTGCTTAAACTTTGAATATCCTTAAACGCACTTTCCTGGTCGGAAACATACACTTCATAGTAACGCGGAACAAGTGACAGTACTGTCTTTTTCACCATATCAGCGGCCTGGTTCCTTTCTGCATCATCGGCTTTCTTATAGGCAACAAGAACCTCATCATCGGTAACTAATGTACCTGCATCATGGATTTCATCCATAGTCAAAACCATTTTAGTGATCATGTCAGCAGTTTCTTCCCGATTTACTCCGGTATTATAATTACCCTCAGGATCTATCTGGCTCTTGTCGTAACGTACATAGCCTAATTGATCATTTAAATCCCCATCGCCATCCTGATCGATTGGATCCTGGTAATTATCCATAGCATTTCCGTTTAAAGACCCACGGTCCTGGTTCTGTTCACCGTAACGATCCATAGTATTTTCTTCTTCATTAGCAGTACATCCAACTAACAATACCCCGCTGATCATGATGGAAGCTGCAAAAGTATATCTCATTAAAATCCCTCCTTGTTATCCATTCTCCCTCTTCATTTATTTTTGTCGAAACAGCAGATTACATACGAAATAAATATTCTGTGACTACTTACCGTCAAGTGTGATAAAATTTAGTTATTGTAAGAGGTGATGGTAATGATTGAATTGTTTGGAAAGAAGTATGAGATCGTAAAAGATTACAGAAATGGGTATCAGGCGGAAGCGTTGGAGCAGCGGTTCAGTGATATTCTGAGCAAGTATGATTATATTGTGGGTGATTGGGGATATGGCCAGCTTCGACTGCGTGGATTTTACGATGACCAGAATCCTAAGGCTGCCTTTGATACAAAAATCAGTACCTTAGAAGATTATTTATATGAGTATTGCAATTTTGGCTGTGCCTATTTTTTATTGAAAAAAATCGATTAAAAAAGCAATCCTTCCCAGTGATCGGGAAGGATTGCTTTTTTATGTTTTAAATAGCTTCTCGTAAGAACTCCCTAAGTTCTTCAGCATCTACTTCTGTCAAATTAAAAGCATGTTCCAGATACCCAGGTTCTTCGATATCATCGTGGCCGATAATACCAAAACGATTGCCTTGGATGTCAAGCACTAAAGTCTTGCCATAATAACGACTGGTCTTCACCAGTGCCAGATCATGGCGATGGGTTTCTCCCATGAAGCTTACAAAGCGGGTGTCGCTTTTTTCTTTTTCATCATATAGAAAGAAACGTTCCTCTTCCATTTTAAGTGCCTCCTTATTCTTCATTCATTACGAGATGAGGTTTATGGGCAAGGTGGTGGTGAGCTTTCACAAATCGTACGGTTTTCGTTTTCGCCCGCATGACAATCGAATCTGTTTCGGTTAAATCGCCACCGAGAAATTTAACTCCATTCAACAGTTCTCCCTCTGTTACTCCTGTTGCAGCAAAAATAGCATCATCACTTTTTACTAAGTCGTCCATCGTCAACAATTGATTTGGGTCATCCAACCCCATGGACTTACAGCGTTCAGCCTCTGCTTCATTTTGAGGAAGCAGACGGGCTTGCATATCCCCTTCAAGACTCTTAATCGCTGCTGCTGAAATGACACCTTCAGGAGCACCTCCAGTACCGACAAACAAATCGACACCAGTGTGACTTAAACAAGTGGCGATTGAAGCTCCAACATCTCCATCACCAAACAGTTTAACTCTGGCACCTTTTTTGATGACTCGCTGGATAAGGTCCTCGTGGCGGTCACGTTCCTGGATGATCACAGTCAGGTCTCTTACACGTTTATTGTTGGCACGGGCGACAATGTCGATAGTTCGTTCTATCGGATCATCCAGATGGATCAGCCCTTTTGCGTTTTTACCGACTGCGATTTTTTCCATATACATATCAGGAGCATGAAGCAGGGCGCCTCGTTCTGCTGCTGCAATTACAGCCATAGCATTATTATGACCTTTTGCAACGATGTTCGTTCCTTCTAATGGATCGACAGCAATATCAACAGCAGGCCCAGTCTTGTTACCGAGTTCCTCTCCGATGTAAAGCATTGGTGCTTCATCTAATTCGCCCTCACCGATTACCACCACACCTTCCATAGCAACCGAATCGAACATTGCTCTCATGGCTGATGTAGCTGCATCATCTGCATTCATTTTATCGCCGCGGCCCATCCATTGTGCTGAGGCAATAGCAGCTGCTTCTGTTACACGTACAAGTTCTAATGCGAGTTCTCTATCCAATCATTTCTCCTCCGATACAATGAAGTTCTTATATATGATAGCAGAGTTTACACAAATCCGTAAATATGCATCCTTTTCCTGTTATGTATGTAAATGTGATATCATGGTGAAAGAATTAGGTTATGATGCAATTGTATGGAGGTGGAGTTATGTATTTTGTCGATCGAAAAAAAATTGAGAGTACCTTGCTTTATATGGAAGGTCTTATGCAGGAATACCAAAATCATGACTTTGAGTCTTTTTTAGAAAAGTTAAGCCTGGAGCGGATCACGCATATGACAATTGAAGCGGTTATTGATGTCGGCAATATGATGATTGATGGGTTTATTATGAGGGATCCAGGGAGTTATGAGGATATTATCGATATACTTACAGATGAAAAGGTCATACCAGAATCTCACCAGGAGCCATTCAAAAATTTCATCCGGTTACGTAGGATGCTAATTCAGGATTATTTGGAAATCGAACATACTGTCATAGAAAAGAGCTGGAAAAACACACAGGGAGTGCTTGAAACCTTCCCGGCATCCGTCAGAAAATATCTCGATGAAGAGCTAGGACCTGTTTCTGCATTTTCAAATTCCTAAACTGTGACTATGTTAAAAACATAGGAATTATAAATTTAATCTCTTCTTTCTCTTCTTTATAATGTAAGAAAGAAGAGGTGATGGATGATGAAGCAATCCTCTACGAAAGAGACACTATGGCTGAGAAGAGCATGATAAGCGGGGAAGCCTGCTGTGCTTTTCAAATCACCCATAACAGTGAATGACAGCTTCTCGCATTATGGTGCGGGAAGTTTTTCTGTTAACAAGTAGAAAGCAGGTGTACGTATGAAAAAATATCAAGCATATCTGATTGATCTGGATGGAACCATGTACCGGGGAACGGAACGAATTGAAGCTGCATCAGATTTTATCAAAAAACTAAATGAAAAAAAGCTGCCTTATCTTTTTGTAACCAATAATTCATCTAGAAGACCAGAGCAGGTGGCAGATAAACTGAACCACATGGATATACCAGCTGCCAAAGAACAAGTTTATACCACGAGTATGGCCACTGCTCAATATATCAAAGATCAGCATCCAGGTGCTAAAGTATATGCAATTGGCGAAGAGGGATTATTGACAGCATTAAAGGAATCAGGGCTGGAACTAGTGGATGAGGGTGCAGACTTTGTCGTAATCGGTATTGATCGAGGAATCACTTATGAAAAATTGGCGAGCGCTTGTTTAAATGTGAGAAATGGTGCTGTCTTCCTGTCTACGAATGGCGATGTAGCGATTCCGACAGAGCGAGGCATGATGCCAGGAAACGGGTCACTGACGTCTGTTATAACGGTTAGCACTGGAGTCGAGCCTATATTTATCGGGAAACCCGAGCCCATCATCATGGAGCAGGCGATGCAAACATTAGGGTATGCCAAAGAAGGTGTTTTAATGGTAGGGGATAATTATAACACGGATATTAAAGCCGGGATGAACGCCGGCCTGGATACGTTGATGGTTTTCACTGGCGTCACATCAAAAAAAGATTTGGAAGCATATGAAGAACAGCCGACTTATACTATTGATTCTCTGGAGGATTGGTCCTCTCATTTATAAGTGAAAATGCCGTCTATTCCAAAAGGAAAGACGGCATTTTGTCTTTATTAAACGGTTATAGCATAAAAATACCAAAGACCTATCGTAGGGCGACAAGCTACTCTAATCTTTTAAGACTATCATTCATCATCTTCTGCTTCTTCTTCTCCGACTGCACTATGCGCAAGGCGGCTTGAAGCTGCAGCAGCAATGGCTCCTACAATATCATCAAGGAAAGTATGGCATTCTCCAGTAGATTTATCATTCAGCTTTTTGAGTATGCCTGGTTTTTGTTTATCGATAAAACCATAGTTGGTAAAACCAATAGATCCGTATACATTGACGATGGATAGCGCTATGATCTCATCGACGCCATACAAGCCTTCATCTTTATCGATTGTCCCTTGTAACGGTTCTTCCAGTTGATTTTTTTCCGCTAATACATCTAATTGTATCCCTGTGAGTATCGCGTTTTGAACCTCTCGTTTCGTCAGCACCTTTTCCACATTATAGCGACATTCGTCAATGGTAAGATCCTCATGGTATTTCGATTGGAGATAATAGACAAGCTCTGAAATATCATTAATGGTTACCCCTCGTTCGACTAACCATTCACGTGCTTTTTTTTCTAATTGACTCATTTTTCTAGCCTCATTCATATATACTCTATTGACCTCCCTTTTATAAAATAAGCTTCCCTGACCGGTGAAAGATAAAACATGGTGCTAGGTGTATTGGTCTATTATATCATGATGGATAGGAGTGTATATGCTGTGAAAGAAATTATAGCAGATTATATCGACATCTCAAACGCCGCCATTGTTGAGTTTGATCAGAACCCCGGTTATGTTCACAATGGGGAGGTGTATTTTGTCATTCCAGCACATGGCCGAGAAGGAATATACCAAGAATTACAGCATGCCTGCGAGTTTTTGCAGCAGGCTGGGTTTAAAAATATCGTAAGTCCAATTCCTATCGAGGAAAGCCGTTATCAAATTAACAAAAATCAACGTCACTATGTGATTGCTAAAGCTAAACCTGATTCCTCCTGGCAGCTGCCGTTTTCTGCCCAGGGGTTAGCGGATTTTCATGAACTCGGCTCTTCTTATCCTTACCACCTTCCTGGTATATCAACCTATGGACAATGGAAAACATTATGGGGGAACCGAATCGACCAGTTCGAATCTGGAATACGGCATTGGCATGAACAGCGTCCGGTAGGTGAAATGCATCGGTTGTGGGTCGATACTGCCCCTTATATTATTGGCTTAGGAGAAAATGCTATCCAGTATGTGCAAGAAAGTGAACAGGAAACTCGCCACCAAAGAAAGGACCAGGCAACATTTACTTTCGACCGATATTTATCTGATAAGAAGAAGCTGCTATGGTTTGATCAATTAAGATATGATCATCCGGCCCGGGATTTGTCGGAAGCATTGAGAAATTATATGTTGACTGACCATTCTCCTGAACAATTAACTTCATTTTTTTACAATTACCACACGAGGTCTCCGTTATCCATATTTGGTTTGCGATTAGTATATGCCCGGCTTCTATTTCCGGTTCATCTCCTCGATAAGTTTGATGATGTATACCAGAATCCTTTTGATGAATCGTTATTAAAAGAAACAAAGATACTTTTCAAGCGGCAGAAGCGATATGAAAAACAACTTCGCCATTTCTTTCAATCATTAGGGATTAATCCGGCACCATTGAAAATTCCTGTACTTGATTGGTAAAGACTTCTCACATCCGAGTTGGATGATGGGAAGTCTTTTCTTTTACTGAGGAGCTTATGCTAAAATCAGTGGTAAGATTTTCTTTAAATGAGGGAAGGGGATTAGTGATGGCCAAACCTAAGGTGTTTATTGCTCGTAAGCTTCCAGACGAGGTAGTGGAAAAGTTCAAAGAAAACATGGAGATAACCATGTGGGACAGTGAAGAGGAACCTGTAGACCGGACAAGGCTTCTACAGGAGGCGGGGCAGTGTGATGGGCTGATCACCATGCTTACCGATCGAGTTGACGATGAGTTAATGGACCAGGGGAAAAAACTGAAAATCATTGCTAATATGGCAGTAGGATATGACAATGTAGACATTCAGGCTGCTGATAAACATGGAATTCAGATAACCAATACTCCTGATGTTCTAACAGAAACAACAGCCGACTTGACATTTACCTTGTTGATGGCAGCCGCACGCAGGATTATTGAAGCGAACGAGCATATTAAAGAAGGTAAATGGGAGAACTGGTCGCCGTTATTTATGGCTGGTACCGATGTCCATCATAAATCAATTGGTATTGTAGGTATGGGGAGAATAGGCCAGGCAGTAGCACGCAGGGCTAAGGGTTTCGGCATGGAAATTCTTTATCATAACCGCTCTCGCAAAGAAGAGGCGGAAAGGGAGCTTGGGGCTTCTTATCATAGCTTTGATGATTTACTGGAGAAAGCCGATTATGTGGTTTGCTTAGCACCTTTAACGGAGGAAACAAGAGGCATGTTTAATCAGGAAGCCTTTAAAAAAATGAAAAGCAGTGCTATTTTTGTAAATGCTTCCCGGGGAGCGCTAGTGGATGAACGTGCCTTATACGAAGCTCTGGTTAGGGGAGAAGTGAAGGCTGCGGGATTGGATGTATTTGAAAAAGAGCCAATCGATGCGGATCATCCGCTTTTAGGGTTGGATCAAGTGGTATGCCTTCCTCATATTGGATCGGCAAGTACGGAAACTCGGACAGCTATGATGGAACTATGCTTGGAAAATACCTGGAAGGTTCTCAATGGCGAAAAGCCAAAAACGCCTGTGAACTGATTCGTAATAATAGAGGGTTTATGGAGGTGTGGCAGGTGAGCATAAAAGAAAGGGGCTATCCCGTTGGGACAGCCCCTGAATAATTAAGTTATGTGTTTAGAATACCTGTTCAACCTCACGGATACCAGGTACTTCTTCGACAAGTGCGCGTTCAATACCAGCTTTCAATGTGATGGTAGAACTTGGGCAGCTTCCGCATGCACCCATCAGACGTAGACGGACAATTCCTTCTTCTACATCCACTAATTCCACGTCCCCACCGTCACGAAGCAAAAATGGACGTAGCTTATTCAGTACTTCTTGGACCTGCGTTTGCATAAGCAATCTTCCCCTTTCTCATATTCACATTATAAAACGGATAGAAATAAAAATCTATCTATTGGTTTTAATATCTCTATAGCTAAGTTCTCGTGTGTACGACACGACTGTAACGGAGCGGTCGCCTCCGCCTTTGACACAATGGCATCTAGCTACGGCTCCCAGCGTCTCGTGTACTTCCTTCACCTCCGTACGATAAGGCGACATCAAATCGCTACGCTCTTTGTGTCTTCTTTTCGCTTACGAGCACAAAATTCACTACGAGTTTCGCCATTTGGGCGATAACTCAAGTGAATCTAGTCTCCTACGGTTCAGTCCAGTCCAATCGTCGCTGAGCGGTCGCCTCCGCCTTTAATTGTATTGAGAACTATTTTCATTTTATCTTTTTTTGGTTATTTTGTAAAATGGAAATATAGGTTCAGAACAATTATGGAGGCGGTTACATGAAAAAGGATTCTGTACAGCTTATTGTGTATGGAGCAGATCAGGTGTGCGCCAGTTGTGTCAACTCACCTGGTTCAAAAGAAACGTATGAATGGCTGCAAGCGGCTATTTCAAGAAAGTATGGCGAAGAAGGTATTCATTATAAATATATTGATATTTATTCGAATCCTAAAAATGAAGAACACCAGCATTATATTCAGCAGCTGCTGGATGATGAGTTATTTTATCCATTGGTGGTTTTGGATGGGGAAATTGTTGGGGAAGGGAACCCCAGGTTGAAAACTATTTATCAGGCACTCGATGAAAAAGGATTTCAGCCTGTTTCTTAAAACATCAGTGTTGTCTGAATAAAACTGGATATGATAATATTGATGATTAGTGGGGGATTCATCTAGGTTGAAGAGGGTGACGCAGATGAATCCGATTATTGAATTTTGTATTAATAACTTAGCAAGTGGTTCCCAAAAGGCTATGGAAGAGCTGGAAAAGGATCCGGATCTTGATGTTATAGAGTATGGCTGTTTAAGCCATTGTGGGCTATGTGCCCAGAGTATGTTTGCTTTAGTCAATGGAGAACGGGTTACGGCAGATAGTGCTGAAGAGCTTGTGGAAAACATTTATCAGCACCTAGAAGAGAATCCCCTTTTTTAAGTGCCTGTTCTCAGGGTGAAAAGCAACGGAAAGCCGTGCACCAGTTGTACGGCTTATTTTTATACTTCATGGAAAGATTGATTGTTCAAACACAAGCTTCCGCTATAAAAAAGAAGGGCGACAAGCAGAGCCTTTCTGATCATAACGAATCAAGGATGTGGCAGAGATGGAAATACCGTTTATTAAAATGCATGGGTTGGGCAATAACTACATATTCATTGATACATTTAAGTTTAATTTAGAAGAGGATATGCTTCCGGCGCTGGCCAGAAAGGTCTCAGACCCCCATACAGGTATCGGCTCCGATGGTCTTATCCTGATTCATCCGAGCGATCAGGCAGAGGTCGGTATGCGTATCTTTAATAAAGATGGCTCCGAGGGGAGAAATTGTGGAAACGGGCTACGGTGTGTGGCGAAATATGCTTATGAATATGGCCTGGTTAATCAGACTTCTTTTAAAATTGAAGCAAAATCAGGGGTTGTAGAGGCTTCAGTTTCGGTGGAAGATAAGCAAGTTACAGATATTACAATTGATATGGGGAAACCGAAGCTGGAGCGCTCTCTCATTCCAATGGCAGGTCCAAAAGCGGATCAAGTGGTAGCGGAACAATTTGAAGTCAGTCACCACCCTCTTGAATTGACAGCAGTATCGATGGGAAACCCGCATGCTGTTTTCTTTGTTGAAGATATTCAGACTGCACCAGTTCATGAGTTAGGTCCAATAATCACGGATGATCAACGTTTCCCCGAAGGAGTTAATGTAGAATTTGTTGAAGTCGTTTCAGAGCAGGAAGTGCATTTTCGTGTATGGGAAAGAGGGTCTGGTATTACTCAGGCCTGTGGTACAGGCGCCTGTGCAGCCGGTGTTGCAGCCGTCCTGAACGGTTATGCACGTAAAAACTCCGAGATTCTCGTGCATCTGAGTGGTGGAGATTTAATCATCCGCTGGGATGAAGAGGACAGGGTATGGATGACTGGCCCGGCAGCAATCATTGCAGAAGGTACCTATCACTATTGATTCCACATATTTGAAAGTAAATGTGATTGTTTAGTATACTGAATATAAAGAAACGAAAGGGGAGACACGGATGGTTCTCAATATTACGGATGCTGCCAGCTCGCAAATCAAGGAAATGATGAAGGAAGAAGAATCTGCAAACATTCGTCTACGCTTCGGTGTTAAAGGTGGAGGCTGCAGTGGTTTATCCTACGCGATGGGATTTGAAGAGGATATCAACGAAGAGCTGGATGTGTTAGAAGATGCTAATGGCATCCCAGTCGTCATCCATCGTCAAGATGTGCCGATTATCGAAGGAACTACCATCGATTTTAAGCAGAATATGATGGGTGGAGGGTTTACCATCGATAACCCGAATGCTATCGTTTCATGCGGCTGTGGCTCGTCATTCAAAACAGCAACAAATGCAGGTACACCAGACGAAAACTGCTGATTTGTGCAATGTCAGGGCAGACAAATCTTTTTTAATTATATATAATCGTGGCAATAAATAAAACAGCTCTTCCTGAAGGCCCTCTTAACAGTGAGTGATAAACTTCATTGTAAGAGGGCTTTTGTTATGGGAATTATTATTAATTTTATATCCATAGTTCCTATGTAATTGCCAGCTTTAATATAAAAGGGTTCGGTATTATCTTATCAAAACAAAGGAGTTATAGAATGAATAGCTTTTTCCAAACATTTTATATCGTAGCTATACTGCTGCTATTATCTGCCTGCAACGCAGACGAAGAAGTAGAAAGAACAGAGGATAATAACAATAATACGACGGAAATGAATGAAGATACGCAGGAGGAAAATAGTCATAGCTCTCGTGAAGAAACAAAAGCAGAGGCTGCAGATGATCAATGGACATACTATGAAGATGTAAAAGCATCCGAAGAATTTGAAGAGGTGAGCTATACTATTAAGGATATCGGTGTAAGCGATGACGCTCCTATGATTAATGATGAAGGAGAACGAGTCTCCACATCGGTTTTGGGTATGACTGTAAAGGTGGAAAACAATTCTGGCTCTAACGCCTATTCTACAAATATAGATGAAGCTATTTTAATCACTTCAACAGGGGAAAAAGTAGAGGCAGATGAGATTTTTTCTGATGATTTAGGAGGAGATCTCCATGAAGAAGAGAAAAAAGAAGGGCAGCTTATTTTCTATCCTGAGAATGGTAAGGCCGCTGATATAGAGTGGATTGAGTTAAATTGGAAATCAAGTATAGTAGAAAACGAAAATTCTAGTGAAGATTACGATCATAGGGTCAAAATTGAGCTGAAATAGAAGAAATAAAACTAAGAAGATTTATTTATAATAAAGCCGCGATTCCAAAGAATCGCGGCTTTTGTCATTGTTAATTTATTGTCCGAACATACTGGTTGAGTGTTTCGGTTGTACTCTTGCGTCAGGATCAATATATGCTTTTGCATTGTTCACAGCGGTTGGACCTTCACCGAAGCCGGAAGCAATCAGTTTTACTTTGCCGGGGTAGGTACAAATATCACCTGCTGCATAAATGCCAGGAATGTTCGTTTCCATTTTTGAATTGACGACAATGCTGTTTTTTTTAATTTCGAGATCCCATTCTTTGATCGGACCTAAGGAGGAAATGAAGCCGTAGTTAATGATCAGGTCATCAACATCGGTAGTTTCCATACGGTCACCCTTCGTCTCTTTAAGGACGACCTGTCTGATGCAGTCCTCGCCAAGTACTTCTTCTGGGGCAAATGGTGTCTTGACATTGACAGATGATGCCATCAATTTCTCGACACTATGTTCATGAGCGCGGAATTTATCACGCCGGTGCACGAGTGTAACTTCATCTGCAATAGGTTCCAACATTAAAGCCCAGTCGACAGCAGAATCTCCACCTCCGCAAACCATTACTTTCCTGCCTGCGAATTTATTCATATCGGGTACGTGGTAATGAAGGTTTACTCCTTCGTAATCGGAGCAATTAGGAAGCTCCAGTTTACGCGGGCTGAACGCACCATTACCAGCTGTAATAATTATAGTTCTGGAATAATGCTCTCCCTTTGTTGTAGTCAGCTTAAACGTTTCATCCTCTAGTCTTTCTATTTTCTCCACAGCTTGATCCAGAGAAACAGTAGGATTGAAAGCCATCGCTTGTTGTTTAAGATTATCAACAAGCTCCTGAGCTCTTACCTTAGGAAAGCCTGCGACATCATAGATATATTTTTCCGGATATAAGGCAGTCAATTGTCCGCCAAGTTCTGGCAGACTTTCTATAATATTTACACTTGCCTGCCTCATTCCGCCATAAAATGCAGTAAATAAGCCGACCGGTCCTCCCCCGATGACCGTAATGTCATGTACTTTTTTACTCATAACTTTTCCCCCTATTCCAACTAAATTGTGCAGCCTTTTCCATTTTATCATAAAACAAAACCTTATGGGCTCTTGTGGAAATATTCCAATTCTGCAAAAAGGAAAATTCTAAACATTCGGATTAATACAGAAAGGGTTGAAAATTATTTTGAAAGAGTCTAAGATGGTGACTAGAAAAGTTATTACGATTTTGTGACAATATAACAGAGGATTCTGGTTTTTTTTTATGGAGTCGTGTGTGAAAACCGTCACATACATTGTATATCCCTATGCAGCAGCGTAGGAAAAAATGTAGAAAAATACTAATTGGAAGTGATAATGATGAAGAAACCTAATATTGTCATTCTTGGTGCCGGATATGGCGGGATTATGACTGCAGTCAAATTGCAAAAGAGTTTAGGTGTCAATGAAGCTAACATCAAGCTAGTCAATAAGCACAGCTATCATTACCAGACTACTTGGCTTCATGAAAATGCTGCCGGTACATTACATCATGACCGCACGCGTATTCAAATCAAAGATGTGATTGATACAAGCAAAATTGACTTCATCCAGGATACAGTTCTCTCGATTCAGCCTGATGAGAAAAAGGTTACGCTTGAGAATACAACCTTGGACTATGACTACCTCGTTATGGGACTAGGTTTTGAAGCGGAGACGTTTGGAATTCCAGGTTTGAAAGAGCATGCATTCGGAATCAATAACATCAACAGTTCCCGTTTGATCCGCCAGCATATTGAATACAACTTTGCTAAATACAATAATGTCAAAGAACCAGGTGAAGAGCTGCTCAACATCGTAGTAGGCGGAGCAGGCTTTACTGGAATTGAGTTTGTTGGTGAATTAGCGAACCGAGTTCCAGAACTTTGCAAGGAATACGACATTCCGCGTGAAAAGGTCAGAATTATTAACGTTGAAGCCGCACCTACTGCACTTCCAGGTTTTGATCCTGCTCTAGTAGAATATGCGATGAATTCTTTAGAATCACGTGGGGTAGAGTTTAAAATCGGTGCCATGATTAAAGAAGTTACTCCAAAAGGGCTCGTCTATGAAAAAGATGAAGAACGAGTCGAAATTCCTTCCAATACGGTCGTTTGGGCTGCTGGTGTACGTGGTAACTCTATCGTTGAAGACTCCGGTTTTGAAGCTATGCGCGGTCGTGTGAAAGTAAGGGAAGACATGCGTACCCCTGATTATGATGACGTATTCGTTGTAGGCGATTGTGCGCTGATTATTAATGAAGAAACAGATCGCCCATACCCGCCAACAGCACAGATGGCTATTCAACAGGCTGATACAGTAGCCCATAACGTAAAAGTATTAGCAAGAGGAGAAAAAGAACTGGAACCATTTGAGCCTAATATTCAAGGAACGGTTGCTTCTCTAGGTCATGATGATGCTATTGGAGTGGTTTTCAATGGCAAAAAGTTATTCGGATGGTCTGCTTCTGTTATGAAGAAAGTGATCGATAACCGCTATCTATTGAAGCTTGGCGGCATCGGACTACTGCTTAAAAAAGGTAAATTCAATATTTTTCACTAATCATACAAGGCAAAGGCGTTACACCGCCTTTGCTTTTTTCTTATTGGCCAGCTTTCATCGCCCAGACACTCGTGAAATAATCAATCCATTTTGCTGAAGGGAGGGACACCTTTCTACAGCTATCACTTATGTATGTCGTGTCTTTTCAGGGCGCTTGCGCTTTTCTTACACTCATAATAAAATGTAGTTTGGAATTCTTGTATAACAAGTTTACATACATAGAGGGGGAGCATGTTGGATATTGTTCAACTAGTAATAGGGATATTGTTGTATTTTGTTCTGTTTTTTTCCATTGCTTTTCTTTTGAATATGCTGTTAAGGTCGACCTGGTTTATGGCTTTTGTCTACCCCGTAATTATATTCTTAATTGTCGATGATTTTTCATTTGGTAAATATTTCACTGAACCCTCCTGGGCTTTCCCGAGGGCTCTCAGTATGATTGCTGACTTGAAGCTTTTTGATATTTTAATTTTATCCGGGGGTTTTGCCGGTACGATTGCTGCCGGAATCGTCATTCGTATGTTAAGAAAAAGTGGTTATCAGATGTTTTAATATTCACCCACCTTGGTGGTTTTTTCTTGTATATCAGTCGTATATTGACCTTCATTTTATGCAGAAATGAATAATTCATAGTCTCATTGGACAAGATGACACCGAGAGAGGTGTTAACAATGAATTGGAAAAAATGGATATTTCGCGTTGTTTTTAATCTGTTGTTTGTGGGGGCACTGTACACAACAGCAACGAATATATCCAATGTTTCTGCAAATGACTTGAAATTATGGTTAACAGAGGATCATGAGGCGGTATCATTGAAAAGTAATAGTCTTGAAATCAGAAAAACAGTATTAAATCAAAAATCCTTGAATGAGCAGCAGCCAAATCAGCAGTATATCAGTAATGCTTCGACTGGGGCAGCAGCCACATTAGAAGAAACCATAGATGTCACAAAGTATCCCTCAACTACTGTTATAGCGACCGGTTATACAGCAGGTGCTGAATCTACAGGAAAAACGCCAGAGCATCCTGGCTATGGAATCACTTATTCTGGTATCGAAGTAAAAAGAGATTTATATTCCACGATTGCTGCAGATTTAGATGTATTCCCGATTGGAACCATTTTATTTATCCCGGGATATGGTTACGGGGTAGTGGCCGATAAAGGATCTGCTATTAAAGGGAATAAGATCGACCTTTACTATCACACAGTAGATGATGTTTATAACGAATGGGGTAAACAAACAGTTGATGTTTACGTTATCGAAGAAGGAAATGGTACGCTCACAGAAGAGCAATTTCATGAGTGGAACAATGATGAAGCCTTACAAGTATTTCGGAAAGATATCATAAAGAACTAAGGTAAATACCCGCCTGTATCTTATGCAGGCGGGTATTTTTGTTCACAGATGATTTAAAAAATCGCATAATAAAGAATAGTGCTCAATAGAATTCCTGTCAATCCACCGAAAAACACCTCAATCGGTTGATGACCAAGCAATTCCCTTATTTCCTCGCGTTTTTCAAATTCTTGTTTCTTGTTCCAAAGTTTGGCTTCATCGACAAATCGCTGAAAATCATTGATCAATAAATTTAACACAATCGCTTGTTCTCCGCTTTGTCTCCTTACACCAGTCGAATCGAACATGACAATGATACTGAATACAGTAGCAATGCCGAACATAGAAGAATTAAAACCCTCTTGCAGGCCGACTGCCGTGGCCAGTGCTGTTACTGCAGCTGAGTGGCTGCTAGGCATGCCGCCAGTACTGAATGCCAGTCCCGGGTTGAAATCTCTGGTTGCAATCATTCGAATCGGTACTTTTACTGCTTGAGCGAATAAAATCGCTATGATAGCAGACCACAATGGAAAGTTATACATTAACTCCATGATTTCCTGTCATCCTTTCCAGCTAGTATGACTATAATTTCTATACTTCCCTTTGGTATGATAGGTGTAACATCCTATTTTTATCCGCCGGGGGTTGCTGATGTGTAACTTATACCCAATGTCTTATTATGAATTTTTCATTTCCTTCAATGAAGGTGATTATTACACTTGCCATGATCTGCTTGAGGAAATATGGTTGACAGATCGGCAAAATCTGTTTATCAAAGGTTTGCTTCATTTAAGTGTGGCATTATATCATTACAGCTACGGTAATGTAAAAGGTGCCCGCGCGATGCTTTTATCATCACATACCTATCTTTCAAATTATGAAGGTGTGTATTGGGGGATAGCAGTCCCTGAGGTAGTTGACTATATAGATGTTTGCTTGACTATTATATCACAACTTTCAGCAGAGGAAGACTGCAAAGACTGGGATGAACTCCCCGAATTTCCGCGGCTTTATTTGAACATTCGGGGAGAGGGAGAAATTTTTTAATCACTATGGAGGTGTTAATATTGTATACCATTCGTAAGACTCTGTTAGAACAAGATGAGGCACTAATCGTAGGGCTTTTTCATGAAAACAAAAATCAACAGCCGATCTACCAATTACTTAATGAACAGTTTGACGAAGGCTTAGATAGTTATGTGAAAAGCGGAGATATTTCCAACAACTATAAAACTGTCTCAAAAATTCTTACATATGGAAAAATTCCGGTTAAGCGTGTTTATTTTCTAGGGCTTGGGAAGAAGAAAGAGTTGACACAAACGAAAATAAAACTTGCCTTTGGTAAATTATTTCAACATCTGCAAAAGGATGGCCTGACCAAAGCTGCGATTGCTTATGATAGCTTTTCATTTGGTGAAACAGAGGAGGAGCAGATGGCAAAAACAATAACTGAAGCGATGGTTATGGCAACCTACCAATTCCCTCATTACAAAACGAGCAATTACCAGCTAAAAAAGGTAATCGATGACTTAGTGTTGATCACTGATGAAAAAAAGGAAAAAAAATTGCTGCAATCGCTTACCGCCGGAGAAGCTTTTGGTAAAGGAGCCAACACGTCACGTTATTTGGTCAACCTCCCAGCTAACTTATTGACAGCTAATGACATGGCTGAATTCTCCCGTACATTAGCTGAAGAACATGGTTTTGAAGCAGAAATTCTTGAAAAAGAAGATTTACAAAATCTCGGAATGGGTGCTTTACTTGCGGTGAATCAAGGCTCTGAAGAACCCCCTAAAATGATCGTTCTAAAGTATCAAGGGCGTACAGAGTGGACAGATGTTATCGGTCTGGTAGGCAAGGGCATTACTTATGATACGGGAGGATATTCGCTTAAGTCGAAAACAGGTATGCCAGGAATGAAGGGTGATATGGGAGGTGCAGCAGCTGTCCTGGGGGCAATGGATATAATTGGGCGGCTGAAGCCTGCTCAAAATGTAGTGGCGGTCATCCCTTCGACAGATAATATGATTTCAGGCGGCGCGTTTAAACCGGATGACGTCATTACCTCTTTAAGTGGAAAAACAATTGAAGTATTGAATACCGATGCAGAAGGACGTCTGGCATTAGCAGATGGTATCACCTATGCCAAACACCACCGTGCTCAAAAATTGATTGATGTTGCTACTTTAACCGGAGGTATGGTAACGGCTCTCGGTGAATGGATGACAGGGGCAATGACAAATGATCCTAGCTTTTTCACCCAGTTGAATAAAGCTTCAGATGAAGCGGGCGAGCCTATGTGGCTGCTGCCTTATAATAAAGACTATCAAGCACAGGTAAGGAAAAGCAGTGTCGCTGATCTTAATAACTCACCAACTAGAAAAGCTCACCCAATCATGGGCGGTGCTTTCGTGGCAGAGTTTGCGGAAGATACCCCATGGGTGCATATTGATATCGCGGGGACGTCCGTAGCAGAGTCCGATCATGACTTAGGGCCAAAAGGGCCGACGGGTGTTATGGCTAGAACACTGGCAAATTATATTTTAAAGGCATAAAAAAAGATTGGTTCCGATAATGGAACCAATCTTTTTCTTTTATGACTTAATTGCAGCTTCCAGGGCTACTTCAATCATATCGTTGAAGGTAGTTTGTCTTTCTTCTGCGGAAGTTTCTTCCCCAGTTAAGATGTGGTCGCTAACAGTCAACACTGACAATGCCTGGCGATTATATTTTGCTGCCAATGTGTATAGGGCTGTGGTCTCCATTTCAACCCCAAGCACATTATAGTCAGCCAATTGGTTGAAAAGATCCATCGCATTATCACGGTAGAAACTGTCACTTGTGAAAACATTACCGACACGAAGCTTCAAGCCTTTTTCTTCACCAGTATCATAAGCATTTTTCAAAAGTGCGAAATCAGCGGTCGGAGCATAATCAATGCCACCGAATACCATTCGATTCATTTGAGAATCAGTAGAAGAAGTGGATGCCAGAATGACATCCCGTACCTTGACGTCTTTTTGCAACGCTCCACAAGTTCCCACGCGAATCAGTTTTTTAACGCCATAACTTTCCATCAATTCGTTGATATAGATAGAAATGGAAGGTACGCCCATTCCTGTCCCCTGTACGGAGATGCGTTCTCCTTTATAAATACCCGTATACCCATACATTCCTCTGACTTCGTTATAGCATACGGCGTCTTCTAAAAAGTTTTCTGCTATATACTTTGCGCGTAAAGGGTCACCGGGAAGTAGAATCGTCTCCGCTATATCCCCTTGCTGAGCGCCAATATGTACACTCATTGTACAACCTCCATTATTTACATTGTTTACTACAGTTACAAGTTATCATAGTGAAAAATCAAAAACAAATATAGCGCCTTCATTTACTGGTATGACAATAATTTACCACAATTATGAATATGCATTCATTCACATAACTTTCATATAATTCATTCATTTGTCGATATTTTTGTGCATGAAAAAGAGTAAAATAAAAATATAAGGAGGGGTTGTGATGCAAAACAATTCTGTGGCAAATATCCAAGGATGGCTGGATGGTTTAGAAGCGGAGAAGCAAGCCCTGTTACATGAGATGAATGAAGATGTAAATCATTTACCTACTGAGGAACAAAGTATGAAATTAGAACAATTAGAAGCTTTGATTTTTGCCACTCAGGCGAATCAAAGTCTGAAAAGAAACAGGAAAGCCCGGAGATAAGGGCTTTTTTTTTTTGCATTTGCGAAAATTTTTTCAGAATGGAGAGGATTGATAACATAATTGGGGAATTATTATATAATACCAAAAGGTGTTACTATAATAATCAAATCACCTGAACAGAATGGAACGTGTTGTAGAGGAGGAAAAGGGCTAATATGAATATTTCAGTTTCACAGCTTCCAGGCATTGGACAAAAAATTTCTTTGAAAACTGGGGAAGACAGTATGCTTGTCTTGATTGTCCATCATACTGGCAAGCGGGAGTTATATTTCTTCGAAGATAAAGATAGCGAGGAAGCAGATTTTGCAATGGATCTCACAGCGGATGAAACGAGAGAGTTTGGAGCTCAGTTGCTCGGTGCTACTTACCAGCCTGTAGATGCCGATAAACTGAAGATGTTTCAAAACCAGATTGTCATAGATTGGGTAGAATTAAAGAGCATTTCTTCCCTTGCTAATAAGACAATTGAAGAATCCGAAGTAAGAAACCGAACAGGAGCTACCATTATCGGTATTGTCCAGGGGAATGAGTCGATTGCCATACCGGAAGCTGATACAAAGCTGGAACCGGGAAATGTCTTAATGATTATTGGGAAGAAGGATCAGATAGATAGCTTAGCTGCTTTATGCAGAGGCGAGGAATAATATGGGAGGGCATGATTTTCCATCCTTACTTGGAGCTGGATTGATCCTCCTCTTCGTTTTTTATTTAGGTTATTTAAGCCTTAAAATAAAATTCCCCAATGTCATTCTCTATATCCTGCTTGGCATCGTTTTAGCCGATGTAGTCAGCGATAATGAATTGCTTCACTTTGCGAGTGAAGTAGGTATTGTTCTATTGTTCTTTTTATTGGGGTTGGAATTCAGTGTGAAAAGGCTCGGTGGTATTGCAAAGAAAATTTGGCCCGCGGGTTTCCTGGATGTTTTTCTCAGTATGGGAGTCGCTATGATATTGGCACTGGCCTTTGGGATGGATGTATTCCATGCCTTTCTGATCGGGGCTGTTACATATGCTACAAGTTCCTCTATTACTGCAAAACTATTGGATGATAAAGGACGAATGGCAAATACAGAAACGGAATTCATTTTGGCATTGTTGATTTTTGAGGATTTAGTAGCCCCCATTGTAATCGCAGTGCTGATAGGTATCAGTTCGGGAGATAACTTTACCGTGGTGGATTCGATTATTTTAGTTGGAAAAATTATCGGACTGACGGCAGGTGCTATTGTACTTGGTAAGACACTCTTCAAACGTTTTGGTAAATTCCTGGATAAGATTGATGATGAGGATTTCAAGATAGCTCTTTTGATAGGGGTGGCTTTAACGTATGGCGGGCTGGCTTTGTACTTAGGACTCTCAGAAGTTCTGGGAGCATTTTTAGCAGGAATGATGCTGGCTGAAATCGGCAATATCGATCGAGTCCAACAAACAGTTGTACCTGTCAGGGATCTGATGCTTCCCACCTTCTTTGTTTACTTCGGTACTTCCATTGAATTTGGAGACGGGGTTCCTTTTCCGTTATTACTGCTTGTATTGGTCCTATGGTCAGTTATCGCAAAGTTATTAGTAGGTATAATCGGAGGGAAATTGTTTGGGCTTTCAAAGCGATCATCACTACGCGCGGGGTTTTCATTATGCGCGAGAGGAGAGTTTTCCGTTGTAATCGCAAGTATTGCCAGTGGAAACATCAAAATATTCAGTGGAATTTATATCATTATCACCGCATTTCTTGGCATGCTATTATTTGATTTAGCCCCAAAGTTAACGAATGCTATTTATGGTAAACCGGAAAAAAAGAAACGGAATTTAAAAGTGCCTGGAAGTTGAAAGGAGCTGCATGGTTTCCCAATGCAGCTCTTCTTTTTTATCCAAAATAAGATTTCTCTAATGAAGTTACCTGATCCAGCGCTTTTTGATTGAATGCAGAATCTTTTCTTTCCAGGCGCTCTTTCAACCTGTTCACCGCATTTCTTAGCGACTGTTCATAATCAGGTATCTCGCCATCATAGGCTTTTACGGCGGATTTTGAAATGTTCGCTTTTTCATGGTGGCTCAGCGCTTTTCGTTCGTGGAAAAATACATCTTCCGTTTTTCCAGGGTTATGTAGATCTCCTTGCATCGGGTGTTTTTCTACAGCTAATACTTCAACTAAATAAAAACGGTCTCGATCCTCGGTGATTTTTCCGATATAACTGCCTGATTTATAATGCGCGATTACGGAATCTCCGATATTAAGCTCTGACATGGTCAAACCTCCTTTGTTTCATTGTAACAAATATATCCTTCATTTTTATTTATGGAGATTGGAAAATCTGATATACTAGGCGTGTAAATTGATAAGGAAGTGATGCCATTTATGATGGATTTTTTATATTTTCCAGAGGATAAAACGGAATACATTCCTGCTGTATTATCTTTGTCTGTATTTATTGCCCTTGCAGTACTTACCATGTATTTGATCATTAGAGTATCAAAGAAACAAGAAGAACGTACAGAAGAACGATTCAAAAGCGAAGAGGAGCACAAGCCACTATCTTAACACGCAAGCCAGGGGAGAACCCCCTGGCTTTTTACATTTAAGCTCCATTTTGCTGGAGACTCCGTTTCAAGATATAATGGCCGCTTCTTTTCAAATGCTTGTGTAAAGGAATAAATATTTGGTTAAGCTATGGGAAACAAGGGAAAGGGCGTTTCTCATGGAGTATAGAAAGTTCTTTATTATATGTCTTCTTACTGTTGGTTTGATAGGCTGTCAAAGCAACAGCAGATCAAATGCTACCATCGGAATGTATAACCCGGATGGCGATATGATTGGTACAGCTAAACTGACAGAGCGGTCAGAAGGCGTCCAGGTACTAGTAAATGTGGAAGGTTTAGAACCTGGTCCGCATGGTTTTCACGTACACGAATTTCCGGTGTGTGAAGGACCTGATTTTACAAGTGCCGGTAACCACTTTAACCCTACCGGAAAAATGCATGGGTTGATGAATGCGGAAGGTCCTCATGCAGGCGATATGCCTAACTTAGAAGCAGATGAATCAGGGAAGGTAGTGGAAGCGGAAGTGATGCTTCCGGAAGCGACTTTACTGGATGGGAAAAATTCATTGATGAAAGGGGAAGGCACTTCCTTAGTCATCCATGAAGCAATCGACGATGGCTTTTCGCAGCCTGCTGGAGATGCGGGAGAACGTGTTGCTTGTGGAAAGATACAATTAAACGATGACGGGGAGATGCCAACCGACCCGATGGAGCAAAAGGATAAGAAAGAGGAATGAAAAAAGACGGGCTTTTGATAGCCCGTCTTTCTTAATATTAAAGTTCTTTTAAAGCTTTTACGATGCGATCTACGCCCTCTTCGAGGGTCGCTTTAGGGCAGGCAATGTTCATACGCATAAATCCTTCGCCTTCTTTACCAAAAGAGGCGCCGTCATTCAGTCCTACTTTTGCGGTCTCCTGCATAAAAGTCTTCAAATCTTCATGTGCAAGCCCGGTTTTTTTACAATCCAGCCATAAAAGGTAAGTACCTTCGGGTTCTACTACTTCTATTTTTCCTGTTGCATTCAAATGTTTCAGCGCATAATCTTTATTTTCCTTTATGATTCCAAGGAGTTCCTCTAACCACTCTGCACCATGTTGATAAGCAGCTTCTAAAGCTGTAATACCCATTGTGTTCAGCATGTTCATTCCCTGTGCAAGGAACTTATCATCCATTTTTTTCTTCAATTTCTTATCGGCAGTGATTACATACGATGCCTGTAATCCTGCTAAATTGAAAGTTTTGGTAGGCGACAGACAGGTGATCGTTTTTTGGTTGATATCTTCTGACAAAGAAGCGATCGGTGTATGGTTATATCCAGGAAGAACAAGGTCTGCATGAATTTCATCAGAAAATATGAGGACATTGTGTTTTAAACAAATGTCTGCCATTTTCTTAAGCTCTTCTTCTGTCCATACCCTCCCTACCGGGTTATGAGGGTTACATAGAATGAATGCTTTTACATCATTCTTTTTTATTTGATTTTCGAAATCAACGAAGTCAATTTCGTAACGGTTCTCTCTGTAGATTAGTTCATTCTTGATAATATTGCGCTCATGCTGTTCCACTACTTTGTAGAATGGGGGATAGACAGGAGTCTGAATCAAAAGGTTATCCCCTTTTTCAGTAAGTGCCTGCACCATCATATGTAGGCTTGGGACGACTCCGGGACTATAGGTGATCCAGTTGGTATCGATTGTCCAATTGTACCGTGACTTTACCCAGTCGTATATGTTCCCTCCAATTAACTCATCTGTTAACGTATATCCAAATATGCCATGCCCTGCTCTTTCCCTTAATGCATCGATGACGGCTTGGGGAGCTTGAAAATCCATGTCTGCCACCCACATAGGAAGCACTTCTTTGGATTTAAATAACTTTTCTGCCATATCCCATTTCACAGAGCGAGTACCCATGCGGTCTTTCACTTCATAAAATCGGCTCATTTCTTATCACTCCTTTTAATTTCCTTCACCTTTTCATCTTAACCAAAAGTGTTAGAAATGAGAAATAAGCTGTTTTTATTAAAATAAATAACTGATTGTGACAAACATCATGTTTCCAAACTGTAATATGAGCTATATTGTAAGAGAATAACAGGAGGTGATAGAAATGTTGCATAATGACGGCGGACTCCTATTACTACTGGAGCAGTTCCTTAAGGAACACCAGGCCCTTCAGTCAGAAATGGAGATGATTGATGACTGTTTGACTGACCTTGAGCGGTCTGTGCGGATTTCTTTTGAGGATATGAAGGGACTTGTTTTGCTAGTCAAGCATTTCTATGAACAATTGGAAGCCCATCTGCTTTCAGAGGAGAAAGGACTCTTTCCTTTATTGTTAAATGAAACGGAAGAACATGGCTACCTTTATTTCACCTTTGATTTAGAGCATAAACAAATAAAACAGTACATCAAACAGTTCTTATTTATGGCTGAGCGTTATCAGGAAAGGACAGTAGAAATAAAAAAGGATAATGTATTAATAAGCCTTCGTTTTGCACTGGAGGCAGTAACTGCTCATTTTATCCGGGAAGAGGAAAACCTCTTTCCTGAAATTCTAACTTGCACGAAAAATTGGTATAACAAATAAAAAAAGCAAAGCGGTAACCGCTTTGCTTATACAGGGGGAATACGAGAAAGTCTTACGTTATACATTATTACCAGATTAAACATTGTTTAAACCTGCTTTTAATTATTTTTTCATAGATTCATTGATTTTTTTATGGAATAGGATGTTTCATTTCGATAAATTAGACCATTCGATTCTGAACATAAAGCGCCTGCCTCTATAATAGCTCCTATTTTTTAGAACTTTTGTTGCAATTTGCGAGTATTCTTTGCCAGCAGCTGATTAATGTGATAGAATCAATAATTGCGTAAAAGTATAATAATATATAAATCAGGAGTTGTATAGCATGTCAGAGAAGTTCGAAACAGGTCAAGTATTAGAAGGTAAAGTTACTGGAATTCAACCATACGGTGCATTCGTTGCCCTTGACGATCAAGTCCAAGGCTTGGTTCATATTTCTGAAGTGACCCACGGTTATGTAAAAGATATTAATGAACACCTATCCGAAGGCGATGAAGTAAAGGTTAAAATTCTTAATATCGACGAAGAGAAGAACAAGTACTCTCTTTCTATCCGTGCTACTCAGGAAGCACCTAAGAAACAACCTCGTCGTCCACGTAATTCCCAGCCTGCACAAGCACAATCTCAAGATAATTCAGCAGGGTTCAACACGTTGAAAGACAAGTTGCAAGAATGGATCGAGCAATCTGAAGATCGCTCTAAGACCTATAACAAAAACAACTAATACTATTCCTTACCAGGAAGATATGAAGAAAGCAGTCACGAATTAATCGTGACTGCCTTTTTTTTAGCGGGTAGTATTCGGTTCTGTCCGATCAGCAGTTTCCAACTCTGGACGGAACAAATAAGATAGCGCAATAATACCACTGATACCGACAAGCGTGTAGATGATACGGGCAAATGCACCACTTTGTTCACCACCGCCGAAGATGGCAGCGACCAGGTCAAATTGGAACAATCCAATCAACCCCCAGTTAATTGCTCCTATAACCGTTAGTATTAATGCAATCCGTTTAATTGTATCCATGTTTTTCCCTCCAATTATTTAAGAATAGGTTCTTTGTTAGGTTTTCTCGAAATCCATATAATATGCATATTGCTTATGTTTTGAGAAATCTGGATAAATTCGTCATAATTAATTGAGAAAGAAAGGAGTTTTGATAAAAATGGATACATTTCAATTTCATAATCCAACGAAGTTGATTTTTGGAAAAGACCAGCTGGAAAAGCTTATTGATGAGCTTCCTCAGGGAACAAAGAAGGTTCTTATGATATACGGTGGAGGTAGCATCAAGAAAAATGGCATATATGATAAAGTGATGGGTAAATTGAAAACATTTGGTGCAGAAGTGTTTGAATTGGCTGGAGTAGAGCCTAACCCAAGGATTTCCACCGTCCGTAAAGGCGTGGATATCTGTAAGCAGGAAAATATTGATTTTCTATTGGCTGTCGGCGGCGGAAGCGTAATCGATTGTACAAAGACAATTGCTGCCGGGGCAAAATATGAAGGTGACGCATGGGATCTTGTTACAAAGCAGGCTGTCCCTGAAGGTGCCTTACCTTTTGGTACTGTACTCACTTTAGCCGCGACTGGTTCTGAAATGAACGGAGGAGCAGTAATCACTAACTGGGAGAGAAATGAAAAGTATGGATGGGGATTCCCTCCATATACGTACCCTTCTTTTTCTATACTTGATCCTGCTCATACTGTTTCTGTACCTCGGGATCAGACGATTTATGGCATTGTAGATATGATGTCCCATATTCTAGAGCAATATTTCCATAATCCTACGAAATCACCTGTACAGGATGAAATGTGTGAAGGAGTATTAAGGGCTGTCATAGAAACAGCACCGAAGCTGCTGGATGATTTGGAGTCCTTTGAACACCGGGAAACAATTTTGTATGCAGGTACGATTGCGTTAAATGGTATGCTCCAAATGGGGTATCGTGGCGATTGGGCAACACATAATATTGAACATGCTGTCTCAGCAGTTCATGATATTCCTCATGCGGGAGGTTTGGCAATCCTCTTCCCGAATTGGATGAAACACAACCTTGATCAGGACCCTGCCCGTTTCAAGCGATTGGCTGTCCAAGTGTTTGGCGTCAATGCAGAAGGTAAATCAGACCGTGAAGCAGGATTGCAAGGGGTTAAAGAATTGCGTAAGTTCTGGTCATCACTTGGTGCTCCTGAAACCTTGCGGGATTATGATATCGATGATTCGAAATTCGATTTGATTGTCGATAGAGCAATGAAACGTGGTTCATTTGGTAACTTTAATAAGTTGGAGAACGATGATGTAGCAACTATTTTGGAGATGTCCAAATAATGATAATAAAGCCGTCTGGCAGGCAGCCAGACGGCTTTTAAAAATAAATTCCACTTGTATCCGTTTACATCATGGGGCGCGCTTGAATTGCACGGTGTGTTCCGCTAAAGTGAAATTGGATTGGTTTTTATCATAAAATCTGGAGGGATAAAAGTGACACATATTCGCTTTGATTATGAAAAAGCTTTACCTTTTTTTGAAACGCACGAATTGGACTACATGGAAGATGCAGTCAAGCTCGCTCACCATGCTTTACACGAAAAGACAGGTGCTGGCAATGATTTTTTAGGATGGGTTGACCTTCCTGAAACTTACGATAAAGAAGAATTCAGTCGTATCAAGAAGTCTGCAGAGAAAATACAGTCAGATAGTGACGTTTTGGTTGTGATCGGGATTGGCGGGTCGTATTTAGGAGCCCGTGCAGCATTGGAGATGCTGAACCACAGCTTTTACAACGAATTGAGCAGTGAACAACGAAAAAATCCACAGGTGTTTTTCGTTGGTAACAGCATTAGTGCACCATATATAAATGAGCTGTTTGATGTGTTGAAAGATAAAGATGTCTCTATTAACGTTATTTCCAAGAGTGGTACGACAACCGAGCCTGCAATCGCCTTCCGTTTGTTCCGTAAGTTCTTAGAGGAAAAATACGGAAGAGAAGAAGCTCGGAAGCGTATCTACGCTACAACGGATAAGCAAAAGGGCGCTCTGAAAACATTAGCTGATGAAGAAGGCTATGAAAGTTTTGTAGTACCGGATGACGTCGGTGGCCGTTTCTCTGTATTAACAGCGGTAGGGCTGCTGCCGATAGCGGTCAGTGGTATTGATATTGACAGCATGATGGAAGGCGCAAAAGCAGGAATGGATGAATTGAGTGGTTCTGAACTTAGCAATAACCCAGCCTACCAATATGCTGCTGTACGGAATATTTTCTACAATAAAGGCAAGTCGATTGAAATGCTGATCAATTACGAACCAGCCTTACAATACTTTGCTGAATGGTGGAAACAGTTGTTTGGAGAAAGTGAAGGGAAAGACCAGAAAGGAATCTTCCCTGCATCCGCAAACTTCTCGACAGATCTTCATTCCCTTGGCCAATATGTCCAGGATGGCCGGCGAGACCTGTTTGAAACGGTATTGAAAGTAGAGAAACCAAAATCAGATATTACGCTTGAAGAAGATGACCAGAACTTGGATGGCTTGAATTATCTTGCAGGTAAAACAGTAGATGAAGTCAATGAGAAGGCCTATGAAGGAACTTTGCTCGCACACACAGATGGTCAGGTTCCGAATCTGACTGTTCATGTTCCTGAGTTGAATGCCTATACATTTGGCTATTTGGTTTATTTCTTTGAAAAAGCCTGTGCCATCAGCGGATATTTATTAGGTGTCAATCCTTTCGATCAGCCGGGCGTCGAGGCGTATAAGAAGAATATGTTCGCCTTGCTTGGTAAACCAGGATTCGAAAAAGAGAAAGAAGAACTGGAAAAACGGTTGTAAGTAAAAATAGCAAAGCCCCGCGGGAAGCGGGGCTTTTTTATATTCATAAACTTCAACCATTTTGGGGAAGGTAACAAGAAAGGAGTGATGATTGTGATTCCTGTAACTTCAAAATTGACAGGTGAAGCTTTCACTTTGAGCGAATTAGAACAGACCTTGAAACCTTTAGGTTATCAAATAGGTGGTAATTGGGATTACGACCATGGTTATTTTGATTATAAGATTGCCGATGAGGGAGGTTACCAGTTTCTGCGTGTTCCGTTTCAAGCAAAACAAGGTTCCTTAGACGACTACCATGTAACAGTTGAATTAGGCGAACCTTTTCTACTTTCCCATAAGTATCAGCGAGGGATGGACGACCACGTACATGTGGGTGTCGGTAAAGCTTCCATTGACCAATTTTCTGAACCTGTTGACCCGGATGCTTCGATCCCTGATAAATATGTTGAAATAGGCAGAGAACTAGTAAGAGAACTGGAATCTCATTTACTTCGATGACAATAACACCAGTCGGTCGTCCTCACGTATTGATTCCTGTGGATCGACATTAATCAACAAAGAATTTTTTCTTAGCAATCCAATGAGGATGGAAGTTTTTTCAGCATAGTAAGCTGCCCCCGTTGAAAAGGGTACATCAATTAAATGGGTAGGAGGGGTGAGTTCATAAAACTGTTCCTCCGTCAATATTTTCAATAACAATTCAAATGGCTGGACAGGGTCGTTCCGATATAGTTCATGGTAAAATAAAGAACTCATAAAATCATTGGATCGGATGACATCTTTCGCTCCTGCCCGCTCAGCATTGATGACTTGTTTTTCGGTAAGGATTTCAGCCGTTATGTTAAGATCTGGATTACATCCTTTCATCGCAACAATACCTAATATAACTGCCTGATCTGCCTTATCTTCCGATTGCGAAGGGTCAGCGGTTATCAGAGCTTTACGAGCTTTGGTGATATTTGCCATCAATAACGTTTTATCTTCGTAAAAATCACCACGGATAAAATGAACCGGATATTTCCGGTAGGGGAGGGTTTTCATTGTCTTATCAATGACCACTACTTTTTCCGGGTCTTTTTGTTTTTGCATGATATCGATCAGTTGTCTTGTGCGTTCATTCCATCCCACCACGATAATATGATTTTCACCTTTAAAGGCGACTTTTCCACTTGATAAATCACGTTCATATTTAATCGTTCCCGCAGATATAGTTGCCATATAAAAAGTCAGGAGGCCTCCACCTGCTAGAATCAGTAAAATAGCAACAATCCTTCCTATGGTGCTTAATGGTACATAATCTCCGTAGCCTACCGTCGATCCTGTGACGAAAGCCCACCATACGCCATCAAAAAGTGTGGGAAAATGACTGGGCTCAAGTAAATGGATGATACTTCCGAAAAATATCATAAACATAATGACCGTGAGCAAAAGGCGCACAAAGATTGGTAAACGGAAATAAAACTGAACAAAACCATACATACAAGTACGCCTCCTTTTAAGCTACTAAGGTATATGGTGGTAGGGTTTTAAAATTAAAGATAACGAGGCAAGCTTTTCTAACATCCAGTATAGACAACCTTTTCTTATATCATACAAAAGTAAAAAAGCCTGCCGTGTTATGGCAGGCTTGATTCCAACTGTCCAAGCGACTGTTTTAAACTGTCATATACTTCGCTCCAAAAGTCCTGGTTATCACGGTAAGCTTTCGTGATGAATTGAAACATTTGCTGTTCTTTTAGTTGGTAATCTTTTGGATCTTTGTTAGGCAGACTGTTTCTGGATTTTTCGATAAATTGTTGAATAGCTTCTGCCCTTGGTCCCCAATGGGTGACTTCATTTCCTTCCGGGTCAATAAAAATGAAGATAGGAATGGACCTGGCATCACCAGTCAGATAATCATCCATTAATTCCGGGTTTTCATCACGTGATAACAAATGAACATTCATGTGCCCTGCCTCAGCGAATTTTAGTAAAATCGGTATGTTTAGCATGGCATCTCCGCACCAATCTTCTGTTAAAACGATTACTCGTAAATTTTGTTTTTGCAAGTGCTCAAAAAAAGGCTGATCTTCCGTGGGAATATGGAAGTTCTCATATATATGAATAAAATCTTTTTGGTATTTACCCATTGAATCTACATACTCTTGTGCAGTTATTCCTTTTTCAAACCACTCTTCCAAATTCATGTTAGCTCCTCCTCATAATATTGAACATATCAAGAATCCATTCCCCGATTTGTAATGATTCATGCACACAATTTTAATAAGTTATCAAAGTGTAAAAGTAGCTTATCTAACATAGGCCATCTTTCATATAAAAAGCTTCTCATCTACGATTTGTTTTTTTGGTATGATGGAGAAAGCAGTGGTAGAAGGAGGAAATTATATGGAACAACAACGTAGGAACTTTTTACTTGAATTATTAAGTACAGCATCTCCCTCCAGTATGGAAATGGAGATCCAAAAGAAATGGATGAAAGAATTTAGCCCTTATGCTGATAAAATGCTCACCGATCTCGCGGGCAATGCAATTGCTGTCCTCAATCCCAAAGCTGATTTCAAAATACTTTTAGCTGGACATTGTGACGAAATCGCATTGGTCATCAATCGGATAGATGAGAAAGGCTACCTGCATTTTGACAAAATGGGCGGAATTAATCCCAAAGCTGCAATCGGTATGAAAGTACAAGTACTCGGTTATCAAAAAACAGTGACAGGGGTCATTGGGGTTAACGCCCAGCATCATGGTGGGATTAAGGATGACTTTGGTCTGGAAGATCTATTTATTGATTGTGGAGCAAAATCAAAAGAGGAAATGGAAGAACTAGTACAAATTGGTGATTTGGCGGTCTATAAGCGGGAGCCTGAATTGATGATGGATCGCTATGTATCTGGAAGAGGGCTTGATAATAGAACAGGCGCTTTTATTGTTGGGGAAGTAGTTCGCAGACTATCAAAGAAAAAATTGAAAGTGGGTGTCTATGCCGCTTCCACTGTCAATGAAGAGACAAATATGGGCGGTGCCTATTTTGCAGCAGCAGGTATTGAACCAACCATGGCGATTGCCTGTGATGTCACTTTTGCAACCGATTATCCAGGTGTCAATACCAACAAATATGGAGATGTCCGTTTAGAAGGTGGACCCGTATTGGCTAAAGGTGCACCGATCAACCGGAAGATCAATCAACTACTTGAAAAAACAGCAAAATCGCTTGAAATGAAGGTGCAATATGAACTGACTCCAAGAGCTACAGGGACAGATGCCGACAGAATGAGGCTGACAGGAAAAGGGGTGCCGGTAAGCCTGGTTTCTCTTCCGCTTCGATATATGCACTCTCCAGTAGAAACGGCCAGCATCAAAGATATCGATGAGGAAATTGATTTACTGGTGGAGATGATTGCTAACATGACAGGAAAAGAAAGCCTTAATCCATTAGAGGATTAAGAACAATGTATTTGACCAGATAAGGAATTAGTGAGAGTTTGGAAATTTCTCAGAGCTCCATCGGGAAAATAGTAAGCTGAACGGGGCGAATGCTGCGATAAAGCTTACTATTTTTCCTGTAGCAGGAGAAGAGGGATTCCGTCTCTCTTTTTATTAGCCACAAAATCGGAAGTCTTTTAAATTATTTAGGAGTTATGGATGAATTTTCATGTGTACTACCGAATACGATAAGGGTATAATAAGAACAGATGTTCGTTTTCGGAGGTGGCGGAATGAAGAACATAGATAACATCCTAAGTCGAGCGAAGGAAGATGGCAAAACAATTGAGTTGATCTATCTCAGCAAAGGCAATGATTTTACCCATCGGGTTGTTAAAGTCCTTCGGGTAAATGAGGAAGAAATACTTGCCTTCTGTTATATACGAAGGCAGGTAAGGAGGTTTAAAAAAGCAAACATCTTATCGGCAGCTCCTGCTCGAAACAAGAAGGGCGCCTAATTCAAGATAAATCCATTACTATAGCCATGACTTGCGCAATAAAAGTCTCAACCTGACATAAATTCCAAGTCTAGAAGCCTGCATGATTGATACAGGCAAGGCTTTTTACATCCATGGAAAGAAGGTTTGATCGGAATTCATTTGAAAAAAAGTAAAGGCCAATAACGTGGCAAATAAACTCCCCAGGAAATAACGATTCCTAGCCGCTCTTACTTCGGATTTGGTAACGGACCTCAAAATATCTCAAAATCAAGTCTTCGACTTTTATAAAAAAGAAGAACGGTATATTACCGTCCTTCTATCTCTTGGCTCTCTTCTACTGTATAGCGAGCGGTAGGTTCGATTTCCAATCTTTCGACAGGGATTGGATCGCCTGATTTTTCACTAAGTCCGTAATTTCCGTCTTCGATTCGTTGCAGGGCATCTTCTATCTCCATCATACGTTCCCGTGCTTTTTCGTAAAAAGTCTGATCCTTGGCACGCTCAAATTGTTCTGTCCCATGGTCGCCGGGATGGTCAGGCATATCAGATAATTCCTGATGGCTTTCTGCAGAGGAGTCTTGATTTCCCAGAGAGTCGCTATGTTTTTCAAGATCCTGTTCTGTTTCCTTTTTCATTTCCAATAATCGTTTTTTGAAATCCTGGATTTGTTTATCATTTAGCATGGCTTCGTCTCCTTTCGAAACACTAGTATCGTTATAGAGGAACTACACCAATCGTACAGCGAGAGATGGAAATAAGCTTTTCGGCTTCATCGGTGATTTTAATTTCCCAAACCATCGTGTTCCTGCCAATGTGGAACGGTACAGCAGTAGCTGTCACAACACCTTCACGTTTACTTTTGATATGGTTGGCGTTGATTTCAACTCCAAATACGCGATGTGTTTCCGGATTAATATTATGGAACGCGCCGATACTTGCTGCTGATTCTGCAAGCGCGACACTGGCTCCCCCATGAAGAAATCCCAGTGGCTGGTGAGTCGCAGCATGGACCGGCATCGTCATGACCACCTTGTCTTTCTCCAGTTCTTTTACTTCCATCCCTAAAGCTTCCATCATCGTATTGTCGAATTGTAATTCCATTACACTCATTCCTTTGTAATTATTTCCCGTAAAATCTTCAATAAAACATCACAGGATGTAAAAAGAAGCGGCAAAAATCCTTTGCCGCTTGATGTTAAATAGGTAGATAGATTTGTAGTAACAAAGAGACACCCAATAAGAAACCATAGATTGTATTGGTTTGAGCGGTGGCCTTCATGGCCGGCATCATTTCAATTGGCTGTGATTTACCAATGAATCCTTTTACTGCCGGTACTGCTTTCTTTATGCTCAAAAACGCGAGGAAGCTCAATAATGGCAATAGGCCAATGATGATATAAATCAATGTTAAAAGATAGGCTGTGGTGAATAATGCCCCAAGAAAGCGGATAGCCCCTTGTTTTCCTAACAGGATGGCAATTGTCTTCCGTCCGTTTTCTTTATCTCCATCTAAATCCCGGATATTATTGGCAAGTAAGATGGCGCCAACAAAAATGGCGACTGGTATGGAGATCCAAATGACTCCTCCGTGGATGGTAAGGGTTTGGATAAAATAACTGATGCCGATAATGATGGTGCCCATGAAGAATCCTGCTGCCAATTCGCCAAATGGAGTATAAGCGATTGGATAAGGACCACCGGTATATAAATAACCGAATAACATGGAAATAGCACCGATAGCAGCAACCCACCAGCTGGTTGTTACTGAAATATAAATACCAAGCAGGATAGCAGCGCCGAATAAAGAAAGCGCCAACGCTAATACCGTTTTAGGGGAAATGCCATCCCTGACAATTGTACCCCCGATACCAACGGAGTTTTCATTATCCAGACCTCTTACATAATCATAATATTCGTTGAACATATTGGTTGCGATCTGTATCAATATGGAAGCTGTCAGCATCGCAAGAAACAGACCTGCATGAAAGCCACCATCTAGTACGCCCAGCATCGTTCCAATAAATACTGGGACGAATGCTGCTGTCAACGTATGGGGGCGAAGCAGCCGCCACCACACTTGAAAACCTCCCTTTTCATTCAAGGAAGCCTTTATATCTTCACCTTGCACAGGATTCATAGTTGTTCTCTCCCTTTATTTCTATCAAATTATTACAATCAATCTTAAGTTTATGGAATCAAGTAGAAAGTGTCAATCTATGTAAGAAACTATTGGATATAAGTAGGGATTCCTTGAGTCCTGTTCAAAAAGAGAATAAAATAGAAAAGGAAGTGAAAAACAGGATGCAAGTAATACACCCGTTCGTGAGCAGGGTGACTTATATAGGGCTTATTCTTAGTATTCTCTAAGACTATCATTCCTGGTACTCAGGGGGGACACGTATGATTCATACAGAAGCAGCGACACTGGATGAAGTCATAGATCAGGCATTGAATAAAGCGAAACAGACCAATAAGCAACAGCTGGTAAGTTTCGTTGATTATATAGAACCAATTGACCCGATTTTGTTTTATGCGGGAGCATCCGTGATGGGTGATTCCCGACTTTTTTGGAAAAGTGCGGATGAAGACTTTGTAATGGCAGGAGTTGGTGCGGCTGTACGTTTAGCTTCACCAAAAAACGACCGTTTTCAGGATATCCAATTTCAATGGAAGAAGCTGATGGAGCACGCCTACAGGTTCGATCGCTATGAGCAAAAGGGAACCGGTCCGGTAGCCATGGGTGGTTTCAGCTTTGATCCTTTCAAAGAAAGCACCGAACTGTGGGCTTCTTTTGAAAACAGTCAGCTGGAAATTCCGGGCTATTTAATGACAAAAGTGGGAAGTGATCATTATCTTACCATTAATGCCATCATTTACCCGGATGACCATAAAGAACAGTTGAAATTCCAGTGGGAAGAAGCGAAGGCGTTATTGTTGCAATGTAATAACCGTTCTTTTAGTACCCCGGAAATTTTGGAACAAACCGAAATTGAACCAGAAGCATGGAAGCTGTTGGTTAAGCAAGCAACGGATGATATTGAAGCCGGAGTGGTGGATAAAGTAGTGCTGGCACGGGAAATGCAGTTGAAGTTTGATGACAATGTTGACATAGCTCAAGTACTTCAACATCTGGATGATACTCAGACGAACAGTTATATTTTCGCATTTGAAAGTGAGGGTACCCAATTTGTCGGGGCTACCCCGGAACGGCTGGTTAAAGTGGAAAATCAAAACTTATTGTCTACCTGTCTGGCCGGGACAATCCCCCGCGGGGAAACAACCGAACAGGATGAACAGCTGGGGCAGGAACTGCTGGCGGACGAAAAGAATCTGGAGGAGCACCAGTTTGTTGTGCGAATGATACGTGATGCGATTGAAGCCTGCAGTGAAAACGTCGATATTCCAGCTTCGCCTGTACTTTATCCATTAAAGAATCTTCAGCATCTTTATACACCAGTAAGGGCAAGATTAAAGCAGGGACATACATTATTGGATGTCGTTGCCCGTCTCCACCCAACACCGGCGTTAGGTGGATTGCCGCAAGAGGAAGCGATTGAATATATCCGGGAGTTTGAACCCCTTGATCGAGGCTGGTATGCCGGTCCAGTAGGATGGTTCGACTCGAATCAAAATGGGGAATTCGCCGTGGCCATTAGATCTGCATTGATTGAACAGAATAGGGCATCCCTATTTTCAGGATGTGGCGTAGTAAAAGATTCGGATCCCGAAATGGAATATGAAGAAACAGCAATAAAGTTTACACCGATGTTAGCCGTACTAGGAGGAGCATAATGGAACACACCGAGACACTGACCAGGTACATGGCCAAGTTTGTGCAAGGATTAGTGGAGGCGGGGGTACGGGATGTAGTTATATCGCCTGGCTCTCGTTCTACTCCAATCGCCATGACCTGTGCTGAATACGATGAAATTAATCATTGGGTTAACCTGGATGAACGCTCGGCTGCCTTCTTTGCTCTTGGCATGGCAAAAGAACGAAGAAGACCTGTAGCGCTGGTATGTACTTCCGGTACCGCTGCTGCCAATTATTATCCTGCTGTGATTGAAGCTTTCTACAGCAGGATTCCTTTAGTTGTACTTACTGCCGACCGGCCTCATGAGCTTCGGGATGTAGGGGCTCCCCAGTCAATAGAGCAGCTGAACTTGTACGGGGAGTACGTAAAGTGGTTCCATGACCTTGCATTGCCAGAAGGGAGCGAAAAAATGCTCCAGTATGCAAAGACTACCGCTGGCCGTGCTGTTCAGGAAGCTATTCTTGGGAATGATGGCCCGGTCCAAATCAACCTTCCGTTACGGGAACCGCTGATACCTGACTTTACTTTACCAGGTTTATGGGAAGCTGACAGTGCTACAAAAGAACGGAGTCCGGTCATTGGCAAGCGGGCAATAGATCGTGGATATTTGGATAGTCTGATTGAAAAACTCAAAGGGTTTTCAAAAGGACTCATTGTTTGCGGACCGCAGATGGACCCTGTGCTTGGTGAAGCCCTCGCCTATTTGGCTAAGCGTATCGGCGCTCCTGTATTGGCAGACCCACTGTCCCAGCTTAGAGCAAATAAGTATGAAAAAAATAATATCATCGAGACGTACGATGCTATTTTAAAGCATGATGAAATTAAACAGACACTGCAGCCGGAGTTTATTATTCGTTTCGGAGCGATGCCGGTTTCTAAGCCTTACTTGCAGTGGCTGACTTCCTTGAATGCCCCGCTTCACTTCATAGTGGAACCGGAGGCAGGCTACCGTGAACCAGCAGGCGTCGAGACTACAGCTATCTATGCCGACCCTGTTATTTTTGCTGAGCAGTTAGCTGAACGGCTGGATCAGCCTATTGTGGAAAATAGCTGGCTTGAAACCTGGAAGAATATGAATCAGATTGCGAAAGATCTGCTGCTTGCGGAATCACCTGAAGAAGGAATGAATGAAGGACATGCAGTAGTAAAGCTTGCTGAAGTGATACCTGACCAGTCTATTTTATATGTCGGAAACAGCATGCCTATCCGTGATGTTGATACTTTCTTCATGACCACGCCAAAAGCAGTCGATATCATGGCTAACCGGGGCGCAAACGGAATTGATGGTGTCGTGTCTGCCGCCCTGGGTACAGGTGCCAATGGTAAACCGGTAACATTGCTGATTGGAGATTTATCCTTTTTCCATGACATGAATGGGCTGTTGATTGCTAAACAAAAGAACCTTAACATCACTGTTGTTCTGATAAATAATGATGGAGGCGGTATCTTTTCCTACTTGCCCCAAGCCAGCCATCCTGAACATTATGAGGAGTTGTTCGGTACTCCCATGGGCATTGAATTTCAACCATTTGTGGAAGCTTATGGCGGCTCTTATTGCCTTGCAGAATCTTGGGATGAATATACAAATGCATTGGCTGAAAGTTATGTTTCATCCGGTTTATCGGTGATAGAGGTCCGGACGAGACGAGAAGAAAATGTTCCTTATCATAGGGCGAAATGGGAAAGTGTCAAAGAAGCGATTGGCAAACAGTTAAAGGGTTGATCGTTATGTACTATACAATTGATGGCACAAAATACTGGGTGGAAATCAATGGCCAAGGACTTCCTATGATGTTTCTGCATGGTTTTACCGGAAGCACTCGGACGTGGGATGACGTAGCTGGGCTACTAATAAAAAAGGGGTTTCAAGTGATAACGATTGACCTGCCCGGGCATGGAAAAACGATTTATAACACCGGTCACAAATTATCGATGAAACGTGCCTGTCATGATTTGAAGAGCTTAGCAGACGAATTAAATCTTTCAACTTTTAATCTGACAGGATACTCCATGGGAGGGAGAACGGCTCTTTCCTTTGCGGCATTATATCCCGATTATATCGCACAACTTATATTAGAAAGCGCCTCTCCCGGGTTGGAATCGAATGAGGATCAGCAAGCAAGGATTAGTAAGGATGAAAGACTGGCCAAAAAGTTAGAAGATGAAGGGATTTTATCATTTGTCGACTTTTGGGAAAACCTTCCCCTATTTGATTCCCAACGAAGACTCCCGGAGAAAGTGAAAAGAAAAATTCGGGAAGAAAGGTTGAGCCAGTCTGCAGATGGTTTAGCCCTGTCACTCCGCGGCATGGGAACTGGTGTCCAGCCATCATGGTGGGAACGGTTGGAGCAGCTGGAATTGCCAGTCCAACTGATTGTGGGCGAGTCGGACAAGAAGTTTGTATCTATCAATGAACGTATGAAAAGCAAGATATCAGATAGCTCGCTGCACGTGATCCGGGAGGCTGGACATGCAGTTCATGTCGAACAACCGAAGCTTTTTGCTGAAATTGTCAGCGAATTCGTGCTAGAATAAAAAGCGGAAAGCGTTTTAAAGGAGGAGTTTCCATGACTATTGAATGGGTAAACGAAAGAAACTACGAAGATATTCTTTATGAAACATATGATGGTATTGCAAAAATCACCATCAACCGTCCGGAAGTTCGTAATGCTTTCCGTCCACAAACGGTTAACGAACTGCTGGATGCTTTTACTTATGCAAGAGATGATTCCAAAATAGGCGTCATCGTATTGGCAGGAGCTGGAGACAAAGCATTTTGTTCCGGTGGCGACCAATCAGTACGTGGGCATGGCGGTTATGTAGGAGAAGATGAAATCCCTCGCCTGAATGTACTGGACTTGCAGCGCTTAATCCGTGTTATTCCAAAGCCAGTCGTTGCCATGGTCTCAGGCTATGCAATTGGTGGCGGGCATGTTCTGCATGTAGTTTGTGATTTGACCATTGCGGCTGACAACGCCATTTTTGGTCAGACAGGCCCTAAAGTGGGAAGCTTTGATGCCGGCTACGGCGCAGGGCTGCTTGCTCGTATTGTCGGTCATAAGAAAGCACGCGAAATCTGGTACCTGTGCCGTCAATATGATGCACAGGAGGCATTGGACATGGGCTTGGTCAATACGGTTGTACCAGTGGAAGAATTGGAGAAAGAAACCGTACAATGGTGCCAGGAAATGCTTGAAAAGTCACCGACTGCTTTACGTTTCCTAAAAGCATCCTTTAATGCAGATACAGATGGCCTTGCAGGACTTCAGCAAATGGGTGGAGATGCAACTTTACTTTATTACACTACCGATGAGGCAAAAGAAGGCCGTGACGCCTTTAAAGAGAAGAGAAAACCTGATTTCAAACAGTTCCCGCGTTTCCCTTGATCGGAATTGGAACAAGTCAGGACAAACAAAGGGGAAAGCATCAGTTCGTGCACAAGCATGGAAGCTGATGCTTTCTTCTCTTTTTTACATGGCTCTGTTAACCGTTATAATTGATCATTAAATTATAGGCCCGAAAAGTCGAAGACTTGATTTCGAGATGTTTGTGATAGTTTAGGGTGTGGGGGAACGAGTCGCTTTCCACGGGAGTTCGTTGAGCCTCCTCGAGCTAACGCTCTACGGGGTCTCACCTGGAACTCTTTTCCCGTAGGAGTCTCCCCGTTCCCCCACGCCCCTTGCCATATAAGATACTCGAAATCGTGTTTGGAAAGTACATCCCTATTTTGTGATGAGTATCCTATTACAATGGTAAATTGACCGTATTTTCTGCTCCAAAAGTACTCTATTTCTGATAGAAGTTTCGAGAAACTAACAAACGTAAGGTGGCTGGAAAAACGGTGAGACTCTTCGAAAATGCTACCTTCGTGCGGTGTCAATTCAAGAAGCTTATTCAAAGTCCTGTGGGATGAACATGAGCGGTGAGATCCCGCAAGGCGAAGCCTGAGGAAGCTCACCACATGCCCACGGAAAGCGATCCGTTTTCCCAGCCACCATATTCGCTACCTAAAGTCTCGAAACTGAGTGAGCTTTTTACATAACAAATAAGTAATTGGACTATTTTAAAGATTTAAGGAGGCTTATGACATGATAACGACTATCCCTCACTGGCTGCTGAAGCAGGCAGAATTGAATCCAGGCGAAACAGCAATCGAAATGGATGATGGTGCCACCCTCTCTTATCAGGAACTTCACGAAAAAAGCTTGCAATACGCTGCTTATTTTGAAAAATCGGGCGTTAAAAAAGGGGACCATGTAGCAGTTCTTTCTTCTAATCGGATAGAAATGCCCATCGTTATCCACTCACTTAGTTATATCGGTGCAGTCATTGTATTGCTGAATACTCGTCTTACAGCTAAAGAACTTGCTTTTCAACTGCAAGATGCTGAAGCCGCGCTTATGGTTACAGAACCGGAATTCCATTCTGTAGCTGGCGATGCAGCGCATAGAGCCGGCCTTAGTCGGGAGAAGATTGTGGAATTTCGGGAAATTCATCTTGAAGAGGCCCAGCCAACACATATGCAAACAGAAATAAACTTAGGTGATCTTTTCACGATCATGTACACATCAGGAACGACCGGTAATCCTAAAGGGGTACAGTTGACTTATGGAAACCATTGGGCCAGTGCAGTAAGCTCCGCTCTTAATCTCAGTCTTTCCCCCTCTGAGAAATGGCTGGTATGTTTACCGGTGTTTCATGTCAGTGGATTCTCCGCGTTGATTAAAAATGTGGTCTATGGCATGCCAATTTTGTTAATGAAGCGTTTTGAAGAAAAAGCGGTCATAAATAACATCCGTCAAACAGGTGTTACCATGTTATCGGCAGTGTCCGTCATGTTGCAGCGGATGATGAGCGAGTTAGGAGAGCAGCAGCTGCCTGACTATTTCCGCGGGGTACTGCTGGGAGGTGGACCAGCGCCAAAGCCGCTTTTAGAAAAAGCGAAAGATAAAAAGATCCCGGTCTTCCAAACCTATGGAATGACAGAGACGGCATCACAAATAGTTACCTTAAATCCTAAAGATGCTCTGAGGAAACTCGGATCAGCTGGAAAACCCTTAAGTACAGCAAGTCTTAAAATCGACGCAGCCATGGGGGAAGTGGGCGAAATTAAAGTGAAGGGACCCATGGTGACTACTGGCTACTATAAACGGGAGGAAGCAACTGCTGAGGTTATGTCAGATGGATGGCTTGCAACCGGGGACCTTGGCTATCAGGACAACGAAGGATTCCTTCACGTGGTCGATAGGAGAAAAGATTTGATTATTTCGGGCGGGGAAAATATCTATCCTGCTGAGATAGAAAGTGTACTGTCAGGGATGGAAGGTATTAGGGAGGCTGGTGTTACAGGCATAAAGGATAAAAAATGGGGACAAGTACCTGTCGCATTTATAGTTTCCGATACTAGTGGTGCAATTCGGGAAGAGGATGTGCTTCAATTTTGTAATAGTGAACTGGCAAGCTATAAATGTCCGAAGGAGATTCACTTTGTAGACAAGCTTCCTCGCAATGCCTCTAACAAGCTGATGAGGCGGGAACTCCTGTATTTACGAAAAGTTGATGGTGACAAAGGATGAATATAGCAGAGATTCGCATGCGTAAAATTGAGATGCCCCTGAGGTATCCCTTTCAGACACATGCCGGCCAGGTCAATGACCGGGAGCTAATTATTATAGAAATAATGGATATAGAAGGAAGAAAGGGTTTTGGAGAAGTGACAGCTTTTTCTACCCCCTTTTATACGTCAGAAACAAGCGAATCCGCCTGGTTGGTATTAAGACGAATATTCCTTCCTGCTGTTAATTGGCACCAAATTGTCCATCCATCCAACATGGCCAGCCAATTGTCAATCTGGCAGGGTAATCGCATGGCAAAAGCCGGGTTAGAAGCAGCGTTATGGGATTTGTATGGAAAACAATTAAACAAAAGTCTCAGCCAGCTGATCGGTGGAAGTCGATCGTATGTGGAATCGGGTGTTGTACTGAGCCTTGCGGATAAGCTTGAAGAAGTGATCGCTAACTATCAGAACGAAGGGTACAGGCGCTATAAGCTGAAAATAGAAAAGTATAAAGAAGGGCAGATGATTGACGAAATCAAAGCTTATGCTCCTTCTCTTCCTCTCATGATTGATGCCAATGGTCTCTATGAAGAAAAGGATATCCCTTATTTACAATCACTGGATTCCAAGGGTTTGATGATGATTGAACAGCCATTTCGTCCCGGAGATTTCTATCTTCACCAACAGTTGCAAAATCAGTTGGATACCCCTCTATGCCTGGATGAAAGTTTAACCTCTCTGGCTGATGTCAAACAGGCAGTTCTCATGGGGAGCTGCCAAATAATCAACATTAAAATCAGCCGTGTGGGAGGGATGACGGAAGCACTTGCAATCCATGAGTGGAGTAGAAAAAACAATATTCCTGTCTGGTGCGGAGGGATGGTGGAGTCCGGGATATCTAAGGCTCATAATATCGCGCTGGCGTCCCTTGATGGATTCATTATTCCTGGGGATATATCTGCTTCTGCCCGTTTTTGGGAACGGGATTTGATCATACCGGAGGTTGAAGTCAAACAAGGAAGAATAAAAGTCCCATTGGATCCAGGGATAGGTTTTAAAGTGGATGAAGAGTATTTGCAATTTGTGACCCAAAATTCTTATATATTCCAACCTGATATAAGCTAAGTTTTAAATCTTAGAAACTTAATGAAAGACATTCCAATTTTTGGGGAGAGGTTTATCCTCATAAAGGGAAGGGTATTTCACAGTTTCTAGGAGGGCCTATGAAAAAACTACTTATAACAATCACAATCATTTTGGTCATTATCGCAGCGGTTACTTATTTTCTTGGACAAAATCAGAAACAAAAAGCGGAAAAGCAGGAGGAATTAGTCGCCTTAGGAGATTCGCTCACCTATGGTGTCGGGGATAATACAGGGAATGGCTATGTAGGCGATCTGCAAACCTTATTGAGTAAAAATCACGAAGGTCCAGTAACGGTCCATAATTATGGTATTCCCGGCCAGCAGTCCGATGGCTTACTGCAGCAGTTGGATAAAGAGAATGTGACGAAAAATATAGAAGATGCCGATTACTTTATCATCTTTATCGGAACCAATGATTTAATTCATAGTAATGGCGGTGATCTTGCGAAGGTTTATGAAAAACGTATCGAACAAGGAAAAATAGACTATGAAAATAACATAAATGAAATATTGACGATAATACGTGACAAGAATGCAGAAGCTCCTATATTATTCTTAGGCCTCTACAACCCATTTCCTTCTTCTGAAGAATTAGATCAAGTGGTGCGAGATTGGAACAGCCTTAGTCAGCAAATCGTTAGTGATTATAGTAGAACAAAATTCATTGAAACGAATGGATTATTCGATAAGAAGTCGGATAAGTATTTCAGCGATGAGCTGCACCCGACAGAAGAAGGATATCAGCTGATCACCAAAAAAATATTGAAAGAATATGATTTTTAAAGGGAAAAACGAGTATGTAACTTTGTGGTTTCATACTCGTTTTTTTTATGAAACCATTTTCCAAGGAACTGCATATAAGCTGAATTACTAATTTTTTAATATAGATGGGAGCATATCTCACGACACAAAATTTCCATATTTTTTTAAGTTTCGTGAATGAAAATGATTATCAAATTCATTGACACAGTTCACCGAGCCCCATAGACTTATAATTGGAATATTAGCAAAAAAAAGAACTTATACTATATGGAATGGACAGTGCATTGAGGTGAATACAATGACTCGACTGACTGAAAAAGAAGAAACCTTTTTGGAAGACCACTTCCGATATGTTTCACGAATACAGAAAGGGATCGAACCTTATGAGATGATCAATGCTTCCGAGCTATTGGATAAACAGACGCTACAGAAAAAATTAGACGATATCCATGCTTTTATGGAATCCGATTTTTACTTGACTACAGCGTCTATTTTTTCAAAACGTTACAGTTATTATATTGTGACAGGCGTTTTGGCGATGATATCGGCGTTCGACAAATGCCCGGATTATCGACCGGAGAATATAAGGCTCGTACGTCTAGATGAGGAGAAGAAGTGGTTTCCGAAGCTTACATTTGTTTCTAAGGACGCAGAGGAACCTGTGGCGGTTAACCGTCACGCTTGGTTACGTGATCAACTGACCGAATTATTCTCGGAACATGTCCGACCTATATTTTTTCAGATCAACCAATTGACCAGACTATCCATGAGCGTATTATGGGAAAACTTCGCTATATATCTCTATTGGTTTTATGAACGCTATGCTGAGAATCATTTTGATGAAGAACGGATGGCACAAATCCGTGATGATTTTCATTTCATCGTACATGAATTGGATGGCTCCAGTTTTGGAGAAGAGAAGAACCCGTTCCATTATTTCAGCTATCAGCCAAAGTTGCCAAATGGAACTCGGGAAAGGAAATGCTGCTGTTTAAGCTATAAATTGCATGAGGACAGTGGATATTGCAAAGTTTGTCCCCATCGTTGTTGATGCTGCGTTTTCTTTCATTAGCTATTAAGTAGAAAAATCATGATAATTCTTCTCTAGTTTGTAAAAACTATTGGTAAGATGAGGAGGGTTATCATGGAAAGAAACAAATATTACGTAAATATTGGTTCCCAGGAGATTTCAGTCAACCATGATGGGAATAATGATATCTTCACAATTTACGCGACTGAAGAAGAAGTATTGGAACTTCGCGCCTTTTTTGATGAAATATATAATTCGGACCAACGTGCATTTTGGAGGGCGCATCTTCCCTTTCGCCATTATCATAATGATGAACCAAATGCTGAATTTGATGATGGCCTGCTGACAGTATTCCACAGGGTATATGAGTTAGGAGACGAAAAGACAAAAGAACATATTGGAAGTATGGGAATCCTTGAAAATCATGATTCTACCGAAGGCCGTAGACATTTATAATGTTTACGGTTTTTTTTGTATTTATTTTTAATTATCTGCTAGCAAAAAGGGTTTATGGAAGATTTGGAACAGGAATACTGATTATATAAAACAAGAACATCAAGGGGTGGACAACAATGAAAAAAACTTCAACAGCGAAATTGGTCAAATCGATTGTGATAGCTGTTCCGCTAGCGCTTTTTGTTCAAACCGGGGCATCCCTGAATGCGGAAGAACCTAAACAAGTTAACATGCATCAGGAAGCCGTAACGGATGTGGAAGTAAAAACGGCCTCCAGTAATGAGAAGGAAAGTAAAGAGAGCCTGGGAAAAGCGACGATTGAAGAACGTACGGACCAGTTTATGGAACATTTGGTTCAGGAGACAGACGAAAATTATAAAGTTTTAAATTATGACAGTAAAGAAGCATTGCTTGATGGGTTTGAGCCAATTGCGACAAGGCAAGCCGCTAAAGAATATGTTGATTTTTATTATAAAGAAAAGCAATCAGGTCTTTATATTCTTCCAACAGAAACGCCGCCTTGGTTTGTAAATGGCCAACCTTATGATACCATCGATATAGATAAGAATCATAAGAAGGTCATCCAAAAGAATAATAATGAACTTTACGGTGACTATAAAATTGCCATTACCTTTATATATGACGGCGAGTGGCGAATTCAGGAGATAGAACATAAGTAATTAACGAAGCAGTCAAAGGCAGTTGAAGCGGCGATGAAGACATTTTATGATTACTATAATAATGAAGTAAAATTATCTTTTGATAATCACCCTTTTTCCAAAAACCCTAAGCATGTCTGGGTGATATGCAGTTACAAAAATAAATGGCTGCTCACCCAGCATAAGGATCGTGGTATTGAATTTCCAGGCGGAAAAGTCGAAACAGGTGAAACAGCAGAAGAAGCAGCTTATCGAGAAGTAAAAGAAGAGACAGGGGCAGATATTAAAGAATTGGTGTACCTTGGGCAATATCATGTGGATGGTAAAGGTGGTACGATTATAAAAAACATCTATTTCGCAAGAATCGAATCCATTGAAAAGCAGGAGCATTATTTTGAAACAGAGGGACCGGTACTTTTTGATGCATTGCCAGTAAACATTAAAAAAAATAAGCGTTTCAGTTTTATGATGAAAGATGGAGTTTTACCTAGTAGTTTGCAATACATCGAAAAAATGCAATTGCTATAAGAAAAGGACGCATAATAACCTTAAGTATCAAAAAAGCTTAGAGTACACAGTGGCTCTAAGCTTTACTTATGTAAAAAAGGTCACCCTATTATACTCTGCTGAATAAGGCTATCCCCTTTCCGGCGGTAAGAACCCTTAACCAGGATACGGGCGTTTTCTATTAAGACCTTTGAATTTATTTGAACAGTCGATTTGATATATAATATATATGTGAAAATATTCACGATATTCTTATGGGAGACTGAAATACTTATGACTGACTTAAAAGCTATTGCAAAGCAGCAAAAAAAAGAACGAGTAATGCTGGCCATGATTGCTTTACTGACAGGGACTATGGTTATAGGACAGGCTTATCTGTTTGTTTCGGTGGTCGACAGCATTTTTTTGCAGGGGCTGTCATTCTCTGGTGTTCTGCCAAGTTTAGCCGGCTTGTTAGTAGTGATGATTGCAAGGGCTGCGTTAACGTACTGGAGTGGGCGGACTGGTGTTAAAATGGCTGCTAATGTAAAAGCTGATATTCGCAGGTCTTTATTACGTAAATATACCAGAAACCCTATACAGGTTTCATTTAAAGGACAAACAGGGCAGAAAGTCAGTGTGATGCTGGATGCAGTGGATGAAATTGATAGCTATTTCAGTCAATATGTGCCGCAAGTGATCCAGAGCTCCATTGTTCCATTGATGATCATCGGAACAGCGTTTTATTTCCATACACCAACTGGAGTCATCATGTTGATTACTGCTCCCTTTATACCGATTTTTATGGCTATCATTGGAATGAAAACGAAGGCTAAATCTGAAGAAAAAATGGAAGAAATGGCGGCATTCTCAGGAAAGTTTCTGGATATATTACAAGGTTTGACCACACTTAAATTATTTGGTCAGGCTGGACGGCAACAGGAAAAAATAAGAAACAGCAGTATCAAATTCAGGGATGCCACTATGGAAGTGCTGAAGCTGGCTTTCGTTTCTTCATTGACCTTAGAGTTCATTTCCATGTTGAGTATTGGGATTATCGCCCTTGAGGCAGGGCTGCGTTTGATTGTATTTGATAACATCAGTTTCTTTACAGCTTTCTTTGTACTTGTGCTTGCCCCTGAATTTTATACGGCACTTAAAGACTTAGGTAGTGCTTTCCATACTGGACGTGGAAGTATGGGAGCAGCTGACAAGATAACGAAAGAATTAGAAGAAGAAGAAAACATACCAGAGTGGGGAAGACAAGGGTTTACAATTAATGAACCGCCTACTATTAGCTTGAACGATATTAGTTTTCGGTATCAGGAGAATGGATTTTCTCTGGAGGATATCAATGTTGAGCTTCCCTCTAACCAACAAATAGCAATTGCAGGTAGAAGTGGTTCAGGAAAGACAACACTCCTTTATTTGATAGCCGGGTTGATCACTCCCGAAAAAGGCAGAATAAAAGTAGATGACAAGCAGTTATATGATTACGAAGAAGCGGCATGGTTTCAGCAATTAAGTTATATTTCACAACACCCCTATTTATTTGCAGGTACAATTGCAGATAATATAGCTATCGGTATCGAGAAAGAGGTTACAAGAACAGAAGTGGAGAGGGCTGCTGAACAAGCAGGAATTTCCGGGCTCCTCCACTCTCTTGAACAAGGTTTGGATACTGCAATCGGTGAAGCGGGCCGGGGGCTTTCTGGCGGGGAGATGCAACGGGTTGCACTAGCTCGAGCCTTTTTGAAAAAGCCTTCGATCATCCTGTTTGATGAACCAACAACAGGGCTGGATCTGGAGACAGAGCGTATATTACAGCACTCAATCGAAGCACTTGCTAAGAAATCTACGGTTATTACAGTCGCACACCGTCTTCATACGATTAAAAACGCAGATAAAATTCTTTTTTTGGATAAAGGTAGACTGATTGCTCAAGGATCTCATCAGGAATTACTGAGTAGTACACCTGCCTATCGTGAGATGGTGACAGCACAGCAAGGGGGTAGATCGGAATGATTTACTTGAAATATGTTCTAAAGGAAATAGTGACAGAAAAAAAAGATATCTTCCTGTCTGTTCTTTTCGGATATCTCGCCGGCATGACAGCGATTGTGCTGTTTGGGGTAAGCGGATACTTAGTATCAAAAGCGGCATTGGCTCCGCCATTATATACACTCGCATTTTTGATTGCAGGTGTGAAACTGATGGGTTTTTTTCGAGCCTTGAGCCGCTATGGCGAGCGTTATTTTTCTCATCGTGCCACCTTTACCATGCTTAGTAATATCCGTACCTCTTTTTTTGAGAAACTTGAACCCCTGGCTCCCCGCATATTTGAAAAGTATCGAAGTGGAGATTTACTTGCACGGATTGTTGGAGATGTGGAAAACTTGCAAAACTTCTTTTTACGCGTGTTTTATCCCCCGATCCTATTAATTTTGGTATTTTTAAGCACGATTTTTTTTGTAGTTTTCTATTCGTGGTGGATTGCGCTTCTTATATTTATCGGTTTGATTATGACAGGTTTGATTATCCCAGCCTGGTTTACAATCAGGCAGACAAAAATGAAGAGCCGAATGAGGGAAGCAAGGGCTGATTTGTCCACAGAGGCGACCGAGTTACTTTATGGGTTCTTGGATTTGAAAATATATCGAAAACTTGAGGGAAAAGAGGCACAACTAACCAATGCATCGGAGGCTTACATTTTTGAACAGGAACGTGAAGGGGATACAGCCATGTTTAATCATGCTATTAATTCCATGGCGTCTTTTACGGTTTCCTGGCTAGTGCTGACAGTGGGTGCGTTTTTGGTTACAGAAGGTCAACTTGACGGTGTCTTTCTGGCAATGCTAGTCATGATTACATTAACCATGTTTGAAAATGCAACACCGATGGCTGTGCTGCCAGATCATTTGGAAGATAATCGCAGAGCAGCAGAGCGACTTTATTCTGTTGTAGAAGGTTCTGAAGCAGAAACTAGTCCTCCTTCATCCGTAAAGATACCGAACAAACAGGCACTGGCAATCGAGTTTAAAAAGGTATCCTATACATTTCCAGGAGAAAGAAAACCGGCAATAGAGGAAGTATCGTTTCAATTGCCTGCCGGCTCGAAGACGGCGATTGTTGGTCCCAGTGGTTCAGGAAAATCCACCCTGCTGCAATTGCTTCTGGGAATTTTCGGTACTGATAATGGAGAGGTCTATATTGAAGACAGCGAGGTTAATCATATCTCCAAAGATGACTTGTGGAGCAAAACGAATGTGGTCCTGCAAGAAAACCATTTCTTTTATGGTACGATCCGGGAAAATTTACTGATTGCACATAACAGCTTGACTGACGAAACGTTGAATTCAGTACTGAAGAAAGTAGAATTACAGCAATTTTCTTTAGATGATCAGGTATTAGAAAAGGCGGAGAACCTTTCTGGTGGTGAAAAACAGCGCCTGGCCATTGCAAGGGCGATGTTAAAAGGAGAGCGTTTATGGTTGTTAGATGAACCAGCTTCATCGATTGATGCGCTGACAGAGAAAAACATTTATGCCCACCTGTTACACCAGGCCCAAAACGATACGCTCGTCTTAGTCAGCCACCGCTTGACAGGGCTTGAAAAAATGGATCAAATTATCGTTATGGAGCAAGGAAAAGTGATCGAAGCAGGTACGTATAACGAATTAATAGATAAAAAAGGATATTTCTACCACATGAAGCAAATAGAAAAAGATGTGTTAATGTAAAGAAAGTCATTCAACCTGCTGTCCCGGTTGAACGACTTTTTGGCATTACATACCTTCTTACCATGAATTTCAGATAAAGCTCCCTTTAATGGAAGACTCAGTTTCAAGATATATTTGTTTTCGTTACGGTAGTAACGGTTTGGAGGTCCGGGAAATCACTCGCTTTCCATGGGCGTACGGTGAGCTTCCTTGTGGGATCTCACCATGTACTATCCTCCCATAGGACTTTGAATAAGCTTCTTGAATAGACACCTCACGAAGGAAATGCGTAGCATTTTCGAGGAGTCTCGCAAAAGGAAGCTTGGGGATGTGGGACGCTGACTCAGGTATGCGTGGGTCCGTTAAGCTTCTTGATAGTTGGGTGGCGGGAAACGGTGAGACTCCCGTGGGAGAAGGATCCAGACGAGACCCCACTGGGAGTGAAACGACCGAGGAGGCTCGGCGGCTCCCCCACAGGAAAGCGAACCGTTTCCCAGCCGCCCTTTCTTCGGATTCGGCAACGGACCCCACAATATCTCGAAATCAAGTCTTCGACTTTTCGGCCCTTTTGTTAAAGAGGCTTCTAATGATAAATTATCAAAAACGTATAACAGAGGCTTAAAATTAATGCTTTATCAGTTTCTTTTCCAGTTTTTCTACCAGCTGATACATGATAGCTGCAAAGAAAGCGATGACCAATAAAGAAAATAATACTAATGTAAAGTCAAACACCTGAAACCCGTAGATGATTAAATAGCCTAACCCCTGTTTTGATACGAGGAATTCCCCAACAATAACACCGACCCATGAAAGACCGACATTTACTTTAAGCGAGGAAATCATTGTCGGGAAGGAGGCGGGGAATATCGCTTCTTTAAAACATACACGTTTTGATGCCCCCATGCTCTGTAATACCTTGATGTAGTTACTGTCGATTTCCTGAAAAGCATTATAGACAACCAGAGTTGTAATAATGATAGAAATGATCGCGCCCATGGCGATGATCGAAATATATCCTGGTCCAAGGGCAACGATGATAATGGGTCCGAGTGCCACTTTTGGCATAGCATTCAGGATGACAAGGTAGGGATCGATGATCTTTGAAAAACGAGTAGACCACCATAGCATGGCCGCTAACAGTATTCCAGCAAAGGTGCCGATAATGAAACCCGCAACCGTTTCAAATAAGGTGACGTTAATATGCATCCATAAGGAACCGTCGCTTGCCTTGGCAATGAATAACTTGTAGATTTTGCTTGGTGCACTGAACAGAAGCGGATCGATCCATTTTAATCTACTGGCCAACTCCCAAAAACTGAAAAATATCATAAAAATCGAAATCTGCCAAAAACGGATCCAGCGTTGTTCTACCTTTAGTTTCCTCACATAGGCCTTGTGGAGTTCGCGATTAGCTGATTCAGTATTTTTCAAGCGCACTCATCTCCTTCCACACTTCGTCGAAGATAGCCTGGAATGAAGGGTGCTGACGTGCCTGGAAAGGAGATATTTTCCTCAATTCAGGAGGCATTCGGAAAACTTGTTTAATCTCTCCTGGCCGTGGTTTTAATAAGATAATGCGGTCGCTCATAACAATCGCTTCACTGATGTCGTGGGTAACGAGCAATGCCGCTTTGTTATATTGTTTTAGCAATTGAGAAACGAAATCTTCTAACCGGAGCTTTGTTTGAAAATCCAGTGCCGAAAAGGGTTCATCTAATAATAAGAGCTTCGGTTCGGTTATTAATGTCCGTGCCAGGGCGGCACGTTGTCTCATCCCGCCAGAAAGTTCATCTGGATAAGAATCTCCGATTCCTTGCAGGCCTACCTCCTCCAGCATCTGGTCTGCCCGTTCTTTAATCGAGTTATCTATTGTTTTATTTATTTTCGGGCCAAGCATTATGTTTTCTTTAATTGTCTTCCAAGGGAAAAGGTAATCCTGCTGCAGCATATAACCCATATGTGCCTTATTGCCAGGTTCTGCAGCAGAGACTTCATCCAGTATGATTTCACCCCTCGTCGGGTTAATTAAACCAGCAACAATGGATAGTAATGTCGTTTTCCCGCAGCCACTTGGTCCCAGGATTGATATGAATTCCCCCTGTTCCAATGTAAATGAGATATTCTCCAGAGCTTTGGTATAATCTTTTTTGGAATAATAGTGGTGAGAGACTTGGTTGACGGACAACAATGGCATGAGGGATCCTCCTATTCGTTGATTATTTCTTCTGCAATACTGGTGTTTACTAAAGTAGAATGACCAACATCTTCTGGGAGTTCCCCGGCTTCTTCCATAATCACTTTCAAGTTGTTCCATTCTTCTTCATCTAAGATCGGATCTGTCGCAAATGAGCCCTGGCTCTTATAGCGATCTACTACGGTGGCAATCAAATCAAGTTCGGAATCCTCAAAGTAGGGCTGGATGACTTTTGCTGTTTCCATCGCAGGCTGAGCTTCCACCCATTGTTGTGCTTTGTATATAGCTTTGGTGAATTTTTTGATTGCTTCTTCGTTTTCCTTGATGAAGCTTTCTTTTGCCATAAAAACTGTATATGGGACGTGCCCTGACTCTTCACCGAATGAAGCAACGATATGTCCAATACCTTCTTGCTCGAAGATACTTGCCGTCGGTTCAAATAACTGGACATAATCACCAGTGCCGGATGCAAAGGCATTAGGAATATTAGCATAATCTACATTTTGTATCAGGTTTAAATTCTCTTGTGGGTCGATCCCGTGCTTCTTCAACACAAATTCACCGACCATTTGCGGCATCCCGCCTTTTCTTTGTCCTAAAAAGGTACTGTCATTCAGGTCTTCCCATTGAAAATTTTTCACTTCTTCCCTGGCAACTAAGAATGTCCCATCTGTTTGGGTAAGCTGGGCAAAGTTCACAGCTGGATCATTTGCCCCTCGTGCGTGCACATAGATGGATGTTTCCGACCCGACAAGTGCGATATCGGTACCATCAGATAATAGAGCGGTCATCGTTTTGTCGCCACCCCAGGTCGTATTCAGTTCGACCTCCAATCCTTCTTCTTCAAAGAACCCTTTTTCCAATGCGACATATTGTGGGGCGTAGAAGATCGAACGAGTGACTTCTGCTACCTTCAAGCTGGTGGTTTGCTGCTGGCCGCATGCTGCTGCAGCGATAGTCAGCAAGATTGCCATCATGAAGACTCCCACTAAACGGATTTTTTTCATTCGGAAAGCTCCTCCTGTATGATGTTGGTTAGAATAACTAATGTAGTTTATGTGAAAGTGAAAAAATGTGTGAATGCCTATATAACTAAATAGCTTTATGGGCATAGGAGGGAAAGTGAAGAATGGATGGATCCGTGGTGGACAAGATGAAATTTCCTTCTCCTCACCCTGGCTTTGATATTCACCTTGTAACCTATATGAGCCAGGGGTTGAAAGTGAAGGGTTTTTTGGTGGAACCTAAGGAGAATCGTTCCTACCCTGGATTTCTCTACTTGCGAGGGGGAATTAAAAACGTCGGAAAGGTGCGGATAGGAAGAATCATTCAATTTGCAGCCCAGGGATTTATTGTATTCGCACCAACTTACCGAGGCAATATGGGCGGTGAAGGGAGCGAAGACTTCGCCTTAAATGACCGACATGATGCATACTCAGGTGTTCGTGTGCTGGAGAATCACCCCAAAGTGGTGGAGGATATTTATGTCTTCGGTTTCTCGCGTGGTGGAGTGATGGCATTATGGACGGCAATTGAAATGCCTCAAGTGAAAAAAGTGGTGGTTTGGGGAGGAGTCAGCGATGTTACACTTACTTACTGGGAGCGAGAAGACCTTCGGCGCATGATGAAACGGGTGACTGGGGGTACACCTAAAAAATACCCAGAGCGCTACCTTGCCAGGACCCCACTCCATAAGCTGAATCAGATGGAGGCGGATTTGTTGGTGATCCATGGTGAGAAAGATGAAAATGTCGACGTTCAGCATGCCTTTCGTCTACAAGAAGCCATGAAGTTATATAATAAACGATATGAAAGCTGGATATATTCTGAGACGGATCACTATTTTCCACCAAAAATCAATCGGAAAACAATCGAGAGGCTGTGTAAATGGCTGAAACAATCATAAAAGAAACGGATACGCTCTGGAACGTATCCGTTTCTTTATTTATATGAGGAGATGAGGAAACAAAGTTCAGGCTAGCCTCTATATGTCGGGCCAGCTTGTGCAATAGCTTCACTTGCATGGGTAAACTTCTCAAAATTCTCATGGAATTTCATCGCAAGCTCTTTAGCTTTTCGGTCGTAAGCCTCCTGGTCTTTCCAGGTTTGTTTTGGGATAAGCACTTCATCAGGGACTCCCGGCACTTGCATTGGAGCTTCGAGACCGAAAATTTCATCCCGATGAGTTTCAATGGAATTCAATTCACCTTCCAGGGCCGCATGGATCATGGCACGGGTGTAAGAAAGCTTCATGCGATTTCCTTCCCCATATGCTCCGCCGGTCCAACCGGTATTTACAAGAAATACATTTGTATTATATTGATCGATTTTTTCCCCGAGCATTTCTGCATACGTTGCAGGAGCAAGTGGAAGGAATGGTGAACCAAAACAAGCAGAGAAAGTTGCCTCAGGAGACGTGACTCCCCTTTCTGTACCGGCCAGTTTACTTGTATATCCACTAAGAAAATGGTACATCGCCTGTTCTTTCGATAGCTTACTGATTGGCGGTAGAACGCCGAAGGCATCAGCTGTCAAAAAGATAATGGTATTGGGATGGCCGGCGACACTTGGTAACACGATGTTATCAATATTATCGATTGGATAAGCCGCTCGTGTGTTCTCTGTTAATGATGTATCATTATAATCAGGGTTCCTCGAATCATCATCTAAGATGACATTTTCCAGTACGGATCCGAATCGGATAGCGTCATAGATTTGTGGTTCTTTTTCGTTTGATAAATTAATGGTTTTTGCATAACAGCCACCTTCAATATTGAAAACGCCCTTGGCTGACCAGGCATGCTCATCATCACCAATTAAACGACGGTACGGGTCCGCTGATAATGTCGTCTTTCCTGTACCAGAGAGTCCGAAGAAAAGAGCGACGTCGCCTTCCTGCCCGACATTGGCGGAGCAGTGCATCGAAAGGACGTTATTTCGGGGAAGCATATAGTTCATAACAGAGAAAATGGATTTTTTGATCTCCCCGGCATACTCTGTACCACCGATTAAAACTACGCGATGTTTGAATGAAATGAAGATGAATGCCTCTGAATTTGTACCGTCAATTGCCGGGTCTGCTTTGAAATTAGGGGCTGAAATGACGGTGAATTCTGCTTCATGCCCTGTTAATTCCTCTTCTTTTGGACGAATGAACATTTGTCGTGCAAATAGGTTATGCCAGGCTAATTCATTAATTACCTGGATGGGAAGTCGATAGTTTTCATCGGCCCCAGCATATCCATCAAATATGAACACTTCATTTTTTGCGCGTAAGTAATCAAGCACTTTATGATATAAACGAGTAAACACATCTTCATCAATCGGTTTATTGACTGGTCCCCAGTCTACGGTATCTTTGGAAATCTCATCCTTAACAATAAATTTATCTTTAGGCGAGCGTCCGGTATATGTGCCGGTTGTAGCACGTACCGCTCCTGTCGATGTGAGAACGCCTTCATTTCGGCTTAAAGTTTTTTCCACTAATTGGGCTACAGAAAGGTTTTTTAAAACATTCTCTTGAGACAGCAAGTCAGAGAGTTGGGACATTTGATTTATCGTCGTCATCGCGTAAACCCGCCTTTACGTAAAGATTTACCCCACATTTTAAGTGGGGAGTATTTTAATTGATTATTAGTATAACACATTCATTGTATTAGTCCATACTATTTTTGTTACTGTCATATATTTTTTGAATATTTATTCTAACTATATAGACACGTTGTTTTGAGAGTAAGATATGATCTCAATCAAACGAAAAGCTTAGATTTATTTTAACCATATTATACGATAAGAGTATTCCTATTTATAGTAGGGTACACCTATCTTCCCAATCCTAATTCTAACAGGATTCAGTTGATTGACAAGCGCGGCTGATTTGGTTACGATATAGTGCGAACGGATACTCTCTTATCCAGAGTCGGCGGAGGGGACAGGCCCGATGAAACCTCAGCAACCATCACGGAAGTGAAAAGGTGCTAACCTGTAGCAAGGATTGATCCTTGAACGATAAGAGCGAAAGGAAGCAGCCCCCTTTCCTCATTAAAAGGAAAGGTTTTTCTTTTTTATACTTTAATAAAATTAGCTTTTTTACATGATTAAAGTATATGAAATATGAAGGCTATCGCCAAAACGTTTTGGCGGCAAACCAGGTTTCTCTAATGAGATAAAATATCATGTTATCCCTAATCGGGGAGAAATAAAATAGAAATGGAAGAGATGGTTGGTTTCCCATTCGTACTGGGATAGGAGTTACGTCTAATTTTTGTGTACAACTAAAGGAGGAATTTATCAGCATGGCTGCGAATCGCCGGTTATTCACTTCGGAATCTGTAACAGAAGGTCACCCGGATAAAATTTGTGACCAGATTTCCGATGCTATTTTAGACGAAATTTTAAAAAATGATCCTAACGCCCGTGTCGCCTGTGAAACAACTGTAACTACGGGTCTTGTACTGGTTTCTGGAGAAATCACTACCAGTACATATGTCGATATCCCAAGTATCGTTCGAAAGACGATTAAAGAGATTGGGTATACACGAGCTAAGTTTGGTTTTGATGCTGAAACATGTGCAGTACTAACTGCAATCGATGAACAGTCCCCGGATATTGCCGGTGGAGTTGATGTCGCTCTGGAAAGCCGTGAAGGTCGTATGAGTGACAGTGAAATTGAAGCAATCGGTGCTGGCGATCAGGGATTGATGTTTGGCTATGCCAATAATGAGACGGAAGAACTCATGCCACTCCCAATCTCTCTTGCTCACAAGATTTCCAAACGGTTAAGTGATGTAAGAAAAGATGGTACACTCGACTACCTGCGCCCTGACGGTAAGACACAGGTAACGATTGAATATGATGAAAATGATCGTCCGATGCGAATCGATACCATCGTAATTTCTACCCAGCACGCGGAAGATATTACGCTGGAGCAAATCCAGGAAGATTTGAAGCGGCATGTTATTGAACCTGTGGTGCCGCGCGAATTGATGGATGATCATACTAAATATTTCCTTAACCCGACCGGGCGATTTGTCATTGGCGGTCCACAAGGGGATGCTGGTTTGACTGGGAGAAAAATCATTGTAGACACCTATGGTGGATATGCCCGTCACGGCGGAGGAGCCTTCAGTGGAAAAGATGCCACTAAGGTTGACCGTTCGGCTGCCTATGCAGCACGTTATGTTGCTAAAAATATCGTAGCTGCCGGACTTGCTGAATCGTGTGAAGTCCAGTTGGCTTATGCTATTGGTGTTGCCCAGCCGGTTTCTATCGCTATCAATACTTTCGGAACAGGAAAAGTGAGTGAAGAGCGACTGGTTGAAGAGGTACGTGCATTGTTCGATCTTCGTCCAGCAGGAATCATTAAAATGCTCGACCTGAGACGTCCAATTTATCGTGACACTGCAGCTTATGGTCATTTTGGCCGTACCGACATTGAGTTCCCATGGGAAAAAACGGATAAAGCAGAAGAATTGAAAAAGTTGCTAACCGAATAAATGTAAAGAAGCGGATCCAATCATTAATAGGTTGGATCCGTTTTTTAAAAGCTCTGCTAAATCTCAGTTTTGATATTACACTTAAGCTCCCTTTTCTTGAAGACTCAGTTTCGACGAAACTGTTTCCGTTATAGTGTTGGGAATTGGGAGGTCCGGGAAATCACTCGCTTTCCATGGGCATGTGGTGAGCTTCCTCAAGCTAAAGCCCTGTGGGATCTCACCATGTACTATCCTCCCATAGGACTTTGATAAGCTTCTTGAATAGACACCGCACGAAGGAAATGCGTAGTATTTTCGAGGAGTCTCGCCATTTCCCGGACCTCCTTGCGTTTATGGGAGAAACGGAAACATCGTTATAAAGTCCTTCAACCAAAGGGATAGCTACTTGTAAAACGTGTTTGTAACTATTGATTGTAGAAGACAGCCTCACCTATAACAGGGGTTCTTTTCTCCCATCCTTCGGATGGGTTGATTGGGAAACTGCGAGACTCCCGCGGGAGAAGGAGCCTGGCGAGATCCCACAGGGAGTGAAAACGACCGAACAGGCTTGCCGGTTCCCCCGCAGGAAAGAAATGAATGCGTAATCGCCTTGGGAGACACGACACGCATAAGCAGAACATCAAAAGGGAAGTGTTTTTTCTTCCCGTTGATGGACTGCTTATGTCGCGAGTGTCTAGGCGATGAAGCTGGAAAGCGAGTAGTTTCCCAGCCACCCCTGACGCTATTATGGTAAAGAACCCTCACTATCTTGAAACTGAGTCTTCCACAATTCGGCCCTATTGTTGAATAAGCCTTATTAATTAACAACAAGGAATAACGGAGCCTAAAACCAGGGTAATAAATATGAAAAAAGGTGGGCTATTTTACTTTTTTTGTCTATGTTATACTTCATAAGTAAGTATGAAGATTTTGTAAAGAGAAAGAGGGGGCTTATTATGTGTGGATTCATCGGTGTGATTAGAAATGACCCGGAACAGATGACTGAAGAAAAACTTCAGACATTTCGAAGGCAAAATGATTATATTACCCACCGGGGACCGGACGAAGAAGGGTTCTATCATGATGAGTATATATCATTTGGTTTCCGCCGCCTCAGTATCATTGATATAGACAGCGGACAACAGCCGTTAAGCTATGAGGACCAACGGTATTGGATGGTATTTAATGGAGAGATATATAATTACATTGAATTAAGAGAGAATTTAGTGACCAAAGGATTTACTTTCCGTACAGAGTCGGATACAGAGGTTATTGCGGCCTTATTTCATGATAAACGTGAAAAGGCATTCAATGAATTACGGGGGATGTTTGCTATCCTGATTTGGGATAAGCAGGAACAGCAACTCTACGGCGCGCGGGATCCGTTTGGCATCAAGCCGTTATTTTTTGTGGTAGAGGAAGAAGGTACATATTTTGCTTCTGAAAAGAAGAGTTTGACTATGGTGAAAGATTCAGAGCAGGTTGACGCTGAAGCTTTAAACCATTACTTGAGCTTTCAGTATGTACCAGAGCCATGGACGATGACGGAAAATATCCAGAAAGTACCCGCAGGACATTATTTTACTCAGAGACCGGGACAAGAAATAAATTTGGAGCGTTATTGGCATGCCACTTTCGAACCCATCCTTATGGATAAAAGGCAGTGGATAGGACGTATTCAGGATGTCATGTATGATTCCGTAGCCAAGCATATGCGCAGTGATGTTGGAGTTGGTTCGTTTTTATCCGGCGGTATTGATTCCAGTTTAATAGTAGCGATGGCAAAAGAATATCATCCAGGAATCAAAACTTTTTCCGTTGGATTTGAGCGAGAGGGATATTCTGAAGTCGATGTAGCGAAAGAAACAGCTGATAAACTTGGGGTGGAGAATATATCATATATTATCTCGCCGGAGGAATATGTAGCCAAGCTTCCTAAAATCATGTATCACATGGATGATCCATTGGCAGATCCTGCATGTGTACCGTTGTATTTCGTAGCCAGAGAAGCTCGGAAACATATTACTGTAGTCCTTTCGGGTGAGGGTGCGGATGAACTGTTTGGCGGATATAACATCTATCGTGAGCCGGAATCCTTGAAAGTCTTTCAATCTATTCCTGATCCAGCCAAACACCTGCTGGGACGGGTAGCTGATATCTTACCGGAAGGAGTAAAAGGGAAGAGTTTTCTTGAACGTGGGACCACTCCATTAAGAGATCGTTATATCGGTAACGCGAAAATGTTTGAAGAAGTGGAAAAAGAAAAACTGCTTTGCAACCATCTGAATCTACCGTATCAGAAAGTGACAGAACTGTTATTCGACACAGCAAAAAATTACGATCTCGTAAATCAGATGCAATACGTAGATATTCATACGTGGCTGCGTGGTGACATTTTATTAAAAGCTGATAAAATGACAATGGCAAATTCACTTGAGTTACGTGTGCCATTTCTGGATAAGGAAGTATTTGATGTAGCAAAAAGTATTCCGGTGGATTTGAAAATAGCCAATAGCACGACGAAAAGCATTTTAAGGGAAGCGTCCCGCGGAATTGTGCCTGACCATGTATTAGACCGCAAGAAACTAGGCTTTCCGGTTCCAATCCGTCACTGGTTGAAAAATGAGCTATATGATTGGGCGAAAATGCTGATTCTTGAAAGTGAAACGGATGAGTACTTGCATAAAGATTATGTACTTCATTTATTAGAGGCGCACTGTCAGGAAAAAGGTGACTACAGCCGAAAAATATGGACCGTATTGATGTTTATGCTATGGCATCAGATCTTTGTCGAACGTCGTCATCCAATCGAAGACTTGATCAACGAAGATAAACCAGAAAGCAAATTGACTTTCGTTTAATCATTTAGGTTGAATAAAGGTTTGTTAAAGTAGAAATAAAAGACCCTTCCAAGTTAGCGGAAGGGTCTTTTTGTATCTTTAATTTTGGTCATTACGCAGTTCTTTGTAATATTGCCCTTTTTCCACATATTCTCTTCGAATGCGATTCATTTCTGCAAAATCGTCTTCTGTCAGTTCCCGGACGACTTTGGCAGGACGCCCTAAAGCTAACGTTCTTGGTGGAATTTTTTTCCCTGGAGGCACGAGGCTTCCAGCCCCTAAAAAGGCTTCTTCTCCTATTTCTGCCCCATCCAGTACAAGCGACCCCATCCCGATTAACGCTTTTTTTCTAATAACAGATGAGTGCAGGGTAACCTGGTGTCCTACCGTTACTCCTTCTTCAAGGATCAACGGATTATTTGGACTTTGGTGGAGCATACTCAAATCCTGAATGTTGACATTATCAGCAATATAAGTAGGCGCTACATCGCCACGAATAACTGTTTTGAACCAGATACTGACATTCTCTCCAACAGTTACATCTCCTGTCACTACCGCATCCTCTGCTATGTAAGCGGAGGATGCAATCTTCGGGTGCATTCCTTTATATTCGCAAATCATCAATATCCCCCTTATAATATAGTTATTACAAGTATAGCAAATTCGAGCACTGAAAAAGGGGATTAACCGATGAAAAAGATACTTGCAGATGACCCTGCAGGAGTAGTAGTGATTGTTCATGGTGCGTTTGAACATGCGGGCAGGTATGATGAGATTGCTTCCCTTCTTCGACAACAGGGGTTTCATGTTGTCTACGGGGACTTGCCTGGACAGGGAAAATCGACAAGAAGACGCGGGCATATTGACCGTTTCGATCAATATATCGAGGCGGTAACGGCTTGGCTGGATGAAGCGGCCAAATTTCAGCTTCCTGTCTTTCTTCTAGGGCATAGCATGGGTGGTTTGATTACTATTCGTACCCTGCAGGAGAAAAGACCGGATGTTAAAGGTGTCATTCTTTCATCTCCAGGACTTGGTATTTTAGACGAACCCACTAAATCAGTGAAGTTGGTGTCCCGTGTATTGGATGCTGTCTATCCTAAATATAAGGTAGAAGCACCGATCCTTAAGGAAAAAGTAACACGGAATAAGAGTGTTATCGCATCCGACGAAGCTGATTCGCTTATGTTGGAAACAGTATCCGTACGCTGGTATTGGGAATTCGTCCGATCGATTAATCATGCTTTTAAAAAAATTAACGACTACCCGGATGTGCCAACATTAGTTGTTCAGGCTGGCGAAGATTTGATGGTCGACATTAAAGAAACCAAAAAATGGTTCAACCAGCTGGACATAAGTGAAAAAAGTTATAAAGAATGGGCAAACTTATATCATGAAATTCTGAATGAACCGGAGCGCGATTCAGTGGTAAGGCATATTGTGGATTTTATGAAGCAAAAAGTGGAACAATCCGCGCACGAAGAGGAGTGACACATTGGTTTTGCGAACACCTTCAAACGGATGGACAATGATGAGAAATGTTTATCGGCATGTTTTCCCGCAAGTACATAAGGAGCTGAACGGCTGGATCAGCATGGCACAAAAAATACCAAATGAAGAATTACGTAAGCAGGCGCTGGCAAGCATAGAGGGCAAGACTTTTCACTGCGAAGGTGGTTCTATCTATAGCATGCTGGCGGGCAGACGGTGGAAAGACGCGGTAAAATTCATCGTTGCTTATCAAACAATCAGTGACTATTTGGATAATTTATGTGACCGTAGCACCTCCCTGGATCCCCAGGATTTCCGAATGCTTCATCAGTCAATGACGGATGCCTTGACCCCTGGGAACCCTGTGCATGACTACTATCAATACCGTGAAGAGCGAAATGACGGGGGTTACCTGAAATCTTTAGTTATTACCTGTCAGAAAGTGTTGGAAGGGCTGCCGGATTATTCAATTGTCCATCCTTATGTAAATCAGTTAGGTGATTTGTATAATGACTTGCAGGTCCACAAACATGTGGTCGAAGAAGAACGCATCCCGAGACTGCAAACATGGTTTTCCGAACAGAAAACAGCTAAAGGGTTGAAATGGTATGAATTCTCTGCCTGTACCGGTTCGACTCTTGGAATTTTCTGTCTGGTTTCGTATACCTTAGGCGGAACGATGAACGAAAGACTTGCAAAAACAGTTGCGGAAAGCTACTTTCCTTTTTTACAAGGTCTTCATATCTTGTTGGATTATTACATTGACCAGCAGGAGGATGAGGAGGAAGGTGACCTCAACTTCTGTTCCTATTATGAAAGTGAACGAGAGATGCGGAAACGTTTCGTTTATTTTGTGGAAGAGACAAAGTCACGGACTAAAACACTTCCGGATGTTCACTTCCATCAGATGATTCAGGAGGGGCTTGTCGGTATGTATCTTGCTGATCGAAAGGTTAGCAGGCTTGAAAATGCAAAGGTATTTGTCCGGGAATTATTAAACGCAAGCGGGAGAAAAGCCAAGTTTTTTCATTTTCAAACGAAAGTCTATCATAAATTGAAACCCGGCAAGTCGCTATAAGCGACAGCCGGGTTTATTTTCTTTTTTCGATGGCAATTACAAAAGGCGGGGTATTTTTCTGGTTAATAAAAGCGTACTGTAAGACATGAAAAGATTGCTGATTCAGGGTTTGGACATAGTCCAATAACTGGTCTTTTTCTTCCGAGCCGCCAGCATGACCGTGATAAACGACTAATACCACCACACCTTCGGGCTGGAGCAGCTCGAGTAAGTGTTCGAGAGCAGTTAACGTGGAGGTGGGGGTCGTTACAACTGTTTTATCACTGCCTGGCAAATAACCAAGATTGAAAATGGCCCCTTTCAATAAACGCGTATGTTCTGGTTTTATATACCTGCTGACTTCTTTATGACTATCGTGTATCAATGTTACGCGATTGAATTGCTGCTCTGTCAATTTTGCTTTAGTAGAAGCGATAGCAGCGTCCTGGATATCAAATCCGTACACATAGCCTGTTTCGCCAACCAGATTACTTAGAAATTGTGTATCATGGCCGTTACCACAGGTAGCATCTACTGCGGTATCACCTTCCTTGATGGCTGCTTTCATCACCTGATGAGCAAAAGCCAGTACCGTGTTCAATGTCATATAGATTCCTCTTTCTCTCTAAAGTGGTGAAATAATTTTAGCATGGAACGCTTGGGATACCAATATTCGTGTATGAAAAAATCAGATTTAACCAAGCTAATGGGTGAGGTGATAGCTATGGCGACCAGAGAGTCGATTGAAACGATGATCCAGGAGACGAGGCAACGGTTGGAGCAAGCGAAGTATGAGTTGTCCCTTGCTAATCAAAATGGATATCCAATCACAGCAAGTTATACAGAAGCACAGCAGGGACTGGAACAAACAGAGGTGGAAATTGATAAATTGATGCACAGCGCAAATCATCAGCAGAAAGATCAATTGCATCGCCTCCATCTCCAAGTAAGTCAATGTTTGAATGATATGATATTGGACGAAAATGATCTGGAGCATCGATGAAACGGCCGTATAGGCCGTTTTTTATTTGTAGGCTCTGTTAAATCTCTGACTTGAATCCTTCCCCCACGCCCCTATACTCCCAAACAATATCTCGAAATCAAGCCTTCGACTTTTCGTCCTATTGTGAAAGAAACCTATTAATCAACAACGAAGTTTAACAGAGCCTATTTGTAAAAATAACATTGCTTCTTCATTTGTATTAGTGTACTATCTAACTAGTACACTAATACAAAAGGGTGGCATATATGAAAAGAAAAGCTTTTACCGGATTATGGAAAAAGGAATGGACATTAATGAAAACTTACTATTTAATACTATTGTTGGTGGGATTAGGCTTTGCAGTCGGGGTTTCTGGCATGGTAGAAGACGTTCAGCTGTTCATGTTAACTGCTATGGTGCTGATTCTTCATATGTTTATTCTTGCTGCTTTAGTCATGTTCAGCTTAAATCGGGAGGCGGATCAGCTGGAGTTATTTCTCCATAATCCCCAGTCGACATATATGCTTGTCGGCGTAAAGTTTCTTCAATCCCTCTCCTTTATGACTGTTTCCATGACAGTGTTTGGGCTGATTACAATAATTACTGCAGGAGATTGGATCATCTTGTCGTTGAGAGAAACGGCTCTGGTTGTCTTCATCGCAAACATTTTTATATTAGGCCAGGCAATATTATTGGCGGTATTTCTTTTGTTTTTATGGGTACTCCATCAGGTGTTGAAAACATATCTCGGAGGTCTAAGTATTCTCATTTCTATCCTATTATTTATTTCGCTAATGGCAGTTACATCCTGGATACGTGAATCCTCTTTCTATGAACAGATAGCCGGGTGGGGCACCGTTCAAATTAACATTGATGGTTTGACAGGCGACTTTTTGAATGTCTTTGGAATGACCGTTCATGGAGGCGTAACAGGAGGATTTCCTATTGTATTAGGTGAAGTGGCAGCATGGGCGCTGACGGTTGGCCTGCTATATGTGGTGAGTGTTGTGGTATTGGATCGAAAGGTAGAGGTGTAAGGCATGGTAATGGACTTCAAGCCGGATAAGCCGATATATCAGCAGCTGATCGATAAAGTCTCAAGTGAAATCATTCGTGGAGAACGCAATGCTGGAGACAAATTGCCTTCTGTCCGGGAGTTGGCGGTAGAAACCGGAGTAAATGCTAATACCATGCAACGTGTCTACCGGGAAATGGAGCAGCAGGGGATCGTGGAAACAAAAAGAGGGCAAGGAACTTTCGTTACCGAAAATCTTGAACGGCTGCAGGAACTGCGCACGGAAATGAAGCAGTTGTACATCGAAGCATTTGTTCAAGATATGAGCGAACTTGGATTCACTCTGGATGAAATGGTAGATGGTCTTGTGCATTACCAAGGGGAAAGAGAGGGAAAAAATGATTACACTGAATAACGTATCGAAAAAGTTTTTATGGAAAAAAGCTGTCCATAACATGGATGTTCACTTTTCTAAGGGGAAAATTATAGGCGTCATCGGAGAGAATGGCAGCGGCAAATCAACGATGTTTAAACTGATAGCCGGATTATTGAAGCCTACGAATGGGGAAGTACTCGTGGGGGAAAAACTTGCTGATCGAAAAGTAAGTGCAACAGTTGCCTACATGTCGGATATTGATCAATTCTACCCCTTTTTTAATGCAGCACAGCTGATCGACTACTATGAAAGTCAGTTTTCAGACTTTGACAGACAAAAGGCGATGGATATCCTTTCATTTATGAAGGTGGACGGTGACGAGAAAATAAAACACTTGTCAAAAGGCAACAGAGGCAGGGTGAAAATGGCGGTCACATTGGCAAGGAATGCACCCTATATCCTCTTAGATGAACCATTTTCCGGCCTCGACCCGATGGTTAGAAGTTCCATAGTCCAAGGTGTAATTCAGTACCTTGATTTAGACCGGCAAACGCTTATCATTACTACACATGAAATAAATGAAATCGAGCCCCTCCTTGATGAAGTAGTGGTTTTAAAAGAAGGAACAGTTCTAGCTCAAGGAAATATTGATGAAATTCGCCGCAATCACCAAATGAATCTAGTGGATTGGATGAAGCGGTTATATGAAGGGGAGAAGTTAACATGAGTCAGCAGCCAGTTGTCCAGCTGAAACACTTAACGAAAAAAATGGGAAGAAAAACGATCATCGATAACTTGAGTCTTGATTTGTATCCTGGGCAGGTAACCGGGTTTCTTGGACCTAATGGTGCCGGTAAAACCACCACAATCCGGATGATGGTCGGATTGATAAAGCCTACATCCGGAGAAGTTATGATCGACGGCCATCGGTTAAATCAAGATTATACGCAAAGCATTTCACAAGTGGGAGCCATTGTGGAGAATCCGGAAATGTATAAGTTTATGTCGGGTTACCAGAATTTAATTCATTTCGCCCGTCTGCAAGGGAATATAACAAAGCAACGTATCGAAGATGTCGTAAAGCAGGTTGGTCTGGAAAAGAGGATCCATGATAAAGTCCAGACCTATTCCTTAGGTATGCGGCAGCGATTAGGGTTAGCGCAGGCTATCCTGCATAAGCCGAAATTTTTAATTTTAGATGAACCGACAAATGGATTAGACCCTGCAGGTATACGGGAGTTCCGAATGTATTTACGAAAAATTGCAGCTGAGGATGGAGTCTCGGTATTAGTCTCGAGTCATTTACTATCAGAAATCGAGCTAATGTGTGATCGTATTGCCGTCATCCAGCAGGGTAAATTAATTACCATCCGTTCGGTGGAAGGTAATGACCAGCACCAGAATAAAACGTTTCTATTTGAAGTTTCTAACCCCGCTAAGGCATTGAAACTAATAGAAGAGCACTACGAGGTAAACAATGTGGAAGAGACAAAGGGGCAATTGCAATTGACCATTAATAAGGAGCAGGCAGCAGAACTTAACCGTACCTTTGTGGAAAATGGGATAGCTGTTTATGAAATAACTGCGTTACGAAAAACATTGGAAGATGAATTTTTAGAAATGACTGGAGGTGAGCAGATTGGCTGAAATGATACGCCTCCTGCAAAATGAATGGATGAAAATTTTCAAGCGAAACAGCACTATTATTTTAATTGCAATATTGGTCGGATCGGTCTTTTTATTCGCTTTTGTGAGCAGCTGGGGTAATAGTCAGCAGGAAAATGTGCCTTGGAAGGAAGAGGTCCAGCAACAGATAATAATGTACGAACAGCAAGCGGGTAATCCAGAAGCAACGGATAAGGAAATAACTTATTATGAAGAACAGCAAGTGATTGCTGAACATCGACTGGAAGAAAATATTCCCCCTCTGGATCGGGGGAGCTTCGGACAATTTCTCTTGGATTCTAAAAGTAACTTAGCATTTGCCACTTTGTTTACGGTCATCATTGCGTCTGGAATAGTCGCTTCAGAGTTCATCTGGGGGACGATCAAGTTATTGACGATCCGCCCCGTAAAAAGAGGGAAAATCTTATGGTCTAAGTATGGAGCTGTGCTCTTATTTTCTTTAACCATCGCACTCATTGCTTACGTCACCTCAATAATCAGTGGATGGATTTTCTTTGACTCGGGAGAAGGAGTTTTGTTGACTGTTGATAATGGGGAGGTTATGAAGCAATCCATCTGGGTAGAGTCTTTGAAACTTTATGGCTTGTCATTTGTTAATTTGTTCATCATGACCTCATTTGCTTTTATGGTTGGCACGTTATCGCGCTCCAATGCTCTTGCTATTGGCCTGTCCATTTTCCTGATGTTCACTGGTCAGCAAATGGTGTTCTTACTCCAGGAATATACCATTATGAAATATTACCTTTTTACCCATGCAGATTTGACGCAATATTTGCAGCCAAGAACATTGGTTGAGGGGATTACACCGCAGTTCTCTATTGTCGTATTGACTACTTACCTGGTGATTTTCCTTACCATCAGTCATCTATCGTTTACTAAAAGAGATATTGCGACGTGAAAGCACTTACCATTGCTTGACAAAGCCCTCACGTTTCATTAAGATACGGATAGATATATTCATAAAGACGTAGAAGAGGATTAGTAATCAGACTGCAAGAAATTCAGAGAGTCAGCGGCAGGTGGAAGCTGGCCTTGTAACTGATGAACTCGCCTCGGATGTTATAGAAGGGAAACAGAGTAGCTTCTATCGGCCCATCGCCGTTACCGATGCTGAAGAGGACGTATAAGACGTCAATTTGGGTGGTACCGCGGGAATGTAAGCTTCTCGTCCCAGTGTTGGGATGAGGGGCTTTTTTATACTTTAAAAAAGTATATCTTTGTTAAAAGTTTAAAGTATAAGAAATTACGAATGCTTTCGCCATAATTGCTTGGCGACAAGCCGTTTTTTCTAATATTTCCAAGCTAATATTGAAATAAGAAAATCATCATCTCTGAGAACCAGATAAGAATGGAGGAAAAGCGATGGCTTTTAAGCACAAAAAGATTGAGCAGAAATGGCAAGATTATTGGTATAGCAATAAAACGTTCCAGACAGATGCTTCTTCTGATAAGGAGAAATTTTATGCACTGGACATGTTTCCATATCCCTCAGGGGCCGGTCTCCACGTTGGTCACCCGGAAGGTTATACAGCGACTGACATTGTTTCCCGTATGAAAAGAATGCAAGGCTATGAAGTACTTCACCCGATTGGGTGGGATGCATTCGGTCTTCCAGCGGAACAATATGCACTAGATACGGGAAATGACCCGGCGGAATTTACAAAACAGAATATCGATAACTTCCGTCGTCAAATAAAATCCCTGGGCTTTTCTTATGACTGGGCTCGCGAAGTCAATACGACGGATCCGAACTATTACAAATGGACGCAATGGATTTTCCTGAAGCTTTACGAAAAAGGGCTCGCTTATGTAGATGAAGTGCCTGTCAACTGGTGTCCGGCCCTTGGTACGGTATTAGCAAATGAAGAAGTAATTGATGGGAAAAGCGAACGCGGCGGCCATCCGGTAGAAAGACGTCCGATGAAGCAATGGATGTTAAAAATTACAGAGTATGCTGATCGTCTGCTGGAAGACTTGGAAGACCTTGATTGGCCGGAAAGCATCAAAGATATGCAGCGTAATTGGATTGGTAAATCAGAAGGAGCGGAAGTAGTTTTCGATATTGACGGCTTTGACGAAAGCTTCGATGTTTTTACTACCCGTCCAGATACCCTTTATGGGGCGACTTACGCGGTGTTGGCTCCAGAGCATCCATTGGTTGAAAAAATTGTAACAGACGAACAAAAATCTGAAGTTGTACAATACCTTCAAACAGCAAAAGCGAAAAGTGACCTGGAGCGGACCGATCTCGCTAAAGATAAAACAGGAGTATTTACGGGTACTTATGCCATCAACCCGATTAATGGCAATAAACTACCGATCTGGGTAGCAGATTACGTGCTTATGACCTATGGCAGCGGTGCAATTATGGCGGTTCCGGCCCATGATGAACGTGATTATGATTTCGCTAAAAAATATGACTTGCCGATTATCGCTGTAGTGGAAGGCGGAGATATCGAGAACGAAGCATATACGGGGGACGGGAAACACATCAACTCTGGGATATTAAACGGTCTGGATAAAGAAGAAGCAATCCAGAAATCAATCGATTGGCTTGTGGAGAAAGGAAAAGGCGAGAAGAAAACAACGTATCGTCTTCGTGACTGGCTGTTCAGCCGACAGCGTTACTGGGGAGAACCAATCCCGATGATTCATTGGGAGGATGGTTCCATGTCGCCAGTACCAGAAGAAGAGCTCCCACTTGTCCTGCCAAAAACGACCGAAATCAAGCCGTCCGGAACGGGTGAGTCTCCATTGGCCAACATCGATGACTGGGTAATGGTCACAGACCCGGAAACGGGAATGAAAGGACGTCGGGAAACTAACACGATGCCGCAGTGGGCCGGCAGCTGCTGGTATTATCTCCGCTATATTGATCCTGATAATGACGAGAAACTTGCCGACTATGACAAGTTGAAAAAGTGGCTTCCGGTTGATATTTATATTGGTGGCGCAGAGCATGCTGTATTGCATCTCTTGTATGCCCGATTCTGGCATAAAGTTTTATATGATGCTGGTGTTGTTCCAACTAAGGAACCATTTCAGAAGTTGTTCAACCAGGGTATGATACTTGGCGAGAATAATGAGAAAATGAGTAAGTCGAAAGGAAATGTCGTCAACCCTGATGATATCGTAGACTCTCATGGTGCTGATACACTTCGTCTGTATGAAATGTTCATGGGACCGCTGGATGCTTCGGTTGCATGGTCGACGAATGGACTGGATGGGGCACGGCGCTTCCTGGACCGCGTATACCGCTTGATTGTAACAGAAGGAGAAGAGCTTTCCGATAAAATTCAACGAAGTAATGATCAAACACTAGAGAAGGTTTATCATGAAACGGTCAAGAAAGTAACAGAAAACTTTGAGGAACTACGGTTCAATACAGGAATTTCGCAAATGATGGTGTTTGTAAACGAAGGGTATAAAGCAGAAGTTTTACCTAAAGAATATATAGAAGGGTTTGTAAAACTCCTTTCTCCAGTAGCTCCACACCTTGCAGAAGAATTATGGGAAAAACTAGGTCACCAAGATTCGATTGCTTATCAATCATGGCCTGCTTACGCTGAATCGAAATTAGTGGAAGAGGAAGTGGAAATCGTTATTCAAGTGATGGGCAAAGTCCGTGCTAAGATGACAGTTTCCAAAGATGCTTCAAAAGAAGACCTTGAAAAAGAAGCAATTGAGCATGAAAAAATACAGGAATGGCTGGAAGGAAAGACGGTACGAAAAGTAATTGCTATCCCTGGAAAACTTGTCAATATTGTTGCAAACTGATAGAAAGCGGAGCAGTCTGAAAAGGCTGCCTCGGCTTTCTTTGTTTAAGGTTGATACAAATGAGATATAGTATAACTGTACAAACTTTTCATACCCCGGCACCTATCCCTTGACAATGTGACAAAATTGCTTAAAATTAGTGAAGGTTACCGTTTTTAAGGAGGAATGTCAAATGGCTATTCATGAATATAAACCTGAAGAAGTTCAAAATATGTTGAAAGAAAATAAAGATGTAAAAATCATTGATGTTCGTGAAGATGATGAGGTTGCTCAAGGAATGATTCCTCAAGCGAAACACATTCCGTTAGGAGATATTCCAGAGGCAGCAAAAGATTTGGATAAAGGCCAAGAGTACATCATGGTTTGCCGTTCTGGCGGCCGTAGCATGAATGCTGCCCAATACTTGGATCAGCAAGGATTCAAAGTACGTAATTTAGAAGGCGGAATGTTGAACTGGGACGGCGAAACTCAACCTAAATAAATAGAAGGGGTCATGAAAAGTGGAGTTATTGTTTGCGATAACAGCCAGTTTAGGGATACTCGCTGTTACAAGATTTGCAATTCCAAGATGGAAACTGAAAAAAATCGATCAGCAAATTGCTCTCGATGAACGGTTTTGCGTAATAGATATCCGCGATTATATTTCTGCTCACAATTCTCCTTTTCCGGGAGCTGAAAATATTCCGCTCAGTTACCTTCCACGGGCACTCAAAGAACAATTCGATTGTCAAAAAGAAGTGCTGGTGGTAAGTGATGATATTCGAGGAGCTAGAATTGCAGCAAATCTTTTCCGGAAAAAAAGAAAGAAAAACATTTATTATGTAACAGCTGCTTAATGATACAAAAGAGTTATTTCGCATGATGGCGGGATAGCCCTTTTATTTATATAACAAAACAATAAAACTTTAATGTTTTGTTGACAATCGATTTAAAAGTGTGTATTATAGTTTTTGTCGCTTCTTGAGCAGGCGACTAATGAAACAAGCATTCTAAGAAAATATCATTTTCACTATTGACACTTTCTTTGGTATTATGCTAAAATTCTATTACTGTCGATAAAGACAGGAGTACAAAATTGATCTTTGAAAACTGAACGAACCAACCAGTACGTCAATACAATTTCTTCATTATATGAGGAAATGAACAACGCACTTTAGCAGTGCAAACATGAGCAAGACAGACTCAACTTTTATGGAGAGTTTGATCCTGGCT